>NZ_JBSSGE010000001.1:0-627500 GCF_054063335.1 Bradyrhizobium sp. USDA 4473
CCGAGCGGTCCCGAAGCCAGCTATTTCTACACGCTGACATCGGGTGTCGTGTTCGGCATGCCGGCGCCGTTCATCTATCTCGTGGTGCTCGCGGTCGCGATGGCGGTCGTGCTGCACCACACCGGTTTCGGCCGCCACGTCTTTGCCGTCGGCGGCAATGAGAAGGCGGCCGCGCTCACCGGCATTCCGGTGGTGCGCGTCAAGATCGAGATCTATGTGATCTGCGCGCTTGCCGCGGGTTTGCAGGGCATCATCATCTGCGGCTGGCTGGGATCGGCGCCGGCGAACATGGCGACGTCCTACGAGCTCAACGTCATTGCCGCCGCGGTGATCGGCGGCGCCAATCTCGCCGGCGGTGCCGGCGGCCCGCTCGGCGCCATCGTCGGCTGCGTGCTGCTCGAGGTGATCCGCAACGGCCTCGTGCTCGCGCAGGTCAACTCCTATTGGCAGCAGACCTTGGTGGGCGTGATCATCATCGCCGCGGTGCTGGTCGACCGCCTGCGCTCGCGCATGGCCTGAAAGAGCTCGTCCCGGAGGATCGCGAATGTCCGCCTGTCCGCCTCCGGGAGCCGCTGATTGCAACGGACGGGCACAAAAACAATGTGGAGGGACGCAATGAGGAAGGCACTTCTTGCCGCCGCGGTCTTCGCCATGATGGCGACGCCCGGCTTTGCCCAGAGCTACAAATTCGTGATCGTGCCCAAGGCGATGAACAATCCGTTCTTCGATTTCGCGCGCGATGGATGTCAGAAGCGCGCCAAGGAGCTCGGCAACATCGAATGCATCTACAAGGGGCCGGTCGAGCATGAGCCTGCGACGCAAGCGCAGATCATCCAGGACTTCATCACCCAGAAGGTGGACGGTCTCGCCATCTCGGTCGCCGATGTCGCGGCGATGACCAAGTCGATCGAGGCGGCAACGGCAGCCGGCATTCCCGTCATCACGTTCGACTCGGACGCACCTGGCTCGAAGCGGATCAGCTATATCGGCACCGACAACAAGGAGTTCGGCATCGCGCTCGGCAAGCAATTGCTGAAGCTGCGGCCCGATGGCGGCAAGTACGCGATGATCTCCGGCGGGCCAGGTGCGGAGAACCTGGCCGAACGGGTCGACGGCGTCCGGGAAGCCCTCAAGGGCTCAAAATGGGCCGAAGTCGGTGGCTCGCCGACCTTCTGCAACGATGACCCCGCGCTCGGCGTCCAGCAGATGACCGATCTGCGCACCGCGACCCCCGACCTTGCGGCGATCATCCCGGTCGGCGGCTGGCCGATGTTCGCTCCGGAAGGCTTCAAGGCCTTCGCCAGCAAAAGCAAGAAGGACATCGACGCCGGCAAGTTCACGCTTGTCGTCGCCGACACCCTCCGGATGCAGCTCGAATTGCTGAATGAGGGTTACGCCAATGCGCTGATCGGCCAGCGTCCGTTCGAGATGGGCGAGAAGGCGATGGATACGCTGCTCGCCATCAAGAAGGGGCAGAAGGTGCCGCAGATCATCCACACCGGTCTCGACATCGTGACAAAGGACAACGTCGCGGCGATGTTGAAGTAGCCGCGCGCAATGGCTCGATAGGACGGCGATCGGCGATGCGATCTTGCTTCACCGATCGTCACCGCCTGGGCCTGAACAACCCGACAGGTACGGTCAGGATTTTGGCTGCCTTGTGCCATCCGCGACTGCTGCTCGGCCGTGCGCCTCCAGGGCAGCCTTCAATCCAACTCCGCTGATGCCGGTCTTGAGCATATCCGCCACCAGTGACGCGACAGCGTTCGCCGCGTCGTCGATTGCGAGCCCGCCGTCACGGATGTTGGAGATGCAATTGCGCCGCGAATCCGGCGTACCGGGCTTCGGCCAGCAGGTGACGTAGATCCCGGCGCTGTCGGCCGCGGAGAGGCCGGGACGTTCACCGATCACCGTAATGCAGATCTGCGCGCCAAGCGCTTCCGCGATGGGATCGCCGAGCGCCACCCGCGCCTGCGATGCCAGCACAAGCGGCGCGAGGGCGAGCCGACGTGCCGTGAGGTGCTCGACGATCGTCCGCACCAGCGGCACGGCGTTGACCTCGATGGCACTGGCGGACAATCCGTCCGCCACCACGATCACGATCGCACCATCCGATGCGATGCCGGCAAGGCGCTTCGCGGAATCGGCCGAGAGCTTCCGGCCCATATCGGGACGGCGGACATAGCTGGCACGGTCGACGGCCTGGCTTTCGACCTCGACGACGCCGAGCTTCACTTCGTCCAACGCGCCCCGCAGGGCAGTCCAATCGACCTCGGACCAGACCGCCTGCCGCGCACGCGCATGATCGAGCAGGAAGGATTGCGCCGCCCGCGTCGGCAACCCCGCGCCGAACCGGCCGAGCAGCACCCGCGCGTCGGTCATCTGGCGCAAGTCGAATGATACCGGAACCGGCGGTTCGTGGTCGTCGGTCATGTCAGGCACCGGGCAATCGCGCGTTCGCCATGTAGTCCGCGAGCCGCGGCGGCGTCTCCAGCAGGCGGCCGGCCCGATCGGTCAGCCCGATCTCGACGAGCCAGCGTTCGAACTCCGGCGCCGGCGGCCGCTTCAGCGTTTCACGGCAATAGACGGCATCGTGATGCGCGAGCGACTGGTAGTTCAGCATCACATCGTCAGCGCCGGGCACCGTGATGACGAAATTGACATTGGCCGCGCAGAGCAACGTCAGCAGCGCGTCCATGTCCTCCTGGTCGGCGTCCGCGTGGTTGGTGTAGCAGACGTCGACGCCCATCGGCAGGCCGAGCAGCTTGCCGCAGAAATGATCCTCGAGCCCCGCGCGAATGATCTGCTTGCCGTTGAACAGATATTCCGGCCCGATGAACCCGACCACGGTGTTGACGAGCAGCGGGCTGAACTCGCGCGCGACCGCGTAGGCGCGGGCTTCCATGGTCTGCTGATCGACGCCGAAATTCGCCTCGGCCGACAGGGCTGCGCCCTGCCCGGTCTCGAAATACATCAGATTGGCGCCGGTCGCGCCACGCCCCAGCCCGCGCACCGCCTCATGGGCCTCCTTCAACAGAGCGAGGCTGACGCCGAACCCTTCATTGGCCTTCTGCGAGCCGGCGATCGACTGGAACACGAGATCGACCGGTGCGTTCGCCGCGACGGCTTTCAAAGCCGTCGTCACATGCCCCAGACAACAGGTTTGCGTCGGGATCGACAGGCGGCTGCGCAGTTCGTCGAGCAGGGAGACGATCCGGATATAGTCGTCCACCGTATCGGTCGCCGGATTGACCCCGATCACCGCGTCGCCCGATCCCATCAACAGCCCATCGATCGCCGAAGCCGCAATGCCATAGGAATCATCGGTCGGATGATTTGGCTGATTGCGCGTCGAGAGCCGTCCGCTGAGCCCGATCGTCGAACGGAATGTCGTCACCACTTCCCGCTTCGACGCCACCGAGATCAGATCCTGCAACCGCATGATCTTCGAGACCGCAGCGACCATTTCGGGCGTCAGGCCACCCGCCACCGCCTCGAACTGCCGCTGGCCGGTCTCCGGCTTGAGCAGCCATTCGCGGAATTCGCCGACCGTCAGCGACGAGACCACCGCGAAGGCCGCCGGATCGTGGCGATCCATGATCAGGCGCGAGACATCGTCGATCTCGGCTGGAATCAGCTCCTCGGCCAGGAAGGCCTTGAGCGGCAGATCGGCGAGCGCCATCTGCGCCGCAAGCCGCTCGACCGGACCGTCCGCGGCGATGCCGGCGAGCTGATCGCCCGACCGCTCCGGCGTCGCCTTGGCCAGCAGGTCCCTGAGGTCGGCAAAGTCGTAGACCGTTCCTTCGATGGTCGTCTTGTAGGACATGATAGCTACCGCTGGATCAAAGCGAGCGCTTCAGCATGAAGCCGCTGCGTTGCCGTCGCCAGGACGCGCCCTTGCGAATGAATCGAGAGCGGGCATCCCTCCCAATCGGTGATGCAGCCGCCGGCGCCCTGCACGATCGGTACCAACGCCATGTAGTCATAGGGCTGAAGCCCGGTTTCGAGAACGATGTCGCAATGTCCCGACGCGAGCAGGCCATAGGTGTAGCAATCGCCGCCGAAACGGCGCATCCGCGCAGCGCGCGACAACCGCTCGAACGCCTCCGCTTCGCCTTTGACGAACATATCGGGTGACGTAGTGTAGAAACGCGCATCCGCGACGCTCGCGCACGCGCTGGTCCGTGCCAATCCACCGCCGAACCGCGTCAAGCCGGGCTTTGCCGTCCACCGTTCGCCGGTAAAGGGAACGTCGATCAGGCCGCAGAACGGTTGCTGCCGATAGGTCAGGGCGATCAGCGTGCCGAACAACGGGAAGCCGCTGATGAAGCTCTTGGTGCCGTCGATCGGATCGACGATCCAGGTGAACGCGCCGCCCGGCTTGGCTCCGATCTCCTCGCCGATGATGCCATGCTCCGGAAAGCGCGCCTGGATCCTTTCCCGGAGCCGCAGCTCGACGGCCCGATCGGCAATCGTCACCGGGCTGGCATCGGACTTGGCGGCAACGTCCAGCGGCGTGCGGAAATAGGACAGCACGATGGGCCTGACCGAATCCGCGAGCTCGGCAGCGAATGAGAGATAGACGTCGGCATCGTCTGCCGTGACGGCGTGCTGGGCCATTACAACGCCTTCAGGAACAGCGGCCATCGCGGATCGTGGATGATGGAGCGCGCGCGCATGTGCTTCCAGATGCCGTATTTGTAGAAATCGAAATCCAGCGTCGAGATCCGGTTCTGCACCATCGCCCAGGTGCTCCATTTGATATCGGCGAGCGCCTTGTGGACGACGAAGCGCGCATGCCAGCGCTTGTCGTAGCGGCCGAAATACGCCTCGATGATCTCCTTCTCGACGTCTTCGGAGAAGAAATGCTCGCTGCTCCAGATCGCGAGGTCGTAGAGCCGCTCGTTGTTGGACGCATATTCGAAGTCGATCAGCTTGACCGACCCGTCCGCGCCGACCAGGAAGTTTCCCGGCATGGGATCGTTGAAGCAGGGAACGAGGTCGAGCCCGGCCGCCTCGAGCGCCGCGCGCGCCTGCTGATACTGGCGGTAGAGCCAGGCATGGTCCTCGGGCCAGTAACCGCCGAGGTGCCTCACCTGCTCATAATGTTCCTCGATCATGTCGAACACGGTCTTGGTCAGCGGCAGCGGCGGTGCCTCGTGGAAGCGGCGATAGATCTGCACCACATTGGCGCGAAACGCCGGATCGACGAAATCGCGGTGGGTCGATGGCCGCCGCTCATCGAGAAACTCGGAGACCTCGATGTCGAGATGGTCGAGGAAGTCGAAGGTGCGGGGACCGACATCGATCGCCTCGGCCTGTCTGCTGGCGGCCCGCGCCGCGCCCCGATCGATGAACATCTCGGTGCCGCGCCCCGGGATCTTCACGAAATATCCGACCGGATCATGCTCGACCGCGACGCGGAAATTGGTGTTGCTGATGCCGCCCGACACCGGCTGATACGACAAACGGCGCCCCTTCCAGGCGCCGACCTGAACGATCGCGGCCTCGAGCGCCCGCTCCGAATCCGACCGGCCCATGCCAACTTCGATCATGTTGCTGTTTTGCCTCCGCTAGAGCGATCGCAGCCGCTGCTCGAACGCCGGATGTCCGAGCAGCATCCGGCAACGCAAGAACCGCCATTCCGCATATTTCAGGAACTCGACGCCACGCAGCGGCGATCGCGCGTGCTGCAGCAGGCTGCGCAACGCCCAATAGAGATCGTCCGCCGCGGCATAGAGCCTGCATCGACCGAACGCCTGATCGCTGAAGCGCCCATCATGGATCTCCAGCAGCGGCTTCATCTGGCTCTCGAACTGGAACAGCTCGTTCATCTGGACACCAAGCTGGTAGTAGGGATCGAGATCGCCGGCCATGTCGAAATCCACCAGCATCATCGCTCCATCCGGACCGAGCATCACGTTGGAGGAATGCGGATCGCCGTGCGCGGGCTTCAGTTCGACTCCGGTCGCAGCGATCGCTTCGCGGATCGCCGTCATCCACGCCTGCATCCACTCAGCATCGGCCGGAAGCACGGCTCCCGCCGCGGTGACCAGCGACCGCAGCCGATCGATGCCGTCGAAAACCGACCAGGGCCGTCCGAACGGCTCGCCCGCGGCGATCGACGTCTGCATCTCGACGAGCCGGACAAGCGCGTCCTGCTGCATCAGATCGTCGATCTTCGCCGTGCGCCAGCCGTCGCCCAGCCGCGCGAACAGCACGGCTCTCTCCGCCGGCGCGCAGGCGATCGGCTGCGGCGACAGATCGAGGCTGTAAAGCCGGCGCGCCGCCGCAAAGGCCACGTCGTCGTCGACCAGCTCGGCCACCTCGTCGTTTGCCAGCCGCAGGAACAGCGTCGCATCGCCGCCCTCGGGGGCGACGTTGAACGAGGTCGACTCGACGGCATGGTAGGATGGCGAGGCCACCGGGAACGTGGCCGCAGCATAGGCCGCGCGCGCGGCATCGATGACCGGCAAGCTTGCGATCGCGCGCTCGGCGCGTTGCTCAAGGGCTGTGTTGGGATCGCCGAGCGCTTTCATGCCGCCGTCCCGATCGGGTCGATTGCCCGCAGGCCTTCGCTGGCGATCGCGTAGAGCATGTCCGCCAGGATCTGCGTTCCGGTCGCCTGGTCGGAGGCGTCAGTGAACTCGGTCGGATGATGGATGACGCCGTCGCGCGAGCGCACGGCCATCACCACCGAGTGACAGACATCGGACATCGCCACGGCATCATGGCCGCCGATCGTATCGAGATGGCGCGCCGTCTCGCCGTGTGCGGCCGCCGTCCGCTCGGCCAGCGAGATCAGCCCTTGCGCAAATCCGCCGGCCTTGCGGCGGTCGACCGCCCTGACCTGGTAGGTGACGCCGGCCTTGTCCGCCGCGGCCTCGATCCGGAGCTTCATCTTGCGTTCGGCTTCGGCGAGAACCTGGGGCGATCCCGAGCGCAATTCGATGAACAGAACCGCCTCTGACGGCACTGTATTGGGCGAATTCGGAAACACTTCGAGGCGGCCGACGGACGTATGCAGATCGAGGCCGTGCTCGCCGGCGATCTGCTTCAGATCCGCAATGAGATAGGCGGCGGCGAGCACCGCGTCCTTGCGCTCCGCCATCGGCGTGGCGCCGGTGTGGGCTTGCCGGCCGAGAAAGGCGAGACGATATTTGGTTGCACCCCAGAAGCGGGTGAAGATTCCGAAGCTTTCACCCGCCTCGAACAGCGCCTTGTCGCCTTCAATGTGCAGTTCGATCAGCGCGCCGGGAATCGCCACCTTGTCCTTGCCGGCATAGCCGATCTCGGCAAGCGATTGGCGCACGGTCACGCCGTCGCCATCCCTGCGGTCGAGCGCCCATTCGAGCTCCGTCGCGCCGGCGAACACGCTGCTGCCCAGCAGGCTCGGCTGAAACCGTGCGCCTTCCTCGTTGGTCCAGTTCACCACCTGGAAATTGCAGATCGGCAGCTTGTTCTCCGCCTTCAATCTCTCGGACACGGCGAGCACCGCTTCGCAGGCCGAGACCACGCCAAGCGCGCCGTCGAAGCGGCCGCCATTGGGCTGGCTGTCGATATGCGATCCGACCATGACGACCGGCGCGTTGGTGCCCGCCATCGACAGGCTGCCGAACTGGTTGCCGATCGCATCCACCGCCTCGGCAAAGCCGTTGCGGGCGAACCAGCGGCCGAGCCAGTCGCGCGCTGCCCCGTCTTCCTTCGACAGCGCGAGCCGCGTCATGGATCCGTCCGGCCCGCCGCCGATCGTCGACAATTCGTCCATCATCGCCTGGAGACGCGATGGATTGATGGGAGCGCGGCTTGGGGCGATGTCAGGCATAGATGATTTCCACGTTGGATTTGAGGAATTGCTCGGAGAAGGCTTTGGTCAGGGTACCGCCCGTGATGACCCCATCGACGTCGTGCAGGCCGAAGGTGTGGATCGAGCCGAGGCGGCCGAATTTGGAGTTGTCGGCAACGATGACCGAACGCTTGGCCTGCCCGCGCGCCACGCGTCGGATGATCGCCTCGTCCTCGCCATAGTCCATGAAGCCCCGCTCGGCATGAACCGCGCTGATCGCGATGATCGCAAGATCGAAGAAGTGCTCCTTCATCGCGGCCACCGTCTCCGGCCCGAAGGTCGCCTGATAGTCCGGTCGCAACCGCCCGCCGAGCACGCGGACGCTCGGCGTCGACGAATAGTAGAAGTGAGCTGCGACCGCGAGCGAGTTGCTCACGATCGTCAGATCCCTGCGGGTTTCGAGATGCTTCAGGCACGCCAGCGCCGTGGTCCCCTCGTCGACGAAGATCTTCATGCCGTCCTTGACCAGCGCCGCCGCGGCCTCGCCGATCCGCGCCTTTTCCCTCGCGCCGACGCGCAAACGCTCGGCAAACGGCTGATCGCTCTCCTGCCAGTCGAGCACGGCACCGCCATAGACGCGCCGGGCAAAGCCCTGGGTCTCGAGCTCCCTGAGATCGCGCCGGATCGATTCCTCGCTGACCTTGAACTGATCGACGAGATCCTTGACGTGGACCCGCTGCTTCTGACGCAGCAGATCGCGGATCAGCTCCAGGCGATGCTCCGTAAAGCTCATGGCCGCTCCCCGGTTGTCACGGCACTGCCGGCCGTTTCACGATGCATGTTTTCGTTTCCGACCCATCTCATGGCACAGCGGCACCCGCTTCGGCAAAGCTGCCGGACGCCGTCGACGGCACCACCAGATGACAGGCCGCGAAATCCTGCCGCTCCCGCACCGTCAGGCTGGGCTGAAGGCGGCCGCATTTGTTCATGGCCTGCGGGCAGCGCGACCTGAAGCTGCAGCCGACGGGAATGTCGAGCGGGCTCGGCGGCTCCCCCTCCAGCAGGCATTCCTCCGGTCGATAGCGCCGCTGCTCGAGTGTCGGCATCGCGCTCAGCAGCGCCTTCGTATAGGGGTGCGCCGGATCGAAGAACAGACGCTCATTGTCGGCGAGTTCGAAGACCTCGCCGAGATACATCACGGCCACGCGATTGCAGGCCTTCCGCACCATGGCGAGGTCATGCGAGATGAAGATGTAGGTGAGGTCGTATTCCTTCTGGAGCTTCTGGAACAGGTCGAGCAGCTTGAACTGCTCGGACTGGTCGAGCGCCGACAGCGTCTCGTCCATGATCAGGATTTCCGGCTCGAGCACCAGTGCACGGGCAACATTGACGCGTTGCCGCTGCCCCGCGCTCAAGCCCAGCGGCAGCTCCTCGTAGAGCTCGGCCGGCAGCCCCACCTCTCCCATCACCTTCAACACGCGCTCGCGGATCCTGGCCTTGTCGCGCCATCCGTGCGTCCGCAGCGGGTCCTCCAGCATCGTTCCGATACCGGTCCGCGGCGGCAACGAACCGAAGGGGTCCTGCAGCACCATTTGCAGCTTGCCACGAAACTCGAGCAGCGCCCTGCCCTTCAGCGTCGCGATATCCTTGTCTGCACAGAGAATCTGTCCCGAACTCGGCAGCTCGAGCCGGCTGAGCAGCCGCATCAGGGTCGATTTTCCGCAGCCGGATTCACCGACGATGGCGAAGCTGTCGCCGCGGCGGATGTCGAAAGTGACGTTGCGCACCGCGCGCACCAGATTGACCCCGCCGAAGCCGGTCTTCTTCCTGACCTTGTAGATCTGCGAAGCGTCGCGGAGACTGAGCACCACCTCGCGCTGCGCGTCGAGACGCGGCGTTGCCGCCGGTTCACCCCATATTTTCGGCGTCTGCCGGACCAGCTCGCGGGTGTAGGGATAGACCGGCCGGTCGATCAGGTCTTCGCTTGACTGCTCCTCGACGATGCGGCCTGCATCCATCACCAGGATGCGCGAGCAGGCCTCGCGCGCCACCGGCAGCGAAGACGATACGAACAGCACGGCGGTGTTGAACGTCGCCGTCAGTTCCTTCATCAGCCGGATCACCTGGGCCGCCACGGTGACATCGAGCGGCTGCGTGACGTTGTCGGCCACCAGCAGCGCGGGATTGGTCACCAGCGCGTCCACGATGAGCGCCCGCTGCATCATGCCGCCGGAGAATTGCGAGGGATAGTCGTGAAAGCGATTGCGCGCCGATGGAATCCGCACGGCATCGAGCAGCTCGACGACGCGGGTTTCGGCCTCTCGCCGCGACACCCCGGGCACGACCGCGCGCATCTTCTCGACGATCTGGGCGCCGACCGGCAGGGTCGGATCGAGCGCCCCCATCGGGTTGGCGCCGACATAGGACACCCGCTGGCGCAGCAGGCGCATGTCGCTGCCGCGCATCGCGTAGATGTCCTGTCCCTCGAACCGCACCTCGCCGGACCGCTTGGTCAGCGGCGGCTCGAGCCAGTTGACCACGGCCTTGGACAGCACGGTCTTGCCCGATCCGCTGGCGCCGACGACGCCGACGATCTCGCGCGGCGCGAGGCTCAGCGAGACGCTGTCGAGGATGATCTTCGCCGATCCGGTGCGGCCGGCGGCCACCGTGACGTTCCTGAGTGCGAGCAGCGGCTGCGTCATGCTTCCGCCCCTCCATGAACCGTGTTGCGCGCGCGTTCGAGCGAGGCCCCGATCAGGTTGATGCTGGTGAGGGTCAATCCGAGGAACAGGCCGGGCATGGTGGCGATCCACCATGCGTTCAGCAGGTATTTGCGCCCATCCGCGATGATATTGCCGAATGTCGGGGTCGGCGGCTGCACGCCGAGCCCGAGAAAGCCGAGCGTCGATTCGAAGATCATCATGCGGGCGACGTCGAGCACGGAGGTGAACAGCACCGGCGGCAGCAGCAGCGGAAGCAGCAGACTGAGGATGATGCGAAAATCGGTCGAGCCGCCGATCTTCGCGGCACGGACATATTCGCGCTGCCGCTCCGTCATCACGATGCTGCGCATGATGCGCGCATAGACCGGCCAGTTGGACACCCCGAGGACCAGGATGATCGCGGGGATGGTCGGCCGGGAGACGCCAAGCACTGAGATCGCGAGGATGATCATCGGGATCGAGAGCTGGGCGTCGGTCAGCCGCATGATGACGGCGTCGGTTCGGCCACCGAAATAGCCGGCGACCGTGCCGAGCGCACAGCCGATCACCAGCATGACGATGACAGACGCGACGCCGATCAGGAACGAGTAGCGCAAGCCCACCAGCGAGCGCACCAGCATGTCGCGGCCGATCTGATCGGTGCCGAGCGGATGCGCCCAGCTCCAGTTATTGCCGAGAAACAGCGGCGGCAGCAGACGGGCCTTGATGTCCATCTTGGTCGGATCGAGGCTGCTCAATTCCGGATAGAGTGCCGTCGCCAGCGCAAGCACGACGAAAATGCCGAGCCCGACGCGGAAGCCCGGCGTCGATGCCGCTCTGTCCAGGATGCGTCGGGCGATGGAGCGGGGGGCCGGTTTGCGCATGATCGGCGCATCGGCAGCAGTTGCGACTGACATCAATATTCGAACCTCAATATTCCAGCCGTGGGTCCATGGTGGTGGCGACGAGATCGACGACGATGTTGATCAGCACGAAGATGGCACTGGTGACGATGGCGATGCCCTGGATCAGCGGAAAGTCGCGCTGCAGCACCGCGTTGATGGTCAAGAGGCCAAGCCCCGGATAGTCGAAGATGTACTCGACGATGATCACCCCGCCGAGCAGGCTCGAGAACTGAATCCCGAGCAGATTGAGCAGCGGCACCGAGGCGTTGCGCAGCGCATGGTTTGCGATGATGCGGCCGCGGCCAAGGCCGCGAACGTGCCCCACCGCCACATAAGGCTCCGTCATCTGCGCCGACACCGAGCTGACGAGGGTCCGGATCAGGACCGGCGACAGTTCGACGGCGAGCACGATGGCCGGCAGGATCGTATAGGCGAACCCCTTGTAGCCGATCGCCGGCAACCACCCGAGCTTGACCGAGAACAGCAAGGCGAGGACGATTCCGAGCCAGAAGTTCGGCAGCGAGATGAAGATCGACGAAATGTAGAATGCGAGCTTGTCCGGCCATCGTCCGATCGCGAGACCACCGGCAATTCCGACGACACCTGAGAAGATCAGCGCGATCACCAGCGTCACGGCGGCGAGCTGCAGCGTCATGGGCAGCGCTTCCAGGATCAGGCTCATGACCTTTGCCCGCTCACCGCGCGTGGTGTCGTTGAAGGTCGCCCCGCCCGTCGCGGCGCCGTTGGCGGGCCGCACGAAGGATTGGCCGAGATCGCCGCGCACGACACCGCCCATGTAGCGTCCGAACTGGACGACGATCGGGTCGCGCAGACCCATGTCGGTCGCAATCTTCTCGATCAGCGCTTCCGGCGCCATGCCGCCCGCCATCAGGCGCACCGGATCGCCCGGCACGATTCGCAGCAGCGTGAAGATCAACAGCGACACCAGGAATATGATGAGGACGCCCTGAGCCAGACGCCGCAGCAGGAAATTCAGGACGAACATTCGCAAGCTCCGGAAGAGACATGGCAAACCGCGTGCCGGCCAAGCGCGGCACGCGGCGAGCATCCGTGATCAGGCGACGGGCCTGGAGGCATCCATCGATCCGTCCGGATAGATGTACAGGCCTTCGAAATCCTTCTGCATCGCGTGGATCATCACCGACGTGAACAGCGCGAGCGCCGGCATCTTCGAAGCCAGCAAAGGCATCGTCTCGGTCTGGAGGATCTTCTTGCGCTCCTCGAGCGTCGGCGCGCTGCGTTCCTTGTCGAGGCTGGCATCGATCGCCGGATCCTCGATGCCGCAGATGCGATGCGAGGAGGAATGGAAATGGGTACGGAGCACCAGGTCGGGCTCGGGCGAGCCGGTCGACCAGCCGCAGTCGACCATGTGGCCGGGGCCACCACCGGGGCGATGGTACAGCCGCTCGTTCCAGGCGGCAGGCTCGAGCACGGTCAGGCTGACATTGAAGCCCTGCTCGTTGAGCATCGCGGTGATGATCTCGCCATACTCCTTGGTCTTCGGATAGAAGCCCACGGAGGTGATGTATTCAAGCGGCGGCAGGCCCTTGCCGTTCGGAAAGCCGGCCTCGGCGAGCAACGCCTGGCTCTTCTTCGGGTCGAACTTCGGATAGTTCTCGAGATCGATGTAGCCGAACTTGACCGGCGACACGAAGTTGGACGACGCATGCCCGGCCGAGCCCAGCACCTCGAGAATGAGGTCGCGATTGATGGCGTGACAGGCGGCAAGCCGGATGCGCGGATCGCTGAAGGGCGGCTTCGAGCAGCGGAACCAGAGATATTTGTTCTCGACGGACACCACGCGATTGATGTGGATGTTGGGATTGCCCTTGACGGTATCGACCTGCTCGGGCTCGAGGCGCTCGACGATCGAGGCCTGGCCGTTCATCAACGACAGCATGCGCGTCGTGGAGTCGCCGGTGAAGGTGAAATTGATGCCCGCGATCGCCGGCTTGCCCTTGAAGTAGCCGTCGAAGGCCTTCATCACGGTATCGTTGCCGCGCTGCTCGACAAACTTGAAGGGACCGGTGCCATTGAGCCGCTGCGACAGCACGCCGCCCGGGCCGCCCGCGATATCCTTCGCCGACATGATCGGCAGGAAGGCCGCGAGGAACATGAAGAGATGCGCCGGATAGCCGCCCTTCGACGTGTCGACGATGACGGTGTAGTCGTCGGGCGTCTCGATCTTCAGCGTGTCGGACGGGCCGGGGTACCATTGCGCCGGGCGATCGGGCTTTGAGCCGTATTCGAACGTGGCCTTGACGTCCTCCGCCTTGAACGGCTTGCCGTCGTGGAAGAGCACGCCCTGCCGCAGCTTGATCTGCAGGCGATTGGGATCGAGCAACTTGATGTCGGTGGCGAGCTCGTAGACCACCTCACCGGGGTTCTCGAGCTTCATCGGCGTGCGGGTGAGGAAACCCATCACGAAGCCTTCGATGTTCTTCTGCGACAGCGTCGTGTGGGCGGTCGGATCCCAATTGCCGGTGATGTTCTCGGCCGACAGGAAGGTCATGGTCTTGCCGGCCTGCGCATGGGCTTGCCGGATGAAGAAGTCTGGATTGATCTGCGTGTAGCCCGCAGCAACCGCAGCTCCCGCTGCCCCCTTCAGAAAGTGGCGGCGGTCAAATTTCGGATGCATCGACATTCCCCTTTTTTGCAACGACCAGAGAATCGGTCAAAACGGTCATGCAGGAGGTGTGCCAGTTCGAATTTCTCGGAAATTTTGGGCCGATGAATGTGGCTTTTGACCGATTTTGCGGCAGACGCTCCTGCGGGATGTACAAGACCTGCCCTGAAACTGCCCCTCGGCGCGCAATCCGCCTCCGACAGATGCAGTTCATTGATCAGCGGTCGGGCGCGCCGACGCACAAAGCCGATGCAGCTGGTGATTTGCTGGTCCCTGATGGTGCCGCGCCTGACCGGCCGGCATTTGCGGCTGCGACGTTCGACGCCTTTGGCCGAACGATCATGGCGATCCGGCCGCGCACCGCCTGCCGTTCGGGCACGCGGAACCCGCAGGAGATCGCCGTTTGACCTGAAAGGATCGAATGATTGGTAGCGGGAGAGCGCTACCGCCTTTCCCCACAGCGACCAAACCTACGATACCTCATCCAATCTTACGCATAAAGTCATTCGGCAAGCCCCGCGAGCAGCACAGGTGTACGCTCATGCGGAGGAACATTGAAAGACACTCGGGTCTTGGTCGCATGAAGGCGCCCTCCGTCGCGGGAAATCGAAGGCGCGCATTTGCATCCGTCGGAAATGGGCGGCCAGCAAGCCGACCCACCCCGAGAGGTACGCTTTTGAGCGGAAACTCGCTTCGCCGGTCGACCGGGAGGAACGGTTTCCTAACTGCTTGCGTTGCACCGGAGCAGCAGGATCAGGCCGATCGAGATCGCCTTCCTGTTCAGGACCACGCAGACCCTCGTCCGCAGCGCGACCAAGAAGTTCGGCCTGAAATCCTATCCCGCATCGCGGGCTGGAAGGCATAGCGGAGCATCCTCGTTCAAAGCTGGCACGCGCGCCCCGATGGCGAAACCTGCGCCCAGTTCTGGCGGCGCCTGTGGGCACAGTATGGCCGGTGCCAGGACCATCCCCCTCTACAAGCTTGGCCTTGAGGCCCAGCCGCCGGACCGTCCGCGCAAGCGCGCAACGTCCGAACGGCCCACGATCAGGCCGAACAGCAAAGCTGCTTAGCCGAGCCGCTTATCCAGGCCGCGTACCCGAGCCAATCCGCCCGGCAAGCCAGACAGCCGAACCGGACAGGCCTGTGCGCGGGCGCCAGTCCGCAACGTCAGGTGTGTCATCGCCGCGCGCGTCAGGTCTAGAGACCAACGCCGGCGCGATGTCGAGAGAGCAACGCCATCGTCGCATCTGTCCGCCGTCATCGTTTGCGGCAATCACGCCGGCTGCCTGTCTGACCGCCTCCCAAGTTGCACCGGTTCTCGCCGGTTTTGCTCGCTCGCGCCCGCTTTGCCGGGCGTTTCATGGCCAATATCGGCTCCGCTCTGGTTCCATCCTGCAACCGGACAGCAACCGGAAAAAGCAGCACGCGAAAATGATCTCTGGTTGTATTTCGTGCTAATATCTCGTCCTGCGATTTCGACGCCGCGGGCACGGCGTGCGAGCACCTTCGTCGATACGCACTCCCTCGAAAGCAGTCGAGCCAACCACCGACCTTGCGGCCCAATCCGCACGCGCCTAGACTTGAGTCTTGCCGCTCGAGACCGCGCCCCAACGTCCGCACCGTGCCCGACCGGTCAGCCAAAAACACCACCCATCCGACAATCGTGCCCCTGGTCATTCACATGACCGTGATCGCCGCGTGACCAGTTCGGCCCGCTCGCGGCGCGCCACCTGAACCGCCCGTTTCAATTGCCCGGGGACGTTGCAGTCAAACCCAGCGCTCTCTTCGACCGTGCGTCACGGCCGGCGAACTGCGCGGCGCATAACCTGCGCCAAATTTGGTTGCGTTTGAATCCTTGGGGGACATCGAGGGCCGCCCGCCGTCATCGCCCCGCGATCGGGGCTTGCGCGTCGCGGGTCGGTCGCCGGTTGCGCAGACGTGCCAGCAAGGATTCGACTATCGTGGCGGAAGCCGCAGCCATATCCCACATCGGATGATCCGGGCACCTCGAGCCTTCCGCCCTCCCGAGGCCCCTGCCTTGCGGTCGCAAGGATTCGACTGCCGGCAAGAGCTCGACCAAAGACCCGATCGAGGTCCCAACCTGACGGCCGCGGCAACTCGCACACGTCACCGGATCTTCAGCCAGCGCAATGACAGGCTCTCGATCGCCTCGCTCGCCGGCATCTATGAAAAGGAGTGGATGCCGCCGCGGGCGCGCGAATGTTTCGAGGATGCCCGCAAGCAGCTCAACGATCACCTCGACAGTCCAGCGACCGTGACCTTTCCCGATGGCTATGCGGATGTGAGCTTCATGGACATTTGCGAGTCGCGATAGGCGCGACTGGAACGGCATACGCGATTGTTTGACGGAGGCTGTCCGAGACCGGTTCGAGCACGTGGCTTCGCTTCACGCAGTAGGCGGCGGGCACTACCCCGCACCGAGATTGCGGAGCATGTAGGTCGCGCCTTTGCCGTAGGACGCGATCTTTGCGCTCAACTCCGCATTCGTCGTGACGGGCCGAAAGCCGAGACGTTCCCATAGCGGTCGCGCGGCGTAGATTGAGACCAGCGCGAGAGCCGCAATGCCCGACGAGCGCGCGAGTTTCTCGATCGTCGCGACATAAGCGCGTGCCATACCGCCGCGGGCGTCGGGCAGCACAGCGATGTCATGTACATAAAGGCAATCCGCATCGTCAGGCAATCGTTCGAGAAAGCCGTCGAGCGGCGAAACTGATGCTGCTTCCAGGGATAAGCGAGCCCGTAGCCGACGATCGCCTCCTCCGCGGCGAGCACGCGGGCGCCATCAGTACAAAGCCGAATCTTTTCCGCGAACGCCTCGGGGCGCCCGAACAGATCAGGATGGATGCGCGCGGCGATCGCGCTGATCGCAGCAAGGTCACACGCGCGGGCGGGACGCCAATGCGGCTTGCTCATACCGGTCCGTTGCTCGATCTTGTCGATGCGCTCAGCAGAATCCGCCGTCGCAGCAATGCTACGCCATGTTTATATCCTACACGCGTCTTTCGCTAGCCAAGGAAAACAGGGCGTTGTGGACGTAGGCGCATGATATCGCGCGGAGCCAACGTATTGCACAGGTTGCGCGCTGTCGGTATTCGGACCATTGTCAGCAACTTTACGCCACACCCCGCGACGAAGTGCCTGCAGAGCCTACGAATTCACTTCGGCACGTGGTTTGCACTGTTCACGGCATCATCACCAATCGCAGTGCGATGGTCTTCGGGACGGATGCGGCGTGCGTCGCTGTTAGCGTCTGGTCCGCCCCGACGGTTTGCTGCGCGATAAGTTAAGGACGCTCGGTCGTGGACCGAGAAAATACAGGGACGTGTTGGATGCGATCTGGAGTTCTTCTTTTGGGAGCCACGACAATTGCGCTCGTCGCAACCGGTGCAGCGAATGCGGCAAACCTTGAGCCAGAACTGAAATTGCCACCGGCGGCGTGGGACTGGTCCGGCGGCTATATTGGCGGCCACCTCGGCGGCGGCTACGGCCGGACTTCCTTTAGAAATCCCTACGGTCCGTCAATCTATGGCGATGTCGTCGACACCCCAGTGTTCCTCGCAGGTGGCCAGATCGGCTACAATTGGCAGAAGGACGGCTGGGTGTTTGGCGTTGAACTTGATGCCAGCGGTGCTGTCTCCGACGGCACAAATACTTGCCTAGCGACGTCCGGCTTCGTCGTGAGCGCAAACTGCAAGGCAGGTCCCAACGTCTTTGCCACCGGGACCGGCCGCGTCGGTTACGCGTTTGGCGTGCTGGGCCGCACGCAGGCCTATCTCAAGGGAGGCGTGGCTTGGCAAAACAATCGGGGCGACGTCCTCAATAACAACGAGTTCTATGGCGACTGGCCACAGCACAAAACCCATTTCGACTATGGTCGGGTCGGGGGCGTCATAGGGCTGGGCGTCGAGCAAGCGCTTACACCTGCATGGTCGGTCAAAGTTGAGTATGACTATCTGCATTTCGGCGGACCGAGTGTCACGACTCCTCCGACGGTGCAGAATCCGCCGTTCGCAATTCTTCCGGCGAACACAACCAGCCTGTCCAGCAACTATCACGTCGGAATGATCGGATTGAACTACCATTTTGGCGCCGCCTCATGGACGGCGAAATGGTCCGATGCGCGGCTGTACACGAAAGCACCCGCCGGCGCGCCAATTGCTTACGCGGCCGGTTGGTCGTTCGAAGGCGGATCGCGGCTCTGGCTCAGCCGGGGACGCTTCCAATGGGACAGTAGCGCAGTGCCCGATGGCAGCCCTCTAGACCCAAGCATTCTCATATCGAGGCTCACCTATCACGGATTGGACGGACTTTCCGGGGAATTATTTGGCCGTCTTGACAGCCCGTGGGGAGTATTCCTGAAAAGCAATATTGGCACCGGACGCTTCAACGCAGGAAACATCAACAATGAAGACTGGGGCATCGAACGCAGTTTTCCCTACATCAACAACGTATCAGGCCAGGCAAACGGAACATTCACGTACTATACGGCTGATGCCGGATACGATTTCCTGCGCGGCGCCAACTACAAGATCGGCGCATTCATCGGTTGGACCTATTACGGCCAGAGCTCCGATTCGACGGGATGCGCCCAGATCGCCAACCCAGTGTTTGCATGCTTATCGCCCGGCGACGACAGGATAATTGGCAGCCAGAACACGCAGTGGAATGCACCTCGCGTCGGCCTGAGCGCCGAAAACATGCTGACCGAGCGCTGGCGCTTGAACGCTGACGTCGCCTACCTGCCCTGGACCGATTTCAAAGGCCGCGACAATCATCTCTTGCGCCCGACGACCACCTTCATTGATCAACGCGGGCACGGAGGCGGGGGTGTACAGGTTGAAGGCGTGCTGTCCTACTTCATCACCAATAACTTCAGCGTCGGCGTCGGCGGGCGCTATTGGGCAATGTGGACCCAAAAGGACAGCGAAGAGAAATGCACAGGCTGTGGTGGTCCGGGAAACATCAGCGGTATTCAGTTTTCGAAGTTCAGCATGGAGCGCTGGGGTACGTTCTTTCAGGCGTCCTATAGATTCGAATGAGAAGATCACGCGTGTAGCCAGCTTCAGGCCTCTTCGCTCCGTGATATTGCGATAGTACGCGCGCCAGTGTGCGAGGTAGGCGGGTCGCGCCGATCGACCGACTTATCTCGTGCGACGCGCGGATCAGAACGACCTAGCACAACTTTGGCAGAATTGTTTGCGTTAGTGTTTTTCAGGGACTTGTTTTCGGCAGTATGGACACCGTTGAGACGGCGGCCGAAGGATGAGATCGACGATGGCGTGACGTACGGCGGGCATGGTTGGCTGAGGCGGAGGCCCGTTGATTTTTTTCCGCCCCGCGTGTGCGAGGCGACGATGTTGCAGGAAGGCGTAGGCAATCATTGTTATCAGGGCGTGGCCATGAAGACCCTGCCATGATCGCCCCTCGAAGTGATCAAGTCCAAGCTCCTCCTTCAACTGCTGATGCGCCTGCTCACAAATCCATCTTGCCTTGATGGTGGCGGCTAGTGTGCGCAGATCCGTCGCCGCAGGGAGATTGGCAAGATAGTATTTCTTCTCCCCTGAGGCACGTTGCTCGCCAATGAGCCAAGCTTCGTCGCCCGGGAGATGCTGCTGACCCTTATCCCAAATCCGCTGAGGAGGGCCGTCGGCGGTGCGGACACGGAGAGCAGCAAATCGGGCTTTCAGCCGACCTTTCGCCCCGCTGCGCCAACTCACGGCTTTCCATTTGGCGCCGGCCAGCATTTGTTCTGCCGCAATCGATAAGATATCGGGCACGTGGTGCTTTCGTGGTTTCCCGCGGACTTTGGTAATCGGCCAAATGAGCTTCACATCGACCGGATACACTTTCAGGTGCCGAGGGATACCGACAGCCAGGCCAGCCCGCGCTCTGTCAGCCCTTGTCGAAACGGTGCGCTAAGTCCGTATCCCGCATCCGCCAGCACACATCCAAGCGCACGTTGGCTGTCATCGCGCGATCAATCTCGGCCAAAGCAATCTCCGGTTTGGACCGTGGCGTTCGGTGTTCGACTGGCACGCGAGCGCGCTTCAAACGAGACACGTCGCTTGTCCAATTGTCAGGCAGAAAGAGACGTAACGCGACCATCACTGGCACTTCGCCGCGCGCAAGCGTCAAAAACATCAGCGTTTGGCAATTTGCCGTTTTGCCGAGAGCCGACGCGTATTGAGCCGCAACACCAACCGAGCGTTCACCCTTCGTCGGCAGTGAGGTGTCATCAATAACCAGCACCGCATCCCTGCCGCCGACAAGTCGGTCCGCCGGGTTGAGCAACTCTGTCTCCAGCGGTGTCGCGTCCCAGACACCGTCCGCAATGAAATGGTGCAGCTGGTCGTAGTTGCCCGTGGCAACGCGTTCTGCCATCGGCTGAACGCTCTTGCGATCGCCAGGACCGATCAATCCCGCAACGTACAGAGGACACATCCGCTGCCGAGTCTTATGACCCAACCGGTCCAAGAACGGCATCAGCCAGCGTTCGAGTTCGTCTTGCCATTCCGCCATGGTTAGCCAAGAGCCGACCTCATTGAAAAATTGATTCGGGAGTCCCATAAAGCACGGCAAAATCAACGATCTGCCAAAGTAGTGCTAAGGTCCGGACTCAATTGAGCCACCAGACGACGGCGGCGGCGATGAAGGCTACTGAGAGGAAGTTTCTGGCAAGCTTGTCGTAGCGAGTGGCGATGCGGCGGAAGTCCTTGAGGCGAGCGAACATGCGCTCGATCAGGTTGCGCTGACGGTAGAGCCGCTTGTCATAAGGGATTGGCTGACTACGGCTCGTCGTGAGGGAATGACGGCTTTGGCCTGCGTGGCGGCGAGAAGCTGACGCAGGCTGTTGGCGTCGTAAGCCTTGTCCGCCCTGACTGCCCTGGTCGGAGTGGTGCAACAGGGCGTCCGGCTTGCCGCGTCGCCAGACAGCCATCAGCAGGGCATCGGTTACCAACAGAGCTGTCATCGCGGCGCTCATCGACCAACCCACCACCCGGCGTGAGAACAGGTCGATCACTGCTGCGACGTAGAGCCAGCCCTCGGCCGTCCAGAGATACGTAAAGTCGGCGATCCACTTCTGGTTCGATCGCTCGGCGGCGCACTGCCGGTCAAGGAGGTTCGCCGGCACAGTCTCGAGCTGTCGATCTAAGTAAGCGCCGGCGTCGCGGCCGCGCCCGCAAGCCTTGCAGGCGCATCAGCCGTTCGATTTGGTGCAGGCCACAGCCGCCCCATCGGCGAGCAGATCACGCCACACACGGGGCGCACCATAGGTGCGGTCGCTCGCCATGAAGCTGGCCTTTACCTTGCCGCTGAGCTCTTCGTCGCTGCGGGATCTGGCGCTGGGCGAGCGATTCGCGTCGCATAGCCATGCCACCCGGCCAGATTAGCCGGTGCTTCGCGATGACGACGAACTTGATGTCGCTTCCTTCGAGAAGAAGGCTACGGCCTTTTTTAGGATATCCCGCTCGGCCTTCAACTTGGCGACCTCACGGCGCAACCGCCCGATCTCCTGCTGCTCTGGCTTCATCTGCCCGTGGCCGGGAAAGGCCTGCACCGGATTGGAGCCGAATTCTTTCACCCATTTGCGCAGAACGTTCTCATGAACATCCAGGTCGCGGCCGGCTTGCGCGCCACCGAAACCCCACGCTCCCTAACCAGCTTGACCGCCTCGGTCTTGAATTCGCGACTGAACTTCCATCTCTTCATCGCCCACCTCCGGCTTCATGAAACACCTAATCTCGGTGTCCATCAAACCGGCAGCAGCTCACCGTGGGTTCTCTTTTTAGGCGTGCAAGGGTGGCGACCCGGGCCCTGATCGCCGACTCACTGCGCTTTAGCTCACTCGCGATCTCTTTCGCAGCTCGCCCGGCTTCCCACAGTTCGATTACCCGCTGGTCGTCCAGCTTAGACCATCGGGTAAATCGCTTGCCTGGCAAGTCCCACCTAGAAGCCCTCATTTATCTAGGCTCTCCCCAGCTAAATGCGTGTCCTATGGCTGTGCGACATCAGTGCCTCGCCTGACCAGCTCGCGAACTTATGCGACAAGGTCTCGTCTGAGGATGCTGACCCGCTTGTTCAGTGCTCGGCGCAACGCATTGCCCTCACATTTCGTCATCCTGCCAGCAGACCGCTCGGACACACAATCCATCATGACCTCTTGAATCTGGACCAGCGTCATACTTTCGATCTGGGCAATGCGCTTCTTAACTTCTGGGCGCAAGTTGGCGGTCGTTTTAGACATCGTCGGATCCTGATGCTCCACGAATTCCAGCCCGAAAGGCTAACGACGCTTGACGGTACAGCATCAACATTGGATCGGGCTCCTACCTGCTCTGGGGGGCGTCGCTCCCTGGCCACTCATCCTCTGTTCATCCTCGGGCGGCCGAGCTAAAGAAGTCGGTGAAAGTACTTGAAGAGGAGTGCGGCATGGTCAGCCGCGCACTCGACGAAGTTGTTCGTGCTGGAAACAAACAGTCAATCCGCGAAGGTCGCTTGCGCAGCGAAGGCTGGAAAGAGCTAACGAAAGCTGACGCCCGCACGCGACGGCGTTTGCGTCCTGCGGGCGATATCGAGGTAGTTCGGCCGTGACTGCGTTCCCACTCCTGCGAGCATCCTCTTAGATTACCGGTTCAGAGATGGTCGTGGATCGTAGTCTCACGATCGGCGTCCCACAGAAATCTGAAGCGCTCGAGATAATTTTCTGATGGGTCGACTGAATGACGCCAACACACGCTTTTCGTACGCGCTGTCAATTATGTCAGTTGCGACCACGTATCCAAAGTACTATGTCGCTCGACCCAATTGCGCGCCTTGGATTTTGTGGGTTTATCGTGCCTGCCAGTATCGTAGGCGAACTCGCCGGCGGGCTGTTCAGCAGTTCGTCCGCGAAACTCTTCGCGTCAGCCTCACTTGCAAAGGTTCTGGTTTCTCGAATGGGGTATCGATTTGGCCCCTTCGAATGGTTGAAGGAAACATACCAAGTGTGTTGTAGCCCTATCCTTCTCGTGCGCATCGGCCGATGATAACTTTATGCCCCAACGCATACGATGCAGCCGGAGGTTTTCAATGACGATCATTATCTAAGTTGGTCATGCCTCCATCAGCATGGTCAACTGCGAGCATTGGTAGTTGATCGTTTGCGGCAATTGCCGTCGATGGAAACGCTTGACTATTTTGCAGAGCCGTCGGATCGACCCGGCCCGGAAGGGCGGCGAGAAGATCAGGTTACACCGGCAGACTTGAGCACGACTGCGTCACCGATGCTGGGCGGGTTCACCACGCCTGCTGATTTCCTCGATCTGCAATTGCCATCCAAGAGTAACCGGCATGAGGGCCTCACCTCGCACTGACGAAGCTTGTCTGCGATACCGGCTGGCAAGAGCTGATCGGTGGAGGTGGCGCGATGGCAAATGCCATGCTTGATGCCAGGCAGGAAGGTGACTCTTATAGCCGCGTTGAGGTGACCACTGGGGAGCGCCGGCGACGACGGTGGACGAGCGAGGAGAAGGCCCGGATCGCGGCGGAGAGCTTTGAGGAGGGAACGAACATCTCCGAGGTGGCGCGGCGCAATGGCGTTTCTCGCGGACTGCTCACGGTGTAGCGACGCCAGGTGGCGGCGGCGCTCGCCGGCAAAGCCCAGAACTTCGTGCCTATCCAAATTGGCGCCGAGAGCGGTGGCGGGAGGGTTGGCAAGTCCGAGTGTATTTCGCAGGTACAGATGAAGCTGTGGAGATTGCGCCGCCGGCCAAGGTCTGTGGAGTGGTCGAGATTGAGGTGAAGGGGGGCGCATCCGGGTCGAGCCGGGCGTGGAACCGGCGACGCTTTCGGTGGTGCTATCGGCGCTTCGGGGCATCCGGTGATTGCTCTACGGTCAGACATCAAGGTGGTGCTGGCGGCCCAGCCGGTCGACTTTCGTAAGTCGGTGCATACGCTGTCGGCGCTGGCGAGCTAAGCACTGCGCGCGAACCCATATTGCGGCGACGGAGTGAAGCTTCTGGCGTGGGACGGCAGCGGCATGGTGTTGGTAACGAAGTGGTTGCACCAGGGGCGTTTCACTTGGCCGCCGATCCGCGACGGCGTTGTGCATCTCAGCGCGACGCAGTTTGCGATGCTACTCGACGGGCTCGAGTGGACGCGTGTGTCGCCCAAGCCTGTGAAGCAGCCGGCCATTGTCGGCTGAGAAGTGAGGATTTCACTGGAGCATGGGTCGCACGGATGTATCGTCTGGTCATGGCGATTCGCCCCGACGCTCTCCCGACCGATCCGGCAGCTCTCACCGAGATGGTGCTCGCGCTTGGCACTGAGAACGAGACGCTGCGCGTAGCAATGCAGACGTTCAAGGACATGATCTTCGGGAAGCGCTCGGAGCGGCTTGCCGCGCTCGTGGCCGAGCAGCTCGCGCTTGAGCTTGGCGATCTTGAGACCGACGTCACGCCGCCTGCAGCTGCCAACGACGATGCGGCTGCGGCAAAGCCGCCCGGCAAGCCACTGCGGAAGAAGGCGCGCCGCAACATCGGCGCGCTTCCAAAGCACCTGCCGCGCTGCGAGCATGTGCTGGAGCCGGAGGCGACCGCATGCCCCTGTTGCCAGGGCCAGCTTCACAAGATCAGCGAGGACGTCAGCGAGGTGCTGGACATCATCCCGGCGATCCTGCGGGTGCTGCGGACGGTCCGTCCCGAGTACGGCTGCCGCCGCTGCACCGATGGTGTGATCCAGGCGAAGGTGCTGCCGCGCCTGATCGAGAGCGGCATGGCTTCGACCGCACTCGTGAGCCACGTGGTAGTCTCGAAGTTCGCCTGGTATCTGCCGCTGTACCGACAGGCGCAAATTCTGGCCGGCCAGGGTGTCCATCTCGACAGGGCGACGCTCGCCGGCTGAGTGCGTGCGGCCTGGTGGCTCAGGAGCCTCTATGCGCTCCAGCTGCGCACGATCCATGCCGCGCCGCGCCTGTTCTGCGACGAGACGCCGATGCCGGTGCTCGATCCCGGACGACATCGCCCGCGCATCTGCCAGTTCTGGGCGCATGCCATGGATGACCGGCCATGGGGCGGCCCCTCGCCGCCGGCGGTGGCCTACGTGTTCGCCGACGGCCGTGGCACGGCGGAGATCGCCAGACAGTTAACGGGCTTTTCCGGCATTCTGAAGGTCGACGGTTATGCCGCCTACAAAGCGCTCGCCCGCGATCATGGCGGTGCGATCCAACTCGCCTTTTGTCTCGCCCATGCCCGCCGCAAATTCATTGAGGTGTTCAAGACGACCGCGTCGCCGTTCGCGCGCGAAGTGATCGAGCGCCTGCAGGCGGTCTATGCCATCGAAGCAGAGATCCGTGGCAGCAGTGCCGAGCAGCGGCTGGCCACCCGCGGCACCAGGTCCGCTCCATTGATGGAGGCGCTCAGGACGCGCCTGACCGCAATGGTCAGCCAACTCTTCTCCCAATCGAAGCTGGCGGAGGCGATCAACTATGCGCTCAATCACTGTGACGGGTTGACGCTGTTTCTCCGCGACGGCCGTGTCGAAGTTGACAGCAACACAGTCGAGCGTTCCATGCGCCCGATTGCGATGGGAAGACGCAACTCATTTTGTCGCGACGATCAGGCCCGTCCGCTGCTCGGACCGCCACGAAACGGTCGCAAAACCGAGGATTTCCTCCGTAGCGCCTATCTCGATATCCCAGCCGTCGTTGAGGCGCTGCGCCAGCACTGGATGCCCATCCGCTACGCACGCGACCGCTAATCATCGCGGACGTGGGAGCTCATACCGGTTACGATCAATAACCTTTGCCCGACTCTTGATGAGGCGAGCTTTCCATTCCGAGCTGCACAAGCCGGCGCCGGACATGATGATCCGCTGAGCGAAGCGCTTCGACCACGGGGCAGGGCGGTTCTCGTTCATGGACGAGCGCATCCAGAACATCATCCAGGGACACGCACCGGCCAATGAGGCGCGCGCCTATGGCGACCTAGCCACAAACGGCGCAGCGCGAAATTCGCAAACTGCCGCGCTGCGAAGTCGGCGCGCGCGCCGCGGCTGCGCGCGTGGGTTCATGATAAACCACGCCATCGCGCGAGAATTGCTGTTTCGCGGGATCGACCGCTCGGTGGACAAGACTGCGGTCAGTGCTCAAGCGGGCAGAGCAGGAGCTCGGAGGCCGTCCGATCACCATCGTATTGCTGTCGGGAGGGTCGTCCAACATTGGTTGGCTCAAGCCGCTCATCGAGCGAGACCTTTCCACCCAGCTCGGCCATGCCGAGATCCTGGAACTTAAGCTGGCTCAAACCTCTGATGTGGCCTGAAGTCCCGCCACCGTAAACATTCCGCAGTGGGACATCGCGTCGACAACCTGCGCAACAGCCGACATGCGCGACGAATAGCCCGCGGTTCAACGAGCCCAACAGAGACAAATCGAGTCTATGAAATTGCGGAAATGAGTCTCGACAACCCTCGGTACGGGTGCCATGTACGCACTATTGGGGCTAAACTCTGATCCGTTAGATGTTAATCGAAAAACGCGATCCTCGACTGAAAATCATATCAGTTCGAACCCGCAGACCATTCGTCCTTTTTGTACGCTACAGCTACTCAACTGCCGCACCTGCCGTTTAGATCTCTTTCTTGCTTGAGAAAGCCCCGATCTTAGTTGATCAAAGACTGGTCGGAGCTCGGGGTTGAGGCATGCGCGAGAAAAACGAAGAGGCTCTCCCCCCGGCGTTTGGATCGCCAGACCACTGGAAAATATCGCCCGCCGAGAAGCGCCCGCGCAAAAATCGTGGCATGCCGCCACCCGCAACTTTCGATATCGATACCCTCCCGGGCAGCTCCAATTTGACCGCCTTGGAGACGGCAGCAGTCGTCCGTCGCACTCCCGGAGCGCTGGAGCAGTGGCGGCGCGATCCGAACCACCCGCTGAAATGGCGCTATGTCGACGGCCGCCCGCTCTATCGAGCAGACGCGGTGCGCAACTATCTGGCCGGATGCGACAAAACCACTAAGCCATCTCAGCCGCATAGTGTTCCCGGAGACGGCCGAGTAGCTCGGCCTTGATAGGATCGAGCGGGTTTGTTCTCCGCAGGCGCACGGCCTTGCCAACCCGTATCGCGCCGACCAGCTCCGCGATGTAATCATGAGCCGCTTCGAATGCCATCTTGCGAATGATCCACTGTTCGTCGTGATTGTAGACCTGATCGATTCCACTTGGCTTTTGCCCGACACACAGCCGCTGGATCTCATTGTCGTAGCCACAGCGGGACATGATGGTACGCAGACTGCGCCGTAAGTCATGCATGGTGAATTTTGCGACACCCGCCTCCTTGACCAGGCGGTTGACCATCTTGGTGAAGCCGGACATCTGCCCACCGGTTTTTGGTGACGGGAAGACGTAGTCGGACGTGGCGCGCTGAAAATGTTTCGCGGCCGCGAGCACCTCATCAACGATGTGAGTACGCGGTACATCGTGGTGTAGGCCCATCTTAGTCCATGCCGCATCGAACGTAATGCGATCCTCCATGACGTGCTTCGACCACTCGATCATGGTTGGCTCGCTTCGGCGCGGACCACCGAGCAGGCACGTCCTTGCCAGAAGCCCGAAGGTCCCGAGCTTGCCGGATGCGTGCCAGAATTTGATGATTTCTTCATCGGTCAAAGCACGGCCCTTCGTTCGGCGCCCAATCCTTTGCGCACGGGTTTCCTTAGGCTCGCGATAACCGGCAAGCACATTGTGGTCGACGTAGCCCTCGCCAACGCACCATTCGAGGAAGGTGTGGGTGTGCTTGCGCAGGTCCTTGGCCGCGCCCCGCTTGCCGGTCTTGGTAACCTTGTCCACTGCTGCCATGATTTTCCGTCGCGTCAGGTCTCCGACCCCACTATCGGCGTGCTCCTTGAGCCCGCGCCGCAGCGCCGACATTGCCGGCTTCCAGTTGACGACCTGCCGTCCCGTCAATGACGTCTGGTAAGGACCATCTTCAACGATGAGGTCAGCCAGTATTGTGCGCTGCTTTTCAACCGCCTGTTGTCGCCTCGCCTCGCGTTTCGCGTCGTTTGGGTCCATGCCCTTGAACACCTCGCCTGCGGCAATGGTGGCGGCCTTGCGCGCGGCCTTCTCGTTGTACCTGGGCCATGGTCCGAGGGTCTTGCGCTGGGTTCCTCTCACCCCCGGCTTGGTGAAGAGGTAGACCCAAGTCCGGCCGCCGGTGATGCGCATGCGCAGGGCGAGGCCGGGCAGCTTGTCGTCGTGGAGATAATGCTGTGCCTTGCCCGGCGGCACCGTGGCGCTACGGATTACTGCATCAGTGAGTGTCAGCTGGTTGGTAGGCTCCGGCATGGCCCTTGCGCTCCTATCGAGGTGTGCCCCGAAGACGCCCGGATCATCCAAGCGACGGGAAGCTTGCGTTGACTTTCCTTCGCTTTTCCGCCCCGGGGCACACCAGCGCGGAAGAACGGCGCCTTGAAGAACAGAGGGAGCACAGATCCCTCCCCGATTTGTGTGCCCCAAGGGAAAATCTGCGGCGGGCACAACGGGGGCACACAAAATGCGGTATGGCCGCTTATGGCCCCGCGAGGCTCAAACGGCCATAAGCTACTGCATTATAATGAATTATTTCGACAACACTATGGCCGCGTTGGGTCAACCTGGATCTACGGATTGTGGTTCACACGGGAGAGGTCCAAGGTTCGATCCCTTGTGCGTCCACCATTCCCCTTCCTGAACCGCCTGATCCCTTCCGGAACCGTCAGTCGGACGATTGTCGACATTCCGGTGCCGGTGCCCCGTCGGCACCGCCTCATCAAAAATGTCGAAAACAACCCCATGCAAAGGAGCGGCCGGCATTCCCGGCTCACTGCCGGCGGCGCTGCGGCGTGGGTGACGGGTTGGCTGTGCGCCGGCTGAGCTCGCCGAGCAGGTCGCGCACGGCGCCGTCGAGTTCGTCGGATGGCGGGGCGGCTTGATCGGCGCCTTGGGTGCCGGTCGACCGGGACCAGCCGCGCGCGGAGATGTCGTCATTCGCGGCCCGAAGCCGCGGCGCGCGTCCGCGCGGCGGTGACCGGCGTTTGCGGAACGAGATCAGCGCGCGGACGCCATACCCCGATACGAACCCGATCCCGGCGACGAGAACGACAATCAGGAGCTCGAGCATCGTGTTGTCCCACCATCACCCTGCCGCAATGCAATAAGCGCGACAATGCGGCAGCGGCTTGACCGGGCCGGTTCCTTTTCACTGTATCGCACACAATCCTGCCCCACGGAGTCATACGGGGTTTTGTTTGCAGGCCTCCTCGGCTACCTTCCCGGAACTCGCGAGGGGGCCGGGACGTCTCGATGCGCAAGGGCAATGATTACATTCTGAAGCTGCGACCGTGGTCGCTGTCGACCTTCGTCGTCGCATTGCTGGCCGTGGTGCTGGCCACCGCGACGCAGGAGATGTTCGCAAGCTTCGGCATGCAGCTCTATTTCGCGGGCTTCGTGCCGGCGATCCTGATCGCCGGACTGGCGGGCGGCGCACCGGCCGGCTCCTTTGCAACGATCATTACGGTTCCGATCGTCTGGTGGGCGTTCATGCCGCCTTATTTCGAGTTCTCCTGGCCGACCGCCGACGACTACGACAGCATGGCGATGTTCCTGCTGTCGAGCGCGCTCCTGGTCAGTTTCTCGCAGCTCTACCGGGAAGCGCTGGCCATCCTGCGGAAGTAAGCGGTCACCGCGCGTCGGCCCGCCGGTACCGGCACGCCGATTGTTTGCACGGACGGACCGCCTGCCTTCAGATGCCGAACATCCAGACCGCGACGATGGTGGCGAGCGTCGCCACGCCGCTGACCGTCCAGCCCACCGCATAGAATGTGTTCTCCGGGGTGGTGTCGAGCACAATGTTGGTGGTTTCCGTCATTGACCGCCAGCGCATGGCGTCTCTCCTCGGAACTCCTGCCCGGCAACATAACGCGCATCATGGTTCCCGGGTTCCGCCCCTGTGCGGTCCGCCGCGCCGTTCACGCCCGGCTCACGGACTGCTGATCGGTGCCGCGGAACCCTGCGACATTCTGTCCCGTTGAGGGCCCGATAGGAACCAACTTGGGAGAACCATCCGATGCGAACATTGATCCTCGCCGCCACGGCGCTTGCCTTCGTCTCGTCCACCGCGCTCGCGCAGGACAAGGCGGGCGGCAGCGCGGCCCCGGCCGCGCAGAGCGGAGACACGGCAACCAAGGGCGAGGCGACCAAGATGGCGCCGAAGAAGAAAGCCAAGAAGGCCGCCAAGAAATCGAGCACCAAGGCCGGCGCCGCAACGACCGGCGACGATGCGGCCAAGCAATAAATAGAAACAATCGTCCGCGGCGATGCCGGACATCGTCACCTAAGGAAATCGACAGCTGAGGAAAAGGCCGCCCGCAGGCGGCCTTTTCACTGTCCCGGTGCGGATGCTGCCTCGGCCTGTGACGTCGCATTCAACTGCGCCGCCGGCTTGAAACAGTGAAGCCTGGCCCAGTCGAGAGCTGGACCAGCGAAATTGAAGTGCGGGAGAGGGAGCGAAAGAGGCGCAGAGCCGATAATCCGCACCGCCATTGGATCGTTCTGAAAAATGACCACCGGCTCCAGGAATTGCTCCACCTCCCGCGCCTTCTGTTCTGCCGCGCGTGCAGGGGTGGCGCATGATCCAAACGGGCTATCACCGCGATGCGCGGAAGGAATCATGCGACAGACTTAACGCTGCGCGCCGTCGTCGCGCTTCTGCCCAACCCCGCTCTCTCGCAGCCGCTCCGCAAACCAGCGCGACGCGGCGCTGTCGATGATGCCGCCGGCATAGACCTCGGACGAGCTCACGCCGTTCGGCCCGACGATCACGAGAACACCCATCGCATAGGCAAACCAGACATTCGGGTCGGTCAGCGCCTGCAGCTTGCGCTGATCGTGCTCGAGCGGTTGGTGATTGCTGTCCTTGCGCAGCTCGATGGCGAGCAGATTGTTCGGGATGTCGCGCTGGTGCACGACGATATCAGGGTAGATCGACTTGCCGAGATGGTCATCGGTCGAGCTCCCCGAGCCCCGCGGCAGCCGCAGCGTGCGCTCGCCGAGCCGGTCGTAGTTGCAATCGACCTGCCAGCCCGGAAACTGCCGCTCGACATAGACCGCCAGGCGGTGAGTAAGCGTTCGCTCGCCGAGATCGCGCTCCAGCAGGAACGTCTCCTGCGCATAGAACTCCGCGACGGCGGCGATCACCTTGTTCAGCTCGGTCTGCATTGGCGCCTCCGACTGGACTGGACCGCCGCCACGGCCGTTTGAGATTGCGCTGCTACATCTGCACTTCGATCAACCGCGGCCCCGGTTCGGCGACCACGTCCGCGAGCGCCTTGTTGAACTCGTCCGCTGATGTGACCGCCACCGCCGGCACACCCATGCCCCTGGCGAGCGCGACGAAGTCGAGCGTCGGCCGGTCGATCTTCAGCATGTCCTGCGCCCGCTTGCCCGGCTCGCCGGCGCCGACGCCGTCGAACTCGCCGCGCAGGATCTGGTAGATCCGGTTGGCGAACACGATGGTCACGACGTTGAGCCCTTCGCGCGCCTGCGTCCACAGCGACTGGATCGTGTACATCGCGCTGCCGTCGCCGACCATGCAGATCACCTTGCGGTCCGGACAGGCGACCGCCGCGCCGGTCGCGACCGGAGTCGAGAAGCCGATCGAGCCGCCCATGTTCTGCAACCAGTCGTGCGGCGCGGCCCCCGCCGTCGGCGGGAAGAAGCCGCGGCCGGTGGTGACGGACTCGTCCACCATGATGGCGTTGTCGGGGATGGCACAGGCGATCGCCTGCGCGATCGAGCCGTGGTTGAGCGCGCCGGTCGGCTTGACCAGCTCCGGATGCTGCTGCGGCTTGACGTCCTTTGCCGTCGCATGCAGCGCATTGGCCAGCGCCTCGAGGGCGGCGACCGAATTCTCGCCCCAGGCGGTCATGCGATGCACCTCGCAGCCTTCCGCCTTCAGCATGCTCGGCTTGTTCGGATAGGCGAAGAACGCCACCGGATCGTTGGCCTCGACCAGCACGATGTGACGGAAATTCTTCAGGATCGGCAGCGCCTGCTCGATCACATAGGGAATCCGGTTGATCGAGAAGCGGCCGCGGCCGCGCGCCATGCGCGGGTGATAGGTCTGGCCCATCACGGTGCAGCCGGTCTTGCCGGCGATGCGCTCGGCGAGCGCCAGTCCGTGCTCGCTCAGCGCGCTGCCGGTGACGAGCAGCAGCGTGTGCGCGGCATCGCCGTGCAGGATCTTTGCTGCGGTGTCGACCGCCTGCGGCGAGTAGCTTGGGCGCTGCGTGTCCACCGGCACGTCGGCGATACCGTCGGCCTCGTTCCAGGCGGTATCGGCCGGCAGGATCAGGGTTGCGATCTGCGGCGGCGCGCTCTTGGCGGCGGCGATCGCGGCCGCGCCGTCGGCGGCGACCGACCTGGCATCCGGCGAGGTGCGGACCCAGGACGACATCGGCCGTGCCAGGCCCTCGATGTCCGAGGTCAGCGGTGCGTTGTAACCGATATGGTAGGTGGCATGCTGGCCGACGATGTTGACGATGCCGGAATGCGCCTTCTTGGCGTTGTGCAGATTGGCAAGGCCGTTGGCGAGGCCGGGCCCGAGATGCAGCAGCGTCGAGGCCGGCGTTCCCTTCATGCGGAAATAGCCGTCGGCAGACCCCGTCACCACGCCTTCGAACAGGCCGAGCACGCAGCGCATGCCCGGGACCTTGTCCAGCGCCGCGACGAAATGCATCTCCGAGGTGCCCGGGTTGGTAAAACAGACATCCACGCCGCCTGCGACCAATGTCCGCACCAGACTTTCCGCACCATTCATGCTCTCGCTCCCGTTCCGCGGTGTTCTTGAGGTCACTCCAGACCATGAGCTGATCCGGTTGAATCAGATCATGGTCTTATCCTTTTGTTTGGTCGCGTTTTCTTTACGCGAACCGGTACCCACTTCGCTTGAAATCGCTCCAGATCAACCATTCTTCACCCGCCTCGTCAAAGGCTTGGCCGGACAATGCAGGTATCGCCTGCGGTCTGTTGCCTTTTTAAACCGTGTTGCCGGAAAGTGCCTGATGTCACCGCTTCATCGCTTGCGAAGCGCCGGCAATTGTGGCCTCTCTGAGAGATATTTGATTGTTCGCGAGGACGACGACCATGCGCCCGATTGCCTTGATGTTTGCCGCGCTCACGATCCTGGCAGCTGCCGGCCAGGCCCAGGCCCAGTTCTTCGACTCCCGGGGCTACAACGGTGACAACTCGCCCTTCTTCGGCGGTAGCGGCGGCGGCGGCGCAAGTCCGATCCCGCGCACCACCGTCAACTACCCGACCAATTACGCTCCCGGCACCATCGTGGTGAATACCGCCGAACGCCGGCTCTATCTGGTGCAGGGCAACGGCATGGCGCTGCGCTACGGCATCGGCGTCGGCCGCGACGGCTTCCGCTGGAGCGGTGTCCACCGCATCTCCGCGAAGAAGGAATGGCCGTCCTGGACGCCGCCCTCGCAGATGCTGCGCCGCCGCCCCGATCTGCCGCGCCACATGAACGGCGGCATCGAGAACCCGCTCGGCGCGCGCGCGATGTATCTCGGCTCGACGCTCTACCGCATCCACGGCTCGAACGAGCCGGAGACGATCGGCCAGGCGGTCTCGTCGGGCTGCTTCCGCATGACCAACGAGGACGTCCAGGACCTCTATGATCGGGTCTCGGTCGGCACCACCGTGGTGGTGAAGAACTGATCGCGCCGATTTCGCCGGAATCCGGCGCGGCGATCCGGCACTCCAACTGATGGCGCCGCCTTGATCATGGCTTGCGCTGCCGCAGAGCTTGCGGCAGCGTTGTCACGATGTCCCAGCCCCGCCTCTCGATCCTGTTCCTTCTCGCCGCAGTGCTCGCTGCGTGCCTCGTCGACACCACAGTGCCCGCAGCCGCGACCGAGGTGCCGGCGATCGCGGCGCGCCAGCGCAACGAGAAGAAGGTCTTCAGCGACGCCGAGATCGTCGAAGGCTTCCTGAAGACCGCGTTCGGCGCCGAGTATCATCTTGCCGGACGGGTCGACCGCATCCGCAAATACGACGGACCGGTGCGCGTGTTCGCCGACGGCAGCCGCGCCGACCGCAAGGCGCAGCTCGGCAAGGTCGTCGCCGACATCCGCGCCCGGGTGCAGCATCTCGACATCGCGATGACCGACGACCAGGACGCCGCCAATGTCGTGGTCAAGCTGGTGCGCGACCGCGAGCTCTACCGCACCATCGCGACCTTCTACGGCCAGGAGCGCGCCAGGGAGATCCGCTCCTCGCTCGATCCGCAATGCCTGTCCGGCTTCCGCAAGAACGAGAATTACGAGATCGAGCATTCCGACGTGATCCTCACCGTCGACAATGGCGATTTCGTCTTCCTCGACTGCGCCTATGAAGAGCTGTTGCAGTCGCTCGGCCCGATCAACGACACCGCGACCGTGCCGTGGACCATGTTCAACGACAGCGTCTCGATGGGCTTCTTCGACGTCTACGACCAGTATCTGCTCAACCTGCTCTACGACCCCCGCATCAAGCCCGGCATGAACGTGCAGGAGGTCAAGGCCGTGCTGCCCGCCGTGCTCACCGACGTCCGCGCCTGGGTGGCCAAGGTGAACCATCTGGAGTGAGGGTACTGTGACAGGCGCCAACGCTCGCAACACATGAAGATGTCATCACCCGCGAAAGCGGGTGATCCAGTATTCCAGAGGCAGCAGTGCTTGAACCGAGAAGCCGCGGCGTACTGGATCGCCCGGTCGAGCCGGGCGATGACGGCTGAGGATGCGGACGCAGCTTCGCGCTCACGCGCGCGTGAGGCGAGCACCGGCAGTAGGGTGAGCTCTCCCCTTGCGGGAGAGGGTTAGGGAGAGGGGTGCCACACGACGTGCACTCTCCGGATTCGACTCGACGACAAGCCAACAAGTTGCCAAAGCGATGCGCTGATCGATCAGTTCGCCCGGGGCCACCCCTCTCCCCGCCCTCTCCCGCCGGCAAGTCGGGCTTGCCCGACTTGCGCGAATTTATGATGCGCAACCGGGGTAGACCCCGGTTGCGTGGGAGAGGGAGCCTGTGCAGCTTGCTCACCTTACTGTTCGCTCCGCAGGATGCGGAATCACCGACCTCCCCGCTTGACCCTGCCCCTGCGGCCGCCTCCATAGAGGCGCGGTCAGATGACGCGAGGTGATTCGATGAATGCTGCTGCCACCCGTTTCCTCAGTCCGTCCGAAGCTGCAAGGCAGCTCGGCATCTCGGCGAAGGCGCTCCGCCTCTATGAGGAACGCGGCCTGATTGCACCCGGCCGCACGCCGGCGGGATGGCGCGCCTATGGCCCTGCCGAGATGGCGCGCGGTGCCGAGATCGTCGAGCTGCGCGCGCTCGGGCTCGGCGTCAGCGAAGTCGCGCGGATCCTGGACGGCGACGCCGGCGTGCTCGGCCGCGTGCTGGCCGCACACGAGGCCACGCTCGAAGCGCGCATCCGCCAATGCGGCGACAGCATCGCCAGAATACGCCGGCTGCGCACCGACCTCGGCGGCGGCAAGCTGCCCGCGACGCGCGACCTGATCGGCGCGGTCAAGGTGCGGCCGGCGATCGGCGTCGCGTTCGATCTGCCGTGGCCGTGGGGCGGCGAGCGCTTCGAGCTGCGCGAGATCAAGCGGCTGAACTACATCGTCGGCCCGCTCGGCAGCGGCAAGACGCGCCTCGCGCAGCGGCTCGCGGACGCGCTGCCGGGCGCCTGCTTCATGGGGCTCGACCGCACAGCCGACGGCGGCGCGGCGGTCCGTGCGCGGCTCGATGCCGACCCGGCGCACAAAGCGAGGGTCGAGGCGAGCCTTGCCGTCCTGCTCGCCGACGGCGCAACGGACTCGCCGGCGCTGATCACCCTGCTCGCGGCGCTCGAGGCCTGCGACGGCGCGATCCCGGTGATCGACATGCTTGAGCACGGGCTCGATGCGTCGAGCCAGGAAGCCGTGATCGCGCATCTGCGCCGGTGTGGGCCGGAGGCGCGGCCGCTGTTCTTCCTGACGCGCTCCAACGCGATCCTGGATCTCGACGCGGTCGGTGACGACGACGCGATCATCCTGTGCCCTGCCAACCACAGCCCGCCGATCCGCGTCGCGCCGATTCCGGGCGCGCTGGGCTATGAAGCGGTCGCGACCTGCCTCGCCGCGCCGGAGGTGCGCGCGCGGACTGCGGGCATGGTCGCGTGGCGGCCGTCATGACTTCTCGCATGAGTTGTATTATAATCATACAACAATGCACGACTCAGGTCGGATGCGCGGCAAAAAACTGTGCTATAAGCTCGCACAATGAGCGAGCTTCCCCGTACCCAGGCCTTGCGTTGCTTCATCACGGTCGCCCGTGAGGGCACTGTATCGCGCGCCGCCGCGATGCTGAAACTGACCCAGCCGGCGGTCAGCCTGCAACTGAAGGCGCTCGAGGAAAGCACCGGGCTGCTGCTGTTCAACCGCACGCCTGCCGGATTCACGCTGACCGAGGCCGGCGCCGCATTGCTGCCGCTGGCGCACCGCGCGGTGGCGGCGGCATCCGACTTCAAGGCGATGGCGGATCAGCTGAACGAGGCGCAGCGCGGCACCTTGCGCGTCGGCACCATCCTCGACCCCGAATTCACCCGGCTCGGACCGTTCGTGCGCAGCCTTGCGATGTCCTCGCAACGCACCGAAGTGTTCCTGCGCCATGGCGTGAGCGACGACGTGCTGGCGCAGATCGGCAGGGGCGAACTCGACGTCGGCTACTATGTCGACGCCACGCCGCCGGAGCAGCTGGTCCATCACAGCTTCACCGAGCGGACCATCGCCGACGGCCGCTACCAGCTGGCGCCGCTGCTCTGCTACGACTACCGCGTGATCGCGCCGATCGCCTGGCGGGACCGGGTGATCGGCAAAGGCTGGGCAGAGCTCGCCGAGCTGCCCTGGCTTGCGACACCGCCGCATTCCGGTCACCGGCGGCTGCTCGACGACGTCTTCCGCCCGCTCGGCGCATTGCCGAAGCGCGTCGGCTACACCGACCAGGAGGAGGCGATGATCGACTTTGTCGAATCCGGCCTCTGCCTCAGCCTCGCGCGCGACAGCGTGCTGGCGCCGCGGATGGCGCGCCCGCATCAATTCGTGATCGCCGATAGGGTGAAGCTGACCTGCGATCTCTCCTTCGCGAGCCTCGCCGCCCGCCGCCAGGAGCCGGTGATCGCCCACGCCTACGCCGCGGTGCGCGCGGTGTGGAATATCAAGCCGGCGATCGCCGGCGCCGGGCCGACGCGGACGCGCAAGGTCGCGAAGAACGTGTGAGCGGCGCAGGGCTACGACCTAGGCAGCCACGACCACCGGTCTCGTCATATCAGCCATTGCCGGCACCAGCGACGGCGCCTCGCAATCCTGCAGAGCAAGCTCGTCCAGGAGTTCTTGCAGCCGTGGCGGCAGATCGGCGTAATCGCCGCGCAAGGCGTGGCGCAGCCGCTCGCCGATCTCTTCGCAGATGGCGCGTGCGTGCTCGGGCGCGATCAGATGAGGCTCACGCATCGACGTGGACCAGTTGGACGTCAATTGCTTGCAAAGGCCGCGAGCCGTCAGACGGCATTTCCGCGAACGCGGATCCCGCATGCGTACATGCGATCAAAACCAGGATCCGAACAATGCTGAACATGGTTCGTACTCCCTCTTCTCCTCCATCGATAGCAGCAGGTCGTTGCCGTCCGCTTAGGGAAACTGGTTCGCGCGGCCTTTAAGGACGTGGTAAACGCGAAGTTTCGCGACCCCGCGGCAGCCGATCATGTCCCCCGCGAAGGGGACAGACACAGCCTGCGGAATCAATATGATGCGGAGCGGGACGGCGGCCGGCTATCCGGTCGCACAAAAGCAACCTGCTGGGAGGATTTGCGATGAAGCTGGCGATGGCCGGAATCTGGGTGCTCGCGGGTGCCGTCCTGATTGCGCCGGACGCGCGGGCCGACATCAAGGTCGGCGTCGTGGTGTCGGCATCCGGACCGGGCTCGGCGCTCGGCCAGCCGCAGATGCGCACCATCGCGGCGCTGCCGAAGGAGATCGGCGGCGAGAAGGTCAGCTATATCGCGCTCGACGACGAATCCGATCCCACCAAGGGCACGCAGAATGCGCGGCGCCTGGTGATCCAGGACGGCGTCGACATCCTGATCGGCTCCTCGCTCACCCCCGTGACCATGCCGATGCTCGACGTCGCCTTCGAATCCAGGACGCCGATCATCTCGCTCGCGGCGGCGACTGCGATCGTGCGACCGATCGACGAGCGCCGCCGCTGGGCCTTCAAGGTGGTGCCCAATGACGATCTGATGGCGGCCGCGATCCTGAAATACATCGCCAAGTCCGGCGTCAAGACGCTGGGCTATATCGGCGTCTCCGACGGCTACGGCGAAGGCTACTACAACGAGGTGTCGCGGCTGGCGCCGACCCTCGGCCTGACAGTCACGACCCATGAGGTCTATGCCCGCGCCGACACCAGCGCGATGGGCCAGGCGCTGAAGGTGATCGCGACCAACCCGGAGGCGGTGTTCATCGCCTCCGCCGGCACGCCGGCCGTGCTGCCGCAGGAAGCGCTGCGCAGCCGCGGCTATGCCGGCAAGATCTTCCAGACCCATGGCGTGGCGTCGGAGGAATTCATCAAGCTCGGCGGCGCCAATGTCGAGGGCGCGGTGTTCACCGGCGAGGCCTTCACCATCGCCGACGACCTGCCGGCGAACGATCCGTTCCGCCAGGTGCGCGACGCATTCGTGTCGTCCTACGAAAAGGTCAACGGGCACAAGCCGAATATCTTCGGCGCGCATCTGTGGGACGCCGTGACGCTGTTCCAGCGCGCGGCGGCCATCGCGCTGAAGACGGCGAAGCCCGGAACGCCGGAATTCCGCGCCGCGCTGCGCGACGAGCTCGAACGCGGCAAGGACGTCTATCTGAACAACGGCCTCTCCACCATGAGCCCGACCGACCACAACGGCTATGACGAGCGGTCAGCATTCGTGATCAAGGTCGACGGCGGCAAGTTCCGGCTGGTGAAGTAGGACGTCCAACAAGACGTAGCCCGGATGAAGCGAAGCGCAATTCGGGAGCACCGGCCCCGGATTTCGCTGCGCTTCATCCGGGCTACCGGTCTCGAAATCCCTACCTCACACCTTGCCCTTGCCCGATCCGCAGATGCCCTTCAGTGCCTGCCATTCGGCCGGTGACAGCAGCGGCGGGCCGCTCGGCCGGATGCCGGCATCGGCCTTGTCCATGCGCGCAAGGCGGTCCTCGGTCAGCGGATGGCTGGAGACCAGCGAGAGGCCCTTGCCGCCTTCCTTGCCGGTGACACGGAACATCAGTTCGCCCATCGGCTTCGCCGGACGGCCTAGCTTGTGCATGGTTTCGATCGCAAAGGTGTCGGCATTGGTCTCGGCGTCGCGCGAATAGGACGACGTGACCAGCGAGCGCGAGGCGAAGATCAGCGCACCGGAGCCCGTGACGTCGCCGAACAGCAGCCCGATCAGGAACGAGGTGCCGCCATTGTGGATCAGCTCGCGCATGCTGTCGCGATGCCGGAGATGGCCGAGCTCATGCGCCAGGACGCCTGCGATCTCGTCGGGGTTTTCCGCCTTCTCCAGCAGCCCGTCGAACAGATAGACCTTGCCGCCCGGCAGCGCGAAGGCATTCGGCACCGACGTCGCCAGCACGCCCGAATGCACCGAATTGTCGAGGCCTGCGCTGTCCCGCAATTTGCCGACCAGCTTCGCGAAGGCCGCCTGTCCCGCCGCGTTGCTGCACGGCTTGCCGTCGAACACCACCTTGACCTGCGCCTCCGCGACATCGCCGAGCCGGCGCTCGAAGGACTCCGGCACCAGCGGCGTCAACCGCTCGGCGGCGAGCGGCACGCCGAACAGCACCACCAGCACGATCGACACCGCGGCCGCGAGCGACCAGCCGACGATCGCGGCGACGCCCCTGCGGTTCGGCAGGTCGGCCTCGAGCGTATCGCAGCGCGCGACAAGCTCGGCGATCAGCTGGGGATCGCGGATCTCGAGCCGCGCCAAAGATGGCGCGCTCTGGCAGCTCAGCCGCAACAATCCGGATGGGCTGTCGGCGCGGCGGATATCGTGGAACGCCCAGCGCGCGAGCAGCTCAGCATCCTGCCTGATCTCCAGCGCATCGGTCAGCTTGAGCCCGACGACGCGCCGCCGGTTCGAGAGGCCGTCGAAGAAGACGCCGCCGGGATCCGGCGGCGCTGCGGAGTTGGCCGCGCCGGCATCGGACTCCATGATGCTAGAATCCGCCGACATCGAGGCCGTCGGCAAAACCTTCGCCGAGCGCATTGGCGAGATCGCCGCGCGCGGTGACGTTGGCCGCCGCAGCGATGTTGTGCACGATGGTCGAGGACAGCACCCGGACCCAGAGATCGCGCATCAGATAGACCCGCATCACCACGTTCATCGTCAGCGCAAAGGCGAGATAGCCGATACCGAGCAGGACGATCAGGGGAATGCTCTTGGCGAACGCTTCGGTCTTGAAGAACGCATCGATCGAAGAGCCGTTGATGCTGGCGGCCAGGAAGACGCAGAGCATAACGTAGACCGCAAATACCACGACGAGCAGCAAGATCCAGCCGATCACCTTCCAGTAGAGGCCGACCAGCGCGCCGCGGCTCAGCGTCGATTCGAGCCGCACCTCGCCGAAGCGGATGCCCGACAACCACCAGCGCCACTCGACCGCCTTGAACGCGGCATAGGCGAACGGCGCGAAGACGTAGGACGACAGCGCGAACGGCATCAACAGCCACAGCCACCAGCCGCGCTTGAAGAACTCCCAGCCGCGGCCCTCGAACGAACCTTGCAGGTCGCCGTAATAGGAATGCCGCATCTTGTAGCGCTCGAGCGCCGCCTCGCGCCAGGGCAGCGCCAGGCCGAGCGTGATCATGACCAGAAGGCCCCAGAGCGAGGCCTTGAGCGCATAGATCCAGCCCGAGCCGCTCATCCAGAAGCGAACGCCGCGCCACACCGTGCGGGTCAGCCGGTAGCGCCGCGCGCGATAGATCGCGAACTGGCCGAACAGGTAGAAGAAGGCAACCAGCGGCAGCGAGGCGAACGCTTTGAGATGCTCGGCCTCGATGCCGATCAGGAAGTAGCCGAGATAGATCGGCACCAGGATCGCCAACGCAACCAGGAAGCCGATCAACAGCTCCTTGCCGCGGCCGGTATATTCCGGCGCGTCGCCGTCGATCTGGGTGTTCGACCAGAGGTGACGGCGGATGTCGGTGGTGAGCCAGAACCGGTAGAAGCCGACGGTGATCAGTTCGAGCCCGGCGCCACGCGCCACCAGGCGGAAGAACTCCTTCCGCTTCCCTGAAAACGCCACCGGCATCGGCGGCGGTTGCGGGGGCGGCTGCGGCGGCCCCAGCGGGGTCCAGCTCATATCGTTCACGGCGTCACTCCAGGACGGGACAATCTCTGCGCATCAAAAGCACAGGTTTGTCGCTCCGAGTGTGATCCAGGTTTCACACAAGGTCGAGATCGCCGGGCGATTTTTGGCCTGATGCGGTTGGCCATGCCTTAACGGGATTGCCGGAACAGGGCGATCCCCGGTGCCGGTATCCCCCGTCGGGCAAGGGCGCCGCCTGCACCCCGTCGTGCGTGAGCGTCGAACCCAAGGAGGGAACCAGATGACTTATGGATGAGGCGCTGCAAGCAAGACGTCGCCGCAACCGAGGAAAGTCGCGATGAACAAGTGGATCATGTCGGCATGCTTCTCGACGTTCTTCATTGCGCTGACGGCAGCTCCCGCTGCCGCCGTCGATGTGCGGCTGGAGTCCTATCGCAATCCGAAGAACGAGAACTTTCGTATCTTCAATCATATGTACCTGGACGGCGTCAGGGGCGGCCTGATGGCCTCCAATGCCTGGCTGAAGCGGCATGGCGGCCAAATGCTGTTCTGCATGCCCGGCGACCTTGCACTGAGCAGCGAGCAAGTCGAAGAGATCATGCTCAAGTCCGCCGACAAGCGATCCGCGAAAGGCGACATGGCGATCGCTCTCCTGCTGCTGTGGGGCATGCAGGACACCTATCCGTGCGAAAAAGCCGGCGGCGAAAAAAGCGACAGCCAATAGAGACCAGCACCGACGCCGTCCAGCCGAATCAAACGCCGTTTCAAACACGCATCGTCGCCTCCACGACCGGAAAGGTCCGGATTCGGCCGCTTTGGCCTGACATCAATGCGGCCAAATGCGCGTCGACAGCCCTTGCGCGAACGCCGGAATGGGAATGTAATTCCGTAAAACATGCCGCGCCGGCGATGCCCCGCGCGCGGCAACGGTTGAGGAGCCGCTCATGCACGGGACCATCGATCTCGTCGACGACAGGAATCTGGACGCCGCGCGCGAACGCGCCAACACGCTGCCGCTCGCAGACTACGATCCCGGCAATCCCGAGCTGTTCAAGACCGATACGTTCTGGCCGTATTTCGACCGGCTGCGCCGCGAGGATCCGGTGCACTACTGCAAGAACTCGATGTTCGGTCCGTACTGGTCGATCACCCGCTACAACGACATCATGGACATCGAGACCAACCATTCGGTGTTCTCCTCGGCTGCTTCGCTCGGCGGCATCACCATCCGCGACGTGCCGCCGGATCTGCGCCGCGAAAGCTTCATCGCGATGGATCAGCCGCGCCATTCGGCGCAGCGCAAGACCGTGGCGCCGATGTTCACGCCGACGCATCTCGACGAGCTCGCCATCAACATCCGCAAGCGCTCGACCGAGTGCCTCGACAATTTGCCGCGCGGCGAGGTGTTCGACTGGGTCGACAAGGTCTCGATCGAGCTGACGACGCAGATGCTCGCGGTGCTGTTCGACTTCCCCTGGGAGGACCGCCGCAAGCTGACGCGCTGGTCAGATGTCGCGACCACCCTGCCCGGCGCCGGCGGCCTCGTCGCCACCGAGGACGAGCGGCAGGCCGAGCTGATGGAATGCGCGAGCTATTTCGCGCGGCTCTGGAAGGAGCGATCGAGCCAGCCGCCGAAGAGCGACCTGCTTTCGATGATGGCGCACAGCGACGCCACGCGGAACATGGACCCGAAGAACTTCCTCGGCAATCTGATCCTGCTGATCGTCGGCGGCAACGACACCACGCGCAACACGCTGTCCGGCAGCATCTATGCGCTGGCCAAGCATCCGGAGCAGTACCGCAAGCTGCGCGACAACCCGGCCTTGATCGACAGCTTCGTGCCCGAGGTGATCCGCTGGCAGACCCCGCTCGCCCATATGCGGCGCACCGCGCTCTCCGACTTCGAATTCCGCGGCCGCCAGATCAGGAAGGGCGACAAGGTCGTGATGTGGTACGTCTCGGGCAACCGCGACGAGGAGGCGATCGAGAAGCCCTACGAGTTCCTGATCGATCGCGCCCGGCCGCGTACCCACATCTCGTTCGGCTTCGGCATCCACCGCTGCGTCGGCCTGCGGCTCGCCGAGTTGCAGCTTAAGATCATCTGGGAAGAGATCCTCAAGCGCTTCGACACCATCGAGGTGGTGGAGGAGCCGCAACGGGTGTATTCCAGCTTCATCAAGGGCTACGAGACGCTGCCCGTGCGCATTGCCGCGTGAGGGTGCATTCGCTGTCGTGTTGATACATTTGCGTTCAGGAAGGCAGAATCGGATGGGTTAGGGAGAGGGGTAAGCCGCGCAGACAGCTCTCGTGGCTCACCCCTCTCTCCAACTCTCCCCCGCAAGGGGGGAGAGAGCCCGACCACGTCCCGTGCGGCTTTGGAAAATTGCGAAGAGAGAGATCAATGAACGTCCAGACCGCCATCCGTGCCGACCGGGCCGAACTGGAGCGCCAGGCGCGCGAGGAAGCCTACGCGACGCCGCTGAAGGATTTTCATCCCGGCGCGCCAAAACTGTTCCAGAACGACACGCTGTGGCCGTGGTTCGAGCGGCTGCGCAAGGAAGAGCCGGTGCACTACTGCACCAATGCGCCGATCGAGCCCTACTGGTCTGTCGTGAAATACAACGACATCATGCATGTCGACACCAGCCACGGCATCTTCTCCTCGGACTCCACGCTCGGCGGCATCTCGATCCGCGACGTGCCGCCCGGCTACGACTATCCGAGCTTCATCGCGATGGATCAGCCGAAGCACGCCCATCAGCGCAAAACCGTGTCGCCGATGTTCACGCCGACGCACCTCGACGAACTCGCCAAGCTGATCCGCCAGCGCTCGGCCAGCGTGCTCGACAATCTGCCGCGCAACGAGACCTTCAACTTCGTCGAGCGCGTCTCGATCGAATTGACCACCCAGATGCTGGCGACGCTGTTCGACTTCCCCTGGGAGGAACGGCGCAAGCTGACGCGCTGGTCCGACGTCTCCACCGCGCTGCCGAAGGGCGGCATCGTCGAGTCGCCGGAACAGCGCCGGCAGGAGATGGACGAGTGCTACGGCTATTTCTCCAAGCTGTGGAACGAACGCGTCAACTCGGCACCGCGCAACGATTTGCTGTCGATGATGGCGCATAGCGACGCCACCCGGCACATGGACCCCGACAATCTGATGGGCAACATCATCCTGCTCATCGTCGGCGGCAACGACACCACGCGCAACACCATGAGCGGCTCGGTGCTGGCGCTGCACGAGCATCCCGACCAATTCCAGAAACTGAAGGAGAACCCCGACCTGATCGACACCATGGTGCCGGAAGTGATTCGCTGGCAGACGCCGCTGGCGCATATGCGGCGCACCGCCCTTGTCGACACCGAGCTCGGCGGCAAGACGATCAGGAAGGGCGACCGCGTCGTGATGTGGTACGTCTCGGGCAACCGCGACGACGAGGTGATCGAGCGCCCGAACGAATTCATCATCGACCGCGCCCGGCCGCGCATCCATCTGTCGTTCGGCTTCGGCATCCACCGCTGCGTCGGCATGCGGCTCGCCGAGCTGCAGCTCAAGATCGTCTGGCAGGAGATGCTGAAGCGATTCGACCGCATCGAGGTGGTCGGCGAACCGAAGCGGGTCTATTCCAGCTTCGTCCGCGGCATCGAGACCCTGCCGGTCCGGATCCCGGGCTGAGGAACAACGCCAGCTCGACCTCGCGCTCCCGCCATGACGGCGATCAGCTCGGACTGCTTGATCGCACCGTTGCGGTGATGCGACGAGGCCGCTCGCTTCTCATCCCACGCATGTGGCGTCCTGGCTGTGGCCGTTGCGCATCACACGATAAGATTGCAGAGCCGGAGCGACAAAAATCGCGTGTTTGAGACTTTCGATGAATTATCGTCACCACGATCCGAACTAAAATTCGCCGGCGAGGATACGTCCAAGTCCAGTCGGCCAAGAAAACTGCCGGTCATGAACCGTTCGCCCAAGCCCATTGCACGAAGTCATCGCGCTACCCATCGCCTTGCACTCCTGACGAGCACGGCCGTTGCCCTGATGGCGGCGGTCGCCGCGGCATACGCCGATGGAGGCGTCGGCGGGGCCGGCGGTGGCGGCGCAGGCGGTAGCGGAGGTACGGCAGGTACCAGTGTCTCGCCGAACGGCGGGGTTGGTGGAAATTCAACCGGCCAGGGCGCGGGTGGTGGCGGTGGCGGCGCCGCAGGCGGCGCCGGCGGCCTTGGCGGCATAGATTCCGGAAACGCCGGCAATGGCGGAAATGGCGGCGATGGCGGCAGCGGCATCGGCGGCAACGGCACGAATGGTGCGAACGGCGGAACAGGCACATCATCCTCCCTGAACGGCGGCGGCGGCGGTGGTGGCGGTGAAGGCGCAGCCGGTGCCGGCACGGGCGGCTCCGGCGGCGCGGGCGGTAACGGTGGCGCCGGGACTGATGGTTTTCCGGGAGCGCCCGGCATCTTCAGTATTCCGGGCGGAATCGGCGGCATTGGAATCGCTCAAGGCGGCGCCGGCGGCAGCGGAGCTTCCGGCGGCACCGGCCTGCAGGTCACGACCACAGGCACCACGACCGTCTCGCAAGCCGTCAGCGGCGGCGCTGGCGGAATCGGTGGTAGCGGCGGCGCCGGCGGCAATGGCGGGAACGGCGGCAGCGGCCCCCCCGGACTTGCTGGCTTGCCAGGAGCGATCGGCGGGTTGGGTGGATCAGGCGGCAGCGGCGGCGCCGGCGGCGTCTCGTCGGGCGACGGCGCACGCGGCGCCGATGGCGGCGCTGGTGCGATCGGCCTGCAGGCAATCAGCGCCGCCACACTCGCGATTTCGCAAACCGTGACCGGCGGTAATGGCGGTGCCGGCGGCAATGGCGGGAATGGCGGAAACGGCGGCGCCGGCGCCAATGGTGGCGCAGGTGGCGCAGGCGGCGTCAGCTCTGGATCCATATTCACTGGCGGCTCAGGCGGAAATGGCGGCGGCAGCGGAAACGGCGGCGACGCGACCAGCAATGGCGGCGTCGGCGGCAACGGTGCCAAGGGCGGCGACGGCCTTCGGCTCGAGAGCGGCGGCAACGCGACAAGCTCGATCGCGATTATCGGCGGCGCAGGCGGCAACGGCGGCAATGGCGGCAACGCCGGTAGCGCCGGCAATGGCGGCAATGGTGGCGTGGGCGGCGCCGGCGCCACATCCGCGCCGGGTACCGCCGGCACTCCCCTCAGCGGCGTGCCCGGTGGCATCGGCAACGGCGGCGGCTTTGGCGCCGGCGGCGGCGCCGGAAGCAACGGCGGCAACGCCTCGGGCAATGGCGGCAATGGCGGCAGCGGCGCCAACGGCGGCAACGGCGCGACGATCTCGAACGGCGGCCTGCTGACCAATCTGGGGATGATCACCGGCGGCGCGGGTGGTCACGGCGGTAATGGCGGCAACGCCGGCAATGCCGGCAGCGGCGGCAACGGCGGAGCAGGCGGAAGCGGCAGCAGCGGCAGCGATGGCGGGGCTGGCGGTTCCTCTGGAGTGCCCGGCGGCACCGGCGGCGCGGGCGGTCTTGGCGGCTTCGGCGGCCCCGGCGGGGCCGGCGGCAATGCCGGTAACGGCGGCACGGCCTCGGGCAACGGCGGCAACGCCGGCAATGGCGGCAATGGCGGCGCCGGTGCGACGTTCGCCAATGGCGGCACGCTGATCAATCGCGGCAGTATCACCGGCGGCAATGGCGGCGCCGCCGGTGCGGCGGGCAGCGCAGGCCAAGCGGGCGGCGCAGGCAGCGGAGGAATCGGCGGCATCGGCGGCGCCGGAGGCGCAGGTGGTGCGGGCGGCGCGGGAGGAGCAAGTCCCGGGCCGGGCCTCCCGCCCGGCGCGGACGGCGCCACAGGCCAGAACGGCACCTCCGGAGGCAACGGCCTGGCCGGCACGAACGGCACGTCAGGGACTGCGACCGGCACAGCCGGCGCGTCGGCGGCGGCCGGTCTCGGCGGCGTCGGCGTCAGCGGCGCCAATCTCACAATCATCAACAGCGGCTCGATCTCCGGCGGCCTCGGCGGCGACGGCGTCACGCGCGCCAACGCGATCCAGTTCACCGGCGGCAGCAACACACTGCAGCTTCAGTCCGGCTCCACCATCGTCGGCAATGTGGTCGGCACCGGCAACGACGCGTTCCAGCTCGGCGGCAGCGGCACCGCCAACTTCAATCTCGCTTCCTTCGGCAGCGGCCGGCAATACCAGGGCTTTGCGAGCTTCGGCGTGGTCGGCGGCGTCTGGACGCTGACGGGCAATAGCGCCAGTCCGGTTGCCCTGACGATCAACAATGGCACGGTCGACGTGAACGGCAGCCTCAATGTCGCGAGCGTCGCCGTCGGCTCCGGCGGCACATTGTCGGGCATCGGCACCGTCGATCCGGTGTCGACCACGATCATGAACGGCGGCACACTCGCCCCGGGCAATGCGTCCAATCCGACCGGAGCGCTGGCAATCGACGGCAATCTCGTGCTGCAATCAGGCGCATCCTACCTGGTGCACGTGACGCCGTCGGCATCCGCCTCGATCAGCGTGAACGGTGTCGCGACACTCGGCGGCGCGACGGTCGGCGCGATCTTCGCCAACGGCAGCTACGTCTCCAAGCAGTACACCATCGTCACGGCAAGCAGCGGCGTCTCCGGCACATTCGGCTCTCTGGTCAACAGCAACCTGCCGTCGAATTTTGCAGCCGGGCTGAGCTACGACGCCAGTCACGCCTATCTCGACCTGACGCTCAACTACACCCCGCCACCGTCCGCTCCGGATTTCGGCAGCGGGCTGTCCGGCAATCAGCAGGCCGTCGGCAATGCGCTGGTCAATTTCTTCAACAGGAGGGCGGCATTCCGTTGGTGTACGGCACGTTGACGCCGTCGGGCCTTTCGCAGGCCTCAGGTGAGCTCGGCAGCGGTGCGCAACAGGCGACGTTCAGCGCGATGAACCAGTTCATGGGCATCCTGACCGGCCCCTTCAAGAACCGGAACGGCGCGTCGTCCTCCATGCCGTCCGGGAACGGCTATGCCGATCCGTCACTGGGCTACGCGGCGAGCCATCGCGATGCCTATGCAATGCTCACCAAGGCGCCCCCGGCGACGTTCACGCAGCGCTGGAGCGTGTGGGCGACCGGTTTCGGCGGCTCGCAAACCACTGACGGCAACGCGGCGACGGGATCGAACAACACCAGCAGCAGCATCGTCGGCACGGCCGTCGGCGCCGACTATCTGTTCTCGCCGAACACCGTCGCGGGCTTTGCAGTGGCCGGCGGCGGCACCAATTTCAGCGTGAACGGCGCAGGCTACGGCCGCTCCGACCTGTTCCAGGCGGGTGCCTATCTCCGTCACAATGACGGTGCCGCTTACCTCTCAGCCGCGCTGGCCTATGGCTGGCAGGACATCACCACCAACCGCAGCGTCACGATCGCGGGTCTCGATCAGCTGCGCGCCGAGTTCAACGCCAATGCGTGGTCCGGCCGTCTCGAAGGCGGCTACCGGTTCGTTGCGCCCGTTGTCGGCGGCGTCGGCATCACGCCCTATGCGGCGGGACAGTTCACCACTTTCATCTTGCCGGCCTATGCCGAGCAGACAGCGGTCGGCTCGCCCGCCTTTGCGCTGGCCTACGCTGCCAAGAACGTCACCGACGTCCGCAGCGAATTGGGCGTTCGCACCGACAAGTCCTTTGCGATGCCGGATGGCGTCCTGACGCTGCGCGGCCGCCTCGCCTGGGCCCATGATTTCGATCCCGATCGCTCGATCGGGGCGACCTTCCAGTCGCTGCCGGGCGCGAGCTTCGTCGTCAACGGCGCTGCGCAGGCCAGCGATGCCGCGCTGACGACGGCCTCGATCGAGATGAACTGGCTGAACGGCTGGTCGGCCGCCGCCGTCTTCGACGGCGAATTCTCCAGCGTGACGACCTCCTACGCCGGCAGGGGCACGGTGCGCTATCGGTGGTAAGCGCCTGCTGCTCCGCCATCCGGCCCGCAATGTGGTAGACACCGTCAGCCGCGCGCTGCGGCGCTCCATGATTTGGCCGGTGACGAAACATGAACCGAAAAGAACGGCGTGCGGCCGGTAAGCGACGGGACGCCTCCGCCAGGAACGCACCTGTTTTCGGCTCCACGGCCGTCAGCATTGCCGGCCTTGCCGCCGAGGCCAGCCGCTTCTACGCGATGCGCCGCTTTGGCGACGCGCAGGAGATTTGCCGGCAAATCCTTGCGCGCGAACCTGGCCATGTGCAGAGCCTGAACCTGCTCGGCCTGATGGCCCAGGCAGCCGGCGATCACCGGGCCGCGGCGAAGCTGTTCACCAAGGCGATTGCGTCAGACGAGGTGAACGCCGCCTGCCACTACAACGCCGGTAACTCCTACCAGGCGCTTGGCAATCGGACCAAGGCGGCGGCGCTTTTCGGCAAGGCGCTGGCGCTCGGCATGGATACGAAGGCGATCGGCTTCATCCTGCAGAGCCCGACCGTCACCCGCTATGTCGAACGGATCGCGGGCAAGTGGCCGCTGCCGATCGCGAACGCCGAATTGTTCGGCAGCGAGGGGATCGCCCCGCTTGCGAGCGATCTGTTCCTGCGCTCGGCGATGGAAGCGACGACGCTGGCCAGCATGCAGCTCGAGCTGCTGCTGGGACATGCACGGGCCGAGCTGCTGCGGCTCGCGACCAACGCAGACGACGTCGATGACGACATCGTCGGCTTTGCCTGCGCGCTCGCCCGGCAATGCTTCATCAACGAATATGTCTATGGACAGACCGCGGCGGACAGCGATCGCGCAGGTGCATTGCGTGATCGATTGCTGCGGGACCTTGCGTCAGGCGCTGCGGTCGCGCCATTGACGCTGGCGGTCGTTGCGGCCTACTGCCCGCTTCACGACCTGCCCGCGGCGGACGCGCTGCTGCACCGGGACTGGCCTGCGACCATCGCCGGCCTGCTCCGGGTGCAGCTTCGCGAGCCGCGCGAGGAGATCGCCGAACGCAGCGCCATTGCGGCGCTCACCCCGATCAAGAACGACGTCTCCGTCGAGGTGATGCGACAATACGAGGAAAATCCCTATCCGCGCTGGACCGTCAATCCGCTGACGGCATTCGCGGCCGATCGGGCGCGGGGGCGGACCGTCGCGACCGCGGAACAGCAAGCCGAACGGGATATCCTGATCGCCGGTTGCGGCACCGGCTCGCACGCGATCCAGATCGCGCAGGTCTATCCGAACGCCCGCCTGCTCGCAGTCGACATCAGCATGACCAGCCTCGCCTATGCGGGACGCAAGACCCGCGAGCTGGGCTTGCGCAACATCGAATACGCGCAAGGGGATATCCTGGAATTGGGCGCGATCGATCGCAGCTTCGACAGCATCGAATCGGTCGGCGTGCTGCATCATCTCGCCGAGCCGTTTGCCGGCTGGCGCGTGCTGGTCTCGCTGCTGCGGCCGGGCGGCACGATGCGCATCGGCCTGTACAGCGAGCTGGCGCGTCGCGTCATCGTCGAAGCCCGCGCCCGCATCGCCGCGCGCGGCTATCGCGCCACCGCCGACGACATCCGACGGTGCCGCCAGGAGATCTTCCGCGAGGCGGAGCAATGGAAACCGCTGATCGGCGCCAGCGATTTCTACAGCATGAGCGGCTGCCGCGACCTCCTGTTCAACGTCATGGAACATCGCCTCACGATCCCCGAGATCGCGGCCTTCCTCAGCGAGCACGGCCTGACGTTCCGGGGCTTTGAGCCGTTTGACGACCCGTCAGTGCTCGACCAATTCCGCAAGCAGTTTCCGGGCGCGGCCGACGAGACCAACCTGGATCAATGGCACCGCTTCGAGATCGAGCATCCCGAGACGTTCTGGGACATGTACGTATTCACGGCGCGAAAGAGCGCACCTTAACAGCAGGACGCTAGCGCGCGTGCTGGCCTTTATTGGTCGGCAACGGGCAATTCGTGCAGACCCGGTCGTCGCACATCCGGCAGATCGTAAAGCGATCCATCTCAGAGGTGTCCTGCCTTGCCAGCAACTCGCGGATCAAGGTCGCGAGTTGCTTCCGTTCGGCCGCCGACAGCACGTCGAGAAGTGACGTCACGGCTGAAATCCGCGACGCCAGCAATTCGTTGCGCGATGCAGCGCCGGTAGCCGTCAGGTGCAAAGCGACTTCACGGCCGTCCTTACCCGCCCGGCGCTCGACCAACCGATCCGACACCAGCCGATCGACCAGCCGGACCGTTCCGGAATGCGACAGGCCGAGGATCCGCCTCAGCTTGTCGTTGGTCATGCCCTGGCCGTAGCCGATGACGATGAGCGCCGCGGGCGTCTCGCCGCCGCGGCCGACCACCTCGCGTGCACTCTGCTCAATGCGATCCATGACGGCGAGCGACAGCGCGCCCAGCAGATTGGCGATTCCGTTCTCCATGCCGGAAATAATATGTGCGTTGCGCACAAAAAACAACTTGACCCTATATGTGCGCTGCGCACATATTTGCCCGTGAGAGCAATGATGACGAAAAATGGAGATCCGCGATGACGATCCGAAGCACCGTGCTGGCAACGCCTGACAAGACCGTCAGCGAGCCCATGCTGAAATACGTGCAGGCCAACGGCGTGCGGTTTGCCTATCTCGAACAGGGCAGCGGACCGCTCGTGATGTTCATGCACGGCTTTCCCGACAACGCCTGGTCGTATCGCAAGCAACTGCAGGTGTTCGCCGATGCCGGCTATCACGCAGTCGCGCCGTTCCTGCGCGGCTACGCGCCGACCGAGATTCCGGCGGATGGCGTTTTCGATCCGATCGCGCTGGGCCGTGATCTCGTAGCGCTGATCGAAACGCTGAGCGACGACGGACGAGCCTGCGTCGTCGGCATGGATTGGGGCGGCACATCGACCTTCCAGGCGCTGGCCACCGCGCCGTCGGCAATCAAGGCCGCGGTGGTGATGAATACCGCGCATCCGATCACAATCCCGAGCCTCAGGAGCGATCCCGATGCGGTTCGATCGGTCTTCCATGTCTATTTCTTCACGGTGCCCGGCGCTCACGCGGCGGTCAACATCGAGGGACTTCCCTTCGTCGACTACCTTTGGAAATTGTGGTCGCCAGCCCTGGAGAACGACGAGCATATCCGCTCGGTCAAGCAGACGCTCAGCTCGCCCGGTACCATGAAGGCGGCATTGAAATACTATAACGGCCTGATCGATGCGGGAGTTGCGGGCCTGCTGCCGATCACCGACATGCATACGCCGACGCTGACGATCTATGGCGGCAACGACCCGACGGCGCGCTATTCGATCAAGGAAGAGCCGCTCTTCAAGGGGCCACATCGGCGCATCGTCCTGCCCGACGTCGGGCACTTCCCGCACCTCGAGCGCGAGGCCGAAGTCACCAGTCTGATCATGGACTGGTTCAAGAGCCACGACGATTGAACCGGCGCGCCGCGAGCAGCGGCCACGTCAGCCGATATCTTTTCGCTTCCCTCAAAAGGAGTGCGCGCAATGGACGCCACCACACAGCAGCAATACGCCGAAGCGTTTCATGCTCTACACAGGCAGGGCGATCCGCTCGTCCTGTTCAACGCCTGGGACGTCGCCACCGCGAAGGCCATCGCAAAGAGCGCGCCGGCGGTGGCGACCAGCAGCGGCGCGGTTGCAGCCGCGCTGGGCTATGCGGACGGGGAAAATGCGCCCCTCGACATGGTGGAAGGCTTGGTCTCGCGCATGACCGCGTCTGTCTCGATTCCGGTATCGATCGATCTGGAGGCAGGATATGGCGACACGGCAGAGGCGGCCGCACATTCGGCGATCAGAATCCTGAAGGCCGGCGCCATCGGCATCAACATCGAGGACGGGCTTTTGGACGGAAAACGGCAACTCGTCAGCCCGGAGCAGCATGCCGCAAAGATCAGGGCGGTGCGGACCGCCGCGCAACAGTTCGGAATCCATCTCTTCATCAATGCGCGCACCGACCCGTTTCTGCTGAAGTTCGGCTCGCCGGAAGAATGCCTGAATGAGGCGGCGTGGCGTGCGAAGGTCTATGCCGATGCCGGCGCCGACGGCATTTTCGTACCCGGACTCACCGACCTCGCGCTGATCGAGGAATTCGTTCAGCTCACGCCGCTGCCGGTCAACATCATGGTGACGCGGGGCGTTCCCGAAATCCCGGAGCTCACCCGGGTCGGTGTTCGCAGGATCAGCCTTGGGCCTTGGCCGATGATGGCCGCGATGCGCGTCATCGGAGAGGCCGCCGCCGCGGTCATCGCGAGCAGGCAGTACGGTGCGTTCCTGCAGCCGAGCGCCTGAGTTCGAAGGTCGCCGGCCGCGGCGACGCGGGTATACAAATCCGGTATAGCTGCGCGAGCCAGATGCGAAGGGAATTAAAGCTGCTCGCGCAGTAAGGCTTCGGCGAGGACGCGCCGCTGCGCGCCCCGTACCGAGGCCATGATGGACCAGATTGCCGTTCACCAGGACAGCGCCACCAGCACCGACTGGCCGGTTGCGATCTACCGCACGCTGAAGAGCTTTGGCGTGGCGCAGGTGTCCTACGTCCCCGACGCGGGACATTCCAAGCTGATCAAGCTGTCGCACGCAGACGCCGACATCAAGACCACGGTGCTGACGACCGAAGAGGAAGGCGTGGCGCTGGCCGCCGGCGCCTGGCTCGGCGGCGACCGCGCGGTGCTGCTGATGCAATCGAGCGGCGTCGGCAATTGCATCAACATGCTGTCGCTGATGGCGAGCTGCCGCTTTCCGCTGCTGACCTTGGTGACGATGCGCGGCGAATGGGCCGAGTTCAATCCCTGGCAGATCCCGATGGGCCGGGCGACGCGGCAGGCCTTCGAGATCATGGGCACGACCGTGCTGCGGCTGGAGAACCCCGACGACGCCGAGGACGTGATCTCGGCCGCCGCCTCGCTCGCCTATGACGGCGACCAGCAGGTCGCCGTGCTGATCGCGCAGCGGATGATCGGCCGCAAGAAGTGGACCAGGGAGACGCATTGATGTCCGCAGCAACAGGCACCCTCGACCGCCGCGCCGCCGTGAAGGCGCTGCTTGCCGACCGCGGCGATTTGCTCGTGATCTCCGGGCTCGGCTCCTCCTCCTACGACGTGTTCGATGCCGGCGAGCATCCCGGCAATTTCTATCTCTGGGGCGCGATGGGCGGCGCCGCGATGGTCGGGCTCGGGCTGGCGCTGGCGCAGCCGAAGCGGCCGGTGCTTGTGATCACCGGCGACGGCGAGCAGCTGATGGGGATCGGCAGCCTCTTGACCATCGCGACCAAGCAGCCCGGCAATCTCTCGATCGCGGTGCTCGACAACGGCCATTTCGGCGAGACCGGCATGCAGCTCAGCCATTCCGGGCTCGGCGCGAAGCTCGAGGTGATCGCTGATGGCGCCGGCAACCGCAGTGTCTCGGAGATCGCCGACATGGCGGGCATCGAGAGCTTGCGCAACGGCCTGCGCGACCTCGGTGGCGGCCCGCGGCTGGCACGGATCCGGATCGCCGCCGGCGAGGTCGAGCGCGCGCTGCCGCCGCGCGACGGCACTTATCTCAAGAACCGCTTCCGCGGCCATCTCGGCTTCAAGGTGAGCTGAGATCTAATGCACACACCGCCGTCATTGCGAGGAGCGACAGCGACGAAGCAATCCATGCCTCCGCGCACGCCGCACGATGGATTGCTTCGCTTCGCTCGCAATGACGGAAGTAACTGCAGCCGCGCTCAGGCGAGCTGGATGTCCCAGAGACCCTCGGCGCGCAGCGCGGCGACCTCGTCGCGCAACAGCTTCGCGATCAGGGTCATCGCATTGGAGCCGGGATGCTCGACCGGCGAGGCCAAAGTCAGCTCGCGCCGCGGCGCCGGGCGCGCGATGGCGGCCGTCTCGAGTCGGTCCTCCGCCACCTCGGCGCGCACCGAGGACGGCGGCAGCATGGTGTATCCGAGCCCCTCCTCGACCAGGCTGGTCAGGACGCGAAACGAATCCGCCTCGAGCTTGACGTCGAGATCGATCTTCTTTCGAGCCGCGGCATGCTCGAGCAGCGCACGCAGGCCGTGCGAATGACTGGGCAGCACCAGGCGCTGGCGCATCAGCCAGCCGAAATCCACCTGCTTCTTCTGCTTCAGCCCGCTGCCGCGCGGGCCGACCGCGACGATCGAGTCGCGGCCGAGGCTCTGCACCGCCAGATGCAGGTCGACCGAGGGGCCGTAGATCACCGCAAGGTCCATCTCGCCGCGGTGCAGCCACTCGATCAGATGGCCGCTGTAGCTCTCGACGATGCAGAGCGAGATGCCGGGATAGCGCTCCACCGTGCGCCGCGCCAGCCGCGCCGACAGCACGCAGCTCACCGTCGGCACGAGGCCGAGCACGACGCGCCCGGACGGCGCGCCGCCGGAGGACTGGATGTCGGCGCGGATCTGGTCGATCTGCCGCACGATACCGCTGGTGCGCGCCAGCAGCAGCCGGCCGGCGTCGGTCAGCACCATGCCGCGTCCGTTGCGCGTGAACAGTTCGGTGCGCAGCTCGTGCTCCAGGAGCTTGATCTGCCGGCTCAGCGCCGGCTGCGCGACCCGCAAGGTATCGGATGCCTTGCTCAGACTCCCGAGTTCCGCGACGCACGCAAAGGTCCTAAGCTGGCGGAAATCCATACTTGCCAATCCTGGAAGGCAGGTTCATACGCTATAACAAAACAGCATAGGGAGTTTACCGGGCCCCCACAACAGCGGGCGCGCTTTGTCCGCGTCAAGCGCAACCTCTCGGCAAGACAGAAACAATGACCGCACACGATCAACACACCGACGACTACACCGACATCCGCGACGCGGTGGCAAAACTCTGCGCGCAGTTTCCCGGCGAATACTGGCGCAAGCTCGACCGCCAGATGGCCTATCCGAAGGAATTCGTCGATGCGCTGACGGAAGCCGGCTATCTCTCGGTGCTGATCCCCGAGGAATATGGCGGCGCGGGCCTGAAGCTGTCCGCAGCGGCGGCGATCCTGGAAGAGATCCAGCGCGCCGGCTGCAATGGCGGCGGCTGCCACGCCCAGATGTACACGATGGGCACCGTGCTGCGGCACGGCAATGACGCGCAGAAGGCCAAATATCTGCCGAAGGTCGCGACCGGCGAGTTGCGGTTGCAGGCGTTCGGCGTCACCGAGCCGACCAGCGGCACCGACACCTCGTCGCTGAAGACCTTCGCGCGCCGCGACGGCGATCATTACGTCGTCAACGGCCAGAAGATCTGGACCAGCCGCGCCGAATATTCCGACCTGATGATCCTCTTGGCGCGCACCACGCCGAAGGAGCAATCGCGAAAGCGCACCGACGGGCTCTCGGTGTTCATCGTCGACATGCGCGAGGTGAAGGGCAAGGGCCTCGAAATCCGCCCAATCCGCACCATGATGAACCACGCCACGACCGAAGTGTTCTTCACCGACATGAAGGTGCCGGCGGAGAACCTGATCGGCGAGGAAGGCAAGGGTTTCCGCTACATCCTCTCCGGCATGAATGCCGAGCGCATCCTGATCGCCGCCGAATGCGTCGGCGATGCCAAATGGTTCATCGCCAAGGCCACCAACTACGCCAAGGAGCGCAGCGTGTTCGGCCGGCCGATCGGCCAAAATCAAGGCATCCAGTTCCCGATCGCCAAGGCCTACGCCTCGATGCGCGCGGCGGAATTGATGGTGAAGGAAGCGACCCGCAAATACGAAGCAGGGCTCGACTGCGGCGCCGAGGCCAACATGGCCAAGATGCTGGCGGCGGATGCCTCCTGGGAAGCGGCCAATGCCTGCGTGCAGACCCACGGCGGCTTCGGCTTCGCCGAGGAATACGACGTCGAGCGCAAATTCCGTGAGACCCGGCTCTACCAGGTGGCGCCGATCTCGACCAATCTGATCCTGTCCTTCGTCGCCGAGCATGTGCTCGGCATGCCCCGCTCCTATTGAGTTCTCCGATCATGCTGCCGCTTGAGGGATTGACCGTCATCGCCGTCGAACAGGCGGTTGCCGCGCCGTTCTGCTCGTCACGCCTGGCCGATGCCGGCGCCCATGTCATCAAGATCGAGCGGCCCGAGGGCGACTTCGCCCGCGGCTACGACGCCGCGGCGAAGGGCCAGAGCAGCTATTTCGTCTGGCTCAACCGCGGCAAGGATTCCGCCGTGGTCGATCTCGCCACCAAGGAAGGCCGCGCGCAGCTGGAACAGCTGATCGCAGGCGCCGACGTGCTGCTGCAGAACCTGAAGCCGGGCTCGATGGACAAGCTCGGCTTCTCGCGCGAGCGGCTGCGCAAGGATTATCCAAAGCTGATCATGTGCACGATCACGGGCTATGGCGACACCGGCCCGTACGCCGACCGCAAGGCCTATGATCTCCTGATCCAGGCCGAGAGCGGCCTTGCCTCGATCACCGGCGGCCCCGAGGGCGCCTCGCGGGTCGGCATGTCGATCGTCGACGTCGCGACCGGCGCCACCGCGCATGCCGCGATCCTCGAGGCGCTGATCGGCCGCGGCCGCACCGGTCAGGGCGCCGATATCCGGATCTCGATGTTCGACGTGATGGCCGACTGGCTCACCGTGCCGCTGCTCAATGCCGAGGACGGCAAGTCGCCGAAACGCATCGGCCTCGCCCATCCCTCGATCGCGCCCTATGGCGTATTCCGCTCCAAGGACGGCAAGGAGATCCTGATCTCGATCCAGAGCGAGCGCGAGTGGAAGACGCTGTGCGCCAAGGTGCTGGGACAGCCGGGCCTGCCCGACGACCCGCGCTTCGCCAACATGGTCGAGCGCGTGCGCAACCGCACGCTGACCGACGGAATCGTCAGCGACAGCTTCGGCAGGCTGACGCGCGAGGAGTTGCTGGCCAAGCTCGCCGAGGCCGACATCGCCTTCGCCGAGGTCAACAGCATGGACGATCTGGCCAGGCATCCGCATCTGCGCCGCATCGAGGTCGACACCCCGAACGGCAAGGTCAGCTATCCGGCGCCGGCCGCGATCGTGGTCGGCGAGGACAGGCATTACGGCAAGGTGCCCGCGATCGGCGAGCGCACCAAACGTCCTTGAAATCCCTCCTGCCCGGGCAAGACAGTCATGACCGATAAACTCGACCTCGATCATCTCCGCCAGTGGATCGGCAAGACCACGGAGGCCTCCGACGTCGTCACCAAATATCTCGTGATGGGGTTGCGCGCGACGCTGTTCCAGGAGATCGGCGAGCCGAAGGCCGGCGATGCCGCGCCGTGGACCACGCATTGGTGCCTGGCGCAGCCGGTGTTCCCGATGTCGCAACTCGGCCCCGACGGCCATCCGACCCGCGGCGGCTTCCTGCCGCCGGTCCCGCTGCCGCGCCGGATGTGGGCCGGCGGCGAGCTCGAATTCTTCGACAGCTTGCGGATCGGCGACGACGCCAAGCGGACTTCCAGGATTGCCGACGTCACCGTGAAGTCGGGCTCGACAGGCACGCTGTGCTTCGTCTCGGTCAATCACGAGGTGACGACGCCACGCGGACTTGCGGTGCGCGAGCGGCAGGACATCGTCTATCGCGAGATGACGAGCACATCGACGGCTGCGCCCGCCAAGGCGCCGCCACCGCCAGTCGCCCAGCATCGCGAGAGCCATGTCTCCGACCCGGTGCTGCTGTTCCGTTATTCGGCGCTGACCTTCAACGGCCACCGCATCCATTATGATCGCGACTACGTCACCAAGGTCGAGGGCTATCCGGGCCTGATCTTCCACGGTCCGCTACAGGCCTCCTTCATCGTCGAGCTCGCCGCGAAACTCCGCGGCGGCAAGCCACCGAAGAAGCTCACCTATCGCGGCGTGCAGCCGCTGTTCGAGGGCAGCGAGTTCTCGATCAATGCCAACGAGAAGGACAGCGGCATGGAGCTATGGACCGCCAATGCCGAGGGCCAGCCGACCATGAAGGGCACGGCGACCTGGTAACGCCTGATTGCGGCACGAGATGAAGCGCCGGCTTTCGCCGGCGTCTCCTATCCTTTACTGTGATCGCATTCAGCCACGGATCACGGAATCATGAGTCGCTTCTGGAGTTCGGTCGTCCACAATCTGTCGCCCTACGTGCCCGGCGAGCAGCCGAAGATCGACGGCCTCGTCAAGCTCAACACCAACGAGAACCCCTACCCGCCGTCACCGCGCGCGGTGGCAGCGATCACCGCGACCACCGATCGCCTGCGGCTCTATCCGGACCCGCGCGCAACCGCGCTGCGCGAGGCGATCGCGGCGCGCTACGGCGTGACGGCGGACGAGGTGTTCGTCGGCAACGGCTCGGACGAGGTGCTGGCGCACGCCTTTCCGGCGCTGCTGAAGCACGACAAGCCGCTGCTGTTCCCCGACATCACCTACAGCTTCTACCCGGTCTATTGCCGCCTCTATGGCATCAACTACGAGGTGGTGCCGCTCGATGCCGCGATGCGGATCAACCTTGCCGACTACCGGCGCCCGGGCAGCGCCATCCTGCTGTGCAATCCCAACGCGCCGACCGGCATCGCGCTGCCGCGCGCGGCGATCGAGGCGCTGGTCACCGAGCAGCCGGACCGGCTGGTGGTGGTCGACGAGGCTTATGTCGACTTCGGCGCCGAGAGCGCCGTGCCGCTGGTCGCGCGCCACGACAATCTCTTGGTGATCCAGACGCTGTCGAAGTCGCGCGCGCTGGCGGGCCTGCGCGTCGGCTTCGCCATCGGCCAGCGCCCGCTGATCGAGGCGCTGGAGCGGGTCAAGGACAGCTTCAACTCCTATCCGCTGGATTGCTTTGCGATCGCAGGCGCAGTCGCCTCCATCGATGACGAGGCATGGTTCGACGAGACGCGGCAACGCATCATCCGAAGCCGCGAGGCGCTCACCCGCGGCCTCGCTGAGCTGGGCTTCGAGGTTTTGCCATCGCATGCGAATTTCGTGTTCGCCCGCCATGGCGGCCATCGCGGCGCCGATCTCGCCGCCAAGCTGCGCGAGCGCGGAGTTTTGGTTCGGCACTTCCAGAAGCCGCGGATCGAGGATTTCCTGCGCATCACCGTCGGCACTGACGACGAGTGCGGCCGCCTGCTCGCCCTGCTGCGCCAGATGGTCTGACCCCGTTTCGGCTGTCCGCTGGAACCGAAAGCCGGCCTGCGCGTTTCCCCGCCCTGACGGAGGACGCCATGCTTAGAGACGAACAGGTCGCGGTTCTCCGCGACATCGCGCAATCCATTGCCTTTGCCGACGACGTGCAGGGCGAGGTCGACCGGCTCATCAAGGAAGGCTACGTCGCCAAGGACGGCGACCTCTACGAGTTGACGCCGAAAGCCGAGAAGGTGTTGTCCGAGCGCGGCGCCAGCTTCAACCGGGCATAAATGACGCCGCTTCCGGCACCACCTACGCGCCCGGCGCGCACCGTGCCGCGCTGAATTTGATGCCGAGAGCCATGTTTCTTCACCAAGCTGTGCGACCGATCGCGCGTCGCGCATTCCCGTCACTCCGGCACTGGCTTGCCGGCTGCTCGCGAACGATATAGTCGGCGTCCCAGTCCGGCCCATTGGCATCGTGTCCGCCGATCCGAATCTCATGCCCCCCATGGATTGTGGCTGCCCGACGCAAGCGGAGCCGCACCGCGCGTCGCACAGGACGGCGATCCGCCTGTCCGGCCGGGTGCCTCCGGCGCTTGCGATCCGCGTTGCCCGCACGCATAGTGCGGCCCGTGCACGAACAACAACAGGCAGGGAGGCAACCATGAGGACGATCGCAGCCGCGCTGTGCGCGCTCGCGCTGATCGCAACCGGTGCGCAAGCACAGACGTTGAAGGATTTCATGGCCACGGTCATGAAGAAATGGACGGCGCCGTTCGAGCCATTCCAGCTGATCGACAATATCTATTACGTCGGTACCGACGGCATCGCCGTCTACATCATCAGGACGTCGCAAGGACTGATCCTGATGGATACGGCGATGCAGCAGTCGACCGGCATGATCAAGGACAACATCGCCAAGCTCGGCTTCAAGGAAGGCGACATCAAGATCATCCTCAACAGCCACGCCCATCTCGACCACACCGGCGGCTTTGCCGAGATCAAGCAGGAGACCGGCGCGCAAATGATCGCCGGCGAGCGTGACAAGCCGCTGCTCGAGGGCGGCTATTATCCGGGTGACGAGAGCAACGCCGATCTTGCCTTTACGCCGGTCAAGGTCGACCGCACCGTCAAGGAAGGCGACAAGGTGACGCTCGGCGACGTAACGCTGACCGCGCATGCGACGCCCGGCCATTCGCCCGGCTGCACGAGCTGGGAGATGACGGTCAAGGACGGCAACCAAACCCGCAATGTGCTGTTCTTCTGCAGCGGAACGGTGGCGCTGAACCGGCTGATCGGCCGCCCGACCTATCCCGGCATCGTCGACGACTATCGCGCGACCTTCGCCAAGGTCAAGGCGATGAAGGTCGACGTGCTGCTCGGGCCGCATCCCGAAGTCTACGACATGCAGGCCAAGCGCGCGCAGATGAAGGACGGCGCGCCGAACCCGTTCGTTAAGCCGGGCGAAAACGCCAGCTATGTCGCGGGGCTGGAGCAGGATTTCGACAAGCAGCTCGCCAAGCAGACCGCGGCGTTGCAGAAGGCCAATTAGGGGCCATCGCGAAACGTCATCCCGTCATCCTGAGGAACCGCGAAGCGGCGTCTCGAAGGATGCACGGCCCCACTCGGGCCACGCATCCTTCGAGGCTCGCTCCGCTCGCACCAAAGGCGCAGGCTTTGCGCGGAACGACGTGAACTGAACATTTCAGGCCGTTGCCGCGGCAACCATGGGTGCGGCGGCTTGACATCGCCAGGCAATCCATCGACAGGTGGATTGCCTGTCCGCTCTTGCTGTCCGCAATGACGGAACCGAACAAGACAGAAATGGGAGCCGCCCGATGTCGTCGCGCAAACCCGCCGCCAAAGGCAAGACCGTCACCGTCAAGGACGCCACCTTCGGCCTGCTGCGCGCGTGGGGCATCAGGAAGGTGTTCGGCAATCCCGGCTCGACCGAGCTGCCGTTCCTGAGCGACTGGCCCGAGGACATCGATTACGTGCTCGGCCTGCAGGAGGCGTCCGTCGTCGGCATGGCCGACGGCTATGCGCTGGCGACCCGCAATGCCGGCTTCGTCAATCTGCATTCGGCGGCCGGCGTCGGCAATGCGCTCGGCAATATCTACAACGCCTATCGCAACCAGACCCCGCTGGTGATCACCGCCGGTCAGCAGGCGCGCTCGATCATGCCGCTGCAGGCCTTCCTCTATGCCGAGCGCGCCTCGGAATTTCCCAGGCCCTACGTCAAGTTCGCGGTCGAGCCGGCGCGCGCCGAGGACGTGCCGGCCGCGATCGCGCGCGCCTATTACGTCGCGATGCAGCCGCCCTGCGGGCCGACCTTTGTCTCGGTGCCGATCGACGACTGGGCGCACGCGACGCAGGCGCTCGACGCGCGCCAGGTCAGCCGCGAAATCGGCCCGGATGCAGCGGCGATGCAGGCGCTCGTGGCAGCGCTCGGCGAGGCGAAGCGCCCTGCCCTCGTCGTCGGCCCCGCCGTCGATCGCGCGCAAGCCGTCGATCTCATGGTTGACGTCGCCGAGAAGACCAAGGCTGCGGTCTGGGCCAGCCCGTTCTCGGCGCGCTGCTCGTTTCCGGAACGCCATCCGCAGTTTGCCGGCTTCCTGCATGCCGCCCCTGGCCAGCTCTCCGATGCGTTGCGCGAGCACGATCTTGTCGTCGTGGTCGGCGCACCCGTGTTCACCTTCCATGTCGAGGGCCACGCCGCGATCTTCGACGGTGCGACCTCGATCTTCCAGATCACCGACGATCCCGATGCCGCCGCAATGACGCCGACCGGCCACAGCATCGTCGCGACGATGAAGCCGGCACTGTCGGCGCTGCTCGCGCTGCTGCCCGAGACCAGGCGCACCGCACCGGCGGGCCGCATCCTGCCGCCGGGGCCCGCGGCCGGCGATCCGATCCCCGCCGAATACGCGCTGCACGCGCTCTCGGCCGCGATGGGTCCGCATGATGCGCTGGTCGAGGAGGTGCCGTCGCATCGCCCGCTGATGCAGAAGGCGATGCCGATGCGCGGCCAGGACAGCTTCTACACCATGGCGAGCGGCGGCCTCGGCTACAGCCTGCCGGCCGCGGTCGGCATGGCGCTCGGCCGCAGCACGGGGCGCACGGTCTGCCTGATCGGCGACGGCTCGGCGATGTATTCGATCCAGGCGCTGTGGACCGCAGCGCAGCGCAAGCTGCCGCTGACCGTCGTCGTGATGAACAATTCCGGCTACGGCGCGATGCGCTCGTTCAGCCAGGTGATGCAGGTGCGCAACGTGCCGGGCCTCGATCTACCCGGCATCGATTTCGTCAAGCTCGCCGAAGGCATGGGCTGCGACGCAATGCGGGTGACGAAATCGGCGGAGCTGCCGGGCGCCTATAAGCGTGCACTGTCACATCAAGGCGCCAGCCTGATCGAGGTGATGGTCGATTCCGCAGTGCCGCTGCTTTATACGCAGAAAAGCTGAAGGCGAACGCGGCTCCGTCATCGCTTGCGAAGCAGTCAGCTGCGCAAGCACTCTGGCTTCACCCACTCGTTAGGGAGGCACTTGCGGCTGGGTCCCCCCTCTTGTCCGCCGAAGCCTCTTGGCGAAGGCGGATGCGGGGGGAGGGTTAGGGAGAGGGGTGCCACACGGCACACTCTCGATATGAGTCTCTACGCGCGCGATTGAGATTGCGAACGGAAAACTTGCGGCAATCGTCTCGCCCGGGGCTTACCCCTCTCTCCCCCTTGCGGTCCCGCAAGGGGGGAGGGAGCCCGTCCAGTTGCTCACCTTACGAGGGCGGGTTCGTGCTCCACCGCCGGCGGCGCCGGCACTTCGCAGCCGGTGGCGCAGCAGCGGCCGGGTTGTTTCGACACCTGCTGTCCGTCGTCGACCAGGCCGCGGCCGAGCAGATTCTCGACCAGCTCGGCCTTCTCCATCACGGGATAGTTGCGCCAGATCTCGCGCTTCATCGCCTCCGGCGAGCCGCCGCCGTGCAGCGAGATCACCGAATACCAGCCGGCTTCGTGCGAGACGGTGAGGTCCTCGATCAGCCGCGCCACCTCGGCGCGCTGCTCGGCGGGAATATCCGGACGCCCGCCCATCACGGCGGCGAGCGAGGCGCGCGTCTCGGGATTGTGGTCCTCGTCGGGACCCGGGAGCGCCACGATCAGGCCGCCCGAAACGTAATGCGCCACGCGGTGCATGTCGTAGATCTTGGTCGCCAACAAGAGTTTGCCGATGTTGGAGAACACCGCATCCGGCATCACCGAGCCGGCCGGGTCCTTGGTGCAGTAGACCGATGACGCGACGCCGCAGGCGTAAAAGCTCTCGGTGATGGTGATGAGCTCGACCATCGCCTCGCGGATATGGGCGTGCTTCTCGGCATCGAGCCCGTTGGCCTCGATCATCAGAGCACCGGCGCCGATCAGGAGATCGCCGAAGCCGGCGCGCGCACCGATGCAGGAGTGGCGGTGATGCGTAGCATAGGAGGTAGTGAGGAAACCGCCCTCCTCGGTCTCGCCGGCGAGGAACACGCGGTCGTGCGGCACGAACACATCGTCGAACATCACGACGCCGACCGACTGGCCATACTTCGCCGAGAACTTTGCCGAGGCGTCGCCGGGCCGGCCGGCGGGACGCGCGACGATGGTGACGCCGGGTGCATCGACCGGCACGGCGCAGCACACCGCAAAATCCTTGTCGTCGGGCGCGTGGGTGCGGCACGGCATGACCAGGAATTCGTGCATGTACGGCGCGCCGGTGACGATCGCCTTGGTGCCGCGGATCACGATGCCGTCGCGGCGGCGCTCCTTGATGTGGACATAGACGTCCGGATTGGCCTGCAGGCCTGGCCGCTTGGAGCGATCGCCCTTGGCATCGGTCATGGCGACGCCGAGCGTGAGGTCCTGGTCCTGCACCTGGTGCAGATAGTTGAGGAAGCGCTGGCTGTAGTCGGTGCCATGGCGATCGTCGGTCAGCCTGGTCGCCTGATAGAGACCGTTCAGCGCATCATGGGTGAGATAGCGCTGGGCGCAGCCCGATGTCCGGCACACCAGCCGCACCGCCTCGAGCTTGTCGAGCAGGTCCTGCGAGCGCTCATTGATGTGGAGCATGCGGTTGACGGTCTTGCCCGACGTGCCCTGCCGCGCCGTCATGATCGGCACGTGTTCAGGCCGGTGCGCGAAATCGTAGGTCACGCCGACGCCGGCGACGCCCGGCGCCAGCAACGGCTCGTCCGCGACGCTCGCCACGGCCTGGCCATTGACGAAAACCCGTGGCTTGTAGCGGCGCAGGGAGTCCCGGTAGTCCGCAGCCGTCATCAGCATGGCGCTCTCCCTTGCTCATTTATTTGAATGTTGTTAAATTATTGAACACTGTTAGAATTGAGTCAAGAACGGAATCGAACCGGACATGCAGATGCGCGAGAGCAGGAAGGAGGCGGTCAGCCGCCACAAGCGGGAGCTGATCCTGGATGCGGCGCGCAGCGTGTTCGCCGAAGAAGGCCTCGAGGGCGCGAGCCTGCGGGCGATCGCGACGCGCGCCCGGCTACACGCCGGCGGCGCTGTATTTCCATTTCGATTCCAAGGAAGCAATCTATGCCGAGGTGCTGCGGCAATCGCTGGCCTCGCTCGGGCAAGCCGTCAGCACGGCGGTCGCGACCACGCGCGGCGCCAAGCAGAGGCTGCACGCCGCGGGAATGGGCTTCTTCCGCTATTATGCTGAGAACCCGCGCGACCTCGATCTCGGCTTCTATCTGTTCCGCGGCGGCATGAAGCCGGCCGGGCTCGGCCACGACCGCGACTACGTGCTCAACGCCGCGCTGGAGGCCGCGCTGCATCCGATCGCCGAGGCGGCCGAAGCACTCGGTGCGTCGAAGCAGAAGGCGAACACCGTGATGGTCGATTGCTTCGCCCACGCCACCGGCCTGCTGCTGTTGCTGCACACCGGCCGCATCAGGATGTTCGGCGCCTCCGCGCCCGATCTGATGGACGCTTATCTGCGCGAAAAGATTGCGCAGCTCGGCAAGGAGTGAGGCTAGGCTGACGATCAATCCGATTTCGCGAGCCAATTGCGCTGATCACGCGATGGACACCCGCACAAATGAGAATGGCACCGGCGGAAGGGTTCCCTCCCCCCTCTTGTCCGCCGAAGCCTCTTGGCGGATGCGGGGGAGGGAGCCTGACCAATGTGCTCACCCCACGTCGCAGCGAGTTGCGCAATCAGTATTGTAGCCCGGATGGAGCGCAGCGAAATCCGGGATTCACGCGACGACGCCCGCCCCGGATTGCGCTGCGCTCCATCCGGGCTACGGGTCTCACTTCCCGTAAGCCTCGCGCATCTTGGCCTGGATCTTGGCCATGCCGCCGATCCAGCGGTCGTAGTTCTCGGTCTTCTTGCGCATGTAGCCGAGCACCTGCGGGTGCGGCAGGATCAGGAAGCTCTCCTGCTCGATGCCCTTCAGCGCGTCCTGCGCGACCTGCTCGGCGGTGAGATCGCCGTCGCCGGATTGCGGCCCCTTCGGGATCGAGCGCAGCATGTTGGTGTCGACGCCTTGCGGGCAGAGGATCGAAACCTTGATGTTGTCGGCGCGGTGCGAGATCGCGAGGTTTTCGGCAAAGCCGACTGCGGCGTGCTTGGTGGTCGAGTAAGCGGGACTGCCGACCTGCGACAGCAGGCCCGCGGCGGAGATCGTGTTGAGGAAATAACCCTCGCCGCGCGCCTTCATCCGCGGCACCAGATGCCGCGCGGCATAGACATGCGCCATCACATGGATCGCCCAGCTTCGCGACCACGGCTCGTCCGAGGTGCCGCCGGCGTTTTTCGACAGCGGATCGAAGCCGCCGCCGATGCCGGCATTGGAGCAGAACAGCGCGATCGGGCCGAACATGCGCTCGGTCTCCTCGATCACATGCAGGACGTTCTTCTCCTGCCCGACATCGCATTTGAAAGCGGCGCCGCCGACCGAGCCTGCGACCTTTTCGGCCGCGGCATGATCGAGGTCGACCACCACGACCTTGGCTGCGCCCGCGGCATGGAACGCCTCGCACAGCGCCTTGCCGATGCCATTGCCACCGCCGGTGACCACCACCACTTTACCTGCCACCTGCATGGCCGTCCTCCCGATATCTTTGCTTGCTCGCTGTCGATTTGCTCACCCAACCCTGCGCCTCCCGTCATCCTGATGAGCGCGGAGCGCGTCTCGAAGGACGGCCCGGCTGGTGGCCGTCGACCCTTCGAGACGCCGCTACGCGGCTCCTCAGGGTGACGGTGAGGGGCTGAACGGGCCTATCACGAAACATGATAGCCCATCCGCGGCGGATGGCGAGACCTTCAGCTCGCCAGCATGACGTCGAATACCGCCGTGTAGTGGCAGGCGGCGCCACACAGCACGAAGCAGTGCCAGATCGCGTTCTGGAAGCGCAGCCGCCGCCAGGAGTGGAAGATCACGCCGAGGCTGTAGAGAATGCCGCCGGCCAGCACGAAGCCGAGCGCCATCGTCGGCAGCGCCTTGACGACGCGGTCGTAGAGCATGATGCCGCTCCAGCCCATCGCAAGGTAAAGCCCGACCGAGAGCCGGTCGAAACGGCCGGGATAACGGAGCTTGAGCCAGATCCCGACGATCGCGACGCACCACACACCGACCAAGAGCGCAATCGCAAAATAGCTTTCCTTTAGTTCCACGATGAACGGCGTATAGGTCGCGGCGATCAAGAGATAGATCGCGGAGTGATCGAAGCGCCGCAGCACCCATTTGGCGCGCGACACCGGCCAGAGATTATAGGTCGCCGACAGCGTCAGCATCGCGAGCAGGCCGGCGACATAGACCGACACCACGGCAACATCGAACGGGCCGGCATAGACCGCGGTCAGCACGATCAGCGCAGTGGCGGCCACCAGCCCGAAAGCGATGCCGACGAGGTGAACGACGCCGTCGGCGATCAGCTCGGCGCGGTCGTAGTTCCACAATGCGGCGCCGGCCGCGTGGATCGAGCTCGAGGCGAGTTGCTTCAGGCGGAAGACCGTCATGCAGGCTTTCCTGTGTGCCGATAGATATGGGTAGCGCGAGCGCCGCGGCGCGTTCAATCCTGTTGCAATCCCCTGGCCTGCAAAGGCGCCGGAAATGTGAAGCTTGATTTCGGCCCGATAATCGCCACCTTGCGGGTGATCTCCGCCCTTTGGCTCCTCTTGCCGGGTCTTCGTCAACCCTCCATGCCCCCCAGGTTTCGAGATATCGTCGAGGAAGCCCGTCTCTCGGCGCGGGCGCTGCGCGACTATGGCGGGGGTTTGTTCAACCCGACGCTGCGGCTCGGCGTCACCGGCCTGTCGCGCGCCGGCAAGACCGTGTTCATCACCGCGCTGGTGCACGGGCTGACCCGCGGCGGCCGCTTCCCGGTGTTCGAGGCCTACGCCTCTGGGCGGATCGCGCGCGCCTATCTCGCCCCGCAGCCGGACGATGCGGTGCCGCGCTTTGCCTATGAGAACCATGTCCGCACCCTGATCGAGGAGCGGACATGGCCGAGCTCGACCAGCGACATCTCCGAGCTCCGCCTGGTGATCGAGTATCAGCGGCAAAATGGCGCGGACCGCAAACTCACCCTCGATATCGTCGACTATCCCGGGGAATGGCTGCTCGACCTGCCGCTGCTCAACAAGAGCTATGAGCAATGGTCGGCGGAGAGCCTTGCGCTGTCGCGCGAGCCGCTGCGCGCCAAGCTCGCCGCGCCATGGCACGCGCATCTCGCGACGCTGAAGCCCGAGGGCAAGGAGGACGAGCAGGCCGCGCTCGCCGAAGCAAAGCTGTTCACCGACTATCTGCGCGCCTGCCGCGACGAACGCTTTGCGATGAGCCTGCTGCCGCCCGGCCGCTTCCTGATGCCGGGCAACCTCGCCAACACGCCGGCGCTGACCTTTGCACCGCTCGACATGCCCATCGACGGCAGCGCGCCGGACGGCTCCCTGTGGGCCATGATGCGACGGCGCTACGAGGCCTACAAGGACGTCGTGGTGCGGCCGTTCTTCCGCGATCACTTCGCGCGGCTCGATCGCCAGATCGTGCTAGCCGATGCGCCCGCCGCATTCAACGCCGGCCCCGAGGCGCTGCACGACCTCGAGGCCGCGCTCGCCGGCATCCTCGACTGCTTCCGGATCGGCCGCAGCACGATCCTGAGCGCGCTGTTCCGGCCGCGCATCGACCGCGTCCTGTTCGCGGCGACCAAGGCCGACCATCTGCACCATCAGAGCCACGACCGCCTCGAAGCCGTGCTGCGGCGGATCGTGGCGAAAGCCGCCGAGCGTGCCGAATATGCCGGCGCCGGCATCGACGTGGTGGCGCTCGCTGCGGTGCGCGCCACCCGCGAAGCGCAGGTCGCACGCGGCCGCGATCGGCTGCCGTCGATCCTCGGCACCCCAGCCCCCGGCGAGGTCGCCAACGGCGAGCGGCTCGACGGCGAGACCGAAGTCGCGACCTTTCCCGGCGACCTGCCCGACAATCCGGAGGAGCTGTTCAACGGCGGCTTCCGCGGCCTCTCCAGTTCGGACGCCGAGGCGGCCGATTATCGTTTCCTGCGCTTCCGCCCACCGAAGCTGGAACGAAACGGCGACGCGGAGCCGGCGCTGCCCCACATCCGCCTTGACCGCGCCCTCCAGTTCCTGATCGGAGACAGACTGCAATGAACGAGAAGACGCCCCCGCGGCGGCCGGCGACGTTCAAGCTCGACGATCCCGGCGTGGTCGTGATGGATCCGGACGAGGCCGGCCGCCTCACCCGCGGCACGATCCAGATCGTGCGCGAGGCCGAGCCGGCACAGCTGCCGGTGCCAACAGATACGCCGCTGCTGCCGGCACGGCGCGGCTTCCGCTGGGGCACGCTGTTCTGGAGCGCGGTCGCCGGCCTCGTGGTGCTCGGGACCGGGCTTGGCGTGCTCAATCTGGTCGAGGATCTGTTCGCGCGCAACGAAGGTCTCGGCGTGCTCGGGCTGGCGCTCGCCGTCATCGCCGCAGTGGCGCTGGCCGTCGTCACCACCCGCGAACTGGTCGGCCTGGCGCGGCTTGCGACCATCGAGAAGCTGCATCGGCGCGCTAGAGAGGTGCTGATCAGCGACGACCGCGCCGCGAGCCGCGCGATCGTTGTCGATCTGCTCAAGCTCGCGCACCAGACCCCGCAGCTCGCCCGCGCCCGCAGCGCGCTGCAGAGCCACACCGATGACATCATCGACGGCGCCGACATGATCCGCCTCGCCGAGCGCGAGCTGATGACGCCGCTCGACGAGGAGGCGCGGCGGCTGGTGTCATCTGCCGCGCAGCGCGTCTCGGTCGTCACTGCGGTCAGCCCGCGCGCGCTGTTCGACGTGCTGTTCGTGTTCGTGGCGAGCTTGCGGATGATCCGCCAGCTGGCGCGGCTCTATGGCGGCCGGCCCGGCGCGCTCGGCATGATCCGGCTGCTGCGCCACGTCATCGCGCATCTGGCGATCACCGGCGGCATGGCCGCGAGCGATAGCCTGATCCAGCAGATGCTCGGCCACGGTATCGCGGCAAAACTCTCGCAGCGGCTCGGTGAAGGCATGCTCAACGGCCTCTTGACCGCCCGCCTCGGCCTCGCCGCGATCGACGTCACCCGCCCGCTGCCCTTCAATGCTTTGCCGCGCCCGGCGCTGACCGATCTGGCGAAGGACCTGATCCGCAAGCGCGAGGAAGCGGAGTAGCGTGTAGGGTGGGCAAAGCGCAGCGTGCGCACCATCAACAGTAACGCAAGATGTGGTGGGCACGCTGCGCTTTGCCCGCCCCTACGAATGCGACGATCACGCGATGTCAGTTGCTGCGCCCTCTCCCCTTGTGGGAGAGGGCGGCTCAAGTGCTCATCACGAACTCGCTTGGGTGAGGGGTATCCATCCACATGCACTGTGCCCGCGGAGACATACCCCTCATCCGGCAGCCTTCGGCTGCCACCTTCGCCCACAAGGGGAGAAGGTGATCTCGCAAGGCTCCAGATGCATCGCCAGCACGCGCCAGCGGAAGAAGGTGGTGTCGGGCGGCGGCGACAGATTTGGGGTCCAGCCAGTGATCATCTCCAGCGCATAGGTGTCCATCGCCATGCCGCGCCAGCTCCGCGTCACGCGCTCCAGCGGCTGGCGGACCGCTGATGTCTCGCTCCATAGCGGCAGATTGTTCTCGGGCTCGCGTCCGACATAGATGCCTGTGTGATCGCGGATCTTGTCCATGCCGGGATCGGCAAAGCCCTGGAAGCGTCCGCGCTCGTTGACCTCGATCACCGGCAGCTTCCCGCGCAGCATCCAGCGCAGCATCGCATAGGTGCGATAGTCCGTGGTCGCGACCCAGGTCGCGCCGGTCGACTGCACCTGCGCCAGCACGCGCGCGGCCACGGCGTCGTAGCCGGCCTCGGTGCCGATCGGGTCGGTGCGGCCGATCAGATTCCACGGCGCGAACATGTAATAGAGGAAGACGCAGACGACGAACAGGATGCCGGTCGAAATCGCAGTCCTTGCCCAATACACCGTCGACTTGATGAGCTCGATCGACCAGCCCTCGAACGGCATTCGCGTGACATTGATGGCAACCGCGGCAAAGCCCGCCGGCCACAGGAACATCGGCCAGGTGTCGCCAACCCGCAAAGTCAGGGACTTCCAGAGGAAGTAGATCAACGGCACCAGCACCGCGGTCGCCAGCAGGATCGCGACCGGCTCGCGCCTGAGATAGCCGCGCCATGCCATCAGCACTGTTGCGAACAGCGTCACCGGCAGCAGCACGAAGCCGACCAGGCCGAACTGCATGCCGATGAACTCGCCCAGTGTGCGGAAGGTCAGGTCGCGCTCGGCGGTGGCGCGCACCGCCTGGAAGCGGAACGAGGCCCAGTCGTGCTCCGCGTTCCAGATCAAGACCGGCGAGAACACGATGATCGCGACCAGCGCGGCGAGATAGGGGTATGGACTGCGCAGCCAGCGCCAGCGCCAGTCAGGCACCAGCGCGAAGGCGAGCACCGCCGGCGCGAACATGATCGCGGTGAATTTCGACAGCAGCGCCAGTCCGGCGAACAGCCCTGCGGCGAGCCACCAGCGCCCGTCATTGCTCTGCGCGAGCCGCACCAGCGACCACAGCATCGCCACCGAAAACGGGATCAGCGCGGTGTCGGGCGCGACCTTGGCCATCAGCAGCCCGTAATACAGCGCCGCCTCCGGCAGCAGCAGTGCCAGCATCACGGCGCGGACATTGTCCGATGTGGCGCGGCGGACGATGTCGGCAAGCAGCAGCTGGGTCGCCAGCATCGCCACGATGCCGCCGAGCCGGACGCCGAGATTGGTGTCGCCGAGGATCGCCGTGCCGAAGCGGATGAACCAGGCGACCATCGGCGGATGGTCGAGGAAGGACAGCACGTTCTCCTTCGACCAGGTCCAGTAATAGGCCTCGTCGGTGCGCAGATCGAGCGCGTGGGCATAGACCAGCCGCATCGCGGTCATCGCAACGATCACGGCGATGACGCCGCGCCAGTCCGCCGCGCGCGCACGGGCCGGCTTAACGCGGATGTTATCGGGAGGGGCTATCGTCACGGCGCGCTTTTTGTTCGACTCTTAACGGAGTGTCAACGTTCGGCACGGCCCGCCAATGCGGCCGTCCGGACCCGCGATGGTGTTCAGCGCGGGAATTAAGCACTAGACTTGCCGATCATGAATCACATGGCCTCCCCCTCGCGCGAGCACCTGCAGGATCTCCAAGGTTTGGCCCGCGGCGTCGGCCTGCGGCAGGTGCGCCTCGTCACGGGGGCGATCATGTTCGCCTACCTGATCAGCCATTTCCTCAACCACGCGCTCGGCAATATCTCGACCGAGGCGATGGCGATCGGGGTGCACTACCACACCGAGTTCTGGCAGTTCCTGCCGGTCGCGATCGTGTTCTACACCGCCTGCCTGGTGCACACCGGGCTCGGCATCTGGGCGCTTTTTTCGCGCCGCGAGTTCCACTGGAAGGCGATCGAGCCGCTGCAGCTCACGCTCGGCCTCAGCGTCCCGATGCTGATCGTCGCGCACGTCGTCGGCGTGCGGCTCGGTCAGACCCTGTACGGGCACGAGAAGCTCTACCCGCAGGAGCTGTACACCTTCTTCATCGCCTCGCCCGACCGGCTGTGGGTGATGCTGGCGGTGCTGGTGATCGCCTGGGTGCATGGCTGCATCGGCCTGTATTTCTGGCTGCGGCTGCGCGCGTTCTTCCAGCGGGCCGCGCCGTTCCTGCTCGCGACGGCCGTGCTGATCCCGACCCTGGCCATGCTCGGCGTCTATCAGGCCGGCCGCGCCACGGTGGCGGACTATCAGGATCCCGACTGGCGGCGCGAGGAGCTGTCGGTGCAGAAGCTCGGCACGGCAGCACAGGGCGCCATGCTCGAGAAGATCACCGACGGGCTGTCGATCGGCTATCTCGGCCTGCTCGGCCTCGTGCTGCTCGCACGCGGCGCGCGTGCGCTGCTGGAGCGCCGCGGCGGCATGATCGCGCTGTCCTATGGCAACGGCCGCACGCTGCGGGTGCCGAAAGGGCTGAGCGTGCTGGAAGCGAGCCTGCGCTACAACGTTCCGCATGCCAGCGTCTGCGGCGGCCGGGCGCGCTGCTCGACCTGCCGCATCCGCATCATCGGCGATCACGCCGCCTTGCCCGAGCCGTCGCCGCGCGAGGCCTTCGTGCTGCACCGGGTCGGCACCGACGATCCGTCGATCCGGCTCGCCTGCCAGCTGCGCCCGACCGGCGACCTGACCTTCTTCCAGCTGTTCCTGCCGAGCACGATGTCGGCGAACGCGCACGCCGCCAATCCGGCGCGGGTCGGCCAGGAGCGTTATCTGGTCAGCATGTTCGTCGACATGCGCGGCTCGACCCAGCTTGCCGAGAAGCGGCTGCCGTTCGACACCGTGTTCATCGTCAACCGTTTCCTCGGCGCGGTGTCGCAGGCGGTGCTGGAAGCCGGCGGGCGGCCGAACCAGTTCATCGGCGACGGCATGCTGGCGCTGTTCGGACTCACCACCGAGCGGCATGATGCCTGCCGCCAGGCGCTGCGCGCAGCGGCGCTGATCTCGGCCAATATCGACGAGCTGAACCAGTTCCTCAGCCACGATCTGCGCGAGCCGATCCGCTTCGGCATCGGCATCCATGGCGGCGAGGTGATCGTCGGCGATATCGGCTATCGCGACCACATGGTGTTCACCGCGCTCGGCGATGCCGTCAACGTCGCGGCAAGGCTGCAGGACATGACGAAAGCGCTGGCCTGCGAGGCTGTCATCTCCGACGAGGTGCGCGCCACCGCGGGCCTCGCCGACGATGCCCTGCCGGCGCAGGAGGTTGCGATCCGCGGCCGCAACGAGCCGATGGCCGTGCGCACGGTCGAGACCACGCGCCTGCTGTCGACGCTGGTCGACGACCGCCGCGCCGTCGCCGCCTGACCGGAATCCCCACCCCACCTCGAGTGTGATCTTCCGCACATCCGAACGCGGGTTCGGCAGCGATGCTCGAACGCGTCCCATCCCGGATGCGACTGACGGACGATGGGTAACACTGCAACCGCGCCGCGACAGCGTTCAACGCGCATCTGAAGGAGACGACCATGCTTCGCAAAGTCACGCTTGCCCTCGCGACTGCCGCAACGCTTGCTGCCGCCGCGTTGGCGCCGACCGCAGCCTCCGCCAAGCCGTTCTTCTGGCATCCGTACCATCATCACTTCTGGGGTGGCCCGGGCATCTCCGTCGGCTTCGTCGATTCCGGCTGCTACGTCACCCGCCTGGTGCTGACGCCCTACGGTTATCGCTATCGCACCGTGAACGTCTGCTACTGATCGAACCAATTACCTGGAATCGAAATGCCCCGGTCGCCTGATGCGATCGGGGCTTTTCGTTACTGCAATGCAACGCCGGTAAGCGCTGCGAAAGCTCAATTGACTTGCAGTTGTCAGGTGCGACATTTGTGACCGCGCGCAGTCGATGATGCGACGGCGCGCAAGGCAATCCGGGCCTGGTGATGACCAGCCCGGGACAGAACAGCTTCGGAGGAAGCGGAATGCTCGATCGACGAGACTTGATGAAGCGCGCCGGATTGGGCGCGCTGGCGGCGGGGCTGGGATCAAGGGGCGCCTTCGCCCTCGACACCGTGACGCTGCCGTTCGGCAATGGCGAACGGCCGCTGGTGCGCTACCCGCAGAAGCGCCCGATGATCGGTCTGACCAGCCGGCCGCCGCAGCTGGAAACGCCGTTTGCGATCTTCAATGACGGCCCGCTGACGCCGAACAATGCGTTCTTCGTGCGCTATCACCTCGCCGGCATCCCCTATGACCTCGATCCGGACAAGTTCACGCTCGAGATCAAGGGCAAGGTCGACAAGCCGCTGAAGCTGTCGCTGAAGGATATCCGCAAGCTGAAGGCCACTGAACTCGTCGCCGTCAACCAGTGCTCGGGCAACAGCCGCGGCTTCTTCAATCCGCGCGTTGCCGGCGGCCAGCTCGGCAACGGCGCGATGGGCTGCGCGCGCTGGCACGGCGTGCCGCTGAAGACCGTGCTCGACATGGCCGGCGTGCAGGCCGGCGCCAGGCAGGTCACCTTCAACGGCATGGATGGACCTGTGATGGAGACGACGCCGGACTTCGTGAAGGCGCTCGAAATTGACCACGCGCGCGACGGCGAGGTGATGCTGGCCTGGGGCATGAACGGCGAGGACCTGCCGTTCCTCAACGGCTTCCCGCTCCGCCTCGTGGTGCCCGGCTATTACGGCACCTATTGGGTCAAGCACCTCAACGAGATCACCGTGATCGACAGCGTGTTCGACGGCTTCTGGATGAAGTCCGCCTACCGGATACCGGACACGCCGAACAACGCGGTCGAGCCCGGCACCGCGCCGAAGGCGACAATTCCGATCAACCGCTTCACGGTGCGCTCGTTCATCACCAGCGTTGCCGACGGCGCCAAGGTCAAAGCAGGCCGCACCATGCTGCGCGGCATCGCCTTCGACGGCGGCAAGGGCATCAAGGAGGTCACGGTCTCGACCGACGGCGGCAACAGCTGGACACCGGCCAAGCTCGGCAAGGACCTCGGCAAATACGCGTTCCGTGAATGGAAGCTGCCGGCGAAACTCGCGGCCGGACCCTCGGAACTGAAAGTGCGCGCCACCAACAATGCCGGCGATACCCAGCCGATGGATCCGTTGTGGAATCCGGCCGGCTATCTGCGCAACGTCGTCGAAACCGTGCGCGTCACCGCGGCGTGAGGAGAAGCATCATGACCAGCAAGCTGCTTCTCACCTTCGCCGCGATCGCCGTGCTGTCGATCGGAGCTGCGATGGCCGCGCCCGTCAACTACACGCTTCCCGAGGAGACTGCGGCGCTCAAGCCAGGGCCCAACCTCGACGTGGTGCAGAGCAATTGCACCGGCTGCCACTCGGCCGACTACATCAAGACCCAGCCGCAGGGCGAGAAGTTCAAGAAGGACTTCTGGCAGGCCGAGGTGACCAAGATGATCAAGGTCTACGGTGCGCCGATCGATCAGGCGGACGTCGGCAAGATCGTCGAGTATCTCTCCGCGACCTATTGAGAGGCGGTCGATCGATCCCCCGCGCGCGGCAGCTGAACGGCCCGCGCGCGGGGCCGCTTGGTCAATTCGGGTTCGGCGGAACCGACCATTTTGCAGCGCATCAATTGACCACGAAACAGGCAATCCGGCACCAAACCCCCGCAAAGCGGGTTGTTTCCGGGCAAAAACACACCGTGGTTTGATCTACCCAGCTTTTTTCAAACTGCTATCCTGTGCGGTACGGACAAGCCGGTTTGTGCGGGGACCGGCTGGTCTGTTTTCGATTGATTCCGCGGAGACGACTGGAATGCCCAAAGGTACAGTGAAGTGGTTCAACCCGACCAAAGGCTACGGATTCATCCAGCCCGCATCGGGCGGCAAGGACATTTTCGTGCATATTTCAGCAGTTCAGAAGGCCGGCCTTCAGAGCCTCAATGAAGGCCAGTCGGTTGAATACGAAGAAATTGCAAATCGCGGCAAGACGTCCGCCGAAAACCTGAAGGTCTAGCGCGTCAGCGCCAGATCCGGCGGCGCACTCTCGGACGCCATCCGGGAGTGGGGGCCGATCCAACATTACACAACGTGACGTTCGGCGGGGCGGGCACGATGCCCGCGCGCCACGACGTTGAACTTTTCGGCCGCGATCGATCGCGCGCTTTGCTGTTTCCCGTTGCGGACGTCGCGGCTACCGGGCCGCCGCGTCACAGGCAGGTGCCACCCTGGCCGCTGCTGCCGCACGGCACCCGCTTCGACAGCTCCTGGATTTTCCGCTTCGACTCGGCCTGCGCAAGCACGTCGAACACGCTCGACGGCGCGAGCTGGGTGGCCTTGCGGAAATCCTCGGTCGCCTTGTCGGCATGGTTGAGCGCCTCGTGCGCCTTGGCGCGTGCGAACAGGCCCTCAACGGTCTCCTTCTGCGCAATCGCCCGATCGAGATCCTCGACCGCCTTGTCGTAGTTGCGCAGCGCCGACCAGGTGATGCCGCGCAGCGTCAGCGCGGCCAGATAATCGGGCCGCGTGCTCAGGATCAGATTGAGATCCTTCATCGCATCATCCGGCTTCTTCAGCCCGAGATAGGCCCGCGCGCGCAGCACATGCGCGAAGGGATCGTTGGGCGCCCTGGCAACGATCTGGTCGAAGGCGGCGACGGCGCGGTCATATTGCGCCGAGGTCAGCATCGCGAGCGCGCGGCCGAGCTGCGCCGTCGGATTGTTGGGACTTCGCTCCAGTACCCCGTTGATGTCGACCAGTCCTTCGTCGGCGCGGCCCTTGAGCATCAGCGCAAGTCCGCGCCACGATTTGGCGACCAGATTGGTCGGCACCAGCGCCAGGGCCTGATCGAAATCCAACAGCGCCTTGTCGAGCTGGTTGAGGCCGAAATAAGCGAGGCCGCGTTCGGTGTAGGCGAGCGTCTCCTTGGGATTGAGCGAGATCGAATGATCGTAATCGGCGAGCGCATCCTGCACCTTGCCGGTGCTCGCCTTGACGAGGCCCCGCGCCAGGTAAGCCAGCGAGTTGTTCTGGTCGAGCGTGATGGCGCGGCTGGCGTCGGCGGTGGCTTCGTCGAACTGCCGCAAGCCTGCGGCATTGAGCGCGCGGAAGGCGAGCAACTGGGGATCGTTCGGCTTGAGCTTGAGCAGATCGTTGAAGTCGTTGCGCGCCTCCGCCAGCCGGCTGAGCCGTGAATAGGCCATTGCGCGCAGCCGCAGCGCCGTCTCGTTGCGCGGTTCACCGCTGAGCACCTGGCTGAGACTGCCGATGGCACCGGCGAAATTGCCCTGCGCGATGAACTGCTTTGCCTGCTCGATCTGCTGATTGCTCGCGGCCGCGGCTGGAGCGGACGGCCGCGCCGCCGGAGCCGACGCCGCCGGCGATTGCGGAGCCGCACCGGCCTTCGCCAGCTCGGCCTGCATCGCGAGCGCCTGCTGGCGCTGCTGCTGGATCTCCTTGTTGTCGGGAAGAACCTTCAACAGCCAATCGAAGTCGCCAATGGCGCGGACGTAGTCGCCCTTGGCGCTGTAGAGCTGGGCGCGGGCGAAATAGGCGTTGCGCTCGGTCTGCGGTGCCTGCGCGATCGCGCGGGAGAAATCCTCGATCGCGTGATCGATGTCGCCCTTGCGCCGGTAGGCCTGGCCGCGCCAGTAGAACGCGTTCGGCGTGTTCGCATTGACGGCAATCGCGGTGTTGGCGTCGGCCAGCGCCGCATCGGGCAGCCCGGATTCGACATAGGCCCGCGCCCGTCCGACATGGGCCGCGGGCAGATCCTGTCGCAGCGTGATCGCCTGGTCGTAGTCCGAGATCGCATCGCTCCAGGCGTGCTGATCGGCGCGCAGATTACCACGCGCGAGGAAGCCGAACGGGTTCTTCGGCTCGAGCTCGATCGCACGATCGAAATCGGCGCGGGCCTGATCCGCCTTGCCTTTGCGCTGCTGCACATAGCCATGCGCGATCAGCGCCGAAACGAATTGCGGGTTCAGCTGCAGCGCAGCCTCGGTATCGCTCAAGGCCTGATCGAACTTGTTGCGGCCGATATAGACCCGCGCGCGGCCCGCGAAAGCCTTGGTGCGATCCTCCGTGGAGCGCGCGGCATCGTCGATGATGGCCGAGCAGGCCGCCTCGGCCTTGTCGGTCGGCGGCCCGTTGCAGTCCTCGACGTCGCCGGCGCGAGCCGGGCCGGCAAGCACCGGCCACAGCAGCACAAGCCCCAGCAACAATTGGAAACGAACACCACGGGTCGCGGCATCGGTGCTAGTCGGACGCAGACGCATATCGTAGCCTCGGGTTTGACCGAATGCTGCTAATCTTACCGCGCCACTTGGCTCGAAAAGTGATGGGCGCAGAACGTCGTGTCGAACTTTGGGGTTCGGTTCCAGCACCGATGACGCAGACTCCTAAAATCAACGGGAGTGGAACACCACGGAACACGCGGCGGCAACACTCGGCCGTTCAATCTTCCGTCACCCATTCGGCGACGGTCATGACGTCTGGCGGCTGCAGATAGCCGCGGGGCCACAGATCGACGGCCCATTCCACCTTGGTGGCGCGTTCGAGCAGAACGGCGGTATTGTGCGGCGTCTGCCCCAGCGAGAACCCGCGGTAGTGGGGATCGCCGACGTCGTGGAACTTGAACAGATTCCATGACTGCATCACCAGCATCAGGCTGGTCGTGTTGCGCGTCGTGTCCCAGCAATCGTAATTGTGCTTGTCGTCGTTGGCGCGGAAGTCCGCCTTCGCCACGCGCTTGTCGGTGCCGAGGATCGGCCCCATGCGGCGGTCGAACCAGATCACCGCCTTTTGCACGGCCGCGCGTTCGGCGGCCGCGTTGGCGCGGCCGGTGGCCATGATTCTGCTCAGCGCCGCCCTGTCGGCTGCGTTGAAGTCGAGCATCTCGCGGCGCCGGCAGACGAAGCCGTAGCACACGGTCATCGTCGAGGCCGACGGCGGATAGATCGAGACCGAGGTATAGAGTTGCATAATGCCGGAGCTGAGCTCGGCCGCGCGGACCGGCGCCGCTGAGGGCAGCGCAAGCATGAGCGCGGCAAGCGCACCGGCAAACCCGGCTCGCTTGATCCGTATCGGCTGATCGGCGTCTTCCATGAACCACTGCCCTACCCTGCACGACAGGATTATCGCGGGCGCGTCACGATGCCAATACATCCGGCGCATGGCTGTGGATCACATCGAACGGCCGTCAACCGACCGGCAGCGGCGCATCGCGCTTGACTTCCTCCATCACCGCGTAGGTTCGCGTCTCGCGCACGCCCGGCAGCGCCAGCAGGGTCTCGCCGAGGAAACGGCGATAGGCGGTCATGTTGGCGACGCGGGCCTTGACCAGATAATCGAAGCCGCCGGCCACCATGTGACACTCCAGCACCTCCGGCGCGGTCTGGACCGCCTTCGCAAACTTCTCGAATACATCCGGCGTGGTCTTGTCGAGCAGCACCTCGACAAACACCAGCAGGCCGAGCCCGAGCCGGTGCGGGTTGAGCCTTGCGCCATAGCCCTCGACAAAGCCGTCGCGCTGCAACCGCTTCAGCCGTTCGCCGACCGAGGTCGGCGACAGGCCGATCCGTTCGGCCAGCTCCACATTGGCAATCCTCCCATCCCCTTGCAGGATCGAGAGGATTTTGCGGTCTGTCTTGTCAATCTCTGTCATATCTACGGCAACAAGATAGTCTGTCCTGATTTTCTAAGGTAAATCTGCTAATTTGTCTATCGAACTACGGTCCACGGGCGCGTAGGTGTTCCCGTGCAACCCCAGGGAACCACCACCATGCCAGACCCGTCCCCGCTCCCGCCGCCGTTCAGCCCGCCCTATGCCCCCGACGACGGCGCCATCGCCGGCCGCCTGCGCCGGGACTCCAGGCTCGGTGCGGAGGCAGAGGCCCGCATCGACCGCACCGCGACCCGCCTGATCGAGGCGATCAGGGCGAACGACGATCCGCTCGGCGGGGTCGAGGACATGCTGCGGGAGTTCGCGCTGTCGACCAAAGAGGGGCTGGCACTGATGGTGCTGGCGGAGGCGCTGCTGCGGGTGCCTGACGCGCGCACCGCCGACCAGTTCATCGAGGACAAGCTCGGCCAGGGCGACTTCGTCAACCACGAGACCAAATCCAGCGCGTTCCTGGTCAACGCCTCAGCCTGGGCCCTCGGCATGTCGGCGCGCGTGATCCAGCCCGGCGAGACACCGCAGGGAACGATCGGCCGGCTGACCAAGCGGCTCGGCGCACCGGCGGTGCGCGCCGCGACGCGGCAGGCGATGCGGCTGATGGGCAGCCATTTCGTGCTCGGCGAGACCATCGAGGCGGCGCTGGCGCGGGCACAATCGCACACCGCCCGCGGCTCGCGCTATTCCTTCGACATGCTCGGCGAAGGCGCGCGCACCGCCGACGACGCCCACCGCTATTTCGAATCCTACGCCCGCGCGATCGACGCGATCGGCAAGGCGGCCGGCGATCAGCCCCTGCCCGACCGGCCCGGCATCTCGGTGAAACTCTCCGCGCTGCATCCGCGCTTCGAGGCGGTCAGCCATATGCGGGTGATGAGCGAGCTGGTGCCTCAGCTGATCGATCTGGCGCGTCGCGCCAAAGCGTTCGACCTCAACTTCACCGTCGATGCGGAGGAAGCCGATCGGCTGGAGCTGTCGCTTGACGTCATCGCAGCGGCCTTCGCCGACCCGTCGCTCGCCGGATGGAGCGGCTTTGGCCTCGCCATCCAGGCCTATCAGAAGCGCGCCGCAGACGTGATCGACTATATCGATGCACTGACACGCGCGCTCGACCGCCGGATGATGGTGCGGCTGGTCAAGGGCGCCTATTGGGACACTGAGATCAAGCGCGCGCAGGAGCGCGGGCTCGACGGCTATCCGGTGTTCACCCGCAAGGCGATGACCGACCTGAACTACGTCGCCTGCGCGCGCAAGCTGCTGGCATTGCGGCCGCGGCTGTTTCCGCAATTCGCCACCCACAACGCGCTGACGGTCGCGACTATCCTCGAACTATCGGACGATCCCAACAGCTTCGAATTCCAGCGGCTGCACGGCATGGGCGAGGCGCTCTACGCGCAGCTCGGCGAAGACAGACCCGAGATCGCCCACCGCACCTATGCGCCGGTCGGCAGCCACCGCGACCTGCTTGCCTATCTGGTGCGGCGCTTGCTCGAGAACGGCGCCAACTCGTCTTTTGTGGCGCTGGCCGCGGACAATCGCGTGTCGATCGTCGACCTGCTGCGCCGCCCTGCCGACATCATCGGCGCTGACAACAAGGCCACGCATTCCGGAATTCCGTTGCCGGCCGATCTCTATCGGCCGCAGCGTTCGAATTCGCACGGCATCGAGTTCGGGGAACGAAAGGCGCTGGACGCGCTGACCTCGGCGATCGCAGCCGAGCGCAAGGCTGCGCCCAACCCAGTCGCGACGTCGACGACCGAGCAGGCGAATGCAGCGGTCGCCACGGCACGCCGTGGCTTCAAGGCCTGGAATGCCACGCCGGCCACACAACGTGCAGCGATCCTCGACAAGGCCGCCGACCTGCTCGAGCAGCGTCGCGCACATTTCCTCGCCCTGCTGCAAAGCGAAGGCGGCAAGACCCTCGACGATGCGCTCTCCGAAGTGCGCGAGGCGATCGACTTCTGCCGCTACTATGCCGCGCTCGGCCAAAAACTGTTCGGCAGTGGCGAGACGATGCCGGGGCCGACCGGCGAGAGCAACGTGCTGGAGCTGCACGGTCGCGGCGCGTTCGTCGCGATCTCGCCATGGAATTTCCCGCTCGCGATCTTCCTCGGCCAGGTGACGGCGGCGCTGATGGCCGGCAATGCGGTGATCGCAAAGCCGGCCGAGCAGACCCCGCGCATCGCGGCCGAGGCGATCACCCTGCTGCATCAGGCCGGCGTGCCGACCTCGGCGCTGCATCTGGTCCAGGGCGACGGAGCGGTCGGCGCCGCGTTGGTGGCGCATCCTGCGATCGCCGGTGTCGTCTTCACCGGCTCGACGGAAGTGGCGCGGTCGATCAACCGCACGCTTGCCGCCAAGGATGGCCCGATCGTGCCGCTGATCGCCGAGACCGGCGGCATCAATGCGATGATCGTCGATGCCACCGCGCTGCCCGAGCAGGTCGCCGACGATGTCGTGACCTCGGCGTTCCGCTCCGCCGGCCAGCGCTGCTCGGCGCTGCGGCTGTTGTTCGTGCAGGATGATGTCGCCGATCGCATGATCGAGATGATCGCCGGCGCCGCGCGCCAATTGAAGATCGGCGATCCCTCCGAGCCGTCGACGCATATCGGTCCGGTGATCGATGCCGAGGCGAAGCAGCGGCTGGATGCCCATATCGCGCGGATGAAACAGCAAGGGCGGGTGCATCTCGCCGGCGAGGCGCCATCAGGCAATTTCGTCGCGCCGCATATCTTCGAACTGTCGGCGGCGAGCCAGCTCACCGAGGAGGTGTTCGGCCCGATCCTGCATGTCGTGCGCTACCGTGCGGAGCGGCTCGGCGACGTGCTGGCCGCGATCGAGGCCACCGGCTTCGGCCTGACGCTCGGCATCCATTCCCGCATCGACGACACCATCGAGCATGTGATCGACCGCCTCCAGGTTGGCAACATCTATGTCAACCGCAACATGATCGGCGCCGTGGTCGGCGTGCAGCCGTTCGGCGGCAGCGGCCTCTCCGGCACCGGCCCCAAGGCGGGCGGCCCGCATTACCTCACACGCTTCGCCACCGAGCAGACGATCACGATCAACACGGCGGCTGCGGGCGGCAACGCGGCACTGATGGCGGGGGTGGAGTAACAGGCACCGTCATTGCGAGCGAAGCGAAGCAATCCACACCTCCACTTGTTGAGGCATGGATTGCTTCGTCGCTACGCTCCTCGCAATGACGGCCAACAACCCGTTGCATCGTGCCCCCGAGATGGTTCAAATGGCACTCCGATCGGGATCATCGCACGCGATAATTCCAGCTACCGGAAAAACACCAACAAGCGCCACGGGAGCGACGGCACGATGGAAAAAGGCATTTTTGACGGGCTCAAGGTCCTGGACTGCGCGAGCTTCATCGCAGCGCCCGCGGCCGCCACCGTGCTGTCCGACTTCGGCGCCGACGTCATCAAGATCGAGCCGCCCGGCGCCGGCGACCCCTACCGCAACCTGCCCAATCTGCCCGGCTATCCCGCGAGCGAGCACAATTTCGCGTGGATGCTGGAGGCGCGCAACAAGAAGAGCCTGGCGCTCGATCTCACCAAGCCCGAGGCCCGCGAGGTGCTCTACAAGCTGGTCGCCGAGGCCGACGTGTTCATCACCAACATGCCGCCGCAGGTGCGCGAAAAGCTCGGCATCACCCATGATCATCTCGCCCATCTCAACGACCGGCTGATCTACGCGTCGTTCACCGGCTATGGCGAGAAGGGCGAGGAGGCCAACAAGCCCGGCTTCGATTCCAACGCCTATTGGGCCCGCTCCGGCCTGATGGACCTGGTGCGTGCCGACGAGGACACCACGCCGGCCCGTTCGGTCGCCGGCATGGGTGACCATCCCTGCGCGATGGCATTCTACGGCGCGATCGTCACCGCGCTGTTCCAGCGCGAGAAGACCGGCAAGGGCTCGCACGTCTCGACCAATCTGATGGCCAACGGCGTCTGGGCCAATGGCGTGCTGGCGCAGGCCAAGCTTGCCGGCGCCAAGTTCAAGAAGCGCAAGCCGCGCGAAGAGGCGCTCAACGCCGTCACCAACCACTACAAGTGCAGAGACGGCCGCTGGCTGATCCTGTCGCTGCTCAATGAAGACCGGCAATGGCCGACCTTGGCGCGCTGCATGGACCGTGAGGACCTCGTCGCCGACGCCCGCTTCGCCACCAAGGCGGACCGCCATGCGCGCTCGGTCGAGCTGATCAAGATTTTTGACGAGGTGTTCGCCAGCAAGGATCTCGCCGAATGGCGCAAGATCCTCGACGGCAACGGCCTGGTGTTCGGCGTCGTCGGCATCCTCGACGACATTCCGAACGACAAGCAGATGATCGAGAACGAGGTGCTAGTGCGTTTCGAGAACGACACCATGCTGACGGTCAACAGCCCGATCTTCATCGACGGCACCAAGAAGGTGCAGCCGCGTAAGCCGCCCGAGGTCGGCGAGCACTCCGACGAGATCCTGCGCCAGGCCGGCTATGACGAGGCCACGATCCGGAAGCTGCGCGCATCCGGCGCGGTGGCGTAGTCACGCTACACGTAGCCCCGATGGAGCCAACGGGTCGCGCGAATGCGCGCCCGATGACAGGCTCCGCGCAATCCGGGGCGGCTGCGTCCGCGAATGCCTCCGTTCCCGGATTTCGCTTCGCTCCATCCGGGCTACAAAGGAAGCTCAACGTTTCATCCAGGCCCAGACGATGGCCACCACGATGATGCCGATGATGACCGCGAGCCCGATCGCCCAGCTAGAGACGCGGACGGCACTCACCGCCTGACGTTCGGCCTCGTTGGCCGCGATCTCGCGGTCACGCTGCTTGTTGTCCTCGGAAGCACTCATCGGGCCGTCTCCGGTCAAGAGCTGTCAGATCCTGGGCAAGCTCGACTGTAGCATCAATTAATGACGCGGAGACGCTTCGGTTCCGGCCGATCACCGCCCCTTCACGAAGCACATGCCCATGCGGGAGGTCTTCCCGGCAACCTGGCAGGCGAGCCCCTCGGCGCAGGTCCAGCCGCGGAAACTGCGGTCGGTCGCGGCCGGCCTCGTGCCGGGCAGATAGCAATGCGCGCCCCAGCCGTCGCTGTATTCGGTGCCGGCAAGCTCGATGCTGCCGCGCGCCTGCGGCCGGTTGGAGAAGCCGCGCGAGAAATCCGGCGCCTTGCCGTCGCGGAAGCTTGTCAGGATGTCGCGGCGGCGCGGCTGGTCGCCGAAGAAATGCGGCGAGGCCGGCACGACAGTGGAGTTCGACGGCCTTGCCGCCATCCAGTCGACACCGGGGAAATGGAAGCCGCCGATGCCGCGGGTCTGGTGGCAGCCGACGCAGGTGACGTCGTTGAGCCGCCGCTCGAAGCCGGCCAGCGACTGGATGTTCTGCAGCTTGGTCCCGTCAGCGGCGGCCTTCTTCAAGGCTCCGACGATATCGTCATCCGAGAACACCGCAGTGCCGGCCGTCCCCTCGCCCTGCACCATGCCGAATTCGGGCTCCAGCTCGCTGACATCAAAGCCGGCCGGCGTCGGCGCGACCGCTGAGGTCGCGAGGAAGCGATCGGGGATCAGCAAGGTGCCGCGATCGAGCGCGGCGAAATGCTCGGGATCGAGCAGCCACGCCTTGAAGTCGCGCTTCAGCGCCTCGTCGGCGAGGATGCGATCGCGATCGATCTGGTTCTCCAGCGGTGCTTCGGCAAAGCGTTTCGCCGCGCCATCATAGTCGAACACCTTCAGCAGATAGTCGGTACGGAAATCGCGCGCCGCGGATTTCGGCGCGTGGGCGATCTGCAGATTGGTCTCGATCCGGTCGATATTGCGGGCATCGATCAGTTCGAGCGGGCCGTCCTGGCCGAACAATTTCTCCAGCGCAAGCTGAGTGCCGCCGGTCGCCAGCCAGCGCCGCGCGATCTCGCGACAGGACAGTGATGCGTCGTTGCCGTCGCCCTTCGCCTTCAACACCAGGTTCAGCGTCATCGGCAGCCGCTGCGACACCGCGTTCTCGCCGATCAGCGCCACGTCGGTGCGGGTCAATCGATAGATCAGCCGGATCTCGCCGCAGTCGTTCGGCGCCACATAGGCGCGGTCCATGCGATTGACGATGCCGGCCAGTACGAAGCGAACGTCAGGGGATTCGAACAGCGCGCGATCGAACAGCTGAAACGCAAAGCCGTCGCCGACGCCGATGCTCTCGTTCGGCAGGCTTGCTCTGTGCCTTGCGACATAGCGATCGAATTCACGGTCGAGCGCCTCGCGCACCGGCACCAATGCAGACAAGGCGAACAGGTCGCGGTTGGACAGCGGCGTATGGGCGGAGCGTTCCGGCGCGAGCATCCGGCCGAGACTGAACCTGCTGTGATCGAGTTCGCGCAGGATCGCGGGATCGATCACCGCCGTGCCGCGCTCGAGCGCGCGATCCTCGGCGGCATGTGCCGGCACGGCACCGCCAAGCAGGACGGACATCAGCAGGAGGCATTTCAGTACGCGGCCCATGCCCCCACTAACACCGCGCGGCAAACGCTATTCAAGAAAAATGGCGCTTCACATCGCGGTGAAGCGCCTTGCTGTTGTCAGGTTTCGTGGATCAGCGCGAGACGATCAGGCCCTTGCTGGTGACGACGACCCAGCGGCCGTCCTGCTTGCGGATGGCGTCGACGCGGCCGAGGCCGGGGACGGGATCGCCGGCATAGACCTCGTAGATGCCGCCGCGGCCCTCGATCAGCGCGCCGCCATTGCCGACGTCGCGCAGCGCCCAGCCGTCGATCACCGGCAGGCGGCCGATTTCGGGCTTGGGGGCAACCGGTGCAGCCGCCGTGGTTGCCGGCGGGACCGAACCCGTGACCTCGCGGGCGGGCGTCACAGCGGCGACGGTCGTCTGCGGGGCGCGCAGCTTCTCGACGGTCTCGCTGAGCTTGTTGAGCTTGGCGATCGGCTCGGCCTGGGCCTTCTCGACCTTCTCGATCCGGTCGGTCGCCTTGCTGAACTGGGCCTGGCCGGCCTTTGCGGTCTGCTCGACACTGGCCTTCAGGGCGGCGATCTCGGAGTCGATCCGGGCGATCGCGGCATCGGCCGCTTCCTTGGCGGCAGCGTCGTTGGCAGCCACGTCCCTGACGGAAGCAGCCGCGGGGGCGGCGAGATGGCCAAGGCCTGCGGTCGCAAGCGCACCGCCGATGGCGCCAGCCACGGTCGCCAGCGCGATCACCGCGGCCATCGCCCCGAGCCGGCGCGTGCCGGCCGGTTTGGCGGTCTGCTCGGCACCGGGCTTGGATGCGGTCGCCTCGTGGTCCCAGGTCCGCTCACCGGGCGCCATGATCATCAGCTTGCCCGGGAAACGCGGCTCTTCGCGCTTGCCGGTCTCGACCTCAGGCACGTCCATCTTGGTCGGGTCGATCTTGCCGTCGATCTTGGCATCAATCCTGGCCTCGATCGCGGGATCAAGGCGGGACGGCTCGACCTTCGGGGCATCAACCTTCGGCGCGTCGATCCTGGGCGCATCGGCCTTTGGCGAGGTCTCTTCCTGCTCGGGCGCGAGCCGCGGAGCCTCGACACCGGCCGCGGCCATCGCGGGCTCGCCTTTCGCCGCCATTTCGGCGCCGGTTTGACCGCTGACCGGCTCGCTCTGCTGCTCACTCACGTTCAAAGTCTCCAGACTGGGTTGAGAATTCGGTAACTTTTATTGCTTGCGAAATGGTTACCCCGCTCCGCCATTACCTAAATTTTAGGGAGTTTTCCGGGCCGGATTTGGGCGATGCGGCGCTGCGGCAATCTGCGTCAGCTCCGTTTGCGCGCGGCGCTTTCCCGATTAACATACCGCCATCTTCCAGCCAGAAGGCAGGGGAGTGCTATGACGATCGAGAAATGCATCAATGAATTTGGTGTCGATGACGTCATTTTTGAGGAAGGCTCGACCGGCCGTGAGCTGTTCGTCGTGCTCGACGGCAAGGTCGACATCGCCAAGATCGATGGCCGAAACAAGACCGTCATCGTCCGCCTCGGCAAGGGCGAGTTCTTCGGCGAGATGGCCGTGATCGACGGCTCGGCGCGCTCGGCAACTGCGATCGCCTCGGCGCCGGCGACGCGGGTGATGCGGATCAACCACGCCCGCTTCGTCTATCTGGTCAGCCAGCAGCCGGCCTTCGCGCTGATGGTGATGGATGCGCTCTCGAAACGCCTGCGCGCCTCCAACGCCGTCACTTACCGAACCGCAGGCGCACCATGAGCGACCGCAAGCCGAGCCCGTTCAAGACGCTGTTCGACGCCGACGTCGCGACGCTGATCCAGGCCGCCGACGACGTCTACCAGATCCGCTTCAAGAACCGCGCCGCCAACGCCTATCTGGTGCGCGGCAGCAAGCGCACGATCATGATCGACGTCGGGCTGTCGAGCAACTATCCGTCGCTGGTCGCCTGCCTCGATCATCTTGGCGTAACGCCCGAGATGATCGACATGGTGGTGTTGAGCCACGAGCATCTCGATCACATCGGCGCGGCCTATCATTTCCACGGCTCGGCCTATATCGCCGCGCACCGGCTCGCCGCCAACAAGATCATGCTGCGCGACGACTTCTCGATGCTGCGCAAGATGTTCAACGAGCCGAACGTGCCGATCGACATCGACATCTGGCTCGAGGAGGGCAACCTGATCGACCTCGGCAATTTCCGTCTCAACGTGATGTACACGCCGGGCCATACCTCGGCCTGCATCTCGCTGTTCGACCAGGACAAGGGCCTGTTGTTCGCCGCCGACACGCTGATGCCCGGCGGCGTGATGGGCGGCGTGTTCGGCTCCGGCTCGATTGCCGACTACATCCAGTCGCTGGAGCGGATCAAGGGGCGCAATTCGAAGATCCTGCTGTCCGGCCATGGCCGGCTTTCCGACACGCCGCAGGACGATGTGCGGATCGCGCTGCAACGCTCGCATGGCCTGCTCGAGGACACCGCGCAGCTGTTCGATGCGCTCGACGCGCGCTCGAATTTCGAGCCGATCATGCAGTCGGTGCGCGACCTCAACAAGCTCGACGATTGAGCTTCGCTCGCCGTCGCATTTGACAAATCCGTACGCGGCCTGTTCAACAGCGGCAAAACAACGCTTAAAACAACAGGGAGCGAGGACCATGAAGCTTTACGACTCGATCGGCCCCAATCCGCGCATTGTGCGGATGTTCATGGCCGAGAAGGGCATCGAGATCCCCAAACAGACCGTCGACCTGCGCAAGGGCGAAAACCGCGAGGCGGACCATCTGAAGCGCAATCCGCACGGCCAGATGCCGGCGCTCGAACTCGACTGCGGCAACTACCTCTCGGAAATCACCGCGATCTGCGAATATCTCGAGGAGAAGCACCCCTCGCCCGCGATGATCGGCAGCACGCCGGAAGAACGCGCGGAATGCCGGATGTGGACCCGCCGCGTCGACCTCAACATCGCCGAGCCGCTCGCCAATGGCTACCGCTTCGGCGAGGCGCTGAAGTTCTTCGAGAAGCGCATTCCGGTCGCGCCGGAGGCCTCGCCAGGCTTGAAGATGATCGCCGCCAATCGCATCAAATGGCTCAACGACCAGATGGCCGACGGCCGCGACTACATCTGCGGCCAGCGCTTCACCCTCGCCGACATGCTGCTGTATTGCTGGATCGATTTCGGCAACCAGGTCGGCCAGCCGCTGGACCCCTCGAACGCCAACATCGTCGCCTGGTTCAACCGTGTCGCCGAGCGGCCATCGGTGAAGGCGTAGGTCAAGTTTCACCGTCCTGGGGGCAGGGCTATCGCCTGCCTCCGCAGGGGCGCCCTGCCAAAACATGGAAAACAACCCCATGCAAAGGAGCCGGCGGTAGCTAGGGACCTTCGACCGGGGCGACACATTCGACGCGGCAGCTTGACACGTCGGGCAAATCAGCAGGATAATTCTATTATTCGGAAATTGCGCTGTCGCTCCGGGACGGGGTGAAGAGCCTCAAGCTACATCACCACCGGCTTGTCCGGCAGCTCGTTCGGGCCACCGTCGGCACGCGGGAAATATTTCGCCAGCTCGCGCGACACCGCCGCGATGCCGTTGATCACGCCCTGCTCGAACCGGCCTGCCCGGAAATCCGTTTCCATCGCACGGCAGATCGCCTCCCAGCCCTCGTGGCCGACTTTGGCGTCGATGCCGCGGTCGGCGACGATCTCGACGTCGCGGTCGGCGAGCAACAGATAGATCAGAACACCATTGTTGTGATGGGTGTCCCAAATCCGCAGATGCGAGAACACGTCGAGCGCCCGCTCCCGCGCCGGCTGGTTGCGGAACAGCGGCACGCCGTCGAGCGCGCCCTCGACGACGAAGCGGATCTGGCCCGAATGCGTCGCCTCGCCGGCCTTGATCGCCTGCTCGATGGCGTCGAGCACGCGCGGCGGAAATTCACGCCGCACCCGCCAGCGGTGTTCGAGCAGATGCTTGCCGATGCGCTTGATGCTCATGTGCCTACCAGCTCCCCGAGGCGCCGCCGCCGCCGAAGCTGCCGCCTCCGCCGCTGAAGCCGCCGCTGTCGCCCGAGCTCGAGCCGCTGCTCCAGCCCCCGCCGCCGGACCAGCCCCCGGAATAACCGCCGCCGCGCCGGTACGGTCCGGAGCCAGCCGCCGGACCGCCAAAATTCAAACCGCCGAAGATCAACGCCGCAACACCGGCGAACAACCCGACCACCAGCGCGGTGGCGAGCGAGCCGGCCAGCATCCAGGTGAAGACGCCGACGATGCCGCCGGTCGCGGCAGAGCCCAACAGCCGTCCGAGCAGGCCGCGCAGGAATCCCGCCACGATGATGACGCCGAAGATCACCACCGGATTGGCGAAGTCGACGAGATTGGGCGCCTGCCAATGCTCGGGCTCCGGCGCCGGCAATTGCTCGCCATTGATCAGCCGGATCATCCGGTCGACGCCGGCCGAAATGCCGCCGGCGAAATCGCCGGCCTTGAATTTTGGCGTGATGTCCTCGTCGATGATGCGGTGGGTGACGACATCGCTCAGCACGCCTTCGAGGCCGTAGCCGACCTCGATGCGCAGATGCCGGTCGTTCTTGGCGACCACCAGCAGCGCGCCGTCGTCGACTTTCTTACGCCCGATCTTCCAGGCCTCGGCGACGCGGATCGAGAATTGCTCGATGGTCTCCTCGCCCGTGGTCGGCACGATCAGGACGGCGATCTGGCTGCCCTTGCGGGTCTGAAGATCCTGCAGCCGGTCGGAGAGCGATGCGACGTCGCCAGCCGACAGCGTCCCGGTCTGGTCGACGACGCGGCCGGTGAGCGGAGGCACTGCGACCTCGGCCCACGCCGGGCACATGAAGCCCAGCAGGAAGGCGAGCAGGATGACGCGTGCGGCGGTCATCGCGACAGGCGCAGCCGGCGTTACTTCGACGGCGCGGGTGATGGCGACGGCGCCGGATTGAAATCGACCTTCGGCGCGGTCGAGATCTCCTTCTCATTGTCGACCGTGAAGTTGGGCTTCTCCTTGTAGCCGAACACCATCGCCGTCAGACTGTTCGGGAAGGTGCGGATGCCGACGTTATAGTCCTGCACCGACTTGATGTAGCGGTTGCGCGCCACCGTGATGCGGTTCTCGGTGCCCTCGAGCTGGGCCATCAGATCACGGAACAGCGCATCGGATTTCAGCTGCGGATAATTTTCGGTGACGACCAGGAGCCGCGACAGCGCGCTGGTCAATTCGCCCTGCGCCTGCGTGAACTTCTGGAACGCGGCGGGATCGTTGAGCACCTCGGGCGTTGCCTGGATGCTGCCGACCTTGGCGCGCGCGTTGGTGACGCCGAGCAGCACGTCCTTCTCCTGCTGCGCAAAACCCTTCACCGAGTTGACCAGGTTCGGCACCAGATCGGCGCGCCGCTGGTACTGGTTCACCACCTCCGACCAGTTCGACTTGACCTGCTCGTCATTGGTCTGGATCGCGTTGTAGCCGCAGTTGGTCAGGCTCAAGGTCGCCAGCGCTGCCAGCACGGTCCAAAGCTTGCGCATAAAGATGGTCCTCCCGGTGGATTCTCTCGTCAGGTTAACAGATTTCGGCGCGATAATCCCGCACGGCGGATTTCGCGCTCGCTTTTGCAGGCGATAGCCCTTGCCACTCCCTCCCCGCGCCGTTCATCATGGCGAAAAAATCGATCCTGGGAGGGATCCATGGCGTCTGAACAATTCGAGACGATTGTTGTCGAGCGGCCCGAGCCCGCGATCGCGCGGATCGTGATGAACCGCCCGGAGGCTCGCAACGCCCAGAACCTGCAAATGACCTACGACCTCAACGGCGCCTTCGACCAGGCGGTGCAGGACGACGCGGTCAAGGTCATCATCCTCGCCGGCAACGGCCCGCATTTCTCGGCCGGTCACGATCTCAGGCCAGGGGCCAAGAATCAGGCCGGCGTCGATTTCCCGCCACTCGGAAATTGGGGCGGCTTTGCCGAACCCAATGCCCATGGCCGCTTCGCGCGCGAGCAAGAGATCTACCTGCAGATCACACGGCGCTGGCGCAATCTGGCAAAGCCGACGATCGCCGAGGTGCACGGCAAGTGCATCGCCGGCGGGTTGATGCTGGCCTGGGCCTGCGACCTGATCGTCGCGAGCAGTGATGCCGAGTTCTGCGATCCCGTGGTGACGATGGGGGTCTGCGGCGTCGAGTGGTTCGTGCATCCCTGGGAGCTCGGCGCGCGCAAGGCCAAGGAGATGCTGTTCACTGCCGACGTCTGGAGCGCCGACGAGGCGCATCGCCTCGGCATGGTCAACCACGTGGTGCCGCGCGGCGATCTCACCTCCTTCGCGCTGGCGCTGGCGCGGCGGATCGCGGCCAAGCCCGCCTTTGCGCTGAAGCTCAGCAAGGAGGCGGTGAACCGCTCGATCGACATCATGGGGCAGCCGGCTGCGATCGATCAGGCTTTCGCGCTGCACCAGCTCTGCCACGCCCACAATCTGCAGGAATTCGGCATGGTGGTGGACCCCGCGGGCCTGCATCCCTCCGTCAAGAAAACCGCCAACGTGTAGAAAGCCAGATGGACCTCACCCTCAGCGACGAGCAGCGCCTGCTGCGCGAAAGTGCCGACCGCTTCGTGGCGGAGACCTTCACATCGGAGCATCGCAAGAAGGCGGCGAACGATCCGCTGGGCTATTCGCCGGCGATCTGGAAACAATTCGCCGAGCTCGGCTGGCTGGCGCTGCCGATCGCCGAAGCCCATGGCGGGCTCGGCGGCGGCGCGATCGAGATCGGGCTGTTGATGGAGGCATTCGGCCGTGGCCTCGTGTCGGAACCATTCCTCTCCACCGTCGTGATCGGCGCCGCGCTGGTCGCCGAATGCGGCACCGAGGCACAGCGGCAGGCAATCCTGCCCAAGGTGGCGGAGGGAGCGCTGACGCTCGCCTTCGCGCATTCGGAGCGCGCCGCGCGCTTCGACGTCGCGCATGTCGACACGACCGCCACCAAAACTGCCGATGGCTGGCGGCTGAACGGCAGCAAGATCGCGGTGCTCGACGGCGCCGCCGCCAACCAGATCATCGTCTCCGCCCGCATCGCCAACGCCAATGGTGCATCCGGCAGGGTGGCGCTGTTCCTGGTGCCGGCTGCAACGGCGGGCCTCACGCTTCGCGACTACGCGCGGCTCGGCGGCGGGCGCGGCTGCAATCTCGATCTCAGGGATGTACAAGTGCCCGCCGACGCTTTGCTCGGCGACGGCCGCGATGCCCTGCCGGCGATCGAGACCGTGGTCGACCGCGCGATGGCTGCGCTCGGCGCCGAGGCGGTCGGCATCATGCAGACGCTGCTCGACACCACGCTCGCATACACCAAGATTCGAAAACAGTTCGGACGGCCGCTGTCGGCCAATCAGGTGATCCGCCATCGCCTCGCCGATGTCGCGATGCAGGTCGACGAGGCGCGCTCGATGGCGCTGCGCGCCGCGCTGATGGCGAATGCCGAGCCAGTGGCCCGCGGCCGCGCGGCGTCCGGCGCCAAGGCAAAAATCGGCAAATGCGCGCGCTTTGTCGCCGAGCAGGCGGTGCAGCTGCATGGCGCCATGGGCGTCACCGAGGAGCTCGACATCGGTGCCTATTTCAAGCGGCTGCTCGCCTTCGACACGCTGTTCGGCGGCAGCGCCCATCATTATCGCCGCCACGCCGCGTTGAGCGGCCGCGTCCACGCCTGACGGAGAGCGCAGATGGATCTCACCTTCAATGCCGAGGAACGCGCCTTCGAACAGGAAGTCCGCGACTTCATCGCCGAGAATTTGACGCCGGAGATGAAGCGCGCCACCGCGCTGACGCCGTCGGTGTTCTCCGACCCCGATATCGGCATGGCCTGGCAGCGCGCGCTGCACCGGAAGGGTTGGGGTGCGCCGGGCTGGCCGGTCGAGCATGGCGGGCCGGACTGGACACCGGCGCAGCGCTGGATCTTCGAGGCCGAATGCGCCCGCGCCGGCGTGCCCAATGTCAATGTGATGGGCGTGAAGATGGTCGGCCCGGTCATCATCGGCTTCGGCTCGCCCGAGCAGCAGAACTTTTACCTGCCGCGAATCCTCTCGGGTGAAGACTATTGGTGCCAGGGTTATTCCGAGCCGGGTTCGGGCTCCGATCTGTCGTCACTGAAGACCCGCGCGGTGCGCGACGGCGACGACTACGTCATCAACGGCACCAAGATCTGGACCACGCATGCGCACCACGCCAACCGGATGTTCGCGCTGGTGCGCACCAGCGACGGCGAGCGGCAGCAGGACGGCATCAGCTTTATTCTCATCGACATGAAGACGCCAGGCATCACCACGAGGCCAATCCTGACCATCGGCGGCGACCATGAGGTCAACCAGGTGTTCTTCGACGACGTTCGCGTGCCCGTCGCCAACCGCGTCGGCGAGGAGGGCAAGGGCTGGACCTACGGCAAGTATCTGCTTGAATTCGAGCGCGGCTCCGGCATCGCATCGGCAAAACTGCGCGAGGCGCTGAAGACGATCTCCGATCTCGCGGCGTCCGATGTCACCGGCCGCGCCATCGACGATCCCGACATCGCGATCCGGATGTCGGAAGCCGAGGTCGATATCGACGCGCTCGAGATGACCGAACTGCGCGTGCTGTCGGCGTTGCAGACCGGCCAAAATCCCGGCGCGGTGTCGTCGCTGATCAAGCTCAGGGTCAGCGAGATTCGCCAGGCGGTGACGCGGCTTGGCGTCGACGTGATCGGCCAGGACGGCCTGGCCGTGGAGCCGGCGCGGCCGTTCTACCGGCTCAATCACGAGCCGGCGATCCCGGAGCAGCTATTGCCGGTGGTGCCGGAATATCTCAACGGGCGGGCGTATACGATCTTCGGCGGATCGTCGGAGATCCAGCGGGATATCATCGCGAAGATGGTGCTGGGGTTGTAACGCTCTCTCCCCGTCATTCCGGGGCGCGCGCAGCCCGAGCCCGGAATCCATCAGGCCGCATGTTCTGAGGCCCAATGGATTCCGGGCCCATCGCTTCGCGATGCCCCGGAATGACGGTGGAGAGAGCGCGGCCTCACGCAGCCCCAGCCTTCGCGTCGCGGATCGCCTGCCAGATCTTCACCGGCGTCAGCGGCGTGTTGAGCTGGGTGATGCCGATCTCGCTCAGCGCATCCATCACGCCGTTGGTGATGCAGGGTGGACCGCCGATCGCACCGGACTCGCCGCAGCCCTTGGCGCCGAGCGGATTGGTCTTGCAGGGCGCGGAGGGATCGAGCGTCACCGTGATCGGCGGAATATCCGAGGCGCGCGGGATGCAATAATCCTGATAGCTCGCGGTCAAGAGCTGGCCTTCCTCGCTGTAGGCCACGCCTTCGTACAGCGCCTGGCCGATACCCTGGACGACGCCGCCATGCACCTGCCCGGTCACCAGCATCGGATTGACCGCGACGCCGACGTCGTCGACCGTGGTGTAGCGCACCACGCGGGTGACGCCGGTCTCGGGATCGATCTCGACCTCGCAGATATGGGTGCCGTTCGGCCAGCTCGGCCCGTCGACATTGCCCTCGCTTTCGACCGAGAGCTTTGCGCCTTTTTCCTTGGCCGCGATCTCGAACAGGCTGATGCGCTTGTCGGTGCCGACCACGGTGAGGAAGCCGTCGCGATACTCGATGTCTTCGACCGAGGCTTCCAGCAGATTGGAGGCCTTGTTGCGCGCCTTGTTGATCATGTCGTTGCTGGAGACCGCAACCGCGGTGCCGCCGACGAACAGCGAGCGCGAGCCGACGCTGCCGAAGCCGGTGGCGAGATCGGTGTCGCCCTGGATCACGTCGATCTTGTCCATCGCAATGCCGAGCGTATCCGATATCATCTGGGTGTAGGTGGTGGCGAGACCCTGGCCCATCGCCATGGTGCCGGAATGCAGGATGACGCGGCCTTCAGCGGTCGCATGCAGCGAGACGTTCTCGGTGTGGGCGCGGCCGCCGGTCCATTCGATGTAGCTGGTGAGGCCGCGGCCGTAGAGCAGGCCCTTCTTCTTCGCCGCCTTCTTGCGCGCGGCAAAGCCGTTCCAGTCGGCGAGATCGGAGGCGCGCTCCAGCATGTGGGCGAAGGCGCCGGAATCGTACACCTGCCCGACCGCGTTGGTGTAAGGCAGCTGCGCCGGCTTGATGTAGTTGACCTTGCGAATGCTGCGCGGGTCCATGCCGATCTGGCGCGCGGCGGCATCGAACAGCCGCTCGACGATGAACACCGCCTCGGGCCTGCCGGCGCCGCGATAGGCGCCGACCGGCGCGGTGTGGGTCATCACCGACTTCACCTCGAAATGCACCAGCGGCAGATCGTAGACGCCGGTCTGCACGAACGGGCCGAGCACCAGCGGGATGATGTTGGCGGTGCCCGACGAATAGGCGCCGGTGCCGCCGATCGAGCGCACCCGATAGGCCAGCACGCGGCCCTTGGCGTCGAGCGCGAACTCGCCGGTCGAGGTCAGGTCGCGGCCGTGGGTGCCGCCGACGAACTCGTCGGTGCGGTCGCCGCGCCAGCGGATTTTCTCGTTCAGCTTGGTCGCGGCATAGGCGACGATGCCGTCTTCCGGATAGAGGCTGGTCTTCTGCCCGAAGCCGCCGCCGATGTCGCCGACCAGCACGCGCACGCTGTCCTTCGGCCGCTTCAGGATCGATTCTGCCAAGAGGTCGCGGGTCGAGCCCGGGGTTTGCGACTGCACGTGGAGGATCAGCCGCCCGGTCTTCTTCTCGATCTCGGCAATGGTCGAGCGCGGCTCCATCGCCGACGGCACCAGGCGCTGGCTGACGAGGTCGAGCGACACTTTATGCGCAGCATTGGCGAAAGCTTCTTCGACCTTGGCGGCATCGCCATAGCTCATCGCGGCGACGATGTTGTCGGGCGCCTCCGGCCAGACCGCGGGTGCATCGGGCTTGACCGCCTCGACCGGATCGACCACCGAGGGCAGCACCTCGTAATCGATCTCGATCGCTTCGGCAGCAGTCTGTGCCAGCTCGCGCGAGGTCGCGACCACGGCCGCGACACCCTCGCCGGCGTAGCGCACCACCTCATGCGCCAGCAGGCGCCGCGGCGGCACCGTCATCGGCGAGCCGTCAGGCCGCTTGAAGATCGCAAGCGTCGGCAGCGTGCCGATATCGTCCTTGACGAGGTCGGCGCCGGTATAGACCGCCTTGACGCCCGCCATCGCCAGCGCCGCTTTGGCGTCGATCGACCTGATGTTGGCGTGGGCATGCGGCGAGCGCAGCACGTGCAGCCAGAGCGCACCGTCCTGCGGCTTGTCGTCGATGAAATGCCCCTTCCCGGTGACCAGCCGCTGGTCTTCCAGACGCTTGACCGGCTGGCCCGCACCAAAACGCATATTGCCGGGAAGAATGTTCATCAGAAGAGTCCTTGAGTTCAGAAATTTCGGCGGGTTTTAGCGGATTTTGGATTTTAGACAACTGACCGTCATTCCCCGATGCGCAATTGCGCATCTGAGGGCGCGACGTAGTCGCGAGCCCGGAATCCATTTCGCCACGGAGTATGCGCATAGATGGATTCCGGGCTCGAGGCTTCGCCTCGCCCCGGAATGACGAGGTGGTGAAAACGCCTGCAACCCACAAGCCAGGTTCAGGCCAGATCGCGCAACGCGGCCTCGACCACCTTGCGCTGCTCGGCCGTCAGCGGCGCCTGCGGCGGCACGGGGTCGCCGACATCATAGCCCTGGCTCGCAAGCCCGGCCTTGATGCAGGCGGCGAGATTGAAGCGGGCGAACGCCTCGTTGATGCGCCAGAGCTTGCGCTGCAGCACCATCGCCTCGTCCCAGCGGGCACGGCGGCAGAGATCGTAGAGCTCGACGCTCTGCCGTGGAATGATGCAGGCGGGCCCCGCCATCCAGCCATGGCCGCCGATCAGCATCACCGCGGCTGGAATATGGGCTGATGCCGAAAACACTTTGAGGCTGTCGCCGCAGCGGTTCATGATCGACAGCAGCCGCCCGGTGTTGGTCGAGGCGTCCTTGATGTAGCCGATGCGCGGATGCTCGGCGAGCCGCGCGATGACGTCGAGCGTCAGGTCGGAGCGCTGGAAATTCGGGTTGGTGTAGATCACGACCGGAATATCGACGGCGTCGGCGATCGCGCGGAAATAGGATTCCACCTGGGCGTCACTGAGCGGAAAATACGCCTCCAGGATCGCGAGAATGCCGGCGGCACCGCGCTTCTGACAGGCCTTGGCCTGGGCCACCGCGTCGGCCGTCGAGGTCGAGGCGACGCCGGCCACCACGGGCACACGGCCCTGCGCGGCCTCGATCGTGGTCGCCACCACCTGCATGCGCTGCGCATTGTTGAGATAGGCGAACTCGCCGGTCGAGCCGAGCGGCGTCAGCCCATGCACACCGGCCTTGACCAGATCGTCACAGAGCCGGCCCAGCACCTCGGTGCGGACATGGCCGGCCGGATCGACCGGGGACACCAGATACGGGAAGACGCCGTGGAAATCAGCCATTTGCGAGCCTCGTCGACGGCGAGACATAATCGGGATCGTGCGCAAAGGGAAGCGGTTCGCCGCGGCGGAGCGCCCCGAGCACCGCGGCAAAGTCGGTTACCGCGCGGAAACCGAGCAGCCGTTCGGCCTTACCGGCATCGTAGATTCGGCCGATCGATGTCGGCAGGTGCCAGCCGCGCCGGGCGAACAGCGCCGGCGCATCGGGGAAAGTTCGTGCGATGAGGCCTGCCGCATCCGCCTTCAGCTCAGCGACGTCGCTGCGCGCAAACGGTGTCGGCGCGCTGATCACAAAGACTTCGAAGCCTCGGATCCTCTCCAGCGCCACGACGTGGGCCTCAGCGGCGTCCTCGACCGTGAGCCGGCGATACAGGAGCTCGGTCGCCTTCAGGTTCTCGCCGTGGATGTCGACGATCGTGTCGTCGTCCTCGGGGAAGAAACGGCTGGTGCGCAGGACCGCGCAATTCAGGCCATGCTCGCGGCTGTAGAGCCGGCACAGGCCTTCGGCGGCGAGTTTTGTCACGCCGTAGATGTTGCGCGGCTCCAGCGGCCCCGTCGTCTCGTCGAGCCAGACCGCCGCATGGCCTTCCTCGTCGCGGATCGCCTGCGAGATCATCAATGACGTGGTCGAGGTGAAGACGAACTGCTTGTGCCCGGCGGCAACAGCCGCCTGCAGCAGATTGTGCGTGCCCGTGATATTGACGTCGACAAAAGCCTGCGGCGCGAACCGCGCGATATCGGGCTTGTGCAGCGCGCCGCCATGGATCACGGCCTCGATGCCGTGATCGCCGAACACACGATCGATCGCCGACCGGTCGGCCACCGAGCCGACCACATCGGTCGCCTCGCCCGGGACGATGTCGAGGCCCGTCACGTCATGGCCGGCCTGGCGCAGCCGTGGCGCGAGGAACCGGCCGAGCCAGCCGGAGGAGCCGGTCAACAAGACACGCATGAATTCCGCCCCGCCCCGCGCCTTCAGAACACCTTGGCGATCGCGGCCTGCGCGTCGCCCTGGATTCTTTTCAGATGATCCGGTCCGCGGAAGCTTTCGGCGTAGATCTTGTAGACGTCTTCCGTGCCGGAGGGACGCGCGGCAAACCAGCCCGCCTCGCTCTCGACCTTGATGCCGCCGAACGGCTGATCGTTGCCCGGTGCCTTGGTCCGGACCGCACGCACCGGGTCGCCGGCGAGCTGGGTCATGTTGAGCTGCTCGGGCCCGAGTGCTTTCAAAGCGCTCTTCTGCTTCGGCGTCGCCGCGACGTCGATGCGCTCGTAAGAGGGCACGCCGAGCTCGGCAGTCAACTCGTTGAACAGTTCACTCGGATCGCGGCCGGTCCTGGCGATGATCTCCGCCGCCAGCAGGCCGAGGATGATGCCGTCCTTGTCCGTGGTCCAGGCCGAGCCGTCGCGCTTGAGGAACGACGCGCCGGCGCTTTCCTCGCCGGCAAAGCCGAAGCCGCCGCTGCCGAGCCCGTCGACGAACCATTTGAAGCCGACCGGCGTCTCGACCAGTCTGCGGTTAAGCTTCTTGGCCACGCGATCGATGATCGAGCTCGACACGATGGTCTTGCCGATCGCGGCATCCCCGCTCCATTGCGGCCGGTGCGTGAACAGGTAGGCGATCGCGGTGGCGAGGAAATGGTTCGGGTTCATCAAGCCCTTCGAACGCGTCACGATGCCGTGGCGGTCGGCGTCGGTATCGTTGGCAAAGGCGACGTCGAAGCGGTCGCGCATCCCGATCAGGCTTGCCATCGCGTAGGGCGACGAGCAGTCCATCCGGATCTTGCCGTCCCAATCCGCGGTCATGAAGCGGAAGGTCGGATCGACCGCAGTGTTGACGATTGACGCGTTGATGCCGTAGCGCGCGATGATCGGCTGCCAGTAATGCACCGCCGCGCCGCCGAGCGGATCGATGCCAATCCTGACGCCGGCCGATTTGATCAGCGCGAGATCGACGGTGTTGCCGAGATCGGCGACGTAGGGCGTGACGTAGTCGTGCAGATGCGTGGTCGCGGCCTTGCGCGCGCGGTCATACGGCATCCGCGCGACGCCCTTGAGGCCGGCCTCGATAGTGCGATTGGCGTTCTTCTCGACCACGGCGGTGACGTCGGTGTCGGCCGGGCCGCCATGCGGCGGATTGTATTTGTAGCCGCCGTCCTCCGGCGGATTGTGTGACGGCGTGATGACGACGCCGTCGGCAAGGCCGGTGCTGCGGCCCTTGTTGTAGCTCAGGATCGCGTGCGAGATCACAGGCGTCGGGGTGTAACCGCCCTGCGCGTCGATCATGATCTCGACGCCGTTGGCCGCGAACACCTCGACCGCGCTGGCCAGCGCCGGCTCGGCCAGCGCATGGGTATCGATGCCGATGAACAGCGGACCGGTGAGGTCCTTCTCGCGCCGGTAATCGCAGATCGCCTGCGTGGTGGCGAGGATGTGGTCCTCGTTGAAGGAATTCTTCAGCGACGAGCCGCGATGGCCCGAGGTGCCGAACGCAACTCGCTGGCCGGGATCGCCGGGGTCGGGCTTGCCGGCGAAATAGGCCGTGACCAGCCGCGGCACATTGGCGAGCTGGGACGGATCGACGGGTTTGCCGGCGGCGGGATTTGGTGCAGTCACGTGACCTCTCAGATCTGGTATCGCCGACCATCAGCACAACGGGTGATGATGCGGCGTGCTACCATGGCGGCTTACGTTCAATCAAGCCGGGGGCTTTTCGTTCCGTGCGGCCGGTGGCAATCCGCTATTCGACGTCGATCTGCTGCACCCTCTCGCGCAGTTCGTCGACCAGCACGCGCTTGTTCTCGGTATAGTCGATCGGCACCACGACGAGATGCACGCCGCCACCGGAGAACGCCCGCTCCAGCGTTGGGACGATCGCCTCCGTGCTCTCGATCCGCGAGCCCTTGGCGCCATAGCTTTCGGCATATTTGACGAAATCCGGATTGCCGAAGGTCAGGCCGAAATCCGGGAAATTGTCGACTGCCTGCTTCCAGCGGATCATGCCGTAGGCGGAGTCTTCCAAAATCAGGATCACCAGATTGAGCTTGAGCCGGACCGCGGTCTCCATCTCCTGCGAGTTCATCATGAAGCCGCCGTCGCCGCACACCGCGAGCACGCGGCTCTTCGGATACAGCATCGCCGCCATCATCGCCGACGGCAGGCCGGCGCCCATGGTGGCGAGCGCATTGTCGAGCAGCAGCGAGTTCGCCAGCAACGTGCGGTAGTTGCGCGCGAACCAGATCTTGTACATGCCGTTGTCGAGCGCGACGATGCCGTCCTCGGGAATGACCTGCCGCACATCGTGCACGATGCGCTGCGGCGTCGGCGGCCAGCGGCCTTCGGTGGCGCGATCGGTGATCCTGGCCAAAATGCCCGCGCGCAGGCTGAGCAGCGCGCTGGCATGCGGCAGCTTGCCCTCGACCCGGTCAGCGAGCAGTTCGAGGCTCGGCCCGACATCGCCGATCACCTCGACTTGCGGGAAGTAGACCTGCTCGACATTGGCCGGCGTGTAGCTGACATGGATCACCTGCGGCCCCTTCGGGCCCATGATGAAGGGCGGCTTCTCGATCGTGTCGTGGCCGATCGCGATGATCAGATCGGCGCGGTCGATCGCCTCGTGCACATAGTCGCGCTCGCTGAGCGCGGCGGTCCCCATGTACTGGTTGGTGCCGCCGGAGACCGTGCCCTTGCCCATCTGCGTGGTGAAGAACGGAATTTTCGTGCGCCGCACGAAGTCGCCGATCCCGGCGGTCGAACGCGGGCGCGACGCCGCAGCACCCAGCATGATCAGCGGACGCTGCGCCTTCAGGATCATGTCGGCGGCGCGGTCGAGGGCCGCGGCATGCGCGATCGGAATCTCGATCGGATGCGGATGCACCAGCTCGACCGGTGCGGTCTCCTCGCCCGCGATGTCTTCCGGCAGTTCGAGCAGCACCGGGCCCGGCCGTTCCTGGGTTGCGATCCGGAACGCGTCGCGGACCAGCGTCGGGATGGTCGCGCCGCTGACGATCTGCAACGACAGCTTGGTCAGCGGCCGGAACGTGTTGACGATGTCGACGATCTGGAACTTGGCCTGCCGGCTGCTCAGGATGCCCTTCTGGCCCGTCAGCATCACCATCGGCATCGCGCCGAGCAGCGCATAAGCGGCACCGGTGGTCAGATTGAGCGCGCCCGGGCCGAGCGTCGTGATGCAGACGCCAGGCTTGCCGGTCAGGCGGCCATAGGTCGCCGCCATGAAGGCCGCGGCCTGCTCGTGGCGGGTCACGATCAGCTTGATCGAGGATTTGCGCAGGCTCTCGACGACGTCGAGATTCTCCTCGCCGGGAACGCCGAACACCCGTTCCACGCCCTCATTCTCGAGGGCCGCGACCAGCAAATCGGAACCTTTGACCATATCAGCCTCGCCTCGTTGATTGCATGCCGCGCGCCGAGCATAGCCGCATCGCGCGCCGCCGGAAACTCCTTCGCGAGCTCACGGCTTGTGCGCCCTGATCCAGGCGTCGGCGGCGGGCAGCACGCGCGCGGAGAGGTCGGCCGAGATCGCGATGGCCTGCAAGGCGCGCGCCACCATCACCCGCCCGCCGCTGGTGGACTGCGACGGAGCGAACGCGGCGAGCTCCGCGGCGTGGGCCTGATCGGTAAAATTGGTCATGAAACTGGGAACGAACTGGTCGCGGAAGTTCGGTCCCTGCCTTGCCAGCAACGCATCGAAATTGGTCCGTACGAAGTCCCAGGCGAGCTGCGGCTGCTCGCCGGCGCCCGCCACCGCGTTGATCATCCCGGCGACGATCGTGTCGGGCAGTTCGCCGGTCAGCGTCAGGGCCAGCGTCGCGCGGGCCAGCTCGGCATCACGGGCGCTCGCCGCGGCGAAATAGTAGCGCAGCCGCTCATTGGTCGCCGCGCTCTTGCGCGCGAGCGCCAGCAGCCGATCATAGGTTTTCCGATCGGCGGTGATGCCGACGACGTGGGTGACGGCATCGCGCAGCGTGGTCGGCAGCGATTCGGGATCGTCGAGGAACGCCGCAAAGCGCCGCTTCGCCTCGGCCACAATATCCGCGTCACCGAGATCGCCAAGCGTCGAAATCAGGCTTGCACGCAACAGTGCGGTGTCGTCGTCAGCGGGACCGCGCCCGTCCCATCCGATCCGATCGAACACCGGGCGCAGCTTGGCGCGGGCATAGGCCTCGATCACCGGCCGCTCGGCGCGGTCGCGCGACAGGCGGTTGAGCGTGGCGAATGTCGAGATCACCTGGTCCCACACCGCGCGATGGTCACCGACATCAAGCGCGTCGAGCAGCGCGAGATAGGACGGCGCCTCGGCGCGGCCGGCCTGCACCAGCGCCCAGCTGTCGGTGACGACATTGAGCCGGTCGGCGACCTGCATCTGCGGAAAGGCGTTGAGCAACGCCGCACGGTTCTTCGGGCCGTATTCAACCCTGAAATAGCCGACGTCGCCGAGGTTGACCTTGATCGCATCGCCACAGGCACCGGCCGGAATCTCGGCGCTGCCCTTCAGCAATATCTCGTCGAACGGCTTGCCGTGGGCCGGGCCCACCGCAACCGGAATCTGCCAGCTGTGTGCCGGCAGCGGCGGATCGTTGGCCGGGGCGATCACGAAACGATCCTGCTGCAAGATCAGGCGCTGTGCCGCGCCATCGCAGGCCGTCTCGGCCAGGATCAGCGGCACGCCATTCTGCTCGGTGAAGGAGGCGGCGATGCCGGTGATCGGCTTGCCGCCGGCGCTTTCCAGCGCCTGCCAGAGATCGGCCGTGGTGGAATTGCTGTAGGCATGCGCGGCCATGTATTTGCGGATTCCGTCGCGGAACGGCCGTTCGCCGAGATAGGTCTCGAGCATCCGGATCAGCGCCTGTCCCTTGTTGTAGGTGATGGCGTCGAACGCCGTCACCGCCTCGCTGTGATCGGCGATCGGCTGCTGCACCGGATGCGAGGTGCGGCGCGCATCGAGCGCCATGGCGAACTGCTTGGCACCGTAGCCGTTCAGCCAGTTCTGCCATTGCGGGTAGAACTGCTCCGAGGCCTTGGTCGCCATCCAGCTGGCAAAGCCCTCGTTGAGCCAGAGATTGTCCCACCACGCCATGGTGACGAGATCGCCGAACCACATATGCGCCATCTCGTGCGCGATGATGGCGAAGATGCCGCGCCGCGCGGTCTCCGCATTGGTCGCGGGATCGAACAGCAGCCGGCTCTCGAAGAAAGTGATACCGCCCCAGTTCTCCATCGCCCCGCCGAACCCGCCGGGAACCGCGATCAGGTCGAGCTTCGGCAGCGGATATGTCACGCCGAAATAGTCGTTGTAATAGCCGAGCAGCTTCACTGCGCTGTCGAGCGCAAAGCGGCCCTGCCCGCTCTTGCCCTCAGTCGTCACCACGCCGACCGTGACGCCGCCGGCATCCGCCGTGATCCGCTCAAGCTCGCCGACCGTGAGCACGAACAGATAGCTCGACATCTTCGGCGTCGGGGCGAACACGACCTTCTTGAGATCGCCACCGATCGGCTGCTCGCTCGTGACCGGCATGTTGCCGACCGCGAGCAGATTGCGCGGGATTACCACCGTCAGCGCGAAGCTCGCCTTGAACGACGGCTCGTCCCAGCACGGAAAGATCCGCCTCGCGTCGGCCGGCTCCAGCTTGCTGGAGATCAGCCGCTTGATTCCAGTCGGGGTCGGATAGTCCACCGAGAACAGGCCGGTACCGAATTTGTTGATCTGTGCCGTAAAGCCAACTCGCAGCCTGTGCAGCCCGACCGCAAGCGGCTTGGCGAAGGTCAGCGTCGCGGTCTGCGCAGCAGCGTCGGTCACGACCTCCGCGCGCTGTGCGCCGTCATCGATCGTGGTTTCAGTGAAGGTGGTGTTGATCGCGTTCAGCGTTAGCTGCGCGGTGGCCTCGCGCACCTCGATGTCGATGGTCTCCACACCAGGCAACGCAAGGCTGGTGAAATCGGGCGTCAGCTCGATCGCGTAGCGCAGCGGGATGACCGTCTTCGGCAGCTTTCCCGGCGTGCTGTTAAATGAGAATGTCTGCTCGGCCTGCGCGGCAGCGGCCGTCACCAACAGCATCCCGATCGCCGTGGCAAGACGATGCAGCAGCGCGGGTCGGACATGAGTTGCAGGCTTGTTCATCGCGCGGCTCACGGGGATCGATGAGATTTTCGGAGGGCATTCAGGAAACACCTGGCAGGCAATCTAGTAGAGAAAATGTCGCCACAAAACTGACAACTCCGCGACATTGACGTCGCAGCGGCTTGCGGCGATTGACACGCACGCGCCACGCGGTCCGCCGGCCCCCTTGTTGCTCAACGGCGCGGTGCAAGGCTAACCTGCGGCCGGCATTCCAGCCGCAACGACCGGCGACGGGAGATAGCAATGTACGGAAAATTCTCGCGCCGGCAATTTGCGGGCCTTGCGGGCCTCTCGGCGCTTGGCCTCTCGGCTCCCGCCGAGGCCGCGAACCGAGCCCCGCGGCCGGATGGCGCGAACTTCCCCGCCGGCTTCGTCTGGGGCACCGCGACCTCGTCCTACCAGGTCGAGGGCGCCGTCAATGAAGACGGCCGTGGCCCGTCGATCTGGGACACCTTCACCCACACCTCGGGCAAGATCGAGGACGGCTCGACCGGCGACCGCGCCAACGAGCATTATCACCGCTACAAGGAGGATGTCCGCCTCATCAAGGATCTCGGCGCCAGGGCCTATCGTTTCTCGATCGCATGGCCGCGGGTGTTTCCCGACGGCACCGGCACGCCGAACCCGAAGGGCCTCGACTTCTACAACCGCCTGGTCGACGAGTTGCTGGCGAATGGCATCGAGCCCTACGCCACGCTCTATCACTGGGACCTGCCGCAGGCGCTGCAGGACCGGGTCGGCGGCTGGCGCTCGCGCGACACGTCAAAGGCGTTCGGCGACTATGCCGGCTATGTGGCGCAGCGGTTGACCGACCGGGTCAAGAATATCTTCACCCTCAACGAAGTCGGCCGTTTCCTGCCGTTCGGCTATGCGCTCGGCGTCGACGCGCCGGGGCTGAAACTGCCGCCGGGCGAGGTCAACCAGGCGCGCCACCATGTCGCTCTGGCGCACGGCCTTGCGGTGCAGGCGATCCGCGCCAAGGCCCGCCCCGGCACGCGGGTCGGCCCGGCCGAAAACATCACCGCCTGCGTGCCAGCGATCAACACGCCGGAGCACATCCGCGCCACCGAGATCGCGACGCGCGAGCTCAACGCGGGCTTTCTCGGCGTTCTGCTCGAAGGCCGGTACACCGAGGGCTTCCTGCAATATGCCGGCGCCGACGCGCCCAAATTCACCGCCGAGGAGCTGAAGATCATCGCCCAGCCCAACGATTTCGTCGGGCTGAACATCTACGCGCCGCACTGCTATGTCGTCGCCACCGACAGCGCGCCCGGCTGGAAGCCGCTGCCGATGCCGGCCTCGTTCCCGCACATGAATTCGGATTGGCTGCGGATCGCGCCGGAGACGATCTACTGGGCGCCACGGATCGCCGCCAAGCTCTGGAACATCAAGAGCATCTATATCAGCGAGAACGGCACGTCCGGCGAGGACAAGCTGCAGCCGGACGGCCAGATCTACGACCTCGACCGCATCATGTTCCTGCGCAACTACCTCGCGCAACTGCAGCGCGCGACTGCCGACGGTGTCCCGGTCCACGGCTATTTCCTCTGGAGCCTGATGGACAATTTCGAATGGATCTTCGGCTATGAGAAGCGTTTTGGTCTGTACCGCGTCGACTTCGAGACCCAGGCCCGCGTGCCGAAACTGAGCGCGGCGTTCTATCGCGACGTAATCGCGCGCAACGCGATCGGGGTGTAGTTATCCGGGCTGCGGCCGCGCGCCGGACCAGGCGCGCCGGAGCAGGTCGCTGATGCCGCTCTCCTCGATCGGCCGTGGATTCCAGTAAGGATTCCTGGTCGCGAGCGCCGCCGCCTTTGCGATGCCGTCCTCGGGCATGCCGATCTCGGCGAGCGAGCGCGGCGCGCCGAGCTTGGCCGATAGATCGAACAGGCCGTCGGCTGCGTCGGATGTGCCGAGCGCCCGCGCGGCGCGGCCGATGGCATCGCGCGCCGCCGGCATGTTGTAGGCGATGGTGTGCGGCAGCAGCACCGCGTGGGTCTCGGCGTGCGGCAGATCGAACAGCGCGCCGACGGTGTGGCAGAGCTTGTGATGCAGCGCCATGCCGACGGTGCCGAGGCAGACCGCGCATAGCCAGGCGCCATAGAGCGCATCGGACCGCGCGTCGAGGTCGCGCGGCCGCGCGATCACCTCCTGCAGCGACAACGCGAGCTTTGCGATCGCCTCCTCCGCCATCAACGAGGTGATCGGGTTGCCGTCGCGGGCATACAGCGCCTCGGCCGCATGCGCGATCGCGTTGAGGCCCGATATCGCGGAGAATTTCACCGGCATCGAGAGCGTCAGGTTGACATCGTAGATCACGGCCTCGGGCAATATCTTCGGCGACGACTGCGTGGTCTTGACCGCGTCCACGGTCTCGCCGAGCACCGGCGTCATCTCGGAGCCGGCATAGCTGGTCGGCACGATCAGCTGCGGCAGGTCGGTGCGCAGCGCGATCGCCTTGCTCAGGCCGGTCGCAGCGCCGGCGCCGATCGCGACCACGCCGTCGGGCTTCAGCTCACCGACCACCGCCATCGCACGCTCGGTCACCGCGACCGGCGTATGCACCACCGCGCCATCGAACACGCCGGCCATGCGGCCACCGGTCAAGGCTGCGAGATCGCCGAGCTCGGCCTGCTGCCGCCGGCTCGCCAGCACCAGCGCGCGGCCGATGCCGAGCCGGTCGAGCTCGTCCGCCAGCTGCGCGACCGTGCCGACGCCGAACACGACGCGCATCGGGCTGACCTGATAGGTGAACGACTGCGGCATGGCGATGTCCGAAACCGTTGTTTTACCCGCGGCGCCAGTCACGCGGCGTGCAGCCGAAACGATGCCGGAAGCGCCGGGTGAAATGCGACAGATCGGAGAAGCCCCAGTCGAATGCGATCTCGCCGATCGCGCGCCCGGCGATCGCCGGATCCTTCAAATCGCGCGCCGCGCCGTCGAGCCGACGGTCCATCACGTAGCTGGCGAATGTGGTGCCGGCGCGCTCGAACAGCTTGTGGACATAGCGCTCACTGATGCCGATCGCGGCCGCGATGGCGGCAACGCCGAGCCCGGGCTCGCGCAGCCGGCTATCCACCGCTCGGCGCAGCGCGATCCAGGTTGCCTCCACCAGGCTCATCGGGTCCGCGCCGCGCCGGCCGTCGCGCGACAGGCTCAGCGCCACGAGGTCGAGCAGCACGCCGAACAGCCGTGCGCTTTCCGCTTCCGGCATGCCGGACGCCGCCGAGTTGAGCGCCTGCGCGGTCTCCACGATGAGATGACCGACCAGGGGATCGTCGGACACCCGCGCCGGCCCGAATTCGAACGATGGCGGCAGACGATCGCGCAGCAATTGCGTCGGGACCCAGAACGATGCGACCTGCAGCGCAGGGCCCTGGCTGTGATGCAGCGCGAACAGCCGCGCGCTGTCGAAGATGCCGACCTGTCCCGGCGACAGTTCGACGGCGCGTCCGTCCTGGTCGATCCGGCAGCGTCCGGCAAGCTTCAGATTGAGGTAGAAGCAGCTGCTGCTCGAGGCCGCGATATCGCTCGCCGAACGGCGCACCAGGTGACCGGGAAACGTGACGCGATTGATGGCGCCCGCGCCCAGTCCGATGCGTTCGATCCGTGCCGGAAAGCTGGACCTGTCCGTCGGCTCGGGCGTCAGCTTCATGAACACCTGGCAGATCGCCTCCCGGTAGTAGGCGAACTGCTCGGCAGGCCGCACATCCTCGGTATTCCAGGCGAGACTCGGCGCGCGGTCAGGGCGAGCAATTTGTTGCATCAGTGCACTCCGAGCCTAGTCCAGTGCAGTCTCAGCCAAGCGCGCCCGGTCCGGCTACCGCAATATCCGACAAACCGCCGCACGAACGTCGCGCCATCACAGGAAGCGAGCGTCGATCTAACCAAACCGCTTGACGAAGCACAATTGGAGAAGCACAGCATGTCGACCTATGTTCTCGTCCATGGCGCCTGGCATACCGGCGCCGAGTTCGAACCGGTTGCGGCTGCGATCCGCAAGGCTGGCCATGTCGTCCACACCCCGACGATCAAGGGCAACCGGCCCGGCGATCGCAAGGACTCAGGCCTTGCCGAGGCGATCCAGTCGATCGTGGATTATCTGAGCGAGCACGATCTGAAGGACGTCGTGCTGGTCGGTCACAGCTATGGCGGCATGGTCATCACCGGCGTTGCCGATGCCGCCGCAAATCGCATCCGCCGCCTCGTCTACTGGAACGCGTTCGTGCCGAACAATGGCGAGTCCCTGAACGACATGGTGCCGCCGCACTATGTCGGCCTGTTCGACGCCATCCATGCCGAGCGCGGCGACGGCTCGGTGGTGCTGCCGTTCCCGATCTGGCGGGAGGCCTTCATCAACGACGCCGATCTCGATACCGCGCAGCGCGCCTATGACGTGCTCAATCCGCACCCGCTGAAGACGTTTCAGGACAAGATCGTGCTGCGGACCAATCCGGCCGAGATGCCGATCGCAAAATCCTACGTCAACTGCACCGAGGACACCGCGCTGCCGCACGGCCTGCCCTGGCATCCGCGGTTGTCGGAGAAGCTCGGCCTGTTCCGCCTGATCCAGGTGCCGGGCAGCCACGAGCTGTGCTTCTCCAACCCGGAGCGCCTGGCGCAGGCCTTCCTCGACGCCGGCCGGGACTGAACGACATCATGCTCTATGCGACCGCCTTGTACGCGGGCGCGGTCGCGAGAAAGCGTGCATAGGCGTCCGCGTCGGGCGGCGTGAACTTCTCGACGAGCGGGTTGCGGCGCGACGCCGTGGTGCCGATGTCGGCCAGCAGCTCGTCGAAATGCTTGAAGTGGTAGGGCGCGACGCACAGCCCGCCATAGACGCCCGCCGCCGGACGTTCGACCCGCCTGAAGTTGAGCATCAGCGCGATGTTGTCCTGCATCTCGGCCGCGCTCGGCTGCCGCGCGAGCTGGCCGTCGGCATAGCGCACCAGCCAGTTCGCGGCGAGATCCGCGCACAGCACGGTGCAGAAGCTCGAATTGAAGCCGACAAAGCCCATGTCGGGCAGATCGGGATTGGCGATCAGCCGGTAGAGCCGGTACTGCCCGTCGGGCTCGACCAGCTTGTTCTGATACTCCGCGGGCAGGAACGGCACACCGAGCTTGTAGCCGATCGCGAGCACCGCGATGTCGGCCGCGACACGCTGACCGCCGCGCATCACGATGGTGTTGCCGTCATAATGATCGAAGGTGCCGAGCACCGCCTTGATCCGGCCATCGGCCACCATCGGATAGAAGCCGGGGGTTGCGATCGGCACCGAGCAATTGACGCCGTCCTCGATCCGCTCCTTCGGCACCATGCCGCACTGCTTCAGCTTGAGCTGCACCTTCAGCATGCTCTCGAGCCCGCGCCAGTTCGCCCAGACGAACGGCTTAGCGACGGCATGCGCGAGGCGCGCCATCGGCCCGATGCCCCAGCTCGCGAACATCTGCTCCTGGGCGCGGATGTAGAGGATGCGTTTGAAGTTGACGAGGCCGCCGATGAAATAGGGAATCCGCCACACCGGCTCGCGAAACACGATGGTGACTTCGCTGGCGCCGGAATTGACCGCGTTCACCGCGATATCGGTCGCCGATTTGGAGCCGCCGAGCACCACGACCTTGCGGCCCTTGGCAAGATCGGGGTCACCATATTGCGACGAGTGCAGAATCTGGCCGCCCTGCGCCTTGAAACTATCCTCGCCGGGAAGCGGCAGCGACTGCGGCTCGTTGAATTGCCCGGTGCAGACCGCGACGAAGTCGAAATCCTCGTGGCCGGTGGCACCATCGGTCGAGCGTAGCGCCAGTGTCCAGCCCGGCTTGCCGTCGGCCCGGCGCGTCATGCCCTCGACCTTTGTATTGAACCGCATCGCGCCCTCGAGCCCATGGCTGCGCGCATAGTCGCGCAAGTAAGCATGGACCTGCGGGCCCTTCGGCCATTCCGGATAGGATTCCGGCATCGCCTTATCGGTGTAGCGATAGAGCTCCTTCGGGCTCTGGGTCTGCACATCGGGATAGGAACGCGCCGGCTCCCAGACCCCGCCGAGATCGCCGCTGCGCTCGATGATCGTCACCCGGTGGCCACGACCGGCAAAGGCCTTGCCGGCGGCGAGCCCTGAAATGCCGGCGCCGATGACGCACACATGCTTCTGCTTGACCATGAAACGTCTCCGCGATGAATGAACAGATCCAATTTCGCTAAGGCGCACGCCTCCCCGTCATCGCCGGAGCCTCCTCCGGCGATTGCCGCCTCGCATGCGTAGTGTCAGCTCGCTTTAGCTCTCTTGTTTGAGCATGATCTTTTCGGAAAGCCACTTCGCACTTTGCACTAACGCTGCCCTCCGGGTCCGGATCATGCTCTAGTCGTTGGCGTCCGGCGGCAGGAAATCCACCTCGTGCTCGGCGGAGATCCGAACCACTTCGGCAGGGTCCGTCAGATTGTCGAGCTTCTCGAACAGCGCCTCGAGCTTCTGCATCGGCGACACCCAGAACAGCGCTCGCGCCGGCTTGTCGGACTTGTTGAAATAGCCGTGCGGAATGCCGCGCGGCATGCGCACGAGGTCGCCGGCCTTGGCCTGCACCCAGACGCCGTCGAGCTTGAGATCGAGCACGCCTTCCTGCACCAGGATGAACTCGTCCTGGGTCGGGTGGATGTGCACCGGCACGAACTGGCCGGGATCGCTGTTGGTCTCGAACGCGAAGGTCGAGTCGGTGACCGCCTTCGGGTAATAGACCTGGCCCAGGATATTCCAGGTCTTGCCGCCGTAGCCGGTGCCGGTGCGGGTAATGCCTTTTTCGAGCGTGCCCATGTCAGCCTCTCCAGTGTTGATGCGTCTTGCGGACACGGAGCCTGTCGCCAGCGGGTGGGACTGTCTAGCCGCTAAACGAATCCGCAGCCGGCACGCTCATGCTGCAATGCGGGAGCAAATTCTGCCCAAGGCCGTCGCATCGGCCTGCGCGCCGATCGGGCAGTTTGCGCGACAAAACAGCGTTCCCCTTTGCCGACGAATGGATTACGCTATCAGATATTTTAGACCTCAAACAACTCGGACGGCCGGCGTGACTGCTGTTGGCAACGAGGTTACGGCAAGGGCCAATCCTGCCAAGGTAAATCCTGGCAAGGCAAATCCTGCAAAGGCAAGGCTGAAGGATTTCGCGCGCGTTGCGACCGCACGGGTCGATGACGCGGCCGAAGCGATCGGCCGCATCTTCTGTCCGCACGATCTGACGCCGGTCGATCATTCCGAGCGCGATTTCTCCGCACACCACAATTGCGCTAATTTCGACGGCTTCTCCGTCAACTATGTCGCCTATGGCGGATCGGTCGCGATCAATCCCGGTTGCCTCGACCGCTTCTTCCTGTTGCAGATGCCGCTGTCCGGCTCGGCTTCGGTGCGGACCGCGGCGCGCGAGCTGACCACCGGGCCGCAACACTGCGCCTCGCTGCTGTCGCCGACCATTCCGACCGAGATGACCTGGCGCGATGACTGCGCCCAGCTCATCGTGCTGCTCGACCGCAAGCTGGTGGAGCATCGCGCCGCCGCGCTGGGCGGCGTGGCGGTCCGGCCGGTCGAGTTCGATCCTGCCGTCGCGCTGAACGGACCGCTCGGGCAAACGCTCTCGGCTAGGATCGAACATCTCGTGATGGCAGCCGAGCAGCTCGGGCCACGCCGCACGCTGTCTGCGCTTGCGGCAGCCGACTGGCGCGAGCAGTTTCTCAACGCCCTGCTCAACGAGCAGCGCCACAGCCTGAGTACGGCGATCGACGTCTTCAACGGCCGCACCGAGGCGCAGCCTGCGGCGCTGAAGCGGGTGCGCGCGTATCTGGAGAGCCGCGCGACTGAGCCGCTGGATCTCGCCGAGCTTGCCGAGATCGCGGGCACCGGTGTCCGGGCGCTGCAACTCGGGTTCCGCCGCCACTTCGGCACCACGGTCTCCGAGATGCTGCTCGAGATCCGCCTCGCCCATCTCAACGCCCGGCTCAAGACGGCGCGGCCGGGCGAACGCATCGTCGATATCGCATTCGACCTCGGCTTCACCCATCTGAGCCGGATGGCGAGCGCCTATCGCGCCAAGTTCGGCGAGACGCCGAAGGCGACGTTGCAGCGGCTGAGTTGAGCCGATCTGGGCAACGATCCGCCGCTAGTCTAGCGGTGAAATGGCGCCGTCTTCGCCTGGGCCGAAAAATCCGTGACCGGCGTGTCGATCCGCTTGGTCTGCCTGACCATGCGCACGCTCGTCACCTGCTGTGAATGCTGTGCGTATTTTGTCGGCGCACTGGCTGATGCACCGGCATGGGCGGCGGGCGCCATCAAGGCGGCAATCGCGACGGCACTAATCAGGATAGCAAGGGACTTCAGCATCGCACCCTCCAGGAGGCTGAGACACATCCGAACAGCGATAGGCGTTTCCAATCGACGCCTCTGCCCGGCGTCTTGTTGACGATGAGGAATGCTGGTCCCGATTCCTATGAATCGCAACAATAATCATCAGCTGCTGATTTTTTGGGCAAGCCGCCGCGTCGATCAGGAAAGCCGAATGCGACGAGGCCCAGCCGATTGCGGCGCCGCACAAGTCGCGGACGGGACAGCCCGTGCCACTCGCGTCACCTACGCCGCGCTGCGGTCGCTTCCAACGCCATGCTGCGATGATCGTCGTCCGCCGCCATCCGCCGCAGCACATCCTGCGCCGACGACTTCGGCAGGGTGTGGATTCCCGAGATTTCGCCGGCCGGCAACCGACAGAGCTGCTGCGCGATCCGCTCCGCTTCGATCGCCGCTTGTCCCGGCGCAACGGTCACGTCGATCAGACCCGCATCACAGGCTCGCTCCGCCCGCATCGGCCGTCCGGAAACGAGCATCGAGAGGGCGCGGTGGTGAGCCAGGCGCCGGGGTATCAACAAGCCGATCGCACCATCCGGGACCAGATCATGAGACTCCAGCGGCGAGGCAAACGTCGCGGATGCGGCTGCCATGACAAGGTCGCAACTGAAGACGAGGGATGTGCCGATGCCCGTCGCCGCACCTTCGACGGCGGCAACGATCGGCTTCGTGTTGTTGGCGAGCGCCTGCAGAAACCTGCCTACCGTCTGCGGAGAGCTTGCTTCCGTCGCTGCGCCCCCGGCAGCATGATGATCGGCAGGGTCGCTGCCGGCCGCGAGCACATCGAACCCGCCGATCACAACGATGCAACGGATAGCGGGATTGCACTGTGCCGCCTCGATCGCGCCTGTCATGGCGAGATACAGCCCATCGCCGGCCGCGTTCGTGCCGTCCGCTTGCAGCAGCACGATCGTCAGCACCGCTCCCTGCTCGCGGACCGCGACGCGTCCGGCCATCGGTTCAAAACTCCAACGGCGCGCGCCACATCGGCGACTTCGGACCGCCGTAGTAGCGCATCGGCCCAAGATGCAGCGCCGGCTGCACCGGCGTCGGCACTGCTGCCGTGTGCATCGAATGGCGGTGCGGCCGGTGGGCATGGCAGTAGCGCCTGGACTTTGCTATCGCCTCGCTCCCCGCCCCGACAGCGAGCAGCACGCCGACATGAATGGCGAGCCTGATGCCGGCGCGCCCTTTCGCGTGAAAGCGAAGCCGTCGCATCGGCGGGCCTACTGGCTCGCCCACATCGGGGATTTCGGGCCCCCGTAGTAGCGCATCGGCGTGGCGCCATCCGCCGTCGGTGCCGCCGCGTCGCTGATGCAGCCGGCAGCCGTGGCACAGAGCCCCGCGATCATGACGATGCGCAACAATGCTTGCCTCAATGTCGAGATCCCCATGCTGTCCTCCTTCCTGCGTTGCACCTGTGCTTTGACCGATCAGTATTTCGCGACCACCGGACCGCCGAACTTGTAGTCGAGGCCGAGCGTCACGACCGAGTAGGTGTTATCGACGGTGTAGGGAATCTGGCCATTGAGCGGCGCGGCGCGCTCGTAGCGGCCGAAGTCGTAGTAGCGATATTCGAACTTGCCGATCAGGTTGTTGGTCAGCGCATAGGCGATGCCACCGCCTGCGGTCAGGCCGCTCCTGTTGGCGCTGAACTGATCGACGCCGAACACCGGATCGCTGTTGGTATGCTGGAAGTCGCCATAGGCCCAGCCGCCGGTGAAGAACAGCAGCAGGCGGTCGAGCGCGATACCGCCGCGGGCGCGCAGCGTGAAGCCGTCGCGCAGGCTGGTCGCGTCAACCGAGGCGATCGGCAAGGTGCCGGCGTTGAATTGATCGACATCGCTGCCCTTGATGCCGGACCAGAACCCGTCGGCCTCCACGCCGACCACGATGCTCCCGCTCTGCACGTTGTAGCCGATTTCGCCGCCCGCGATTCCGCCGGTCGACGAGTAGTTGATGGTGTAGTCGGCGAAGCCCGCCGGGCCGAGCGCGTTGTTGAGATTGTGGTTGCCGTAACCGCCGCCGCCGAACACGCCGACATAGAAGCCGGACCAGTCGTAGGCCGGCGCCGCGATCGCGGGCGCCTTGGTGTACATCGGAAGGTCGGCGCCGAGCGCCGGCGAGGCTGCAGCCAGCAGCGTGAGCGCTGCGGATGTGAGAAGAATTCGCTTCATGTTGTTCCCCTGTCCCTTGTTCTGACGAAGCGCCCGGCGGGCATGCCGGGCGCGCTCACGATCAGAAGTGAATGATGATGTCCGCCGAACCGATCAGAGCGAAATTCTTGGTCGGGGCGATGCCGAGATTGGAATTGCCGTTGAACGCATTCGCATCCAGCGACCTGTAGTAGGAGACCTCGGGCCGGATCTCGATCTGCGGCGAGAACCAGTGCTGCCAGCCGATGCCGGTCTCGACGTAGCGCGTCTTGACGCCGGTGCGCTGTCCCTGCTTGTCGTCGTAGAACTCGATGCGATACGAAATGTTGTCGAGCGGCGAGGCCTTGTAATTCAGGTAGGCCAGATAGGTCTGCACCGACGCGGTGCAGGCGAACACCGTCGCGCTGCTGCACTGGGCGAGGCCCGGCGCATTGAACGGCAGATATTGCGGCGAGAACGGCGTGCCGCCCGCGGCATAGGCAGCCATCGCCGCCGGATTGTTGGCGTTCAGCACATTGTTCTGATGCAGATTGTAGGTCTCGAACGAGATGTGCCACTGGTCGTTGAACTTGTGGTACGCCGTCAGGCCGTACCATTGCAGGTTGTTGTAACCCCAGGTGCCGCTGTTGATCGCGTCGGCGACGACGTAGACGCTGTCGTTGCCGGAGTCGCTGGTCCAGCGCACACCACCGGTGACGCTCGGGATCGCGCCGGGATCCTTCAGCATGGTGGTGCCGGGAAACAGCGGATTGGGGAACGGGTTGGCGATCTTGGCGCCGGCATTCCACGGCATGGTGTCGCTGCCGACCGAGACGCCCAGTTGCAGCATCCAGTTCTTGGTGACTGCCAGCGTGCTCTGCAGACCCGTGTTGGTGTAGTTGTCGAACGTATACGTCATCGAGTGCGTATACATGTAGTTGTTGGGCGCGAGCTGCGCCTCGATGTCGGGGATCGAGATGAAGCGGCCGAACCGCAGCAGCAGACCTTCGGCGATCTGCGGGATGAACACCTCGCCGTAAGCCATCGGCAGGTCGTAGCCGTAGTTCTTGTTCTGATTCAGGAGCTGGTTGCTCCACAGGCCGTAGGCAGTCGTATAGCGATAGTTCTCGCCGTAGATCGGCGCGATGCGGAAGCCCCAGTCGACGTGATCCTTCTGGACCGTGTCGGGCAGCCGCTCGATATAGAGCACCGCCTGGTCGAGCTGCACCGTATTCGGATTGTAATCGTAGGCGGCCGGCGCGTTGCCGCCGCGAACCGAGTTGGAGCTCAGATTGCCGCCGGCGTTGATCCAGCCATAGACCTGGATATGCGCATCGTTCATCCACTGTCCGGCGGGCGTGGTGCCGAGCGCCGCCATCAGCGGGCTGTCGACCGAGCTCGGCCGCGTCACGCCGATGCTGGTCGTGCCGCCATACGGCCATTCCGTGAACGGCATCGGCGGCGTGCTCTGCGGCGTCGCCGGCCAATAGTCGCGGCGGGACGGCGGCGCTTTCGGATCCGATGGCGCGGAGTCATGCCCCCATTCGAGCCGGTAGTAATTGATGAAACGCGTGAAGAAGTCGCTGCCGAGATAGCCGTCGAGGCAGGCGTAATTCTTGTATGGATCGCAGTTCGCCGCCGGCGCCTTCAGCAGCGGCGGATTGGCGTCGGCAGCGTGTGCCGCGTTGACCAGGCCCACCGCCGCCAACGATACGCCCGCCAGAAACAGTCTCTTCATGATTTTGCCCCAAGCTATTGCTACCGACGCTTCGAGCGCTCTCGCGTGTAACGTCTGCGTAATCTTTCGTGGGGGCTCGAGAAAAAGGCGATACGGGTCTCGCCGCGCTTTCATTAAGATAAAATAGCCGGAACGACAGGCTTCGCCCGGCTTGCGCAGATAAGCGTCATTTGCATTGGCGATTGCTGAAGAACCCGGCAAGAACCGTAAGGTTTTGTGACAGCCGCGCGTTGCGATGCGAGAGAATCCGCGCGACCTGTGCCATTTCTGCCATAGCTCGATCGGTCTCGCGATCATCGTCAACGCGGACGCTATTTTATTGCTACGCAGATCGCAGTGAATCCGCATCGAAGATATACGCGCGCAGCGGCTAAGCTCACTTCATCCGGCGAATCCTTCGCCGCGGTAGCAACGGAGCGCCGCGCATCGTGGTCAACGTGATGAACTGTGCGAGCGGCGATGAGATCGGCGACATCGATCTGAACTTTCTGCCGGCCAATCTCACGGCGCAGTGCCGCAACCTGATCGAGAGCTATCACGACATCCATGGCTATGCCTGTCTGCCCGACATGTTGTGGCGGGCGCGGCTCGGGCCGTTTATCGAGCGGCACGACGAATTCAGGCAGCAGCTGCGCAAGGCCTCGACGACGCGAAGCGCCAAGAAGTCGAATCGCGGCTTCGTCGAGATCGCAACCGCGATCCTGTCGCTGGAGATATTGGCCAGCAGCTTTGCGGGCTGGGCTGCGCTCTATCCGGAGCAAGGCGCGAGAGCGGCTGCCGTGCTGAAGCGGCAAGCGGGCGGTTCACAGACCCCGCTGATGGACTTCTATCTCTATCCGCCGAAATATTTCAGCGCCGCCGCGATCGCCAAGCTCACTCCGCCGCGGGCGAGCCAGACCGGCGAATTCGGCCTCTACGGCACCTCGAAGCCGGAGCTCGCCGGAGAACGGTTGGCGCTGAGCTACGTCAGCGAAATGCTGCAGAAATCGGATGATGCCGCCCTGCTCGAGCAACGCTGAAGGCGCCTCGCCGCGCCATGGCGAGCAGCCCATCGATCCACTCGGCAAGGCCGGAGTCCGGGATTCGACTATTTCTTTTATATTTCTCGCCCGCCGCAACAACATGGATTTTCTATCCGTTCCTGGGGAATGCTCGGATCGCTGGGTAGTTGGTGACATCGGAGCAGCAACCGACGGTCGAACGTTGAACCATTCGCGAGGACATGCGCCGTTCTGACGGCACTGCGCCCGCGTCTTCAGCGCTCCCATTGGATGTTGCCGGGGCGGATTTCGTGCGGGCCGCAATGGCCGTGACGAGGATCATCCGGTGTCGTTCTCTACGAAGGCAAAATCCTTGATCTACTCCCTGCCCCTGTTTCAACGGCTCGCTGATGTCCGCGCGCGCCGCACCGAAGCGGAGCACATCGTCGCGTCCGGTTTCGACGAGAAGCAGAGACCGCTGATCTGGAGCAACGTGCTGCCCCTGCTGGGATCGGTCGGATCGATCGCCGCCATCACTGCGATCCTGTTCGCGCTCGACGAGCCGATCGCCGCAAACCTGGTGCCGATCGCCTACCTGATCCCCGTCATCTTTGCCGCCACGAGATGGGGCATCTGGTCGGGCACTCTGGCGTCGCTGGCGGCGATCGCAGCCGCCGATTTCTTCTTTTTCACGCCGCTCTACAGCCTGCGGGTCGACAGCCCGCAGGAGGCGATCGACCTCCTCGTGTTCCTCATCGTCGCGCTGGCGAGCAGCAACCTGGCGTCGCGCCTGCGTCAGGAGACCGAGCGGTTGCGGCGTCGCGAACGCGAGATGCAGCACCTCTACGAATTCTCCAAGCGTCTCGCCGCCTGTTTCACGATCGCGGATCTGATCGGCGCGGTCAGGCACTATCTGGCGCACACACTCGGCCATCGCGCCGCATTGTTCGTCGCATCTGCCGGCGGTCATTTCGAGTCCGCGCCCGAATCGGCCGTGGCTCCGCCCGCCGTCCGGGACAGCGCGGCGGCGATGACGGCCGCGGTCGGCGCGACCGATCGCAGCGTCGTCGATGAGACCACCCAGGATGTTTGGCTGTTGCGCGCCGTGGCTTCGAAAACCGCGGTGCACGGCGTCATCGCCATCAACGTCGGGCGCGGTACGCGCGATGCGCTCAAATTGCGCGCGCGCCGGATCGAGGCCGTGCTCGAGGAGGTCTCGCTGACTCTGCAACGGCTCGACATCGGCAAGGCGATGGACGATGCCCGTCTGCATTTGCAGGCCGAGCTGTTACGCGACGCCTTCCACGGCACGCTGTCGCACGAACTGTGCTCGCCGCTCGCCGCCATCCAGGGATCGGTGAGTGTGATGCGGGAGATGCCGGCGGTCGCGGCCGACGACCGACTGCGCTCGCTGATCGAGGCAGTCACCGACGAGGTGGTCCGGCTCGACGGCCACATCCGCAATCTCCTGAACGCGACGCGGGTCACGGCCGGCGGATTAACGCCCCGTCTCGAATGGTCCGACCCGCGCGACATCGTCAATGCCGCGGTCAAGGCGCGGGCGCGGCGGCTCGCAGCGCACCGCCTCGAGATCGGGTTCGACGACGATCTCCCGCTGCTCAAGGTCGATTGCGGCCTGATCGAGGAAGCCTGCGGCCAACTGCTGGAGAATGCCGCCAAATACTCGCCATCCGGGTCGACGATATCCGTGCAGACCCGCCACGACAACGGACGCGTCGTGATGTCGATCATCGATCAGGGCGTCGGCGTCACGCCGGACGAGCAGCGCCACCTCGGCCGCAAGTCGTTCCGCAGCCCGCGCCACCAGGCGAGCGTTCCCGGCTCGGGGCTCGGCTTCTGGATCGCATCGACCTTCATCAGGGCACATGACGGCACCGTGGAGATAGCGAGCCGCGGCCACGGCCTCGGCACGACGGCATCGATCTTGCTACCGGCGCAGCTACCTACAGATTCGGAACTGGTGACCTGCGACGATGAGTAAGCCGCGTAACCTTGTCCTGCTGATCGACGATGAGCCGAAGATCCGCCGCTTCCTGCGCGCCGGGTTTGAAATTCACGGCTTCTCCGTCGTCGAGGCCGAGAATGCCGCCGAAGGCCTGAAGATCGCGACTTTCAATGCGCCCGACCTCGTGATCCTCGACCTCGGCTTGCCGGACCTGCACGGCAGCGAGACGCTGGAGCGGCTGCGTTCCTGGTCCAATGTCCCGGTGATCGTGCTCTCCGTCGAATCCAACGAGGACGAGAAGGTGCGCCTGCTGCAGGCGGGTGCCGATGACTATGTCGTCAAGCCGTTCGGCATGGCCGAGCTGCTGGCGCGCAGTGACGCCGCGCTGCGCCGCTATTTCAAGAGCCCGACCGAAAATCCGGTCGTCGTGGTCGGCTCGCTGTCGGTCGATCTGGTCAGCCGCGCCGTCTCGCTCAACCAGGCCAGGATCAAGCTGACGCGGAAGGAGTACCGCCTGCTGCACGTGCTTGCGGTCCATGTCGGACTGGTGGTGACGCACGATCAGCTGCTGAAGGAGATCTGGACCGGCAACCAGCGCGACAACATCCAGTATCTGCGCATCCTGGTGCGCAAGCTGCGCCAGAAGATCGAAGCCGATCCGAACCAGCCGCGGCTGCTGGTAACGGAGTCCGGGGTCGGCTATCGGCTGGAGAACCGGCTGGAGACCAGCGTCGCCGATTGAAGATCGGTCGCCTGCCGACCGGCATATATACAAAAATAATATATTTTCGCTCCGGAAAGCCTTAGCGTGCCCGCAAAAGGGGCACGTGGTGCAGTTCCTGATTCAACCATTTCACTTCCTCGGCTTCGAGGGTCAGAACTGGATGCTGATCGTGCCCGCACTGGTGGCGGTGTTCGGCTTGCTCGGCTGGCGGACCCGGGACCGCGGCTGAGGTGCACGGACGGTCCTGGTCCCGGCCCTGCCCATCCGGCCAGTTTCGTCTCCAGGCGCAACATCCCAGATTGAGGGAAGCCAACGGAGTTTCCCATGACCGAACCGAACATCCTTTCCTCGCTGTCATCAGCCCTTGCGGACACCATCGCGCGTGCCGCCCCCGCGATCGTCTCCGTACATTCGCATCGCGCCCGCGCATCCGGCTTCATCTGGAAGACGGGCCTTGTCGTTACCGCCGACGAGGCGCTCGCCGATGAGGGCGAGATCGAGATCCAGCTCCCCGACGGCAGCCGCAAGCCGGCCGTCGTCGCCGGACGCGACCACACCACCGACATCGCTTTGCTGCGTGTCGATAGCGATATCGCACCGGTCAAGCTGTCGAGCGACATCCCGCCGCTCGGATCGCTCGCGGTGATCGCCGCGGCCGACCGCGGCGCGGCGAGCGCGCGGCTCGGCATGGTCGCGCTGTCGGGGCCGGCCTGGCGCAGCCTGCGCGGCGGCGAGATCGAGGCGCGGATCGAGCTTGACGTCCGCCTGCGCCACAGCCAGCAGGGCGGGCTGGCGCTGAATGCCGCGGGCGAGCCGTTCGGCATGGCCGTGCTCGGCCCCCGCCGCGTGCTGACGATTCCGTCTGCCACCATCGAGCGGGTCGCAGCCCAGCTCGAAAAGAGCGGCCGCATCGCGCGCGGATATCTCGGCGTCGGGTTGCAGCCGGTCCGTCTCGACGACGGTCTCGGCGCGATGGTGATGAATGTCGACAAGGCCGGGCCCTCGGCCGCCGCCGGCATCCGCCAGGGCGACGTGATCGTTGCCGTCAACGGCGAGAAACTGTCGGGCGTGCGGGCGCTGTCGCGCGGCCTCGGGCCGCAGAGCCTCGGCAGCGTCGTCGAGCTGACGGTGCATCGCGGCGGCGAACCGTTGAGCTTCAAGGTGACGGTCGGCGAGAGGCCCGAGACGTGAGCAGCGAGCCTGCCCCCGATATCGTCATCGCGCTCGAGATCGACGATCCTGTGCTCGCCGACCGGCTGGCGACCCTGCTCGGCAGCGTCGCCGGCCTGCGGCTTGCCGCGCCGGGCGAGCCGACCACGGCGGCAATCGTCGCCCGCAACCGGGAGGCCGCGGGCGCCGGCGATTTCGAGCTGACGCCGCGCGAGCTCGACGTGCTGGCGCTGCTGGCCGAAGGTGCATCCAACAAGATGATCGCGCAGCGGCTCGGGATTTCCGTCCACACGGCCAAGTTTCACGTCGGCTCCCTGCTCGACAAGCTCGACGCCACCGGCCGCACCGACGCGGTCGCGCATGCGGCGCGGCGCGGGGTGATCAACCTGTGAAGGGTGGCCGCGGTCGTCGATGGTCGCGTCGTCACTGCGAAAGCAGGGACCCATAACCACCGCGTTGTGTAAGCGGATTTCGCTGGGGCCACAGCATCGCACAACAATTGCACCCTGTGGTTATCCCGGGTCAAGCCCGGGACGACAATGAGTGTGTGAGCACAACTCGCATTTCGCGCCATGATCTGCGCGAGCTCTGCGAAAATTCCGCCTTGCGGACCTCGCTTAGACCAAATGCGTAAGTAGTCGACCGGATACTGACGCGTTACCGATCTGGCTATGCAAGCTCAGCTCACAAAAAGAAACGGCATGAAGAAGCTGATCTATCGTCACCGGGACATTGAATACTCACTCACCAACATCGAACCCGACCTCTGGAGTTGGTCATTCGAGATCGACGGCAAGACCAGGCAGGGCGTCACGCGCGCGCGGCTCGACCTGCTGGCGCAGCGCCGGGTCTGCACGCTGATCGATCGCGAATTGAAGCGCGCGGGACGGACCAAGCCGAAAGCGCCTGATTGAAGCGCACACGGAGATGCAGCGCTGTTGCTCGACGGCGCAGACGTTGCCTTCGTTCAAGACAATGCGATGACCGCCGCCGCGACATCCAGCCGTGGGCCGGCATAGCGTTTGTGATCCGGCCCGCCCTCGCCGTGGCCGACGCGCCAGTCGGCCGGCCATGAAAACCGTTCGAGCCCGGTCGCCGAGATCGCCGTGCACGACGTCCAGCGCGCCTCACCGCTGTGTCGCCACAGCACGCCGCCCGGACCCATGTCCGGATAAAGGGCGACATCGAGGCCGAAATCGCTGTCGGCGCCGAGATCGGGACCGATCCAGTAATGCGGACTGCGCCCGCGCTCGCGCCCGAGGATCAGGGTCAGCGTCTGGTTCGGTCCGCGCAAGCCGAGCCACAGCGGTGCGATCATGTCAGGCACCGGCGTGCACAGCAGCGTTTGCGGCGCGGCGACGCCGGCGGCGGTGCGGCCCGACAATTTCAGGGCGACCACCGTCGCGGGCGCCGGCATCCCGGACAGCGGTGCAGGGCTGGTGCCGCGCGGCAGCGGCGACTACGCGGCGCTGTCCAAGGGTGGCAGCGGCCATGCGAGTTGCTCGCGCACGGCACCCTCGGTATCGAGCACCTGATAGCGGAGGCCACGCTGATCGAGCGTCGCCTGCACGCAATGCAGATACTCGACGCCTTCGGGCATCCGGTGCGCGGTGCCAGCGCCTGCGGTGCAGATCTGCAGCACGCCGCGATGGACCTGGACGTCAAAGGCGAGAATGGTGGCTGCATAGATAGGCAGTGACATCCGCGCGCACGAGGATATCCCAGAATCGCGCGCTGTATTCGTGGCCGATCTCGCGCTGATAGCTGCCGCTGAAGCCGTTGATCGGGTACACGGGATGATGGCCGAGCACGAGCTTGTGCCTGGCATCCTTGTGCTGTTCGAGCACCGCTTGCAGCCAGTCGGTCTCGACATGCCCCTCGCCGCCGAGCCCGCTCCACAGCGTGTGCACGAACACCATCACGAGATCGTCGCGGCGCACCCAGTAGGACAGCCCGTCCTGACCGGGCGGGCCGTTGCGCGGCAACTTCAGCTCCTCGCGAAACACCGCCTCGCTCATCTCGTCATAGGCAGTGTGGTTGCCGGTCGTGTGCCACAGCGGCACCGCGCGCCGATCGAGCCAGCTCATCTCGACCTCGAACCAATGCCGCCATTGCGCGCGCAACGCGTCGGCGTCAGCGGTGAGGCCGATGATCTCGTCCCCGGGGAACAGAATGAATTCGGGCGCCGGATGCAGCCGGCGGACCACATTGTTCACCGACGCGAAGCTGCGCTCATGCGGCGCGCCGGCAACGCCCGAGCAGGCGTCGGCATAGATCACGAACCGGTGGCCCGGACTTCTCGGCAATAGCGACGGAATTGCATCATGCATTGATCGAACCACGTCCCGCGAACCACATCATAGGGGCAGGCACGCCGATCGCTCAAGGCAGACATTCGCGTGCGCAAGGTTGCGGAGGGCGGACACTTTTGGGATCGTGTGCCGCGCATTGCATTCATCCTGTGACAAGGAGTTCCGGCGTGGCCATCCTCAAGGACTTCAGCATCGGATTCTACAAGATCCCGCTTCCGGTCGTATTGAGCGACAGCACGCATGGCGAGATCACGGCGTTCGAGCTCGTCACGATCCGCGCCCGCGACGCCGACGGCGCGGAGGGCACCGGCTACACCTATACGGTCGGCCGCAATGGCGGTGCCGTCGCCGACATCCTGCGCCGCGAAATCCCCGGCATCGCGCGCGAGATGGAGGCGGACGACACCGAGCAGCTTTGGCACAAAGTGTGGTGGGCGTTGCACTACGGCGGCCGCGGCGGGCCGGCGGTGCTTGCGCTGTCCGCGCTCGATATCGCGCTGTGGGACCTCAAGGCGCGCCGGGCGTCGCTGCCGCTGTGGCGGCTGCTCGGCGGCTTCGACCGTCGCGTGCCCTGCTATGCCGGCGGCATCGATCTCGATCTGCCGCTGGATGGCTTGCTGAAGCAGACCGACGACAATCTGGCCAAGGGTTTTCGCGCCATCAAGATGAAGGTCGGCCGCCCGAGCCTGGCGTCCGACGTCGCGCGCGTGAAGGCGATGCGCGGCCATCTCGGCGACGAGTTTCCGCTGATGGCCGACGCCAACATGAAATGGAGCGTCGAGGAAGCGATCCGCGCCGCGCGCGCCCTGCAACCATTCGACCTGACCTGGCTCGAGGAGCCGACCATTCCTGACGACGTCGCAGGCCACGCCCGCATCCTGCAGGCCGGCGGCGTGCCGATCGCGGCGGGCGAAAATCTGCGTAGCCTGTGGGAGTTCAAGCCTTATATCGCCGGCGGCGCGCTGTCCTATGCCGAACCGGATGTCACCAATTGCGGCGGCGTGACCAGCTTCATGAAGATCGCGCGGCTCGCCGAGGCCTTCAACATCCCGGTGACCAGCCATGGCGCGCATGACATCACCGTGCATCTGCTGGCTGCGTGCCCGAATCGATCGTATCTCGAGGCGCACGGTTTCGGCCTTGATCGTTACATTGAGCATCCACTAGTTCTGGATCAGGGCATGGCGATTGCGCCGGATCGGTCGGGACACGGCATCGCCTTCGACTGGAAGGGCCTGGAGCGGCTCAACGCCGCCTGACGCAGAGATATTTCTGCACACCAAGTCGTGACTTTCGGAAAAGCAGGTCTGCCGCCAGGCGCTAGGCGAGGTCGCGGCAAGCTGCTAGCGTTTCGCGCTTCAGATTGCCTTACTCGAGGATCGGAGCAAATGGACAACCGTAGTGATGTTTGGCGCGGCGTCGACGCGATCAAGCCGCGTTTCATCGAATTGAGCGACCGCGTCTGGGCGATGCCCGAGGTTTGCTACACCGAGGCGCGCTCATCCGCCGAACATCTGGCCGAACTGCGCCATCAGGGCTTCCGCATCACCGAGAACGTCGCCGACATTCCGACCGCGGTGATGGGCGAATGGGGCGAAGGCGGCCCGGTGATCGCGTTCCTCGGCGAATACGACGCCCTGCCCGGCCTCAGCCAGGAGGCCGGCATCGCCGAGCACCGCCCGGTCGAGAGCGGCGGCCACGGCCATGGCTGCGGCCATAATCTGCTCGGCTCCTCGGCGCTGCTCGCCGCCACCGCGGTGAAGGACTGGCTCGCCGCCAACAAGGTGCCGGGCCGGGTGCGTTACTATGGCTGTCCCGCCGAGGAAGGCGGCGCGGCCAAGGCCTTTATGGTGCGCTGTGGCGCGTTCGAGGATGCCGATATCGCCATCACCTGGCATCCGCACAGCTTCTGGGAGGTGGCGGTGACGCCGTCGCTCGCCAACACCCGCGCCGATTTCATCTTCACCGGGCGGACCTCGCATGCCGCGGCCTCGCCGCATCTCGGCCGCAGCGCGCTCGATGCGGTGGAATTGATGAATGTCGGCGTCAACTACATGCGCGAGCACATGCCGAGCGATGCGCGGGTGCATTACGCGCTGCTCGACACCGGCGGCATCGCCCCGAACGTGGTGCAGGCCCATGCCCGCGTCCGCTACTCGATCCGCGCCCGTGACCTGCCCGGCATGAACGAACTGGTCGAGCGCGTGCACAAGATCGCGCAGGGCGCAGCGCTGATGACCGAGACCAAGGTCGAGATGAAGATCATCTCCGCGGTCTCCAACATCCTGCCCAACACGCCGCTGGAAGCGACGCTGCACCGGATCATGGAAGAACTCGGACCGCCGCATTTCGACGATGCCGACAAGGACTTCGCCGGCAAGATCCGCGCCACCCTGACCGACAAGGACATCGCCTCGGTATATTACGCGATCGGCATGGAGCCGACCGACCGGCCGCTGGCCGATTTCCTGGTGCCGATGGATGCCAAGCGCAATCCGCTGATCGGCTCGACCGATGTCGGCGACGTCAGCTGGGTGGTGCCGACGGTGCAGGTTCACGCACCGACGGTTGCAATCGGTACGCCGTTCCACACCTGGCAGGTTGTGGCGCAGGGCAAGACCCCTGCCGCGCACAAGGCGATGGTGCAGGCCGCCAAGGCGATGGCCGGTCTCGGCGTCAAGGCGCTGCTGGAGCCGGAGCTGATCGCGGCCGCCAAGGCCGACCTCAAGAAGCGGACCGCACGAACGCCCTATGTCAGCCCGCTGCCGGCGAATGTTGCACCGCCGTTGGATATGTCGGTGGCCTGAGGGCGGCGTCTCCTCGTCGACGCGAAATCCGGCGGCAGCCTCGGTCCGATCAGATCGGAACCAGGCTCTGGATTTTTGAGGCGTTTGCATCACGCGAAGGGCGCAGTCCCTTCGCGTGAAAACGCGGTTGCGTGGCAAAAAAGCATCTCAGAACAAAGGATAACGAACAAATTTTCCGCAGCTGCGAGGGACGTATGCCGCGGTTTGGCGCCGAAATGCCGAACTCCTGTGCGACCGGGACAACTTCTGCACAAGCGATAGCCAAAAGACCTAGGCGTTGGCCCCCGGGAGGCGTTGACCTTCGCGGTCATTCGGTGTGCCATCTCCCGCCAGCACGGCGGCCGGTTCCACGGCCCGCCGCAATCACACGTGAGCCGGACCGAGGGGACTATGTTCGACAACAATCTGCGAGGCATGATCGACGACGTGAAGGACGGGCGGATGGATCGCCGCGCTTTCGTCAAGCGAATGATTGCGGTCGGCCTCACCGCGCCGATGGCAAACCAGATTCTGGCGATCGGCGGCGTCGCGATGGCGCAGAGCCCCAATCCCTACAAGCCGACCAAGCGCGGCGGCGGCGGCCCGCTGAAGCTGCTGTGGTGGCAGGGCCCGACCCTGCTCAATCCGCATTTCGCAACCGGAACCAAGGACCAGGACGGTTCGCGGCTGTTCTACGAGCCGCTCGCCAGCTGGGACGTCGATGGCCATCTCAATCCGATCCTCGCCGCGGAAATCCCTTCGATCCAGAACGGCGGGCTCTCCGCCGACGCCAAAACGGTGGTCTGGAAACTCAAGCCCGGCGTCAAATGGCATGACGGCAAACCGTTCACCGCTGACGACGTCGTGTTCAACTGGGAATATGCCAGTGATCCGGCAACCGCAGCCGTCTCGAGCGGCACCTATTCCGGCATGACCGTGGAGAAGGTCGACGAGCTCACGGTCCGCATCAAGTTCAAGGAGCCGACGCCGTTCTGGGCCAACGCGTTCGTCGGCGCCTATGGCTGCATCATCCCGAAGCATCTGTTCGCCGAGTACAAGGGCAGCAAGTCGCGCGAGGCGCCCAACAACCTCAAGCCGGTCGGCACCGGCCCCTACAAGTTCGTCGAGTTCAAGCCGGGTGACCTGATCCGCGGCGAAATCAATCAAGACTATCACATGCCGAACCGGCCCTATTTCGACACGATCGAGATGAAGGGCGGCGGCGATGCCGTGTCGGCGGCGCGCGCCGTGATCCAGACCGGCGAATATGATTTCGCCTGGAACATCCAGGTCGAGGACGAGGTGCTGCTGCGGCTGGAAAAGGGCGGCAAGGGCAAGACGCTCTACGCCGTCGGCGGCGATATCGAATTCATCGCCATCAATTTCACCGACCCGAACACCGAAATCGACGGCGAACGCTCGTCGATGAAGACCAAGCATCCGATCCTGTCGGATCCGGCGGTGCGCAAGGCGCTGGCGCTGCTGGTCGACCGCGAGTCCGTCAAGAAGGCGATCTACGGCCGTGCCGGCCGCACCACCGCCAACTATCTCAACGGCCCAGAGGAGTTCGTCTCCAAGAACACCAAATGGGAATTCTCGGTCGAGAAGGCGAGCGCGCTGCTCGAACAGGCGGGCTGGAAGGCAGGCTCCGACGGCATCCGCGAGAAGGACGGCAAGAAGCTGAAGCTCCTGTACCAGACCTCGATCAACGGACCGCGCCAGAAGACCCAGGCGATCGTCAAGCAGGCCTGTCAGAAGGCCGGCATCGACGTCGAGCTGAAATCGGTGGTGGCCTCGGTGTTCTTCTCCTCCGACGTCGCCAACCCCGACACCTATTCCAAGTTCTACGCCGACATCGAGATGTTCCAGATCCCGATGACGCAACCCGACCCGGCCCTGCACATGCGCCGCTACCATTCGCGCAACGTCGCCACCAAGGAGAATAAGTGGCAGGGCCAGAACTTCCCGCGCTGGGTCAACAAGGATTTCGACGCCGCGATCGACGCCGCCGATACCGAGATCGACCCGATCAAGCGCGCCGACCTCTACATCAAGTGCAACGATCTGATGTGGCAGGACACGGTGGTGATCCCTGTGATGCATCGCCTCGCGGTGGAGGCCTGCTCCAACACGGTGCGGCCCGCACTCTCCGGTTGGGCCAACCAAACCGATAATCTGCAAGACTGGTATCGTGAAACCTGAGCCGCGAGAGGCTTGAGCTTTGCTCCTCCCTCTCCTCGTCCTTGCGGGGAGGGTTGGGGCGAGGGCTTTAACCGCAAATACCGTGAGAGATGAGTTCGTGGAGAGTCCCCCTCACCCGGAATTCAAGTTGCGCTTGAATTCCGGCCCGCACGCGGGGCGAGGTGAGGCTCGCCTCTCGATGGGAAGCATAATCATCATGCTCTGTGCGAGCGTTAGTCAAATGACCTCCAGATGAGTCAATATATCCTGCGCCGCCTGATGATCGCGATCCCGAGCCTGCTCGGCATCTCGCTCGTCCTGTTCGTCGTGCTGGCGCTCGCGCCGGGCGATCCGTTCAGCGAGCTCGCGACCAATCCGAACGTGCCGCCCGAGGTGCAGGCGGCGCTGCGCGCCAAGTTCGGCCTCGATGATCCGATCTATCTCCGCTATCTGCACTGGCTCGCGGCGATGGCGCAGGGCGACTGGGGCTTCTCCTTTGTCAGCCGGGTCGATGTCGACACGTTGATCCTGCAGCGGCTGCCGACCACGCTTTACGTCGTCGGCTCGTCGCAGCTGCTGGCGCTGCTGATCGCGATCCCGGTCGGCGTCTATGCCGCCACCCGGCCCTATTCGATCTTCGACCAGCTTGCCAACACCTTCGCCTTCATCGGCTTCTCGCTACCGACCTTCTTCACCGGCATCCTGTTCATCCTGGTATTCTCGGTGAAGCTCGACTGGCTGCCGTTCGTCTACACCGAGGTGCCGGGCAGCGGCATCAAATGGGCGCTCGAGATGATCCGGCAGGCCATCATGCCGGTGATGGTGCTCGGCCTGTTCCAGGCGGCGTCGATGACGCGGTTCGTGCGCTCGGCGATGCTCGACGTGATCCGGCTCGACTATGTCACCACCGCCCGCGCCAAGGGGCTCGGGCAGGCCAAGGTGATCGTCAAGCATGTGATGCGCAATGCGATGATCCCGGTGGTCACGCTCGTTGCGCTCCAAGTGCCCGCCGTGTTCGGCGGCGCCATCGTCACCGAGCAGATCTTCCGGATTCCCGGCATCGGCTCGCTCCTGATCTCCTCCATCCTCGCCAACGATACGCCGGTCGTGATGGCCGTGACCTTCGTGTTCGCGTGTCTCGTGGTGCTGTTCAACCTGATCGCAGATGTCCTCTATGGCTGGCTTGACCCTCGCATCTCCTTCCGCTGAGCGGCGCGGCTATTCGCCCCTGCGCGAAACCTGGCGGCGCTACCGCCGGCACAAGCCGGCAGTGGTCAGCGCCGTGCTGCTGTTGCTGCTGATCGCGGCCGTCGTGATCGGGCCGTTCGTCTGGCGCGTCTCGATCAGCGACATCGACGTGCTGGCCGGCATGCAGGGACCGTCGCTGGCGCATCCGTTCGGCACCGACGATCTCGGCCAGGACCTGCTCGCCCGCATGATCTATGGCGGCCGTATCTCGCTTGCGGTCGGCCTTGCCGCGATGCTGGTCTCGGTGTTCGTCGGCACGCTGATCGGCGCGCTCGCGGGCATGTCGCGCGGCGCGCTCGGCTATGCGCTGATGTGGCTGACCGACCTGTTCCTGTCGCTGCCGCAGCTGCCGCTGCTCTTGATGCTGATCTATCTGTTCCGCGACGGGCTGAAGGCGGTGTTCGGCCCCGAGGGCGGCATCTTCATCCTGATCGTGCTGGTGATCGGCGGCCTGCGCTGGATGCCGGTCGCCCGCCTGGTGCGCGCCCAGTTCCTGTCGCTGCGCGAGAAGGAGTTCGTCGAGGCGGCCCGCGCGCTCGGCGCAAGCCCGGTGCGCCAGGTCGTGCGCCACATCCTGCCCAACGCGCTGGGCCCGGTGATCATCGCCGGCACGATCGACGTCGCCGCCGCGATCATCGCCGAATCGACGCTCTCGTTCCTCGGCCTCGGCTTCCCGCCGGATACGCCGACCTGGGGCCGCATCCTCTATGACGCCAAGGACTTCCTCGACATCGGCCCGCATTGGGCGCTGTTTCCCGGTGGCGCGATCTTCATCGCGGTGGTCGCCATCAACTTCATCGGCGACGGGCTGCGCGACGCGCTCGACGCGCGCAAGGTGATCTGATGGCGCTGCTCGACATCAAGGGCCTGAAGACCCATTTCTCGACCGACGACGGCATCCTCCAGGCGGTCGACGGCGTCGACATCAGCATCAACCGCGGCGAGACGCTGTGCGTGGTCGGCGAATCCGGCTGCGGCAAGACCGTGACCGCGATGTCGATCCTGAAGCTGATCGCGATGCCGCCGGGCAGGATCGTCGCAGGCGAGATCATCTTCGAAGGCCGCGACCTGGTGCCGCTGACCAGCCACGAGCTCGACGACATCAGGGCCAAGGAGATCGGCTTCATCTTCCAGGAGCCGATGACCTCGCTCAACCCGGTGCTGACGATCGGCAAGCAGATCTCCGAGAGCCTGCGCCGCCACGAGGCGGTGACCAAGAAGCAGGCGCTGGAACGCACCATCGAGATGCTGAAGCTGGTGCAGATCCCCAATGCTGCGGGCCGCGTGCATCATTATCCGCACCAGTTCTCCGGCGGCATGCGCCAGCGCGTGATGATCGCGATGGCGCTGGCCTGCCGGCCCAAGCTCGTGATCGCGGACGAGCCGACCACCGCGCTCGACGTCACCATCCAGGCGCAGATCCTCGACCTCTTGCAGGACATGAAGGAACGCTTCGGCATGGCGGTGATGCTGATCACGCACGCAATGGGCGTGGTCGCCGAGACCGCGCAACGTGTCGTCGTGATGTATGCCGGCAAGGTGGTGGAAGAGGCGCCGGTCGACGAGCTGTTCGGCAATCCCGGCCATCCTTACACCCGGGGCCTGATCCGCTCGATCCCGCGCATCGATCTCGATGCCGAGCACAAGACGAGGCTGGAGGCGATCGGCGGCTCGGTGCCGATCCTGATCAACCCGCCGCCCGGCTGCCGGTTTGCGCCCCGCTGCAAGCACGCCATGAGCATCTGCACCGAAGAGGAGCCGCGACTGCGCGAGATTGCGCCCGGCCATCGCATCGCCTGCCACCTCGGAGACGCGTCATGAGCGAACCGCTACTGCGCGTGTCCAATCTGAAGAAGCACTTTCCGGTGCTGGGCGGCCTGCTGTCGCGCGAGGTCGGCCAGGTCTATGCGGTCGATGGCGTGTCGTTCTCGGTCAACCGCGGCGAGACGCTGGGGCTGGTTGGCGAATCCGGCTGCGGCAAGTCGACCACCGGCCGCTGCGTGCTGCGGCTGATCGAGCCGACCTCCGGCGATGTCGTATTCGACGGCCAGAGCGTGACGGGTCTCGGCGGCGGCGATTTGCGCGCCATGCGGCGCAACATGCAGCTGGTGTTCCAGGACCCGTTCGCCTCGCTCAACCCGCGCATGACGGTCGGCGCGATCCTCGGCGAGCCCTTCATCATCCATAATCTCGTGAGTTCGGCCAGCGAGCGCGAAGACCGCGTCGCAAGCCTGCTCGTCAAGGTCGGGCTGAAGGCCGAGCACATGCGGCGCTACCCGCACGAATTCTCCGGCGGCCAGCGCCAGCGCATCGCGATCGCTCGCGCACTGACGCTGGAGCCGAAGCTGATCGTGTGCGACGAGCCGGTCTCGGCGCTCGACGTCTCGATCCAGGCCCAGGTGATCAACCTGCTGGAAGACCTGCAGGCGGAGTTGAACCTCACCTATCTTTTCGTCGCTCACGATCTCTCGGTCGTCGAGCACATCTCCGACCGCGTCGCGGTGATGTATCTCGGCCGCATCGTCGAGCTCGCCAAGGCCAGCGATCTTTACCGCAACCCGCAGCATCCCTACACCAAGGCGCTGCTTTCGGCGGTGCCGGTGGCCGACCCCAAGGCGAAGCGCGACCGCATCCGCCTGAAGGGCGACGTGCCGAGCCCGATGAATCCACCCAAGGGCTGCCACTTCCACACCCGCTGCCCGATCGCCGAAGAGCGCTGCCGCCAATCCGCGCCGGAGCTGCGCGAAGGCAGCAACGGGCATTTTGTGGCGTGCCATCTGGCGTAGGATGGATCGCACTGCAGGACAACGGCGAGCACTGCATCGATTTGCCGTGCATTCCACTTCCTCACCGTCACCCTGAGGAGCGCGCAGCGCCTCGAAGGGTCGACGGCAACCGGCCGGGCCGTGCATCCTTCGAGACGCCGCTTCGCGGCTCCTCAGGATGACGGTGTTAGAGAGCATTACTCGGAAGGCTAACGCCTCCGCTTCTTCGCGGCCTTCGTCGTGGCCTTCGGTTTGGCCTTGGTGTTTGCCTTCGGTCGTGAAGGAAGTTCACCTCCTACCTCCTCCCCCTCACTCGCCTCCGCCCGCAACGTCTCGAGCAGCCAGTCGCGAAACGCACGCATGCCCGGCGTCACCTCGCGCGACTTCAGCCAGGTCAACCAGTACGAGCCCGCCGGGACCTCGGCCGCGAACGGCCGCATCAGCCGGCCGGACACGAGTTCGTTGTTGAACATCGCGATCGGCACTAATCCAACGCCGACGCCGCGTGCGGCGGCCTCGGCCATCGCCACCGAACTGTCGAAGATCGGACCCTGGATCTTCGGACACGGCGCGCCGGCGACCGCAAACCACAACGGCCATTCCTCGGCGCGGTAGGAGCGCAGCAGGAATTCCTGCGCGAGATCGGACGGCTTGCGCAGCCGGCCCGCGACATCGGGGCAGCACACCGGCGACAGCGGCGCCGACAGCAGATGGATCGCCTCGGTGCCGTGCCAGGAGCCGTCGCCGAACCGCAGCGCGAGATCGAGCCCGTCGCCCGCGATGTCGACGCGGTTGTTGTTGGTGAGCAGGCGCAGGTCGATATAGGGATACGCGCGCTTGAAGCGATCGACCCGTTGCAGCAGCCATCCGGTCGCGAACGTCGTGACGCAGCCGACGGTGACGACCTCGCGCGTACCCTTGGCCTCGATGCGGTCGATGGCAGCGCCGATCCGATCGAGCGCGTCGGTCAGCACCGGCAGCAGCGCCAGCCCCTCGTCGGTCAGCACCAATCCGCGCGGCAGCCGGCGAAACAGGCTTGCGCCGAGCGTATCCTCGAGCTGCTTGACCTGATGGCTGATCGCGGTCTGCGTCACGCGCAGCTCCATCCCCGCGCGAGTGAAGCTGAGCAGCCGCGCGGAGGCCTCGAAGGCGCGCAGCGCGTTCAGCGGGAGATGCCGGCGCACGGCATCATGACCAAGTTTTTCTCATGCCTCGTTGTATAAATGATTGTTTGTCGGCCGTCACGCGGTTCGGCAGGTTCGCGCCGCCAACGGGAGGTTAGACATGCTGACGAGACGGACATTTGGATGGCGCGCGCTGGGCCTTGCGGCTTCGTGCACCCTGCCGCGGCCAAGCGCTGCGGCAGAACAGAGCGCCGCGGCGGGAGCAAGCGGGGCGGCGCGAGGGCTGCAGCAGGAATTTGCGCGCATCGAGCTGGCGACCACCGGCCGGCTCGGCATCGCTGTGCTCGACACGGAGACGGGGTTGCGCGTAAGCCAGCGCGGCGACGAACGGTTCCCGATGTGCAGCACCTTCAAGGCGCTGGCCTCGGCCGCCGTGCTGCACCGGGTCGACCGTGGCGAATCCAGCCTCGACCAGCGCGTTCAGGTTGAGGCCAAGGACATCTTGGCCTACGCGCCCGTGGCCAAACAACACGTCGGATCGAGCATGACGCTGTCCGAACTCTGCGAGGCCGCCATCACGCTCAGCGACAATACCGCCGCCAATTTGCTGCTGCGCGAGATCGGCGGACCGGCCGGCTTCACCAGCTTCTTCCGCACCATCGGCGACAATGTCAGCCGGCTGGACCGCTGGGAAGTCGCGTTGAACGAAGCCGTGCCCGGCGATCCGCGCGACACCACGAGCCCGGTCGCGATGCTGAAGGATCTGCAACGCGTGGTGCTCGGCGATGTGTTGCAGGCAGCCTCGCGTGAGCGGCTCGTGGACTGGATGGTCGCCAACAAGACCGGCGACACGCGGTTGCGCGCCGGCGTGCCGCGCGGCTGGCGGGTCGGCGACAAGACTGGCACCGGCGAGCGCGGCACCTATAACGATATCGGCGTGTTCTGGCCGCCCGGCCGCAAGCCGATCATTGTGACGGTCTACTTGACCGGGGCCAGCGCGCCGATGGAGACGTGCAACGAGGTGATCGCCAACGTCGCGCGCGCCGTTGCCAATGCCAGCACCGGGCAGAGCGGCTAGCGGCAGGACTACCCCGCGCGGCTTGGCAATAACAAAGGTTCATGCGAGGCTCGATCCGAATGGCGATGCGCTCGGCAGGCCATCCGGAGGACTTGTCTTGGTTCGTCGCATCGCCCTCGCCGCGCTGCTTGTCGCAGGCCACGTCCACGGCAGCTTTGCCGCGCCCGACCCGGCGCGGTGCCGCGAGCTGATCCGCAAGTATGAGACCGACAAGGCCCAGCTCAGCGCAATCGAGATCTCGCTGACCTTGTTCGCGGCCGCCAATGCCGACTGCGTCAACCTCGCCACCGATCTGCTCGACCACGGCGCCTCGGTCGACGCGCGGGACCGGCTCGGCGCCAAGCCGCTGAGTCACGCCGCCCGCTCCGGCCATCTCGACATGGTCGATCTGCTGCTGGCGCGCGGCGCGCCGGTCGATGCCCGCAACCTCGCGGGATCGACCGCGCTGTATCTTGCCGCCGAGCGCGGCCATGTCGCGATCGTGCAGCGGCTGATCGACCGCGGCGCCGACGTCAACCTCACCGGGCGCAGCGGTGCCTCCCCCATTGCGGCCGCCGCGTATGCCGGCCGGGACATGGTGGTGCGCCTGCTGCTGGCGCACGGCGCCGACGGCCGCAAGGCTGACGACACCGGCAAGCCGCCTATCGTGTATGCCGCCGCCGCCGGCCAGCTCGGCATCGTCAAGCAGCTGCTCGCGCGCGAGATCGACGTCAACACGCGCTACGCCAACGATCTGACGCTGTTGATGTGGGCCGCCGGGCCGGACGAGGCCGTACCGGAAGCGCAGGCGCTCGAGGTTGTGTCGTATCTGCTGGACGCCGGTGCCAGCATCGACGATCGCGACGCGCGCGGCCGCACCGCGCTGATGATCGCCGCGGAAGGCAATCATCCGGCGATCGCAAAGACCCTGCTGGCCCATGGCGCCGATGCTTCGCTGGCCGACAAGACCGGCAAGCATGCCGCCGACCTCACCATCCTGTCGGCGCTGCGCGAAGAGCTGACGCCGCGGTGAGAAACAATAGAACCGGTTTGAACAGCGGCGGTGCTGCGCTCCCTCGCCCCGCTCTTACGGGGAGAGCGCTGGGGTGAGGGGCTGTCACCGCGCACTCAGCAGGAGATGCGTTTGCGGAGACTCTCCCCCTCACCGGGATCGCATCTCACGATGCGATCCGACCTCTCCCCGCACGCGGGGCGACGTTAGGCACGCCGCTCACAGCCCCGCCAGATACTCCACCAGCGCGGCGAGGTCGTCGGGCGACGTCGCCAGCATCAGATCGGACATGCCGGGATTGTTGCCGCGCGCGCGGCTGCGGAAATCGGCGATGGTCTTGGCGAGGTAGTCGCGTCCCATCCCGGCGAGCCGCGGCACCGTGCCGTCACCCTGAAAGCGATCGAGATGGCAGGCCGGGCAGCCGACCGACGCGCTGGCCGTCATCGCCTTCGCCGCGACGTCCTTCGGCGCGCGCGGCTGGCCGAGGTCGGGCCACGGCTTCTGCGAAAAATATTCGGCGATCGCCAGCATGTCGTCGCGCTCGAACTGCGTCGCGATCGGCTGCATGATGTCGCTCTTTCGATCGCCGCGCTTGAAATCGCGGAGCTGGATGTAGAGATAGCCGGCCTGCTGCCCCCAGATCGTCGGAATGGTCTTGTCGACCGGCTTGCCGTCCGCACCGTGACAGCCGGCGCAGACCGCAACCTTGTCCTCGATCGTCTCGGCGCACGCCTCGGCCGCGAGCAACAGCAGCAGCGCGGTAGCGCAGATCAATAATTTACAAGACATCCACTCATCCTGAAGCGCAATCGTCATTGCGAGGAGCGACAGCGACGCAGCAATCCATCCTTCCACATATGCGGCGCGATGGATTGCTTCGCTGCGCTCGCAGTGACGCGGCCTGATCGCTCATCCGAAGAAACAGAAGCGGGACCATACCGGTCCCGCTTCCCCACCTTTATTTGTCTCTCGCTCAGTCGAGCGTGAAGGCGATGATGTTGTTGCCGCGTTTGTAGTCGAGCTGGGTATTGCCGCCCGCACCGACCACGACATATTGCTTGCCGCCGATCATGTAGCTCGACGGCGGCGCGTTGACGCCGGCGCCGGCGCGGAAGCTCCACAATTCCTTGCCGTTCGACGAGTTGTAAGCCGCGAACTTGCCGTTGCCTTCGCCGGTGAACACGAGGCCGCCGGCGGTGGCGAGGATGCCACCGATCATCGGCTCGGGCGTATTGACCTGCCATTTGATCTTGCCGTTGTTGTAGTTCACCGCGGTGATGTTGCCCGACTGCTTCTCGCTCGGGATCACCTTGAAGGCGCCGCCCAGCCACAGCTTGCCGTTTGGATAGGCCGAGCTTTCGACGTGGTAGGTCATCGGCTGGTGCAGGTTGATGGCGTAGGCCAGCTCCTGTCCCGGATCGGTCGCGATCGGCGACCATTCGACGCCGCCATTGGCGCCGGGCAGCATGCGCGCGCCTTCCTTGGTCGGCAGCACCCACATGTTCTCCTGCGGCACCATCGCCTCGGAGAAGCGGATCAGGCTGCAGTCCTTGCGATCGTGCACATAGATGTGCCCGGTCTTGCCGGCATGGATGACGCCGGGGATCGTCTTGCCGCCCTTGTCCTTGACGTCGACCAGCACCGTCGGGCTGACCGCGTCGAGATCCCAGACGTCATGGGCGATGTACTGGAAGTGGCAGACATACTTGCCGGTGTCGAGATCGAGCGAGACCAACGAGTTGGTGTAGAGATTGTCGCCGGGCCGGTTCGAACCGTCGAGGTCGGGCGACGGATTGCCGACCACGAAGTAGATCCGGTTGGTCGCGAGATCGATCGACGGGTTCTGCCACACGCCGCCGCCGAGCTTGGCATAGGGATCGCCGATCTTGGCGAGCATATCCTTCTCGGCCTGGATATTGCGATGCATGTCGCGGCCGGTGGCGTCCTTGGTCGCCCAGACGCCGACCGAATTCTCCGGAATGGTGTTGAAATTCCACAGCTGCTTGCCGGTCTTGGCGTCATAGGCACGTACGAAGCCGCGGATGCCGTATTCGCCGCCATTGGTGCCGATCAGCACCTTGTCCTTGACCACGGTCGGCGCCATCGTCTCGCTGTAGCCGAGCTCGGGATCGGCGATGTTGGTGGTCCACACCACCTCTCCGGTCTTGGCATTCAGTGCCAGCAGCTTGGAATCCAGCGTCGCCAGATAGACCCGGTCGCCGAGCACCTGAACGCCGCGATTGTTCGGACCGCAGCAATAGACGGTGATCGGGCCCATCTTGTGGGCGTAGTGCCAGAGCTGCTGGCCGGTCTTGGCGTCGAGCGCATAGACATGGCTGAACGAGGTCGTGACATACATCACGCCGTCGACGACGATCGGCGATGTCTCGAGCGACTCCTTGACGTCGGTCTGGAAGATCCAGGCGACGTGCAGGTTCTTCACATTGTCGCGGCTGATCTGCTTGCCTGGATAAAACCGGGTCTGCGCGTAATTGCCGTTGGTGAGCAGAAAGTCCTTGCTGTTCTTGTCGGCGGCGTTGAGCTGCTCCTGGGTCACCGGCGATACATTGGCGTTACCGAGGACCGACTGCTTCTCCTGCTTGACTTCCTGTGCGATGGCGGCGCCCGACAACAGGCCCACGCCGACCGCGGCGGCAAATGCCGCAAGCCCTTTCACATACATGTCTTCCCCCGTTATTTCTTGGTTGCGATGTCAGGGATGGGTGTTTGCTACTTCCCCTTCGAGGCCTGGCCGCCGTAGCGAGCGCGCAACCGTCGCGTGGCTTGGTTGCGCTGCAATAGATGATCAAAAAAAGAACAACGACAGGTATCGATGGATGGGTTCCATGTTAGCGCCGTCTTTCACAAAGACAACCGATGCGCTGAATGCGAAGCCGCAACCGGAGGCGGCCGCGCGGCCCAATGCGGCAAACGCGGGCTGGCATCAATCCAAGCGATATCGGGCGCTTCCGCAGCTTTCACGCATCGCGGGCGACATTCGCCTTCGCAGGCGCAGCAAGCAAAATGAGACTAAGCGTCAAGCGACGACATCGCGCGTGGAGCAGCGCCGGCAGAGGCCATCGACCTCCGCCGGCGACCGTCTACTCCCAGGACAAGGCCGAAAAGTCGTTCTCGAATTGCGGGACGTCCTTCCACACGCCCTTCAGCTTCTTGCTGGCGATCGTGATCCATTGCGGCTGGAACAGGAAGCCGGCCACCGCGTCGGTCGCCAGCATGCGCTGTGCGTCGCCGAGCAGTTTTGCGCGGCCAGCCTCGTCGGGCGTCGCCATGATCTGCTGGTACAGCGCGTTGAATGCCTCGGACTTGTAGCCGAGATAGTAGTCCGGTTCGGTCAGCTTCACGAGATCGAACGGCTCGACATGCGAGACGATAGTGAGGTCGTAGTTGTGCGGGCCGGTGAAGACCTGCGACAGCCACTGCGCCCATTCCACGTTCTCGATCCTGGCAATGATGCCGACCTTGGCGAGTTGCGCGGCGAGGATCTCGCCGCCCTGCCGGGCGTAGGCCGGCGGCGGCAGCCTCAGACTGAGCTCGAGTGGCGTCTTGACGCCGGCCTCCGTCAGCAGCTTCTTGGCGAGCTCCGGATCGTAGGGATTGATGCCGGTGGTATCGACATAGCCGAGCGAGCCCGGGGTGTAGAAGCTGCCGATCGGCGTGCCGAAACCGTCGACCGCGCCGTCGATCATCGCCTTGCGGTCGATCGCGGCCAGGATGGCGCGGCGAACCCGCACATCGTCGAGCGGTTTCTTGCGCTCGTTGATGCCGACGATGGTCTTGGCCTTGGAGCCGCCGATCAGGACGCTGAAGCGCGGATCGGCCTTGAACTGCGCCAGGCTGCGCGCCGCGCCCACCCTGGGAAACGCATCGACATCGCCCGACAGCAGCGCCGCAACCTGGGCTGCGGGATCGCCGATGAAACGAATCGTCACCTTGGCAAGCTTGATCGCGGCGGCGTTGCGATAATCAGGCCATTTCACCAGCGTGATCGACGAGCCCTTGGTCCAGCTGCCGAGCGTATAGGGCCCGGTGCCGACCGGCTGCGTCACATCGGTCGGCGCGCTCTTCGGTTCGACGATCGAACCCGACGCCTGGCCGAGCAGGAACGGCAGGTTCGGCTCGGAATATTTGAGTGCAATGACGATGGTGTCCGCATCGGGCGCCGTCACCGACGCGAACGCCTGATACAGGCTGCGGTCCTTGTTGGTCGAGGCCGGCGCTGCGGCGCGCTCGTAGGAGAACTTCACCGCCGCGGAATCGAATGGCTCGCCATTGTGGAATTTGACGCCCTTGCGCAGCTTGAACGTGTAGGTCTTGAGATCGGGCGAGGCCTGCCAGCTCTCGGCGAGCAGCGGCGACACCGAGCCATCTTCGTTGATCTTGGTCAGCGTCTCGTAGACGTTGTAGAGCGTGACCTCGGCGATGGCCGCGGCCGCCGCGTTGGTCGGATCGAGCCCCGGCGGCTCCAGCGTCATGCCCATCACGACGCTGTCCTTCTTGCCTTGCGCGAAGCTCGGCAGCGGCGCTGCGGCGAGCGCGGCAACCGCCGCGATAACGCACAATTTCCTCAACATTGCTCTGCTCCCCGGACGTGTTCTTTGCTCAATCTAGGCCAGCCCGACACAAAACACTAACCGGCCTCCGCGACCACTGGCGGCAGCGCCATCACAGCTTCCGCGTGATGGCAGGCCGCGAGATGGCCGTCTCCTATCGTGCGTAGCGCAGGCGCGGTTTCGCGACAATGCCGATCGGCGAGCGGGCAGCGCGGCGCATAAGGGCAGCCAGCCGTCACCGACGCCTGCGAGCCGATCGCCTGGGCGCCGCGGCGACGCCTGCCGCCACCGGGGCGCGCTCGCGGGACCGCATCGAGCAGCGCGCGCGTATAGGGATGGGCAGCGTGCGCGAACAGATCGGCAGCCCGCGCCTGCTCGACGATCCGCCCGAGATAAATCACCGCGATCTCGTCGCAGAGCAGATCGACCACCGCGAGGTCGTGGCTGATCAGGATGTAGCTCAGGCCGAACTCGTCCTGCAGGTCCTGCATCAGGTTGAGCACCTGCGCCTGCACGGAGACGTCGAGTGCCGAGACCGGCTCGTCGGCGACGATCAGCTTCGGCTGCGTGATCAGCGCGCGCGCAATAGCGATGCGCTGGCGCTGGCCGCCGGAGAACTCGTGCGGGAACTTGTCCATGTCGGCATCGCGCAGCCCGACCTGGCGCAGCACAATGGCGACGCGCTCGCGCAGGCCGGCGCGATCGATGCGCCCGAGCGCCGTCAGCGGCTCGGCGACGATCCGCGCAATGGTCTGTCGCGGATCGAGCGAGCCATAGGGATCCTGGAACACCATCTGGAAATGGCGGCGGGCGCGGCGCAGCTCATCGGGCGGCAGCTGGTTGAGGTCGCTGCCCAGCATGACGACCTGCCCCGACGACGGCCGCTCCAGCGCCATCACCAGCCGCGCAAAGGTCGATTTGCCCGAGCCGGATTCGCCGACGACGCCGAGGCTCTTGCCCGGCATCACCCGCGCCGTGACGCCGTTGAGCGCATGCACCTGTGTTGCGGGCTTGAACAGGCTCTCACGCGGCAGCGTGTAGCGTTGCGCGAGATCGATGACCTCGAGCAGCGGCACTGCGGATACGGTTGCTGCCGTCATGCGCCGACGCCTCCGGCAGCCATCGAGATATCGGTCCGGATGCAGCGCACGCCATGGCCGGCGCCGACATCGACCACGGCCGGCAGAGCCGCGCGGCAACGGCGCTCCACGATCGCGCAGCGATCGGCGAAGGTGCACCCAGCCGGCAGATCGGCAAGCTCCGGCACCGTGCCGGCGATGGTCTTGAGCCGCGTCCCCTTGCGCGCGCCGAGCCGTGGGCGGGCGCGGAACAAGCCCTGCGTATAGGGATGGCCCATCCGCGTGAATACGGTGTTGGTCTCGCCGCTTTCGACGACGGTGCCGCCATACATCACCATCATGCGCGCGACATTCTCGGCGATCACGCCGAGATCGTGCGAGATCAGGATCATCGCCATGCCGCGCTCCTCGACCAGGCCGGCGATCAGATCGAGGATCTGGCCCTGGATCGTGACGTCGAGGGCGGTGGTCGGTTCGTCCGCGATCAGCACATCGGGCTGGCAGGCCAGCGCCATCGCGATCGTGATGCGTTGGCGCTGGCCGCCGGAAAACTGGTGCGGATAGGCATCGATACGCTTGGCTGCATCAGGCAACCCGACGCGATCGAGCAAGGCCATCGCCTCTTGCCGCGCTTGCGCGGCCGAGACGCCGGTGTGGCGCAGCAAGGGCTCGGCGACCTGATGCCCGATCGTGTGCATCGGATTGAGCGCGGTCATCGGTTCCTGGAAGATCATGCTGATGCGGTTGCCGCGCAGCTTGCAATAGGCCTTATCCGGCAAGCCGACCAGCTCCGAGCCATCGAGCCGGATGCTGCCGCTGATCACGGCACTGTCCGGCAGCAGCCCCATCAGGGCCAGCGCGGTGACCGACTTGCCGCAGCCGGATTCGCCGACCAGCCCCAGTGTCTCGCCGCGGCGCAGCGCAAAGCTGACGCCGCGTACCGCCTGCGCCGGGCCGCGGCTGGTGTTGAGCCGAACGCCCAAATCCTTCACCTCGATCAGCGGGGCCTCGCTCATGCTCAACGCTCCCGCGCCAGGCGCGGATCGAGCAGATCGCGCAAGCCATCGCCGAGCAGATTGAGCCCGAGCACCGCGATCGCGATCGCAGCACCGGGATAGACCGCGAGCATCGGCGACTGGAACAGCAGCGTCTGCGCATCGTTGAGCATGCGGCCCCAGGAAGGCTGCGGCGGCTGGGTGCCGAGCCCGAGATAGGACAGAGCGGCCTCGGCGAGGATCGCGAGCGCGAACTGGATCGTCGCCTGCACGATCAGGATCGACAGGATGTTCGGCAGCACGTGCTCGACGGTGATCCGGAACGAGCCCTTGCCCGCGGCGCGCGCTGCCAGCACGAATTCGCGAGCCCAGATCGCATTGGCCGAGCCGCGGGTAACGCGGATGAAGGTCGGGATCTGGAAGATGCCGATCGCAGTGATCGAGGTCAGCATGCCGGGACCGGCGACGGCGGCCAGCATGATCGCCGACAGCACCGCGGGAAACGCGAAGGTGAAGTCGCTCAGCCGCATGATGAGCTCCTCGGTCCAGCCCTTGCGGGCTGCTGCGATCAGGCCGAGGCAGACACCGAAGGTGAGGCCGATGCCAACGGCGATGACGCCGACCAGGATGGTGGAGCGCGCGCCGACCAAAAGCAGCGAGACGATATCGCGGCCGAGTGCATCGGTGCCGAGCCAGTGCGCCGCCGACGGCGGATGCAGTTTCGAGGCGACATCGATGTCGTAAGCCGACCACGGCGTCCAGACCAGCGACAACATCGCCGCACCGAGCACCAGCAGGCTGAGCACCGCGCCGAGCACGAAGCTGCGATGGCGCAGCGCGCGGCGCCAGAACCCGGTCGCGGGCCTCGCGCCCGGCACGATGGCCGGCGTGCCGGCGGATGCGGTCAGCGGCGCGCTCACAGGTTGGACACCTTGATGCGCGGATCGATCAAGGCGTAGAGCACATCGACCACGAAATTGACGATCACGACCATCGCCGCCAGCAGCATCACGCAGTTGCGTACCACGATCAAGTCGCGGTTGGCGATCGATTGGAAGATCAACCGGCCAAGACCCGGCAGGTAGAACACGTTCTCGATCACGATGGTGCCGGCCAACAGGTTGGCGAATTGCAGGCCCATCACCGTCATCACCGGGATCATGGCGTTGCGCAGTACGTGGCGCCACAGCACCTCGCGCTTGCCGAGCCCTTTGGCGCGTGCGGTACGCACGAAGTCTTCGCGCAGCACCTCAAGGACCGCCGAGCGCGTGACGCGGGCAAGGATCGCGGCCTGCACCACAGCAAGCGAGATCGCCGGCAGCAGCAGCGAGCGGATCCCCGGCCAGATGCCGTCATCCCAGCCGGCGAAGCCCCCGGCCGACAGCAATTGCAGCTTCACCGAGAACAGCAGGATCAGGAGGATCGCGAACCAGAAGTTCGGCAGCGCGATGCCGATCTGGGTGAGCGACATCACGCCGACATCGCCAAGCTTGTTGTGGTTGGCGGCGGTGTAGATGCCCGCGGCAAGCGCCAGCACCACCGTAATCAGCATCGACATGATCGCGAGCGGGATCGTCAGCACCAGCCGCTCCGCGATCAGGCCGGCGACCGGCGTGCCGTAGACATAGCTGTTGCCGAGATCGCCGACCGCCATGCCCTTGATCCAGAGCAGATAGCGAACCGTCAACGGCTGGTCGAGCCCGAGCTTGACGGTGAGCGCGCGCACCGCATCCGGCGAGGCGTCGGCGCCCATCAGCATCTGGGCGGCATTGCCGGGCAGTGCGTCGAGCACCAGGAAAATGATCAGCGAGGCCGCGAACAGCGTCGCCACCAGGGTCAGGATCCGCCGCAGGAAGAATACGCTCATGCGCGCCCGAGGAGTAAGGAACGAAGCGCAGGTTTCACCATGTTCGCGCGCGAATGCAAGCCCTTCGCCGCGCCGTTCACGACGCGACAGCCGGCCAACGGCCCAGCAAATCGCTCGCTTCTTCGAACAGCGCCGCGACACGCAGCAGTTCCGCATCGGCCCGGAAGCGGCCGACCAGATGCAGGCCGATCGGCAGGCCGTCGCGGCCGAAGCCTGCGGGGATGCTGACTGCGGGATGTCCGGTCATGTTGAACAGCATGGTCCAGGGAAACCAGTGCGGCCGCACGCTGTCGAAGCTCTGCCCATCGATATCGATGCTGCCGAACAGATCCTGGTCGATCGGCAGCGCCGTGCGGGTCAGGGTCGGCATCGCCAGGAGGTCGCCGCGCGCGAGCAGCGACTGCACCCGGCGGAACAGCGCGGTGCGGTCGAACATTGCCTGCTGGTAATCGACACCGCTCACCTTGGCGGCAAGCGCGAGCTGTTTCAGGAAGGTTGGGCTGAGATCGTTGGGATGATCGGCCGCCAGTGTCTCGAACCGGGTGCGCCAGACGGTGTGATTGATGGCGCGCCAGATCGGCTCGATGTCAAAGCCCTCGCCGGAGAACTCCTCGAGCTCGGCGCCGAGGCCGGCCAGCCGGTCGAGGCTCGACCGGAACGCTGCTGCGACATCCGCGGTCACCGGCCGCCCCGGCGGCGACAGGCAGAACAGCACCCGCCTGCCGCGGAGATCGCCGCGCGGCGCGGCAACGGCGAGATAGGCGGGCACCGACACGCCGATCGACCAGGGATCGGACGGATCCTCGCCCGCCATCGCCTGCATCATCAGCGCGGTGTCGGCGACGGTGCGCGTGGTCGGCGTGACATAGGTCTGGTTGCCGAAGGCATCCTGCACCTGGCTGTGCGGAATCACGCCGTTGCTCTGCTTGATCCCGACCACGCCATTGCAGGCCGCGGGAATCCGGGTCGAGCCGCCGCCGTCGGTCGCAACCGCCAGCGGCGCGATGCCGCTTGCGACCGCGACCGCCGCGCCGCCGCTGGAGCCGCCGCTCGAGCGCTCGGCGCTCCACGCATTGCGGGTGCGGCCGAACAGCGGCGAGTCGGTCAGGCACTTGCTGCCGAACTCCGGCGTCGTGGTCTTGCCGATCAATATGCCGCCCTGCGCACGAAGCCTGGCCACCGCCACGGCATCATGGTCCGGCACGTTGTCCTTGTACGGCACCGCGCCGAACGTCGTGCGCACACCGCTGGTGCTGACGATGTCCTTCACGGTGAAGGGGATGCCGTGCAGCAGACCGAGCGGCTCGCCGGCCATGACCTGACGCTCGGCGATTTTGGCTTGCGCCATCGCTTCGTCGCCGCACAGCGTGATGAAGCAGTTCAGTTCGGGCTGCAGCCGCTCGGCACGGGCCAGCACCGCAGCCGTGACCTCGACGGGAGACACGTCCTTGCGGGCGATCCGGGCGCGAAGTTCAACGGCTGATAGCAGGCACAGGTCGTCGCTCATTCCGGCACGGGCTCGCATCGGTCTTCGATGACGACATCGTGCCGTGCCTCGTGGAGCAAGTCCATCGCTCCGGGCGCATGGCTTACCAGGTGCCCGCGGGCAACTCCCGGCTGCGCGGCGGATCGGCGCCGGCGCGGGTGCAGGTGAAGGCGGCGCATGTGCAGGCGAAGGACAGCGCACGGGTGAGCTCGGCGGTAGAGATCTCGGCGAGCCGCGGCCGCCCGATCCGGTCCAGCCGATGCAGCGCGGCGAGCAGCGCCGCCTGAAAGCTGTCCCCGGCGCCGATCGTATCCACGACCGTCACCACCGGCGCCTTGACCTCGATTGATCCGGCCTTGCGATGCCAGGCCACGGCGCCGTCGTTGCCGCGGGTGATGACGACGAGCGATACGCCCGCCGACAGCAGCGCGTCGGCGCGCGCAGTGTAGGCCTCATCGCCAAACAGATAGGCGAAGTCGACGTCGGACATCTTCACAATGCCGGCCTTGCCGCAGAACGCCAGCATGCGTGTGCGATAGGCCTCCTTGTCCCTGACCAAATTCGGACGGCAGTTCGGATCAAGCGAGATCGTCACATTGGAACGCGCGTCGTCGACGAAGGCCAGCGTTTCGGCGGCGCCCTTGTCATGGACGAGTGTGGTCGAGCCGGTGTGAAGGCAGGTGACGCCGTCAAGCGCGATCGCCTCGCGCCGGTAGGCCCAGTTCCGCGATGCGGTGTCAGCGTCATAGAAGGCGTATTGCGTCTCGGTTCCTGTCACACGAGCAAATGCCAGCGTCGCCTGGTGATCACTGCGTACCGCGCGGCCGAGATCGACACCTGAGGCCGTGGCGTGATCGGCGATCATCCGGCCGAACGTGTCGGTCGAGATGCCGCCGACAAAGCCGGTGGGAACGTCGAGCCGGGCGCTGCCGATTGCGATGTTGAGGCAGGATCCGCCGACCGCGGGCGTCAGGGCCTCGCGTCCATCCGCCGTCCGCGACGGCAGGAAATCGATCAGCGCATCTCCGCAGCTCAGCAGCATAGAACAAACACCCTAATTCGGCGCCTCGCCGGGCGCCTGCTTCATCGCCTCGCGGCTGTCGCGATCGAGCTGCCGCAGCATCCTGTGCACGCCGCGCTTCCGGCGGTGGAAATCGGCAAGCTCGGGCTTGGTCGGTTCGCTCAGCCGCCCGAGCGCCGACATGCCGGCCATCGCCGCGTTGATCGAATTATGCGCGCCGCTGGCGACCGCGCCCAGCATCGCGGCGCCGAGCAATACGGGTTCTTGGGTTTGCGGCAACGCCACCGTGTAGCCCGTCGTGTCGGCCATGATCTGGCGGACCAATGGACTGCGGCTGGCGCCGCCGCCGATCACGATGGTCTTGCCGTCGACGCCATGGGCCTGCAAGGCCTCGATGACGTCGGCGAGGCCATAGGCCAGCCCGCACAGGCCGGCGACGAACAGCCGCTCCAGCGCCGACACGTCGGTGTCGAGATCGAGCCCGGCGATCACGGCGCGCGAGCCGGGATCGGCATAGGGCGAGCGGTTGCCGAGGAATTCCGGCAGCACGTGAACGTTGCGCGCGAGCAGCGCGGCCGCGCCGGCGCTGCCGCTGCGCGCCAGAATGCGCTTCTCAAGGTATTCGATGACGTCGACGCCATCGGTCTTGGCCGCGGCCGAAACCTCGGCATGCGCCGGGTGCGACTTGAGCAGATGATCGATCGCGGCGCCGGCGGCGGACTGGCCGCCCTCGTTCAGCCAGAAGCCCGGCACCATGCCTTCGAAATACGGGCCCCAGACGCCGGGCACGAAGCAGGGCTCGACGGTGGTCGCCATGATGCAGGCCGACGTTCCCATGATGTAGGCCAGCCGCTGGCAGACATCGACCTCGGCGCCGGAACCATCACGCCCGCCGATCGCGCCGACGCCGCCGGCATGGGCATCGATCAGCGAGGCGCCGACCGCTGTCCCCGGCATCAGGGCGAGATCGCGCGCGGCATCCTCGGACAGCCCGCGGCCGAGTGGCGAGCCGGGCGGCACGATCTCGTTGCCGATGCGGGCAAAGCGATCAGCGGCGAGCGCATCGAGCCCGACGCGCTGGAGGAAGGGCTCGCTCCAGCCGCCATCGCCCGCGACATAGGTCCATTTGCAGGTGACCGTGCAGGTCGAGCGCGCCAGCGAGCCACTGGCGCGGAACGAGAGATAGTCGGCGAGATCAAAGAAGTGCCCAGCGGCGTCGAAGGTCGCCGGCAGATGCCGCTTCAGCCAGAGTATCTTCGGGATCTCCATCTCCGGCGAGATGGCGCCGCCGACATAGCGCAACACCTTGTCGCCGGTCGCGTTGACGAATTCGGTCTCGTCCATCGCGCGGTGATCCATCCAGACCACGACATTGCGCGCGGGATCGCCGGACGGGCTGACGGTCAGCGGCCGGCCTGCCCGGTCGAGCACGACCAGCGAGCAGGTCGCGTCAAATCCGATGCCCTTGACGTGTTCGGCTGCAACCGCGGCCTCCTGCATCGCACTACGGACGGAGGCGACGCAGGCCACCCAGATGTCATCGGAGGATTGCTCGACGATATCGCCACCCTCATGCCAGACCCGGATCGGATGCCGGGCCGAGCCCAACAGCTTGCCGGCCTCGTCGAAGACGCCGGCGCGGGCGCTGGTGCTTCCGACGTCCACCCCGATATAGGCTTGCCGCATGTCCGCTCCGTCGGAGCGTGACGACGTGTCTTTGAAACGTCATCGCGCCCTTACTTCTGTGTCAGCATGATCCGGAAAACCGGTCCCCACTTTTCCGGATCATGCGTCGGCGCGAGCCTACCAGCAAGTGTAACCGCCATCGACCAGGACGATGCTTCCGGTCATCAGGCTCGCCGCCTCGGAGGCCAGGAACAGGACCACGGAGGCGATCTCGTCGACCTGCCCCATCCGGGCCATCGGAGTTCCACCGATCCAGGCGTCGTACATTTTGGGGCTGTTCTTCACAAAGGCATTCAGCGGCGTCTCGATATAGGTCGGCGCCACCGCGTTGACGCGGACCCCGCGCGCGCCCCATTCGGCCGCGAGCGATTTGGTGAGATGGTGCACCGCGGCCTTGGAGGCGTTGTAGAAGCACTGCTCCTGCGGCTTGTTGACGATGAAGCCGGACATCGAGCCGACATTGACGATGGTGCCGGATTTGGCCTTCAGCATGTGATTGCCGAAGGCGCGGCAGCACCAGAAGGTGCCGTTGAGGTTCACGTCGATGACGTTGAGCCAGTGCTCGTCGGTTACGGTCTCGGCCGGCGTCTCGCTGCGGGCGATGCCGGCATTGTTGACCAGGATGTCGACCTTGCCATATTTGCGCACCAGTTCGTCGGCGACCGCGGCGACGCGGCCGGAGTCCGTCACATCCATCAGCGCAATGTCGGCGTCAAAACCCTTCGCCTTCAGCGCCGCCTGCGCGTCATTGGCAACCTTGGCGTCGCGGTCGCCGATGATGACCTTGGCGCCGGCTTCCGCCAGCGCTTCGGCGCAGGCGAGCCCGATGCCCTGACCGGCGCCGGTGATGATGGCGGTCTTGCCGCCGAGCTTGAATTTCTCGAGATACATTTTCTTCTTCCTTTGCCTAGAGCCCGCATGTCGCGGGTGTGCCGCCCCGGCCAGAGCGAGATCGACGGCGTAGATCGTCCGTGCTCTTTTTTGGCATGATCTGTTCGGAAAGCCGCTTCATACTTTGCGCTGACGCGGCCCTCCGGGTCCGGATCATGCCCTAGGCGCGGATCGATTTACCGCTGTCGTCGAAACGATGGATGCGCGCCGGATCCGGGATCAGCGACACCTTGTCGCCCGGATGCAGGTCGAGCTCGCCGACATAGCGCGCGGTCAGCATGCCCTGCGGCCCGGCATCGACATAGAGGAAGGTGTCGCTGCCGAGATGCTCGGCGACCGAGACGGTGCCGTGCCAGCCGCCCTGCCCGTCGCGCTCGACCTTCAGATGCTCGGGCCGCACGCCAATGGTGGTCGCGCCCTGCTGCTTGGCGAGGTCGCCGGTGACGAAGTTCATCTTCGGCGAGCCGATGAAACCGGCGACAAATAAATTTGCCGGCTTCTCATAGAGCTCAAGCGGCGAGCCGTATTGCTCGATCTTGCCGCCGTTCAGCACCACGATCTTGTCGGCCATGGTCATCGCCTCGACCTGGTCGTGGGTGACGTAGATCGCCGTGGTGCCGAGCTGTTTCTGCAAGCGCGTCACCTCGAGCCGCATCTGCACCCGCAGCGCGGCGTCGAGGTTCGACAGCGGCTCGTCGAACAGGAACGCCTTCGGCTCGCGCACGATCGCGCGCCCGATCGCGACGCGCTGGCGCTGGCCGCCGGACAGTTCACGCGGCTTGCGCTCGAGATAGGGCGTCAGGTTGAGCGTGGCCGCGGCGGCCTCGACCTTGCGGTTGATCTCGTCCTTGGCGATGCCCGCCATCTTCAGGCCGAATGCGATGTTGCCGCGCACGCTCATATGCGGATAGAGCGCGTAGGACTGGAACACCATCGACAGCCCGCGCTTGGCCGGCGGCACGTCGACCACATTGCGGCCGTCGATCAGGATCGCGCCGCCGGTGACGTCCTCCAGCCCCGCGATCAGCCGCAGCAACGTTGTCTTGCCGCAGCCGGACGGACCGACGAACACGACGAAGGAGCCGTCGGCGATGTCGAGGTCGGCGCCCTTGATGATGTGGACCGGCCCGAATGATTTTTGCACACCCTGCAGCGTAATCTGACCCATGGAAAAGCCTTTCTGCTACTTGACCGCGCCGAAGGTCAGGCCACGGACGAGCTGCCGCTGACTGAACCAGCCGAGCACGAGAATGGGCGCGATCGCGAGCGTCGACGCCGCCGACAATTTCGCCCAGAACAATCCTTCGGGGCTCGAATAGGATGCGATGAACACGGTGAGCGGCGCGGCCTCGAGCGTCGACAGATTGAGGGTCCAGAACGCCTCGTTCCAGGCCAGGATCAGGTTGAGCAGCAGCGTCGAGGCCAGGCCCGGCACGGCCATCGGCGTCAGCACGTAGATCAGCTCGCGCCCGATCGTGGCGCCGTCCATCCGCGCCGCCTCGAGGATGTCCTTCGGGATCTCCTTGAAATAGGTGAACAGCATCCAGATCACGATCGGCAGGTTGCCGAGGCACAGGATGAAGACCAGGCCGGTGCGGGTGTCGAGCAGGCCGACGGAGCGGAAGATCAGGTAGATCGGTACCAGCACGCCGACCGGCGGCATCATCTTGGTGGAGAGCATCCAGAGCAGCACGTCCTTGGTGCGCTTGGTCGGCGAGAACGCCATCGACCACGCCGCCGGGATCGCGATCAGCATCGCGATCAAGGTCGAGCCGCCGGCGATGATGATCGAGTTGAGCGCGTGGTGGAAATAATCGCTGCGCTCCTGCACGGTGACGTAGTTTTCGGTGGTCCAGTGGAAGAACAGGAATGACGGCGGGATCGCAAACGCCTCGAGCTCGGTCTTGAAGCTCGCCAGCACCATCCAGAGGATCGGGAAGAAGATCAGGAAGCCGACCAGCCAGGCCGCCGCCGTCGAGATCACCTTGCGTCGTGTCGTGACCATCCGTGCCATGACGTTACGCCTCCAGATTCCGGCCGACGATGCGAACGAGGAAGAACGCGACGATGTTGGCGAGCACCACCGCAACCAGACCGCCCGCCGAGGCGCTGCCGACGTCGTACTGGATCAGCGCCTGCGAATAGATCAGGAAGGCGATGTTGGTGGTCTGCAGGCCGGGGCCGCCGCCGGTGGTGACGAAGATCTCCGCGAACACCGTGAGCAGGAAGATGGTCTCGATCAGGATCACCACGGTGATCGGGCGCGCCAGGTGCGGCAGCGTGATGTAGATGAAGGTCGAGATCGCGCTTGCGCCGTCCATCTCGGCCGCCTCCTTCTGCTCCTCGTCGAGCGATTGCAGCGCGGTCAGGAGGATCAGGGTCGCGAACGGCAGCCACTGCCAGGAGATGATCAGGATCACGGAAAACAGCGGCGCGTCGTTGAACCAGTCGATCGCCGGCAGGCCGAACAGATGCGCGATCCAGGCGAACAGGCCGGACACCGGATGCATCAGCAGGTTCTTCCAGACCAGCGCGCTCACCGTCGGCATCACGAAGAACGGCGCGATCACCATCAGGCGCACGATCGAGAGCCCGACCACCTGCTGGTCGAGCAATAGCGCCAGCGGCACGCCGAGGACGATCGTGATCGCGAGCACCGAGCCGACCAGCACCAGCGTATTCTGCAGCGAGGCGAGGAACGCCGGATCGGTCAGGAAGTAGCGGAAATTCTCCAGCCCGACGAAGGATTCGGAGCCAGGATCGAGTAGATTGTAATGCAGGGTCGCGAAATAGATCGTGAGCGCCAGCGGCACGATCATCCAGATGAACAGCAGCGCCACCGCGGGCGTGAGCAGCGTGCGTGCGAGCAGTTGGGTCTGCTGGGTCGCCATCCCCGCCTCCTTCTCTAGGAAAGGAGCGACCATCCCGCTGCGGGACAGGATGGTCGCAAGTGATCCAGCTCGGGAGGTCTAAGCTGGTCGGCGGCCAGGGCGTTTTGACACGCCCTGGCGATCGGATCGCGTGGACTACTTGATGTAGCCTGCGCGCTTCATCTCGCGCTCGGTGGCGGACTGCGCGGCTGACAGCGCAGCATCGACCGTGGTCGAGCCGGACAGCGCGGCCGAGAATTGCTGGCCGACCTGGGTGCCGATGCCCTGGAATTCAGGGATCGCCGCATATTGCACACCGACATAGGGCACCGGCTTCACGGTCGGGTGACTCGGATCAGCCGCATCGATAGAGGCCAAGGTCATCTTGGCGAATGGCGCCGCCTTCAGATATTCGGGATTCTGGTACAGCGAGGTCCGTGTTCCCGGAGGCACGTTGGACCAGCCTTCCTTGGACGCGACGAGCTTGGAATAATCCTTGCTGGTCGCCCAGGCGATGAACTTCTCGGCCGCTTCAACCTTCTTCGAGCCGGCGGGGATCGCCAGGCTCCACGCCCACAGCCAATTGGCGTTCTTGCCAAGACCGGTGTTCGGCGCCAGCGCAAAGCCGACCTTGCCGGCGACCGTGGACTGCGCCGGGTTGGTCACGAATGACGCCGCCACCGTGGCGTCGATCCACATCGCGCATTTGCCGGCGTTGAACAAAGCGAGGTTCTCGTTGAAGCCGTTCGAGGAGGCGCCGGGAGGGCCGGCCTGCTTCATCAGGTCGACATAGGTCGTGAGCGTCTTCTTCCATTCCGGCGAATTGAACTGCGGCTCCCACTTCTCGTCGAACCAGCGCGCGCCGAACGAATTGGACATCGCGGTCAGGAACGCCATGTTCTCGCCCCAGCCGGCCTTGCCGCGCAGGCAGATGCCATAGACGCCGGCCGACTTGTCGGTCAGCTTCTTGGCGGCGTCGATGACGAAGTCCCAGGTCGGGCTCTCCGGCATCTTCAGGCCGGCCTTGTCGAACAGGTCGGTGCGGTACATCACCATCGAGCTCTCGCCGTAGAACGGCGCGGCATAGAGCTTGCCGTCGACCGAGACCGCGTCCCTGATCTTCGGCAGCAGGTCATTGACGTCGTAATCGGCGCCGAGCTTGTCGAGCGGCACCAGCCAGCTCTTCTTGGCCCAGATCGGCACCTCATAGGTGCCGATGGTGAGCACGTCGAACTGGCCGCCCTTGGTGGCGATATCGGTGGTCACGCGCTGGCGCAGCACGTTTTCCTCGAGCGTCACCCATTTCACGGTGATGTCGGGATTCTTCGCGGTGAATTCGCTGGTGAGCCCCTGCATGCGGATCATGTCGCCATTGTTGACGGTCGCAACCGTCAGCGTGGTCTGGGCGATCGAGGGGGCAGAGATCAAAAGACTGGCCGCGCCCGCAACGGCGCAAAGGACGTTTTTCAAGGTGACCTCCCTTATGCCACGTTGAGCATATGCCCACGTGTTGAGCGTATGTTCATCCTGTCGCCAAATTTTGTCAAGCGCGCGGCTGCGCCGTCCCGCACGATTGCGGGTTCCGCGGCACGCTGGAATGGAGTTTTTGCAGGAGCGAAGAGAGCGATTGGTGACCGCGACGGGACTGCGCCCCCTCGCCCCGTTCTTACGGGGAGAGGGCTGGGGTGAGGGGCTTTCTCCGCGCATACGAAAGCAGACGAGTACGTGGAGAGTCCCCCTCACCCGGAATGCCATCTGGCGATGCATTCCGACCGCAAGCGGGGCGAGGTGAAGCGGCGCGCTGCTCGACTCGAACTATCCAGCCCTAGCGATCCAGCACCGCGCGCGCCGTGGCCTCATCGGTGATCAGGCCGTTGATCACCCGGCCCGCCAGTGCGGCCTTGATCGACGGCACCTTGGCGATGCCGACGGCGGCCGCGATCGTGGTCGAGACCGCAGGGATCTGCGGCGGAATGCTGGTCAGCCGCTTGTTGGTGCCACCCTTGATCAGGCGGCCCTTGGCGTCATAGGCCCAGCCGGTCACCTCACCGACCGCGCCGAGCCGCATCATCTCCAAGAGCTCCTCGCGGGTGACGAAGCCGTCGACATGGACCTGGGCCTTCTGGTCCATCTGGCCTATCCCGATCAGCCTGAGATCGGCCTTGGCGGCGACCGCCCTCACCCGCGCGATCGGGTCGATCCGGACCATGCGGTTGCGCTCGTCCTCGCTCGACATCAGGAACGGCAGCGGCATCGGGTAATGTCGTGCGCCGGTGCGGTCGGCAAGCCGACCCACCGTGTCGTAAAAGCTCGCCGAGCCGTCGGCGGAGATGTTGCCCACCAGCGAGACGATCTGGTGGTCGGGCCGCTCGATCGGCGAGACCCGCTCGACCGCGGCGCGCACCGCGCGGCCGGTGCCGAGCGCGACGATGACCGGCGTCTCCGAGCGCAGCGTCGTCTCCAGCAGATTGGCGCTGCGCTCTGCAATCCCCGCATTCGACAGCGGCGCCGCCGGGTCCGTCGGCACCACGTCGCAATGCACCAGATCGAACCGCGCCTTCAGCCGCGAGGCGAGCTCCATGCAGGCCGCAATGGGATGTTCGAGACGAAACGTGATCAGCCGCTCGGCCAAACACAGCGACACCAGGCGCTGCGCCGAGGCACGCGACACCTGCAACATCTTTGCAATTTCATCCTGGGTGTGGCCGGCGATGAAATACAGCCAGCCGGCGCGCGCCGCGTCGTCGAGGCGAGACTTTTCGTTGTCGGGCGCAGCCATCGTCCGTGTCAGCCTTTGATCCAGAAATCCGTCATCGCGGCGAAGATTCGATCCGCCCCGGCCTGCCGCAGCAGAGCATTGCCGTCCGTCAACCGATAGTGGGTGCCGCCGACGAATCCCCACACTTTCATGCCTGCGGCCTTCGCCGCCGTCACCCCGCTGACGCTGTCCTCGATCACAAGCGTGCGGCCGGGGTCGGCGCCCATTGCGCTCGCCGCATGCAGGAACAGATCCGGCGCCGGCTTGCCGTGCCTGACCATCTGCGCTGTGTAGAGCCGCGGCCCAAAGCTTGCGGCAAGACCAGTCAGCTCCAGCGAGTATTTCACCCGCGCGAGGTCACTCGACGAGGCGACGCAATACGGCAGCCGCAGTTGTGCGAGCACCGCCGCGACGCCCGCGATCGGCTTGAGCTGGGAGCTGAACGTCTCGCGGACCTGGACCGCCAGATCGGGTAGAAAATTCGCCGGCAACGGCTCGCCCACGTCACGGCAATACTCAAGCAGGGCGGAGGTGCTGCGCCCGAGAAAGAGTTCTAGCGCCCGCTCGGTCGTCATCGCGATGCCGGCCCGGACCATCGCCTCGGCGAGACAGCGGCAGCTCAATGCCTCGCTGTCGACGAGCACGCCGTCGCAGTCGAAGATGACCAGATCGGTGTCCGGGAGCCGCGGATCCATCCCGGCATGAGATCATATGCTCACGTCATGAGCAATAGATCACAGTTCCGTGGTGCGATGCCGCGCCTCAAATGGTCGCGGTGCACCGCCAACCACGCTGTGCGACAAGGCGAAATGCCGCATGACACACCTCTGATCGCGACTGTCGTCGCGGGCCTCGGATTGGCTTTCGTCTTCGGGACCATCGCCCAGCGCTTCCGGGTTCCGCCACTGGTCGGTTATCTGCTCGCGGGCGTCGCCGTCGGGCCATTCACGCCCGGCTTCGTCGCCGATCAGGCGCTGGCAACCGAGCTCGCGGAGCTCGGTATCATCCTGCTGATGTTCGGCGTCGGCCTGCATTTCTCGCTGAACGACCTGCTGTCGGTGCGCAAGATCGCGGTGCCCGGCGCGGTCGCGCAGATCACGGTCGCGACGCTGATGGGCCTCGCCCTCGCCTTGCTGATGGGCTGGACCGTCGGCGCCGGCTTGGTGTTCGGATTGGCATTGTCGGTCGCAAGTACCGTCGTGCTGTTGCGCGCGCTGCAGGAGCGCCGACTGATGGACACCGAGCGCGGCAAGATCGCGGTCGGCTGGCTGATCGTCGAGGACCTCGCGATGGTGCTGGCGCTGGTGCTGTTTCCGGCGGTGGCGAGCTTCCAGGGCGGCGGCGATGGTGCGGCGGTCACCTCCGACCCGCTTGCCGCCCGCTTCGGACTCGGCCTGACCGGCGTTCTGGTGCTGACGCTGATCAAGATCGCCTTGTTCATCGCGCTGATGCTGGTGGTCGGACGCCGACTGATCCCATGGGTGCTGCACTACATCGCGCATACCGGCTCGCGTGAGCTGTTCCGGCTGACGGTGCTCGCGATCGCGCTCTGCATCGCGTTCGGCGCGACCAAGCTGTTCGGGGTCTCGTTGGCGCTAGGCGCGTTCTTCGCCGGCATGATGCTGCGCGAATCGCCGCTGAGCCAGCGCGCCGCCCAGGAGACCTTGCCGCTGCGCGACGCCTTCGCGGTGCTGTTCTTCGTCTCCGTCGGCATGCTGTTCGATCCGCTCAGCGTGGTGCGCGAGCCCTGGCCGTTCGTCGCGACGCTGTTCGTCATCGTGGTCGGCAAGTCGCTCGCCGCGCTGTTGATCGTCGTGCTGTTCCGTCACCCGATGGCAACCGCCCTGATGATCTCGGCGAGCCTCGCGCAAATCGGCGAATTCTCCTTCATCCTCGCTGAACTCGGCGTCGCGCTCAACCTGCTGCCGAAGGCGGGCCGCGATCTGATCCTGGCGGGCGCGATCTTCTCGATCATGCTCAACCCGCTGGTGTTCGCGGTGGTCGACTGGCTGACGTCGCGGCTGGAGCAGCCGCAGGCCGCCTCGCCGACCGCCGCAACCGCCGAGCCGATCCCGGTCACCAACTTGCAGAATCACACCATCCTGGTCGGCTACGGCCGGGTCGGCAGCATCGTCGGCGACGCCCTGCATCAGCGCAACGCGCCGTTCCTCGCGATCGAGGCGTCCGACGACATGGTCGCAAAGCTCAAGCAGCGCGGCATCGAGGCCCTGATGGGCAACGCCGTGCGCGCCAGCGTACTGCGTGCGACCAATCCGGCCGGCGCGCGATCGCTGGTGATCGCGATCCCCGAAGCGTTCGAGGCCGGACAGATCGTCGAGCAGGCGCGCGCCGCCAATCCCGCGATCCAGATCATCGCGCGCGCGCATTCCGACGCGGAAGTCGATCACCTGAAAGGGCTCGGGGCCGACATCGTCATCATGGGCGAGCGCGAGATCGCTCGAGGCATGATCGAGGAGCTCGACCGGAGACATCCGGCTGTTGCCCCGCATCATGCGCAGGCGACCCGGGAAGACTCGGCAGCCTGACACAAGGACCGGTCGAAGGGGCGGGCCCGCGCCGCGCGCGGGATCAATGGAGATCAGGACATGGCATTCAAGAGCCCGCACGTTTCGCTGGTGTCGTTCTCGATCGAGATCGGCAAGGACGGCACCACCAATGCGATGCAGATCGAGACCGACTTGCATCTGAACACCCGCCATCCGGGCTACGACGCCGCCGCAGTGGAGCGGCTGGTGCGCGACGCGCAGGCCTATCTCGCCGGCAATGCCGACCAGATCACGCAGATCCGGCTGGTCTCCACCCGCGGCGGTCAGACCTGAGAGACTCTTTGTTTGAGCATGATCTTTTCGGAAAACCGGCTTCCACTTTTCCGGATCATGCTCTAGCCGCCAAGGAACGCCGGCGCCAGATCTTCCTGCACGATGATGTTGGCCGCTTCCGTTGTCAGTTCGCTGCCGACCAGATCGAGATTCTTTGCAGCCTCGAACAGCATCGAGCGGACGTCGTCTTGTGTCAGCACGCCCTTCGCGATCAGCTTGCGCACCAGTGCCTGCAAGATCAGAACGTCGATCTCGCCATGGGCCAGCGGCATCGGCTTGTCCGTCATGATGGTCTCCCAGTTCGCGAGACAGCTAGCGCGGCGGTGACGCGATATCCCTGTGCAACTCTTCGAACGCACGGCGCAGCCCGTGCAACTGATCCACCAGATGCAGGATGACGTCGATCCCCTCGTCGTTGACGCCGAAATCGCCCTTTAGATCCCGGATCAGATGCGCACGCGCCACGTCGGCGGCGGAGAAGCTGATCTCCTGCGCGGTCTCCTCCGGAACCAGCCATTGCTGCTCGATCCAGAACTCCAGGGTCTGCACCTCGAGACCCGCATCGATGAGGAATTGCTGCTTGTTCATGATGCACCATCGTCGCGCGGATTGAACGCCTTGCGATCCCAGTTCGACACAAAGGCCTCGAGCGCCGGATCGGGTCCCTTGGGCAGGACCACTTTGAGCTTGACGAACTCATCGCCGTGCCCGCCGCCGACCTTGGGCGCGCCCTTGCCGCGCAACCGCATCGTGGTGCCGGTGTTGGAGCCCTTCGGCACCGTCATGGTCACGGCGCCGGTCGGCGTCGGAACGTTGACCTTGCCGCCGAGCACGGCCTCGGACAGCGAGATCGGCAATTCCAGCGAGATGTCGTCACCGTCGCGGGTGAAGCGCGGATCGGGGCGCACCTCGACCTCGATCAGCGCATCGCCGGGACCGCCCTTGCCGCTGCCCGGCATGCCCTTGCCGCGCAGGCGAATGATTTGTCCGTCGACGAGGCCCGCCGGGATCGTCACGTCGAGCGTGCCGCCATCGGGCAGCGTCAGGCGCTTGCTTGCGCCGGTGATCGATTCCGCGAAGTCGATCGCAAGGCTGTAATGCAGATCGCGGCCGCGCCGGTTGGCACGCGCCTGCTCGCTGCGCCGGAGCAGCTCGGCGAATGCGTCGTCCTGGTCCATATAGTCGGCGTAGCCGGAACTGTCGGCATAGGGATGGCCCTCGCCCGCGGTGGCGAAATCGCGATAGTAGCGATGCTGCGGCCGCTCGGTGCCATCAGCGTCGATCTCGCCGGCGTCGAAGCGCTTGCGCTTGTCGGGATCCGAGAGCAGATCGTTCGCCGCGGCGACTTCCTTGAATTTCTCTTCGGCCGCCTTGTCACCCGGATTGAGATCCGGATGCAGTTTCTTCGCGAGCTTGCGATAGGCCTTCTGGATATCGGCCGCAGATGCCGCGGGCGCAACGCCAAGAATCTCGTACGGATTTCTCACAACCTGCTCCGCAACACCGTGAGTGCACCTGCAGTCATGAGGGCGCAAAAGCAGGCGATTTGCAAGTGCGCTGACGCGCCGCCCGGCGCTGGGCGGCGCAGCACGCACATGTCACTGCCGCGTTAAGACGTATGTCCGGGATCCAGATAGTTCGGCATGTTCTTTTGCTGCTGCGGCGTCATCTTGGCGGTATCCGCCTTGCCGGGCACACCCCGCGGACCTAGCAGGGCGCGCTGCATATCATCCTCGCTGAGGCGAGGCTTTCCATCGTCAAGTTGTCCGCTGCCACCGTGACTCTGTGCCATGACCGACCTCCAGCGATAATCGCTTGCGCGCGGGCAGAGAAGATACCGCGCTCCGCCGGAACGGGCCAGCGGAGCGCGATCCGACCCTAATGCTCCGGCCGCTTCTCCTCTGCGGGATGAGGAGCGGCATGCGGCGGCGCCTGGACATGCGGTGCGGCCTGAACGTGCGGCTCCGGCCGTGCCGCCGGCTGCGGATGTGGCTCAGGGCGTGCAGCCGTTTCCGGCCGCGCTGCCGACCTTGCGGCAGGCTCCGGTCGGGGCTCGGCCCGCGGCTCTTCCTTGCGGACCTCCTCGGGTCGCTTCTCCTGCACGGCGGGATGCGCCGCTTCCGTTGCGGGACGCGGCTCGGCCTTCGGCTCGGCGGCAGGAGCTGCGCGCTTTTCCTCGACTGGCCTGTTCTCCTGAGCTGAAGGATGCGCCGCCGGAACTTCCTTGCCGGGAACCGGTAGCGCATGGGACTCAGTCGGCGCAGACCGCGGCTCGACCTTGGTCTCGGGCGCAGGCGCTGCGCGCTTCTCCTCGACCGCCGGTTTGTTCTCCTGAGCTTGCGGGTGCACCGCCGGAGCCTCCTTCCCGGGGACCGGAAGCGCGTGCGATTCAGCCGGTGCCGGTGCACCTGGAGCGCCCGGCCGCGCCGGCTCTGCGGGAGCCGGCTTTGCAGCGGTGGCAGGCACCGCCTCGCCGGCCGGCCGCGCGCGGACCACGCCTGGTCCCTTCAACTCGCCGGGCCGCGCCGTCGCGCCGACGGCCGGCACGCCGTTATTGGCACGCTTGAACAGGCTCGGATCCTGGCTCGCGGTCTCGACCTGCTTGCGCTGCAACGGCGTCGGCGCGAAGTGCTGCTCCTTGGCGACCGCGCGCTCGGCCGGGGTCGGCCGCACCTCGATGCCGCCGCGGCCGCCATTGTAGCTGACGTTGTTGATCGTGGTCTGATTGACCGTGACGTTCTTCTCGTAGACGTTGGTGATCCGCGCACCCCCGAGATTGTTCACGGTGCGATTGTAGAAGAAATTGCCGTGATCCCAGTGGCCGCCTTCATAGCCCGCACCGCCGTAGCCGAAGCCGTAATTGATGCCGCCGTAGAAGCCGACACGATCGCCCCAATAGCCCTGATGGAAGATGAAGCCGCCGCCGAACGCGCCCCAGTAGCCGGGAGTCCACAGCAGACCGACCCGCGGCGGCTGCACCCAGGTGCCGGGCACCCAGTAGTAATCGCCGCGATCTTCGTCCCACGACCAATTGCCCGGCGACCACATGTAGCCAGGACCGGGAATCGGCGGCTGATCGTAGGTCGGCAATGGCGGCGGCGCGGTCTCGACGGCGGAGACCGGCGCGCATGCCGCATCCTGCGCGATTGCCGGAACAGCTGTCGCTGAGAACAGCGCCGCGGCAATCGCTGCACACGACACGGTCGAAAGGAAACGAGTGGTCATTTGGAGCCTCTTCGATGAGCACGTTCAACGTGAGAACCGGAACAAAAGTTCCGCGCATCGGCAATGCACCGACACACTTCATCGCTAGCCTCTTCACCTTACACCAGCCTGAAACATGTCGATGCAACCGGAAACGCAATCACGCTGCCATTCATCGACAGTTCAGAGTGTGCAGTGGCGTCGTGTCGTGCGATTCAATGGAACATCGTCACGCGCAGCTGCATCATCGATCGCACGCAACGTTCGATGCGACGTCACCGTTTCCGAAAGCGCGAATACGGCGTTCTGGCTTCATATGATTGTCGTGATCCAGACTCGTCGAGCCGCAAGTTTCGGCGAGCACCGGACCGCCGTCGGCGCGATGCGGGGCGCCGGGTCTGACGGTGCGTCCGTGGCAGTGCGCCCGGCCGAGCGCCAGAGACGAACACCTGCCGGCGCAAGAGCTTAGGCGCAGCATTCCGGCGGCCGCGCCGGGCGATTGACACTCCGCTGAAACGACCACACGATGCGCGTGCGGTGGCATGACGAGATCTCGATGAGCCCGCGTTGCCTTGAGGTGCCACGATGAACATAGAAAAATATACCGATCGCGTGCGCGGCTTCATTCAGTCGGCGCAATCGCTCGCGATGCGCGAAGGACACCAGCAGTTCTCGACGCTCCATATCCTGAAAGTGCTGCTCGACGACCCTGAAGGCCTCGCGGCCGGCCTGATCGACCGCGCCGGCGGCAACTCGCGCGCGATCCTGAAGGCGACCGAAGAGGCGCTGGCGAAGGTGCCGAAGGTCAGCGGCGCCGGTTCCGGACAAATCTATCTGGCGCCCGAGACCGCGCGCGCCTTCGCCGCGGCCGAACAGGCCGCCGACAAGGCCGGCGACAGTTTCGTCTCGGTCGAACGCCTGCTGCAGGCGCTCGCCGCCGACAAGGACAGCGACGCCGGCAAGCTGCTCGCCAAGGGCGGCGTCAATCCGCAGAACCTGAATGCGGCGATCAACGCGCTGCGCAAGGGCCGCACCGCCGACAGCGCATCGGCCGAGAATGCCTATGATGCGCTGAAGAAATATGCCCGCGACCTCACCCAGGCCGCGCGCGACGGCAAGCTCGATCCCGTGATCGGCCGCGACGAGGAGATCCGCCGCACCATCCAGGTGCTGTCACGCCGCACCAAGAACAATCCCGTCTTGATCGGCGAGCCCGGTGTCGGCAAGACCGCGATCGTCGAAGGCCTGGCGCTGCGCATTGTCAATGGCGACGTGCCGGAAAGCCTGCAGGACAAGGCGCTGCTCGCGCTCGATCTCGGTGCGCTGATTGCCGGCGCGAAATATCGCGGCGAATTCGAGGAACGGCTCAAGGCGGTGCTGCAGGAGGTGACGTCGGCCGAAGGCGGCATCATCCTGTTCATCGACGAGATGCACACCCTGATCGGCGCCGGCAAGGGCGACGGCGCGATGGACGCATCGAACCTGTTGAAGCCCGCGCTCGCGCGCGGCGAACTGCATTGCATCGGCGCCACCACGCTCGACGAATACCGCAAGCATGTCGAGAAGGACCCGGCGCTGGCAAGGCGGTTCCAGCCGGTGTTCGTCTCCGAACCCACGGTCGAGGACACCATCTCGATCCTGCGTGGCCTGAAGGACAAGTACGAGCAGCATCACGGCGTGCGCATCGCGGATTCGGCGCTGGTCGCCGCCGCGACGCTGTCGAACCGCTACATCACCGACCGTTTCCTGCCCGACAAGGCCATCGACCTGATGGACGAGGCGGCGGCCCGGCTGAAGATGCAGGTCGATTCCAAGCCCGAAGACCTCGACTCGCTCGACCGCGAGATCATCCGCCTTAAGATCGAGCAGGAGGCGCTGAAGAAGGAGACCGATCTCGGCTCCAAGAGCCGATTGCAGACACTCGAGAAGGATCTGGTCGAGCTGGAGAAGAAGTCGGCGGATATGACGTCGAAATGGCGCTCCGAGAAGAGCAAGCTCTCCGATGCACAGAAGATGAAGGGGGAGCTCGAGCAGCTGCGCACCGAGCTTGCCAATGCGCAGCGCAAGGGCGAATTCCAGAAGGCCGGCGAACTGGCCTATGGCCGGATCCCGGAACTGGAGAAGAAGCTCGCGGCGGTCGAAGCCAGCGAGACCTCGTCCGCCAGCGAGACCGTGACCGCCGACAATATCGCTCAGGTAGTCTCGCGCTGGACCGGCGTGCCGGTCGACAAGATGCTGGAGGGCGAGAAGGACAAGCTGCTGCGCATGGAGGAGATGCTCGGCAAGCGCGTCGTCGGCCAGGCCGAGGCGGTGCGCGCGGTGTCGACCGCGGTGCGTCGTGCCCGCGCCGGATTGCAGGATCCGAACCGGCCGATCGGCTCGTTCATGTTCTTGGGGCCCACCGGCGTCGGCAAGACCGAACTCGCCAAGGCGCTCGCCGAATATCTGTTCGACGACGAGACCGCGATGATCCGGCTCGACATGTCCGAATACATGGAGAAGCACTCGGTGTCGCGGCTGATCGGCGCGCCGCCCGGCTATGTCGGCTATGACGAGGGCGGCGCGCTGACCGAAGCCGTGCGGCGGCGGCCCTACCAGGTGGTGCTGTTCGACGAGATCGAGAAGGCGCACCCCGATGTCTTCAACGTGCTGCTGCAAGTGCTCGACGACGGCCGCTTGACCGACGGCCAGGGCCGCACCGTCGACTTCCGCAACACGCTGATCATCATGACCTCGAACATCGGCGCGGAGTATCTCGTCAACCAGCCGGAAGGCCAGAGCACGAGCGCGGTGCGCGAGCAGGTGATGAACATGGTGCGAGCGCATTTCCGCCCCGAGTTCCTCAACCGCATCGACGAGATCATCCTGTTCCATCGGCTGCAGAAGAGCGACATGGGCCGCATCGTCGAGATCCAGTTCTCGCGGCTGCGCAGGCTGCTGGAGGATCGCAAGATCGATCTCGAGCTCGAGCCCAAGGCGCGCGACTGGCTGGCGGAGAAAGGCTGGGACCCGGCCTATGGCGCCCGCCCGCTGAAGCGGGTGATCCAGCGCAGCGTGCAGGATCCGCTCGCCGAAATGATCCTCGCCGGCGAGGTGCGAGACGGCTCGCAGGTCAAACTCTCCGCCACCAAGGCCGGCCTCACCTTCAACGGCAAGAAGCCCGAGAACGCGGCGGCGGACGAATTCGAACCGGTGTGAGACAGGCCGGAATGGCCGACGACGCGGTGTCATCGTCGCGTCGTCAGGGCGCATCATATGCAAGCTGACCTTCAACAGGGAGAGCGCCATGACGCAGAACATCAAGGACAACATGGAGGTCATCGGCGCCGACGGCGTGCATGTCGGCACCGTCGATCGCGTCGAAGGCAACCGCATCAAGCTCAAGAAAAGCGAGAGCGACGGCTTCCATAAGGGCCATCACCACTATATCGAGCTCGGCTTCGTCGCCGGTGTCGAAGGCTCCAAAGTCCGGCTCTCGGCCAATGCCTCGATTGCAGTAACCCTCGAGGAAGAGAAGTCCGGCAAGCCGGTTGGTCCGTCCGCGGAAGCCTAGCGATCCGGGCCCTTGTAAAGGTTCCGATGGCATGCTCCTCTGCCCTGCATCTGGACGCCGATCCGGCGTCCGGCCAGCCTTTCGTCGTCGTGACGTGCCGTTTGAGTTGAGGAGACTTGCGTGCCATCAGCCGTTCCGCAACCGGTCGCTGCGAAGCTGACGCGCGCGGCCATCTTCCTTGCGGTCACGATCAAGCCCGATCCGGAACATGATGCGGTGGTGCGGTCGCTGTGCGCCGATGTGGCCGCGCTGGTGCGCGCCGTGGGCTTCCGCGATCTCGAAGGCCGGCTGTCCTGCGTCATGGGCATCGGCTCGGAGGCATGGGACCGGCTGTTCGGCGCGCCGAAGCCGCAGGGTCTGCATCCGTTCCGCGAGATCAACGGCGTCCACCACGCGGTCGCGACGCCCGGCGACCTGCTGTTCCATATCCGCGCCGTGCCGATGGATTTGTGCTTCGAGCTCGCGACCCAGATCATGTCGCGGCTCGGCGATGCGGTTGCCACCTCGGACGAGGTGCACGGCTTCAAATATTTCGACGAGCGCGACCTGCTCGGCTTTGTCGACGGCACCGAGAATCCGGAAGACCAGGCCGCGCTGGAGGCCACCATCATCGGCGCCGAGGACGCTGCGTTCGCCGGCGGCAGCTATGTGATCGTACAAAAATACCTGCACGATCTGAAGAAGTGGAACGAGCTGCCGGTCGAGATGCAGGAAAAGATCATCGGCCGCAAAAAACTGTCCGACATCGAGCTCGACGATGCGGTGAAGCCGAGCTACGCGCACAACGCCCTGACGACGATCGTCGAGAACGGCGAAGAGCTCGACATCGTCCGCGACAACATGCCGTTCGGCAGCGTCAGCAAGGGCGAGTTCGGCACCTATTTCATCGGCTATGCGAAGTCCCCGCACCGGATTGAGCAGATGCTGGAGAACATGTTCGTCGGCAGGCCGCCGGGCAATTACGACCGCCTGCTCGACTTCAGCCGCGCCGTGACCGGGACGCTGTACTTCGTTCCGTCGGCCACCTTCCTTGAGGATGCCGCGAACACCGCGCCCGTCGCCTCGCCCGCCGAGCCGCCGCCGGATGACGCCGCGGCCGACGCACCCGCACCGACACGACCGCCGGCCGAAGGCTCACTTGGTATCGGCTCGCTGAAAGGAGACGCTGGATATGAATAACCTGCATCGGGGATTGGCCCCCATTTCGGACGCGGCATGGGCCCAGATCGAAGAGGAAGCCGCGCGCACGTTGAAGCGCCATCTGGCGGCGCGCCGTGTCGTCGACGTCGATGGCCCGAAGGGCACGGATTTCTCTGCCGTGGGCACCGGCCATCTGAAGAAAATCGCGACGCCGGGCGACGGGGTCGAGGCGACGCAGCGCGACGTTCGCGCGCTGGTCGAGCTGCGCGTGCCGTTCGAGCTGTCGCGTCAGGCGATCGACGATGTCGAGCGCGGTGCAAATGATTCCGACTGGGACCCGCTCAAGGATGCCGCGCGAAAAATCGCGTTCGCCGAGGATCGCGCGGTGTTCGACGGCTACACCGGTGCCGGCATTCAGGGCATCCGTCAGGGCAGCAGCAACCCGGTGCTGACGCTGCCGGCGAGCGTCAAGAATTACCCCAATGTGGTCGCGCAGGCGGTGAGCCAGCTGCGGCTCGCCGGCGTCAACGGTCCGTACACGCTGCTGCTCGGCACCGAGGCCTATACCGCAATCGGCGGCGCGACCGACGACGGCTACCCTGTGCTGCAGCACATCCAGCGCCTGGTCGACGGCAAGATCGTCTGGGCGCCCGCGATCGAGGGCGGCGTCCTGCTGACCACCCGCGGCGGCGATTTCCAGCTCTCGATCGGCCAGGACCTGTCGATCGGCTATCTCAGCCACTCTGCGACATCGGTCCAGCTGTATTTCCAGGAGACCATGACCTTCCTGATGCTGACCAGCGAGGCATCGGTGGTGCTTGCGCCGGAGGCGAAGAAACCCGCCTGATCTTTCCGGCGTTCACTCTTCCAGGAAGTCTCCGACCACGGCCGGAGCTTCCGCCTAGCTTCAACGGAGAGGAGGCGCGCAATGGACTACGATCTCTATATCAATCCGAAGAAGGCCTCGGTCGGTCTCTACGTTCGCAAGGGCGCCGGTCTGCCCGATCTTGCCGATGCCAAGGATTGGGTGTTCGACGGCACCTTCGGGCAGGCCAATCTGCCGCCACAGCTCGTGAAGGAGATCGAGGCCAACGGCCACGCCTTCCGCGACATGGATTGAGCGCGCCGGCGTTTTGTCTTGACGCGTGTCCTTCACGCGAACCGGGATCCGCTTCGCTCGAAAACGCTCTACTTCTCGCCTGCCTTCACCGGCGCGGTCTCCGGCATCAGGCTCATCGCCACGATCCCGACCGCGGCCGCGAGCAGCAGATACCAGGACGGCGCCAGCGGATCGCCCGTCACGTGCAGCAGCCACGTGACCACGAGCTGCGCGGTGCCGCCGAACGTCGCGATCGCGATCGCGTAGATCGTGGCGAACACGCCGCCGCGGATGTTCTGCGGCAAGGCTTCTGTGAAGGCGGCATAGAAGGCCGTGAACGGCAGCGAGCCGATGAACGACAGGACGCCGAAGCCGAACAAGAGCGACCAGGCGCCGGGGTCGCGCACGATCCACAGGAAGGCCGGATAGGTCAGCACCAGCACGACGAGCTGCGGCCAGATCATGATCGGCTTGCGTCCGAGCCGATCGGCCAGCCAGCCGCCGAGCACGGCGCCGATGATCTGCAACCCATTGCTGACCAGCGACACGGTGAACGCCAGCGACGGCGACACATGCAGCGTGTTCTTGGCGTATGTCGTCATGTATTGCGTCACATAGGTCGAGATCGTGCCGCTGGCCAGGATCATCACGGCCAGCGCGATCACGCGAAGGTGCCGGCGTGCCAGTGCGACGTGACTTGAGCGTTCGACGTGCCCGGCGACATGTTCGCCATGCGAGACCGTTTCCGGCAGTGTGCGACGCATCCAGATGCCGAACGGCAGGCAGACCGCGCCGAGCAGGAATGCGACGCGCCATCCGTAAGCCTCGAGCATGTCGGGCGGCATCGTGCTGCTCAGGATGACGCCGACCAGGGCGCCGGCCGTGGCCGCGATCTCCTGGCTGGCGGGCTGCCAGGCCACCACCAGGCCGCGATTTCTGGGCGCTGCGATCTCGATCAGATAGGCCGTGGTCGGGCCAACCTCGCCGCCGAGCGCGAATCCCTGCACCATCCGCGCCAGGATCACGACAACGGGCGCCACGATGCCGATCGCGGCATAGGACGGGGTCAGCGCGATGGTCAGGATGGCGCCGCCCATCAGCGCGAAACTCAGCAGCATCGCCGGCCGTCGGCCGACCCGGTCGGAGAAGATCCCGAGCACGATGCCGCCGATCGGCCGCGTCAGGAAACCGGCGCCGAAGGTCGCCAGCGACAGCATCAGGCTGCCGTATTCGCTGTGCGCGGGAAAGAAGGTGCGCCCGATCTCGGTCGCAAAGAAGCTGTAGGTGATGAAGTCGTAGAACTCCAGCATATTGCCGATGGTCGCGGCAAAGGCTGCGCGCTTGACATCGAATTCCCTGCTCGCAATCTCCGGCAACGCTCTCGGTTCCTTGTCTGGCCGTTCGATGCGAGTATTATTCCTCTGCTCATGTTAGGCAAGGCATGGTCGAGTTGAGGCATGGCACGCCGCGCGATCTGCATGTGACACAATCAGCGGGAGGACAGATCCGATGCCGGCTGACAAGCTCTTCATCAATGCCAGGCTCGGTGACGGCATGCGCCGCGATATGCTGGTTCGTGACGGCCGCATCGCTGCGATCGAAGCGAACGCCGCGCGCCCGTCCGGGGTCGACATCGTCGATCTCGGCAATGCGCTGGTCGTACCCGGCTTCGTCGAGGGTCACATCCATCTCGACACCAGCTTCTACGGAGATACCTGGCGGCCGCACCGCCCCTGCACCAATGGATTCGACGTTCACGAACGGGTTGCGTTCCAGGCCGAGAACCTCGCGGCCGCTGCCCCGATGGACGTGCGGGCGCGGAACCAGCTCGATCTCTGCATCGGGCATGGCTCGACGCAGATGCGCAGCCACGTCATGGTCGACGGCTCGGTGGGCCTGAAATCGCTCGAGACCATCCTCAAGGTGCGCGACGACTACCGCCGTCTGATCGATATCCAGCTCGTCGCGTTTCCGCAGAGCGGCATCCTCAGCAGTCCCGGCACGCCGCAATTGCTCGACGAGGCCGTCAAGCTCGGCGCCAATGCCGTCGGCGGCCTCGATCCCGCGAGCTTCGACCGCAATGTCGAAGGGCATCTCGACGTCGTGTTCGGCGTCGCGCAGAAGCACGGCGTCGATGTCGACATCCATCTCCATGATGGCGGCATGCTCGGCGCCTTCGAGGTCGAGCAGATCGCGGCGCGGACGCGCGCGCTCGGCATGGAGGGCCGCGTCACGGTCAGCCACGCCTACGGGCTCGGCGATATCCCTGCCGATGCGCTGAAGAAGACCGCCGACAGCCTGGCGCGCTCGGGCGTCGCGATCATGACCAATGCGCCGGGGGCGCGGCCGTTCCCGCCTGTCGCCACGCTCAGGAAAGCCGGCGTCACGGTGTTCAGCGGCAACGACAACATCCGCGACTCCTGGTGGCCCTATGGCGATGGCGACATGCTGGGCCGCGCCATGATGATCGGATACCGCTCGGGCTTCTACACCGACGAGGAGCTCGCGATCGCGTTCGACATGGTCACCGCGGCCGGTGCCAAGGCGCTGCGACTTGACGGCTACGGCCTCCATGTCGGCGCGAAAGCGGATTTCGTCACCTTGAACGCCGTGCACATCCAGGAGGCCGTGGTCGCGCGGCCCTCCGGGCGTTCCGTCTACAAGGGCGGAGTCCTGGTGGCGCGCGACAATCGCGTCGTCAAGGACGCCAGTCGGTCCTGAGGCCGCCGCCGTCGCGCGGACTTCAGTCTTTGGGGGACGACGACCGGGTCCGGTTGAACAGCAGATAGAGCGCGTGCGGATTGGTCGTTAGGTAACGCCAGAACAGCCGGCGCGGCTCGAGCCAAACCCGCCAGGCCCATTCGAGGCCGACGATCTGCATCCATCTCGGCGCGCGCGGCCGCGAGCCGGACAGGAAGTTGAACAATCCGCCCGAAGTCTTGATGACGCCGACGTTGCCGAGCCGCGGCATGAATTCGTCGACGAAGGCCTGCTCATAGGGCACGCCGAGCGCGACCCAGAGGAAATCCGGCGCCAGGGCGTTGATCTCGTCGACCTTGTCCCGCAGCGCATCGCCGCGCAGATAGCCGTGCGAATGTCCGACGATCTTGAGCCCCGGATACGCGCGGCGGACATTGGCAATGGCCGCCTTGTTCTCGGCCTCGTTGGCGCCGAACAGGTAGAACGTCAGCCCGAGTTTCTCCGCTCTGCATGCGACGTCATGGAACAAATCCGTGGTCGCGACGCGCTCGGGAAGCGGCTTCGACGAGCGCAGTCTGGACACCATGACGAGCGGCTGCCCGTCGGCGTTGATGAGGTCGGCGGCGCGGAACAGCCGATCGGTCATCGGCTCGGTCGAGCAGCGCGACAGCACCTCGCCATTGGCCGAGGTCAAATACAGCGGGCGATTGACCCGTCTGTTCGGATGCACCGCCTCGACCATGAAGTCGGCGGTCTGCTCGCGATCGAGCACGGCGAGCCGCAGCCCGCCGATGGTTTCCCGCGGAACGCCGGCGGTCGCAGCCCTGCCGATCGGATTGACGCGACGCTCTGGCATGCCGGTTGCCCCGTCGGGCATCGACGATCCCGGCGCGCTCGCGGCGGACACAGGCTCGCCACGCGAAGTGTTGCAAATCCGGACAGGCGGAGCAGCCATGTCCGAATTGAGACGCCGAGGCCACTCGCGATCGGTCTGCGAGGACGAAATTGCATAGGAAACACGGGCTTTTTGGCAGTGACTCAGCATTTCAGCGGGGCTCCAGAACTTACTTGCCCTCAACTGCAATATCCGGTCCAGACCACGCGTGATATCTCGTCGCACCCGGATTCGGCTCGAACCGTAAGTAGATTGTTAACGATGCTCGCGCGGCGGCAGGACGGCAGCGTTCGCGACTGATCTAGCCAAGGGACGCTCGACCAGCAACACTATGCAAAGGTCGATGAATTACATTAATACAAATCATATTCTGCCGCTGCCCGAGCCGATCGGCCTTTGCTATAACAACGCCGCGTCGGCTTGATCGGCGCTTTGAAAACTTTCGTTTTGTTTGGTCTCACATGAATAAGAATGATGACGCGTTCGATGTCAGCATCGACGACGCATTCGACTTCTTATCCGAAGAATATGCGGAATTGTTTGAAGGGTCGGACGCGACCGCCTTCCAGCATCCGCTGTGGCTGGACAGCCTTTATCGCAAGCTCGCTGCTCCGGCCGCGGCGAAGCCACTGGTCGTCGTCGTCCGTCGTCGCGCAAGCAAGGCACTCGCAGCCGTGCTGCCGATGCTGCGGATACGGCGCGGGCCGATGCGCACGATCGAATTCGCCGATCTTCGCGTGTCCGATTATTTGTCTCCGGTCTGCAGCACCGCGACATTTGCCGAGCTGTTGCAGGATCAGGCGGCCTGCGAGCGGATTCGACAGCTGGTGCGGCCGTTCGATCTGCTGCGCGTACCCAAACTGCTCGATGCAAGGATGCCGATCGAGAATTTGCTCGGGGCACCTCACCGCAGCCTGATGGACACCAACGCCTATGCGACGGTGCTGGTCCCGCCGTTCGAGCAATGGCAGATCAACGCGCTCGGGAAGTCCTACCTGAAGGAGCTGGCGAAGAAATGGCGCCAGATCCAGAAGAAGGGGACGCTCACCTTCGCATGCTGCGACGACAGCGCTTCCGTCGGCGAAGCGATGGAGACGATGCGCAGGTTCCGCGGTCCGCGGTTTCACGAACAGGGTGACGGCGACCTGCTGCAGCGTCCGGAATATTTCGACTTCTACTCCGACGTCGCGCTCCGCGGCATGGGCTCGTTCACCCGGCTCTATGCCATGAAGATGGACGGCAACGTCGTCGCCGCCGCCCTCGGGCTGACCCACCGCGACAGCCTCCTCGTCGTGATGACGGCGTTCGACATCGAGGGGTATAAGAGCCAGTCGATCGGCGCGCTGATGTTCGAACGGGTCGCCCGGGATTGCATCGAGCGCGGCGATCGCGTGCTCGATTTCACCATCGGTGACGAACCTTACAAGAAGCAGTTCGGGGGACAACCCACACCGATGTCGGTCGTGACGCAAGCCGGCAGCGCGGCCGGCTCGCTTGCGTTGTTTACCCTCAAGCAGGCGCCCTGGATCAAGCAGGCCGCCAAGCGGATGGCCGACATCAGGCCGATCCGTACCTCGACCGGCACGCGGTAAGCCGCTGAGACGGACTTTGTCGTCGCCTAGCGAAGCGCACCGCGGACGCGCATGACCCATCCCGGATAAATCCGGTCCACCCGATGCGTGATCATGCGGCGCAGGAAGTGCAGCTTCCGCTGCATGGCCCATCGCACGTCGGTGCTGGAGGTCAGGGCCTGGCGGAAGCGTGCCGATTGCAGTGAGTGGCGGTCGGCGGCGAGCTTGTCCCGATCGGCGTAGAACTGCGCGATCTTCTCCGTGCCCATGCCGTCGGTCTCGAGCCAGCGCGGAACATATTCGGTGCAAAGACGCTCGACATCCACCAGCAGGCGGCTCACGCCGGTACCGGCGGCCGGACAGTTGGTCTGGAACGCATCGCCGATCAGCACGACGCCCGGTTGCAGATGGCCCTCGGTCACGGACAGGTCCATGACCCAATTCTGCACCTGGCCGACGATCTGGAAATCACCGAGGTAGCGCTCCAGACCCGGCATCAGACGGAGCAGCGTTCTCCTGGTGTCGCGACGCAATTCGCGCATGATCGGGTCGGTCGGATCGCGGAACATGAACAGGTTCGCCCGCATGCCGCCTGACATCGGAAACAGGCTGAGATAGTCGACGCCGTCGGCCGCCTCCTTGCCGTAGCAGGTCAGCGCGTCGAAGCCGAACGGAGCATGATCCGGCCGCGCGATCATGAATCCGAACGTCACCGAGTGGCGCGCGGCGATCACCTGCCGGCGCATTCCGAGATTGTAGCCGAGTGCGCTCGCCATGCCGGTGGCCAGAATGACCAGCCGAGAGACGACGCGCTTGCCGGAGGCCAGCGTCAGCTGCTGGCGGTCCGCGCTGCAGCTGACATTGGTGACCTGGTCGAGCAGAAAGGTCGACGCATCAGGCGTCAGGCTGCGGGCCATGTTGACGAGGTCGGCATAGGAAACCCCGTAGGACCGGCCGACACCGATATCGACCAGTCTGCCGCCCCGGATGTTGAGCACCCGGTCGTATGGCGAGGCGACCTCCTCGACGTCGTCGATGAAGCCCAGGCGACGGAAGATATCGACCTGCCGTCCCGCGATCTTCTCGACACGGAATTCATCCGGCGGGATCGAGCGCTTGTCGATCAGGACGACCCGGTAGCCGGCTCGGGCGAGGACGGCTCTCGCGAGCGAGCCTGCCAAACCGGCGCCCACAATGGCGACGTCCGTTTCGACGATGTCAGCCTCAGCAATCATAATGTCCGCTCCCACGGCGAATTGGCCGCAGAACTGCAATTTCCTTGCCTGCCCTGGCTGCCTTGTCGAACGAACCGGACGCCTTCGATCGTTGAGGTTAACGAGAGCGACCGAAGCGCGATCGGCAGGCTTTCGGCACATCGCTTGCACCGGGAGCGGTGATGAAACTGATCCTTTGAGGCTCCGCAGCAGAATCGCGGGGCAATTGCAGGGCCGTGGAGCTTCGACGAATGCTTTTGCTGCACAAACCTGGCGTCGGCCGGCGCGATCCGTGCCGCTGGACCGAGCGCCGGAGAAAAAACCGATCTGCGCCGTTTGGAGACAGCGCGGTCAGCAGCGTTCCAGAATGGAGCAGTATCGTATCGGTCAGGTTCGCAGCTACCAGGTTCGCAGCTACGCGGCACCCGCAGACCAGCCGGAGGGAACGGAATTTTAGCAAGAAAACGTTAACACTCCTGACTTCACCGATTGCTACGGTCAACGGCCTGTCTGGATATTGAGAACTCTCTGGTGATTGCTTCCGTTCTCCAATTGTTGCGGCGCGACGTCACGCGCGGCGTTGCCGGGACCATCCTGCTCAAGGTTGGCAGCGGCGGACTTGCGTTCGCGTTGTTCTCGCTGGCCGCGCGGGCGATGACGCCCGACGCGTTTGGCAGCTTTGCGACCTTGCTCTCTGTCGCCCAGATCGCTTCGGTGGTGGGCCTGGTCGGCCAAGAGCTGCTTCTGGTTCGCTTCCTCAATGAATACGAGGTCCGCGGTCAGGCCGCGTTCACCAAGGGCGTGCTGCTGTCGAGCTTGAAGAACTCCGCGATCGGGATGCTGATTTCGATCGTGGCGATCGCAGCCGTAGCAAGCATTCGCGGCGAATGGTGGCTGCTGATCCTCTCGATCTCGGCGTTCACCGCCGTCAATGCCGGGCTGATGCTCGGCAGCCAGATCGCGCGATCCCTGGTCAGCATCCTGATGGGCGAAGGCAATCGGGAATTCTTCTGGCGCGTTGCCGTTGTCCTGGTCCTGATTGCGGCGCTGTTCGGTCACCGGCAGCTCACTCCAGCCGAACTGTTCGCCGCGATGACGGCAGCAATGGCCGTGGGACTGATCGTGCAGATCGTGTCGATCGTACGCGTGCTGCCGAACCTGCGTTCGGTCACGGCCCGCTTCGAGAGTTCACGCTGGAACCGGAGTGCGTTTCGCTTCTGGCTCGCATCCATTCTCGAAGCGGCAAACCAGTATTTCGACGTCATCCTGGTCTACTGGATGCTGGATCCGGCAACCGCTGGCATCTATTTCGCCGCTTCGCGCCTGGCGAACATCTTCGCGATGCTCTCGGCTGCGCTCTACACATTCGGCGCGCGTCGGCTTCCCTCGCTGTATTTCAGCAAGAATCACCGTGAGCTCGAGCATACGCTGAAGCTGATGGCCGAGGTCACCGCGCTCTGCGTTTTCAGCGGGCTCGTCATCGCCTGGGTTGGCGCTCCCTACCTTCTCGGCCTGTTCGGACCGCACTTCGCTGCGCAGCAGTGGGTGTTGATCGTGCTCGCAATCGGAACGGCGTTCCAGGCGGCAGGCGGGCCGTCGGCCGCGGTTCTTCAGTTGACGGGGCATGAGAGCGATTATGTTCCGGTCGTCGCTGCCAACGTGGCGTTGCGGCTGGTGGGATTTGTCGTGCTGATCCCCTGGCTCGGCGTGCTCGGTGCGGCGATCTCGGCGACAGTTTCCCTGGTGCTCGTGACCATCGCGCTCAATGTGCTGTGCCGCCGGCGGACCGGCGTCGACCCGTCCGTTCTGGTGCTGTCGCAACTGTCGTCGTCGAAGGCTGGCACCTACACGGTCCGCGTTGCGGATAGCAACGACTAGACTTCCCCAAACCGCCTTCAGCTTGCGAAGCCCAGGGCTTTGCCCTGAGGACCGCGAACGGCGGCATTGTCCACCACACGATTGACGACAAGCGCGGTGGGAACAGAACCAAACCTCGCCAGATCGGCCCGTGCCTTGCCGATCGCGGCCGCGTTGGCCGCGCCCTCGCGAGCCAGGATGACGAGATCGGCATGAGCCACCCGGTCCGAGGTAATATCTATGGTTAACCTGCGGTTACCCTCTCCCTGCGCGGCCGTAACCAATTAGTTAACGAGCCGGCTGTACTCTGTGTGTGAAACAATGGCTCTCGATTGCTGGCAATGTCTGATCGCACTAAATGAGCAGTAACCTCACCACGCGCTACTCGGTGCACGAGCACGCTTCGCGTGATAAATACGCGCGCAAAAATGGGGGAGACCAATCCGCTCCCTCGACGGGTGAGGAATCCGTGCTCCATTACACGCCAAGTACAGACCTGAGTCCGGAACTGAGCACAGACCTGCGCGAGGCATCGAGCGCATCGCGCGATCGGCCGAGCCAGAGCCAGCCGAAGCTGCGCGTTGTCCTGGTGCAGACCCAGGCCGAGAACGCCGGCGCGCAGGAGATATCCCGGCTGCTCGGTACTGGCCTCACCGCACGCGGCTATCACGTCACCAACCTGTTCTTCTTCCGCAAGTCGGATTCGTTCGATGAGCCGCCCAACACGTATTATTGCGCGCCGAGCCGTCCGGGAAACCCGGTGGCGCTGCTGCGCATGCTGTGGACGCTCGCCGGTCATCTCAGGAGCATCAGGCCCGACGCCGTCCTGACCTTTCAGCATTTCGGCAATGTGATCGGCGGCGGCGTATCGCGCCTGGTCAGCCGCGCTCCGGTCGTCGCCAACCAGGTTTCCTCAGCGCTGTCGATGAGCATGCCGGTGCGCGCCGCCGACATCATCATGGGCTCGACCGGCTTCTTCCAGTGCATCACGCTGAATTCGCGCGACATGGAGCGGGAATACGCCCGCTATCCCGCGCGCTATCGCTCGCGGATGCAGCACGTCCCGCATGGCTTCGACGACAAGTCGCACAGCCTGCCAAAGGATATTGCGCGGCAGCGGTTCGAGCTGCCGCCGGATCGTATCCTGCTCGGCTGCGCCGCGAGGTTGCATCCGCACAAGCGGCTCGATGCGGCCATTCGCCTGCTGGCTGCCGACCCGTCCTGGCACCTTGCCCTCGCCGGCCAGGGCGCGGATGGGGACCGGCTGCGCGCGCTGGCCGATGAACTTGATGTCTCGGACCGGCTGCACTTCATCGGTGAGATCCCGCCGCGCCAGATGGCCGATTTCCTGGCCTGCCTCGACGTCTTCGTCTTCCCCTCGCAGGCCGAGACCTTCGGTCTTGCGGCAGTGGAAGCCGCGAGCGCAGGCATTCCCTGCGTCGTCAACGATCTTCCCGTGCTGCGCGAGGTGCTGTCGTATCAGGGACAGCCTGCCGCTGTGTTCGTTGATGCCGCGAACGATGCCGAGTTTGCGGCTGCCGTGTCGAAAGTCCTGACCGACCGTTTGTTGAGCGACCAGCTGCGGCAAAGCGCCGTGGGCCTCAAGTCGCGCTATTCGTTGGATGCCATGATAGAGGAATACGTCCGCATTCTCGGCAATGCCGTGGGAGCTGATGCGCACTAGATTGGGCTGGCCATGATTATCGAGTTTCGCTGCGATCGTGAGCAGGCGCGGCTCTGGATGCGCCGAGAGTCGCTGCGCGTCAACGATCAGGATATTCCCGTTCAAATCGCCTGGATCACGACGGCGGTCCCGCGCCCTGCGGGCCTCGACGCATTGTTCGAGCTGGAGCGCATCGTTCTGCGCAAGGGCAAGGCCGGCGGCGCCGACAGGTTGAAGACGATCCCGGAGCGGCCGCGCGCAGGCAATCCCGACGTGGTGGTCGACTTCACTGCGGCCGAGCGCGATCCGAACTGCGCCGCCCGGCTCTACCTCCGTCCACGGTTCAACGGGCGCGCCGGAGAAGATGCCGCGCTCGCGGCCATTCTCGGCGGCGATCTGCCGGTGATCGAAATCGTCGACGAGCGCAACGGCACGGTCATGGACCGCGGCCATCCCTCGGCGGAAATCGCGGCCGGCCTGAGCGGCGGGCTGGAAACGGTGATGACCCGGACGCTATCGATGCTGCCGCCGATCCTGTCGGGCGCGCCGCGGCTGGTGCCGCAGTTGGCCGCTCCGACGACCGGCGGCACAGCGCCAAATCCCGCGCCCTTCGTCCTGCGGGGGGTGGCGACCTCGATCACAAAGGAAATCTATCGCCTCTGCTGCTACGCGCCGCACTGGCATGTCGGTTGGCGCTACGCCGAGAACGCGGATGTCTGGCGCACCGGCGATCTGTCGGGTCCGTCCTGGAATGTGCTCGGCGATCCCGGCAACCGCTTCTATGCGGATCCCTTCCCGGTGAAATGGCAGGGCCGGACCTTCGTCTTCTTCGAAGACCTCGAGCACCGGATCGGCAAGGGCATCATCTCCGCGGTCGAATTCGACGGCAACGGCCCGGTCGGCAAGCCGCTGCCCGTGCTGGAAGAGCCGTGGCATCTGTCCTACCCGTTCCTGATCGAGAGCGACGGCGAACTCTGGATGATCCCGGAGAGCACCGCGCATCGCGACGTTCCACTCTACAAGTGCATCCGCTTTCCGGACAAATGGGAACGGCACTCCACGCTGCTCTCCGGGCTCGAACTGGCTGACGTGACCATCACGCGGCACAACGGCCTGCACTACATGTTCGGCGCCTGGCGCGACGGCACCGGCGGATATTCCGACACGCTGGCGATCTACTACGCCGAGCATTTGTTCGGCCCCTGGCAGCCGCATGCGGCGAATCCGATCCTGATGGATCGCGCGACCACGCGGCCGGCCGGCAACTTCGCGACCGTCAATGGCAGGTTGTGGCGGCCGGTGCAGAACTGCAGCAACGGCTACGGCACGGCGCTCGGGCTTGCCGAAGTGCTCGAACTGTCGCCGACGACGTACCGGCAGGCCGTGCGACACCTGCTCAAGCCCGGGCCGTTGTGGACCGGACGCAAGCTGCACACGCTCAACCGCTGCGGCCAGCTCGAGGTGATCGACGGCTCGCGGGTTCAGCCGAAGACCGCGGCCTTGTTGGCCGGCCTGCGGTCGAGCGACAGCCGCCCGCCGCGATCGGATTGGCACAGCGCGCTGGCGAAACCGATCGCGCGACGGCTGCACTAGCGCATGATCCGGACCGGGAGGGTCGCGTTAGCGCAAAGTGCGAAGCGGGTTTCCGAAAAGATCACCCTCAAAAGAAGCTAGAGCGCTGCGCCGCACGCGCTCAGTTCGTGTCGGCGCTCAGCACGCCGCCGAACTGCTCCCATGAGCTTCCGGTCCAGCGCTGCAACTGCAACTGCGTGTACGCCATGCTGTTGTCGGGACCGGTGTTGACGGTGATGCCCGGCATCAAGGTCGGCAGCACCAACCCCTTGATGCTGCGCGCCTGCTTGACGATGTTCTCGCGCGACAAGTCGTCGCCGCATTGCTTCAGCACCTGCTCCAGGATCTGGCCCTGCTGGGTGCCGAACAGATAATTGCTGTCGCCGATATCGGCGCCCGGAAGATACTTCTCGAAATGGGCGCGATACCATTTGATGCCGGGATCGTCGGCCCACTTCTTGTCGTTCGGATCCTTCGCGATGGTCGCCACGACGACGCCCACTGCCTTGTCGGCTCCCGCCGGCACGATGGTGGCAGAGATCGAACTCGACACGTAGTTGACGATGGTGAGCGGCGACCAGCCGATCTCGTTCGCCTTCTTGATCGCCTGCGCCGCGAATTTCGGCGTGCCGGCGATCAGGAACGCCTGGGCGCCCGACGCCTTCAGCGTGACCACGCGGGATTCGATGGTGGGTTCGGTGACCTCATAGGGAGAGGTCACCACCTTGGTCTCGAAATCACCTTTCAGCACCTCCTTGAACGCGGCGACGAAATCGCGGCCGAGATCATCGTTCTGGTAGAGGATCGCGATCTTCGCATCGGGCGCCGTCCGCGCGATGTGCCTTGCGTAGATCTTGCCTTCGGTGTTGTAGCTCGGCAATCCGGTGGTGGTCAGCGGAAACTCGCTGAAGTTGGCGAATTTGGTGGCGCCGCTCACCACGAACAGATGCGGCACCTTCTTCGCGGTGACGTATTTAATGGTCGCCCCGACCCCGGGCGTGCCGAGCGGGCTGAACAGGAACGCCACCTCGTCACTCTCGATCAGCTTGCGGGTCTGCTCTACCGCCTTGGGCGGCGTATAGGCATCGTCATAGGTGATGAGGTTGATCTTGCGGCCATTGATGCCGCCCCGGTCATTGATGGAATGGACATAGGCGATCAGGCCCCTGCCGGTGTTGCTGAGCGGGGATGCCGGACCGCTGAACGGGAATGTCGCCCCGACCTTGATTTCCGACTCCGAAACCCCCAGCGATTCGGCGCGGACCGGAGCAGCGGCAAACGCCGCGAGCGCCGCAACGGACATGACAAATGTCTTCAACACCATCGAACTCCCCCTGAACGTTTATGAATTGAATTTTCGCTGGCGATCGTCGCACCTACCAGGCCTCGCCGAACGGCCTGATCTCGACATTGAACGACCACGCGCTGCGATCCTGATGGGCGACGTGCCAGACCTCGTCCGCGATCGCCCGGGGCTTGATGAAGAAATCGTCCGGCCGCTCCGGCCAGCGTTTCCGGGTCCACTCGAGATCGATCACCGCATCGATCACGAGATACGCGACGTGGACGCCCTGCGGTCCCAAATCGCGCGCCATCGCTTCGGCGAGAATGCGCTGCGCCGCCTTGGTCGGCGCGAACCCCGCGAAGCCGGCCTTGCCGCGCAACGCCGAGGTGTTGCCGGTGGCGACGATGGCGCCCTTGCCTGCGCCGATCATCGCCGGCGCAAAGCGTCGCGCCAGGTACAGCAGGCCCATCGTATTGACCTGGAAGTTGCGATTGAGAATTTCGGGATCGATCTCGCGGAACGTGCCGAACGCGCCGCCGACAGCGTTGTGGATCACGACGCCGGGGCTGCCGAGATCGCGTTCCACGGCAGACGCGACCGTCTCGACCTGCGCGGGATCGGACACATCGCAACGATAGGCCCTGGCGCCGGGTAGCTGCTGCGCGAGCGCAGCAAGACGCTCCTCGTTCCTGGCAAGCAGCGCGACGCGATAGCCGCCCTCTGCGAACCTCCGGGCGAGCGCCGATCCGGTGCCGGGACCGACACCGGATATCAGACAGACGGGCGCGGTCATGCGATCAGTCCTCCGCGTTGCGGCCAACGCCTGTCAGGCGGCGGCCTTCGACAGCAGCTTCTCGACGTAAGGCTTGAGCTCCGGTCTGAAATGCGCGTGGTCGACCAGCCGGGCAAAGTGCGCGAACGTCAGCGGATATTCATCCCGTACGCCCGGATGCAGGATTTTCCCCAAGCCTTGCTTGCCCAGTTGCTCGGTCCGCGCATGCTCATTCATGAACAACGCGAGCTCGGCGGCAAAGCAGATGTCGGCCATCGAAATTCCGTCACCGACCAGCGTCTCTCGCTGGGCCGACAGTGCCTGCTCGATCCCGGAGGCATAGATCGCGAACGCATCCTTCGCGCGCGCATGAATCGCCGCATCGACCGTGCCGCCCGACAGCGCCAGCAGATAGATCTGCGAGTCCCGCGCGAATACCAGGCTGACATCGAGAAAGCTGTCGATCCGCGACGCCTCATAGGCGTCATGCCCGTAGAGCGGAAACTTCGCTTCTCCAAGCCGCGCCACCGCGCGCATGATGCTGTTCGATTCGAAGATGCCGACCTTGCCGTCAGCGCCGAACGCCGCCGGCACGTTGCCGAACGGCTGCGTTGCCATGAACGCGTCGGTCTTGAACAGCTGCGCGCCGGTCAGCCCGACCCGGCCGGTCCGCGCCAGCGAGGCGAACTCGGCGCGCTCCTGCTCAGCCAGCGGACGGGCATCGTAATCCCATAACCAGTCGCGCAACTCCTTGCCGGATGCGCCCCTGACCTCGACGTCGACGCCGCAGAACCGCGCCGCGATGGTCGCCTTCCACACCCGCGGGTTCGGCAGATAAGAGAAGATGCGCAAGGCGGCCATGGTGGCTGCTCCGGGTGCTGCTGCGTCAGGCCGCCAGCTTCAGAATCTTCACGACGTCACCGGGCTCGCGGATCGGCTGCGGATTGGCACGGGTAAAGATCGACAGCATCGCATTCTTGCCGATCAGCTCGAAGCGGTCCTCGCCGACGCCGACATCGGCGAGCCGCCGCGGCAGGCCGAGCTCGGCGATGAACGCCGCGAACGCTTCGCCGGCGTCGCGGCCGGGCGCACCGAGCGCAGCGGCGATCGATTGCTGGGCCACTTCGGTCGCCGGGCGGTTGTAGCGCAGCACGCTCGGCATCATGACAGCCGTGCAGAAATAATGCGGCACGCCGCAGGTGCCGCCGAGCACGTGGCCGATGGCGTGGCTCGCGCCCATCGGCACCCGCGACTGCAATCCGAAGGCGGACAGCCAGGAGCCGAGCTGACAGCTCAGCCGCGCCGCCTCGTCGCCGGGATTTTCCTTGGTGCGCAGCAGGCCGTCGTACAGGTAGCTCAGCCCCTGCCGGCACACCGCATCGACCAGCACGTTGGGACGGCTCGAGCAGATCGCCTCGATGCCGTGATCCATCGCGCGCGTGCCGGAACCGAGCCAGAGCTTCTCCGGCGTGTACTTCGTGATCGCGGGGTCGAGGATGATGCTGCGCGGCATCATCATCGGATGGTTGAAGATCTGCTTCAGCTTGCGGCTGGTGTCGGTGACCAGCGCGCCGGAATTGTACTCGCCGCCCGAGAGCGTACTCGGGATCGCGATCATGCGGACTTTCGGGTTGCGGAACGATCCGAAGCGGCGATCCGGCGTGGTCTCGAAGCCGTCGAGCCCTGCGGGCGCGAAGATCTCGTGCTCGATGCACATCAAGACAATCTTCGCTGCATCGACCACCGAGCCGCCGCCGATCGCGACGACGAGGTCGGCCTTGGCCTCCGCTGCCTGCCGCGCGATCTGCGTCACGACGTCCCTGGTCGTGTGCTGCGGCACGCCGTCGAAGGTCGCCGCATGACGATCGCCGAGACCTTTGCGGATCTTCTCGATCTCGTCGGTCGTGGTGTTCAGCGTCCGGCTCACGATCAGATAGACGCGCTTTGCGCCCAGCCGTTCGGCCTCCTCGCGCAGCGCCTCGGCCGCCGGCTTGCCGTAGATCACGGTCTCCATGGTGGGGTATTGATGGCTGCCGGTGACGTGCATGCTTTCACTCCCTCGATGTATCCGTGACTGGCGCTGCCGGTCAGGCCGACAGCCTGGTGAAATCAGGCTGGCGGCGTTCGGCGAAGGCGGCAAAGGCCTCGCGCGCCTCGGGTGTCGTCAGACGTTCCTTGAACAGCGCACTCTCCGCGGCGATCTGCGCCGCGATGCGCTGCTGCTCGCGCATCAGCTGCTTGGTCAGGCTGAGCGAACCCGCAGGCCGCCTGGTCAGCGCGACTGCGGCGTCATGCGCTTTCTTGCGCAGCTCGGCCTGCGGCACCACGGCATTGGCGAGACCGGATGCCAGCGCGCCCGGTGCATCCATTGGCTCGCCGAGCGCGAACATCGCATAGGCGCGCGCGTGCCCGATCCGCAAGGGTAGCAGCCAACTCGATGCCGCCTCCGGCACCAGCGCCAGATTGACGAACGGCGTGATCAGCCGGGCATTCTCGGCGAGATAGACCAGGTCGCAATGTAGCAGCATGGTGGTGCCGACGCCGACCGCATTGCCCTGTACTGCTGCGACCAGCGGCTTGCCGACCTTGCTGATGGTCTCGATGAAGCGATGCGCCGGGCTGTCGACCGCGCTCTCGCCGCGCGCCTGGCTGGCGAAATCGGCGAGGTCGTTGCCCGCGGTGAAACTGTCGCCATCGCCCTGGAACAGGATCACGCGGACGGACGGATCGGCCTCGGCCTGCTTCAGCGCGTTCGACATCGCGTCATACATGGCGCCGGTCAACGCGTTCTTCTTCTCGGGCCGCCGCAAGGTCAGCGTCATGACGCCGGCGGCGATTTCGATTTGAACATGCTCGGTCATGGCAATCTCCCTTAAGCGACCGCGCGGGCCGGCCTGGTCTCGAACTTGCCATCGAGGAAGCCGGTCAGCCGCTGCCGGATGATCGCTTCGGCCTCGGTCATGATGCGGTCGATCAGCTCCTTGACCGTCGGGATGTCGTGGATCAGGCCGACCACCATGCCGCAGCTCCAGGCGCCGGCATCCATATCGCCCTCGATCATCACCTTCGGGTAGACGCCGGCGACCTGCTCGTGGATGTCCTCGATCTTGAGCTTGGCGCCCTTCTCGCGCTCGATCTCGAGCAGCTCGTCGACGCCCTTGTTCTTCAGCACCCGCTCGGTGTTGCGCAGCGCGCGCATGACCAGACGGGTATCAAGCTCGTCGGCATCGAGCAGCGCCTGCTTCACGTTGGGATGGACCGGCGCTTCCTTGGTCGCGATGAAGCGCGTTCCCATGTTCATGCCGGACGCGCCCATCGACAGCGCGGCGACGAGGCTGCGCGCATCCGCCATGCCGCCCGAGGCGACGAACGGGATTGTCAGCTCGTCCGCCGCGCGCGGCAGCAGGATCATGTTCGGAATGTCATCCTCGCCGGGATGGCCGCCGCACTCGAAGCCGTCGACGCTGACCGCGTCGCAGCCGATCTTCTCGGCCTTCAGCGAATGCCGCACCGAGGTGCATTTGTGGATCACCTTGATGCCGGCCGCCTTCAGCGCCGGCATGTACTGCTCCGGGCTGCGGCCCGCGGTCTCCACCGCCTTGACGCCGCCCTCGCGGATCGCGGCGATATATTCGGGATAGGGCGGCGCAGTGAAGCTCGGCAGGAAGGTGAGGTTGACGCCAATCGGCTTGTCGGTCATGTCGCGGCAGCGCGCGATCTCCTTGGCCAGCAGCTCCGGCGTCCGCTGGGTCAGGCCGGTGATGATGCCGAGGCCGCCGGCATTGGACACTGCGGCGGCCATCTCGGCAAAGCCGACATAATGCATGCCACCCTGGATGATCGGATGCTGGATGCCGAACAGTTCAGTGATTGCTGTCTTCACAAGTCTCTCCCGCGTTTCCGATCAGTGGATGATTTCGAACAGTCCGGCCGCGCCCATGCCGCCGCCGATGCACATGGTCACCACGCCATATTTCGCCTTGCGCCGCCGGCCCTCGATCAGCAGGTGGCCGGTCAGCCGCGCGCCCGTCATGCCGTAGGGATGGCCGATCGCGATCGAGCCGCCATTGACGTTGAGCTTCTCAGGATCGATGCCGAGCTTGTCGCGGCAATAGATCACCTGCACCGCGTAGGCTTCGTTGAGCTCCCAGAGATCGATGTCGTCGATCCTGAGATTGTGCCGCTTTAGCAGCCGCGGGATCGCTGCAACCGGGCCGACGCCCATCTCGTCAGGCTCGACGCCGGCGGCGACGAAGCCACGGAAGATGCCGAGCGGCTTCAGCCCCTTCTGCGCGGCGAGCCGGTCGCTCATGATCACGCAGGCCGAGGCGCCGTCCGAGAGCTGGCTGGCATTGCCGGCGCTGATGGTCTTGCCTTCGAACACCGGCTTGATCTTGGCAAGGCCCTCCGCCGTGGTGTCGGGCCGCGGGCCTTCATCCTTCCCCAAGGTCACCTGCTGGAAGCTAACCTCCTTGGTGTCCTTGTTGACCACGGCCATCTTGGTCGTGATCGGCACGATCTCGTCGTTGAAGCGGCCGCCCTGCAGCGCGGCGCCGACGCGGCGCTGGCACTCCAGGCTGTACTCGTCCTGCTGGTCGCGGCCGATCCCGTAACGCTCGGCGACGACTTCGGCCGTCTCCAGCATCGACATGTACATCTCGGGCTTCATCGCCATCAGCTCGTCGTCGACGGCATGGAACCGGTTCATGTGCTCGTTCTGCACCAGGCTGATCGACTCGATGCCTCCGCCGATCGCGATCTCGACGCCGTCAAGCATCACCGAACGTGCGGCGACCGCGATCGCCTGAAGCCCGGAGGCGCATTGCCGGTCGATGGTGGTGCCGGCAACCGTGACGGGAAGCCCGGCGCGGATCGCGCCCTTGCGCGCGACGTTCATCACCATGGTGCCCTGCTGCATGGCGCAGCCCATCACCACGTCCTCGACCTCCCCGGGCGCAATGCCGGCGCGCTTCACCGCCTCGGCCATCACATGGCCCGCCAGGGTCGGGCCGTCGGTGTTGTTGAGCGCGCCGCGATAGGCCTTGCCGACGCCGGTGCGCGCGGTGGAAACGATGACTGCATCTGACGATGACATGCTTGCCTCTCTGATTAGGCGGCCACATCGAGCTGCGCATAACGCAGCACGTGATAGGCCGGATCGCCGAACTGGATGTTGATGGAGGAAATCCGCTTGAAGTAGTGACCGACATTGAGCTCATCGGTCATGCCCATGCCGCCATGCAGCTGCACCGCCTGATCAGCCACGAACTTGCCGGCATAGCCGATCTTGGATTTTGCACCCGACGCCAGCCGGGAGACGCCGGCGTCTCGCTCGCTGAGGCTGAGCGACAAATGCTGCATCAGCGACAGCGCCTCCTGATGCGCGATGAACATGTCGACCATCCGGTGTTGCAGCACCTGGAAGCTGCCGATCGTGACGCCGAACTGCTTGCGTGTCTTGGAGTAGTCCAGGGTTGCGGCGTTCAGCTCGCCGATCGCGCCGACCGCCTCGGCGCAGAGCGCGCCGATCGCGCGGTTGCGGCAGGCCTCAAGCGCGACGACGCCCTCGCCTTCCCTGCCGAGCAATTCCGCGCGCACCCCGCGCAGGCCGATCTCGGCGGCCCGGCGGCCATCGATGGTCTTGAAGCTCTGCAAATCGAGATTGGCAGCGCGGCGATCGACCACGAACAGGCTGACGCCGCCGCGATCGTGCCGATGGCCCGAAGTACGGGCGGAGACGATCAGGTAATCCGCCCAGGGCGCGGCCAGCACCGCCGTCTTCTCGCCGGTCAACACGTAGCCGTCGCCATCTGGGCGCGCCGTCGTGGTGACGGTGGCGAGATCGAACCGCGAGCCCTTCTCGGTCCAGGCCAGCGCCCAGAGCTTTTCCCCCGCGATGATGTCGGCGATGAACGCCTGCTTCTGCGCCTCGGAGCCAAGCTGCTCGATCAAGCCACCGGCAACGACCACCGTCTCGACGAACGGCTCCACGACAAGATGCCGGCCGAACTCCTGCATGATGATCATGGTCGACAGCGGCCCACCGCCGAGCCCGCCGGCCGCTTCCGAGAACGGCGCGGCGAGCAGGCCGAGCTCGGCGAATTCGGCCCATTGCTTGCGACCAATACCGTCCTCGCTCGCGACGATCTTGCGGCGGGCCTCGAAATCATATTGATCCCGCAGCAGCCGCTGCACGCTGGATCGCAACAATTCCTGCTCTTCCGTGAACTGGATATCCATCCGATCCTCGTTGCCAACTAGTTATTGTTTGAGCATGATCTTTCGGAAAACCGCTTCACACTTTTCCGGATCATGCTCTAGAGACCAAGCACCGCCTTGGCGATGATGTTGCGCTGAATCTCGTTCGATCCGCCGTAGATCGAGAGCTTGCGCGAGTTGAGATACTTCTCCGAGGCGGTGTGGCCGTAATCCGGACCCGGCATGAAGTGATTGGCGCTGGCCGGCTGCTCGCGGATCGCAAGCCCGTAATTGCCGATCGCCCGATGCGTCAGCTCGGTGATGTTCTGGAATATCTCGGTGCCGCGGATCTTGAACAGCGAGGCCGCAGGTCCCGGATCGATGCCGCGCGCCATCTGAGCGACGACGCGCAACTCGGTCGCCTCCAGCGCCAGCACATCGAGCTCGACACGCGCAATGTCCCTGATAAATTCCAGATGCGCCGGATCGTCTTCCGGGATCTCGGCCTTGACGATCTTCTTCAAGCGTTCGATATAGCGCGTCGAGCGGCCGATCCCGGCCATGCTAGTGCGCTCATTGCCGAGCAGGAACTTGGCGTAGGTCCAGCCCTTGTTCTCCTCGCCGATCAAATTCTCGGCGGGAACGCGGACGTTCTCGAGAAAAACGTCGTTGACCTCGTGCGAGCCGTCGATGGTGATGATCGGGCGCACGGTGACGCCCGGCGATTTCATGTCGATCAGCAGGAACGAGATGCCGGATTGCGGCTTCGCGGTGGGATCGGTGCGGACCAGGCAGAAAATCCAGTCGGCATGCTGCGCCAGCGTGGTCCAGGTCTTGTGGCCGTTGACGATGTAGTGGTCGCCATCGCGTACCGCCTTGGTGCGGACGGTGGCGAGGTCGGAGCCGGAGCCCGGCTCCGAATAACCCTGGCACCACCAGTCCTCGCCGGACAGGATACGCGGCAAGAACCTCTGCTTCTGCGCGTCGTTGCCGAAGGTGTAGATGACGGGACCGACCATGGTGACGCTGAACGCCAGCGGCGGCATCGTGCCCGCACGCGTCGTCTCCTGCTCGAAGATGAAGCGGCGGGTGATCGACCAGCCCGGTCCGCCATATTCCTTCGGCCAGAGCGGCGCGATCCACCCCTTGTTGTGCAGGATGCGATGCCACAGCAGCGTCTGCTCCTTGGAGAGGTCGGTCTCCGGATTGGCGACGCGCATCTCCGCCGGATAATTGTCCTTGATGAAGGCGCGGACCTCGTCGCGAAACGCCGCATCGTCAGGGGATAGCGCGAGCTCCATCTGCCGTGCTCCCTACCACTTCTCGCCGAAGGGCCGGATTTCCAGCTCGAAGGTCCAGGCGCTCTTCGGCTGCTGGTAGAGCTGCCAATAGGCGCCGGCGACCGAGGCCGGCGGCATCAGCAGATCGGGATTGTCGAGCGCATTCGGGCCGAGCGCCTCGAGGCGGCGCTGCCGCACCCATTCGGTGTCGACGCCGGAATCGATGATCAGATGCGCGACATGGATGTTTTTCGGACCGAGCTCGCGCGCCATCGCCTGCGCCACCGCGCGCAGACCGAACTTGGCGCTGGCGAAGGCGGTATAGCCGCTGCCGCCGCGCAGCGACGCGGTGGCGCCGGTGAAGAAGATGTTGCCCTCGCCGCGCGCCGTCATCAGCCGCGCCGCCTCGCGTCCGGCCAGGAAGCCGGAGTAGCAGGCCATCTCCCAGACCTTGCGGAACACCCGTTCGGTGGTTTCCAGAATCGGGAAATTGACGTTGGCGCCGATGTTGAAGATGCAGACCTCGAGCGGCGCATGCTTGTCGGCGTCGTTGAGGAACGCGGTGATCTCCTCCTCCTTGCGCGCATCGAGCGAACGCGCATGGATCTCGCCGCCGGCGGCCTCGATCTCCTTGACCAGCGGCGCGAGCTTGTCGCCGTTGCGGCGGCCGGCGAAGATCGTAAAACCTTCCGCGGCAAACTTCCTGGCGATCTCGCCGCCGATGAAATCACCGGCACCAATGACGGCAACCGTCCTGTTTCTCTTCTGCATGGTGTTCTCCGGTGGTTTGTCTGTGTGAACTGATCAGCGGCGACGCGGCAGCTTCAGCTGCGCAACGATTCCGCAAGCTTGTGCTTCAGGAGCTTGCCCGTCGATGTGGCGGGCAGCGCATCCATCAGGATAATCTCCGACGGGCGCTTGTACGAGGTCAGTTGCGGGGCAACATGGGCCATCAGGTCCTCCGCGGTGACGGTCGAGCCCTTGATCAGCTGCACAAAGGCGACGACCTCCTCGTTGCCCTCGACCGGCCGGCCGACCACGGCGCATTGCACCACGGCGTCATGGGTGCTCAGCACCGCCTCGATCTCGGCCGGATAGACGTTGAAGCCGGAGCGGATGATCATCTCCTTGGTCCGCCCGACGATATAGAGTGCGTCATTCTCGAAACGGGCCAGATCACCGGTGTTGAACCAGCCGTCGGGATCGATCGCCTTGGCGGTGAGATCGGGGGCACGGTAGTAGCCGCGCATCACGTTGGGGCCGCGAACATGCAGCTCGCCGACTTCGCCCGGCGCAACCGGCTTGAGGTCGCGGCCGACCAGCTTTGCCTCGAGGCCCGGCATCACGGTGCCGACTGCGTGGTCCGCCCGCGGATTGTCGGGCCTGACGCCGGATATGCCCGGCGAGCATTCGGTGATGCCGTAGCCATTGAGCAGCGGCAGGCCGAGCTCCTGCTCGACGCGGGATTTGAGCTCAAGATCGAGCGGCGCGCCGGCCACCGAGATCACCCGCAACCGGCCGCGATCGAGCCTCGGCAGGCCGGCGTTGCGGCGGTATTCCAGCAGACGCTGATAGGTCGCGGGCACGCCGTTCAGGATCGTGATGCCCTCCTCGGTCATCGCCTTGACCAGCGCGGCCGGATCGTATTTCGCGACCAGCCGCACGGTGGCGCCGACCATCAAGGTCATCGTCAGCAGCGAGATGCCGACGATGTGCGAAATCGGCAGCACGCAATACTGCACGTCGTCAGCCGCCATCTTGCGGAACGCCGCGGTGGCTCGCGCGCTGAACAGCAAATTGCGGTGCGTCAACATCACGCCCTTGGGCGTGCCCGTAGTGCCGGACGTGTAGATCAGAACCGCGACCTGGCTTGCGCCGTCGGATTCGACCGGCTCGGCCACGGTTGCCAGATTGAGACTGGTGACGGCGACGCCCCGCAGCGGGCCGACATCCTGGATAGCGGCCTCATAACGCGCGGCGTGTGTGGCGGCTTCCTGCGAAACGTCGGCAGTCAACAACACGCGGCGGGCGCCGCTGTGATCCCTGATCTGATCCAGCTCGCGCGGCGACAGCCGCGGATTGACCACGATCGACCAAACATCGAGCCGGCTCGCCGCCAGCAGCAGGCAGGCGAGCGGGATCGAGTTCTCGCTCACGATCATCATGCGGTCGCCAGCGCGGATTCCCAGCGCCTGCAGGGCTCCGGCGACGCGATCGACCGCCTGATCGAGCTCGCGATAGGTCAGCCGCATCTTGTCGTCGATCAGCGCCGGATGGTCCGGCGTCGCCACCACGTGGTGACTGATCACCTCATGGATCCGGTTGGGCAAGCCTTGCACACTTCCTTCCGTCACTTGCGTCAACGCCTGCACTGAAACCTCCCTGTCGCTGCCCTCTGGGGCTTGTTGTGTTGAGGAATTTTCCGCTCAGGCGGTCTTGCGCCGCTCCGTCGCCAGCTGCGCGACGATCTCTTCCTCGAGTTCGCGCACCTTGTCCTTGCCGAAGAAGATCTCGTTCCCGACAAAGAACGTCGGCGAACCAAACGAGCCGCGCGCGACCGCATCGCTGGTGTTGTCGATCAGCTTCTTCTTGACGTCGTCCTGCTGGGCGCGAGCGATGAGGCGATCGATGTCGAGACCCGAGGACAGGAAGGCTTCGCGGAACACCTGCGGGTCGTCCATCTTCTTGGGCTCGACCCACATGTGGTGATAGGCCGCGCGGAAATACCGCTCGAACACGCCCTCGAACTGTGCGGCCACCGCGCCGCGCATCAGCGCCAGTGTGTTCACCGGGAAGAACGGGTTCATAGTGAATTTCGTGATGTTATGGCGGCGCAGGAAGCGCTCGGTCTCGAGGGCGTTGTATTCCGGCTTGTTCTTGATGCCGCGCAGCGACTCGCCGGGCGACATGTTGCCGGTCGCCTTGTAGACGCCGCCGAGCAGCACCGGAACGTAGTCGAACTTCACGCCGGTACGCTTCTCGACGGCGGGCAGCGCGAGTTCGGCGAGATAGGCGTTCGGACTTCCGAAATCGAAGTGGAATTCGACCTTCAGCGGAGCTGCCATGGAACGCCCTTCCCTTCGATTGGCATCGGCCGTCTGCCCCGGCCGGATTGATCGTCGCCCGGACCTTAAGTTCTATTTTAGAACTGTCAATATGATATTTGTCATTCAATAGCCGATCTGGTGCTGTTTGCCGCGCATCCTATTGAGATTGCGTAAGTTCTGTTTTAGAATTTGATTTGCGATGTCGTCGCAGACCGCAGGAGACGCCGATGAAATGGGATGCCCTTGAAGAAGAGCCGTGCTCGCTGGCTCGTACCGTGGCCGTGATCGGCGACCGCTGGAGCCTCTTGATCCTGCGCGAGTGCTTCCTGCGCATCCGCAGGTTCGATGAGTTCCAGGCATCGCTCGGCATCACCCGGCATCTGCTCGCCGACCGGCTGAAGAAGCTGGTACGGTTCGGCGTGCTGCGCAAGATTCCCTATCAGGAGGCGCCGAAGCGCTACGAATACATCCTGACGCAGAAGGGGCTCGACCTCTATCCGATCATCATGTCGATCGTGCACTGGGGCAACATCCACATGGTCGATGCGCGCGGCCGGCCGTTGCTGCACGAACACAAGAGCTGCGGCAAGATGTTCGATCCCGTGATGGTCTGTTCGGAATGCGGCGAGCCGCTGAGCGCGAAGCACGTCCATGTGCACCCGGGCCCCGGCGCCCGGCGGTCGTCGCCGGTGCACGCCAGCGCGCGGGAACGCACCAAGCGCGCCGCTACTTGACCAGCATCGCGCCGGTTTCCGGATGCTGCAACCAGCCGAGCAGCGCGTCGTGGAAGCGCGCCGGGGCCTGGATCTGCGGCGAATGGCCGAGGTCGGGGAATTCGATCAGTTGCGCATGCGGAATCCGCTTTACGGCTTCCTTGCCCAGCACCGGATAATTGCCGAGCGTCTTGCGAATCTCGGGCGGCGCGGTGTCCTTGCCGATCGCGGTGGTGTCCTTGTCGCCGACGAACAGCAGCGTCGGCGGCTTGATCTGCTCGAATTCGTAGAACACCGGCTGGGTCGCGATCATGTCGTAGAGCCGCGCCGAGCTCGATGCCACGGCGGCGCGGCCCTCGCCGCGATACATGCCGGCGAGCATCTGCACCCAGGTCTCGTAGGAGGCATCCCAGGTGTCGGCATAGTAAGTCGCGCGCTCATAGGCGCGGATGCTGTCGGCGGTGACGCGGGTCTCGCGCTGCATCCAGCCGTCGAGGCTGAGCCACGGCACGCCCTTGGCCTTCCAGTCTTCCAGCCCGATCGGATCGACCAGCACCAGGCGGTCGGTGGCCTCCGGATACATCAGCGCGTAGCGCATCGCGAGCATCCCGCCGGTCGAGTGGCCGACCATGATCGCATGCTCGATGCCGAGCGAAGCCAGCAATGCGCGGCTGTTGCCGGCGAGCTGCTGGAAGGTGAACTGATAGCGTTCCGGCTTAGAGGATTTGCAGAAGCCGATCTGGTCCAGCGCGATCACCCGATAGCCGGCGCCGCTGAGCGCCTTGATGGTGCCGTCCCAGGTCGCGGCACAAAAATTCTTGCCGTGCAGCAGCACCGCGGTCTGGCCGTTCGGCGTCGCCGGCTTGACGTCGAGATAGGCCATGTCGAGCTGCTGGCCCTGCGAGCTGAAGCGGTAATGCTCGACCGGATAGGGATAGTCAAAACCCTGCAACTCCGGTCCATAGGCCGGCTCGGCGGCCGATTGCGCCAGCGCGCTGCAAGAACCGAGCGCGACGGTCGCGGCGACGGCAAGAAACAGGGTTTTGAAGTGCATCTCGGAATGTCCAACAATCAGCAGCGGTCTCGTGATGCCGTAGCCGAACGCGTGGGCGCCATCCAGCGCCAACAGATGATTTGTTCGTGATCGCGCTGTGAATCAAGCCGGATCGAACGCCCGGATCGGCGGCAGATTGCCGTTGAAACGCTCGACCTCGACCGTCGTCAGCTGGCCGGTGCAGCCCTGCGCGAAAGATGACGTGCCGATGTCGCGCGTCAGCACGTTGGGATTTCCGTGCACACACAGCGGCGCCTCGTCCTCGGGATCCATCGGGTCGTACCAGGCGCCGGTCGGCAGCTGCACCACGCCGGGCGCGATGTGGTCGGTGACATGCACCGCGGCAAGGCAGGCGCCGCGCGAATTGAAGATGCGGATGATGTCGCCGTCGGCAATGCCGCGCGGCTTGGCGTCGCGCGGGTTCATGCGCGCGACCTCGCGGCCGCGATGCTTGGCGTCGAGCGAGTGGCCGCCGAAATCGAGCTGGCTGTGCAGGCGCGTCACCGGCTGGTTGGCGACCAGGAAACACGGCGAGTCTGATGTCGGCGTGTCTGATTTCGCGAGCCAGACCGGATGACCCGGACAATCCGCATCGCCGTGGTCAGCGATCTTCTGCGAGAAGATCTCGATCCGCCCGCTCGGCGTCGGCAACGGCCGCGCGACCGGGTCTTCGCGGAAGCGGCGCAGCGAGCCGCCGTCGTCGGGCTGTTGCGGCACCACCAGGCTGCCCCGCGCCCAGAATTCATCAAAGCTCGGCGCCTCGAGCCCGCGCGCGGCGAGCGCCTTGCGCGTCGGCTCGTAGAGATGTTCCAGCCACTCGCGCGACGTGCGGCCCTCGGTGAAGGGCTCGCGGGCCCCGAGCCGCTCGGCGAGATCGGCGAAGATCTCGTAGTCGTCGCGCGCAAGCCCGAACGGCTCGGCAATCCGGTGCATCGCGACCATCAGGGGATCGTTGGTGGAATAGCCGATGTCCTCGCGCTCCAGCGTCATGGTGGAGGGCAGCACGATGTCGGCGTGACGCGCGGTGGCGGTCCAGGCGAGCTCGTGCACGACAAGCGTGTCGAGCCGCGCAAACGCCTTGCGCAGGCGGTTGAGGTCCTGGTGATGGTGGAACGGATTGCCGCCGGCCCAGTAGACCAGCCGGATATCCGGATAGGTCCGTGTCTCGCCATTGTAGCGATAGGCGGTGCCGGGATTGAGCAGCATGTCGGCGATACGCGCCACCGGAATGAAGTCGGCGACGCCGTTGCGGCCCTGCCCCAGCGTCGGTCCCGGCACTGCATTGACTCTGCGCCCGTAATAGCCGATCGCGCCGAGCGAATAGGCGTAGCCGCCGCCGGACAGACCGATCTGGCCGAGCGCTGCTGCCAGCACCATGCCCATCCACACCGGCTGCTCGCCATGCTCGGCGCGCTGCAACGAATGCGACACGGTGATCAGGGCGCGCCGCCCGGCGAGCCGCCGCGCCAGCGCCGTGATCGTGCCGGCATCGATGCCGCAGATCGAAGCGGCCCAATCGGCGCTCTTGGGCACCCCATCGCTCTCGCCGGTGAGATAGCGCAGGAACACCGGCCAGCCCTCGGTGTAGCGATCGAGGAAGGCCTGATCATGCAGGTCTTCCCTGACCAGGGTATGGACGATGCCGAGCATCAGCGCGGTGTCGGTACCGGGCACCGCCGTCAGCCATTCGGCGCCGGCCTCGATGGGGAGATCGTCACGCAGCGGGCTGACCAGCACGAACTGGCAGCCGCGGCGGTGCGCCGCTTCCATCGCGCCGCGCTCGACATGCTTGCTGATCGAGCCGCCGGCCACCATCGAGTTCTTCAGCGCCATGCCGCCGAATGCCAGCACGATGTCGGTCTCTGAGGCGATCTGCTCCCAGGTGACGTTGCGCTTGGTGATGTCCTCATAGCCGGTGAGGATCTGCGGCAGCAGCACCGAGGACGCGCCGGAGGAATAGGTGTTCACCGAACGCACATAGCCGCCCATCGCGATGTTGAGGAAGCGATGCACCTGGCTCTGCGCGTGATGGAAGCGGCCCGCGCTCGACCAGCCATAGGAGCCGCCGAACACCGCGCCGGGGCCGATCGTGTCGCGGATCCGCGCCAGTTCGCCGCCGAGCAGATCGAGGGCCTTGTCCCAGCTGACCGAGACGAACTCGTCGCGGCCGCGGCGGTCGTCGGGCCCGGGGCCGCGCTCCAGCCAGCCGCGGCGGATCGCAGGCTTCGCGATACGGGCCTGATGGCGCAGCGCGCCGGGGAAATTGTTGATGATGCCGTTCGGATCGGGATCGCCGCCATAGGGCCGCACCTCGAGACCGGCCTTACCCAAACGTGCCGAGAACACGCCCCAATGCGAGGTGTGCGGCTTGAAGCCATCGGACAGATCGAGGGCTGGATCGGGGAAGCCAATGGTCTCAGACATTCAGCAGCGTCCTTCGAAAGCGGGCAGCGAGCCCCATCATCAAGATGTCGCCAGTATAACGATCCACATCCCGATGTCTTTGGATTCAGGGTCGGGATTCAGGGTTGCTGAAAACGCAGGCCCCCCGCGACCGCGCCGATCGCACCGTGCCCATCAAATATGGAGGAACAACCCCATGCAAAGGAGCAGGCGGCCGCCGGCGCCTCAACAAGGACTTGACACGTCGGGCAACTCAGGGGCACACTTCCAATATTCCGAAATCGTGCACACGCGCGTCGTCCCGCCCCAGGTAGGGCGCGTCGGCGTGCGATTGCGGCCGACAATCCTCACACACCACTGCAACCGCACCGCCCTGCCGCGGCGAACGAACGCCGCTGCGTGGCAACAACCGCGCGCGGGCCTCGCGCCTGCCAGGAGATCTCGACATGGAATCCGCTTTGGACACCGCTCCCGACCTCACACCGGCACCGGCGATCGCCGCATCCGGCCCGACCCAGGCTGCCGCCGTGCCGCGGCTGCAATTCTCGCCGCAGGGCTTCGCCATTGACCATCCTGATCCCGTGCTCGGCGAACAGCTGATGGCGAACGCACTCGGCGCCCCCGACCGCGACGCGATGGAGGGCCTCCTCAGGCAATTGGTCAAGGCCAGCGTGAGCCGCCGTAAAGCCGACAAGGTCAACGTTGCTTTCATGCTCTCGATGGTGAAGAGCATCGGCCCGCGGGATTCCGTCGAGGCCATGCTGGTGGCGCAGATGGTGTCGGTCCATGTGATGGCGATGCGCTGCGCCAATCAGCTCGCCTATGCCGAGGACCTCGCCCAGCACGACAGCGCGGCGCGCGCACTTAGCCGGCTGACCCGCACCTTTCCCGCCCAGATCGAGGCGCTGAACCGCTACCGCAGCCAGGGCGAGCCCGCCATCAGGGTGCAGAACGTGAAGGTGGCGGACGGCGGCAACGCGGTTCTCGGCAACGTCACCCACCATGCGAACGTGATCGTCGCCGACCAGCCCCCGGCATCCGCGCCGCGACAAGCGCCGCAGGCCGCGGGCGCGAGACGACGGCGCGAAGCCGCAGATAGCACGCAGGACGCACCGGCATGAGCGATCGCGTCCAAGATATCGGCCCGATGCTGGCGAGCCCGCGCTGCGGCGCCAAGACCCGCGCCGGCAGCGCGTGCCGCGCGCCGGCAGTGCACGGCAAGAGACGCTGTCGCATGCACGGCGGAGCCGAGGGATCCGGCGCGCCAAGGGCGAACAAGAATGCGCGGAAACACGGCTGGTTCAGCGGGGATGCGATCGCGGAGCGGAGGGAGATGCGGGCGTTGTTGGGGGAGGCGCGGAGGGTGCTGGAACGGATGAAGTGATTACTTCTCGCAAGCGACACACCTCGGCCGCCCATGAAGTCCCTTCCGCACCTGTCTCCGCATTGCCGTGTGTCGCATCGAACAATCGCCTCGGAAGGAGCTCTCATTTGTTGAGCTTACTTGTCAGGAGTTCGCACGCCTGGAGCGTTACTAACCGTCCTCAATTCAATTCTAGATTTTTTTAGAGACTTACCGATCGACTTGACCGCGCTTCAGGTTCGCTTGGTTACTTGCGCCGAGTTTGCTTAATAGCTTCGGTTGTCCCGCGAACTGCCCTCTGCGACTTCTTACCTTTCGGTGATCTAATTTGCGGTCTCCCCGCCTTCGCCTTCTTCTGAGCTAGTGTGCGCTCCAAAATCTGATCGATATGGATCACGGTGTCTTTGCCGTTATCAATACCCATTACATTACGGTGACAGTGCATTAAACACCAACTTAAGTGCACTGTCACCGAAACTGAAACATCGAATTGTGCGTTGGACTGTCATCATCAACAAACATCGATTGCGCAGGCCGGTTCCTGCGGCGATCGGCATCGGCCGCGACAAGGTGATCCGGGCTAGGAACGTTGAATGATCCACGCTGTTCTCGCTTTCAGTGAACCCAGCGGAGGAAGAGATGGCACAGACAGCTCGCGACATTTTCGTCGTCGGTTTGAGGAACGCTCACGCGATGGAGATCCAGGCGCGTGAATTGATGGAACGTCAATCGGGGCGGCTGGACGATTATCCAGAGGTGAAGCAAAAACTTGCCGATCACCTCCAGGAGACAAAAGTACAACTGAGCCGGTTGGAGGAGTGCCTGGAAAAATGCGGGGAAACGACTTCAACGCTCAAGGATGCGACGCAGTCCGTCGCGGCAAACGCCATGGCGATGGCTCATTCGATGGCGGGTGACGAGATCCTGAAGAACACGTTCGCCAATAACGCGTTCGAGCATTTCGAGATCGCCGCCTACAAGTCCCTTTTGGCGCTTTGCCCCGCGGCCGGCATGGAAGCCGCGCGCGCTCCGCTCGAGGCGTCGCTTCGCGAGGAGGAGCGCATGGCTGCCTGGGTCGACGCCAATGTCGCAAAGGTCACGATGGACTATGTGGCGCACGAGCAGGCTGCCTAGCAAGCAGCCCGTTGCGCGCAGCGATGTGAGCTGAGGTACCGTCTCCAGCCTCGCTTCATTCATCTGGCTCGAAGCCCTGCGGCAAACGAGGCAGACCCTCATCATCCGGCTGGTTGCAGGCCGGACAGGGCACGCCGGCACCGCCGCAGATGCAGGCGTGCGGGCCGGTCCAGGGCTGGTCCTGATGGTTCTCGCACACCCATCCTGTGTCATCGCAAAAGATGCAGGGAGGCTTGCTCATAGGTCTTCTCGCACGCCTCGAAAGAATGGATGCCGTACCTTTCCCTCGCCGGATTTGGCGCGGTACTCGATCTCGGCCAGCACCTTCGGCTCGACCCATATGCCCTTGTGCCTGATGCGCTTGGCGTAGGGCTGCGTCTTGCGGATCAGCGGAGTGAGGCGCTTGCGCAAATCAGCGACCGAAGCCTTGTCAAAGCCGTGGTCGACCTTGCCCGCGTAGATCAGTTCATCGCCCTGTCGCCTCCCGAGATAGATGCCGTCCCATTCGTTGCCGTCCAGTGCAAATCCCGCGATTGTCAGGGTCTCGCGCTGGGCGCAGGTTTTCTTGACCCAGTCGCGGCTGCGCGTACCCGTCGGATAGACGCTGTCCGCGACCTTCGAGACCACGCCCTCATAGCCGAGCTTGCAGGCATGGGCGAACATCTCGCGGCCGTCGACCTCGAAGCTTTCGCTGAACTGGACTTCCGTGCCAGCGATGAGCTTCTTCAGCACGGCCTTGCGCACTTTCAACGGCAATTTTCGCAGATCGCGGCCGTTGAGATAGAGCAGATCGAAGGCAATCAGCACGATCCGGGTCGAGTGGCCGCGAAGTTCGTTCTGCAGCACTGAAAAATCGGTGGTGCCGTTTGGCGAAGGTACCACGATTTCACCATCGATGATCGCGGAGGCCGCGGAGATATGCCAGGCATCGTCGGCGATCTTCTTGAATCGCTTGGTCCAGTCATTGCCCCGCCGGGTGTAGACCCTCACCTCTTCATTGGCGAGATGAGCTTGGACGCGATAGCCGTCGAACTTGATCTCGTGAATCCAGCGGGCGCCGCTCGGCACCTTGTCGATCGGCGTCGCTAGCACCGGCGCAATGAAGCCAGGAAAACGCGCCTTGGTCCCGATCGGCTCGGGCTTCCTCCGCTGAAACGCCACGACGCAACTCACAAACAATGAATGATTCAAACTGCCATTACGGTGACAGTGCTTTCAACTTAAGTGCACTGTCACCGAAACCTAAATCCTGTCGACAATCGCTAGCGCGCGCTCAAAATGATCGAGCAGGATTTCATTGCCCCTCGCGCTTGCGCTCCTCAATTGCGAGATGCCATTTGATGAATTCGGCTCGCTCCCTCGTCAGTTTCTGGGCGACATCGCCATTCCTGAGAAGAGCAGGCCCCTTCCGCTCCCGGTCATAGACCATCCAGCCAGAGGTTCCCATCCGAACGAGGAACCTGGCTTGCACAACGTAATTCACGGGCGCCCCCAATAGACAGATGCAATCCGTCAGTTGGTCATCCGCCGGCGGCGGCGTCATTTCACTATGTGAATCGTAGTATCGATTTGAGCGAACGCTACGAGATGCAGAAGACCGGCAAATCCACCGCGTCGGTGCAGAAGGCTGTCGAGAAGGTCGGCAACAGCCGCAAGCGCGTTGAACGGGGCTTGGCTCCGGGGCAATGAAGAAGGCACGACATTGGCGGTTTTGCGCTCGGGCACCTGCAAAGCCAAAGCAGGCGGCACGATAGGAACGATCCCAGGCCGCCGGGAACATCCGGCGATCGTGGATGCGTTTTCCGGCCCCCAAGTTGGCGCTCCACGTTCAGTCCCGACGTTCCTCCCCGGAACGCTGGGACTTATTCCTGGTCGGGGACTAACAAAAATCGGCAGCATGGAGCCATGCAATGCGCCCGACTGCTCGTATCCGCCGAGTTCGATAGGGTGACGCATGCGAACCAATTACGCGTGGATTCGCTGGAGGCGCTGTTGATCGCAGCGTCTGACGACCAAAGTGTTGACTCAGACCCCAGCGGTTTTCCCCGATCTGGGGTCTTTTTCTTTGGCGCGCATGCCATCGCGTTCCGGTGCTGCTCGGAACCAGATGCAGCTGGTTCCATGCGTGTGTCCCCAGGACGACAGGCCGGGAAAAAGCGGAAAATTCAGTCACAAACTGATGTGGGTTAATGATGAGCCCTGCCCCACGGAGCAGGCTGATTTCCCCCAAAGAGCGAGGAATGAGCCATGCAGGGAAGCACCCGCATCCAAAGAGAGTTGCAGTTCTGGCTGACCATGCTGCTGAGCCTGTCGCCGCTGTGGATCGCGGCCGGTCTTTTGCTCTTCCTGAGCCATTGAGGCCTCAAGCGGCCGACAAACGGTCTTCGCTGTCAACGGCGCGCATCACGCAAGCAAGGGGACAAGTATGATGCAAGCGATTGCATCAGGCACTAATTGAGTGCACGCTCACTGCAATTCCGGGTTGCAGCTTTACTTTCATTTTTTGCAGGGGTGGCGAACTATGCGGTGGGTGGTCGGTACCGTGCTTCTGTTGTTCGCCGCAACGCAGGCCCATGCCATCGAAGGTACGCTGCAGGAATCGTTCAGTTGTCCCGACAGAAGCTGCACGACGGTTTGCTACGCCGCGAGCGGCGCGCCCAAGACCACCGTCACCTCGTATTCGAGACTGGACGTCTACCAGCAGTCGGCGTCATCGCCGAACAAGACCTGGCTGCAAAGCGACGGCAAGCCGCACTACATCATGTTGGGGGACACGGACAGCTGCACCTTTGACGGAGATGGGCTGCCGATTTCCGCGCCGCCGATCCCGCCGACCCACCTCGACCCACCGCCCCCGCCTCCCGGCGGCAGCACCATTTGCATCTGCATTCCGGGCCATGCCTGCCAGCCACTCGGCTGTTCGCCCGGGCATTGACCGGGCAATCGTGGTGACAGCAATTGCGGCGCACTTCCGCGCCGCAGATCGCGAAGACCACCGAAATCACGCCGCGCATGTTGATGCCGATCGCTTGGTATCGATTGAGCCTGGCCTTGCGAACCAGAGCCGTGTCGAAGAACCGCTCGTCGAGATCAGCGAAGTCCATGTCGTGCTTGTCGAGATTGGCGAGCCGCTTCGGTTCGTCCCAACCGGCGTCTAGTCTAGCGGGTAGCCCGCATGAGCGCAGCGACATGCGGGGACGAGCCATTCCCGGATGTCGCGGAGCCTGTCATCGGGCGCGCGTTCGCGCGACCCGCTGGCTCATCCGGGCTACGCTTGCTCCGTTCTGAAAATGCCGTTCAATGGAAGCATTCGCAAAGTCTCGCACCCGACGCGGCTGCCCGCCGCAGGCGCGGCCTGCCAAACGTCGAAAAGGTGAGCGCGCCCCCATGGACAACCCAAGGTTCCACATGATCATATGCCGCCGTTGAGCCGCCGGGCGCAGTCTGCCGTATTGAGCCGCGATTGATTTTGAAACCTTGGCGTTGACATCAGATTGGTAGAACGACGTGCCGCAGTGGTCGAATAAGGACCTCATCGTCTATCACGGGACGGACAGCCAGTCGGTCAGGGCGTCGGGCATCACGTCCGGAAGCTCTTTGCCCCTCACGATCAATCTGGCGCTTTGCCGCCCGCGCACGGACTTTGGCCAGGGGTTTTACGTGACCACGTCCCTGCACCAGGCCGAGCAATGGGCGAACCGCCGCGCGATGGGCATCAATTTGAGCGTGTCTCCTCCGAGCCCGCCGGCTGTCGCCGTCATTATCCAATTTACGTTGAGCCGGGACGACCTCGCGGCGCTCGAAAGCCTGTCTTTTGTCCTGGAGACGCCGGACTTTTGGGCGCTCGTGTCAGACTGCCGGATCGGCTTTCCACCCCATCAAAGGGTGGGACCATCGGCGGCCTACGACGTGGTCTACGGCCCGGTAACCCTTTGGCCACAGCTCCTGGTGATCAAGGATTGCGACCAGATCAGCTTTCATACCACGAAGGCGACCGCCGTCCTGAAGCGGCCGATCGTTTTCAAGAAAGCAAATGACAGTGACCCTAAGCGGACTTTGTTCTAGGATGGATTGACTGGACGAGCTTGAGGTACCTTATGGCATCAGGCGAAAGAACTCCCAGGTCCGCTGCGACACGCGCCGACCTCTCTCCTCAGTTCATGGCGGACTACTGGAGCTTCGTCGAAGTGTGCCTCCATAAGGTCTTTCACCAATCGGAGCATGACGCCCACCAAGCCGCGCAGAACATGCGGAAGCGTGTCGAAGAGCTTCCCGACAATGGGGACCTGTTCGTCTATCACGACTCGCCGCTTCAAACCGCTGCCGTCCTGGCTGGTGCGTCTCTTCGTGAATTGTCCGAGGAAGAGCTTCTTGCCTACGACTCGCTTGTGAACGGCCAAAATCCCGACCGCCCAACCCGCGACCAGGTCCTGGACGTGTATCGTGGCGCCGGCCTGAGACCGAAGGCCGGCTGATCTGCGCCAACTTGTAGTGCCTCGTTTTCCAATGCTTCGCCCGGCCTCTCGGCCACTCACCAGGGGCGCATGCCCACCGCTTCGCTCGCCCTGTTGCGCCTCATGCAAATGCGATGACGGCAAGTAGCCCGCATGAGCCCACGCGATATGCGGGGCGGACCTCCCCGGGTGTCGCTTCGCTCACCCGGGCTGCGGAACGCCGAAGCGCGATGGCGTTGGGTTTGAACCGATCGCCTCACCCCTTCGCCACGCTCGCATCGATCAGGAGCTTCGCCACCGCGAGCGCCGACTGCGCCGGCCCCTCCTCCGACTGCTGGCCGGTGACGTAGATGCCTTCGATCAGCAGCAGCAGGGCATCGCCGAGCACCGCGGGGTGGCGCGCGCCCATGCCGGACGCGAGCTCGCGCAGGCGCTTGCGGAACAGCTTCTTGTGCGCTTCGGCGACCTGCCGTGCGGGATTGTCGCGCGACGGATATTCCACGGTGGCGTTGGTCAGGCCGCAGCCGCGATAGCCCTCGCGCACGGCGCGCGTCGACAGCACGCGGATATAGGCCAGCACGTGCTCGCGCGGATCAGTGTAGGATTTTCCGCCGGGCTTCTCGAAATTCTCCCAGAAGTTCGCCTCGTAGTCGCGCATATAGGCGGCGGCGAGATCGTCCTTGGAGGCGAAGCTGCGATAGAGGCTCGGCTTGGTGACGCCAGCCCGCTCCACCACCTCGTCGACGCCGACCGCGCGGATGCCCTCGCGGTAGAACAGCTCGGCCGCGGAGGCGCGGATCCGGTCGGCGGCTTTGGCCGGACGCTCCGCGGCTGGCTCGACGGCTTTCTTCATGACGGCTCCTCCCGGATTTTTCCACGCGGCCCGCTTGACAATGTTACTGACCGGTACGTATACACGGCGTATCGCAATACGTACCGGTAAGTAACATGCCAAGCACCCCGCTTCAAGCCGCCCCCGTGTCGAGACGCCCGTTCGGGCAGAATTACGCCTTCGTCGTCGTCGCCGTGATCTTCCTGGCGCTGCTCGCCTCCGCCGGCCTGCGCGCGACGCCGGGCGTGCTGATGCTGCCGCTGCAACAGGCGTTCGGCTGGGACGTCGGCGTGATCTCGTCGTCGGCCGCGGTCGGCATCTTCCTCTACGGCCTCGCCGGCCCGTTCGCCGCCGCGGTGATGCAGCGCTTCGGCATCCGCCGCACGGTGCTGGGCGCGCTCATGCTGATGGCGGCCTCGACCGGCGCGAGCTATTTCATGACCGCGCCGTGGCAATTGTTCCTGAGCTGGGGGCTGCTGTCGGGCATCGGCTCGGGCGCGGTCGCCAACGTGCTCGGCGCCACCATCGTCAATCGCTGGTTCACCAGCAATCGCGGCCTCGTCATGGGGCTTTTGACCGCGTCGACCGCGACCGGCACGCTGATCTTCATGCCGGGCCTCGCGGGCGCTGGTGGCGTGGGGCGGCTGGAAGCCGGTGGTGCTGACGGTCGCCGCATGCTGCGCGGCGCTGATCCCGCTGGTGTATGTTCTGGTGCCCGAGCGGCCCGCGTCGGTCGGCCTGCGCTCGTTCGGCAGCCGGCACGACGATCAGCCCGCGCCGCCGGCGGCGGGCAATCCGTTCGTCGCCGCGCTCAGCAATCTGGTGCACGCCGCCAGGACGCGGGCGTTCTGGTTCCTGTTCGCGACCTTCTTCATCTGCGGCTTCACCACCAACGGCCTGGTCGGCACCCATCTGATCGCGTTCTGCGGTGACCATGGCATCGTCGAGGTGCAGGCCGCGAGCCTGCTTGCCTTGATGGGATTCTTCGACCTGTTCGGCACCACGCTGTCGGGCTGGCTCACCGACCGTTTCGATCCACGCAAGCTGCTGTTCCTGTATTACGGGCTGCGCGGCCTGTCGCTGATCTACCTGCCCTACTCGGATTTCTCGCTTGCGAGCCTGTCGGTGTTCGCGGTGTTCTACGGTCTCGACTGGATCGCGACCGTGCCGCCGACCGTGCGCATCGCCAACGAAGCGTTCGGCGACAAGAACGCGCCGCTGGTGTTCGGCTGGGTGGTCGCCGGCCATCAGCTCGGCGCCGCCTGCGCCGCGTTCTTCGCCGGCTTCATGCGCTCCGCGCAGGGCGATTACCTGCAGGCCTTCATGATCGCAGGACTGACCGGCATCATCGCCGCCGTACTGTCGCTGATGATCACGCGGAGGCCGGCGCAACCGGTGCTCGCCGCGGCGTGAGGCCGCGGACGACGTGCGATCAGGCAGCACGCATGAGCTCACGCGACATGCGGGGACGGACCGTTCCCCGGATGTCGCTTCGCTCTTGCTCAGCTCTTTGTTTGAGCATGATCTTTTCGGAAAACCGCTTCGCCTTTTCCGGATCATGCGCCAGGGCGCGCGGCTCGACCAGCAGGCCCTGTCGTTCGTAACGGCCGCGCGTTCGGCTGAAGCGCACGACGACGGCATATCGGGCGCTGCTCGCCTTGACGCGCCGGGTGAGCTTTGCGTCGCCGGCCGGCAGGAATTCGAGATCGTCGAGGCCGACGCAACGCAGGCACGCCGGACCGGGATTCTCCATCATCAGGAGATCGCCGGTGCCGCCGCAGCGATGACATCGCCACTCCTCGTTCAAGGGCTGGATGACCACCAGTTCCGGGGCGCGGCTGGCCCTTTGCTCCAGACGCGCGCGCTTCGTTTCAGAGAGCTCGGACGAGACCCAATGGGTTCGGTATGACGCCTCGACCGCGGGATGTCCGCTGCGGCTGAAGCGCAACGGGCGGCGCTGCGGCGTGCGATCGACGTACGCCGTCTCTCCCGCGGACAATCCCCTGGCGGACGCCCAGGCCTGGAGCAGCTGCATGGCTTGCGCGATGCGCGACGGATCGAGCTGAATCGCCTCCTCCAGGCAATCGATCTGCCCGCGGCGCCAGCGCTCGACCGCGCCGGGATCAAGCCAGCCGATCCGGACCAGAATATCGACGGCGCTGACAAGCTGCTCGGCGGCAAGCGCGCTTCCGCCGCCCTCGCGACACGATCGGCGAGGGGAACCCGATTCTTCCGGCTCATTGCAATTCTCGGCACACCAATCGACGCAGGATTCGGGCCGCCCGTCTCGACCGGGCGGATCGGTTCGCCGATGATGGAGATCGCGGTTTCGCGAATCAAGCCGCAGCGGTAACGATACGAAAGGCTGGCGGCCCAATTCGAGAGAGTTTCATGGCCCTTCCCCTCGCCCAACAGCAGTCGCGCTTCGCCCCGGGCGGCGAGATGCCTTCGACGTCCGAGGACCTCCTCGCCCGCTACCTGCAGCTGCGGGACATCTCCAAGGACCTTCACGAGGAGGCTCTCAAATCCCTGTCCGGCGACGCGCTGCTCAATCAGGCCCGCAGGCTCGGATTGGCGCGGGGAAAGACGCTGCTGCTCGAAGACATCGACGAAATGTACTATGTCTACGACCTTGCGATCTACACCGCCCCGCGGGGTCGTTCGCGGGCGATCGACCGCTACGCCAAGTCGGCGAGGTTCGAGGCGCAGTCCGACCAAGAGTTGGTGCTGGATGCCATGCGAAGGTCGCAGTTCGCGATCCTGCTGATCGAGCAGCGCCACGATGCGATAGGCGTGATCGCCACCGACATCCTCCGCAACACGAAAGTGTGGCTGCTCGACATCGGGATCGAGAGTTCGATGGAAGATGGAGAATTGTTTGCCACGAGGCTGCTCACGCCCGGGCCGTTCTCGATGACCGCCGGCGTCCTGGTCCCGTTCGAGATCGGAATGCTCAAGCCGGTCTCCATGCTGCTGCCGCAGCGCATCGGCGATGGCAATCCGGGCCGGGCAGCGGACGACAGGCGCTTTGCCGAAGCCGTCTACAAGGTAGCGCTCGCGGGCGGCGTCATGGATAAAGTGGTCTATTTCGATCCTGGCAATCAGGATCTTGGCGACGAGGCCTGACCCCGGATCGAACGCATTCGCGGCCATCTTGCCAAAGCCGGCACGGTCTTGGCCGGCATGGCGCTCCCTAGGGGAATCGAACCCCTGTTTCAGCCTTGAGAGGGCCGCGTCCTAACCGCTAGACGAAGGGAGCGTTGAGAGGCAAGGCAATAGCCTTGAAATCGCCCCGCCGCAAGGTGGCTTGTGCATTGCGGCGGGGATTTTGTCATCCATGCTTACCATGCCGTGCCCGCGGTTTCGGCACGGATGGGCCCGGGAACGCTTCCTGCGCGCGCTCCTCGAAGGTCGCACGTGTCACATCGGCGCGGGCCAGCGGTGCCGCCCGCGCTGATTGCATGATGACCACCTTTGATGACCACCCTTGATGGACCACCCTTGGATGTCATCTCTGCATCGTGCACGGCCCTGCTTTCGCCAAATGGAAATGCAAAACACCTGGCTGTGAAGTCACCCGTCGCCCGCCTCTGCTAACATCGCAGCCCTTCACCATGCTGCGCCTGCACGGCGCCGGACAAGCGAGAGGAGTGCTTGGAACAAAGCGCAGGCCCGCAGGCACGACCGTTTGGCTCACCAACATCTTGGCAACAACAGACATCAGCGGACGCTGGCGATGGAAGACGTTCCGCGCCCCGCGCCGCACCGGTCAATAGCTTAAAGAAGAGCGAGGACAGACCATGATCAAACTAAAAATCAACGGCCAGGAACAGAATTGGGACGGCGACCCGAACCTTTCGCTGCTATGGTATCTCCGTGACGAAGCCGGCCTGACCGGCACCAAGTTCGGCTGCGGCCAGGCGCTGTGCGGCGCCTGCACCGTGATCGTCGACAAGGAGGCGGTGCGCGCCTGCATCACCGCGGTGTCCGACGTGGTCGGCCGCGAGGTCACCACGATCGAGGGCCTGCATCCGTCCGGCGACCATCCGGTGCAGAAGGCGTGGCGCCAGGTCAACGTGCCGCAATGCGGCTACTGCCAGGCCGGCCAGATCATGCAGGCGGCCGCGCTGCTCGACCAGAACCCGAAGCCGAGCCACGACCAGATCCGCGAAGCCATGTCGGGCAATATCTGCCGCTGCGGCTGCTATCAGCGGATCGAGAATGCCGTGCATCTCGCATCGACGGGGGTGTGACATGAATATCCGCACCAATCCGGGAAAGCTTCGCGGCTTCGAGAAGCACGCGAAGGTCGAGAACCTCTCGCGCCGCAGCATCCTCAAAGGGCTCGGCATCGCGGGCTCGTTCGTGCTCGCCGCGCCAGTGATGACGCGCCAGGCGTTCGCCTATGAGACCGGCGCCGGCAAGATGCCGCATGGCGTCGTGGTCGATCCGCGCGTGTTCGTCGCGATCGCGCCCGACGGCACCGTCACCATCCTGGCGCATCGCTCCGAGATGGGAACCGGCGTCCGCACCAGCCTGCCCTTGATCGTCGCCGAGGAGATGGAGGCCGACTGGTCGCGCGTCCATGTCCAGCAGGCGCATGGCGACGAGGTCAAGTTCGGCAACCAGGACACCGACGGCTCGCGCTCGACGCGGCACTATCTGATTCCGATGCGCCAGATCGGCGCCTCGGCGCGCACCATGCTGGAAGCCGCCGCCGCCAAGAAATGGGGCGTGCCGGCGACCGAGGTGAAGGCGCAGAACCACGAAGTCGTGCACAGCGCGAGCGGGCGAAAGATCGGCTTCGGCGATCTCGCGGCCGACGCCGCCAAGGAATCGGTGCCGAGCATCGAGGGCCTCAAGCTGAAGGACCCGAAGGACTTCCGCTATCTCGGCAAGGGCCAGGTCTCGATCGTCGATCTGCACGACATCACCACCGGCAAGGCGCATTACGGCGCCGACACCCGCCTGCCCGGCATGAAATACGCTGTCATCGCCCGCCCGCCGGTCACCGGCGGCAAGGTCAAGTCGTTCGATGACGCCGACGCGCTGAAGGTGCCCGGCGTCGAGAAGGTGATGGAGGTCAAGGGCTGGCCGTGGCCGTCCAAGTTCCAGCCGCTCGGCCGGCGTCGCCGTGATCGCACGCAACACCGGCGCCGCGATCAAGGGCCGCGATGCGCTGAAGATCGTCTGGGATGACGGCGCCAACGCCAAATACGACTCCGTCACCTATCGTGCGTCGCTCGAAGAGGCCGCGCGCAAGCCTGGCCTCGTGGTGCGCAAGGAGGGCGACGTCGATGCGGCGCTGAAGAGCGCCGACAAGGTCATTGTCGGCGAATACTACCTGCCGCATCTCGCCCATGTCAGCATGGAGCCGCCGGTCGCGGTGGCCAATGTGACGGGCGACAAGGCCGAGATCTGGGCGCCCGTACAGAGCCCCGGCGGCACCCGCGAGGATGTCGCCAAGACGCTCGGGATTCCCGAGGACAATGTCACCGTCAACGTGACGCTGCTCGGTGGCGGCTTCGGCCGCAAGTCGAAATGCGACTTCGCGCTGGAGGCGGCGTTGCTGTCGAAGGAACTCGGCGCGCCGGTCAAGGTGCAGTGGACCCGTGAGGACGACGTCCATCACGACTTCCTGCACACGGTATCGGTGGAGCGGATCGAGGCCGGCCTCGACAAGAGCGGCAAGGTGATTGCGTGGCGGCACCGCAGCGTGGCGCCGACCATCGCCTCGACCTTCGCCGCCGGCGCCAACCACGAGGCGCCATTCGAGCTCGGCATGGGGTTGATCGACAACCCGTTCGAGATCGCCAATCTGCAGTGCGAAAATCCGGAAGCGGCCGCGTTCACGCGGATCGGCTGGTTCCGCTCGGTCTCCAACATCCCGCGCGCCTTCGCGGTGCAATCCATGGTCGGGGAAATCGCGCATGCGACGAACCGCGACCAGAAGGACATGCTGCTGGAGCTGATCGGATCGCCCCGGATCGTCAACCTGTCTTCGGTGAAGGATCCCTGGAACTACGGCGAGCCCTATGACAGCTACCCGATCGACACCGCGCGGCTGCGCAAGGTGGTCGAGCTGGTCGCCGAAAAGGGCGAGTGGGGACGCACGGTGCCGAAGGGCCACGGTCTCGGCATCGCGGTGCATCGCTCGTTCGTCAGCTACATCGCGACCATCGTCGAGGTGGCGGTCGACGACAAGGGCAAGCTCACGGTGCCACGGGTCGACACCGCGATCGATTGCGGCACCTACGTCAATCCGGAACGGATCCACTCGCAGATCGAGGGTGCTGCGATCATGGGGCTGAGCCTCGCCAAATACGGCGAGATCAGCTTCAAGGACGGCAAGGTGCAGCAGAGCAATTTCGACGACTTCCCGGTGATCCGGATCGACGAGTCGCCTGCAATCACCAACGTCTACATCGTGCCGCCCGGCGCGGATACACCACCCAGCGGCGTCGGCGAACCCGGCGTGCCGCCGTTTGCGCCAGCGTTGATCAACGCGATCTTTGCCGCCACCGGCAAGCGCATCCGCGCGCTGCCGATCGGCAAGCAGCTGGAGATTTGAGGCTGGAACGTTAGGCGGGACGGGTCGTTCTCATCGGTCCACTGGAGCAGATCGATGAGAACCCCACCTCAACCATTCGGGACGCTCGCGGCCATCCTGTCCGCGGGCGTCATTGTTTTTGCGGCACAAACCGCACTTGCGCAAACCACTTCGCCACCGCCCGCAACTGCGACGCGGCCGGCCAGGGTGCTGCCCGACCAGACGTCGGAGCCGAGCAACGGCCCGCCATCGACCGCTGACCAAACCACCGGCGAGGCCAGCAAGGATCCCAAGATCAAGCAGATGAACCAGGACGCGAAAAGCAAGGTCGAGCGAGAGGGTAAATAACGCAAAGCGCGGACCGGGAAGCGGCGGTCTCCCCAGCCGCCGCTTCCCGATCGCATCGCCCCCTGTCGGTTGAAAGCGCTCTCGAGCTCCGGCTCTGACCTGATCAGAACCGAAGCTCTCTTCGCGCGCCTACTTCTTGTCGAGCGCGAATACCCAGATCACGCCGCCTTGCGGGACGTTGTTCTCGAAGCCCGCAACCTTGCCGGCGAGCGCGTCCTGGATGCGCTGCGCGTCGACACCCCAGCCCGACTGGACTGCGATGTATTGCTTGCCGTCGACTTCATAGGATATCGGCATCGCCATGATGCCGGAGTTGGTCTTCTGCTCCCACAACAGCTCGCCGGTCTTGGCGTTGAAGATGCGGAAGGCGCGGTCGTTGGTGCCGCCGGAGAGAACCAGATCGCCCGCGGTCGCGGTCACCGCGCCGAACAGCTGCGAGGTCTTGTAGTCGTGCTGCCAGACCTTCTTGCCGGTGGCCGGATCCCACGCCTGCAACTCGCCGAAATGATCGGCATTCGGCGCCGGGATCAGGCCGATGTCCTCCGGCTTGGTGCCGAGCCAGAGCTGGCCGGGAACCAGGGGCTGCTTCTCGCCGGTGAAGCCGCCGCAGAAGTTCTCGTTGGCGGGGACATAGACCAGCTTGGTGTTCGGGCTATAGGCCGCCGACGGCCAGTCCTTGCCGCCCCACAGCGACGGGCAGAACTCGACCCGCTTGCCGAGCACCGGCTTGTGGTCGGGATCGAGGATCGGCCGGCCGGTCTCGGCCTCGACACCCTTCCAGACATTGGTCTTCACGAACGGCCAGCCGGCGACATAGTTGATCTTGTCCGGCTTGCGCTCCAGCACCCAGAAGATCGCGTCGCGCCCGGGATGCACCAGGCTCTTGAACGATCGCCCGTCGCGCTGCATGTCGATCAGCATCGGTGCATCGACCTCGTCCCAGTCCCAGGAATCGTTCTGGTGATACTGGAAGTGGGTCTTGATCTTGCCGCTGTCGGGGTCGAGCGCCAGCACCGAGCTGGTGTAGAGGTTGTCGCCGGGATGCATCGAGCCGGGCCACGGCGCGGCGTTGCCGACGCCCCAATAGACCGTCTTGGTGTCCTTGTCGTAGGTGCCGGTCATCCAGGCGGAGCCGCCGCCCGACTTCCAGTCGTCGCCGCTCCAGGTCTCGTGCCCGGGCTCGCCTTCGCCGGGGATGGTGAAGGTGCGCCACAGCTCCTTGCCGCTGTTGGCATCGAAGCCGACCACATAGCCGCGCACGCCGAACTCACCGCCGGAGCCGCCGACGATCACCTTGCCGTCGACGATCAACGGCATCAGCGTCATGTACTGACCCTTCTTGTAGTCCTGGACCTTGGTGTCCCAGACCACCTTGCCGGTCTTGGCGTCGAGCGCGACGACGTGGTCGTCGGTCGTCGCGAGATAGAGCTTGTCCTCCCACAGGCCGACGCCGCGGCTGGTCGGATGCAGCTGGAACAGATCGTCGGGCAGCTGCCGCTTGTAGCGCCAGTACTCTTCACCAGTCTTGGCATTAAGGGCGATCACCTGCCCCATCGGAGTCGCGACGAACATCACGCCGTTGTTGACGATCGGCGGCGCCTCGTGGCCCTCGATCACGCCGGTCGAGAAGGTCCAGGCCGGCTTGAGGTCCTTGACGTTGGACGTGTTGATCTCAGTGAGCGGACTGAAGCCCTGTCCGTCATAGGTCCGGCGATAGAGCATCCAGTTGCCGGGTTCGGGATTTTCCAGACGCGCTGACGTCACCGAACTGTAGTTTTCGATCGGCCCCGCGACGGCGTAGGTCGACATCAGGCACGTGAATGCGACACAACTCGACAGTAACCACTGCTTGCTTGTCATCAGATGCTACCTCCCTGCTCTGTTTTATTTTTCAGTTTTGTTTAGGTCATGCAGAAGTCCCGGTGCGGCCTCATCCTCCTTGCTGAGCACCCACCTTCCCGACGAATGGCGCTGCGACCGTGATCGCGCCGTCGGCCACCGTCAGCGGCAATGCCGCGAGGCGACGTGGCGCCGGCCCGAACACGACCTGCGCATTCTGCCGCGGATCGTATTCGGAGTTGTGACAGAGGCATTTCAGAACGTTCTTGTCGCCTTGATCCTGCTTCACCCAGGCGGTGATCGGACATCCGGCATGCGAGCAGATGACCGAGTAGCAGACGATGCCGTCGGCTGCGTGGGCGCGCGTGGCATCGTCGAGCTCGTTTGGATCGAGCTTGACTAGCACGACCTCGTTGAGCCGCGAACCCTTGCGGATGACGTTGGTCTTCGGATCCTGCGGCCAGGCACGAAGCGGTGGTCCGCCGAGCTTCAGATCATCCGACTTGATGACCTCTCCGGCCTTGTCGCCTTCGGCGCGCACCAGGACGTCGGCCTTTTGCGGCCGCTCACTGGCGCCGGGCTGTTCGTCATCGTCGGCGGCTGCGGGCTCGATCGCGGCGAGACAGGCGCAGCCCGCAAGCGCGGTCAACAGCGCACGGCGTGTCGGGTCGGTGCACGCCCCTGCTGCATCGGATTCACCGGATTGTTCGATGGAAGCGTTGGAGTTGGATCGCGGCATGGCGCAAGCTGAACGTGCAACTCGGCCGAAAAGATGGCGGCACACCTTCTCGATGCGCGAACGCAGGCGCAAAAAATATGCAGCGAATGATTTGCAGCTTTTGGTTGCAGCCTTTGGTCGATCGAAGCGCCGCGGCTTCGCGATTGCGAGCGTCAGGGCTCGTTGACGAAGCTCAGCCTGCCGGCAGGTTTCAGCGTCTTTGCATCAAATGTGCGGATCTCTGTTGCACCGCCTATATCGAGTGTGACCATCAAACGCTCGCCGGCGACGCCGGTTGCGACGATGCGGGCGCCCTTCGGCAGCGCAGCAGTGACATCGGAGACCGAAACAGGGCTTCCCTCGCTGCGATAAAGGCGGTAGCCGATGGCGATCAACACGACGGCCACGGCCAATGCCGAGGTCAGGCCCGCGATCAGCATCATGCGCCGCACCCGCGCGATCAGCGCGGCCTGGTCGGGGGTCGGTTCGGTCACAGCGGTGTCGGTCATCACAAGGCTCTATCTTTGCAAGTTACGTCGCAGCAGGTCTCTTCGAATGGCGGTCGGAAGCTGGAGGTCATCGTCGCCGGCGACGAGGGCTCGGCCCGGCTCGACCGCGTGCTCGCACAGCGCACTCCGGAGCTGTCGCGGTCCCGGCTGAAGGCGCTGATCCTCGCCGGTTCCGTGACCGTCAAGGACGCCGTCGTCCGCGACCCCGCTTATCATGTCATCAGGGGCGATACGATCATAATCGACGTCCCGGAGGCCGCACCCGCCGAGCCGAAGGGCGAGGACATCGCGCTCGATATCGTGTTCGAGGACGACGACATCATCGTCATCGACAAGCCGAGGGGCCTGGTGGTGCATCCCGCCGCCGGCCACGCCACCGGAACGCTGGTCAATGCGCTGATCGCGCATTGCGGCACCAGCCTGTCCGGCATCGGCGGGGTCAAGCGGCCGGGCATCGTGCACCGCCTCGACAAGGACACCACCGGCCTGATGGTGGTGGCCAAGAACGACCACGCCCATCAGTCACTGACCGCGCAATTCGCCGACCATGGCCGCACCGGCCCGATGGAACGCGGCTACATGGCGTTCGCCTGGGGCGTGCCGAACCGGCCGCACGGCACCATCGACGCGCCGATCGACCGCCACCCGCACGCCCGCGAGAAGATGGCGGTGCGCCAGGGCGGCCGCGAGGCGATCACCCATTTCGAGGTGCTCTCGAGCTTTGCCGGCCGCGATGGCAAGCCGGTCGCCTCGCTCCTGGCCTGCCGGCTCGAGACCGGGCGGACCCATCAGATCAGGGTCCACCTCGCCCATCTCGGCCATCCCCTGCTGGGAGACAGCGTCTACGGCCCGCATTTCAAGACCAAGGCCGGCCATCTCGGGCCGGAAGGTAAGGACGCACTTACCGCCCTCGACCGGCAGGCGCTGCACGCCTATCTGCTGGCTTTGGAACACCCCCGCACCGGGGAACTTTTGCACTGGGAAGCGCCTCTGCCGGAGGATTTGCTTCTCCTGCAACGGGCGCTGGCAGCGGCGGTATGACGCACCCCTCCCAGAAAAAGCTCGTCATGACAACAGGTTATAGCTGCCACACGGGGACGTGACGTCAGCAATCCTTCCCTATCACGGACCGTTTGGTGTATGTTGCACCTGCGCTGAATATCCAGCGCGGAACATCGCAGCATGGCCGGCTTTAACCCAGCGGCCACCTGCCGGGCCCGCCGCTATCGGGGGCCTGAACCACTGGAGGGCGCTCGAATGGCCCGTACAGCTACGTTGCCGGTTCTCAATGGAGAATCTGGCCTCTCACGTTACCTCGCCGAGATCCGCAAGTTCCCCATGCTGGAGCCCCAGCAGGAGTACATGCTCGCCAAGCGTTGGCGCGAGCATGACGATCGCGACGCGGCGCATAAACTCGTCACCAGCCATCTCAGGCTCGTGGCCAAGATCGCCATGGGCTATCGCGGCTACGGCTTGCCGATCTCCGAGGTCGTCTCGGAAGGCAATGTCGGCCTGATGCAGGCGGTGAAGCGATTCGAGCCCGAGAAGGGCTTCCGTCTCGCCACTTACGCCATGTGGTGGATCAAGGCGTCAATACAAGAGTACATCCTGCGTTCCTGGTCGCTCGTGAAGATGGGCACCACCGCGAACCAGAAGAAGCTGTTCTTCAACCTGCGCAAGGCGAAGAGCAAGATCTCGGCCCTGGAAGAGGGTGATCTCCACCCCGACCAGGTCAAGCTGATCGCCAAGCGCCTCGGCGTGACAGATCAGGACGTGGTCGACATGAACCGCCGCCTCGGCGGCGACGCGTCGCTCAACGCCCCGATCCGCGACGACGGCGAAGCCGGCGAATGGCAGGACTGGCTGGTCGACAACTCGCCTAACGCCGAAGCCATGATGGCCGAGAGCGAGGAGTTCGATCATCGCCGCCAGGCCCTCAACGGTGCGATCGGCGTGCTCAACCCGCGCGAACGCCGCATCTTCGAGGCGCGGCGCCTGGCGGATGAGCCGATGACGCTGGAAGACCTCGCCGCCGAGTTCGGCGTGTCACGCGAGCGCGTGCGGCAGATCGAGGTCCGCGCCTTCGAAAAGGTGCAGTCGGCCGTCAAGGGTACGATCGCCCGGCAGGAAGCAGCGCTCGAAGCCGCGCATTAAGCGCGCGGCGAGCCAACAGACACGAAAGCCGGCGGCAACGCCGGCTTTTTTGTTTTTGCAAGGCGGTGCTCGGTGCGCACACCCCAACCCCATGGCGGAGCCGTCAGCCGAGGCCCTCCACGCTGACCAAACGCGCCGAGCTGCAACCCTCTCTCAGGCGCTTCAGTCCTTGATACGTTGCGCCGTTGTAAAACGACTCCCAGGCCGCGACCGACGGGAATTCCAACAGCACAATCCTACGCGGCTCCCAATCTCCTTCGTAGACTTTGTGAGCTCCGCCCCGCGCAAGATATTTGGCGCCGGCCGCTTCCAGGGCCGGCTTCACGCCAGACATGAATTCCTGGTATTGCCTGGGCTCACGAATATCCACGTCGAAGATGACATAAGCCGCCATTGCATTCCTCGATCCATTTGAGTTGAAAGCCATCTCTGCCCTGTCTACTCCGGCAAGCCCGCCTTGCGCAGGCCCGCGCCGAAGCGCGCGATATCTTCCGGTCGCCGCACGCCGACACGGGTGTCCAGATTCGAGAGTGAGAGATTCGGGTCAAGCAGCTTGAGTTGGGCGAGGTATTTCTTGGTCAGCTCGGTCCGGTTCAGCAGCGCGGCGCTTGCCAGCGCGATGCGTGTCGCCGGCGAGAAGAACGGGTTCTGTCGCAGGGCCATCTCGGCGACGGCCAGTGCCTCTTCATCCCGGCCAGCGATGAAATGGGCCAGCGCCGCCGCGCCGTCGATCGTGAAGGTCTGCGGATCCACCGGGCTGAGGCGACGCGCGCGTTCGGTGTGAGCCAGCGCCAGTTCCGGTTCGCCACGCCAAGCGCACACGTACGCGCTTTGCGCCCACATCAGCGCGTGATTTACGTTCATAGCCAAGGCGCGATCAAGCAGCGCCGCACCGGTGTCGAGATCGCCCAGGATGTTGGCTGCGGCAAAGCCGCAGGATCCCAGGGTGAAGGCATCATCCCGGCCGACCTCGGGCGCCCGCGCAACGAGCTCGTGCACCCTTGGCACGAGCGAGGCAAGGTCGCCCACCCATCCGGTGGACCGCAGCGTGACATAGCTGACTGCCGCCATGCCGTAGGGCATGCTGAAGTCCGGATCGATCCTCATCGCCTCATGGAACAGCTTCAGCGCTTCTTCAATACCGGCCTTGGTCCATTGATAGAGAGAGCCGATGCCGCGCATATAGGTCATGTGTGCATCGGTGCTTTCGGTCGGCCGGTGCTTGGCGCGTTCGATCTCGGCATGGCGGATGGTCGGAACGAGCGCACCGGCCACGCGGGACGTCACCTTGTCCTGGAGGTCGAACACATCTTCCAGCGTACCTTCGAAACGGTCGACCCAAAGGTGAGTGCCGGTGATCGCGTCCACGAGTTGGCCGGAGATCCGCACGCGTTGTCCCGCCTTGCGCACACTGCCCTCGAGCACATAGCGGACGCCGAGTTCGCGTCCGATCTGCTTCACGTCAACCGCACGGCCCTTGTAGGTGAAGGAGGAATTGCGCGAGATCACGAACAGGCTGCTGAAGCGCGACAACGCCATGATGATGTCTTCCACCATCCCGTCGGCGAAGTAGTCCTGATCGGGATCCGGGCTCATGTTCTGGAACGGAAGCACCACCACAGATGGCTTGCCCGGCAACGCCAGCATGGGTGCCGGCGCCGCGGCCGTCTCGGCCCGGCCAAACTGGATGCGGTAGACCCGAATTGGACGCGCGATATTCTTGAGTTGTTGCTCGCCGCCGTCGCGGAACGTGACGTCGAGCCGCCCGTCGACGTCCTCCTGCACCCTCGCTGAGACGCAGATGCCGCCGGGATCGGCAAGACCCTCCAGACGCGCGGCGATGTTGACGCCATCGCCGAAAATGTCGCCGTCCTCGGAAATGATATCGCCGACGTGCACGCCGATGCGAAATTCGACACGTTTAGAACTGGCGACACTGAGATTGGCGCTCGCCGTTGCGAGCTGGATGTCGACCGCGCAGCGCACGGCGTCCACGGCGCTGGCAAACTCCGCCAGCATGCCATCTCCAGTGGTCTTGACCAGCCTGCCGCGGTGCTCGGTGATCTTGGGCTCGACGACGCCGTTGCGATGCCCGCGCAACTGCACCAGCGTCCCCTCTTCGTCGGCGCCCATCAGGCGGCTATAGCCGGCCACGTCCGCGGCCAGAATTGCCGACAATCTCCGATCGAGGCGTTCTGCCAACAGCATCACTCCGGGAAGGCTCCCGCCAGCATATACGGAGGTACCGGATTGCAAAATACCGCGGCCGACCTTTCGGGCGTGTGAGCCCGTTCATACGACGATCAGGACCGCTTCAGCACCGCATCTCGGAAGGGAGCGATCCAACCCCCGGCGGTCAGAAGCGCTGCGATCGGCGAGGCAACCGGCAGTACCGCGCGGCGCAGGACGCCGCGCCCGGCACGCAGATGCCGCCACGCTTCGTGCCGATGTCCCAACCGAGGGACATTGCCCCGCCGAAGCCGGCTATGGACAACAAGTCGATCTCAACCGCCGAGCCTAACGCGCTTCCGCGGAAATGCGATAGGCTTGATGGCAGGCAACGCAATTCCTCATCGTGTCGGCAAGCGTCTTGTTGATTTTTGCCGCCGGCGCGCGCGCAGCCGCCTGCTCAGCGATCTGGTCAAAGCCGCTCCGGACCGAGCCGATCATCGCCTTCCAGGCGTCGCTTTCCTTGGCGGCCAGGGTCGCCGGCCGGACCAGCGCGGCATTGGCCTTGCGACCGCGCGCCGCTGCTTCACGCGCGACCAGATCCAGATCGCCCGAGCCAAGCCCTTCCTCGACCTCCACGATGGAGGCCAGGAACAGCCGCATTTGCTCCAGCACGAAGGCTTTCTCGATGTCGGTTCGCTGCACGGGCTCTCGTGTATCGGTCGTTTCGTCGGCCCGTGCCGGCGACGCGATTGCGCCAAGCAATGCAGCCAGGGTGATGACGATCGGAGCGATCCGGTAACGCATGATGCAAGTCCAGTGTCTCATGGCCGGATTACTTTCGCTCCACCAGAAGCGCTCGACAGTCCGTGTCGCCGACGTTTTCAGCCGTATGCGAGGCAGTGATGGGCCCCGCGCTGGCCGCTCCGGCCTTGTTCTTCAGTTCGCGCGTCGTGCCGTCCGGATTGTGGACCCGCACGGCGCAATCATCGAGCGCGTAGACCACGAAAGGAAGCGGGTGCGAATGCGGCTTGTCCGTTGTGCCTTTCTTCCAGGTCGCCGCGATTACACGAAAGCTTTGATCTTCGAAGATGACCTTATAGACCATCGGATCGGCCTGATAGGAGGGAGGAGCCTCCTGCGCCGAGGCCGAACCGATCCAGATCGCGGCAACTCCCAATCCAAACATCGAACGTTTGACCATAGACAAATCCTTTGCGGAAGAAATATCGAGGTTGAAGCGCTAAAGCAGACCTTGGGCGGCGGCGTTGTCGCGATCGACCTGCCGTTGCCGGACAATCGACAGCTCTCCCCTGCATGCAGCGAACGTGTCTGTGCCCGCGCCGATTCCGAACTTTCCGCAGAATTGGCGATCTTCGTCAGCAACCCTCCTCACGAGGTCGTCGTGTGCGGCGGCGCGCATGGCAGGACCTGCGACGAAGACGGCGTACAGGCCAAAAGCGGCCATGATCGCAATAAACAAGGCGTATACAAGCGAACGGAGCGGCCCCGCAGTGGAGCCGTGCACGCCGCTATCGATTTCGGTCATCAAAAAAATTCCTCAAGCAATGAAACTGAAAAATAAACGGGCCCATGGGGGCAAGGTCGGACCGCAGATAAATCTAGCCTTTCCGAGCGAGACGCAGTCGGAAAACTTTGCGCCTATCGAAGGCACCGGGAAAAGCTGCGAACAGAGTCACCCCACGGTCAACAGGCGAGCGGCGGAGCGGCGCTGGGTCTCGGTCCAATCGCGCATCGCGACGAGGTTGACCGCGTCGTGCAGGTACATTCCAACTGCAAGGCCACGATCGTAGCTCACCCAGTGGCGCGGCGTGATCTCGATGCTCCGCCCGCCGCGCCCAAGGATCCTGACGAGACCGGCCGCCTGCGCGGCGTTCATCAGGTTGCGGATATGAGTTCGTGAAACGCCGAAGCGCTCCGCCACATCCATGTAGGGGATGGCCGCGGTCGGATCGCCCGCATCCATGGCAGCCTTCAGGACCGCATTTTGAATCAGCGGCCCCGCGGCATGGGAAAAGAACAGCATCGTATCCGGTAGCGTCATCATGAGGCGAACGGAGACCGGAAAGAACGGCAGGCCGACGCGGCAGTGGGTGACATTGAAGGCCTGATTTCGGGACAGAACCGGGCTGTAGTCGTGATCGGGGTACAATTTGGCAAGCGGCACGAAGTGGGTCGCAAGCCACTCGGCATGATGCGAGCGCAGCTTGTCCGTGGTCGCCAGCAGTCGCACACGCCGGTCGGCCGGCGCTCGGCTCTGCGAGATGAATCCGACCTCGCACAGCCGTGCCAGCAGATGATCCACCTGCCGGTCACTCGCGTGTCCGTGCATATTGAGCTGCCGCTTCAGCGCGGTGACCGTGAACCAGGTTTCGCGGCGGGCCGGATCCTGTGCGGCTTCGAGCACCGCTGCGCTCAGAAAAACGAGGAATCGGCCGGCCTGGAGCAGCAGGCGAACCAGGAACGGATCACCCTCGTACAAGTCGCAAAAGGCCGCGATGTAGGCGCGCCGCGCTTCCGGCAGCCGAGGATGGTTTACGATCTCCTCGAAGCTCAGCCGCAACCGGCGGCCCGCCAGGCGCTCAAGTTCGTCTCTTTCCAAGGCTGCCCCCCTTGACCTTGCCGATGGTATAAGACCACCGCTAGCTGGGCAATGCCTTCCTGCAGTTCTGGCCGCTATGCAATGGGGCTACGCGGCCGCACGCTGCGCGGACCCGTTGGCTCCAACGGGCTACTTCGTCGTCGCCGCAAAAGCGACACGAAATCATTGCGCCATCGCGCGTCGTTAAACGATAGGCGCCCTCTCCCGTGACCTTCAAATATGGCCTTGCCGGCCTGCTCGTGCTCATCGCTGCGTGCGCCCACGCGCAATCGGACGACGAGATGGCGGCATGCGTTGAGCGTTCGGACGGTGTTTCGAGCAAGATGCTCGATTGCGGTAAAGCCGAGATCGACAAATGGGATGCCCGGCTGAACGCTGCCTACCAACTGCTGCTGCAGCGAGAAAGCGGCGGAGCGCGCGTGAGGCTGCAGGCAGAGCAGAAGGCCTGGCTCTCTCATCACTTGAGCGAAACCCGCCGTCTCGCGAGCGACCCTGATGCGGGCTCGGGGGCCTTCATGACGTCGCAGAGCTTCGAGTTGGATGACATCGCCAAACGCACCCGCGAATTGGAACGCGCCCTGGCAACGCACGCTGATCGGAAGCGCCTCAGCCGCTGAGATGACTGCATCTGTCGGATGGGTCCGCGCAGCGCGCGGCCCGGTGATAACTCCGCGATCCCCATCATCTCACCTCGCAGCAGAAGATTGATGGGTATTGCTCTGCGCTCCACCCGTCCTACGGCTGGCTTTTGACATGGTGTCAAGAGGCGCTCCTGGCCATGTCGGCTAAGGGCAGCGGTTCCGATCGTTCGACGCGGTTAGTCGGGCGTCGTTTGCGGTTATGCAAGCACCGTTTGCAGCCGCCGACGCATGGCAAAGCCGTCCAAATCCGGAAAACTGGATTTCTCGGCGCGCGCGCGAAGTATGCTGTGAGCTGTTCGTATGGCCAAGCTTCTGATCGAACCCAGTTGCTCTTCACTCGGAGCATGTGGGCCGTGTGTCGAGAGGACCCCGACAAGAGCGCCAGAATTGGTGAGAAGCGGGGTTGACTGTACAGCCTTGAAACCGGCCCGTTCAGCGACATTCCGAAACGGGAAAAATCGTGGGTCCAGCGTGACGTCATGGATAACGACCGGCTGCCGATTGAAAAGAGCGCGACCGCACGCACACCCGTCCCGGATCGTTACACGACGAAAGCAGTCGAGAAACTCTTCGGTAAAGCCCTGCTGAGCCATGATCTCCAGGTGACCCATCTTCCAGTCGATGAGTTGAATGTTGCCGAGCTCCTGACCTGTAATGGCCAAGGCCTCGTTCAGCGCTGATTGCAGGAGCGGCAGTTCGGAAACGTCATGCATCGATCAAGCCCTCAGCCAAACCTCGCGTCGAATTCGGCCGCGCCTTTTAGCTTGGGCCGCGGAGCATCGAAGACGGCAAACTTTCCTCGATCAGCGCGCGGGACACCAAGATCGCCTCGCGGGTCTGTCTCGCGGTTTCGCGCGCTTCGAAAATGGCTTGGTCGGCCGATTGCAAGAGGGCTTCTGACGAAGCAGGAGGCGGACCCGCTCTCTCGGACTTTCTAGCCAGAACAGAGGTGGTTGCATCGGTGACGTGATGGACCACCGCGACGATTGAGCCGTCGTCATCAAGCACCGGCCAGTTCTTGGGATGCCAATAGCGGACCTGCCACGGTCGCCCCTCAGGCTGGATGTCATATCTCTGGAGAGGCATGACCTGCCCACGTTTCTCCTGAAGGACCTTCCCAAACGACGCCGCCAGATTGGCAACGCCGTCCGCGTGTGTCAGATGTGGATTGTCGGGGAAGGCATCGAACATGTCCAAACCGGCAAGCGTATCTCGCGAGCGAGAGACGCCGCCCAGATAGGCATCATTGCCGTTGACAATCTTCAGGTCGGGCGTGAGCAAAAGTATCGGGACGGGGCAATGCTCGAATAGCCGATGCCATGCATCTTGTGCGCCGGCCATCAATGCCTTCGGCGAACGGAAGTTCGGTTGCTTAGTCGTCATGGTCGACCTGTGCGCTCAGACTGCCCCCAACTCAACTTTAGCCCACATCGCTTTTTTCGACCATCGAAGGCGGCACCGTAGAATTACCGCTCTCACTTGCCACGGAACCGCTCATTCGAAGATGCAGATCCAGCGAGCCGACGAGTTCAATCATCGCAACGTAGCTGGAGAATTCGTTGGCCATGCAGGTAGGCTCGAACGGCTTTTCAAATCTTGACCGCACCGCTACGGCATCGCGCTCTGCATGGATGGTGGAATCCAGCGCGTCGAATATGTGGCTCCAAGTTCGTTCGATCCCGGAGCGGACCTGTCACCGGAACTGCCAAGAACAGCATAGACCAATATCTGCGGTCTCGATTTCCCATTCGATACTATGTCCATCGCCATTCCGTCGAACTCTCGGACAATGGTCATCATTGGTCCGTATAATGGGTGAAGCGAGGCGACAACCATCAATCTTTTGCCGGGGAGATGATGGGTATCGCGGAGTTTGTCATCGGGCCGCGCGCTGCGCGGACCCGTTGGCTCCGCCCATCCGGGGCCGTGTATACGCATGAGCCTCAAGAGCTACATCTGCGCGTTGGCTGCCAAGGGCCGGTTCGACGGCGACCGGAGGGCAGCGTCGGACGGCGCGGCCTCGGATGGCCGATGGGCTGAGGTTGCCGGCAGCACGATCACCTTGGCTCCGACCTTCACCCGCTCATAAAGGTCCGTGACGTCGTCATTGGTCAGCCGGATACAGCCCGACGAAACCCGCCTGCCGATCGTATCGGGCTTGTTGGTGCCGTGAATTCGATATTCGGTCTCGCCCAGATACATCGCCCGGGCGCCAAGCGGATTGCCGGGTCCGCCTGCCATGAACCGCGGCAGATAAGGTTGCCGCGTGAGCATCTCCGGCGGCGGACGCCAATCCGGCCATTCCGTCTTGCGGGCCACCGTCTGTTCGCCGGACCAGGTGAACCCTTCGCGGCCGACACCGATGCCGTAGCGCATCGCCTGCCTGTCGTTCAGAACGAGATAGAGGAACGTGTTTCCGGTATCGATGACGACGGTTCCCGGCGTCTGACGGCTGGCGTAGTCGACCACCTGTCGAACGAATTTTCCGGGACCATCAGCGGCTTTGGGCGGCTCGACCAGGGGCGCAGGCGCCGGGACTGGGACCGGGACCGGAGCCGGGGCCGGCGCCGCGACGCGAACCGCAGTCGATGCGTGAGCCGGCGTTGACGGCACCGCGGCCTGCTGCGCCGACGGCTTGCGTGTCGGCTGAACGCTCGCCGGGCGCCACAGCAAACCATACCCCAATGCAGCAGCGGCGATGACGCCGATTGCAACTCGCCCCATCACCGGCAGTGCGAGCGCCTCGGTCTTTGTCTTTCCGCGTTTGGCCCGCCGACCCATGTCTTTCCCCAGATTCCCCTGTGCCTGGAGAACTACTCAGCAAACTCTAACAAACTTCGAAGCGATGTCGCTCGGGCTGGAAATCGTTAAGCGTCGTTAACGCTGAAGGAGAATGTCCGGGCTAGCAGACACGAAAGCCGGCAGCGACGCCGGCCTTTTCGCTTTTGTGGTAGCGTTCTCAGCAACTTCACTGTCGTCCTCCGCGGAAGCGGGGGACCCAGTACGCCGCGGCGGTCAAGAGAGGGCGGGCGAGTAATATAACGGCTGCCTCTGGATACTGGATCGCCCGGTCAAGCCGGGCGATGACGGCTGTTTGCTGAGCTGAGCGGACCCTGTCCAAGCATGACACTACTCGCCCCACTCCCGCGCCATGGTCGCAAGCGCGCAACCTTCGCAGTAGCGGGCATCCTTGAAGTCGATCCAGTTGTGCGCATAGACGTGGTCGAGCGGAATGCGGTAGCGCGCGCGCAGCACGCGCACCAGCACGCGCCAGGCGGCGATCTGGGCGTCGGTCGGGCCCTTGGTGACGTCGGGATAATTGCCGGCGAACTCGACGCCGATCGAGCTGTCCTTGTTGACCCGATGATAGGTCTTGCTGTTGTCGATGTATTTGTTGTCGTTGCGATCGGCGCCGTCGGTGTGGGTCGGCACCAGATTGTCGGCGACCGCCCAATAGACCGTGCCGTCGGTCTCGACCCAGACCATGACGCCGCGCCTGGTCGGGTTCTTGTGCTGCTGTTGCGCGCCGGAGCGTGCCGAACCGGCCGGCCCCTCGGTCTGGTGCACGATAATGTTGCGCCAGGGATGCGCGTGGGCGACGTCGCCCCAGGGCGACAGCCAGACCATCGTCAGGCCGGGAATCTCGGGCGTGCCCTGCGACCGCGCGATCGCAGCGAGATCGGAGGTTTCAGCCAGGGCGGCGGAGGAGATCACGAGCGCGAGAAGCGCGGCGAGCAGGCGGGACATCATTGCGGAACGATCCGGGGCATTCACTCAGTCATTCCGGGGCTCGCGAAGCGAGAACCCGGAATCACGATCCACGACCTCTGGATTCCGGGTTCGCGACGTCGTCGCGCCCCGGAATGACGGAATGGACTGTCAGAGACACAACATTAGCACGCTCAGGCGCGCTTGCGCAGGGCGGCCTCCAGCGCATCGACGATCTCCGGCGCCGGCTTCGGTTCATAGGCCGCGTAGCCGTTCTTGCCGCCCTTCTTGGCGTCGTACAGCGCGTGGTCGGCGGCGGCGATCAGGCGGTCGGGATGCATGCCGATCTCGCGGGTCCATTGCGCGATGCCGATCGAGACCGCGATCGGGATGTCACGGCCGGTGCACTGCTCGGCATCGGCGCGGCAGACCTCCAGCACGCGGCGCGCGATCATCGCGCCCTCGCGCAGCGTCGAGGACGGCAGCACGATGCAGAACTCGTCGCCGCCGGTGCGGGCCAGCATGTCGCCGGGGCGGAGCCGGGTCTGCGCCATCAGCGTGAAATGCTGCAGGCAGGCGTCGCCGGCGGCGTGGCCGTGGGTGTCGTTGATGCCCTTGAAGCCGTCGAGGTCGATCACCAAGAGCGCGAACGCCTCGCCGTTGCGGTCGGAGCGCGCGCATTCCTCGGTCAGCCGCTGCACCAGATGGCGGCGGTTGCCGACGCCGGTGAGATCGTCGAGCAGCGCCAGGTCGGCGACCTCGCTGCGCAGCCGGTCGATCGCCATCAGCAGGAAGCCGAAATTGAGCGCCATCGACAGGAACACCATCAGCAGGATCACCAGCGACTGGCTGGCGTTGAAGCGGACGAAGGAGAATTCGCCGGGCTGCAGCAGGGCGCCGACCAGGCGCAGCGCGTAGATGCCGATCAGCACCGAGGCGACGATGCCGGCGAGCCGCGCGCCGGGGCTAACCCGGCCGTTCTCGGGCGACAGCAACAGCTTCAGCGTCAGCGCCAGCGGCATGACCTGCGCGACCGTGTAGACCAGGATGCGCATCGGCATGCTGTCATAGGCAAAGATGAAGACGCCGAGGCCGGCGAAGGCGAGCGCGGCTGACAGCGCGGTGCTGCGCCAGCGCACCGGCTTGTCGTAGAACCGCTCGACGCCCATCGCGGCGAGGCCGGCGGCGAACACCATCAGCGTCCCCGCGCCGAGCAGCGGCACGAGCGAGTCCGTCACCGTGACACGGAGCATCGCGCAGGCGGCGCCTGCGGAGGCTATGAAGGCGGATGCGGTCCAGAACCGGGCCGCGCCGAAAGCAGGATAGCTGCGCGCGACATAGGCCCAGATCAGGCCGAGCGCGAGAAAATTGACAATGAATACCGTCCAAAGCGTCGGAACGCTCAACATCGCCCCTGTTCGAGACCGCTATCGGCCTCGCCTCTTCTGAAATAGCCTTCCGCGCGCCCCAAGGGCGTTTCCCAATGACAATCCGCGTTGCCTTACGGTGCAGGATGCGGCCGCGGCGCTTAACGGACCGTCACCCGCGAGGCGTCGATCCGCACCGTGGTTTTGAATTGATGAAGATGTCCGCATCGGCCGTTCGCGCATCGTTAAGCATGCCGGATGCGACGACACCGCGCGCGACCCGCGCATGCGTGCGAAAAAACCGGCAAAAACACGTAACAGCTGTGGATAACACGATGACGGCGTCGTGACAGCACGCGGCAGCCGCCTCCGAATCTGCTGAGTTTGATACTGAGGATGTTGCGAGGCTGGCCCTCCGCCAAGCATGCCTCGGAGTCGCGTTCAATCCATGAAACCTTGAGAGGATACTATGGCTAAGAAAGCGAAGAAGGCGAAGAAGGCGAAGGCGAAAAAGGCGACGAAGAAGAAGGCCGCCAAGAAGTAGCGAATTCCAGCCCGGGTAGCGGCTCCTGCCCTGCCCGGGCACCCGGACCGGGACGACCGGCCGGAGCGACGCCAGCCCTGGACTCATCAACCACAAATTCACGCTTACATCGATCGGCCCGAGACCGACGGGCGCAAGAGGCAGCAGGCGCAAGGCCTGCTTTTTTATTGCCTCGATCGGGGCGCTGCGCGACGGCGGCGTCAGCGCTCCGCGAAGGCGAGCTTGGCGCCGAGCACGGCAAAGCCCGCGGCAAAGCTGCGCCGCAGCCAAGCCATCACCCTGGGCCGGGTGATGACGCGGTCGCGCACCGAGGCCGCGAACAGCCCATAGACCGCGAACACGGCAAACGTCATCGCCATGAACACGCAGCTGAGCTCGACCATCCGCGTCAGCGGGTGCGGCTCGTCGACCGCGATGAACTGCGGCAGGAAGGCCAGGAAGAAGATCGACAGCTTCGGATTGAGGATGTTGATCAGGATCGCGGTCACGATCACCCGCCGGCTCGAGCGCGGCTTGATCCCGGGATCGACGGCGAGCGCGCCGCGCTCGCGCAGCGCCTGCCAGGCCATGTAAAGCAGGTAAACCACGCCGCCCCATTTCAGCGCAGCGAACGCCATCGCGCTGGTGTGCAGGATGGCGGCAAGCCCGAGCATCGCCGCAATCATCTGCGGCACGATCCCGAGCGTGCAGCCGAACGCCGCCGCCACGCTGGCGCGCGAACCGCGGGTCAGTGCCACCGCCAGGGTATAGAGCACGCCGGTGCCGGGCGAGGCTACGACGATCAGGGTGGTCAGCAGGAAGGACCAGGTCATGTCAAATCCTCGAGCCGACCATACGCGGTCGGCCGTCGGAAATATCACGACCGCCGGGCGGGTGGAAGCAGCACCCTTCCTTCCTTTCTTCCGTCCTTCGCCGCGCCGGCAGCTCCGCTACGGACGCCGTCGCCTTGTCAGGATCGACGCGACCCTCCGCGCGATATCTCCGACGCCTTGGTCTCGGCGAGGCGGATCACGTCGAGCGGCGCCCAGGGCTTCGACCAGAACATCGCGCCGTCGGGCAGGCGCTGCCGCAACGGCCTGCCCGAGGTGACGACCACATCGAGATCGGGTTTGTATTTCTTCGCGGCATAAGCGAGCTCGATACCGGTCATGTGTCCGGCCAGTTCGACGTCCGTCATCATCAGCACGACATTGTCGCTGTTGCCCTGCAGCACCAGCTCGGCGGCCTCGGCGCTCTCGCACGAGATCACGTCGAACTCGCTCTCCTCCAACAGGAGGCTGATCATCTCGCGCTGCATTGGATCGTCCTCGACGACCAGGGCCTTCGCGCGATAGGGCTTTGACTGTCCCACGGTAGGCCTCCCTTGGTTTGAAGCTTCGATTCGAGCACCTAACAAACGTTGAATGCCTAAAATGGCTGGATGTTCAGTTCCAATTTGAGAAAAGTGAGGAAACCGCCATGTTCCCGCCTCGCAGCCGCCCCCTTGTTCAGATGGAGCCGACCTGACATGACCGCGATCTCTGGATCCGCCGCCGCCGTGACCGGGGCCGCCAGCGGCATCGGCCGCGCGCTCGCGCATGAACTCGCGCTGCGCGGTTGTGACCTCGCGATCGCCGACCGGGACGAGGCCGGCCTGCAGGCCACCGCCGCCGAGATCGCCAAGGTGAGCTCCCGCAAGGTCACCGTGCATCGGCTCGACGTCAGCGAGCCCGAAGAGATCGCCGCGTTCGCACAAGCCGCCGGGGCCGCGCACCCCACGCTCAACATCGTCGTCAACAATGCCGGCGTCGCGCTGCTCGGCCAGTTCGACGAGATCGACCAGGCGCAGATGGAGTGGCTGTTCAACATCAATTTCTGGGGCGTGGTGCACGGCTGCCGCGCCTTCCTGCCGCTGCTCGCACGGCAGCGCGCGGCGCATATCGTCAATGTCTCGTCGATCTTCGGCATCATCGCCCCGCCCGGCCAGAGCGCCTATTGCGCGGCCAAATTCGCGGTGCGCGGCTTCTCGGAAAGCCTGCGCCACGAGCTTGCGGTGGCGAACAGCCCGATCAAGCTCTCCGTGGTGCATCCCGGCGGCGTCGCCACCAACATCGCGCGCAACTCGCGCACGGGGATCGGCGTCACCGACAATGCCCGCCGCGTCCAGTCGATCGAGCGTTTCGAGGCGTTGGCCAGGACCACGCCGACCGCCGCCGCGCAGCGCATCATCACCGGCATCGAAAAGAACCAGCCGCGCATCCTGATCGGCAACGACGCCCGCTTCATGGACCTGCTGCAACGCTTCCGCCCGGGCACCTATTGGAAGGTGCTGCAACGGCAGATCGAGAAGGCGACGGCGAAGCTGGCGGGGGATGCGAAATAGGACGTCTCGTCGCGTCGCGACACTGCGTGTGTTGACCCGTCATCCCCGCGCAAAGGCTTCGCCTTTGTCGCTGGAGGAGCCGCGGAACGGCGTCGCGAGAGGATGCACGGCCACAGTCGGGCCGTCGACCCTTCGAGACGGCCGCGTTGCGGCCTCCTCAGGGTGACGGAAGCGCAGCGCGCTCCCTCCAACTGTCGTCCCGGCGAAGGCAGGGACCCATGACCACAGCGGGCCATTGTGGCGCAATGCTGGGACCACAGCTCGCTTCAACAACACAACTCTGTGGTTATGGGTCCCGGGTCAAACCCGGGACGACACCGAGTGTGTGGCGCGTTCAATGAGCCACGCCTGGCACTGTTCACCCGCCCAACTGCTTCTTCACTCCGAGCGCCAGCCGAAACAGCGGATCGCTGTTCTGCGACGGATACAACGCGCTTCGCGTCACCTGCGGGAAATTGTCGTTCTTCCAGAACGACGCCGGCGCGAACGAGAATTTCGCCACCAGCCGCCGGCCGAAATCCATCTCGTAGGGGAAATAGTTTTCCCGCTCGTCGGTGCCGGATATCTCGGGGTACTCGCCGAGCAGATAGCCCTCCTGGATATGCGGCCGCACCGCCGCCGGCGGGCACACGCTGGAGAGCCGCACGATCTGCAACCCGGCCTCGGCGCTCGCGGTGATCGCGCCGCTCAGATTCGGCACGCCGAGCACATAGAGGAAGGCGGCGCCGGTCTCCGCCAGCGAGGCAAAGGAGGCGGCGATCCGGATCGAATGGGTGACGTCGAGCAGCGGCGTGGTGCAGACCTCGTAATGCTGCAGGATCGACCAGCGCAGGATGCGATGCCGCTTCAGCCGCTCCAGCCCGAGCAGCTTTGCCTTGGCGTAGTCGGCGATCAGGATCTGCTCGGCGCGGCGCAGGACCTCGAACCGCTCAGCCAGCGTGGCGCGGTCCGGGTTGCCGCGGCCGCCGCGGAACAGCGTCGGCTTCAGCGACGAGTTGTTCTTGATATTGCGGTGATCCGCGCCCTGGCCGCGAAACAGCAGCACATGGTCGCGGTTGAGGAATTGCAGCTCGGCGATCTTGGTGGCGAGCTCGAGATAGGAGCCGACGCGATGCCCCGGCCCCTCCCGCACCGCCGAATTCCTCGCGACCTGACAGCCGCGGCGGTCGAAGAACGACCAGATCTTTTGGCTGCCGATGGTTTCCATGGGACGTCGCTCATTCTCACCGCGTCATTCCGGGGCTCGCGCAGCGAGAGCCCGGAATCCATTTCTCAGCAGGTTATGCGGGTCGATGGATTCCGGGCTCGCGCTGCGCGCGCCCTCAGATACGCAATTGCGCATCGGGGAATGACACCGAATATGCGGCTCGAGATCCCGGGTTCGCGCCGAGGCGCGCCCCGGGATGACCGCAAGGCGGTCACCGCCCCACGAGCTGATCGGCGAAATACCCGATGGTCTTGCGATAGATCACCGCCCTGTTCCACTCGCGCATCGCCTCGAAATTGGCGCTGCCTTCGCCATAGGGCGCACCCATCTTGAAGCCGTTCGCGTGCAGCAGATTGGCGGTCGAGGCCAGCACGTCGGGCACCGAGTGGCGCAGATCGACATGGCCGTCGCCGTCGAAATCGACGCCGTATTTGATGTAGGACGACGGCAGGAATTGGGTCTGGCCGATCTCGCCGGCATAGGCGCCGATCATGTCGTTGAGCCGGAGGTCGCCGCGCTGCAGGATCTTGAGCGCGGCGAGCAGCTCGCCCTGGAACAGATCGGTCCGCCGGCAATCATGCGCCAGCGTGGCAAGCACCCGGAACACCGGCAGCTTGCCCATGTCGCCCTTGCCGAAATCGGTCTCGAGCCCCCAGATCGCAACCAGGATCTGGCGCGGCACGCCGTATTGCTGCTCGATCTTCGACAACAGCGCGGCATGACGCTGCAACATGGCGCGGCCGCCATTGATGCGCCCGGAGCCGACGCGGGTTGCGACATACTGCTCGAAGGTCTTGTTGAAGGTGTAGCGCTGCCGCCGATCGAAGGCGAGCACGCCGCCATCCTGCTGCACCCCGCCGAGCGCCTGCGAGATCACGTCCTGCTGGATGCCGGCCGCGGCGGCCTCCTGCGAGAACGCCTGCACGAAGGCCGGAAAACTGCCGCCGCAGCGGGCGGCGTAGGAAGGGGTGGCAAGCAGCAAGGCGCCGAACACAACCGCCAAACGACACCTGAGCATGCAAACATCCCTCTCCTGCTTCGAATGGCCGATCATGCCATGGAGCAAACGAGGCAGTCAAAGCGTCGGGACGGACATTCCGCCGACGGCTTTGTGATCCCGCCGCCCCGTAGCTGCACGCTCGTCCCGCCACCTCAACGGCGCATTGACCAGGCTCACCAGCGTGTAGCTGACGATCACGAGCAGAAACCACGAGCCGAGCTTGTCGAGTCCGACCATCGACCAGCCGAGCCGCTGCGAGGGGTAGAGCCAGGTCCTGGTGACGGTGCCGATGTTTTCGGCGAACCAGATGAACAGCGCCACCAGCACGAGGCCGAGCAGCAGCGGCATCGAACGATAGCCGGTCCAGACCTTGAAATGGATGCGGGTGCGGCCGAACAGCCGGATCGCCCAGCCGAACAGCAGCCAGCGCAGATCGACGATGTAGTGATGGCTGAAGAAGTTGACATAGATCGCGACGCTGAGGGCGATCAGGGCGAGACGGCGCGGATGCCGGACAAAGCGGAAATCGAACAGCCGCCAGCAGCGGCAGATATAGCTGCCGATGCAGGAATACATGAAGCCCGAGAACAGCGGCACGCCGCCGACGTGGAAGATGCTGGGCTCCGGATAGATCCAGGAGCCGACCGAGGTCTTGAAGAGCTCCATCGCGGTGCCGACGACATGGTAGATCAGGATGACCCGCGCCTCCTCCCAGGTCTCGAGCCGTCCGGCCAGCAGCGCGACCTGGACGGCGAGCATTGAAACAAACAGGAAGTCGTAGCGCGCAAGCGGCGCATCCTCTGGATAGAAGCGCCAGGTGCCGATCATCAGCGCCACCGCGATGCCGCCGAACAGGCAGGCCCAGGCCTGCTTCACGCCGAACCGCACGAATTCGTAAAGCGCCGCCGAACATCGCCGCTGCGCCATCACCAGGCCGAGGCGATGTTCGGCGGCGATGAAGCGGCGCAGCGGCGGCCAGTTGGCCGCGGCGCTCGCGATCGGTTTGGCGTGACCTGTCAGCCTGTGATGCATGCCACCGACGATGGCGGGGGATCACGGTCGGAGCGCGGCGGAGTTGTGCAGATTTTGCCCAAACCACGCGGGCCGTCACCCGCCCGGCTTCGCCTCGGTCTTGCCGGTGAACTTGGCGATCCAGGAGGTGTTCTCTGTCGCGAGGATGTTCTCGCATTCGTTGACGAAGTCGGACCACGAGGCGGGTCGCCGATTGTTGGTGTCCTCGAGCCGCCGCGCCGTGGCGCGATAGGCGGTCACCAGGAAATCGTAGCGCGAGGCTTCGATGTGGGCGAGCACCGCGCCTCCGAGCGTGGTCAGCACCGCCGTGAAGGCGACAATGTCGAACGGAACGCCCGCGATCACGGGCTTCGCCTCGACGCCGGCAATCGCCGTCAGCAGGGTCGCCAGCGCGGCGAGCGCGAATTCGACGCGCCGCAGCCACGATGCGACGACCTGATTGCTGTCGGCCCTTTCGGTGAACCACGCGATGGGCCCCTGCACGCGCTGCTTGATATACTCGTCCTGCTCCAGGCTCGCGCGCGGCACCGAGCCCTGCTTCGCCGCGCGCACCAGCTGCGGCAGCAGGTCCTCACCATCGGCCTCGATCTTTCGCCCTTCCTCATCGAGCAGCGCGTCCGCCCTGGCCGGGTCGTCATAGGGCGCAGCACTTGCGGCAAAGCGATAGGCCTCGCGCTTCAGGCGCTCGGAGATCGCGCGCACGCGCACCCAGGCCGATATCCGATCGGCGCCGAGCAGACGCTGGGTGAAGAAGGTCGCGAGGGCGAGGCTGACCGCGCCTGCGATCGCGACAGTCGTGCGCGGCGCCGTCGTGTGGTCTGGCAGCTGGCTGGCCACCGCCGCCAGGATCGCACCGAGCGACGACAGCGCGAAGGCCGACTTGCGCGCCCGGTCGATGGTCGATTTCAGCTGGTTTGCGGTCTCCGACCACTGCGCCTGGCGGTTCGCGATCGTTTCCAGTATGGCCATCGCAAACATCCTCGGACACGAGCAAATCGATGCCCGTTTCGAAATATCATTGAGCAATCCAAAGGATTATTCTCGTCCAACAGCAACCTTTGGTCAAGACGAGCGCGACACGAAATCGATGGCGCAGATCACGCGCGTCAACGATCGGTCCGGTCAAAACCGGCCGCCGGTGTTCCAGGACAGGACAGGACAGGAAGAAGGTGACGAAGGCTCAGTCCCTGAGCTGGCGCTCCAGATCGACGAAGTCGATCTCCGCCCAGCGCTCGGAGATTTTGCCGTCGCGGATCCGCCAGAACGTCATGCCGCGAAACTCGACGTGACGGCCGGTCGAGGCGATGCCGCGCCACGGGCTGCGGTGGCGGCCGCGCCAGACGAACCGGCCGGCGACGATGTCGCGCTCGGCGACCAGGCATTCGGCCACCGCCGACAGCTCGGCGAATGTCTCATGCATGGCGGCCGCATGCGCGATCACCTCTTCGGCGCTCATCCGCTTGCCCGCGGCGTGGTCGAAGAAGTCGACCGCCAGCTGCGCGCGGATCGCATCGGGATCGAGGCGGTTGGTCACCGCATCATGATGCGCGAGCACGAGCGCCTTGTTGGCCTCGAGGGTGACGTTGGACATCGATCGGCTTCTCAAAAAAAAAGAAAGTTGCAGAAGAGGAAAGATGCGCCTCATACGCGAATCGGGCGCGATGGCGCAAGTGACGATGGTCAGAAATCCGTCGTATTTCGATCGCCGCGCGCTTTCGCGAGGCGCCCGCCGCGCCGCTGCCGGTACCATCATCCGAAGCAGCGGCGTCGCTGGCATACAACCGACCAGCAGAGCGCCGGGTGAACGCGGACGTCGCCGGCCGCGACCAAGATGAACGGGCCGCCGGCCGGTTTCGCGACGATCGCGCAGCCTGCCGCGTCTTGCTCGGGTCAATCGGCGCAGCTAATCGGTGGCTGCGCCGACCGGGCGTCTTCCGCGGGCAATGCGCCCCGAGACGCGCACCATGATGGGGACACGCTGCGGATGAAAATAGCCGGACATTTCACACGCCCGCGCGCGGCCGCCGCGGCGATCGGCCTGATGCTTGCGTTCGGCGCCGACGTGACCGGACCGATCGAGAACGCCGCGGCGCAGGACGCGCGCGCCAAACAGGCGCCGGCGCAAGCTGCCGCCAACGTGCAGGCGATCGCCGCGCAGATGAAGAACGCCATCACGCTGACACGCGGCGGCAAGATCGATACCGGCTATGCCCAGCTCGTTGCCGCGCTCGACGCCGCGGACAGGCTCGACGACGCGCAGTTCGTCATGGAGCAATATTTCAACGCAACCGCCACGCTGCGCGCGGTCAAGCGCGACGATCTCGCCGAAAAACTGTTCGTGCGCGCGTTCCAGGGCAAGGCATCCGCGCAATCGCCGCCGGGCAATGCCGACGTGCTCCTGATGTACGCCATCCTGCTGTCCGACCACGCCCGGATCGCGGAGGCCGTTCCGCTCTACATGAAGGCGATCGCGGCCTTCAACGCCACTTGGGGCGAAGGCTCCGAGGAATCGCTGATCGCCAGCGACAAGCTCGCGGTGGCGCTGTCGACCAACGGCTCGGCGGCGTCGGCGACCAATCTGGGCCGGCACAATTTCGAGCGCTCGGAGAAGGCGCTGGGGCCCGACCATCGCACCACCGCAAAGCTCGCCAACAATTATGCCGACATGCTGCGCGAGATCGGCGCGCCGGCGAAAGCGCTGGAGCTCGATCTGTTCGCGATCGAGAAGCGCGTCAAGCGTTACGGCGAGAACCATCTCAACACGCTGGTGACGGTCAACAACGCCGGGCAGGACTTCCTCAACCTCAGCCGCTTCGACGACGCTCGCCGCTATTTCCGCCGCCACCGCGCGATCGCGGTCGCAATGGCGCCGAAGGATCCGAGCTTCGCCGGACAGGCCGACGCCTGGCTGTTCTACACCGACATGCTCGCGGCCGGCGACGCCGCGATGTCACAGGCCGACCTGGCGCGGCTGGAGGCGATCGTCGCCAATGAGGAGAACTTTGCGGACTTCCTGCGCATCAAGGCTGCGGTGCTGGCCGCCGGCCAGCACGAGCAGCGCGGCGAGCCGGACGCGGGCATGCGGCTGCGCGAGACGGCGCTTGCGATCTCAACCAGGGCCTTCACCGCGCAGCATCCGCTGAGCTTCGAGATCAAGCTCGGCATCGCGACCGCCCTGATCGCGACCGATCCGAACCGCGCGGTGCAGGCCTTCACCGCGCTCGATCGCGAGATGTTCGACTGGATGAAGCGCGAGGTCGGCACCGCGGGCGATCGCGCCGTCGCGGAGGCGATCCGCGCCCATGCCGACCATCTCTTGTTCGCGTTCGGCCGCTTCGCCACCGGAGCCGGCTCATCGGTGGCGCAGCCGGCGTTTGCCGCCGCCGTGCTGCGCTGGAAGACGCTCGGTGGCGGCGACGCCACGGCGTTGCGCCAGCTCGAGACGCAAATGGCCGGCAAGGACGAAGAGACCGCGACGCTCGTGCGCGCCGCACTGCGGCTCAACGGCGAAAAGCAGGAGCTGTTCTCGTCGGGCAATCTCGACGACTGGGCGCGGTCGGTGTGGGGGCGGCAGGACGCGGCCGAGAAGGCGCTCAACAAGCGGCTCGATGCGATCGGCGTGAAGCTGCCGCAGGATCCGATCCGGCCATCGCGGCTGCTCGGGCCGCAGGAGGCCGTGGTCAACTACTTCATCACCCGGCAGTGGAAGGCGGACCGGCAGGCGAAGGAGCCACTGGCGGCGACCGTGCTCTACGCCATCGTCGAGACCGCGATGAGCGAGCCGCGCGTGGTCGATCTCGGCGATCCCGGCCGGATGGTCGACACCGGCGTGCGCACCGAGATCGCGCGGCTGCGCTCGACGCGGGCCAGCGTGGCTGATGCCGACAACAAGGCAACCGCTAGCAAGGCGTCCGACGCCAAGGGCCGCTTCCAGACTCTTCGCGCGCGGCTGCTGGCGCCGCTGGAGCCGCTGCTGAAGGACAAGACCACGCTCTATGTGGTGCCGGACGGTTTCCTGTTTGCCGTGCCGTTCGCGCTGCTGCCGGGCGCCGATGGCGGCCTGCTGGAGGACCGCACCACGATCCGGATGCTGACCAGCCCCGACGCGCTGATCGCGATCCATGCGCGCGAGACGCTCGACAGGACCGGCGCGATGCTGCTCGCGGGCGGCATCGAATACGGCGTGCCGGGTCCGATGCCGCTGCCCGGCACGAAGACCGAGATCGAGGCGATCGCCAAGCTCGCCCGCGCCCGCGGCGCGCCGGTCGAGCTGCTGACCGGAAGCGGCGTCAGCGAAGCCGCGCTGCGCCAGGCGATCGGCAAGGCGCGCATCGCGCATCTGGCAACCCACGGCTTCTATCACGACAGCACGGCGTCCGGCCTCGACACGCTGTGGCAGAGCGGCATCGTGCTGTCGGGCGCCGGCGATAGCCGCTGGCCGCTGCGCGACGAGAAGGACGGCTATCTCTACGCCTTCGAGGTGATGGACTGGGACCTGTCCGGGCTCGATCTCCTGGTGCTGTCGGCCTGCGAGACCGGCCGCGGCGACGAGAGTTTCGTCAGCGGCCTGCGCGGCCTGCCGACCGCGCTCGGCATCGCAGGCGTCCGCCGCGCGCTGCTGACGCTGTGGCCGGTCGCCGACGAAGGCACCGCGAACTTCACCGTGCGCTTCTACGAGCACCTAGCCGAAGGCCTGACCTATTCCGATGCGCTGCGCCGGACCCGACGCGATGCGCGCGATGGCAAGGTCGCGGGTGCGGCCGACGCCAGCGTGTGGGCGGCGTTCGTTCTGTTCGAGGGCTGAGAGCGTCATCAAATTTACATGTGCGGACGGCTGCCGGGAGCGCATGCCAAGCCGAATTGCGCTCCCCCGTTACGCAAGGGTTTCGGCGCGCAGGGCAGACCGGCGCGCCGGCGCGGCCGATTTGCTTTGACAGCGGCGCTGCGATCGAGGACAAGCCGCGCATGCCGAAAAAACCCGGGACCAATCCCAAAGGCGAATTCGCCTTCTTCAACGTCTTCTATGAAGACGGCTCGCAGCGCTCCAACCGCCGCGTGCCCTCGGAGCTGTTGGGCGGGCTCGACGGCGACGAACCGGTGCGCGCCTTCCTGCGCGACCAGGACCGCGAGATCGCCGAAAAGGGCGGCCGCCCGCCGCTCGAGATCAAATCCATCGAACGCGTCGGCGCGAAGAAGAAGTAGCGTGACGCGAACCGACCACCCATTCGGTCATCGCCGATCGCCATTTCTTTCGTCATTCCGGGGCGCGCAAAGCGCGAGCCCGGAATCCATCGGGCCGCGCGTTTCGCCGTAGAATGGATTCCGGGCTCGGCGCTACGCGCCGCCCCGGAATGACGAACCCTACAAACAAAAAACGGCGGGCTCAGGCCCGCCGTTCTTGTTTCGATGAATACCGATCGACTTAGTTATCGAGGAAGCTCCGCAGCTTGCGCGACCGCGATGGGTGCTTCAGCTTGCGCAGCGCCTTGGCTTCGATCTGGCGGATGCGCTCTCTTGTCACCGAGAACTGCTGGCCGACCTCTTCCAGCGTGTGGTCGGTGTTCATGCCGATGCCGAAGCGCATGCGCAGCACGCGCTCTTCGCGCGGCGTGAGCGAGGCCAAGACGCGCGTCGTGGTCTCGCGCAGATTGGACTGGATCGCCGCATCGATCGGCAGGATCGCGTTCTTGTCCTCGATGAAATCGCCGAGATGCGAATCCTCTTCGTCACCCACCGGCGTTTCGAGCGACAGCGGCTCCTTGGCGATCTTGAGGACCTTGCGGACCTTCTCCAGCGGCATGCCGAGCTTCTCGGCGAGCTCTTCCGGGGTCGGCTCGCGGCCGATCTCGTTCAGCATCTGGCGCGAGGTGCGGACGATCTTGTTGATCGTCTCGATCATGTGCACGGGGATGCGGATGGTGCGGGCCTGGTCGGCGATCGAACGGGTGATCGCCTGCCGGATCCACCAGGTGGCGTAGGTCGAGAACTTGTAGCCGCGGCGGTACTCGAACTTGTCGACCGCCTTCATCAGGCCGATATTGCCTTCCTGGATCAGGTCGAGGAACTGCAAGCCGCGGTTGGTGTATTTCTTCGCGATCGAGATCACGAGACGGAGGTTGGCTTCCACCATCTCCTTCTTGGCCTGACGGGCCTCGCGCTCGCCCTTCTGCACGCCGTGCACGATCTTGCGGAATTCGCCGATCTCGAGCCCGGTGAGCGCCGCCAGCGACTGGATCTCGTGGCGCAGGTCCTTGATGCGGTCCTTCTCGTGATGAACGAAGTTCTTCCAGCCCTTGGCCGAGAGCTTCGAGACACGGTTGAGCCAGCGGGGGTCAAGCTCGGACCCCTGATAGTTGCGCAAAAAGTCCTCGCGGGCGACGCCGTGGCTGTCGCCGAGGCGCAGCAGGCGGCCCTCGAACGAAACCAGCTTCTTGTTGATGTCGTAGAGCTGCTCGACCAGCGAATCGATGCGGGCCTGGTTGAGGCGCAGCGACTTCACCTCGACGATGATCTCGTCCTTCAGCTTCTTGTACTTGCGCTCCTGCGAGGGCGACAGCGACTCGCTCTGCAGCTGGTTGGCGATGTCCTGTTCCTGCAGGCGCCGCAGCTTCTTGTACTCGGATGCGATCTTGTCGAAGGTCTCGACCACCTTCGGCTTCAGCTCGGCCTCGATGGCCGCGAGCGACATCTGGTTCTCGAACTCGTCGTCGTCCATGTCGCCTTCGGCGGCGGCCTCGGCGGGATCCTTCTCCTCGCCGCCGGCTTCGCCACCGGCCGGCGCGGCGCGGAACGGGGTCGGCGACGGCGGAGCTGCCGGCGGCGCGACATGGGCCGGCGCGCTGGCTTGCGCATCGCCGCCATTGCCTTCAGCAGCCGCGCCTTCGGCACCGTTGTTGCCGATCAGGTTCGGATTGATGCCGCCTTTCGATTCCGGGCCGGCATAGGTGGCTTCGAGATCGATGATGTCGCGGAGGAAGATCTTGCCCTCGTTGAGCTCGTCACGCCAGATGATGATGGCCTGGAAGGTCAGCGGGCTTTCGCACAGCCCCGCGATCATCGCCTCGCGGCCGGCCTCGATGCGCTTTGCGATTGCGATTTCGCCTTCGCGGGAGAGCAATTCCACCGTGCCCATCTCGCGCAGATACATGCGCACGGGATCGTCGGTGCGCTCGCCCGGCTCCGACTTCTTGACCTCGGTGACGGCCTTCTGCGTGACCTCGACGAGCTCGTTGTCGGTCTCGTCGTCGCCGTCGTCCTTCTCGTCCTCGCCTTCGCTATCGTCGGCCTCAGTGACGTTGATGCCCATGTCTGAGAGCATCGACATGATGTCTTCGATCTGTTCGGGCGACGTCGTGTCGGAGGGCAGCACTTCGTTGAGCTGATCGAAGGTCACGAAGCCGCGCTTCTTGGCCTGCTTGATCATCTTCTTCACCGCGGCATCCGACAGGTCGAGCAACGGCGACGGCGCGTCAGCGGAATCCTTCTCAGGAGCATCCGCTGCCTTGTCGTCTTTTTCCTTGTCCTTAACCTGCAGCGTCTTTGCCTTGGTGGCCATTCACTAAGCTCCCGAAACGCGGTCATGCAAAATGGCGCCACGCGCACACATCGGCATGATATCTAGATTTACTCTCTCGACGCACAAAGGGCGGCGCAAGACCTCGCCACCCCTGTCATCCGTCTCGACGGTTTCCAATCTTGAATAGCCGCGAGGCTATTAAGTTTCGCTTAACCCTGTTTTTGCAGCCAAACCATGGATTTGGCGAGTCTTTTTGCGGGTGCGGCCGGCGCCGTCCGCAGCATTTTTGTTATCAGACATTACGCTGGAACCGGCCCGATAATTCGCCGAACCCTTCAATCAGGGCTTCGGTGCCGTCGGCTTCTGCCATCCGGGCCTGGATATCCTGCAACCATGCCAGATTAGCCTCGCTGGAGTCTTCAGCCAAAGCCGCTTCCGCATCTTTTCTTTCCCTAAGTAAGGCGTGGGTTTTCTGATGCAAGGCAACCAGTTGACGCCAGGTCGATAAAACATCCTCGCGTGCCGCGCCAATCTGTGCGCCCCACACCGCCTGGGTTGTGATCGCCCGCTCAACCCTTTGAAGAATCTGCGATAATCCGCCTGCTTCGAGATCGGCCCGCATCTTCTCGGCCTGCTCCTCGGCGTCCGGGGAGTGGTGATGATCGTGGGCAAAGGCCGCGATAATGGCGGCCCTGAGCTTGTGGGCTTCGGGATGGGCGAGCTCCAGCGCCGCCACCTCCTCGAGATGATCGTGCAGCAGCCAGGGGTGGTTGATCAGCGATTGCAGGATCAGCGCCTCGCGGCGGGAGATCGCGCTGCGCTGGCCGCGCATGATCGGGCTGTTGGCGAGCTGGGGGCTCGCGGCCTGATAGGGTCCACGGGAAAGGGCCGGTGCGGCCCCTTTGGGCGCGAACCGCCCGCCCTGGGCCGGGCCACGGGGGGCAAAGGCGCGGGGTGATTCGCCGCCGCGGCCGCCGCCGAAATTGCCCCGGCCATAGCCGCCGCGGCCGTAACCGCCACGACCGCCTTCCGGGGCAAAGCTGCGTTGCAGCCGCTCCTGCAAGTCCTGCCGGTAATAGCGCCGCACCACCTCGTCGCGGATGCCATTGGTGAGCTCGCCGATCCGCGCCTCCAGCGCTGCGCGGCGTTCGGGCGTATCGAAATTGCCGCCCTCGATCTCGCGCGACCAGATCAGGTCGGCGAGCGGGCGCGCGACCGAGATCACCTCCTCGATCGCGGCACGACCGCCGGAGCGGGCGAGATCGTCGGGGTCCTGTCCTTCCGGCAGCAGCGCGATGCGCAGGCTCTTGCCGGGCTTGAGCTGCGGCAGGGCGAGGTCCGCAGCACGATACGCCGCCTTCTGGCCGGCACGGTCGCCGTCGAAGCAGAGGATCGGCTCGTCGACCATCTTCCAGAGCAGCGCGAGCTGGTTCTCGGTCAGCGCGGTGCCGAGCGGCGCGACGGCGCCGGGAAAGCCTGACGTCACCATCGCGATGACGTCGACATAGCCTTCGACGACGATCAGCTGAGCGCCGTCATGCGCGGCCTGCCGCGCGGTGAACAGGTTGTAGAGATTGTCGCCCTTGTGAAACAGCGTGGTTTCCGGCGAGTTCAGGTACTTGGCCGGAACGTCCTTCTCCAGCGCGCGGCCGCCGAACGCGATGACGCGGCCGCGGCCATCCGTGATCGGAAACATGACGCGGTCGCGGAAGCGATCGAACGGCACCGGCTTGTCCTCGCCGGACACCAGAAGCCCCGCTTCCACCATGTCCTCGGTGGAAATGCCCTGCGCACCGAGGTGCTCCTTCAGTGCGAAACGATCCGGCGGCGCATAACCCATCCGGAACTGGAGCTGGGTCGCCGGCGAGATGCTGCGGTCGGCGAGATAGCCGCGCGCCTTGGCGCCGTGGCGCGAGGCCAGCGTATCGGCGAAGAACTTGGTCGCCAGTTCCATGACGTCGTACAGGGTGCGGCGATGCTGTTCGTGCCGGGCCGCATCGGGCGTCACGGCCGGCAGCGGAACACCCGCCATCGCGGCGAGGCGCTCCACCGCTTCGGGAAACGTGACGCCCTCGGTCTTCATCAGGAAGTCGAAGATGTTGCCGTTCAGCCCGGACGAGAAGTCGAACCAGGCCTGCTTCTGGTCGTTGACGAAGAACGACGGCGTCTTCTCCTGCTGGAACGGCGACAGCCCCTTCCACTCCCGTCCGGCCTTCTTCAGCTTGACGCGCCGGCCCACGACTTCCGAGACCGGAAGCCGGGCGCGCAGTTCATCGAGGAATTCGGGCGTGAAACGCATGGGTCGGTTTTAGCGTGGTATCCGGTGAGTCGCAGGTCAACCGGCTAGCCATATAGGGGCATCCGCCCATTGGACGAAGAATGTAGGATTTTTCCGACCTATTCACAGGCCCTGACGCCCACCGGGCTACCCCGGATTCCTCGGTGGAGAGACGTTTCAGCCACCTTGCCCCCTCCCCGCTTCCGGGATTGGATAGGCCATGTTCACGACATTCAGAGGCGGGCAAAGCGGCGGCTGGCAAGTCACCTCCATCGCGCGGGTGAAGGGCGAGACGCTGCCGAAGGTCGCGGCGCTGTCAATCGTTGCGAGCGAGTCGATCGCGCTGCCGCTGTTGCCGGCGCAGACCTCCTGGCGGCTCGCCGGCGTCGTCAGCAATCTGCGCTACACCGAGAAGGAAGAGCGCGAGAAGCTCACCGCCGTGCAGGCCGGGCTCGGCCGCAGCGAGGCGACGCACGCGGCGCTGATCCCGATCCGGAAATCCGCGGCGTGGTGGGAGCTGACGCAGGAAGAGCGGCGCAAGATCTTCGAGGACAAGTCGCACCACATCTCAGGCACAATGAAATTCCTTCCTGCCATCGCCCGCCAGCTGTTTCACTGCCGCGACCTCGGTATGCCATTCGACTTCCTGACCTGGTTCGAGTTCGCACCCGATCATATCAGCCTGTTCGACGAGCTGGTCGGCATGCTGCGCGCGACCGAGGAATGGAGCTTCGTCGAGCGCGAGGTCGACATCCGCGTCGAGCGGGAAATCTGAAGCAGCGAGAGCACGATCCGGAAAAGTGCGAAGCGTTATTCCGAAAAGATCATGCTCAAATAAGAAGCCAAAGCGCGATGATGATTCAACCAAATCACATCGCGCTTTAGTGCTCCAGGAATTTTCCCGACGCGATCCGCGGCAGCTCGACGACCGGCCAATTGTAGAGATAGGTCCACGCCTCGCGCACGCTGCCGTCGGCGAGCGTGACCGTGAGCAGCTCGCGGAGATATTCGGTCGGCGGCGGAAAGCCGTCGCCGCAAGCTTCATACATGTCGAATTCGCGCAGCATGGCCTCAGGCTCGCGCAGGCGGAACAATTCACCGTGCACGATGTCGGCGGGATCGTCCGACACGACGAGGCCCGGATAATGCTTCACCAGATAGAGCCGGCCGCGGCACTGCGCTGATCCAAGAAATTCGGCATTGCCCGCGAGCAGCTTCGCCATCGGATGGTCGAAGCCACGCATCAACGTGCCGTAGACGAAGAGGAGATCGGAGGTCATGTGTCTAGCGGGTCATTCCAGAATGGTCCGTAGCACCAGACCCGGAATATCGAGATTCTCGGTGCACAATTGCGCACCTGAGGGTTCGATGCTACGCATCGCCCCCGAATGACGGAATGGTCGGGAAGAATCAAGCCGCCACCACCTCATCCGTCACCACCACAAACTTCGCCAGCGTCATGCGGCCGAAGCTCGTGGTCAGCGCGACGTCGGCGGCGTCGCGGCCGGTCGCCATCAGGATGCGGCCGATCCGCGGCACATTGTGGCGGGCATCGAAGGTGTACCACTGGCCGGACAGATAGACCTCGAACCAGCCGGAAAAATCCATCGGCGCGGGATCCGGCGGCACCCCGATGTCGCCGAGAAAACCGGTGCAGTAGCGCGCCGGAATGCCCATGCAGCGGCAGAAGGTGAGCGCCAGATGCGCGAAGTCGCGGCAGACGCCGGCGCGGCTTTCATAGACGTCATGCGCCGACTTCATGTGATGGGCGTGCTGGTAGCCGAACGTCACGTGGTGATGCACGAAATCGGTGATCGCCTGCACCCGCGCCCAGCCCGGCGGCGTATTGCCGAACAGCGACCAGGCGATGTCGGTCAGCTTGTCGGTTTCGCAATAGCGGCTCGGCATCAGATAGAGCAGCATGTCGTCGGGCAATTGCTCGATCGGAATCTGCTGGGCCGCCGGATTGACGACGTCAGGCAATCCGGAATCGCGCACCAGCGCGCTGCCGCGGAAGGTGACGCCACCGCTAGGGGCGACCAGACGGCCGCAGACATTGCCGAAACCGTCGCGATAAAGCCCGATCGGAACATCCGGCTCGGTCGAGATGCGCTCGGTGCCGACGATGTCGGCGTAGCGCGACGGATGGATCGACAGCATGATCACCATCGGGGTCGGCTGCGCCGCCGTGTAGGTGATCTCGAAGCCGACCTTGATCTGCATCGTCAGGCTGTCTCCTGCTCCGTCACGCTCTCGCCAACCGACACCACCTTGATGTCGACGTCCATCGCCAGGAATGCATCCGCGGCGCCGAGATAGACGCCATGCAGCGGGATCGCCTGGCGTGGATCGCGCGCCACCGCGACGCGGATCAGATCGCGGGTGCCGACGATGCCGTTGGTCGGATCGAACTCGATCCAGCCCGCGCTCGGCAGATAGACCTGCACCCAGGCGTGGGTCGAGCCGCCGCCGACATAGCCATGCGCGCTGCCGGGCGGCATCGCGAGATAGCCGGAGACGAAGCGCGCGGCGATGCCGAGCCGGCGCAGCGCTTCGATCATGAACAGCGCATAGTCGCGGCAGGTGCCGGACTTCGTGCGCAGCGTGTCGAGCGGATGCTGGGTGCCCTGCTCGTAGCGCTTGCGATAGCTGAACGCCTCGCGAATGCCATGGGTCATGTCGCTGAGGATCTTGAAAGTCAGCGTCGGCGCCTCGACATCGAGGAAGCTCCGCGCCCAGGCCGACAGCTCGCCGTTCGGGTCGCCATATTGCGGCGTGATGAACTGCTGCAGATCGGGGAATTCCTCATCGTCGTAGAGGAACGGATAGAAGTACGCAGGGTCGTCCGGCGTCAGCGCGAACGTGTCGGCCGGATTGTGCTCCACCGTCGCGGTCGAGACAAAGGACAGCGTGTCGGCGCGCTCGTCGAAGGAGGCGATCGCGACGCTGTTGCCGAACACGTCGTGGATCCAACGCAGCGACATCGGCTGCGGATCGATCACAAGCGCGCTGTCGAGCACGCGCAGATCATGACCGTCGCGGGGGCGCAGCATGATGCGGTGTTCGCCGAACGCCACCGGGCGCGCGTAGCGATAAACGGTCTTGTGATGGATAGTCAGCAGCGGCATCTTCAAACAATCATCGTGATTCCGGACATTATAATCTATAGAGAAAGCTGCTCGATTCCAGACCAGCATGCCGCTTGAATAGGCAAAGTTGAGGAAAAAGGCCCGTGAATTACGGTGGTGGTTCATCTCTGTTGCTCGCAAGCACCGATGTCTCACCGGTTCTTGAACGTAATGCTGCCGGCCGCTCACCGTTCCTATTCACCTGCGATCACTTCGGCAGGCTGATTCCCGCCCCGCTCGGCGATCTCGGTCTGCCCGAAACCGAGCTGGTCCGGCACATCGCCTGGGACATCGGCATCGCCGGCGTCGCAACCCAGCTCTCCGACCTGCTCGGCGTGCATTTGATCGCACAGCGCTACTCGCGGCTCGTGATCGACTGCAACCGCCCGCCGCATGTCGCAAGCTCGGTGCCGCTGATCAGCGAAGCCACCACGGTGCCCGGCAATGAAGGCCTGTCGCGCGAGGCCGCGGAGTTGCGCCGCGCGCAGATCTTCGATCCCTATCACGCGCGCATCGACGAGATCATCGACGCGCGCACGCGCCAGGGCATGCCGACCGTGCTGGTGTCGCTGCACAGCTTCACGCCGGTCTATGCCGGCATCGCGCGGCCCTGGCACATCGGCACGCTGTATCACCACGACAAGGCGCTGCCGCCGCTGCTGCTGAAGCATCTGCGCAGCGAGGGCGATCTCGTGGTCGGCGAAAACGAGCCCTATGCGGTCAGCGACGAGACCGACTACACGATCCCGGTGCACGGCGAGCAGCGCGGCCTGATGAATTCGGGCATCGAAATCCGCCAGGACCTGATCTCCGACCAGGCCGGCGAGACGGCGTGGGCCGAGCGGCTGGCGCGCATCCTCGGCGAGATCGAGACGACGCTGCGCGCGGAAGCGCTGATCTAGAACGTCGAACGGACTCCGCTTCACCTCGCCCCGCGTGCGGGGAGAGGTCGGATCGCATCATAAGATGCGAGCTTCAATTCGGCCGGCGCCGCCAGATGAACACGAGATAGAGCAGCACAGGCAGGCCGAGCGCGGCCCAGGAGACGGCATCCCACCAGCCGTCGCCGACCAGCGCGCTGATCAGTCCGACCGTGCTCACGATCGCGATCACGAGCGGTGCGGCGAAGATCCGGGTCAATGAGCGATGTGCGAGCATGCGGACGTCACGACATGAGTGCGGGGCTGTCGATCGACGCTGCGTTGGCGATGGCGCGCTCCTGGCTGACGCCTGCCCGGCGCCGGCGCATCCATAGATACACGCCGGTCACCAGGATGAAGATGGTGAGGATGTCGAGCAGTGCCCACACGATCTTCAGCGGCATGCCGCCGTAATCGCCGAAATGCAGCGGCTGCGAAATATACAGCGTCGAGACATACCAGGGCATGTCGCGGCTGTCGGTTAGCGTGCCGGTTTCGGCATCGATCAAAGCGGGCTTCAGCAGCCGCGATGTCAGCGGCGTATCGCCATGGAGGAACACCGTATAGTGGCTCTTGCTGCTGAACAGCGTCCCCGGGAAGGCGACGAAGCTCGGCGTCATGCCGGGCACCGCATGCCGCGCCACCTCGACCGCGCCGTTCAGCGAGGTCAGCTTCGAGGGCACCGGCCGGTCCTTGTACTGCGCGGTCATTTCGGCGAGCTGGCCGAATTGCCACATCTTGAGCACGAGATCGGCCCAGGTGTTGATGACACCGGTGAAGCCGACCACCAGCGTCCAGGCCACCAGCAGGATGCCGGCGAGATTGTGGACGTCGAGCCAGCGCACGACGCGGGTCCGTTTTGCGCGGTAGGTGCCGAAGCGCAGCTTCCGCATCGACGGCGCATAGACCACGATGCCGGAAATGATCGCGACACAGAACAGGATTCCCATAAAGCCGAGGAACAGTTTCCCCGGCAGGCCCGCGAACATGTCGGTGTGCAGCTTCAGCATGATGTAGGTGAAGCGGCCGGTGACATCGGGCGAATCGAGATAGGCGCCGCTATGGGTGTCCATCCGGACCAGCAAATTGTTGGTCGGATCGGCGTCGATCGTCGGACCGACGCTGACCCAGATCGCGCCGGGCTCGTCGCGATCCCAGATCAGGAAATGCGGCACCTTGCCCGGCGCCCGCGCCAGCGCGTTGGCGAGCAGATGGTCGAGATTGGCCGGCGGCGTGCCGGCCGGCACCTCGGCCGGCTTGACCGAACTGTGCAGAAGATCGTCGATCTCGTCGTGGAAGATCAGCGGCAGGCCGGTGATGCACAACAGCAGCATGAACAAGGTGCAGATCAGGCTGGTCCATTTGTGGACGGCGCCCCACCGCCGCAGGGATTTGGTCGTCGCAGTCAATTTCGTTACCTGAATTCCAAAGTCTCCATTGCTGCCGTCACTAACACGATGAACGACGCGCGCAGCCGCGCGGCGATTAGAACTCGTCCAGTGTGGGGCTTATCGGCAATCGTGTTGCGATCGCGCAACGAGAATTGCGGGGAACTGCGACGATGCGCCTCGGCTGTCGGCGCGATTTCTTAGGAGCGTTCTAAATCGAATCGACGCGATCGAGTCTGCGTCAACCAACCAGCGCGGCCTGAACGGGATGCTTCGCATGCCATTTGGGGCCCGGCCCGCGCATGTAGTGCAGCTCGGGCCGGTAGGGATCGCGAACTCGCGCGATCAAATTGCGCCAGCCGGCCGTGATCGCATTCATGCCGCGGCGAAGAGATGACAATGACGGCCGCAACGACGGCATGGCCCGCCCTCAGTGCGGCTTGCCGAGAACGAATGCAAACGGCAGGATCACGATCTCCTCGCCGTCCTCGTCGCTGACATGCACGGCCCAATCGCGCCAATCTTCCAGACTGTCCGTCGCAACCAGCGAGCGCATCATGCAGGTCGCCGCCTCGCAGGCCTCGGAGAGGCTGGCCACCGACGTGCCGCGGCGATCCATCAGCACGCCGCGCGTATTCGAGCAATGGAAATAGACCTGTGTCATGTCCGTATCCTCGCAAGCGCCGGGCGATCGGGCTCGCCCTCGCATGACGAAGCTTTACGCAGCCGGCGCGCGACCATCCGTGACGCCGCTCACACAGGCACGGGCGGCGCGGGCGCTCCCTCACCAAATCGCGATTTGACAGTTCTCCTGAAATTGTCAAAATCGTCAAATGGAAGCGAAAACCCGGATTCTCGATGCCACCATGCTGGTTTTCCGCCGACACGGCTTCCGCCGCTCCTCGATCGAGCAGGTCGCCGAGGCGGCCGGCCTGACGCGGCAGGCGCTCTATCACCATTTCGAATCCAAGGAGGCGCTGTTCCGCGCCGTGATCGAGCGCGTGCATGAGAGCGCCATCGCGGCCGAGGACAGCACTGTCGCCGCAGCGGAGGCAGCGGGCGGCGATCTCGGCGACATCCTCGCCGCGGGCCTGACCGCGCGGATCTCGACCATGATCGCCTCGCTGGACGGCTCGCCGCATATCGAGGAATTGTATTCCGAGCACCTGGTGCACGCGCGCGACCTCTACCAGACCTATGCCGCGCGCCATGCGGAGCGCATGGCCGCCACCATCGCGCGGGTCGTGCGCAAGCAGCAGCTTGTGCTGCCGCAGCGGCTGTCGCCGGCGGAATTCGCGCGGCTGGTCGAAATGTCGATGCACGCCGCGAAGTCGCAATATCCGGCGATGCAGCCGGCCGATGCGTTCCTGAAGGACATGGCGATCATGGTGCGGACGCTCTGCGCCGGCGCTGTGCCGAGATCCGAGACAAAGTCCTCGTCGAAATCACAACAGCCGCCCGCCAGGAAGGCGGCAATCCGCAACAAGCCGACACGCAGGATAATCGGAGGACAGTCATGACCACGACGACCGTCAACGGCCGCGTCGAATCCCTGCCTGACGATCCCGACGCGCTCCTGATCGACATCGTGCGCGACCAGCTCAAACTCACCGGCACGAAGCTGGTGTGCGGCGCCGGCGTCTGTGGCGCCTGCACCGTGCTGGTCGATGGCGCGCCGGTCACTAGCTGCCTGATGCCGGCGCAGGCCGCCGCCGGCAAAGCGGTGACGACAGTGGAAGGCATCGGTGCCGCCGGGCTGCATCCGGTGCAGAAGGCGTTCATGGCGCATGACGCCCTGCAATGCGGCTTCTGCACGCCGGGCTTCATCGTGGAATCCGTCGCGTTCTGCGATCAATGGCGCGCAACCCGGGGCACGGCCGTGCCGTCGCGCGAGGAGATCGGCGCGGCGCTGTCGGGCCATCTCTGCCGCTGCGGCGCCTATGACGGGATCTTCCGCGCGGTGGCGGATGCCTGCGCCGGACGCTTCGACGGCGACAATGTCGCAGCACCCCGCATCGAAGCGCGCGACAAGGTGACGGGCGCGGCGAAATACACCGTCGACATCAAGCATGACGGCCAACTCGAAGGCCTGATCCTGCGCTCGCGCGAGGCGCATGCGCGCATCACCGCGCTCGATCTCGCACCGGCACGGGCACTCGCCGGCGTCACCGCGGTGTCGCTGCTCGGCGACGACAAGATCGTGCGCTATGTCGGCGAGCCGATTGCGGCGGTCGCAGCGAGCGATCGCGAGGCCGCGCTGGCAGCGCTCGCCGCGATCAAGCTGACTTGCGAAAAGCTGCCCGCGGTGGTCGGGCTCGACGCCGGACGCAAGGACGGCGCGCCGGTGGTGTTCGACAAAGCGAGCCGCAAGCGCGCCGGCAACGTCTCGGAAGCGGCCGGCGGGCCGGCGCCGTGGAAGCAGAACATCCGTGGCCCGACCGCGGTGTTCTCGACCCGCGCCAAGAAGGCGCGCAGCTGGGTGGATGAGGCGCGCCAGGCGAGCAACAGGCTGCTGGTCGAAGCGACCTTCCGCACTGCCACGCAGCAGCATGCCTGCCTCGAGCCGCACGCCGCAGTGGCGCGCTTCGACGGCGACCGGCTGACCCTGCACGCCTCGACCCAGCAGGTGTTTCATCTCAAGGAGCAGATCGCAAAACGCTACAAGCTCGATCACGACAAGGTCCGCGTGATCGCCGAACACGTCGGCGGCGGTTTCGGATCGAAGTCGAGCCTCGGTACCGAGACGATCGCCGCGATCGAGTTGGCGCGCGCGGCGAAAGCGCCGGTGCGCGTCGCCTACGATCGGCAGGAGGAGCTCTCGGTCGCCGGCTATCGGCCGGCCGCCGAACTGAAGGTCGCGCTGCTCCCTTCCGATGAGGGCAAGCTGAAAGCACTCTCCGTGACCGCACATGCCGACACGGGCGCCGCGACCAACTCGACCATCGCGGGCCTGGCACGGCTGATCTATCCGGCCGAGGCCAAGGATCTTTCGGATTTCGACGTCATCAGCAATCTGCCCCCCGGCGCCGCCTTCCGCGGCCCCGGCGGTCCGCCGATGGCGTTCGCGGTCGAGCAATCGATCGACGAGGCCGCGCTGCGGCTCAAGGTCGACCCAATCGCGCTGCGCAAGCGCTGGGACCCCGATCCCAACCGTCAGCGGCTCTACAACTGGGCCTCCGGGCTCGAGATCTGGCGCAATCGCAAACCATCGCAGACCGGCCGCTATCGCCGCGGCATCGGAGTCGCGACCGGCTATTGGCTCTATCTCTGGCAGCCCAATGTGAAGGTCGAGGTCGCGGTCAAGGGCGGCCGCATCGTCGCCAGCACCGCGACGCAGGACATCGGCACCGGCACCCGCAGCATCCTTGCCGACACCATCGCGCGCGAGTTCGATCTCGAGCCCTCCGATATCGATGTGCGGATCGGCGATTCCGCGCTGCCCGAAGGACCCGGCTCCGGCGGCAGCCGCGTCACCGCCTCGGTGATGCCGCCGACCTTGCAGGCGGTGCGCAAGCTGAAGGCCGCGATCCTCGAGCAGGCGACGCGCAAGCCCGCGCCCGGCTCGAACGCGCCGTGGCGCGAGCTGATCGCGCGCTCGCCCGACATCGCGGTGACCGAGGCGCGCGGCGAGGACGGCAAGAACACCGCGCCCGGCATCCGCTCGCCGCTGCGCGAGCTCGGCCTGATCGGCATGGTGTTCGGCTGGATGATGCGGCGCTCCTCCAACATCGCGGTCGGCGCCGGCGTGCCGAGTTCGGTGCAGGTGATCGAGGTCGAGGTCGACACCTGGCTCGGCCATGTCCGCGTGCTCAACGTCCACACCGGGATTGCGGTCGGCAAGATCGCGTCGCCCGCGCTGGCGCGCAGCCAGGCCTGCGGCGCGGTGATCCAGGGCCTCGGCTACGCGCTCTATGAGGCGCGCGAGCTCGATCCGAACAGCGGCGACGTGCTGACCGCGGGCATGGAGGATTACCGTATCCCCGGCATCGCCGACACGCCCGAGATCGACGTGCATTTCGACGAAGCCGGTTTCGACCACGTGCTCGGCAACAGCGTCGGCATCGGCGAGGCCTCGACGGTGCCGACCTCGGCCGCCGTCGCCAATGCGATCCATGACGCGATCGGCGTCCGCCTCACCGAGATTCCGATCCGGCCCGACCGTATCCTCGCCGCGCTGAAAGGGAGGGACGCCGCATGAGCGCCGCAACCGCAGAAGTCATCAGCGCGCCCGAATTCCGCGCCGCCGGCACCGACCTGTCGGAACGCCGCCGCAGCGGCGTGTCGTGCGGTACGGTGATCGACCTCACCGCCGGTCCCGAGACGATCGGCATCGCGTGGGACGCGGACGGCGCGGCGCGCATCGGCGCCCTGACCGCGATCGCGGCGATCGCGTCCGACACGCGGCTCGCCCAGGCCTATCCCGGCATCGCCGCAAGTGCGCAGAGCCTCGCCACGCCGCAGATCCGGCACATGGCGACGCTCGGCGGCAACCTCGCGCAGCGCTCGCGCTGCTGGTATTTCCGCAATCCGCAGATCGGCTGTCTCAAGAAGGGAGGCTCCGATTGCCCGGCGCGATCGGGCAACCACCTCTATCACGTCGCGTTCGATCTGGGCCCGTGCGTGGCGCCGCATCCATCGACGATGGCGATGGCGCTCTTGGCCTATGATGCGACGGTCACCACGAACCGGCGCAGCGGACTGTCGATCCCCGATTTGCTCGGCGACGGCAGCAACGGCACCGCCGACAATCTGCTCGCAGCGGGCGAACGGATCGAACGGATCGAGCTGCCTACTCCGCTGGCCGGCGAGCGCGCGCTCTACAAGCGCGCCATCAGCCGCTCCTATGCGGAATGGCCGCTGGTGGAGATCTGCGTGCGGGCGGTGGTTTCAGGCGGCATGTTCCAGCAGGTTTACATCACCGCGGGCGGCATCGCGCCGGTGCCGCTGCGTCTCACCGCAAGTGAGGCGGCGCTACAGGGAAAGCCGGCCAATGCGGCAAGTGCTGCGCAAGCCGCCGAGCTTGCGGTCACGGGAGCCAAGCCGCTGCCGATGACCGGCTACAAGCTCGAGCTGCTGACGGGCCTGGTGCGCGACGTCGTCGAACGGATCGCAGCGTAGCTGAGCCTCACCGCGCCCGGGTCAGCGCCAGCCAGATGCCGCCGCCGATCATGAAGCCGCCGGAGATCCGCGACATCAGCCGGGTCCGCTCCTTGGAGAAGAATTTGCGGGCGCGGCCGGCGGCCAGCGCGTACGCGGCGTCGGTCAGCACCGCGGTTGCCATGAAGGTGACGCCGAGCAGCGCAACCTGCGGCAGATGCGGCTTGTCCATGTCCATGAACTGCGGGATGAAGGCGCCGAAGAACACCAGCACCTTCGGATTGGAGAGCAGCACCAGAAAGCCCTGCAGGAAGAACCCGCCGCGCGGCGGCGGCGGTCTGTCGTCGGTGCCGACGCCTTCGACCGGCGAGCGGATCAGCTTGATACCGAGCCAGACCAGATAGGCGGCGCCGGCAAAGCGCACCCAGTTGAACCAGTAGCCCATGGTGGCCATCAGCGAGGTCAGGCCGACCGCGACGATGCCGATCACGATCGCAAGCCCGACCTGCGCGCCCAGCACATTGGTGAGCGCCGCGCGCGTGCCGTAGCGCAGCCCGTTGGCGATCACCATCGTGACGATCGGACCGGGCAACAGCGCCAGCGCAATGCAGGCGGCGACAAAGGCGAAATAGGCTTGCAGGGACATGGAAATCTCACTGACGGTGAAGGTGAACTATGCACGTCCGACGGGCGAAGAGGAAGCGATTCCTGCTCATCGCCGTCATGCCCCGCGAAAGCGGGGTATCCAGAACGCCGCGGCTTAACGTCCCTCCATCGCCGCCGCCATCCACATCCTGATCTCTGGAGACCCCAGAAACTTCAACGTCGCCCTTTGCACCCGCGCGGCATCGCCGCCGCCTTGCGCCGCAATCGCCATCAGATCGCAGCGATGCGACACGGCGATGCCGATCGCGGCGCGTCCATCGAGATCATAGGCCCTGATCCGTCCGCGCATGTCCGCGACATCAACGAGATCCCCCGCCTTCAGCGGCACGAAGCGCGGGCCGATCATGTCGACATCGGCGACGCGATCGACCTCATCTTCATCGGCGACGCCGCTGTCGCAATTGCAGAAGCCGAGCTTCGGCCTGAGATAGACTTCGATTTCGGTGCCGCACTCCGCCGCGCCACAGCGGAAGGCACGGCCGGCGGGCCAGCCGTCGCGCGGGAACGGCCAGGCGATCTCGCGCCACGCAGCGGCCTGCGGCGGCGCCATCTCGTAGCCAGCCACGGCCGACAGGCCGCCGAGCGCCAGGAACATCGTCGCGATGACCGGCCAACCCCACATCATCAAACCCTCACGGCAAGCCGGCGATGGCGCGCGCCTCACCGGCCAATTCGAGGATGTGCAGGCCGGTGTTGGCGCGGTCGACCGCGTAGATATAGCCGCGTTCGTCGGTCTCGACATTGTTGGTCTGGATCGCGACCTTGCAGCGGTCGCGGCCATCGATGGTGACGCAGCGTTTGTCGGTCGCCGCGGTGATGGAGGGAATGAAGTACCCGACTTCCCTGGGGTGATAGGGATCGCGGATGTCGAGCGCGCGGACGCCGGCATTGAAGAAGGCGATGAAGGCCAGCTTCTTGTAGTAGACCGGCGCCATGCTCTCGTTCGACGAATGCGAGCCGAACCGGCCGCCGCGCTCGCAGAACGCGCCGGAGGCCTCGGGCACGGTGTAGCTCGAGATCAGCATCGGCCGCGCTTCGGTGGTGACGTCGGCGAACCACACCATCTGCCGCGCCTCGCCGCATTCGTTCTGGATCGCCTCGTCGACGATCATCACGATGTCGCGGGTCTTGCCGTCCTTGTCACGGGCGAATTCGGCGATCGGCATGCCGGGCATCGGAAACACCGTGTGCGCGCCGTTCATCGCCGACAACGGCATCCGCGCGATCTCGGGAAATGTCAGGTTGTCCGGCGTCGGCTGCTTCGGTCCGTTGAGCAGCTTGTCGCGATCGACGATCTGCAGGAAGCCGCCCTTGTTGGTGCCGTAACCGAAATAGACGCGGTTGCCCTGCGGCCCGGTCGAGATCGGCCCGTGCAATTCGGTCGGTACCGCGCCGGTCGCTCCCGGCTCCTGCCCGGGCAGGCCGAAATCCCTGATCTTCAGGGGATGCGCTGGATCGGAGAGATCGTAGATTTGCGTCATCCGCCGCGTGCGCCAGTCCGGCGCGCCCGACACCAGGTAGGCAATGCCGGTGCTGCATTCCCAGAAATTCTTGTGCGTGTCCTTCAGGCCTTCGCCAATGTGGGTCACGAGAACAGGATTGGCGGGATCGGCGACATTCCAGATTTCATGCCCCTCGGTACCAACCGCGCGCAGCATGTAGACCGCGTTGCGATCGCCCTGCGGCAGATCCTTGCCGTCGCAGATCCGCACCATCTGCGCGCCGCCGGATTCATATTTGCCCTCCTGCCCGGGAATGTGCCGCAGATATCTGGGATGCGCGGGATCGGTGACGTCGACGATCGAGGTGCCGTTCGGTTCGGCCTTGCCGGTCATCGGATTGACCGGATCGGGAATGTCGTCGGTGCCGCCGTGATGGCCGATATAGGCGATCCAGCGGTCGCCCTGGTGATGGATGGTCGGCTGATAGGCGCTGCGCGCCTGCAGATCGTTGGTTCCAACCAGCCGCATGTTGGAGGCTTCGGGCGAGTCGCCGATCTTTGGCTGCTCGGCGCTCGCAGCGTGTGCGAGCAAGACGACAACAAACGTGCAGCAAACCGCCGTAACGCGACCATCCATGCGCACCACCCATGTTCCACGCCAATCTGCGTTGGCTGCGCGGGACGCTAGCACGACGATGCGGGCGTCCAAACACACGCTCTTGACATGCAACCATTCGGTTGCCTATTATTCGAACCATGGATGAAGTCTTCAAAGCCCTCGCGGACGCCTCGCGGCGCACGCTGCTTGACCGGCTTCACGAACAGAACGGGCAGACGCTCGGCGAGCTCTGCGACGGCCTCGACATGACGCGTCAGGCCGTCACCAAGCACCTTGTGATTCTCGAGGAGGCCAATCTCGTCACCACGATCAAGCATGGCCGCGAGAAACTGCATTACCTCAACCCGGTTCCGATCCATCAGATCGGCGAGCGGTGGATCAGGAAGTTCGAGCGCGGGAAACTTGCCGCGCTCAGCGAATTGAAGCGACAGTTGGAGAAGCGTGATGAGTAAGCCGGACTACGTCTACGTCACCTATATCGAGACCACGGCCGAGAAGCTGTGGCATGCGCTGACATCGAGCGAGTTCACCGAGCGCTTCTGGTTCGGATACCGCGTCGGCTCCGACTGGAAGGTCGGCTCGCCCTATCATTTGACCAAGGACGGCCGCCGCAGCGTGCAGGGCGAGGTGCTGATCGCCGACCCACCCAGGAGGCTCGCTTACAGCTGGGACGTCGTGAAGGAAGGCGCCGAGCGCGAGCAGGTTTCGCGCGTGACCTTCGACATCGAACCCCACGGCGGAGTGGTCAAGCTGACCATGACGCACGACAACCTCGGTCCGAAGACACTGCGCGACATCTCCGGCGGCTGGCCGATGGTCATTGCCAGCCTGAAGAGCTTCCTCGAGACCGGGCGCGAACTGCCGGCGGACCTGCTCACCAGCGGTGCGAGGGAGGCTTACCATGCCTAAGCCCGAATTCGTTTACGTCACCTATATCGAGACCACGCCGGAGAAGCTGTGGGACGCGCTGACATCGAGCGCATTCACGCGGCAGTACTGGTTCGACACCGAGCTGAAATCGGACTGGAAGGTCGGCTCGCCGCTTGCGCTGGTGATGAGCGGCCAGACCACCGACACCGGCGAGATCCTCGAGGCCGACCGGCCGCGGCGCCTCGCCTACACGTTCAAGCACGAGGCCGACCCTGAAATGCGCAAGGAACCGGCCACCAGGGTCGTGTTCACGCTGCAGCCGTTCGGCAACGTCGTGAAGCTGACCGTGACCCATGAGGGCTTCGGCGTCGGCAGCAAGCTGCTCGATGGCATCTCCAAGGGCTGGCCGGCGATCCTGTCCGGACTCAAGAGCCTGCTCGAGACCGGCAAGGTGGTCCCGATCCCGCCTGCCGCGCTCGGGATCGACGGCTTCGCATGACCATGAAAATCTATCGAAGGACCCGTGCGGACATGAACATCGAGACATTCAAGCCGGCGATCGTCTACGCGATCTACATCGCCACCACGCCCGACAAGCTGTGGCAGGCCCTGACGAATGCCGAACTCAGCCGGCAGTATTTCTCCGGCAACGCGGTCGAGGTCGAGCTTCGGATCGGGGGCGCCTATATCGTGCGCACGCCCGACGGCGCGCTGCACATCTCCGGCGAGGTGATCGAATGCGATCCCTTGAAGCGGCTGACCGTCACCTTCAACGTCAACTGGCCGCAGCTGGTCGAGAAGCTCGGCCCGACGCTCGTCACCTGGGAGATCGAGCCCGCCGGCGACGGCGTCAAGCTGACCTTGCTGCAATCGCATGACCGCCCGATCAGCGACGACATCCTGTCCGGCGGCCGCACCGGCTGGCCGGCAATCCTCTCCAGCCTGAAGAGCCTGCTCGAGACCGGCAGGGCCATGGTGATCCCGATGCAGCCGCCGGCACGCATGCTGGCGGCGCTGAAGGAATTGGGAATTGCGATGCCGGGGTGAGGTTGGCGATACAGCCGTCCCATACTCCGATGTCGTCCCTGCGAAAGCAGGGAGGTGGATTCACACTCGAAGTGCAACACTTGAGAGAAGGCCTCGAGAGGGGTTTGGAAGTCAAGGCATTTGCGCGGGGTGTTGTTGTAGGCGTTGATCGACTGGCGGAGGCGGCGCGTCGGGAAGGTCGCGAGATCGGTTTTGCGTGGAATGAAGCGGCGCATCCGACCGATCGCATTCTCGATGCCGCCCTTCTGCCAGGGCGCGTGCGGATCGCAGAAGAAGGTCTCGATCGCGAGGCGGTGCAGCTCCAGGTGACAGGCGAACTCGGTCCCATTGTCGAAGGTAACGGTCTGGCACAGGCCTTCCGGCAAGGCAGCAAACAAGCGGACGAGATGACGGGCGATACCGCGCGCGAGCTTGCTGGCGATGCGGATGCCGAGCAGCAGGCGCGAGGTGCGCTCGTGCACGGTCAGGATCGCCTGACCGTATTTGGAGAACATCATCAGGTCGGCTTCCCAATGACCGGGGGCATTGCGATCGGCGGCCTCGATAGGCCGTTTGTTCAAGGAAACACGGCCTTCTATGAAGCTTGCGGGACTGCCGCCCTTCTTGCCGCGGTAGCCGCGTTTGCTCTTGCCGCGTGGCAGATAACGCCGCCAGCTGAAGTCCGAGGTGCGTCGGATCTGGGCGTATATGAAGCGGTAGATGGTCTCGTGGGAGATCACCTTGCGGCCGTGTTCGCGGGCCAGCCGGCCCGCGACCTGCTCGGGCGACCAGCCCCGACCAAGGCGCTCCAAGACCGCGCGGCGCAGGCCGGGCTCCCGTTCGAGGCGTACGCCCGTCCAGCGCCGCGCTCGCATCTGTTGCTGGGCATAGCTGGGTTTGTAGCCGACCTGGGCGCCAGAATTGCGGTTCAGCTCCCGAGAGATCGTTGATGGCGAGCGATCCAGAGCTGCCGCGATTTGCCGCACCGAGCTGCCATTGGCTGAAAGCCGGGCAATCTCGCATCGCTCGTCCAGGGATAGCTGCTCGTAACTCCGCCCCATCGCAACACCTCCTCAAGGAAGTGTTGCACTTCGTTTGTGAACTCAGGGGACCCATAACCACCGAACATGGGGATGGAGCTAGCTGGGGCCACAGCGTCGCGCAACAACTACATCCCGTGGTTATGGGTCCCGGGTCGCGCTCCGCTTGCCCGGGACGACGGTGGAGGGACTGCGCGCCCGACTACCCCAACGCCCTTAACTCGCGCCGCAGCACCTTGCCGGTCGCCGTCATCGGCAGGCTATCAGCGAACTGCACGAAGCGCGGATATTCGTGGGCAGCGAGCTGCACCTTGACGAACTCCTGGATCTCGCGCGCCAGCACGTCGCTCGGCGCGAAGCCCGGGCGCAGCACGATCCAGGCCTTGATCGATTCGGTGCGGATCGGATCGGGGATGCCGACGACCGCCGACATCGCGACCGCCGGATGTTTCATCAGCGTGTGCTCGATCTCGGACGGCCCGACGCGATAGCCGGCCGTGGTGATGACGTCGTCCTCGCGGCTGACGTACCAGAAATAGCCGTCCTCGTCCTGCACGCCGAGATCGCCGGTCAGCAGGAATTCGCCGGCATATTTCTTACGGGTCGCTTCCGGGTTGCGCCAATACTCAATCATGGTGCACGGACAGGGCTGGCGCACGCCGATGATGCCGCGTTGTCCCCGCGGCAGTTCCTCGCCCTTGTCGTTGACGATGCGGACATCGAAGCCCGGCGTGGCGCGGCCCATCGCGCCAGGGCGGATCGGAAACAGATTGGAGTTGGAGCCGATCACCAAATTGCATTCGGTCTGGCCGAACACCTCATGGGCGTCGATGCCGAAGGTCTCGCGCACCCAGCCGAGCAATTCGCCGCCGAGCGACTCGCCGCCGGTGAAGATGCTGCGCAGCCTGACGCCGGAGTTCTTCACATCGGCCTGCCGCATCAGCTTCAGGGCGGTCGGCGGCAGGAACACGTTGCGGATGCCGAGCTCTGCCATCATCTGCATCGCCGCCTGCGGCTCGAACTTGCGGGCGCGGTGCCCGACCATCGGGATGCCGTGGTACCAGAACGCGAGCAGGCCGTTGATCAACCCGCCGATCCAGGCCCAATCGGCCGGCGTCCACATCAGATCGCCCGGCCGCGGCAGGAAGTTGTGGCACATCTCGACATTGGGCAGATGGCCGAGCACGACGCGATGCGCATGCAACGCGCCCTTCGGATTCCCCGTGGTGCCCGACGTGTAGATGATCAGCGCGGGATCGTCGGCCGAGGTGTCGACGGTGGCGAATTCCGGCGACGCCGATTTGATCTCGCTCCAGAACGGCTTTGTCCCCGCCGGCGTCTTGTCGCCGACGATATAGACGCTCTTCAGCTCGGGCAGCCGATCGCGGATTTTTGCGATTTTTTCCCAGCCGGCTTCATCGGTGATGACGGCTTTTGCTGCCGAGTTCGATAGCCGGAATTCGAGCGCGTCCTCGCCGAACAGCGCGAACAGCGGGATCGAGATCAGAGCCGCGCGGAATGCCGCAAGATGCGCGACCGGCAATTCCAGCGATTGCGACAGGAACACCGCGACGCGGTCACCGCGCACCAGGCCGTCGGCGGTCAGCACATTGGCGAAGCGGCGCGAGGCATCCGCGACCTCGTCGAACGAGGTGCGCGTGGTGCCGCCGTCCTCGTCGACATAGATCAGCGCAAGCCGGCCCGAGCCGTCGGCATGCCGGTCGCAGCATGCGGTCGCCATGTTGAAGCGCGCCGGAATATCCCAGCGGAAGTTCCGATAAAGCTCGTCGTAGGTGGCGGCTTCCTTAAGCATGGCTTGCGTTGCTTCCATCCCTTGTCATGGCCGGGCTTAGTCCTGCCATCATGCGTAGCCCGGATGCAGCGAAGCGCAATCCGGGGTTCTCATCAAGTGGACAGACCCACCCGGATTTCGCTTCGCTGCATCCGGGCTACGAACATCGTTGAGGGGAAAACCCGTCAGGCCGCCGCCCGCTCCATTGCGACCTCGGCCTTGAGGCTGTCGAGGTCGCGATAGATCGACGCGACCGCCAGCACGCGCCCGCCGCGCTTGTAGCGCAGCACGCAATCCCGTCCGGCAATGCTGCCGTCCACCGCGATCTCGTCCCACTGCTCGGCGTGGCCGACATAGTTGATCGGCACGTCGTAATGCTGGCTCCAGAAGAACGGCACTGCGTCGAACGCCTCACGCTGCCCCAGCATATTCCGCGCGACGGTCTGGCCCTGGCGCTCCGCCACCACCCAGTGCTCGACCCGGATGTTCTCGCCGCTATGCGGATCGGGCCAACGCGCGATATCGCCAGCCGCGTAGACACCGGGAACGCTGGTCTCGAGGTAGGCGTCGACTTTCACGCCGCGATCGATCGCGAGCCCGGCGGCTTCCGCCAGCGCCAGCCGCGGCTTCACGCCGACGCCGACCACGACGAGGTCAGCATCGAGCACGGGCCCACTCTTCAAATGCGCACGCTTGCCCTCGATCGTGGTCACAGTGTCGCCGAGGTGGAAGACGACGCCATGCTTCTCGTGCAGCGCACGGACGAAATCGCCCATGGCGGGCCCAAGCACGCGCTCCATCGGCCGCTGCTCCAGCCCGACCACGTGAACCTCGATCTCCCGCGCGCGCAACGAGGCCGCAACCTCGAGCCCGATGAAGCTTGCACCGATCACCACCGCACGGCGCGCGCCGCCGGCCGCGGCGATGATCGCCCGGCAATCGTCGAGGGTGCGCAACACATGAACGTGGGCTTGGTTGGCGCCCGGAATAGGCAGCCATATCGGCTCCGCGCCGGTCGCCAGCAGCAGCCGGTCGTAGGGAACGGCTTCGCCGCCGACGAGGATGACGTTGCGGCGGCCGGTGTCGATCGACTGGACCTCGGTCTTGAGCCGGAGGTCGATCGCGGCGTCCGTGTAGAAATTGTCCGGCTTCAGCGGCAGCCAGTCTTCCGGCGCGCTGCCGGCGAGGAAGTCCTTTGACAGGTTCGGCCGATCCAGCGGCGGCGCGGTCTCGCCGCTCAGCATGACAATGCTGCCGCGATAGTCCTGCCGCCGCAGCATCTCGGCGGCGGCAAAGCCTGCCGCGCCTCCGCCGACAATCACGATCCTGCCGGGTGCATCGACCGGACCCCTGACGCGGGGTTTCGGCTGCGCGCGCTTCTCGCGCACGATGATGCGATCGCCGTCGCGCTCGACCTTCCAGACGGCGAGCGCGGTGAAGGCGGGCGCGGCGGTCGCTTCACCGGTGCGAAGGTCGAAGCAGGCGTGATGCCAGGGGCAATGCACGGTCTCGCCCTCGACCAGACCGTCGGCGAGCGGGCCGTGGTAATGGCTGCAATGCGCGTCGATGGCGAAGATGTCCGCACCCGAACGCACCAGCAGCACGTCCTCGTCGCCGACATGGCCGAGCAACATCGTGCCCGGGAAGTCGGAGAGGGCCACGCCTTGTGTCAGATCCGGACCGGAAGGAGCTTGCTGATCGGCCATGGCCTGTCTCCATTTATCCAGAACTTCGACCCGAAAGCCTTGCAGGAATCCCTGCCGCCGCTTTTCGGTGAGCTGATCTCAGCTGCCTTGCATGTAGCGGACCGGGTTCTCCTGATCCGCCTTGAAGATATCGGCAGCCTCGGCGAACAGCGCTGCCACCGCAGGCGCCTTCAGATCAACAAACGCCTCGAAGCTAAAATTGTTGCCGCCCGCGCGCAATTCGCCGAGCTTGCCGGCATAGCAGGACACCAGCGGCTTGCCGCCACGGGTCACCGCGACATAGATGCTGATGTAGTTCTTCTGCAGCGCCAGCCCGATCACCGGCCAGACCGCCGTCTTGCCGGACTTGATGGCGTAGCGAAACTGGCCGTAGCCGATCATGTTCATGCGCATGCCCGCCCCGCCGGCCGGCGAACCCGCATGGAAATGCCGCTTGAGCGAAGGCGCCGCCTTGCGCATCACCGCATGCACTTGTTCGAGATCCGCGGTGCGGCCGGGATCGAAGGCAAGGTAAGCTTCCAGACTGTCCGCTGCGACACGAAACATCGGAAGCCTCCGCTGCCATCCGACCCGCACAGTGCGGGTCCTGCGTAGCCCGGATGGAGCCAAGCGTAATCCGGGCCCTCACCGATCGGACGGACTTACCCGGATTTCGCGGAGCCTGTCATCGGGCGCGCGTTCGCGCGACCCGTTGGCTGCATCCGGGCCACGAGATCAGGACGCCAGCGCCGCCTTCACGAGGCCGCTGGCCTTGCCGAAATCCATCTGGCCGGCGTATTTCGCCTTCAGAGTGCCGATCACCTTGCCCATATCCTTGATCCCGGCGGCATTGGTCTCGGCGATGACGGCCGCGATCGCGGCCTTCACGTCGTCGTCGGACATCTGCTTCGGCAGATATGCCGAGATCACGGCGATCTCCGCACGCTCCTGGTCGGCGAGCTCGGCGCGGCCGCCCTTGTCGTAGAGCTCGACCGACTCCTGGCGCTGCTTGATCATCTTCTGCAGCAGCCCAAGCAGATCGGCATCGGAGAGTGGCGGCTTGCCCTGCCCGCGCGCGTCGATGTCGGCGTTCTTGATGGTCGAATTGACCATGCGCAGCGTCGAGAGCTTGCGCTCGTCCTTCGCCTTCATCGCTTCCTTGACCGCAGTGTTGATATCGTCGCGCAGCATCTCTGTGTCCTTGAACCGGTAATCCATTCATGTAGGCAGTTTGCGGCTGCAGAACAACCTTAAGTCCGCAACCATTCAACCAACGCATCGGCGCAAGCCTGCGGCTGTTCCAGCTGCGGCAGGTGACCGCAATTGGCGAGTACGACAAGCTTTGCCCCGGGAATGCCGTTGGCCATCTCGTCAGACAGCGAATTCGGCACGGTGTTGTCGGTATCCGTCGTCAGTACCAGGGTCGGACACTTGATCCAGGCCATGCTCGGCCGCGAATCCGGCCGGCTGAGCACCGCGTTCTGCTGGCGGATGAAGGCCTCGGCGCCGACATCCTCGCTCATGTCATAAACAACCTGGCGCAGGCTGGCGTCGCCCTGCCGCGACGGATGCACGAAGCCCGGATAGAGCTCGTCGACCACGCTGCGATATTGGCCATTTCTGGCGCGCTCGATCATACCGCGACGGCGGCCGGTGGCTTCCGGCGTGTCGGCCCGCGCCTGGGTGCTCATCAGCGCCAGCTTGGCGACCCGCTCGGGCGCCTGTCGCATGATCTCGAAGGCGATGTAGCCGCCCATGGAATGCCCGGCGAGGGCAAAGCGTGGCGGCGCCTCGGCCAGGATGCGGCGGGCGATGGCGCCCATATTGTCGTCCCGGACGTGGTTGGCGACGGTGACCGGCCCGCACCGCCACAGCGCCGGGATCACCGGAGCGAAAATCCGCGGTGAGCAGATGACGCCCGGGACGAGCAGGATCGGCATCGTGTTATCCATGCGGGAGCTCCGGACCGGGTCATTTTCGGCAAGCAAACGGCCGCTTCAGGGAACTTTAGATTAAAAGGCCGTTCCAGCCTGTCAAATCGAGGGGCATTGCCGTGTGAATTCGTGCCCTTTCGCTTTGACGCCGCAGGGTGCGGCGACTATTTAAAGGGCTCATGACAACCCCTGAAAACGCTCCCGCCTGGCCGGACCACAAACCGACCGCGCTCCTTGTGCTCGCCGATGGTACCGTGCTGGAAGGCTTCGGTCTCGGCGCCGAAGGCCACGCCGTCGGCGAGGTCTGCTTCAACACCGCGATGACCGGCTATGAGGAGATCCTCACCGATCCGTCTTATGCCGGCCAGATCATCACCTTCACCTTCCCGCACATCGGCAATGTCGGTACCAACGAGGAAGACATCGAGACGGTGAACATGGCGGCGACGCCGGGGCGCGCGCGGCGTGATCCTGCGCTCCGCTATCACCGATCCCTCGAATTACCGCGCCACCAAACATCTCGACCAATGGTTGAAGGCACGCGGCATCATCGGCCTCTCCGGCATAGACACCCGCGCGCTGACCGCGCTGATCCGCTCCAAGGGCATGCCCAATGCGGTGATCGCGCATTCCAGGAGCGGCGAGTTCGACCTGCACGCCCTGAAGGAAGAGGCGCGCGAATGGCCCGGCCTCGAGGGCATGGATCTGGTGCCGATGGTCACCTCCGGCCAGCGTTTCACCTGGGATGAGACGCCCTGGGCATGGGGCAAGGGCTTTGGCCAGCAGACCGCGCCGGAGTTCAACGTGGTCGCGATCGACTACGGCATCAAGCGCAACATCCTGCGCCTGCTCGCCGGCGTCGGCGCCAAGGTGACCGTGGTCCCGGCGACGACGGCGGCCGAGGACATCCTGGCGATGAAGCCGGATGGCGTGTTCCTGTCGAACGGCCCCGGCGATCCCGCCGCGACCGGCAAATATGCCGTGCCCGTGATCCAGAAGGTGATTGCCTCGGGCACGCCGACCTTCGGCATCTGCCTCGGCCACCAGATGCTCGGCCTCGCGGTTGGCGCCAGGACCATGAAGATGCATCAGGGCCATCACGGCGCCAACCATCCGGTCAAGGACGAGACCACCGGCAAGGTCGAGATCACCTCGATGAACCACGGCTTTGCCGTCGACCAGGCGACGCTGCCGAAGGGCGCGACCCAGACCCATATCTCGCTGTTCGACGGCTCCAATTGCGGCATCGCGCTCGAGGACAAGCCGGTGTTCTCGGTGCAGTACCACCCCGAAGCCTCGCCCGGCCCGCGCGACTCGCACTATCTGTTCCAGCGGTTCGCCGACCTGATGCGGAAGAAGAAGAGCGCGGCTTAACACTCCGTCTTGCGAGGAGCGCGAGCGACGAAGCGATCCAACTATCCCCGCATGGAGCGATGGATTGCTGTCGATGCCCCCGCTCAACTTTGTGCGCGGCAGCTGATCGCGCATGCCGCCACGACCTGTCTGGTGTTCGCGCTGCCCAAAGCGGGCTGGCCAAGACGACCTGACCAAGATCGGGTGAGGCGGCCATCCCGAGGAACGCCGGGCGCTGACAGCGGGTTGATCCGCGGATAGTCTCGCTCACACGTCCGGAGGATGCCATGTCCGCAATCAAGGCCGGGGCCGAGCCGCTTGCGATCGTCTTCGAGGACGATGGGCTGGTCCCGAACAACCCGATGCCGTTCCTGGTCTACAAGGGCGCGGTCGACATTGCCGACAATCCCGAGGCCACGATCGAGCAGCTGTTCGCGAGCAATGGCTGGGGTGCGATGTGGCGGAACGGCGTCTTCGATTACACCCACTACCACGCCACCGTGCATGAGGTTTTAGGCGTTGCCCGTGGCAGTGCACGCGTGCAGTTCGGCGGCGAGCAGGGACGTGTGCTGGACATCACAGCCGGCGACGTCGCGATCCTGCCGGCCGGCACCGGGCATCGGTGCTTGTCGGCAAGCGACGATTTCTGTGTTGTCGGCGCCTATCCGCCTGGGCCGCCGATGCAGATCACGCGACCGACGCCGGAGAACCACGTCAAGGCGCTTAAGACGATCCCGCTGGTCGCGATCCCTGCGACCGATCCGGTGCTCGGCAAGACCGGGCCCCTGCTGCAGTTGTGGAAGCGGTAATCCTCGGTCAATGCGATCACCGGTCGGCGCCAAGCGCCGCCGGACGACAGGCCCGATGAAGCAATCCATCTCCGCGCAACGGAGATCACCTGTAGCGTGGGCGAAGCGTGCGCACGGAGCAGGAATGGTGGGCACGGCGCTGACACGCTCCTTTGCCCACCCTCCGCAGCACAGAGCGAAACTCAGGCCGCGTTGCTGCCTTCCTGGCGGCTGGCCTCGAACAGGAACCAGGTGCGGCGCTCGGTTTCGTCGATGAAGGTCTCGAGCAGACCGGCGGTGCCGGAATCCTCGTGATCGTCGGCGACCTTGTGCGCCTTGCGCATCGCGGCCGCGATGTGCTTGTTGTCCTCCATCAGCTCGCGCAGCATTTCGCGCGGCGGGACATAGGCCTCGTCATTGTCCTTAATGGTCTGATGCTTGGCGATGTCGCCGATCGACTTCAGCGTCGCGCCGCCGAGCTTACGCACCCGCTCGGCAAGTTGATCGGTGGTCGCGAAGATCGCCTCCGACTGCTCGTCCAGCATCAGGTGGTAATCATGGAAATGCCGGCCGCTGACATGCCAATGGAAATTCTTGGTCTTGAGGTAGAGCGCGAAAGCATCGGCCAGCAGCGTATTGAGCGAGGCCGAGATCGTGTCCACCGCAGCCTGCGGCAGGTCACTCGGCGTGTCGAGATCGGGCGAGATCTTGTCGGTCTTGTTGGCGTCAGTCTTGGCTTTGCTCACGGTAAACCTTCCTGTTAGGAACCCCGTATTTCGGCGCATTGAACATTGGCCGCCGGACCGCTAACGCATCATCAGCCCACCCGTTCCTGGAGACCAGGAACCCGTTCTGCCGGATACCAAACGCGATGGATGAATGGATCGATTATTACGATTCCACACATACGATTTATGCGAGCCGACTGCACCGCGACCTGCATTTCCAGGTCATCGCAAACGACATCATCGGCTACATCACGTCACCCGACGCCGTGGTGCTCGACTATGCCTGCGGCGAGGCGCTGTCGGCGACCAAGGTCGCCAATGCCTGCGCGCAGCTCTATCTGGCGGAGCCTGCGCCCGGCGTGCGCGGCCGGCTGGTCGCGCGCTTTGCGCCCGACACCAGGATCCGTGTCCGCTCGCTCGATGACCTGAAGCACATGGAGGCGGATACGATCGACCTCGTGGTGATGAACTCGGTGGCGCAATACATGACGCCGCAGGAGCTCGACAACGCGTTCGACGTAATCCACCGCCTGCTGAAACCCTCGGGCCGGTTCGTGCTCGGCGATATCCTGCGGCCCGAAGTCGGCATGGCGAGAGATGTCGTGGCGCTGTTGCGCTTCGCGGCGACCCACGGCTTCCTGCGCGATGCGCTGGTCGGGCTGGCCTCAACCGCATTGTCGGACTATCGGCAGCTGCGCACCCGGATCGGGCTGCAGCGCTACCGCGAGGACGAGATGATCGCAAAGCTCGGCGCCGCCGGCTTCAGCGCCACCCGCGCGCCGCGCAACATCGGGCACAACCCGTGGCGGATGACATTCGTGGCCCACCACTGACCCAAGGTTGCAGAAGAAATTAGGGTTAACCAAAGGTAAACGTAGCGGCCGCTGAAATAATCAGCAATGATCCGCTCGGCCCGGTGGCGGAAGCGTCGACGCGGCAGTGGTGCAACACTGTTTATCCTGGTTCAAATCCAGGCCGGGCCTCCACGCTTCGCCCTCACGGGCTTCGCGTAGCCAGCCACGCCGGACCGGCGGGGCAAAGCGTGTCCGGCGCAGCTTGAGCATGGCGGAGGCGTAGACGGACTGGGCAACCGGCCCGCAGGACGAAGCCAGGCTCCTACCGGATACACGGCCGTTCTGACCACCCCTGACCGGGCATACGCCGAATGCGGATTTTCCCCCAGAATCGCGGTTGATTGGGCGTTTTTGGGGGTTTCGCGGGTGCGGAAACTGGTCTAAAGACCACCCGCGCGCGAGGGATCGCGCTTCCCGCGCTACAACATGTAGCGCAGGGCTCGAGGGACGCGCGGGAAGCGCGCCCTTTTTTTGTGCCCAAATTCCAGTCCGCGAGAGCTGATGCCCAAAAGAACCGACATCTCCACCATCCTGATCATCGGCGCCGGTCCCATCGTGATCGGCCAGGCCTGCGAATTCGACTATTCCGGCACACAGGCGGTGAAGGCTCTGAAGGAGGAGGGTTACCGCGTCGTCCTCGTCAATTCCAATCCGGCCACCATCATGACCGATCCGGAACTGGCGGATGCGACCTATATCGAGCCGATCACGCCCGAGATCGTCGCCAAGATCATCGAGAAGGAACGCCATGTCGTGCCCGGCGGCTTCGCACTGCTGCCGACCATGGGCGGCCAGACCGCACTGAACTGCGCGCTGTCGCTGCGCAAGCAGGGCACGCTGGAGAAGTTCGACGTCGAGATGATCGGCGCCACGGCGGACGCGATCGACAAGGCCGAGGACCGCCAGCTGTTCCGCGACGCCATGGAGAAGATCGGGCTGCAGACGCCGCGGTCGCGGCTCGCCAACGCCTCGGCGCTGAAGAAGTCGGACCGCGACAAATACCTCGCCGATCAGGCCAAGCTGTCCGGCGCCGAGCTCGAAGCCTTCGAACGCAAATGGGAAGCCGGCGAGAACGAGCGGCGCAAGCGCTACCAGCAACAGGCATTGGCCGAAGCGCTGATGGCGCTGTCCGACATCGGCCTGCCCGCGATCATCCGCCCCTCCTTCACGCTCGGCGGCACCGGCGGCGGCATCGCCTACAACAAGGAAGAGTATCTCGACATCATCGAGCGCGGTCTCGATGCCTCGCCGACCAACGAGGTGCTGATCGAGGAATCCGTTCTCGGCTGGAAAGAGTTCGAGATGGAGGTGGTACGCGACAAGAAGGACAATTGCATCATCATCTGCTCGATCGAGAACGTCGATCCGATGGGCGTGCACACCGGCGATTCCATCACGGTGGCGCCGGCGCTGACACTGACCGACAAGGAATACCAGATCATGCGCGACGCATCGATTGCGGTGCTGCGCGAGATCGGCGTCGAGACCGGCGGCTCCAACGTGCAGTTCGGCATCAATCCGGACGACGGCCGCATGGTCGTGATCGAGATGAACCCGCGCGTGTCGCGCTCTTCGGCACTGGCTTCCAAGGCGACCGGCTTCCCGATCGCCAAGGTCGCGGCCAAGCTTGCGATCGGCTACACGCTCGACGAGATCGCCAACGACATCACCGGCGGCGCCACGCCGGCCTCGTTCGAGCCGACCATCGACTACGTCGTCACCAAGATTCCCCGCTTCGCGTTCGAGAAATTCCCCGGCGCCTCCTCCACGCTGACGACCTCGATGAAGTCGGTCGGCGAGGTGATGGCGATCGGCCGCACCTTCCAGGAGAGCCTGCAGAAGGCGCTGCGCGGCCTGGAGACCGGGCTGACCGGTCTCGACGAGATCGACATCGAGGGCCTCGGCCGCAGCGACGACAAGAACGCGATCCGCGCAGCCCTCGGCACCCCGACGCCGAACCGCCTGCTGCAGGTCGCGCAGGCGATGCGGCTCGGCTGGTCGAACGAGGAGATCTTCAACTCCTGCAAGATCGATCGCTGGTTCCTCGCCGAACTGCGCGGCATCGTCGAGATGGAGGACAAGGTCCGCAGCAGCGGCCTGCCGGCCAACGCATTCTCGATGCGGATGCTGAAGGCGATGGGCTTCTCGGATGCGCGGCTCGCCGTGCTGACGGAGCAGACCGAAGCCGAGGTCACTGCCAAGCGCCATGCGCTCGGGGTGCGTCCGGTGTTCAAGCGCATCGACACCTGCGCGGCGGAGTTCGCCTCGCCCACCGCCTACATGTATTCGACCTATGAGCGGCCGTTCGCGGGCGCGCTTGCCGACGAGAGCGCGCCGTCGGATCGCAAGAAGGTGATCATCCTCGGCGGCGGGCCGAACCGCATCGGCCAGGGCATCGAGTTCGACTATTGCTGCTGCCATGCCTGCTTCGCGCTCGAGGACGCCGGCTACGAGACCATCATGGTCAACTGCAATCCGGAGACGGTGTCGACCGACTACGACACCGCCGATCGGCTCTACTTCGAGCCGCTGACCGCCGAAGACGTGCTCGAGATCATCGCGACCGAGCGCACGAACGGCACGCTGCACGGCGTGATCGTGCAGTTCGGCGGCCAGACCCCGCTGAAGCTTGCCCGCGCGCTGGAAGCCGCCGAAGTGCCGATCCTCGGCACCTCGCCCGACGCGATCGACCTCGCGGAGGACCGCGACCGCTTCAAGCGCGTGCTCGACAAGCTGCGCCTCAAGCAGCCGAAGAACGGCATCGCCTATTCGGTCGAGCAGGCCCGCCTGGTCGCCACCGATCTCGATCTGCCGCTGGTGGTGCGCCCGTCCTACGTGCTCGGCGGCCGCGCGATGCAGATCATCCGCGAGGAGACCCAGCTCAACGACTACCTGCTGGGAACGCTGCCGGAGCTGGTGCCCGCTGACGTCAAGGCGCGCTATCCGAACGACAAGACCGGGCAGATCAACACCGTGCTCGGCAAGAACCCGCTGCTGTTCGACCGCTATCTGTCCGATGCGACCGAAGTCGACGTCGACTGCCTCTGCGACGGCAAGGACACCTTCATCGTCGGCATCATGGAGCACATCGAGGAAGCCGGCATCCACTCCGGCGACTCCGCCTGCTCGCTGCCGCCGCATTCGCTCGACGCCGGCACCATCGAGGAGCTGGAGCGGCAGACCCGCGAACTCGCGCTCGGGCTCGACGTGGTCGGCCTGATGAACGTGCAATACGCCATCAAGGACGGCGAGATCTACGTGCTCGAGGTCAACCCGCGCGCGTCCCGCACCGTGCCGTTCGTCGCCAAGGTGATCGGCATGCCGGTCGCCAAGATCGCGGCGCGGATCATGGCCGGCGAGAAGCTCGCCGACTTCAAGCTGAAGAAGAAGAAGCTCGACCATGTCGGCGTCAAGGAATCGGTGTTCCCGTTCGCGCGCTTCCCCGGCGTCGACACCGTGCTCGGACCGGAGATGCGCTCGACCGGCGAGGTAATGGGCATCGACCGCTCCTTCGAGGTCGCGTTCGCCAAGAGCCAGCTCGGCGGCGGCACGCGCGTGCCGCGGCAGGGCACGGTGTTTGTTTCGGTTCGTGGCGACGACAAGATGCGCATCGCGGATGCGGTGCGGCTGTTGCACTCGCTCGGCTTCAAGGTGATGGCGACCTCAGGCACGCAACGCTACCTCAGCGACAACGGCGTGCCGACGGAAAAGGTCAACAAGGTGCTCGAAGGCCGTCCGCACATCGTCGACGCCATCACCAATGGTGACGTCCAGCTGGTCTTCAATACCACCGAAGGTCCGCAGGCGCTGGCCGACAGCCGTTCGCTGCGGCGGGCTGCCCTCTTGCATAAAGTGCCATATTACACCACTCTTTCAGGCGCGGTGGCCGCCGCACGGGGGATCCGGGCCTATCGGGACGGGGACCTTGAGGTCCGCACGCTTCAGAGTTACTTTTCCGAAAGCTGACCGCTGCCCGGCTGAAGGCTCGAAGCGGTCAATTAGCCGAATGGCTGGAACTCACCGCGCGCTTGGATTGTTGTCACGGCCCTTAGCGGGGCCGATAATCACTGGGCTTCCGGGCGCACTCACGCCCTGATTCCTGCGTTAGCTGAACTGGATATTCGTGCACGGCCGCCGGGCGCGCACGAAGAAGGACGAAGATGATGGATAAGGTTCCGATGACCGCGGGCGGATACGCCGCGCTGACGGACGAGTTGAAGCGACGCCAGTCGGAGGATCGTCCGCGCATCATCGAACACATTGCGGAAGCGCGCTCGCACGGCGATCTCTCGGAGAACGCCGAGTATCACGCCGCAAAGGAAGAGCAGTCGCATAACGAGGGCCGCATCGCCGAGCTCGAGGACAAGCTTGCGCGCGCCGACATCATCGACATCTCGAAGCTGTCCGGCGACACCATCAAGTTCGGCGCCACCGTGACGCTGATCGACGAGGACACCGAGAAGAAGGCGGTGTGGCAGATCGTCGGCGAGGTCGAAGCCGACGCCAAGAAAGGCCGCATCTCGATCACCTCGCCGCTCGCGCGCGCGCTGATCGGGAAGAAGAAGGGCGCCACCGTCGAAGTGATGGCGCCGGGCGGCGCCAAGGCCTACGAGATCACCAAGGTCGAATGGCGGTAGTTACTTTGACGTGACTGATGCAAAAAGGCCGCGTCCAGCACGCGGCTTTTTTTGTGCCTGCGTTTTGGCCGCGTCTGACAGCAATGTGAGTGGAGAGCAGCTGCACGGCATGCCAGTGAGGCCATGACATGATTATGCAGTATAATCATGTCGGGGGACCGGGTCCGCCTGGATGATTGCGTCGCAACACGCATCGCTGCGCGTCGCCGTCTCACCGTTGCATTCTCTCGCAAGCGCCACGACGCGAGGAATGATTCCGGACGCAAGGTGTTGACATCACACTCCGGTGGCGGACACCGTGTGTTTCTGCATCGTGCAACGTTCCAGTGTGTCAAACAGGGGGTAAATGACAATGGACCAGACACTTTCAAAGCTTCAGCCGCTGGCACTCAGCCTGTTTCGGTTCATCACGGGCCTGCTGCTGTTTCAGTTTGGCGTCGCCAAGCTGCTCAAATTCCCGCCCGGAACGATGTTCGAGAAAGTTGAACTGTTCTCGTTGATCGGAGCGGCCGGCACTCTCGAGTTGATCCTGGGAGGGCTGCTGATGATCGGGCTGTTCTCGCGGATCGTGGCGTTCATCCTGGCAGGCGAAATGGCCTTCGCCTACTTCATCGGCCATTTCCCAAAAGGCTTCTATCCGCTGCTCAACAACGGCAGTCTGGCGATCGCGCTCTGCTTTGCCTGCCTCTATCTCGCAACCTCGGGCCCCGGCCCGATCAGCGTCGACGCTGCGATGGGCAAGAGGTAACGGCGCGATCTCACCTCCTCTTGCAACGGGAAGGTCGGTTTGCGCTGAAAGCGCAAGCCGGGTGGGGATCTGCTTCCACGAAGGCGCTCTCGCCCGCGGCTTGACCCCCACCCAGCCCTCCCCCTTTCAGGGAGAGGGATAAGAAGACGATCAGCCGAAAGGCAATCGTCGAACTCACTCGTCATGGCGACGAGCTCGCGACGAACTTGCAGAGCAAATTTGGGGCTAAAGCGACGAAGCAATCCATCGCTCGGCACATGCGGGCAGGTAGATTGCTTCGCTTCGCTCGCAATGACGATGAACGCGGTTAGCCCGCCACCTTTACGCCCAGCGGCACCGCCGCCTCATATTTCGAGTTGTGCAGCACCAGCGACGTCCTGACGTTGCGCACATGCGGCGCGGCGGTGAGGTGGGTGACGAAATCCTGGAACGTCGCCATATCGGGCGCGACACATTTCAGGATGAAATCGACTTCGCCCGAAAGCATCCAGCATTCGCGCACCAGCGGCTCGGCGCGCACGAAATTCTCGAAGGCGCGCAGATCGGCATCGGCCTGACTCGACAGATGCACCGAGGCGAACACGGTGACGTCGTAGCCGAGGCGGCGCGGATCGAGCAGGCCGCGGTATCCCTGGATGTAGCCTTCCTCTTCCAGCGCCCGGACCCTGCGCAGGCAGGGCGGCGGCGAGATGCCGACGCGTTTGGCGAGTTCCACATTGGTGATTCGGCCATCGGCCTGGATCTCGGCGAGGATTTTGAGGTCGATCTCGTCAAGGTTCTTCGACACGCGACTACGGTTCCCTAGGAGTTTGGAAGGTTGGGCAGATCCGCCGGCAACTCTCATAGCCCAGCCAGTCGGCGTTGCGCAATTTTATTGCGCGTGCAGCGCACGATTTCGCGAAAGTGACTTCAGTTCCGGGGAAAAATCGCCGCCATGGATTGCAAATCTTGCATAGCTTCCCAGATATCCTAGACTTGGATTTGACACTTTTGGCACCGCCGTGACCCGCTCCGGGGTGCTTCCCACACAAGTCCCCGTCAAAGTCCCCAGCAGAGAGGGATCAGCTAATGCCCGCGCCTGTCCACGCCAAGGTCGTCATCATCGGGTCCGGCCCCGCCGGTTACACCGCAGCGATCTACGCGGCACGCGCGATGCTCGAACCGATCCTGATCCAAGGCATCCAGCCGGGCGGGCAACTCACCATCACCACCGACGTCGAGAACTATCCGGGCTTCGCCGACGTGATCCAGGGCCCCTGGCTGATGGAGCAGATGGAGAAGCAGGCGGCCCATGTCGGCACCAAGATCGTCACCGACCTCGTCAACAAGCTGGAACTCGGCCAGCGCCCGTTTCGCCTGACCTGCGATTCCGGCGACGTCTATCTCGCCGAGACCGTGATCCTCGCCACCGGCGCCCAGGCGCGCTGGCTCGGGCTGCCCTCGGAAGCGAAGTTCCAGGGCGGCGGCGTGTCGGCCTGCGCGACCTGCGACGGCTTCTTCTACCGCGGCAAGGACGTCGTGGTGGTCGGTGGCGGCAACACCGCGGTCGAGGAAGCGCTGTACCTGACCAACCATGCCTCGCAGGTCACCATCGTGCATCGCCGCGATCATTTCCGCGCCGAGCGCATCCTGCAGGAGCGCCTGTTCAAGCATCCCAAGATCAACGTGGTGTGGGACTCCGCGATCGATGAGATCTGCGGATCGGAGAACCCGAACAAGGTCACCCATGTGCGGCTGAAGAACGTCAAGACCGGCGCGCTGACCGACCTCAAGACCGACGGCGTGTTCATTGCGATCGGCCATGCGCCCGCGACCGAGCTCGTCAAAGGCCAGATCAAGCTGAAACCGTCGGGCTATGTCGAGGTGGCGCCGAACTCGACGGCGACCTCGGTGCCCGGCCTGTTCGCGGCCGGCGACGTGGCGGACGAAACCTTCCGGCAGGCGGTCACCGCGGCCGGCCTCGGCTGCATGGCTGCGCTCGAGGCCGAACGCTTCCTGGCTCTTCGCGCGAGCGATCGCGCAGCGGCGGAATAATCATGGCACGATCTCGCGACGGATTTACGGATATGGATTGGGACAAGCTGAAGGTCTTTCACGCAGCGGCGGAGGCCGGCAGCTTCACGCATGCCGGCGAGCAGCTCGGCCTGTCGCAATCGGCGGTCTCCCGCCAGGTCAGCGCGCTGGAGCAGGAGCTCTCGGTCTCGCTGTTTCACCGCCATGCCCGCGGCCTGATCCTCACCGAACAGGGCGACCTCCTGTTCCGCACCGCGCATGACGTCTTCATGCAGTTGCAGGCGGCGCGCGCCAAGCTCACCGACAGCCGCGAGCGGCCGAGCGGCGACCTCAAGATCACGACCCCGCCGGCGCTCGGCATCAACTGGCTGATCCCCCGGCTCGACGAATTCACCGCGCTCTACCCGGACATCCGGATCTCGCTGATCGTCACCGACGAGGATCTCGATTTGTCGATGCGCGAGGCCGACGTTGCGATCCGCACCCGCAAGCCGACCCAGCCGGACCTGATCCAGCGCAAGCTGTTCTCGATCGGCTTCCACGCCTATTGCTCGCCGGAATACATCAAACGCTTCGGCACGCCGCGGACGCTCGACGATCTCGACTCGCACCGCATCATCATGCTCGGCGACTCGCAGGTGCCGCCGCATCTGCAGAACCGCAGCTGGCTGATCGATGCCGGCCGCAACGGCTCCGGTCCGCGCGAACCCTACTTCAAGGTCAACAACATCCTGGGGTTGGTGCGCGCCTGCCAGCAGGGCCTCGGCATCGCCGCGCTGCCGGACTATCTGGTCGAACAGAACAACCTCGTGCAGCTGTTCGGCGAGTCCGACTCGATCGCGCTCGACACCTACTTCGTCTATCCGGAAGAGCTGAAGACAGTGGCCCGGGTGCAGGTGTTCCGCGACTTCGTGGTCAGCAAGGCACAGCGCTGGCCGTCCTGATTAAGCCGGCCTTACGGGCCGGGTTATGGGCTTGCCGCGCGGCCCCGACAGGCCCCTGAATCTCCGCATGACTGACATGCGACCTGGATAGTTGCTGCATGCCGTCGATGGGGATCATAGTGTTGACACGCTGAGCGGTCGCGTCGCGCATATGTCCCCCTCCTCCAGTGGCGCGGAAGTTCAGTAATCCCTCTTGGAAGGTGATTGTGTCGGCCTCACGTGGCCAATACCTTAAGCCGGGCTCACTCGAGCCCGGCTTTTTTTCATCCGTATGCCCTTTCACCTCAATGTCATGCAAAAACGTGCCGCACGTCCCGGTCAGCGTGTGCATTGACAACAACCTCGCAGCGCAGCATCATGATCGCATGATCACGACTTCGTGCGCCGCTCTCTCGTCGAAAAAAGCTCCCCTCCCGGGGACACGAGATCGCGCGCGATAAGATCACCTTCGCATTCAAACCGATCCCGAAACCCCGCCGCCTGGACGGGGTTTTTTGTTGGTCCCGTCTCCGGCTTTGTCCTCTGAGGAGATGGAACATGACTGAGCTACACCAGCAATTGCAGGGCCTCTGGCTGCCCCTGATCACGCCGTTCCGCGGCGGCGAACTCGACGCCACGTCGCTTCGCCGCCTCGTGCGGCATTACGCCAGCGGGCCCGTCGACGGCTTCATCCTCGGCGCGACCTCCGGTGAAGGCATGGCGCTGAGCACGGATGAGATGGAGGGGCTGGTCAGCGTCGTGCTCGACGAGCTCAGTGCCAGCTCCCGCCATCTACCGGTCTGCCTCGGGCTCTCCGGCGCCTCGACCGCCAAGATGAAGGACGCGCTGGACGACACGGCCGACTGGCCGATCAACGGCTATCTGATCGCGAGCCCCTACTACACCAGGCCCTCGCAGCGCGGCCTCCTGCAGCACTTCAACGCGCTTGCCGATCACGCGTCGTGGCCGATCGTGCTCTACAATATCCCCTATCGCACGGCGGTGAACCTGACCAACGAGACGCTGCTGACGCTCGCCGACCATCCGAACATCGCCGGCATGAAGGATTGCAGCGCCGACCGTGCGCAATCGATCGACTTCCTCAACCGGCGGCCGGCCGGCTTCCGCGTGCTGACCGGCGAGGATGCGCAAACCTTCGATGCGCTCTCGGACGGCGCCGACGGCGCGATCCTGCTCTCCGCGCATCTGGAGACCAACATTTTTGCCTCGATCCGCACGCTGCTGCAGCAGGGCAAGCGCGACGCGGCATTGGCTGCGTGGCAGAGCGTCGTCGGCCTGACGCGGCTGCTGTTCGCCGAACCGAGCCCCGCGCCGGCCAAGCACTGGCTGTGGCGGCAGGGGCTGATCGACAGCCCCGAGGTGCGGCTACCGATGGTCGAGGTGAGCGGGGATCTCGCAAGCTGGCTCGATGCCGAGATGGAGCGCCGCGCGCAACTGCTGCTGCCGGCGTGACTCTTGTAGCCCGGATGCAGCGAAGCGAAATCCGGGGCCGGTCTCACCGTGAGGTGACGACCCCGGATTTCGCTTCGCTGCATCCGGGCTACCGATCTCGTTGCCTCAATCCAGCTTCACCCGCGACAGCCTGAGCGCGTTGCCGATCACGCTGACCGAGGACAGCGCCATCGCGGCGGCGCCGACCATCGGCGACAGCAGGATGCCGAACAACGGGTACAGCACGCCGGCCGCGATCGGCACGCCGGCGGCGTTGTAGACAAAGGCGAAGGCCAGGTTCTGGCGGATGTTGCGCATGGTCGCGACCGACAAGCGCCGCGCCCGGACCAGACCCGTCAGGTCGCCGGTGAGCAGCGTGATCCCGGCGCTCTCGATCGCGACATCGGTGCCGCCGCCCATCGCGATGCCGACATCGGCGGCGGCGAGCGCCGGCGCATCGTTGACGCCGTCGCCGGACATCGCGACAATGCGGCCCTCGCCGCGCAACCGCTGCACGACCTCGCTCTTGCGCTCCGGCAGCACGCCGGCCTCGACCTCGTCAATGCCAAGCGTCTTCGCCACCGCACGCGCGGTGGTCTCGTTGTCGCCGGTCAGCATCACGATGCGCAGACCTTCACCGCGCAGTGCCTGCAGTGCATTCGCAGCCGACGACTTGACCGGATCGGCGATCGCGATCACGCCGGCGATACGGCCATCGACCGCGACATAGATCGCGGTCGCGCCGTCGCGCCGCGCAACTTCGGCGGCCTCATCCAGCGTTGACGTGGCGATCTTCAGCTCGCCCATCAGCACCGAATTGCCGAGCGCAACCTGCTTGCCCTCGACGAGGCCGGTCGCGCCCTTACCGGAGGGCGAGGCAAAATCGCCGACGGCGGATATTGAAATCTTGCGCTCCTTGGCTGCCGCGATGATCGCCTGCGCCAGCGGATGCTCGCTGCCCTGCTCGACGCTTGCAGCCAGGCGCAGCAGATCGCTCTCGTCAACGCCTTCGGCGGCAATGATGCGGGTGACCTTCGGCTTGCCCTCGGTGAGCGTGCCGGTCTTGTCGATCACCAGCGTGTCGATCGCCTCCATCCGCTCCAGCGCCTGCGCGTCGCGGATCAGGATGCCGGAATGCGCGCCACGGCCGACACCGACCATGATCGACATCGGCGTCGCGAGCCCCAGCGCGCAGGGGCACGCGATGATCAGCACCGTGACGGCCGCGACCAGCGCGAAGGTCAGGCGCGGCTCGGGACCGAACACCGACCAGGCGATGAAGGCGAACACGGCGGCGGCGACCACCGCCGGCACGAACCAGCCGGCGACGCGATCGGCGAGCCGCTGGATCGGCGCGCGCGAACGCTGTGCCTTCGCCACCATGTCGACGATCCGCGACAGCATGGTGTCGCGGCCGACCTTCTCGGCGCGCATCACGACGCCGCCGCTCTGGTTGACGGGTGCCGCCGATCACGTTGGCGCCTTCCGCCTTCGTCACCGGCATCGATTCACCGGTCACCATGGATTCGTCGATGATGGCGCGACCCTCGATCACGACGCCGTCGACCGGCACCTTCTCGCCGGGGCGCACGCGCAGGCGATCGCCGACCTTGATGGCGTCGATCTCGATATCCTCGTCGCCATGATCGGTGATGCGGCGCGCGGTCTTGGGCGCGAGCCCAAGCAGCGCCCGGATCGCGCCCGAGGTCTGCGCGCGGGCGCGCAGCTCCAGCACCTGACCGAGCAGCACCAGCACCGTGATCACGGCGGCTGCCTCGAAATACACCGCGACCGCGCCATGCATGTCGCGGAATGCCGGCGGGAACAGCTGCGGCGCCAGGGTCGCAACCACGCTGTAGGCATAGGCGACGCCGGTGCCCATCGCGATCAGCGTGAACATGTTGAGATTGCGCGTCACGACCGACTGCCAGCCGCGCGCGAAGAACGGCGCGCCGGCCCACAGCACGACCGGCGTCGCCAGCACAAACGAGATCCAGTTCGACCAGCCCATCGGCACCAGATGCATCAGCCCGAGATGGCTGCCCATCTCCAGCACGAACACCGGCAAGGTGAGCGCAAGACCGATCCAGAACCGCCGCGTCATATCGATCAGTTCGGGATCCGGTCCGTCGTCGAGCGAGACTTGCTCGGGCTCCAGCGCCATGCCGCAGATCGGGCAAGAGCCGGGACCGACCTGGCGCACCTCGGGATGCATCGGGCAGGTGTAGATCGTGCCGGCCGGCATCGGAGGCTCCGATTCGCGCGGCTTGAGATACTTCTCGGGCTCGGCCTCAAAGCGCTCGCGGCAGCGGCCGCTGCAGAACAGGTACTCCTCGCCCTTGTAGCTGAAGCGGTGCTTGGCGGTCGCCGGGTTGACCTTCATGCCGCAGACCGGATCGATCGCGAACGCGGCCTCGGCCGGCGTCGCGCCGTGATCATGCTTGCCGCCGCAGCAGGACTGCGCGGCCGCGCCATGATGATGATCGGCGTGCGAGTGGTCGTGCTTTGCCTGTGCCACGAAACTCTTCCCGGCCGATATCCCGGCCTCTTGATTTACATACCCTAGGGGGGTATATGAGGCCTATGAGAGACGAGGTCAAGGCATCCTGTCTAAAACGGCTCAAACGGATCGAGGGTCAGATCCGTGGGCTGGCCGCCATGGTCGAGGACGACCGCTATTGCATCGACGTGGTGACGCAGATCGCAGCCGCGCGCGCGGCGTTGCGCCGCGTCGAGGAGGAGGTCCTGCGCGATCATGTGGCGCATTGCGTGGAGCACGCGATCTCGTCCGGCGACAAGGCCGACCAGCGGCGCAAGATCGCCGAGCTGATGGATGTGATCGGGCGGGCGGATCGGTAGTCGCTTCCGACGAAAGCGAGAGCGGCGCCGCACATTCAGTGTCGTCCCTGCGAAAGCAGGGCACCCATAACCACCGAACGGTGGGATGGAGCGAGCTGGGGCCACAGCGACGCGCAGCGACTGCGCCCGGTGGTTACGGGTCCCGGCTCGCGCTTCCGCCTTCGCTCGTTGAGCTGCGGCGGACAAGTCGCTTGCCCGGGACGACGTGGGAGAGAGCCGCGCTTATGCGCCGCTGAACAAACCGATCAGGTATTGAACCTGAAATGCATCACGTCGCCGTCAGCGACGACATACTCCTTGCCTTCCAGCCGCAGCTTGCCGGCGTCGCGCGCCCCGGCTTCGCCGTTGCCGGCGATGTAATCGTCATAGGCAATGGTCTCGGCGCGGATAAAACCCTTCTCGAAATCGGTATGGATCACGCCGGCGGCGGCGGGCGCCTTGGTGCCGCGGTCGATGGTCCAGGCGCGGGCTTCCTTCGGGCCGACGGTGAAATAGGTGATGAGGTCGAGCAATTGGTAGCCGGCGCGGATCAGCCGATCGAGGCCGGCCTCTTCGAGGCCCAGCGTCTCCAGGAACTCGGCGCGCTCGGCACGCGACAGCGTCGCGATCTCGGATTCGATCTTGGCCGAGATCACGACCGCGACCGCACCTTCCTCCTTGGCGCGTTCGAACACCGCCTTGGAGAAATTGTTGCCGTCCTTGGCCGAGCCTTCCTCGACGTTGCAGACGTAGAGCACGGGCTTCGAGGTCAACAGCCCGAGCATGCGGAACGCACGTTCCTCCTCCGGCTTGCGCTCCATGCCGCGGGCCGGCTTGCCGTCGCGCAGCAATGTGAGCGCGCGGTTGACCAGCTCGAGCTGCTCCTTGGCTTCCTTGTCGTTGCCCTTGGCCTTCTTGGCGAGATTGTCGACGCGCTTCTCGAGGCTGTCGAGGTCCGACAGCATCAGCTCGGTCTCGATGGTCTCGATGTCGGCGAGCGGCGCGATCTTGCCTTCGACATGGGTGATGTCGGAATCCTCGAAGCAACGCACCACGTGGGCGATGGCATCGACCTCGCGGATGTTGGCGAGGAACTGGTTGCCGAGGCCTTCGCCCTGCGACGCGCCGCGGACCAGCCCTGCGATGTCGACGAAGGTCAGCCGGGTCGGAATGATCTGCGCGGATTTCGCGACCGCAGCGAGCTTCTCCAGCCGCGGATCGGGCACCGCCACCTCGCCGACATTCGGCTCGATGGTGCAGAACGGATAGTTCGCCGCCTGGGCGGCCGCCGTCTCGGTCAGCGCATTGAACAGCGTCGACTTGCCGACGTTAGGCAGCCCGACGATCCCGCATTTAAATCCCATGTTCGTCCCGATCTCTCGCGCACACGCTGCGCGGCTGAACTGAGTGGCGAGGGTCCGCTAGGGCCCCTCGTCCTTGGTGTCGAAAAATCCCTTGGCCTGCATCGTCAGATGCACCTTGTTGGCGAACGAGGCGTCGTGTCCCGCAGCCAGCAGGCCGGCATTGTCGGCGATGGCCTGGCACAAGGCCTCCACCCACGCCCGGTCGCTTTTCGCGAAGTCCGACAGCACGTGGCTGTGCACGAGCTCCTTGACGCCGGGATGACCGATCCCGAGCCGCACCCGCCGATAGTCGTTGCCGATATGCGCGGAGATCGAGCGCAGCCCGTTATGGCCGGCGATCCCGCCGCCGACTTTGACCCGCACCTTGGCGGGCGGCAGTTCGAGCTCGTCCTGGAACACGGTGACGTCGGCGGGCACCAGCTTGAAGAAGTTTGCCGCTTCCTGCACCGCGCGTCCGGACTCGTTCATGAAGGTGGTCGGCTTCAGCAGCACGACCTTCTCACGATCGATGGCGCCTTCGGCAGTCTCGCCCTGAAAGCGACGGCGCCATGGTGCGAAACCATGACGCCGTGCAATCTCATCGACCGCCAGGAAACCGATATTGTGTCGGTTGCTGGCGTATTTCGCACCGGGATTACCGAGACCGACAAAAAGGCGCATGGCGCGGCATCCCGAATCGGCGCGCCATCAGAGGATCGCGCGCCGACCTGATCGATTACTTCTTCTTGTCGCCACCGCCGGCGGGAGCCTTGGCACCCGCGGCCGGAGCCGCAGCGCCCGCAGCCGGAGCGGCAGCAGCCGGAGCCGCAGCACCCGCGGCCGGAGCCGCAGCACCACCAGCAGCCGCCGCAGCCGCGGCCTTCTGCTCTTCGGCGTAGCCGGACGGCGGCACGATGGTGACGAGGGTCGCGTCCTCGCGGGTTAGCGACTTCACGCCCTTCGGCAGCTTGACGTCGGAGAGATGCAGCGAATAGCTGATCTCGAGCGCGCCGACGTCGGCCTCGATGTACTGCGGAATGTTGTCCACCGAGCACTCGAGATCGAGGGCGTGGGTGACGATGTTGACGGTTCCACCGCGCTTGACGCCCGGCGAGCTTTCACCGTTCACGATGTGCAGCGGCACGCTGACGCGGATGGTTGCGCCTTCGCCGAGCCGCATGAAGTCGACATGGAGCGGGAAGTCCTTCACCGGGTCGAGGTGGTAGTCGCGCGGAATCACGCGGTGCTTCTTGCCCTCGACATCGATATCGAACAGCGTGGTCAGGAACCGGCCGGCCAGGATGCGCTGGCGCAGTTCACGGTCGTCGACCGAGATGGTGACGGGGGGCTGGTTGTCTCCGTAGATCACTCCGGGAACTCTCCCGGCGCGACGCTCTGCCCGGGCGGCCCCCTTGCCGCTCTTCGGACGCGCGGTCGCCTTCAATTCCTTGACGGTCGCCATAGCGTTAAGTCCTTGTATTTAAAAAGTTAAAGGCCGCAGCGCGGCCCATGCTCAAGTCCACAGCAAGCCTCCAGGGGTGCGGGGGCCGCGGACGTGGCGGGCTTTTAGCCCCAAAGGCCCGAAATGACAAGGAAATGCAGGGATTTTTCTTGCTTGGCCCACGGCGGGAACGTAGCCCGGATGCAGCGAAGCGCAATCCGGGGAATTGATCCACGGATGGCGCCCCCGGATTTCGCTGCGCTCCATCCGGGCTACAGAAGGGGCTAGCCCGCCGAACCGCCGAGCTTGGCTTCCAGCGCCGCGATCCTTGCCTTCAGCGCCTCGTTCTCCTCGCGCGCCAGGCGGGCCATGTCCTTGACCGCGTCGAACTCCTCGCGCTTGACCACGTCGAGATCGCGCAGGATCCGTTCGGCCTGATTGCGCATGACCGTGTCGACCTCGCGCTTGACGCCCTGGGCGGCGCCGGCGGCGTCGTTCATCAGACGGCCGATCTCGTCGAAAAACCGGTTGCTGGTCTGGGTCATGTCGCAAAACTCTCCGCGTTCACTGAATCGCGATAAGACAATGGCGATGTCAGCCATCCGGTTCAAGTCCGCCGCGAATGGCAGGCCTCCCGTGAGCCCGCCTTGTCATGCTCCGGTTTCCTTGCAATCGTATGAACTCACAACAGAAATCGCACACATAACGCGAGCAGAAACGCCATGATCGAAGCGACCGTCGAGATCCCGACCAAGGACGGCAAGACCACCACCTTCATCACCCATCCCGAGCGCGGCGGCCCCTTCCCGGTCGTGATCTTCTACATGGACGCACCGGCGATCCGCGAGGAGCTGCGCGACATGGCGCGCCGGCTCGGCACCTCTGGCTATTATGTGATGCTGCCCAATCTGTACTATCGGTCCGGCGTGATGGAGCTCGGTCCGATACCGCCCGACCCCGACGCGCCCGAGCGCAAGCGCATGTTCGAATACATGAACTCCATCAACATCCCGCTGGTGATGGAAGACACCAAAGGCCTGCTCGCCTATGCCGAGACCCAGAAGGCTGCCAACACCGACATCATCGGCACCGTCGGCTATTGCATGAGCGGCCGCTATGCGGTGAACGCGGCGACGCATTTCGGCGATCGGGTCAAGGCCGCCGCCTCGATCTACGGCACGCATCTGGCGACCGACCAGCCCGACAGCCCGCACCTTGCCGCGCAAAAGACCAAGGCCGAACTCTATTTCGCCTGCGCCGAGACCGATATCTACGCGCCTCGGGAAATCATCGAGCAGGTCAAGGCCGGCATGAAGGGATCGAGCAACGAGGTCGAGGTCTATCCCGGCACGCATCACGGCTTTGCCTTCCCCAAGCGCCCGGTCTATGACCGCGACGCCGCCGAACGCCATTGGGAGCGGCTGCTCGCGCTCTACCGGCGCAACCTCGTGAACTGAGCCTCAACCTGCACGATGCCGTTCCTGCTGATCGACTTCCCGGTGTTCAACCCCGTCGCGCTCGCGCTCGGGCCGATCGTGATCCGCTGGTATGCGCTGGCCTATATCGTCGGCATCGTGCTGGGCTGGATCTACGCCCGCTCGCTGATCAAGAAGCAGCGGCTGTGGGGCGGCGAGGTGCCGATCACGCTGCCGCAGCTCGACGATTTCATCCTCTGGGTCACCATCGGCATCATCGTCGGCGGCCGCACCGGCTACGTGCTGTTCTACAATCTGCCGTTCTTCATGGCGCATCCGTCCGAGATTCTCGAGCTGTGGAAGGGCGGCATGTCGTTCCACGGCGGCTTCCTCGGCTGCGTCGCCGCGGTGATGCTGTTTGCCCGCCGCAACAACATCCCGATCCTGTCGCTCGGCGACATCACAACCGCGGTGGCGCCGATCGGACTGTTCCTCGGCCGGCTCGCCAATTTCATCAACAGCGAATTGTGGGGCCGGCACGCCGATCCGAGCCTGCCCTGGGCGATGATCTTCCCCAATGGCGGACCGCTGCCGCGCCATCCGAGCCAACTCTATGAGGCCGGCCTCGAGGGCATCGTGCTGTTCACGGCGCTGGCGATCATGATCCGGCTGGGCGCACTGAAGCGGCCCGGCCTGATCCTCGGCAGCTTCATCACCATCTACGGCATCGCCCGAATCATCGGCGAGCACTTCCGGGAGCCCGATCCGCAGCTCGGATTCCTGTGGGGCGGATTAACCATGGGGATGCTGCTGTCGGTGCCAATGATTATCGTGGGCGCTATCATCATCACGTCCGCCGTCCGCCGCAGGGCGAACGGGCCGGCGCCGAATGCAACGTGACGCAAGTGCAATCCAAGGAAGGCCGTGAGCGAACCCTCCCCGCTGCTGGATGAGATCAGGAGGCTGATCAAGCTGTCCGGGCCGATGCCGGTCTGGCGCTACATGGAATTGTGCCTGATGCACCCGCAGTACGGCTATTACCTGTCGCGCGATCCGCTCGGCCGCGAGGGCGATTTCACAACGGCGCCCGAGGTCAGCCAGATGTTCGGCGAGCTGCTCGGGCTGTGGAGCGCCTCGATCTGGCGTGCGATCGGCTCGCCGGAGACGTTCCGCCTGATCGAGCTCGGGCCCGGCCGCGGCACCATGATGTCGGACGCGCTGCGCGCGCTGCGCGTGCTGCCGCCGCTGTACCAGTCGCTCAGCATTCACCTCGTCGAGGTCAATCCGGTGCTGCGCGAGAAACAGCAGGCGACGCTGAACGGCGTGCGCGACATCACCTGGCACGACAGCATCGACGACGTGCCCGAAGGACCGGCGGTGATCCTCGCCAACGAGTATTTCGACGTGCTGCCGATCCACCAGATGGTCCGCCGCGAGACCGGCTGGCACGAGCGCACGGTCGGGATGGATGCCAATGGCAATTTGTATTTCGCCCCCGCTCCCGAACCGACACCGCACTTCGAGGTGCTGCTGCCGCCGCTGGTGCGCGCCGCGCCGCTAAATGCGGTGTTCGAATGGCGGCCCGACAACGAGGTCATGAAGCTCGCCACCCGGGTGCGCGACCAGGACGGCGCCGCGCTGATCATCGATTACGGCCACCTGCGCAGCGATGCCGGCGACACCTTCCAGGCGATCGCACGCCACAGCTTCGCCGACCCGCTGAAGAACCCGGGACAGGCCGACGTCACCGCGCATGTCGACTTCCAGGCGTTGGCACGCGCCGCCGAGGATGTCGGCGCGCAGGTCCACGGCCCGGCGACGCAGGGCGACTTCCTCAAGCGGCTCGGCGTCGAAGCCCGCGCCGCCGGACTGATGGCGAAAGCCAGCCCCGAAATGTCCGCCGACATTGCCGGCGCGCTGAAGCGGCTGACCGAGCCCGGGCGCGGCGGGATGGGCTCGATGTTCAAGGTCATGGCCATCTCCGACCCGCGCCTCACCTCGATCGCTGGCCTCAGCGATCAGCCTGACGAGACCGAACAATGACATTGGGATCACCGCTGCTGTCGGCCATACCGGGCCTGCGCCATGCCTTCTTCTCGCGCGAGGGCGGGGTCTCCGAGGGCGTCTATGCCGGCCTCAATGGCGGGCTCGGCTCGCGCGACGATCCGGCCAAGGTCGCGGAGAACCGGCGGCGGATGGCCGAGCAGCTCGGCGTACCGCTCGATCATCTGATCAGCGTGCATCAGGTGCACTCGCCCGACGTCGTCGTCGTGGACCGCCCGTGGAACGGCGCGCCACGTCCGAAGGCGGACGCGCTCGTCACCCGCACCGAAGGGCTTGCGATCTCGGTCACGACCGCCGACTGCGGGCCGATCCTGTTCGTCGATCCCAATGCACGGGTGATCGGCGCGGCGCATGCCGGCTGGAAGGGCGCGCTGACCGGCGTGCTGGAATCGACCATCGATGCGATGGAGAAGCTCGGCGCCGAGCGCGGCGGCATCGTCGCCGCGATCGGCCCGCTGATCCGCAAGGAATCCTACGAGGTCGGCAACGAATTCGTCGAGCGCTTCATCGAGGCCGATGCCGAGAGCGGCTTGTTCTTCCTACCCGGCGAACGCGACGGCCACGCGATGTTCGATCTCGCCGGCTTCATCCGGATGCGGCTGGAAAATGCCGGCGTGCTGATGATCGACGATCTCGGCATCGACACCTATTCCGACGAGCGCTGCTTCAGCTACCGCCGCTCGGTCCACCGCAAGGAAGCCGATTACGGCCGGCACGTGCACGCCATCGCGCTGGAAGGCTGACGCCGCGCGTCCGATCGCCATCAGACGAGGCCAGCATTGCGAACCGGCCGCGAGGTCATGCGGCACCATCTCTCTGACTGAGCAAGGAAATCCGAAACCCCGTGGCGCAACCCCTGGATCGGTTAAGGGCTGTGGCCGTCCTGCCCTAGACGTTAAGCCGTTTTAACGATATCGCAGGACGCAATGAGGGAAGCGTCAAATCACCAGTTTCAAACTGGGACAGTCGTACGTGCCGCGGTCGCAGCCGGATGGCTGGCGATCGCATGCGCGCTGGGCGGCTGCGCGGCCGGCGGCAACGTGGCCGACTCCTACGCCATGGCAACGCCGGCGAGCGGCGGCGGCGCGACCGTTGCGTTCGAATCGATCGACGGCCCGCCCCCCCAGGTGTTCGACCGCATGGTCGGCGTGCTCGACAGCGAATCCAAGCTGCGCAGCCTGTCGATCGTGTCGCGCCAGGGCACCGCGGCCTATCGCGTGCGCAGCTATCTGTCGGCGCAGGTGGTGCGCGGCCGCACCATGATCGCGTGGGTGTGGGACGTCTACGACGGCAACCAGCAACGTGCGCTGCGGCTCTCCGGCGAAGAACCTGCCGGCAAGGCCGGCCGCGACGCCTGGGCCGCCGCAGACGATCTGGTGCTGCGCAGGATCGCCCAGGCCGGCCTCAGTGGCCTTACCAGCATGATCAATGGCGGTCCGGCCGATGGCCCGGCGCCGGCCCCGGCGGCTCCCGACCTGCGCGGGCCGGCGATGGTCAGCGCCCCGGCGCCCGCCGAGACCGTGGCGCTCAGCTATTCCGCCGACTAACCCCCGGTATCTCCCGGGAAAAGGCGTTTTTTGCCCAGGAAAACGCAGTGAAGACGGGCTAATGGGTTGCCAGCGCGGCCGCCTGCCTGATATTCCCTCGCGCACCGAAAACCCGCCGGTTCTGTAAGGACTTGAGATGCTGAACGTCGTATCCAGCAAGGCGCGGGGGGAAGCATCGATGTCGGCAAAGAACGGATCAATCAAGCTCGTCGCCGGCAACTCCAATCCTGCGCTGGCGCAGGACATCGCCAAGGGCCTTGGCATCGAACTGACCAAGGCCGTGGTCCGGCGCTTCGCCGACATGGAGATCTTCGTCGAGATCCAGGAGAACGTCCGCGGCTCGGACATGTTCATCCTGCAATCGACGTCGTTTCCCGCCAACGACAATCTGATGGAGCTTTTGATCATCACCGACGCGCTGCGCCGCTCCTCGGCGCGCCGCATCACCGCGGTGGTGCCGTATTTCGGCTATGCCCGGCAGGATCGCCGGTCCGGCTCGCGCACCCCGATCTCGGCCAAGCTCGTCGCCAACCTGATCTCGCACGCCGGCGTCGACCGCGTCATGACGCTCGACCTGCATGCCGGCCAGATCCAGGGCTTCTTCGACATCCCGACCGACAACCTCTTCGCTGCGCCGTTGATGGTGCGCGATATCAAGGAAAAGTTCGACCTCGCCAAGGTGATGGTGGTGTCGCCCGACGTCGGCGGCGTGGCGCGTGCCCGCGGCCTCGCCAAGCGCATCAACACCCCGCTGGCGATCGTCGACAAGCGCCGCGAGCGCCCCGGTGAGTCCGAAGTGATGAACGTGATCGGCGACGTCGCCGGCTACAACTGCATCCTGGTCGACGACATCGTCGATTCCGGCGGCACGCTGGTGAATGCGGCCGAGGCGCTGATCGCGCACGGCGCCAAGGAGGTTTCGGCCTACATCACCCACGGCGTGCTGTCGGGCGGCGCCGCCGCGCGCATCGCCTCGTCGCGGCTGAAGGAGCTGGTCATCACCGACTCGATCCTGCCGACGGAAGCCGTCAACAAGGCGCCGAACATCCGCCAGATCTCGATCGCCGGCCTGATCGCCGAAGCGATCGGCCGCACCGCCGCGGAAGAGTCGGTCTCCAGCCTATTCGACTAATGACGGCTCTGTAGGGTGCGCAAAGGCGCGATTGGCCGTGTCCACCATCAAGCCCGCGCTTGGCATGTGGGCACGCTATTGCTTTGCCCACCCTACGGCGTAGTTTGATTAACTCGCTGCTGTCGTCCCTGCGAAAGCAGGGACCCATAACCACAGGATCGAGTTGTTGAAGCGCGCTGGGGCCCCAGCGTCGTAAATCAATTCGCATTGGTGGTTATGGCTCCCGGCTCAAGGCCGGAACGACATTGAATTTGCAGATGCGGCCTTCTTAAAACCCCGGCCGCGGAACGTGGCTCATCAGCGTCCGCGCATAGCCGCCATCGACGATGATCTCCTCACCATTGACGTAGGATGAGCGGTCGCTGGCTAGGAACAACGTCGCGTCCGCCATGTCCTGCGGCGCACCGATCCGGCGCATCGGCACCACGGCGGTGCGCCGCTCGGTAACTCCCGGCGTATCGTAGAACGCCTGGCTCATCGGCGTGACGACGAGGCCGGGGCTGACCACATTGCTGCGGATGCCGTGCGGCCCCCATTCGGCAGCGAGCTGCTGCGAGAGCATCACGACGGCGGCCTTGCTGACGCTGTAGGCGCCGCTCTGCCCCTGCGCATTGCTGGCGGCGATCGAGGCGACATGGATCAGGCTGCCGCGCCCGGCCTTGCGCATCTGGCGGCCGAACGCCTGCGCGCAGATGAAATAGCCGGTGAGATTGACCGCCAGCACCGCGTTCCATTCGGCGAGCGGCAGCGTGTCGAGCCCGCCGGGACGCAGCACGGCCGCAGTGTTGACCAGAATGTCGCACCCACCAAGCGTGCGCGCGACGGTGTCGGCGACGTCTGCGACATTGTCCTCGCTGGTGGTGTCGCAGCTTGCGACGAGATGGCCGTCGCCGAACTCGCGCAGCTTGGCCTTGGTCTCCGCAAGGGAGCGCTCGTCGCGATCGAGCGCAGCGACTTTGGCGCCGGCCCGCGCGAAGCTGACCGCGGTGGCGCGGCCGATGCCGCCGCCTCCGCCGGTGACGACGGCAACGCGGCCCGACAGACCGAGCCAGTCGGAAGAATGGTGTTCGGTCATGGGCACCTCCCGCGCGTTTTGATTTATGCCTGCGAGCATAGCCGAACATGCGGCGGGCGAGAGCGATCCCGGCGTGCATGCCGGGACCGCTTTTGTGTTAGACCTTCGAAGCTCCGACGCGTTACCCGGGAATCCCCGCCGCGACCTGGCCGCGCAAACGCTCCAGGCTGTGCAGCGTGTTGGCGCAGGCTTCCGCGACCTCGATCCCCTTGATCACGAAATGCTTGCGGAAGAACTCGTAATGCACCTCGGTCTCGTGGAATTGCTGCGGCGTCAGCACCGCCGAGAACACCGGCACCTCGGTGCGCAATTGCACATCCATCAGCGCCTTGATCACGGTGTCGGCGACGAATTCATGGCGGTAGATGCCGCCATCGACGACGAGGCCGGCCGCAACGATCGCGGTGTAGCGCCGCGTTTTCGCCAGCAGCTGCGCATGCAGCGGGATCTCGAACGAGCCAGGCACCTCGAACACGTCGACATTGGTGATGTGGCGTGCCTCGATCTCCTTCAGGAAGGAGATGCGGCACTCCTCCACCACGTCGCGATGCCAGGACGATTGCACGAAGGCAACGCGCTGCGGCTTGGCGAAATGCGGATGCTCCGGCACCGGCGGAGTTGCCGGCGTGTCGGGAGCGCTTTCTGCTGGGGATGTTTGGACTTCGGCGTGTTGAACTTCAGTGTCTTGCAACATCTGATTCATGGCTTTCCTCTTTCAGGACCAGAATCAGGGCATACGGACAACGACACGAGCCCACGCGAAAATCGCGTTGGCTGCCGCAACCGTTCTCTTTCATCCGGACTGTAACCGTCGGCTTCGGAGTTGCACCGAATCTGCTGACCCTTGTCCCGCTTCGCGGAACGAGGCGCTCGCGGGCTTGGGCTCATCGCCCTTACCGCCGGTGGGGATTTTCACCCCGCCCTGAGAACATCGGCACGCCCGGGATGGACGTGCCTGAGACGAAATATGACCAAACCGCGACAGCGGGGCAAGGTCCTTTGGCATGGGGAAACGGCATGTCCCCATGCCCGCGTTGCGGCTCTGGGCCGGGACCGGAGGGGCCAAAGCGCTGATTCACACGTGCAGCGAAGCGGCCGCAAATGGTTAACAAACCGTTACTCGAATGCGAAGATTCCGATTTGTTCTCCAAATCACAGATGTGGCGGAGATCAGCTGTGGACGATGCGCGCTTTGGCTGTGGACGGACTCGGCGTGCGGTTGCGCGGATTCCGCAAATCACATCACTTCATCGGCGTCAGGTCCAGGGGCATCCGGAAGCCCGGTCAAGGAGCTGTACTCGGCCACGACGCAGTATGTCGCAAGTGCCGGCTTCCGTGTGCGTATCAAGCGATCATAAGAATAAGGTCCGAGACGGCATGTCCCTCCTCGAAAGCATTATCGATTCCCGGAACAACCCGCTTGCGGTGGTCGAGGATATCGCCACCGACAACAACTGGGCGTTCGAGCGTTCCGGCGAAGACGAGGTGACGATCGTCTCCAAGGGAGACTGGATCGACTATCAGCTCTCGTTCACCTGGATGGGCGAGATCGAGGCGCTGCATCTCGCCTGCGCCTTCGACATGAAGATGCCGCAGGCGCGCCGCGCCGAAGTGCAGCGGCTGGTCGCCGCGATCAACGAGCAATTGTGGGTCGGCCATTTCGACCTCTGGACCCACACCGGCATGGTGATGCATCGTCAGGCGCTGGTGCTGCCCGGCGGCCTCACCGCCTCCACCTCGCAATGCGAGGCCATGGTGGTCAACGCGATCCACGCCTGCGAGCGCTACTATCCGGCGTTCCAGTTCGTGGTGTGGGCCGGCAAGTCGACCACCGAGGCGATGGCGGCGGCGATGTTCGATACCGAGGGCGAGGCGTAAGGGTTTCGTTCCACATATTCGATGTCGTCCCTGCGAAAGCAGGGATCCATACTCCGCGGCCCCAGTGGTTGAGTAAACTGCTTGTGGCTCGGTTCTCGCTTCACTAGAACCTCCGGTGGTTATGGGTCCCTGCTTCCGCAGGGACGACACAGAGTTTGTGGAGCCTCCCGTGAGCACAAGCAGCGCATTGACGAATACTTCCGGCACCATCGCGCTCGCGGGCGCGGGCAAGATGGGCGGCGCCATGCTGACCGGCTGGCTCGCGCAGGGCCTCGCACCCAAGCAGGTCGCGGTGATCGATCCGCATCTGTCGCCCGAGATCTCCGCGCTGGCCGCGAAGGGCGTGCGCCTCAATCCGCAGGCGAGAGAGCTCGGTACGGTCGACACGCTGGTGGTCGCGGTGAAGCCGCAATCGTTCCGCGATGCCGGCGCCGCACTGAAGGCGCTCGTCGGCCCCTCGACGCTCGTGGTCTCGATCATGGCCGGCACGACCATCGCGGCGCTGGAAGAGGTGGTCGGGGGCGCGGTGGTGCGCGCGATGCCGAACACGCCGGCGGCGATCGGCCGCGGCATCACGGTTGCGGTGCCGTCGAAGCGCGTCACTGCCGCACGGCGCGCGATGACCGATGCGCTGCTGAAGGCAACCGGGCTGGTCGAATGGGTCGACGACGAAGGCCTGATGGACGCGGTGACGGCTGTCTCCGGCTCCGGCCCGGCCTATGTTTTCCTGCTCGCCGAGGAGCTCGCCCGCGCCGGCGTTGCCGCCGGCCTGCCCGAGCAACTCGCAACCACGCTGGCGCGCGCCACCGTCGCCGGCTCCGGCGAACTGCTGCATCGCTCCGATCAGCCGTCGGCGACGTTGCGGCAGAACGTCACTTCGCCCGGCGGCACCACCGCCGCGGCGCTCGAAGTGCTGATGGCAAGCGACGGCCTACAGCCGCTGATGGCCCGCGCGGTTGCCGCCGCGACACAGCGCTCGAAGGAATTGGCGAAGTAATTTCTCGCTACCCGATCACTCCTCGTCCCGTCATCCTGAGGTGCTCGCGGAGCGAGCCTCGAAGGGTGCACGGCCCGTGACCCATCCTTCGAGACGCGCTGCGCGCTCCTCAGGATGCCGTCCGAACAAGTGTTGTAGCGTGATTGCGAGCAGCAAACGAAAATGGGCACGCTCGCTTTGCCCACCCTGCGGTGCTCTTACGAAGCCTGCCCCGACATCCCGGCCAGCCGCTTGTTAAAGCTCTCGACATTGATCAAGCCGCGAGCGTGGCGGCCTTCGCCGAGCTTGCGCGTGCCCTCAAAGGCCTCGACCTCGAAGCGGATCACGCGGCGCTCGACCGCGATCACCTTTGAGGTGGTCCGCACCGTGGCGCCAACAAGCGCCGCCGCGAGATGGCGGATGTCGACCTCAGTGCCGACCGTGACCCAGCCGGGCTGCAACGCGTCGCGGATGGCATCGCCCGACGCCATCTCCATGTCGAGGATCATCATCGGCGTCGCATAGACCATCGGCATGCCGGGCACGAAATGCCCGACCGTGCGCTCCGGCGGCACCACCAGCATGCGCTCGGCGCTCATGCCGATCTTGATGAAGTCGCGTGCATCCATGGAAGCCTCAAAACGACTGTCGTCCCGGGCAAGCGAAGCGCGACCCGGGACCCATAACCACAAATATCAATTGATCGACGGCTGGAGCCCCAGCGAGCGCAACCACTGTCACCGGTGGTTATGGGTCCCTGCTTTCGCAGGGACGACCCGTGGAGAAAGCCGGGCTATTTCTTCGCCGCGGCCGCGCGCTCGACGAAGGATTTGCCGCCCTTCATCTTGTGATGCAGCGGCGCTTCATTGATCTGGATCACGACCGCATCGGCATCGACGCCGAGATTCTTCACCAGCGCCTGGGTGATGTCGCGCATCATGCCGAGCTTCTGCTCGTCGGTGCGGCCGGCGGCCATGCTCACGGTGATCTCAGGCATCGGAAGTTCTCCCTGGTTGTTGTTGACGCGCAAACCGGTCGTCTGCCGGCCTGGCTGGCGCGCCATCTTTTTGAAGATGGCTGCGCGGGTCAAGCCCGCGCATGACAAACCAGCTATCCCCAGTTCACGTCGTGCCGCGCCAAGACCTCGCGGACCTTGGCGACCAGCTGGGCCTCCGCACAGGAGAACTGCGCCGGACGCGTCTCGCGCCATTCCTGGTTGGAGGCGATCGCGGCCGCCGCCTTGGCGCCCTCGATCAGGTCCTTGATCTGCACCTCGCCGCGCGCCTTCTCATCCGAGCCCTGGATGATGACGCAGGGCGAATTGCGGCGGTCGGCATATTTGAGCTGGTTGCCCATGTTCTTCGGATTGCCGAGATAGAGCTCAGCGCGAATATTCTCTTTGCGCAGCTGCGCGACCATCTTCTGGTAGTCGGCGACACGGTCGCGATCGAACACGGTGACGACGACGGGGCCGAACACGGCCCTCGCGTCGAGCTGGCCGAGCATCGTCAGCGCGGCCTGCAGCCGCGACACGCCGATCGAGAAACCGGCCGCCGGTACCGGCTCGCCGCGGAAGCGGGAGACCAGGCCGTCATAGCGGCCGCCGCCACCGACCGAGCCGAATCGCACCGGGCGGCCCTTCTCGTCCTTGGTGTCGAGCAGCAGCTCGATCTCGTAAACCGGGCCGGTGTAGTATTCGAGGCCACGAACGACGGTGGGATCGATGCGGATTCGGTCCGCGCCATAGCCGGACGCCGCGACCAGCTTGGCGATCTCTTCCAGCTCGCTCACGCCGGCCTGACCAACCTCACTCTTCGCCAAATAGGTCTCGGCCGCAGCGATGGCATCTTTCCAATCGTCGCGCTGCTGCGTGACGGCGAGGACGATATCGGCATCCGCCGGGCTCAGCTCGGCGCCCTTGGTGAAGTCGCCCTTGCCCTCTTCGCCGCCATCCCATCGTCCGGGACCAAGCAGCTTGCGGACCTCGTCGGCGGGAAACTTGTCGAGCTTGTCGATCGCGCGCAGCACGGTAAGCCTGCGGCCTGCATTGTCGTCGCCGCCGAGGCCGATCGCCTCGAGCACGCCGTCGAGCACCTTGCGGTTGTTCACCTTGACGACATAGGAGCCGCGCGGAATGCCGAGCGCTTCCATCGTGTCGGCTGCCATCATGCAGATCTCGGCATCGGCCGCCGGCGTCGCCGAACCGACCGTGTCGGCATCGAACTGCATGAACTGGCGAAACCGGCCGGGACCCGGCTTCTCGTTGCGGAAGACATAGCCGAAACGATACGACCGGTACGGCTTCGGCAGCGCGTCGAAGTTCTCCGCGACATAGCGCGCCAGCGGCGCGGTCAGGTCGTAGCGGAGCGAGATCCACTGCTCGTCATCGTCCTGGAACGAGAACACGCCCTCGTTGGGACGGTCCTGGTCAGGCAGGAACTTGCCGAGCGCATCGGTATATTCCATCGCCGGCGTCTCCACCGGCTCGAAGCCGTAGAGCTCGTAGACGGCGCGGATCTTCTCGACCATCGCCCGCGTGGCATTGATCGCAGCCGGGCCGCGATCTTCCAGCCCGCGCGGCAGGCGCGCCTTCAGTTTCTGGGGTTTTTTGGGTTTCTCGGCCATTGGCGGCATTTACCAGCCGGCGCGCAACGCGGCAACCGGTGCGTCCAGGGCTGTCATTCCGGGGCGCGTCGAAAGACGCGAACCCGGAATCTCGAGATTCCGGGTTCGATGCTTACGCATCGCCCCGGAATGATGTGGCGTCCGTCACTGGACGCTTCTGATCCAGTTATGCGGGTCGTTGGTGCGGCCGTACTGGATGTCGACCAGCTTCTTGCGCAGGCCCATGGCGACCGGGCCGGCGACGCCGCCGCTGATCTGGAAGTCGCCGCTCGCCGAGCAGACCTTGCCGATCGGCGAGATCACGGCCGCGGTGCCGCAGGCGAACGCCTCTTTCAGCTTGCCGCTGGCGGCATCCGCGCGCCACTGCTGGATCGTGTAGGGCTCCTCGCGCACGCTTGTGCCGGAGTCCTTGGCGAGCGCAATGATCGAGTCGCGGGTGATGCCGGGCAGGATGGTGCCGAGCGGCGGCGTCGAGAGCGAGCCGTCGTCGAATGCGAAGAAGATGTTCATGCCGCCAAGCTCTTCGATATAGCGGCGCTCGACCGCGTCGAGGAACACGACCTGGTCGCAGCCGCGCTCGATCGCCTCGGCCTGCGCGCGCAGGCTCGCGGCATAATTGCCGCCGCACTTGACGGCGCCGGTGCCGCCGATCGCGGCGCGCGTGTAATTCTCCGACACCCAGATCGACACCGGTGCCGGGCCGCCCTTGAAATAGGAGCCGACCGGCGAGGCGATCACTGAGAAGATGTATTCCGCCGATGGCTTGACGCCGAGGAAGATCTCGCTCGCGATCATGAACGGCCGCAGATAGAGACTGCCCTCGCCGCCCGGGATCCAGGCGCGATCGATCCGCACCAACTGCTCGACCGCTTCGATGAACAGATCCTCGGGCAACGGCGCCATCGCCATGCGATCGGCCGAATCGCGGAAGCGGCGGGCATTGGCGTCGGGGCGGAACAGGTTGATGCCGCCATCGTCGCGCTTGTAGGCCTTGAGACCTTCGAAAATTTCCTGGGCGTAGTGCAGCACCGCGCCGGCCGGATCGAGCGGAAAATTCGCACGGGCCTCGACGCGGGCGCTATGCCAGCCCTTGCTCTGGCTGTAGCGCACGATCGCCATGTGATCGGTGAAGACGCGGCCGAAGCCCGGGTCCACGAGCTTCGCTGCGCGGTCCTTGTCGGACGTCGCGTTCGGCGAAGGCTGGATGTCGAATTTCAAAGTCATTTTTCTTGCTTTCCGCTGTCGGAACCGGCGCGAGGTCGGGCGCCGGCCTGTTTCCCCCGGAGCCTCACGGCTCGGCTGGTCCGGACCTCACCACCTCCGGCCGCGGGGCCGGTTTCCATCGCCAACATGCCGGCTAGACATGCTTTTGCGGAGTGCTGAAGTCCAGTATGTTTGCCGAAATGCCGCTCGACAATCGCACGGTAGTCCAATTTGCGGCCCAAACCGCCTCACAGGCTCTTTCAGGCCGTCTCAAACGCTGTCAGGGACAAAACGACCTAATGTTTCGTCGTGACAGGCAGTTTTGTAACATTGAACCCAAGATACGTCAATATGACTGACATAAATTTCTCAGGCATGGCTGCCAAGCCCGATTCGCAGGGAAATGACCACGCTTCTGCGGCGGGGCGGGCGCGACCTGCGCTGGGACATCATCGAGCTGTTGTTCTTCGCCTACCGCGACTTCGTCGGCGACGCCGACCAGGAGCTGGAGGCGTTCGGCTTCGGCCGCGCCCACCACCGCGTCATCCACTTCGTCACCCGCTACCCCGGCCTGAAGGTCGCCGACCTACTCGACGTCTTGCGCATCACCAAGCAATCGCTCGGGCGGGTGCTCAAGCAACTCTTGGACGAGGGCTACATCGTGCAGAAGACCGGCAACAATGACCGCCGGCAGCGCCTGCTCTACGCGACGCCGAAAGGCGAGGCGCTGGTCGCCAAGCTCGCAGGGTTGCAGACCGACCGCATCAACCGCGCCGTCGCCGGCATCGATCCGGCCGGCATCGAGACGGTTCGCCAATTCCTCCGCGCGATGATCGATCGCGACGACCCCGACAAGGTGCTCGAAGCGATCTTCGGCGGCGGCAAGAAAGCAAGGGAGTGAACCTGGTGCAGGCTGCAACCATGATGCGCGCGCCGATCGAGCCGGCCGACGACGCGCCGCATCTGCTTCTGGTCGACGACGACCGCCGTATTCGCGACCTGCTGTCGCGCTTTCTCTCCGGCGAAGGCTATCGCGTCACGACGGCAATGAGCGCCACCGATGCGCGCGCCAAGCTGCTCGGACTGCATTTCGACCTCCTGATCCTCGACGTGATGATGCCCGGCGAGAACGGTTTCGACCTCGCCCGCTTCATCCGCACCTCCTCGACGGTGCCGATCATCATGCTGACCGCCCGGCATGAGGCGGAAGCCCGCATCGAGGGCTTGCAGATCGGCGCCGATGACTACGTGGCAAAACCGTTCGAGCCGCGCGAGCTGGTGCTGCGCATCGGCAACATCCTCAAGCGCACGGCGCCGCCGCAGGTCGTCACCGTCGAGCAGATCGCGTTCGGCCCCTACATCTTCCACATCGAGCGCAGCGAGCTGCGCCAGGGCGAGGAGATCGTCCATCTCACCGACCGCGAGCGCGAGATGCTGCGCATCCTCGCCAGCGCGCCCGGCGAGACCGTGCCGCGCGCCGCGCTGACCTCCGGCGGCACCGTCAACGAACGCGCGGTCGACGTGCAGATCAACCGGCTACGGCGCAAGATCGAGCACGATCCGGCCAATCCGCTGTTCCTGCAGGCGGTGCGCGGCATCGGCTATCGACTGGTCGCCTCGCCGTAAGATCCAGCCATGAGCACGCTCGATTCCGGCCTGACCCTGATCAAGAACGCCTCGCAGCGCGTCTCGAAGGCGAACGGCTGGATGGGCAACGCGTTCAAGAGCTGGATGCCGACGGGCCTCTACGCCCGCGCGCTGCTGATCATGATCGTGCCGATGGTGATCCTGCAGACCGTTGTGGCGTTCGTGTTCATGGAGCGGCACTGGAACACGGTGACGCGGCGCCTGTCGGCCGCGGTGGTGTCCGACATTGCCGCGCTGATCGACGTCTACAAGATCTATCCGCAGGACAAGGATCGCGGCGCAGCTGCGCGGCATCGCCCAGAAGCTGCAGCTGGTGGTCGATTTCCTCCCCGCCGGCGACATGCCGCCGCCGGGGCCGAAGCCGTTCTTCTCGCTGCTCGACCAGACCCTGTCGGTGCAGCTTGGCCGCCAGATCAGCCGCCCGTTCTGGATCGACACTGTCGGCAAGTCCAATTTGGTCGAGATCCGCGTGCAGCTCGACGATTCCGTGATGCGGATCTTCGCCCAGCGCAGCGCGGCCTATGCCTCCAATTCGGAGATCTTCATCTTCTGGATGCTCGGCACCTCGACGATCCTGCTGATCGTCGCCGTACTGTTCCTGCGCAACCAGATCAAGCCGATCCTGCGGCTCGCCGACGCCGCGGAAAGCTTCGGCAAGGGCCGCGAGGCGCCGAATTTCCGGCCGCGCGGTGCGCGCGAGGTGCGGCGCGCGGCGCAGGCCTTCATCGAGATGAAGGCGCGCGTCGAGCGCTCGATCGAGCAGCGCACCGCGATGCTCGCCGGCGTCTCGCACGATCTGCGCACCATCCTGACCCGCTTCAAGCTCGAGCTCGCCTTGATCGGCGAAGGCCCCGAGATCGACGCGATGCGCAAGGACGTCGACGAGATGTCGATGATGCTGGAGGACTACCTCGCGTTTGCACGCGGCGATTCCGGCGAGGTCGCGCAGCCGACCGACATGGCGATGGCGCTGGAGGAATTGCGCAGCGACGCCGAGCGCCACGGCCACACCGCAACCGTCGCGTTCCACGGCCTGCCGATCGTGACGGTGAAGCCGGCCTCGTTCAAGCGCTGCCTCGCCAACCTCGTGTCGAATGCGGCGCGCCATGCCAACACGATCTCGATCACCGGCCAACGCGACCACCGCTACCTCAACATCACGGTCGACGATGACGGCCCCGGTATCCCCGCCAACATGCGCGAGGAAGTGTTCAAGCCGTTCCTGCGGCTCGACGATGCGCGCAACCAGGACGAGGGCGGCAGCGGGCTTGGGCTCGCGATCGCCCGCGACATCGCGCGCTCGCATGGCGGCGACATCCTGCTCAGCGAGAGCCCGATGGGCGGCCTGCGGGCCACGGTGCGGGTGCCGGTGTAGCACAGCGTTTTCGAGCGAAGTTGACGCCGGTTCGCGTGAAGAACGCATCCGAACAACAAGAGCTACCAGCGATAAGACAACGTGCCGATGACCTGCCGTCGTTCGCCGGAATAGCAATAGCCGGACTGGCAGGTCTGGTACTGCGTGTCGAACAGATTGGTCGCGTTCAGGCGCGCGGTGGCGCCGAGAAATCGCCGGTCGAGCTTGCCCAGATCGTAGTCGATCACGGCATCGAACAGCGTCGTCGCCGCATTCTGGAATGTATTCTGGTCGTTGCCGAAGTTGGTCCCGATATAGCGGACGCCGAGGCCAAGCCCGAGCCCCTCGACGGGAACGCCGGACTGGAAGGTGTATTTGCCGAAGGCGGCAAAGGAATTCCGCGGAATGCCCGACAGCTCGTTGCCGGTCGTGTCCGGATTGCCCTGCGTGATCACGACGTTGAGATGGGTGTAGGCCGCGGTGAGATCGAATCCTTGCTTGAGCGCCAGCTTCGCCTCGAGCTCGACGCCCTTGGATTCGACCTGCCCGGTCGCGGCCTGGAACGCCATGTTGTTGGGATCGGTGCGCAGCACATTGTCCTGCGTGATGTCGAACACCGCCGCGGTCAACAGCACCGGAAGCTGCGGCATCTGGTACTTGATGCCGATTTCCTTCTGCTCGCCGGTGGTCGGTTTGAACGGTGTCCCGGATACGTCGACGCCGACCTGCGGTGCGAATGACGTCGCATAGCTGACATAGGGCGCGATGCCGTCGTCGAAGACGTAAGCGAGGCCCGCACGGCCGGTGAAGGCGGCCGCCTTCTGCGTCGACGGCACGCCGTCGAGGCCCGCGGTCGTGGTCTGCGACACCCAGCTCTGGCGACCATTGAGGGTCAGAACGAAGCCGCCGAGCTTGGCCTGCTCCTGCGCATACACCCCGACCTCGTCGGTCGACTGCTTGTTGAAGATCGAGAACGCCGGCGTCGCGATCGCCTGCGCGCCGTAGTTCATCGTCAGGAGATTGAGGTCCGGCGCCGCGCCGTAACCGATCTTGTCGTTGTAGTAGGAATGGCCGTAGTCGACGCCGAACAGCACCGTGTTCTTGACCGCGCCGAGCATGAACTTGGCCTCGGCCTGGTTGTCGAGCGTGACCGTGTTGAAGCTATCCAGGATCCGCCAGGCGGAGCGCGACGCGAGATTGGTGCCATAGTCGATCGAATCGATCTGGGTGTATTTCGCGTCGGTGTCGACCTGATAGAAACGGAAATTCTGCCGCACCGTCCAGACGTCGTCGACATTGTGCTCGAACGCATAGCCGATGCGATACTGCTTCTGATCCATCGCGCTGAACGCCGGATCATTCGAGTAGATGTTGGTCAATTGTCCGTCGGGCGTGCGGAAATTGCCGATGCTGGCGGCGGTTCGGCTGCTTTGGTATTCGCTGAGGATGGTGAAGGACGTATCGGCGTCCGGCCGCCAGGTCAGCGCCGGCGCGATGTAGGTGCGATCGTCGTCGTTGCCGGGATACCAGGTCTTTGCCTCGCGCAGCAAACCCGTCAGCCGGTAGTACAGTTGATCGCTGCCGGGCACCGGGCCGCCGAGATCGAAGCTGCCCTGGTAGCGATCGTAAGTGCCGGCCTGCAGCTGCACCTCGCCGAACGGCGTCAGGGTCGGCCGCTTGGTGGTGACATCCACGATGCCTCCGGGCGAACCGAGACCGTAGAGGCCCGAGGCCGGACCACGCAGGATCGACGCGCTGTCGAGACCGTATGGCTCGATCTTCGGGATCGCGAAGTTGCCGCCGCCCTGGCGCAGGCCGTCGCGATAGATTCCGGTATAGGTCGCATCGAAACCGCGGATGTAGAAACTGTCGAACCTCGGATCGTAGCCGAACGCCGTGGTCGTCACGCCGGGCGTGTAGTTGACGGCGTCCTTGAGGGTCTGAACGTTGCGATCCCGGAGCTCCTTCTGGGTCACGACCGAAAGCGACTGCGGCGTTTCGATCAGCGCAGTGTTGGTCTTGGTGCCGGCGCTGCTGCCGGTTGCGACGTAACCGGTCGTCGTACCGATATTGCCTGCGGTGCCCTGCGAGCGCGGCGCCTGGCTCTGGCCGGGTGTCGCAACACGGCTGCGTCGGCTCGCCGCGACCGCGCGCGAAGACCTGGTGCTCTGACTGGAAGCCGCCGCAGCGCGCTTCTTCGGCGCACCGGGCTGCTCCACTGTCACGGCCGGAAGCACGTTGGCATTGTTTTGTGGAGGACTGGTCTGCGCCTGAGCACTGGCGACGTTCGCACCCGCTGCTCCAAGCATCACCGAACCAAGAAACGCTGCATTGATCGCAGCCGTTGATCCAAGCAAGCCGCGCTTGCTTCGATACCAAATCATTCCCACCGAACAAATCCCCACACGCCCAGACTGATCTCGATCGAGGCGCACCTTCCTCATGCCGCGACATCGATTGCGGCGGACTTCTATCGATGGGGTGCGCGAAATTCCACACGCGCAAAATAGAATTGCTTGAAGCGCACACGATGCGAAACACTGGAACGATTCAAGATGTACGCATTTGAACGATTCAAAACGACACGTTGTCGCAGCGAGCTTGCAGCGAATGCGACGCGCGTCGTCGCTCGAACGCGAAACGCGCAGCCGATCGCTCAATGATGTCGCATCCCGTCGACGTCATCGCGCCAAGGAGCGCACGAACGCGCGGCGGTGAACCGTCATCCTGAGAGAGTGCGATTGTATTCAATGTCGTCCTGCGAAAGCCCATTACCCAAATCGCTTGCTGTCGTGCGACGCTGGGCCACTACGCGCTCTCAATCGAATTCGGTGGTTATGAGCTTTCGCCAGGACGACGGCGTGGGAGGCCGCTCGCTACAAGTTCCCATACCGTCATCCTGAAGGTGCGCGCGGAGCCTGTCATCGGGCCGCGCTCTGCGCGGACCCGGTGGCGCTCCTCAGGGGAGGGATCGGATGGATTGCACACCCCCCTCAGCACAAGATTGCTCCGCAATTCTCGTCGCGAACTGCTAGCAACGAGGGAGATGCGAAGTGCAACAACCACTCGGCATCAGGGGTCGTAGGCGCGCAACCGAATGCGCGGCGCCCTACTTCTGCTTGGGCAGGAGGCTCTTCAGCTTTTCCATGTCCTTGACGTTCATCTTCATGCCGCCGGGCATGATGATGTCACCGGGCTTCTGGTCGGCCTTGCAGGCGCCGAGCCATTTCGCCTCGATGGTCATCGTGGTGTCGCGGGCGCCGGCCGCACCGCCCTCGGCATGCGAGGTGCTCTTCACTGTGTAGGCGGAATTGAAATCGCCGACGATCTCGGCATGGCTCTGCATCGACATGCCGGCGACGCTGCACACGCTGTCGCTGACATAGCCGGTCGCGGTCTTCTGGACGTCCTGCTTGGAGCAGACCTCCTTGGCCATCGGCGAGGCCGCGGCGCTCATCTCCTTGTCGGTGGTCTCGTCGGTGCAGTGCTGCATGGTGATTTCCGGCATCGGCCCGCCAGTGCGCACCATTTTCATCTCCCACAGCCCGGCCTTGCGAATCGGCAGGTCGACGGCACTTGCCGCGCCAGCGGACAGGACGAGGCATACAGCAGAACCAATCAAGGCAAGCTGTCGGGTCATGCGGTCGGCTCCCGGCTGAACGATCGGAGGATTTAAGGGCGCGCTCAGTAGAGCGCGCGTACCGGCCTTTCGGCGGTGCCATACGGCACCCAGCGACAGGCGAAGGAGATGTAGCCGCCCGGGTAGCGCTGCACTGCCAGGAACTTGACCACCTTGCCGTAGGAGGCGCAGTGGTCGACGGCGAGTTGCCGGGCATCGGTCTGGGCCGCCAGCGAATAGGCGATGATACCGCCGGTATCATTGCCCTTGAACGGCGGCACCGGCTGCAGCCAATCGGCTTGCGCCGGACCAACGGCCAGCATCCCGCTAACGGCAACCAGGCACGCGGCCAATTTCGTTCGCATCGCAGACTCCATTTCGCTTGAGGCCCAACATAGAGTGCGCCGGCGACCGTGAAAAGAACGAGCCGGCAGCCGGAAGTGGACTTCTCGACAGGTGTTGCCGCGCTGCACTTGACCTCGCCGGGGCTTCGCGGCACCGTCCGCCGCATCGGATAATCGGGTGGATTCCCATGCGCAACCTGTTCAACTCCCGCAACAAACTAGGCCGCACGCTTGGCCTCGGCGCCGCACTCGTGGCCGGCACGCTGGCTTTCGGGGGCACGGCGCAGGCCGCCAATCCGTTCGAACTGAATTTCTGGCTGTCGGGCCCGCGCTATGACGGCAATGTCGCCCCCTGCGAAAAGGCCCTGGCGACCATCAGCGATCAATTCCACGAGAAGGAAGCCACCTTCTGGAATTCGCCGCTGGTCATCACCGGCTTCAGCCGGATCCACGAAACCGCCTTCCGCCCCTGGCAGTCCGACAATATCCCGCGCCGCTATTGCTCGGGCGATGCGCTGCTGAGCGACGGCAAGGTGCGCAAGGTGCACTATTCGATCATCGAGGACGGCGGCTTTGCCGGCATCGACCAGGGCGTCGAATGGTGTGTCGCCGGGCTCGACCGCAACTGGGCCTACAACCCGTCGTGCAAGGCCGCCCGGCCCTGATAGCCCGACCAGATTGCTGAAACAGAAGCCGCCGCCATCAAAGCCGGCGGCTTTTGTTCTTGAAATGTTCCAAATGCCTGTTAGGCTGCGGGACGATCGCGTGAGGGGGAGCGTTTGATGCCTCGGTTGGACACAATTTCCCGATTCCTGATTTCCGCTGTCGTTGCTCTCTGTGGCGCGGTTGGGGCTTCGGCCCAGGATCGCCGCCAGAACGCGCCCGGCGAATTCGATTTCTATGTGCTGTCGCTGTCATGGTCGCCTTCGTTCTGCGAGGCGGCGAGCGAGCGGGGCAACAATGGCCGCGGGACCCAGGCACAGTGTGGCGGCCGGCCCTACTCCTTCGTGGTGCACGGGCTGTGGCCGCAATATGAACGTGGCTTCCCGGAATACTGCCAGCGGCCCTCGCCGCGGCTGGCCCGCAACATCATGACCTCGATGCTCGACCTGATGCCGGCGCCCGGGCTGATCTACAACGAGTGGGACAAGCACGGCACCTGCTCCGGCCTCGGCGAGCGCGCCTATTTCGAAGCGATCCGCAAGGCCCGCGCCGCGGTGAAGATCCCCGAGGAATTCCTGCAATTGACGGAACCGAAGACGATCGCGCCCGACGAGTTGGAGACGGCCTTCATCAAGGCCAATCCCGGACTCAGCAACTCCGCGATCTCGGTGACCTGCGACAGCCGGCGCCTCAGCGAGGTGCGGATCTGCCTCAGCAAGGATCTGCAATTCCGCTCCTGCGAGGAAATCGATCGCCGCGCCTGCCGCCGCGATCAGGTGCTGATGCCGCCGGTGCGCGGCGGCTGATCCCTCCCCGTCATGGCCGGGCGGAGGCGCGCCGCGCAGCGTCCGCGCTGACTGTTCCGGCCATTCTCGCCCTCGCGAATCCGGCAAGATCAGGCGTCGATGCCCGCGACAAGCCCGGGCATGACGAAGTACAACATGCGCATCCCTCTCGGAGCGCAGCGCGATAACCGCATGAACTACCGCCACGCCTTTCATGCCGGCAACTTTGCCGATGTTATCAAGCACATCGTGCTGGTGCGGATGCTGACCTATCTGCAGGAGAAGCAGGCGCCGTTCCGTGTCATCGACAGCCATGCCGGCGCCGGCCTCTATGACCTGACATCGAGCGAAGCCGAGCGCGGCGGCGAATGGCTCAGCGGCATCGCGCGGTTGATGCAGGCGCGACTCTCCGACAAGGCGCTGCCGTTGATCGCGCCCTATCTCGACATCGTCAGGGCATTCAATCCGCGCGGCGAGTTGAAAGCCTATCCCGGCTCGCCGCTGATCGCGCGGGCGCTGCTGCGCCCTCAGGATCGTCTCACGGCCTGCGAGATCGAACCGACCGCACGCAAGCAACTGATCGACGCGTTGCGGCGTGATGCGCAGGCGCGCGTCGTCGATCTCGACGGCTGGACCGCGTTGCCAGCATTCGTGCCGCCGAACGAGCGGCGTGGCCTGGTGCTGATCGATCCGCCATTCGAAGCGAAGGACGAGTTCGAGCGGCTGGCCCGCGCTTTCACGGAGGCGTTCGCGAAGTGGCCGACCGGTGCATATCTTTTGTGGTACCCCGTAAAAACCCGGAGGGCCACCGACGAGCTCGCGCGCAGCGTGGCTGCTGCTGCAATGAGCAGCCGACCTGCCGGAAAATGCTTGCGTCTGGAATTCAGTGTGGCGCCGCAAGAAGCGGGCGCAGGCCTCGTTTCCACCGGCCTTTTGATAGTGAATCCGCCGTGGACGCTCGCGGGCGAGCTGAAGATCATCCTGCCCGAACTCGAGAAGCCGCTCGGTCAAGGCGGCGCGGCGCGCTTCAAACTAGAGACGCCTAAAGCTTGATCGAAAAGCACCCACTGAAAAGTTCGATTTTGAGCATAGGCAATTTGCGCGGAACCGTATTATGCTCATCCTGTTACGACTGGCTTTACGTTCCGCTTCCGCGAATGGTTGCGGCGGAGTGACAAGGCCGAAATAAAATCCAGGCAGACCGGCGGCGTGACGCCGGCCTGCTCAGGTGGCCAAGCTTCCGACAAGCGAATGTCGGTCAACCGCTACGCGACGTGCGCGTAGCGGTGGAGCAATACGGGGGAGGAGTTTTCCCGATGGCCATGACTGGGACAGTCAAGTTCTTCAACGGAGAGCGTGGCTACGGCTTCATCAAGCCTGATGATGGCGGCCGCGATGTGTTCGTTCACATCACCGCTGTCGAGCGGGCAGGATTGAAGGACCTGACTGAAGGACAACGCATTACGTTCGAGGTTGAGCCGGACAAGAAGGGCAAGGGCCCGAAGGCGGTCAACCTGGTGGTTTCATGATGAGCGCTCGCGGTGCGCGGCTCGTGATGACCACCGACTGAAGCGTTGCGTGTGAGTTGACTGCGGAGCGCGCGGCGCGCGCTCGCTGCATGACCACCCTGCATGATGCGGACGCGACTGGCCGTGCCGCACGCTCAAAGCGTGCGGCCGGCTGGTCGGCTTCGCGAACGGGGCGGCGTGCATGCTGCTGCGCGCAATATGCAGATCGTCGGCACAAAGAAAAACCCGGCCGCGCAGGGCGCAGCCGGGAGTTGATGGTCGACGTCTTCTTGTTCTCAGAAGTGATAGTTGATGCCGGCGCGAACCAGGCTGAAGCTGTAGCCGTTCGACGCGCCGCCGGTGATGGTGAAGTTGCTGTTGGCGAGATCGACATAGAGATACTCGATCTTGGCGCTCCAATGCGGGGCGAAGCCCATTTCGGCGCCGGCGCCGACGGTGAAGCCCGCGTTGGTGTGGGACTCCGTGATGCCGAAGGTTTCGCCGCGCAGTTCGCCGAAGGCGAGACCGCCGGTGGCGTAGAACAGCACGTTGTTGACCGCATAGCCGGCGCGGCCGCGCACCGTGCCGAACCACGGGTTGGAGAACTTCCAGGGCGCGAACCGGTCGTCCGCAGTCGTGCCCTGGATATCGGCCTCGAGACCGAACACCCAGGGAGAGCCGTTCTGGAAATTGTAGCCGGCCTGCACGCCGCCGACGAAGCCGGACGGCTTGGTCGGGTTGTTCTCTACCGAGCCCCAGCCATAGCCGGCATTGCCGCCGAGATAGGGGCCGGCCCAGCTATAGGCATTGAGCGGCTGATAGACGGTGTAGGGCGAACCATAATTGAGGTCGGCCGCCGCCGCCGAGGTCGTCCAGCCTGCGACGATCAGTGCCAGCGCACGCGCAACAAACCGGGTCATGGGTACTCTCCACCACGCAACTGCCGCAGCCCGCAGGCCGGGGCCTGCGTGGTTACGGAATTCCACTTTTTTCGCTAAGGTTTATCGAGAGTTTTGAGTTAAAGGGCTGTTAAGCCCGGTTACCGGCCCGCTCATCAGTCTTAACAATGTGTTACCCGCCAGCTGCTGCCACGGCGCAGGGTTGGTAACCTGCTGCGATCGGGGCTGTTTTCCGATGCCGCCAACGCTGGCGAGCGGTCCCCCAAGCGCTTAGTTTACGGCCCATGGTTCACGATTCTCCCGAGCGCCCGGCGCCGACCTCCAAAGCTGCCGACAAGCCACGGCGCGGTTCAAAGTCCGATCTGCCGCAGGACGACCTGACGCTCGACACCAGCGACGTCGATCCCGAAACCTCCGCCGCCGAGGAGGAGGATGACGCGCGCCTGCCCGAGGCGTCCGAGGACACCGTCGAGGCGGTCGCCGAGGGAACCCTGTCGGTCGGGCACGCCGCGATCGAGAACGCGGTGCGCCTCGCCCCGACTTCGCCCGGCGTCTACCGCATGCTCAATGCCGCCAATGACGTGCTCTACGTCGGCAAGGCGAAGAACGTCAAAAAGCGGCTATCGTCCTATGCGCGCGCCAATGCGCCGTTGCCGGCGCGCATCCTGCGCATGATCGCGGCGACCACCCATGTCGAGATCGTCTCGACCATGACCGAGACCGAGGCGCTGCTGCTCGAAGCCAATCTGATCAAGCAGCTCCGCCCGCGCTTCAATGTGCAGCTGCGCGACGACAAGTCGTTTCCCTATATCCTGATCTCGGGCGACCATTGGGCGCCGCAGATCCTCAAGCATCGCGGCGCGCAGTCCAGGCCCGGCCGCTATTTCGGCCCGTTCGCCAATGCCGGCGCGGTCAATCGCACGATCACGGCACTGCAACGCGCCTTCCTGATCCGCTCCTGCACCGACGGCTTCTTCGAGAGCCGCACCCGGCCCTGCCTGCTCTATCAGATCAAGCGCTGCGCCGGCCCCTGCACGCGCGAGATCGATTTTCCCGGCTATAGCGAGCTGGTGCGCGAAGCGACCGAGTTCCTCTCCGGCCGCAGCCACGCGGTGAAGGAGTTGCTCGCGGCCGAGATGGAGAAGGCCTCCGGCGAGCTCGAGTTCGAGACCGCGGCATTGTACCGTGACCGCCTCGCGGCGCTGTCGGCGATCCAGTCGCAGCAGGGCATCAATCCGCGTACGGTCGAAGAGGCCGACGTGTTCGCGATCCACCAGGAAGGCGGCTATTCCTGCGTCGAGGTGTTCTTCTTCCGCACCGGCCAGAACTGGGGCAACCGCGCCTATTTCCCGAAGGCCGAGAAGAGTTTTACGCCGGAGGAGGTGCTGTCGTCGTTCCTCGCGCAATTCTACGACGACAAGCCGCCGCCGAAGCTGATCCTGCTGTCGCACGAGATCGAGGAGAGCGCGCTGCTCGCCGACGCGCTGTCGGTGAAGGCCGGATCCAAGGTCGAGGTCTCCGTGCCCAAGCGCGGCGAGAAGAAGGAGCTGATCGGCCACGCGCTGACCAATGCGCGCGAGGCGCTCGGCCGCAAGCTCGCCGACACCGCAACCCAGAGCCGGCTGCTGGAGGGCATGGTCACCACGCTCGGCCTGCCGCGCACGCCGAAGCGCATCGAGGTCTACGACAACAGCCACATCCAGGGCACGAACGCAGTCGGCGCGATGATCGTGGCCGGACCCGACGGCTTCATGAAGAACCAGTACCGCAAGTTCAACATCAAGTCCGAGGGCCTGACGCCCGGCGACGATTACGGGATGATGCGCGAGGTGCTGGAGCGCCGCTTCAAGCGGCTCGTGAAGCCGCCGGAGGGCGATGCCGCCAAGGACGCTGCCAAGGCCAGGGAAAGCGACAAGACGGACGACGACTCGTTCCCGCAATGGCCCGACCTCGTGATCATCGATGGCGGCCGCGGCCAGCTCAACGCGGTCCGGGAGATCTTCGAGACCCTCGGGCTGACCCAGGTCTCGCTGATGGCGGTGGCCAAGGGACCGGAGCGCGATGCCGGTCGCGAAACCCTGTTCATGCCGGACCGAGAGGCCATCAAGCTGGAGCCGCGCGATCCGGTGCTGTATTTCATCCAGCGGCTGCGCGATGAGGCCCATCGCTTCGTGATCGGCTCGCACCGCAAGCTGCGCAAGAAGGACATCCGCGAGGCCGGCTTGCAGGAGATCCCGGGCATCGGCCCGTCGCGCAAACGTGCCTTGCTGCACCACTTCGGAACGCTCAAGGAGATCGAGCGGGCCTCGATCGCCGACCTCGGCAAGGTTCCCGGCGTCAGCGCCGAGAGCGCCCGCAAGATTTTCGAGTTTTTCCACGCCCAGCCGGGTTAAACCAAAGGCGAGTCATCAGGGCGTCGCCTGCGACGGGGCATCTAGGGCATGATGCGGCAAAGCGTGCGGCAATGTTACGAAAAGATCATGCTTAAACAACGAGCTAAGGCGCCATGATGATTCCGCGTAATCTCGCCGCGCTTTGGCGCCCGCACGGTTGACCTTCTCGCTTCAGCGGTATTGGTAGAACGGATGAACATCGCCACGACCCGGGGACAGACCAAGACCCTGTCCCTCCCGAATATCCTGACCTACGCCCGGATCGCCGCCATTCCGGTGGTGATTGGCTGCGTCTATTGGCAGTCGATCCTGGACGGCCCGTTGTGGCTGCGCTGGGTGGCGCTGGCCGTGTTCATTGCGGCGGGGATCACCGACTATCTCGACGGCTATTACGCCCGGATGTGGGACCAGCAGTCCGCATTCGGCCGGATGCTCGACCCGATCGCCGACAAGCTCTTGGTCGCCTCCAGCCTCTTGATGCTGGCCGCCGACAATTCGATCCATGGCTGGACGCTGTGGGCCGCGATCGTGATCCTGTGCCGCGAGATCCTGGTCTCGGGCCTGCGCGAATATCTCGCGGGGCTCCGCGTCAGCGTGCCCGTCACCAAGCTTGCGAAATGGAAGACGACGATCCAGCTCGTGGCGATCGGCTTTTTGATCGCCGGCGAGGCGGGCGAGCAGGTGTTCCCGGCCACCACGTTGATCGGCATCGTGCTGCTGTGGATGTCGGCGATCTTCACGATCTACACCGGCTGGGATTACTTCCGCGCCGGCATCCACCACCTCATCAAGGAGGATGAGGGATGAAGCTGAAATATTTCGCCTGGGTGCGTGAACGGATCGGCAAGGCCGAGGAGATCGTCGAGCCGCCGGCCGAGGTGCGCACCATCGGCGAGCTGATCGGCTGGCTTGCTGCGCGCGACGACGCCTACGCCTACGCGTTCGAGAAGCCTACGGTGATCCGCGCTGCAATCGACCATGCCCACGTCAAGGCGGATGCGGCGATCTCCGGCGCGCGCGAGATCGCGTTCTTCCCGCCGATGACCGGCGGTTAAATCTTCCAATGACTGTCACAGCGACCATTCGCATCCAGCAAGCCGACTTCGACGTCGCACAGGAGATTGCGGCCTTGAGCAAGGGCCGCACCGATGTCGGCGCGGTGGTCAGCTTCAGCGGCATCTGCCGCGGCAGCGAACAGGGTGAGCCGATCGCGGCACTGACGCTCGAGCACTATCCAGGCATGGCGGAAGCCGAGATCGCGCGCCATGCCGACGAGGCACTGGCGCGCTGGCCGTTGCAGGGCCTCACCGTCGTCCATCGCTTCGGCCGCATCGCGCCGGGCGAGAACATCGTGCTGGTCGTGACCGCCTCGGCGCACCGGCAGGCCGCGTTCGAGGCAGCCGAGTTCCTGATGGACTATCTGAAGACCAACGCGCCGTTCTGGAAGCGCGAGGAAAGCGCGCGCGGCGCCAGCTGGATCGAAGCGCGCGACCATGACGACGCGGCCGCCGCGCGCTGGACCAAATCCTGATGGCCAAGCGCAGCAAAGCGCCGGCCAGGCGCAGCCCAGCCGCGCCCAAACCTCCGAAGGTCGGCGCCGGCGAGCTTCATACCCTGTTCGATTTCCTGCGCTACGCGGTGAGCCGCTTCAACGCCGCCAAGCTCGTATTCGCGCACGGCACCACCGATCCGGTCGCCGAAGCCGCGTTCCTGATCTGCGAGACGCTGCATCTGCATCCCGACCAGTTCGAGAATTTTGCCACCGCGCGCGTCACCCTCGCTGAAGGCAAGCAGATTCTCGACCTGATCGAGCGGCGGATCACAACGCGGAAGCCGGCCGCCTATCTCGTCAACAAGGTCTATATGCGGGGCCTGCCGTTCTATGTCGACGAGCGCACCATCGTGCCGCGCTCCTTCATCGGCGAATTGCTGGACTCGCATTTCGGCGGCGACGAGGACGGCACCTCGCTGATCGGCGATCCCGCCGACGTCGACAGCGTGCTCGACCTCTGCACCGGCTCCGGCTGCCTTGCGATCCTGGCCGCTCGGCATTTTCCCAATGCCGCGGTCGACGCCGTGGATATTTCAAAGGATGCGCTCGAAGTCGCCGCGCGCAACGTCGCCGATCACGGCCTCGACGATCGCCTGACGCTCTACCGCGGCGACCTGTTCAAGCCGCTCGGCGCCAAGCGCTACGACCTGATCATTTCGAAACCCACCCTATGTCGATGCCGACGGCATGGCGGCGCTGCCGCGCGAATGCCGCGCCGAGCCGAAGATCGCATTCGACGGCGGCGCCGACGGGCTCGATATCGTCCGCCGCCTGCTCGATCAGGCCAGGCAACACCTCACGCCGCAGGGCGGTCTGCTCTGCGAGATCGGCCGCGGCCGCGACAATCTCGAGGCCGCCTACCCCAATTTGCCGCTGCTCTGGCTCGACACCGAGGACTCCGAGGGCGAGGTGTTCTGGATCGCCGCCGCCGACCTCTGACCGCTGACTCCGTTGATCGACGGAGCCCGATCTGGGTGGGGCGAAAATCGTGTGCAGTTCCAGCCGGTTCCGAAGATCGCTCGCCCGTCGAATCAACAATGGTGCTAAGGTCGCGCTCCGGGGACGTTCGGAGAGAGGGCGCGGGCGCGCGACATGATTCGCATTTCGACGATCTTCATCGCCATCTGCATGGTGCTGGTCGCAGCCTCGCTCGGCTTCGTGCTGTATTCGGTGGCGGGCATCAGCGGATCGGAATCGGCGATCGTGGCGCTCACCGCCCTCACCTGCCTGATCCTCTACAATGCAGTCTCGATGCGGTTGCGAGACCGCAGCGATGTCGGCGGCCAGATCGCGGATCTGTCGCGCGGCACCGCCGACCTCGCCCGCCAGGTCGCCGAATTCGGCCGCCGGCTGGCCGCGGTCGAAGGCCGGGTCGCCTCGGCCAACTCCACCGGCGCCGACCGGATGCAGGGCATGGCCGGCGAGATCAGCGAACTCGGCGGCCTGGTGCGGCAGCTCGCGGCATCCGTCGCCCATCATGAGGATCTCCTGGCGGCAGGCCCGGCAGTGCAGCCGGTCGCCGCGCCGCGCGACGATCTGCTGCAACCGGCCGCGCCGGCTCCGACCGCGGTGTTTGCGCCGGCACCGCCCCCCGCGCCTGCGCCGGCGATCTCGCGCACCCAGAGCCAGCTGGTCGGCGCGATCAAGCAGGCGATCGACGCCAACCGCCTCGACATCTACCTGCAGCCGATGGTGACGCTGCCGCAGCGCAAGGTGCGCTATTACGAGGCAGTGACGCGGCTGCGCGACGAGCGCGACCAGGTGCTTGCGGCCGACGATTTCATCGAGGCCGCCGAGGCTGCCGGCCTGATCGGCCGTATCGACCACATGGTGATGCTCCGCTGCGTCCAGGTGCTGCGCCGCCTGATGATCCGCAGCAAGGATGTCGGCGTGTTCTGCAACGTCTCGGCGTCGACGCTCGCGAGCCCGGCGCACTTCAGCCAATGCCTCGACTTCCTCGAAGCCAACCGCGCGCTGGCGCCGTCCTTCGTGCTCGAGTTCAAGCAGGCGACCTTCCGCCATCTCGGTCCGGTCGAAAGCGAGAACCTCGCGGCGCTGGCGCAGCGCGGCTTCCGCTTCTCGATCGACCATGTCAGCGACCTCCGCCTCGAGCCGCGCGAGCTCGCCGACCGCGGCGTCCGCTTCATCAAGGTGCCGGCGACGCTGCTGCTCGACGCCGACCGGGGCGCGACGTCGGATATCCATCCGTCCGACCTTTCCGACCTGCTCGGCCGCTACGGCATCGACCTGATCGCGGAACGGATCGAGGGCGAGCGTTCGGTGGTCGATCTGCTCGACTACGATGTCCGGTTCGGCCAGGGCTTCCTGTTCGCGCCGCCGCGGCCGTTGCGGCCGGAGGGGGCATCTGCTACCGCCGAGGCTCCGCAGGCCAACCCCCAGGACCTTAATGGCGCCAGCACATCCGCATCCGTCTCCAGCCCCGCAGCGCCGCCGCGCGCAACCGGCAGCGCCGCACTGGCGCGCCGCGCGCTCGGCCCGAATTAGAGCGTTTTCGAGCGAAGTGGGCGCCGGTTCGCGTAAAGAAAACACGTCAAAGCAAGAGTCGCGAGCGCCGTTCCGATTTGATCGGAACGGCGGCTCGAGCCGGCGGATCGCGTCATGAATTCACTGCGTTTCGTGGAGCGGCTGCGCGACCTCACTGGCGACGTCGACGTCGTGCTGTCGGACATCTGGGGCGTCGTGCACAACGGTCTCGAATCCTTTCCCGAGGCCTGCGAGGCCCTGCACACCTTCCGCAAGCAGGGCGGCACCGTCATCCTGATCACCAACGCGCCGCGCCCGGCCGATTCCGTGCAGCGCCAGCTGCGCAAGCTCGGCGTCGCGGACGAGACCTATGACGCGATCGTCTCCTCGGGCGACCTGACGCGGCATTTCGTGGCTGACCATCCCGGCCAGAAGATCTTCTGGATCGGTCCGGAGCGCGACAGCTCGATCCATCGCGGCCTCGACGCCACCATGGTGCCGCTCGAGCAGGCCGACTACATCATCTGCACCGGCCTGTTCGACGACGAGACCGAGTCCGCCGAGGACTATCGCGACACGCTGATGAAGGCGCTCGCGCGCAAGCTGACGTTGGTCTGCGCCAATCCTGATATCGTGGTCGAGCGCGGCGACCGGCTGATCTACTGTGCCGGCGCGGTCGCCGAACTCTATCGCGAGCTCGGCGGCGAGGTGATCTTCTACGGCAAGCCGCACCGGCCGATCTACGAGCGCGCCATGGCGCTGGCCACCGAGCACCGCGGCCATCCGACCGAACTCGGCCGCGTGCTGGCGATCGGCGATTCCGTGCGCACCGACCTCACCGGCGCCCACAACTTCGGCATCGACCTTCTGTTCGTCACCCGCGGCATCCATTCCGAACAGTTCGAGGGTATCGAGCAGCTCGATGCGGCCTCGATCAAGGAATTGTTCGGCCATCCGCCGCGGGCGCTGATGCGCGAACTGAAGTGGTAACGGCGAACTCTCTGCGCTCCCTCTCCCCGTTCTTCACGGGGTCGAGACGAGCGAAGCTCGCTCTTAGAGGGTTGGGGTGAGGGGCTGCTTCCGCGAGTAACGAACGCGGTTATGGGGGGATTCTTACGGTCGCTGGGAAACGCTGCTTCGTGGGCGTGCGCTCAGATCCATCCAAGAAAAGCGATAAGGCAAATCAGCAGCTCCTGAAGCTGGCCGCTGATGACATCGCCCAATTGATCGAATATCGGGACTAAAGAGGAAGAACGACATGAGCCAGGAAATCATCGATTTTGTGGAAGCCGAAGAGGACCTCCTCATCGATTTTCAGTTCCTTGTGCAAGACGTTCTTAATGCGAAGGGCGTTTCGAAGACCGAACTGGCCAAACGGACTGGGATTAGCAAGGCGCGCCTTTCTCAAATCTTGAGTGCTGAAGCGAATCCCAGCGTTAAGACGTTCGCACGTCTCTTTCACGCCTTGGGTGTGAAGGTGGAGCCGAAAATTGCCTCGCATCGCAGCGACCCTGCTTCCGTCCCGCACCAAAGAAGCGAAGGACGTTGGGAGATCGGTCATGTGTCGAAAGAGGCCCGCCTCTCCTCCGCTGCCGGTCATGTCATTTGTCGTAACGGCAAAAAACATGCGAACGAAGGATTCGGAAGCTTAGTCTAGCCCCGCCATTGATTTGGCAGCGAACTCGGTGATTGCCTTCCGTCTTTTTGGCAGATTGGCTTTCTGCCTGCGCCGTCCCATCCATTTTCCAAAGCGCTCTCGCCGCCGGCCTTTCCCTGCTCCTCAGCGGTATGAGCGCACTCAGGAACGTCGCCGGTATCGATATCGATGAGCCGCTTGGGCTCTCTAGGCGCTTAGCAGGCACTTCTTACGCTTCGGACCCTTCTTGGGCTTCCTTATGCCGTACTCAACTTCGGCGTCCTTGGCATGGCTCGTTGCCTGCTTAGGCGAGCCAGCGAAGGCGACCAAATGGCGGCGGCTGTCCTACTTTACGAAAATCTCGTAGCCTGTGCGGGTTTTGGTGATCACTCGGGGTTTTGTCGTGCCGGCAACATGCGGTGTTGTCAGTCAACGTTCCAGTGCGAAGCCGGCGACCCCCAAAGGCGCAAAATGCCCGGGACGAGCCCGGGCATGACGTAAATTTCAGTTGATGCGACGATGGACGCGCGTCTTACGCCGTCGCCATATCGGGGAAGACCGCCTCGATCTTGGTCTTCAGCGTGGCGGCGTTGAACGGCTTGACGATGTAGTTGTTCACGCCGGCCTTCTTGGCCGCGATCACGTTCTCGGTCTTGGATTCCGCCGTGATCATGATGAAGGGCGTGGTCGCGAGATTGGGATCGGCGCGGACTTCCTTGAGCAGATCGTAGCCGGTCATCGGCTCCATATTCCAGTCGGAAATCACCAGGCCATACTTCTTGCTGCGCATCTTGTTGAGTGCCGCGGAGCCGTCGGAGGCGTCGTCGATGTTCTCGAATCCAAGCTGCTTGAGAAGATTCCGGATGATGCGGATCATGGTGCTGTAATCATCAACCACCAGAACCGGCATGGACAAATCAACCGCCATCTTTTCCCCCAAAACACTGACGCAACTTGGCTTCTGCACGAACGCAGCTTTCCGCCAACGACTAACAGCAGGCGTTAAACAGCGCGTTAACCGGCTGAACCCGGATTGTTACGGATTTGACGCGATTTTCGCTAAGCTTGACTTCCACGCGGCCGCCGCGTCACGGTCCGCCGCGCACCAATCATGCTTAAGAATCCTTGAAGAACACCTGACATGAGCACCGGCTTTACAGTTATCCGCGACACCACGCCCGAAAGCGCCATTCCGAAGGGCGCCGTGGTCGCGATGGGAAATTTCGATGGCGTCCATCTCGGTCACCGCGCCGTGATCGGCGCGGCGCTGGCGATGGGCAGAGCGCGCGGCGTGCCCGCGCTCGCCGTGACCTTCGAGCCGCATCCGCGCAGCTTCTTCAGCCCGAACACTCCGCAATTCCGTCTCACGGACGAGACCAACAAGCTGCGCCTGCTCGCAGCCACCGGGCTCGCCGGTGCCGTGGTGATGACCTTCGACAAGGCGCGCGCCGGGACCACGGCGCAGGATTTCATTCACCATGATCTGATCGCACGGCTCGGCATCAGCGGCATTGCCGTCGGCTACGACTTCCATTTCGGCAAGGGCCGGGTCGGCTCGCCGAGCCTCTTGGTCAGCGAAGCGCCGCGGCTCGGCATCGAGGTCGACGTGCAGGCCCATGTCGACATCGAGGAGCGCCCGGTCTCCTCCAGCGCCATCCGCATGGCACTCGCCGAAGGCCAGGTCAGCGATGCCACCACGATGCTGGGCGGGCCATGGTTCGTCACCGGCAAGGTGATCCATGGCGAGAAGCGCGGCCGCGACCTCGGCTATCCCACCGCCAACATCCGCCTCGACAAGCATTGCGGCCTCAAGCACGGCATCTATGCGGTGCGGGTCGGCAAGGCCCAAGGTGAGGACAAGGAGAACGACAAGGTGCGGTTCGACGGCGTCGCAAGCTTCGGGCGCCGTCCGACGTTCGACAACGGTGCGCCGCTGCTCGAAGTGTTCCTGTTCGATTTCAAGGGCGATCTCTACGACACGGTCCTCGATGTCGCATTCATCGGTTTCATTCGCGAAGAGCTGAAATTCGACACCATCGAGGCGTTGATACGCCAGATGGATGACGACAGCGCCAAGGCGCGCGCGCTTCTCGCCGCCGCGCCGGACGCGTTCCCGCAGCTCGGAGTGATTGGTTGAAGACAGAGAAAGAGAAAATGCTGGCGGGCGAGCTGTATCGCCCGGATGCGGAGCTCGCCGCCGACCATACCGCGGCGGAACACTGGATGGCCCGCTACAATGCGTCGGGCGCCTGTTCGGCGGCCGAGTTGCATGCGCTGCTCGCCGAGCGCTTCGCAGGCGTCGGTAAGGATGCCGTGATCCGCCCGCCGTTCTTCTGCGACTACGGCACGAATATCCGCCTCGGCGACGGCGTGTTCCTCAACTTCAATTGCGTGATCCTCGACGTCGTCGCGGTCACAATCGGCGATCGCACTCAGATCGGCCCCGCGGTGCAGATCTATACCGCCGACCACCCGCGCGATGCCGAAACCCGGCGCGCGGGCCTCGAATTCGGCCGCCCGATCCGGATCGGCAGCGACGTCTGGATCGGCGGCGGTGCCATCATCCTGCCCGGCGTCACCATCGGCGACGGCGCCCTGGTCGGGGCCGGCAGCGTGGTGACCCGGGACGTCGCCCCCGGCGCGGTCGTGGCCGGCAATCCGGCCCGGCCGCGGGCTGGGTAGCGGGCACATGCGGTTCTTGACCCGTCACCCCCGCGCAAAGGCTTCGCCTTTGTCGCTGGAGGTGGCCGCTTCTTCAGCGGCCCTCGAAGGGTCGACGGCCACCAGCGGGGCCGTGCACCCTTCGAGGCTCGCAAGAGCTCGCACCTCTGGGTGACGGGTGAAGGGTGCTCGCTAAGGGGCGCCTCCTCGGAACAGCCGCGGGGCAATCGGGGCTTTGCGATTTCCCCGTCCGGCTGCTATGGAAACCCCATGTTTTCGCGGCGCATCATACCGATTAGCGGCCCGGCTTCCGCCTGAGCCTGACGGCTCGGCGCAAGACCGGGACTTTCGCCGTTTTCACCCGCGATTGATCGCGTATCCGCGCCCGCACCTGCCAAATCAGAGCTTTCATGTCCGACAAGCCGCAAAAGACCGACGCTAACGACTATTCCAAGACCCTTTACCTGCCGCAGACGGAATTCCCGATGCGCGCCGGCCTGCCCCAGCGCGAGCCGGAAATCCTGAAATACTGGAACGACATCGGCCTCTACGACAAGCTGCGCCGGGAAGCGGAGGGCCGCGCCAAATTCGTGCTGCATGACGGCCCGCCCTATGCCAACGGCAACATCCATATCGGGCACGCGCTGAACAAGATCCTCAAGGACGTCGTGACCAAGAGCCAGCAGATGCTCGGCTTCGACTCCAACTACGTGCCGGGCTGGGACTGCCATGGCCTGCCGATCGAATGGAAGATCGAGGAGGAGAACTACCGTTCCAAGGGCAAGCAGAAGCCCGACTTCCGCGATTCCGCCGCGATGGTCGCGTTCCGCAGGGAATGCCGCGCCTACGCGACGCACTGGATCAACGTGCAGCGCGAGGAGTTCAAGCGGCTCGGCATCATCGGCGACTGGGCCCACCCCTACCTGACCATGAGCTATCCGGCCGAGGCACAGATCGCCCGCGAGCTGATGAGGTTCGCCGCCAACGGCACGCTGTATCGCGGCTCCAAGCCCGTGATGTGGAGCGTGGTCGAGAAGACCGCGCTCGCCGAAGCCGAGGTCGAATACGAGGACCACACTTCGGATACGGTCTGGGTGAAATTCCCGGTCACCTCGCCGGCGCATGGCGCGCTTGCCGATGCCTCGGTGGTGATCTGGACCACCACGCCGTGGACGCTGCCCGGCAACCGCGCGATCTCGTTCTCGCCGAAGATCGCCTACGGCCTCTACAAGGTGACGGATGCGCCCGCCGACAATTGGGCCAAGACCGGCGATCTCCTGATCCTCGCCGATGCGCTTGCCGCAGAAGTGTTCAAGCAGGCGCGCGTCACCTCCTGTGAGAAGGTGCGCGATATTCCGGGCGACACCCTGGACGCGGTGGAATGCGCCCATCCGCTGCGCGGCTTTGGCGGCGGCTACGAATTCACCGTGCCGCTGCTGTCAGGCGAGCATGTCACCGACGACACCGGCACCGGCTTCGTGCACACCGCGCCGAGCCACGGCCGCGAGGACTTCGACGTCTGGACGGCCAATACCCGCGAGCTCGATGCGCGCGGCATTCCGACCGCGATCCCCTATACGGTCGACGAGAACGGCGCCTATACTGCGCAGGCGCCGGGCTTCACGGGCAAGCGCGTGCTCAACGACAAGGGCGAGAAGGGCGACGCCAACGAGGCCGTGATCAAGGCCCTGGTCGAGGCCGGCAAGCTCTTGGCGCGCGGCCGCCTCAAGCACCAATATCCGCATTCCTGGCGCTCCAAGAAGCCGGTGATCTTCCGCAACACGCCGCAATGGTTCATCGCGATGGATAAACCCATCTTGGACGCCCCGGGCAAGCCCGGGGCTACGCCCATCGCGGAGAACGGCCATGCGAAGAAGGGCGACACGCTGCGCGCCCGCGCGCTGCACGCGATCTCGGTCACGCAATGGGTGCCGCCGGCCGGCGAGAACCGCATCAACGGCATGATCGCCAACCGGCCGGACTGGGTGATCTCGCGGCAACGCGCCTGGGGCGTGCCGATCGCGGTGTTCGTGCGCGAGAATGCCGACGGCTCGGCAGAGATCCTGCAGGACGAGGTCGTCAACCAGCGCATCACCGAGGCGTTCATGGAGGAAGGCGCCGACGCCTGGTACATGGACGGCGCCCGCGAGCGCTTCCTTGGGGATCGCGCGTCCGAGAACTGGAAAAAGGTCGACGACATCTGCGACGTCTGGTTCGATTCCGGCTCCACGCACGCCTTCGTGCTGGAGGATCGCCAGCACTTCCCGACGCTCGGCAACATCGTCCGCAAGATCGATGGCGGCGATGACACCGTGATGTATCTGGAAGGCTCCGACCAGCATCGCGGCTGGTTCCACTCGTCGCTGCTGGAAAGCGCCGGCACCCGCGGCCGCGCGCCGTATGACATCGTGCTGACCCACGGGTTCACGCTCGACGAGAACGGCCGCAAGATGTCGAAATCGCTCGGCAACACCGTCGAGCCGCAGAAGGTGATCAAGGATTCCGGTGCGGATATCCTGCGCCTGTGGGTCTGCGCCACCGACTATGCCGACGACCAGCGCATCGGTCCGGAGATCCTGAAGAACACCATCGAGACCTATCGCAAGCTGCGCAACTCGATCCGCTGGATGCTCGGCACGCTGCATCACTTCAAGCCGACCGAGAAGGTCGCCGTTGCCGAGATGCCCGAGCTCGAGCGGCTGATGCTGCACGAGCTGGCCGGCCATGCCGAGACCATCCGCCAGGCCTATGCCGCATTCGACTACAAGACCGTGGTCGCAAGCCTCGCGGCCTTCATGAACTCGGAGCTGTCGGCGTTCTATTTCGATATCCGCAAGGACACGCTGTATTGCGATCCGCCGTCCTCGATGGCGCGCAAGGCGGCGCTGACCACGATCGACCTGCTCTGCGACGCGATCCTGAAATGGCTGGCGCCGATCCTGAGCTTCACGTCAGACGAAGCCTGGCGGATGTACCGGCCGAACGCCGAGCCTTCGGTGCATCTCACGCTGTTCCCCGAAGGTCTCGAGCAGTTCCGCGACGACGCGCTTGCTGCGAAATGGGAGACCATCCGCAACGTCCGCCGCGTCGTCACCGGCGCGCTGGAGCTCGAGCGCGCCGCCAAGCGGATCGGCTCCTCGCTCGAGGCATCGCCGGTGATCTACGTCGCCGACCGCGAGATGCTGGCCACGCTGTTCGGCATCGACCTCGCCGAGGTCTGCATCACCTCGAACTACGAGGTGCGCGAGGGCGAGGCGCCGACGGGCGCCTTCCGCCTCGATGCGGTGCCCGGCGTTGCTGTCGTCGTCGAGAAGGCGGTCGGCACCAAATGCGCGCGATCGTGGAAGATCCTCCCCACGGTCGGCGAGGATCCCGAATATCCCGACGTCTCGCCGCGCGACGCGCAAGCGCTGCGCGAATGGAAGGCGCTTGGGGTTAGCGCCTGATATCCATCCATCGTCGTCCCTGCGAAAGCAGGAACCCATAACCACCGGCCTTCGACGTGAACCGCTACCGATGACCCCAAGCCCCTCAAACAACATCCGCCGGTGGCTATGGATCCCCGCTTTCGCGAGGACGACAGAGTGCTCTGTGGCGGCAGCCAGCCAATGACCTCTCCGCTCCGCGCGGGCGTGATCGCCGCCATCGCAACGTTGATCGCCGACCAGGCCTCCAAGCTCTGGCTGCTCCATGTCCTCGATATCGGGCGTCACGCCCCGGTGCGGGTGACGCCGTTCTTCGACCTGGTGCTGGCCTGGAATCCCGGCATCAGCTTCGGCTGGTTCCAGAGCGAGACCCCATCCGCCCAGATCCTGCTGATGGTGATCAAGGCCGCCGCCGTGATCGCGCTGGCGATCTGGATGGCGCGGTCGCGGACCTGGCTTGCGACAGTTTCGCTCGGCCTGATCATCGGCGGCGCCATCGGCAACGGCGTCGACCGCTTCGCCTATGGCGCAGTGGTCGATTTTGCCCTGTTTCATGTCGAGATCGGCGGAAAAACCTTCAATTGGTACATCTTCAACCTCGCCGACGTGGCGATCGTTGCCGGTGTGGCAGCCCTATTGTATGATTCCGTGCTGGGGACCCCCGCCGTAAAAGCGCCCTGATCCCGGCCGATACGAGCCGGTCGGCGGTTGACCCGCACCCAGCGGAACTGCGCGCTAAGCCAGTGATCGCCTTGGCGAATTTTGAGATGGGAAGAGCGCGATGCGCAACACCAAAACCCGCGGTTACCTGATCGAGACGTCCCGCCTGCCGCTGATGCGCGGCCTGCGCCTGGCGTTCGTTGCGGCCGGGATCGGCCTGGTCATGACGGCAGGCCCCGTGCGCGCCGGCGACGATGACGACGACGGCGATGACGGCCTGACCTTCGAAGAGCGGATCGTCGACAATCTGATGACCGGGCTCGGCGCCAAGAGCGCGGCCAGCAAGGGCATCGATTACCGCGAGCGCTCGCCGCTGGTTGTGCCGCCGAAGCTCGATCTGCCGCCGCCCTCCTCGGCCACCCAGGTCAATGCGCCGAACTGGCCGAAGGACCCGGATATCGCCGCACGCAAGGCTGCGATTGCCGCGCGCAAGAAGGAAGTCAAGAAGGAGCCGTGGCAGTCGGCGGTGGCGTTGACCCCGGCCGAGATCGAGGCCGGCCGCAAGCAGCAGACGGCCACCGACGGCCGCAAGGAGCCGCTCGAGCCCGGCGGAAACACGAATCCGTCGCTGATGCCGAACCAGCTCGGCTACACCGGCGGCCTGCTCGGCATGTTCAAGGGCAACAGCAGCGAGTCCAAGCCGTTCAAGGGCGAGCCGACCCGCGAATCCCTGACCGAACCGCCGCCCGGCTATCAGACGCCCTCGTCGGGCTTCGCCTATGGCACCGGACCGATGATGCCGAAGGGGCAAGAAGGCCAATACGACGTGATGACCGGCAAGCCGCTCCAGTGATGGCGTGGCCCGCCTCGGCGGAGCCTGACATGAGCAAAGCTTAATGCGAAGGGACGCGGCTTTCTCCGCTTCGTGACGACCGGCACGGGCACGACCGTGTACGATGGCTTGCTTTCGCGCCCCGACCGTATGGCCGGGCTTTCACAAGGATCATGATGCGCTCTCGCCGATCGATTGCCCTGCTCGCCGCCGCATTTGTTTCAACCATCCCGCTGTCGGGCGCCAGCCTCCGCGCCCAGACCACCGTCACCTCGGAACGTCCCGCCAGCTTCACGCTCGACAACGGCCTGCAGGTCGTGGTGATCCCCGATCACCGCACGCCCGTCGTGACGCAGATGATCTGGTACAAGGTCGGCTCCGCCGACGAGACGCCTGGCAAATCGGGCCTCGCACACTTCCTCGAGCATCTGATGTTCAAGGGCACGTCGAAGCACCCGGCCGGCGAGTTCTCGCAGACCGTGCTGCGGGTCGGCGGCAACGAGAACGCCTTCACCTCCAACGACTACACCGGCTACTTCCAGCGCGTGCCGCGCGAGCAGTTGCCGACCATGATGGAGTTCGAGGCCGACCGCATGACCGGCCTGATCCTCAAGGACGAGAACGTGCTGCCCGAGCGCGACGTCGTGCTCGAGGAATACAACATGCGGGTCGCCAACAACCCGGATGCGCGGCTGACCGAACAGATCATGGCCGCGCTCTATCTCAACCATCCCTACGGCCGGCCGGTGATCGGCTGGCACCAGGAGATCGAGAAGCTCGACCGCGAGGATGCGCTCGCTTTCTACCGCCGCTTCTACGCGCCGAACAACGCGATCCTGGTCATCGCCGGCGACGTCGACGTCAAGGATATCCGCCCGCTGGTCGAGAAGAATTTCGGCCCGATCCCGGCGCAGAAGGCGATTGCCGAGAAGCGCGTCCGGCCGCAGGAGCCGACGCCGGCCGCGCCGCGCACCGTGACGCTGTCGGATCCGCGCGTCGAACAGCCGAGCCTGCGCCGCTATTATCTGGTGCCCTCGGCGACGACGGCGGCAGCCGGCGAGAGCCAGGCGCTCGATGTGCTCGCGCAATTGATGGGCGGCGGCGCCAACTCCTACCTCTATCGCACGCTGGTGATCGACAAGGGCCTCGCGATCTCGGCCGGCGCCGGCTACCAGGGCACCGCGCTCGATCCGTCGCAATTCTCGATCTCGGTGACGCCGAAGCCCGGCGTCGAGTTCGCGCAGATCGAGGACGCGGTCGACAAGGTGATCGCCGATCTCGCGCAGAACCCGGCGCGCGCCGAGGATCTCGAGCGGGTGAAGACCCAGCTGATTGCGGAAGCGATCTACGCCCAGGACAACCAGGCAACCTTGGCGCGCTGGTATGGCGGCGCGCTGACCACCGGGCTCAGCATCGACGACATCAGGAACTGGCCGGACCGGATTCGCGCCGTCACCGCCGATCAGGTGCGCACCGCTGCCGCCACCTGGCTCGACAAGAAGCGGTCGGTGACCGGCTATCTGATCAAGGATACTGCGCCGAAACGCGAGGAGAAGCGCTCGTGACCTATTCCCTCACCCGCCGTGCGGCGCTGATCGGCGGCGCCAGCGCCGCGCTGCTGGCGCTGACATCGGCACCCTCGCAGGCCGCGGCCAAGATCCAGCGGCTGGTCTCGCCCGGCGGCATCGAGGCGTGGTTCGTGCAGGATGCGACCGTGCCGCTAATCGCGATGGAATATTCCTTCAGCGGCGGCGCCAGCCAGGATCCGCCCGGCAAGCCCGGCGTCGGCAATCTGGTCGCCGACCTGCTCGACGAGGGCTCCGGCGATCTCGATTCCAAGACCTATCATGAGCGGCTCGAGCGCCGCGCCATCGAGCTCAGCTTCCAGTCGAACCGCGATCAATTCCGCGGCTCGCTGCGCATGCTCAAGGACAACAAGGACGAAGCCTACGACCTGCTGCGGATGGCGCTGACCTCGCCGCACTTCGAGCCGAAGGACGTCGAGCGCATCCGCGCCCAGGTGATCTCGAACCTGCGCCGCGAATCGACCAATCCGTCCTCGCTGGCCGGCCGCAAGTTCCTCGAGCTCGCCTTCGGCGATCATCCCTATGCCCGGACGGCCACCGGCACGCTGGAAAGCGTGCCGACCATCGAGATATCGGACCTGAAGGACTATACAGGCCGCATCATCGCCAAGGACACGCTGCGCATCGCGGTGGTCGGCGGCGTCGATCCCGATACGCTCGGCAAGCTCTTGGACAAGACCTTCGGCGCCCTGCCGGCGAAGGCCGAATTGACGCCGATCGCCGATGTCGTGGCGACCAAGCCGCCGCAGCGCGCCTTCGTGCCGCTCGACGTGCCGCAGACCGTCGTCACCTTCGGTGGCCCCGGCATCGCCAGGCACGACCCGGATTTCATGGCGGCCTATGTGGTGAACCACATTCTCGGCGGCGGCGGGCTGTCGTCGCGGCTCTACAAGGAAGTGCGCGAGAAGCGCGGGCTGGCCTATTCGGTCTATGAAGCGCTGGTCTGGATGGACCACTCCGCGCTGTTCATCGGCAACACTGGCACCCGCGCCGACCGCGCCGGCGAGACCGTCGATGCGATCGATGCGGAGGTGCGCCGGATCGCCGAACAAGGTCCGACCCAGCAGGAGCTCGACGAGGCGAAGTCCTATTTGAAGGGCTCGCAGATGCTGGCGCTCGACACCTCCTCAAAGCTCGCGCAGGCGATGCTGCAATACCAGCTCGACAAGCTGCCGATCGACTACATCGAGAAGCGCAGCGCCATCGTCGATGCGGTGACGCTCGACGACGTCAAGCGGGTGTCCAAGAAGCTCTGGGGCGATGGCCTGCTCACCGTAATCGTTGGCCGCGCCCCGCAAGCCGCCGCGCAGCCCGTGTCGGCACCGCCGAAGGCAGCCAACTAACGCGCTCTCGGCGCGCCCACTTCTTCGCACCACCGTTGTGGCCACCCCTCTCCCCACCCTCCGCCGCAAGGGGGGAGGAGAGGGGTAAGCCGCGCACGCCGACCGCAGCCCCAACCAACGCTGCATCCACGCAGCGCAAGCACGCCCGGCACAAACCCGCTATCCTGCGGCCTGCCGATTCTTCCCTCCACCGGGTGACGTCATGCTGCGGGTGTCCCGCGACCTTACGATCGACGAGAACGACATTGAGGTTGTCTTCGTCCGCGCCTCCGGCCCGGGCGGACAGAACGTCAACAAGGTCTCGACCGCGGCGCAGCTCCGCTTCGACACGACGAAGATCGCGCTGCCGCCGGACGCGGCGCAGCGGCTGGCGCGGCTCGCCGGCAGCCGCATGACCAAGGACGGCGTGATCGTGATCCAGGCGTTCCGGTTTCGCACCCAGGAGCGCAACCGCGCCGATGCGATCGAGCGGCTGCTCGAAATGCTGAAGGAAGCGATGGTGCGGCCGACACCGCGGCGGCCGACCAGGCCGACGCTCGGCTCCAAGCAGCGCCGGCTCGAAGGCAAGAAGCGCCGCAGCGACATCAAGGCCGGCCGCGGCACCCGCCGTTTCGACGACTAAGGACTGCGGATGCAGCGCATACGCGGCGCTGCATCCGGAATCCGAAAACGCTCAGTACTTCTTCGCTCCCGGCGCCATCTCGGAACCACCGGATTTCGGTGACGTCGCGTGGCCGCTGCTGCCGACCGTTCCCTTGCTGCCCGACTTGGCTGTGGCACCGCTCTTCTGGCTCGGCGAGGTCGGCTGGGCCGCCATCTCCTCATCGCCGCTGCCGGACATGCCGCCACCCTGCTGGATGGTGCCGCTGCCCGCTGCGCCGCCGCGAAGCTGGGTATTCGGGGTGGCCGTTCCCTGTGCCAGGACCGAACCGGCCATCGCGGCCGAGATGGCAAGGGCGAGCACGCTGGTTTTTGCAAACGTCATCCATTTCTCCTGGACTGTGATTGACGATGGACGGAGCGGCGCAGGTGCGCGCCGTTTGCAGCGCCGACCCAAGACCCCATCGCGCGAGACTGAATTCCGCAAACGGCGCACACGCAATGCAAGCTGCGTCGTGTGGTGATCGTGCAGGGATTTCGCGGTCATTTTGCGGATTTGTCGTCCGCATATGCGGCAACCAACGGTTCCGCGCCAGATCATCGCCCAGCTTTGTTCTGCTGTGAAACAGCCCGCTACTACCAACGGCCGATGTCGGCCTCCTACAGTCATCGCACAAAGGCGGTGATGCATATGACAAAGCTGCGTGCAGGATGGACGATGGCGCTGGGATTTTGCAGCGCAATGCTTGCAGTGCAAATCGCGAATGCGCAGATGCCGCTGCCCGCCGCCAAACCGCCCGATGGGGCGACGCTGTTCAAGCAGCAATGCGCGACCTGCCACACGTCAAATGCGTCGGATCCGGTACGGCAAGGACCGTCGCTCTACAAGGTCGTCGGCCGCCATGCCGGCCAGGCTGACGGTTTCAAATATTCCGCCGGCTTCGCCAAGGCCGATTTCGTCTGGGACGACGCCAGGCTCGATGCCTGGCTGACCAATCCGCAAGAGGTGATCCCCGGCGCCGTGATGGCCTATCGGCAAGCCAAGCCGGAAACCCGCGCCATGATCATCGCCTATCTGAAGGAATTGAACTGAATGGCAAAGCCCGTGCATTCGATGATCCGCGTGTTCGACGAGGCCAAGGCGCTGGACTTCTATCATCGCGCGTTCGGCCTCGAGATCGCGGACAATCTGCGCTTTCCAGACTTTGCGCTGATCTATCTGCGGCATCCGTCCTCGCCGTTCGAGGTCGAGCTCACGGTCAATTTCGATCGCAAGGAGCCCTATGCGCTCGGCGACGGCTACGGCCATCTCGCTGTCGTCGTCGACGACGTCGACGCCGAGCACGCGCGCTTCGAGCAGGAGAAGCTGTCGCCCGGGCCGCTGCGGGACTTCAAGCACGACGGCAAGACGCTGGCGCGCTTCTTCTTCGTCGCAGATCCCGACGGCTACAAGATCGAGGTGATCCAGCGCGGCGGGCGGTTCGGCTGATCCAATTACAAAAAATGTCTATGGAGGAAACCAATGAGAGAAATCGATCGACGCAGCAAATATGACCGGCGTGTGTTTCTCAAGGGCGCCGCCGCCACCGCGCCCGCAGTCGCGATCGCGACATCGACCGGGCTTGGCATCACCGATGCGTGGGCCGATGAGGCTGGCACGCTGACGCCGGCGACGATGAAGACCTTGCTGAAGATGGCGCGCGACATCTATCCGCACGATTTCCTCGGCGACAGCTACTACATCACCGCGGTGAAGCCGTGGGATGACAAGGCGGCCAAGGATCCGGCCGTCAAATCGCTGATCAATGACGGCGTCGCGCGGCTCGATCAGGAGGCCAACGACCGCCACAAGATGCCCTACGTGCAGGTTGCCTGGGAAAACGATCGCGTCGCGCTGCTGCAACGGATCGAGGAGAGCGCGTTCTTCCAGAAGATCCGCGGCGATCTGATCGCCTCGCTCTACAACAACAAGGAGGTCTGGCCGCGGTTCGGCTACGAGGGCTCCTCCGCCGAGCATGGCGGCTACATCAAGCGCGGCTTCGCCGATATCGACTGGCTGCCGAAGGCCTGAGGGGAGGGTACAATGGCAAAATTCGATCTGAATGACAGCGGGGTTGTCGTGATCGTCGGCTCCGGCGCCGGCGGCGGAACGCTCGGCAACGAACTGGCGCAGAAGGGCGTCAAGGTCGTGATCCTGGAAGCCGGTCCGCGCATCGAGAACCAGGATTTCATCAACGATGAATGGGACAGCTTCGGCCAGCTCGCCTGGTCGGACATGCGTACGACGTCCGGAAGCTGGCGCGTTCACAAGGATTTCCCCAACATTCCGGCCTGGATCGTCAAGGCGGTCGGCGGCTCCACCGTGCACTGGGCCGGCGCCTCGCTGCGCTTCGACGAGCACGAGTTCAAGATCAAGTCGGCTTACGGCAACATCCCCGGCGCGAACCTGCTGGACTGGCCGATCACGCTCGCCGAGATGGAGCCGTGGTACGCCAAGGCCGAGGACAAGATGGGCGTCACCCGCACCAACGGCATCCCCGGACTGCCCGGCAACAACAATTTCAAGGTGCTGGAAGCCGGCGCCAAGAAGCTCGGCTACAAGGAAGTGCACACCGGGCGGATGGCGATCAACAGCGAGCCGCGCGACGGCCGCGGCTCCTGCCAGCAGATCGGCTTCTGCTTCCAGGGCTGCAAGTCGGGCGCCAAATGGTCGACGCTCTACACCGAGATCCCGAAGGGCGAAGCCACCGGCAATCTCGAAGTGCGCCCCGGCAGCATGGTGATCAAGATCGAGCACGACCAATCCGGCAAGGTCACCGGCGTGGTCTATGCCGATGCGACCGGCGCGATGCAGCGGCAGAAGGCGCGCGTCGTCGCGGTCGCCGGCAACTCGATCGAGAGCCCGCGGCTGCTGCTCAACAGCGCCTCCAGCATGTTCCCGGACGGCCTCGCCAACTCATCCGGCCAGGTCGGCCGCAATTACATGCGACACATGACCGGCAGCGTCTATGCGAGCTTCGAGAAATCGGTGCACATGTATCGCGGCACCACGATGGCCGGCATCATCCGCGACGAGGCCGCCAACAACCCGAAGCGCGGCTTCGTCGGCGGCTACGAGATGGAGACGCTGTCGCTCGGCCTGCCCTTCATGGCGGCGTTCCTCAATCCCGGCGCCTGGGGCCGCAGCTTCACCAGCGCGATGGAAGGCTATCCGCGGATGGCCGGCATGTGGCTGGTCGGCGAGGACATGCCGCAGGAGACCAACCGCGTCACGCTGGATCCGACCATCAAGGACAAGTTCGGCATGCCGGTCGCCAGCGTGCATTTCGACGATCATCCGAACGACATCGCGATGCGCGACCACGCCTACAAGCAGGGCGCCGCGGTCTATGAGGCGGTCGGCGCCACCGTGACCTATCCGACGCCGCCCTACCCCTCGACCCACAACATGGGCACCAACCGGATGAGCGAGAAGCCGCGCGACGGCGTGGTCAACAAGTTCGGCCAGAGCCACGACATCAAGAACCTGTTCGTCTCCGACGGCAGCCAGTTCACGTCAGGCGCGGCGTGCAACCCGACGCTGACCATCGTGTCGCTGGCGATCCGGCAGGCCGACCACATCGCCGGCGCGATGCAGCGCAAGGAGATATGATCCCTCAAACTCGAACGGCCTTGTCCCGCCAGGACAAGGCCGTTGCCTTTTTGTGTAATGAATCCGAAAGCCTATTCGGCGGCGTCGAGGATGGGCTGGCCCTGGAATGCGGGAGCCGAAGCCGTGCTCTGCGAGCGATAGATCAGACAGCAGCAGCGCAACAGCGATGCGAAATTGTTGACCTCGCCGTGGTGGTTGAGGACCTCGCCATACAGCGTGGTGACGAACTTGGCGACGCTCATCCCCTCTTTCGCCGCGATCTCCTCCAGCGTGTCCCAGAACGACATCTCCAGCCGGATCGAGGTGCAATGGCCGCCGATCCGCAGTGACCGGGTCTGCGATTCGTAGTTTCGCTGCGGCTGGTGCGAGAACAAATGGCACATGGCTATCCTCCCGATCGAATTATGATTTTTCTAAACGATATACCCGCGCGGGAGGCCCCACAATCGCCACGTAGGATGTAGCGCGCACACACGCGAAGGTGAGCGTCTTCAAGGCGATAGGCCGCCTCCATCCCCAGCTAAAGGCCGCGATGAGCGGGTCGCCCCATGCATTTGGCCGGCGGGCCGATTAGAATGGCGCAAAGCCCTCGAGCCCCGTCCAATCGCGCAATCCATGCCCGTCCGCCAGCTTCCCGAACAGCTCGTCAACCGCATCGCCGCCGGCGAGGTGGTCGAACGCCCCGCGAGCGTGGTCAAGGAGCTGGTCGAGAACGCGATCGACGCCGGCGCCAGCCGGATCGACGTCTTCACCGATGGCGGCGGGCGGCGCCGGATCGGCATCACCGACGACGGCGGCGGCATGACGCGATCAGACCTCGCGCTCGCGGTCGACCGCCACGCCACCTCCAAGCTCGACGACGAAGACCTGCTGCGCATCCGCACCCTCGGGTTCCGCGGCGAGGCGCTGCCGTCGATCGGCGCAGTGGCAAAACTCGGCATCACCACGCGGCATGCCAGCGAGCCGCATGCCTGGTCGCTGTCGGTCGAGGGCGGCGAGAAGTCGGAGATCATGCCGGCCGCGCTCGGCCAGGGCACCCGAGTCGAGGTCAACGAACTGTTCTACGCGACACCGGCACGGCTGAAATTCCTCAAGACCGACCGCACCGAGGCGGAGGCGATCCGCGAAGTGGTGCGGCGCCTCGGCATGTCGCGTCCCGACATCGCCTTCACGCTGGCCGGCGAGGAGCGCGCGCCGGTGACCTGGGCCGCCGCCCTGCCCGGCGCGGCCGGCCGGCTGACCCGGCTCGGCGACATCCTCGGCGCGGATTTCCGCGCCAGCGCGATCGAGGTGCGCGCCGAGCGCGAGGGCGTCGTGGTCGAGGGCTTTGCCGCCGCGCCGTCGCTGACCCGCGCCAATGCGCTCGGGCAATATCTGTTCGTCAACGGCCGCCCGGTGCGCGACAAGCTGATCCTCGGCGCGGTGCGCGCGGCCTATTCCGACTATCTGCCGCGCGACCGCCATCCCGTGGTGGCGCTGTTCGTGACCTGCGACCCGCAAGAGGTCGACGCCAATGTGCATCCGGCCAAGACCGAGGTGCGCTTCCGCAATGCCGGCCTGGTGCGCGCCCTGATCGTGCATGCGCTGAAGGAAGGCCTCGCACGCGAGGGCCGGCGCACCGCGGCCAACACCGCCGACGGCGCGACGTTGCAGGCCTTCCGTCCCGCCTTCACGCCGCCGCGCCCGGGCAATTGGGATTGGCGCAGCTCGCCGTCCTATCCGGTTAATCCGATGCGCGGTTTCGACGGCGCGGCGGCAGCGGCCTTCGCCGAGCCCGGACAGACTGCCTTCGACGTCGGCACGCCGACCGCCGATGTGCGCTTCGAGGCGGCACCCGCGCCCGACCTGCTCGACCGTCCGCTCGGGGCGGCGCGCACCCAGATCCACGAGACCTATATCGTCTCGCAGACCCGCGACGGCCTCATCGTGGTCGACCAGCACGCGGCGCATGAGCGCATCGTCTATGAGAGACTGAAGGCCTCGCTGGCGAAGAACGGCGTGCAGCGGCAGATCCTCTTGATCCCCGAGATCGTCGAGCTCGATGAGGCGACCGTCGAGAAACTGCTCGACCGCGCCGAGGAACTGGCCTCGTTCGGGCTCGCGATCGAGTCCTTCGGCCCCGGCGCAGTCGCGGTGCGCGAGACGCCCTCGCTGCTCGGCAAGACCAATGCCGCCGGCCTGTTGCGCGATCTCGCCGAGCACATGGCCGAATGGGACGAGGCGCTGCCGCTGGAGCGCCGGCTGATGCACGTCGCCGCCACCATGGCCTGCCACGGCTCGGTCCGCGCCGGCAGGCGCCTCAAGCCGGAAGAGATGAACGCGCTGCTGCGCGAGATGGAAGACACCCCGAACTCCGGCCAGTGCAACCACGGCCGTCCGACCTATGTCGAGCTGAAGCTGAGCGATATCGAGAAGCTGTTCGGGCGGAGATAAGTCCCCTTACTCAGCGGTCATCGCCTGGCTTCGCGGGTGATGACGGCATAACAAGCGGCAACGTTACGCTTTGCGCAAGAATACGAACTCGGTGTCGTCATAGGCGCGCCGCTCGAGCTCCTCGAAGCCCTCGGGCGCCGCGAATGAAGCGGCCTTCGCTTCCTCCACCACCAGCAGGGCGCCAGGCGTCAGCCAGCCGCCGTCGCGCAGCGAGGCGAGCGCCTTCTCGGCGAGGCCCTTGCCATAGGGCGGATCGAGAAACACCAGCGAGAACGGCTCGACCGGATGCGCCGGCCCGAGATCGGTGGCGTCGCGGCGATAGACCTTGGTGGTGCCGCCGAGGCCGAGCGACTCGACATTGTTGCGCAGCAAGGCGCGCGCCTCGGCGCCATTGTCGACGAACAGCGTGAACCTGGCGCCGCGGGAAACCGCCTCGATGCCGAGTGCGCCGGTGCCGGCAAACAGATCGAGCACGCGCGCGTCCTCAATCGGATTGTCGTAGGCGTGCACGAGGATGTTGAACACGGACTCGCGCAGGCGGTCCGCGGTCGGCCTGATCTCGCGGCCCGAGGGCGAGGCGAGATTGCGGCCCTTCAGCCTGCCCCCGACGACGCGCATCGACCGTTACTCGTCCCGCGGCTTGAGATCGCGCTTGCCGTGATAGCCGCGCTTGGGGCGGCGCGGCGGGCCGTAGCCGTTGGCTTCGTCCTCGTTGCGCGCGCGCGCTTCGTCACTGCCGGTGCGCTGTACCAGCACGCGGCGGCCCTTGCGGTCGTTGATCGTCTCGCGCTTGGCCTTGGGCTTCTTGGCAGGCGCATCGTCGCCGGCGTCACGCTGCTCCGGCCGCGTGAAATCGGCGCCTGCGATCTTGGCGATCTTCTCGCCGAGCTGCTCCCGCAGCACCCGCGTCTTGACCTCCTCGACCTTGCCCTCCTCGAGCTCGGCGAGCTGGAACGGGCCGTAGGAGATCCGGATCAGGCGGTTCACCTCGAGCCCGAGATGCGCCATCACGTTGCGCACCTCGCGGTTCTTGCCCTCGCGGATCGCGAACACCACCCAGACGTTGGAGCTCTGGTCGCGCTCCAGCGTCGCCTCGATCGGCCCGTATTTGACGCCGTCGACCTCGACGCCGTGCTTGAGCTGGTCGAGCTGCGCCTGCGTCACCTCGCCGTGTGCGCGCACGCGGTAGCGCCGCAGCCATCCGGTGTCGGGATGCTCCAGCGTCCGCGCCAGGCCGCCGTCATTGGTCAGCAGCAGCAGGCCCTCGGTGTTGAAATCGAGCCGGCCGATCGAGATCAGCCGCGGCAAGCCTTCCGGCAGATTGTCGAACACAGTCGGCCGTCCCTCGGGATCGGCATGCGTCGTCATCAGCCCGCGCGGCTTGTGATACATGAACAGCCGGGTCCGCTCGCGCGGCGGCAACGGCTTGCCGTCGACCGCCACGACGTCATTGTCGGTGATGTCGAGCGCCGGCGAGTTGATCACGCGTCCGTTGACGGTGACGCGCCCCTGCGTGACGATCTCCTCGGCATCGCGGCGCGAAGCAAGGCCGGCGCGCGCCAATACCTTGGCGATGCGCTCGCCCGACTTCTTCGGCTTCGGCTCCGGGCGCTCGCGGCGGTCGTCAGTGGCGCGTTCACGGTAGGCGCCGCGGCCGCCGAAGGCCGGGCGCTTGGCAAAGATCCTGCTGTCGTCCTCATTGTCGCGGCGCGGACGATCGGAGAAGCGGCCCTCGCTGCGCGGATGCTCCTGCCAGTCGGTGCGGCCTTCGGGGCGCTCGCGGCGACGATTGTCGCGGCTGCCGTCTTCGTCATGACGATCCCAGCGCGGCCGGCTGAACTTCGGCCGATCACCTTGCTCACGATCGTCGCGGGATCTGGAGAACCGCGGACGTTCGCCGCCGCCACGATCGTCGCGCGACCGCGAGAAGCGCGGACGCTCATCGCCACCGCGATCCTCGCGCGGTTTGCGATCCCGCTTTTGCCACGGCTTCTCGTCGCCGCGGTCCCGGCCTTCGAAGTCGCGGTCGCGCTTGAAACGCGGCCGATCGCCGAAATCGCGGCGCGGTGCATCGCCCTCCTCGCGGCGGCGGAACGGGCGGCCCTCGCCCTTGTCGCGGAACGACCCCTTGTCGCGATCGCCGCGGGAAAACTTCCTGTCGTCGAACTTGCGCTCGGCACGCTCGCCGCGCGGCGCGAAGGACCTCTTCTCGCCGTCGCGCTCGCCACGCGGCGTGTAGGGACGCTTCTCGCGATCGCCATAGGATCGCTTCTCACCGAACTTGCGGTCGGACGACCGGCCTTCTGAACGGAAGCTCCCGCGCTCGCCGCGCTGTGGACGATCGCCTGCCTCGAAATCGCGGCGCTCGCCGCGCGGCTTGAAGGTGCGCCGCTCGCCATCGCCGTCACGCGTCGTCCGATCGCGGAACGGCCGATCGCCGCGAGGGCGGTCGTCACGGCTGAATCGGGGCTTGTCGCCGAAATCGCGGCGCGGCGCATCGCCGTCCTCGCGACGACGGTACGGCCGCTTCTCGCCATCGCCCTTGCCGGCGAAGTCCTTGCCGCCGAAGCCGCGCTTGGCGAATTTCTTGTCGGGTCCGCGGGCGGCGCCGGAGCGGCCCTTGCCGCCGCCGGCGCGGTCTCGGCCGCCACCGCCCGGCCGATCACGCCGGCCGCGGGAATCGTTGTTTTTGTCGCTGTCGCGGGGCATGAATGTTCTCACTGGACGTTCAATTGGGGTTGCAAGGGTCACCGGGCCGTACGCGCCCTCGTGGCAGCGTTTGACGCAAAACCGGCATCCACTTTTGCTGAAGGCGACGCTACTAGCAGGTTTCTTCCGATGATACGAGGCATGTCGGCCCCTTCTTTCATGGATTTGGCCCTAAAGACCGCGGAAAATGCCGGAAAATCGGGCGAAGTTCCGATCGGATGCGTGATTGTGCGGGGATATGAGGTGATCGCCACTGCCGGCAACCGGACGCTGACCGACCGCGACCCGACCGCGCATGCCGAAATCCTGGCGATCCGGCAGGCGGCAGAGGCCATCGGCACCGAGCGACTGGTCGATTGCGACCTCTACGTCACGCTGGAGCCCTGCACCATGTGCGCCGGCGCGATCTCCTTCGCCCGCATTCGGAGGCTGTATTACGGCGCCGCGGATCCCAAGGGCGGCGCGGTCGAGTCCGGTGTCCGGTTCTTCGCCCAGCCGACCTGCCACCACGTGCCGGAGATCTACGGCGCGGTGGGCGAGAGCGAGGCCGCGCGGCTGCTGCGCGAGTTCTTCAGGGAGCGGCGGTGACGCTCGCGTAGCCCGGATGGAGCGTAGCGCAATCCGGAAAGATTGCGCTGCGGAGACGACCCCGGATTTCGCTCCGCTTCATCCGGGCTACGAAGCTCGCCGCTGTTGATCCCGTCATCCTGAGGAGCCGCGAAGCGGCGTCTCGAAGGATCGACGGCCACCAGCCGGGCCGTGCATCCTTCGAGACGCGCGTTCCGCGCTCCTCAGGATGACGGATCATGCAGCCAGGAAAAACTCCCGCAGCAGCTTTGCGGTCGCGTCGGGCGCTTCCTCGGGCAGGAAGTGCCCTGATGGCACCGGCGCGCCACTGACATTGGTGGCCCAAGTCTTCCAGGTGTCGAGCGGTGTCGTCGCCGCGCTGGCGACGCCGGCATCGCCCCACAATGCCAGCATCGGAATCGTGATCTTGTTGCCGGCGTCGACGTCGGCCTTGTCGATCTCGTAATCGGCATAGGCGCCGGCGCGGTAGTCCTCGCACATCGCGTGGATGCGGGCGGGATCGCGGAACGGCGCGAGGTAATGCGCGAGCGCGCGCGGATCGATCGCCTCCAGCGTCTTGGTCCGGGTCTGGCTCGCCATCTTCTCCTTGAGGAAGAATTCGCCGTTGTTGGAGATCAGCGTCTCCGGCAGCGGGTAAGGCTGCGCCAGGAACGCCCAATGGTAGATCTTCAGCGCCGACAGGCGATTGAGCCTCTGCCAGTAATCATAGGTCGGCGCGATGTCGAGCACCGCGAGCTTCGACAACCGGCCGGGATGATCGAGCGCCAGCCGATACGACACGCGGCCGCCGCGGTCGTGGCCGGCGAGCGCGAAATGCACATGGCCGAGCTGCTCCATCGCCTCGATCATGGTCTTGGCCCAGGCCCGTTTGGTATAGGGCGTATGGTCCTTGTCGCTGTCGGGCATGTCGGACCAGCCGTAGCCCGGCAGGTCGGCGATGATCAGCGTGAAGGTGTCGTCGAGCTTCGGTGCCACCGTGTGCCACATCACATGGGTCGAGGAGAAGCCGTGCAGCAGCAGCAAGGGCGGCCCCTTGCCGCCGACGCGGGCGAAGATGCGGCCCTGCGAGGTATTGATCCATTTCGACTCGTAGCCGGGAAAAAGATCAGCGAGATCAGGCATCGGTAGCTCCTCCCGGGTCGCGTGCGCCGTGCTTCAAACTTTGTTCGGCGTTGCCGCTGGCCTGGTTTATGCCATCCTGAGGTCCTGCCAACAACAACACGAAACGAGGAAGTGCCATGTCGATCGATTTTGAGATTCCCGCCGAGGCCAAGGCGATCCGCGAGAAGGTACGCAAATTCGTCCACGACGAATGCATTCCGGCAGAAAAGGAACTCGACACCAAGCCGCTTGCCGAGGTGCTTGAACCGCTGCGCAAGAAGGCCCGCGCGCAGGGCCTGTGGTGCCCGTTCGTGCCGAAGGAGTATGGCGGTATGGGCCTCGGCCCGCTGGCCAATGCGCTGGTGCAGATGGAGCTCGGCGAGAGCATGCTGGGTGCGCTCTCGATGAACACGCAGGGGCCGGACGACGCCTCGATGATGACGATCCTGGCGCACGGCACCGAGTACCAGAAGGAGAAATTCCTGAAACCTCTCCTGAACGGCGAAAAGCGGATCTGCTTCTCGATGACCGAGAAGGCCGCCGGCGCCGATGCCACCGGGATGCAGACCACGGCGGTGAAGGACGGCAACGAGAACTACATCCTCAACGGCGAGAAATGGTTCTCCTCGTCGGCGAGCGTCGCCGACCTTGCACTGGTGATGGCGAAGACCGATCCGAACGCGCCGCGCCACAAGCAATATTCGACCTTCATCGTCGAGCTGCCCAACCCCGGCTACCGCATCAAGCGCAACGTCGCCAACATGGCGATCGAGGGCCCGCATGACGACGTGATCCATGGCGGCCATTCCGAGATCGAGATCAAGGACCTGAAAGTGCCGGCCGACAATCTGCTCGGCGGCGAGGGCAACGGCTTCAACATGGGCCAGCACCGCCTCGCCTATGGCCGGCTGCGCCACGGCATGCACAACGTCGCCAAGGCGCAGCGCGCGCTCGACATGGCGGCAGCCCATGTCACCAAGCGCTCGACCTTCGGCCAGCTCTTGGCCGACCGCCAGGCGGTGCAGTTCATGCTCGCCGACTGCGCGAGCGAGCTCTATATCGGCCGGCTGATGCTGCTGCACATCGCCTACAAGGCCGAGAAAGGGCTGGACATCCGCCAGGAGAACTCGATCGCCAAGATCTTCCACGCCCACATGGTGCACAAGGTGATCGACACCGCGATCCAGCTGCACGGCGCGCTCGGCTTCAGCCAGGATACGCCGCTGGCGAAATGGTATACCCAGGTGCGCTCGCAGCGGCTGGTCGACGGCCCGGATGAAGTGCACAAGTGGAAGATCGGCAAGAACGTCATCAAGGCGTTCCGCGAGCACGGCACCACGGCAAGCGCCGCGGGCGGCGATCTGCTGTAGCCCCCGCCGTCATTGCGAGCGAAGCGAAGCAATCCACTTCTCCACGCGGGGATGGATTGCTTCGTCGCTTCGCTCCTCGCAATGACGGTGGGTGGCTAACCCTTCGCCCGCTCCGCCTCCACCGCCTGCCAGGCGATGTCGCGGCGGCAGAAGCCGTCGGGCCATTTGATCCGATCGACGGCCTGGTAGGCGCGGTCGCGTGCTTCGGTCACCGTCTTGCCCATCGCAGAGACGTTCAGCACGCGGCCTCCGTTGGCAAGGATGGCGCCATCCTTCGCGACCGTGCCGGCGTGGAAGATCTCGACACCATCGACCTCAGCGGCGTCATCGAGCCCGTCGATCCGCGTGCCCTTGATATAGTCGCCGGGATAGCCCTTGGCCGCCATCACCACGGTCAGCGCCGGGTCGGGATACCAGCGCAGATCGAAATTCTTCAACTGCCCATCGATCGAGGCGAGCAGCGCCGGCACGATGTCGGACATCATCCGCAGCATCAGCACCTGGCACTCGGGATCGCCGAACCGGACATTGTATTCGAACAGCTTCGGGCCCTGCGCGGTCAGCATCACGCCGGCATAGAGCACGCCCCTGAACGGCGTGCCGCGGCTCTTCATCCCGGCCACCGTCGGCAGGATGATGCGCGCCATGATCTGCTCGTGCAGCTCAGGCGTCACGAACGGCGTCGGCGAATAGGCGCCCATGCCGCCGGTGTTCGGCCCCTTGTCGTGATCGAACACCCGCTTGTGGTCCTGCGCGGTGGCGAGCGGGATCGCGGTCTCGCCGTCGCACAGCGCGAAGAAGCTGATCTCGCGGCCGGACAGGAATTCCTCGATCACGACCTGCGCGCCGGCCGAGCCGAACGCGCCCTCGAACATCATCGCAACCGCGGCTTCCGCTTCAGCCAGCGTCTGCGCCACCACGACGCCCTTGCCGGCGGCGAGCCCGTCAGCCTTGACCACGATCGGCGCCCCCTGGGCGCGGACATAAGCTGTCGCGTCCCTGGCATTGTCGAAGCGGCGATAGGCGCCGGTCGGAATGTCGAACTCGCTGCAGAGATCCTTGGTGAAGCCCTTCGAGCCCTCGAGCTGCGCGGCCTGCTTGCTCGGCCCGAACGCCTTGATGCCCTCAGCGGTGAGGTCGTCGACGATCCCGGCGGCAAGCGGTGTCTCCGGACCGACCACCACCAGATCGACCGCGTTGCGCCGGCAGAATTCGATCACGGCGGCATGATCGGCGACATCGAGCGCGATGCATTCGGCCTCGCGCGCGATCCCGGCATTGCCCGGCGCGCACCAGAGTTTGGTCACCAGCGGGGATGCGGCGATCTTCCACGCCAGCGCATGTTCGCGGCCGCCGGAACCGAGCAGAAGGATGTTCATCTGTGTCGCCGATCAGAGGGGTTGTAACGCCGTTTGGTCCGGTTTAGCACGCTCCCCGACCGCGGCAACACGCGGTTCGATCAGATGTGGATATGTGATTCGACGCCGGAAACACGGCGGCCGGGCCTTGCACACGGGGTCGAAAACCCCGATTCTATAGACCAGATGACCGCTGCTCCGAATCTCGTCAACGCGCCTGAATTCACCGTCTCGGAACTCTCCTCCGCCCTGAAACGGACAGTGGAGGACCGGTTCGGCCATGTCCGCGTCCGCGGCGAGATCACGGGCTTTCGCGGGCCGCACTCCTCCGGCCACTGCTATTTCGCGCTGAAGGACGAGAGCGCCAAGATCGAGGCGGTGATCTGGAAGTTCGCCCATGCCCGGATGCGGTTCAAGCCGCAGGAGGGCCTCGAGGTCATCGCCACCGGCAAGCTGACCACCTATCCGAACTCCTCGAAGTACCAGATCGTCATCGATTCGCTGGAGCCGGCCGGCGTCGGCGCGCTGATGGCGCTGATGGAGGAGCGCAAGAAGAAGCTCGCGGCCGAGGGCCTGTTCGACGAGGCCCGCAAGCAGCTGCTGCCCTGGCTGCCCGAGGTGATCGGCGTCGTCACCTCGCCGACCGGCGCGGTGATCCGCGACATCCTGCATCGGCTGGAAGACCGCTTCCCCCGCCGGGTGCTGGTCTGGCCGGTCAAGGTGCAGGGCGACGGCTCAGCCGAGCAGGTCGCGGCCGCGATCCGCGGCTTCAACGCGCTGCCGGAGGGCGGCCGGATTCCGCGGCCCGATCTGTTGATCGTCGCGCGCGGCGGCGGCTCGCTGGAGGACCTGTGGTCGTTCAACGAGGAGATCGTGGTCCGCGCCGCGGCCGAGAGCCATATCCCGCTGATCTCGGCGGTGGGCCACGAGACCGACATCACGCTGATCGATTTCGTCGCCGACAAGCGCGCGCCGACGCCGACCGCCGCCGCCGAAATGGCGGTGCCGGTGCGGAGCGAGCTGTTCGTCGAGGTTGCCGCGCTCGCCCGCCGCACCATGGTGTGCTGGCAGCGCGCCCAGGAGGCCCGCCGCACCGAGCTGCGCGCCGCGGCGCGGGCGCTGCCGGCAGCGAACGAGCTGCTGGCGATCCCGCGGCAGCGGCTCGATCATCTCGCCGCAGGATTGCCGCGCGGGCTGAAGGCCAACACGCACGCGCATTTCCGCCGCTTTGCCGCATCGAGTTCGCGGCTGACCATCGGCGTGCTGCGCGGCCAGGTCGCGCATGCCAGGCAGCGGCTCACGGTCTCAGGCGAGCGTATCGCGCTGTCGGCGCGCGCGCTGCTGCATCGCAGGCGGGAGCGCTTCAATGGGCTGGAGATCCGGCTCAAGGCCTCCAGGCTCGCCAATGCGCAGGCCCAGCGCAACGCGATCGCGCGCGATCTCGAGCGCACCCACCGCCTCGCCGAGCGCGCCCGCCGGGCGCTGCTGACGACGCTGCAGCGGCTTGAGGCGCGGGTCGCCCATCGCAGCCAGCTGCTGTCGGCGCTGTCCTATCGCGGCGTGCTGGCGCGCGGCTTCGCGCTGGTGCGCGACGCGCACGGACACGCGCTGCATTCCGCCGCGGCGGTCGGCCCCAACGCCAGCCTGTCGATCGAGTTCGCCGACGGCCGCGTCGCCGCCACCACGAATGCCGATCAGCTCCAAGCGACGGTGCCAGCGGAGAGTGCGCCGAAGCCTCCGCGCGAGGCAAAGCCGGCGGCGCCGAAGCGCGTCACCAAGCCGGTCGATCAGGGCAGTTTATTTTAGCGCGACAGCCACTCGGCGACTTGCTTCTGCGCGTCCTTGCGCGCGTCCGCGTCGGTGCCGATATGGCCGCGCTCGGCGACGTCGACATCGGAGGCCGCGACCGCGTGCAGCGGCAGATTGGCGCGATCGAAGTCGTGATAGGCGTCGGGATAGACCACGATCTTCGCCAGCGCGCTGCGGCCATGCGCGCCGTCGACCATCTGATGGCAGGCCGACGATGACGTGACATCGTCGCGCGCGCCGATCAGGACCAGCGTCGGAACCCGCGCACTCCAGCCGAGGCCGAACGAGGTGCGGCAATCCGGATAGAACGCAACCGCCGAGCGGAAATCCGGCTCGACGTTGCGCGACCACATCTGCGGCCGTACCGCCCACAGCAGGGCGGCGGCGCCATTGCCCCAGCCGATCAGGCTGATACGGCTCTTCGCCACCCATTTCTGCTGCACCAGCCACTGCCGCGCCGCGTTGATATCGGCGACCCGCGCGCGGCGGGTCTGGACCTGATGCTCCCGGATGCGGCATTGCGGGCCGAGCTCACGCGAGCCGTAGCTGTCCGGCAGCAGCACCGCATGGCCTGACGCGAGCAACTGCTCGGCCCAGTCGCGATAGCGCGGGGCGACCTGCTCGGAACGGCCGGCGAGACCGCCGCAGCTGTGCAGCGCGATCACGGTCGGGAACGGGCCGTCGCCGTCGGGCCGGTAGAGCTGTGCGTGCAGCGTGAGGCTGCCTTCGGGGATCTCGACCTGGTGCGGGGCCGGAAGCGGCGCCGCGGCCGCGGCCGGCATGGCAAGCATCGCCAGGCACATGAAAACTGAGGTGAGGCGCATCCGATCCGGCCGGCTCGTTATGGCGCTGCAAACACAGCGGACCACGGCTGCAATGCTACCATGCGCCTCTGCCGCCAAATCATCACAAGTCGGTGGTTTAACGGGCGGACATGCCCCCCTATCTGTGATAGACGGCTTGATGACCATTTAAGGCTGCCTCATCAGGGGCAAGGCGGAGAGTCTAGACGTGCTGAACAAGTTCGGTCCCTCGGGCCATGGCGAAGCGCAGGTGCAATATCTCGACGGCGATTTCCGCGTGATCTCGCCCGGCACTTTCGTGCGTTGTGCCGTCACCGACGTCCGGATCCCGCTCGACGAGCTGAAGTACTGGAGCGTTGACCTGCAGGAGGCCTATGCCACCCCGACCGCCGTGCTGCAGCGCCACCATCCGGACATGGTCAAGGCGTAGGCGCAAGGCCGGGTTCATTTGCGCAACCTCCTGTCCCTTGCCCTGAACAGCTGATCCGACACCCAGCGCCGCAGTGCGGCCGCATCCTCGAATTGCAGCGTCACCGCGAACGGCACGATCGCCTGCGCCCAGGCCGGCGTCCCGTCCGGACCACGCAAGCGCGCCAGATCCTTTTCCGTCGTCACCAGCGTCAAGGCGTCACGCTTCGCATCCGCAGCGAGCTGCTCGATTTCCGCCTTGCTGAAGGCGTGGTGATCGGGGAAAGCCCTGCTTTGCACCACGTCGACGCCGCTCGAGCGCAGCGTGTTGAAGAAGCGCGCGGGATCGCCGATGCCGGCAAAGGCGAGTGCACGCATCCCGTTTAGCGCCGCCAGCGAAGCCTGGTCCGGCTTCAGGCGTGCGGACAACACCGGCTTGCCGCGGGACGCAAGATCGGCCGCAATGTGCTGCGCCGCGCTCCCCTCGCCCACCACGATCAGCGCGTCGGTGCGCTCCAGCTGCGGCGACAGCGGCGCGCGCAACGGGCCGGCCGGAATCACGCGGCCGTTGCCGACGCCGCGCGTGGCATCGATCACGATCAGGCAGCAATCCTTCATGACGGACGGATTCTGGAAGCCGTCATCCATCAGGATCACGCTGGCGTCCTGCGCCCGCGCCAGCGCCAGGCCCGCGGCGCGGTCGCGCGACACCACGACAGGTAGATTCGCCGACATCATCAGCGGCTCGTCGCCGACATCGGCCGCCGTGTGGCGGTGACGATCGACCTTGACCGGGCCGGCGAGCCTGCCGCCATAGCCGCGGCTGAGCACCACCGGCCGCTCGTCGAGCTCGCGCAGCAGATGTGCCAGCGCCAGCACCGTCGGCGTCTTGCCGGCGCCGCCGACATGGTAGTTGCCGACGCAGATCACGGGAATGCCGGCATCGCTGCCGGAGCGCTGCATCCGCCGCGCGGCGACCGCGCCGTACAGCGCGGCAAGAGGGCTCAACAGAAACGCGATCCAGGACGGCGGCCGGTGCCAGAAGCCCGGCTCACGCATTGGCGGCTCCCATCTCGAGCCGCAACTGCAACAGATAGGGCTCGAGAGCGGTCACCGTGCGCTGCAGCGCGCCACCGAGCTGCTCGACCACGCGCTCGGAGGCCGCCAACGACGTATCGCGTGCCGCGGGATCGGCGAGGAACTGGCCGAGCTGCTTGACCAGCGCGTCGCGATCGTCGGCGCGCCGCGCGCCGCCGCCGTCATCGAGTGCCGCATAGACGTCGGTGAAGTTGAACACGTGCGGACCGTGCACGATGACAGCGCCGAGCTTGATCGCCTCGATCGGGTTCTGGCCGCCATGCGCGACCAGCGAGCCGCCCATGAACACGATCGGTGCCAGGCGATAGAACAGGCCGAGCTCGCCCATCGTATCGGCGACGTAGATATCCGTGGTCGCGACCGGCAGATCCTCATGCGAGCGCAGGCCGGGACGCAGGCCGGCATCGGTCACGAGTTGTGCGACCGCCTCACCGCGATGGGCGTGCCGCGGCACGATCACCGTGAGCAGCCCGGGGAAGAACTTGGCGAGCGACGTGTGCGCCTCGATCAGGATCTCTTCCTCGCCGGGATGGGTCGATGCGGCGACCACGATCGCGCGGCCGCGCGTCACCGACATCAGCCGCTCCAGCTTGGCCGGATCGGCCGGCGGCGCCGCGACGTCGAGCTTGAGATTGCCGGTGACGACGACATTGGGGCTGCCGAGCGCCGCGAAGCGTTCGGCATCGGTGTTCGATTGCGCGAGGCAGATGTCGAACCGCCCGAGCAGCGCTCCGATGGTGTTGGAGAGGCGGCGCCAGCGCGGGAACGAGCGCTGCGACATCCGCCCGTTGATCAGGACCATCGGCAGCCGCCGCGCCGCGCTCGACAGGATCAGGTTCGGCCACAAATCGGACTCGATGAACAGCGCCAGCGACGGATGCCAGTGATCGAGGAAGCGCGCGACATAGCGCGGCGAGTCGTACGGCACATATTGATGGATCACGTCGGGCGGAAAGCGCTTGGCCACGATCGCGGCCGAGGTCACCGTCCCCGAGGTGAGCAGGATGCGCAGATTGAGCGCGCGCAGCCGCTCGATCAGCCCGGCCGCCGCCAGCACCTCGCCGACGCTGGCACCGTGGATCCACACCAGCGGGCCCTGCGGCCTGGTATCGGCGCTCATGCCGCGTCGCTCGCCGACCCGTTCGGGATCTTCCTTGCCGAGTTTGAGCCGCCGCTTGATCAGGGCAGGCACGACCGGCACCATCGCGGACGACAGTTTGCGGTAGACACGCAACGTCATCGGGAGCGAGTTAGCCAAGCGTTGCCTCCGGCCGCCCGACGGCGGCATAGGCGCGCCGGGTCGCTTCGTTGAGCAAATCCTCCACGTGCTGCCGAAGCTTTTCCATCGTCGCGGCGTCGGCATCGGGCGGCACATAGACCGGCTCAATACCTACCACTGCGCCGCGCCCGAATGGCAAATTGATGGTGGACGAATCCCAGTTTTTCAACCGGATGAATCGGCTGGTGACCATCGCAAACGGGACGATCGGCCGGCCGCTCTCCCGCGCCAGCATGATGGCCCCGAGTCCCGCCACCCGCGCCCGCTTCGGGACGTCGGCGGTGGTTGCGATGTTGCAGCCGTCCTCCAGCGCCCGGACCATCTCCAGGAAGGCGCCGACGCCGCCCTTGCGATGGAACGCGCCGGAATGGTCGCCGGAACCCCTGATGGTCCCGATGCCGAGCCGTTCCACCGCCAGCGCGTTGAACTCGCCGTCGCGGTGGCGGGAGATCAGGACCTTGGCGCGATAGCTCTCCTTGGTCTTGATGAACGGCGTCATGAAATGCTGGCCGTGCCAGAACACGAAGATCGCCGGCATCAATGGCTCGACGATCCCGTACACGTCATGCGGCTGGTAGCTGAAGCGGTTGGTGTACCACACCAGCCGCAGGTACTCGGCCGCAAGCACCCCCAGCGCGCGCTGCACGAAGCCGCTGCGCAGCAGATCGCGAAAAAGTCGTTTCAATGGGAATGCTTTGTGTCCTGCTCAGGATCGAGCAACCGGTGGAGGTGAACGACGAAATAGCGCATCTGGGCGTTGTCCACGGTCGCCTGCGCCTTCGCCTTCCAGGCCGCGTAGGCGGTCGCGTAGTTCGGATACACGCCGACGATCTCGACCTCGTCCAGGTTCTTGAAGGTGTTGTGCTCGAGATCGGTCAACTCGCCGCCGATGACGAGGTGAAGCAGCTGCGGCTGGGCATTGTCTGACATGATGGTGGTTATCCTAACGAGATGCCCGGCAAAGAAGTGAAGTCTTGGTCGTCACAGGTCTTGGTCGTCACAAAGTCTGATCGTCTGATCGTCGAAAGTCTGGTCGTCACGGCTCTGTCGCAACAAGTCTGATTGTCACAATTGGCAATGCAGTAGAGCCTCACGGCAATGGGCGGCTGCGAAAATGCTCGACAATGCGTGCATGACGTTCGCGTCCCGCTGCCACCAGCACCCCATGCGTTACCTCCCGGCGATTGTACTCAATCGTGTCCCCCGAGAGCTCCGTCATCTTACCACCCGCTTCCTGCACGATCAAATTCGCAGCGGCAAGATCCCAGTCGCGGCTTTGCCCGCCCGCAAAGCCGGCGTCAAGTCGACCTTGTGCTACACGGCAAAGCCTAAGCGCCAGCGATCCGATCCGCGGAAACAGCGTGATCTCGTCCGAGGTCGGGCTGAGCCGCTGCACCAGCGGCTTCGGTCCGGCCATGCGGGGAAAATTGAACTCGGTGCCTGCGGTTGCGTGCACGGCGCTATCGTTCAGGGTGGCGCCCTGCCCACGGGCGGCGAAGAAGAACTCCTCGCTCACCGGCGCATACACCGCCGCGAGCACCGGAGATGCGTTCTCAACCAGCGCCACACTGACGCACCAATCCTCGCGGCCTGCGAGATAGGCGCGGGTGCCGTCGATCGGATCGACGATCCAGGTGAAGCGCTTGCCGAGCCTCGTCTCGTTATCGGCGCTCTCCTCCGACAGCCAGCCATAGCTGGGCGTTGCCGAACGCAGCTGTTGCTCCAGCAGGTCGTTCACCGCGATGTCGGCCTCGGAGACCGGCGACGACGCGCCCTTGGTCCAGTTCTTCAACTCGGTGCGGAACAGCGACAGCGCGAGCCGCCCCGCCTCCTGCACCGATCGCGTCAGCAAGGCGGCGTCGCGCGCCTTGGTCCAGTCGTCCGTATCAGCGTCCGCCAAGCGTCAGGCCCTCGATGCGCAGCGTCGGCGAATTGACGCCGTAGCGGAACTCCAGATCGTTGGCGGCGACCAGCGACTTGAACATCGGCAGCAGATGGCCGGCGATGGTTACCTCGCTGACCGGATAAGTGATCTCGCCATTCTCGATCCAGAAGCCGGACGCGCCGCGGCTGTAATCTCCGGTCACGCCGTTGACGCCGGACCCGATCAGGTCGGTCACATAGAAGCCCTGCTTGATGTCGGAGATCAGCTCCTTCGGCGTCACCGCACCCGGTTCGAGATGCAGATTGTAGGTTCCGGGCGACGGCGACGACGACACGCCGCGATGCGCATGCCCTGTCGTGACCAGGCCGAGCTCGCGCGCGGTCGCGGAGTCCAGCACCCAGGTCGTCAGCACGCCTTCGTCGATCAGCGCGATCCTCTTCACTTTGACGCCCTCGGCGTCGAAAGTCTGCGAGCGCAGGCCGCGCACGCGCAGGGGATCGTCGATAATGCGGATATCCTTGGAGAACAGCTGCTCGCCAAGCTTGTCCTTCAGGAAGCTGGTCTTGCGCGCGATCGAAGCGCCGTTGATCGAGCCGACCAGATGGCCGACGATCGAGCCGGCAACCCGCGGATCGAACACCACCGGCACCTTGCAGGTCTCGACCTTGCGCGGATTGGACCGCGCCACCGCGCGCTCGCCGGCCTTGCGGCCGACGGTCGTGGGTGAATCGAGATCGGAGGCATGCGGCGCGCTGGTGAAATCATAATCGCGCTCCATGCCGGTACCCTCGCCGGAAATCGCCGTCGTCGAGATGCCGTGGCTGGAACGCAGATAGGAACCGTGGAAGCCGGTCGAGGTCACCAGGACCATGCCGCCGATCCCGGTGGAAGCCGACGCACCGCCGGACTTGGTGACGCCCTTGACCGCGAGCGCGGCAGCCTCCGCTTCGATGGCGCGCTGCTCGAGCTCGGCGGTGGTCGGGACCTTGCGGTCGAGCAGATCGAGATCAGGGAAATCATGCGCGAGGAGCGCGGGATCGGCGAGGCCGACATATTTGTCGTCGGGCGCGACGCGCGCCATCGCCACCGCACGCTCGGCGAGTTTTGCGATCCCCTCGCCGGAGACCTCATTGGTCGACACCACCGCCTGGCGCTGACCGACGAAGACCCGCAGGCCGACGTCGTCGCCCTCGGAGCGCTCGGTCTCCTCGACACGGCCGTCGCGCACCTCGACGCCTTGCGAGACGCCGCGCACCGCGAGGGCATCGGCGGCATCGGCGCCCGCGCGCTTGGCGGCATCGACCAGGCGCTGCGCGAGGTCGCTGAGCGCGGATTGATCGAACAAATCGGAGGTATCACCGTGTCGCGATTCAGATGGTGAAGAGTTCACGAACGAATTCCTGCGGATTGAGGGGAGCCCGGAACGAAGTAACAGACCACACCAGATGTGCCGGATTCACAGGGATTTCAAGCACTTTGCACCCGCGGGCAACAAAGATTTGAGTGATCGGGGCAAGGCTTCGTCAATCATGCGGGCCAACCTCTTGTCAATCATGGCACGAGGTGAGGAGAGATTAACCAGGCTTTTTAAGCTGGAACGGCGATCGTTCGGCTAGGCTCTCACCCATCGACCGGGAACATAATCCCGGCGGGGAGACAGAGCTTTGAGGCGTCAAACACCAACAAGCGGAATCAATTCCGCCGGGTCGAGCTGCGCAATGCGGCTCGACCCTCTTTCCCTTCCGCTCTCCTTCCACGCGCAGGATTCGCGCGCGGATGGCGGCACGCGGCAGGTCGAGCTTCACCGCGAACATGTCGTGCTGCGCCGTGCCGTTCGCGGCATGCGGATGGCAATCAATGTTCGGGTCAGCGATTTCCTCGGCGTCGCAATCCGCGGCATCGACGATGCGCAGATGCTGGTGCTGGTCCACCGCGATCCCGCCCTCACCATTCCGCTCGGCACGAGCTCGGATGCCGAGGAGATCACGTCCGCCTGGCAGACCTGGAGCGACATCTTCCGCCTGCCGCAACTGACCGAGCCGGCACCGCGAACGCCTTCCCCGCGCCGCCGTCGCCGCAACGCAATCCGCGCCCGCCGCCCGAAATTCCTGGTCCGCCGCCGCGCCGGCGTCCAGCACAACGAAGCCAGCGTGCATCGCGACGAGCGCGAGATCATCGCGCGGGATTGAGTTCGTTTCGCGCTTCAAGCTTCACGACGGTGAGGTGGTTCGCCACTCAAGACATCACTCCGTCATTCCGGGGCGCGCCACTTGGCGCGAGCCCGGAATCCATTTCACCACGAGTATTGCGGCCCGATGGATTCCGGGCTCGCGCTTCGCGCGCCCCGGAATGACGACGGATTGAGAGCTACCCCGCGCGCAGCACGGCGTCGACGACCAGGCTCGCGAACAGGATGAAGCCGGCGTCGCGGTTGGACTTGAAGATGCGCAGGCAGAGCGCGCCATCGCTGGTGTCGAGCCGGCGGACCTGCCAGACAAGATGCAGCGCAAACGCCGCAAGGCCGATCCAGGCCGGCCAGCGCGCGCCGGCCAGCGCGAATGCCGTGCCGATCAGCAGCACGGCGAGACCGTAGAACATCATCAGCGCGCGATGAGTGCGGGCACCGAACAGCCGCGCGGTGGACTTGACGCCGATCAGCGCGTCGTCCTCGGCATCCTGGTGGGCATAGATGGTGTCGTAGGCGATCACCCAGGCGATCGATCCGGCGTAGAGCGCGATCGCCGCAGTGTCGATGCGTTGGAGCGTCACCGCAAATCCCATCAGGGCGCCGTAGGAAAAGGCGAGGCCGAGCACGACCTGCGGCCACCAGGTGATCCGCTTCATGAACGGGTAGATCGCGACGATCACGAGCGAGGCGATGCCGGTCAGCACCGCGAAGCGATTGAACTGCAGCAGCACGACAAGCCCGATCAGCGCCTGCAGCACCATGAACATCACCGCCTGCGCCACGGTGACCTGCCCGGCCGGGATCGGCCGCGACCGGGTGCGCTCGACCCTGGCGTCGAGATCGCGATCGGTGATGTCGTTCCAGGTGCAGCCGGCGCCGCGCATCACGAAGGCGCCGATGAAGAACAGCAGCACGACCAGCGGCAGCGAGCGGACGTCGTGTGCGACGCCGGCGGCGAGCGCCGCCGACCACCAGCATGGCATCAACAGCAGCCAGGAGCCGATCGGCCGGTCGTAGCGTGCCAGCCGCAGATAGGGCCGCGACCAGACCGGTGCATGGGTATCCACCCAGTTGCCCGTGGAGTCGGCAACGCGGGCGGATACGTCGCTCATGGGTGATCCATCAACGGGTGAGAACGTTGCCGTTCAGCGTGTCGAAGGTGCTGCCGCCCTTCTTGGTCGGGGTCGCTTCCGGCAGCGAGGCGGACGAACCGAGCACGTCGCTCAGCGACGGCCCCGCAGGCCCGCGCGGCTGCGCCGCCGCCTGCTCGGCGACGTTGCAGACTTTCTTCAGCAGCGCTTCGGTATTCTTGTGACCGTTCTTGAGTTGGTCGGCGATCTGCGGCGGAATTCCGCACTTGGCCGCGTTAACGTCGACATATTTGATCATCTTGATCTCGGCCTGGCTGTAATTGCCGATCAGCTTGCAGGCCTCCTGCGGGCTGGCGTGGCGATCGCTTGCGGCCTTGATCGCCTTGCCGCGCTTTTCCGCATCCTCGCGCAGCGGAACGAAATTCTTCATGCAGGCGTCAGCCTCGCCACCCGCACCGGCGCCCGGCGGGGGCGGCGGAGACGACAGACCGCCGCCGGCGATCGGAGCCGCGCCACCGCTCGGAAATGGCGACGGCGCCGCGCCGACCCTGGCCGCCGGCGCGCCGTTGACCGGCGGGAATGCAGGATCCGAGGCGGTGCCGGCCCGGCTGGCGGGACGTGCACCGTTGACCGGCGGGAACGCGGGATCCGAGGCCGTGCCGGCCTGCCCCTGCTGGTTGGGCAGCGGAGCCGGAAAAGCGCTCTGGGCAGCGGCGTGCCCCACCGACAGGGCGGTCGCAGCAACGGTCAGCACGATCAGGCGGCGGATCATCGAGGGTGTTTCTCCGGCAAAAGGTCCAGGCAACCCCAGCGCAACAAAAACGAAGCAACGAATTTTGGGGGCGTTTTACGATTCCTGTGACGCCTTAACAACCCGTGGATTTGGGCGACAGCGCGGCGTAGGGCCACACCGCCCACATTAAATTGTTCCCGGATTTGAAGCCTTTAGGCGGCGACCGGCGGTAAAACCGGACCATCAAAGATGCCTGAACAGGATTTTTGATGACACCCGCGGCCGTGCATGCGTGCCCAAAAGCAAAAGGGGTCGCGTGCAAGCGACCCCTTGGACTTCCAATAATGTACTGGTGACAGAAGCAATAATATCGACAGCCCCTTACTAGTCGGCCGCCGGGTTCCTGACGAGTCCGAGGGACTACGGTGTCACCCGGTTTGGTTAACCTGCCGCGCCGGGCTAGAACGCCGCAGGAAACCCAGAACATGCCCGAACACGATTTTCGCAGCCCCCGCCTGTTTGTCGACGCCCCGCTCGGCACTGGTACAACGGTCACGCTCGAGCGCGACCAGAGCAATTATCTCGGTAACGTGCTGCGGCTTGGCGCCGGCGACAGCGTGCTGGTGTTCAACGGCCGCGACGGCGAATGGCGCGCGGAGATTGGTGGCCGCAAGCGGCCCGACACGCTGGCGATATCGGCACTGACCCGCGTACAGGACCGCCTGCCCGACGTCACTTGCGTGTTCGCGCCGCTGAAGCATGCCCGGCTCGACTACATGGTGCAGAAGGCGGTCGAGATGGGCGCCGCGCGGCTGGTGCCGGTGCTGACGCGCTTCACGCAGGTGTCGCGGGTCAATGGCGAGCGGATGCGCGCCAATGTAGTCGAGGCCGCCGAGCAATGCGGCATCATCTCGCTTGCCGAGGTGGCCGATCCGCTGCCGCTCGAGCGTTTCCTGGCGGGGCGCACCCCGGCGCGGCTGCTGGTGTTCTGCGACGAGGCGGCCGAGGTCGCGAACCCGATCCGGGCGCTGCAAGCGGCAAGGGCGGTGAATACTGGGATCGATGTCCTGATCGGTCCCGAAGGCGGCTTCGCCGAGGAGGAGCGCGCGCTGCTGCTGCGCCAGCCCAGCATCCTCCGCCTTGCGCTGGGCCCGCGCATCCTGCGCGCCGACACCGCCGCCGTCGCCGCGCTGGCGCTGGTGCAGGCGGCGCTGGGCGATTGGCGGGGAAATGGACCAAACACCACCTCCCCGTCATCCTGAGAGCTTGTGACGGATTCGGCTCCTGCGGAGTTTTTGGCGGCTGTTCGTCGCAGCAATTGGCAGGTTTGAGTTCGAGTTCGGCGATGACCCGTTGTTTAGGCTCTGGAGAGGCGGTTGCCTTGCAGGATGTTGTTGACGAGGGCGTACCAGAGCACGACGGCACGGACCCTTTTCGATGCCGCGCACGGTCAATTGCCGCAGGTCCCAATTGCGCCAGCGGGCATGGATGCACTCGCAGATCGACCGGGACCTGTATCGGGCCTTGCCCTCTTCGCTCGCCATTCGCGCACGCCAGGCCAACACCCCCGGACCGTCGCCGCGCCGCGGTAGATAGGGATCGGTACCGTGCTTGGATTGAGTGGGCGGACAAAAGATATCGATGCCCTCGGCATAGGCCCATTCGATGTCCTCGGCACTGCCAAAGCCGCCATCGACGAGATGGTCCTTGGGCAACCCTCCGGGCCGCGCACGCTGCCGCTCCAGCATGGGGCGCATCAGGCCGCGATCGGATCCGATGTTGCAAATTCTGGTGTCGACGACGATCTGCTCGCCGGCCACGCTCGTCACCTGCACGTTGTAGGCGGGGCGGAAGCCGCCGTTCGCCATCTTCATGACCCGTGCATAGGCGTCCGTCGTGGAGGCCCGCGGCTCCTTCGGCGTCTTGCCGTTGCCGCGACTTTCTTCGCGCTCCTTGCGCTGCTGCTTGATCTCGGCGAGCGCCGTCTGCGCCGCCTTCACCCGCGCGCTGCGTTCCCGCGCGGCCCGCTCCTTGGCTGCCCGGGCACGCTTATTGCTGGCGTCCGAGCGTGTGTCGACCTCGCGCTTGAGGTCTTCCACCACGGCCTCAGCCTGCGCCAAATGCTTATCCAGCGTCGCCTCGCGCCGGAACGAGGCGGCCCCGGCGCTGGCCCGGACCCGCATGCCATCCTGCGCCAAGGTCTCCAGATCGACGAGACCGGCCTTTGCCAACGCTGCCAGATGCTCACTGAGCAGTCGGTCAAGCAGATCGGCGTTGCCGACCCGGAAGTCTGCCAGCAGGTGATAGTTCACCGACACCCCGCCGCACAGCCAGCGATAGGCATCGTGGCTCTCGCACAGCCGCTCCAACGCCCGCGCGCTGCCAACGCCTTCGCTGGCGGCATAGAGCCACAGCGCCAGCAAAAGCCGGGGCGAGGTCGCGGGGTGACCGGGACGATCGCCGCGAGCCTTGATCCGGTCCTCCAACTCACTCAGATCAAGCTCTTCGACATAAGACCAGATCAGCCGCACCGGATGGTCTTCCCCGATCAGGCTCTCAATATCAACCGCTCGCAGCGCAATCTGGTCGCGCTGGGGCTCACGCAGCCGCGGAGCGCCGGGCAAGCCCGCTTCGGCTGGTGGCTTCGCCTGCTCCGGCAGGTCCCCAAACAACTCATCGGCAGCCAACATCACCTCCCGCGAATCCATCATCGCCAGAGAATCACACCGCGCCGGCTTTCGGCTATAATGCTCGCTGAAACCCCAAAAAAATCACACCCTCTGAGGTGCGAGCCTCTTCGGCGAGCCTCGAAGGATGCACGGCCCGGCCAGTGGCCGATTCATCCTTCGAGGCTCGCTGCGCTCGCACCTCTCAGGATGACGGGCCTTCAGGCGCGCTATGCGATGGAAGGTGACGGCAGACATCTGCCCCTAGCCAAGCCGTCGCAAAATCGTTAACGAACCCAATCATTAAGCCACTTGGCTGATCCCTGTCGAAACCACGGATCGGGCATGCTAATGGCTCCGCCAACACCATCCATGGAACCGGCCTCGAAACGCGATTGCGAGGCCATTGGACGTCGAGATGACCGAAGCTGCCGCACCACGATCCGCCGCCGGATCCGCCTCTTGGGCGGATGCGCTGCTGGCCTCGTTCGCGCAGGCCGGTTACCTCAGGTCCGAACCCGCGATCCTGCAGCCGGCCGAGCCGTTCCTCGACCTCTCCGGCGAGGACATCCGCAAGAGCCTATATCTGACGACCGACTCTAGCGGCGAGGAGCTCTGCCTGCGCCCGGACCTCACGATCCCGGTGGCGCGCGACTACCTCGCCTCCACGCGCGCCGGCCAGCCGGCCGGCTTCAGCTATCTCGGGCCGGTGTTCCGTTATCGCGACGGCCAGCCCAGCCAGTTCATGCAGGCCGGTATCGAATCGTTCGGACGCCAGGACCGCGCCGCGGCCGACGCCGAGATGCTGGCGCTGGCGCTGGAGGCGACAACGGCGTTTGGCCTGACCGATGTCGATATCCGCACCGGCGACGTCGCGCTGTTCAACGCGCTGATCGACGCGCTCGAGCTCTACCCGGTGTGGCGCCGCCGGCTGATCAAGGATTTCAACCGCAAGGTTTCGCTGACCGACGACATCGAGCAGCTGACGCTGGCGACCGCGCCGGGCCGCAACGAATATGAGGGCGTGCTCGCCGCGCTCGCCGGCTCCGACCGCAAGGCGGCGCTGGCGCTGGTCACCGATCTGATGTCGATCGCCGGCACCACCAATGTCGGCGGCCGCTCGGTGGCCGAGATCGCCGACCGTTTTCTCGAGCAATCGACGCTGAAGGCCGGCGCGCTGCCGCGCGACGCGGTCGCCATCATCAAGCGCTTCCTCGCCATTTCCGGCGATCCCGACGATGCGGTGGCGCAGCTGCGCGCGCTCGCTGCCGAGGCCAAGCTCGATCTTGCCGCCGCGATCGACCAGCTCGAGAGCCGGGTCGGCTTCATGGCCGCGCGCGGCATCGACACACAGAAGACGCGGTTCTCGACCGCGTTCGGCCGCGGTCTCGACTATTACACCGGCTTCGAATTCGAGCTGCACGCCAGGGGCAATGGCAGCGAGCCGCTGGTCGCGGGCGGCCGCTATGATGGGCTGATGACGCAGCTCGGATCAGCGAGCCCGATCCCCGCGGTCGGCTTCTCGGTCTGGATCGAGGCGATGACCCGGCATGGCAAGGCCTTGCGCGGAGGCGCCCAATGAGCACGCCCTTCGTCGTCGCGGTTCCCTCCAAGGGACGCCTGCAGGAAAACGCCGAAAGCTTCTTTGCCCGCGCCGGGCTGACCTTGTCGAAGGCCGGCGGCGCGCGCGACTATCGCGGCATCATCCCGGGCGTCGACAATGTCGAGATCGCCTATCTGTCGGCGAGCGAGATCGCGGCCAATCTGGCCCGCGGCGCCGTGCACCTCGGCGTCACCGGCGAGGATCTGGTGCGCGAGAGCATTCCCGATCCCGACAGGCGCGTGCTGATGATCGAAGGCCTCGGCTTCGGCTATGCCAATGTCGTGGTCGCGGTGCCGCAGGCCTGGATCGACGTGCGCACGATGGCCGATCTCGACGATGTCGCCTCGGGCTTCCGCGAGCAGCACAATCACCGCATGCGGGTGGCGACCAAATACATCAACCTGACGCGCGGCTTCTTCGCCAAACATGGCGTCGGCGACTACCGCATCGTGGAGAGCGCCGGCGCCACCGAGGGCGCGCCCGCGGCCGGCACCGCCGAGCTGATCGTCGACATCACGACCACAGGGGCGACGCTCGCCGCCAACGGCCTCAAGGTGCTCGACGACGGCGTGATGCTGCGCAGCCAGGCCAATCTGGTGGCCTCAAAGGACGCCGACTGGTCGACCGGCGCCCGCGAGACCGCGCGCGTCATCCTCGACCACATCGCCGCGCGTGCCCGCGCCAGCAAGTATCGCGAGGTCCGCACCCGTTTCGCCGGCTGCAACGACGCGCTGCTGTCCGAGGCCCACAACCGGTTCGGCGTGGTCGCCCCGTTCGGCGGGCCGACCTCGTCCGGCATGCTTACGCTGCACTGCCCACCGGGCAAGCTCTACGCGCTCGGCAGCTTCCTGCGCGAGCACGGCGCCGAGACCGTCTCGGTGGTGTCGCTGGACTACGTGTTCGACCGCGAGAATCCGCTGTTCGCCAAGCTTGAGATGTTCCTGCGACAATGAGTCGACAGGGCTGTTCATGTTGGCGACAGCCGGCGGTCGGTACCATATTGTGTTCATGATCTTTCGTTTTGACGCGTTTTCCTCATGCGAGCCGGACGTGCGCTTCGCTGGAAAACGCTCAAGTTCTGGAACCTGACCGATGATGCTGGGCTCTGACGTTTCCAGCCTGACCACAACCGCCAAGACCGCCGCCGCGCAGGGTCTGTCGATCGTCGTGCCCGTCTACAACGAGGCCGCCGGGCTCAGCGCGCTGCACCAACGGCTGGTCGACCTCGCCCGCTCGCTGCGCGCCCGCTACGGCCTCGGCTGCGAGGTGGTCTATGTCGACGACGGCAGCGCCGACGCTACGCTCGCGATCGCGCGCGGCCTGCCCGCCGATGGGCTCGACCTGCAGGTGGTGTCGCTGTCGCGCAATTTCGGCAAGGAGGCGGCGCTGATGGCCGGCCTCGATCACGCCCGCCGCGGCGCGGTGCTGTTCATGGACGGCGACGGCCAGCATCCGCCGACCCTGGTCGAGCAGCTGGTCGCGCACTGGATCGATGACGGCTACGACGTGGTCTACACGGCGAAGGCGCATCGCGACAATGAATCGGTGCTGCGGCGGCTGTCGGTGCGCGGCTTCTACGCGCTGATCAATTGGGGCGCGCGGCAGCAGATCCCCGAGGATGCCGGCGACTTCCGCCTGCTGTCGCCGCGCGCGGCCGCCGCCTTGCGGCAATTGCCGGAGCGCAACCGCTTCTTCAAGGGCCTCGCCAGCTGGATCGGCTTCAAGCAGATCCGCGTCGACTACGAACCGGCGCCGCGTGCGCATGGCGTCACCACCTTCAATGCCGGCCGGCTGATCGGCCTGTCGATCGAGGGCCTGACCTCGTTCTCAGTGGCGCCGCTGCGCTTTGCCAGCCTGCTCGGTGCGCTGCTCGCGGGCGTCGCCTTCCTGTTCGGTCTGTCGATCCTGTGGGAGGTGCTGACCACCGGCAAGCAGGTCCCCGGTTATCCGTCGCTGATGATCGGCATGATGACGATCGGCGGCGTGCAGCTGATCATGATCGGGATCGTCGGCGAATATATCGGCAAGATCCTCTCCGAATTGAAGGCGCGGCCGATCTACTTCGTCGCCGAGCATACCGAGAAGCACGCCGACGGCAGCACGGCGCAAGCTGCCTCCGAGCGGACCGCTGCCGAATGAGCGAACCTGCGCCGCGCCGGATCTGGCTGTGTGCTGACGATTATGGCTTGAGTGACGGCGTCAACCGCGCGATCCGCGACCTGATCGAGCGCGGCCGGCTCAACGCGGCCTCGGTGATGATGGTGACGCCGGCGATCGGCCGGGAAGCCGCAGCTGCGCTCAGGGCGTCGGTCGCGAAAAGTCCGCGCTGCGCGATCGGGCTGCACGTGACGCTGACCGCGCCGTTCCGGCCGCTGACGATGCATTTCCGCCCGCTCGACGGCGACATGTTCCTGCCCTTTCCGCGGCTGTTGCGCGCCGGGCTGATGCATCGGCTCGACGCCGAGCTGGTTCATGCCGAGGTGCTGGCGCAGCTCGACGCGTTCCACGATTGGTTCGGCCGCGCGCCCGATTTTGTCGACGGCCATCAGCACGCGCAGCTGTTCCCGCAGGTGCGCGACGGCTTCCTGCGCGCCGTAAAGGAGCGCGCGCCCGACGCCTGGGTGCGGCAATGCGGCCGCGAAGGTCCGCTGGCGCGGCAGCTCGCGGCGCCGAAGGCGCTGGTGCTGAACGTGCTCAGCACGCAATTCCGCATCAAGGCGCAGCGCTCCGGCCTGCGCTTCAACCCGGCCTTCGCCGGCGCCTATGACTTTACACGCGAGACCGATTTCGCAGGCTTGATGCGCGGCTTCCTCGAGGGCCTGCCCGAGGACGGGCTCGTGATGTGCCATCCCGGTTTCGTCGATGACACGCTGAAAAGCCTCGATCCGCTGACGACGCAGCGCGAGGCCGAGCATGCCTATCTGGCAAGCGACGATTTCGCCGCCTTGCTCACCCTGAATAAAGTTACACTGGCCTGACCCTTGTTTTGACGCGTTTTCTACCGCAGATAAGTCTACGCAATCTGCGTAAACTTGATTGCTGTGCGAACCGGGTATCCACTTCGCTCGAAAACGCTTTGGGTTCACAAAAATCCGCCGGTCGTATTGTCGCATACATAAATTTAATTCTGGCCCCCACTCCTTGCGCCACAAACCTCGTCCTACATCAGCCGCGCGCCGATTCGATCGACGCGATGGAGAACGCCATGACACCGCAAGAACGCCAATTGATCGACGATCTCTTCGACCGGCTCGCCAAGCTGGAGAATGCCCCGCGCGACAGCGAGGCCATGTCCGCGATCATGCAGGGCCTGCGCAATGCGCCGAATGCGGTCTACGCGCTGGTGCAGACCGCCCTGGTGCAGGACGAGGCGCTGAAGCGCGCCCATGACCGGATCCAGGAACTGGAGGCCGCGGTCGGCCAGCAGCAACCGGCGCAACAGCAAGGCGGCTTCCTCGATTCGATGCGCGATGCGATCTTCGGCCAGGGACAGGGCCAGTCGCATGGTTCGGTGCCGCCGGTGCGCGCGCCTGATATCGGCGGCAGCCGCCCGGTCTGGAACTCGGGCCAGGCGATGCAGCAGGCCGGCGGCGGCTATGGCCAGAACTATGGCCAGCCGCCCCAGCAATACGGCCAGCCTTACGGCGGCCCGCAGCCCCCGGCTTTCGGCGGCGGCGCGCCCGGCAGCGGTGGCGGCTCGTTCCTCGGCACGGCGGCTGCGGCCGCGGCCGGCGTGGTCGGCGGCGGGCTGTTGCTCTCCAGCATCCGCGGCATGATGGGTGGCGGCGGTCACCAATCGCTGGCGGACGCCGGCACCTTCGGCGGCGGCTCGCGCCCTTGGGGCGGCGACCAGTCGGCGAGCGACCTCGCCCGCGACGCCGGGGTCAACGACATCGGCTCCAGCCGCGACGGCGGCTCGCGCTCCGGCCTGTTCGATCAGGCCTCGAACAACAACGACGACAATTACAACAGCAACGACCACGATTCCGACGACTTCGACAATGACGACGGCGGCGGAGACGACGACAGCAACTACGCGTAAGCGTATGCGTGGCGCCTGAACACCAACGGCCGCTCTGATCGAGCGGCCGTTTTTATTTGATTGCTCGTAGCCCGGATGGAGCGAAGCGTAATCCGGGGCAGGTCTAGCTAGCCGCGGCGCCGTCCCGGATTTCGCTGCGCTTCATCCGGGCTACGTAGACGACACACTCACATCACGACAACCTTGGCGCCGACATTGACGCGGCCATAGAGGTCGATGACGTCCTCGTTGCGCATCCGGATGCAGCCGGACGAGACGTTGGTGCCGATGGTCCAGGGCTCGTTGGAGCCGTGGATGCGATAGAGCGAGGAGCCGAGATACATCGCGCGCGCCCCGAGTGGATTCTCCGGGCCGCCTTCCATGTGCCGCGGCAAATCGGGACGGCGCGCCAGCATTTCCGGCGGCGGCGTCCAGGCCGGCCATTCCTTCTTCGCCGAGATCGTCTTGGTGCCGGCCCAGGTGAAGCCGGGACGGCCGACGCCGATGCCGTAGCGCAGCGCGCGGCCGTCGCCCTGGACCAGATAGAGGAATTTGTTCGGCGTATCGACGACGATGGTGCCGGCGCTTTCCTTGCCGCTGTAGTCGACCAGCTGCTTTTCATAACGCGGATCGAACGGACGCTGGGTCGGATCGCCCGCGGCCTCCTCCTGCTGACGGATCATCTGCTGCTGCGGATCCATCGGCGGCAGCTGGCGGTTGCCGTAATAGCCGGGCTGCTGCTGATACTGCGGCGAATAACCCTGCGACGACGGCGCATCGCCGAACAGGAATTCGATGAAGCCGCCGCCCATGTTGGAGAGCTGCGGCTGCACATAGGCGGTGCGCATCGGCGGCTGCGCTGCACCCTGGTTGGCGTAGATCACGGTGGGCTCGGGCTGAGCCGCCGCGTCGATCGCTATGGCATATTGGGGAATTGCAACAAGCGAAGAAGCGCCGGCGAGCAGCGCAAGCGTGGTTTTCCTGAACATCGACGTACTCTGTACTGGTTTCGTCGTGACTGACTGCGCGAGGCGCGCGCTGCGCCGTTGCACGTGGTCAATAAGCAATGAAAACCGCATCGGTTTGGTAAACGTAACGGCCGTTTCGATTCACCATCCCGACAAGGACGCGCGGTTTTGCCGGACAGCGTTTATTTTGCGTGAACGCCGCGGCGGCATGGTTAATCGCTGGTATCGCGGCCGCCGCGCGCCGCGTGGTCAATCTGTTCCGGCGTGAACCTGACGTTAAATCGGCCCTGTCTAGAACGGACTTCAGTGAAGGGGCGGGAATGAAAATCATGTCAGTGAAGCGTAAGCGTTTTCGTGTCGAACAGGCGATGGGCGAAGTCGTGATGCCGGAGCCGGAAGTTGCCGGCGGCGCCGATCTCGGTCCGATGCATCGCGAGATCATGGCCGAGCTTCGCTCGATCCGCGCCCAGATGGCCGCAGCACCGGCGCAGCGCACCGGGGACAGCGTCGACGCCGCCGTCGCCCGCGAAGTCGCCGAGACCCACGCGCTGCTCGAGACCTACCGCGCGCAGGTCGAGCAGTGCGAGAAGCTCAAGGTCGAGCTCGACCTGATCCATGACGCGATCAGCCGCACCAAGCGCGAAATCGCCGTGCTGCATGGCAAGAGCTTCAACGGCGAGGAGATGGCCAAGGTCAATGGCGAGCTCGGCGCCGTGGTCGGCGGCACCGAACAGGCGACCCAGCAGATCCTCGAGGCGGTCGAGGCGATCGACCAGGCCGCGACCGCGCTGTCGAAGAACGTCACCCCCGACCAGCAGAAATTGCTCAGCGAAGATATCCAGGAGCGCGTGGTCTCGATCTTCGAGGCCTGCAACTTCCAGGACCTCACCGGCCAGCGCATCAACAAGGTGATGCAGACGATGAAGTTCATCGAGCAGCACATCAACGAGATGATGAACATCTGGGGCGGCGTCGACGCCATCAAGAGCCATGTCCCTGCGATCGTCGACACCCGCGAGGGCGATGCCCGCCTGCTCAACGGCCCGAAGCTCGACGGCGACGCCGGCCACGCCTCGCAGGACGACATCGACGCGATGTTCAACTGAGTGATCACATCTGAAGAATACAAAGCGCCGGCCCCAAGGCCGGCGTTTTTGTTTGATTTGGTCCGTCATTCCGGGGCGGTCCGCAGGACCGAACCCGGAATCTCGAAGTTGGGTTACATCGAGACCTTATTACATCGAGATTCCGGGTTCGATGCTTCGCATCGCCCCGGAATGACAGCGATCGTTACGCCCGCGGCGCGCAGCGGACATAGACCATGTTGCCGTAGCGGGTGGCGGCGTCCTTGTCGACGAAGCGGGTGATCATGACCCGGCCGTCGAACGAGAGGATCTCGCGGTCCTGCTCGCCGGGCACGGGTCCGGGCGGGCCGATATAGTTCTTGCCGCTCGGGGAACCCTTCAGCCGCAGTTCCTGCGGGGTGGCCTGGTCGGCCAGATGCATGATGACGCCGCCGTTCTGGCCGGCACCGATCACGTAGGGCTGCTTGCACTGGCCGCGGGCGGCGGCCTCGGTGCGGGCGCGGTCGGCGGGATTCTGGAATGAGGCGAGGCCCCAGCGGCCGACGATCTCGTCGGCGCGGATCGAGGCTGGCATCTCCGGGGCCACGCCCGGTTCGACGGGTGCCGGCTCGGGGTTCGACGACAGCGACGGCAGGCTCATGCTGCCGCACGCCCCCAAAAGTGTCGTCAGCGCCGAAACAGCCGCGAACCGTGCGACCAATCGCGCGTTGAGTGACCTGATCATGTGTATCCCCCGACTATGTCCCGGCCGCACCCGTCATGCAGCCAAGCGTAAAACTTAAGACGGAGCAATGACGTCTGACAAAATTACGTCATCGCTACGATTTGGTTTCTGGTCCACCATCCTATATTGGCCTCACCAAGGCCTTAACCCGTTTGCTTGACAGAAACTGCGCCAAGCCATATTCCCCGGCCCACAATTAGCACTCTTGCACCACGATTGCTAAATGCGTTGGGCGTCCTGCCCAGCGCCGACCGGGCCGGCATTCAACGCCGGTCTCGATGAACCGGACCTGAAACCGAGCCTCCAAGAGGACCTTCAAGAGGGAACGTCATGGCTAAATCCAATTTCCGCCCCCTGCACGACGCGCGTCGTGGTCAAGCGTATCGATGCCGAGGAGAAGTCCAAGGGCGGCATCATCATTCCGGACTCGGCCAAGGAGAAGCCGTCGCAGGGCGAGATCGTCGCCGTCGGCCCGGGTGGCCGCGACGAGGCCGGCAAGCTGATCCCGATCGACCTCAAGGTCGGCGACCGCGTGCTGTTCGGCAAGTGGTCGGGCACCGAGGTCAAGCTCGACAACGAGGAGCTCCTGATCATGAAGGAGTCCGACATCATGGGCGTGCTGGCCTGATCGCGCCTCTCTCCGCCCCCCTGAGAAGGCAGCGAAGCTGCCGTCTCGAAGGGTGAGCATCCACAATTCATTCTTCGAGACGCGGGCCAAGGGCCCGCTCCTCGAGCAATAACGGCAAAGCCGTTATGCAAGCGATGACGCTTTTCCCAGGAGTTCAAAACAATGGCTGCCAAGGACGTAAAATTCGCCGGAGACGCCCGCGACCGCATGCTGCGCGGCGTCGACGTGCTCGCCAATGCCGTCAAGGTGACGCTCGGCCCGAAGGGCCGCAACGTCGTCATCGAGAAGTCGTTCGGCGCGCCCCGCATCACCAAGGACGGCGTCACCGTCGCCAAGGAGATCGAGCTCGACGACAAGTTCGAGAACATGGGCGCGCAGATGCTGCGCGAGGTCGCTTCCAAGACCAACGACACCGCCGGTGACGGCACCACCACCGCGACCGTGCTGGCGCAGGCGATCGTGCGCGAGGGCGCCAAGTCGGTCGCCGCCGGCATGAACCCGATGGACCTCAAGCGCGGCATCGACATCGCCGTCGCCGCCGTGATCAAGGACATCGAGAAGCGCGCCAAGCCGGTCGCCGCCTCCTCCGAGGTCGCCCAGGTCGGCACCATCTCGGCCAACGGCGACACCGCGATCGGCAAGATGATCGCGCAGGCGATGCAGAAGGTCGGCAACGAGGGCGTCATCACCGTCGAGGAGAACAAGTCGCTCGAGACCGAGGTCGACATCGTCGAGGGCATGAAGTTCGACCGCGGCTATCTCAGCCCCTACTTCATCACCAACGCCGAGAAGATGACCGCCGAGCTCGAGGATGCCTACATCCTGCTGCACGAGAAGAAGCTGTCCGGCCTGCAGGCGATGCTGCCGGTGCTGGAAGCCGTGGTGCAGTCGGGCCGTCCGCTCCTGATCCTCGCCGAGGACGTCGAGGGTGAGGCGCTGGCAACCCTGGTGGTCAACCGCCTGCGCGGCGGCCTCAAGGTCGCCGCCGTCAAGGCGCCGGGCTTCGGCGATCGCCGCAAGGCGATGCTGGAAGACATCGCGATCCTGACCGGCGGTCAGCTGATCTCCGACGACCTCGGCATGAAGCTCGAGAACGTCACGGTCAACATGCTTGGCCGCGCCGGCAAGATCGTGATCGACAAGGAGAACACCACGATCGTCAAGGGCGCCGGCAAGAAGAAGGACATCGACGCCCGCGTCGGCCAGATCAAGGCGCAGATCGAGGAGACCACCTCGGACTACGACCGTGAGAAGCTGCAGGAGCGCCTCGCCAAGCTCGCCGGCGGCGTTGCCGTCATCAAGGTCGGCGGCGCGACCGAGGTCGAGGTCAAGGAGAAGAAGGACCGTGTCGAGGACGCGCTGAACGCGACCCGCGCCGCGGTGCAGGAAGGCATCGTGCCGGGCGGCGGCGTCGCCCTGCTGCGCGCCAAGAAGGCGGTCGGCCGCCTCTCCAACGACAATGCCGACGTCCAGGCCGGCATCAACATCGTGCTCAAGGCGCTGGAAGCTCCGATCCGCCAGATCTCGGAGAACGCCGGTGTCGAGGGCTCGATCGTGGTCGGCAAGATCCTCGAGAACAAGTCGGAGACCTTCGGCTTCGACGCCCAGACCGAGGACTATGTCGACATGGTCGACAAGGGCATCATCGACCCCGCCAAGGTGGTGCGCACCGCCTTGCAGGACGCTTCTTCCGTCGCCGGCCTGCTGGTGACCACCGAGGCCATGGTCGCCGAGGTGCCGAAGGACGCGGCGCCGGCGATGCCGGGCGGCGGCGGCATGGGTGGAATGGGCGGTATGGGCGGCTTCTGAGCCGATCGCGCTCAATGTCGAGATCGAAGGCCGCCTCCGGGCGGCCTTCTTTTTTGCAGTCTGGTGACGAGCGAGCTGTAAGGATCATCGGATGTCCCGCGACGCCAAATCACTGACATCAACGCTGGCACTGTTCTACGCGATCGGCGCAACGCTCGCGCTCGGCGCCTATGCCCAGAACAGAATCGATGATCTTGCGGTCGTCCTGACGTTCTGGATCCGGCAGACATTGACGTTTGCCGTTGTCGCCGCGGCCTACGGCCTCTACTACGTCATGTCCGGTTCTGCCGGTCGCCGTCCAAAAGCGCCGCTGCGCTTCCTGGACATCACCTTCCTGGCTGCCGCCGCCACGCTTGGTGTCGGCATGCTGGTGCATAGTTGAGCGGTCTTTGACTCGATCGCGGGGTGGATTATCTGCAGCTCCGTCATTGCGAGGAGCGGTAGCGACGAAGCAACCACGCTTCCGCATATGCGGCACGATGGATTGCTTCGCTTCGCTCGCAATGACGGGGATGACCGAGGTCGGCCACGGATACATGTCTAAGCCCCGCAGATGTCAGCCACCGCGACCTTCTGGAACAGATGCGGCGACGCCACCGCCGAGGCGGGATAGGCCGACAGCTTGGCCCTGAACTCGGGGTTCATGAACGCGGCGCGGAAGGCGGCGGTGGATTCCCAGACCGCGTAGTTCAGATAGGCCGGGCTGTCGCCGAGCGCGCGGTGCAGCTGGGTCGAGATGAAGCCGGGCTGCCGCTTCATGATCGCGGCATCGTCCTGCCAGGCTTTCAGGAAGGTGTCCTCGTCGGCCGCATCGAGGGTGAACAGGTTGACCAGCACGATGTTGCCGGCATCGACCGCGAGCTGGCGATCGATCGGGAAAGCGGGGTCGAGGGGGCGCATCTGCGGCATGGGTGGCTCCGTTGATATGGTGTTATGATGTCATTTCGCTGTGATGGGTGCATAATATAATTGACACTATGATGTCAATACGTATATATGGTAACAAATGCCTCATGCAAAACGAACGCCGGCGGGCGAAGCCCTGAGCAGCTTGATTCTCGACCTGTTCCGGCTGAACAGCCTGCTGTTCACATCGGGCGACCGGCTGGTGGCCGGGCTCGGGCTGACCAGCGCGCGCTGGCAGATCCTCGGCGCCATCGTTGCCACCGAGCGCCCGCAACCGGTGGCGTGGCTGGCGCGCGACCTCGGCGCGGCCAGACAGAACGTGCAGCGGATCGTCAACGACCTCGAACGGGACGGGCTCGTCACATTCGAGACCAACCCGCATCATCGCCGTGCCCAGCTCGTCGTGCTGACCGACAAGGGGCAGCAGGCCTTCGATGCGGCGATGCGCCTGCAACTGCCCTGGGTGAACGGCCTCGCCGACGGACTATCGATGAAGGACATCGAAGCCATGAGGCGCGTCGTCAGCACGCTGCGCGGCAGGCTGGAAAACGGCGAGGAACTTAATGATCGTGCGTGACGCGGAGCCCCGTCTCCGTTCGTCATGCCCGCACATCGGCGACGCCGTTCTGCGGGCGGGTATGCCAGTGCCAAAGGTCAGATCGTTCGAAATTGATAGCCGCCGTCAGGCGGCCTTCTTTTTTGGCCAATGACATGGAGGTTTGCTAGTTACGGCGGAACCGATTCTGCCCTTCGAGGACTTATCGTATGCGCGCGCTCCCGCTCCTGCTGCTCGGTCTTGCCGTCGCCTCGGCCCCTGCTGTCGCCCAGATCAAACTGCAATCGAAGGCGACGCCGGCGGGCGGCCCCGAGACGCGCTATTTCACCTCGATCGATGGCCTGATGGACGGCAATGCCGACGTCGTCCTGAAGGAGACGCGGCAGGGCAAGACCGTGACCGCGGCGGTGCTCGACGTCTGCTATCCCGCCGACAAGGGCTCGGACCGCAAGGACCGCTTCGTCGCCAACCTCACCATCAACGGCCAGACGCTGTCCGGCACCACCCAGAGCGTCGCCGACAAGCAGCCGGTCACCATCAAGCTGAACCGCAAGCAAAACGGCGACGGGTTTGAGTTCCGCGGCCAGATCACGATCGGCCAGACCGTCACCGAGGTCGCCTCGACCGACAATTCGGATCTCAGCGAGAAGGAATTCCAGGATAACCAGGCCACCGAGGACGGCATCACGCCGCAGCCGAAGGATTTCACCGACGTCTCGCCGGAATCGATCGGGGTGCGGGTGAAGCTCGATGCGGCGGCCGATTTCCTCAAGAGCCTGAAGGGCGAGGCCGTCGAGATCGGCACATCGAGCCTGTCGGTGACCTGCGATGCCATGCGTTCCGGCGAGCAGACCATCAACCTCACCGTCGATCCCGAGCACGCCGGCGCGCTGCTCGCCAAGGCGAAGTCGGTGCCCGGCGTGACCGCGGCCGGCTGGACCAGCGGCGTGGTCGAGATGGACCGCACCATCCGCTTTGCCGCTAGCGACTGGACCAGCGGCGACAAGATCAACAAGGACAAGCTGGCAACCGCGATATCAGGCGTGCTGGCGAAGACGCTTGCCGCAAAACCCGCCTCGGCGACCTGGAATGCGAACACCGGCAAGCTCAAGCTGGTGCTGAAGCGGCCCAGCGCGATCTATCCGGCGCTCGGCCTCACCCAGAATTACGAGATCACCGCGCTTGTCTCGCCGGAGAAGCCCGGCAGCTCCGACAAGCTGATCCTGTGGGTCTCGAGCCCGACCGTCTCGACCTCGGACGACAGCGCCGGCGCCAAGCTGAACCTGTCCGACGATTCCAGCAGCGACGAGGAAGGCAGCGAGACCAGGGACGACAACGGCGCGATCGACGCGCTGCTCAAGGAGTTCAAGGGCCAACGCTGGGACGCCGACAAGTCGGTGTGGCACTGAGCCACCCGCTTCCCGATCGCGCGACGACGTTCGCGAAGCGTCGCCAAGCATCAACTCGACCAAGCGGAATTTCGCCTGAATGCTGACAGCACACCCGATCCGGAATCGGGTGGTGCGACACGCGTCTCACATTGCCTAATGCGCGCATCGCCACAGCGCCGGTCGCGATGCCGGCAACGCGCAAATGGAGACGACGAGATGTCAGAGCAAAACAAGAATGTGGTCGGCCGATGGTTCACGGGCTTCTGGGGCAACCCGTGGAATCCGGACATCATCGAGGAGCTCGCGACGCCGGACATTGTGGTGCACTACCCGATGCACGAGCCGAAGAAGGGCCGCGCCGCGGTCACGCAGTTCATCACGGAGTTTCGCGAGGCGTTTCCGGATCTGAATTTCTGGGGCGTCGGCGACCTCGTTGCGGAAGGCGATCTCGTCGTCGGCCGCTGGGAAGGCGGCGGCACTCACACCGGACCCGCCTTCAGCGACTTCCGCCTCGGCTCGCTGCCCGCAGCGTCCGGCCGCAAGATGACGTTCGCCGGCACCACCGTGCTGCGCGTGCGGGACGGGCGGATCGCCGAAGAGCTCGGACAGGAAGACGCGATCACCGCGATGCTGCAACTCGGCCTCATCCGCCTGCCCGAGCAGAGTGGCTACGCGGGTTGAACCGACGCGTCGCCGGCTGAACACACTCCAACGCTGCTGGGCCGGCATTGCATCTCCGGGTGCAGTGCCCGGCCGGAAACGACCGCCGGGTGCGGCACGCACCCGCTGCGGTCAGAGGTGCTTGGTCATGAACAGGCAGAGCGGATCGGGCGCGTAATCGCCGAACGGCGGACAGTCCTGGTAGCCGGCGGCGCGATAGAGCGCGATCGCTTCCGGCTGCCGGATTCCGGTCTCCAGGCTGAGGCGTGCGATCTGCCGGCTGCGCGCAACCGCTTCCAGCGCTTCGAGCAGGCGGCGGCCGAGCCCGGCTCCACGCGCGTCGGCACGCACGAACATCCGCTTCATCTCGGCATGCCCGGGCGCGATGATGCGGAAGGCGATCGGGCCGAGCGCCTCGCCATCGCGCCGCGCGACCAGAAACACCGTGCCGTGGACGGCGAGCGATGCGGCGCCGACGAGGTGGTTGCTGTCGGGCGGGTACAACGCGGCCAGATAGGCATCCGACAACGCGATCAACCGCCGGACCTCGGGCTGCGTCGGGTCTTCGGGGCCGATGCTGACGTCGGGCTTGCGCATTTTGGACACGGTTCGCAGCCGGCTGGCCGGATCGAGGCCAACTGTCGGCCGCCGCCCCGTCCCCGTCAATCTACGGAACCCTGCGACCAAAAGACTTGCTGCTGCCGCAGTTCGGTCACCGAAAATTAAGGCTCGATTTAGTTTCGAGGATCATCCTTTGCGTCACCGAACACAGGTCACGCCATGCAAGACCGCGAGCCGATCAGTCCTGGGAGCATCTGGCCAACGGATGTGACGGAGGGTCATTCGCCGGCGCAGACGGCGGACCTCTGGGACGTCTCAGGCGAAAATCACGACGCCGCCCTGCTGCTGCGGGAGCCGTTCGCCGACCGCATCGGCACCGCGCTGCTGGCAGCCACCGCGCTCGCCGCAGCCTTCGTGCTGGGATGGACCGGGGGCGCCAACTGGCACGACTTCTTCACAACTCCTGCCACGGTCCCGGTAGCCCAGAAGGAAGCGCCCGCCCCGCATCTTGCAGAGGCGCGGCCGAGCCCAAGAACGGAAGGCCGGAGCGAGAGCCCGCGGCGGACGGCATCCAACGCGGATCCATCAGTCACCGGCAGCATTCCCAAATCCGTTGCCAGTCCGCGTCCGCAGGTGCTCGGTGCCGCACCGACGACGCTGAACGCGCAAGCCATGGCGCTGGGGCCGAAGCAGCCCCTGGCAACGGCCCCCGAAACGCGACCGAGCACCATCCCCGGATGGTCGGTGGTCGAGGTCCGCGACGGCACCGCCGTGCTCGAGGGACCGGAAGGCGTCAAGATGGCTGCGCGCGGCGACGTCGTCCCGGGTCTCGGCCGGGTCGATTCCATCGTGCGCTGGGGCAACCGCTGGATCGTCGCCACCGCGAGCGGATTGGTCGCAACGCCCTGAGCGGCGAGGGTGCGCCTCAATTGCTGTTGATCACGTAACGCAGCTGCTTCGCTCCGATGAACGTGACCTGATCACCCTGCCGCCGCCAGCTCGTGATGTCGCTGAGCGCCGCGAGCAGGTCCTTGTCGGCCTGCGCCCGTTCCGGCGTGCAGCTGCGGTTCTCCATCGTGCCGGGAACGAACACGATGGTGTTGCCGGCCACCGAGAACTGGCCCTTGCCACCGTCGCACCACAGCTCGAGGATCACCTCGCCATTGTCGCCGATCTCGATCGAGGGAATCCGCTTGGAGCCCGGCATGCGCGCGGCGTCGAGCGTCATCACGAAGCCGAACGGGAATTCTTCCTGGGCCTGCGCCGGAACCGACGCAAGCGCGGCTGCAACGACCGCCAGCGCGGCCATGCCGCCGTTCAGACTCCGCTTCATCGACATCATGCCATTCCCTGGGATTGCGACGCCGCCCTTCTATGGGACGAGGCCGCGCTTGGCCAGCTGGGCCGCGCGAGAAAAACCGCTTGAAAAGCAAAATCCCCGCGGGCTCTCAACCCGCGGGGATGCTGGTTCGGGCGATGCCTCGCCGCGTTATTTCAGAACCATCGCCGTGAACGGATAGACATAGGCCTGCAGGGTCACGAACACACCGACCAGGCACGCCAGCACGATCGAGTGCAGGAACACGTAGCGCAGGATCGAACCTTCGTGGCCGTACCAGTTGGTCGCGGTGGAGGCGACCACGATCGATTGCGCGTCGATCATCTTGCCCATCACGCCGCCGGATGAGTTCGCCGCCGCCATCAGCACCGGCGGCAGGCCGAGCTGCTCGGACGTGATCTTCTGCAGATTGCCGAACAGCACGTTCGACGCGGTATCCGATCCGGTCAACGCCACGCCGAGCCAACCGAGCAAGGTGCCGAAGAACGGATAGAGCACGCCGGTCGCCGCGAAGGCGAGGCCGAGCGTGGCGTCGACGCCGGACAGCCGGGTCAGCGTGCCGATCGCCAGCATCGCCGAGATCGTGATCAGCGAGATCGCGCAGAGGCGGATGGTGCGGCCATATTCGGCGATCAGCTTGGCAGGCGAGAAGCCCATCAAGAGGCCTGAGATGATCGCGGCGATCAGCATGCCGGTGCCAGTGAACGACAGATAGGTGAAGCTGAACACGGCGCCTTCCGGCGTCGGCTTGGCGGCCACCGGCGGCACCTTGAAGATCAGCTTGTCGAGCTCGGGGACCGCGTAGTTCCAGGTGAAGTTGGCGTTGGCCCAGGCCTTGAAGGCGCCGTTGCCCCAGATCAGCATCAGGATGCAGACGATGATCCACGGCAACAGCGCGCTCCACAATTCGCCCTGGGTCAGCGGCGTCTTGTCGAGCGGCGGAGCGGCCTGCATCGTCGCCGCGGATTCGTCGCGGCCGCGCAGCGCCGGCGACAGCCAGAGCTGCCGCGGCTGCCAGACCTTGAGGAACAGGATCAGCGCACCCATCGAGATCAGCGAGGCGCCGATGTCGACGATCCAGGGATTGATGTAGTTGGAGATCACATATTGCGGGATCGCGAACGATACGCCGGTGACCAGGATCGCCGGCCACACTTCCTTCATGCCGCGCCAGCCCGCGAACGCCCATACCACCCAGAATGGCACGATCAGCGAGAACAGCGGCAGCTGCCGGCCGACCATCGCACCGAGGATATAGGGGTCGAGGCCGGTGACTGAGGCAAGGCCCTGGATCGGCGTGCCCAACGCGCCGAAGGCGACCGGGGCGGTATTGGCGATCAGCGACAGGCCGGAGGCCGCGAGCGGCGAGAAGCCGAGCCCGATCAGCACCGCGCCGGTGATCGCGACCGGGGTGCCGAAGCCCGAGGCGCCCTCGAAGAAGGCGCCGAACGAGAACGCGATCAGGAGCAGCTGCAAGCGGCGGTCCTCGGTGACGCCGCCGACCGCACGCTTGAGCAGCTCGAACTTCCCGCATCTCACCGTGACCTGGTAGAGGAAGATGACGTTGAGCACGATCCAGCCGATCGGAAAGAACCCGGTCACGATGCCGAGGATCGATGCGCGGATCGACATGCCGGCCGGCATCGTGAAGACGAAGATCGTGATCAGATTGGTCACGATCACGGCGATGATGGCCGCGATATGCGCCTTCACCTTGCCGCTGGCGATCAAGACCAGCAGCGTGACCACGGGAACGGCGGCAGCTATGGTCGACAGCCCGGCATTGCCCAGCGGATTGTAGATCTGATTCCAGGTGTTCATCTCGGGTCCTCCCCATGTTCTTATGCAGCGCACCGGCCTCGGTGCCGGCAGGCGCGCTGGTGCGATTGCGGGAGTCCGTCGGAAAACTACAGCCCCGGGTCGCGAATGAACGATCGGTAAGGATCGCTCACATCCTCGCGAAAAATCGAAGGTCCCCCGTCCCTCGCCATTGCCGTCATGCTAGGGTTGACTCGATCGCCGGGACAAGCCAACGCTTGCATGCCAGACCTACGACTTTAGTCGAGGCTAACTCCGATTGTCCCGATTCTTCAGGCCTTTGCGGCCCCTTCCCCGGAGACGATAATCTGTGAACAACATCCGCTCGACACTCGCGACGGTGTGGCGCATCGCCTCGCCCTATTTCAACTCCGAGGACAAATGGGCGGGCCGCATCCTGCTCGGGACGCTGATCGTGATGGAGCTGGTGTCTGTCGGGCTCGACGTCCTGATCAACCAATGGCGCAACCGCTTCTACACCGCGCTTCAGGACAAGGACTGGAGCACGTTCAAACGCGAATTGCTCGTGTTCACCCTGATCGCCACAGCTTCGGTGATACTTCAAATCTATCAGCTGTACCTGAACCAGTGGCTGCAGATCCGCTGGCGCAACTGGATGACCGGCAAATATCTCCGCGAATGGGTCCGCGGCGCCAACCACTATCGCATGCAACTCGTCGGCGATGCCGCCGATAACCCCGACCAGCGCATCACCGACGACGTCAAGCTGTTCGTTGGCCAAACGCTGGCGATCAGCATCGGGCTATTGAACTCGATCGTCTCGCTTGCGTCCTTCGTGGTGATCCTGTGGGGATTGTCGGCGATCCTGCCGCTGCTGCTGTTCGGCGTCGACGTTTCGATTCCGGGCTACCTGGTCTGGGGCGCGATCATCTACGCCGTGCTCGGGACGATGCTGACGCAGTGGATCGGCTCGCCGCTGGTCAATCTCAACTTCGACCAGCAGCGGCTGGAGGCGGATTTCCGCTTCAACCTGATGCGGGTGCGCGAGAACTCAGAACAGATCGCGCTGCTCAAGGGCGAGGGTGCAGAGCGGGAGCGGCTGTCGGAGCGCTTCAGCCGCGTGATCGGCAACTGGTACGGCATCATGAGCCGGACCAAGCGGCTGACCGCCTTCACAGGCAGCTATGCGCAGGCCTCAGCGGTGTTTCCGTTCGCGTTGGCGGGCCCGGCCTATTTCGCCAGCAAGACGGTCCAGCTTGGCGCTTTGATCCAGATCGCCGAGGCATTCGGCAAGGTGCAGGATGCGCTCTCGTTCTTCGTCACGGCCTACCGCACCTTGGCCGAATGGCGCGCGACCGTCACCCGTCTCGACGGCTTCGAGAACTCGATCAGGGCCGCCGAAAAGCTGGCCGACGATCCCGCCGCGATTCACGAAAAGCCGGCCGCCGGCAGCGAGATCGCCCTGCCGCAGCTTCTGGTCAAGCTGCCGAACGGAACGCCGCTGGTCGCCGCCGAGCATTTCAGCTTCCGCCCCGGCGAGCGGACGCTGGTGACCGGCCCGTCCGGCGCCGGCAAGTCGACGCTGTTCCGCGCGGTGGCCGGCATCTGGCCGTTCGGCAGCGGCGCGGTCGAGATCCCGGCCGATGCCAAACTGATGATGCTGCCGCAACGTCCCTATCTGCCGATCGGCTCGCTGCATGACGCCGTCGTCTATCCGGGCGAGGCTCCGCAATTCGACGCGGGACGGGTCCGCGACGTCCTCACCGCGGTCGGACTGCCGCAGCTCGCAGCGCGGCTCGAGGAGCAGGCGCACTGGAATCGGATGCTGTCGCTCGGCGAGCAACAGCGGCTCGGCATCGCGCGGGCGCTGCTGCATGCGCCGCAATTCCTGTTCCTGGACGAGGCTACGGCCTCGCTCGACGAGCCGTCGGAAGCCGCACTCTACAAGCTGATCGCCGAGAAGCTGCCCGATACCACGGTGGTTTCGATTGGCCACCGCTCGACGCTCGACGCCTTCCACCAGCGCAACGTCGCGTTGGTCCGCGACGGCGATCGCTTCGCCCTGCGTGACACGGTCAAGGTGGCGGCGTCGTAGCGCGTCGTGAGATTGAATCAAACTGACCACGGGCGCGGTTCACCTCTCCCTTGGGAGAGGTGATTTGCCCTGGTGATGCGAAGCATCATCCAGCGCAAATCGGGTGAGGGGCGACGGTCTATCGAGAGAGCGAGAGCCCTCCACCCGGCGCTTCGCGCCGACCTCTCCCCGGCGGGAAGGTGAGACCTGAGCCGCGGCCCTGACCCACCAAAAACAAAAAGGGCGGCAGATTGCTCTGCCGCCCTCTCGATCTCCGGAAGGAGAGATTACTTCAGGTTGGACATCGCGGTCAGGTCGACCGAGAGCTTGGCGATACCCGCCGCGCCGCACCAGTTGGAGCCCGTGCCGCCCGGATTGATCGGGGTGACGTTGGTGGTGCCGCCGGCGGTGAAGTCGCTGGTGAAGGCGCTGCAATTGCCCTTCGACAGGTCGGTGTCGGAATAGCGCAGATCGAGCGTGAACACCTTGTAGGTGAAGCCGATGCCGATGTTCCAGGTGTTGTAGTCGGCATACTTGATGCCGTTCGGGAATGCCGGGACGCCGTAGAAGCTGTCGGAGGTGCCGAGCCACTGCCGGCCGAACTCACCCGACACATACATGCCGACGCCGCTGGTGCCGAACACAGTGCTGGGCGCGGTATACTTGCCGATGATCGACGAGTAGTTGCCCCAGGCGCCGGTGTTGAGGAAGTTCGGCGAGTAGTACTCGTTGATGGTGAACGCCCAGTTGTCGTTGATGGTCCAGGTCGCCTTGCCGTAGACTTCGAAGAACGAAACGTCCTTCTTCATGACGTTTCCGTTCGTCAGGAAGTTGGTGGCGCACTGGTTGCTGAGCGGATTGCCGGCGGTGTCGGTGGGCGCGCCGAAGTAGCAGGTTCCACCCGGATACAGGTAACCCCAGACACCGATGTCGAAGGCGAAGGCGCCGAAGGTCGGGCGGATACCGCCGTAGACGTCGACTTCGGCGGCGGCGCGGTTGGCGAAGGAGATGCTTTCGGTCGAGGTACCGATGTAGAGCTGCAGGTCCTTGTTGACGTTGTAGCGCGGCTCGAAATAGGCGGTGACCGACGGATTGTGGTTCGACTGGGTGACGCCGCGGAAGATGTAGTCGCTCATGATGCCGGCGCCGAAGGCGATATCCCAGGGATCGAAGGGAGCGGGCGGCGGCGCCTTGACGGCCTTCACCGCCATGTCAGCTGCCATTGCCGTGCTCGAAATCATTGCTAGCGCCGTTGCTAACAAAGCCAGTTTCTTCATGACGATCCCCATCTACTGTTCCAGACAGCCCAGCTCCGGTGCCCCCAGGGCGCGCGATAACGGACTGCAACTAAATCGCGTGTCGCCAATCTGAGGCCCGTGCACGGGACCGTGAAGCCAAAAAGACATGCAGCTGCCGACTTTTTAGGCGTTCCGGCTGTTTCGCCGCACGTTGGTCCGTAGGTGTTGCATTTGCACCACAAGGTTGATGCTCCCGCTCCGGTTGAGGAGCCCCCTGACGTGGGGACAAGGCAACAGCCCCACCGGATCTGACAGCGTTTGGGACGAATCGCCGTGCCCGCAAAAGCACGGGCGGAATCCCGGGCATGGAAAAAGCCGCAGCGGCGTCCGCTGCGGCTTCGATCGGTTTGAACCGGTCCGGGATCGAACCAGGTTCGGTTAGTGGTGCTCGCCCTCGGAGGTGCCCCAGCTCGGGGCAGGTTCGTGGCTCGGCGTCGCCCAGCTCGAGGCCGGCTGCGGGGCAGGCTCGGGCGCCGGGGGAGCTGCGACGGGGGCGGCCGGCTTCGGCGCGGCGGCCTTCTTCGGAGCGCTCTTCTTGGCAGCCTTCTTCGCGACCTTCTTGGCAGCGGCCTTCTTCGGAGCAGCTTTCTTTGCGGTTTTCTTGGCGGCTTTCTTGGCTGCCTTCTTGGCAGTCTTCTTCGCCGATTTCTTTGCAGTCTTCTTGGCCGACTTCTTCGCGGACTTCTTCTTCGCCGCTACTGCCTTCTTGGCCTTTTTGGCCTTCTTGCTTTTCTTCGCCTTCTTCGACTTCGCCATCGTGGTCCTCCTGTTGCCGCTATGTGGTCCACCGGGCGCATTGAAGTGATCGCTTGCCGGACCGCAGCCGCACCTCGGGGAGAGGCACACTCCGCTACGCTTGTCGGGCATGATGGCCGCGCGATCGCTTCGCGTCTGTGGCTGAGGAAGCGCCGGTCCTTCAGATTGCGTCAGACAAATTGCGTCAGGGCAAGGCTGAGGTCCGGATCATGCTCGAGTGGCAGTCGATCAATTCAATCCTGGCCGGGGACCTCCTGTCGCCCAATCGAGAAGCTCAATCGTGTGCACCACAGGAACTGACGTACCGCCGGCAATCTGAACCATGCAGCCAATATTGCCCGCAGCGATCATGTCCGGTTTGACAAGCGCAATATTGGCGACCTTGCGATCGCGCAATCTGCTCGCAATGTCGGGCTGGAGAATGTTGTAGGTCCCCGCCGAACCGCAACACAAATGGCTCTCGGGTACATCTTTCACCACGAATCCATTCTTGGAAAGCAATTCTTTCGGAAGTTGAGTGATTTTCTGTCCATGCTGCAACGAACAAGCCGAGTGATAGGCGACGGTGATGTCGCCTTTCTGCGTTGAAGGCACGAGCTCGAGGCCCGCGAGATACTCGGTGATATCCTTGGCCAGCGCCGAGATTCGCCTGGCCGGCTCCGCGAATGTTTTGTCCTCGCGCAGCAGGTAGCCGTAGTCTTTGACAACTGTCCCACAGCCCGAGGTCGTCACCAGAATCGCGTCGAGCCCTTCGGTGTCCGCTTCCCTTTGCCACACCGTGACGTTGGCCCGCGCGCGCGCCAATGCGTCGTCGTCTTGCCCCATGTGATGGGTCAACGCGCCGCAGCATTGCTCGTCCTTGACCAGCACCACCTCGACGCCATGCCGGGTCAGCACGCTGATCGCGGCCTGATTGATGCGTGGCGCCAGCACCTGTTGCGCGCAGCCCTGCAGCAGCGCAACCCGGCCCCGACGCCGGCCGATCGGCGCAAACACGGTTCCGGCAGACGGCCCCGGCTGCGGCAGGCCGTGCGGCGCGAGCGCCAGCATCGCCTTGATCCGCCGCAGCAGACCCGGGTTCGACGCACCGACCGACGGCGTCGGCAGCAGGGCTGCGAACGGACGGGCAAGCCTCGCCAGAATCATGCTGATCCGGAACATGCCCGGCCGCGGCAACACGAAGGCGAGCACCGAGCGCAGCAGCCGCTCCGTCAGCGGCCGCTGATAGTCCCGCTCGATCCTGACCCGGGCCTGGTCGACGAGGTGCATGTAGTTCACGCCCGACGGACAGGTGGTCATGCAGGCGAGGCACGACAGGCAGCGGTCGATATGCTTGACCACCTCAGGTGTCGGCGGCTGGTCCTTTTCCAGCATCTCCTTGATCAGGTAGATGCGGCCGCGCGGGCTATCCAGCTCGTCGCCGAGCAGGACATAGGTCGGGCAGGTCGCGGTGCAGAAACCGCAATGCACGCAGGCGCGCAGGATCTTGTCGGCTTCCTTGATGTCGGGATCGGCAAGCTGCGCCAGGGAGAATTCAGTCTTCATGCAGCCCTGCCTCGCGTCATCCGGCCGCGGTTGAGGATCGACCTCGGATCGAAACTCGCCCTGATGCGTTCGCCGAGCGCGGCAAGCCCGGCCGCCTGCGGCTGGAACACATCGACCGCACGGCGCACATCCTCGGTGGCGCGGATCAGGCTGGCGTGCCCGCCGGTCGCGGCGACCTGGCCCCGGACCAGCGCGGCCTGCGCGTCGGCGCTCGGCGGCACGGCAGCCCAGATCAGGCCGCCCCCCCAATCGTAGATCACCTCGCCGCCGGTCGAGCGCGCCAGCCCCTCTCCGAGCGCGCCGCCGATGGCCGGCGGGCAAACGATGCGCCACACCGGCCAGGCGCCGAGCGCGCCGCTCGCCGCGAACGGCGCCACGTCGCGCAGCGCGCTCCAGATCGAAACCGAGGTCTCGTCGGCGAGGACGTCGACCGCCCCGTAGGACGAGAGCGCCTGCGTGAGCGAAGCCGCCCGGTGCGCCGCCGACGCCGCAATCCCCTCGAGCCGCACCAGCGTGACGGCCTGGCCGGCAACTGCGAGGACCGCGAGCGCGCCGGTTCCGGAGCGCAGCACTGAGCCGGGCAGATGCGCCGCGCCGGAGACGTCGAAGGGCGACCCCAGCGCCGTCGTCATCGCCTTGTTGGCGGTGACGTCGTCGAGCGAGCGCAGCAGCAGCGTCCGCTCGGCTTCCGGCTTCGGCATCACCTTCAGCGTCACCTCGGTCATGACCGCGAGCGTGCCCCAGGAACCGGTGAGCAGCTTGCAGAGATCATAGCCGGTGACGTTCTTCACCACCCGCCCACCGGTCTTGAAACTGTCGCCGAACCCGGACACCGCGTGCGCCCCGAGCAGATGGTCCCTGATCCCACCGGCCTTGATGCGGCGCGGACCCGCAAGGCCGGCACCGATCATGCCGCCGATCGTGCCGGCTCCCGCGCTGCCCAGCAGCGCGGACGTGTCCATCGGCTCGAAGGCGAATTGCTGGTTCTTGGCGTCGATCAGGGATTGCACGTCGGCGAGCGGCGCGCCGGCCCCGACGGTGATGATCAGTTCGTTCGGCTCATAGGCGGTGACCGCGTTCAGCACGGAGACGTCGAGCACCGCATTGGTCGCCATCGGATGGCCGATGGCGCGCTTCGATCCATGTCCGATGACCTCGAGCGGCTGCTCGCTGGCGACAGCCGCGCGCACCACCTCTTCGACGTCCTTGCCGTCTCTGACCCTAAGCGTTTCCACGCGCTAGGCGGTATCGAAATTTGACTCCAAAATCAAATGCGCGTGCCGAGCAGGCCTCTGAATGCGACGAGTGATCGCGACGGGACGGCAGGGTAACTGCCTTCCGCCGCGGAACGGCCGCCGAGCCGGCCCCGCCCGGAACGTCCCGCCAGCTCAGGAATTCGCCGCGCCTGACGTCTCCACCTTGGCGATGCCGGAACTGAACGGCTCGAGCCGGGCTTGGCCGGCGGTTGCGGTATCGGCGTGCCCCCCTCTCCTGCCGCGACACTTCGGTCATCGTCGAACTCTTTTCACGACATCGACAATTCGACCGTCACCGAACCGGGTTCGCCGAGCGATCCCCTATCTCTCGGGTTGCGGCCCCGGCAAGCCGGTTGGCGCGGATCAACTGGAGGCGATCATGAAACGTTCGCAAGTCACCACCACGGCGATGATGCCTACCCGACGATCGGCCATCGGCTGGTTCGCCGCGATCATGGCGATCGCCGGCATTTCGCCGTGGGCCGGATCGCAAGCTCGACCGGAGCAAAGCAACGGAGGACTGCCAATGAAGCACTATGCGATGAGCACACGAACCATCAGCGATGCAATCAACACCGCCGGCCTCTTGGTGGTGGCGCAATGGGAAGCCAAGGAGGGAGAGGCCGACAAGGTCGCGGCAATTCTCGACGGCTTCCTGCCCGAGGCGCAGAAAGACCCCGGCACCAAGCTGTTCCTGATCGGCCGCGGCAAGGACAACCCGGCGCAATTCCTGTTCTACGAATTGTTCCAGGACGAGGCGGCATTCAAGGCGCATGCGGAGAGCGCCTACTTCAAGACCTACATTGCCGAACAAGCATTGCCGCTGCTCGCCAAGCGCGAGCGGACGCAATACGCGCTGCTGTGACCCACGGCGCCGCGGGAGGGCTTGTGACGCAGGTCCTCCCCTGCGGTGCAATGTCAGACCGGCGCGCGGCTGCTGCCGAGCGTCGGATCCAACTCGGGCGATTTGCGCCAGAAGGTTGCGATCGAAATCCGGGAGAGCACCGCCGCCTCGATCTGTTCGACCTGCGCCCTGAGCCGAAGCGCAGGCTTCTCGACGAGATGCCAGGACACGAACGCGACGCCGAGGGCAATCGGCAGGCTGATCAGGATGTTCAGATACCAATGCTGAACCGGAGCACCCACCGCAGCAACGCACTGCTGGACGACGACTCCGTAGAGATACATCCCGTACGAGTAGTCGCCGGACACGATCCAGCTTCGCCGCGGATTCATGAGCCCGAGATAGCACGCGACATAGGCGGTGGGCCCAACAATGAACGCATCGGTGTATCCAGTGGCCATCCCGGCCGCGCACAGCGTCAACGCGAACAGGAACGCGGTGCGGTTGAACGGGACCTTGTCGCGCCAGAGATAGAAGCCGACACCCGTAAGGAAGCAGAACACGAGAAGCGACGGACGAAGATGAAGATATTGTAGGTCCGAATGGTAGATATCGTGGTAGGCGAAACCGATCTGGGCGAGCACCAGAAACACCAGATAAAGTACCCTGTTGAAGCAGATCGTGGTCACGGCGAGCAGTGCCAGGATCACGTAGCACCACAGCTCGTACGGAATCGTCCAAAGCTGCGCATTCACCGCAAAAGGTACCGGATTGCGCAGGAAGACGCCCGGAAGCTCATAGTGGATGTCGCCGATGATATTGTGAAAATAGGCATAAAACTTCGGGTCGGCGACATACTGCGCGAGCGGAAGCACAGTGAAGATCGGGCCGATGATGATAGCCGAGAGTATCGTCTCGACTGCAAGTGCGGGCAAAATGCGAAGCACGCGCAGGCCGAGAAATGAAATCAGGCTCTTGCACCTCAGCAAACTCGCAGTCACCAGAAACCCGCTCAAGGCGAAGAAGAGCGCAAGGACCATTGCGGACCCGATGCGGATATGTCCCAGGATCTCCATCGCCCGCTCGGTGCCAAAGACGACGTTCGCGCTGTGCAGGCAGATGATGGTGGCCGCCAGCGCGATGCGCAGATAGTCGAAGCCCGCGGGCCGACAGCGCGAAAGAGCTAACTGATCGGCCAGACTGAACACAGGTTGCATTGCGCTTCCAAAACAACTAATCCATTAGCAACTATCCAGAAACAAGCTAACAAGGTATAAACGCAAAGCGTGCAGATGCGGACGAGCGCAATCCAAGTGATGCGTCACCGGATTAGCATCAAGCAATAGTTAGGAGTTACCGGCCGGAAGGACGATCGGTCGAACTGGATTGATCGGCCCGGGCTGGACGACAGCCTCTCGTTCGGCCTGGTCGTGCGATTTGCGCCAGAAGCCGACGATCGAAATCCGCGACAGCGCCACGGTCTCGAATATCTCGACCCGGCCACGAAGCCGAAGCGCATGCTTCTCGACGAGATGCCAGGACGCCACCGCAACACCGAAGGCGAGCGGTAGGCTGATCAGGACGTTCAGATACCAGTGCTGCACCGGCGGGCCGAACGCGGCGACGCATTGTTGGATGACGAAGCCGTAGAGATAGAGCCCGTAGGAGTAATCGCCCGACGAGACGATCCAGCTCCGCCGCGGGTTCATCACGCCGAAATAGCAGGCGATATAGGCGGCCGGCACCGGCGCCAGCGCGTCGCCGCGTCCGGTCGCCAAGGCGGCGGCGCACAGCACCAGCGCGAACAGGCACAAGGTCCGGTGGACCGGCACCTTGTCGCGCCAGAGGTAGAACCCGACGCCGGCAAGGAAGCAGAACACCAGAAGATGCGGGCGAAGCTGGATCGGCACCTCGTCCCAGCGCGCGATGTCGTAGCCGACCAGAGCGATCTGGGCGCTCACCATGAACGCGAGATACGCCACCCGGTTGAAGCAGATCGTGGTGACCGCAAGCAGCGCCAGGATGACGTAGCACCATAATTCGTACGGCACGGTCCAGAGCTGGGAATTCACCAGCTCCGGCAGCGGATTGTGCAGGAACAGGCCCGGCAGCTCGTAATGGATGTCGCCGACGATATTGAGGAAATAGGCGTGGAATTTCGGATCGGCGAAATAGTGCGCCAACGGCAGTTCGGTGAACGCCGGACCGATGATGATGGCCGACAGCGTGGTCTCGACCGCGAGTGCGGGGGCGATCCGCAGCAGGCGCAGGCCGAGGAACGAAATCAGGCTCTTGCACCGGAGCAGGCTCGCCGTCACCAGGAAGCCGCTCAGCGCAAAGAACAGCGCGAGGATCATCGCGACGCCGATTCGAAGTGTGCTCTGGATTTCCAGCGCCCGGCCGAGCCCGAGCGTCACGTTGGTGCTGTGCAGGCCGATGATCGACACCGCCAGCACGATCCGCATGTAATCGAAGCCCGCGGGCCGATTGCGCGCAAGCGCCAGCCGATCGGCCATGCTGGGCATCGAGGTGTCGCCGAAGACATGCATATCCGGAAAATACCGAGCAACAGTTGAAGGCCATGTAAACGGGTTCGCGCTGCTATTGCGCAGCATGCGGCGGCGGCCGCTTGGCCAATGGCGCCGCAACCATCGGTTAAGGTTATCGGCTGGCTAGCACGATCGGTCGAATTGTAACGACCGGCCTCGACGTCTGCAGGGAGATCCACCGTGAAAATCAGGCTGACAGCCGTCGCGCTGCTCGCGACGATCGCGGCAGGACAGGCGCGTGCCGCCGTGCTCACCGACGCCGAGGCGGCGTTCCTCGAGCAGCTGGCGACCGCGGCCGCGGTGCTCGAACAACGATGCACCGGCTATGAGGCCGATGGTGCCGGGGGCGTTCAACTCGGCGCCAGACTGCTCGGCAGCCCCAACGCCGCGATGGCCATGATCAATGCCTTCGACGCCGCCATCAAGGCCCACGACGGCAATGACTACGATCCGCGCCAATTCCGCTCCGAAGTATCCGCAGCGGCCGGCAAGACGTTCAAGCAAGTCCGAGCGGAGCTGATCGCAGACCCCGACAGGGCCTGTGCTGCATATGGCGATGCGAGCGCCGCGAGCGGACTGCTACGGCGGTACTAAAACCGCGGGATATCGGGAAACGCCAGCTTGCCGGCGTGGACATGGACGCGGCCGAGCTCGGCGCAGCGATGGAGCGTCGGAAACACCTTGCCGGGGTTGAGCAGGCCTTGCGCATCGAAGGCGCACTTCAGCCGCTGCTGCTGGTTGAGGTCGATCTCGGTGAACATTTCCGGCATCAAATCGCGCTTCTCGATGCCGACGCCATGCTCGCCGGTGAGCACGCCGCCGAGCTCGACGCAGCAGCGCAGGATGTCGGCGCCAAACGCCTCCGCCTTCTCGATCTCGCCGGGCTTGTTGGCATCATAGAGGATCAACGGGTGCAGATTGCCGTCCCCGGCGTGGAACACATTGGCGACGCCGAGGCCGTATTGCTCCGAGAGCTCGCGGATCCGCGCCAGCGCCTTCGGCAACGCGCCGCGCGGGATGGTGCCGTCCATGCAGAGATAATCCGGCGAGATGCGCCCGACCGCGGGGAAAGCCGCCTTGCGGCCGGCCCAGAACAGGTTGCGCTCGGCTTCCGAGGTCGAGATCTGGCATGAGGTCGAGCCGCAGCCCTGCGCGATCGCCTCGACCCGCTTGATCAGCTCGTCGACCTCGACCTGGGGACCGTCGAGCTCGATGATCAGAAGCGCCTCGACGTCGAGCGGATAGCCTGCATGGACGAAGGCCTCCGCGGCGTGGATCGCGGGCTTGTCCATCATCTCCATGCCGCCGGGGATGATGCCGGCACCGATGATCGCGGCCACGCATTCGCCGGCCGCCTCTACCTCGGCGAAGCCGACCATCAGCGCGCGCGCCGTCTCCGGCTTCTGCAGGATGCGCACCGTGATCTCGGTGATGACGCCGAGCAGCCCCTCCGAGCCGGTGATGATCCCCATCACATCGTAACCTGCATTCTCGGCCGATTTGCCGCCGATGCGCAGGATCTCGCCGCTCATCAGCACGATCTCGCAGCCGAGCACGTTGTTGGTGGTCATGCCGTATTTCAGGCAATGCACGCCGCCGGAATTCTCCGCGACATTGCCACCGATCGAGCAGGCGATCTGCGACGACGGATCGGGCGCGTAATAGAAGCCGGCATGGGCGACCGCCTGGCTGATCGCCAGATTCGTCACGCCCGGCTCGGTGACAACCACACGGTTATCGAAGTCAATTTCGCGGATCCGCTTGAACTTGCCGAGGCCCAGCAGCACGGCATCCGCAAGCGGCAGCGCCCCGCCGGACAGCGAGGTGCCGGAGCCGCGCGGCACCACCTTGATGCCTTGCTGCTGGCAATATTTCAGGACCTTCGCCACCTGCTCGGTGGTATCGGGCAACACCACGACCATCGGTGGCTGCCGATAGGCGGTCAGACCGTCGGATTCATAGGCCAGCATCTCGGCGGCGCTGTCGATCACGCCCTCGCCCGAGACGATTGCGCGCAGGGCGGCCACGATTTCGGCGCGGCGTGCAAGCACGGCCTGATCGGCCGCCGGCATCATGATGGACATCAATGTTCCCTCGGAGGGCTTTTGCCCTTTGCCGATTTGTTACGACAAATCAATCAGGTCTGCACCTGTTTCAGTCGGCCCGGCCGAAGGTCGGATTGCCCCACCCGGCAAGGACGAGTTCTCTCTGGGGCAAGCGGGCGGTCATGAAACCTGTCAAAGTTTCGTGGCTTGTCCTGTCCAAGTCGGACATGCCACAAACCAGACACTACCTCCCGGGACGAAACGAAGAGAACCCCATGAACCTAAAGACCTTGAGCGCGCTGGCGGTCGTCGCATCGCTGGCCACCGCATCCTCCGCGCTGGCGCAGGATGCCGCTGCCGGCAAGACCTCGTTCAACAAGTGCCTCGCCTGCCATGCGATCGGCGAAGGCGCCAAGAACAAGGTCGGCCCCGAGCTCAACGGCCTCGACGGCCGCCACTCCGGTACCGCGCCGGACTACAATTATTCGGATGCCAACAAGAACTCCGGCATCACCTGGAACAAGGAAACCTTCCTCGAATACATCAAGGATCCCAAGGCCAAGATCCCCGGCACCAAGATGGCCTTCGCCGGCATCAAGAACGAGACTGAGGCCAACAACCTGTGGGCTTACGTGTCGTCGTTCGACAAGGACGGCAAGCAGAAGCAGTAATCGGCGGTATCGGACGTCGTCCGCCCTGCGCAGATGGCAGGGCGGACGTGTTACCGCATCAGCGATCAGCGCGGCAACAGATTGGTCTTGGCGAGGTCGACCACCTCGTCGCCGCGGCCGCTCATCACGGCGCGCAGCACCCACAGGCTGAAGCCCTTCACCTGGTCGAGCGTAATGGTCGGCGGCATCGACAGTTCCTGGGTCGCGGTCACGACGTCGAGCACCGCCGGTCCGTCATGCGCGAGCACGTCGCGGATCGCGCCTTCGAGTTCGCCGGGATCCTGGACCCTGACGCCGTGAATGCCCATGGCGCGGGCCATCGCCGCGAAATCCGGATTCTTCAGATCGACCCCGGTCTCGATGAAGCCGGCGGCCTTCATCTCCAGCGCGACGAAGCCGAGCACGCTATTGTTGAAGATCACGACCTTCACCGGCAGCCTGGCCTGGGTCAGCGTGATCAGATCTCCCATCAACATGGCAAAGCCGCCGTCGCCGGACATCGAGATCACCTGCCGTCCCGGCTGCGCCGCCTGCGCGCCGATCGCATGCGCCATCGCATTGGCCATTGAGCCGTGGACCCAGGAGCCGACCAGCCGCCGGCGGCCGTTCATTTTCAGATAACGCGCGGCCCAGATCGTCGGCGTGCCGACATCGGCGGTGAACACGGCATCTTCCGTCGCCTGCTCGCTGAGTAGCCGTGCCAGATATTGCGGATGGATCGGGCTCGAGCCCGGCTTGCCGCGGGCGAGATCGTCGAGCCCGGCGCGGGCGTCCTTGTAATGCGCGATGCTGGCGTCGAGAAACTTGCGCTCGGTCTTCACCGTCAGCTTCGGCAACAGCGCGGCGATGGTCTCGCCGACGTCGCCGACGAGGCCGAGATCGAGCTTGCAGCGGCGACCGAGATTTTCAGGGCGGATATCGATCTGGGCGATGTTGATGCCGGTCGGGAAGAACTGCTTGTAGGGGAAATCGGTGCCCAGCATCAGCAGCACGTCGCAGCCATGCATCGCGGCGTAGCCGGAGGAGAAGCCGATGAAGCCGGTCATGCCGACATCATAGGGATTGTCGTATTCGACATATTCCTTGCCGCCGAGCGCGTGCACGATCGGGCTCTTCAGAGTCTCGGCGAGCTTGATCAGACCGTCATGCGCGCCGGCGCAGCCACGGCCGCAGAACAGCGTGACGCGCCTGGCGCCATTGAGCAGCGCGGCCAGCGCGTTCAGTTCGGCATCGGCCGGCCGCACCACCGGCGCCGGCGGCAAGAGCCCGGCATTCGGCGAGATGTCGCGCTTCGGCGCCGTCCGCATCGCGACGTCGCCCGGCAGCACCAGCACCGCGACGCCGCGCTTGCCGACCGCTGAGCGGATCGCGTTCTCCAGCATGTAGGGCAGCTGCGCCGGATCCGACACCAGTTCGCAATAATGGCTGCATTCCCGGAACAGATCCTGCGGATGGGTCTCCTGGAAATAGCCGCCGCCGATTTCGGCCGACGGAATTTGGGCTGCGATCGCCAGCACCGGCGTGCGGCTGCGGTGCGCGTCGAACAGGCCGTTGATGAGGTGCAGATTGCCCGGGCCGCAGGAACCTGCGCAGACCGCCAAGTCTCCGGTGATCTGGGATTCGGCAGCCGCAGCGAACGCCGCGACCTCCTCATGGCGCACATGCAGCCAATCGATCGTGCCGCGCCTGCGCAATGCCTCGGTCAGGCCATTGAGGCTGTCGCCGACGACACCGTAGATGCGTTTCGCGCCGGCCTGGGCAAGGGTTTCGGCGATGAGGTCGGCGATGTTGTCGATCCGCATGGGAGGCGTCCTTTGATGAAATCGGAGAACCGCGCGCCCATATGATGTTTGGCGCCACCTGATGGCGCAAGCCTTGCCGGATCACATTCGCGCGGCTCGAAGACGGCTGACCGCTATTGCGCCGTCACCATCTGCGGCGTCATCCGCTCGGCCATCGCCTCGATCTCGGATGCCACCAGATCGGGCGCGGCGTACTGCACCATGTGGCCGACATCGGGCAGCACGATCAGCCCAGCGTTCGGCGCGGTGGCAGCGAGCGGCCGGGAATGGATGCCGGTCGAGACCGTCTTGTCGACGTCGCCGGAGATGATCGTGACCGGCATCTTGAGCTCCGCGTAGCGCGGGGCCTGTTCGACGACGGCGGCCTTCAAGGTGACCAGATCGCGCGCGTTGGCGGTGAACTCGCGCGGGCGCAGCAAGAGCAATGTCGCGCTGTCGCTGATGAAATCGACCGGCATCGGCTGCGGCGCGAATACGCCGCGCGCACCCGAATCGACAACGAGACAGCCCAGCGGCAGCGTGATCGTGTGCGCAAGCAACGGGCCGATCAGCGGCGTCGAGATCACGTCATTATAGCGGCCGGCGCCGCCGCGCCACGGATAGGCGACGGGGGCGAGCAGCACGAGGCCCGCGACGCGGTCCGGATGATCGAGCGCGATGCGCAGGGCGAGCGCACCGGCCCAGGAATGCGCCACCACGATCGCCCTGCTGACGCCGATCTTGGTCAGCGCCTCCACGATCATGCGGCCCTGGATCGCGGGCGTCGAATCCGCGACGCGGTTGCGCGTGCTCCAGCCATGGCCCGGCCGGTCGATCAGGATCACCCGACGCGTCTTGGCGATCTGGACGCCGAGCGGCTGCATCGCACGGAGGTTGGAGCTTGCGCCATGCAGCATCACGATCGGCGGCTCCGCGGCATCGCGCGGCCCGAGCTCGACCACATGCAGCCGCGCGCCGGACACCTCGATGATGCGGCCGTGTGGCGGAAAGGCGCGCTGGATCAGCTGAACGCCGAGCTGTGTCGCCAGCGCCAGCCCGGCCACCGCCAGCACGACGATCAAAGCGAGCATCAAGACGATCCGAATGGGCTTGCGCACCGCGGAGCTACGGCGGAGATGCGCGTCGGTTTCAATGCTAGCGCGCTTTGCGGCGCGAAGTCCAACAGCGCGCGAAGTTCGCGCTTACGAGACGGGCTTCTCCCGACGTCGCGGCGGCCGCGGTGGGGGCGGCGGAGGCGTCGTCGGTTGCAACGTCACAATCACCGGATTGGGCTTGTGATCGAGCGCCGCCCCGGTCGCTGCGTCGACGCCCATGCCGACGACGCCACCCAGCAGCAGATTGCCGGCGAACCCGGCGCCGCCGGATCCGCTGATGTCCTTGGTCAGGGGAATGATCTGCGATTGATAGCCGTCCTTGCTGATCGTCACGACGATGTCGGCGTTGCGCTTGGCCTGGATCGCGCACGGCGTGACGCAGGCGGTCGGTATATCCAATCCGATATCAGCTGTCGCGCCTGCCGGTGTCGATGCAATGGAAATGGTTTCAGTGGTGCCGCGCGTCACGGACGCGCAGCCGCCCAATGCGACGCAAAGCGTCGCAGCAACAATCGATTTCATAAAAATGTCTTCCCCAGCCGGCTGCGTTGTGTCGCAACTTGTGGACGAGGGCAATCAACCTTTAGCCTAATGATAAGGTTCAGCCGGGCTTAGAACGCACTTGTCCACAATGCGCTTGGCCTGTGGATAGCGGGTTCAACCCTGCGTCATTAGTAATTCCATCGTTTGCTGGTGGCAATTTCGCCATCAGTCGCGCGGCTTCATCGAAACCTGCGACGCGACCGGAACAGGCCTTGGCTTTTGCACGGAATTCACAGGAACCCGGCGTCCGCACGTCGAGTTCAACGGGAAGACGAGTTCAACGGGAAGTAATCGGAGGAGTACCATGATTTCCGACCCTAGCGATGCGGCCATCGACCAGATCGTGGCGAGCTGTAACGGCGACCTGCGCGGCGCCCTGAAAGCCCTGTTGCTCGTGAACGAGCACCTGGAGGCGGAGCTTCAGCAATTCTATGCTGCCATCGCCCAGGACAGCGCGTCCCGCGGCAAGCTCCTGCACTAGTCTCCTCGCCGGGCCGTACCGCGAGCAAGCTCGCGAGCCGCGTGCCCCCTCGCGGCAATTCGACCGCGATCGCGATCAATCGCATGCAATCAGATGTCGCGGCCCTCGACCTTCTCGGTCAGTTGCTTGACGATCTGTGGCACCTTCTCGAGGTAGGGATCGACCGCCAGCGCCTTGCGGAAGGCGTCCAGTGCCCGCTTGTCGTCACCCATGTCCTGCATGATCATGCCGACGCCCGCCAGCGCGCCGAAATGGCGGGGCTCACGGGTCAACACCTGCTGTAGATCTCCCAGAGAACGAACGTAGTCGTTCTTGAGGTAGTAGATCGTCGCGCGCCGGTTCCAGGCCTCGACATAGTCGGGCCGGAGCTTGATCACGGCATCCAGCAGCTTCAGCGCGACATCGATATTCTGGGCGTCGAGCGCGGCCTTGGCCCGTACCATCAACAGCGCCGCGGTATCGCTCGGGGTTTGCAGCCACAGCGCCCAGATCCGCGCCTCGACATGGCGGGCGCTGTCCTCGTCGGGTGCCGCCTTCAGCGCGCCGAACAGGAAATCCAGCCCACGGGTGCGGTCGGCCGGTACCTTCGGCAGCTTGGTCGGAGCTTCCGGCAGTTTCTTCTGCGCTTTCGGCGGCGGGACCACCCGCGGATCGTCCTGCGCGGCGGCCGCGACAGGCAAGGTCAAAACAGGTCCGGCCAGAAGGGCTGCGATCAGGATCGCGAACCGGCGGTGGGGAAGCCCGAGGAAATATCCCATGGCCGAAGTCTAGACGCACAAAGCCGCACTGCAAAGCAGCGCGGCGTCAAAGACCTGTGAAGGATGGATCGGGATCAGCCGCCGATCCGCGCGCAATCAGCCCTGGCGCGCCTTGAAGCGGCGCTGGACCTTGTTGATCACGTAGACGCGGCCCTTGCGACGGACCAGACGGTTGTTGCGATGGCGGCCGCGCAGCGACTTCAGCGAGTTACGGACCTTCATGGGACAATCCTGTTACTTCGAAAGGCCCGTGTTGGAGGCCGTACCTGATCGATGCCAATAGCTGGCAAAATGGGATTTATCCCGACAAGCGGCCTGCCGCCCGGGACGGCCGGGTTCTAAGCCATCGGACCGCTAAATGTCAACCGAGACGGGCCCACTTTCAGGCCTGTCCGAGCCTGGAACCTGCACGGATCGCCCGACCACGCCCTTGAGATCGCTTCGGAAATGGCGACCGCGGCAATGATCCAGACCAATGCCCCGCCAGACGGTCACGCTGGATGACGGTATTCACCGGCAGCGAATCGTCCCGCGGCCTTTGTGTCAGGCCCCATCCGCCGTCCAATCGGGACTTGCCGACCGAATTCGGCTCAGGCCGCGCTCGCGCCGTCGGCGCCAGAGCGCTTGCGCAGATCGTTATATAGTATAATTATTTTCCATCACCAACAAACACGCCGCGCGGGGAAGCCGAATGCCCAAGCTCAAACTGCCCGACATTGAAAAAGTCACAGCGATCGACATCCACACCCATGCCGAGGAGCCGTGCGGCATGCATGGCGACGACGGCTATGACGACTTCCAGGTGCAGATGGCTGATTACTTCAAATCGCCGCACAAGCATCCGCCGACCGTGCCGGAGACCGCGGCCTACTACCGCTCCAAGAACATCGCCGCGGTGATCTTCCCGGTCGATGCCGAACGCGAAACCGGTTTCCGCCGCTACAACAATCACGAGATGCTCGAAGTCGCCTCCGATCATCTCGACGTGCTGATTCCGTTCGTCTCGATCGACCCGCACAAGGGCAAGCTCGGCGTCCGCGAGGCGCGCAGGCTGATCGAGGACTACGGCGTCCGCGGCTTCAAATTCCATCCGACCATGCAGGGCTTCTATGCCAACGACCGCATGGCCTATCCGCTCTATGAGGCGATCAATGACGGCGGCGCGATAGCGCTGTTCCACACCGGCCAGACCGGCGTCGGCTCGGGCATGCCCGGCGGCATGGGGATGCGGCTGAAATATTCCAACCCGATGTACATGGACGACGTCGCGGCGGATTTTCCCGACCTCAAGATCATCCTCGCGCATCCCTCCTTCCCCTGGCAGGAAGAGGCGCTGTCGGTCGCGACCCACAAGCCGAACGTCTATATCGACCTGTCCGGCTGGTCGCCGAAATATTTCCCGCCGATCCTGGTGCGCTACATCAACTCGATCCTGCAGGACAAGATGCTGTTCGGCTCCGACTGGCCTGTCATCACGCCGGACCGCTGGCTTGCCGACTTCGCCAAGCTAGACATCCGCGAGGAGATCCGCCCCAAGGTGCTGAAGGCCAACGCGCGCAAGATTTTGGGTATATAAGGCGGTCTCTGCACCGCCCTCGGCGTCCCGATCGCGCGGCGGTCGGGACGAAGGGGAATGACAATGACCATCAAGGCAATCGTCTTCGATGCCTACGGCACGCTCTATGACATCCAGTCGGTGGCCGAAATCACCGAAGATGCGTTCCCCGGTTATGGCGACATCATCACCCAGGTCTGGCGCATCAAGCAGCTCGAATATTCCTGGCTGCGCACGCTGATGCGGCGCTACCAGGATTTCGCCGCCGTCACCCGCGCCTCCCTCGCCTACACGCTGCGCAGCCTTGGCCTGCAATATGACGAAGCGACCTTCGCTCGCATCATCGACAAGTATCAGCACCTCGCGTTGTATCCGGATGCCGTCGCCGCGCTCGAGGCGATGAAGGACAAGAAGCTCGCGATCCTCTCCAACGGCAGCCCTGACATGCTGAATGCGCTGGTGCGCAATTCGGGGCTCGACCGGCTGCTCGATGCGACCATCAGCGTCGACGCGCACAAGGTGTTCAAGCCGGCGCCCGAAGCCTACACGCTGATCGAGGAGGTATTGAAGGTGCCGCCGGCGGAGGTGCTGTTCATTTCCTCCAATCCGTGGGACGCCTGTGGCGCCAAGGCGTTTGGCCTCACCGTCGCCTGGATCGAACGGGTGACGCCGGAGGCGATGGCGCTGGCCTGCGTCGAAAGCGAGACGATCGCCCCATTGACGATGTTCAAGGCGCTGCGTACCCAGATGGATGAGCTCGGCGTCGTGCCCGATCACCGGATCCACGGTCTTGCCGAGCTTCCCGCGTTGGTATCTGCAAGGTCCTGAATAGAATGAGTCTTGAGTCCGTCCGCGCCTTCTTCGCCGACAAGGCGCCCGATATCACCGTGATCGAATCTGCCGTGAGTTCCGCGACCGTCGCGCTGGCGGCGGAAGCCTATGGCGTCGAGCCGGCGCGGATCGCCAAGACGCTGAGCCTGCGGGTCGGCGACCGCGTGGTGCTGATCGTCGCCGCCGGCACGTCGCGAATGGACAACAAGAAGGTGAAGGCCGTGTTCGGCGGCAAGCCGAAGATGCTCGGCCTCGAGGAGGTCGCCGACATCACCGGCCACGAAGTCGGCGGGGTCTGCCCGTTCGGACTGAAGTCGCCGCTGCCGGTCTATTGCGACGTGTCGCTGAAAGCATTCGACGTCGTGGTGCCGGCCGCGGGCTCGACGCACAGCGCGGTGCGCATCACGCCGGACCGGATGGCGGAATTGACATCGGCCGAATGGGTCGATGTCTGCGAGGTCCGGCCCCAGACGGAAGTCAGTCCCGCGCCCTAAAGCGCGATGAGATCGGGTTGAATCATCATCGCGCTTTAGCTGCTTGTTTGAGCATGATCTTTTCGGAAAACCGCTTCGCACTTTTCCGGATCATGCTCTAGTCTTCGTCATCATAGGGCGACCGCGGCGGAGTGACCGGGGCCGGCTGCATCTGCTGCGGCGCGCGCGGCCGCTGCTGCATCTGCGGCCGGGGTGCGCGCCCCTGGGTTTGCGCCTGTTGTTGCGCATTCGACTCGAACACCGCACGGCACGAACTGCCGAGCAGCGCCGTGTTCTGCCGCAGGCAGGCGACGATCCGGTTGGTGTCGGGAATCTGATCGCTGCACAAGCGCATTACGTCGGGCGTGCACGCCATCTGCTGTTCCCATGTGCCGCGATACTCCTGCGACAACGCAGGCGCCATAGCGCCAGCGCCGCCAATCGCCATCGCCAAGCTCAGCACAATCCGCTGCCTCTGCATGCCCAATGCCCTTGTTTGATTCGGTCCACGCACGCGCGGGTTCCGCACGGCGATTTGCGTCAACCTCGCAAATGAATGCGGCCAAGGATCGTTCGCACGGACAACTAAATGTGAAGGCCGATCGCGCCGGAACCAAGTTCCCGGCACCGGTCTTCGATCGATCCGAGACGACGTACTACGATCCGCGCTTCTTCCCCTTGGCGAAACGGCTGGCGAGGAAATCCGCGAGCACCTCGACGCGGGCGGGGCGCGGGCCGCCGGGCGGCGTGACCAGATGGACGGCGGCCTCGGGCTGCTTCCAGCCTTTCAGGATCACCTCGACCTCGCCGCGCGCGATCGCATCGCCGACGATGAAGTCCGGCAGATCGGCGATGCCGAGGCCGGCGAGCAGCGCCGGCATCACGGCCTCGCCATTGTTGACCCGCAGCTGGCCGGCCGGACGCACACTGGCCTGCTCGCCGGCCGCGTTGGTGTAGTGCCAGGCACCCTGGGTGGAGAGGTAGGCGTAGCCGAAGCATTTGTGCTCGGCGAGATGCATCGGATGGGTCGGCCGGCCGTAGCGCTTCAGGTAGGACGGCGCCGCCACCGTGTAGCGCGGCATGCCGCACAGCCGCCGGGCGATCAGCGAGGAATCCGGTAGCCGCGCGATGCGCAGGCCGGCGTCAAAGCCTTCGCCGATCAGATCGACGGTGGCGTCGCTCAGATGCAGATCGATCGCGACCTCCGGATAGGCCTCCATGAATTCCGGCAGCAGCGGCGCCACCGTCTTGATGCCGAAGCTCATCGGCACTGCGAGCCGCACCAGGCCGCGCGGCGTGGTCGATTGCGCCAGCGCCTCGTTCTCCGCGGCCTCACCATCGGCCAGCAGCCGCGCGGCGCGCTCCGACAATTTCTGGCCGGCATCCGTCAACGCCAGTCGCCGTGAGGTGCGGTTAAACAGCCGCGCCCCGAGCCGCTCCTCCAGTCGGCTGACCGCCTTCGACACCGTAGCCTTGGACAGCGAGAGCTCGGTCGCCGCCGCTGCAAACGACCGTAGTTCCACGACTTTTGCGAAGATCGCGAGCGCCTCGAAGTCCGGCAGTTTCGACATGGCCGCTGTCCCCGCTCATCCAATTTGGAAACAATGAGTTTCGATAGTTTCTATTTCTATACCACAGCCGGAGGCATATCCAAGTGCCATCAAAACCACTCGATGGAGAAATCCGATGACCAAGAAGCTCTCAGGCAAGGTTGCTCTCGTCACCGGCGGTTCGCGCGGCATCGGGGCCGCCAGCGCCCGTGCGCTCGCCGCGGAAGGTGCCAACGTCGCGATCAGCTATGTCGCCTCTCCCGAGAAGGCGGAAGCCGTCGTCGCCGAATTGAAGGGCAAGGGCGTCAATGCCCGCGCCTACAAGGCCGACCAGGCTTCGTCAGCCGACGTCGATCAGCTGGTGAAAAGTGTCGCCAAGGATTTTGGCCGGCTCGACATCCTGGTCAACAACGCTGGCGTCGCAACCGGCGGCGCGGTCGACGACCCGAAGGCCGACACCGCGACGCTTGCGCGCCAGGAAGCGATCAACGTCGATGGCGTGATCACCGCGATCCGCGCTGCATCGAAGCTGATGGTTGAAGGCGGGCGCATCGTCACCGTCGGCTCCATGCTGGCCGATCGCGCCTCGTTCCCGGGGCTTGCCGACTACGTCGCCAGCAAGGCGGCGGTCGTCGGCTACACCAAGGGCGCGGCGCGCGACCTCGGACCGCGCGGCATCACCGTGAATGTGGTGCAGCCCGGCTCGATCGACACCGATATGAACCCGAAGGACGGCGGCGAGTTTGCCGAGACGCAACGCTTGCAGCACGCACTGCAACGCTTCGGCCGCCCGGAGGAAGTCGCAGCCGGCGTCGTGTTCCTGGCAAGCCCGGAAGCCTCCTTCGTGACCGGCACCGTGCTCAACGTCGACGGCGGCTTCGGCGCCTGATCGCAACACCAACGCCGAGCGTGGACGCCCGGCTACCGCTCAACACCGACATCAAGGGGAATGACCATGATCGAACTGAAACCATTCGCAGAACTTGGCGGCGCCGACCACGGCTGGCTGAAGGCCAAGCACCACTTCTCGTTCGCGAGCTACTACGATCCCGCCAATGTCAACCACGGCGCGTTGCGGGTGTGGAACGACGACGAGATCGCACCCAACTCGGGCTTCCCGGCACATCCGCATGCCAACATGGAGATCATCACCTATGTCCGTGAAGGCGCGATCACGCATCAGGACTCGCTCGGCAACAAGGGACGCACCGAAGCCGGTGACGTGCAGGTGATGAGCGCCGGCAGCGGCATCCGCCACTCCGAGTACAATCTGGAGCCGTCCAAGACCAAGATCTTCCAGATCTGGATCGAGCCGACGACGAAGGGCGGTCACCCGACCTGGGGCTCCAAGCCGTTCCCGAAGGCGGACCGCTCCGGCAAGCTCGTCACCATCGCTTCCGGGATCGACGGCGACAATGATGCGCTGCCGATCCGCGCCAATGCGCGGGTGCTCGCCACCACGCTGAAGGCCGGCGAGAGCGCGGAATATTCCGCCGACAAGACCCGTCACCTCTATCTGGTGCCGGCGGCCGGCAGCGTCGAGGTCAACGGCGTCCGCGTCAATGCCCGCGACGGTGCTGCGATCCGCGACGAGGCCAAGCTGAAGATCACCGCGCTCGAGGATACCGAGCTCGTCCTGGTCGACGCGGCCTGATCACCTCACCTTGCATGCGCGGAAGAACATCCGCGCATGCCTCTCCCCCAACGCTTCTCCATCTACTCAACCAAGGAGGCCATCATGGCCAAGGTTCTCGTCCTCTATTACTCCGCCTACGGTCACATCGAAGCGATGGCGAATGCCGTCGCGGAAGGCGCCCGCGAAGCCGGTGCCACCGTCGACATCAAGCGCGTGCCCGAGCTGGTGCCGGCCGAAGTCGCGAAAGCCTCGCACTACAAGCTCGACCAGGCCGCGCCGATTGCCAAGATTGATGATCTCGCCAACTACGACGCCGTTATCGTCGGTACCGGCACCCGCTTCGGCCGGATGTCCTCGCAGATGGCCAACTTCCTCGACCAGGCCGGCGGCCTCTGGGCCAGGGGCGCGCTGAACGGCAAGGTCGGCGGTGCCTTCACCTCGAGCGCGACCCAGCATGGCGGCCAGGAGACTACGCTGTTCTCGATCATCACCAACCTGCTGCATTTCGGCATGACCGTAGTGGGGTTGAACTACGGCTTTGCCGGCCAGATGAAGCTCGAGGAGGTCACCGGCGGCGCACCCTATGGCGCTACCACCATCACCGGCGGCGACGGCAGCCGCCAGCCCAGCGAAAACGAACTCGCCGGCGCCCGTTACCAGGGCCGCGCGATCGCGGAGACGGCGAAGAAGCTGCATGGCTGAGCCAAGCGCCAAGTGGCACGGCTGATACAGCGTGCGAGGGACTGCATTGCTCGGTTGAAGGATGCCGTCCTGCCTAGTGTGGGCAAAGGCGCGAAGCGCCGTGCCCACCACTCAAAGTGTGCTGGCGATGGTGGGCATGCCAGCGCTTTGCCCACCCTCCACAACTACGACCGTAGCAATTCCGGAACTCAATCCTCTTCGCGCGTCGGCGTCGCCTTGCCGAGCGCCTGCTTCAGCCGGGCTGAGAGTCTAGGATAGTGACGCAGCGCCAGCACGGCGCGGTCGCGCAGCGCATGGGGCTGGCCGCGCCAGCTCAGGGCCGCGCCGAGATCGACTAGCGGCGTGCGCTGCGGTCCGAACCGCCGCTTGTAGCTGTAATTGCCGATCGAGAACTCGAACTCCCGCACACCGTCCTTGTGCAGCGCTGCGATGGTGCGGTCGATGATCAGCCGGCCCGGCGAGCACGCCGACCATTTCTCGCCGGCATTGCTGATGCGGATCATGACGTAGCGCGAACCGGTGCGGATGCCGAGCAGCGTCGCCACCACCGCGTCGCTCGTGGTGAGCGCGGTCATCACCGCATAGCCGCGGCCGCTGCCTTCGCGCACGAGGTCGCGATAGAAGGCGGTGCAGTCGGCATTGTCGAGCACGTAATTGAGGCCGAGACCGTTCAGCCGCGCGCCCTGCTGCACTTCCGTGCTGGACAGCAGCCGCAGCGCCTCCTCGGTATCCGCGGCAACCCTGAACGTCGCCGACGGTTCACGCGTGAATACGCGCCAGGTCCGTCCCAGCTCCTTGCGAACCTTGCGGTCCAGCCCGTCGCGCCAGGCGTCGTGATCGTCGCCGATGGTCAGGCAATTGCCGTTGACGACCGACGGTCCGACATCGTCGAGCCGTGCCAGCGGATTGGCACGGCTCGCGAGCTTGAGCGGCATCTTGCGAAAACGGACGAGATCGGCACCGCCGGGCGCCTGGCGCAGCGCGGCCTGCAGGTCGCGCCAGAACTGCCAAGCAGCGACGTCGTCGCGCGGTGCGGCCGGGCCGAGCAGCGGCGCGTTGAAATCGGTGAGGTTGAGATCGGCGAATTCGACGATGCGGAGGCCGCCCTGCCGATGCCGGATCAGCGGCAGCAGCGCAGCGCGTTCACCGGTTGCGGCATCGCCGACGACGGCGATCAGCGGCTCGACCCCGTCGGTCGACGCGAAGGCCCGGTACCACGACGCATACCATTGCGGATGCTGGAACGCGGTCAGCGGTTCGAATGCACCCCAGCGAGCGGCGGCCTGCGCCCAATCGGAAACCAGTTCGACGCGATAGCCGACCGCATAGCTAGCGACCCGCGCCCCGAATTTCTCAACCGCTGTCGTCAAGATCGTCATGTCAGCACCTGCAACCGGCAGCTCGCTCACGCGGCCTCCAACGCCGCCTTGGGCAAGTCGACGATCTTGCCGAGATCGCTTTCGTCGAGCCGGAAGTCGATCGGACGACGCACCGCGCGCTCGCGCTTCACCCATTTGCTGTCGCGCAGCAGCTTCTGCATCACCTGCTTGGCGAAGAAGGTCGGACCGCGCATGCTGCGGCTGCGCGGCGCATAGCCGAAGCGATGCCGCAGCATGCCGTTGGCGAGATGCAGGATCTGGGCGCGGCGGATGTCGTCGTTCACATAGGAGATCGTCATCGAGATATTGACGGTGTCGAGATTGTCGACGCGATGCGGCGCATTCAGCGGCCAGTTCAGCATCTGACCGGGCTCGAGATCGATCACCCGGGCGTGCCAGTCGTACCAGGGCTCGTAGGGGATAGCGACCTCGACATCGAACAGCGCGATGTTCTCGAGATGCTCGGGGCGGATGAACGGCTGCGTGTTGGGATAGACGTAGACCCGCTTGCGGCCGGAGATCTGGACCAGGCCCTGCCCCGGCAGATCGGCGTGGTAATCGACCTGCGCATCGGGCGAGGAAATCAGGATGCCGGCCCGATAGGTCGGCGCATCGAAGCCGGGGACCTTTTCTGCGATCTCACCGAACATCCGCTCGATCATGTCGCGATAGCGGCGATCGACCGCGGTGACGTTGCGCAGGTTGAGCCAAAGGCCGCCGCGCGAAATCGCCTCGATCACCTGGTGACCACGCAGCCTGCCGATCTCACCCTCGCGCCAGCCCCGGCTCGAGCCCTTGGCGCCGATCTTGACCAGGCTGTAATGCTCGCGCGGATAATGCTCGATCAGCTTAGCGAGATCGTCCATCGAGAACGCCGGCAGCTGGTGCATGGTGTGCTCGAGCCGGATCGGCTGATGGCTCCAGAGCCTCGAATGGTTGTCATCCCAATTCGCGAAGATCTTGCCTGTCGTCATGGTCGCGTTCCCGGCTGCTGCGCCGTTTCGCTTCATCCGATGTCCCGTTCCGGGACGAGCGGGCAGCTCTTGGGCAGGGATTGGCAAGAACGGTGCCGCCGCGTATGCGCGCGGGGCTACCAACGCTAACGTCTGGCCGATATGGCTAACCGCGACGTTTCCGGAGCCGGCCGCCGGAGCCGAGAGGACTGAATGAGTGAACCACGCCGATATGGTGCGCTGTTCCTCGGCGCCGGACCGCATATGCACCGCGGCGTCCGAAGGCCACCGATCGACAGCGCACCAGACGCAAGAAGGCCCGGCCGCGCCGCGACCGGGCCCCGCTCGAACGCGTACCGTCAGAGCGGCTTGATCTGGACCTTGCGGAACTTGACCACGCCGGACCCATATTGGAGTGCGATGTAGCCGCTCGCGTGCTTGGAGTCCTGCGCATCGACGGTCTTCTGACCGTTCAACGTCACGACGAAATGCGGCCCCTGCGCCGTGATCTCATAGACGTTCCACTTGCCGGCGGCCTTCGGCATCGGATCGACCTTGCCGACATCGACGATGGCGCCGGTACCGTAGGTCGGGTCCGGCCGCTTGTCGAAGATGTTGACCTCGTAGCAGACCTTGGAGTCGATCATCTTGTTGCCTTCGCAGCGGATGAAGACGCCGCTGTTAGCGTCCTCGTCGGTCCAGAACTCGGCACGGATCTGGAAGTCCTTGTATTGGGTCTTGCTGACGAGATAGGAGAGATCCTTGCCCTCGAGCTTGTCGGCGACCAGCGCGCCATCCTTCATCGCCCAATTGGCCTTGCCGACCTCGTCCCAGTCGCCCTTCTTGGAGCTGTCGAGCAGCGTGACCCAGCCGTCGTCTCCCGATGCGGTGGTCGAGAATTGCAGCGCGGCCGCACCGATCACGAGTCCCGCCGCCAGTATCGACAGTTGCTTCTTCAAGGTTATCCTCCCGTCTTTTGGTTGGCGCGCAACCTATCATCGCCTGCGGCCGCGTAAATCGTTTTTCATGTTGCAACTGCGTTGTGTCACGAACCGTTGTCGCAATCTTGAGGTCAGACATGCACGGAGGCGTCTTGCCCGGCGCAAGCCGGCGCGATTAGCATCATGCGGCATACGGGCGCGGCAGTTGCCCGAGAAAACCGATCTGGGAGCATCCGATGACGGCGTCGAACCGATCCTGGCGATATCTGATGATGCCGCTGGCCTTTGCCGGCATGCTGAGCGTCAGCTCCGCGGCCGAGCTCAATCCGGCCGCCGTCACCTACAAGCTGCCGGACCAGATTCCCTGGAGCCCGGTCGACGCGCGCGGCGCGCAGAACGCCGTCGTGGTCGGCGACCCCTCGAAGCCCGGCTTCTACATGGTCTACACCAAATGGACCAAGGGCAATCACTTCAGCCATCCGCACTTCCATCCCAACGACCGCTACATCGTCGTGCTCAAGGGCACCTGGTGGGTCGGATCGGGCCCGAAGTTCGATCCCGATCACGGCACGGTGGCGATGCCGGCCGGAAGCTTCGTCACCCATTTCGGCAAACAGGTGCACTGGGATGGCGCCAAGGATGAGGATGCCGTGCTGCTGATCATGGGCGAAGGCCCGGCCACCGCCACCAACGTCGAGGAGAAGTAGCCGGAAGCCGATCGCAACCTTCGTCTCCATGCGGCGTTTCATCCCCTCATCATCATGACGAGGAGATAACCATGGCAACAGCAGCCGATATTCGGGAACATATGGACGTGATCTCGTCGGACAAGAAGACGGTCGGCAAGGTCGACCACATGGAAGGTACCGACAAGATCAAGCTGACCAAGCAGAGCTCGCCCGACGGCCAGCACCATCATTTCATTCCGCTGTCCTGGGTCGACCATGTCGACCAGCACGTCCACCTCAACAAATCGGGCTCCGACGTGACCGCTCATTGGCAGCATGGCCGCCAATAGCCGCATTGCGTGAGGTGGGTGCGATGCTATCATCGCCCTGAGGAAGGGCTTTCGATGCATCCCGCCGCTAAACTGCAATTCGCCCGCATAGCCGACGAGTTCGCGCGATGGCGTGCCATTCCGGAACCGGAGCGGCCGCCGGCGCCGGCGTGGTGGTGGGGACCGGCCTTCGAGCTGCGCGATGCCGCCGGCCCGCTGTCGTCCCATCGCTGTCGTCAGCTCCAGCTGCCCGACGGCGCGAGCTTTGCCGACGGCACGCGTGTGCTGCGCCAGACGCTGGCCGGCCAGACCGTGCTGCCGTGGCCCTATGATTTCTCGCGCAAGGTGGCATCGACCGATTCCGACGTCCGCGACCTGCCGGTGCAGCCGTCAGACGACAGCGCGTTTCCGCCCTAGCTCCGGCCCGGCCGCGCCGATCGCCGCATCGTCCAGCGCCGGCTGCAACGGAGGCGACGTCGGTGCCGTCGTCAACAACTCGGCGAGGTCCCGCGGCGGCAACGGCCGGCTGAACAGGAAGCCCTGCATCTCGTCGCAGGCATGCGCGCGCAGGAACTCCTGCTGCTCGGAGGTCTCGACGCCCTCGGCGACGATGGTCATGCCGAGCGCCTTGCCCATGCTGATGATCGCCTGCGCGATCGCGACGTCCTCGGAATCATTGGGCAGGTCGCGCACGAAGGAGCGATCGATCTTGATGGTGTCGATCGGGAACTGCTTCATCAGCGACATCGACGAATAGCCGGTGCCGAAATCGTCGATCGCGAGGCGAATGCCGCGGTTCTGGATAGCGTCGAGCACACGGACCGCGCGCGTCACGTTGCGCATCACCATGCTTTCGGTGACCTCGAGCTGCAGCAACGCCGGCGACATGCCGCTCGCCGCCAGCGCCTCGTCGATGTCGTCGAGCAGATTGGGATCGCCGAACTGCCGCGGCGACAGGTTGACCGCCATCGTCACCGGCTTGAGGCCGCGATGCTGCCACGCCATGTTCTGCGCGCAGGCTTCCTTCAGCACCCAGCGGCCGATCGGCACGATCAGGCCGATTTCCTCGGCGAGCGGAATGAACTGACCCGGCGAGACCTTGCCGAGCTCGGGGTGGGTCCAGCGCAACAGCGCCTCGACACCGCTGATCTGCCCGCTCGCCATGTCGACCTTGGGCTGATAGTCGAGCGAGAACTGGTTGCGCTCCAGCGCGCGGCGCAGCGCGCTCTCCATCGTCAGGCGCTCGATCGACTGCGCCCTCACCTCATTGGAGAAGAACCGGAAGCCGTTCTTGCCGTCCTCCTTGGCGAGATACATCGCCATGTCGGCATTCTTGGTCAGCGTCTGCACGTCGGAGCCGTCGGCAGGATACATCGCGATCCCGATCGAGGCCGTGGTGTGGCACTCGTGTCCACTGATCTGCAGCGGCTGGCTGAGCGAAACCAGCAGATCGCCGGCAATCCGCTCGACGTCGTCACGTTCGGCGGTTTCCTCGAGGATGACCACGAACTCGTCGCCACCGAGCCGCGCCACCACGTCGCTCGCACGCAACGAACCACGCAGCCGCTCGGCGATCGCCACCAGCAGCATGTCGCCGGCATCGTGACCGAGCGAGTCGTTGATGATCTTGAAACGGTCGAGATCGATGAACAGCACCGCGAGTTGCCGTCGATGGCGATCCGCCGCCGAGATCGCGTGACGCAGCATCTCGTTGAACGTCTCGCGGTTCGGCAGGTTGGTCAGGCTGTCATGCGAGGCAAGATATTCGATCCGCTCGTCGGCCTTGTGCTTCTCGTCGGCGCGGTCGAAGCTCTCGAGTGCGAACGCCAGATTGTCGGCGAGCCGCTGCAGCAGCTCGGCGAATTCCGGCGTGAAGGTGTCCTTCTCGGTCGCGACGAAGATCATGACCCCGACCACCCATCCGCTGACGATCAGCGGGAACGAGGCACCGGACTGCGTGCCGTCGAGACGCGCGCGTTCATGGAACGCTGCGGTCTCGGTATCGGCAAAATAATCGTTGATGATGCAGGCCTTGCCGGACCGGAACGCCCTGCCGCAGGCGCCGCGCCCTTCGGGATGCGCCTCGCTGATCGAGAGCGTCACCTGGCTTGCGCCGTCCGCCGCCGGACCCGCGATCGCGACGATCCGCAGATAATCGCTTCCCTGCTGCGCCAGCGCGATGGTGGTCGAGGTGAACCTGCCGCCGGTCGCCGCCGCCTCGCAGACCAGCTGATACAATTCGGTGCGGGACTTCGCCCGCATGATCGCCTCATTGGTCGCGCTCAGCGCCGCGAACATCCGCGACAGCCGCTCCTTCTGCTCATCGGCCCGCGCCTTCTCGTCGGCGCGGTCGAAATTGGCGAGCGCAAACGAGACGTTTTCGGCGAGCCGCTGCAACAGCGCCATCATCTCCGGACTGAATGTGCCGAACTCGGCGGAGAGAAACACCAGTGCCCCGATCGCCTCGCCGTTCTTGAGCAGCGGCAGCGCCGCGCCGGACTTGCTGCCGCTGTCGCGGACGACCGGATAGACATGCGATTCAGGGCCGAAGTCGCTGAGATAATCGTTGCTGATGCAGGGCCTGCGGGTCCGGATCGCAACGCCGGTCAGCGTCTGCCCTTCGGGGCGCGTCGGATCGGCCGACAGCTGGACCTCGCGGGCCCGTACCCGGTCGGGACCCGAGGCTGCCACATTGTCCAGGAAGACTTGGCCGGGACGGACCAGCCTGATCGTCGCCGAGATGAACTGGCCGCCGACAGCCGCGGCATCGCAGACCAGATCGAACAGCTCGCTGCGGGATTTCGCCCGCATGATCGCCTCGTTGGTGGCGCTCAGCGCCGCGAACATCCGTCGCAGCCGCTCCTTCTGCTCTTCGGTCCTCGCCTTCTCGTCGGCACGATCGAAACTGCCGAGCGCGTAGGAGACGTTGTCGGCGAGCCGCTGCAGCAGCTCGGCGAATTCGGCCGAGAAAGTGTTGCGCTTCGCCGAGATGAACAGCATCACGCCGACCGGCTCGTCGTCGACGATCAGCGGAAACGCCGCACCCGATCGCGCATCCTCGCGGTCGATCACGTCGCGGAACGGGCTGTTGACGACGTCGCCGAAAAAATCATTGTTGATGCAGGCGCGCCGGGAGCGGAACGCCCGGCCGCAGACCCCGCGCCCCTCGGGGCGCGCCTCGCTGCGCGAGACGTTGAGGCGGCGCGCATTCTCCGCGGTCGGACCGGCGACCGCCATCATCTCCAGGAAATCGTCGCCGGGTTTCGCGATCAGGATGCTGGTGGAATTGAACCCGCCGCCATGGGCAGCGGCGGCGCAGACCAGCTCAAACATCTCGAGCCGCGACCGTGCGCGCATGATCGCCTCGTTGGTCGCGCTCAAGGCCGCGAACATCCGTGACAGTCGTTCGCGCTCGGCATCGGCCCTGGCTTTCTCGGTGGCGCGGCCGAAATTGTCGAGCGCGACCGAGACATTCTCGGCAATCCCCGCCAGCAGCGCGATGATCTCTTCGTCGCGCGCCCAGGAATTGCCGATGAAGAAGATCAGGACGCCGACGCTCCGGCCGAACCGGGTGAGCGGCAGCGCGACGCAGGCCATCAGGCCGCTGCCACGCGCGGGCGCCTGCGACGGGTCCGCCGACATGGGAATATCGTGCTCGATGCACGGCCGCTGGGTCCGGAACGCCTCGCCGCAGATGCCCTTGCCGTAAACGCTGTCCGGATCGGTGGAGAAGCGCGTCTGGGTGATCAGTTCGAGCGCCTCGCCGGTGCCGGCGACGGGCTCAAACCAGTGCGTATCGGGCTCGGCCAGCAACACCACCGTGGCGAAGGATTTCCCGCTGAACACCGCGGCATCGCAAACCCGCTGATAGAGGTCGTGCTCGGTCTTGGCGCGAAGGATCGCCTCGTTGGTTGCGCTGATCGCACCGAACATGCGGTTGAGCCGGCGCATCGCCCGCTCGCCGCTCTTGCGCGACGCCTCATGGTCGAAATTGTCGAGCGCGTAGGACACGTTCGCCGCGATGCGCCCCAGCAGCGAGACGATCTCCTCGCTGAGCGAATTGACCTCCCGCCGCGTCACCATGAAGACGCCGACGCTGCGCCCGCCACAGACCAGCGGCATCGCCGCAGCCGCGCCGACGCCGCCCGCCGCGGCACCGCTTCGCCAAGCGGCCGAACGGGGATCGTTGACATAGTCATTGCTGACGCAGGCGTTCTGATCGCGAAACGCGCGCCCTGCGACGCCTTCGCCTTCCGGCAAATTGGCGATCGCGGAAATGGTGATGCTGCGCAGACGCGCGACGTCCTCGCCGCAACCAGCGGCGAAGGTCAACAGACCGGTATCCGGCTCCAGCAAGAACACGGTCGTGGCCAGGAAGCTCCCGCTCGAGAACGCGGCTTCGCAGACCTTCCCGTACAGCTCTTCTGGTGATTTCGCGTACAGGATCGCTTCGTTGGTGGCATTCAACGCCGCGAATGTACGCCCGATGCTCGACTGCACGATTCCTGAAGGCCCCGGGGCCACCCCTTTCACACTGGAGCGGAACATTGCCCGCGATAGGCCTAAGTGGTGGTTAGCGTATCCGGCAGTTGCACGACAAAGTAAACGGCTCACGAACACGGAAGGCGATTTTCCGGGATATTACGGACGCCGATGTGCCAGCCTGAGGCGGAGCGCCGAGCGGCGCTGCTGGCCGCGCCGCCGGAGCCGCGAAATTCCGTATCGCGACCGCGGCCGTTCCGCTCGGTGAAACCAGGGCCGCCAGCACCCTGCTGGCGGTATGGCGGACCGGATTTTCCGCCCTTGCTCGCCTCTCGGTGCTTTGAGAGCATGAGCCCGACAACCGCAAGCAAGACCCGCGCATCACGCGGGCCAACCGCGAGGAAAATCCCATGCCGATCGTCCAGGCCGACCGTCTCACGCGCATCGGCACGGCTCTCCTGCGCGGCGCCGGCGCATCGGAGGAGGAGGCAAGCGCCGTCGCCTCCGGCTGCGTCAACGCCAACCTCGCCGGCCACGACTCGCACGGCGTGATCGCGATCCCGACCTATATCGACCGGATCAAGGCCGGCCACATCGTGCCCGGCGCGAAATGGACCGTCGTGCAGGAAACGCCGACCACGACCGTGATCGACGGCCATTGGGGTTTCGGCTTCCACGTCAACGCCAAGGCGATGGAGATGACCATCAACAAGGCGAAGACCGCCAACGTCGCGGCCTGCACCGTGTTCCGCCAGAGCCATGTCGGGCGTCTCGCGCACTATCCGATGATGGCGATGCGCGAGGGCATGATCGGGATCGCGGCCGCGGATTCCGGCCGCTCGCCGAAGCATGTTGCGCCGTTCGGCGGCCGCGAGGCCCGGCTCGGCACCAACCCGCTGTCGATCGCGGTGCCGTCCGATCTCGAGGCGCCGTTCTATCTCGACATGGCGACCTCGGCGGTCGCCGCCGGCAAGATCCAGCTCGCGGTGGCGCGCGGCGAGCAGATCCCGAAGGGCTGGATCATCGATGCCGAGGGGCGCGACACCACCGATCCCAGGGATTACCGCAAGGGCGGCGCGCTGCTGCCGCTCGGCGGCAGCGAGGGCTACAAGGGCTCGGGGCTCGCCGCGATGGTCGAGGTGTTGTGCGGTCTCCTGACCGGGCTCGGCTTCGGCGTCGAGCCGACCGGCCGGCATAATGACGGCTGCTTCATGGCGGTGTTCAACGTCGCCGCGTTCCGCCCCTTGCAGGATTTCAAGAAGGAAGTTGCCGACTTCGCCCGCTACCTGAAATCGACGCCGCCCTCGGAAGGGAGCCGCGGTGTGTTCTACCCCGGCGAGGTCGAGCATCTGCGCGAAGTCGAGCGTCGCAAGAACGGCATCGAGATCGAGGATGCGACCTGGGACAAGCTTAAGGCACTCGCCGCCGACTACAAGCTGACCGACCAGCTCGGCCTGCGCTGACATATCCGCACGGAGGAGAACGACATGACACGGCAAATGGCGCTGGTTGGCTTCTTGCAGGCGCAGAACTGCACCAACCTGCCGAGTTCCTGGCGCCACCCGGAGTCGCGCGATGACTCGATGTCCGCGGATTACTACCAGGAGATCGCGCGCATCCTGGAGCGCGGCAAGTTCCACATGGCGTTCTTCGACGACCGCCTCGCAATGCCCGACCGCTACGGCAACGATCACACCCACACCGTCGAATACGGCATCCGCTGCGTGAAGATGGACCCGATCGTGGTGCTGACCACGATGGGCATGGTCACCACCAGGCTCGGCCTCGCCTCGACCGCGTCGACCACCTATTTCGAGCCGTTCGACGTCGCCCGCCGCTTTGCCACGCTCGACCTGATGACGGGCGGCCGCGCCGCCTGGAACGTGGTGACGTCGGTCAATGACGGCGAAGCGCTCAACATGGGTCGCGAACAGCATCTCGAGCACGATCACCGCTATGATCGCGCCGACGAGTTCATGGAAGTGGTGCTCGGCCACTGGGACGCGTGGGAAGACGGCTCGCTGGTGATCGACAAGACGAGCGGGCGCTTCGCCGATCCGACCAAAGTCAAGCGGCTCGACCACAAGGGCGCATTCTTCACCTCGCGCGGGCCGTTCACGGTGCCGCGCTCGGCACAGGGCCATCCCGTCGTGATCCAGGCCGGCGCGTCCGGCCGCGGCCAGCGCTTTGCCGGACGCTGGGGTGAAGTGATCTTCACCGCGGCCCGCAATCTCGCCAATGCCAAGCAGGGCTATGACGCGATCCGGGGCGAAGCCGCCAAGGCCGGCCGCGATCCCGACCAGATGTTCCTCTGCAACCTGATCACGCCGGTCACCGGCGCGACCAAGACCGAGGCCGAGGACCGGATGGCGGTGATCCAGAAGCTGCCGCTCGAGATCGACGCGCTGTCGCTGCTCGCCGAAGGCCTCAACTTCGATTTCGGCGCCAAGGGCATCGACGAGCCGCTGACGACGGAGGAATTGCAGGGCATGCAAGGCATGCTCGGCATCCGGGACGGCGTGCTGCGCACCTCGGGTAAGACCAATCCCTCGACCCGCGACTTCATCACCTTCTCCGGCCGAGGTCAGGTGCAGGACGCGATGGTCGGCGGCCCCAAGGAGATCGCCGACCGGCTGGAGGAAATGTTCATCAATCGCGGCTGCGATGGTTTTGTGGTCGCGGCGAGCTACGTGCCGGGCTCCTACGCCGACTTCGTCGACCATGTGGTGCCCGAGTTGCAGAAGCGCGGGCTCTTTCACAAAGATTACGCCGGCACGACGCTGCGGGAAAATCTCGGGCTCAAGCGTCCCGCCGCGGGCGCCTGGAAGACCCGCGCACAGGCTGCGGAATAGAGGGACATCATCATGCGCTGGCTGAAATTCACCGCCGCGGGCAATACCGCGAGCGCTCCTTCTTGGGGCCTCGTCGAAGGCGACACCGTCATCACAGTCAACGGCGATCCCTTTGGCGAATGGAGCAGGACGTCGAAGACCCACGCCTTGAAGGACGTCAAGATCGAGCTGCCGCTGATCCCGCGCACCTTCTATTGCGTCGGGCTGAATTATCTGAAGCACCTCAAGGAAGCCGCCGACAAGGCCGGCACGGTGCCGAACGTCCCCGATCGTCCCGAGATCGGCTACCGCGCCCAGAACGCACTGATCGCCCATGACGAGGACGTCGTGATCCCGGCGAGCGCGACCGAGAAGATCCACTACGAGGGCGAGCTCGTCGTCGTGATCGGCAAGAAAGTCAAGCACCTCACCGAAGCGAACGCGATGGACTGCGTGTTCGGCTACACCATCGGCAACGACGTCTCCGAGCGCAGCTGGCAGAAGGCGGACCGCAGCCTGTGGCGCTCGAAGAACGCCGACACCTTCAAGCCGATGGGCCCGTGGATCGAGACAGATGTCGACCTCGACGGCATGGAGACCGCGATCCGCGTCAACGGCAAGGAGACCGGCCGCTTCCACACCAATGAGATGATCTTCGGCATCGTGCCCTTCCTGGTCGAGCTGACCAAATATTTCACCCTGTCGCCGGGCGACGTGATCTGGATGGGCACCGACGGCGCCTCGCCTGACCTGAAGGACGGCGACGTGGTCGAGATCGACATCACCGGGATCGGGACATTGCGGAACAGGTTCGTGAAGGAGAAGGCGTGAGCGCCGCCCCTTCCCCGTCATCCTGAGGAGCCGCGTAGCGGCGTCTCGACGCATGAACGGCTCAGCTGGTGGCCGTCGGCTCTTCGAGACGGCCGCTGCGCGATCTGCTCAGGGTGACGGTGATGGAGCCCAAATACGGGTTTCTCTCCGTTCGTCGTCCCGGCGATCAACGCACGTGGGATGAGAACCGCCCGAGCACGCGCTTGAGCGGCTTGGCGCGATGGTACACGAGCGAAATCAGCGATCCGGCCAGCGAACGGGACGATGTGAAATTCTGCAACCCGGTTTCCTCGACACGAAACTGCGACTTGTAACCCGTATTTCCGAGACCCATGTCGAGCCGGCGCAGGCCTTGATCGAACCGCAACTTGATCACGCGATAGATCAGCTGCATGCCGATCGAGAATTTGCCGAACCGCTGAATGTCGGAGCCGATCAGGACGGCATGAAACTCGTCTTCGCAGGCGGGCCCGAACAGGGCAGCGACCGGCTCGCCATTGAGATAGCTGACATAGGTGATCGCCTCGCCGGACTCGATTCCCGCGACGGCGATGTCGCAATAGAATTGTTCGTAGATGGGATTGTCGAGAAAATCGCCTTCAAACCGGCCGTCCCGTGCAGATTTGAGAAACCTGAACGCGTCGCGAATTTCGGCCTCGGTCCGCGCCGGGCGATGTTCGTACGGACCGAACTCGCGTTCGATCTGCCTGGCCAGCCGTCGCAGCTCCTTGGAGTATTTCTTGCTGATCGTCTGGCGTTGCCACACCTCGAAATCGGGGCCGGTCTCGCTGTGATAGGCCGCGTTCTCGTTGCGGCTTGCGACCGTTTTCCTGAACAGTCTGCGGGCGTCGAAACCATCATCGCGGACCTTGCGGAACATCAGCACGTCGGCAACGTCGAGCAACCGGTCGATCCGGTCGACAACGGACGGATCAGCGGCCAGCATCTCCAGCGTCGCCGGGTCCGCGATGATGGCGTTGTAGTCGCAGACGCCGAAATCGGCAGGCAGCAGCATCGACAATCCCGCCGACCGTTGCAGGACCAGCGGAATGACCGCAAGCAGCGTGCGGTCGAGATTGCGGATCGTGAGCGTGTACTGCTTCGCCGCGAGATGCGGCATCAGCTTGCGGTGGACGGCATCGAGCCATGACGGCGCCTGAAACACCGTCGCACGCTCGAGATTGTGAAAGGCGCGATACTCGGCCGAACGGAAATCGAACTCGGGTTCGATGCCGATATGCAGGTCGATCGGATACGGGCTTCTGTTTGGCGCCAACATCTGAAGCGTCTCTCGGATACGGCCGGCAACGGCTCATCACAGCGCGCGAATTCCATTTTCGCTTTCGGGCGCAATCCGGAAATCCCGGCTTTTGACGACGTCGCCCTCGATCTGCCGGCCCATCTTCTTCCAGATCATGGCCGCGGTGGCCTTTGGATAGACGTGCAACCCGTGATCGCGCGTCGACGTGTTGCGCAATCCGAGCGTCCGGCGCAGCACGCCGTTTCCGTAATGCACCGCATAGGCATTCCAGGTCGATCGCGTCCAGTGCTCCATGGTGACGGAGATGTTCAGGCAATCGTGGTTCTCGACCTTGTGCGGTGCGTAGAGCGGCCATGTCAGCATCTCGCCCGGATGCAGGTCGAACACGGTCGCGAACTCGTCGAACCAACTCCGGTAAGGCACGTCTTCGTTGGTCTCGCGCAGCAGGATCTTCTCGACGTTTTCCGGCGGCATGAAGACGTCCGAGCGCGGATAAATGAACACGCGCTTGACACCCGAGATCTGCCAGAGCGACTGCCCCTGAATGTCGGCGTGATAGGGCACCTTCGCATTCGGCGACGACACCAGCACGCCAAGGGTCCGCTTGAAGGTCTTGAAGCCGCTCATCCGCGCTTCAAATTCGGAGAATATCTGATTGAGCAGCTCGTTGTATTCGGGCGCCCAGTCCATGACGCGGCGGATGTTCATCCAGATGCGCCCCTTCTCGATCGCTTCAATCGCCTGAAGCCCCGAGCTGCCGCCGAGCTCGCCATAGATGCGCTTCGGCGTATCGCCGTCGAAGCTGACGGATTCAAGCCCGAGATGCGATTTCGGGCAGCGCTCGATCAGCTTGCCTATGCTCTCCCGTGAGAACAATTCGCTCTCGGCCAGACGATGCCGAAGCTTGATGGCGTGCAAGCCGAACAGACGCTCATGTTGAGCCTGCCAATCGACGACGATATCGCGCTGCATACTTACCGAATTCATTTTCGACGCTCCCCGCCGGACGAACTGCCGAACTCCCGGTCTTCTCGATGGTACTTCTCTAGGTACTTCTCGATGGTCCACATGAGGTACGTGGTGTTGCGATCGCGTTAAATAGGACAAATTGTTGCAAACGCAGTCGAGGTTAACACGACATCGCCTCAACCATCGCGCAAACGGCGCAACGCTTTTCGCGTCCGGTTCCCGGTCATTCAAATTTTATGCAATTTGCTAAGAGTCTAGAGAAGCCTTGCCCCGGGCCGACGCTTCACGTGATCGATGAACGCCCGCAGCTTCGGCATGATCTGGCGGTGGCCGGGATAATAGAGGAACACGCCGGGCGTCGTCGGCGCGAATTGATCCAGCACGCGGACGAGCCTTTTCTCCTTCACGGCGCCCGTGATCAGTGGTGCCGGCACTTGCGCCAGACCCACGCCTTCGACCGCCGCGCCGACCAGCGTCGGGAAATCATGGCCGATGAACGAGCCGGATACCGCGAGCTCGATCGACCGGCCATTGTCGTTCAAAGACCACGGCGCGAGCCCGCCATTCGATCGCCGCAGCCTGAGGCAAGCATGCGCGCGCAGATCGTCCGGACGCTTGGGGCGGCCGCGCCGCGCGAGGTAATCCGGGCTGCCGACGATCGCGAACGGGAACGGCTTGGTCAGGCGCACTGCGACCATGTCCGGGTTGATGAACTGGCCCATCCGGATGCCGGCATCGAAACCGCCGGCAGCGAGGTCGACCAGCTCCTCGCTGGCGGCGAGCTCGACCTCGATCTCTGGATAGGCCTTGCAGAACGAGGCGATCAACGGCTCCAGCAGGATCGGCACCACCGAGCGCGGCACGGTGAGGCGCAACAGCCCGGCCGGCTTCTGCCCGAGCTCGCGCGCTGCGCCGCTCGCGGCCACCAGTTCCTCGAACGCCGGCCTTGCGCGCGCCAGAAATCGCTCGCCGGCCTCGGTCAGCCCGACGCTGCGGGTGGTGCGGATGAACAGCACGGCGCCGAGCCGCGCCTCGAGCGCGCGCACCGCCTGGCTGATCGCCGACGGCGTCACCCCGAGCTCGGTCGCCGCGCGGCGAAAGCTGCGGTGCTGGGCGACGGCCAGAAACGCCTCGACGCCGTCGAGCGCGCCCTGCCGGACTGTGAAGCTCTGCTTCATGGCCTGTGAACATTATCGCGAATAGTCGCGCACGGGAACCAGCCCTACATCCAAGCCGCAAGCAGCGCGATATGCGCTGATCCACGCGACATCACGACGGTGTCGCGAGCGGAGACACGCGACCGATGAAAGCAATCCATCACTGCCTCCTGGCTCTCACCCTCACTTTGACAGGCGCCACCACCATGACCGCTCCATCTTCCGCCCAGACACAAGCTCAAGCCGTCTCCCCCATAACCACCGGTGTGATGGTCATCCTGACCGTCAAGGCCGGCGTCACCCGCGATCAGGTGATGGCCGTGATGCCGGACGAAATCCGCCAGACCGTGCAGCTCTATCTCAATGGCAAGGTGCGCGAATGGTACTCGCGGTCCGACGGGCGCGGCGTCGTCTTCCTGCTCGACGCCAAGGATACGTCCGAGGCCCACGCGATCATGGAAGGCCTGCCATTGTCCAAACTCGACATCATGGACCACGACTACATCGCGGTCGGCCCGCTGCTGCCGCTCCGCCTGCTGTTGGCCAAGCCCTGAACGCCTCGCCGAGGTCGAGCCCGATCGTCGGGTTCGACCTCCTCGACCCCGATCGACAATCAGAAGGGAGCCGACCATGCCAGTCAGTCTCAACGTCCCATTCCTGCTCAGCGTCGCCGGAGCATTCCTGACCAGTGCGGTGGTGGCCGTGACCTATGTCTGGCCGGCGCTCCGCACCTGGCCGCGCCACCAGGCGCTGCGGCTGCTTGCAGCGTTCCATGCCTTCCGGTTTCTCGGGATGAACTTCCTGGTCACCGGCTTCGTGTCGCCGGAGGTAAACCCGGTGTTTGCCGGCGCGGTCGGCTGGGGCGATCTGACCGCCGCAGTTCTCGCGCTGCTCGCGACGGCGGCACTTTCGTGGCGCTGGCCGATCGCTACCCCGATCGTCTGGCTGTTCAACATCTGGGGCACGCTGGATCTTCTCAACGCCTACTTCATGGGCGCGACGAAGAACGCCGATCCCGGCCTGTTCGGCGCCGGCATCTATATCCCGGCGCTCTACGTGCCGCTGCTGCTGGTGAGCCATGTCATGATCTTCATGCTCCTGATGCAGACCAAATCGGCTGAGGCGTAGAGGTCTATCCTTGTCCTTCCGGGGCTCGCGCAGCGAGAGCCCGGAATCCATCGGGCCACATGGCATGTGGAGCAATGGATTCCGGGCTCGTGCTGCGCACGCCCCGGAATGACGAGAGAGAGAGAGACGCGCGCACCTCGAACGACGAACTAGAACGGCAGCGCCACGCCGGTCTTGATTTCCTTCAGGATCACGTTGGTGCGGACATGGCGGATGCCGGGGATGCGGAACATGAACTCGTCCAGGAATCTATTGTAATCGTCCATGTCGCGCACGACGACGCGCAGATGATAGTCGGCGTCGCCGGTTGTCGCGAAGCATTCCAGCACCTCGCGGCGCTGCATCACCCGCGCGACGAACTCATCGACGAATTTGACGTCGTGCCGCTCCAGCGACACGTGCAGGATCGCCGAGGTGGCGAAGCCGGCGCGCTCGCGCGCCACCAGCGCCGAGTAGCCTGAGATGACGCCGGTCTCCTCCAGTGCACGGACCCGGCGCCAGCACGCCGAGGTCGACATCCCCACGGTTTCCGCAAGCTGCTGGTTGGTGGCGCGGCCATCCCTTTGCAGCTCGGCGAGAATTCGTTCGTCTTGCTCTTCGACCATCGCAGAGCTCCGATTAGGTAGATTTTTCCAAATCACACGATTATAGGCAATATCCTATCGAAATCCGCATCGCAAACGGATAGATAGGTAAGACCTACCAGCCCCGCAGGCATAGCCTCGTCCAATCAGACATCGCGATTCCACGAGGGACCGGTCATGGGCCAGATGCCGCTGCTCGACGCCTACCAGCTGTCGGCGCGCTACAGCCGGGAGCGCGGTCGCGTCTTCCTCACCGGCACGCAGGCGATCGTCCGCATCGCGCTCGACCAAAGCAGGCGCGACCGCGCCGCGGGGCTCAACACCGCGGGCTTCATCTCCGGCTATCGCGGCTCGCCGCTCGGCGGCGTCGATCTCGAACTGTGGAAGATCAAGCAACAGCTGAAAGACAGCCGCATCGAATTCCTGCCTGCGGTCAACGAGGACCTCGCGGCGACCGCGGTGCTCGGCTCGCAGCAGGTCGAGACGCAAAGGGATCGCGAGGTCGATGGCGTGTTCGGTCTCTGGTACGGCAAGGGCCCCGGCGTCGATCGCTCCGGCGATGCGCTGAAGCACGGCAATGCCTACGGTTCCTCGCCGCATGGCGGCGTGCTGGTCGTCGCCGGCGACGATCATGGCTGCGTGTCATCCTCGATGCCGCATCAATCCGACGTCGCCTTCATGAGTTGGTTCATGCCGACGCTGCATCCGGCCGATGTCGGCGAGTATCTCGCGTTCGGCGAATACGGCTACGCGCTCAGTCGATTCTCCGGCATGTGGGTCGGCTTCAAGGCGATTTCGGAGATCGTCGAATCCGGCGCCTCGGTCGAGCTGCCCGCCCCACGCCGTTTCATCCAGCCGGATTTCGTGTCGCCGCCCGGCGGCCTGCATTATCGCTGGCCGGACCTGCCGGGCCCGCAGATCGAGGAGCGGCTGGAAGCGAAGAAGCACGCAGTCTACGCCTTCGCCAAGACCAACCCGATCGACCGCCGCATCTACGACATCAAGGACGCGCGCTACGGCATCGTCACCACGGGCAAGGCGCATCTCGATCTGATGGAGGCGCTGCGACTGGTCGGGCTGGATGAAGCCGCCTGCCGCCGCTTCGGCATCGACATCTACAAGGTCGGCATGGTGTGGCCGCTCGCGCTGCACGACGCGATGGAATTCGTGAAGGGCAAGCGCGAGATCCTGGTGGTCGAGGAGAAGCGCGGCATCATCGAGAGCCAATTCAAGGAATATTTCTACGACTATCCCGGCGCCAAGCCGGAACGCATGGTCGGCAAGCATGACGAAGCCGGCGCACGGCTGATCTCCTGGACCGGCGAGTTGTCGCCGCGCATGCTGGCGGACGTGCTGGCGCGGCGGCTCGACCCGATGTTTCCGGAGCTGCGGTTGGCACAACGCGTCGCTGCGCTCAGACCCGAGCAGGACCGCACCATCGCAGTCCCCGGCGCGACGCGCACGCCGTATTTCTGCTCGGGCTGCCCGCACAACATTTCGACAAAAGTGCCCGACGGCTCCAAGGCATTGGCCGGCATCGGCTGCCACTTCATGGCGAGCTGGATGGACCGCGAAACCTCGTCGCTGATCCAGATGGGCGGCGAAGGCGTCAACTGGGCGGCCTCGTCGAAATTCACCGGCAACCGCCATGTGTTCCAGAATCTCGGCGAAGGCACCTATTATCACTCCGGTTCGATGGCGATCCGGCAGGCGATCGCGGCCAACGCCAACATCACCTACAAGATCCTGTTCAATGACGCGGTCGCGATGACCGGCGGCCAGCCGGTCGACGGCCCGGTCAGCGTGCAGGCGATCGCCCACTCGGTCCGCGCCGAAGGTGTAACGCGCATTGCGCTGGTGTCCGATGATCCCACACATTTCTCGCCGGCGGATTTGCCGGTCGGCGTCACCATCCATCCGCGCGAGGAGATGGATGCCGTGCAGCGCGAGCTGCGCGAGATTTCCGGCGTCACCGTGCTGATCTATCAGCAGACCTGCGCCACCGAGAAGCGGCGGCGGCGCAAGCGCGGCACGATCGAAGATCCGGCGCGCTTCGCCTACATCAACGACCTCGTCTGCGAGGGCTGCGGCGACTGCTCGGTGGAATCGAACTGCCTCAGCGTCGAGCCGACAGAGACGCCATTCGGCCGCAAGCGCAAGATCAACCTCTCGACCTGCAACAAGGATTTCTCCTGTCTCAACGGCTTCTGCCCGAGTTTTGTCACCATCGAGGGCGGCAAGCGCCGGGCGAGGAGCGCAAGCGCGATCGATCCGCTGGCGCGCGCGGCAACGCTGCCGGCGCCGGAGCTTGCGACACTCGACAAGCCCTACGATCTGCTGGTCACCGGCGTCGGCGGCACCGGCGTGATCACCGTCGGCGCGCTGATCGCAATGGCGGCGCATCTCGAGGGCCGCGGCGTCTCGGTGCTCGATTTCACCGGCTTCGCGCAGAAGTTCGGCCCGGTGCTGAGCTTCCTGCGGCTGGCGGCTAGGCCCGGCGCACTGCATCAGGTGCGGATCGACCAGGGCGCGGCCGATGCGCTGATCGGCTGCGACCTCGTGGTGAGCTCGTCGGCAAAGGCGTCCGGCACCTATCGCAAGGGCATGCGCGCCGCGGTCAACACCGCGGAGATGCCGACCGGCGACGTGGTGCGCTTCCGCGATGCCGACCTCGCCTCGCCGGTTCGCTTGCGCGCCATCGAGCGGGTGATTGGATTGGGCAATCTCACCACGATCGATGCCAATGCACTGGCCGAACGGCTGCTCGGCGACAGCGTGTATGCCAACATCATGATGCTCGGCTTTGCCTGGCAGCAGGGCCTGGTGCCGGTGTCGCTGGAGGCCTTGTTGCGCGCGATCGAGCTGAATGGCGTCGCGATCGAGCGCAACAAGCAGGCGCTGGCCTGGGGCCGGCTCGCTTTTGCCGATCCGGATTTTCTACCGAAGGCCGACGGTGCTGCGGCCAATGCGCCGGAGACGCTGGAGCAGATAATCGCGCGCCGCGCCGATTTCCTCACCGACTATCAGGACGAGGCCTATGCCGCACGCTACCGCGCCACGGTCGAGCGCGTCCGCCGCGCCGAGGCTGCGTTTGGCAGCGAGACGTTGACCGACGCCGTGGCACAGTCGCTGTTCAAGCTGATGGCCTACAAGGACGAATACGAGGTGGCGCGCCTGCATATGCAGACCGGCTTCCTCGATGAGCTCAAGCGCGAGTTCGATGGCGACTTCACAGTCCGGTACCATCTCGCACCGCCCTTCCTCCCGGCGCGGCAGGATGCACGCGGACGGCCGAGGAAGCGCGCGTTCGGGCAATGGATCCAGACGCCGCTGCGGCTGCTCGCGGGGCTGAAAGGACTGCGCGGCACGCCGTTCGACGTGTTCGGTACCACCGCGGAGCGCCGCGCCGAGCGCGAGCTGATCGGCTGGTACGAGGCCCTGATCGACACGCTGCTCGGCAAGCTCGATGCGGCACGCCTGCCCGATCTCACAGCGATCGCAAAAGCGCCGATGGAGATCCGCGGCTACGGGCCGGTGAAGGACAACGCGATCGCAAAGACCAAGGCGGAGGTGGAGCGGCTGACCGCGCTTCTCACCTCCGCCCCATCAGATATCGGCGACGGCTCAGGCCGCCGCGCCGCGCTTGGCGGGTGAGATCACGCCGACCACGACGGTCGCCAGCACCGCCACCACGATGTTGAGCAGCAGCGCGCCAAGGCCGACATAGAAAGTGTAGCTGTTCTCGCCGAGCGAGATGCTGGCCAGCGGCTTCAGCCCGTTGCTCCATGCCGTATAGGTCCCCCAGCCGATGCCGGCGGCCCAGCCGAGCAGCAGGCCTTCGGCGCGGAACCAGACCGTGAACAAGCCGAACACCAGGGCCGGCAACGTCTGCACGATCCAGAGGCCGCCGAGCAGTTGCAGGTCGAGCGCATATTGCGTCGGCAGGAACAGGATGAAGGCGAGCGCGCCGACCTTCACCACCAGCGAGGTGATCTTGGCCACCGACGCTTCACCGGCGTGCGAGATGTCCGGGTTGACGTAGGACTTCCAGACATTGCGGGTGAACAGATTGGCGGCGCCGATGCTCATCACCGCCGCCGGCACCAGCGCGCCGATCGCAATCGCCGAGAACGCAAATCCCGCGAACCATTCCGGGAACAGTGTCTTGAACAGCATCGGCACTACGTCGTTCGGCGACGTCACCTTGATGCCCGCGGCATAGGCCATGTAGCCGAGCAGCGCGATCAGGCCGAGCAGCAGCGTATAGGCCGGCAGCAGGATCGCGTTCTTGCGGATCGTATCCGCCGACTTCGAGGCGAAGATGCCCGTCAGCGTATGCGGATACATGAAGGCGGCGAGCGCCGAGCCGAGCGCCAGCGTCGCATAAGGCAGATACTGGGCGGGCTTCAACGTCAGCCCGGTGGCACCGCCCTTCGCGGTGAAGGCGTCGTTGGCCGCGGAGAACACCGCGCCGTAGCCGCCGAGCTTCGCGGGCACCACGACCACCGCCGTCAGCACCACGATGTAGATCATGATGTCCTTGACGAAGGCGATCAGCGCCGGGGCACGCAGGCCGGAGCTATAGGTATAAAGCGCGAGGATCACGAAGGCGGCGATGATCGGCAGTTCGCCGGTCAGACCCATCGCCTTGATCACGACCTCCATGCCGATCAGCTGCAACGCGATATAGGGCATGGTCGCGACCAGGCCGGTCAGCGCCACCGCGAGCTCGAGCGCGCGCGAGCCATAGGCGCCGTGGACGACGTCGGCGGCGGTGACATAGCCGTTGGCATGCGCCTTCTTCCACAGCACCGGCATCACGGCGAACACGAAGGGATAGACGATGATGGTGTAGGGCAGCGCGAAGAAGCCATAGGCGCCGACCGCGTAGACCAGCGCCGGCACCGCGATCACGGTGTAGGCGGTGTAGAAATCGCCGCCGACCAGGAACCAGGTGATCCAGGTGCCGAACTGACGGCCGCCGAGCCCCCATTCGTCGAGATGCTCGCTGACCGGGCCGGATTTCCAGCGTGCGGCGAAGAAGCCCATCACGGTGACGAGCGCGAAGAAGAAGACGAAGACGGAGAGCGCCACCCAGGCGATATGATCGGTCATGGCTCTCCCCTCACCGCCGCTCGCCGGCGTCTGGCTGGCGGCTGCGATAGACCACCCAGATCAAGAGCGACGAGATCGGCACCCAGGCGAGCTGGTACCAGTAGAAGAACGGAAAGCCGAACAGCGACGGCTCGGCGAAATTATAGAACGGCACCCACAGCAAGCCGATGAACGGCAGCAGCAACAGAATCCACATGGCTCTCTCCCAGCCCCGGGCGTGATCCATACCGGCAGGGTTGCCGGTGTCCCGTCATCAACGACCCCAGGAACCATTCGTTGCGTCTAGAATCACAGTTACGGCATGGCGATGCAAAAAGATGTGATCGCCGCACCGGGCACGCTGCCTATTCGGCTTTGATGCCGGCGTCCTGGATCACCTTGCGCCAGCGCGCTTCTTCACCGGAAAAGTAGCGGTCGAGCTCGGCCGGAGGCTGTGCCACCATCACGAGGCCCTCGTTGACGCTGAGCTTCTTGAAGGCCTCCGCCTGCACGGCCTTGGCCGCGGACGTGTTGAGCCGGGCGATCACGTCGGGCGGCGTGTTCGCAGGGGCGTAAAGGCCGTACCAGGATTCCGCGACGTAGCCCGGCACGCCGGCTTCGGACACCGTCGGCAGCTGCGGGAACGCGGGCGAGCGCTCAGTCGAGGTTACGCCGATCGCGCGCAGCTGCCCGGCTTCGACCAGCGACGCGCAGCTCGCCACCGTCGTGAACATCACCTGGATCTGGCCACCCAGGAGGTCGGTGATGGCCGGCGCCGCACCCTTGTAGGGCACGGTGGTGAGATTGACTCCCGTCATGTGCTTGAACAATTCACCGGCGAGATGTGCCGAGGTGCCGGTGCCATAAGTGCCGTAGGACAGCTTTTCCGGATCAGCCTTCGCGGCCGCGACCAGATCGGCGATCGACTTGATCGGCGAGGATGGATTGACCACCACGACGTTGAAGGAGCGCGCCACCAGCGCCACGGGGGCAAAATCCTTGTGCGCGTCATAGGGCAGCTTGCGGTAGAGGCTCGGATTGACCGCGTTGGCGAAGGTCGCCATCAGCAGGGTGTAGCCGTCGGGTGGGCTCGCCGCGACGCTCTGCGTGCCGACGATCGTGCCAGCCCCCGGCTTGTTCTCGACGATAACGGTGACGCCGAGATCCTTCTGCATCTCCTGCGCCAGCGTGCGCGCCACCACATCGGTGCCGCCGCCCGGCGCGAACGGCACCACGATCTTCACGATATGGTCGGGATAGGCGGCGCGCGCCGGCACCTGCAACAGCAGGTTTGCTGCAAGCGCGAACAGAAGCGATGCGAGGAAGCGAAGCGGCATGGCGGACCCCGGCAAGTGACGCGACCTTGATACACGGGAGCGCCATGCGAGGGGGGCCGGGGCGCCATGATGCAGGAGGAAGCGCTCCACTTCCGGTCCCGTCATCCTGAGGTGGCCGCTCTCTTCAGCGGCCCTCGAAGGATGGACGGCCACACTGGAGCCGTCGACCCTTCGAGACGCGCTTCGCACTCCTCAGGGTGACGGAGATAGATGTGCGTGCGCGGCTCTTTCCACGCTCCTCACGAATACGGATTGATCAGCTTCTGCTGCTCGGTGGCGTGATGCACCAGGAGATCGATGAAGGTGCGCACCTTCGCCGAGAGATGATGGCGGTGCGGATAGACCGCGTTCATGGTGAACTCGACCGGCCGGTACTCGGGCAACAGACGGACCAGTTGGCCGGACTCGAGCTCGTCGCGCACCAGGAAGCCTGCCGCGAGGAACACGCCGACGCCGGCCAATGCGGCGAGCCGCAGCGTGTCGCCGCTGTTGGCGACCAGATTGCCGCTGACCTTCACCGACGCCGGCGTGCCCTTGCGGTCGACGAAATGCCACTCGTCGCCATAGGGATAATTGACGTGACGGATGCAATTGCGTTCCGCGAGGTCGCCGAGCTGCGCGGGCTTGCCGTGCTGTTCGATATAGCCGTGCGAACAACACAGCACGTGCCGCCAGGTCGCGATGCTGCGCACGATCAGGCTGGAATCCGGCGGCGGGAGCATGCGCACCGCGAGATCGTAATTCTCGTCGATCAGGTCGACATTGCGTTCACCGATCGCGAGGTCGACCTTGACCTCCGGATAGGTCGCCAGGAACTCGACCACCGCGGGCGACAGGAACTGCGCTAGGTGGGTGTTGGTGTAGATGCGCAGCGTGCCGCGCGGCACCGACTGCAACGCGCCCGCGATGTCGTCGGCCTGTTCGATGTCGGCGAGGATCTGGACGCAGCGGTCGTAATAGGCCTGGCCGACCTCGGTGAGGCTGACCTTGCGCGTGGTGCGGTTGAGCAGCCGGGCGCCGAGCCGGTCCTCCAGCGACTGCACATGGTTGCTCACCATGGTGGTGGACATGTTGAGCTTGCGGCCGGCCGCGGAAAAGCCGCCGGCATCCACGACCCGGACGAAGGCGGTCAGGCTGGTCAGGCGATCCATGTGCGCGACGTCCGGATTATCAGCGCTGGCTTGATAATGCTTCCAGTTTTATCGGGATTATCACAGCGAGGAGGACATTGCATCTAACGGGTCGAGATCGGCGCCCTTTCTGGAAGGACGCGAATGTTCGACCCGGAGGATGCCATGTCGACCACAACCTATGTCCCTGACGAATCGGCTAAAATTGGCCTGCGCCCGTCGCGCGCGACGTTCAAGCGGGCAGCCCTCGGGCTCGCCGCGCTGCTCGGCATCGCCGTCGCCGCCGATTTTGGCTACGACTATCTCACCACCGGCCGCTACCTCGAATCGACCGACGACGCCTATGTGAAGGCGGACTCTACGATCATCGCACCGAAAGTGTCGGGCTATATCGCCCGCGTGCTGGTCACCGACAACCAGCCGGTGAAGGCCGGCCAGCTGCTGGCCGAGATCGACGACCGCGATTACCGCACCGCGCTCGGCCAGGCCAAGGCTGACGTCGACGCCGCGAGCGCGTCGGTGCGCAACCTCGATGCCCAGCTCGAGCTGCAGCAACCGATCATCGACCAGAGCACGGCCGATGTCGAAGCCGCCGAAGCCAATCTGAAATTCGCCCAGGAGGAGCAGAGCCGCTACGACGGGCTGATGAAGTCCGGCTCCGGCACCATTCAGCGCGCGCAGCAGACCGATGCGGCGCTGCGCGCCAACACCGCGCAATTGCAGCACGCGAAATCGGCGCTGTCGGCAGCGCAGCGCAAGGTCGATGTGTTGACCACGCAGCGCGCCCAGGCCGCCGCGCAGGTCGACCGCGCCCGCGCAGTCGAGCAGCAGGCCGAGCTCAATCTGTCCTATGCGAAGATCACCGCGCCGGTCGACGGCACGGTCGGCGCCCGCACGCTCCGTGTTGGCCAGTACGTGCAGGCCGGCACCCAGCTGATGGCGGTGGTGCCGCTCGATGCGGTGTATGTGGTCGCCAATTTCAAGGAGACGCAGCTGACCCATGTGCGGAATGGCCAGCCGGTCGAGCTCACCGTCGACAGTTTCCACGGCACCACCTTGAAGGGCCATGTCGACAGTCTGTCGCCGGCCAGCGGTCTCGAATTCGCGCTGCTGCCGCCCGACAACGCCACCGGCAATTTCACCAAGATCGTGCAGCGCGTGCCAGTGAAGATCGTGCTCGACGATCACAGCCTGACCGGCCTGCTGCGGCCGGGCATGTCGGCGATCCCGACCGTCAACACCAAGGCTACGGTGCTGGCCGAACGCGACGAGAAGCGCCGGCTTGCCTCGGCGACGCGGCCGCACGGCGGCTAGGGACGAACGGTTCTTCAATTGGCCAAGCGCGATCGATCACCGCATCGGCGGTCGATCGCGTTTTGCTGTGTGCCTCTCCGTGATCGCTTCTCCTTCGTGCCGCGCACACCGGCGATAGACCAGCTGCTGTGGCAAGCCGCTACGAACGGCAGAACAGCTAGGCATCCGATTATCAAGCTCTGCCGGACAATCCTTCCACCCTTTCCCGGATTATCGAAACCGGCCGCCTAATACATGTTGTTTGAGTCAGCAAGGACGACCCCGATGACCACACTCCAGCCCACAGCCGATGCAGCCAATACGGCCGATCTTTCGAAACCCGCAGCACCCGCCGCGCCTGCGGTCTCGACGCGGACCTGGATCGCGGTGATCGGCGCCACGCTCGGCGCGTTCATGGCGGTGCTCAACATCCAGATCGTCAACGCCTCGCTCGCCGACATTCAAGGCGGCATCGGCGCCGGCATCGATGACGGTGGCTGGATTTCGACCTCCTATCTGATTGCCGAGATCGTGGTGATCCCGCTGTCCGGCTGGCTCGCGCGGGTCTTCTCGGTTCGCCTTTATCTGCTCACCAATGCGTTCCTGTTCCTGGTGTTCTCGGCGGCCTGCGCGCTGGCCCAGGACCTGCCGCAGATGATCGCGCTGCGCGCCGTGCAAGGCTTCACCGGCGGCGTGCTGATCCCGATGGCGTTCACGCTGATCATCACGCTGCTGCCGAAGGCCAAGCAGCCGATCGGGCTGGCGCTGTTCGCGCTGTCGGCGACGTTCGCGCCGGCGATCGGCCCGACCATCGGCGGTTATCTCACCGAGAACTGGGGCTGGCAGTACATCTTCTATGTCAATCTGGTGCCCGGCGCCGTGATGATCGCGATGCTGTACGTCTCGCTCGATCCGAGCCCGATGAAGCTGTCGCTGATCCGCCAGGGCGACTGGCTCGGCATCATCACCATGGCGATCGGGCTGGCCGCGCTGCAGACCGTGCTCGAAGAAGGCAACAAGGACGACTGGTTCGGCTCGCCCTTCATCGTCCGCCTGTCTGTCATCGCAGCGGTTGCGCTGACAGCCTTCCTGATCGTCGAATTCACCGTCGAGAAGCCGCTGCTCAATCTGCGCCTGCTCGCCCGCCGCAATTTCGGCTTCGGCATGCTGGCGAACTTCCTGATGGGCATTGCGCTGTACGGCTCGGTGTTCATCCTGCCGCAGTACCTGTCGCGCATCCAGGGCTACAATGCCGAGCAGATCGGCATGGTGCTGGCATGGACCGGACTGCCGCAGCTCGTGCTGATCCCGCTGGTGCCTAAGCTGATGCAGCGCTTCGACCCGCGCATCGTCATCGGTATCGGATTTGCGCTGTTCGCCGGCTCCAGCTTCATGAACATCTACATGACCAACGACTATGCCGCCGATCAGCTGCTCTGGCCGAACGTCGTTCGTGCCGTCGGTCAGGCGCTTGCATTTGCCCCGCTGTCGGCGGTTGCAACGGCCGGAATTGAAGCGGAGAATGCCGGATCGGCGTCAGCGCTGTTCAACATGATGCGCAACCTCGGCGGCGCAATCGGCATCGCCGCGCTGCAGACCCTGCTGACCAAGCGCGAGCAGTATCATTCCAACGTGCTGATGCAGTCGGTCTCGCTGCTGGAGGAGGCAACCCGCACCCGGATCGCGCAGATGACGCAGTATTTCATGAACCACGGCATCGCCGACCAGGCCGCCGCCGCCCACCGCGCGATCGCCGCGATCGGCAATGTCGTGCAGAAGCAGGCCTACATCCTGGCCTTCAGCGACACCTTCTACCTGCTCGGCGTGGCGCTGATCATCGCGCTGGTCGCAACCCTGTTCCTGAAGAAGCCGGGCCAGCTGGCTGGCGGCGGCGGCGCGCACTAGCCTTGTTACTGAACCCACAACCACGGAGAACGAGCATGAAACCCCGGATGAACTTCTACCAGGCCGCCCCCGAAACCATCAAAGCGCTGGTTGCGGTGGAAAGCCAGATCACCGCGAGCGGCCTCGAGCAATCGCTGATCGAACTGGTGAAGACCCGCGCCTCGCAGATCAACGGCTGCGCCTACTGCATCAACATGCACACCGAGGACGCCCGCAAGCATGGCGAGACCGAGCAGCGGCTCTATCTGCTCAATGCCTGGCGCGAGTCACCGCTCTACTCCGAGCGCGAGCGCGCGGCGCTGGCCTGGACCGAAGCGCTGACGCTGGTTGCAGACACGCACGCGCCCGATGCCGACTATGAGGCGGTACGTGCGCAGTTCTCGGACGGCGAGCTGGTCAACCTGACCACGCTGATCGGCGCGATCAACGCCTGGAACCGGATCGCCATCGGCTTCCGCGCAGTGCATCCGGTGAAAGTGAAGGTCGCAGCTTGAGGGCGATACTGATCGCCAAATATTCAGCTGTCATGCCCCGCTTCATGCGGGGCATCCAGTACGCCGCGGCTTCTCGGCTCGAGCACCGCGGCATCTGGAATACTGGATCGCCCGGTCGAGCCGGGCGATGACAGCGTGAATAGGGACAGATTAAACCGCGGTCGCCCGCGCGAACTCGACATAGATCTCGCGCAGGCGGTCGGTGATCGGGCCGACCTTGCCGCTGCCGACCGCCTTGCCGTCGATTGCGACCACGCCCTGCACGAACACCGAGGCGCTGGTGATGAAGGCTTCCTTGGCGGCGAGTGCTTCGGCGACCGTGAAGGCGCGTTCCTCGATGCGCAGCTGGCGCTCCTCGGCGAGCTTGACCACCGCCTTGCGGGTGCAGCCGGGCAGGATCTCGTTGCCGTTCTGTCGGGTCACGATGACGTCGTCCTGGGTGACGATGAAGGACGACGACGAGCCGCCCTCGGTGATCTTGCCGTCCTCGATCATCCAGGCTTCGCCGGGCGCCGGCCGCGGCCGCGGCCTGCTTGGCCAGCACCTGCGCGAGCAGCGCCACGCTCTTGATGTCGCGCCGTTCCCAGCGGATGTCGGGCACCGTGATGACCTTGATGCCGGTCTTGGCCGAGGGCGCGTTGATGATGTCCTTTTCCGAGGTGAACATGACCAGCGTCGGCTTGACGTCGGCCGTCGGGAACGCGAAATCGCGGCCTTTGTCGGCGCCGCGGGTTACCTCGAGATAGACCATGCCGTTGACGAGGTTGTTGCGCTTGACCAGCTCCTTCTGGATCTCCTCGATCCGCTCCAGCGTCTCCGGCAGCGCCAGCTGGATCTCGCCGACCGAACGTTTCAGCCGCGCCAGATGCGAGGCGTTGTCGATCAGCTTGCCCTCGAGCACCGCCGCCACCTCATAGATGCCGTCGGCGAACAGGAAACCGCGGTCGAACACCGAGACCTTGGCCTCGGAATGCGGCACGTACGAGCCGTTGACGTAAGCGATCTTTTCCACGCGAGTTCTCCTGCGGACGAAGGGGGAGTTCTGGGCTTTCGTATACGCAAATTGTTAACGGGGATAAACCCTCTCCCCACCGTCATTCCGGGGCGCGCCAGAGGCGCGAGCCCGGAATCCATTTCACAGCAGAAGATGCGGCCCAATGGACTCCGGGCTCTCGCTTCGCGAGCCCCGGAATGACGGAGTGGAGAGAACGACGCCCCCTAATGCTGCAGGATCTTCGACAGGAACTTCTGCGCGCGGTCGCTGCGCGGCGTGCCGAAGAAGTCGGCCTTCTTGGCATCCTCGACGATCTCGCCGCGGTCCATGAAGATGACGCGGTCGGCGACCTTATTGGCGAAGCCCATTTCGTGGGTCACCACCATCATGGTCATGCCCTCGCGGGCGAGGTCGACCATGACGTCGAGCACCTCGCTGATCATTTCCGGGTCGAGCGCCGAGGTCGGCTCGTCGAACAGCATCGCGATCGGGTCCATCGCCAGCGCGCGGGCGATCGCGACGCGCTGCTGCTGGCCGCCGGACAATTCGGCGGGAAACTTTTTGGCGTGATCCTTCAGCCCGACGCGCTCCAAAAGCTTCATGCCCTTGGCCATGGCCCCGTCATGCTTGCGGCCCAGCACCTTCTCCTGCGCGAGGCAGAGATTGTCGATGATGCGCAGATGCGGGAACAGCTCGAAATGCTGGAACACCATGCCGACGCGCGAGCGCAGCTTCGGCAGGTCGGTCTTGGGATCGTTGACCTTGACGCCGTCGAGCGTGATGTCGCCGCCCTGGATCGGCTCCAGCGCATTGACGCATTTGATCAGGGTCGACTTGCCCGAGCCGGAGGGGCCGCAGACCACCACCACCTCGCCCTTGGCGACGCTGGTGGTGCAGTCCTTCAGCACCTGGAAGGCCGGCCCGTACCATTTGTTGACGTGATTGATCTCGATCATGATGGCTCAGCTCGTTTGATCAGCGAACGATGGCGATGCGCGCCTGCAGGCGGCGGACACCAAAGGATGCGACACAGGAAATGACGAAGTAGACCAGCGCGGCGAACAGGTACATTTCGACCAGACGGCCGTCGCGCTGCGCGACCTTGCTGGCGGCGCCGAGGAAATCCGGGATCGACAGCACGTAGACCAGCGAGGTGTCCTGGAACAGCACGATGGTCTGCGTCAGCAGCACCGGCAGCATGTTGCGGAACGCCTGCGGCAGCACGACGTAGCGCATCGACTGCGCGTAGGTCAGGCCGAGCGCGCTAGCCGCGGCCGGCTGGCCCTTCGAGATCGACTGGATGCCGGCGCGCATGATCTCGGAGAAATAGGCCGCCTCGAATGCGATGAAGGTGATCAGCGAGGAGGCAAAGGCGCCGACCGTGATCGGCCGCGACGCTCCGGTCAGCCACTGCCCGATATAGGGCACCAGGAAGTAGAACCAGAAGATCACCAGCACCAGCGGCAGCGAGCGGATGAAGTCGACATAAAGGCCCGCGATGCGCCCGAGCCATTTGTAGCTCGACAACCGCATCAGGGCGATCAGGGTGCCGAACACCAGGCCGCCGAACGCAGCAAGCGCCGTCAGGGTCAGCGTGAAGCGCATGCCCTCGAAGAACAGATAGGGCAGCGCGCGGCGGATGACGTCGAAATCGAAATTGCCGAGCATCGTCATTTGCCCGTGATGTAGCCGGGGATCGCAACATAGCGCTCGAGGAAGCGCATCGCGGTCACCACGACGAAATTGAGGAGAAGATAGAGCACGGTCGCCGCAGTGAAGGCCTCGAACACCTGGAACGAGAATTCCTGCATCGAGCGGGCCTCGCCGGTCAATTCGATCAGGCCGATGGTGATGGCGACCGCGCTGTTCTTGATGGTGTTGAGGAATTCGGAGGTCAGCGGCGGCAGGATGATGCGGAAGGCCATCGGCAGCAGCACGTAGCGATAGGTCTGCACCGTGGTGAGGCCGAGCGCGGTCGAGGCCTGCTTCTGGCCGCGCGGCAGCGAGGTGATGCGCGGCCTGCAATTGCACGGCGACGCGCGCCGACATGAACAGGCCGACGCCGATCGCGGCGGTCCAGAACGGTGCGTTCGGCAGCTGCTTCAGCCACAGCCCGGCGGATTTGGGCAGCAGCTCGGGCAGCACGAAGAACCAGAGGAACAGCTGCACCAGCAGCGGCATGTTGCGGAAGAACTCGACCCAGCAGAAGCCGATCCACGACGCCGTCTTCGACGGCAGCGTGCGCAGCACGCCGATCACCGAGCCGGTCACCAGCGCGATGATCCAGGCGAGCACCGACACCTTGACAGTGACCACCAGTCCCGACAGCAGCAGGTCGAGATAGGTGCCGGTCCCCATCGGGTTCGGCTCAAGAAAGATGTGCCAGTTCCAATTATAGTTCACAGGTCCCCCACGCGCGGCCGCGGCGATCACGCATTACGCCGACTTGGCGCGCGGCGTCTATGCAAATGTCCGGCCATCTTCCTCCAAAATGGCCGGACATACTCACTTTCGGGACCCGCCGCCGAGGGGCGACGGGTCAAACTCGGCCGTGCAATCAGTTCACCAGATAGGCATCGGGATCGGGCGAATCCGACGGCTTCGCAAACTGCTTCTTCATCTCCGGTCCAGCCGGCGAGTTGAGATTGAGGCCCTTCGGCGGGATCTTCTGGGTGAACCACTTGTCGTAGATCTTCTGGCCCTCGCCGCTGGTGTAGAGCGCGGCCGTGGCGGCGTCGACGACCTTCTTGAACGGCGCATCGTCCTTGCGCAGCATGATGCCGTAGGGCTCGGGCTTGGAGAACGCATCCTTGGAGATGACGTAGTCGTCCGGCGACTTCGAGCCGGCGACGAGGCTCGCGAGCAGGATGTCGTCCATCACGAAGGCAACCGCACGATCGGTCTCGACCATCAGGAAGGCCTCGGCATGATCCTTGGCCGGGATGATGTTGACGCTCAAGCCCCGCGCCAGGTTGGCCTCGGTGAGCTGCTTGATGTTGGTGGTGCCGGCGGTCGACACCACCGTCTTGCCCTTCAGGTCATCGATCGAATTGATCTTGTTCGCCTTCTTGGTGACGTAGCGGCTCGCGGTCAGGAAGTGCGAGTTGGTGAAGGAGACCTGCTTCTGGCGCTCGGCATTGTTGGTGGTCGAACCGCATTCGAGGTCGACGGTGCCGTTGGCCATCAGCGGGATGCGCGTCGCCGAGGTCACCGGGTTGAGCTTGACCTCGAGCTTGTCGAGCTTGAGCTCCTTCTTGATCGCGTCGACGATCTTGTAGCAGATGTCCATGGCGTAGCCGATGGGCTTCTGGTTGTCGTCGAGATAGGAGAACGGGATCGAGGAATCGCGGTAGCCGAGCGTGATCGCGCCGGTGTCCTTGATGTTCTTCAGCGTGCCGGTCAGCTCCTGGGCCTGCGCCTGGCTCGCGCCGAGCGCGGCGGCGAGCGCGAAGCCGATGAGATATTTGGATGTCATACGTCTACTCCTTCGTGGAAACGTCGATCTAGTGCATGAGAATGTCGGCGAGGACGGGTGCGATGTAGCGGCGAAACTGCTCCGGATTCTCGCTCATCGGAAAATGACCGAGCTTCTCCATGATCGTGACGCTGGCGCCCCCTATTGCCGCTGCGGTCCGCCTCGTGTCCTCGGGCGTGCAGGAGAAATCATACTCGCCCGTGAGCAGATACAGCTTGCATACTTTAGTATCGATTGACGCGACCTGGCCGCGCAGGTCGCCATCGACACGGTAGAAATACAGATCGCCCTTGAACACGCCCGGGCCGCCCTGCTTGTAGGCCCACAGCGTTTCCATCCGCGAGGCTTGCGGGCTCTGCGGCGCAATCAGTCCCGACACCAGCGCGGCGCAGACTTCGCCGCCGTGAACGTCCGGACGGTTCAGCCAGCCGGTGTCGTACCACGGCGCCTGGAAGTCGGCGGCCTCGAGCCCGATCAGCGCGCGGAATTCGGCGGCATGTTCGATCGCGAGATTCAGCACGATGCGGCCGCCGATCGAACAGCCCATCACGACCGGCTTCTCCAGCCGCAGCGCACGGCAGAAGGCGCGGATGGTCTCGGTGTAGCGTGCTGTGGTGAGTTGGTATTCATCGCCGGTCCAGCTCTTCGGCGGATTCGACTTGCCATGCCAGGGCATATCGAAGGCAATGATGCGGAAATTTTCGGCAAATTGCGCGTCAGCGAGCAGATGCCGCCACTGTCGCGCATCCGATCCCGCGGTGTGCAGGCAGAGCAGCGGCACGCCCTCGCCGTTCTCCTCGAAATAGATCCGGTGCAGCTCGCCGCCGATCTCGACGTGAACGTAGCGGCCGACCATCGGCTCGATGTGGCCGTTCATGATGGCGCCGCTCATGTTGCGCCCGCCGCGAATTGCTGCCGCGGCAGCGCCAGCAGGTCCTTGAAGTACTGCAGATGCGTCATGAAGGGATGGAGATCGCCTTCCAGCACCGCCTCGCCGCGCTTGGTCAGCGCCAAGAGATCATGCCAGCCGGGCTTCGGCTCGGCCTGCCAATAGGCGGCCCAGGCCTGCGGCGTCGCACGATAGGCAAAGCGCCACGAGCGCATCAGGACCGGCGCAGGCTTGAGCTCGACGATGCGCCCGGTGCGGATCGTGGCATGAAACGGCCGCGCCAACTCCCCGAGCAGGCAGTCGCAATCGAGCAGCCGCCCGCGCGCGACCAGCATGGGAGCCTGGTCAAGCAATGCGGGAAGGCCGGCAAACGCCGTCGTCACAGCGTCGTCGGTGGCGTCGGGCGAGAGCGTCATCAGTCGGGGAAGCTTCCTGCGGCGGATCGCCCATGATGACTGGAAGGCTGCGATCCCGCAAGGCGCCGATGCCCTCGGATGCCCTTGGGTTCCCTGGATAATTCGCTTGACCAAACCCGGCTTGCCGGTCAGGCGCGGCCCACCGCGCATGCTGCCGGAAACGGCCAGTCAGCTCAGACCAAAGACCGATTGAATTCCGCGGCTCGGCAGGGCGTCGCACGGCGCGGCAGGCCAATTGTCGCAGCCCCTGCCTTCGCTCTTCCGTTGTCCGCCGCGTTCTGTCCTATGCGCCCTGTGTCCTTGCGAATGACAGGGACGATCATTGCCAACACCGAACAAGACGCGGCCGCGATCGAACGCGGCCACCAGGGAGAGAACGAGATGTCGCAGCGCAATCGCTTGATGGTCCTGCTCGCCGCCGCCGGCATGCTGGTGTCGGTTGCAGCGCAAGCGCAGGATTATCCGACCAAGCCGATCACGCTGATCGTGCCGTGGCCGGCGGGCGGCTCGACCGATATCTCGATGCGCGCGATCGCCGAGAGCGCCTCCAAGGTGCTGGGCCAACCGATCGCGGTCGACAACAAGGCGGGTGGCGGCGGCACCGTGGGCCCGGCGACGATGGCCGCCGGCGCCAAGCCCGACGGCTACACCATCGCGCAGATCCCCATCACGGTGTTTCGCCTGCCCCTGATGCAGGAGGTGTCGTGGGATCCGGCGAAGGATTTCTCCTACATCGTGCACCTCACCGGCTACACCTTCGGCGTCACGACCAATGCGGACTCGCAGTTCAAGAGCTGGCAGGACGTGGTCGATTTCGCCAAGAAGAATCCCGGCAAGGTGACCTACGCCTCGCCCGGCACCGGCACCTCGCTCCATGTCGGCATGGAGCAGATCGCGTTGATGGCCGGGATCAAGCTGACCCAGGTGCCGTTCAAGGGCGGCGCCGAGACCAACGCCGCGGTGCTCGGCCAGCACACCATGCTGCAGGCCGATTCCACCGGCTGGCGGCCGCTGGTCGACGCCGGCAAGCTCCGCCTGTTGATGGTGTGGACCGGCACGCGCTCGCCGAACTATCCCGACGTGCCGACGCTGAAGGAGCTCGGCTATCCCATGATCTACGACTCGCCGTTCGGCATCGCTGGCCCCAAGGGCATGGATCCCAAGATCGTCGCCAAGCTGCACGACGCCTTCAAGAAGGCGATCGAGGACCCCGCGGTGATCGCAACGCTTGCCAAATACGACATGGTGCCGAACTACAAGAACACCGAGGACTACAAGAAATTCGTGGTCGAGGTCACCGAGTCCGAGCGCAAGGTGATCGACACGCTCGGCCTGGCGAAGAAGTAGCAGGCACAATCGACAGGCCTCACCCGTCGTTATCCGTCATTGCGAGGAGCGAAGCGACGAAGCAATCCATCTTTCCGCAGACGCGGTGAAATGGATTGCTTCGCTTCGCTCGCAATGACGGGGATAGGTCGATGCCCCCTTGCGACGCGACGAGAGCATTCCTCATGACAGACCAAACCAACGTGAAACTCCGCCTCAACAACTCCGAGCTCTGGGGCGGTCTGATCGGGCTCGGGCTCGGCCTCTTCGTGATCTGGTCCGGCCTGAAGCTCAAGCTCGGCACCATCAACGATCCCGGCTCCGGCTACGTGCTGTTCTACACCGGCATCCTGATGTGCGTGTTCGCGGTCTCGATCATGGTCGCGGCGGTCACCGAGGGCGGGCCGACTTTCGCGTCGCGCTGGCAGAATGCGCGCTGGGGCAAGCCGGTGCTCGTCATCGCCTGCCTCGCCGCATTCGCCTTTGCGCTGGAGCCGCTCGGCTTCCTGCTGTCGGCGATCCCGCTGATGCTGTTGCTGCTGCGCGTGATCGATCCGGTGCGCTGGTCGCTCGCCATCCCGCTGTCCATCCTTGCCCCGCTCGGGATGTGGTGGGTGCTGAAGCACCTGCTCGCGATCCAGTTGCCGAGCGGCCTGTTCGAGATCGGTTGAGCTGCCCATGGATACTCTCGTCAACGTCGCCCACGGCCTCGGCATCGCGCTGCTGCCGGTCAATTTGCTCTACTGCTTCATCGGCGTCTTCATCGGCACGCTGGTCGGCGTGCTGCCCGGCATCGGCCCGATCTCGGCGATGTCGCTGCTGCTGCCGGTGACGCTGTCCGGCACGGCGGAATCCGGCATCATCATGATGGCCGGCATCTATTACGGCTCGATGTATGGCGGCTCGACCACCTCGATCCTGGTCAACATTCCCGGCGAGGCCGCCTCCGTGGTCACCTGCATCGACGGCCACCAGATGGCCAAGCAGGGCCGCGCCGGACCGGCGCTCGGCATCTCCGCGTTCGGCTCGTTCATCGCCGGCACCTTCTCGCTGGTCGCCTTGATGCTGGTGGCGCCCTCGCTCGCCAGCGTCGCGATCGCGTTCGGCCCGGCCGAATATTTCAGCCTGATGGTGCTCGGCCTTGTCGTGTTGACCTTCCTCACCCAGGGCTCGATGGCGAAAGCGCTGCTGATGGCCTGCATCGGCGTCGTGCTCGGCCTGGTCGGGCTCGACAGCATCACCGCGCAGCCGCGGCTGACCTTCGGCCGTATCGAGCTGATCGACGGCATCGGCCTCGTGCCTGTCGTGATGGGCCTGTTCGGCGTCGCCGAGGTGCTGCTCAACACCGAGCAGGCGATCAAGCGCGACATCATCAAGACCAGGATCACCCAGCTGCTGCCGAGCAAGGAGGACTGGAAGGCGAGCAGCGGTCCGGTGGCGCGCGGCACCGTGCTCGGCTTCTTCCTCGGCATCCTGCCCGGCGGCGGCGCCGTGGTGGCGTCGTTTGCATCCTATGCGCTGGAGAAGCGGCTCTCGAAGCATCCGGAGCGGTTCGGCCATGGCGCGATCGAAGGCGTCGCGGGGCCGGAATCGGCCAACAATTCCGCGGCCGGCGGCGCCTTCATTCCGCTGATGACGCTTGGCATCCCGCCGAACGTCGTGATGGCGCTGCTGCTCGGCGCCTTCGTGATCCACGGCCTGCAGCCGGGACCGCTGATGATCTCGCAGAACCCGACGCTGTTCTGGGGCATCGTCGCCAGCATGTATATCGGCAATCTGATGCTGCTCGTGCTCAATCTGCCGATGATCGGCATGTGGGTGCAGCTGCTGCGGCTGCCCTACAACGTGCTGTTCCCGCTGATCATCCTGTTCACCATCATCGGCGTCTACTGCTCCAGCAACAACGTGTTCGACGTCCACGTCATGATCGCGTTCGGCGTGATCGGCTATTTCATGCGCAAGCTCGGCTACGAGCCGGCGCCGCTGGTGCTCGCCTTCGTGCTCGGGCCGATGCTGGAGAACAATCTGCGCAAGTCGCTGATCCTCTCCCAGGGCGACCTGATGACCTTCGTGGAGCGGCCGATCTCGGCGATCTGCCTCGCCTTCGCGCTGGTGCTCTTGGTCGGCCCGCTGCTCCCGTCGCTGCGCAGGAAGCGCGAGCTGGTGGCACTGGACGAGGGGGCTTAAGTCACTTGACGCTGCGGCCGGGCTTCGGCGCCTGGGCCAAGGCGCGGGCCAGCACCTGGGCTTCCTTCTTCAGCATGTCGGCGAGCTCGGCTTCGCGGCGGCGGATGCGGTCGGTTGCGGCACCGATCGAGAGCGCCGCGACCACCTCGCCGGCATCGTCGCGGACCGGAACGCCGACGCCGCCCATTCCGGGGAATGCGGCGTCGAGCAGCACGGTATGACCGGCCTTGCGCGCCACCGCGATCCGCTCGCGCAGAAACTTTGGCGTGATGCGCGGCGATTTCGCCAGCCGCGGCACGATCACCTCGATCACGGCCTCGATCTCGGCATCCGGCAGCCAGACCAGCAGCGCCAGCGCGCCGGCACCGACGCCGAGCGGACGGCGGCTGCCGATCTGCAAATAGTTCGGCTGCAGCGGATGGTTGCCGACCGAGCGCGCCAGATACAGCGCCTCGACGCCGGATCGTACCGACAACAGCGCGGTATCGGCCGAACGTTCCGACAGCCGCAGCAGGCTCGGCTGTGCCAGCTCGGCGATGTCGACCGAGCGGCGCGCGCCGACCGCCATCACCCGCGCTTCTTGGCCGAGCTCGTAGGTCTTGGCACCGGCGACCCTGGAGACAAAACCCTCCTCGATCAGCGAATTGAGGATGCGCAGCGCCGTCGCCTTGTTCAGCGAGGTGGTGTCGGCGATGTCGGTCAGCCGCAGCGGCGAGCGCTGCGCCAGCACCCGCAGGATCGCGCAGACTTTCTGGATCGCGTTGAACTTGTCGGGTTGGCCCGGCTCCGGTGATGGCCTCTTGCGGCTGGTGCGCGCGGTCGCAGTCGTGGAGGCGTTCATGCCCTGGCCTTCCTTGCCTCAATTCCAAACCTTGAACCGGGCACGACGAGTGGCGCGTCCGGCGCACCTCATCCTAAGACGGATGATGCGTGCCGGACACCGTATACTTTCGTCAGATGAAACTTCGATTTCGATGATCTACGCTGCTTTGCAGCAACAAAGGTATCCGAATTTCGCTTCGCGAAATCAGGCGCCATTTGAGCATGATCTCCGCGCAAACGCGCTCCGCGTTTGTCGCGAGGAAAAGCCGCGTCGCACTTTTCCGATCATGCCAGCCGCATCCTCCGGATGGTGAACAGCGCGCCAAGGCTGAGGATGCAAACCGCGGTGAGATAATAGCCCGGCGCGAGCTGGCCGATCAGCGCAAAGCCACCCATCCAGGTCATGATCGCCGGCCCCATGCCGCCGAACAATGTGACGCCGATGTTGTAGCTGAGACCGAGCCCGGTCGCACGCGTCGCCGGCGGAAACAGCTCCGACATCAGCGCGGCCAGCGGCCCGTAGTACAGCGACTTGAGCACGCCGAGCCAGAGCACGCCGAGCAGGATGATGACAGGCGTCGGCTTGCCGGTGAGCAGCAGGAAGGCCGGAAAGATCGACACCAATAGCAATAGCGCAAACAGGATCATGTGCGTGGTGCGTCCGATCTTGTCGGAGACGTATCCTGCGATCGGCGCCAGCAGCGCGACCGCGGTCTGCGCGACCAGCGCCGCCATGAACCCGACCGTCGGCGGCAGCTTCAGCGTCTTCACGACGTAGGTCGGCATGTAGACGATCAGATAATTCACCGCGGTCGACACCGCGAGCGCGCCGATTGCGAGCAGCGTGGCGAGCTTCTGCCGCACGAGCACCTCCGGGACCGGCGAATCCTGCTTGCCGGCCCCGGGCGGCGGCGTCGCGTCGTCGACATGGTTGCGGATGTAGATGCCGACCGGGCCGATCAGCACGCCGAACAGGAACGGCAGCCGCCAGCCCCAGGATTGCAGATCCTCCGGGCTCATCACCGACGTCAGCAGCGCGCCGAAGCCGGCGCCGAGCAGGCCGCTGACGCCCTGGCTGGCGAACTGCCAGCTCGCGACGAAGCCGCGCCGCTCCGGCATGTGCTCGACCAGGAACGCGGTCGAGGAGCCGAACTCGCCGCCGGCCGAAAATCCCTGCACCAGCCGCGCCAGCATCACCGCAACAGGCGCCAGGATGCCGATGGTCTCGAAGGTCGGCATCAACGCCAGCACCAGCGTGCCAAACGTCATCAGCACGATCGACAGCATCAGCGAGGCCTTGCGGCCGTGCCGGTCGGCATAGGCGCCGAGCACGATGCCGCCGATCGGACGGACCAGGAACGACAGGCCGAAACTGCCGAAGGTCAGCAGCAGCGATGTGGTCGGATCATTGGCCGGAAAGAACGCCTTGGAGAGGTAGACCGCGAAATAGGCGTAGACCGAGATGTCGTACCACTCGAGCGCATTGCCGACCGAGGTCGCCACGATCAGGCGGGTGATGTTCTTCTTGTCGACCACAGTTGCGTGCTGAGCGCCGGCCGAAGTTGACAGTGTCATTTGAATTTCCTTGGCAGCGTCGGCCACAGTCTCTCAACTCAGCATACCCGGCCTTGTGCTCGCCGGGCACGCACCTCTTCCCCGTCATCCTGAGGTGCGAGCTCTTGCGAGCCTCGAAGGATGCACGGCCCGGCTGGTGGCCGTCGATCCTTCGAGACGCGGCTGACGCCGCTCCTCAGGATGACGGAGTAAGGCGCGGATGTCCGGCAAGAGTGGCGAAGACGCGCTTCGCGCCTTAGGCCAGACATAACGATATAGGACGCGCGTCAACCCTTAACGCTTCGCCTCGCCGAGATCCCAGAACAGGCCGGCCATGATGGTCAGCGCCTCTTCGGTCACCGGCAGCAGGATGTGCTCGTCGGGAGCGTGCTGCGAGCAGCCCGGATAGGAGTGCGGCACCCAGATCGTCGGCAGGCCGAGCCCCTCGGAGAAGACGTCGTTCGGCAGCGAGCCGCCGAAGTTCGGCAGCACCGCCGGCGCCTTGCCGGTGGTGGCGCGGATCGAATTCGCCGCCCAGTCAATCCACGGGCTGTCCATGTCGGTGCGCGAGGCGCCGAAACGTTGCGTGCCGGAGACCTCGACCATCGGGAATCCGTTGTTGTGCAGATAATCGCGCACCGCGTCGATCACCTCGAGATGCTTGGTGCCGACCACGAAGCGGAGCTGCAGCACCGCGTTCGCCTTGCCGGGGATCGCGTTCGCCGGCTTGTCGATATTGCCCGACGACATCGCCAACACTTCGAGCGTGTTCCAGGCATAGAGCCGCTCGGCCGCGGTCAGGCCCTCCTCGCCCCAGTCCTCCGCGAGCTGAGGTTCGTCCGGCGTCGGCTTGATCTCGACATCGGCCAGCGCGGCGCGGACGCGGTTCGAGATCGGTGGCGGCTTGAGGATCTCGAGCTTCATGCGGCCCTTGCCGTCGACCAGGCTCGCGATCGCGTTCGCCAGGATGGTGGCGGGGTTGGCGAGCACGCCGCCCCAATTGCCGGAATGGTTGCCGCCCTCGCGCAGATTGACGTCGAGATGGATGCGGTTGCCGCCGCGGCAGCCGAGGAAGATGGTCGGCCGCTCCGCCGACAGCCGCGGGCCGTCGGAGGCAATGAACAGATCGGCCTTCAGCTCCTCGCGATGCGCCTCGCAGACCTCGCGCAGATCGGGCGAACCGATCTCCTCGCCGGTCTCGATGATGAATTTGGCGTTGAAGCCGAGCTTGCCGCCGCGCGCCTGCTTCACCGCCCGCAGCGCCGCCATGTTGATCGAATGCTGGCCCTTGTTATCGGCGGTGCCGCGGCCATAGACACGGTCGCCCTTGACCGTGGTCTGCCAGGGATTGAGCCCGTCGCGCCATTCGCCGACCATGCCGTCGACGACATCGCCGTGGCCATAGGTCAACACGGTCGGCCGCGCGGCATCTTCCTGGTAGTCCGCGATCAGATAGGGCCCGCGGCCGGTCGGCGGGTCGATCAGCCTTGTTTTGAAATCGAGCTCGGCAAAGGCCGGCTGCAGATTCTCCACCAGATAGGCGCGCAGCGCACCGGCCTTGTCGGCATTCAGGCTCTCGGTCTGGTAGCCGACCCTGCGGTCGAGCTCCCTGAGAAACTGTCCCGATTGAAAATGCTCTCGCGCGTTTGCGATTGCGTCGGCCCGTGTCGCCATGATTGTTCCTTCGTCCGGTCGCGTCTTGGCATGATCCCACCGGAAAGCTGGTTCGCACATCCGGATCATACTCCTGAAGGTGCGCAACCTATCGGGATCGGCTGGCCGCCGGAAGGGTATGAATCGCGAAGGGGGCCTTGCCAAAACGTGGGAAGTCGCACCAATTTGATGCGGGACGCCCAACCGGGCAGCACGGCGCGCAAGATTTCGACCAAGGTTACGGCAATGACAAAACAGATCCGGCTCAACGCCTTTGCCATGAACTGCGTGGCGCATCAGTCGCCGGGGCTGTGGACCCATCCACGCGACCGCACCAAGGACTACAACAAGCTGTCCTACTGGATCGATCTGGCAAAGACGCTGGAGCGCGGCCGATTCGACGGCCTGTTCCTCGCCGACGTGCTCGGCGTCTACGACGTCTATGCCGGCAATCCGGATGCGGCGCTGCGCAACGCGGCGCAGACCCCGGCCAACGAGCCCTTGATGCTGATCCCGGCGATGGCCGCAGTGACTGAAAATCTCGGCTTCGGCGTCACCAGCAATCTCTCCTTCGAGCCGCCCTACCCGTTTGCCCGAAGGATGTCGACGCTCGACCATCTGACCAACGGCAGGGTCGGCTGGAACGTGGTGACCGGCTATCTCGATAGTGCCGCGCGCGGCGCCGGCAAGGACAAGCAGACCGCGCATGACGACCGCTACGAGCTCGCCGACGAATATATGGAGCTGGTCTACAAGCTCTGGGAAGGCAGCTGGGAGGACGACGCCGCGATCCGCGACGTCGCGCGCGGCATCTTCACCGATCCAAAGAAGGTGCATCGCGTGCAGCACGAGGGAGCCAACTACCGGCTCAACGCGATCCATCTGTCGGAGCCGTCGCCGCAGCGCACGCCGGTGCTCTACCAGGCCGGCACCTCGCCGCGCGGCCGGCAGTTCGCCGCCGAGCACGCCGAATGCGTGTTCATGTCGGGCCCGTCGGCGAAGGTGATCGGCCCCCGGGTGTCGGCGATCCGCGAGCTCGCCGCCGCAAAGGGCCGCAACGCGGCCGAGATCCTGATGTTCTCGATGATGTGCGTCGTGGTCGCGCCGACCGAGGCGGAGGCGCAGGCGAAATACGCCGAGTATCGCAGCCATATCAGCCATGAGGGCGCGCTGGCGCTGATGTCGGGCTGGAACCGGCGTCGACTTCTCGACCTATTCGCTCGACCAGGAGGTACGGCACGTGCAGAACGACGCCGGCCGCTCCGCGATGGACAATGTCACCCGCGCCGATCCCGACCGGGTCTGGACCGTGCGCGAGGTCGCCGAGCATGTCGGCATCGGCGGCGCCGGCCCTGTGGTGGTCGGCACGCCGGAGCAGGTCGCCGACAAGATCGAGCAATGGTTCGAGGACACCGACGTCGACGGCCTCAACGTCGCATTCGCGATCTCGCCCGGCGATTTCGAGGATATCGCCGACATGCTGGTGCCGGAGCTCGTGAAGCGCGGCCGCTACAAGAAAGAGTACGCAAAGGGCACGCTGCGCGAGAAGCTGTTCGGCGAGGGGCGTGCGAAGCTCGATGCGACGCATCCGGCAAGCCGGTATCGCGTGAATCGAACTGCGTAGGGTGGGTTAGCGCCAGCGTAACCCACCGCCTTCGTCCAACAGGCGCCGGTGTGGATGAGAGACCGCCGGTGGGTTACGCCTTCTAACCCAACCTACGATTGGAGTCCCGTCATCCTGAGGAACGCGCTCTTGCGCGCGTCTCAGGGTGACGGGGATGGATTGGGCGCTCAGTGAAACTCAATTCACCGCATTGCTGACCACCACCTCGATCAGCTTCGCACCCGGACGGCTGAAGGCCGACTTCAGCACGCCCTTCAGCTCCTGCGGGTCGGTGACCTTCATGGCCTCGAGCCCGAGCGAGCGCGCGACGCCGGTGAAATCGACCGGCGGATCGATGAAATCCATGCCGACATAATTGTCGTCGCCATGGAAGGCGAGCAGGCGCTGCTTGATGATGCGATAGCCGCCATTGTTGACGATGATGAAGGTGAGCGGCAGCTTGTGGTTGGCCGCGGTCCACAGCGACTGGATCGAATACATCGACGAGCCGTCGCCGGAATAGCAGACCACCGGGCGCTGCGGATTGGCAAGGCTGACGCCGACCGATGCCGGCAGACCCCAGCCGATGCCGCCCGACGCCAGCGCGTGATAGCCGTAGCGATCGCGATGCGCGCGCAGCGCGATGATCTGCCGCGACGAGGTCAGGCCCTCGTCGACCAGGATCGCGTTATCAGGCATCGCCTCGACGACCTGCAGCGCCAGCCAGTCCGGATCGATCGGCGAGGTTTGGTTCGCCTTCGAGATCTGCTCGACCAGCGCCTTGCGCTTCGCCGTCCAATTCTTCGCTGCAAGCGCCGCGAGGCCTTGCCTTGCGCGCGCCTCCAGCGCGCTGCCGCCCGCTTCCTTGAGTGCCGGCACCAGTGCGCGCAGCGTTTCCTTCACATCTGCCTTGACCGCGATCTCAGCGCCATAGTTCCTGGCAAGATCGCTGTCGACCAGGCCGACCTGCACGATCGAGAGCCCGTCCGGCAACGGATCGACCTCGCTGTAGACCGACATCCGCAGCGGATCGCCGCCGAGCGCGATCAAAAGATCATGCGGCGCCAGCACGTCGCGGGCGACCTTCTGCAACCGCGCGATCGCGCCCATGAAGCTCGGGCTTTCGGAGAGGAAATGCGAACCATAGGGCGTCGACGATTGCCAGGCCGGACAGCCCAGCGTTTCGGCGAGATCGGCGGCCTCGCGCAGCGCATCGCTCTTGACGATCTCGTCGCCGACGATGATCACCGGACGCTCGGCTTTCAGGATGCGCGCGGCCAGTGCCTTCAGCGACTCCTCCGACGGCCTGACGCGGCTGTCGACCCGGGTGGAACGGCCGAGCTCGATGCCGGCCTCGGCATTGAGGATATCGCCGGGCAACGAGATGAACACCGGCCCGGTCGGCGGCGTGGTGGCAATCTTGGCGGCGCGGCGCACGATGCGCGGCAAATCCTCCAGCCGGGTCACCTCGACCGCCCATTTGACCAGCGGCGTCGCCATCTGGACCAGCGGACCGTAGAGCACCGGCTCGGTGAGGCCGTGGCCCTGCTCCTGCTGCCCGGCGGTGAGGATCAGCGGCGTGCCGGTGAAGCTCGCGTTATAGAGCGAGCCCATCGCATTGCCGAGGCCGGGCGCGACATGGACGTTGCAGGCGACCAGCTTGCCCGAGGCACGGCTGAAGCCGTCGGCCATCGCGACCACCAGGCTCTCCTGCATCGCCATCACATAGGTGAGATCGGGATGGTCCTTTAGCGCATGCATGATCGGCAGTTCGGTGGTTCCGGGATTGCCGAACAGATGGGTGACGCCTTCATCCTTCAGCAACGCCAGAAAGGCCGAGCGGCCGGTAATGCGGTTCTTCATGTTCCCTCCAGGCCCGTCGGCGCGTTGGCCGACGGAACCGGGAGATGACCAAACTTGCGCTTGTGGAGCAATCGAGCGGCCGGTCATGGCCGCATTCCGCAGGCGCGCGCCTGATGCCGGGCGGGCGCTAGAACATCCCCTCGCGCTCGCTGCGCTTCTTCTTTTTCGAGCGCTGCCAGACCACACCGGGATAGCCCTTCAGCGGCACCAGCGGCTCGCCGGTGTAGGCCCATTCCTGCAATTCCTCGATCGCGATGTGGTACAGCGGCTGCCGGCCGGTGCGACCCGAGAACAGCGCGCGCGGGATGTTGACCATGTGCGGCGACCGCGCGCGTTCGTAGATGATTGGCGTGCCGCAATTGGCGCAGAAGCTGCGCACGGTGTTGCTCGCGGCATCCTCATAGCGCGACAGCTCACTTGCGCCCTGGATGATGCGGAAGCGCTTCTTCCAACTGCCGACATAGGTCGCGTAGACGGCGCCGTGGGCACGGCGGCTGGCCTGCGTGTGATCGTGCCAGGCCCAGCGCGCCGGCACGTCGATCTCGAACCGCACCTTGCCGCACAGGCATCGGCCGGAAGCGGGCTTTGCGAGTGCCACGGGTTTTGGCTTTTTCGTCGGCTCGAACTCGTCGTCCGGAAACATATAAACACCGTCATTGCGAGCAAAGCGAAGCAATCCATCGAGCCGCGTCTGTGGAGCGATGGATTGCTTCGTCGCTTCGCTCCTCGCAATGACGCGGGTCGCGTCTACGCCTGCGCCAATTCGTCGTGCTCGGGATAATCCGTATAGCCCTTCTCCTCGCCGGCGTAGAAGGTGGCGCGGTTGTACTTGGTCAAGGGATAGCCGCGCTGCAGCCGACGCGGCAAATCCGGGTTGGAGATGAAGTAGCGGCCGAACGCGATCGCATCGGCATGGCCGTCGGCGACCGCGCTCGCGGCGGTTTCGCCGACGAAATTGCCGGCGGTGATCAGCACGCCGCTCCACATCGGACGGTACAGCACCATCGCCGACGGCACGTTCTGCCAATCGACCTCGGCGCGGCCGGTGCCGGAGGCGCGCGGCTCGATGAAATGCAGATAGGCGAGCCCGAACTTGTCCAGCGCCTTGATGGCGTGGCTGTAGAGCGGCATCGGGTCGGCCTCGCCGCTGCCGTTGGCGATGCCGTAGGGCGAGAGCCGCACGCCGACGCGGTCGGCGCCCCACACCTCGGTCACCGCCTGCGTCACCTCCAGCAGGAAGCGGACGCGGTTCTCGATTCCGCCGCCATACCGGTCGGTGCGCTGATTGCTGCGCGATTGCAGGAACTGCTCGATCAGATAGCCATTGGCACCATGGATCTCGACGCCGTCGAAGCCGGCGGCAAGCGCGTTCTTCGCGCCCTGCCGGTAGGCCTCGACCATCAGCGCGACCTCGCTGGTTTCGAGCGCGCGCGGCGTCTCGTACTCGACCACCTTGCCGTCCGCCGTCATGCACTTGAACTCGGAGGGGATCGCGACCGCCGACGGCGCCACCGGCAGCGCGCCATTGGGCTGGAACGAGGAATGCGAGACGCGGCCGACGTGCCAGAGCTGCAGGAAGATCAACCCGCCCTTGGCGTGCACGGCGTCCACCACCTCGCGCCAACCCGCGATCTGGGCCTCGCTGTAGATGCCGGGGACGCCGGGATTGCCGAAGCCGGTGGCGACCACCGGCGAGGCCTCCGCGATCAGCAGGCCGCCGGGCGTGGCGCGCTGCGCATAATATTCCGCATTCATCGGCCGCGGCGCCAGACTCGGCCGCGCCGCCCGCATCCGCGTCAGCGGCGCCATCACGACCCGATGCTTCAGCTCATAGGGACCAACCTTGAGCGGCGAAAACAGCGACGGAGAATTCATGCCTACCCCGATTATTCTGATGTGGTTTCCGTTATGGTGTGGGCATGATCTTGTCGGAAAACCGGTAGCCACTTTTCCGGATCATGCCCGTTATCTCACGGGTTCATCTTGTTCGCAAAAGCAGGTAGTGGCAATCTAGCGAACAGACAAGCAGGCTTGCCATGTCGAAAACGAGCGCCACATCGCTCCCCTCATTGAGCGTCCGCATCGATCTCGATGCCGAAGACCGCATCGGGCCGGGCAAGATCCTGCTGCTCGAGCAGATCAAGCAATGCGGCTCGATCTCGGCCGCCGGCCGCGCCATGGACATGAGCTACAAGCGCGCCTGGGACCTGGTCGACGAGATCAACCGCATCTGCCGCCAGGCGGCGGTGGAACGGCAGACCGGCGGCAAGAACGGCGGCGGCGCGGTGCTGACCCCGTTCGGCCTGTCCCTGGTGGCACGCTACCGCAAGATCGAACGCGATGCGGCGACCGCGGTCCGCAAGGATCTCGAAGCGCTGCGCAGCGACATCGGCAAGCCACGGAAGGCCGCAGGGCGGTAGGCGCAAGGCCGTCGCAACGGCTTATTGCAAAAATATCGAAAAACAACCCCATGCAAAGGAGCGGGTGGCGTTCGGGGCGGTATTCTAATATTCCGAAATCATGCGGTAGCGAGCGCGCCGATCGTTGAGACCTGTACCCCCTCACCCGCCGCGCAAACGCGCGGCGACCTCTCCCCGCAAGCGGGGAGAGGTAAGAAGCGGCCCTAGCCCGTCTTGATCCAGACCGCCTTGACGTTGAGATACTCCTCGACGTGCTGCTTGCCGGACTCGCGGCCGTAGCCGCTCATCTTGTAGCCGCCGAACGGCACCGCCGGATCCATCGCCTGGTAGCAATTGACCCAGACCGAGCCGGCGCGCAGCGCCTTCGCGACCTGGTGCGCCTTGCTGACATTGGTGGTCCAAACGCCGGAGCCGAGGCCAAAGGTGGTGGCATTGGCGCGCTTGATCAGTTCGTCCGGATCCTTGAACGAGATCGCCGAGATCACCGGGCCGAAGATCTCCTCCTGCGCGATGCGCATGCTGTCCTGCACATTGGCAAACACGGTCGGCTGCACGAAATAGCCCTTCGACAGCGCGCCCTCGGTGAGGCGGCCGCCGCCGGCCAGCGCCTTGGCGCCTTCCTGCTGGCCGATGTCGAGATAGCCGGAGACACGGTCCATCTGCTGCTGCGACACCAGCGGCCCGATCTGGGTGTTGGGATCGAGGCCATTGCCGACCTGCAGCTTCTTGCCGAACTCGGCGACGCGGCCGACGAATTCGTCATAGACCTTCTGCTCGACGAACAGCCGGGTGCCGGCGCTGCAGATCTGCCCGGAATTGGCAAACACCGCCATCGCCGCGCCCGGCACCGCCGCATCGAGATCGGCGTCGGCGAACACGATGTCCGGCGACTTGCCGCCGAGCTCGAGCGACACGCGCTTGAGGTTGCCGGCCGAGGCGCGGATGATCGATTGTCCCGTGATGTGCGAACCGGTGAAGGCGACCTTGTCGACATCGGGATGATTGGCGAGCGCGGCGCCCGCGGTCTCGCCATAGCCCGGCACCACGTTGACGACGCCGGGCGGAATGCCGGCTTCCATGCAGAGCTCGCCGATGCGCAGCGAGGTCAGCGGCGATTCCTCGGCCGGCTTCAGCACCACGGTGCAGCCGGTCGCGATCGCCGGGCCGATCTTCCAGATCGAGGCGGTCAGCGGCCCGTTCCAGGGGATGATGGCGCCGACCACGCCGATCGGCTCCTTCAGCGTGTAGGAGAAGATCTCGGCAGGCAGCGAGTTCTCGATGGTCTCGCCATGGATCGCGGTGGCCTGGCCCGCGTAGTAGCGCAGCATGCCGAGCGCGCGCAGCCGGTTGCCGCGGGTGCGGCTGATCGGCGCGCCCATGTCGAGCGTGTCGAGCTGGGACAATTCCTCGAAATTGGCTTCGACCAGCTCGGCGAGCTTGAGCAGCAGGTTCTGCCGCTCGAACGGCTTCACCTTGCTCCATGGCCCTTCGAAGGCGCGGCGCGCAGCGGCGACCGCACGGTTGATGTCCTCGGCATCGCCCTCGGCGACGGTCGCGAGCAATTCGCCGGTTGCGGGGTTGTGGGTTTCGAACGTCTTGCCCGAGGCGGCGTCGACCCATTTGCCGTCGATCAGCATCTTCTTGTAGGAGCCGTCGGCGTAAGGATGGCGCGTGATCGGAATAGCCTGCGAAACAGCCATGTTTGCACTCCCTGTCAAATTGTCGGCTGAGGTCTTCTGGAAGCGTTATATCGGCGATTTTACAACGCAGGGGCGAAACCGTAAAGCCGAGCAAGCGTTGTCGAGGGCGGCACGCATGAAAACCTCCCATGCGCCGGCGTGCATGGTACGATGGATTTTGAACCTCAGCCACAAATGTGTCCGGAGACCAGTGATGCCCCACCCCGTGATATCAGCTAATCATGTTGCCGTGATCACCGGCGGCGCATCCGGCATCGGCTTTGCCGCCGCATTGCGGTTTGCCGAGGCCGGGATGAAGGTCTGCATCGCCGATCTCGGCGACGACCGGCTGAAGGCGGCTGCGGCAAAACTGTCGTCTGCGGCATCCGGCGGTGCGGCTGATATCATGACGGCAGCGGTCGATGTCAGCCGGGCCGACGAGGTCGCAAACCTCGAGGCCGCCGTCGCCAAAAAATTCGGTGGCACCGACATCCTGATGAACAATGCCGGCATTCAGCCCGGCAGCGCGATGTTCGGACCCGCGGACAATTGGCAGCGCATCCTCGGCGTCAATCTGTGGGGCGTGATCAACGGCACCCAGGCCTTCGCACCCAACATGATCAAGCACGGCCGGCCCGGGCTGATCATCAACACCGGCTCCAAGCAGGGCATCACCACACCGCCGGGCGACCCCGCCTATAATGTCTCGAAGGCCGGCGTGAAGGCGTTCACCGAGGCGCTGCAGCATGAGTTGCGCAACACCGACGGCTGCAAGCTCACGGCACATCTGTTGATCCCGGGCTTCGTCTTCACCGGGCTGACCGCGCGCGGCCGCACCGAGAAGCCGGCCGGCGCCTGGACATCGGAACAGACCGTCGACTTCATGATCGAGCGCCTCGGAGCCGGCGATTTCTACATCCTCTGCCCCGACAACGATGTGCCGCGCGCGCTCGACGAACGCCGCATCCTGTGGGCTGCCGGCGACATCGTCGAGAACCGCCCGCCGCTGTCGCGCTGGCACAAGGATTACGGCGATGCATTTGCCGCATTCGTGAAGGGGAAGTGAAATCTTGATGCTCTCGTCATTCCGGGGCGGTCCAAAGGGCTGAGCCCGGAATCCATTTCACCACAGAGCCTGCGGCCTGATGGATTCCGGGCTCGCGCTTCGCGCGCCCCGGAATGACGAGGGATTAGCGCGCCCTAATTCGCCCGCACGTGCACCCGTGTCGCCGGCTGCGCCACCAGCGCCTCGCCGAGCTCGCTCTGCTGGGCGCGCGGGATCGAGAAGCAGACGCTGAAGCCGTCGGATGTGGTGAGCGTCATCATGCCCTGGGCCGGATCGGTCGACTGCTCGATGATCCATGAGTCCAGCGGATAGGCGTAGCGCAGCGACCGGTCGCCGAAACGGGTCTGCAACGCCTTGCTGATCAGCCCGGGCAACGTCATCACCAGCGCGCCGACCTGGTTGATCGACAGGCGGATGGTGGCGGGCTCACCCTTGCCGTCCACGAACCCCAGCGAAATCGCGCAGCCGTCGGACGCGACTTCGCAGGTTGTGAGTTCCTGGGTTTCGATCTGCATGCCGGCACTCCGGATCTCGTTATATTCATTACAATATATCGCGAAGACGACGAGCGTCCAGCCCCAAGTATAGAGGCTGCCGGTCCGGCATGGTCGCAGATGCCGTTAGAATAGATTGAAGCGCACACGGCTCCGGAGCGGTGCCCCGGGGCGCGCCGCTCACGGCCGTGGCTTCCATTCCGCAACCGTGATATATGATAGGATATAGCGAGGCCCGAACGGCCCGTTTCACCAGGGAGAGCGAAGCCTATGAGTGATTACAGTCTTCTCATCGACGGCAAAATGGTACCCGGCGACAGCACGATGCCGGTGCTCAATCCGGCGACCGAAGAGGTGGTGGCGCAGTGCCCGCGCGCCTCCAAGGAACAGCTCGACAAGGCGGTCGCCGCCGCGAAGGCCGCCTTCCCGGCCTGGGCCGCCACGCCGATGGCGGAGCGCCGCAAGCTCATCATCAAGATGGCCGAGGTGATCGAAACCAACACCAACGAGCTGGCGCGGATCCTGACCAGCGAGCAGGGCAAGCCGCTCGCGGACGCCACCGGCGAAGTGATGGGCATGGCCGGCTTCTTCCGCGATCTCGGCTCGCTCGAACTGCCGATGCGCGTGATCGAGAATTCCGGCGACCGCAAGGTCGAGGCCTATCGCCGCCCGCTCGGCGTGGTCGGCGCGATCATTCCCTGGAACTATCCGCTGCTGATCCTGGCGTTCAAGCTGCCGTCGGCGCTGCTCGCCGGCAACACCCTGGTGGTGAAGCCCGCACCGACCACGCCGCTGGCCTCCCTGCGCTTTGCCGAGTTGGTCAAGGACGTCCTGCCGAAGGGCGTGCTGAACTTCATCGCCGACGCCAACGATCTCGGCGATCACATGACCAAGCATCCGGACATCCGCAAGATTTCGTTCACCGGCTCGACCGCAACCGGCCAGAAGGTGATGGCAAGCGCTTCGCAGACGTTGAAGCGGATCACGCTCGAGCTCGGCGGCAACGATGCCGGCATCGTGCTCGACGACGTCGACCCGAAGAAGGTCGCGCCCGGCATCTTCGAAGGCGCGTTCCAGAACTCCGGCCAGGTCTGCCTCGCCATCAAGCGGCTTTATGTGCACGAGTCCGTCTATGACGAGATCTGCAACGAGCTGGTCGCCATCGCGAAGAACACCGTCGTCGATGACGGCTCCAAGCAAGGAACAAAACTCGGGCCGCTGCAAAACAAGATGCAGTACGAGAAGGTGAAGGCGTTCCTCGACGATGCCCGCAAGAACGGCAACGTGATCGCCGGCGGCGCCGCAATGGACCGTCCCGGCTACTTCATCGAGCCGACCATCGTGCGCGACATCAAGGAAGGCTCCAAGCTGGTCGACGAGGAGCAGTTCGGTCCGGTGCTGCCGGTCATCAAGTATTCCGACAAGGACGACGTGATCCGTCGCGCCAACGCCACCACCTACGGCCTCGGCGCCTCAGTATGGTCGTCCGACATCAAACGGGCGCATGAGATCGCGACCCGGATCGAGGCCGGCACGGTGTGGATCAACAAGCACCTCGACATGGCGCCGAACATTCCGTTCGGCGGCGCCAAGCAGTCGGGCATCGGCACCGAATTCGCCGAGGAAGGCCTTGCCGAATTCACCCAGCTGCAAATCATCAACGGCCCGCCGGCCGCCTGATCCGAAGGAAACATGCGGCCGCCACGCCTTGGCAACGCTTGGTAACCCTTGGTAACCCTTGACGCGGCGGCCCGCCCCTCTCCTCCACAACGAACAGAGCCCACCATGTTCGACGCCCAATGCGACCTCGCCGCCCTGGTCTATGACGACAACGACGATCCTGACGCCGTGCTGCGCGACTTCGCCGCCGATCTGAAGACGCAGGGCACACGCGTGGTCGGCATGGTGCAGACGGGCCAATGCGCCGATTCCAGCCTGTCCGCGGTGCTGGTGCATAGCGGCGAGACGCTGCTGCTGGCGCAGCCGCCGAGCCAAAGTCCTGAGAATCCAGGTGCCACCGGCTGCAAGCTCGATCTGTCGCGGCTGCACGATGCCGGCGTTCGCGTCGCCGACGCGCTTTCGGCGGGCGCCGATCTCGTCATCGTCAACCGCTTCGGCAAGCGCGAACGCGACGGCAAGGGCCTCGGCTTCGTGATCGATCGCGCGCTCGGTGCCGATATTCCGGTCGTCATCGCGGTGTCGCGCGCAAGCTTTGCCGACTGGATCAAATTCGCCGGCGGCATGAGCGTGAAGCTCGCCTGCGACCGTCCCGCGCTGGATGCCTGGTGGCACAACGTCTCGCTGCGGACCGCGGGGCGGGTCGCGCCGGATCGCACAACGGTGTGCGAAGTGTTCAAGTAAACATCAGCTCCGTAGCGCAGCCGACGGCGTAACCGGGTCACCCACTATCACCGTCATCCTGAGGAGCGCGTAGCGCGTCTCGAAGGATCGACGGCCCGGCCTGTGGCCGATTCATCCTTCGAGACGCGCGCAAGAGCGCGCTCCTCAGAGGGTGTGATTTTTTTGGGGTTTCAGCGAGCATTATAGCCGAAAGCCGGCGCGGTGTGATTCTCTGGCGATGATGGATTCGCGGGAGGTGATGTTGGCTGCCGATGAGTTGTTTGGGGACCTGCCGGAGCAGGCGAAGCCACCAGCCGAAGCGGGCTTGCCCGGCGCTCCGCGGCTGCGTGAGCCCCAGCGCGACCAGATTGCGCTGCGAGCGGTTGATATTGAGAGCCTGATCGGGGAAGACCATCCGGTGCGGCTGATCTGGTCTTATGTCGAAGAGCTTGATCTGAGTGAGTTGGAGGACCGGATCAAGGCTCGCGGCGATCGTCCCGGTCACCCCGCGACCTCGCCCCGGCTTTTGCTGGCGCTGTGGCTCTATGCCGCCAGCGAAGGCGTTGGCAGCGCGCGGGCGTTGGAGCGGCTGTGCGAGAGCCACGATGCCTATCGCTGGCTGTGCGGCGGGGTGTCGGTGAACTATCACCTGCTGGCAGACTTCCGGGTCGGCAACGCCGATCTGCTTGACCGACTGCTCAGTGAGCATCTGGCAGCGTTGGCAAAGGCCGGTCTCGTCGATCTGGAGACCTTGGCGCAGGATGGCATGCGGGTCCGGGCCAGCGCCGGGGCCGCCTCGTTCCGGCGCGAGGCGACGCTGGATAAGCATTTGGCGCAGGCTGAGGCCGTGGTGGAAGACCTCAAGCGCGAGGTCGACACACGCTCGGACGCCAGCAATAAGCGTGCCCGGGCAGCCAAGGAGCGGGCCGCGCGGGAACGCAGCGCGCGGGTGAAGGCGGCGCAGACGGCGCTCGCCGAGATCAAGCAGCAGCGCAAGGAGCGCGAAGAAAGTCGCGGCAACGGCAAGACGCCGAAGGAGCCGCGGGCCTCCACGACGGACGCCTATGCACGGGTCATGAAGATGGCGAACGGCGGCTTCCGCCCCGCCTACAACGTGCAGGTGACGAGCGTGGCCGGCGAGCAGATCGTCGTCGACACCAGAATTTGCAACATCGGATCCGATCGCGGCCTGATGCGCCCCATGCTGGAGCGGCAGCGTGCGCGGCCCGGAGGGTTGCCCAAGGACCATCTCGTCGATGGCGGCTTTGGCAGTGCCGAGGACATCGAATGGGCCTATGCCGAGGGCATCGATATCTTTTGTCCGCCCACTCAATCCAAGCACGGTACCGATCCCTATCTACCGCGGCGCGGCGACGGTCCGGGGGTGTTGGCCTGGCGTGCGCGAATGGCGAGCGAAGAGGGCAAGGCCCGATACAGGTCCCGGTCGATCTGCGAGTGCATCCATGCCCGCTGGCGCAATTGGGACCTGCGGCAATTGACCGTGCGCGGCATCGAAAAGGTCCGTGCCGTCGTGCTCTGGTACGCCCTCGTCAACAACATCCTGCAAGGCAACCGCCTCTCCAGAGCCTAAACAACGGGTCATCGCCGAACTCGAACTCAAACCTGCCAATTGCTGCGACGAACAGCCGCCAAAAACTCCGCAGGAGCCGAATCCGTCACAAGCTCTCAGGATGACGGTACAAACAGAATCGCAGGATCGGTCAGCTAACCCTACCCTACGCAACAGACACGCCTACAGCGTTTCCTGCTTGTGGTCGCAGTTCTTGCAGGTGAACTTGACGCGGGACTGGCCCTTTTCCGCCTGAACCCGGTTCGGCGCGCCGCACTTGCCGCAGACCGCCTCGATCCGGGTGGTGCCCTGCTTGATGACCAGGTTCCGCTTTTCCATGGTCTCGCGGATCAGGCGCTCGGCCTCTTCGCGCAGCGATTGCTTCGACATCATCCCCACCGGTCATTGGTTAGCGGGCGGCGTCATAGCACGACCCCGTGAAGCTTTGACAGCGGCTATCGCGCTCTTTTTGTGAGCGCATCCTAGATGATGAGTTGCTCGACCGGCAGTCGGAAATGCCGGGGTTTCAACGGTTTTGCCGGCCTGCCGACGCGAAACACGTTGACGAGGCGCAGATCCGCGCCGATCCGGCCGAGTTTGCGCGGCCGATCGTTGAAGTCGGGATGATCTGCCAGGGCCGAGATCGGACATGCCGCGAAAGCCCGCGCGATCGATCTCGAGCCAGCTGCGATAGAAGTGCCGCCCCGTCGTGAGTGGATCCTCACCGACCGGACGGCAGAACAGCACGATCGCCGCTGCCGAGATGGTCTTGGCGCGATCGGCGAGCAGCATTGCGGCGAGACCGAGACGATCCAGCGGCTTGAACAGGCCGCCGAGCACGTAGCGTGCGGCGGTGACCTCCACCGCATTCATGGCCAGCGCATCGCGATTGAGACCATCGAGCAGATAGTGCGGATGATCGGGCGACAGCCGCATCCATGCCAGCAGCTCGGCCCTGTAGTCGTCACCATGGACAAAGGAGAACTCGGCCTGGTCGGCCCAGCCGGCAATATCGGCGATCGCCTGGCGATCACAGATGCAGATCAGATCGTCACGCGCGACGGCAAGCTGCGCCAGCGATGTGCCGTCATCCGGCGACGCCACGAACTTGCCGCGCCATGACATCCGGCGCGCCGCATGATCAGCCAGCGGATCGGGCGCGACGCCTTGCCTGATCGCAAAGCTGCACAGCGCGGCAAATTGCGGCGACAGCGGCTGCTCGATCGTGGTCATGGCCGTGATCGCGAAGCCGCGGCGGTTGAGCGCAAGGCTCATGCCCTCCAGCGCCGCGCCGTGCGAGACGAGGACATCATGCCCCGCCGGGTCCGCGACCGGCGCGCGCACGCTGGTATCGTCGACCAGCGCCAGCCGCCCGTCGTCGAGCAGCCGCCAGCGCGTCGGCTGGATATTGTGGACGCTCGGCGCCAGCCGCGCCTCCGCGACCAGCTCGCGCAGCAGATCCGGCGTCAGGGCGCTCATGCCGCCGCCAACCGCTTGGTGAACAGATGCAGCCGGTGCAGCGGCGTGGCGCCGGCCTTCTCGACCTGGCGCAGCGACGGAGCGTTGATATCCGATATCCAGGTGCCGCCGAGCGTCCGATAGCCGGCCTGCTGCAACGCCAGCGCGGTGCGGTAAAGCATCGCGCCGTTGAGGCCGCGATTGTGCAGATCGCGGCAGACCGACTGATAGATCAGAACCGCACGCGTGTTCAGCATGCGGTGCTGCACGAATCTGAACGGTGCCAATAGCCCGACCCGGCCGCCGATCGCCTTGATCAATGGGTTGAGGTCCGGGATCGCGATGATCGCGCCAGCGGGACGGCCGCGGTGATAGACCACGGTCGAAATCCGCTTGTCGATGATCCACATCATGTCGCCGGCCTGGAACAGATATTCGGCCGCGGTCGGCGGCACGAACATCGGGTTGTCGGCGAAGCCGTCATTGAGGATCAGCCGCGCATCCTCCAGCCTCGCCTTGAAGGCAGAACGCTTGATCGGCTGCCAGACGAAACCCGGATCGGCGAGCACCGCGCGTTGCTTGTCGCCGAGCAGCTGCTCCGGCTTGCCGCCGTGAAGCGCGATCTCGAACGTCGTCATCGGGAAGGTCGCGGCATAGCCCGCGCGTTCGAGGTGCCGCGCGATATGCGGCGGCGACCACATCATGTCGGTGAACGGGGCGTGGTCGAAGCCATCGGTCATGACGCCGATCTGCTGCATCGCCGTCAGATTGAAATTGCCGGCGACCCGGCTCATGCCGCGCGCGGACAGCCATTGCTCGGCGGCGCGCAGCAGCGCATCGGCGACTTCGACATCGTCGATACAGTCGAAGAAGCCGAACGCGCCGTGACGGGTGCCGTGCTTGCGGTTCGACGCGTCATGGATCGAGGCGGCGATGCGGCCGACCGGCTTGCCGTCGCGATGCGCCGAGAACAGCGCATAGCGGCCATGGCCTTCGGTGATCAACGGGTTCTTCGCCGGGTCGAACATCCGGTCGAAATCGCTCCACAGGGGCGGTACGTAGAGGCTGTCCCGCCCATAGGCGTTGAGCGCGGCGTCGAATGCCGCCTTGCGATCGCCCTCGCGGATCTCAAGCGTCATTTGGCCTCCGGGGTCAATGCCAACAGCCGCCTGACCAGCGCCAACGCGGTTTCGGTGGCGGGATCGGCCGCGGTGACCGGCACCGCCAGCACGATCAGATCGAGCGGATCATGCGCGAGCACGATGACATGGGTGGCGCTGTTGGCCGTCATCAGCGAGATGAGGCGCTCGGCGGCCGGGTCGATCGGCGATAGGCCCCACGGCGCGTCGGGACGGCGCAGCACGCGCCGCGTCGACAGGACGTCGCGCAGCAGCGGCGGATCGTAGAGCGCAAGATCGCGTTCGCGGAAGCGCTGCGCGCTTTCGAAGATCGGGTGCCGCGCCAGCTCGGCGATCAACTGCTCGCGGGTCTGCGCCGGCGAGGTCGCGACCGAATTAAGCACGCCGGGCTCCTGGGATTCGAACAGCGCGCGCAGCGCATCGGTCATCAGCCCGATGGTCAGCACGCCGGCGATCGCGACCGCGACGAACCGCACCATCTGCGCGGCATCGACATCGGGCGCCATGAAGCTGGCGGCGAGCCCGAGCAGGCCCGAAGAGATCAGCCGCAGCGCCATCATCGCAAGTCCGTGGCGGCGGGTCTCGGCGCCGCCGCCGGCGATCAGCATCACGGTGACCGTGAGCAGCGCACCCAGCGCGCCGAGCCGGACCGGAATGTGGGGGAATAGCGTGCGGAAATCGGTCAGGATGAACGGGATCACCACCAGCGCGCCGACCGCCATGCGGCCGATGCTACGGTTCTCCGAGGCCATCAGCGCGGCGCGGTCGCGCGTCGCCAGCAGCACAGCGCAGGTGGCAAAGCCCAGCAGCTGGAATAGCGCCAGCGTGATCGCATAGGGCATCGCAAAGCGTTGCAGCCCGAATGTGCCGCCGAGGCCGAGCAGAATGCCGCCGGCAAGCGCCGCGACCTTGACCGCGCGCGGCGCATGCCGGCGCAGGATGCCTTCGGTGACGATCAGCGCGCCGAGCGGGATCAGCGCGGCCGGGATCACCGAGAGGCGGTCGAGCACGAAGCTTCCGCTCCACCACGCTAAGCCGCGGTCGAGAAATAGAAGCGCGATCACGCCGAGCGCGAGCAGCAGGCGGCGGGTCAGCGGGCTCCTTGGATCGCGGCGGTAGAACGTCATCATCGCCACGGCGACGCCGATGGCGCCGCAGAGATTGACGACGGAATCGGCGATCACCCCTGATGTCATTTGCCGCTCGTCAACTCGTCAATGGCGCGCCGGACCAGCGGACGCATCAAGGCCGCGACCAGCGCATTGCGCGGCTTCTCGATCGCGGGCCGGTGCGGGTTGAGGAACCAGCCGCGGCAATCGGTGCCGGAGCGGCGGCCGAGGATCAGCGCAATCGCCTCATAGGCCATCAGCATCCCGGTCGAGATCACCATCGGCGCAAACGACATCCGGCTGCGGCGGCCGGCCGCCACCTCGCCGGCGATCGCAAGATCGACATAGTTGCGCGAGGAGGAATGCAGCATCACGTGCTCGATCTCGGCCCGCATCGCGGCGCGGCGGTCGTCGTCGGTGATCTCGGTCCAGTTCTTGCCCAGCGTCGGAAAGCCAAGGCGCTGCTCGGGCCTCGGATCATGCGGACGCACCACGATCACCGACGGCAGCGGCGACATATAGGCGTCGATCACGGTCGCATCGGCGGCTTTCGCGGTCCGGTACAGATGCACGCCGGCGGCGATATCGTCCATGCCGTTGACGATCACAGGGCATCGTTCGGCGATCCCGGCGAGCTCGCTGGTCCAGTTCTCGCCGAGCACCTCGATCTCGATGGTCGGGTTGATGCGTTTGGCGGCTTCCGCGGCGACCGCCGCCTTCTCGCGGCCGACCTCGTCGGCGAAGGCGAACACCTGGCGGTTGAGGTTGGAGACTTCGAAGCGATCGATGTCGGCGATCACGAACTTGCCTACGCCGGTGCGCGCCAGCGCCATGAAGGCCGCGCCGCCCATGCCGCCGACGCCGCAGACGAACACCCGCGCCTGGCGCAAGAGCTGCTGCTCATGCTCGTCGATGAAGCCGATGTTGCGGCCGGTGAACGAGTAATAGTCGAAATTCATCGCGCGGCCCCGCTCTCCTGCTTGCGCGGACGCAGGGTGCCGAAGGCGCGGCTGTCGTCCAGCCAGTAGACCACCGGCAGCACCAGCCGCTGCAGGGCCAGCATCGCGGATGCCGCGAGCAATGCTGGCAGCGAGCCCGAGGGCACTTCGCTCATGACGTAACGGCGCGCGCCGGCCAGATCGATGCGGCCGAGTTGCAGCACATCGTCGCCGCGGCCGTAGTCGAGCTCGCGCTCGCAAAATTCATTGTAGATCGCGTTGCGATGTTTCGGCGCGATCTCGAAGGTCTTCTTCAGCGCGTCCGAGCCGCCGGTATAGGCATTGGTGATGACCGAGCGCGCCTCGTCGAAGCCGGCTTCCTCGCCGACGCCGAACACCGCACGGTGCCGGGCCATGATGCCGCGCGCCAGCTGCAGATGCGCAAAGCTCTGCCGCGCACCTGGTAGCGGCGACGGGAACACGTCCGAGAAGGTGTCGCTGACCATGCCGACCACCGCCGGCACCTGGGTGACGTTGGAGACCCATTTCGGCCGCAAGCCGTCGCGGGCGAACAGCACCAGCGCGGTCAGGCCGTAAAGCACCCAGGACAGCCCCTGCCCGCGCACATCGGGATCGACCATCACGAGGCCGAGATGGGTCACTTCAGCCGGCTCGCCGTCGAGCGGCACGTCCATCACCGACAGCGCGTTGAAGGCGATCGGTCGCCCGGTGTCTTCCTCCGAGATCAAGGTGACGACCGCGCGCGACAGCCGTTCCGGCTCGCCGGAGAAGATGCCGTAGCTCAGACTCTCGGCAGGCAGCGTCTTCGCGGCAACCATGCGCAGCTGCGCGACCAGCGCGTCGAGTTCGTCCTTGGGCAGCGACAGGCCGGGAGATTCGACGATGCGGGTGCGCTGCCCGGCCTGGGTCCGCAAAGTGAGATCGATGGTCGGCTGCGACAGCGCCTTCAGCCAGAAGCCGGCATGGCTGCGCAAGCCGTCAAAGGCCGCGCGCGCCTTCGCAAGACCCTTGCTGCCGCGCGAAGCGGGGGTCGGATTGTCCGTGGACGCCATTTCTCTGTCCCTCGGGCGCGATCTCTGCACTCCGGCCTGTTAAGGAGCCATGAGCGCAACCTGACGCTGTTCGCCGCAGGGTAAACGAGGCCTTCCGGAAACGGAACAAGTTGCCGCAAGAGCTGCCGTCCGTCATTGCGAGCGAAGCGAAGCAATCCACCCTTCCGCAGACGCGGGCCGATGGATTGCTTCGTCGCTAGCGCTCCTCGCAATGACGCGGAGGAAATGGGGCTCCCGGCTTACGTCGTCTTCTTAGGCCGCCTTGGACACTTCCATCAGCAGGCGCTCGGCCTTGGCGTCCTCGATGCGGTTGACGAACTTGCCGCTTTCGTAATTGTCGCGCACCGTCTTGGTCAGCGTCACGCAGGTCTGGACCAACATCACGATGCCCATCGTCAGATAGCCCTTCATCCAGAGGTCGATCGGCAGGAAGAACACGCCGACGCCGACGAGGAAGGCCGAGGCCGCGAAGGATGCATAAGTGAAGGTCACCCAGCTGCTGCTGTGGGGTTGAATGGTCTGGTTCATGGTCGTCTCCTTGATGTGATGTCGATTGAAGTTGGTGTGGTTTCAGGCTTGAGGTGTCAGGCTGCGTTCGGGCGCTTGGCTTTCAGCCGCGCCAGCACGTCGTCGGCGGTCGATTTCATGCGCGGGCCAAAACCCTGCTCGGCAAGCTTCTCGGCGGTGGCCAGCGGTCCCGAGGCGGTATCGATCTCGAACAGCGCGTCGTCGGCCGCCTGCATCTCGATCTGCCGCTCGCGCAGCCGCTTCAGCGTCGCCTCGGCTTCCGGCAGCGTCGACTCATAGGGCCGCGCCGCCTCGATGCCGCTCCGGCGCAGCGAGCGCACCGCCTCCGAGGCGCGGGCCAGCCGGCGGCCGCGATCGAGCTCGGCGATGCGCGCCTCGGCATTGGCGACGTGGCGCTTCAGCCGGGTGATCTCGGTGGCGAACAGCGTCCGCGCGGTCATCGCGGCATCGCGTTCGGCCTCGAGATTGGCGATCGCCTGCGCGGCTTCGCGGGCGAGATCTTCGCGGCCACCCTCGAGCGCCGCTGACGCGCGCACCTCCAGATCGGCGATCCGAGCGTTGGTGGCCTCGAGCCGGCGGCCTTCCTGCTGGTCGCCGGCGATGGCCAGAGCCAGCGACCGCTTCGAGCGCTCGACCGCGGCGGCGGCATCGCGCATCTGCTGGTCGAGGATGACCAGCGCGGTGCGGTCTTGCAGTTCCTCTTCGGCCACCGCAACGGTGCCGCGGAAAAGTGTGAAAACAGTTTTGAACATTTCATCGCTCCCTGTTATGAGCATCGCTCATGAATCTCTTGTACCACATAATGAGCATCGCTCAAGAATTATCTGAGCGTCGCTCACGCATGTGATTAATGGCGGGTAAAACATGTCCAAAGCATTGGAACGACGTGCAAAATTGCGCGAAGCGCTGATCGAGGCGGCGGAACGGGCGATTGCAGCAAAGGGTCTCGGCGGGCTGAAAACCCGCGAATTGGCCCAGGAAATCGGAGTCGCCAATGGCGGCGTCTACAATCTGGTCGAGGATGTCGACGAGCTGATCCTGCGGGTCGGCTCACGCACGCTGGCCCGGCTCGATGCCTCGCTGTCGCTGGCCGAGATCGGCGTGGCGGCCGCGCCGCGCGAGATGCTGGTGCGGATCGCGGTCGCCTATTGCGACTTCGCCGCCGACAATCTCGAACTGTGGCGCGCGCTGTTCGAGCATCGCATGCAGCCTGGCAAGCCGGTGCCGGAATGGGCGATCACCGAGCAGATGGAATTGTTCCGTCACATCTACAAGCCGCTCGCCGCACTGTTCCCGCAGCGCACGCCGGCGCAACTCGGCGTCACCGCGCGCAGCCTGTTCTCCGCCGTGCACGGCATGGTCGCGCTCGGGCTGGAGCACAAGCTGATCGCGGTGCCGATCGGCCAACTGCGCAGCGAGATCGCGACCTTGACCCGTGCGATGGTCGACGGGCTGACGGCGAAGAAGGATTAGCGCCGGTGCCCTATCCAGCGGCACATCTGCGTGCGGCATCAGCTGCGGCAATCGGCGCCATGCTGCTTTGACAGCCGATGTACTAGCAGAGCCCCTGGTTTCGCGACCCCGCGACTTGTCTACCGGCCGTGGGGTTCTACTTATAACAGCGCGCAAAGACCGCCCGGCCCGGCGGCCCGCGCATCGAAGCAACCGAGGTCGCGCGCGTGTCCACCAATATCGATCCCGATCTCCAGCACGACGACATCATGTACCCGCAGGTCCTGCCGTTTCTGCTGGTCCACGCAGGGTGTCTGGCGGCGATCTGGACCGGCGTCTCCTGGCAAGCGATTGCAATCTGCATCGTCCTGTACTGGCTGCGCATGTTTGCGATCACTGCCGGCTATCATCGGTATTTCTCGCATCGGGCTTACGCAACAAGCCGGACGTTTCAATTCGTCCTCGCGTTCCTGGCCCAAAGCAGCGCCCAGAAAAGCGTGCTTTGGTGGGCCGCGAAACACCGGCATCACCATCTTCATTCGGATACCGAGCACGATGTGCATTCACCCCGACATAAGGGCTTCCTGTACAGTCATGTCAGCTGGATCTTTTATCGGCAGCATGATGCAACGGATCTGACCAAAGTCGCGGATTTTGCCGCCTATCCGGAGTTGATGTGGCTGCACAAATTGGAGGTCCTCCCGGCGATCGTGGTCGCAGCTCTGTGCTTCCTCATTGCCGGATGGCCGGGGCTCGTGATCGGTTTCTTCTGGAGCACCGTGCTGCTGTATCACGCGACGTTTTGCATCAACTCGCTTGCCCATGTTCACGGGCGCAAGCGCTATGTCACGGGCGATGATTCCCGCAACAACTGGCTGCTGGCCCTGTTCACGATGGGCGAGGGTTGGCACAACAATCATCACGCCTACCAGAGCAGCGCGCGGCAAGGCTTCCGGTGGTGGGAGATCGATGCGACCTATTATGTCCTGGTGGCGTTGTCCTGGCTCGGCCTCGTCCGGAAGCTGAAGGCGCCGCCGGCGCAGGTTCTTCGCAACGAGCAGCGCCTGGGATCGCGCGTGATCAAGCGAACGGCCGAGCAGCTCGCCGGCCGTTTCAATCCCGAATACATCGCGCAGGCCATCAAATCGTCGGTGCACGAAACCGGGTTATCGGTGCGGGAGGCGCTTGTGCTGTTGCAGCACCGGGCCGATCTGCATCTGCCCAGCATTCCCACGCGCGAGCGGTTGCTGGCCGAAGCCCAGGCCATGTTCGCGAAGACCAGTTCGTTGGACGATATCGTCGACCGTGCCCATGAGCTGCTGGTGGAATCGGTTTGCCTGCTGCTGGCCGTTCCACCCGCGCTGGCCGGCGCAACGCCAAAGCCGCAAGCGAGCCGGCGGTAGCGTCTCGCAGCCTTACGGCTCCATCGTGTAGGCGCGCCCGGGCTCGAGCGCGTAGATGGTCAGGAAGCGCAGCGGCCGCTCCGGATCGCAATTGCGAAACAGCGTGTGCGGAATGTCAGCGCGATCCTGCAAGGTCTCGCCGGCGCGGTATTGCCGTGGCGCCTCGTCGCCATACGCCGACTCGGCAACGCCCTCGACGATGAAGATCACGCCGCCAACGGGATGGCGGTGCAGCGGCGCCACGCCGCCCGGCGGATAGGTCACCTCGGCAACGACGAGTTCGCGATGATCGCCGGGCAATGCAAGACGCTCGAGGGTCCTGCGCGTGACGCCGGCAAATCCGCCTTGTCGACCCTTTGCCTGACCGTCGTTGCTTTCAGCCATTGGAACCCCTTCCTTGGTCACGCGAGCCTTTGGCCCGATCAGATCGGGCTGCAATGATGATGGGGACGCTCCGACGACGCAACAAGCGCCTGAGCGTGACGACACACGTCACACAGGTGCCGCGAAGCCCTGTCCGTGAAGCCCTTGCCACACCTGCTGCCACGTTGCAGGATTCCCGCGCCGAAAACGGTCAGCAGTGGGCCTTGCATGAAAACGTGTATCGTGGTCGCCGCAGTGGCGCTCATCCTTGCAGCATCAGACGTCACGCCGGCGCTGTCGGCGCAACCCGCGCCGGAATGCTCGATGTCGGTGACATTGGCGGATTGGGGCGAGAATTCGACCGGCGATATCGACGTTGCCTCGGGCGAAAGCTGCCAGATTCCGATCGGGATCCGCGGCACGGTGACGGACTCGGCGATCTTGCAGAAGCCGGCCTATGGCAAATTGAAGAAGATCAACGCGTCGACCTTCGAGTACCGGGCGAAAGCCAAGTACAAGGGCAATGATACGTTTGCCATCAAGGCAACGGGTCAGGGACCGAAGGCGTCCGGCACCTCGGTCATCACCGTGCACGCAACGATCAAGTAATCGCCGCGATGGCGCTGAGCTCCCTCTCCCCGTGCTTAACGGGAGAGAGTTGGGGTGAGGGGCTGCATCCGCGCGTACGGTGATAGCTGCGTCCGCGGAAACTCCCCCTCACCCGGAATGCAAGCTGCGCTTGAATTCCGACCTCTCCCCGCAGGCGGGGCGAGGTGAAGCGGAGTCCGCCGCTCGAGTTACGCCGGCCGCGCGCCAGTGCGGATGATCGTGCCGACGTGCTGGCCGCGCAGTGCCGCGGTGAGCCGGCCGGGAACGAGGCCGTTCACGACCTGCACGCGTGCGATGTGCCGCGCGTTGGCCATCACCTCGAGCAGCGCGGGATCGAACGGCAGCGTGCCCTTCAGCTCGGCGAGATCGGCGAGGCTGGGCTCGCGCAACAGCTGCGCCTTCTTGCCGTTGGGACCGTTCGGATCCTCGGTGTAGACACCGTCGACATCCTCCACGATCGTCAGCCCGGCGGCGCCGAGCGCATCGGCGAGCAGGAACGCGCCGGTGTCCGCCCGATGCAGCGGGATGCGCGAGTTCGGAAACTCGTGATGGTGATAGGGCGGAAACGCGCTGCCCACCACGGCGCGCGATGCGGAGAGATGAATCGCGAGCTGGCTCGCGATGGTCGGATGCTCGATATAGGACACGCCCTCCGGTGCGAGCAGGCAGCCGAGAATATGGCCGTTCTGCCCGGCCTCGCTCGCCGCGAGCGGCTGGAGCGAGCCGACCGGCAGTCCGAGGTCGAGGCCGACGCTGTAGAGATGGCGGGCGCGGATGCCGGCGCCGGTCAGGATCAGCATGCGGTGCTCGGGCAGCAGTGCGCGCAGCTCGGCGACAACAGGCAGGATCGCCTCATGGCCGCGATCCATGATGGAGCGGCCGCCGATCTTGATCACCTGCACCCAGGGCAGCAGCGGAATCGGACGTCCGCCGGCGACGGGACGGGTGAGATCGCTGTCGAGCAGGGTCTGGCGCGCGAGCGGCGAAGCGACGTGCTTGATGGTGTCATCCATAGTCGTGCCCCTGGTCAGTTCGCGGTGATGATGGTGCCGACATGCTCGCCCGCGAGCGCGCGGGTGAGATTGCCGGGGACGAGGCCATTGACGACCTGCACCTGGCGGACATGGCGCGCGGAGGCGAGCAGATCGAGCACCGGGAATTCGAGGATCGAATCCTGCAATCCCTTGGCCTTCATCTCGGCGACCGAGATCTTCGGAATGAAGGTCGCGCCCTTCGAGGTCTTCGGGTTCGCGGTGTAGAGGCCGTTCTCGTCCTTGACATAAATCATCGCCTTGCAGCCGAACTGCTCGGCGACCAGGAAGCAACCGGCGTCGGTGCGGTAGGGCGGGATCATGCCCTCGGGCGCGGGCCGCATCCACAGCCCGTAGGGCGGCATGCCGCTGAAGATCACGGCGTTGACCTCGGCGAGATACAGCGGCACGGCCGACAGCCCGGCACCGCTGACCGCGGAGATGCCGTGCTTGGCCAGCAATTGGCCCAGCATCACCGCATTCTGGTCGGCAACCGATGCGCCGAGCTGCGACAGCACGCCGGCCGGCAGCCGCAGTCCGGCCGCGATCGAGTAGAGGTGCCGGGCGCGGGTGCCCGCCCCGGTCCCGATCAACAGCTTGTGCGCCTTGCGGGCGGCGACGATCTCATCGACCAGCGGATAGACGGCGGCGCGGCCGCGGTCGATCACGCTCTGCCCGCCGATCTTGATCACCGTGGCATCCGGCAGGATCCGGAAGTCCGATGCCGCATCCGCCGCAGCCAAAAGCTGCGGATCGGTCAGCGACCGCTGCATCAGGAGCGCTTCAAGCTCCGCCGTCGTGTTTACCATGAGAAACGTCCTTATCATCAATGCGCCTGGCATTGCTTCCGGATGCACTGGTAGCGGTAAGCGGGGCGGGTCTCAAGACCTCGATGATTTTGCTTATTTGCCGAGGTCTGGCTTAGTAGGGACCATGAATGATTTTACCCAAGCGCTGGAACTGGCGGCCGGCCTTATCGGCCGCTTTGATCCGCAGCTGCGTCAGATCGTCGGGCTGTCGCTTGGCGTCAGCCTGACCGCGAGCTTCTTTGCCTTCGCGATCGGGGCGCCGATCGGTACGGCGCTGGCCGTCTACCGGATCCGGGGCAGAGTTGCGTTGATCGTCGTCGTCAATGCGCTCCTGGGATTGCCGCCGGTCGTGGTGGGACTTGCTGTTTACCTCCTGCTGTCCCGATCGGGACCGTTAGGGGCGCTGGGGATTTTGTTTACGCCAACCGCCATGGTGATCGCGCAGGCCATTCTCGGCATTCCGATCGTCATTGCCCTGGTGCATCGGACGATGGTGGATGTCTGGGCTCGTTACGGCGATGCCCTTCTCGTCGACGGCGCCTCGCGCTTGCGCGCCATCTGGACACTCATGGCGATCGGACGCGACGGGCTCTTGACCGCGTTTCTCGCGGCTTTCGGCCGGGCGATCGCAGAGGTCGGCGCGATCATCATCGTCGGCGGCAATGTGCGCGGGCATACGCGCACCATGACCACTGCCATCGCATTGGAGACCAGCAAGGGAGAGCTGAGCCTTGCCCTTGCGCTTGGCATCATCCTCATCATCCTATCGATGACCGTGAGCGCGTTGAGCTTCCTGATCGGACGCATCTTAGCCGCTCGCTGAAGCGCCAAACGATACTGTTGTTCAAAGGGAGATCGCCCGCATGAAGCACTGGTCCGGCTCACTTCGCATCCTCGCAATCATCGCGCTTGCCTGGCAGACCTTCACTCATCCGGGTTGGGCGGAAGATCAGACCATTGTCGTGGCGTCGACGACATCAACCCAGGATTCCGGGCTGTTCGGTTACCTGCTCCCGATCGTCAAGCAGAAGGCAGGTCTCGAGGTGAAGGTGCTGGCCCAAGGTACCGGTCAGGCGCTCGACACCGCGCGCCGCGGCGATGCCGACGTGGTGTTCGTTCATGCCAGATCGGCCGAGGAGAAGTTCCTTGCGGAGGGATTCGGTGTGAAGCGTTATCCCGTGATGTATAACGACTTCGTCGTCATCGGTCCGAAGGACGATCCGGCAGGCATCAAGGGCAAGGATGTCCTCACCGCGCTGCAAACCATCAAGGCCAGAGCCGCGCCGTTCGTCTCCCGCGGCGATCATTCCGGCACCCATATTGCCGAGCTGAAGCTTTGGAAAGACGCCGGCATCGACATCGTGAACGACCGCGGCTCCTGGTACAAGGAAATCGGCCAGGGCATGGGTGCCGCGCTGAACATGGCCTCGGCGTCGAACGCCTATGTGCTCTCCGACCGCGGCACATGGCTGGCCTTCCAAAATCGCGGCGACCTGGCCGTCCTCGTTGAAAGCGACAAGCGGCTGTTCAATCAGTACGGGGTGATGCTGGTCAATCCGCTCAAGCATCCCACGGTGAAGAAGGAAGCCGGCCAGCGCTTCATCGACTTCCTGATTTCACCGGAGGGGCAGAGCGCGATCGCGGGCTACAAGATCAACGGTCAGCAGCTCTTTTTTCCCAATGCGAACGATCCCAATGCTTGACGGCGGTCCGGCCGCGTTCCGCATTCTCTCGCGAATGTGAATATATGATAATCATCATCCTATTGATGTGAGGAACCTGGTGATCATTTCCGGATTGGCCTGACATGGGCGTCCGGAATTGGGAACCAGATGAACAGATCGCGCTTGCGTATGACGCTCACGGTGCTTACCGCCCTGCTATCGATGGCGGCAATCGGCCCGTCCCGGGCCCATGATCACGACCATCCCGAGCTGAACGGCTGGTATGAGAGCCTGCAGAGCGGAAAAGGGCCCTGCTGCGACGGCACCGACGCGACGCGCGTCGATGACGCGGATTGGGACACCAAGGACGGCCACTACCGTGTCCGCTTGGACGGCGAATGGGTCGACGTTCCCGATGAAGCCGTCGTCACCGGACCTAACCGCGCCGGCCACACCATGGTCTGGCCGTATTACCTGAACGGCCACCCGAGGCCGCGCTGCTTCATGCCGGGCAGCATGGGCTAATCTTACAGCGTCACAGGACGCTTTTTGCTTGTCCCGAAAGGTTGTGAATGAATTCTGCTGGCATTGCGAGCCACCCGGTCGGCGCGAAGCGCCGCCGGATGACAGGCTCCGCGAAGCAATCCATCTGCCCGCAGACACGGTTAGATGGATTGTTTCGTCGCTGCCGCTCCTCGCAATGACGACGGAAGGAGAATCGTGATGCAGCACGATTAAGCGGCCACCGAGGTACCGCGCAGCGGTGCGATCAGAGATCGAGCTGGATCCGATTCTCCCCGTCGCCATCCGGCTTCGCCGGCACTGCGCAGCAGATCAGCACCTCGTCATCGGCCGCTTCGGCAGTCGGCTGCTTCAGATAGGTCACCGCGCCGGCCTGCAATCGGGTCCGGCAGCTTCCGCAATTGCCTTCCCGGCAGCTGAACGCGGGGCTGAGACCGCGCGCCTCCGCGAGTTCGAGCAGCGTTCCCGACTCCGGCGTCCAGCGCGCTTCCTTCGCCGACGCGGTGAAGGCGACCGGCGCCGACGCGGTTGCCGGCGGCCGCCGCGGCAGCGCCGTACTGGCGACGTCCGGCTTCCTCACCAGCGACGAAGGACCAAACGCCTCGGCGTGGATCCTGTTGTCGGCGATGTTGTAGCCGCGCAGCACGTCGTAGAGCGATTGGGTGAACTGCGGCGGTCCGCACAGATAGAAATCGTAATCGTTGAACGGCAGCACGCGCGACAGCAACGCCACGTCGATCCGCCCCGCGGCATCGTAGTCGGTGCCCTGCTCGGCGCCGTCGATGTCACTGAGCACGCGGATGATCCGCACGGCGCCGCCGGCGGAGTCAGCAAGTTGTTGCAACTCGTCGCCGAAGGCGCGATCCGCCCTGGCATGCGCGGCTTGGAACAGGTAGGTCGGCCGGATGCCGCGGGTGCGCAGCCCCTCATAGACCACGTGGCGCAGCATCGCGAGCATCGGCGTGATGCCGACGCCGCCGGCGAGCAGCACCGCGGGCCGCTTCTCGCGCGCATCGAACGTGAAGTGGCCGCCCGGCGCGCGAGCTTCGATGATGTCGCCGACATGGAGGGTGTCATGGAGATGCTGCGACACCAGGCCGTCACGCTTGACGCTGATGCGGTACATGCCGTCGGACGGCGCAACCGACAGCGTGTAGGTGCGGATGACCGGCTTGTCGGCGCCGGGCAATGACAGACGGATCGGCAGATGTTGTCCCGCCTGGTGCGGAAGCCGCCCCGCGCCGTCGTCCGGCTGGAGATGAAACGAGCGGATCGACCGGCTTTCGTCGACGATCCTGGTCACCTTGAACGGGCGCCATTGCGTCGCAAGTTCGTTTGCGCGGATGCGATCGGCGGCCTGCGCCCAGTCGCCGGTCATCAGCACATTCGGCGACCAGCCGTCGGCCCGGAACGCCCAGCGCAGCGGCAACGCGCCGCGCCGGCGCACCACGCGGCGGGCACGGAAGCTCCACAGACGTTCGGCGCCCTGGAACGCCGCGATGTCAGGCGAATCCAGGATCACCTCGGCGTCGCCGGTCAGTTGCAGCAGGTCGCCGGTTTCGAAATCGGCAAACACCAGCCCGGCCTTGCCGTTGACGAGGATATTGCCGAGCGTGTTGAAGAACAGATTGCCGGCGAAATCGGGAACAGTCAGCGTGCCGTCATCGGCAACGCGGACGAAGCCCGCTTTGCCGCCGCGATGCGAGACGTCGACCTGGCGGCGGTCCTCGCGTTCGGCATAGGACGCCACGAAGAACGTATCCGCCGCCGCGATCATGTCGCGCGCGGCCTGATCGAGCGTCGTGCTTTGTTCGATCTCGCCCGTGAACGGTTGATCCGGCGCGCGCACGAAGGCGAAATCGCGCAGCTGGATATATTGCGGGCAATTGCCAAAGCTCTGATCGAGGTCGAAGCTGAGCGCGTTGCCGGACGATGCGCGCAGCAGCCCGTTGGCACGGTTGCGGCGCCTTGTGTGCAGTTCGATTCCGAGCAGCGCGATGGCGTCGCCCTCGCCCATGCCCGCGCTGACGGGATCGGAGGGATCGGGCCGCGCAGCGATCTCGAGGCTGCGCGGCGTCGGCGAGGCGATGAAGCCGGGCCGGCCGGCCAGCAGCGAGGCCCATGCGTCGCCGCCTTGGTCCACGCTGCCGACGACGATGAATGGAATCTGCGCGAAGAAGTCGCGATGCTGGTCGGGCATGAAGTCGCGCACCGCGCGCTGGCCGACCGCCTCCATCTTCTCCGCAACGCCGGCCTTCTGCTGGATCGCCTTCTCGCCGGCATGCCAGGCCGGCAGCTTGCTCTTGGTTCGCCTGTCGCTCATCGCCTCGCCCTCCATGTCGGGGCTTGGACGGGCGCACCGTCGAGGCACGCCCGGTCAGCCTGTCACGCCGCCGCCGCCAGACCGACGGGGGTCTTGGCAAAGGGCACGAAGCCCGGCAGCGCCTCGATCCGGCGCAGGAATGCGACAACGGGCTGATAGGCGGAGAGATCGACATTGCCTTCGGGCGCGCTCGACAGATAGCTGTAGAGCGCGACGTCGGCGATGGTCGGCTGCGCGCCGACCAGCCAGTCGCGGTTGGCAAGATGGGCTTCGAGCCGCTTCAGCAGGACATGGGCGCGCGCGATCACGTCTTCCGGATTGAACTTGGCGCCGAACACGGTGACGAGCCGCGCTGCGGCTGGTCCGAACGCCAGATCCCCGGCGGCGACCGATAGCCAGCGTTGCACGGCAGCGGCGCCCTTTGCATCCCGCGGCAGCCAGTCGGTGCGGCCGAGCTTGGTCGCAAGATAGACCAGGATCGCATTGGAGTCGGGAATGATGGTGCCGTCGTCGTCGAGCACCGGCACCTGGCCGAACGGATTGAGGGTGAGGTAGTCCGGCGTCTTCTGCGCGCCGGACTTCAGGTCGACCTCGACCAGCTCGTGCGGGATGCCCAGCAGGGACATGAACAGCCGCGCGCGATGCGCGTGGCCGGAGAGAGCAAAGTGATAGAGCTTCATGGTGCCGTTCCTGATGTCATGGGCCGGGTGATCCCGGCCGCGACCTCAAGATGGCGCATTGCACCTCTTATTATAATCGTCGTTATTGTCACTTCATTATTGCATGCCCTGCAATAATGGCGACGTACCGCCTACACCTCGACGATCACGTAATTGTCCTCGATGTGCACCGGAAACGTCTCGGCGACATACGGCCCCTTCTGCAACTCGGCGCCACTCTCCACCGCGACCGGATAGGAGCGGATCCTGAACCGGGTCGGATCGAACCAGGACTGGCCGTTGCGGATGTCGAATTCCCAACCGTGCCACGGACAGCGCAGCATCTCGCCGACGCGGTCGCGCTGATAGATGCCGGGCTCCGGCGAGGTCAGGCGCGCGACGCAGGCCGCTTTCTCCAGCGGCGCGCCCTCATGCGGACAGCGATTGAGCAGCGCGAAGAACTCGCCATTGACATGGAACACGACGATGTCGCGGCCCTCGAGGCCGAACACCTTGTTGCCGCCGGCAGGAATTTCGCTTGTGCGCGCGACGATGTGACGGGTCATCGGGAAACCTAATGCGCGATGAGAGTAAGTCGCATAGCGGCGGCAGTGCGCTCCCTCGCCCCGTTCTCTTGTCCGCCGAAGCTCGCCTTCGGGCGAAGGCGGATGCGGGGAGAGGGTTGGGGTGAGGGGCTGTCTCCGCGTAGCCGGCAATAGCTGAGTTTGCGGAGACTCCCCCTCACCCGGAACGCATCAAGCGATGCGTCATAGCCGAAGCCCCGCTTCGGCGTTTTTAGGAACGGCCGCCCAAGGCGGCCTACGCCTCTCCCCGCACGCGGGGCGAGGTGACGCGGAGGTCGCGGCTCGATTCGAAGCAAAGTCATCTGCGTCCTAGAATTTGTAAACCGCGCGGGCGTTGGCATTGAAGATCTTGCGCCGCTCGGCCTCGGTCAGCGGCGTCTTGAAGGCGTAGCGCGCGTCGTCATAGTCCCAGTGCGGATAGTCCGACGAGAACAGCAGCCGGTCGATGCCGACCCATTCGATCAGCTGACGTAGATGCTTCGCTTCATCCGGCTCGTCGATCGGCTGGGTGGTGAACCAGAAATTCTGCTTCACATATTCGCTCGGCTTGCGCTTGAGATGCGGCACCTCGCTGCGGAAGCGGTCGAAATGCTGGTCCATCCGCCACATCGTGGCGGGGATCCAGCCGAAGCCGCCCTCGATGAACACGATCTTCAGTTTCGGGAAGCGCTCGGGGACACCTTCCAGCACCAGGCTCGTGAGGTTCGAGGCCACCGTGTGCGCGTTCGACTGGTGCTCCTCGCAATAGTAGGACGGCCAGCCGCCGCCGGTCGGCGCGTGCCCGCCATAGCCGCCGACATGGATGCCGAGCGGCAGATCGAGCTCTTGCGCGCGTTCGTAGATCGGCCAGTAACGGCGGCGGCCAAGCGGCTCGTTGGCGCGCGGCGAGACGTTGATCTGGATGTATTCGCCTGTCTTGGCGCAGCGCTCGATCTCGGCGAGACCGAGGTCGGAGCCGTCCTGCCCGACCAGGATCGAGGCCTTCAGCCTGGGATCGCGATGCGCCCAGAACGCGAGCTGCCAGTCGTTGATGGCGCGCTGGATCGCGGCGCCGAATTCCAGATTCTGCTGCGAGAAGATGAAGAGATCGAGCACCTGCAAAATGCCGAACTCGACATCGAAGGGATCGAGGTGCTGCTTGCGCATGAAATCGAGATCGGAACCCGGCACGCCGCCGGTCGGCGGCCAGGCATCGCGCCGCGCGATCAAGGGCGAGGAGCGCGGATACGGCGTGGTGCCGATATAGGGCGTGCGCAGATGGCTGCCATATTCCTTCAGATGCTGCTGCCAGCGCTTCGGCAGGAACTCGTTGAGGTCGCTGTGCGAATGGATGCTCGGATGGATATCGCAGTCGATGATCTTGAGCCGAGTCGCGGCGGACTTCTCCTGGTCGAGCATCGGGCGGTCGATGACATCACTCATGCGATCCTCCATTGAATCTGGTCTGTGTAGCTGTCACCTCTCCCCATCGGGGAGAGGTGTGGCACCGCCGATGTGGCGTCGAGCTTCGTCATGGTCAGGCGTCGAGCTTCAAACGCGGAAACGTCTCCAGCGGATTATCCTCGCACATCCGCCTGACGATACTATCAGGAAGATGCGGCGGGACGGGATCGTCGCCATCGAACTGCCAGTGCGGATAGTCGGACGCGAACAGGAACATCTTGTCGGAGCCGATCTGGTCGATGATGTCGGCGACCGCAGTTGCATCCATCGGCGCGTCGAACGGCTGCATGGTGACGCGGAAATGGTCGCGGATGATCGCGGCCGGCTCGCGCTCCACCCAGGGCACCTCGACGCGGACACCGCGCCAGGTCTTGTTGGCGCGCCACATGAAGGCCGGCAGCCAGCTGACGCCCGATTCCATCAGCACGACCGTAAGCCCGGGATACTTCCCGAACACGCCCTCATAGATCAAGCTCAGCGCCTGCGCCTGGAACGCCTGCGCTTCCGCGAGATAATATTCGTAGCGATAGGACGGCCAGCCGATCGAGCTCGGCGCGCCGCGATAAGCGCTGCCGGCGTGGATCGCGATCGGCAGCCTGTATTTCTCTGCGGCCTGATAGATCGGCCAGTAGTGCCGCCGCCCGAGCAGCGTCTCGTTCTGCGACGGCACCAGCACCGACACGAAGCGGTTGTCGCCGGCGCGGCGCTCGATCTCCTCGACGGCGAGATCCGGCGCCTGGATCGGCACCACGATCGAGGCGCGCAGCCGCGTGTCCTTCGCCAGCCACTCGGCCGCGATCCAGTCGTTGATCGCCTTGCACAAGTCCGCGGCCATGTAGCAATCGAACACCGCCTGCGCGCCATAGATGACGTTGCAGATGGCGTGGCTGGCGCCGAGCTGGTCGAACGCGCCGCGCTGCACCATGGCGAGATCGCTGCCGGGCTTGCTGCCGTCGGCCGGTCGCCAGTCGGCGCGCCCGGACAGCGGCATCGACGGCGGATAGGAATTGAGGTCGAGCCCGTCGATGGCGCGGCTGACCACCTGTTCCTTCCAGTGATCGCTGAGATAAGGCAGCAGCGTGGTGCGCGTTCCCCCCACCGCGGGATGGATGTCGCAGTCGATGCGCGTGGCCGCCATGGCGTTCCCCGGGATTGTCTTTGTCTTCATTGTTGGCGGCATCGCTGCCGCGACACGGACTGTGCCGCCGATGGCGCGATCGTGCAAGCGGGTCCGCGCGGGGCTGCCCTGTGCGCGCAGCCGCCCTCACGCGAAGTTGCGGGATCGCATGTGAATGACGTCACCCATTCGGATCGCGGGACGTGCTAGCGATTCCGCGCCGCGAAATGCGTCGCAACAGGAGACGGGAATGAGGCTTGGAATCAGGATTGGAATCAGACTTGGCCGACTGACGATCCTGGCATGTTCATTGTCGCTGGCCTCGGCCGCGGCCTGGGCCGCACCCGCGACCACGTCCGGCTCGGTCGCGCTGGCGCTAGCCGGCGTGGTGGCGCCCTATTCGTCATTGCCGGCCAAGGAGAAGAAGGCGGTCGCCGCGTTCTTTAGCGGCGACAGCAATGTCCATATCACCAGGAAGATCGTCGTCACCGCCGACAAGGTGGTCTGCCGCGCCAGCAATGTCGCCATCACCTCGCGCTCCTGCGAGCTGACATTCGGCAGCAGGACCCATACCGTGAAGGGACGCGAAGCCAACGCGATCTACGCCACCGTGGCGCTAGCGGGCGTGCCTGGGGACGGCGCTGCCGGAACGATCTACGAGGCGCTGTCGAAGCTGTCCTGCACGCTCGATCCGGCAGCGATCAAGGATCAGGCCGGCGGCGGCGCCGACTGCAGCTTCGAGCCGGGGAACTAGTTCTCTTCAACGACGACACCCAGCCTTGCGGCGACGCGGCGGGCGGTCTCTTCCCGCTGCATCGTGATCGCGCGCGTCGCTTGCCGGGTCTGTTGCAGGATCTCGGGCGGCGCGGTCTCCGGCGTGCCGCTGTCGAACGGCGGCTCCGGCGCATACGCCATATAGAGCTGGATCGCCCGCGCCGCGTCGTCGCCGCGCAGTTCGGCCGCCAGCCGCAGCGCGCCATCGATGCCGGCGGTAACGCCGGCGGCAAAGACAAAACTTCCGTCCACCACCACGCGCTCGTTCACCGGCGTGGCGCCGAACAACGGCAGCAGATGAAACGATGCCCAATGCGTCGTCGCCCTGCGCCCCTTCAACAGCCCGGCCGCCCCACACAGCAGCGCGCCGGTGCAGACCGAGAAGATGCGGCAGGCGCCTGCCGCCTGTTCGCGGATCCAGCGCAGGACCTCCTCGTCCTCCATCAGCGCCTCCTGACCGAAGCCGCCGGGCACATGCAGCACGTCGAGCGGCGGTGCTTCCGCCAGCGTGGCATCCGGCGTCAGCCGCAATCCCTTGAGGTCGCGGACCGGCGCCATGGTCTTGGCGTAGATGCGGTAGGTCGAATTCGGAATCCGCGACAGCACCTCGAACGGACCGGTCAAGTCGATCTGATCGATGTCTTCGAACAGCAGCGACCCGATCCGCAGGTGGACATCATGAGCGATCATCGAACTTCCCTTGAGGTTTCCTTGCACTATGGACAAAGCCCATCTAGCGCGGCACGCTTCGGTGATGACGCCAAAACCCCCACATTCTCCGCCAAAAGCGCGCCGCGCGATCGAAGTGCTGGCCTATCCGGCGGTGCAGCTGCTTGACGTCACCGGGCCGTTGCAGGTGTTCGCGTCCGCCAACGCGCTGTCGGCCAAGGCAGGCCATGCCGAGCCCTACGAGGTCCGCGTCGTTGCGAAGGATGGTCCCACGGTCCAGGCATCAGCCGGCGTCGGGCTCGCGGTGAATCCCTTGCCGAGCATCGGCAGCGCGGTCGACACGCTGGTGATTCCGGGCGGCGACGGCGTCAACGCCGCGGTGGCGGACGCCGTGCTGGTCGAATGGGTGCGCAAGCGCGCGGGCGACGCCCGCCGCACCGCGTCGGTCTGCACCGGCGCGTTCCTGCTCGCCGCATCGGGTGCCCTCGATGGCCGTCGCGCCGTGACCCATTGGGGATTCTGGCAGGAGCTCGCCGAGCGCTTTCCCGACGTCCGCGTCGAGTCCGATCCGATCTTCGTGCGTGACGGATCGTTCTGGACCTCGGCCGGCGTCACCTCCGGCATCGATCTGGCATTGGCGCTGGTGGAGGACGACCTCGGCCGCGCAACGGCGCTCGCCGTCGCCCGCTACCTCGTGGTGTTTCTCAAGCGGCCCGGCGGACAGGCGCAGTTCAGTGAAGTGCTGTCGCTGCAAACCACCGACGACAGGTTCGGCGCGCTGCATGACTGGATCAGCGGCCATCTGGCCGACGACCTCTCGCTTGCGACGCTGGCGAAACAGGCCGGCATGAGCGAGCGCAGCTTCAGCCGGCATTACGCCGATGCGACCGGGCTGACGCCGGCGCGCGCGATCGAGCGATTGCGGGTCGAGGGCGCGCGCCACCTGCTCTCGGAGACCCGCCTGCCGATCAAACGGATTTCACAGCGCTGCGGTTTCGGCTCCGAGGAGACGATGCGCCGCAGCTTCATGCGCTTGCTGGCGACCACGCCGCAGGACTACCGCGCCAGATTTGCAGGCTGATCAGGACCGCATCGCAAAACGCACGCAGGCCTCGTGGCCGGCTCGCAGCGATGCGGCTTCAGGTGAAGCGGCTCAGCCATTCCAGGCATGCGCCTGCAACGCGGCCTCCAGCGGCGGATTGGTGACGCTGCCGGTGTAGTTGGTGATGGTCGACGCCGCCACGATGGTGATCACCTCAAGCACGAGATCCCTCGGGAATCCGGCCGCCAGGAATCGCTCGATCTCGTCTTCGTCGAGCCGGCCGCGCTTTTCGATCAGCGACCTCGCCAATGTCGAGAGCGCGCCGAGCTGCCTGTCGGCGGGCGAGCGGCCGGCGCGCATCGCCTCGACGTCGGCCGCAGCCAGTCCGGCCTGCAAGCCGAGCGCGGAATGCAGCGCAACCGCCCAGGTGCAGCGATTGGTCACCGCGTCGGTGAGCAGCACGGTCTGGATCTGCTGCTCGGTGAAGCTGCCGCCGTGCACCTTGTCGAAGATGCCGATGAAGCTCTGGATCAGCACGGGCGACGTCGCCATCGTCGCCGCGAGATTGGGGATCATGCCAAACCGCGCCTCGACGTCACGCAGGGAAGACTTCGAGGCTTCCGGTGCGGAGTCGTGCGTATGGACAGGAAAACGTGCCATTGGAACTGCCTTTCACGATGGTGATTGAAGCCGGTGCCGCCGGACGCAACTGGGCCGCTGCGGTCGACGCGCGGGCGACCGGGTTCGATGCAGGCTATCTAGCCGCGCCGGGACGCACGCGTTCGCCAAACCGCCCACATTCCGCGCCACCGGGCACGTTCGGTGCGCAACGCGCCGTCAAACCGCGGCGCGGTCCTTCACCCGCCGCGTCACGATTGCGAGCAGGCGGCCGAGCGTGCCGGCGGCGGGGCCCTTCTTGCGCGCCAGCGCCAGCGGCGCGACCAGGCCGGTGGCGCGGTCGAGGCGGAGATAGGAGACGCCCGCGGTCTCCAGCCGCGCCATCGATTCCGGCACGATCGAAATCCCGAGCCCGGCTGCGACGAGGCTCAGCGTCGACACCATCCGGCTCGCCTCCTGCGCCACTTTCGGGCTGAAGCCCGCCGCGCGGCAGGCGGCGATGATGCTGTCGTAGAGGCCGGGCCCGGTCGGACGGCGGTAGAGGATCAGCGGCTCCTCGGCGAGCGAGGCCAGCGCAATCCGCCGCCGCGCGTCCTTGCGGGCACGCGGATGATGGTCGGGCAACGCCACCAGCATCTCCTCGTCGAGCAGATGCCTGATCGTGAAATTCGCCAGCCGCTCGCTCGGCGAACGCACGAACGCGGCACCGAGCCGGTCGGCCTCGACGGCTTCGATCAGCTCGCCGGTCGAGGCCTCTTCCAGCGACAGCGTGATCGCCGGCGCCCGTTCGCGCATCTCGCGCATCACCCCGGTGACGAAGGGATGGAACGCCGCCGATGACGTGAAGCCGATCGCGAGCTGGCCCTCCTGGCCGCGGCTCGCGCGGCGCGCGGCTTCGACCGCAAGCTCGGTGTCGCGCAGGATCGCGCGCGCCTTGCCGACGAAGGCGCGGCCGGCGGCGGTCAGCTCGACGCCGCGCGGCTGGCGGCGGAACAGCGGCGCGCCGATCGCAGCTTCCAGCGCGCGGATCTGCTGGCTCAGCGGCGGCTGCTGGATGCCGAGCCGCGCGGCGGCGCGGGTGATATGGCCTTCCTCGGCGACCGCGACGGCATAGCGAAGATGGCGCAGCTCGATCATCGGTCGATCCATATGTAAAATGTATGCAAATTGCTCAATCCATATATTGGATATTTGGCACGCAGGCAACTAAAGTCGGCTCAACAACCAACGAACCGGAGCCGCCCCGCTGATGGACGCCATACCCGCCGCGCCGACCACCAAGCATGTCGCGCCCGATGTCGGCGAGTTGTTCACGGGCTTCTTCATCCTCGGACTGACCGGCTTCGGCGGCGTGCTGCCGTTGGCGCGCCACATGATGGTGGAGAAGCGCGGCTGGCTCACCGGTGCCGAGTTCACCGACCTGCTCGGGCTCTGCCAGTTCCTGCCCGGCGGCAACATCATCAACATGTCGGTCGCGGTCGGGCTGAAGTTTCGCGGCATCCCCGGCGCCTTCGCAGCAATCCTCGGCCTGATCGCGGTGCCGACCGCGGTCGTGATCGGGCTCGGCGTGATCTATGGCCGCTTCGCCGACGACCCGGTCGTCCGTCATTTGTTCGGCGGCCTCGCCGCCGCAGCAGCCGGCCTTCTGATATCTACCGCGATCAAGATCGCCTGGCCGTTGCGGCGCGATGTGCTCGGTCTCCTCATCGGCGCGCTCTGCGTGCTGGCGATCGCGGTGTTTCGGCTGCCGCTGCTGCCGACGCTGCTGACGCTCGCGCCGCTCAGCATCGTCCTCCGGTCGAGGCAGGCGTCATGACCGCAACCCTCGTCACGCTCGCGCTGATCTTCGCCGAACTCTCACTGCTCGCCTTTGGCGGCGGCAACACCATCCTGCCGGAGATGCAGCGCCAGGTGGTCGACATCCATCACTGGATGACGGCGCAGGAATTCGGCGCGCTGTTCGCGCTGGCGCAGGCCGCGCCCGGGCCGAACATGATGGTGGTCCCGCTGGTCGGCTGGCATGTCGCGGGCTTCTCGGGCGTGCTGGTGACCTCGCTCGCCAAGTTCGGGCCGTCATCGCTGGTCACCGGCTTCGCGCTCCAGCTCTGGGAACGGTTCAAGGACCGGCCCTGGCGCCGCACCGTGCAGGCCGGGCTGGTGCCGGTGACAGCCGGCCTCGTCACCGCCAGCGCCATCATCATCACCCATAGCTCGACCTCGAACTGGGGCACCATCGTGATCGCGGCCGGCGTCGCGGTCGCCACCACGACGACGCGCATCCATCCGCTGATCGCGCTCGCCGCTGGTGCGATACTCGGCCTCACCGGCATCGGCCAGCCCTGATCACGGCCGCTTGCCGCAATGGCGCGTGCGCGCTTTCGCCGCAATGGATGCGACGTGAACAGCGGTTATGTTGATGGCGCCATGATCGACATGCTGAGCATCGACACCCGCATTGCGCGCCTCGGTTTGCGCGCCGGACGTCTGCACGCAGGCAATTAGCCGGCCGGCGATCGCGCGCCGTCCGGATTCCCTTTAAGCGTCATCCAAAATCATTTCAGCCCGTTGCGTCGCGTGTGACATTCGCGCCGGCGTTGGTGCGTCTCCGATCAAGGTCAAATCGACATGACCCGACTCATTCAGACCAATTTTGCCGCCGCGGCGTTGCCGCCGATCGTGATCACCGCGAGCGAGGCGCATCGCCTCAGCGCGCTGGCCGATTCCAGCATGGCGGTGTTTCCCCGCGTCGCCCAGTTCCTCGCGCGCGAGACCGACCGCGCCCAGCTCGTCGCCGACGATGCCGACCTGCGTGACGTGGTCCGCATGGGCTCGCGCGTGCGCTACCGCGACGACGAGACCGGCGACGTCCGGGAGGTCGTGCTCGTCTATCCGCACGAAGCCGACATCGCGCTCCGCCGCATCTCGGTGCTGACGCCGGTCGGCGCCGCACTGATCGGACTGTCGGTCGGCCAGACCATCGATTTCCAGACGCCAAGCCATCAGACGCGTGCGGTGACTATTCTGGCGGTGGGGCACGAAAGGTAGCCGGCACGATCTCACCATGAGGGTGCGACCACTGTAAGGAAGCCACCGGAGGCAAGGCTGCCTCCGGCCTTGAGGGCCCGCAAGGGGGGGGGTGAGCCCGCGCAGCGTGCTCACCTCATTTGGTGTGCAAGCAAGCACGCGAACGTCTTGCAGGACACTGCGAGAATCTGTCGCGCCTCTTCCGCGTGACGCGGCATAGATCTTGCTACTATTCGGATTGTTTGAATAATTCATTTCCATGTGGACCGCCCGCATTCCGGGCACTGGATCCGGCGGATGCGCTGTCTCGTCGTCGCCGATTTGCACTACTCGTTGCCGCAGTTCGACTGGCTGCTGGCGGCGGCGCCGCAATTCGATCTCGTGATTTTCGCCGGCGATGCGCTCAATCTCGGTTCGGCGGTGGACTACCGGGCCCAGATCGTCGTCGTCACGAAATATCTGTCGCGGCTCGCCGGTCTGACGCGCGTGATCTTCTGCTCGGGCAATCATGATCTGGACGAGCGCGGCGCGGATGGCGAGAAGATCGCGCGCTGGATCGCCGGCATCAGGGAGTTCGGCGTCGCCTGCGACGGCGACAATCTGACCATCGGCGACACGCTGTTCACGGTGTGCCCGTGGTGGGACGGCCCGATGGTCAAGGCGCGGATCGACGAGCAGCTGCGTGCGGCAGCGGCGATGCCGCACGGACGCTGGGTCTGGGTCCATCATGCCCCGCCGGCGGATTCGCCGATCAGCTGGGGCGGCAAGCGCTTCTTCGGCGATGTCGAGTTGCTGCACTGGATCGAGCGCCACCATCCGGCGATGGTGATCTCGGGCCACGTCCATCAATCGCCGTTCATTCCAAGCGGCTCGTGGTTCGACCGGATCGGCCCGACCTGGGTGTTCAACACCGGCCTGCAGCCCGGCCGGCCGCCGGTCTACATCGTGCTCGATCTCGCGCAGGAGAAAGCCTTCTGGCACGCCGCCGGCGACGCGCAGATCGTCGATCTCAAGGCGCCGTTGTCACGGCCGGCAGAGCCGGTGCGCGAGGCGCCGGACTGGCTCATATCCTTGGATCGGATTGCCGATCCGAGCCTGGCGCGACCTGCATCGGCGGCAGGTTGATCATGCTTTGCAGCACCTCGCCGACCATCGCCAGATGGGTGCCGTGGTCGGCATATTGGTGCATCAGGTCGGCCAGATAGGTCGTCGCGACGTGAAGCCGCTGCGCCAACAGCTGCGCGATCAACAGCGCCACCGCCGGCTGCTCGCGCAGGAACGACGCCGCATCGTCGAATTCATACAACACGCAGTCGGATGCCGTGCGCACCTTCGCGCTGTGCGGCCGATCGAGCAGCACACTCATCTCACCGAACACCGCGCCGGGCTCATCGATCACGGCGACCAGGCTGTCGCCCTTCATGACTTCCACCTTGCCCTCGAGCAGCACGAACAGGTGCCCGGTCTTGCCACCCTCCTCGACGAAATCCGTGCCGGCCGGCAGGCTGCGCTTGCTGCCGCCGGTGCAGTGATCAAGGATCGCGCGCATGCTGTTCGCCTCCGTGTCAGCCAGACTAGGCAGAGATGCCGCGGAGATGAAACGGATTAGCTGGGCGATCTGCTCAAATTGTCGGCAGGTGCGGATGTAAGGGACGCACCGGCGGGTGGGTTCCCTCCCCCTCTTGTCCGCCGAAGCCTCTTGGCGAAGGCGGATGCGGGGGAGGGAGCCGTACGGCGTGCTCACCTCACGCCACCGCGACGTCGCATTGCCTACGGCTGCTTGATCTCCACCGTCTGGCGCTTGCCGGCGGTGATCGAGAAGGGCTTCTCGACTTTCTGGCCGTCGGCATAGACGGCGACGGCGACATAGTCGCCGGCGGGGAGCGCGACGTTGGTGGCCGGATCATAGCTCACCGAGACGCGCTTGCGCTCGTCATTGAGGTCGCGCTCGGCGCCGAGGATATCGATCTCCTGCGCGCCGTCGGTCTTGACCCCGACCACGCCGGCGTTGAGGTTGACGTTGATCCGGGTCGGCGCGCCGGACTTCACCTCCGCGCGCACCGTGCCCTTGGCCTCGCCGACCACAGCCGTCACGTCGTAGCTGCCGCTCGGCAGATCGAACCTGGATTCGGCATCGTATCCCTGCGCGACCTTCTCGCCCTCGTCGCCGTCGGCCTTGGCCGGCTGATAGACCGCGACCACGATGTCCTTCTCGACCTTGGGACCGCCCTCGGCATAGGTCGAGGTCACGATCAGCTTGCCGACGTCGAGCGTGAGCTGGACGTTGCTCGCATCACCGGCGGCGACCGAGAACGGCTTGCTGGTCTTCGACTGTCCCTTGGTCAGGGTCAGCGTGTAATTGCCCGCGGCCAGCACGAAGCGCGGCACCGCGTCGTATTCCTGCGCGACCAGCGTGCCGCCGTTGTCGGAGACCTGCCAGACCACGTCATCGACCTTGCCCGCACCGCCGGCCACCGCGCCTTCGCTGGTGACGTAGCCGGCGTTGAGGATGACGTCGAGCACGGCCGGCTTGCCCTTCTCGACCAGAAGCGGAAACTCGCGCTTGAGCTGCCGATAGCTGACCTCGACGAGGTAGTCGCCGGGCGCGATGTTGTCGGCGAACGGCGCACCGTAGAAGGTGTTGACATGCTCGCCCTTCTCGTCGCCGGCACGCTTGTAGATACCCCAGTTGACGTCCTCGTCGCTGATCGGATCGAGCCCTTCGGCGAGCCGCGCCACGCCGCGGATGTTCTTGCCGAGATAGGGATCGGCCACCACCGGTTTCGCCGGCGCCTCGCTTGCGACCTTGCTGCCTTGCGTCGCCGCCACTGCCTTGGTCAAGGCGCCGGTCAGGCTTGCGGCATTGCCGGCATCGAGATAAACGCCGCCGGTCGCGCGCGCGATGCATTGCAGTTGGCTCCTGGCCGCGGGATCGGCGACATCGAGGCCGATGACATGGGCGGTGAAGCCGATGCCGGCCTTCTTCAATTCGGCCGCGGCGCCGCACGGATCCGGCGCGCAGGTCTCGATGCCGTCGGAGACCAGGATCACGTTGGCCTTGTTCTCGGTCGAATGCAGCGCCTCGGCGGCGGCGCGCAGCGAATCCGCAATCGGCGTCCGGCCCTTCGGGTTGATGCCGTCGACCGCGGCCTTGATCCGTGTGGGATCGAACTTGCTGACCGGCACCATCAGCTCGATGTCCTTGCAGTCGCCCTTCGAGCGATGGCCATAGACCATCACGCCGAGACGATCGGCCGGATTCCATTTTGACAGGATGGCATCGACCGCCTGCCTTGCCGCGGAGATCTTGCTCTGCCCATCGACCTGGCCCCACATCGAGCCGGATGCATCGAGCACGAGAATGGTGTCGGTGCCCTGCGCCTGGGCTTCTGCCCGAACGCCATGAGATGACAGCAACGCCAGGCCAAGCGACAGCAGGCCGGCAACGAACGAGCGGCGAAAGAGCTTAATCACGGAACGATCCTCGATGATGGAGACAATCGGAGGGCAAAGACGACTGCGACCGCGCGACGCGTGTCGCGAGACCACACGTGCCCTGCCGCAGCCGCGCCCTGCTTCGATCTCGATTTTGTTTTTTGTTGGCCGGATTGCTGATGTGACACACTTGCGATGTGCACGCAGCCAAACGCCAGAACACCTTCTCTTGGCGCAACTTGCCGCCGAACACTTGGACTATTGCGACAAGCGTTTGGCCTGACGCGACACGCCGACGACAAATAAATCGCTTCCAGGGCTGCTGTGGTCTCGGCTGCTGATGTGAGTGCGATCACAGATGACGCAGGTTTGCACGCTGCCATGCATTGGCCTGGCGCACTTTTTTGCATGACGAAGCGCCGTCACGCGCCGCCGTCTCCGCCTAGACCTTCTCGTTGATCGCGGCCCTCATCCGCGCGATCTGCGCATCGCATGACAGAAGAACGGATTGCCGGGCAGCCAGGTCTCGCCGAAGGCGGTAATCGTGGCCCCATGGCGCCACCTCGCTGATCAGACGGCAGGCCTTCTCCACCGACGCCTCGCGATCGAACGGCACCGCGGCGGCCTGGATCGCCGCGAGCCGGAAATGCGGATCGATTGTCACGGCTGCGCCCGCTTCACTCGACGCCCCTGCGTGCGGCGTCGAGCGCGCCCGCCAGCAATTCGAGCGCCTTGACGCGCCGCCGTCGCGCGAGCCGCGCCTCGCCGACCTTGCGCTCGTGCTCGCCTGCAATGAAGGCCTGGATGTCCGGCAGGGGACGGATCACGCCACGGCTGCCCCACTGGCCATCCGGCACCTCGGTCGGAAACACCCACACCTGCGCCGCGACATCCTCGAACGAACCGCCATCAGCCCGCACCACCGCATCGGTCACGTCCTTCACCAGAGCCGCGCGCGAGGCTTCGGTGTATTGGCCTTCCGGCACGGTCGGCACGATCCGGTAGCGCGGCGATGGCGAGCGTTGGCCCGCGACATAAACTGCGGCTGGCCGATGCAGGAAGACAACGGTGACGCTTTGCGCAATCCTGTTGGCCGGATCGAACCCTTCGTGACCGATCAGGATATCGCCGAGTTCCTTGATGAGCCGCGCTTCGGCGTCCGGGCTCAGGGCTCCTTCGGGAATTGTCACGTCGATCATCGGCATTTAGAGACCTCCTGTTGTTGCCAGAACGAGGTCTATGCGCAGGACGCCTCCCGCAGCAGTGGCAGTATCGCCAATCTTGGGGCAGATTCGGACATGGCGTCGTCAGGCGGCTCGTGCCGTGCGCGCGGCGGCTCGCGCAAACCGGCGCTGGTATTCGCGCGGCGAAAGGCCGGTTTCGCGCTTGAACAGGCGGCGAAAGGTCGACAGATCGTTGTAGCCGACGCGCGCGCTGACCGCGTCAAGCTTCAGCCGTCGGGATTCGATCAGGCGTTTGGCCACGTCGACCCGCAGCGCCTGCAGATATTGCAGCGGGGCCTCGCCGACCGCGAGCTTGAAGCGGCGGTTCAAGGTGCGCTCGCTGACTGAAAGGTCACGGGCCAGCTTGGCGAGACTGAAGCCCTGTTGCAGCGACTTCTCCATCAGGCTTTGCGCCCGCGCCACCAGTGCGTCGCAGTGCTGCGTGTCGTGCGTGCGGCTGGCATAAGATGCCTGCGAAACACGATTGCCGTCGATCAGCATCAACTTGCCGGTCTCGGTCGCCACGTCGGCGCCGGTGAATGTCTCGACCAGCCGCAGCGCGAGATTGAGCGAAGTGGTCACCGCGCCCGAGCAGACAATCCGGTTCTGCTCGGTGAGAATCTCGGCGACGCGCAGATCCACCGCCGGATAGCGCATCGCGAAGGTTCGCCCTTTCGCCCAATGGGTAGTGGCGACCCTGCCGTCGAGCAGGCCGGCCTCGGCGAGGATGAAGCTGCCGGTGCAATACGATGCGAGCAACGTGCCGCGCTCATGTTGCCGCCGCAGCGCGGCGAGCAGCGGCTCGACCGCATCGAGCCGCTCGAAGAACCGCTCGATATCACCGACGAACGGCCCGGGAATCACCACCGCATCCGCCGCAGATCGCGCGCTGATCGCTCCATCGACACCGACGACCTGGCCGGACGCGGTCTCGACCGGCCGGCCAGTCAGCGATTCGACGCGCCACCGCAGCTGTGACGGCTTGCCGCTGGCGCGCTGGGGCCGCCTCGCCGTCACCGAATTGGCGGCGGTGAACACGTCGACGATACCCGCAACACCCGAAGCGAGGATGCCGTCGTAGACCCAAATCCGGATGAGCGGCATGGCCGTGTCCGATCCTGCACAGATTGGGGTAATCCTGCCATCGCGGCGCAGGCGGAGCAAGGCCTGCGGCATGGATCGCACCCATAGCGAACCATCCTCATCGTCGTCCTTGCGAAAGCGATATCTATGGTCGCCGCGTGTGCTGTGAGGCGATGAGTCGAGAGGCATCATCACCGTCGTCCCTGCGAAAGCAGGGACCCATACTCCGCGGCGGATGTCGTGGGCGAGACTCGTCGTTCAAGGTCGAACAACAATAACCATTCGTGGTTATGGGTCCCTGTTTTCGCAGGGACGACAGCGGCTTGTGTGGTCGCCGTATGACGCCACTCAAATCATCCGCGCAAATCTGCGAAAACCCGGCATGCCGGTCAGCGCCTCGAAGCCGGCATCGTCGGATCGTGCGGGACGGATCTGGGATCGTCCCGCAGCGATCATCTCAGGTGTTCTTCAGCGCGACGCGGAATTCCGCCTCGGTCTTGGCCTTGACCTCGTCGAGCGTGACGCCGTCGGCGAGCTCGATCAGCGCCATGCCGTCCTTGCCGTGCTTGTCGATGGTGAACACCGCGAGATCGGTGACGACCATGTCGACCACGCGCTCGCCGGTCAGCGGCAGATTGCACTGCTTGAGCAGCTTGGGACCGTCCTTGGCGGAATGCTCCATCACCACGACGACGCGCTTGACGCCGGCGACGAGATCCATCGCGCCGCCCATGCCCTTCACCATCTTGCCGGGGATCATCCAGTTGGCGAGGTCGCCGTTCTGCGCCACCTGCATGGCGCCGAGGATCGACAGATCGATATGGCCGCCGCGCACCATGCCGAAGGACTCGGCCGAGGAGAAATAGCTGGTCGAGGGCAATTCGCTGACGGTCTGCTTGCCGGCATTGATCAGGTCGGCGTCGACCTCGTCCTCATAGGGGAACGGGCCCATGCCGAGCATGCCGTTCTCGCTCTGCAGGCTGACGTCGATGCCCGCGGGGATGTAGTTCGAGACCAGCGTCGGGATGCCGATGCCGAGATTGACGTAATAGCCGTCGCGCAGCTCCTTGGCGGCGCGGGCGGCCATCTGTTCACGGGTCCAGGCCATGAGGCTCTCCTGAAAAACTGGGTGTTAGGCGGCGGGTCGCGGACGGGTGTTGCGGAATTCGATCCGCTTCTTGGCCGTGCCGACCTCGATGATGCGCTTGACGAAGATGCCGGGGGTGTGGATGTGGTCCGGGTCGATCTCGCCGGCCGGCACCAGATGCTCGACCTCGGCGACGGTGACCTTTGCTGCGGTCGCCATCATCGGATTAAAGTTGCGCGCGGTCTTGCGGTAGACCAGGTTGCCGGCGGTGTCGCCCTTCCAGGCGTGGACGATGGCGACGTCGGCGAACAGGCCGCGCTCCATGATGTACTTCTCGCCGTCGAATTCCTTCACTTCCTTGCCTTCGGCGATCAGCGTGCCGACGCCCGTCTTGGTGTAGAAGGCCGGGATGCCGGCGCCGCCGGCGCGGATGCGCTCGGCCAGCGTGCCCTGCGGGTTGAACTCGAGCTCGAGCTCGCCGGCGAGATATTGCTGGGCGAACAACTTGTTCTCGCCGACATAGGACGAGATCATCTTCTTGATCTGGCGGGTCTCCAGCAGCCGGCTGAGGCCGATGCCGTCGACGCCGGCGTTGTTGGAGACGACCGTGAGGCCATTGACGCCGGAATCGCGGATCGCGTCCGACAGGGTCTCGGCGATGCCGCAAAGGCCGAAGCCTCCCGACATGATCATGATGCCGTCCTTGAGGAGACCATCGAGTGCCGATTTGGCGTCGGGATAAACTTTGTTCATGCAGCGAATACCTGATGGAGGGCGCGGAACGGCTGTGGCAATGCGGATTATTAGGCGAAATCTTCGCAATGCGTCAATCAGGCCCCGGTGCGGCGACGGGCGGCGGCCTCGGGCGGCAACATGGCCTTGAAAGCGTCAAGAAAACCCTTCAAGTTGCGGGGGTTGGCAGGGGCCTCCGGCGAGAGCCCGCTGTGTTCGACGACGACCCGACAGACCTCAACCCGACCCGGATATGTCATTGACGATGGCCCAAGGAATTAAGCGCCTGGGGATGCCGATCGCGGCGCTTTTCGGCCTGGCGGTCATCGGCCTGGTCGGAACGTCATGGTTCCTCAACCGGGACGCGCTGCAGCGCGCGGTGGAAGCGCAGATTCGCGCGGTGACCGGGCTCGAACTCGTCGTCAACGGTCCGATCGACGTGTCGGTATTTCCGGGCAGCTATGTCTCCTTCCACAATGTCGGGCTGAAGGGCGCCGCGACCACCGACCCGGCTTTGCAGGTCGACGTGCTGACCGCCAATCTGCGCCTGCTGCCGCTGTTGCTGCGGCGGTTCGAAATCGCCGACGTCATGATGCTCCGCCCGCATATCCATGTGGTCCGCGACGGCGCCGGCGAGAGCAACTGGACGCCGTTCGTCGAGACCATCGCCAAGGCGATGACGCCCGGCGCCGAGAACCAGGTGTCGTTCTCCGAGATCCGGATCCAGGACGGCGAGCTGAATTACGAGGACGGCACCAACCGCATCTCCGAGAAGCTCGGCGACATCGACCTGTCGCTGGCCTGGCCGTCGATCTCGCGCTCCTTTGCCGCGACCGGCCAGTTCGACTGGCGCGGCGAGCGCGTCGACGGCTCGATCAGCGCCAGCGATTTCGTCGCGCTGCTGTCGGGCGACCGCTCCGGCCTCAAGGCCCGGCTCAGTAGCGCGCCGCTCAAGGTTGCATTCGACGGAACCGTCGCCAACCGCACCAGCCTGATGATGGAAGGCACCGCCACCATGGATAGCCCGTCGCTGCGCAATGCGTTGCGCTGGATGGGACAGGCGCCGCCCGGCGGCGGTGGCGGCTTCGGCCGCTTCGCGCTGAAGGCCCGCGCCAATGTGGTCGGCGGCTCGGTCGCGCTCACCAATGTCAATGTCGAGCTCGACGGCAATGTCGCCGAGGGCGTGATGACCTACGCCAATAACGGCCGGCAGACCCTGCAGGCGACGCTTGCCGCCGGCAATCTCGACTTCACGCCCTACATCTCGACGTTCCGCCTTTTGGCCAGCGGCCAGCGCGACTGGAACCGGCAATTGTTCGACCTGTCCTCGCTGTCGTCGACCGATCTCGACATGCGGCTGTCGGCCGCCAAGGTCACGGTCGGCCCGTCCAAGCTCGGCCGCACCGCGTTCGGCGCCAATCTGCGCGGCGGCGCGCTCGCGCTCAGCGTCGGCGAGGCGCAGATGTATGGCGGCATCGCCAAGGGCTCGTTCGCGATCGCGCGCTCGGATGCGGTCGCCGATGTCAGGGCGCAATTCCAGTTCACCGATGTCGATCTGCAGGCCTGCGCCGGCGAATTGTTCGGCATCAACAAGCTCTCCGGCCGCGGCAACCTCAACGTCTCGCTGACGGCCTCGGGCTCGAGCCCGTTCGGGCTCGCGTCATCGCTGGATGGGACCGCCACGCTGAACGGGCACGACGGCGCGATCGCGGGCTTCAATGTCGAGCAGCTGCTGCGGCGGCTGGAGAAGCGGCCGCTGTCCGGCGGCGGCAATTTCCGCTCCGGCTCGACGCCCTATGACAATCTCAGCATATCCGTGAAATTCGCCGACGGCGTCGCCACCGCCGACGATATCCATGTCGTGAGCCCGGCGGCGAAGATCACGCTGACCGGCACCGCCTCGGTGCCGTCGCGCGAATACGATCTCAAGGGCGTCGCCAGCCTGACCTCGGCGTCGGCCGGCGGCACCGCGTTCGACCTGCCGTTCGTCATCCAGGGTCCGTGGGATGATCCCTTGATTTTCCCCGATCCGGAAAGCCTGATCCGCCGCTCGCCGGCATCGGCCCCGCTGCTCGATGCGGTGAAGGATCGCAAGACCCGCGACGCGGTGCGCTCGGTGATCGAGCGCTTCACCGGCGGCGCCGCGCGGCCCGCGGCGGCGACCGATGCAGCGGCCGGCGCATCCGGCAGCGCACCGGCGGCATCGGCCGAGAATGCCAAATCAAACTGACCGATCCATCCACTTTCCGCATCGATGCCGCGGGACTGATCCACGCGCCCGCCGCGCACCCCTACAGAAGTCGTCGATCCGGCATCTTTATCGGGTCACGGGCATGCGCTAGTGTTTTCTCCAACCGGTTAAAAAGCCGGCCTCATGAGGGAGAACAACGTGAGATCCAAGGTTATCGGTGCGCTATCACTGGCGGTCGCTGCGGTTGGCCTGTTCGCGGCAACTGCGCCCGCTTTGGCGCAGGGCAAGACGATCACCGTCTGGTGGGGCAAGGGATTTTACAAATCCGAAGACGACGCGCTGCTCGAGACGATCAAGAAATTCGAAGCCAAGACCGGCATCAAGGTCGAATTGTCGCAATACGCGATCCAGGACATGATCCCGAAGACCGTCGCTGCGCTGGATTCCGGCACCGTGCCCGACGTCGCCTATTCCGACACCTACGATGTGCAGGCGCAGGGCAAGTGGGCCTATGAGGGCAAGCTCGAGGACCTCTCCGACATCATGCTGCCGATGAAGGATGCCTTCGCGCCGAACACGCTGGAAGCGGCGCTGCTCTACAACGACGTCACCAAAAAGAAGTCCTATTACGGCTTCCCGCTCAAGCAGCAGAGCATGCACGTCCAGATCTGGGGCGACATGCTGGAGAAGGCCGGCTTCAAGGCCGCCGACATCCCGACCAAGTGGGAGGACTACTGGTCGTTCTGGTGCGACAAGGTGCAGCCGGCGATCCGCAAGGCCACCGGCCAGCGCATCTACGGCGTCGGCCAGCCGATGGGCGTGGAATCCACCGACTCGTTCCAGTCGTTCTACACCTTCATGGACGCCTACCACGTCAAGCTGGTCGACGACGACGGCAAGCTTCTGGTCGACGATCCCAAGGTGCGCGACGGCCTGATCCACGCGCTGAAGGACTACACCGACACCTACATCAAGGGCTGCACGCCGCCCTCCTCGACGACCTGGAAGGATCCGGACAACAACGTCGCCTTCCACAACAAGACGATCGTGATGACGCACAATTTCACGATCTCGATCGCGGCGAAGTGGTTCGAGGATTCCACCAATCCGGCGCTGACCGACGCGCAGCGCGCCGCCGGCAAGCAGGCCTATGAGCAGGACATCATCACGGCGTCCTTCCCGAAGGCGCCGGACGGCTCGACCATCAAGTACCGCTCCGACGTCAAGACCGGGCTGATCTTCGCCAATGCCAAGAACAAGGCGGAAGGCAAGCAGTTCATCGCCTTCCTGATGCAGGAAGACAATGTGCGGCCCTATGTCGAGGGCGCGCTCGGCCGCTGGTTCCCGGTGACCAAGGCGAGCCAGGCCAGCCCGTTCTGGCAGGCCGACCGGCATCGCAAGGCGGTGTGGAATCAGTTCACCGGCGGCACCGCGCCGTTCGACTTCACCAAGAACTGGAAGTTCACCATCCTGAACAACGAGAACGTCTGGGCCAAGGCCATGAACCGCGTCGTCAGCGAGAAGGTGCCGGTGGACAAGGCCGTCGACGAACTGATCGCCCGCATCAAGCAGGTGGCGGGGTGATAATGTAGACGATGACCGGCACTGCCGAACTTGCTCCGCGTCGTCCCGGCGAAGGCCGGGACCCATACGCCGCGGCGGTCGTTTTGGAGTAAGCTGGTGGACGGCTTTCGCGCAACGGCCGGGACCTGTGGTTATGGGTCCCGGCCTTCGCCGGGACGACGACGTAAGCGACATCTCGTTAGAGTAACCGAATGGCGATCACACTTTCCGCATCCGATGCCCCCTCGCCGCCGCTGTCGGCGCGGCTGTCGCCGCCGCAGGTCTGGGGCATCGCGCTGCTCGCGCCCTATCTGCTGGTGTTCCTCGCCTTCGTGGTCTATCCGGTCGGCTACGGCCTGTGGCTGGCGCGCCATCCGTCGAGCTATGTCGCGCTCTATCACGACCCGATCTTCGCCCGCGCCGCGGTCAACACGCTGATCTTCCTGGTCATCGGCATCAACATCAAGATGCTGATCGCGCTGTTCCTGTCCGGCTTCTTCGCCCAGCAAAGGCCCTGGATCAGGTGGCTGTCGGTGATCTTCATCCTGCCTTGGGCGGTGCCGTCGATCCCGACCATCCTCTCGGTGCGTTTCATGCTCAATCCGGAATGGGGCGTGGTCAACCAGCTGATCTTCAAGTTCACCGGCGACGACGGCCCGAACTGGCTGAACGATCCGGCGGTCGCGCTGGCGATGGCGATCGGCGTCCACATCTGGAAGTCGCTGCCGTTCTGGACGCTGATCCTTTTGACCGGGCGGCTCGCGATCTCGCACGACCTGTACGAGGCGTCCGACGTCGACGGCGCCAACTGGTGGCAGAAATTCCGCTACATCACCTGGCCGTCGATGCAGACGCTCTACATCACCTGCACGCTGCTCTCGATGATCTGGACGCTCGGCGATTTCAACAGCGTCTATCTGCTCACCGGCGGCGGGCCGGCCGACCTCACCCACGTGCTGTCGACGCTCGGCATCCGCTATCTCAGGCTCGACCAGCTCTCGCTGGCGATGGCCTCGATCGTCTGCGCCATGCCGTTCGTGCTGCCGCTGGTCTATTTCATGATGAAACGGTTGTCGCGATGAAGCTGCCCACCCTCCGCGAAGTCGGCACCGAGGCCAGGCTGCTGCTGATCGGCATCCCGGTCTTCATCTGGACCATGATCCCGATCTACCACATGTTCGTGTTCGCGATCTCGCCGAAGGAGGACGCGTTCACCGGCAAGCTGTGGCCGACGCATCCGACGCTGCATAATTTCTCGATCGTGTTCCACCAGCAGCATTACTTCCTGCGCGACTTCTGGATCCAGTTCTGGAATTCGACCGTGATCGCACTCGCCGTCGGCGCGCTGACGCTGTTCGTCGCCACCGCCGCCGCATTCTCGATCTCGCGGCTGCGGGTGCCGGGCGGCCGCGCGGTCATGAACATGGCGCTGTTCACCTACTTCATCCCGGCCGCGTTCCTCGCCGTGCCGATGTACCGCACCATGGGCAGTTATGGCCTGCTCAACAATCACTGGTCGCTGATCCTGGCGATGGTGACGATCGCCGCGCCCTACGCCATCTGGGTGCTGAAGCAGGCCTCCGACAAGCTGCCGGTCGAGCTCGACGAAGCCGCGACGATGGACGGCGCCAGCACGCTGCAGCTGTTCCGCCTGGTCTATGTGCCGCTGATGATGCCCTCGCTGGTCGCAGTCGGCACCTACGCGATCCTGCTCGCCTGGAACGAATATCTCTACGCGTTCCTGCTGCTCTCGAAGGACACCGACATCACGCTGCCGGTCGCGCTCGGCAACTTCCTCGCCGCCGACGATTCGCCGTGGGAGCTGTTGATGACCACCGGCTTCATCTACGCGCTGCCGCCGGCCGCGGTCTATTACGCCTTCAAGCGCTACATGGTCGGCGGGCTGACCGCAGGCGCCGTCAAGTCGTGATCCCCATCGTTTCCTTGTCATTGCGAGCCACCCGGTCGGCGCGAAGCGCAGCCGGATGACAGGCTCCGCGAAGCAATCCATCTCGCCGCGAGCGGAGAAATGGATTGCCTCGTCGCTGACGCTCCTCTACAGCGGCGCGGCGCTCTCGCCGCGCCCGTTCGACAGTTTCGAGGCGAACGACGCCGCCACGATGATCACGGCGATCAGCGCGATGACAAGCGTGCAGATCGCGTTGATCTCGGGCTTCACGCCGAGCCGCACTTCCGAATAGATCCGGATCGGCAGCGTCGCCGAGCCGGGACCGGTGGTGAAACTCGCGATCACGACGTCGTCGAGCGACAGCGTGAAGGCGAGCATCCAGCCCGCCACGATCGCCGGCACGATCAGCGGCAGCGTCACCAAGAGGAACGCACGCACCGGATCGCAGCCGAGATCCATCGCGGCTTCCTCCAGGCTGCGGTCGAGCGCGGAGAGGCGCGACTGCACCACCACGGTGACGAAGCACATCGTCAGCGTGGTGTGGGCGATCGTCACCGTCCAGAAGCCGCGCTCGGCATTGAGCGCCACGAACAGCAACAGCAGCGACAGGCCGGAGATCACCTCGGGCATGACCAGCGGCGAATACAGCATGCCGGAGAACAGCGCCCGCCCCTTGAACCGCTCGCCCCGCGCCAATCCGACCGCCGCCAGCGTGCCGAGCAGTGTCGCGAGCGTCGCCGACACCGCAGCGACCGACAGGCTCATCCACGCCGCCTCCAGCATGGCGCGATCGCTGAAGAACTCGCGGTACCAACGCAGCGACCAGCCGCCCCACACCGTCACCAGCCGCGAGGCATTGAATGAGTAGATCACCAGGATCACGATCGGCAGATAGAGGAAGGCGAGCCCAAGCGCCAGCGAGGTCAGGTTGAAGCGCGTCAGCCTGGTGACGGTGCGCGCCATCAGCTGTCCGCCTCGAGCTGGCGCCGTTGCAGGCGGTCGTAGAGCACGAGCGGCGGCACCAGCAGCAGCAGCAGCGCGACCGCAGCGGCGGAGGCCACCGGCCAGTCCTTGTTGGTGAAGAACTCCAGCCACAACGTCTGCCCGATCATCAGCGTATCTGAGCCGGCAAGCAGGTCGGGGATCACGAACTCGCCCACGATCGGAATGAAGCAGAGCAGCGCGCCGGCGCCGACGCCGGGCAGCGACAGCGGAAACGTCACCAGCCAAAACGCCTGACGCGGCGAGGCGCCGAGATCGCCGGCCGCCTCCAGCAGCGATGCATCCAGCTTCGAGAGCGTCGCATAGAGCGGCAGGATCATGAACGGCAGATAGGAATAGACGATGCCGAGATACATCGCGCTGTCGGTCGACAGCCAGACCACCGGCGTCGAGACGATATGCAGCGCCAGCAGGATCTGGTTGAGCAGGCCGTCATGCTGCAGGATGTTGATCCAGGCATAGATCCGGATCAGGAACGAGGTCCAGAACGGCACGATGACCAGCATCATCGCCACCGTCTGCCAGCGCTGCGGCAGCCGCGCCATGGCGTAGGCAATGGGATAGCCGATCAGGAGCAGGATCAAGGTCGAGGTCACCGCGACGACGAGGCTGCGCAGATAGGACAGGATGTAGAGATTGTCTGATATCAGCAGCCGGAAATTGTCGAACGACAACTGCGCAAACGCCGCCGCCAGCGCCGCGCGGCCCTCGGCCGAATCGAACACCGGCGTGTAGGGCGGCTGCGCGATCGCGGTCTGCGACAGGCTGATCTTCAGCACGAAGCCGAACGGCACCAGGAAGAACAGCACCATCCAGAGATAGGGCGCGATCGCGGCGAGCCGCGCCGGCCGGGCGAAGATGCGGCGCGCGCTCACTGCTCCAGCACCAGGCAGTCGTCGGCGGTGAACCACGCCACCACGCGCTGGCCGGCGAGATAGGCGTCGACATCGAGCCGCGCGGTGTTGGCCATCGACGCCCGCACCACCGCGCCGGTCTCCAGCTTGACCCGGTAGCTGGTCACGCCGCCGAGATAGTTGACGTCGGCCACAACACCCTCCAGCCGGTTGATCGCATGCGAGCCCGCCTCGTCCGACGCCGGCGCGCGGCGCGACAGCTTCACCTTCTCGGGGCGGATCGCGACGCTGACGACCTCCTTGGTCACCGGCGGCCACAGTTCGCTGACCGCGAGCGTGCCCGCCTCCGCGGTCGCGACCCTCAACCGTCCATTCTCGCGGGACGCGACGTTGCCATCGAACAGATTGATGTCGCCGACGAACTCGGCGATCCAGCGCGAGGCCGGCGCCTCGTAGAGATTGCGCGGGGTGGCGACCTGGACCAGGCGGCCGGCGTCCATCACCCCGATCCGGCCGGCCATCGTCATCGCCTCCTCCTGATCGTGGGTGACGATGATGAAGGTCGTGCCGAGCCGGCGCTGCAGCTCCATCAGCTCGCCCTGCGTGCTCTCGCGCAGCTTCTTGTCGAGCGCTGCCAGCGGCTCGTCGAGCAGCAGCACCTGCGGGCGACGCGCCAGCGAGCGCGCCAGCGCCACGCGCTGCCGCTGGCCGCCGGAGAGCTGATCGGGCTTGCGCTTCTCCAGCCCTTCGAGCTTGACCAGCGCCACCATCTCCGCGACGCGGGTCGCGATATCCTTGCGCGCCATGCCGGCGCGCTTCAGGCCGAAGGCGATGTTGTCGCGCACCGACAGATGAGGGAACAGCGCGTAGTTCTGGAACATCATGTTGACGGGCCGCTCATGCGGCAGCACCTGCGCGATGTCGCTGCCGCCGAGCAGGATGCGGCCCTCGTCCGGGGTCTCGAAGCCCGCGAGCATGCGCAGCAGCGTGGTCTTGCCGCAGCCGCTCGGCCCGAGCAGCGCGAAGAACTCTCCGGCGCGGATATCGAGCGAGAGCTTATCGACCGCGCGGAAATTCCCGAACGATTTGGCGACGCCCTCGATCCGCAGCAGCGGCATGTCCGGGACGGCCGGTTCAGGCAACGGCGTTGCCGCCTCCGCACTCGCTTCGCCCGATGTCACGTCAAGAAGCCCCGATTCCCCGCAAGGTCCGATCCTGCCGGCAAGCTAGCGGCGGATCGCCACCGGCTCAACCGCCTCACGAACATCTCCCGCAATATTGTCAGGCTCGGCGTCTCGGCTAGGGCGGGCTCTTAGTGCGTTGCGTCGGCTTTGAGGTACGAACCGAAAGGCACTTGCTCAGTCTAGACCTTACCGCTTTTGACCCATTGCGGGCCTTCGACCGGCCGATCAAGATGACGGACCTTTCCAACGTAAGCAGGACCCCGATGGCGGTCGCTATTAATGTACGAGCGGATAACAATTCCGCGGACGAGATCGAACGACTGTGGGACCAGGTTGCGGCTTTTGAAGACGAGCCGTCGATGCGCGTCCTGGGTTACCGGCCACACTTCACATTCGCGGTCTATGATTCGCCTGAAATCGGCGAGAAGACCGCGTGGGAAGCAATGCTCCGAGCAGTTGCGGGCGGAACACAGATCTCCATAGCCTTCACGCGGATTAGGTGGTTCGTAGGCCCTCCTCTTGTCCTATGGGCTGAGCCTGAAACGAGCTCACCCCTTAGAACGTGGCACGCGTCAATCAGCGCAGCCATCAGCCTGGCCCATTGCCGACCTCATTATCGGCCCGGCGCTTGGACACCCCATTGCACTCTTGGCACACGCATCGCCGATGGAAAGAGCAAGGACGCCATCGCCTTTGCGCAGTCATTCGACCGACGCCTCGAAGTTATTTTCGATGTCGTCGATTGCGTCATCTTTCCACCGGTGCGGATCGTTGCGCAGCGAGAGCTACCGAAGGACGCTCCATAAGCCAGTGAATGTCTGTCTCGCCAATGATCGCGAACCCGTGACGCTTATACAGAGAACCGACTGGATTCCATTTGAGGTATTCCAGCCTGACCGGCAGAGACAAGTCGTCGTAGACCTGTAAAACGTGGTTAAGAATGCGCGTGCCAAGCCCGCGCTGTTGTTCCTCGGGAAGGATGTAAAACTCTCCAAACCGAGCGAAGCCGTCCTGCTGCATCAGCGAAAGGGTGCCAATCCCCTCCTCGCTGCGCTCGATCGCGAAGAAGGGCTTTTCCCCGAAATGGTCGAGGTGAATCTTGAATTGATACTCTTCATCCCATCCCCACTTTGGCGCGATGTGCGGACCCATCGCCGCCTTTTTGACTTCGAACGAAACGCGATGTCTTGTGCCGAATTTGTTAGAAGTCGAAAGCGGAGGTCGGCTGATAAGGGTGGGATGTCCATGTATTCAGCCTAACGCGGCAAATTACGAACGACAAACACCAAAGCTGCACAGGTCGGATTTTGGCCCTTGATCTAGCTGACGGTCTGCTTGACCATCGGGAAGGTCGGCTCTTCGATGGTTATCGGAAGCCCCTCGGCACGGCCGCGACAGTACGCGGAGGTAGCGAGCAACGGCGAGCGACGTCTCACTGTCGCGCGCTCTGACTCGCTGTATCACGCGACCTGGAACACCTCGTATCCAAAGCCGAAACCGGATCTGGGGATCGCGATCCCATCAAAGGCATCCGATGATTCCACACCGCCGAATGCTGGTGCGGGTCACGGAATCAGGCGGACCTAACATGGTCATCGGACGTCTAACCATGTGGGTCATGGCCCGGGGCGCACGTGCCTTCAGAAAAGCCACGACCTCGGGACTTATATCTCCCACAGACCGGTGCATCTTTCCGGCGTTCGAAAAGAGCCCGCCGCCTTCGTGATCAAGCCGAAGCGCGCCGATGTCGACGATCTCTCCAGCGCGAACCTGGAATTTGGCATGAGGGCCACCATAGCCGGCATTTATATTGTCGCACCTTATGCTCAGCAAAAGATACTCGCCCGGAGGAAGTGAGGTAATCCCGCCAAACGCCGTCAACTTTCCTCCTCCGACCACGCTGACTCTGATCGTTTTCGTCGGCGCGCTCTTGTCGAGAGTTTGGCCGAGAGTGACTACAGGAAAGACACAACGCGTGAGACCCCCACCGATATTTGACATCATGAGGATTGCGTCAACGATCACCACACCTCGATGTTCTTGCAGCTCTCGGGCGATGTGTTCGTCAACCGGCAAACCATCCTCCGGTCGCAGAACGTCTCCGCTTTGTGCCCGAGCAGCAGTCACTGAAGCGACGACCGCGAGCCAGACAGCCAGAAGAGTGATACGCTTCATCGCCATAGTACCTCCCGCAACTGCTCTCAATCCTAGCAGGCGCAATTTACCGAACACAACCGTTAGGGAAAGCGACGCGGAAAATCGGCCAGGCGAACAGGCATCAGACCTTCGTGCCATCTCTGGCTGCATTCGCAAACGCCGGTCACCTTCCCTTCGGACCGGACCGAACCGACCGTGTTCCGATGAACGACGTCCGCTCATGGCCCAACTCGGACCTCCGCGATGTTCGCTTTTGCGATGCTATCGAGGGCTAAGCAGACGTGAGCCCCGAGGGGCTCGTTGCCTTTATGAGCACATGCCCTAGACTTCCCAGCCAAGCTCGGGAGGACAACCGATGATTTGCGACCGCTACGGCCTGCCGCTGACGACCACATCGGACCGCGCCGCCGCCTATTATGTCGACGGCGTCGATCGGATGCTGGCGGCGCTGCTCGGCGCCGATGCGGCGTTCGAGGCGGCGATCGCCGACGATCCCGATTTCGCGCTGGCCCATCTCGGCCGCGCCCGCGTGCACCAGCTCAACATGGAGGGCGCCGCGGCCCGCGCCAAGGCGGCCGATGCCCGGCGGCTCGCCGCGGCGGCAAGCCGGCGCGAGCGCCAGCACATCGAGATCATCGCATCCGTGATCGAGGGCCAGGGCAAGAAAGCCATGACAGCGGCCGAGCAACACCTCGCCGAATATCCGCGCGATGCGCAGATCCTTTCGCTGCTGCTCGGCGCGTTCGGCCTCTACGCCTTCTCCGGCCGGCCCGATCATGACGCCGCGCGGCTCGCTATCTCCGAACGTTACGCTAAAGACTATGGCGACGATTGGTGGTTCCTCACCTATCTCGGCTGGTCGAAGACCGAGGCCGGCGACGTCGTCTCCGGCCGCGCCATCACCGAGCGCGGCTATGCGCTGAAGCCGGAGAACGCCGGCGCCGCGCACGCGCTGGCGCATGCGCTGTTCGAACAGGGTGACGGCGCCGAAGGCCGCAGCTTTCTCTCCGCCTGGTTGCCGGCGAATGATCGGACGAGCTTCCTGCAAGGCCATCTCGCCTGGCACCTCGCCTTGATCGCGATCGAAGAGGGCGACGCCGACGGTGCGCTCGCTATCTACGAGCAGCACATCAAGCCGGCGGGCCGCCCTTATCCGCCGCTCAACATCTATACCGACACGGCCTCGCTGCTGTGGCGGCTGGCGGTCGCCGGCAAGACCGGCCTCGACGCGCACTGGAAGGATGTCGCCGCCTATGGCGACAGCTATTTCCCGAAGGCCGGCGCGCATTTCGCGGACGTGCACCACGCACTGGTCGCCGCCACCACGAATAACGACGCGCTCAAGGCGCGGCTGGCCGAGATGGCCGCACGCGACGCCGACGGCAAACTGGCGCCCGGCCCTGCCGCGATCGGGCTCGGTCGCGGGATCGCGGCCTTCGCGGCCGGCGACCATGAAAGCGCCGTGCGCATCCTGGCGCCGCTGATGCCCGAGCTGGTGCGGATCGGCGGCAGCCATGCGCAGCGCGAATTGTGGGAGGACACCTTCATCGTCGCCTGCCTGCGCGCCGGCCAGGGCCGGCAAGCGACGGGCCTGATCTCGGACCGGCTGCATCGCCGTCCGTCCCGGCGCGACCTCGCCTGGGCGCAGGAGGCGGCACGGCAATAGAAGCTGTTGGAGCTGTCCCTTCCCCCCGCAAGCGCCGGGCTTTCGCATATGGACTCGATAGCTCCACAAACTCGTCATGCCCGGCCTTGTGCCGGGCATCCACGTCTTGGTCTCCGCGACAGAAAGACGTGGATGGCCGGGACAAGCCCGGCCATGACGGCGCGGAAACACCGCTGCTAATCGCGCTCAATCCGCCTTGACCATGAACGCGGCAAGCGCATCGCGATCGGCTTGCGGCATGGTCAGCCCGAGCTTGGAGCGGCGCCACAGCACATCGTCTGGAAAGCGTGCCCATTCCTTGCGCATGAGGTAACGCACCTCGGCGCCGGTCAATTCAGCACCGAAGGCCGGGCCAAGATCGGCCTTCGTCTTCGCGTCACCCAGGATATCCTTCACGTTCAGCCCATAGGCGGCCACCAGCCGCCGCGCCTGCATTTCACTGAGGAAGCGCCAGCGGTCGCGGACGATGTCGACCTCGCTCTCAAAGCGCTGCCACGCGAATTCGCCGCCCGGCAGCGGCGCCGTTGCCGTCCAGCGCGGCCCCATCGGATAGAACCGCGCGAACTTCGAAACCGCCCGCTCGGCGCGGCGCCGCGACGTCGTGACGTCGCCGCCGAAGATCGTGAGAAGCGGCGCCCTGCCGCGCTTGAAGTCGGGCGACACTGCGCCAGCGCGTCGCCAGCGCGCGGGTGCGACGACGGAATTGGCACCGGAAACCGTTCGCAACACGTCGGCTGGGGTGATCTGCTCGCGAAAATAGCGGTTGGCTGCGTCGCAGAGATAGGCCACCTCCCGCGCATCCATCGCGACAATGGCGGGATCACCCTTGAAGGCGCTGCCGATCAGGGTGAAGTCGCGCTCATAGGGACTGGCGAAGATCAGGCGTCCGTCGTTGTTCTGGAACGCATAGACGTTGTCGCAGTCGAACAGGCGGCGCACCACGATCTGGCTGATCTGCACGGTGGCAAGCGGCGGCGCCGGCACGCGCAGCACGGTGTCAGCGACCGAGGCGGTCCACGCGCCGGTCGCGTTGACCAGCGCCCGTGCCGTGATCACCCGCCGATAGCCGCGGTCGATCGCGATCAGCCGCCAGGTGTCACTACGCTCGGCTCGGGTCACCCGCGCGCCGGTGCGGATATCGGCGCCGCGCGCCGCGGCGTCGACCGCATTCAGCACGACGAGCCGGGAATCGTCGACGACGCAGTCGGAATATTCGAACGCGGTTCCGAACGGCCGCTTCAGCGCATTGCCGACCGGATGGTGGGTGACATCGAGGGTGGTCGAGCGCGGCAGGCCGCTGCGCGAGGCGAGCCGCTCGTAAAGCAGCAGCAACGACCGCAATTGCCACACCGGCCGCTCCCCGGCATGAACCGGGATCGCGAAGCGCGCCGGCCGAACCAGGTGCGGCGCGATACGCAGCCAGACGTCGCGCTCCCTGAGCGCGGTCCGGACGCGGAACAACTGCCGCCGCTCGAGCCCGGCCAGATCGCCATGCACCAGCCGCGGAGAGGCCTGCGACGCGCCGGAACCGAGATCGCCCTGCTCCAGCAGGATCACGCGCAGGCCGCGGCCGGCGGCATCACGCGCGATGCTCGTGCCGTTCAGCCCACCGCCGATGATCGCAACGTCATAGTCCGCCATGCCAAACGGCTATCGCATTTGAATGCGAACGGAAGATGTGCTCGCACGAAAAATGCGTCAGGGCGCAGCGCCGACCGAGGCGAAGAAGTGTTCGGGCCCATCGGCTTCGATCAGCTTCTTGCCTTCGATCACCCAGAACCGGTTGGCCACCGTCCGCACGAACCGGCGGTCGTGCGACACCAGCAGGCAGCTGGCCTGCTGCTGCATCAGCTCGTCTTCCAGCGCCTCCTGACCCTCGATGTCGAGATGGTTGGTCGGCTCGTCGAGCAGATAGAAGTTCGGCTGGGTCAGCCGCAGCACCAGCATGCCGAGCCGGGCCTTCTGCCCGCCGGACAGCCGCCCGATCGGACGGCCCTGCATCTCGATCGAGAGCCCGGTGCCGGCGAGCAGGCCGCGCGCCTGCTGATCGCCGACCGCAAAGCGCCGTGTCAGCATGCGCATCGGGGTGTCGCCATCGGCGAGATCGGCCAGCGCCTGGTCGCAATAGCCCAGCACCAATGACTCGGTGGCGCGGATCTCGGCGGCGGCCGCCGCGGAGTTCTCGATCGCGAGCCGCAGCGCCGCGACAAACCGGGTCTTGCCCGCGCCGTTCGGCCCGAGCAGCGCGATCCGGTCACCCCGGCAGATGAATTGCGGGCCGGTTCGGAACAGCGGCCTGCCGTCGGGCGTAGCGATCACCGCGTTGTTCAGCCTGATCAGCACCTTGGCATGGGTGTCGCGGTTGGCGAGCCGGATCGTGCCGGCCGAGCGTTCCAGATGCGCGGGCTTTGCCGTCTCCTCCAGTCGCTCAGCGCGCTGCCTGAGCTGCCTGGTCTTCGACAGCAAGAGGTCACTGCCGGAATTGATGCCGAGATTGTTGAGCTTGGCGGCCTGCTGCCGCAGCTGCCGGACCGCCTTCATGTCGCGCGTAAAGCGCCGCTCGTCCGCTGCGTCGCATTCGTCGAGCGCCGCACGCGCCGCGGTGTATGGCAACGCGAACAGCTGCGAGCGTTCCGGGCGCAAGAACAGCGTCCGGTTGGTGGTCGCATCGAGGAAAGCGCGGTCGTGGCTTGCGATCACCACCGGCATCTCGCGCGGCAGCGCATTGAGCCAGGCCTCAAGCCGGGCGATCTTGGCGAGGTCGAGATGGTTGGTCGGCTCGTCGAGCAGCAGCACATCGGGCTCGGTCACCAGCACGCGGGCGAGCAGCGCGAGCCGCAGCCAGCCGCCGCTCAATTGCTTCAACGGCCGCGCCCACAATTCCTCAGGCACGTCGAGCGATTGCAGGGCGACGTCGACCCGCCAGCTCTCGCTGTCGCGCTGCCCGGCGGGGAGCGCCTCCAGCACGGCGGTATGGAACGGCATATCCATCAGCCCTGCCGGCGCATCCTGCTCGACATGGCCGACGGTCAGTCCGCGCGCGCGGCTGATGTCGCCCGCATTCGGTTCCATGCTGCCTGCGATACAGCGCAGCAGTGTGGACTTGCCGCGGCCGTTGGCGGCGACGAGGCCGATGCGGTCGCCGGCATTGACGACGAAATTCAGGTCGGAAAACAGCGGCGCGTTCAGCGTCACGCCGAGATTGCGGACATTGATGAGGGTCACGATCAATTCTCTGGTCTTGCCGGCCATCACGTCATCGCGTGGGCATGCAGCCATCAACGGATGTGCGTGTCGAAGCGCGGCGAGGAATTTGAGTGCAGGCGCGAACGTTCAAACGTTCGGCGCCGCACGGCCACGTAGGGCAGACCAGGACAAGATTTTAGCCGAGTTTCCGGTCAGCCCTGCAAACGCATTTGCAGGGCGTTGACGGGGCCACGCTTGAGGTGGGGATCGTTGTATCTCGCCACGACGCAGCCCTCCTTTCTCGACCGAAATGATGTGGTGGTCGGACGGTAACCGGACGTGCAACCGATGGCAAGCGCAGCCGGCCTGGCCGGTCCGCCGGCTTACCCGGCCTTGCGCACGGTTTCGGCCAGCCGGTCGCCGCCGACCAGCGCGGCAAACTGACCGATCGGGGCCGGCCGGCCGATCAGATAGCCCTGCACCGCATCGCAGCCTTCCTCGGAGAGGAAGCCGAGCTGCGCCTCGGTCTCGACGCCCTCGGCGACGATCGACATTTCGAGGCCGTGGCCGAGATCGATCACCGCGCGCACGATCGCGGCCGATTGCGGATTGCGGCCGAGATTGATCACGAAGGCGCGGTCGATCTTGATCTTGTCGAACGGAAACGCCTGCAGATAGCTCAGCGAGGAATAGCCGCTGCCGAAATCGTCCATCGAGATGCGGACCCCGAGCGCCTTCAGCCGCCGCAGCAGCGACAGGCCGCGGTCGAAATCCTCGATCAGCACGCCTTCGGTGATTTCGAGTTCGAGCCGGTCGGGCGTCAGCCCGGTCTCGAGCAGGATCGAATGGACCAGGCCGACGAGGTCGCCATGGATGAATTGCGCCGGCGACAGATTGACAGCGACCTGCATCGGGACGGCCCATGAGGCGGCCTCCCGGCAGGCTTCGCGCAGGATCCATTCGCCCATCTCGACGATCAGGCCGCTTTCCTCGGCAAGCGGAATGAAGTCGCCGGGCGGCACGAAGCCGCGCAGGGGATGGTGCCAGCGCGCCAGCGCCTCGAAGCCGATGATCTGGCTCGCCGCGACGCTGCCGCCCGCCGCAGCCTGCGGCTGGTAATAGAGCGACAATTCGCCGTTCTTGATCGCGACCGAGAGCTCCTGGTGCAGCACGCGGCGATCGCGGATCTGCTGGTCCATCTCCGGCTCGAAGATCGAGATCGTGCCGCGCGATTTGGCCTTGGCGCGGAACAGCGCCGCGCCGGAATTGGCCAGCAGCGAGGCCGCATCCGTGCCGTTGTGCGGGAACACCGCGATCCCCGCGGTGAGGCCGGTGCGCACCGACTTGCCGTCGATCGCGAAATCCCCACCCAGCGCCTCGGCGGCCTGCTCGGCCAGGGCGATGCCGGCGGCCGGCTGCTGGCCGTCGATGATGAGGCCGAATTCGTCGCCGGAGAGCCGCGCGACCACGCCGCCGCGCGCCACGGTCTGCAGGCGCTGCGCGACCTCGATCAGCACCTTGTCGCCCATCGCATGGCCGTAGACGTCGTTGATCTCCTTCAGCCCGTCGAGATCGACGCAGAGCACGGCAAACTCCTCGCCGGTGCCGTCGCAGGCCTCGATCATCTGGGTCAGCGCCTGCAGGAAGGCGGCGCGGTTCGGCAGATCGGTCAGGCCGTCATGATAGGCCATGTGCGCCATCCGCGACTCGGTCTGGCGCCGGTCGGTGACGTCCTCATGGGTCTTGATCAGATATTGCGGCTCGCCGTCATCGTCGAGCACGGTCATGCGGCGGGTCAGGAACAGCCGCAAACCGTCCTTGGTCGAGATCGGATGCTCCTCGGCGATCATGCTGCGCTTTCTGATCGCGGCCTCGTCGCGGGCAACGATCAGCTTGGCTTCGCGCGCGTTGAAGATGTCGGACGCGGTGAGGCCGGCGGCGTCCTCGCGGCGGCGGTTGAGGATTGTCTCGGCGCTGCGGTTGGCCAAGAGATAGCGGCCGTCGCTGACGCGCTGCACGATCAGCGAGACCGGGATGTTGTCGACCACGAGCTCGAGGAACTTCTTGTTGTTCTCGAGCTCGCGCGACAGCGCGCGGCGGTCGGTGACGTCCTCGAACAGCGCGATCAGGAATTCCGGCGCGCCGGCCTCGTTGCGGGCGATTACCCGGTTGGACGCCAGGATGCGCTTCTCCGAGCCGCGTTCGACGAAGAACTCGCTGCGGTGATAGCCTTGCGGCGCGTCCAGCGCGGCGCGGTCGGCGGTGTCGATGCTGACCGCGGTCTCGGGACGGAAGATCTCGTCGGCGCGTTTGCCCACGATGTGATCGCGCGAGAACCGCGAGAAGCGCTCGAAGGCGCGGTTGGCGAAGATGTAGCGGCCGTCCTCGATGTTCTTGGCGGCGACGCAGACCGGGACGTTGTCGAGCACCGATTCCAGGAATTGCGTGGTCGAGGCGAGCTTGCGCGACAGCTGGCGCTGGTCGGTGCAATCGAGATGGGTGGCGACCGAGCCGCCGTTCGGCAGCGGGAAATACTTCACCAGCACCGACCGCCCGCCGGGCAGTTCGGTGACGAGGCCTTCCGGCATCGCTGCCCGGGTAAAGAAATCCGCGGCGCTGATGTCGAGCACGCCGCGGTCGCGGCGCAGCTCCAAGAGCTCGGTGCCGGTCATGTTGCGCCGGATGTCGGCGCGCGACAGGCCGTAGATGTCGAGATAGCGGTCGTTGCAGAACACGATGCGCTCGCACGCATCGGTCATCACCACGCCCTGGTTCAGATGGTTGAGCGCCGAGGAGACGAAAGCGTTGCGCCGCAATTGGGCGCGCTTGGCCTTGCGCAGCGCCGAGAGGATCCACAATCCGATCGCGCCGAAAAACGACGCGGCCACCACGCTGCCGATCAGGAGCTCCCAGACCACGCCGGGATCGAGATCACCGAGATAGCTCGATGGCGCGAATCCGCCGGTGCCGGCGCGGGCTGCGGCGTGCGGCACGACGGCAGCGATCAGGCAAAGCACGGCCCTTGCCGGAATCGAATTCTTCCCGCCCGCCTGCCACTTCCTGCCAGCCATCGATCACCCGCGGATTTCCAGGGCGAGTGTCCGGCTTTGGCGGTTTGGATCGGGTAAACGCGTCAGGATGCAACCGGTAAACGTGGCGCAATTTGCGGCAATTGCCCTGACATGATTAATGCTGCACTAACAGGGCATGGCTCCCCAACTCTTTGAGATGGCCCAAGCACTTGGCCAATAAGCACTTGCCGAAAGCGATCGGATCGGTTGAACGATGTTGGCGGCGACGGCCGGGGGCGCGATCGCGCGGAAATTGTCGGACTTGAAGGACGAGATGGACAGGGTTGATTGCGTGATCGTCGGGGCGGGGGTGATCGGCCTCGCCGTGGCGCGGAGGCTGGCACAGGCCGGCCGTGAGGTGGTTGTGCTCGAGGAGGCCGAAGCCATCGGCACGGTGACCTCGTCGCGCAACAGCGAGGTGATCCATGCCGGGATCTACTACAAGGCCGGCAGCCTGATGGCGCGGATGTGCGTCAGCGGCAAGCGGGCGCTGTACCGCTATTGCGCCGAGCACGGCATCCCGCACAGGAATTGCGGCAAGCTGATCGTGGCCACCACGCCTTCGGAAACCGAAAAGCTGCAATCGATCCGCGCCCATGCCGCGGCCAATGGCGTCGACGACATGCAGCTGCTGTCCGGCGCTGCGGCGCGTGCGCTGGAACCGGCGCTGAATTGCGACGCGGCGCTGCTGTCGCCCTCGACCGGGATCATCGACAGCCATGCCTACATGCTGGCGCTGCGCGGCGACGCCGAGGAGGCGGGCGCGGCCTTCGCGTTCCATACGCCGCTGCTCCACGCCCGGGTCACCGGCCAGGGGTTCGAGGTCGAGGCCGGCGGCGCGGCGCCGATGACGCTCGCCTGCGACCTGCTGGTCAATGCCGCAGGGCTCGGCGCCCCGGCGGTCGCGCGCAATGTCGAGGGCATGCCGATCGAATTGATTCCAACGGCCTATCTGGCCAAGGGCAATTACTTCAGCTGCAGCGCCAGGGCGCCGTTCTCGCACCTGATCTATCCGGTGCCGGAGCCCGGTGGGCTCGGCGTGCATTTGACGCTCGACATGGCCGGACAGGCGCGGTTCGGTCCCGACGTCGAATGGATCGATCGGATCGATTACGCGGTCGACCCGGCGCGGGCCGAGCGGTTCTATCCGGCGATCCGGAAATACTGGCCGACGCTGCCGGATGGCGCGCTGATGCCGAGCTATTCGGGAATCCGGCCCAAGATCGTGCCGCCGGCGGTGGCGACCCAGGACTTCCTGATCCAGGGGCCGGCCGACCACGGCGTCGCCGGGCTGATCAACCTGTTCGGGATTGAATCGCCGGGGCTGACGTCGTCGCTCGCGGTCGCCGACCATGTCGGCAAGCTGGCAGGACACTGAACAAACTCGGCTTGGCAAATACGGCTGAGCACATGCAGCATGACCTCCCGGGGGATGCGCGCTGCGGCGTTCATCCCTCGGTGAAAAGGTCAGGATTGTTTGCTGATTTGCGGGGGCCGGCTTAGTGGACCGTGTCGTCGGCGGACAGTCTCAACCGCTCGATCTGGTCCTTGACCATCAACTTGCGGCGCTTCAGCTCGCAAATGTGGAGATCGTCTACGGAGGGGTGAACGAGCGCTTCGTGCAGTTCGTTCTCGAGTATTTTGTGCTTACGCTCCAACTCAACGAGATGGGCCTGTATTGCCATTGCGAACACTCCTCGGTGCGTTAAACCTCAGGGTCGATCCGGACCAACAAGTGTACACGAGTGGACGGGCCTGTCGATAGGGGACGCGATATGCCGCACGCACGCATTTCGGTTTATCTGTAACCAATCGTGATCAGGGAACCGGTTCGGCTTGCGCGGCGCGCGCCGAGGGAGGATATTCCGGCGAGCGGCTGCTTCGGCCGCAACAGCTTCGTCGTGCTTACCAGTTAACACACAACCATGAACGATCAGGATGAGCGCGAACTCCTCGCCGAGCTTGCGCGTCTGCAACAAGAGCACCGCGACCTCGACGCCGCGATCGACGCGCTGCATCAGTCGCCGGCGCCGGATCTCCTGATGCTGCAGCGCCTGAAGAAGCGGAAGCTGCAATTGCGCGATCGCATCGCCTTCATCGAAGACCAGATCACGCCCGACATCATCGCCTGAGGCGCGCGCCGCCTCGCGGCCCCTGGTTCAGTTCGATCCGGCGGTTTTCCCCGTCATCCACAGCGCCCCCTGGGCTTCACATTCCCGGCAACGGATGCTCCCCCGTTTCTCGGCGCTTGACTCCACCAGAACAAAAAGAGAACATTCCGATCCAGCCGCCAGCCATCGAAGGGAGTTTCGCCATGTCCGTCCCGCCGTCCCTGCCCGACCACAACAGCCGCTACGAGAAGGCCTGCGATCAGGCGATCGCGATGTGCGACGGCAACCTGCGCAGCACCATCAAGGCGCTGATCATGGCCAACGAATATCTCGAGGCCGAGCTCGACGAATTGCAGGCCGCGATCACCGCCGGCTGCGTGCCGGCACGCCCCCAAGTGGCAAGCGACGTGGCGAGCGACTTGGCGAGCGACGCTGCCTGATTCTTGCGATTGTTGGCCTGACCATCAGGGAGCACAGCGATGGCCGATGTAACCTATTACGTGGCACTTCCCTTCATGCAGGACGACGACGGCACGCCGGTCGCCGGCAATGCCGAGGAATGCCAGAGCTCGGCGATCGCGCTGCGCCGGGCGGAGACGATGTCGCGGATGCCGGGCAGCATCGGCGCCGTCGCATTCAGCCGCACCGGCGATCCCGCGATCGGCGAATTCGGCGATGCCAAGCTGCTGCGGGCCTACGGCAACGTGCCTGAAGACCTGAGCGCGCTGTAATCCCCCGGGATTCTCTGAGATCTAGGTTTCATGGCGCCGCTGCGCCTTGCGCACATACATCGCGCGGTCGGCCTCATCGAGAACCCGATCGAGATCCGAATGCGCAGTGAGGATCGCAACGCCTGCGGAGGCGCCCGCCGAGACCTGGCAGTCACGGAACACGAAGGTCAGGCGGTCGATCGCTTCTTCCAGCGCAGCCGCCTTGGCGCGGGCGTCGGTTTCGCTGAGATTCCACAGCAGCAGCGCGAACTCGTCGCCGCCGAGCCGGCCGATCACGTCGGAGGCGCGCACCTGGTCCGAGATCGCGGCAACGATCGCCTTCAGCACCTCGTCGCCGGCCGCGTGCCCGAACGCATCGTTGATCGGCTTGAGGCGGTCGACGTCGAGCACGATCAGCGCGCCGGAGGCCTGATAGCGCTTGATGAAGGAGAGCGAACGGGCGAGCTCGCGCTCGAAGCCGCGCCGGTTCAGGATGTCGAGCAGGAAGTCGGTCTCGGCCGAGGCCTGAAGCTGCTCGATCCGGGCCTGGGCCCGCGCCAGCTGCGCCCGCAGCCTGCGGATGGTCGATTTGTCGCCGGAGGTGACCGCGGCACGCCTGGCAATACCGGTTCCGGACGCTTTGGTTCCAGCCGCCTTTGCGCCAGTCTTTTTTGCGCCGGTCTTTCGGGTTCCAGTTCTGCCCGGTGCGGATTTGCTCGCGGCAGCCGCGGCTTTTCGCCGTTTGGCCGCCCCGGAGGCGGCCGCGGTGGTCTTCTTCTTCATGCGCATCTTTGTTGAGGCTTGCTTATGAAGGCTTGCCGGGATTCACCAAGACAGGATAGTCCATTCTATCTCCCTTGCCACGCCTTGGATGAGAACCGGGCCGCCCCTATAATCGGCCTATGCTTTTGGATTCCTGAACAGAATTGAAGAGATGACCGCTCCGATCGCCATCATCATGGGAAGCCAGTCCGACTGGGAAACCATGCGCCATGCCGCCGACACCCTGGCCGCGCTGGGGATTGCCTGCGAAACGCGCATCGTTTCGGCCCACCGCACCCCGGATCGGCTCTATGCCTTTGCCAAGGGCGCCAAGGCGGCCGGCCACAAGGTGATCATTGCCGGCGCCGGCGGCGCCGCGCATCTGCCGGGCATGACGGCGGCGCTGACCGAGCTTCCGGTGTTCGGGGTTCCCGTCGAGTCCAGGACGCTGTCCGGCGTCGATTCGCTCTATTCGATCGTGCAGATGCCGGCCGGCGTTCCGGTCGGAACGCTCGCGATCGGCAAGCCCGGCGCGATCAATGCCGCGCTGCTCGCGGCAAGCGTGCTCGCGCTCAGCGATCCCGCTTTGGCGGCCCGCCTCGCGGCCTGGCGCACCGAGCAGACCGATGCGGTCAAGGACCATCCGGAGGGCACGGCGTGACGGCTTCCAACCCTGTGAGGCTGAAGCCGGGCGACACCATCGGAATCCTCGGCGGCGGGCAATTGGGCCGGATGCTGGCGATGGCCGCAGCGCGCCTCGGGCTGCGCTGCCAGGTGTTCTCTCCGGATCCGGACTCGCCGGCCTTCGACGTGGTGCAGCACGCGACCTGCGCGGAATATGCCGACGTCGAGGCGCTCGAGCTGTTCGCCAACGACGTCGACGTCGTCACCTATGAGTTCGAGAACGTGCCGGCCGCGACCGCGATGGTGCTCGCCGCGCGCCGCCCGGTGCTGCCCGCGTACAAGATCCTCGAGACCACGCAGGACCGGCTGTACGAGAAGGATTTCGTCAGCAAGCTCGGCATCGGCACCGCCGACTATGCCGACGTCTCCTCGGTCGCGACGCTGCGCAGCGCGATCGAGCGGATCGGCCTGCCTGCTGTGATCAAGACCCGCCGCTTCGGCTACGACGGCAAGGGCCAGGCCATCATCCGCCAGGGCGACGACATCGAGCAGGTCTGGGACGATCTCGGCACCAAGTCGGCGATCCTCGAGGCCTTCGTGCCGTTCGAGCGCGAGATCTCGGTGATCGCAGCGCGCTCCGCATCCGGCGACGTCGCGTGCTTCGACGTCACCGAAAACGAGCATCGCGACCACATCCTGAAATTTTCCCGCGTGCCGGCTGCGATCCCCGAACAGCTTGCCGCAGAGGCGCGCGCGATCGCCGAAAAGATCGCCACGGCGCTCGACTATGTCGGCGTGCTCGCGGTGGAATTGTTCGTGGTGCCCGGCAACGGCAAGGCAACGGTGCTGGTCAACGAGATCGCGCCGCGGGTGCACAATTCCGGCCACTGGACGCTCGACGGCGCCTCGATCTCGCAGTTCGAGCAGCACATCCGCGCGATCGCCGGCTGGCCGCTGGGCAAGCCGGTGCGTCATGGCGAGGTCACCATGACCAACCTGATCGGCGACGACATCCTGAGCTACGAGCAGTGGCTCAGCGTTCCCGGCGCCACCGTGCATTTGTACGGCAAGGGCACGCCGCGCCCCGGCCGCAAGATGGGCCACGTCACCGAAGTGACGCCGCCGCGCAAATCATAATTCCACAGAACCGCTTCGGCGCATCGAGGGAAATGGGATCGTGACGACCACGATCCCATTCGCCAATCATGTCACGCCGTCTTGACGCCGGCGACGACGCCGGTCGGCTCGTCGCTGAGCCAGCGATAGATCACGCCGCCAAGCGCGCCGCCGATCAACGGCGCCACCCAGAACATCCAGAGCTGCGCCAGCGCCCAGCCGCCGACGAACAGCGCCGGTCCGGTGCTGCGCGCCGGATTCACCGACGTGTTGGTGACGGGAATGCTGACGAGATGGATCATCACCAGCGCGAGGCCGATCGCGAGCGGCGCGAAGCCGGCGGGCGCCTTGCCATGGGTCGATCCCATGATGATGAACAGGAACATCATGGTCATCACGACCTCCATGATGAAGCACACCACCATGCTGTACTGGCCCGGCGAGTGCGCATCATAGCCGTTGGAGGCAAAGCCCTTGCTGACATCGAAACCGGGCGCGCCGCTCGCGATCACATAGAGCAGCCAGGCCGCAACGATGGCACCGATGACCTGCGCGATGATGTAGGGCAGCACCTGGCCGCCGGGGAAACGCCCGCCCGCGGCGAGCCCGACCGTCACGGCCGGGTTGAGGTGGCAGCCCGAGATATGGCCGATCGCATAGGCCATGGTCACCACGCTGAGCCCGAAGGCCAACGACACGCCGACCAGGCCGATCCCGACCTGTGGAAAGCCGGCCGCGATCACCGCGCTGCCGCAGCCCGCGAATGTGAGCCAGAACGTACCGATCAGCTCGGCAGCGTATTTCTTCATATCCATGTGGCATCTCCCCTATTTCCAATGTCCGGGTTGTCCAAAACGCCGGGAGCGGCCTTCATCTGGGCGCCAAACCACCCAAATCAGGGCCGCACAAAGGCATTTTCGCCCCATTTCGTGGCTTTACTAGGCCCGAAAGTCACTCGACCGGTGGACATCTGCGCGTTTGTCTGATACATGCGCGCGCCTGGGGTTAAGAGGCAGGCCTTTTGCCGCCCCTTCACCTCGCCAGAATTCCGAACCGATCAATTCAAAAGAGGATGCCGCGTGCAGGTTCTCGTCCGCGATAACAATGTCGACCAAGCCCTGAAGGCGCTGAAGAAGAAGATGCAGCGCGAGGGCATTTTCCGCGAGATGAAGCTCCGCGGTCATTACGAAAAGCCCTCCGAGAAGAAGGCTCGCGAAAAGGCCGAAGCCGTGCGCCGTGCGCGCAAGCTGGCGCGCAAGAAGCTGCAGCGCGAAGGCCTGCTGCCGATGAAGCCGAAGCCGGTGTTCGGCGCTGGTCCCGGTGGCGACCGCGGCGGCCGTCCCGGTGGTGCAGGCGCCGGTCGCGGCCCCCGCTGAACCGTTTTGCTGATCCGGAAGTCTAACAGCGCGGGCCACGGGCCCGCGTTGTCGTTTTGAAGCAGGCCCGCGTTCCGGGGATCCCATGCAAAACCACCGGCAAGAGCAATTTGCATGACGGTTGCTCCGGCACCCCGCTCCCGGCTCCCGGAGCTAGCGCATCGCCGTCGCGCGCTGCACCTCGTCATCGCTGTACTGCTGCTCGGCCCGCCGCTCGGGGCATGCTCCTTCGACCTGGGATCGTGGGGCTCGGACGACAAGCCGAAGCCGGTCGCCACCACCGATAGGCCGGCCGCCGACGCCATCACGCCGCAGGACGTCAACAGCGCCAGGGATCATGCGACGCGTGGCCAGGTGCTGGCGCATTCCGGCAAGCTCGACGAGGCGTTGGCGGAGTTCGAGCAGGCGCTGACGAGCGATCCCTACAACATCCAGGCCCTGTACGGCCGTGGCCTGATCTATCAGGGCCGCGGCCAGCACCAGCAGGCGATCGACGATTTCACCGCAGCCAGCGGGCTGTCGCCGCAGAAGGCCGAGCCGCTGGTCGGCCGCGCCACGAGCTATCTCGCGCTCGACAAGGCCAAGCAGGCCGCCACCGACCTCGACGAGGCGGTGCAGGCCGATCCCAACAATGTTGCGGCGTGGAGCGCCCGGGGCCAAGCCTATGAGCGGCTCGGCGACAAGGCCAAGGCGGCAGCCTCCTACAATCGCGCGCTCGCGCTACGGCCCAACGACGGCAACGCGCGCAGCGGCCTGGCGCGCACCGGCGGCTGAAGCATGATCCGGAAAAGTGCGAAGCGGTTTTCCGGCATTAGGCAGCAAACTCACCAAGACGTATGGCGACCTAAGCTGCCAGCCTTGCTAACATCTGCGGCATGAAACGCCAGCGGCAGCCACTCCACCCATTTGGCCCCGTGCTTTTGGCCCTGTTAGCCGAGCTGATCCTGGGAGTGCTTTATGGGATATTCTGGATCGGCAAAGACGCTCTGATTTGGGCGTTCTTACTCCTTATCGTCTTTGCGCTTCCGGTGGTCGTCATCTTTGGAGTGGCCGGGATAACGCTTTGCATCCGTCGTCCTTTGACGGGCAGGAAGCCTTGAACGAATTTGTCCTGAATGGGCTAGTGAAGCGCCGGGCCCAGCTAGCTGGCGACATCGAAAACACCCACGAAGCCCTGCGGAAGATGGTTTTGGACTTGGAGAACCTAGACGCGACCATCCTCCAATTCGATCCGGACTCCTCTGGACGATGCTTCGCATCGCTAGGCGCAATCCGACCTCTCCCCGCCGGCGAGAGGTGAACAGGACCGCGCCAGCTCAATTCAACCAATTCCATCCCGCTTTAGCTTATCAACTTACTCGGCAGGCTTAGGCAGGGCCTACTTCGGCAGGACGGCGTGGAACATCGACTTCATGCCGGAGAACATGTCGTCGGTCACCGAGGTGTGGTCGCTCTTCGGCGCAGCCATAGCCGCGTCGGCGCGCAGGTCGAGCGGCGCCTGGATCACCGGCACCGGAATGTCGGCCGGCGGCGTCAGCCGATTCGAATCCTGGGCGTTGGCGTAGGGCGGACGCTGCTGCGAGGATTGGTCGACGTTCTCGGTGGAGGGGTTCGACACCATGATCGGCGGCGGCAACGGCCGGATCGCAGATTGCGCTGCCGGACGCTGCGCCTCTGGCAGCCGGGCGAGATCGGTGCGCGCGGCGTCCTGGGCGCGTGCGGCCTCCTGCGGGCGCTCCTTGCGCAGCCGCTCGATCGCGGCGCGCGCGAGATCGTTGGCGTCGCGGTTCTCGTCCGGCGCGGCGGCGGCTTCGGCCGGTGCCGCCGCGGTGGCAGGCGCAGCCGGCTGCGGCGCGGCGGGCGTCACCTTGGCGACGGCCTTCGGCGCCGCCGTGTGGTGGCGGGTGTCGGTCGGGATGCTGGCGGTATCGGCCGGCGCGTCAGGCTTCTGGTCGGCGGCTTTCTCGGCCGGCTTCTCGGTGACGGTGGCCTTCTCGAACGCCGACCGCTCGATCAGCGTCCGCTCGGACATGCCCTTGGCCTTGACGCCGGCTTCGGGGAGGCTGCTGACGACGGTGGCGGGCTTGGCAGCGGCTTTCGGATCGACGGCGGTCACGGCTGCGGTGGCGGGTGCTTCCGGCTTGGCCACGATGTAGTGATTGACGATGTACGCCCCGATGATGGTCGCTGCCACCGAGGGTAAGATGTCCATCACGAATTTCTTCAGGTAACTCAGCATGACCTGCCACTCCCCGCCCCGTTATTTCATGCTGGAACTTTGAGGCACATTCAGGGATCAACTGCGTCGGATCGGTGGCAAACCCCCGTTCCGACGTCACCTTTGGTGTCACTTTGGTTTCAGCGGAGGCGCCCCCTGCGCAGGCCGCATCCACCTCCTAATTCATCGTGCAGCCGTTAACGGGTTATGAATTTCCACAGCCGCGGCTGCTCGGAGCTGCCATTCAGCGCGCGCAGGGTTACCGTCCGCGTCAGGGCTTGAGTTCGACCTCGAGGAACACGATCTCGCTGGCCGTCTCGTTCAGCACGTCGTGCTGGACCCCCGCCTTGCGGAAGTAGGACTTGCCGGCCCCGAGCTGGGCCTTCGAGCGCTCCCCGTTCGGCGCCACGATCGTCATCTCGCCGGACGTGATCGGGACGATGACATAGTCCATCTCATGGGTGTGGTGGCCGGTGGCGCTGCCGGGCGCGAGCCGCCATTCGGTCACGCGAACCTCCGCCGTATCCACCTGCACGTCCGATTTGGCGCTGAGCATCGTCACGTCTCCAAGTTCCTTGTTGAGCGGATCATGCTCTAACGCATGATCCGGAAAAGTGCGAAGCGGTTTTCCCTCGCGACAAACGCGGAACGCGTTTGCGCGGAGATCATGCGCAAACAAAAGGCTGAAGCGCGAATCTCATCGCGCTTCAGGGCACGAAGACCATGAATACGAACACCGCGAACACCACCATGTGAACCAGCCCGAACAGGATGTTGGTGCGGCCGGTTCCGAAGGTGAGCATGCTGACCATGAAGGTCAGCAGCAGGATCAGCATATGCTGGTTGCTGAGCCCGAGCACCAGCTGCTTGTCCAGCACATAGGCAGCCGCGGCCACCGCGGGAACCGTGAGCCCGATGGTCGCGATCGAGGAGCCGAGCGCGAGGTTGATGCTCTTCTGCAGGTCGTTCTTGCGCGCCGCCGACACCGCGGCAACGCTCTCCGGCAGCAGGATCAGCGCCGCCACCACCAGGCCGGCAAAGGCCGGCGGCGCGCCGATCTTGACGGTGACGACATCGACCACCAGCGAGAATTTCTTGGCCAGCAGCACCACCGCCAGCAGCGACACCAGCAGCAGGACGATGCTGATCGCAGTGTCGCGGTCCGACATCACCTCGCCATGCGCCGCCGCCTCATTGGCGCCGCTGATGAAGTAATCGCGGTGGCGGATGGTCTGGGTGTAGAGGAACACGGCGTAGAGCAGCAGGGTCACGACGCTGATCACGGCGAGCTGGGCCGTGGAATAGATCGGGCCCGGCGCCGTCAGCGTGAAATTCGGCATGTCGAGCGTGATGGTCGCGAGCACGAATAGCACGCTGAGATAGAGGTTGGCGCCGGTGATCTGGAAATCCTGCTCACGGTAGCGGATGCCGCCGATGAAGATGCAGAGCCCGACCAGGCCGTTGCAGACGATCATCACCACCGCAAACACCGTGTCGCGCGCCAAGGTCGGCGCCGGTGTGTCGCCCAGCATGATGGTCGAGATCAGGGCGACCTCGATGATGGTCACCGCGAGCGTCAGCAGCAGCGTGCCGAACGGCTCGCCGATCCGCTCGGCGATCATTTCGGCGTGATGAACGGCCGCGAACACGGTGCCGAACAGGATCACCAGCAGCACGGCTGCGAACACCCAGCCGGCCGCCGATGGCGCGAAGGCATAACCGGTGACGGTGACCGCGCCAAACAGCAGCACCGCCAGAACGGGATACAGCCAGGCCGACCGTGGCATCGGTCCGTGTGCGCTCATATCGTCAGCCCCCTCATTCGACTGCCGCGATTATGCGACAGACAATCGCCGCCGTCAGCCTCCTGCGGCGCCGATGAACGGCCGCGCCGTCGCCATCGCACCGAAATCGTCGAGATTGTCGTGCCCGGCACCGGGCAGCCGCACGAACTGCTTGGGCTCGTGGGCGAGGCCGAACAGCCGCTCGCCAAAGCGGATCGGGATCGCCCGATCGTCGCTGCCATGCATGATCAAGAGCGGCACCGTGACGCCGGCAATTCGCCGGTCGGAATGGAATGGATCCCGCATCAGCAGGCTGACCGGCACGTACCAGAACAGCGCGCCGGCGACCTCGGCCGTCGAGGTGTACGGCGCCTCCAGGATCAGCCTGCCAACCGGGTGTTCGGCGGCGAGCGCGACCGCAACGCCGGTGCCGAGCGAGAAGCCCCACGCCACGATCTCAGCGGGACGGTAGCGCGCGGTGGTGAACGCGTAGGCTGCTGCTGCGTCCTGCAGCAGGCCCTCTTCGCTCGGCGATCCGCTCGAGCCGGCGTAGCCGCGGTACGACAGCGCCACCAGTCCGGTGCCGTCGGCGGTGATCGCCTTGAAGCGCGCGACGCGGCCGGCCAGGAAATCGCCATTGCCGGGAAAGAACAGCACCACAGGCCGGCCAGGCTTCGCCGGCACATGCCAGACGATGACCTTCTCGCCGTCATCCGTGGTCAGCACATGCTCTTCCGCTTCGGGAAGGCCTGCCGCCGCCGGCGCGGTCCGCCCCACCGGCGGGATCGGGAACAGCATCTCGCGCTGCTTGACGAACAGCACCGCAAGGCCACCGAGATAGACCACCGCGGCGACGATCAGCAGCCATTTCAGGATCGTCAGAACCACGCGCAAATCCCGCCTGCCGCTCTCAATTTCCGCGCTAGATTTAGTGTGTCGAGATGATGCGAGGCCCCATTGCTACTTTGCATGGGGTTGTTTTCGCAGTTTTGGCTCCCGCTCCTGGTTTTTGGCGGCCGCCGAGAGCGGCCTGCGCCTCGCATTGAGCAGCGCTTCGACCTCGAGCCTGACGCTGTCGGGAACCGGCCGGCAGGCGCAAACCTTCGCATGCGCCACATGCCACGCGATGCGCTGCTGGCGCGTGGCCCGGGGCGGCATGCGATGGTCTCGATGCCACTCCCGGTTCAACGCCATCAGCGTCAGGCCATCGCCTTGACGATGTTCTCGGTGACCTTCTTGGCGTCGCCGAGCAGCATCATGGTGTTGTCGCGATAGAACAGCGGATTGTCGATGCCGGCATAGCCCGAGGCCAGCGAGCGCTTGATGAACATCACGGTGCCGGCCTTCCAGACCTGCAGCACCGGCATGCCGTAGATCGGCGAGGTCTTGTCCTCTTCCGCCGCCGGGTTGGTGACGTCGTTGGCGCCGATCACGAAGGCGATGTCGGCCTGGGCGAACTCCGAGTTGATGTCCTCGAGCTCGAACACCTCGTCATAGGGCACGTTGGCTTCGGCCAGCAGCACGTTCATGTGGCCGGGCATGCGCCCCGCGACCGGGTGAATGGCGTATTTCACCTCGACGCCTTCCTTCTTCAGCAGGTCGGCCATTTCGCGCAGCGCATGCTGGGCCTGCGCCACCGCCATGCCGTAGCCGGGCACGATGATGACCTTGGAGGCGTTCTTCATGATGAAGGCCGCATCGTCGGCCGAGCCGAGTTTTGCGGGCTTCTGCTCGCCCGAGCCGCCGCCGGCCGCAGCCGTTTCGCCGCCGAAGCCGCCGAGGATCACCGAGATGAACGAGCGGTTCATCGCGTGGCACATGATGTAGGACAGGATTGCACCCGACGAGCCGACCAGCGCGCCGGTGATGATCAGCGCCGAATTGCCGAGCGTGAAGCCGATGCCGGCGGCAGCCCAGCCGGAGTACGAGTTCAGCATCGAGATCACGACCGGCATGTCGGCGCCGCCGATCGGGATGATCATCAAGACGCCGAGCGCCAGCGCCAGGATCGTGATCATCCAGAAGTCGAACGCGCTGCCACTCAGCACGAGGCCGACGATGAAGAACACCAGCGCCAGCGCCAGCACGATGTTGATGACGTGGCGGAACGGCAGGATGATCGGTGCGCCGCTCATCCGGGCCGACAGCTTCAGGAACGCGATCACCGAGCCGGTGAAGGTCAGGGCGCCGATCGCGACGCCGAGCGACATCTCGACCAGGCTCTGCGGATGGATATTGCCGGGCGTGCCGATGTCGAACGCCTCGGGCGCATAGAACGCGCCGGCGGCGACCAGCACCGCGGCCATGCCGACCAGCGAGTGGAACGCGGCGACGAGTTCCGGCATCGAGGTCATCGGCACCCGGCGCGCGATCACGGCACCGATGCCGCCGCCGATCGCGATGCCGAGGATGACCAGGACCCAGGCCACGCCATCGGCCGGCGGATGGCTCGCCAGCGTGGTGGCGACCGCGATCGCCATGCCGATCATGCCGAACATGTTGCCCTGGCGCGACGACGCCGGGCTCGACAGGCCGCGCAGCGACAGGATGAACAGCACCCCCGCCACGAGATACAACAGTGCAGAGAGATTGGCGCTCATCTCAGGTCCCCCCAATTCTTACATCACCCCGAGGTGGTGCCGTTTACTTGGCTTTCTTCTTGTACATCGCCAGCATGCGCTGGGTGACCAGGAAGCCGCCGAAGATGTTCACGCAGGCGAAGATCAGCGCGACGAAGCCGAAGCCGCGGGCCCAGCCCGAGCCGCTCGACACCATGCCGACGCCGACCGCGAGCAGCGCGCCGACCACAATCACCGACGAGATCGCGTTGGTCACGCTCATCAGCGGCGTGTGCAGCGCGGGGGTCACCGACCACACCACGAAATAGCCGACGAACACGGCGAGGACGAAAATCGACAGCCGGAACACGAAGGGATCAACGGCCTGCGCGAGATGCTCCATGGCTTGTCTCCTTACTTCGGCTGGAAGTTGGGATGGATGACGGCGCCGTCCTTGGTCAGCGCGGTGGCCTTCACCAGCTCGTCGTCCCAATTGACCGCGAGCTCCTTCTTGGCCTTGTCGACCATCGTCTCGATGAACGAGAACAGGTTGCGCGCATACAGGCTGGAGGCCGAGGCGGCGACGCGGCCGGCGACATTGGTGTACCCGACGATCTTGATGCCGTCGGTCTCGACCACCTCGCCGGGCTTGGCACCCTCGACATTGCCGCCGCGCTCGACCGCGAGGTCGACCAGCACCGAGCCGGGCTTCATCGATTTCACCATCTCGCCCGACACCAGTTTCGGCGCCGGACGGCCCGGGATCAGCGCGGTGGTGATCACGATGTCCTGCTTCTTGATGTGCTCGGCGGTGAGCGCGGCCTGCTTGGCCTGGTACTCTTTCGACATTTCCTTGGCGTAGCCGCCCGCGGTCTGCGCGTTCTTGAACTCCTCGTCCTCGACCGCGAGGAATTTCGCACCGAGGCTCTCCACCTGCTCCTTGGTGGCGGGCCGCACGTCTGTCGCGGTGACGACGGCGCCCAGTCGCCGCGCGGTCGCGATCGCCTGCAGGCCGGCGACGCCGACGCCCATCACGAACACCTTGGCGGCCGGAACGGTGCCGGCGGCGGTCATCATCATCGGGAAGGCGCGGCCGAACGCCTCGGCGCCCTCGATCACCGCGCGGTAGCCGGCGAGGTTGGCCTGCGACGACAGCACGTCCATCACCTGGGCGCGGGTGATGCGCGGCATCAATTCCATCGCAAACGCCGAGACGCCGGCATCGGCCATCGCCTTCAGCGCGGCCTCGTTGCCGTAGGGGTCCATGATCGCGATCACCAGTGCGCCGCGCTTGTATTTGGAGAGTTCGGAGGCTTCGGGCCGCTTCACCTTGATGACGATGTCGGCGTCCTTGAGCGCGTCGGCCGAGACGGTGGCGCCGGCTGCGGTCAGCTCCGAATCGGGCAGGCCCGACTTGACGCCCGCGCCGGGCTCGACGGCCACGTCGGCGCCGATCGCCTTGAACTTCTTGATCGTATCGGGCGAAACCGCAACCCGCGGCTCGGACGGATCGATTTCCTTGGCAACGGCAATCTTCATGGGCCCTCCCCCGGCGGCGCAAGCGCCGCACGCGTCTTCAAACTAGCGTTATTTTCGCCAGATTGGATACCCGGTATTTGCAGCCGGGCTCGATCAGAAATTCCGGCACCGCAGCAGGACGGCGACACCGTCAGCCGGTCAGGGATCAGACCAGGAAATAGGCCATCAAAGCGAGGAGGATGGCGACGCTGATGGTGCCCCATTTGACCAGCGTGAGAAACCCTTCATAGGTCTGCTCATGCGCCACGTAATCGTTGCCGTCGGCGGTCGTGTAGGCCACTTCGCTATGGTCTGCCATCGCTATCCCCAGTCAGAAATTCGCGTTCCGCGAGCCATTACCGCAAACGGGTTGGCAGGGCAACGGCGCGGTCCCGATCGGGTGATGGGAAGCGCAACTTGTCCCCGCTCCGGGTCGTGCTGCGACGGTCCGCCGCTCGCGCGCGGGCAGGATTGATCCCCGAAACGACGTTGTCATGGAATGATCATACCGCCCGGCGCAAAAAATGCAGGGCCTTCCCGCCCGGCCCGGCCGACCGTACGGCGGAACGCCGATGGGCCTCAGCCCATCGCCTCCAGCTCGTCGATCATGCCGGCGATCACGGACAGGCCGCCGTCCCAGAATGTCGGGTCCTTGGCGTCGAGCCCGAACGGCCGCAGCAGCTCGGAATAGTGTTTGGTGCCGCCGGCGGCGAGCATGTCGAGATAGCGCTCGGCGAAGCCCTCGGAGGCGTGCTCGTAGACCGCATAGAGCGAGTTCACCAGGCAGTCGCCGAACGCATAGGCGTAGACATAGAACGGCGAGTGGATGAAGTGCGGGATGTACATCCAGAACGTCTCGTAGCCCGGCTTGATCTCGATCGCGGGCCCGAGGCTCTCGCCCTGCACGCTGAGCCAGAGCTGGCCGATCCGCTCGGCGGTGAGCTCGCCATTCTTGCGCTCGGTATGCACCGCGCGCTCGAACGAATAGAACGCGATCTGCCGCACCACGGTGTTGATCATGTCCTCGACCTTGCCCGCGAGCAGCGCCTGGCGCTGCTTGGCGTTTTTGGTCTGCGACAGCAGCCGCTTGAAGGTCAGCATCTCGCCGAACACGCTGGCGGTCTCCGCGAGCGTCAGCGGCGTCGGCGCCATCAGCGCGCCGTTCTTCGCCGCCAGCACCTGATGCACGCCATGGCCGAGCTCATGCGCCAGCGTCATCACGTCGCGCGGCTTGCCCTGGTAGTTCATCAGCACATAGGGATGCGCCGACGGCGTGGTCGGATGCGAGAACGCGCCGGGCGCCTTGCCGGGACGGACCGGCGCATCGATCCAGCGATCGTCGAAAAAGCGCTCGGCGATCGCGGCCATCTTCGGCGAGAAGCCGTTATAGGCCGACAGCACCATGTTGCGCGCCTCCGGCCAGGCAATCGTGCCGGTCGCCGCGAACGGCAACGGCGCGTTGCGATCCCAATGCGGCAGCTTCTTCTTTTTGAACCAGCCGGCCTTCAGCGCGTAATAGCGATGCGACAGCTTCGGATAGGCCGCGCGCACCGAAGCCACCAGCGCATCGACCACCTCGCGCTCGACGCGGTTGTTGAGATGGCGGGAATCCGCGACGTCCTGGAAGCCGCGCCAGCGGTCGGAGATTTCCTTGTCCTTGGCCAGCGTGTTGGTGATCAGCGCGAAGGTGCGCTCATTGTCCTTGAAGGTCTTGGAAAGCGCCTGCGCCGCCGCCTTGCGCTTGTCGCCCGCCTTGTCCTGCAGCAGGTTCAGCGTCGGCTCGATCGCGAGCTCCTTGCCCGCGACCTTGAAGCGCAGGCCGGAGATGGTCTGGTCGAATAGCCGGTTCCAGGCCGCGTAGCCGCTCTGCGCCTTCTCGTGGAAGAGTTGCTCGACGCGATCCTCGAGCTGGTACGGCTTGTCCTTGCGCAGATCCTCGATCCACGGCCGGTAATGCCCGAGCGCCGGCTCGGCCATCGCTCGCTCGATCACGTCATCGTCAACCCGGTTGAGCTCGAGCGAGAAGAACAGGAGATGCACCGAGGCGGCGGTCAGCCGCTCGGAAATATCGCCATAGAATTTCGAAATCGCGGGATCGACGCTGTCGCCGGCATGGATCAGGCCGGCATAGGAGCCGAGACGGCCGGCCAGGTCGTCGATCGCCTCATAGCGCCGGATCGCCTCGGCGAGCCACTTTCCGCCGCCTTCCTTACCGGTATTTTCGGCCAGTTTGCCCTTGTAGTCGGTCTCAAACGCGACGCAATCTGCATCCATTTTCTGCAGGTCGCGCGCGACCTCCGGTGCGTCGATGCCGGCGTAGAGATCTGCCAGATTCCATTCCGGAAGCTTGCCGGTCTTGCTGGCCGCCTTTTTCGCCACCGGGCCGGCCGCGGTCGATTTGCGTTGCGCCGACGACTTGCGCAGCGCGGCCTCCTTGCGGAGAGCGGCCTTGCTGGAAGCGGATTTGGAGGAGGCAGTCTTGGAGCGCGAGGTCATCTTGTTCGTAACCTTGGTTCAGTCGGAAAGATGTCGGCGGCGGCGGAATGAAAGCGGGTTTGCAACGTTTAAGAGTGCGTTAATCGGCATCGGCGACAGTGCCCCGATTCGAGACAAATAATCGTAGCGTGCGGGGAAAACCATGGCTGCCACCATTTTGATCGCCGATGACGACGCAGTACAGCGTCGTTTGGTTGAAAACATGGTGCAGAAGTGCGGCTATGAGCCCCTCGTCGTGGACAGTGGCGACGCGGCGATAGCGGCCCTGACCGCATCCGAGACGCAGGCGATTGACGCCGTCGTGCTCGACCTCGTGATGCCGGGCCTCGACGGACTTGGAGTCCTCGCAAAGATTCGTGAAGCTGGTTTGACCGTCCCGGTCATCGTCCAGACCGCGCATGGCGGCATCGACAATGTGGTGTCGGCAATGCGCGCCGGTGCCCAGGATTTCGTCGTCAAGCCGGTCGGCTTCGAGCGGCTGCAGGTCTCGCTGCGCAACGCCCTCAATGCCTCGGCGCTGAAGGGCGAATTGCAGCGCATCCGCCATAGCCGCGAGGGCCGGCTGACCTTCTCCGACATCATCACCCGCAGCGAGGCGATGGCAGGCGTACTGCGCACCGCGCAGAAGGCCGCATCCTCGACGATTCCCGTGCTGATCGAGGGCGAGTCCGGCGTCGGCAAGGAACTGTTCGCGCGCGCCATCCACGGCAGCAGCGAGCGCAAGGCCAAGCCGTTCGTCGCGGTGAACTGCGGCGCGATCCCCGACAATCTCGTCGAATCGATCCTGTTCGGCCACGAGAAGGGCGCCTTCACCGGCGCCACCGAACGCCATCAGGGCAAGTTCGTCGAGGCCCATGGCGGCACGCTGTTCCTCGACGAGGTCGGCGAATTGCCGCTGGCGACGCAGGTGAAACTGCTGCGCGCGCTGCAGGAAGGGACCGTCGAGGCGGTCGGCGGCCGCAAGCCGGTCAAGGTCGATGTCCGCATCATCTCGGCGACCAACCGCAGGCTGCTCGATCTCGTGAAGGCCGGCCAGTTCCGCGAGGACCTGTTCTATCGCCTGCACGTGCTGCCGCTGACCATCCCGGCGCTGCGGCAGCGGCGGGAGGACATTCCGCATCTGCTGCGGCATTTCCTGGCGCGGTTCTGCGCCGAGGAGAACCGCAACATCACCGGCATCAGCGGAGATGCGATGGCCCATCTGTCCCAGCTCGACTGGCCGGGCAATATCCGTCAGCTCGAGAACACGGTGTATCGCGCCGTGGTGATGAGCGACGGCGACCAGCTCGCCCTCGCCGATTTCCCGCAAGGGTCCGCGCATCCGGCGCCGGACGGCAAATCGTTGCAGGCCGAGCCGCTGGTGGTGTCGCCGTCCACGGCGCCCGCCATGATATCTGGTAACGAGATACCGGCACCGACCGTCCTCCCCACCGCGGGCGGCTTGACGATGCTCAATGCCGCGGGCGAGGTGCGCCCGCTAGAAGATCTCGAGAACGAGATCATCCGCTTCGCGATTTCGCATTATCGCGGACAGATGTCGGAGGTCGCGCGCCGCCTCAAGATCGGCCGCTCGACGCTCTACCGCAAGCTCGACGAAGCCGCGGCCGGCACGCGCGCAAGCGACGCCGGCTAGACGCCGCTTCGGCCTTGGGGCCGACCCGACAATACCAGGGAACCTTTTGAACCGTGTCGTGGCGGTGACAGACAAAGGCTGTGCCGCGTGGCAAAAACGCACGGCCCGAGCGAAATCAGTTGCTTCGAGGTCAGTTTGTCGTGAGTTGCCCCGCATGGCGCTGGCTGCATAAGAGGGGCAAATGTATCGTCTGCGTTCGTTGCGTGCAGGCGTGCGAGTCGATCGAGAAGCCGGCGCTTTCGCGCAAGCTATGAAACAATACTGATTTGAACTGTTCCAGTTTGACCAGGGCAGTTCCACCCAGGGGGTGTGACAATGCGTGACTGTTCGAACAACCGTCGGGGATTTGACCGCGTATTGACGGCCGTCGCGGCAACCTTCCTCACGGTGTCCGCGACCTCGGCCTTCGCGCAGGACACGCCCCGCTCCAGCACCTCGGAACTCGCGATCGACGCCGCGATCCCCCGTCCCGAGCCCGCCAATGTCCCACCGCCCACCGCGAGCGATTTCAAGGCCGACACCACCGCCGCGCTGCCCGACGCCGCCAAACCGGCCGACGTGAAGCCCTCCGACGTGCAGGCCACCGAGGCCAAGCCCGCCGATACAAAGCCAGCCGATACAAAGCCTGCCGATGCAAAGCCGGCGGAGTCGGCCACGGCGAAGGCCGTCGAACCGAAGCCCGCCGATGTCGCGACGAAGCCTGCTGACGCGACGAAGGCGGACGCACCGAAGGCCGACACCGCGGTCGCGCCATCTGCAACTCCGCCCGCGCCGGCCACCGCAACCGCGCCGTCCGCGAGCCCGGCGCCGGCAACGGCCACCGCGCCCGCCGCAGCTCCTGCGCCCGCGACGGCCGCAGCTCCGGCTGCCGAGCCCGCGAAGGCCGCGAGCAATGTCGCCTCCGAAGATCAGCCGGTCGCCGATAGGCTGCGCGAGCAACTCGCCAGCAAGACGCTGCGGACCTTCGACCGCAAGAACGAGCGCGCCGCTGCCGAGAAGTTCTATTCGGCGCGCGACTACGCGCCCGTGTTCACCAAGGCCGGCAAGCTCACCGACACCGGCAAGGGCGTCATCGCCCGCCTGAAGGATGCCGCCGCCGACGGCCTCGATGCATCAGACTATCCGGTGCCGGATTTCGCCGCGGCGACCACGCCGGACGCGCTGGCGGATGCCGAGCTGAAGCTTGCCGCCAGCATGCTGGACTATGCGCGCCAGGCGCAGAGCGGTCGCATGCACTGGTCGCAGGTGTCGGCCGACATCCTGTATCCGGAGCATCCGACCGATCCGGCGGAAGTGTTCGCGAACGTGACCTCCGCCAAGGACGCCTCGGCCGCGCTCGACGGCTACAACCCGCCGCAGAAGCTCTACAAGGAGCTGAAGAAGAAGCTCGCCGAGCTGCGCGGCCAGGGCGACGGCCCTGTTATCACGATCGCCGACGGCCCGACGTTGAAATACGTGCCGGCGCGCAAGAAGCAGGCCGCGGTCGAGATGGACGATCCGCGGGTGCCGGACCTGCGCAACAAGCTCGGCATCACCGAGGATGCCAACAGCACCAAGTATGATGCGACGGTTGCGCGCGCCGTCGAGAAATTCCAGAGCAGCGTCGACCTCAAGCCGACTGGTGTGCTCGACGAGCGCACGGTCAAGGCGCTGAACAATCCCAAGCGCGATCGCCAGATCGATACCGTGCTCGTCAACATGGAACGCTGGCGCTGGCTGCCGCGCCAACTCGGCGCGGCCAGTGTCGGCAACGCCTATGTGATCCTCAACATCCCCGACTACACGCTGAAGGTGATGCAGAACGGCGCGCAGGTCTGGACCACGCGTGTCGTCACCGGCAAGCCCGGCCAGCATGCCACGCCGCTTTTGACCGAGACGATGAAATACATCACGGTCAACCCGACCTGGAACGTGCCGCCGTCGATCATCTACAACGAGTATCTGCCGGCCTTGCAGCAGGATCCGACGGTGTTGCAGCGTATGGGCCTCAAGCTCGAGCGCAACCGCGACGGCTCGATCCATATCTCGCAGCCGCCCGGTGAAGCCAACGCGCTCGGCCGCATCCGCTTCAACTTCCCGAACAAGTTCCTGGTCTATCAGCACGACACGCCGGACAAGTATTTGTTCGCGAAGGAAGAGCGCGCCTACAGCCACGGCTGCATGCGCGTGCAGAATCCGGATCAGTACGCGTCCGTGCTGCTCAACATCACCGAGCCGAACCAGCATTACACGCCGGAGCGGATCCGCAGCATGTACGGCTCGACCGAAGTCGATCTGAAATTCCCGACGCCGATCCCGGTCAACATCACCTACCAGACCGCGTTCGTCGATGATGCCGGCAAGCTGCAAATCCGCAGGGACATCTACGGCCGCGACGCCACCATGCTCTCGCTGCTCAAGAACAGCCGCGGCAAGGATCTCGAAACGGTGGTGGCGCACGCCCAGCCGAGCTATTCGCGCCCGCCGAGCAGCAGCCTGCCCGCAGGCGTCAATGTCGCCGGCGACAACAGCGGCTTTGGTTCGTCCGGACCGAATTTCTTCGAGCGCCTGTTCGGAGGATTCGGACAGCCGGAGCCGCAGCCGGCCCGCCGCGGCCAGGCCCAGCAGCAGCGCCGGGTGATCACCCGCTGATCTGCCTCTTCGCCCGATTGGCCTAAATTTTGAAGCAAAATCAACGATCTCGCCCAAAAAGCGAGATCGTTTACGTTAACCATTTCCGGTGCCCGCCGGGGAGCAGGGCTATCTTTTGCCACACTCCCCCAGTTAGTTAAGCCTAACTTGGGGGCGGGTCGGTAAACCTCGGTTAACCCTCCCGCTTTAAGAAAGCGTTCACCGTCTTCCGCAGGGGGTCTGCGAAGATGCCGACCGAACGCTCGTCGACTGGGTGGGCTCATAGTGCTGGCTGTTTTCGCACGCCGCTACAATCCGCTATCGCTGCCTAAGGCCGGGTACCAAGTCGGCCTGACCGCGCTGTTGCTGTTGGCGGGCGCCGGATCCGTGCACGATGCGACGGCCCTGAACCAGACCCGCACCCTCTCGTTCCACCACACCCACTCCAACGAAGACCTCACCATCACCTTCAAGCGCGACGGCCGTTACGACGAAGCCGCGCTGAAGCAGCTCAATCATTTCCTGCGCGACTGGCGCTCCCAGGACGAGACGGTGATGGACCGTCACCTCTTCGATATCCTCTGGGAGGTCTACAACGACGTCGGCGGCAAGCAGCCGATCCAGATCGTCTCCGCCTATCGCGCCCCCGCCACCAATGCCATGCTCCGGCGCCGCTCCTCAGGCGTTGCGCGCCACAGCCAGCACATGCTGGGGCATGCGATGGACTTCTTCATTCCGGGCGTTCCGCTGGAGCAGATCCGCTACGCCGGCCTGCGCCTGCAGCGCGGCGGCGTCGGCTTCTATCCGACCTCCGGCTCGCCGTTCGTGCATCTCGACACCGGCGGCATTCGCCACTGGCCGCGCATGACCCACGATCAGCTGGTCAAGGTGTTCCCTGACGGCCGCACCGTCCATATCCCGACCGACGGCACGCCGCTGAAGGGCTATGAACTCGCCAAGGCCGACATTGAGCGCCGCGGCAATGGCGACGATGCGGCCACAATCAGCAAGCCGACCCTGTTCGCGAAGCTGTTCGGCGCGGGCAAGTCGGGCGACGATGAAGACGAGGGCGGGGCTGCCGTGAACGACAAGCCCACCGCCAATACCGTGGTTGCCGCCGCAGCACCCGCCAAACCTGCCGACACCAAATCCGCCGATCCGATTCCGCTGCCGCGCGCCAAGCCGCAGCAGTTCGCCGCCGCGATCCAGCTCGCCGCCGCCGACGCGCAGATCGTCCCGATGCCGAAGGCCAAGCCGGCCGTGCAGGTGGTTCAGACCGCCGAGAACACCGCGCCGCAATCGCCCGCCGATATCATCAATGCCCGCGGCTTCTGGGGTGACGATGCCGCGCCGAAACAGGCGTCGGACGCGCAGATCGCCGCACTGAAGGCTCGTGAAGCGGTTGGCGGCACTGCCGATCCGCAGACCACCGCCAGCGCGAGCGAGAACTTCAACAAGGCGCTGGCCTATGCGCCGGCTGTGTCCTCGCCGGTGGATCGCGCCAACATCGTCGCGGCAACGGCGCCGATCCCGCGCAATGTGCGCCCGACCCGCAACGCGGCGGCGCCGGCCACCGAAATCAACACCGTCGTTGCCAAGGGCACACCGGGCGTGATCACCACGTCGGCGCGCATCTCGGCCGCCAAGGGCAACGACATCTGGATGCGCGTCGTGATGCTGGCGCCGAGCGCCAGCACCGGCATGCTGACCACGGTGCTCGGCGACACCGACATGAGCGCGATGCGGACTCACTTCGTGAAGCCGCAGGCCTCCGTCACCATGACTTTCTCGGAAGATCCGATGATGGGCATGACCTGCGACCGGTTCTCGGGCTCGGCCACCGCGCTCCTGACGACCCAGTCCTTCGTGCTGCGCACCGCCTCGCTGCGCTGACTTTTCCGGAAACGCCCTTGATCAAGCCGGTCAGGCCGGCAGCCCTGCCTTGAGCAGGCCGGCCTCGTAGCGCGCCCGGTCGGGCTCGCGTTTGTAGTGCTGGGTTGAAAGATGCGCGGCGACCGAGAAAGTCGGCTCGCGCTTCAGCACCTCGGCGGCATGCGCCGAGGCCGCAACCGAATTGCCCATCTGCGCGAGGGTCGCCGCCAGGAAGGCGTGGTGGGTGTGATCGGGCCGCGTGATCCGCGAGAACGCCTCGGCGGCGTCGGCGTACTTCTCGGCGCAATAGCAGGCCCGGCCGAGATGGCTCCAGAACCGCTCCGGATGGAACGGATTGAGCCGCATCGCCCGCTTGATCCAGTCGATGCCCTCCTCCGGCCGCCCGAGCCAGGTCAGCAACTCGCCCTGCTGCACGACGACGAGGTCGTAGTTCGGATTGAGCGCGAGCGCGCGCTCCTGATGGAACGTTGCCTTGTCATGGTCGTCGCGGTTGAGGTTCAGCGCGGCGAGGATCCGGTGCACGTCGCTGTCATTGTCATCGAGCTTGAGCGGCGATCTCGAGCTCGCCGGCCACCTGCGCGAAGGTCGCGTCGCGGTCTTCGCACCAATTGTAGACCCAGGTCTGCCCGAGCACGCAGGCGCGCCAGGCGTGGGCGTGGGCATAGTTGGGATCGAGCACGATGGCGCGCTCCAGCAACCGCTGCGCCTCCATATTGTCGTCCCGGGCCGAGCGGTGATGCAGCACCTTGGCGGCGAGCACGCACTCATAGGCGGCCATGTTGTCGGTCGGCTTGCGCTTGACGCGGTCATGCGCGGCGGCCTCGACCCGCCCCGGCAAGATCGCCACGATCGCGCGTGTCATCTCGTCCTGGATCGCGAAGATATCGGCAAGCTCGCGGTCATAGCGCTCGGCCCAGACGTGCCGGTCGGCCTCGGCATCGATCAGCTGCACCGTGACCCGGATCCGGCCGCCGGCCTTGCGCACGCTGCCCTCCAGCACGTAGTCGACCGCGAATTCCTTCGCGACGTCCTGCACCTTCACGGCCTTGCCCTTGTACACGAAGGTCGAGTTGCGCGAGATCACCAGCAGATCGTGGAAGCGGGACAGCTCGGTGATGATGTCCTCGGTAAGACCGTCGGCGAAGAACTCCTGCTCGGGATCGCCGCTCATGTTGGCGAGCGGCAGCACCGCGATCGAAGGCTTCTTGGCGACGACGGAGGTCGCTGTTGCGCTCTTCACCGGCTCGAAAGCGCTGCCGGGCTCCGTTCCGAGGTGGATGCGGAAGACCCGGATCGGGCGCGCAATGTTCTTGACGGTCTGATCGCCGAGATCCTCGAAGCTGAGGTCTTCGAGGCGATCGCCGACCTGATCGCGGACCGCGCCGGAAATGCAGATGCCGCCGGGTTCGGCCAACGTCTCCAGGCGGGAGGCGACATTGACGCCGTCGCCGAAGATATCGGCGCCGTCGACGATCACATCGCCGAGATTGATGCCGATGCGAAACTGCATCCACCGCGGCGGCGCGACATCGGCGTTGCGCTTGGCCATCCGGCGCTGCACCTCGGCCGCGCACAGCACCGCGTCGACGACGCTGTGGAATTCGACCAGCAAGCCGTCGCCCGTGGTCTTGATGATGCGGCCGCGATTTTTGGAAATGGCCGGATCGATCAGCTCGATCCGATGGGTCTTCAGACGCGCAAGGGTGCCCGTCTCGTCAGCCTCCATGAGGCGGCTAAAGCCGACCATGTCGGCGGCGAGGACCGCAGCGAGCCGGCGCTCTGGTCCTGGCACGTCCATGTCAACGATCTGCCTGGGTACCTCGCGCGCAGTCTAGCAAATCCCGCGATGTCACCCAAGCCTCGACAGCGGCCCGGAAGGGGTAGCTTGGGCCGCCTGCCGGCCTCAGAGCATCCCGAGCGCCTGCATATAGGTCTCCAGGATGGTTTCCTGCTCCTGGCGCTCATTGGCATCCTGCTTGCGCAGGCGCACGATGGTGCGCAGCGCCTTGACGTCGAAGCCGTTGCCCTTGGCCTCCGCATAGACGTCGCGGATGTCGTCCGAGATGGTCTTCTTTTCTTCTTCCAGCCGCTCGATGCGCTCGATGATGGACCTGAGCTGGTCCTTGGCAAAACGCGTTGCGGGCTCGTCCTGAACGGCGGCAGATGCGGTGGCCATCGCGTACTCCTGAAATGGCATTTGAAAGGTCGCGCGAATACGCGCCACGCGCACCGCTTGCTGCGGGCGACCCTCGATTTTGGCGCGCGTTCCGTCAAGGAAACATCGCGCTCATCCACAGCGCGCCCACAGGAGATGCGGGCGACCACGGAACAATTGTCATTGCGGGGCGATGCGGCAGCATCGAACCCTCAGGTGCGCAGTTGCGCACCGAGAATCTCGAGATTCCGGGTCTGGTGCTAGCGCACCATCCCGGAACGACACCGTCGGCTAATGCCCGCCTTGGGCCTTCTTCATCGTCGCAAGCTGCTCCGGTGTGGCGCTGCCCTGATATCTGGCCTTCCATTCCTCGTAGGGCATGCCGTAGACCGCCTCGCGGCTCTCGTCCTTGCTCACCGCAACACCCTTGGCGTCGGCCTCTTCCTTCATCCAATTGGACAGGCAATTGCGGCAGAAGCCGGCCAAGTTCATCAGGTCGATGTTCTGCACATCGGTCCGGTTGCGCAGATGATCGACGAGCCGCCGGAACACCGCGGCCTCTAGTTCTGTTCTGGTTTTGTCGTCAATGCTCATGATCGTGATCCCGGTGAATGGCGTTCACCATATTGATATCAGGTGGGAATTGTCACAGATTTTGCCATATCCGCGCGCAATACGGGCCTGTCAGGCCATACTTGCCACGGTCCCCCAGCGTGGGAGACGGGCGCCCGCCCGTTGACAGTGCCTGCCGGGCACGCGAAATCGTCAATGATTTGATATAGCCTCGCCGCATGAGCCCAATAGATTCTCTCGCCTCAGCTCCCCGCGCCATCCGACTGACGCTCGCCGGCCTCCTGCCGGTGCTGACGCTCGTCGCGGCATGCCTGTGGACGAGCCCGGCCGCGGCCGATTTCCGGCTCTGCAACAATACCTCGAGCCGGGTCGGGATCGCGCTCGGCTACAAGGACGCCGAGGGCTGGACCACCGAAGGCTGGTGGAACGTGTCGTCGCGGACCTGCGAGACCCTGCTGCGCGGCAACCTTGTCGCGCGCTACTACTACATCTACGCTCTTGACTACGATCGCGGCGGCGAATGGTCCGGCCAGGCCTTCATGTGCTCGCGCGACAAGGAATTCACCATCAAGGGTACCGAGAATTGCCTAGCCCGCGGTTTTGACCGCACCGGCTTCTTCGAGGTCGACACCGGCGAGCAGCGTGCATGGACCGTCCAACTGACCGAAGCCAACGAACAACAGCCGCAGAAAGTACCGGGAATGCCGGGCGGCGTGGCCCCGGGAAGCCCCGGCGCGATGCCGGGCCTGCCCAACCCGCCGCCGGGCGCAGCGCCTCCGGGCGCGTCTGGTCTGCCGCCAGCCGCAACGCCCGGAAACAAACCATGAGACGACTGCGCCGAATCAAGATCCTCGCAACGCTCGGCCCGGCCTCCTCAGACAGCGCGATGATCCGCAAGCTGTTCGAGGCGGGCGCCGACGTGTTCCGCATCAACATGAGCCATACCCCGCATGACAAGATGCGGGAGCTGGTCAAGACCATCCGCAATGTCGAATCGAGCTACGGCCGGCCGATCGGCATCCTGGTCGACCTGCAGGGCCCGAAGCTGCGGCTCGGCGCCTTCGCCGAGGGCTCGACCCAGCTCAAGAACGGCCAGAGCTTCACTCTGGATTCCGACAAGACGCCCGGCGACAACAGCCGCGTCCAGCTTCCGCATCCGGAGATCCTCGCGGCGCTGCGGCCCGGCCACGCGCTGCTGCTCGACGACGGCAAGGTGCGGCTGATCGCCGAGGAGACCTCGCCCGACCGCGCGGTGACGCGCGTGGTGATCGGCGGCAAGATGTCGGACCGCAAGGGCGTCAGCCTGCCCGACACCGACCTGCCGGTCTCGGCGATGACCCCGAAGGACCGCGCCGATCTCGAAGCCGCGCTGCCCGAGGGGATCGACTGGGTTGCGCTGTCCTTTGTGCAGCGGGCCGAGGACGTGCTCGAGGCCAAGAAGATGATCCGCGGCCGCGCCGCCGTGATGGCCAAGATCGAGAAGCCGCAGGCGATCGACCGCCTCGCCGACATCATCGAAGCATCGGATGCGCTGATGGTGGCGCGCGGCGATCTCGGCGTCGAGCTGCCGCTGGAGCGGGTGCCGAGCCTGCAGAAGCAGATGACCAGAATGGCGCGCCGCGCCGGCAAGCCGGTGGTGGTCGCGACCCAGATGCTGGAGTCGATGATCCAGGCCCCGGTGCCGACCCGTGCCGAAGTCTCCGACGTCGCCACCGCCGTGTACGAAGGCGCCGATGCCATTATGCTGTCGGCGGAATCCGCTGCCGGCAAATTCCCCGTGGAAGCGGTCTCGACCATGAATCGCATCGGCGAGGAAGTGGAGCGCGACCCGACCTATCGCGGCGTGCTCAACGCGCAGCGCGCCGATCCGGAGCCGACGGTGGGCGACGCCATCGCCGATGCCGCGCGGCAGATCGCCGAGACGCTGGACCTGTCGGCGATCATCTGCTGGACGTCGTCGGGTTCGACCGCGATCCGGGTGGCGCGCGAGCGCCCGAAGGTGCCGGTGGTCGCGATCACGCCGAACCTCGTCACCGGTCGCAAGCTGGCCGTCGTGTGGGGCGTGCATTGCGTGGTCGCCGAGGACGCGCACGATCTCGACGACATGGTCGACCGCGCCGGCTCGATTGCCTTCCGCGACGGCTTCGCCAGGGCCGGCCAGCGCGTCATCATCGTCGCCGGCGTGCCGCTGCGCGCGCCCGGCACCACCAACATGCTGCGCATCGCCTCGGTCGGCCCGAACGGCGACGCGCAGGCCTGACGATCAGGCCATCCGGCTCAGGCGATCAGCCCTGCAACGACGCGTCGAGCGTGATCTTGGTGTTGAGCAATTTCGACACCGGGCATCCGGCCTTGGCCTTGCCCGCCAGTTCCTGGAACGCGGCATTGTCGGCGCCCGGGATCTTCGCCGACAGCGTCAGGTGCACCGCGGTGATCGCAAAGCCGTCGGCGACCTTCTCCAGCGTCACGTCGGCCTTGGTCTCCATGTGTTCGGCGGTGAGCTTGGCTTCGCCGAGGATCAGCGACAGCGCCATCGTGAAGCAGGCGGCATGCGCCGCGCCGATCAGCTCTTCGGGATTTGAGCCAGGCTTGCCCTCGAAGCGGCTGGCAAAGCCATAGGGATAATCCGCAAGCGCGCCGCTCTTGGTCGAGATCGCGCCCTTGCCATCCTTGATGCCGCCCTGCCATTTGGCCGAGCCATGGGTCGTCGTCATGTTGTAGCTCCCTGAGATGGGTTGAACCCAGCCCGCAAAGCTACAACGCCAATGCGACGGAAGCGTTCGCCGCGCGCTCGACCGCTAAGCGCCGACCAGCGCCTTTGCTGGCGTAGTCGCCTGCACCACGAGGCCGCGGGCACGCGCGTCCATCACGCCGACCGCGCGCAATGCGAGCAGCGTCACGGTCTGCACCGCATCGCGCAGCTTGATCGGGTCGTCGAGATTGCTTGGTGCCAGCGGGCCGACCAGCGCCTCATGCAGCGCGCCGAGCAAGGCGGTGGCGGCAAGCGCGGTATCCTGCGCCGGCAGATGACCGGCGCGCACGGCGGCATCGATGCGGCTGGCAAGCTCGCCGGAGATGTCGCGGCGGCTGGCAAGGCGCGAGGCGGTGACGTCGACATCGACAGGCTCGGCCAGGATGCCCCAGGCGAGCTTGCGCTGCGACAGCACGTGGACGGCAATCGTCGTCACCGCGGCGGCCAGCGCCGACGACGGCCCCGGCGCGGCATCGGCGGCGCGCCGGATCGCCGTCAATTCGTCGCGCGAGACTTCCGTGATCAGTTCCGAGATCAGCTCGGCCTTGGACGGGAAGTAGCGATAGACGGTGCCAGCCGCGACATTGGCCCGCACCGCGACCGGTGCGATCTGGACCGCCGCCATGCCGCCCGCCGCCGCCGCGTCACGCGCAGCCGACAGGATGGCGCTGCGTCGGGCAGCCAGCCGTTTCACAACCTGATGAGTTCGCCGATAGACCATGGCGTTCCGTCCCCCATCGTGCGTCCCGGCCGGCGCCCACCGGCAGAACACACGCGACTTCAATGTTTTGTACGATTGATCCCGCAATCGCCTGAAGAAGTGAACAACTATTCAGGCCGAATGACAAGCTGGAATTGTAAGGAATTTGCGACGCCCCTGTTCCACCTCCGATTGAGCCAGGGCGCCGAGGCCCGAGCAAGCGCCGGTCGGCCGGGGCCGGACGACAGGTTTGCGATGGTGAATCGCCAGCTAACCAGATCGCTCGACGTCGAGCCGTCCGGTCTCGCGGCGGCCCCGCGATATCGCGGCCGCATTTACCCGAATTTATCGGAAGCCGTGGTCGAGTGCGCGCGAAGCGTCACACGTGGCGTTGATATCTCCGGCCGAAACCAGAAAGCGCATGTCACTCTCCATCACCAGCAGCGTGACCAGCCGCACTGCGACGCGCGGATTGCTGCCGCTCTGCGCTGCAGTGGGCGCCTATCTGTTCTATCTCTCGGCCGGCGAGATCCAGCTGCGCGACACCGACACGATGTGGCAGATCAAGGTCGGTCAGTGGATCCTCGACCACGGCGCGATGCCGACGTCGGACGTGTTTTCATTCACCCGTTTCGGCGAGCCGTGGATTTCGAGCTCGTGGCTGTCGCAGGTGGCCTACGCCCTCGTGTATGGCGGCGATTGGGCCGGGCCGGTGATCCTGACCTCGATCGCGATCGGCGTGACAGTCGCGGTCTTCCTGCATCTGCTGAGCCCGTATTTCGATCCGGCGCGCGCATTGCTGATCGCGGCGCTGGCGCTATTGTTGTCGACGATCCATTTCCTGGCGCGGCCGCACATGCTGGCGCTGCCGGTATTGCTGGCGTTTATCGGCGGCCTGCTCGTGGCCGCAGATCGCCGCACCTTCCCGTCATGGTGGCTGCTGCCGCTAATGACGCTGTGGGCCAATCTGCACGGCGGCTTCGTTCTCGGCCTGGCGCTGATCGGACCGATCGGACTGGAGGCTATCTGGAATGCGGAGCCGAGCCGCCGCCGTCAGCTCATCATGCGATGGGCACTGTTCGGCGTCGCAGCGCTCGCCGCAAGCTGTGTGACGCCCTATGGCTGGAACAGCGTGCTGGGCGCAACCAAGATCCTCAGCCTCGGCAAGCTGCTGACGCTGATCGGCGAATGGAAGCCCGCGGATTTCAGCAAGCCCAGCTTCTTCGAGGCCACGCTGCTCGGCCTGATCGGCCTGATCTGCTATCGCAGGCTGACGCTGTCGGTGCCCCGGATCCTGCTGCTGCTCGGACTGATCTGGATGGCGCTGAGCCATGTCCGCAACATCGAGGTGTTCGCGTTCATCGCGCCATTGGTGCTCGCCAAGCCGATATCAGAACAATGGGGAACGGCAGGCGCTCCCACCTCCCGCTTCGAGGAAACCCGCTCCCTCCCAATCGTCATGATCCTGGCTGCGGTCGCGATGGTGATCGGCGCGTGGGTGACGACGACGATGTTCGTCGCGCAGCATCAGTTCAAGTTCCTGCCGATGTTCTCGCCGGTCGCCGCGGTCGACGTGCTGCAGCAGCACAAGGCAGAGCGCGTGTTCAGCACCGCGCCGTTCGGCGGCTACATGGTGAGCCGCGACATGAAGGTGTTCATCGACGGCCGCGCCGAGCTCTATGGCGAGCAATTCGTGCTCGACTATTACGATGCGCTCGATGCCCGCGACGTCGGGCGGCTGCTGGCCCTGCTCGACAAATACCGCATCGACGCTACGCTGCTGAGCGCGGACTCGCCGGCCGGCAACGCGCTGGATCACCTCAAGGGCTGGAAGCAGCTCTACAAGGATGACGTTGCCGTCATCCATGTGCGATTGGATGAGAGGGCGGGCGCCGCGCCGACGGCTGAGGGGTCGAAGTAGGCCATCCTATTCCGCGCAAGAATCGCAGCTCCACTCGTCCCGTCATCCTGAGGTGCGAGCGGAGCGAGCCTCGAAGGATGTATCGGCCACCAGTCGGGCCGTCGATCCTTCGAGACGGCGCTTCGCGCCTCCTCAGGATGACGGATTAAGGCGCGGAACGCGCACCCAAGGTGCCATCGATCTCGACCTAATTCCCCGTCTGCAACTCGCCGAACCGGTCCCAGGTCTTGCCGTTGAAGCGCATCAGCTGCATCTGGTCGACCGGCACGTGGTCGGACGGCGAGGTATTGACCCTGATGCCCGGCAGCAGCATCGGCAGCTCCAGCTGCTTGATCGCGAACGCCTGCCGCAGGATGTTCTCGGTCGAGAGATCGTCGCCGCAGGCCTTCAGCACGGCCTCCAGCGCCATCGCGCTGTTGTAGGCGTTGACGTAGTTGGTGTCGTGCTGATCGCCGTCGGGCAAATATCTGGTCATGAAGTCGCGCCAGCCCTTCATGCCGGGATCGTTCTTCCAGGCCGGATCGTCCGGATCCTTCACATAGGCCGTCGAGATGATGCCGGTGCCGGCTTCCAAACCGGCCGGCTGCATCACGGTCGAAATCCACACCGCGGTGTTGGACAGGAAGGTCATCGGCCGCCAGCCGATCTCATAGGCCTTGCGGATCGACTGCGCCGCGAATTTCGGCGTCGCCGCGATCACGAAGACGTCGGCATTGGTCGCCTTCAGCTTGACGATCTGCGAGTCGATAGTCGGGTCCGCTATCTCGTAGGTCGCAACGGTGACGACGGAATCATATTTCTCGCCGAGCACGTCCTTGAGGCCCGCGAGATAGTCGCGGCCGTAATCGTCGTTCTGCGAGATCACGGCAAATTTCGCGTTCGGATTCTTCGCCAGCGCATAGCGCGCGTAGAGCCGCGCCTCGTAGCGGAACGGCGCCTGCACGCCCATGATCGCCTGCGGGAATTGCGCGATGTCGCCGAATTTCGAGGCGCCGGAGGCCAGGAACAGTTGCGGGATGTTCTTGGCCTGCAGGTACTTTGCGATCGCGGTGTTGTGCGCGGTGCCGATCGAGGAGAAGATCAGCGCGACCTCGTCGCTCTCGACGAGACGGCGGGTCTGCTCCACCGTCTTCGGCGGCGCGTAGGAATCGTCGAGCGAGATGAAGTTGATCTTGCGCCCGTTAATGCCGCCGCGCTCGTTCAGCATCCTGAAATAGCCGGCCTCGCCCTTGCCGAGCGCACCGAACGCCGACACCGGCCCGCTATAGGGCATGGTCTGGCCGATCCTGATTTCGGTCGATGTGACGCCGCGCATCTCGGCGGCGAACGAAACGGCGGGCAACAGCAGGAACGAAATGGCGCCAAGCGCGCCGACTGCCTTGCGCATCGGCCTCCCCTCCCCTTTTTCTGCCGCGCGTCCAGGACGACGCGGCGATGCCGTTTGACGGCTTGGCGCGAGGATGCCACGACGCCGCAATCGAGGCCAAGCAGATTCACTGCGGCGATCTCAGCGCTTGCTGCGCTCCTTGACGGGGATCACGAATTTCAATCCCGACCACGTCGTATCGACGGCGCAGACCTTGATGTCTACCAGGCCGGACGCGAGCCCGGCCTCGCGCACGACCCTGTCGTCGAGATCGGTCGCGACGCCTGAGCTCTTCTTCGGCCATGACACCCAGATCATGCCGTCAGGCGCGATCGCCTTGCGGTAGCGCCGCAGCTTGGCGGCAAGCCCCTTGGCCCCGGCGGAGAACACATGCACGGCATCGAGCGGCGCCGCCGCGGTGTTCGCTATCGTCAGGCCAGCGGGCAGCTCGCCGACGATGTCGCGATAGGGCACGGACAAGCCGTCGACAAAAATACAAAAGCCCGGCTTGAGGCCGAGCTTTTGCACAATCGGTTTGCCGGAATAGCCGGCCATGGCTGGCGAGGCTTACGCCTGCGGCTGCGGCTCCAGGCCGGTGTCCGGATCGGGACGCGGGCGCGGCTTGCCGGCTGGCGGCACGGCGGAGGCGCGCGGCGTCGACGGCTCCAGCACCGACTCGCGGTTGGGCTTCTTGCCCTTCAAGAGGTCGATGATCTCGTCGCCGGTCAGCGTCTCGAACTCGAGCAGACCCTTGGCGAGGGCTTCGAGATCGTCGTGCTTCTCGGTCAGGATGCGGGTCGCTTCCTTGTAGCCCTCCTCGACCAGACGCTTGATCTCCGAGTCGATCTTCTGGACGGTGGCCTCGGACGCGTTCTGGGTGCGCGAGACCGACATGCCGAGGAACACCTCGTCCTGGTTTTCGCCGTAGGAGACGGTGCCGAGCTCTTCCGAAAGGCCCCAGCGTGTCACCATCATGCGGGCCAGGCGGGTCGCCTGCTCGATGTCGGAGGCGGCACCCGAGGTCACCTTCTCGCGGCCGAAGATCAGCTCCTCCGCGACGCGGCCACCCATCATGATGGCGAGGCGCGAGGTCATCTGCTCCAGCGACATCGACAGCTTGTCGCGCTCCGGCAGCTGCATCACCATGCCCAGCGCACGGCCGCGCGGGATGATGGTCGCCTTGTGGATCGGATCGGTGGCGACGACGTTGAGGCCGACGATGGCGTGGCCGCCCTCGTGATAGGCCGTCAGCAGCTTCTCTTCCTCGGTCATGACAAGCGACTTGCGCTCGGCACCCATCATCACCTTGTCCTTGGCCTCTTCGAACTCGGCCTGCGTCACCATCCGCTTGTTGCGGCGGGCGGCGGTCAGCGCAGCCTCGTTGACGAGGTTCATCAGGTCGGCGCCGGAGAAGCCCGGGGTGCCGCGCGCGATGGTCTTGAGGTTGATATCCGGCGCCAGCGGCACCTTGCGGACGTGCACCTTGAGGATCTGCTCGCGCCCGACGACGTCCGGATTCGGCACCACGACCTGACGGTCGAAGCGGCCGGGACGCAGCAGCGCGGGATCGAGCACGTCGGGACGGTTGGTCGCCGCGATCAGGATCACGCCTTCATTGGCCTCGAAGCCGTCCATCTCGACCAGCAGCTGGTTCAGCGTCTGCTCGCGCTCGTCATTGCCGCCGCCGAGACCGGCGCCGCGATGACGGCCGACCGCATCGATTTCGTCGATGAAGATGATGCAGGGCGCGTTCTTCTTGGCCTGCTCGAACATGTCGCGGACGCGGCTCGCGCCGACGCCGACGAACATTTCGACGAAGTCAGAACCGGAGATGGTGAAGAACGGCACATTGGCTTCGCCCGCCACCGCGCGCGCGATCAGCGTCTTGCCGGTGCCGGGAGGGCCGACCAGCAGCACGCCGCGCGGAATCCGTCCGCCGAGCCGCTGGAACTTGCCGGGGTCGCGGAGAAACTCGACGATCTCCTGCAAATCCTGCTTGGCCTCGTCGACGCCGGCGACGTCCTCGAAGGTGACGCGGCCATGCGCTTCGGTCAGCATCTTGGCGCGCGACTTGCCGAAGCCCATCGCCTTGCCGGCGCCGCCCTGCATCTGTCGCGACAGGAAGATCCAGACGCCGATCAGCGCGATGAACGGCAACCAGGAGACGAGAAGCGAGACGAACCACGGCACGTTGTCGCCGGGCGCCTTCGCGGAGATCTGCACCTTGGCGTCATAGAGCCGCTTCACGAGCGTCGGATCGCTCGGCGCGTAGGTCTGGAAGCTGGTGCCGTTATTGAACGTGCCGTGAATATCCGGCCCCTGAATCACGACGTCGCGGACATGGCCCTGATCGACTTCAGTCAGAAGCTGCGAAAACGAGATCTCCGAGGACGACGAGCGCTGGCCAGGATTCTGGAAAAGCGTGAACAACGCCAGCAGCAGCAGGACAATGATGACCCAGAGGGCGAAATTCCGCAGATTGGCGTTCATGGTCTTCCTTCGTGGTCGCGCGGATCGCGGCCTCTCTCTATCCTTGGGCAGGCTCTGTGGGAATCCCCAGGGAATCCATCCCGTGATGGCATACAATCTAGGTGCCGCAGGGGTCGATGCCAAGGGAACTGCGCACGACTATTTACCGCATCCTAGCCCGATTCCCGGTCAAAAAATGACGCAGAATCCGGTGTTTTTCCGGGGTGGTTAAGCCACCTTGCCGGATTATGACAGCGATTGAACCAATCGAACCGGGCCTAGCCGGAACGCCCCCGGCGGGGCGGCGCCGGGCTGATCCTGATGCGCCCGGAGGCGACGCTGACGACCGCTCCGGCAAGGGTCTGTTTCAGCCTGGATTCGCGTTGTCTCGAAGCCCGATCCAACGCCTCATCGACGGCCGCGAGCAGAGTTTCGACCTTGCCGAGTTCGGCCGGCCCCTCATGTCCGGTGCGGTCGATGGCGCGCTTCAGCAGGCGAAGACGGATTTCGTCGGGCATCACCGCGAACAGGGCAGCGTCGAAACCGGCACCAAGGTTATCCTCGCTTTTCAACGCAAGATAGCGCTCGGCGCCGTCGACCAGCACCTCCAACGCGGCATTGGCGCGCGCGATCCGCGCCGCAAGCCGTGCCAGGTTCCGCGCGTCACCGCCCTCCTCCGCCAGCAGCGGCATCAGCGCGCGCAGCCGCGGCCGCGTGAAGGACACATCGCGGTTGGTCGGATCGTCGGCAAAGCCGATCCGCGCCTTGTTCAGCGTTGCAATCAATTGCGCCTTGGAGACATCGAGCAGCGGCCGCGTCAGCACAATGCCGTCGCGCTCGGTCTCGCGCGCCATCGCCGCAAGGCCCGCGACACCGCTGCCGCGCAGCATCCGCATCAACAGCGTCTCGGCCTGGTCGTCACGGGTGTGCGCGGTCAGGATGTGCGTGGCGCCGTGCTTGCGCGCGGCCTGCGCGAGCAGGCGATAGCGCGCCGCGCGTGCTGCGGCGGGCACGCCGGTCGCGGGCTTCGGCCCGTTCCAGCGAAGCGTGTGATGCGGCAGGTCGAGGCTGCGCGCGAGGCGCTTGACGTCGCGCGCCTCGCGCGCCGCTTCCGGACGCAGGCCGTGATCGACCGTGACCGCCACCAGATTTGGTCCTCGCGCCAGCGCGCGACGCCAGCGCGCGACGAGCCACATCAGCGCGACTGAATCGGGACCGCCGGACACCGCGAGCACGATCGCCGGCGCCGACGCAAGGCCCGCGAACAGGCGCTTGGCGTCCTTGGCCCGGATGGCGGTTTGGTCGTCAGGCATCGCAAGACCAGCATTCGCGGAAAGGCCGGAAGCGGCCTTCCCTTGCCGGTTTAGCACTTCACGCGCTTCTGCTCGCGGTCAACCGCAGCCTTGACCCCGCCGGAGGCGCGCGGATACTTCCGCGTGATCTCGCCGAACGCGGCGCAGGCGGCTTCCTTTTCCTTCAGCGCGGCCAGCGACTGGCCGAGCCGCAGCAGGGCGTCGGGGGCCTTCGCGGACTTGTCGTATTTGGTGGTCACGCCGAGGAAGGTTTCCGCCGCGTCGCGATACTGCTGACGCTGGAAATAGCTTTCGCCGAGCCAGTATTGCGAGTCCGCCACCAAGGGATCGCTCGGATATTTCTGGGCGAAGTTCTTCATGGTCTCTTCGGCGAGCGCATAGTCCTTGCGCTGCATGTAGCCGATGCCGAGGTCGAACTCGTCTTTCGACGTCGCCGACGGCGGCAATGTGGTCAGCGCTGCGCTCGCGCCGGGGGCGCGCTGCGGGCTGGTGTTGCCGAGTTCGAGCGGCTCGCCCGCCCCGCGGCCGCCGGGCGCACCGACCGCCGCATCGCCTGGCATCGGCATCTGGCCGCCACCGAGGGCGCGCGGCGCACCCGGGGCGTTCGGATTCAGGTTCGGGTCGAAGGCGTCGCCGCGACCGCGGCGGCCCGGAGAAGCCGACGGCGCCGCCTCCTGCACGATCGGCGCAGGCGCGGCGATCTGCTGCTGGTCATAGCCGCCCTGGGGCTGCCGGCCATAGCCCGGCTGCGGCTGGCCGTAGCCGGGCTGAGCTTGCGGATAGGCCTGCGGCTGCTGCGCCGGCGGCACCGCCGCGACGTTGGGTTGGGCTGCCGGAGCCTGGCCGGGAGCGCCGGGCGGCTGGCCGCCAAGCTGACGCAGCCGCTCCTCGAGCTGGCGGTTGCGGTATTGTAGCTCCTCGTTCTGGCCGGTCAGCTGTCGCAGCTGATTTTCGAGCCGCTCGATCCGCATCTCCGCATCGGAATCGTCTGATTGGGCAAACACCGGTGCGGAAACGGCGAACAGCGCCGCGATCGCCGCGGCGGAAGAAAGGAAATGAAGCCTGGATGACATTTTGCCCTGACGACGAGATCGACGTGAAAAGCGAGCGACATTGAGGGACGGAGTACGCCGGAATTGTGACTGGCAGTTCAAATCCGCCGCAGCGTCGCAGATACCGGTTTAGTACGGACGGTGGAACAAGCAAGCGGCCAATTGCGCGCAGCTTCGTTCATCTTGATGACGGCGGCGTGCCAGGCTTTCGCGCGGTCAAAAACAAAGCCGGCGCCCGAAGGCGCCGGCTCGGAAAATCGATCCAGCGATCGCGTCAGGAGCTGGCGTTCAGCACGGTGACGGCGCGGCGGTTCTGCGACCAGCAGGAGATGTCGTTACAGACCGCGACCGGGCGCTCCTTGCCGTAGGAGATGGTGCGCATGCGGCTCGGATCGATGCCGCGCGAGGCGAGGTAGGCGCGAACCGACTGGGCACGGCGAGCACCGAGCGCGATGTTGTATTCGCGCGTGCCGCGCTCGTCGGCATGACCTTCGATGGTGAAGGAATAGCGGTTGTAGGTCTGCAGCCACTGCGCCTGCTTGTCGAGGGTCGCCGTCGCCTGCGGGCTGAGATCGGTCTGATCGCTCTCGAAGAATACGCGATCGCCGACATTGACCACGAAATCCTGCTGGCTGCCCGGGGCCGCGGCGCCCCCGATTGCGCCATTGGCGTCCAACGGGTTCTTGTTGGCGCAGGCGCCCATCGACAGCGCCACCGCCAGAACCGCAACCAGCTTCATACCCTGGAGATAATTCATTCCCGGAGCCTCCACGCTCACGCTCTTCGTACTACCCAATCGGTCTACAGGGCGATGGTTAAGCGAACGTTCCGTCAACCTTGACGAGACCTTGCTGGACCCCATCAAATGCCAGGCAATGGCGAAAAGCGCCCCCGATGGTTAATGGGTGGCAAATGTGGCGCGATGGTGAAGGGAAGGCAAGGTTCGCCGGAACCGGCCGCTTTTGCAGGGCAATTTGACCTGCGCGCAACAGGTGGTCAGCGCCAGATCGATCAGAACGCCGGTTTTCTCAGGGATTCGGCACGATCGAGGCACGCTCGAACGGCCGGACAAACCCGTCGGGCTGCAGCTGGCCCTCCCGGTCGAACAGCATCCGCCGCTCGAAGGCACTCGAGCGCAGGAACGGATAGCGGGCAAGCACGCGCTCCCGCACCGTCGGCAGATGCGACGCCATCAAGCCGACCGGCTTGACGAGGCCGGGATAGAGCCGCGGCTCCGACCAGGTCTCGTGCAGGAACACGCGCCGATAGAACGCCATGTGCTCCGGCCGGACCGGCGCTAAGCCGTAATCGGCATTGAAATGCACGCCCGCGGTCGAGCCGAGCCGCACCGTGACATAGGGCAGTTCGGGATTGTTCCGCGCCTTGTCGGGATCCGCCACGAAGCGCGTCGAATCGATGAAGACGAGACCCTGGTCGAGCTTCGGCAGCAGCACGTCGCCGAACACCTCGATCGTCGGCGAGGAGCGCCACTCCGGCGTCGCCACGGTGATGCGGATCGAGCTGCAGAGCTCGCCTTGCAGGTAGACGCCGAACACCCAGGCATTCGGCGCATCGTCGAACGCATCGACAACGCGCTCGTCGGCCGAAGGCCGGATCGCGCCTTCGCGCAGATAGGCGCGATAGCGGAGCCGGTAGATCTCGTCTTTCTGTTCCGGGGTCTGAGCGAGGCGGTAGTCGACTTGATCGAGAGGGTCCGCAAGCCTTCCTGTCGCGGGCTTGATGGCTTCGGCCGCGGACCTCATTTGGTACTCCCTGAACAACCCAACAACTTCAACGCGCGTGCCAAAAGATTAACAGCTTCTTAATTTTCGTCAAAGCAATCGCAGCAATACGGTTAACCTCTGACCGCAACAGTGCACTTCATCTCGTGCAGTAGAGAGTCGCCACAACTATCGATTGAGTTGTTGCGCTGGATCAAGCAATCGAGCGCGAGGGAACCACATGCAGCTGCTCGTCGGCCCGCCGGCCGTGGGAGGCGTTGAGCAGCTGGCGGATGCGCACCGCGGGAACCGGCCGGCTGAACAGGTATCCCTGTGCTTCGGTCACCGCGCCGTCGGCGCTGATCAGCTCGAGCTGCTCGTTGGTCTCGATGCCCTCGACCACGACCGACATGCCGAGATCGGCCGACAGCCGCGCCACCCCGCGCAGCAGGGTCAGCGGGCGATCGCTGTCGATGCCTTCGAGGAAGGAGCGGTCGATCTTGACCTTCTGCAGCGGGAAATTGTGCAGGTAGCTGAGCGACGAATAGCCGGTGCCGAAATCGTCCAGCGAGATCCGCACGCCGAGCGAGCGCAGCTGCGAGAGGACATCGTGGGTCAGCTCGGTATTGTGCAGCAGCGAGGATTCGGTGATCTCGATCTCCAGCCGGTGCGCCGGCAGGCCGGAAACCTCGAGCGCGTAACGAACCTCGCTCAGCACGTCGCGCTGATGGAACTGCTGCGGCGAGAAGTTGACCGCGACGCTGACCGCCTCGGGCCACTTCATGCATTCCATGCAGGCCTTGCGCAGGATCCAGCGGCCGAGATCGACGATCAGGCCCATGTCCTCGGCGACCGGAATGATGTCGACCGGAGAGACCGTGCCGCGCGCCGGGTGGTTCCAGCGCAGCAGCGCCTCGCAGGTCGAGACCTTGCCGGACTTCAGGTTGATCAGCGGTTGATAGAACAGCTCGAATTCCTCGTTGGCCAGCGCCTTGCGCAGGTCGAGCTCGAGGATGCGGCGGGCCTCGACGGTTTGCGCCATCTCGTCGCGGAAGAAGCAGAAGGTGCCGCGGCCGTCGGCCTTGGCGCGGTAGAGCGCCATGTCGGCGTTCTTCAACAGCGTGTCGGCGCCGACCCCGGGCGCCGTCATCGCGATGCCGACGCTGGCGCCGATCTCGACCAGATGGTTGTCGATCTTGTAGCGCTCGCTGAGCCGGTCGACGATGCGCCGCGCCAGCGCGGCGGCGTCCTCATGCGAGTGGATGTTCTGCTGGAACACGACGAACTCGTCGCCGCCGAACCGTGCCACGAAATCCTCCGGCCGCAGCATCTCGCGCAGCCGTTCGGCGACCGCGCAAAGCAACTGGTCGCCGCAGGGATGGCCGAGCGTGTCGTTGACCTGCTTGAACTGGTCGAGGTCGACGAACAGCAATGCGGAGCGATGCTCGCCGTGCTGCATGGCGAGCAGCCGGCCGATCTCGTCGCGGAAATTGACGCGGTTGGGCAGCGCGGTGAGCTCGTCGTAGCGCGCGAGATGGCTGATCCGGGCCTCGGCGTCCTTGCGCTCGGTGATATCCTCGACCAGCACCACCGTGCCGCCGCCGGCCATCGGCTGGAACGTCCAGTCGAGCGACCGGTTCTGCGCCGGATCGGGGTCGCTGGTGACGATGTCGCCGCGCTGCGAACTCTCGATCTCGTAGAGGATCTGGTGCGCGGCGGCGGCCGAGATCGCGCCGGACAGCACGCAGGCATTGCAGATATCGGTCGCGCTGGCGCCGCGCTGCACGAAGTCCTCCGACAGCTCCATCATCTCGATGAAGCGGTGGTTCATCACCGCAAGGCGTCCGTCGGCCGAGAACATGCACAGGCCGTGCGGCATGTTGTTGAGCGCGGTGTCGAACTGGCCCGCCAGCGCCGCCTCCCGCTCCTTGGCGATCCAGGCATTGACGTAGATGCGCTGCAGGCTCGTGGTGAGGTGGCGGATGGCGCTGAAGAACACCAGGCTGAGCAGCGCAAGCGCGATGTGATAGGGACCGCCGACATACATCAGCCCGGCGATCAGGGGACCGATCGACATCAACAGATGCAGATGGAAGATCTGCGGCCGGCCGAAGGTGCGACCGACCCCCGCCGAGGTGTAGGCGACAACCGTGGTCACGCAGAGCATGTGGGCGGCGGCATCGTTGGTCGTGACCAGGACGGCGGCGCCCCACAGGCCGAGCGCAATGCCGTAGGCGAGGCTGCCGATCCGGTAGCGCTTCTCCCAGGTCACGGACTCCTCGATGGTGAGCCGGGAATTGCGCTGCTGGTAGCGGTACATCTGCCACGCGCGCGCCAGGCCCACCACGATGAACAGCGGCACGCACAGCCAGGACAACAGATTGCCGGTGACGAACGCAATCACGGCGCCCGCAATGGCGGGGCCGAAGGCGCCGAAGATCATGGGCGCGGGGTTCATGAACAGGGAATCGACCAGCGCCGCGGAGATCGTCGGCGACATTGACTGGTCCGGGTCTCCCGTCTGACTTGCAAACTGCATTGTGAGAGCGCGCGTCCTTTTCAGCTCGCACTCTTACCGATGGCAGGTGAAGTCTTTCTGAGGGAACATCGTTAGCGAGTCGTTGCCGTAGCCGATCGGCTACCGGGATTCACAATAAGAAACAATGCGCTAGGTAAGAACTGCCGGTCGCCCAAAGGTTCCTCGGGGCAGCCCTGCATGACTCACGACAACAGCGGCGACCAGGCCGGGTCGGAGGCGAATCCCGGGGTCGGCACCCGCAATTCGTTGCGCCCGGAGACGTCGATGGTGAACAGCGACGGGCCGCTGTTGCCGCCGGGATCGCGGAAGAACATCACGACGCGCCCGTTCGGCGCAAAGGTCGGGCCTTCATTGTGGAAGCCCGAGGTCAGGATGCGCTCGCCGGAGCCGTCCGGCTTCATGATGCCGATCGCGAACTGCCCGCCGCCCTGCTTGGTGAACGCGATGTAGTCGCCGCGCGGCGACCACACCGGCGTCGAATAGGTGCCGTCGCCGAACGAGATGCGCTGCGCGGCGCCGCCGGTTGCCGGCATCACGTAGATCTGCGGCTTGCCGCCGCGGTCGGATTCGAAGCAGAGCCGCGTGCCGTCAGGCGCGTAGGACGGCGAGGTGTCGATCGCCGGCGTGTCGGTCAGCCGCGTCATCGACTTCGAGCGCAGATCCATCACGAACAGATTGGAGTTGCCGCCCTGCTGCAGGCTCATGATGACGCGCTGGCCATCGGGCGAGAAGCGCGGCGAGAACGACATGCCGGGGAAGTTGCCGACGATCTCGCGCTGGCCGGTCTCGATGTTGAGCAGATAGACGCGCGGGTCGCCCTGCCCGAACTCCATATAGGTGATTTCCTGGGTCGACGGCGAGAAGCGCGGCGTCAGCACGAGGTCCGAGCCGCGGGTCAGATAGCGCACATTGGCGCCGTCCTGGTCCATCAGTGCGAGGCGCTTGACGCGGCGGTCCGCGGAGCCGCTCTCGTCGACGAACACGACGCGGGTATCGAAATAGCCCTTCTCGCCGGTCATGCGCTCGTAGATCTGGTCGGAGATGATGTGGGCGATGCGCCGCCAGTATTCGGCCGAGGTGTCGTAGGACTGGCCGGCGAGCTGCTGCCCCGTGCCGACGTCCCAGAGCCGGAATTCCGCCTTCACCCGGCCGTTGCCCTGCCGGGTCATGCGCCCGACCACGAGCGCCTGCGCCTTGATGCTGGCCCAGTTGTTCAGGTTCGGCGGCGCGTCGATGTTGACCTGCTTTTCGAGATAGGCCGACTGATCGATCGGCGCAAACAAGCCGCTGCGCTTCAGATTGTTGGTGATGACCTGCGCGACGCCGACGCCGACTTCGGTGTCGCCGGGCGTGCCGGCCGAAAAATTCGGGATCGCGATCGGCACCGGCGCGAACTCGCCGCCCGGGACCGGAATCTGTTTGCGCCCGCCTTCCTGTCCGAAGGCTTGACGGAGCGGCGCCGCCGCGAGCGCACCAAGCGCGGCCATGCCGGAAATCATCTGTCGTCGATCGAGGCGAAACATCATTGCACGCAAATCATTGTTATCGGTCATTGTCGGTGGACTTTGTCTGCTATTGGCCAAAGCGTCGCGTCTGATCTCAAGTATTATTCTCTTTGAACACCGGTGCGAATGCCTTCCATTCGTCGAACCAGCCCGCGGGCAGGTTGTAGGGCTGGCATGCGATGATCGCGCGCAAGGCGCTCTCCTGATAGACGCGCATGTAGGGCGTGCTCGGCGAGCCTTCCGCGACCGGCATGCGCGCCAGCGTGCCGTCGCGCTTCAGATCGACGTCGATCACCACCTGGGTCCGCTGCTCCTCGATGCTGCCGTAGGGCTTGTTCTTCCAGCACCGTTCGACCTGCTGCCGGAACATCGCGCCCCAGGTCGCGGAGTTGTCCGCAGCCTTGCCCTTCGCCGTGCCGAGCGCGGCGTTGGCATTGAGCGCATCGCCGGTCGCCGCGGCGCGCGTCGGGTCGCGCTTGTCGAGCAGCGCTGCGATCTTGCTCTGGTCGAACACGCGATCCTTCGGCTTCTGCTCCGGCGGCGGCTTGGCGGCCTGCTGAACCGGCTTCGGCGGCGGCTTCTTCTCTTCCTTCTTGATCGCTTCCGCGATCGGGTCGGGCTTCTCCGGATCGGGCTTCTTCTCGACCGGCTTCGGCTCTTCCTTCGGCTTGTTCTCGACCTTCTTCGGCGGATCCGGCTTCTTGTCTTCCGGCTTCTCCACCTTCGGTGTCGGCTGCGGCGCGGTTTCGGTCACGACCGGCGGTTTCTTTTCCTCGACCTTGCCGACCATGTCGTCGACCGGCTTGGCCTCGGCGACCTTGTCGACCAGCGGCTTGGGATTCTCCTTCTTGCCGTCCTTCTGGCCGGACATCACATGCGAGAGCTGGTCGGAGGAGATCACGTCGACGGCGACCGATTCCTCTTCCGGCATCACATACGCCCGGGTCGAAAACGACACGAGGCCCCACCCGATCACGAGGACGTGCAGGACAATCGATGCCGCCAGAGTCTTGTCGACCTTGACCTTCAAATCAGGCTTCCCCGTGCCTCTTGCCGCACATGGTCGTTAGCCACCCTCCGGGATGATGACGATATTCGCCTTGAATCCCGCGGCCCGGACCTCGCCGAGCAATTTCATCATATCCGTGTAACAGACGTCCTTGTCGCCACGCAGGTAGACCACTTTTTCGGCATCCGAGCGTGCGTCGCCGATCGCCTTGATCTTGGCCGGGAAATCGGCGGCCGTGACCGGCGCGTCGCCCAGATAGAGCTCGACATTCGAGTTGCAGCCGCCGCCGGTGCGCTTGACCGACAATGTCAGCGGGGGCTGGTTCGACGAGATCGACTTGCCGCCGCTCGCGACCGGCAGGTCGATGTCGATGTTCGACGTCATCAGCGGCGCCGCGACCATGAAGATGATCAAGAGCACCAGCATCACGTCGACCATCGGCGTGACGTTGATCTCGGCCATGACCGGCTTGCGCCCGCGGCGGCGTCTGCCACCACCGCCGGACCCTGCCATGCTCATCGCCATGATCGTGCGCTCACAAGAGTGATCATCGTGACCATCATTGATCTCAGCCCCGCTCGTCGATCTGACGCGACAGGATGGCGGAGAACTCGTCGGCGAACCCCTCCAGGCGGGCGGCCTGCCGGTTCACCTCCGAGGTGAACTTATTGTAGAAAATAGTCGCCGGAATTGCGGCAATCAGGCCGATTGCGGTGGCAAACAGCGCTTCCGCGATGCCGGGCGCCACCACCGCCAAGGAGGTGTTTTTCGAGGCCGCGATCGACTGGAAGCTCGACATGATGCCCCAGACGGTGCCGAACAGGCCGACAAAGGGGCCGGCCGAGCCGACAGTCGCCAGCACCAGGAGCCGGCGTTCCAGCCGCTCCACCTCCCGGGCGATCGAGACGTTCATGACCTTCTCGATTCGGGCCTGCAGGCCGGCAAAGGACCTCGATTGGCTCTCGAAGGAGCGCTTCCACTCCCGCATCGCCGCCACGAAACAGGCCGCCATCGACTGGGTCGGCTTGGCCGAGAGCGCCCGGTAGAGTTCCTCGATCGACTGGCCGGACCAGAAGGCCTGCTCGAACTTGTCCATTGCCCGCTTGGTGCGGGCGTACAGCAGGACCTTGTCGATCGCGATCGCCCAGACCCAGACCGAGCAGGACAGAAGTCCCAGCATCACGCATTTGACGACCCAATGAGCCTGCCAAAACAACGCGATGAGCGACACATCGCTCGATGCCAGTGGCAGACTAGATTGAGCCACGTCGGCGGGATTCATCGGCAATATCCTCTCAACGCAAGTGTCCCAATTCGGCGGGCCGCCAATCGGCATCCCTTCCACGGCCGCGCCCCGCGCGGCAAAACTGCGCGAGAGCCTCTTACATCTGTCGCATGGGGGGCCCGTCCAAAGCCGGGCCCTGCTTCCCCTGCCAACATGTCAAAACGAGGGCTTTTCACGCGGCATTCCGACCCTAACCAAACGCTAATCATGGTTAAGGCGAGGTTACCAAAGGGAAATTTGAAGGCGGGAAATGCCGCCGGCGGAGCCGGTTGGCGGGTTCCGGAGATGAATGGGATGCCGCCGGAGGGAGGGTAGCGGACGGCTCCTCCCGCGCGTCGTCCTGGCGAAAGCCAGGACCCATAACCACCACGTTCGGTGATGAACGGGATCGCGGCCCCAGCGTCGTGCAACAATGCGCATTCGGGGTAATGGGTCCTGGCTTTCGCCAGGACGACAATGAGGATGGGATACAGCTTCGCGTTCTCGCGACATGATTTGTCCGAGTCTTGCTTCTCGTTCCGCCCTCTCCGTTGGTGAGGGCGCAGGGAAAGCCGGGTGCCGATCGCACCCATGGGCCCCGTGCAATGGGTAGAAAGCACGGGGGTAGGACCACAGGTGTAACCGGAGCAATCCGGCTTTCCCTGCGCGATGGGTTACGGCTTATACGTGCTCTCCCCGGCGAGACTTGGCTTTGTTGTCACCGTCTTCACAACGCGCATTTGCGCAATCGGAAGAGACACCTACCGCTAGGGCGTCAGGCCTGCACGACTTCGCCGTCCGCCTCATGCGCACTCGTCAGTTGCGCAATCAGCGTCCACCGCATCTCGACCCGCGTTCGTGACGACCGCGAAGCGCCCCTCGATCGGGCGAGACTTCGGATTTATAGCACTGAGTCGCGCTTCGGATAAAGCGAAATATTTTCGCTGCGGGGGCTTGCGCCGTCGGGCAAATCAGATGTATGGGCCGCCCCTCCATCCCCGTCATTCCGGGGCTCGCGAAGCGAGAACCCGGAATCCATTGAGCCACATCAAGCGAGGAGAAATGGATTCCGGGTTCGCGCCAAGGGGCGCGCCCCGGAATGACGGGTGAAGGATTTTCGACTCACGTCAGATGCCGCACGATCGCGAGCCCGGCGAACAATCCCGCGATCGACAGCGCCACCGAGCCCACGACGTACAGCGCGGCAAGGCCGAGCTCGCCGCGCTCGTAGAGCAGCGCGGCGTCGAGCGAGAACGCGGAGAAGGTGGTGTAGCCGCCGAGGATGCCGGTCATCAAAAACAGCCGCCAGGGCTGCGAGGCCTCGCCCTTGAAGGCGAGATAGCCGGCGATCAGGCCCATCACGGTCGAGCCCGTGATGTTGATGATGAAGGTGCCGTAGGGAAACGCCGTGCCGATGCAGCGCGCGCAGGTGACGTTGATCAGGTGGCGCAGCGTCGCGCCGAGACCGCCGCCGAAGAAGACGAGGAGATAGCTTGCCAGTTGCCCCATGCGGGCTTTGTGCCGCATGGCGGCCGTTGTCGCAAGGAAACAAAAAGGGCGGCAATTGATGCTGCCGCCCGTCTCAAAAACTCTCGTTTGTCATTCCGGGGCGGTCCGCAGGACCGAACCCGGAATCCATTCATCCACCGAACCCGCGGCTCGATGGATTCCGGGCTCGACGCTGCGCGTCGCCCCGGAATGACGGCCACTATGCTCAGCCGGCCTTGCCGAACAGCTCGTCGACGTAGTCCCAGTTGACGAGGCTGTCGACGAACGCCTTCAGATAGTCCGGGCGGCGGTTGCGGTAGTCGATGTAGTAGGAGTGCTCCCAGACGTCGACGCCGAGGATCGGCACCGCGCCGTGAACCAGCGGGTTCTCGCCGTTCGGGGTCTTGGCGATCTCGAGCTTGCCGCCCTTGACTTGCAGCCAGGCCCAGCCGGAGCCGAACTGGCCGACGCCGGCGGCGGCGAAGTCGGCCTTGAACTTCTCGAAGCCGCCGAGGTCCTCGTTGATCTTCTTTTCCAGCCGGCCGGGCAGCTTGCTGCCGCCGCCATTCGGTTTCATCCACTTCCAGAAGTGGATGTGGTTGTAGTGCTGACCGGCATTGTTGAAGACGGCCGCGTTCTTGCCGAACGAGCCCTTCACGATCTCCTCGAGGGACTTGCCTTCGAATTCGGTCCCCTTGATCGCGTTGTTGCCGTTGGTGACGTAGGGCCTGGTGATGCTTGTCGTGGTGAAACTCCAGCGTTTCCTTGGACATGTAGGGCGCAAGGGCGTCGTGGGCGTAGGGCAGATCGGGTAGCGTGAAGGTCATGGGGTAATGTCCAACAGAGGGTGGGAGACTACACTTAACGGGTCCCCCTTATAGAAGGTTCCACGACGGAGAAACACCGCATTTTCAGATCGTGTATGACAGATCGGCACGGCCCGAAGCAGACCCAAGGCGACACCCAGGACGGCGACGATGAGCATCGAAATCGACATTCTCAACGGAGCTGCGTCATGGCAGCGCGCCGAGCCGCTGCTTCGGGCGGTCTGGAGCCCTGAGGTCATGGCGAACAAGGGCTGGGCCGGTATCAAATGGGCTCACGCGGATTTGCGCGTGCTGCTCGACGCACCCGATGACGGCGGGTTGGCCTGCCATGTCGGTATCTATTTCCGGACCATCACCTGGAATGGCCACAAGGTGCATGTCGGCGGCATCGGCGGAGTCTCGACCCGCGAGGACTGCCGACGCCGCGGCTATGCGTCACTCGCGCTCGACGCCGCCGTGCACACGATTCGTGCCAATGATGCGGTGAAATTTGCAATCTTATTCTGCGAACCGCACAATTTCGCATTCTACCAGGCGCGCGGCTGGCATCCCTTCACCGGCGAGATCATGTGCGAACAGCCGTCGGGACAGGTCCGCTTCGAGGCGATGGCGCCGTTCGTCAACGACATCGTCCGCGCGCCGCGCCAGGGCAAGATCGACCTATGCGGCCTGCCGTGGTGACCCCTGCGCGAGCGCGGGTGGCGAGGGGCAGCTCAACCTCGTAACATGTTGACCATCATTTCTTGAACGAGCCTGGTCCACCGGCGTCGAATTGCAGTGCGCCCCTTTCCCGCTTGCGAAGTGAGCCGTGAACGCATGACCATCGAAGCCTCGATCGAGGACGCCAACCCCACCGCGGCTGCGCCCGCCACGCCGATCAACGACCTTCTCACGGCGCCGATCCTGCCGACGCTGCTCAGGCTCGCCCTCCCCAACACCATCGCGATGTTCGGTTCGACGCTGGTTGCGGTCGCCGAAACCTCCTATATCGGCCGGCTCGGCACCGAGCCGCTGGCCGGTATCGCGCTGGTGTTTCCGTTCGCGATGCTGACGCAGATGATGTCGGCCGGTGCGATGGGGGGCGGCGTCTCGTCGGCGATCAGCCGCGCGCTCGGCGCCGGCGACCGCGACCGTGCCGCCGACCTCGCGCTGCATGCGGCGATCATCGGGGCCTGCGCCGGATTGTTCTTCACCGTGATGATGCTGGGCTTCGGCCGCGATTTCTATGCGCTGCTTGGTGGTCGCGGCGGCGTGCTCGAGCAGTCGATGCGCTACTCGCAGGTGCTGTTCTCCGGCGCGACCTCGATCTGGCTGGTCAACACGCTCGCCTCCGTGGTGCGTGGCACCGGCGACATGCGGATTCCCTCGATGACGCTGATCACGACGTCGCTGATCCAGATCGCGGTCGGCGGTGTGCTCGGTCTCGGCCTGTTCGGTATGCCAGGCCTAGGCATGCGCGGCGTCGCCGCGGGCCAGCTCACGGCCTTCACATGCGGTGCGATCTTCCTCGCCTGGTATCTCGCCTCCGGCCGCAGCCGGCTGAAGCTCGACTTCGCGGCGTTCAGCTTCCAGCGCGCGATGTTCCTGGACATCCTGAAGGTCGGCGCGATCTCCTGTCTGTCGCCGTTGCAGAGCGTGCTGACCATCCTGATCTTCACCAAGATCCTGGCCGGCTTCGGCACCGAGACCCTGGCCGGATATGGCATGGGCTCGCGGCTGGAATTCCTGCTGATCCCGATCGCATTCGCGGTCGGCGTCGCCTCGGTGCCGATGGTCGGCATGGCGATTGGTGCCGGACTGGTGACGCGGGCGCGCAAGGTGGCGTGGACTGCGGGCACAGTCGCCGGACTTGTCGTCGGGCTGGTCGGACTTGTGGTCGCACTGAAGCCGACGCTGTGGATTGCGCTGTTCACCACCGATCCCGGCGTGACTGCGGCCGCCTCGTCCTATTTCGCGCTGGCGGGTCCGGCCTTCGGCTTCTTCGGTGTCGGCGTCTGCCTGTATTTTTCCTCGCAGGGCGCGGCCAAGGTCGGCGGACCGGTGCTGGCCGGCACCATCCGCCTGCTGCTGGTCGGCATCGGGGGCTGGTGGCTCGCCTCCGTGAGCGCACCGGCCTGGACGCTGTTTGCGCTGGTTGGCGCTGCGATGGTGGCATTCGGTCTCGCCACCATCATCTCGATCCGGTTGACCCGCTGGGGATAAGCACCGCCACGCGCGTTGCCTGAGCATGACCGCCGCCGAAACAGGCAACAAAATTTTTCCGGGTACCGTGCGCCTGATCGCGCGAATATGACATTGCAGAAATCTTTCGACTTGTTATGCAGGCCAACCTCTAGGGAACAGCCATGGCCTGCAAACTCGGATTCGTGATCGCCATCATCGCGACGGCACTCGCCGCGCCCGCCGCGCAGGCGCAGGGCGCGCCCGAGCCTGTCGGCGTCTGGCAGACCCAGGCGGGCGATGCCCGCGTCAAGATCAGCAAATGCGGCGGCGGCATCTGCGGCGTGGTGGTGAGCCTGCGCGAGCCGATCGATCCGATGACCGGCAAGCCGCAGGTCGACAACAAGAATCCCAATCCCTCGCTGGCCAACCGGCCGATCATCGGGCTGCCGCTGTTCTCCGGCATGCAGCCCGCGGCCGCGGGCAAATGGTCGGGCCATATCTACAATGCCGACGACGGCGGCACCTATGCGAGCAGCATCTCGGTGACCGGCGAGAGCACGCTGCGCGTCGAAGGCTGCGTCGGCGCGCTGTGCGGCGGCGAGACCTGGACGCGGGTCGGGAAATAATCTCTGACCGAACTCTGACAGCAAAGCGACTGCGTCCCCTCTCCCGCGAATCTACGCCACGCGCGCCTTCAGCACGGTCGCGGCCGAGGCGTAGCCGCCGCGTGCGCCGTCGATGAAGTGGACGTGGTCGGCGCGCATCACCGACGGGGTGAAGCAGGTCATCATCGCCGCATCCTGCTCGTGCAGGCCGTAGCGCACCACGCCCTGCGCGGCGGCGGCGACCAGCCGCTGCTCGAGCTCGGCGGCAAGCTCCGGCGTGCAATCCAGGATCATGCGCAGGCCGTCGTCGAATTTGCGGAAGTCGGAGTTCTCGACCAGTTGCCGCACGTAGTTTTTCGGCACGAACTTGCCGACCGGGATATTGAAGCGCATCAGCGTGTAGGCCCACAGCGCAAACGCGAGCACCGTGGCACGGCGCAGCGCGAGCGAGCCTCCGCGCCGCGCCCGCGCCTCGTACTCCATCCCCTGCGGCGGCCAGCGCAGCGGCGGGCCGCCCGGCGGCACCGGCCGGCCGGCATCGGGGCTTCTCTCGATGCGGACGACGATGTCCTCGATCACCTTGCGGAAGGCTGCGGGATCGGCGTCCTTCGCCGGCAGCACCAGCACCGAGAGGATGACGCCGCGCGCGGACGGCATCACCTCGAAGCGGCAGGACAGGCCCGACAGATCGGGCTGCGTGCCCGGCGGCGCCGGATCGACCGCGAACTCGCCGCGCTTCATCGCGGCGTCGGCATAGGCGAGACCGCCGCCGGAGAACATCGCGTAGGACAGATTGGCCGACGGCCCGAACCGCGCGACGCGGACATCGGCGCCCGCGGCGCGGATCGCGGCCACCGGCACCAGCGCCACCCGCAGCACCAGATCGAGATCGTCGCGAACCCAGCGCGCGGTCGCCGCCAGCGCCTCTCGCGCTTTGTCGAGATCGGCAGGAGAGACCGCGAAGCTTGCGCCATCACCGCCGAACACGAAGGGGAATTCGCGGCCATCGAGCGCATTGGTGACGGAAGCGACCACCGCGGCACCGGCCATGTTGACCGCCTTGTAGCGCTGCGCCGCGATCGCCTTGGTGGACTCCACAATATCGGCGACGCCGACCGTCCAGTCATCGGGCAATGGCGCATACAGCGCCGGATCCATCAGCCGCGCGAAGCCGCGAAACACCGGAATGCCGCCGTAGAAGATCTCGCTGCCGCCAGCCATCGCAACGCCGTGTTGTTTCCTTGCCCAGAGCAGACTCTGTAGCAGATACGCGACAGTTTTAGATCGGGTTTTGCAGCGAAGCCCGCGCCCTCTGTTCACCGTCACCCTGAGAGCTTGTGACGGATTCGGCTCCTGCGGAGTTTTTGGCGGCTGTTCGTCGCAGCAATTGGCAGGTTTGAGTTCGAGTTCGGCGATGACCCGTTGTTTAGGCTCTGGAGAGGCGGTTGCCTTGCAGGATGTTGTTGACGAGGGCGTACCAGAGCACGACGGCACGGACCTTTTCGATGCCGCGCACGGTCAATTGCCGCAGGTCCCAATTGCGCCAGCGGGCATGGATGCACTCGCAGATCGACCGGGACCTGTATCGGGCCTTGCCCTCTTCGCTCGCCATTCGCGCACGCCAGGCCAATCCACCCCCGGACCGTCGCCGCGCCGCGGTAGATAGGGATCGGTACCGTGCTTGGATTGAGTGGGCGGACAAAAGATATCGATGCCCTCGGCATAGGCCCATTCGATGTCCTCGGCACTGCCAAAGCCGCCATCGACGAGATGGTCCTTGGGCAACCCTCCGGGCCGCGCACGCTGCCGCTCCAGCATGGGGCGCATCAGGCCGCGATCGGATCCGATGTTGCAAATTCTGGTGTCGACGACGATCTGCTCCCCGGCCACGCTCGTCACCTGCACGTTGTAGGCGGGGCGGAAGCCGCCGTTCGCCATCTTCATGACCCGTGCATAGGCGTCCGTCGTGGAGGCCCGCGGCTCCTTCGGCGTCTTGCCGTTGCCGCGACTTTCTTCGCGCTCCTTGCGCTGCTGCTTGATCTCGGCGAGCGCCGTCTGCGCCGCCTTCACCCGCGCGCTGCGTTCCCGCGCGGCCCGCTCCTTGGCTGCCCGGGCACGCTTATTGCTGGCGTCCGAGCGTGTGTCGACCTCGCGCTTGAGGTCTTCCACCACGGCCTCAGCCTGCGCCAAATGCTTATCCAGCGTCGCCTCGCGCCGGAACGAGGCGGCCCCGGCGCTGGCCCGGACCCGCATGCCATCCTGCGCCAAGGTCTCCAGATCGACGAGACCGGCCTTTGCCAACGCTGCCAGATGCTCACTGAGCAGTCGGTCAAGCAGATCGGCGTTGCCGACCCGGAAGTCCGCCAGCAGGTGATAGTTCACCGACACCCCGCCGCACAGCCAGCGATAGGCATCGTGGCTCTCGCACAGCCGCTCCAACGCCCGCGCGCTGCCAACGCCTTCGCTGGCGGCATAGAGCCACAGCGCCAGCAAAAGCCGGGGCGAGGTCGCGGGGTGACCGGGACGATCGCCGCGAGCCTTGATCCGGTCCTCCAACTCACTCAGATCAAGCTCTTCGACATAAGACCAGATCAGCCGCACCGGATGGTCTTCCCCGATCAGGCTCTCAATATCAACCGCTCGCAGCGCAATCTGGTCGCGCTGGGGCTCACGCAGCCGCGGAGCGCCGGGCAAGCCCGCTTCGACTGGTGGCTTCGCCTGCTCCGGCAGGTCCCCAAACAACTCATCGGCAGCCAACATCACCTCCCGCGAATCCATCATCGCCAGAGAATCACACCGCGCCGGCTTTCGGCTATAATGCTCGCTGAAACCCCAAAAAAATCACACCCTCTGAGGAGCGCGCCTAGGCGCGCGTCTCGAAGGGTCGACGGCCCGACTGCCCCACGAACGGACGGTGCCCCGTGAAGATATCCGGGGCCGGTTCATCCTTCGAGACGCGCTTCGCGCTCCTCCAGCGACAAAGGCGAAGCCTTTGCGCGGGGATGACGGAGATGGAGAGATGCGGCGACCTCACGCCGCCTCGCCGGCCCGTCGCCACGGCGGAAACGGATCGCGCAATCCTGCCCAGGCCTGCGGGTCCATGCCCGGTTTGCCGCTGACGAGGCAGGCGTCGAGACGACGGCGAATGTCGTCCTCGTTCATCCCGGAGCCGATGAAGACCAGCTCCTGGCGCCGATCGCCATAGAGCTCGTTCCAGCTTCGCTGCATCATCAGCTTCCAGTCCGGATGATCCGGCCAGCGCTCGCGCGGGATCGCCGCCCACCAGGAGCCGAGGCCTTCGGTGCGGACGATGGCGCCGGCCTGGCTCAGCTCGCCGCACCAGTCCGGGCGCGTCGCGATCCAGAAATGGCCCTTGGCGCGGATCACCCCGCCCCAGCTCTCGCGCAGGAAGCTGTGGAAGCGCACCGGATCGAACGGGCGCCGCGCGCGATAGACGAAGCTCGTGACGCCGTATTGCTCCGTCTCCGGCACATGCTCGGCAAAGCCGTACAGCTCCTTGTGCCAGAGCGGATGCTGCTGCGCGCGCTCATAGGCGAAGCGGCCGGTATCGAGCACGCGGTCGAACGGCACCTGCGCGAAATTCGCCTCGACGAGGTCGGCCTCGGGATTGAGCGCGCGCACGATGGTGCGGGCGGCTTCGCGCTGCGCAGGCGTCGCGGCGTCGATCTTGTTCAGCACGACAACGTCGGCGAACTCGATCTGCTCGACCAGAAGGTCGACCAGCGTGCGCCGGTCGCCATCGAGCGCCTCGCCGCGCTGGCTGAGGAAATCGGTCGAGGCGTAGTCCTTCAGCAGATTGGCGGCGTCGACCACCGTGACCATGGTGTCGAGCCGCGCGACGTCGGACAGGCTCTCGCCGTCTTGATCGCGAAACTCGAAGGTCGCGGCGACCGGCAGCGGCTCGGAGATCCCGGTCGATTCGATCAGCAGATAGTCGAAGCGGCCGCTCTCGGCGAGCGCGCGCACCTCCTTCAGGAGATCGTCGCGCAGGGTGCAGCAGATGCAGCCATTGCTCATCTCGACCAGCTTCTCGTCAGTCCGCGACAGGTTCGCACCGCCATCGCGCACGAGGTCGGCGTCGATGTTCACCTCGCTCATGTCGTTCACAATTACCGCAACCTTCAGGCCGTGGCGGTTGTTCAGGACGTGGTTCAGCAAAGTGGTCTTTCCAGCCCCGAGGAAGCCGGACAAGATGGTGACGGGGAGTTTTTGCATCGAGATCAAACAGTTGCTGGAGGGATGGACGGCGGCGGGACATGCGGCATTCGCTTAATGTAATGTTATAACATAACATCAACAGCCGTAGCGCTTGTCAAGCGCCGAAGTGCGGCGCGCGATCAGCTTTGCCGTTGTCACAGATGCGTAGCCCGGATGGAGCGCAGCGCAATCCGGGGCCGCACGATCCGCCGATCGACCCGGATTGCGCTTCGCTCCATCCGGGCTACGGTTGCCCCTACTTCGCCAATCCGCGCAGCACGAGCTGGTTGATACGACCGGCGAACGCGGCGGGATCGTCGGGCATCTCGCCGTCGAGGATCTGCGCCTGCTCGAACAGCAGCAGCGACAGGTCCCTGGCCTGCGCGGTGTCGGTCGCGAGCGCCGCGACCAGCGGATGCCGCAGGTTGATCTCCAGCACCGGCTTGGTGATCGCGCCGCGATTCTGCTGGGCCAGCAGCCGCTCCAGCGCGCGGTCGCGTGCGTCGCCGCCGGCGACGAGGCACGATGCGCTCGCGGTCAGCCGCTGCGAGGCGCGGACATCGGATACGCGCTCGCCGAGCGCATCCTTGATCACCGCGATGGTGGTTGCGGCATCGGCCTCGGGCTGGTCCTTTTTCTCATCGGCCTTGTCGTCGACGAGCGGGATCAGGCCGAAGTCGATATCGCCCTGGCTCAGCGACTTCAGCGGCTTGCCGCCGAAATCGATCGGCGCCGAGGTCCAGAACGCATCGACCGGATCGGTCAGGAGCAGCACCTCGATGCCGCGGGCGCGCGCCGATTCCAGCTTCGGGTTCGACTTCAGCCGCTCGATGCTGTCGCCGACCAGATAGTAGATCTCGGTCTGGTTCGGCTTGAAGTCGTCGACAATTTGCTTCAGCGAGCGGTTCTCGCCCGAGGTCGTGGTGAAGCGCGCCAGCGCCAGCAGCTTCTCGCGGCGCTCGAAGTCTTCCCACAGTCCTTCCTTGATGACCGGGCCGAACGCGTCCCAGATCTTTGCAAACGTCTCCGGCTCCTTTTCGCCGAGCGTCTCGAGCTCGCCGACGACGCGACCGGTGACCGCTTTGCGGATCTGCGCGAGCTGCGGATTGTTCTGCAACATCTCGCGCGAGATGTTGAGCGGCAGGTCCTCGCTGTCGATCACGCCGCGGATGAAGCGCAAATAGGCCGGCAGCAGCTCGGCGTCGTCGGCGATGAAGACGCGGCGGACATAGAGCTTGACCTTGCCCTTGCGCTCGACCTGGAACAGGTCGAACGGCTTCTGCGACGGCGCGAACAGCAGCACGGCATAGGACTGCCGGCCCTCGGCGCGGTAATGCAGCGTCATCGCCGGCTCGTCGAAGGCGCCCGCGATCTGTTTGTAGGCCTGCGCATAGTCTTCCGGCTTGAGCTCGGATTTCGAGCGCTGCCACAGCGCGCTCGCCGAGTTGATCTGGCGCGGCTCGCCCTCCTCCGGCACCAGCAGGATCGGGAACTGGATGTTGTCGGAATATTCGCGGACGATGCGCTCGATCTCGTAAGCCTCGAGATATTTGGCGGCGTCCTTTTTCAGATGCAGCACGATCTCGGTGCCGCGCGCGACCCGCTTGGCCGCTTCCTCGCTGGCGGGGGCGATCTCGAACCCGCTGCCGCCTTCCGACGACCACACCCACACGTCATCGGAGCCGGCGCGGCGGCTGGTCACGACGATCTTCTCGGCGACCATGAACGCGGCATAGAAGCCGACGCCGAACTGGCCGATCAGATTGGCGCCGTCCTTGGCTTCGGTCAGCTTCGACAGGAACGATTTGGTGCCGGAGCGCGCGATGGTGCCGAGATTGTCGATCAGCTCGGCCCGCTCCATGCCGATGCCGGTATCGACCACGGAGAGCGTGTTGGCCGCCTTGTTCGGGATGATCCGGATCTCCGGCGGCGTGCCGTCGGTGATCAGGCCGGGATTGGCGATCGCCTCGTAGCGCAGCTTGTCGCAGGCATCCGACGCGTTCGAGATCAATTCGCGCAGGAAGATATCGGTCTCGGAATAGACCGAATGCACCATCAGGTGCAGCAATTCGGCAACCTCGGCTTGGAACGGCTGGGATTCGGCGGCGGCAGTGCTGGTCATGCGGAAACTCGGACAAACCTCAGGTGGCGGGAAAGCCCTGATATAGCGCGATCATGCCGGCTGGCAAGCCGAGCGCGGGGAACCGTCAGTCCGAGATCGCGGCGATATAGCGCTCGACCGAACGGTCGAACGCCGCCTTGGCATCGGCGGCGATATTCTTGCCCCACCAGGCGCCGTAGATCCGATCATACGCCAGCGGTTCGACCGCCCGCGCGATGCGGCGGACCGCCGACGCATTGAGCGGGATGTAGTTCGGATAGGAATACATGAAGCTGACCGAGCGGCGGTCCATCGCGACCATCGCGACATCGCCGGTGAGCAGCGCTCCGCGCCCGTCGGCGCCGTTGCGCCAATGCAGCATGGTGGCGCCGGCGAAATGTCCGCCGGCGCGCACCAGCAAAATATCGTCGGAGATGCGGTGGCTGTCGCCCTGCCACGGCACGATCGACCGATAGGGCCGCGTCACCCATTGCGCGTCGTCGCCGTGCAGATAGACCGGCGCATCGCCGAACGCCGCGCTCCAGTCGGCGACCGCGCCATAATAATGCGGATGCGAGATCGCGATCGCCTTCAGCCCGCCGAGCGATTTGACATGCGTGATCGCCTCGGCCGTGGCCAGCGGCACGCAGTCCCACATCACGCAGCCGCCGCGATCCGGCACCAGCAGCGCGCGCTGCCCGATCGCAAAGGACGGCTCGAGCGCCAGTCCAACGAGGCCGAGATCGTCGCGCCAGACCAGCCTATGCCGCTGCGCGAGCTCCTCGCGGGTCAGCCACGTCTGCCCTTTCCAGTTCACATATTGCCGCTCGTCTTCGCAGTTCGGGCAAGCCGGCGGCGGCGCCGCGGTTTCGGGAAATTGCGCGCCGCATTGTTCGCAGGTCCAAAGAGGCATGGTCGATCGTCTTTCGTATTGCTATTGCGAACGGTTCGAGGTCCAACCCTTGTATTCGGCGATGTTGTCGCGCGTCACGAGCTTTGACGGCAACAGCTCGACGGTCGAGGCAGGCTTCTGGCCGTTGAGCAGGCCGACGCCGATCTGCACGGCGCGGCGCGCCATGAAGAACGGATCCTGCGAGGAGGACGCCTGGATTTGCGGCGAGCCGGGATCCTTGAGCGCGGCCTCGATGTCGGGCGCGCCGTCGACCGCGGTGATGACGATGCCGCTGCGGTTCTGCTGGCGCGCCGCGAGGTCGGTACCGATCGCCTGCGGATCGTTGATGGCGAAGATGGCGTCGATCTTGGCAAAGCGGGTCAGATAGCCCTGCGCCACGGTGAGGCCGCCTTCGCGCGAGCCCTTGCCGTCCTGATCGCTCGACAGCACCTTGATGCCAGGGTTCTTGCCGAACACGTTCTTGCAACCGACGACGCGATCGATCACCGCGGAGACTTGCGGCCCGTTCTCGATGATCACGTCGCCCTTGCCGCCGAGCTTGTCGACGATGTACTGGCAGGAGATCTCGCCGGCCTGGACGTTGTTGGTGGTGACCGTGGCATCGGCGCCTTCGGCCGCGGTGTCGACGGCGACGACGATGATGCCGGCGGCCTGCGCCTTCTTGATCGCCGGCCCGACGGCCTTGGGATCGCCGGGGTTGAGCAGGATCAGATCGACGCCGGCGGCGATGAAATTGTCGATCTGGGTCACCTGCTTGCCGAGATCGTATTCGAATCCGACGGTGGTGATCTTGACGTTCGGATTGGTTTTCTTCGCCTCGAACTCGGCGCCCTTCGACAGCGCGACGAAGAACGGGTTGCCGAGCGAGCCCAGCGAGATGCCGATCGCCTTCAGCTCCTTGGCCGAGGACGGGACGGAACTCAAGACAAGCGCGACGGCGGCGCCGGCAAGCGAGATCGACTTCAACATTGGCTTCCTCCCTGGTCTGCTTGAAGCTCCGCCACGTCGACCAGTGATCGCGACGGACTGTTGTTGTGCCTCAGGTGCGCGCCGAGCCCTGCAACCGGTAGCGATCGAGCGCCACCGCGCCGATGATCACGAGGCCCTTGATGACATATTGCCAGACGTCGGAGACGCCGGTGAGGATCAACCCGTTCGACAGCACGGCGATGATCAGCGCGCCGACCAGCGTGCCCCAGATCGAGCCGATGCCGCCGACAAAGGAGGTGCCGCCGAGGATCACGGCGGTGATCGCGTCGAGCTCGTAGGACTGCCCGAGCTGCAGGCCGTTGGCGGCGTAGAGCCGCGCCGCCTGCATGGCGCCGCCGAGGCCGGCAAGCAGCCCCGACACGCCATAGACGAAGATCAGCACGGCCCAGACCTTGATGCCGGCCAGCCGCGCCGCGCTCTCGTTGCCGCCGACCGCGTAGATGTGCACGCCGAGCACGGTGCGGCGCAGCACCAGCCAGGAGACCAGGATCACGAGCAGCGCGATCACCCAGAGCCAGGGGATCGAGAGCACGCCGGGAATGAGCATCAGCGAACCGTTGCCGATGAAGGCGTAGGGAATCTCCGAATTGAACACCGTGGTGTCGGCACCCAGAAGGCGCGCCACGCCGCGCACCGCGGTGAGCGAGCCCAGCGTCACGATGAAGGGCGGCAGCCGCAGCAGCGCGATGAAACCGCCATTGAGGATGCCGAAGATTGCGCCCGTGAGCACCGCAGCCGGCAACCACAACGCGCCGAAATCGGGAAACTTGGAGATGATCAGCCCGGCCATCGCCGAAGCCGCCAGGATCGAGCCGACCGACAGATCGATGCCGCCGGTGAGGATCACGAAGGTCATGCCCGCCGCCAGCACGGTGTTGACGGCGGCCTGCTGCACCACGATGCCGAGATTCTGCGCGGTGAAGAAGCGCCCATCCGACAGCAGATGAAAGCCGATGCACAGCAGCACCAGCACCGGCAGCATGCCGGCCGAACGGATCAGCAGCCGCGTGCGCTGACGCCGCGTCTCCTGCGCAGCGACGAGGCCGACCGCGGCGGTGGCCTTTGCGGAAGCCCCGTCATCAGGCATCGAGCTGCTCCATTCCGGTTGCGAGCGCCATGATCTGCTCCTGGTCGAGCGGCGCTGCCGTCGTCCGCTTGATCTCGCCGGCAAGCAGCCCGGCGCGCATCACGATGACGCGGTCGCAGATGCCGATGATCTCGGGCAAATCGGATGAGATCACCAGCACCGCGGTGCCCGCCTTGGCAAGGTTGTCGATGATCGAATAGATCTCGGACTTGGCGCCGACATCGACGCCGCGCGTCGGCTCGTCGAGGATCAAGACCTTTGGCGTCGTCGCAAGCAGGCGCGACAGCAGCACCTTCTGCTGGTTGCCGCCGGAGAGGCCACCGGCCGCAACGCGGATATCCGCGGCGCGGATGCCTAACGCAGCGAATGCCTTGCTGGCGCGGTCGCGCGCCTTGTCGCGATCCAGGATGGCGCCGAGCCTGGCATCGCGGCCCAGCACCGCGAGATTGATGTTGTCGAGACAGGACATGTCCAGGAACAGGCCGAGCGCCTTCCGGTCCTCGGTGAGGTAGGCAATGCCCGCCTCGAGCGCCTCGCCGGGGTTGCGGATGTCGACCGCGCGTCCCTCGATCTCGACATGGCCGGCGGTCTTTGCCGCCGCGCCGATGATCAGATGCGCAAGCTCGGTGCGGCCGGCGCCGACCAGTCCGGCGAGGCCGACGACCTCGCCGGCATGCACGGTCAGCGAGCAACCCTTGACGCGCCGTCCGTCGGCGAGGTCGACGGCCGCGAGCATGGGCGCGCCGTGCATCGCGCGCGGATCATGCTCCTTCTTGTAGAAGGACGAGACGTCGCGTCCCACCATCAGGCGGACGATGGTGTCGGCGCGGATCTCCGGCTTGTCGAGCGAACCGACCAGCGTGCCGTCACGGAGCACCGTGACGCGGTCGCCGAGCGCATAGACCTCATCCATGCGGTGCGAGATGTAGATGATGGCAAGGCCCTCGGCGCGGAGCCGACGGATCAGGCCGAACAGCCGCTCGCTCTCGCCGGCCGACAGCGCCGTGGTCGGCTCGTCCATGATCAGGATTTTCGAGCGGGCGTGCAGCGCGCGGGCGATCTCGACCAGCTGGCGCTGGCCCATCGACAGACCGGCCACCAGCGTCGACGGCGCGAAGTCCGCGCCGAGCCGTTCGAGGATCGGGCCGACGCCGGCCTCCATCGCCTCGCGCGCCAGCATCCCGAAGCGCGAGACCTCGCGGCCGAGATAGATGTTCTGCGCCACGCTGAGATTGGGCGCGAGCGACAGCTCCTGATAGATGATCGAGATGCCCGCCGCGCGGCCGGCATGCGGGCCGTTGAAGCTCACGGGCTTGCCCTCGATGCGGATCTCGCCGCCCGGATCGGGCCGGTAGGCGCCCGACAGGATCTTCATCAGCGTCGATTTGCCGGCGCCGTTCTCGCCCATCAAAGCGTGGATTTCGCCGGGATAGACCGTGAGGTCGACGCCGCGCAATGCCTTGATGCTGAAGAAAGACTTGGAGACCCGGCGCATCTCGAGGATCGGGTCGCTCATCCTGCCTCCCCACTGCCGACGACGTTGCGCCGCACCCGCAAGTTGTGTTCATTCCTCGCGCGCGTCGGCACATTAAACAAAAGGCCGCTGCGTAGGGCAATACCTTCCGATGATCACAAGGCTGGAATCGGATTCGTTTGCGGAACCCGAGTTGCGCTGCTGCCGTTCAGCGTCTCAGTGTTGTGGCCGATACAGGCTGCGCCATTTCGGCAGCCGTTCCGCATAGGCCTGTGCGAGCGCGCGGTCGGGCTCGAACGTCTCGACGCGGGCCGGCGCCGTGCAGACGGCCTCGATCGCCTCGCCGCTGACGGCAAGGCGTCCGAGCCGCGCGGCGCCGAACGCGGCCCCGGTTTCGCCATCGGCAAAGCGATGCACCGGAATGTCGAGGACGTTGGCGAGCACCGCAAGCCAGAACCGCGAGCGCGAGCCGCCGCCGATGGCATCGACTGCGGTGATCGCCACGCCGCTATCGGCAAGCACGTCGAGGCAATCCGCCAACGCGAAAGCGACGCCTTCGAGCACCGCCTGCACGATCGCGTCGCGATCGGTGCCATGGCTGAGGCCCTCGAGCATGCCGCGCACATCGGGATCGTCATGCGGCGTGCGCTCGCCGGACAGATAGGGCAGGAAGCTGACCGGCGACGGCGCCGTCGGCTGCGCCCCGAGCGGCGCCAGCAGTTCGGCTTCGGGAGTCCGCAGCAACCGCGCGATCCAGGCCAGGCACGACGCTGCCGAGAGGATCGCGCCGGCCTGGATCCACATCCCGGGAACGGCATGACAGAAGGTGTGCACGGCGCGCTCGGGGTTGGCGGCGATCGTACCGGTCGGCGCCAGCAGCGCGCCGGAGGTTCCGAGCGAAACGAAGGCTGCGCCCTGGCCGATCGCGCCGATGCCGATCGCGCCCGCCGGATTGTCGCCGGCGCCGCCGGCGATCATCGGCCGCCTGGTCATGCCCCAGCGCTGCGCGAGTTCGCTCGACAACCGCGCTGACGGCGCGCAGCCCTCGACGAGACGCGGCATATGCCGGCGCGACAGGCCGGTCGCGTCGAGCGCCGCATCCGACCAGTCCCGCCGCGCCGCATCGAGCCACAGCGTGCCCGAGGCGTCCGAGATATCCTCGATCGCCTCGCCGGTCAGCACCAGGCGCAGATAGGCCTTCGGCAGCAGCACCAGCCGGGTGGCCGCGAAGACCTCCGGTTCGTGTTTGGCGACCCACAACAGCTTGGGCGCGGTGAAGCCCGGCATCGCCTTGTTGCCGGTGGTCGCGCGCAGCGCCGGCCAGCGCCGCTCCAGCTCACCGCATTCCGCGGCCGAGCGCCCGTCGTTCCAGAGAATGCATGGCCGCAACGGCTTCCAATTCGCGTCCAGCAGCGTCGCGCCGTGCATCTGGCCGGACAGGCCGATGCCGTCGACCGCAGCCAGCTCGGCCGGATGATCCGCCTTCAGGGCGTCGAGCGTCACGAACGCGGCGTCGACCCACTGCGCCGGATCCTGCTCGCTATGGCCCGGATACGGCGAGGCCACAGTCAGCGATTGACTGCGGCTCGCCACCACGCGCTGGCCTGCGTCGACCAGCACGGTCTTGACCGCCGAGGTACCGAGATCGATCCCGAGATACATGACGCCTCGTGTCTACGCGATCCGGGTGAGGGCTGCTTCCGCAAGGCGACTCGTGGAGAGACCCCCACCCCAGCCCTCCCCCGCAAGCGGGAGAGCGAGCCTGACGACCGTGCTCACCTCACGTCGTGCGATCACGGCTGGGCGAAGGCCTGCTGCACCGCCTTGGGATCGGTGATGCCGTTGGCGATCAGGAGTTCGAGCAGGACGCGCGCCTTCTGCGGATTGAGATCGAGCGAGACCGCAAAGCCGAGCTTGTCGTCCTCGACCTCGACGTTGCGGTTGACATAGCCCGAGCCGACGCGGGTCGAACGCACCACGACGACGCCCTGCTTTGCCGCCGCCGCCAGCGCATCGATTGCGCCCTTCGACGAATTGCCGTCGCCGACGCCGGCCAGCACGATGCCCTTGGCGCCGCGCTTGACCGCATCCTCGACCTCGGCGGCGTCCATGTTGGCGTGCGAGTAGATGATGTCGACCCGGGGCAGCGGCGGTGCGTCCGGCAGCTTCAGCTTGGCGCCGTTGGCTGGGGCCGCCGCCAGGAAGCGCAGCGAGCCGGTGTCGACGTAACCGACCGGCCCGGCATCGGGCGAGCGGAACGTCTGGACGCTGGTCGTATTGGTCTTCTGCACCCAGCGCGCCCCGTGGATGGTGTCGTTGAGCACCACGAGCACGCCGCGGCCGCGGGATTCCGGCGCCGATGCAACCCGCATCGCGTCGTAAAGATTGGCCGGCCCGTCGGCGCCGATCGCGGTCGACGGCCGCATCGAGCCGACCAGCACCACCGGCATGTCGGTGTCGAGCACGTTTTGCAGGAAGAACGCGGTCTCCTCCATCGTGTCGGTGCCGTGGGTGATGACGATGCCGTCGACTTCCTTGTTGTCGATGGCGGCGCGGATGCGCCTGACGAGGTCGAACCAGACCTTGTCGTTCATGTCCTGCGATCCGATCGAGGAGATCTGCTCGGCCGAGATCTGGGCGAGCTGGTCGATGCCCGGAATCGCCGCGATCAGGTTTGCCGCACTGACCTTGCCCGAATCGTAGGCATTGCCGGCACGCGCGTTGGCCTGGCCCGCGATGGTGCCGCCGGTGCCGAGCACGAGCACCTTGGCCAGTGTGCTGCCGCCGGGCGACTGCTGTGCGATAGCCGACGACGCAAGCCCGATTATGAGGGCTGCGGCGAGCCCGAAGATCGTGCGTCCGGAGCGGGTCGATCGAAGCGAGTACTGCTGCATCATTTCTTCCCTCAGTGACAAGCTATCTACCCACAACTCATGGTTTTGTCGCGTAAGAAATGGACAAACTTGCGGCGGAAACGCCGGCGGCAATATTTCCCGCCGATCCCGCGTGGGTCGCGTCATCAGGCGAGTGCCGCGGTTTTTCGGCGCCTGCCCGAAATCTCGACAGCGCCGGAATGACGTCACACATTTTTCGGTTATTGTTCGAATTTACGGGCCCATGTATCTGGCGGGAAACGCGTGTGGTCCGCATTCTCGACGGCACATCCGAGATCATGCGCCAGATCATCGCCCGCAACGCGTTCGGCAATCGGGAACGGCGGAACGCGCCGATCTAGCCGACAATCTTACGCTGTATGCCGCAGCAATAGCGCTTGTGTTCCGATCCCGCTGCCTTACTGTTTTTGCGGGACGAGATTCTTGTTTGACGCGTTCTCCTTGCGCGAACCTGTATCCACTTCGCGCGCAAACGCTCTTGGAGACGATCGTGGCTTCGGGGACGACGCTCAAGCTCAAGCAACAACGCAGCCGCGACCGGCGCGAGCAGATCCTGTCGGCGGCGACCAGGCTGTTCGGCCAGAGGGGCATCGACGGCACCTCGCTCACCGACATCGCCGCGGCGGCCAAGGTGCCGCTCTCCAGCCTCTACGACTATTTCGAGGACAAGCGCGCGCTGGTCCTCGATGTGCCCGAGGGCAATTTCGAAGCGCTCTATCAGAAGACCGAGCCGCTGCTGCTCAAGGGTGGCGATCCGGTCGAGCAGCTTCGCATCATCTTCCTGACCAACTTCCAATACATCAAGGACAATCCGGGCTGGGGCCGCGTGTTCTTCCTGGAGATCTGGCCAAGCGTGCTTGCCGCCGAGCCCCGGATCAAGAAAGCGGTCGACAAATACGCGCTGCGCTATGTGCAGCTGATCAGGCAGGCGAGCCGCGCCGGCATCTATCGCCGCAATCTCGATCCCTACACTGCGATGTCGCTGATGATGGGCGGCATGTGCCACCTCACCGCGGTGTGGCTGCTCTATGGCCGCAAATATGATCTGGTGAAGAAGGGCCGGACGCTGTTCACCACGCTGCATAACGGGTTCGTGCAGCACTAGCTGCGAACGATTTGATCCAAATTCAGCGTTGTTTGTCCCGCGGTTGAGACGATCCTTTCCCGGAAAACCGATACACAGCCGTCGAAATCCTGTTCTAGTATGACGTCGCGAACCCGCGGCCGGACGCGGGCAATGGGGATGGGAGCGAACCGATGGACGTCAAGGCTGTCCTGCCGCCGCGTGGCCGCGACTACCGCCTCGATCTGCTGCGCGGCTTCGCCAACTGGGCGATCTATCTCGATCATATCCCGAACAATGCGGTGAACTGGATCACGCAGAAGAATTTCGGCTTCAGCGACGCCGCCGATCTGTTCGTCTTCATCTCCGGCTACACCGCGTCCTTCGTCTATGCGCGGATGATGCTCGAGCGCGGCACCGTGATCGGCGCCACCCGCCTGATCAAGCGGGCCTGGCAGATCTACGTCGCGCACGTCCTGCTGTTCGTGATCTACATCGCCGAGATCGGCTATCTCGCCCAGCGCTATCACGACCCGAATCTGCAGAACGAGTTCAACGTCGCGGGCTTCATGCAGAACCCGGCCGAGACGCTCTATCAGGGCCTGATCCTGGCGTTCAAGCCGGTCAACATGGACGTGCTGCCGCTCTATATCGCGCTGATGCTGGTCTATCCCGTGGTGCTGTGGGCGATGCTGCGCAAGCTCAATCTGACGCTGCTGGCCTCGTTCCTGCTGTATCTCGCCGCACGTCATTTCGGCTGGAATCTGCCGGCCTATCCGTCCGGTACATGGTACTTCAATCCGTTCTGCTGGCAGTTCCTGTTCGTGTTCGGCGGCTGGTTCGCGCTCGGCGGCGCCAGCGAGTCGATCAATTTCATCCGTTCGCGCGCCTTCCTTTGGCTCGGCGGCGCCTATCTCTTGTTCGCGCTGGTGATGACGCTGGCGGGCCGCTTCCCGGAGCTCGGGCAGGCGATGCCGGCCTGGCTCTATGATGCGTTCAATCCGAACGACAAGACCAACCTCGCGCCCTATCGCGTGCTGCACTTCGTGGTGCTGGCCTTCTTCGTCACGCGCTTCCTGCCGCGCGAATGGCCGGGATATGAATGGCCGATCTTCCAGCCGATCATCAAATGCGGCCAGCAGTCGCTCGAGGTGTTCTGCTCGGGCGTGTTCCTCGCCGTGGTCGCACATGTGGTGCTGGTCGAGGTTTCCGGCAGCCTGTGGATGCAGATCATGGTCAGCGTGGTCGGCATCGTGCTGATGACCGTGCTGGCCTATTACCGCTCGTGGTCGAAGAAGGTCGACAAGGCGCCCCCGAGGACAGCGGCGGCTGCGCCGGCGGCGGTGGCCGTGAAGCCGGCGGAATAGCCTTTCCGTGTACGAGCGCCGCCGGGTGGCCGACGCGCTCGCTATTTCGCGAGCGGCTTGCCAGCGGTCTCCGGCGCGAGCCGGATCAACGGCAAGCCGATCACATAGATCAGCGACAGCATTGAGATCGCCAGCGGAAAACTGCCGGTGCGGGCCGCGAGCGCGCCGATCAGCGACGGGCCGGCTGCACCGAGCACCCGGCCCATGCTGAAGGCAAAGCCGGAGCCCGAGCCGCGCAGTGCGGACGGAAACATCTCCGGCAGCCAGATCGTGAACAGGCCGAACACGCCATTGGTGAAGAAGCCGAGCACCGGCAGCAGCACCATGAACAGCAACAGACTATCCAGCCATTCGATCGCGACCTCGTAGCAGGCCACGACGGAGACCAGCCCGCCGATGAAGAACAGCACCGCGGTGCGGCGCCGGCTGCCGAGCCAGCCGGTGAGCCATGGGACAAGGAGGCAGCCGATCAAGGTGCCGACATTGGTGATCAAGCCCGCCACTGCGCCCATTTCCTGCGCATGCGCAGGCGTCGCGCCGGCGGCGACCAGCTTGGTCGCAATCACGGTGGGCGCCCAGAAGTTCGACGACCACAGGCCGAAGATGATGCAGGCCATCATCAGCGCGGCCGCCCAGGTGGTGCGCGCCTGGTCGCCGGCGAACAAGGCCGAGACCCGCGGCTGCGGGCGCGACGCGCCGTGTTCCGGCTCGGGAATGTTGCTGCGCAGATACGCAATCAAGAGCGCGGGCAGGATGCCGAGCAGGAACATGCCGCGCCAGCCGAGCGTGCTGCCGATCGCGAGCGTCACGGCGGCGGCGAGGAACAGCCCGGTCGGCGTGGCCGTATGCAGCCAGCCGGCGAGCCGTACCCGCGTGGCCTCCGGCACGGCTTCCTGGAGCAACGGCGTGCCCGCGGCCCATTCGCCGCCGATGCCGAAACCGGCAACGAACCGAAACAAGGCGAACATCACGATCCCGGTCGCAAGCCCGCACAACGCCGTGAACAGCGAGTAGACCAGCACCGTCCAGCACATGATCCTGACCCGCCCGTAACGATCGGCGGCCCAGCCCCAAACCATCGAGCAGGCCCAGCCCAGCATGAAGATCGAGAACAACATCCCGCCATAGATGCCGATATTGGCCTTGCTCGGCTCGATGCCGCTCGCGGGCAATAGTTCGCTCAGTGCGCTGACCAGGATGTAGCTGTACATCGAGGAATCGAAGCCATCGAGCATCCAGCCGAACCAGGTCGCCCAAAACACTTTTCGCGGCGACACCGCACCAGGCGCCGCGACCGACGGCGCGACGGCATCAACGATGCTCTCAGTCATGTTTCCTCGCACGTTTCTTTTGTGCTGAGGACTATGACGGGGTTTGCGCGAGGAGACACCACCGGCAAACGGGACGGAGGTATCCGGCGCGAGAATAGCGGCATCGTTTTAGCTTCGACATTCCTGCGCGGCGCGAACGTTGCTCGCAGATTCGGCGGCGCTTCACGGTGAATGATGTCCAGATTGTCCCGCGCCGTGTCTGGGGATGATGCTGCGGTCGGCTCGACGGGGCGCGATCGGCTTGTTAAGCCGCGTCTCCGCAAGGACAATTTGAGTCGGGGCAGATGACCGTAGCGATCGAGATGGGACAGACGACGGCCGGCGCTTCGGCGGCCATCGACCTCGAGGAGCTGCTGGCCACGCGCCTGCTGGTGCAGGGCAATTCGGGTTCCGGCAAGTCCCATCTGCTGCGGCGGCTGCTGGAGCAGAGCGCCCCCTGGGTGCAGCAGGCCATCATCGATCCCGAAGGCGACTTCGTCACCCTGGCTGAGCGCTTCGGCCACCTCGTGATCGACGCCGAGGACCACACCGAGCGCAGCCTGCAGGTCGCCGGCGAGCGCGTGCGCATCCATCGCGTCTCCACCGTGCTCAATCTCGAGGGGCTGGATGCCGAGAACCAGATGCGGCGCGCGGCGGCGTTCCTCGGCGGAATGTTCGAGGTGCCCCGCGACCACTGGTATCCGATGCTGGTGGTGGTGGACGAGGCGCAGCTGTTCGCGCCGGCGGTCGCCGGCGAAGTCACCGACGAGGCGCGCAAGCTCTCGCTCGGCGCGATGACCAATTTGATGTGCCGCGGCCGCAAGCGCGGCCTTGCCGGCATCATCGCAACCCAGCGGCTGGCGAAGCTCGCCAAGAATGTCGCCGCCGAAGCGTCGAACTTCCTGATGGGCCGCACCTTCCTCGATATCGACATGGCGCGCGCCGCCGACCTGCTCGGCATGGAGCGGCGGCAGGCGGAGGCCTTCCGCGATCTCGAACGCGGACAGTTCATGGCGCTGGGACCTGCGCTCTCGCGCCGTCCGCTCGGCCTGCGCATCGGTCCAACCGACACTCAGCCGCGCAACGCAGCGCCGCGGCTGATGCCGCTGCCGGAGGCGGCACTGGAGGACGCACGCGCCATCATCCTGGCCGCGCCGCCGCCCGAGACAACGCGGCCACCACGCCGGGCGCCGGCGCCGGACCTGCTCAGCCAATTGGTGGCCGCCAAGCCGGCGGCACCGGAGCCGAATCCAGAAACCGCGGAGCCACCGCCGAGCGCCGAGCAATTGGCCGAGCGGCGTGAGCGGCTGGACCGCATCCTACGCGCCATTCTTGCCGAGCCCGACGCCGGCTTCCGCGCCATCGGCGTGCTCTATCAGGAATTCGTGGTGCGCTGCCGGATCGAGGGGCTCGGTGCCGTGGTGCCGGAGCTGACCGATTTCCGCCGCATGCTGACGCGCGCCCGCGCCGGGCTCGGCGCCGACATGGCGGAAGACGATGCCTGGCAGGACGTCGCGCTGCGTGCCGCCATCCTGCCCGAGGACATGCAGGGCGTCTTCATGATGATCGCCCGCGCCGCGAAGGAGGGCTGGCCCTGCCCGGGCGATGCCGCCATCGCCCGCGCCTACGGCACCCACTCGCTGCGTCGCGCCCGGCATCTACTGACCTACATCGAGGAGCAGGGCCTGATCGTCTGCCAGCTCGACGGCGCCGGCCGGCGGATCGTGACCCTCGTCGAACTCGCCTGGGCGACCGCGGCGGCCGATCCGAATGCGGATGATGTGTCGGCGGAGACGGCCACGAGCTGCTCACCACTGTGATTGGAGCTGCGAGCAGCGAAGCGCACGATAGAGATACAGCTCGGCACGAAAAAGCCCGCCGAAAGGCGGGCTTTTCATCTCTGCCGGTTAAAGAGATTTGGTTGCGGGGAGGCGCAACCACCGATACCGACATTCGGTTCAGGTTGCGATCTGAGCGTGGGCATCCTCGCGTCCCGAAGGCGCTCAGTCAGGGCTCGCGATTAAGAGACGTATCATTCTCTCGGAAAATCAGTGGCCATTCCGGAAATTGGGTCGAAAGCCTCCATTGACGCCACAATCGCTTCCTTCTTTGTCGGAATGCAGGTCTCTCTCAGCGAGGACGACCACTCCCCTAAGTTCGCAAGGTTGTATCGCTGGCAACGATCTTTGCGAGGACAACGATGCCAGGTGCAGCCGATTATTCTGCGATCGAGCATTTGCGTGACGGCAGCAGGATCGAAGTTCGGGCGCTCCGGCCGGACGACCGGGACGACATGCTCGCGGCGGTCGGCCGCACCAGCGTCCAATCGCGACAGCGCCGCTTTTTCGCCCCGAAGCGCAGCTTCTCCGACAAAGAGATCGCGTTTTTCATGAATATCGATTTCGCCGATCATGTCGCGCTGGTTGCGCAGATCGACGAGGACGGCCGACCGGTCGTCGCAGGCGGCGGCCGCTACATCGTCGCGCAGCCTGGCCAGGCTGAGTTGGCCTTCGTCGTGATAGATGCCTATCAGAGCAAGGGTATCGGCACGGCGCTCATGCGCCATTTGCTGGTGATCGCGCGCCATGCAGGGCTGAAAGAACTAACCGCGGAAGTCCTACCCGAGAACGTGGCGATGCTCAGCATATTCAGCCGCTTCGGGTTCCGTTCGAGCGCCGGCGGCGACCGGCAAGTCAGACACTTGACGTTGAAGCTTTCCTGAACGGGACAAAGCACGTGTCCCTGGCCCGGGGGCGGCAGGCACTCCTGGCGTCGCGATCAACGAAGCCGATAGCCGCCGCTGCGCGCCGCGTTGCGGCACACCAAGCTTCCGTTCACAGAGCCCACTTGTTCCATACTGACGATGCGCCACCCAGGGAACTGGCCATCGTTGCGAGCCGGCTTGAGATAGATCAACGCTCAGCCTGGCAAACGCTAGTGCAAATTGGCTTCCGGTTAATTCGTCGGCCGATTGCTCTGGCCGGACTGGGAGTGTTTGCCATGCGCTCGACCGAGCCCGGGAGTGCTCGCCAAATGAGCCGTTGGATACGCTGGACGCCCGGCGTCGGCACCCTCCGCCGATACGAAGCGGCGTGGCTACCGCACGACATCTTTGCCGGCCTAGTCCTTGCAACAATGCTGGTCCCGGTTGGTATCGCCTATGCGGCAGCATCGGGCCTGCCGGGCATCCACGGTCTCTACGCGACCATCATCCCGCTCCTGGCCTACGCGGTGTTCGGCCCGAGCCGCATCATTGTGCTCGGACCGGACTCGGCCCTCGCAGCTGTCATTCTCGGTGTGGTCGCCCCATTGTCCGGTGGCGATCCCCTTCGCGCGGCAACACTCGGCGCCATGATGGCCCTCGTTTCGGGAACAGTGCTCATGCTGACAGGCTTCGCGAGGCTGGGTTTCGTGACCGAGCTTCTTTCCAAGCCGATCCGCTACGGCTACATGAACGGAATTGCGCTGACAGTATTGATCAGCCAACTACCAAAGCTCCTCGGATTCTCGATTGAGAACGAAGGACCATTGCGGGACCTGTGGAGAATCGGCGGCGCGATCCTCGCCGGCAGGACAAACTGGGTTGCTTTCGCGGTTGGGCTCGCAACGCTGATCGTCATCCTGCTGCTCAAGGACAACAAGCGGCTGCCGGGTATTCTGATTGCGGTTGTCGGGGCAACTCTCGTCGTCGGTGCGCTCGATCTGGGGGCCAGCTACGGCGTGAAGGTCCTGGGCCCCCTTCCTCAGGGTCTGCCGGCGCTTGCCGTTCCCTGGATCAGCTATGGCGATCTGGTTCCGGTACTAATCGGCGGAAGCGCCGTCGCGCTCGTCTCATTTGCCGATACCAGTGTGCTGTCGCGAACCTACGCCGCGCGACTGGGCGACAAGGTCGATCCGAACCAGGAGATGGTGGGGCTCGGGGCCGCCAACCTGGCAACCGGCTTTTTTCAGGGCTTCCCGATCAGCAGCAGCTCTTCGCGCACTCCGGTGGCGGAGGCCGCCGGTGCTCGCACACAACTGACCAGCGTCGTCGGCGCGCTCGCCATCGCATTCCTTCTCGTCGTGGCGCCAAACCTTCTGCAGCATTTGCCCAACGCTGCATTGGCCGCCGTCGTCATCGCCGCGGCGATCGGCCTGTTCGAGATCACCGACCTCAAGCGAATTTATCGCATCCAGAGATGGGAATTCTGGTTGATCGTGCTGTGCTTCGTCGGCGTGGCTGTGTTCGGCGCGATTCCAGGAATCGGTCTTGCAATCGCCGTGGCCATCGCGGAGTTCCTGTGGGACGGATGGCGACCGCACTCCGCGGTGCTGGGCCGTGCCCACGGCGTCAAGGGCTATCACGACATCACGCGATACCCCGATGCGCGCCAGATCCCGGGGCTGGTCCTATTCCGGTGGGACGCGCCGCTGTTCTTTGCCAACGCCGAGTTCTTCAAGGAACGCGTCCTGCACGCGGTGGCGACGTCGCCCACGCCGGTTCGCTGGCTGGTCGTCGCGGCAGAGCCAGTCACCAGCGTCGACGTCACGGCCTGCGATACCGTTGCTGAACTGGACGAAGCTTTGCACGAGAAAGGGATCGAACTCTGCTTTGCTGAACTCAAGGACCCGGTCAAAGACAAGCTGAAGCGATTTGGACTGTTCGCGCAGCTCGGCGAAGGCTACTTCTTCCCGACGATCGGCTCGGCGGTTTCCGGCTATTTGGAAATCAACAAGGTCGAATGGGAAGATTGGGAGGACTAGGTACCGAATCTCAGGGGTCGTCCGTCGGGAGACGGAGGCGGCTGAATTTTGGTTTGGCCTGCAGAGGGCATGCCTGGCGCTTCAACCAGCGAAGACGACGACCATGACGGATCCCCAGGTCGTCAGCAGAATGTTCGAGACCGGATAGGCGGGCGTATACCCGAGCACCACCACGGAGCTGCCCGAGCGCTCCTGGATGGCGGCCATCGCGGCCGTTACCGTCTGTGCTCCGGTCAATGCGCCAAGCAAGAGGATCGGGCTCATACGCAGCACGAAATGGCCGAAGCAGAAGCCGACGATCTGCGGCAGCAGCGTGACGATCACGCCGCCCAGAAGCAGGCCGATGCCAGACTCCCGTATCGCGGAAAGGAAGATCGGCCCGGCATGAATTCCGGTCAGACCGACGAAGGCAGCCAGTCCGAGTGACGTCATCAGGCTGATGGCGCCGTCGGGGATCCGGCCGAAATACGGTAAATGGGTGCGAAGATAGCCGACCAGCAGTCCGGCGAGCAGCGTGCCGACGCTGGTGCTCAACGAGATCGTCACACCGCTAACGGAGAAGCTCACGAAAACTCCAACGAGACCGCCGAAGAAAATCGCGAGCCCCAATACCACGAAATCGATGCTGGTGCTCGGTGCGACTATGACGCCGATGTTCTTGGCCGCATTCTGCACGACGGCTTCGGGTCCGACGATGCGAAGCAAGTCGCCGCGCTCAAGGACCACTCCGGCCGGGATGGGGAGAGCTTCACCGCCCCGGCTCACCGAGCGCAAATAGAGACCGCGCGCCCAATCTTGTTCCGACGCCTGCTGAAGACTGCTGCCTGCGAGCTTCGCGTTGATCAGGAAAACGTCGGTCGAGACCACGGGGATATCGAGCAGCTCCTTGTCCTCCACTTCCTCGCCTCGCTGTCCGACCAGCTCGACGATGATCTGGCGCGGCGCCGACAGCGCGATGACGTCGCCGGCCGAGAGGACCGTTCCAGGTTCCGCCTCGAGGACACGCTCGCCGCGACGAATGCGGTGGATGAACACGCGTTGGCCGGGCACCCGGGCTTCGGCGGCGGCAACCGTCAGTCCCGCGAGCGCCGCGTGATCGTCCAGCCGGTAGGCGCGCAGCTCGAATTTGCGCCAGGCGGATGCCAGGCCGGGCTTCGCACGCGTGATGCCCAACGCCTGTTCCAGCTTGAGCGCTTCCGCCTTCAGATCGATCTTCAGCAGCGCTGGAACGACGATCGTGCAGAACGTGATCACGCCGGCATAGCCGAAGATGTAGCAAACCGCATCCGCCACCGCGATATGCGAGACAAGCAACGCGCGCTGTGCTTCGGGAACGGCCAGCCCATTGACCGCGTCGGTCGCCGTACCCATCGCGGCACTCTGGCTGAGCGCCCCCGACAGGAGCCCGGCCGCAAAGCCGGCGTCAAGCTGCAGTACGCGTGCTACGACGATCGCTGCCGCAAGACCGGTGAGGCTCACGACAATGGCCATCAGCATCGGCTTCAGCCCATCGCGCTTCATCGCCAGCACGAACTGCGGGCCGACCGAATAGCCTACGCCGAACAGGAACAGCAGGAACAGGAACGATTTGGTCATGCCGGAGACGGGGACGTGCGCGAAATCGCCGACCGCGAGCCCCGCGAACAGAGATCCCGTCACCGGGCCAAGGCTGAAAGCGCCGATCCTGAAGCTTCCGATCCAGTAGCCCGCCGCGATCACCAGGAACAGCGCGAGCTCCGGATAGCGGACGAGAAACTGCTGCAGCCACGCCAACATCGTCGAGCCGCGGCTATGTCATCATCATGACCAGCACCATGCCCCAGATCGTCAGCAACGTGTTCCCGACCGCGTAGGTGACGGTATAACCGAGGCCGGGAATCTGGCTTTTCGCGCGGTCGTTGATCATGCCGAGCGAAGCAGTCGTCGTGCGCGCGCCGGAACAGCATCCCAGCAGGATCGCGTCGTGGAATCTAAATACGTACTTGCCGACGAACATCGCCAGGATCAAAGGCACCGTGGTCACGACGACGCCCCAGAGGAATAGGCTGAAGCCGAGTTTCTGCAGGCCGGCGACAAATCCCGGGCCCGAGGAGATGCCGACAATGGCAATAAAGACATTCAGGCCGACCGAGTTCATGAACCACACGGTGGGCGACGGAATGCGGCCGAAGGTCGGGTGCACCGATCGGAGCCAGCCGAAGAACAGGCCGGAAATCAGCGCGCCGCCGGAGGTGGACAGCGTGAGCGGCACGCTTCCGATCTTGTAGACGAAGGCGCCGACTAGGGCGCCGATCGCAATGGCGGCCCCGATGAAGGCGACGTCGGCAACGTCGGTCGCGCGGTCCGGCCGGCCCAGCATCTTCGTGGTGGCAGCGACATCGGACGTGCGGCCCACCAGGGTGACAATGTCGCCCCGGTTGATCTTAGTGTTCGGCAGGATCGGAATCTCGACCGCGATCGCGCCGCGGGCGATCTTGCGCAGGAAGACGCCGCGGGAGGCCGGCTCCTTCGCCAGCTCCTCGAGCGTCTTGCCATCGACGTCCTTGCTGGTCACGTAGACATCGACGCCCTCGATCGGCACCGCCAATAGCTCGCGATCGTCGACTTCCTCGGCCTGTTCGCCGATCAATTGCACGAGCACGTCGCGGCGGCCTGCAACGGCGACGATGTCGCCGGCATGAATCACGGTGTCCGAGGTTGCCTCAACGATTTTGCCACCTTGCCTCAGCCGGAGGACGAAGGTGCGATGGTCGGGAAGCAGCGCCTCGGCCTGCCCGACCGTCTTGCCGGCGACGGGTCCGCGCTCATGAACGCGATAGGCGCGCACATCAAACTGGTGCCAGGCCGTGCCGGGGCCGCCCAGCTGTTTCTTGCCGCCATGCTCCTCCTCATATTTCTTGCAAGCGCTCTCGAGATCGATCCCGAGCAGCACCGGTCCGAGCAGGGCCAGGACGATCGCCGAGCCGACCGTGCCGAAGATATAGGTCACGGCATAGGCGACCGGCATGGCATCGAGCAGCTTCTTGGCTTCATCCGCCGGCAGACCAAGACGGTTGATGGCGTCGGTTGCGAGACCCATCGACGCGGAGATCGTCTGCGAGCCGGCGTAGAGCCCGATCGCTGATCCAACGTCGTAGCCGGCGATCTTGGCGCCGAGATAGGCGGACAGCAGGCAGAAGACGCAGACTACGGCCGCGAAAATCGCCTGCGGAACGCCGTCCTGCGCGATGCCCCGCACGAATTGCGGTCCGACGCCATAACCGATGGCGAACAGGAACATCAGAAAGAAGAACGGCTTCAGCGGACCTGAAATCGTGATTCCGATCTGGCCGATAATGACGGCAGCGATCAGCGTCGCGGTGACTGCGCCGAGTCCGAGGCCTTTATAGGTGAAGGATCCGAAATAATAGCCCAGCGCGAGCGACAGGAAGATCGCGATTTCGGGATAGGTGCGGAGAGTCTGGAAAAGCCAATCGATCATGATGTCACCCGTTGATGCTGTCCCGGAGCCTCGGCTTGCGCCCGCTTCGATCCAGCGCGGGGCGCGCCGAAGCAGGGCGAAGCGATCGTGTGTCGGGGACATCAGGCAACGGTCGGCAAGACGGATGTTGATCTATGTCAATCACAACGGGCGATTGCCTTGCAGCTCCATCGTCTGTCAAGGGCATGGATTCGCACGTGCAGCCCGACGCGACCGTCCTTCGGTGCGTGCATGACGCTCGCGAGACCGTTGACATAGATCAAGGGCCGTTACCGGCTGCCGATCATGCTGCGCGCGATCGCGCAGGCAACAGAGCCTGTCGCGTCCAATCCAGCAGCCTGCATCGCCCCGGGAGTGTCAAAATGGCCGATCTTCTGACCTTAAAGAAATTCGAGGCGCTGAGCCCCTTCGAGATCAAGGACGAGCTGATCAACCTCGCCAAGACCAATTCGAAGCGAAGTCAGATGCCCTTCCTGAACGCCGGGCGCGGCAATCCGAACTGGGTCGCCACGACGCCGCGCGAAGGCTTCTTCTTGCTGGGACAATTCGCCATCACCGAGAGCAAGCGGGTGATGGAACACCCCGCGGGCATCGGCGGCATGCCTCAGGCAAAAGGCATCGCCGGACGGTTCGAGGCTTGGCTCAAGCAGCACCACGACATGCCCGGCGCGAGCTTCCTGACCGAGATGCTGGCCTTTACGGTCAGGAAATTTGGCTTCGATCCCGATGCCTTCGTCCATGAACTTGTCGATTCGATCATCGGCGACAATTACCCGGTGCCGGACCGCATGCTGGTGCACAACGAGAGGATCGTGCACGAATACCTGATGTGGGCGGTTTGCGGCGAGCCCCGGCCGGCCGGGAAGTTCGACATCTATGCGGTCGAGGGCGGCACAGCGGCGATGTGCTACCTGTTCAAGTCGCTGAAGGCCAATCGGCTGCTGGTGCCCGGCGATACGATTGCGCTGGCGACGCCGATATTCACGCCTTACATCGAGATGACGCACCTTGAGGACTACGACCTGAAGGTCGTTCAGATCAGGGCGCCGCAGGAAAACAAATTCCAATTCACCGACGAGGAAATCAGGAAGCTGGAAGACCCGAAGATCAAGGCCTTCTTCGTCGTCAATCCGTCCAACCCGCCGGGGATGGCGTTGAGTAAGGAGACGGTTGCCAAGCTGGCCAATCTGGTCAGGACCAAGCGTCCCGACCTGATGATCCTCACCGACGACGTCTACGGAACCTTCGTGCACAATTTCCGTTCGCTGCTCGGCGAGCTGCCGCACAACACCATCGGCGTCTACTCCTATTCGAAGTATTTCGGCTGCACGGGATGGCGGTTAGGGGCCATTGCGATCCACGAAGACAACATCTTCGACAAGAAGATCGCCAATCTCCCGGACGAGGCCGTGAAGGCGCTCGACAAGCGCTACGGGCCGCTCACGCTCGAGCCGCGCAAGCTGAAGCTGATCGACCGCATCGTCGCCGACAGCCGCGACGTGGCGCTCAATCACACCGCCGGATTGTCGTTGCCGCAGCAGGTGATGATGAGCCTGTTTTCGCTCGCGGAGATGATGGACGTGAACAAGGCCTATCAGGCAGCCTGCATGGAAATCGTCAACAAGCGCCTGTGGTCGATGCTCGACGGTCTCGGGCTGGCCGACAAGCTGAGCCCGAATCCGAACTATGATGCCTATTACGCCCTGATCGATTTCGAATTCTGGGCCCGCAAGAACATCGGCGACGATGCCGTCGAATACCTGAAGAAGAACGTTCACCCGCTGGACCTCGCGTTCAGGCTGGCCGAAGCCCACGGGATCGTGCTGCTGAACGGAGGCGGATTCGACGCGCCAGAATGGTCGCTTCGCGTGTCGCTCGCGAACCTGCCTGACGATGTCTATGACGATATCGGACGCGGTGTCCGGACCATCGCCAGGGGCTATCGCGACGCCTACGACGCCGCGAAGGGCGGAGCCGCGAAGCGGTGACGGCCGCCTGAGACTTCGGCAAGGTGACGGCATCGCGCCGTGTACTTACTGCGTCCGGCTGCACTATCCCGGCCCCGGTGGTGCCTTGATCCTGGTCAAGGCGCCCGATACTTGGAATTCCGCAAGCGAACGCTTTGTCGAGCGGCTCGGACCGACGAGCACCGGAGTTCTCGGCTGCGTCAGCATCTTGTTTGCACGATGCCGATGAGAGCCGGCTGCGGCTCACCGCAGCGTAATCGTGAGGCCGCCAACATTGGCGGCGAACTCCAGTCCTGCTTTCGGCCCTTTGAGCATGAGAACCACGCCATTTTCATTGCGCAGCGACACCCCTCCTGCGCCGGCCCCCCATGCGCCGCCTCCTCCGACCAGCGTGTAACTGCCGGCGAAATCGTGGACGTCCTTGATGCCGGAGGCGGTCCCTTCCAGCCAGCTCACGGAGGTGCCCGCGCTTGCGCCGAGGCTGAAGCCGGACGCGGTGAACCGATAGTGCCGCCCGCGGTAAGTGAGCGTGCCGGTCCCTCCGCCGCCACCCACGACGAGAGCCGCCTTCACGAATTTGACCTGAACGTGGCCGGTCGCCTGGGCCATGCATGGCGCGGTCAGCAGAACCATTGCAACAAGCGTCAATATGGCGGAACGGATCATGCCATGCATCGCTGCGGCCCCCTCTTTGCTCAAGGATTTGTCGGCTCAACTTTCTTCCAGGTGTGATCCGGATCGAACACGATCATGCGCTTGGCGAGGAAGTCGGTGCGTGAGCCGAGATCCTTCTGGTAGACCGTGCCTGCGTGATTGACCAGGAAGGTCATAACGCCGGAATTGCCGTATTCGGCAGGCCAGGCCACCAGGGCAAAGCCGCCGATCATCTTGCCCTTGACAACATAGTTCAGCGCACCGCCCGGGGCATCGGAGCCCTGGGCCTTCAGGATGCGATAGTAGTATCCGTGGTAAGGCTCGGGCTGTTCGCCGACCTTGTAGCCTTCCGCCGCGGCCTGGGCCGCCAACGCACCGAGCGGGCTCGGATCCTTGTCGTCGCGCCAGAACAATCCGTCCGTCTTACCCGGCCTGCTGACGATGCGCTGGGCATAGGCGCCGACGCCGTCCCCGCGATCCTTCTCGGCGTATTCGTTCTGCGCGTCGACATAGGCCAGGCAGGTCTGGATCGCGGCCAGCTCGTTGCGGCCGATCCTGCGGTAGAGGATTTCGCGCCGACCTGCATCGGCGTCGAAACTCCAGCCGTCGGCGTTGTTGACGAGTGGGATCGGGAACGGGAAATCGTCCGTACCCAGAATCAGGATAGCCCTCTTGTTGCCTTCGGCCTTGATCGAATGCCTCGCGTCGTAGGCTGAAAGAAAGCTCTCTCGCGCATTGGCGTCGGCAACATCGTCGCCGGACTCGATGATGTCGGTAGCGTCGCGGCCCAGCACTTTCAGCATGGCCCGGCTCGTGCCTGCCTTGACAGCGGCTGCTAGGGCAGACGCCGCGGCTTCAGGGTTGGGGAAGCCCTGCTGGGCACGAGCCGGAGACAGCAGCACGGCAAGCGCCGTGACTGCAGCCAAGCTGATGGAAGCAATATGGTTCAATCGCGAATAGTTTGTCATCGTGATGCCTCCGACGAGGACGGAATCTTCGCGCCGGCCGCCTGCCAGTCGTGATAACTGCGGAACTTGATCCCGAGCTTGTCGTAATAGACCCTGAGATAGCCATCGCCACCGCGTGTCACCGCCGCCGGCATGACCTGCGCGACCTCCTGCGCCATCACGCCGACATAGGCTTTGCTGCTGCCGAGATAGCTGAAGCGGTAATAGCCGAGACCGTTGGCGAGATACCCAAGCAGCTCGATGTCGTGCTTGAGCGCGATGTCGGAACGTCGGCCACCGCCGCCGCCACCACGGAAACCACCACCTCCGCCTCCGCCGCGGAAGCCACCGCCGCCTCCACCGAAGCCACCGCCACCACGGCCGGCGAAACTGCCGCCGCCGCCGCGCGGCATGCTGGCCATACTCGATCGCCCGCGCGCCGATGCCGCCGCGGCTGCCCGCCCGGATGACACATTCATCGCGCCACCGCGATTGCCGCCGCCACGATTAGCCGCCGCCGCGCGGTTACCCGTATTGCCGCGGTTGGCGGCCTTTGCGCGATCGCCACCGCCCCTGTTGCCCGCACCCGCGCGGTCGCCACCCTTGGCGCGATCGCCCGCACCGGCCCGGTCGCCATCTCTGCCGCGATCGGCGGCGCGGTTGCCTCCACGATCGCCGGCACGATCTCCGCCGCGATCACCCGCGCGGTCTCCCGCCCGGTCACCTGCACGATCCGCACCTTGGCGATCGCCGCCCGGATTGAGGACCTGTTGACCGTCGCGGCCACGATAATTCATCCGGTCGCTGACACCGGCCCGGTTGTTGTTGCCGCCGAAGCGCCGCTGCACGTTGCTGTTGTTGTAGCGAACGCCCTGGCGATGCGTGGGATTGTGCTGCCAGCCATTTCCGACGTTGGTGGTCCGGTGATTGACATAGACGTTGCGATTGCCCCAGTTGCAGCCGCCGCCCCAGTAATTGCCCCAGCGTCCGATCGCCCATCCGGCGCCGAAAGCGAGGCCTGCCGCGACGACTCCCGCCCCGATATAGGACGGATAGCCAAAATAGTACGGCGGGTAAGCCGCATAGGGCCACGTGCCATAGACCGTGGCCGGATCGTAATAGGGAACGTAGATCGTGTTCGGATCGGTCTGCTCGATGACGATGACCTGCTTGTTCTCCTGGGTCTGGACGCTGACCTTCTGCTGCTTGGTCGTCACCAGCTTGTTGTTGGCCTGCGCCTTGCTGCGCAGCCGCTGGATCGCATCCATGACGTCGGCCTGCTGGGCCAGCACGGCATCGCCGAGATTCTTGGTCCAATCGACCTTGTCACTCATCATCGCGAGCACGTCGGCGGTGCTTGCGAGTGCCTTGACGCTGTCGTCCCAGGCCTGCTTGTCGACCTCGGTCTTCAGCGCGTCTCCTTTCAGGCTCTTGCGCTCCTTCAGCCAGCGATCGGCCTGCACCACCTCGAGCGGATAGGTCGATGCCGCGAGCACATTGGCCAGCAGCGAGTCCGGATAGAGCGCGATGGGTGCGACCAGCGCTTCCACCTGTTCAGGCTTCAACAGCTGGTCGGCCGGTTGTGCCGCCGCGGCCGGCTGGTTGGCCTGAACGGGCTGACTGGTTTGGGCGGTCGGTTTGTCAGCCGTCTCCGCGAATGCGGCGACTGACGTCATCGAGACCAGCACAACCGCGATCAAAGTCTTGCCCCAACGGACCATCGCGACCTCCATCGACACCAACGGTCGACACCATCGGCCACGGCCATGCGCCCTCTTTGATCGAGATCAAGGAAAATGTCGTCCGCTCAGCTTCCGATCTGGCCCGGCTGCTGCGACGCGAGGTGGATGCGGCGATCGTGGATCAGGTTCTCGAGCCGGTGAGCGGCAACGTTGACCGCCGTCACTGTGCGCTCGGCGTTGTCGTCAGCGACCGGCTCCTCGCGCTGCGTCCGCAATACCTGGTCGATTTCGCGCTCGATCTCTGTCAGTTCCGCTTCCTGCCCAGCGACCCGAATCCGGGCCGCCAATGCATAAAGTGCGTCGAGCGCCTCCTTCCGGCTCGGTGTCTCGCTCGAGTGGAGAAATTTCCACGCCGCCGCGAGCACAGACGCAAGGGCGCCTGCGATCATCGGCGCCAGGAAGATCGCGTTGCCCCATTGGTCGAGAAAACTCTCCCTGGTCCCCTCGTAGACCGCGGCCGCCCCGGGATGCACGGGGATGTACGCACCCGCGTCGGTATCGGGCGTGGCGATTTGGGAAAGCGCCGGCAGTTCGGCAAGCAAGTCCCGCCGCGCATTCATGATCGACTGCGTGAGGTCGCCGATCACGTCGTTACCGAGCTTCTTCTGCGCCACCAGATAGAACGACGTCCGTAGTGTTGTCAGATCGTCAGCAGGAATCGGCGGCGAGCCGCGCAGGGTTCCCTTCGGTACATCGAAGCTCTCATAAGCGCGCTCCTTTTCGGCGATCGCACCCGCGGACTCGATCGCGATCATGACCGGGCCGGCTTTCCCGGTGTGCGGGAAGAAATTGCGCAGCAGCGCGAGGTATTTCTCGGTCAAAGGCATCACGAGCAGGATCGCCCGCACCTCCTTGGTCTCGAGCGCCCGGCGCGCGTCCGCGGGGGCCAGCGGCTTGAACGTCACGCCCGCGCGCGTCAGGTCGTACTCATCGGTCAGCACCTTGATCAGCTTCTGACTGGCCTCGGCCCCGATCACGCCGATCGTGGTGCGCTTAAGCTCCGCCACATCGGACATCGACGCGCCGGGCGGCGCGACCATCAGCACGGTGGCGTGCGCCAACACGATGACGGCCTGAGCCTGCGAGAGATCACCGACATCGCCGCGGACGACGGCAAGGTCGACCTTTCCGGACGCGAAGGCTGCGGCGGATTCGAGCGGTCCCGGGGTCTGGACCAGGCTGAGTCGAACAGGCGCTTTCGACTGTGCGAATTTTGCAGCGATCGCCGACACCAGCCTGCCCGCTTCGCCATCCAGCGACCCCACCGCGATCGTCAGGGTGGTCGGCTGCTCATACCAGCGATAGCCAAGGAGGCCGGCGCCGGCTGCCAAAAGAACAAGCCCAACCACAAGGGCGATGCGCAATGACCTCGGCAACCTGCTCGGATCCATGTCGCACCACCCCATCGGTTCGGTGTCAGCCAACAACGGTCTTATAGACTGAGTCGGTGCGGGGGCCGGACGTTTCTAGAACTTGCACCGGTGATAGTTGACCTCCATCCCCTCGATGCCCGGGAACTGGCGCGTGATCGTATCGTCGTCGACAGCCTTCAGGAAGAACTGCACATTCGATACCATGATTCCAGACGCGCAGCCGACGATGATGTTGATGTTCTGGCCGTCGTCCTTGCGCGATTTGATCTTGCAGTTCTCGAACTTGCCCCTGAGGCGATCAGCCTCGGCGATGAATCCTCCGCCATACACGCCCGAAAAGTTCGAGAAGGTCAGTTGGTTCGCCCTGCCCTTGCGGACGAACACCTTCCCGCATTGGGCCGCACTCGTCGCCCAGGCCCCTGTAAGATCGAACGCCAGCGCATGATCTGGCACTGCGAAGGTCATGCCCGTCGCCACGATTGCGCGAAGCTTGCGGCCCGGCTTCATCCGGCGTCTCCCTGTTCTCGCCCGTCAGTGACCACTGAGCACTAGCGTCTTGATCGGCAGCAGCAGAGCCTGGATCCGAAGAAGCAATGCATGAACGAGGGCTGTCGCATCGACGGCGTGCAGGGCGAAGCCCTTCAACGCGCCGGTTTTCGGATCGGCAATCTGGTCGTGGTTGCTCGTGTAGGCATTGACGATGCAAGTGCTGCCCGGCGTCACGCCGTCGAGGCCGTTCTTGTAGAGCGGCTCGAGGAACACGAGGATCGAACCCGGCTGGTCCAGATTCTTCGGGTCGATCAACAGCTCGCTGGCCCGAAACTGGCCCGTGGCGATGAAATCTTGCACGCTGGTGACGACCAGCGGAATGATAACCCAGGGCTTCGACATGCAAGTGGCTTCCGCGACCATACCGGGTTTCATCACCTGGGCCTCGATCTGCCCGAACCCCGCCTGCAGCCTGTTGCGACCTGCTTCCTCGGGTATCATGACTCCGGCCGGCCGCATGATCTGGGCGACGAGATCTCCGGGACGAACGAGGAATTGCTCGACGCGGCCGTCAACGCCGGCACGGACGAAGGTCTTGTCGAGATCGACCTGCGCCTGTGCGCGCGCGGCCTCGGCGCTCGCCTTCTCGGCCGGCAGCAGTGTGGAGATGCGCAATGTCGCCGACTCCTTGGCCGCGCTGGCGGCATCGACGCCGGCTTGCCGCTGATCAACCAGAACCTGCAGCTTCTCGATGTCACGTTGCGGCACGATGCCGGGATTGCGGCGCTGCAAATCGCTCTTCACGTCCAGTTCGTCCTTGGCCTGCTGCAGGGAGGCTTTCGCCTCGCCGATCTGAGCGTCCGCCTTCACGACGTCGGCCTGCGCCGCGATCAACGACGCATCCACTTCGGCGATCTTTCGCTTGGCGGTCTCGAGTGCAGCCTCTTGCTTCGAACTGTCGAGCCGGAACAGAACGTCTCCCTTCTTCACCGCCGCGGTGAAGTCGACGTTGACTTCGACGACACGGCCGGAACCCTCAGGCAAGATCGGCACGGTCCTGAAATAGATCGCTGCGTTGGTGGTCGAGGGATGGAAGTAGAAGATCATCGTGATCAGGGAGATCGTGAGCATCAGGCAGCCGGTGATACCCCACCGAAGTTCGTACCAGACGGAGAAGAACGTGATCTCCTTGCCGAACCGCTTGCCCTGCCGATAGCGACGGTAGAGGTAATCCGGCAGGATCGTCACCAGCGAGCAGATCATGAGCTCAAGCATGGTTGAGCACCTCCAGCTTCGCCGCGGCCTGGACGTCGGAGCTTGCCGCCGGGTACCTCGGCCTCGGCTTCGGCAGCGGGCGTGCCCGGTGCGGCGTCGGCAATGCGCTCGACGGAGTCGGCTATGCTGCGGATCGGCGTGCCGAAATCCGGCAGGTCGATGAGCGCCAGCAGCAGGCCGGCGACCCAGAAGATATGCATATGGGTGAAAAGCGAAATCAGGCCGAGAACGCCGACGATCTCGAACTGAAGCTTCTGGGACTTGTGCGCCATGCGCTCCGGCAAACTGTGCAGCTTCCAGTAGAGGGTGCCAACCCATAGGACCGTGCCGACAAGGAAAATGCCCATCACGACCGTCAGGGTGTCCGAGCCGTCGGCGCCGGGCATGAAGAACGGCAGATGGTGCGGAGCCAGCGGATGCATCTGTTCGCTCAAGCCAAGCCTCCCTGCGGCGATCAAATCGCCGCGACCCTCGAACGACATTGGGTGCCCTCCTATCGCCCCGATTTGATCTGGATCAAGGATGGCGGTTGGCTGGTCCCTACCTTTGAAGCGCAAGGTGGAAGATCGGGCCTTAGGAGTCCCCAGCCATGCGAGACAAGATCGATGACCTGATCCCGAACGCGCACGAGATCCAGAAGCAGGCCGCGTCCAAGGAAGCCGAAAAGGCCGAGGAGCATGCGAAGCGTGCGGCCGCCATCGAAGCTGAGAAACTCGCCTTGATCGAGCGGCTCAGCAAGCCCTCCGGGCTCACCGAGGACGAGAAGGTCAAGCTGGCGTCGACGGTGATTCAGCGCGCGGTGCGCAACGGCTTGAGCGAAGTTCAGGTCTATCGTTTCCCGAACTCGCTGTGCACCGACAAGGGGCGGGCCATCAATCAGATGGAGGCCGGCTGGGAGAAGACGCTGACAGGTATACCCAGGGAGATATACCAGCTCTGGTCCGACTACCTGCAGCCGCGCGGCTACCGCATCCTCTATCAGGTCGTCGATTACCCCGGCGGCATGCCTGGCGACATCGGCATCGTCATTGCCTGGGGCGACTAGCTCAAACGATAGACGGGGTATCCATGGCGAAAGACAAACCCGCCGATAAGATGAAGCGCAAGGATTATGAAGAAGAGCTGCAGAAGCTACAGGTCGAGCTCTGCCGTCTCCAGGATTGGGTGCAGGCGAACAAGCTCAGGGTCATCATCCTGTTCGAGGGACGCGACGCTGCTGGCAAGGGCGGAACGATCAAGGCCCTCACCGAGAAGGTCAGCCCGCGTGTGTTTCGCGTGGTCGCCCTCCCCGCCCCGTCCGATCGCGAGAAGTCCCAGCTGTTCATCCAGCGCTACATGCAGCATTTTCCGGCTGGCGGGGAAATCGTGATCTTCGATCGCAGCTGGTACAACCGCGCCGGCGTCGAATATGTGATGGGGTTCTGCACGCCGGAGGAGCACAAGCGGTTTCTGTCGCTTTGTCCGCAGATGGAGCAATACATCATCGAGGGCGGCATCATCCTGATCAAGCTGTGGCTCGAAGTCGGGATGGACGAGCAGGAACGGCGCTTTCGGGCGCGGATCGACGATCCGATGCGGCAGTGGAAACTGAGCCCGATGGACACGGAATCCTACCGGCGCTGGTACGATTACTCGCGCGCGCGCGACCTGATGTTCAAGGCCACGAGCTCGAAGCACGCGCCCTGGAACGTGATCCGATCCGACGACAAGCGGCGGGCACGGCTGAACTGCATCTCGTTCCTGCTGAAGAACATTCCCCACGGACGGATCAAGCGCGACAAGGTCAAGCTGCCCAAGCGCTCAACCAAGGGCCGCTACAATGATCAGGCCGGTCTCCGCGGGATGAAGTTCGTCGAGGAGCGCTACTGAAAGGCCAGGCCGCGGCGAGCGTGCGACCTGGGTCTCTCGAACCTACTTCAAGCGGATGGAAACGCCGCCCACAGCGGCCGAGACCTCGGCGCCGACCTTCGGGCCGCTGAGCTGCAGGATCACGCCGTTAGCGTTTTGCAGTTGCACCCCACCGGCGCCCGCGGCAATTGCTCCGCCGGCGCCTGCGACGCTGTAGGAGCCTTCGATCGAGGCGGGTCCCCTGAGGTTGATGGCACGCCCGACAAGCTTGGTGGTCGAAGCACCGATCGTGAAGCCGACGCTCATACCCGACACCGTGAACGGATAATGCTTGCCGCGCAGCGTTAGGACGCCCTCGCCGCCTCCGACGCCGACGATGAAACCACCCTTGGTGAAGATGACAGCCACCGAGCCGGTTTCAGCCAACGATGGCGCGCTGAATCCGGCCACGCCGATCGCCAGTGCAGCAAGAGCTCCGATCAAACCCGCCTTCCTCATGTTCCCTCCAGGACCTGTTGTGTCGAATACTATGAAGCAGCCTTCAGCTTCGGCGCTGCCGTCTTCGGCCTGCCTTTCCTGGCGAGCGCCTCGGCCGTCACGAGCTTCAAGCCCTCGGCCGCGTCGTAGCCATGGATCTCCTTCACATCCAGCTTGCGCATGAAATCGATGGTTTCCTGTGTGATCACCTGGCCGGGCACCATAATCGGGAAGCCAGGCGGATAGGGGATGACAAAATTCGCCGAGACGAGATCGGGCCCATCCTTCAGACGCCGGTCGATCTCGGGATCGTTCAGGCGAATATATTCGCATCCCGCGGCGTCATAGGCCGAGTAGAACCCGCCGCGGATGTCGCCCTCGTTTGTCTTGGTGCCGGCGTCGCTGCGATAGGCGGCGTGGAAATGCGAGAAGTTCGGCAGGTCGGGCACGTCCTTCATCAGGCTGTTGACACGCATGTCGAAATCGACCCTGGCGGTCGCGCCGGCCTTGGCGAGCCCGCGATCGATCTCACCGGCAATTTCTGCCAGCACCCGGACGAGATGCGCGACATCGCTCCGCGTGTTGTTGATGTTGGACTGGATCAGGACCGAGTTGCGCGAGGTTTTGTTGACCTGGATGTTATAGCGGCTAGCGAGCAGTCCCTTGAACTGCGTACCGTCGTACCCGGCCGTGCCGCAGACCAGCGTCATGCGGGTCGGATCGAGACAGAACTCGTCGTCGTTCAAGCTCTTCAGCGCGCTCGCCCAGTTCGTGCCATCAGCCAGATAATCCGTGAACCCGCTCTGGCGATATTGCTTCGGCACCATGGCATCGGCGCCGAGCACGCGGAAATACCGGGAGATCAGCGGGTTGGTGTTGACCGCATTGCGGATCGCGAACGCGATCTCCATGGCATTAGCGACCAGTCCATAGCCCTCGAGTTCCATCTGCCGGCGCGAGACGTCGAGGCTCGCGATCAGCTGCTGGTTCGGACTGGTCGAGGCGTGGGTGAATACCGCCTCCTTGAACTGCGCCTCGACGGTTTGGAATTCGATGTCCTTGACGGCCAGCATCGAGCCCTGCCGGATCGCCGACATCGACTTGTGCGTCGAGTTGGTCTGATAGACCCGCAGTCGGATTTTGCGCGGATCGGGGATCAATCTGGTCTTGAGCAGAACCTCATCGGAAGGGTTCTTGCCGAGCTCGGCCTGCTGCTTCTCGTAGGCGGCGACCGATTTGGGATCGCGGATCCAGGCCTCGATCTGGTTTGCCGCCCCCATCGCGGTTCGCCGCCGCAGGAACGGTGAGAACCGCGCGAAGCCGAACCAGGCCTCGTCCCACAGGAAGATCAGGTCCGGCTTGATGGCGAGGCATTCCTCCATTACCCGCCGCGTGTTGTAGATGTGACCGTCGAACGTGCAATTGGTCAGGTCGATCATTTTGACCCGGTCGAGGCGGCCATCGGCCTTGGCGTTCAGAAGCGCCTGCTTGATCGTGTTCAGCGGCACCGCGCCGTACATCGAGTATTCCGTCATCGGAAATGCCTCGACATAGAGCGGCTGCGCGCCGGCCAGCACCATGCCGTAGTGGTGCGACTTGTGGCAGTTGCGATCGACGATCGCGATGTCGCCGGGGCCGAGCAGTGCCTGCACCGCCATCTTGTTCGATGTCGAGGTGCCGTTGGTTACGAAGTAGACGCGGTCGGCGCCGAGGGCACGCGCGGCCTTCTCTTGCGCCTTCTTGATGTTGCCGGTCGGCTCGAGCATGCTGTCGAGGCCGCCGGTGGTAGCGCTACTCTCCGCTAGGAACAGGTTCAGCCCGTAGAATTCCCCCATGTCGCGGATCCAGTCCGACTTGAACACGGACTTGCCGCGCGCGATCGGCAGCGCGTGGAAGGTACCGATCGGCCGCTGCGCGTACTTTTTCAGATTGTCGAAGAACGGCGTGTCGAAGCGGTCCTGCACGCCTTCCAGAATTGAAAGATGCAGTTCGAGAATGTCCTCGACCGAGTAGAACACTCGGCGCACAACGTCGGCCTCGGGATTGCCTGCCAGCTCCTCGACGTCGCGATTGGACATGAGGTAGAGGTCAAGCTCGGGACGGACCCGCTTCAGGATATGGGCGAGCCGCAGTGCGGACGCATCCGACTCGTCGTTGAGGCCCATGGCGCCAGTCATGGCACGAAGCACAGGCGCATCGTGTCGCGAGCGCAGTCCAAAGCCTTCGTTGATCACGACCGCCGCAATATTGGGGTTGAGCATGGCCGCACAGAAGGCGTCCTCGAGATTGCCCACCACGACAGGCTCATAGATGAAGGCGTCGACCGGACGCCGCAGCTTGCGCCACTCCGACAGGAGCCCCGGCCAGTTTCCGGCCGGCACACCGGTCACGATCAACGTTTCGAAGTAGGGACGGCGCGCCGCCGATAGTCCGAGAGTCGGCGGGAGAAGATCGGGAACATCGCCATTGCCCTCATCCTGCGTGCTCCAGTCGCTGGCGTGCTGGCGGAAGGATTTGGTCTGAAGCGCTTGGGCGATCCGCGCCACGAGCATATGCGAGGTAGCGGCGTCGCCTGCTACCGCGGCTTCCTTCAGCGCGGCCATCAAACGCAAGCCCGGGTAGCCGTGAAATTCCTCCGTCACCGCAAGCGCCGACAGCGCGGCCTCATATGCCGCAAGGTCGCCACCGCTGCTCCACATCTTGGCCGCCTCGACGAGATCGCGCCAATTGTCGGCTCGCCCGCCGGGTCCCGAGAAGAACTGGTCGATGCGCTGCTGTGCCGGCTTCGCCTCGTTTGCCATTATTGTCTCCCGATCTTAGCGCTGGTGCTGTCCAATCGTAAGAACCGCGATCATCGTCCTCTTTGATCCAAGTCAAACCGCAGCCCAATCGGGCCGGTTAACGAGCTAGTTCGCCGGCGGAAACTAGCGCACCCACTCGCCTTCCCCCGGATCGACATTCAAGCCCGCCGTATAAAGCCGCAGTGACTGCATGCGGTTGCGCCGACGAAGCCGATACGCGTTGATTCAGATCAAGGCCTCGCGGTCGGTGACGTGGCTGCTGTCGTGCCCAGCTCGATGACCGTTGGATGAGGTTGCATGCGTCAGCACCGCTTACGGGCCTTCACAATCTGTGCGCTTCTACTGCTCGGCCTGACCTCACCTGCGCGCGTCGACGACAAGGGCTCGCCCGAGCGCCTCCAGGAAGAGATCTGGGTGTTGCCGCTTCCACTGCCGATGTTCGCTTATCTGGTTCGTCCGGTCGGCGACGGCCCGTTGCCGCTGGTCATCATGAACCATGGCGTCTCGCTCAAACCCAGGGATCGCAGCTTCTTCCCGCTGGTCGAATTCCGCGATGCCGCGATGTGGTTCGCACGGCGCGGCTATCTCGTGGTAGCGCCGGTCGGGACCGGCTATGGCGCGGCAGCGATCGATATTCCCGAACGCGGGATTTACGGCCCGTTCTTCTCCAAGATCGGCAAATGCACTAATCCGAATTTCCTCGATCCGGGCCTCGCCGTCGCGCAGGTCGATCTCTGGATCATCGACTATTTAGCGGCCGAGCAGCGCATCGTGCCGAAAGACGTCATCGTGGTCGGACAATCGGCCGGCGGCTGGGCGGCGATCGCGCTGTCGAGCCTCAATCCACCCCAAGTCAAGGCCATCATTACCTTCGCGGCAGGCCGGGGCGGCCGTGTCGATGGCAAGCCTAACAACAATTGCAATCCCGACAAACTGGTCGAAGCGACGGGCGCGTTCGGGCACACCTCGCGGGTGCCGATGCTGTGGCTCTACATCCAGAACGACACGTTCTTCGGGCCGGTTCTATCGAAACGAATGCACGAGGCCTTCACCACCGCTGGCGGCCGTGCCGAGTACCATCTGTTGCCGCCGTTCGGCGACGAAGGGCACTTCCTCATCGGTTCTCCCGATTCCATTCCCACCTGGTCGCCATTGGTCGAACGATTTCTGGGCAACGTTCGCTAGGTAATCACGCCCCGCTGGAGGAGCATCCATGGTCCGATATGAAGTCTTGGCCAAGTTGATGCTGTTCGCGGCCGGCATCAGTGCGGCCCACGGCCAACAGGCGCCTTCACCGCCCGCCGCGGTCAAGCACGGCGGCGAGGTAGCCCCGCGGGGGGCGCGCTCGCTGGTCCGGGACATCAAGTATGGCGAGTGGCGAAAGCTCTGCTTCAACGCCGCCGGCGCCAAGACATTGTGCCGAACGACGATCACCGGCACCTTCGCTACCGGCCAGACCGCGGTTCGCGTCGATCTGGTCGAACGCGAGGACGGCAGCGACCGCGTCCAGCTCTTCCTCCCGGTCGGGATGTATCTGCAGGCAGGGGTCAAGCTATCGGTCGACCAGAAGGCCGTTCATCGCCTGCCCTATACCTGGTGCGTGACTAACATGTGCATTGCGGCAGATGTCGCCGATCCCAAGCTGCTCGAGGACATGGATGGCGGGAAAGCGCTCTCAGTCGAGGTTGTCGATAGCAGCATTCTGACGATGACGACCTCGGTGCCTCTTGACCGCTTTGCGGCCGTGCGCAAGGGCGTCCCGGCGCTGACGCTCGATCAGGCCATTGATGAATAATCGGGACCGCAATCGCTAGGCGACGCCTTCCAACAGCCGCTCGATCGGCTGAATCAGCGAATCGGCGGTGAACGGCTTGGTCAGATAGGCCACGCATCCCGATGCCATCGCGGCCATGCGAGTCGCCGGGTTGTCGTTTCCGGTGATGTAGATGACCGGGACGTCGATGCCCAGATCCGCGAGGCGATTGCGCAACTCGATTCCGGAACCATCGCTGAGATTGATGTCCAGGACCAGGCACACCACGCTTTCAAAGCTGCCATCCCTCAGCAAGGCGCTCCCGGTCTCAAACAGCCTGGATGCAAATCCATACTGCCGCAGAAGCCGTCCGATCCCACGGAGCATCGAGGGATTATCATCCACGACGAAGACGAATTTCGCGGTCGGCAAATCCTGAGGCCTCGTCCTGATCGCTGAATGACCTTCATCCGCCTGTAGACGAGGGACATGTCAAGCGGCTATCGGCGTGCAACATCGTCGCAGCCAATGGCGGAGATACGCTCCGTCACAGAGCTTTCATATTGTACCATGGGACAGGACGAGCAGAGCTCCCGGTGGATCAAGCCTTGATTTCATCACCGGATGCGCGCGTGCCGAGCCGCTCCGCGATCGAAACCAGCTCGGCGAGTGACTGCACCTGCATCTTCTCCATGACCTGGTGACGATGCGCTTTGATCGTGCGTTCGGTGGTGCCAAGCTCGTGCGCAACCTGCTTGTTGATCCGGCCGCACACGATCAGATCGAACACCTGCCGCTCGCGCGGGGTCAGCTTCGCCAGCAGCGCGCGGAGTGAATCGAGCCTGTTTCGCTGGCCAAGGGCTCGTTCATGCCGCGCGACGGCACGATTGATTGCCTCGATCAGCTGGTCGGAGGCGATCGGCTTGGTCAGGAAATCCTCGGCACCGGCCTTGATGGCCTGGACAGTCGTCGCGGTGTCGGCATGTCCGGTCAGGAATACGATCGGAAGCGTCGACCCCAGCTCGTTCAAACGACGCTGCAACTCCGGGCCACTGATTCCGGGAATGCGGACGTCGAGCAGGATACAGCCGGTCTTCTCGTCGTCGGGCGATCGATCGAGCAACTCCCGCGCCGATGCATATGTGGCAACGCAATAGCCTGCGAGCTTCAGCCGGCGCTCAAGAGCTGCGCGAAACGAGGGGTCGTCGTCGACTATGTGCACGTAAGCGTGCATTATCGCTCCACCGCCGGATGATCGCCGCTATCTGTAGAATGATGATCAGCGGCAATCTGAAAAATGCTGCGTTCGTCGTAAATCCGACCTTACGTTTCGGCAAGCAAGACCCAAACGCGCTAAGCCGCCAGTGGCAGCGAGAGGTGAAATACCGCTCCTCCGCCGGACTGATTCTCAGCCCAGAGCTGGCCGCTATGCGCCAGAACGATCGTCCGTGCGATGGACAGGCCGATGCCCATCCCCTGCTCCTTCGTGGTGAAAAACGGATCGAAAATATCGTTCAGGCTGTCCTGCGGAATTCCAGGACCGGAATCGCAGATCGAAATCACCGCCGACGCATCGCCGTTGACCTCGGTCCGGCCGATGATCGTGCGTCCGTAGGGCATTTTGGCCATCGCATCCATGCTATTGACCACAAGGTTGAGGATCACCTGCTGCAGCTGCACCGGATCACCTTTCACCGGCAGAGTCTGCGGTGAGGCCTGCAAATAGATTGCGACGTTGCGCGCGGACGCCTGCAGCTTGAGGAAGTCAAACGCTTCCCGCATGATTTGGTTGAGATCGATCTCCTTTTTCTCAAATGGCGCACGCTTCAGCAGGCTGCGCATCCTGCGGATCACCTCGCTTGCACGGAGATCGTCGCGCTTGATGTCGGAAATGATCTCCCGCACCTCATGGAGGTCGGGAGCTGGCGAGGCCAGGATCAACTCCGCGCTCTCGGCATTGGTCAGGATCGAGCCCAGCGGCTGGTTCAGCTCATGGGCAATCGAGGACGAGAGTTCTCCCGCAGTCGCCTGTCGGTTGATATGGGCAAGGTCAGACAGACGATTGCGGGATTCGACCTCGGCCTTGCGCCGCATGAACCGCTCGTGCAGCAGGAATGCAATCAGTGTGGTTTGAACCACGAGCGCCGTGGTAAGGGCGATCGCCCGCCAGCGGTATTTTTCCAGGAAGGTCGGCTCACGAAAGCGAATTTCGCTGCCTTTCGGCAGCTTCGCTTCGCTGACATTCCAGCGCTGCATCTGCCGCCAGTTGAAGATCGGCTTCACGGCATCGACCACCGACGGGGGCAGGCTTTCCGGCGCCTCGCCATCCAGAATTCGCAGCGACCGCCGCGCCGCCTCGGCGCCGATCAGCGAGGGGACAATGGTGAATCCGCCGATGCCGCCGGCGTCGAGGAAAGTTTCCGACGCAACGATGATCGGCCGATTTGCTCTTGCCGCGACAAACGCGAGGGCGTCCGAGGGCGGATAGTAATTGCCTTTGCCGTCGCTATAGAGGCCCGTGTAGATGATCGCGCTATGATCGGGGAGCGCCTTGACGCGCTCAACGACGTCAGACATCGGATGGCCGACAATCTCGATGATGTCGAGACCCGGAATGCCAGCCGTAGCCTCGTCCTTCCAATTCCGGAATAGAACCTGCCTATCCCATTCCGCACCAATAAACACCACAGACCTGAGACCTGGCACCACGGCGCGGGCGACGGTGACGGCGTCCCTGAGCTTCGAGGTCACGATCCCGCCGGTGACATAGGCCGGCGGACGCAATCGCTTGAAATCGGCCTCTTCGACCAGTGCGAACACGATTGGCGTGTCGGGCCAAAGCTGCGGGCGCCAGCGGAGTGCAAGCTCCAGCGCAGCCGCCCCAACCGTAACCACGACGCCGATCGGCCGATCGCGATACTTCGCCTCGAGAAACCGCCGGAAATCCTCCTGATAGGCTTCACCGCCGAAGCGATTGAGGTCGAGGCTCTCGGTGTAGACGGTGGTCGGCGCGTGACCGTGGGCGCTCACAGCGTCCCTCAGCCCAACGAACACCTGGTAATAGAACGGCCCACGCCGATCGGACTGGTCCAGCACCAGCATGGAATGGGGGCGCATCTGTTGCGCCCGCAGACCAGCCGGCGCCAACAACACAGCCAGCAGGATGATCAGTCCAGAGAGCCGAATTGCACTGCCCATGGCGTTCGGAGCCGGAGACCAACAAGTTGAAAACCTAGCACCCGGTTATCGTCGTGAAAATTGAAAAGTAATCTAAGACGGTGCGCATCAATTACGAACAAATTGCCGCATTTCGCGCACCCTGTCCTTTGGGACAATGCCCTCAGGACCAATAGAGACTGACCGGGCCCTGTCGTAGAGATTGCGCGCGGACAAGCATTTCGAGCCGCCACGGACGCTGCAACAGTCGTTATCCAAGAGAGTTGGTCCATGTTCGCTCGCGTCAATGTCAGACCGGCCAATATACCGAGCATCCTCGGCGGGCTGACCGCCCAGCATACCAACTGCATCACCAGCGAATTCCATTACCGGAAAGGCACCGAGATCTACGGAGAGAAGGAGCCGGCGGAGTACGTCTACCAGGTCGTTTCAGGGGCAGTCCGTAGCTACAAGCTCCTGTCCGACGGACGCCGTCAGATCGGCGCCTTTCACCTCGTCGGAGACATTTTCGGCCTAGAGAATGCCGAAACACACCGGTTCACGGCCGAGGCCATCGTCGACACTGATGTGCGCCTGATCAGGCGGACCAGCCTCGAACGGGTGGCTGATTCCGATTTCGCCCTGGCTCGCAACCTGCTGATCATGACCACCAGCAACCTGCGGCACGCCGAGGATCACATGCTGCTGCTCGGCCGCAAAACCGCGTTGGAGCGGGTCGCCGCGTTCCTGCTCGAAATGGATCGCCGGCTGACCGGGGTCGGCGTCGTCGCCTTGCCGATGTGCCGGCGCGATATCGCCGATTACCTCGGGCTCACCCTCGAGACGGTATCGCGTGCGCTGTCCAAGTTGCACAGCTATGGAGCACTCGACTTCCTCGGCTCGAACCAGCGCGAAATCATGCTGGTCGACCGTGACCAGCTGGCCAGGCTGGACAACTGAGCGCGGCGTTACGAGGATTTCGCGAGCATCCCCTGGCGTTCGATGGTCTTTTGCAGCACTTCGAACAGGACCGCCGTCGACCAGCCGAACATCAGGATGCCATTCATGGCCGCCATCGGCCCGACCAGCAGCCACTGCTTGACCGGGGTGATGTCGCCATAGCCGAGCGTGGTGTAATTCACGAAAGCGAAATAGAGCAGATTGCTGCCGCCGGATGCTGCGCCGAGCAGCCAGTAGGCCAAAGTCCAGACCACGATCTCAAGCGTGTGAGCCAGCATCAGCGCAAGCGCGGTTGCGACCATCACGCCGCTGAGTTCTAGCCACGCCCGGCCGGACGTAGTCAAGCCGATGTTGCGAAGCCACCCGATGGCCGCAACAGTCCACAGCGAATGGATCACGATGTTGATCGCACTGACCGCCGATCCTACGAGGAGCTGAAGCAACATCATCGCTCTCCCAGCAGCCGCGCGCGATCGTCCCGTATCCACGCCGTGACCAACTCCCAGGCGACCGCGAGAATGATTGGACCTATGAACAGGCCGACCATGCCATGGGCCAGTGTGCCGCCGATCACCCCGACGAGGATGACGGGTGCCGGTGTGGTCAGGCCCCGCCCCATCACCAGCGGCTTCAGCACATTGTCGAGGACACCGACAACCAGGAAGAACAACGTCAACGCAAGCGCCGTCGTGAAGTCCTTGGCCGACCAGAGCCAGATGATAATTGGAACGAGCACGATCGCGGCCCCGACCTGCACGATCGCCAGCAGCATCACGACAAACGCCACGAGCCCCGCACTCGGAATTCCAGCCAGCTTGAAGCCGATGCCGGCCAGCAGGGACTGCAGAACGGCGATGCCAATGACGCCCCGGGAGACCGCCCGAATGGTTGTGCCTGCAAGGCCGAGGAAGTGCTCGCTCTGTTCCGGCACGATGCGGGACAGGAAGCTTCGGCACACCGCGGCAAGCTGCAAGCCATGCGGAAACAGAAACCCTGCGAGCACGACCGCCAGCAGAAACTTCAGCATCCCAACCCCGGCATTGCTCGCAAACGCAAACAAGGTCCCGCCTAACGGCTTCAGATGCGGAACGACCTCGCGCAGCACGGCGCGCAGATTGGTCGACGCCCGATCCCAGACCTCATAGAGCGGCCCGCCGACCAGCGGCCAATCCTTCACCTCCGGCGGCGGCGACGGCACAACCACGTTGCCGGCGCTCAATTGCCCGGCGAGCTCCCTCACCCCCTCGACGGCTCCAATCCCCAGCCAGGTCGCCGGCCCGATGACGACGCCCAGCGAGGCCAAGGTCAAGACGAGAGCCGCGATGCCGGCGCGGCCGCCGAGCATGCCCAAAAGCCAATTGAAGACGGGATGGAGCGCGACCGCCAGCACCACGCTCCAGGCCAGGATCGGCACGAACGGCCGAACCAGAACGAACGACCAGGCGATTAACAGCGCCAGCAATCCGAGGCGAATTGCGAGCTGAATGAACTCGTCTCCGGCCACGAGCTGGCGAAGGGTTTTCAAGGGCGTGCTTTCGATTGAGCGTCAGCAGGCACGCAGGAATCGGTGCCATCGCCCTGGAACGCACGGCTTGATCCAGATCAAGCGCCGGCTCGCCCCAGGCTGCGAAGCTTGGCTGCGCACGATCGAAAAGCCGGCTTCCCTTTCGGCTGCCATGCGATCACGACTGCCTGTGTCACCCGATGTGGAGGACGTCATGATGAACACCAGAACCTTGCTGGCCCTGACCCTGCTTGCGAGCACGATCGGTATTGACGCCGGCCAGGCAGCCCCACTACCGACCAGCATCGCCGCGATGAAGGGCGCGGTCGACAATGCCACCGTTCAGGTTCGGTGGGGTGGCTGGGGCGGCGGCTGGGGCTACCGCGATTGGCGCGGCTATGGCGGCTGGGGCGGATATCGAGGATGGGGTTATCGCGGTTGGGGCGCGGCTGCTGCTGGCGCAATCGTCGGCGGAGCCATCACAAGCTCGGCCTATTACGGTGGATATCCCTATTACGGCACCGGATATGGTTACGGCTATGGCTCCGGATACGGCTATTGCCCGCCCGGCGGAGGCTACGGCTACTACCAACCGCATTACTACGGCTGGTAGGCCAGCGCATCCGGCCCTTCGGTGATGTCACCGAAGGCCGAGGAGCGAACGCCGATAGCCGCTCTCGCGCGCTTCATTCCTGCACACGAAGCTGCCACTAAAGCCCTTGGCATAGCGTCGCTGCTCTTTGAGGTAATAACGGCCACGGTGAAAATCGAGCCAGACCACGCTATCGCCGGGGCAATGCCGCTGGGCCTGAGCCTCATACCGGAAAGGCGTCAGCGGCAGCGCAATCGCCTGTTGTGCGCAGCAAAGCAGGACGATTGCGGCCCAAGCCCCGACGCCTAAACTTGCGATCGGGCAATCTCGACGTCCGATCGAATTTGCAGCTAATCTGAAGCGCATTCATTGCCGCCGGGAGTGATCCGTGTCGTGCTGAAAATCCTGCTCATATTGCCTGAGCTTCGCGGGCGACGCACCTGAATACGGCGATTTCAGCATCACGCACGGATTATGCGCAGCTTGTGAAGCGAAGCGGTCATCGATGAGGCGATCGCAGCAAGCGCCGGCCCGTCGACATCCTGATCGGCATGATCGCCCCGATGATTGACCAGATCGGCGAGGATGCGCATGTCGTCGCTGACATCAGATCGCTCAACTTCAAATAAGGTGCCGTTCAGGATGACAGCAATCCAAAGGCGATCGCCACACTCGACAGCATCCCGGCGGTCATGACTACGACCCTGAAGGCAATATCACCGTCGACCACGTCGAACCAAGCACGCAGCCGATTGCGAACGCCAGCCTGCCGGCCTGCGCCATGCACTTGCCAAAACTTATGGCGGTCGTACCCCATGATTGCCACTGTAGATCATGGTTCAACAGGATGACCAGTGCAGCTTGTGCCAATCCATCAAACCCAGATGCGGCAGATTCGATGACCCAATTTGGCTATGCGGCCTGCCCGGTGCCGCCGCAACATGCTGAGACAATGCATTAGCGGCTTGGCGGCCCACCACCAGAGCCGGATCGCTCAAGCCGGAACGACATATCTCGGGACACCTCGCCTGACGTTCGCTTCTCGCTTGGCGGAGGTCCGTCTCTAAGCTTCCTTTCGAGTCTGCGGTAATCCGAATCGGACGTTCCTCTTCCGACGCGCTCTTCGAGGGCATCGCGCCACATATGGAGCTCTTTGATCCAGAGGTCGCCGTGCGAGCGACGCGATCAAACGGGTTCCGCTCCACAACCTTCAGCGAAGCGAGCTCTTCCCTATTCAAATACGCCATCCTTCCTGGCGGGGTCATCACCATCTTTCCAATCACCGACGGAGGAACACGGAGCTTGGCCGATAGCCTTGCCAGCTTGATCGTGTCGCGAAGCGTACCAAGGTCTTCGTTGCCATGCATGTTGGAAACCGAATGGACGCCGATCTTGCCGTCCGGCGCCACGTAACGCTTCGCGCCCGCCAGGAAGATAAAAGCGCATGCCGAGTCGCATTCTCCGGAAACGTAAGTGGCGAACTGTTTCTGGTGTACAAGCATGGCGATCCGGAAACCCTCGTAGAGAGAGCCTCCGCCGGAATCGAGATCCAGGCCGACGATCCGTCGCTCTGCACCAAGGTAACCGCGGAAACGGACAAAGTCCCCATCCCGAATGTCATCCCTGAGTTTCAAGACATCGCCGAAGCACCCGGGGACACGGGAAAATTCCATCGCGAGACAGGTCGTCGCGAACAATGCGACCGCGATGTTCAAGACGAGGGCGGTAGCCGGCATCGAGCGACCACGACAAGGTCGCATCGCCAATCCGAGCAGATCCAGACAGCACTGCGAGGCATTCCGGCTCTTTACGTAGGCATCGGAAAATAGCGCGCTGAGGACTCTCAAAGCGTGCGTCTTGGCTTCCACGGCGCTCCCCCATTTGACCCTGGATCTCGCACGAAAGACAGAACATGGAAGCCCGCCGTAGCTTGATCTGAATCAAACCAACAACTTCGCAGGCAGGGTCCACGACGATGCCATTGAGTCCTGAAGGTCAGCAGGTCGCCGGTAGCTTCTTGTCGCGCGGCGACGACGGTGCCGTTCGCAGGCGTCTGCAGACACTCGGCACAATGCTGGGGGCTTGACGAAGGGGCAAACGCGCGGGAAGCCCGTCGGATGAATGCAATTGCTGACCTGCGAGGCGACGCATCGCGCCTCGCATGCAACGGCCCTCGTGATCGACGCGGCTGCCGACTCAGGTTGATTCAGCACGCGCCACACACGACAAAACAGCCGAGGTAAAAGGGGCTCCGCGCTATGGCTCGTCGGCTGATGGTTGCGGGGTGATTTGAACCTACGAGCTAAGTCACTGAGACTGTTACGCTCGATTGGACGGCAAAACAAAGCCCCAGCAAACCATTGAGGTTGCTGGGGCTTTTGACCGACTTGGTTGCGGGGATAGGATTTGAACCTATGACCTTCAGGTTATGAGCCTGACGAGCTACCGGGCTGCTCCACCCCGCGTTAAACCGTTGCGTGCCTTGCAGAAAGAGTGCCCGAACCTGCCGGCCAACGCGTCTAACGGCGCCGATCGATCCGTCCGGAGGGCTTCCTGAGAAGGCGACCCGGGCCGAAGCCGTCGGGTGCGGGGCGTATGTATCAATGTGAAGTGGGTTTGGAAAGCCCCGGATGCGGGTTTTTGAGGATTTTGTGACGTCCAGATCACCGGTTTTCCTGACAAAATGACCGCCGGGAACCGGGGCTTGCCAGACCGCCCGCAAAAGCGGAGCTTGGCGCCAACAAAATCCGTCAAGGAAATGTCATCCGAGGGGGAACGCCATGGACCGGCTGTTGAAGAGCCCGGGGCTGTACGCGCTTGAGGAGACCTTTCACCGCCAGATCGAGCTGTCACGGAGCGAGCCGGCGCCGACATTGCAGGCGCGGCTCGACCGGCTGCGCCGCCTGCGCGCCGCCCTGACCGAGAACGAGGCGCGATTCGAGGCGGCGATCTCGGCCGATTTCGGCCACCGCTCCACCGTCGAGACCGCGATCGCCGAGACCATGCTGGTGCTCGGCGAGATCAAGCACGCGGCCAAGCACCTCAAGTCGTGGATGGCGCCGCAAAAGGTGCCGACCACCATGCAGTTCGCGCCGGCAAAGAACCGGCTGATGCCGCAGCCGCTCGGCGTGGTCGGGATCATCGCACCGTGGAATTATCCGCTGCAACTGACGCTGGCGCCTGCGGTCGCCGCGATCGCGGCCGGCAACCGCGCCATCATCAAGCCGAGCGAGCTGGTGCCGCGCTTCGCCGAACTGCTGGCCGAGGCGATTGAAAAGAAATTCGACCCCACCGAGCTCGCGGTCACCGCGATCGACGACGACGTTGCAAAGGCCTTCGCCGCGCTGCCGTTCGACCATCTGATCTTCACCGGCTCGACCCGGATCGGCCGGCTGGTCGCGGAAGCCTGTGGCCGCAATCTGACGCCGGTGACGCTCGAGCTCGGCGGCAAGTCGCCCGCGATCGTCGACGGCTCCGCCGACATCGACGAGGCCGCGCAGCGCATCGCCTATGGCAAGCTGCTCAATGCCGGGCAGACCTGCATCGCGCCCGATTACGTGCTGCTGCCGCAAGCCGCGGTGCAGCCGTTCGCGATGCGGCTGCTGGGCCATATGCAGCACATGTTCGGTACCAATCCGAAAAATCCCGACTACACCTCGATCGTCTCGGACCGGCACTACGCCCGGCTCGAACGCCTCGTCGCCGACGCCGCCGCAAAGGGTGCGACCATCATGCAGCCGGCGGCGCCGAACGATCCCGAATGGAAGGGAGTGCGCAAATTTCCGCCCACCGTCATCGTCGATGCGACGCCCGAGATGACCGTGATGCAGGAGGAGATCTTCGGACCGCTGCTGCCGATCATCGGCACCCGCGACACCGATGAGGCGATCGCCTTCATCAACAAGCGCGACCGCCCGCTGGCGCTGTACTGGTTCGGCACCGACAATGCCGCCCGCGACGCGGTGCTGGCGCGCACGGTGTCCGGCGGCGTCACCGTCAACGACTGCCTGTTCCATTTCGCGCAGGCCTATCAGCCGATGGGCGGCGTCGGCGCGTCCGGCACCGGCGCCTATCACGGCGAATGGGGATTCAAGACGCTGACCAAGCTGAAGCCGGTGTTCTACCGCTCGCGCTTCAACCGGCTCGCCGATCTCTATCCGCCCTATGGCGCGAAGGTCGCGCGACTGGAGAAGCTGATGCGGATGTTGTCGTAGCCGAACGGCAAGAGAGTGGGGGAAACATACGTGACTGACACGGCGAGGACAGCGACGTCGAGACCATGGTCGCGGGCTTCAAGATGACCAGGCGGCTGCTCGACACGCCGGCGGAAGGCGGCCGATATGACCAGGGCGGAGATGCGGGCGCGGTAACGATCGCGGCCAATACGAGACATCGTAGCCCGGATGAAGCGAAGCGTAATCCGGGATTTCGCGCACAGGCTCCCCGGATTGCGCTGCGCTCCATCCGGGCTACGAACTCGCACGTTCGTCGCGCCCGGAATGACGCCTGTGGCGGGCGAGGAGGATGATTTCTTTACCGGCATCGCATAGGCCGGACATCGACAGGTTGCGGAACACGGACGATTGATTGCTACAATTGTCCTCGATGCAAACCGGTTTCATCAACCTGGGAACCGTAGGAGATCGGGGCAGGAAATCGTCATCCATGAACCTCTTCGACATCGTCGTGATCCTCGGGCTGCTGTTCGCAGTCGTCACCGGCTTCACCACCGGCCTGCTGCGCAGCGCGGTCACCATCCTGGCCTATCTGGTCGCCATGCCGATTGCGGTCGCGGTGCTGGCGATGATCGGGCCACACATCGCGACGCTGCCGTCGTCGCCGTTTCCGCCCAACGGGGTGCTGCTGTTCGGCCTGTTCCTGCTGACCGGCGTCATCCTCGGAAAGATGGCGCGGACGATGCTCGACGACACCATCGGCGCGGAGATCGGGATCGGCGACCGGCTGGGCGGCGCGCTGCTCGGCGCGGTCAGGGTCGGCCTTGTGGTGACCACGCTGGTGCTGGTGTTCGACCAGCTGGTGCCGCTGGCGAAGCAGCCGCAATTCCTCAACGGATCGCAATTGCGGCCGCTGTTCTCCGCGGCGGGTCAGGCCGGATTCCGCTCGCTGCCGCCCGAAGCTACCATGGCGATCGAGCGGCTGCGGCGGGAGCAGCGCATCTAGCCCGTTGCGCTGGCCCGGCCGCTCCGGCCCGGCATGCACTTATGCATTGCACCTCCCTTATCGCCGCGGCCGAGCCTGGCTAGACTGGCGCCATCGAAACCTTACAAACCGACCCGACATCACAGGGAGTGAACTCGTGGATCTTGGAATCAAAGGCCGCCGGGCCATCGTCTGCGCATCGAGCAAGGGACTAGGCCGTGCCTGCGCGATCGCGCTCGCCAATGAAGGGGTGCACGTCACCCTGACGGCGCGCGGCGCCGAGGCGCTGAAGCAGACCGCCGACGACATCCGCAAGGCCCATCCGTCCGTCACGGTGACCGAGATCGTCGGCGACATCACGACGGCGGCCGGACGCGAGGCCGTGCTCAGGGCCTGCCCCGAACCGGACATCCTGATCAACAATGCCGGCGGCCCGCCGCCCGGCGATTTCCGCAACTGGACCCGCGACGACTGGATCAAGGCGATCGATGCCAACATGCTGACGCCGATCGAGCTGATCAAGGCAACCGTCGACGGCATGATGGCGCGCAAGTTCGGCCGCATCGTCAACATCACCTCGGCCGCCGTGAAGGCGCCGATCGAGATCCTCGGCCTCTCCAACGGCGCCCGCGCCGGCCTCACCGGCTTCGTCGCCGGCCTGTCGCGCAAGACCGTGATCAACAATGTCACCATCAACGGCCTGCTGCCGGGCCCGTTCGACACCGACCGCCTGCGCGGCACCGCCAAGCCCGAGGCCGAGAAGCGCGGCATCTCGGCCGACCAGGTGCTGGCCGAGCGCGCCAAGCTGAACCCCGCCGGCCGCTTCGGCCGTCCCGACGAGTTCGGCTATGCCTGCGCGTTCCTGTGCGGCGACAAGGCCGGCTTCATCACCGGGCAGAACATTCTGCTCGACGGCGGCGCCTTCCCGGGCACGCTCTAGTGCCGCCGATTTGAAGCTCCTGCACTGTATGCGGCGAGACCGGTTTGGAGCTTCAAATCGGTCAAGCGGCACTAGAGATTCATGAGTCTTCTAGCGCCCTCTTGCTTTCCGAAGTTCGCGCACGAGGTCGCTGGACGAGTTCACGAACTTCGGAAAGGGGCGCTAGATGAGAGCAGTCTGGTACGAAAAAACCGGCGCGGCGCCGACGGTGCTCACTGTCGGTGAGATGCCGACGCCTGACGCGGGCCCTGGCGAAGTCCGCGTCCGCCTCGAAGCGTCGGGCGTGAATCCGGCCGATGTCGGCCGCCGCAGCGGCAACTATCGCGCGATGGAATTCCCGCGCGTGATCCCGAACAGCGACGGCGCGGGGATCATCGATCAGGTCGGTGAAGGCGTGACGCGCTTTGCGGTCGGCGACCGCGTCTGGTTGTTCAACGGCCAGCGCAACGGCCGCGCCTTCGGCACCGCGGCCGAATACATCGCGCTCGCCGACTACCTGGTGACGCCGCTGCCGCAGGACGTGTCGTTCGCCGCAGGTGCTACGCTCGGCATCCCCTGCATGACCGCGTGGTGCGCGCTGTTTGCCGACGGTCCGATCGCAGGGCAAACGGTGCTGGTCACCGGCGGCGCCGGCGCGGTCGGTCACTACGCCGTGCAATTGGCGAAGTGGGGCGGCGCGCGCGTGATCGCGACCGTCAGTTCAGAGGTCAAGGACGTCGAAGCGCGGCTGGCCGGCGCCGACGCCGTCGTCAACTACCGAACCGAGGACGTCGTCGCCAAGGTGATGGCCTTCACCGAGAACCGCGGCGTCGACCGCGTGATCGACGTCGATTTCGGCGGCAACCTCGCCACCACGCTGAAGCTCATGGCGATGAACTCGACCATCGCGGTCTATGCCAGCAACGGCAACCGCACGCCCACGCTGCCGGTGCGCGAATTGATGGAGAAATGCATCGCGGTGCGCACGCTGGTGCTGTTCGCGCTGCCGCCGACGTTGCTCGCGGCCGCGCAGGCCGACATCACCAAATGGTTGGAGTCGGGTACCCGCGTGCACAACATCGCCGGCCAATTCGCGCTGGCCGAGACCGCCGACGCCCATCTCGCGGTCGAGAAGGGCGACAAGATCGGTACCGTGATCGTCGACTGCGCGCGATAACACGCGGATGTTTTGCTTCTCCCTCTCCCCGTTCTCTTGTCCGTCGAAGCCCGCCTTCGGGCGAAGGCGGATTCGGGGAGAGGGTTGGGGTGAGGGGCTCTCGCCGCGAAAAAGGTGACGGCAGAGACTGCGGAAGCTCCCCCTCACCCGGATTGCATTCCGCTTCGCTGCATGCAATCCGACCTCTCCCCGCAAGCGGGGCGAGGTAAGTGAACAGCTCCTCCTACTGGATCGGCGTGATGCGCTCGTCGTTCGGCGAAAGGCCGAACTCGTCGAGCCCTTCGGCAAGAAAATCGCCGAGCATCGGCTCGCCCAGCAGATAGCTCGCGGTACGGCCGTTGCGGCCGCGCGCGGCCTCGCGGCGCAGATCGGCCCATTCCTCGATCGTGGCGTCGCCACGGCCGAGCCGCATCAGCGCAACCAGATCGACCTGCTCGTCCTCGGTCAGCGCGTCAATGAAGCCGGTGATCTCGCGCGCCACCGGATCATTGCCGTCATCCTCCAGCACGTCGATCATCTCGTCGTCGGCGCCGTTCGAGCCGGAGTCCGGATCGACGATGCCCTCCTTGACGTCGAATTCGCGCGCCTTCTCGATCAAGAAGCCGACCTTTTCGGGGGAGATTGTGAGTTCCGGCATTCGCGCACTCCTTGGTCCAACGAGGCGGTAACGCAGGAGGCGCCGACTTGATCCATTGCGCCGGCACGCGGAAACAAGCATGGTCGGGCCAGAGAACAAAAAACGGAGGGCACGCCGCATGCAATGGACGATCGGCAAGGTCAAAATCACCAAGGTCGTCGAGCTCGAGACCGTCGGCAGCACCCGCTTCATCCTGCCGCTCGCCGGCCGGGAGGAGATCCAGAGCCTGCCCTGGCTGATCCCGCATTTCGCCAATGAGGACGGCCGGCTGAAAATGTCGATCCACTCGCTGCTGGTGGAGACGCCGGAGCACCGCATCATCGTCGACACCGGGCTCGGCAACGACAAGCAGGGCCGCAACGTGCCGACCTGGAACAACCGCAGCGATCCGTTCCTGGAGAAGCTGACCGCGGCGGGATTTGCCCCTGACAGCATCGACACCGTGCTGTGCACGCATCTGCATGTCGACCATGTCGGCTGGAACACGAAGCTCGCCGGCGGCAAATGGGTGCCGACCTTCGCCAACGCACGTTACGTATTCGGCAGGACCGAATTCGAGCACTGGCGCGACCACAGTGACGATGCTGCGCACGCCGCGGTGTTCGCCGATTCCGTGAAGCCGATCGCGGACGCCGGCAAGGCCGAGCTGGTGCCGAGCGACCACCGCCTGACCGAGGAGATCACGCTGATCCCGACGCCGGGGCATAGCCCCGGCCACATGAGCATCCACATCAGGTCGGCGGGAGAGGAAGGGCTGCTGACCGGCGACGTCGCGCATCATCCCTGCCAGATGTATCACCTCGACTGGTCGTCGACCGCGGACTCCGACCAGAAGCAGTCGGCGGTGACGCGGCGCGAGCTGTTCTCACGCTTTGCCGACACGCCCACGCTGGTGATCGGCGGGCATTTCAATGCCGGCCACATCAAGCGCGACGGCAATGCGTTCAGGTTCATCGCGCTGGAGTGATCGGCCCGAACCGGCCTTGAAATAAGGCTTGGCAGCAATGCAGCGGCCTCATGGCGGTTGAATTTCCGCCCGCGCTGTTCCATGAAGCGTGTCGAGGTATACCAGTAACAATCCTCAGGACATCGTAGGGAGTGATCAACATGAAGCTTGTTCGTTATGGCGAAAAGGGTGCGGAAAAGCCCGGTCTGATCGATAAATCCGGCCAACTCCGCGACCTCTCGGCTCACCTGAAGGACCTGACCGGAGAGGCCTATTCGCCGGAATCGCTGAAGAAGCTCGCTGCCCTCGATCCCGCCTCCCTGCCCGCCGTCTCCGGCAAGCCGCGCTTCGGCGCCCCGGTCACGGGCATCTCGAAGTTCGTCGCGATCGGATTGAACTACACCGACCACGCCAAGGAAACCGGCAACCCGATTCCGTCGGAGCCGATCTTCTTCCTCAAGGCCAACACGGCGCTGTCGGGCCCGAACGACGCGGTCGAGAAGCCGCGCGGCTCGACCAAGCTCGACTGGGAAGTCGAGATCGCAGCGATCATCGGCACCCGCGCCAAGTATGTCTCGGAAGCCGACGCACTGAACCATGTCGCCGGCTACTGCATCTGCAACGACGTCTCCGAGCGCAATTTCCAGATCGAGCGCCTCGGTCAGTGGACCAAGGGCAAGTCGCACGACACGTTCGGTCCGGTCGGCCCGTGGCTCGCCACCAAGGACGAGATCGCCGACGTGCAGAAGCTCTCGATGTGGCTCGACGTCAACGGCCAACGCCGCCAGACCGGCTCGACCTCGACCATGATCTTCACCATGGCGAAGTGCATCTCCTACGTCTCGCAGTTCATGACGCTGCTGCCCGGCGACATCGTCACCACCGGCACTCCGCCTGGCGTCGGCACCGGCATGAAGCCGCCGCAATATCTCAATGTCGGCGACGTCGTGACGCTCGGCATCGAAGGCCTCGGCGAGCAGCGCCAGGAAATCGTCGCGGCTTGAGGTCCAGCCAGCGCCACCGCCGTCATTGCGAGCGAAGCGAAGCAATCCATCTATCCAAGCAAGCGGACAAATGGATTGCTTCGTCGCTTCGCTCCTCGCAATGACGCTCAAATTCGATAGCCCGCGCAAGGACCATCCATGAAACTCACCTTCTCTCCCGCCTCCCCGTTCGCCCGCAAGGTGCGCATCGCGGCGATCGAGCTTGGCCTGATCGACAAGATCGAATTCGTGCCGGCGACCGTTGCGCCCGGCACGGCCAACGACGAATACTCCAGGATCTCGCCGCTGAAGAAGCTGCCGGTGCTGATCCTCGACCATGGCGATGTGATCCTGGATTCCTACGTCATCGTCGAATATCTCAACGAGATCGGCGGCGGCCGGCTGATCCCGGGCTACGGCCCACGACGCTGGCAGCTGAAGACCGATCATTCGCTGCTCAACGGCATGCTCGATTCCATGCTGCTGTGCCGCTACGAGAAGATGGTGCGGCCGCAGGGCTCGCTGTGGCAGGCCTGGTATGACGATCACTGGAACCGGGCCTGGGCCGGTATGGCGCGGTTCGAGAACCGGCCGGACGTGCTCGATGGCTCGTCGTTCGACATCGCACAGATCGGCCTCGTCTGCGTGCTCGGCTACGCCGATTTCCGCTTCGCCGATTGCGGCTGGCGCAAGGCCTATCCGAAGCTCGACGCGTTCTACCAGAAAATGCTGGAGCGGCCGTCGGTGAAGATCTCGGCGCCGCCGCCGGCGTAACCGGACAAAGGCGGGGAGATGAAGATGCACGCACGTCTCCCTCGCTTCCCGGCGCGAGCCTTGCGCTCGTGTCGACGATTGCCGATCTCGATCTTGTGATGACGACGGCGGCAGCCCGGTACGGCCGGCCGAACGAAGCGCTTGCGGCGTTGGCTACCGCGCCGACATCATCACCTCACCGTGCGCGACGCGCACCGACCTTATCCAAGGAATCACCATGAGCCTGAAATTTTCAGCCGGCGATCTCACCATTCATCGCATTGTCGAGGAGGAAGGCAAGTTCCTGCCCGCGCAGGACATGTTTCCCGGCTTGACGCCGGAGCTGCTCGCCGAGAACCGCGCCTGGATGAAGGCGGCCGGTGCGCTCGACGACAGCGACACCTTGATCCTGGCATTCCAGTCCTACATCGTGAAGACACCGCACCACACCATCCTGATCGACAGCTGCATCGGCAATGACAAGCCGCGCCCGACGCGGCCGACCTGGAATATGAAGACCGATGACAATTATCTGCGCGGCCTCGCGGCGGCGGGCTTTTCGGTCGGTGACATCGACTATGTGATGTGCACGCATCTGCATGTCGATCATGTCGGCTGGAACACGCGGCTGGAGAACGGCCGCTGGGTGCCGACCTTCCCGAACGCGCGCTACGTGTTCGACAAGAGCGAATTCGACTATTGGACCGAGACCAATGCCAAGGCGGAGGTCCCGCCCTTCGTCGACAGCGTGCTGCCCGTGGTCGAGGCCAAGCGCGCCGAGCTCGTCGGCACTGATTTTGCGATCGGCGATCACCTGCGCATCCTGCCGACGCCCGGCCACACCCCGGGCCATGTCGCCTTCACTCTCGGCCGCGGCAAGGATGACGCGGTGTTTGCCGGCGATCTGATGCACTCGCCGATCCAGACGCTTTATCCGGAGCTGTCGCCGAAGTTCGACGTCGACCCGGCACTGGCAGCGAAGACGCGGCGCAGCTTCCTGGAACGCTATTGCGACACCGACACGCTGTGCTGCCCCGCGCATTTCCCCTCGCCGACCGTCGGCAAGATCAAGCGGAAGGGCAATGGGTTCGTGTGCGAGACGGTGAAGTAGGCGGGCGCTTCACCCTCCCCTGGAGGGGTCGACCCGTAGGGTGGGCAAAGCGAAGCGTGCCCGCCTTCAAGCGCACGGTGCAAGAAGGGTGGGCACGTTCGCTTGCGCTCCCTTTGCCCACCCCACGGTTTCGCAACTTGCGCCGCTCAATCGAACAAGCTCGGCGTGTGGTTCACCACCGCGCCCTCGATCTCGAGCATCTTCAGCTTGGTCACCACGCCGCCATTGGCCGAGAAGCCGCCCGGCTTGTTGCCGGCCGCGAGCACCCGGTGGCAGGGCACCACGATCGGGCACGGGTTGCGGCCCAATGCCTGGCCGACGTCGCGCGACAGCTCGACGCCGCCGAGCTGCTTGGCGATGTCACCATAGGTCATGGTCTTGCCCGGCGGAATCTTCCGCGCGATGTCGTAGACACCGCGGTTGAACTCCGGCACCCCGTCGAGATCGAGCACGATGTCGGCGAGGTCGTTCGGCTTGCCGGCAAGCAGCTCGATCATGCCGTCGATCGCGTGCTGCACCTCGGCCGGCGGGGCCGCCTCGGTGACCTCGCCGTTGCGCTGGGCAATCCGCTTGCGGGTTTTCTCCTCGGTGCCCATCGGCAGCTGCACGCCGGTGACGCCGTGCTCGCCCCAGACGACGCCGCAGGCGCCGATCATGGTCTCGAAGATTGCAAAATGCTGGCCGGTCATGGCTCGCTCCAGATGTTCCCTGATATCGTTGCTTCGGCTCACGCGTGAGCCTGCTGTTGATCTGAAATCTAGGCTTGGAGAATGTTGCTATCCACCCGAATTCCGTGGGAACTTGGGCCAAATCAACAACATCTCCTGCCCGTCCGCGAGCCCCCGAATGCACAGTCTCCACGTCAACGGTTTCGACATGCCCTATCTCGATATCGGCAAAGAGAGCGGCAAGGGGCCGCCGCTGCTCTGCGTGCATGGCTCGCTGTGCGATTTCCGGATCTGGTCGGCGGTGCTCGGGCCGCTGACGCAGGCGCATCGCGTGATCGCGGTCAGCCTGCGGCATTTCTTCCCGGCGCATTGGGACGGCGTCGGCGACACCTATTCGATCGCCCAGCATGTCGACGATGTGATCGCCTTCATCGAGGCCTTCGACACCAAACCGGTCGACCTGATGGGGCATTCCCGCGGCGGCCATATCTGCTTCCGCGTCGCGCAGCGAAGGCCGGACCTGCTGCGCAGGCTGATCCTCGCCGAACCCGGCGGCGAACTCGACGCGACCCTCGATCCGGATTTCAAGCCGGGCCCCTCACCACTGGCGGCGCGGATCGCGGCTTCCGCCGAGGTGATCGCCAAGGGCAACGTCGATGGCGGCTTGCAGATCTTCATGGACGCGCTGGAAGGCCCCGGTGCCTGGAAGCGGATTCCGGCAACTTCCAAGCAGCTGCTGCGCGATAACGCGACCACGCTGATCGGCCAGACCCGCGACCAGCGGCCGCCATTCTCGAAGGCGGACGCCGAGGCGATCAAGACGCCGACGCTGTTCATCGGCGGCGCCAACACCAAGGGCATGCTGCCGAAGGTGCTGCACGCGCTCGCCGCCAACGTGAAGGGTGCGCGTACCGAGATGATCCCCGGCACCACGCACCCGATGTTCGAGCAGGCCCCGCAGCGCTACTGCGAGATCGTGCTGGAATTTTTGGCGGGCTGAGCCGGCCCAACACTTCACCTCGCCCCGCTTGCGGGGAGAGGTCGGATCATGCAGCGTAGCGAAATGTGATCCGGGTGAGGGGGACAGGTCTATCCGACTACACTGCTCGCGGAGAGAGCCCCTCACCAACCGTCTCCCCGCATCCGCTTTCGCCCGAAGGCGGGCTTCGGCGGACAAGAGAACGGGGAGAGGGAGAGCTCTCACACCTTCCACGCACCGACCGGCTGACGCACGGCGACGTTCAGCCTGTTCCAGACATTGATCGCCGCGATGCCCAGCACCAAGGATGCAAGCTGCTGCTCGTCGAAATGCTTCGCGGCCTCGTCCCACACCGCGTCCGTGACCGGATCCTCGCGATCGCTGAGCCGGGTGACCGCTTCCGTCAGCGCCAGCGCGGCGCGTTCGGCGTCGGTGAAATACGGCGCATCGCGCCAGGCGCCGACCGCGAACAGCCGTTCGTCGGTCTCGCCGGCGCGCCGGGCGAGTTTTGGGTGCATATCGACGCAGACGCTGCAACCGTTGATCTGGCTGGCGCGCAGATGGACCAGTTCGAGCAGCTTTTCCGGCAAGGCCTGTTTGGTGCTTTCGCTGAGCGCCTGCAGCGCCTTCATGGCCTCGGGAACAACCATCACCGGGTGGTTCATGCGGGCTTTCATCATGTCAGTCTCCTGATTTGCCTTTTGACGCCGCCGTGCCGATCTGTTGTCACATCGGCCCAGTTTCGTTCGTCATGGCCATGACGGAGCGGACCAAGGGAATGTGACCGATGCACGAGAAGAAATTTCTGGCTGAGCAGTTCGAGGCCAACCGGCCGCGGCTGCGGGCGGTGGCCTATCGCATGCTCGGCTCGACCGCCGAAGTCGACGACGCGGTGCAGGAAACCTGGCTGCGGCTCGGCCGCACCGATGCCGCCGCGGTCGACAATCTCGGCGGATGGCTGACCACGGTGACCGCGCGGATCTGCCTCGACATGCTGCGTGCGCGCAAATCGCGCCGCGAGGAGCCGATGGGGGCGCACGTGCCCGAGCCGATCGCCGACAATCCGTCCGAGCGCGAGACCGAGATGGCGGACTCGGTCGGTGCGGCGTTGCTCGTGGTGCTGGAAACGCTGGCGCCGGCCGAGCGGCTGGCCTTCGTGCTGCACGACATGTTCGCGGTGCCGTTCGAGGAGATCGCGCCGATCGTCGGGCGCACGCCGGCCGCCGCGCGGCAACTGGCAAGCCGCGCGCGTCGCCGCGTGCAGGGCACGCCGCCTGCGCCGGATGCCGATCTCAGCCGGCAGCGCGGCATCGTCGAGGCTTTCCTTGCGGCGTCCCGCAACGGCGATTTCGAGGGGCTGCTTGCGGTGCTCGCGCCCGACGTCGTGGTGCGCGCCGATCAGGCCGCGCAGCGGCTCGGCTCGCTGCCGGTGATCCGCGGCGCGGCGGCGGTCGCCGAAAGCTTCAAGGGACGCGCTCAGGCCGCGAAGCCGGCGCTGGTCGACGGCGAGATCGGCGTTGCCGTCATTCTCGGCGGCAGACTGCGCGTCGTGCTGCGGGTCACGATCGCAGGCGACAGAATCGCGGCGATCGACGCGACCGCCGAGCCGGCCGAGATCGAAGCACTTGATGTCGAGGTGCTCGATCGCGCCTGACGCGGCTGGATCGCGATGCTAGTCTCTCGCTGCGCTCACGCAGGGAGGACAATCATGAAACGATCCATCAAATTGCTCGCGTCGGCCGGACTGCTCGCCCTCGCCTCGTCCTCCGCTCTTGCCGCCGCGGATGAGAAGCTGCGCGCGGCCGCCGAGCAGGCCCAACCGGCCGTGATCGAGAGCCTGCACGACATGGTGCTGATCGAATCAGGCTCCAGCGATGTCGACGGCCTGAACAAGATGGCCGACTACACCGAAGCGCGGCTGAAGGCGCTCGGCGCCAGGACCGAGCGCCGCAAGACCACGAAGGGTGCCGGCGCCGACATGGTGATCGGCACATTTGAAGGGACCGGCAGCAGGAAGCTGATGCTGATCGCGCATATGGATACGGTCTATGAGCACGGCATCCTCGACAGCCAGCCCTACAAGGTCGAGGGCAGCAGGATCTATGGACCCGGCATCGCCGACGACAAGGGCGGCATCGCCGTCATCCTGCATTCGCTGAAGATCCTGAACGACGCGGGCTGGCACGACTACGCCAGGCTTACGGTATCGTTCAATCCGGATGAGGAGGTCGGCTCGATCGGTTCCGGCGAGATCATCGCCGAGCTCGCCGACCAGCACGATGTGGTCTTGTCCTGCGAGCCGACCGTGGCATCGCCGGTCGCCAGGAATGAGAGCCTGCTGCTCGGCGCTAGCGGCACCGCGACCGGCACGATCGATGTGAAGGGCAAGGCCTCGCATGCCGGCGCCGCACCGCAGCTCGGCCGCAACGCGCTGCTCGAGCTCGCGCATCAATTGCTGCAAACCCAGGACGTCGCGAAATCCATTCCCGGCACGCAGCTGAACTGGACCACCGCGAAGGCCGGCACGGTGCGCAACCAGATTCCCGATCATGCCACCGCCGGCGCCGATATCCGTCTCACCATTCCGGACGGCGTGCAGAAGCTGCAAGCGGCACTCGACGAGAAGGTAAAGGACAGACTGATCCCCGACACCGAGGTGAGCGTGAAGGTCGTCGCCGGCCGCCCGCCTTTCATCGCAAACGATCGCGGCCGCGCACTCGCAAAACAGGGACAGGCGATCTATGCCGAGCTCGACCGCACGCTCGACATTGCGGAGATGACCGGCGGCGCGACCGACGCCGGCTACGCCGCGCGCAGCGGCAAGGCGATCGTGGTCGAGAGCTTCGGCCTCGCCGGCTGGGGCTATCACGCGCGCGACGAATACATCGACACCAACTCGATCGTGCCGCGGCTCTATCTGATGACGCGGATGCTGATGGAGCTGGGCAAGGCGAGGTAGCGGGGCGCAACGGCATCGCATTGGGACAGCAGCGCCGATCTTTCGCGCCGGCGCCCGGGGCCACCCCTCCCCACTCTCCCCGCATCCGCCTTCGCCAAGAGGCTTCGGCGGACAAGAAGGGGGGAGGGAGCCCTGCACGACGCTCACCTCACTGAGCTCATTATCCGCCCGGGCCACGGTGCCCATCGCTCCGAGGCAAATCTCCGCCGCAATCGAGGCGCTCATCAAGCCTTGGAAGAAAACATCAATATATCAACGGCTTATCGGCGCCGAAAACTGTTGCCTTGACCGCTTTCGCAACCCGCAGTAGCGTCTATTTCGAATACGGAATTCCGTATTCCAAATTGGACTGAAAGCATGATCCCGTTGGACCCGCTTCCGAACCTGATCGACCAGGTCTACGGGCGATTGCTCGAAGCGATCATCGACCGCACATTGCTGCCCGGCCAGCGCATCACCCAGAACGAATTGGCTGAAAAGCTCGGCGTCTCGCGCCAGCCGATCTCGCACGCACTGCATCTGTTGCATCGCCAGGGTCTCGTCGCGGAGAGCGGCAAGCGCGGCTTCGAGGTGACGCAGCTCGATCCGCAGCGGATCCGCGAGCTGTATGAAGTGCGCGGCGCCATCGATGCGCTCGCCGCACGGCTTGCCGCGACGCATGTGAAAGAGGATGCGGCGGCACGCACACAGCTCGAGGCCGCGCTCGAGGCCGGCCGCGCGATCGACGACCACGCGCCGCTGGCGCGGCTGATCGCGCTCGACGTCGACTTCCACAGCGCGATCTATCGGCTCGCCGGCAATTCCGCGATTGAGGAGATGATCACACCGCAGTGGCCGCATATGCGCCGCTCGATGGCGACTGTGCTCGCCGAGCTCGATTACCGCGACAGCGCCTGGACCGAGCACGAGGCCATCGCCGCGCATATTTTCTCCGGCAATGCCGCCGCCGCCGAGGCTGCCGCGCTGGCGCATGCGCAGACGGCGGGGCGGATGACCGAACAGAAGCTGAGGGCCATCAACGTGGCGGCGTGAGTAGGGCTGTCGTTCCGGGATGGTCCGAAGGACCAGACCACAGATGCGCAATTGCGCATCGGGGAACCTCGAGATTCCGGGTTCGATGCTTCGCATTGCCCCGAAATGACAATCATAACAACAGGAGGAAAGAACCATGAAACTGACCCAAGAACAGGTCGAATTTTTCCACCGCGAAGGCTGGCTGTTCCTGCCCGAGCTGTTCAACCAGGAAGAGGTCGATTTCCTCGCCCGCGAGGCGGTCGCGATCTATGACGCCAACCGTCCCGAGGTGTGGCGCGAGAAGAGCGGCGCGCCGCGCACGGCTTTCGCCGCGCATCTCTACAACGAGGCGTTCGGCATCCTCGGCGCGCATCCGCGCATGATCGACCCGATCGAGCAGCTGTTCGGTGAGAAGGTCTACATGCACCAGTTCAAGATCAACGCCAAGGCGGCCTTCACCGGCGACGTCTGGCAGTGGCACCAGGATTACGGCACCTGGAAGCGCGACGACGGCATGCCGGAGCCGCGCGCGATGAACATCGCGATCTTCCTCGACGAGGTGATGCCGATCAACGGCCCGCTGATGCTGGTGCCGCAGAGCCAGACCGCTGGCGACCTCAAGGCCTCGCACGATCTCGAAACCACGTCCTACCCGCTGTGGACGCTGGACGAGGAGACCGTGACCCGCCTCGTCAAGCAGGGCGGCATCGTCGCGCCGACCGGCAAGCCCGGCGGGATGCTGATGTTCCACGGCAATCTGGTGCACGGATCGAGCGGCAACATCACGCCCTACCCGCGCAAGATCGTCTATCTGACCTTGAACGCGGTCTCCAACTACATCCGCACCCCGACGCGGCCGGATTACATCGCGCATCGCGACTTCACGCCGATCCAGACGGTTGCCGACGACGCGCTGCTGCGGCTGGCCCGTGCGCCGCGGCAGGCGGCGGAGTAAGCTCTCGAGACCCCGTCATTCCGGGGCTCGCGAAGCGAGAGCCCGGAATCCATTTAACCGCACGGTTCGTAGTACAATGGATTCCGGGCTCGCGACTTCGTCGCGCCCCGGAATGACGGCCTTTTCCTCGTCGCATCCGCGCGATCAAATCCGATGGCAACCAGCACATGAACCTGCATCACCTCCTCAAAACCCGCGCCGCCGCCGGCAAGCCGGTGCGCGTTGTCCTGATCGGCGCCGGAAAATTCGGCTCGATGTTCCTGTCGCAGGTGCCGCATACGCCGGGGCTCGAGGTGCCCGTGATCGTCGATCTCGATCGCGATCGCGCCCGCGAGGCGTGTCGCACCGTCGGCTGGGACGAGGCGCGGATCAACGCGACCACCTTCACCGACGACGGCGCACGCGCGAGCGCCGGCGGCACGTTCGATGTCGTGGTGGAAGCAACCGGCAATCCCGCCGTCGGCATCCGCCATGCCCGCGCGGCGATCGCGGCCGGCAAGCATGTCGTGATGGTCAATGTCGAGGCCGATGTGCTGGCGGGCCCGCTGCTCGCCGAAGAGGCACGCAAGGCCGGCGTGGTCTATTCGCTCGCCTATGGCGACCAGCCGGCGCTGACCGCGGAGATGGTCGACTGGGCGCGCGCCACCGGCTTTCGCGTCGTCGCCGCCGGCAAGGGCACCAAGTACCTGCCGGCCTATCATGACGTGACACCGGAGGGGGTGTGGCAGCATTACGGGCTCACCCCGGGTGAGGCGCAATCCGCCGGCATGAACCCGCAGATGTTCAACTCCTTCCTCGACGGCACCAAATCCGCGATCGAGATGGCGGCGATCGCCAACGCCTGCACCCTCGACGTGCCGTCGGAGGGACTGCTGTTTCCGCCCTGCGGCGTCGACGATCTGCCGCATGTGATGCGGCCGCGCGAGGCGGGCGGCGTGCTGGAGAAATCCGGCATCGTCGAGGTGGTGTCGTCGCTGGAGCGCGACGGCCGCCCCGTGTTTCGCGATCTGCGCTGGGGCGTCTATGTGGTGCTGGAGGCGCCGAACGATTATGCCGCCGATTGCTTCAAGCAATACGGTCTCAAGACCGATGCGTCCGGCCGCTATGCCGCGATGTACAAGCCCTATCATCTGATCGGGCTCGAGCTGAATATTTCGGTGCTGTCGGCGGCGCTGCGCAACGAGCCGACCGGACAGCCGCGCGGCTTCCGCGGCGACGTCGCGTCGGTGGCCAAGCGCAATCTGCGCGCCGGCGAGATGCTCGACGGCGAAGGCGGCTACACGGTGTGGGGCAAACTGATGCCGGCTGCTGCGAGCCTCGCCACCGGCGCGCTCCCGATCGGGCTCGCCCATCGCGTCAAGCTGAAGAACGACGTCGCCCATGGCGCGGTGGTGCGATGGAGCGACGTCGAGGTCGACGAAGCGAACGACACGATCAAGACGCGCAAGGCGATGGAGCGGGCATTTTCGTAGGAAGTCACCTCGCCCCGCTCTTGCGGGGAGAGGTCGGCGCGAAGCGCCGGGTGAGGGGCGATCTCCGCGAGTTCGTTTTCGACTATATTTGCGGAACGAGCCCCTCACCCCAACCCTCTCCCCGCATCCGCCTTCGCCCGAAGGCGGGCTTCGGCGGACAAGAGAATAGGGAGAGGGAGGAGCAAGCGGCCAGAGCACGACTCCAACAACTCACGGCAGCAGCCGGCTCGCCTTCGCCAGCCTAAACCACTTCCGGAACATCACCTCGGTGTCCATCATCTCGGTGAAACCGGCCTGGTTGATCTTCACCGTCGAGACGATCGAGGGCGGACCGGATTCGGTCTGCCCGTAGCGCATGCTGTAATCGGCATATTGGAACGACAGGCCGACGAACTCCTCCAGACCCGGCGCGATCAGATCGTGCCTGCTGCGCAGCTCGTCCCATAGCGGAATCCAATTCGGATATTCCTGCGCCAGCGACAGCGGCACATGCCGGCCCGGCGCCATCTCGAGCGCATCAGCGACCGACGGCCAGATATTTTCCCAGGTGAAGACGTCGCCATTGGTGACGTTGAACGCCTCGTTGCGCGCGGCCTGGGTCTCGCCCGACCATGCGATCGCGCGCGCCAGGAGGTCGACGTCGACCGCCTGGGCGACGCGCGGCGCCCCGCCGGGATAATCCAGCGGCCTGCCCTGCGCGCGCAGTACCGCCGCATAGACGCCGAGCGGCGGGATCAAATCCATCGCGCCGCCCATGGCTTCGCCGATGATCAGGACCGGACGCAGGATGCTCCAGTACCAGCTCTTGCCGCGCTGCAGCTCGCGCAGGAAATTCTCCTGCGCCCAGTAGAAATTCGGCTGCTCGTACATTTCCGAGCGGCCCTCGCGCGCCGGCACCGTGAGCGGCCGGACGTGCACACCATAAGCCTTGGTGCCCTGCAGCAGCGCGACATGCTTGAGGTCGGGCGCTGCGGGTTCGAGGACGCCCATCAGATTGCGCAGCATCCGGTCGTTGGTTGCGATCTGCCCGGCATCGCGCCAGCCATCGACCAGGCTGGGCGCCTCATAGAGCGCGGCATAGATCAGGTGCGTTGCACCGGCGAGCGCGGCCGCGGCACGGCGGCAATCCTCGGCATTGGCGAGATCGATCGGCACGTGCCGCGCGCCGTAGAGCTCGCGCGGCTTGCGGCGCGACAGCGCGATGCGCTCGCAATCGCCGGATGCGCCGAAGTGTCGCAAGGCGGCGCTGCCGACGAGACCGGTCGCGCCGGCGACCACGACTTTCTTGTTGGCCATGTCCTTGACCTCCCTTACCTGCCCTGCGTAGCAGATCGCGGCGGCGGCGGCATCGTCGCGGCGAGTATCGGATGAGACCTGTAGCGCAACTTTCCTTCGCACCTGCAGTGTAGGCAGACGCTTGATTTCCTCCGGCAAACGATCATCCTGACCGGTGGAACCGGGCGCCCGGATTTCCACACAAGAGCCTGTCGAGGGCCACCGGACACATTCATCACAGCAACGTCGATCGATCGGCGAAGAAAGACGGCACCAAGATCGTTCCCCTTGTCGAGGCATCGGCACACAGGAGGGAATTGCATGAAGCGTCGTGATTTCTTGACGGCAGGCGGCGTCGGGCTGGCTGCGACGGCGGTGGCTGCGCCCGCGGTCGCGCAATCGATGCCCGAGGTCAGGTGGCGGCTTGCGGCGAGCTGGCCGAAGGCGCTCGACACGCTCTATGGCGGCTGTGAATTCTTCTGCAAGCGCGTCGCCGAGATCACCGACAACCGATTCCAGATCCAGTCCTTTGCCGCCGGCGAGATCGTGCCCGGCTTGCAGGTGCTGGACGCGGTCTCCAACGGCACGGTCGAGATGGGCAACACTGCGCTGTATTATTACTGGGGCAAGAATCCCGCCTTCACTTTCGGCACGTCGCTGCCGTTCGGCCTCAACACGCGCCAGCATATCTCCTGGCTGCAATGGGGCGGCGGCAGCGAGCTGATCAACAATTTGCTCAGCGAGTACAATTGCGTCGGCATTCCGACCGGCTCGACCGGCGCCCAGATGGGCGGCTGGTTCCGGAAGGAGATCAAGTCGATGGCGGATCTGCAGGGGCTGAAATTCCGCGTCGGCGGCTTCGCCGGCACCATCATCGCCAAGGTCGGCGGCGTGCCGCAGCAGATCGCCGGCGGCGACATCTATCCGGCGCTGGAGAAAGGCACCATCGACGCCGCCGAATGGGTCGGGCCGTATGACGACGAGAAGCTCGGCTTCGTCAAGGTCGCGAAATTCTATTACTACCCCGGCTGGTGGGAAGGCACCGGCCAGGGCCACAATGTGATGAACAAGGACAAGTGGAATGCGCTGCCGAAGCATTATCAGGCCGCGATCCAGGCCGCCTCCGAAGACACCTTCACCTGGGTGACCGGCAAATATGATGCGGTCAATCCGCCGGCGCTGAAACGCCTGATCGTCGCCGGCGCGCAGCTGCGGCCGTTCCCGCAGGAGGTGCTGGAGGCCTGCTACAGCGCCGCCAACGAGATCTACGCCGATCTCGCCAAGAGCAATCCGCATTTCGGCAAGATGTATGCGAGCCTCTCCGCCTATCGCAACGAATCGCTGGCCTGGATGCAGGTCGCCGAGCTCTCGTTCGACAGCTTCATGATGCGGATGCGCACGCGGACTTGAGGCGAACGCGACGGTTTTACACTGCTTGTCATTGCTAGGAGCGATAGCGACGAGGCAATCCATCTCTGTACTTGCTGCGCGATGGATTGCTTCGCTTCGCTCGCAATGACGGGACCGATGGTTTGCTGCCTCTGAACCGAGGACGAGGCTGGAATAAAAAAGCCCCGGAGAAATTCTCCGGGGCTGATTCTTAATTCAAGCCTGATTCGGCGGGCGCCTCAGTTGTCGTCGCTGCCGCCGAACTCTTCCATCAGCTTGTCGTAGCTCTTGGTCACGAGGTCGATGTTGCCCTTGTTCTCGACTGCGGGCGGCGGCGATTTCAGGGCTTCGTTGAGGTCGGCGAGCGCGTCCTTCTTGTCCTTGGCCGACATCTTCTTGTCGGCCTGGACCTGGGCGATCTGCGCCTTCACGACGGCCTCGGGGCCGACATACTTCTTGGTCTGCGGATCGAAGCCGCCGAGCACCAGCGAGATGTTGTCGACGACGTTGTTGTAGTCGTCATAGCTGGCAAAGCCGTTCTTCTTG
>NZ_JBSSGE010000001.1:5432500-8098454 GCF_054063335.1 Bradyrhizobium sp. USDA 4473
CGCCGCGGCGTCCAGCATCGAGCGTGCGTTAAACGGTTCCACGAGTCCACGTCCATTCCTGCGCATGCAGATGGGCATCCGCGCGCAGCAGCGAAATTCCCCTGGACGCGACTTAAGGGGACAAATCGGAAGAAACGGTTACGTGTGCAAGAAATGGTTAACGTTCGGCAAACGCGTCGCGATAGCCGGCGAGCACGCCCTCGACCATTGCGCTCTGTGAGAAATGCTCGGAGATGCGCTCGCGCAGTTGCTGCGCGCGCGCTGTGGTCGCCATCGGATTGTCCAGCGCGGCCTTGATGGCGTCGGCCATCGCTCCCGCATTGCTCGGCGCGAACAGGGCGTCGGTGTGGGTATCGAAGATCTCCGGGATGCCGCCCACATTGGCGGCGATCATCGGAACGCCGGCGGCGCCGGCCTCGATCACCACGTAGGGCATCGAGTCGCCGCGGGAGGGAACCACCAGCAGGCTGCCCTTGGAGAAGCCGAAGCGCGCCTTGACGTGGCCGATGAAGCGGACGGCATCGCCTAGCGACAGCCGCTTGACCTGTTCCTTGAGGCGCTCGAATTCCTCGCCGTCGCCGCCGAGCGTCAGTGTCACCGGCTTGCCCTCGGCGCGCAGTTTCGCCACCGCGTCGATCAGGAGGTCGGCGCCCTTGATGCGCCGGAACTCGCCGACATAGGCCACATCGGTGGCGTCGTCGGCCCTCCGGACCGGCTCGAACTCCTCCGACGTGACGCCGTTGAAGACGCAGCGCACGAGGCCGGTCGGCTTGCCCACGGTGCGCTGGTAGGTGTCGCGGGCAAACGCGCTCTCGAACAGGAACAGATCGGTGCTGTTCATCAGCGTGCGCTCGAGTTGGCTGTAGAAGCGGCCCTTCCAGGTATCGAGCGGGTAGTGCAGCGAGCCGCCATGCGGCGTGTAGACCCGGATCACCTTGCTCGAGCGCCGCCGCAGGCGAACATAGGCGCCGGCTTTGGCGCCATGGCCGTGCACGACGTCGGGCTTCAGCTTGCGGATCAGCCCGGCGATATGCGCCCAGACCATGACGTCGGCGAAGCGCGGCTCGCGGCGGATCGCCACGCGGTGGACGCCGAGCGTGAGGCGCGGCGCGATTTCGGCCAGCACGCCGTCGGCGCGGGTGCCGCCGGTCAGGCTGTCGGCGACGATACCGACATGGTGGCCGCGCTCGATCTGGCCGTTGGCGACATCGAGGATGTGGCGAATGATGCCGCCGACCGGGGCACGGACGACGTGCAGGATGCGGAGCGGCGCTTGCTGGTTTTGATCCTGGGCCATCGATCAGAACCAGCGCTCGCCGACGAACACGGTGTCGCCAGGCCCGATCGGGGTGCCCAGGGGAGCAACGAAGCGGCCTGCGCCCGATGCATCGGTGTGGGTGAGGGTGACCTCGTCGCGCCTGGCGCGCGGCGAGAAGCCGCCGGCGATCGCCACCGCGCTCTCGACCGTCATGTTGGGCACGTAGGGATATTGGCCAGGGGCCTGGACTTCGCCGAGGATGAAGAACGGCCGGTAGGACTCGATCTCGACCGCCACCGAAGGCTCGCGGATGAAGCCGTTGCGCAGCCGTGCGGTGATCTCGGCGGCGAGCCCCGCCGGCGTCCGGCCGCGTGCCGGCACCGAGCCGATCAGCGGCATCGTGATCGCGCCGGCGGCATCGATCGCATAGGAGTTGGTGAGGCCTTCCTGGCCATAGACCACGACGCGCAGCTTGTCGCCGGGGCCGAGATTATAGGCCTCGCGCCTCGGCGCGGGCTCGGCATAGGCGATCGGCGCGGCATAGGAGGGCTGGCCGTAAGCCATCGAGTCGAGGCCGGGGTCGCCGGCAACCGGCGACGTCCGGCCCATGCAGCCCGACAGCGCGAGCGCAGCAATCAGACAAACAGGGGGAGCGCGCAGATCGCGCATGTGAGGAATCCCGCGACAATATCGGTCCCGATTAACGGCGCTCATGGTTAACAAACAGTGACGGATCAGGTGGTGGCGGCGATGTCCGGCAACCGCACCGATTAACCCGGCAGCAACCTTAATGGACTGTAATCGCCGCCATTGAAGGGGAGTCGCGGCGTCCGCGGGAGTTGGTTATGCGGTTTGCATTCTGGCGTAGAGACAAGGAAAAGGCCGTCGTGCAACGGGCGGTGCCGAAGTCCGCGCGCGTTGCCGATGAAGCTGTCGTGAAGCCGGTTGCGCCGAAGCCCATTCCCGACAAGCCGGCGCGTCCGGCCGAGGCAACCGATCTCGATCTGCATGTGCTCGGCCGCGCGCTGGCACGCAAGCGCGGCTGGATCGTCGTGCCGACCGTGCTGGTGTTTGCGTTGTCGCTTGCCGCCGTCAACGTCGTGACGCCGCGCTACAAGTCGGAAGCGCGAATCCTGATCGACAATCGCGAGAACGCCTTCCTGCGTCCGAACGGCGAGCGCGACCTGGAGCGCGCCTCGCTCGATGCCGAGGCGGTGACGAGCCAGGTGCAGCTATTGCTGTCGCGCGATCTCGCGCGCGACATCATCAAGAAGAACAAGCTCGCCGAGCGCCCCGAGTTCGATCCGGTGCTGCGCGGTTTTTCCCCGCTGAAGTCGCTGCTGGCGCTGTTCGGCATCGGCCGTGACCCGTTCAGCCTGACGCCGGAAGAGCGGGTGCTCGATTCCTATTACGAGCGCTTCCAGGCCTACGCGGTCGACAAGTCGCGCGTCATGGTGATCGAATTCCAGTCGGAGGATCCCGAGCTTGCGGCGCGTGTCGCCAACTCGATCGCCGACGGCTATCTCGTGCTGCAGCAGGGCGCGCGGCAGGATCAGGCCAAGTCCGCCAGCACCTGGCTGCTCGGCGAGATCGACAAGCTGCGCGGCAAGGTCGCGGACGCCGATTCGCGGGTCGAGGAGTTCCGCTCCAAGTCGAGCCTGTTCGTCGGCACCAACAATATCCCGCTGTCGAACCAGCAGATGGGCGAGCTGAACACCCAGCTCAACAATGCCCGCGCGCTGAAGGCCGATGCCGAGACCAAGGCGCGGCTGATCCGCGAGATGCTTCAGGGCGGCAAGCCGATCGAGGCCTCGGAAGTGCTCAATTCCGAGCTGATCCGCCGGCTCGCCGAACAGCGCGGCACGCTGCGCGCGCAGCTTGCCGAACAATCATCGACACTGCTCGACAACCATCCGCGCATCAAGGAATTGAAGGCGCAGATCGCCGACCTCGACCGGCAATTGCGCGAGGAGGCCGGCAAGATCTCGCGCTCGCTGGACAACGATGCCCGTGTCGCCGACGGCCGCGTGCAGGCGCTGCAGGCGAGCCTTGACCAGTCGAAGAAGCAGGCCTCGTCGAGCAACAGCCAGGATGTGCAGCTGCGCGGGCTGGAGCGTGAAGCCAAGGCGCAGCGCGATCTCCTGGAGGCCTACCTCGCCAAGTATCGCGAGGCGACCGCACGCGAGAACATCGAGGCCGCGCCGACCGACGGCCGCATCATCTCGCGGGCCACGGTCTCGAACACGCCGGCCTATCCGAAGAAGCTGCCGATCGTGCTGATCGCGACGCTGGCGACGCTGTTGCTGTCATCAGGCATCATCATCACCGGCGAGCTGCTGCGGATCACCGCGCCCGGCGCGGTCGGCCGGGCCTTCGCACCGGCGGCTGCCGTGATCCGGCGTCGCGAGCCGGTCATGGAGACCGCAGCCGCAGACGAGCCGGTGTCAGCGCTGCCGCCTGAGCCGGCCCGCGCGGCGCCGGTTGCACCGAGGACACCGCCGCAGCCCGAATTGCCGCCGGCGCCGGCGGTTGCCTACGAGCCCGCCATCAGCGAACCGCAGCCCGCGCCGGCCCAGCCGGTCGACGAGATCGATCAACTCGCCGAGCGTCTGGTCGCGGCCGGCCCTGCCGCGCATAAGGTCACGGTCCTCGGTCCGGCGGCCGGCGAGAGCGTGACGGCGACGGCGTTGGCGCTGGCCCGTCTGATGGCGCGCCAGGCCAAGGTCGTGATGGTCGATCTCGTCGGCTTCTCGCCGGTATTGGCGGCAGCCACCGTCGATCCCGCAGCGCCCGGCCTTGCCGAGTTGATGCAGGGCGAGGCGACGTTCGCGCAGATCATCACCAAGGATCGGCAGTCGCGCGTCCAGATCGTCAGCGCCGGGCGTCCGGGCTTCGATCGCAGCTATCTGCAATCGCCGCGGCTCGTGCTTGCGATCGATGCGCTGCTCAGGGTCTACGACCACGTGCTGCTCGACGCCGGTTCGGCGCTCGACCTGCCGGCCGAACTCTTGACCGCGAAGGCGCAGGCCGTCGTGGTGCCCGATGCCGCGATGACGCAGGATGCCCGCCGTTCGATGGTCGACCAGCTCAGGGCCGTCGGCTTCTCCGAGGTGACGATGCTGAGCAAGCCCTGCGCGCCGTCGCAAGCGGCTGCTGCCGGCCCGCGGGTCGTGGCGGCCTGAATCGAGCCGTTAAAGCGCGATGAGATCCGATCGGATCGTCATTCGCGCTGTTCCCTGATGGCGCTTCAGTGTGCCAGCACCGGCTCGCGCGCGGCTCGCTCCAGCACCGGATCGATCCGCAGCCGGATCGTGACCAGGGCGCCGATCAGTCCGACGACCGCGAGCAGCAGCAGGCCCGCGGTGAATCCGCCGGTCAGGTCCTTCAGGTAGCCCATCGCGAACGGGCCGGCGAAGCCCGACAGGTTGCCGAGCGAGTTGATCGCGGCGATACCGGCGGCGGCCGAGGCACCGTTCAGGATGCTGGCCGGCATCGGCCAGAACATCGGCGGCACCGCGGAGACGCCGATCTGGGCGAGGCAGAGCAGGCTGATGATCAGCACCGGACTTGAGACCAGCCCGGCGAGGCCGATACCGACGGCGGCGAGCGTCAATGCGCCGGCGACGTGGTAACGCCGCTCGCCGGTCTTGTCGGAATGGCGGCCGAGCAGCACCATGCCGATCGCGCCGAACACGAAGGGCAGGGCGGCGAGGAAGCCGGTCTGGGTGTCGGTGACGCCGAACGCCTTGATGATGGTCGGCAGGAAGAACGCGACGCCGTAGCTCGCTGCATTGAGGCAGAAATACACCAGCGCGCAGGCGAGCACCCGCGAATCGGTCAGCGATTGCATGACCGAGATGTGCTCCACGGCTTCCTTCTTCTGCCGCTCGATCTCAAGTGAGTTCTGCACCCATTTGATCTCGTCCGGCTGCAGCCAGCTTGCCTGGCGCGGGAAGTCGGGCAGCATCGCCAGCACGGCGAAGCCGACCAGCACCGACGGCAGCGCTTCGCAGATGAACAGCCACTGCCACCCGGTCAGGCCGGCACCCGACAAATTGAGCAGCAGGCCCGAGATCGGCGCCCCGATGATGCTGGAGATCGGGATCGCGAGCATGAACAGGCTGATGACGCGGGCGCGGTAGATCGTCGGGAACCAGAGCGTCAGATAGAAGATGATGCCGGGGAAGAAGCCGGCCTCGCAGGCGCCGAGCAAGAGGCGCAGGAAGTAGAAGATCCATTCGCTCGAGACGCCGCTCGCCGCCGACATCTGCGGGATGAACGCGAATGCCGCCGAGACGATGCCCCAGCTGATCATGATGCGGGCGATCCAGCGCCGCGCGCCGAACCGCTCGAGGAGGATGTTGGAGGGCACCTCGAAGAAGAAGTAGCCGACGAAGAACAGGCCGGCGCCGAGCCCGTAGGCGGCTTCGCTGAGCCCAAGCGCGGCATTCATGTGCAGCTTGGCGAAGCCGACATTGACGCGATCGAGATAGGCCACGAAGTAACACAGGATGAGGAACGGAATCAGCCGCCGCATCATCTTTCCAACCGCGCGCTTCTCGACATCGTCGCTCATCGTTCCCGTCCCTTCTGGCTTTTCGATTCGGCGCACGGTCACCGCGCTCTCCGGGGGCGTACAGTGTACACCCGCAGCGGTCCGTCGCTTGGCCCTTGCAAGTTTTGTTGCAAGCCTTGCGTTCATTGTTGTGTAATTGACGGCCGCGTGACTAATGGCATTTGGGAATGGAGCCACGGCGAAACTGTCATGATGCACCGCGGTATAACCGTTGGAACTCGAGTATTTTCAGCGAAGTGGATACCGGGGGGCGTGTAGAAAACGCGTCGAGACAAGAATCTGGAGTTCTGTTCGTTCCGATCGATCGGATCGGATGGCTTTAGCCGGGCAGGATGGTGACGGGCCGTGATCAATAATCTGAAATTGCGCCAGTTGCGCCTGCTGGTCGCGCTCGACAGCGAGCGCAAGCTGCAGCTGGCCGCCGAGCGCCTCAACATCACCCAGTCGGCGGCATCCAAGATGCTGGCCGAAATCGAGGCGGTGGCGCGGGTTCCGCTGTTCGAGCGGACCGCGCGCGGTGTCGAGCCGACCGCCTACGGCTCGATCCTGATCCGGGGTGGCCGGAGCGTGCTGGCCGACCTTGACCGGGTCACCAATGAATTCGCCGGCTACCGGTCCGGCGAGCTCGGCACCGTCTCGGTCGGGACGGTGGCCAAGCCCAGCATCGACCTCGTCGTCGACGTCATGCAGTATCTCGGCGAGAAGCTGCACCGGGTGAGCATTTCGCTCGATGTCAGCACCAGCCCGCCGCTGGTCGCGCGGCTGCTCGCGCTCGAGCTCGATTTCATCGTGGCGCGAATACCCGCCGGCGTCGATCCGGCGCAGTTCGACTATCACGAGATCGGCGCCGAGCAGGCCGCTCTCCTGGTGCGCGCCGAGCATCCGCTGGCGGCGCTCGACAGCGTCAATCTGGAAGACACCGTCGAACTGCAATGGATCTCCCAGCCGCGGGAATCCTTCATGCGCCAGGCGCTCGAGCGGCTGTTCTACAGCCGCGGCATTGCGCCCCCGCAGCGCATGATCAACACCGAATCCTTTTCCGCCTCGATCGGGATTGCTGCGGGAATCGATGCGATCGTGCCGATCCCCTTGCTGATCTTCGATCTGCTCGATCCGCAGCGCTTCAAGATGCTGCGTATCCGCGACCAGCTGATGCTCGAGAGCTACGGGCTGATCAAGCTGCGCAAGCGCGCGCTGTCGCCGGCCGCGATGCTGGTGTTCGATGCGATGATGCGGCTCGGTGTCGAGAGCGGGCGGCAGGCGCCTGAAGGCTCGTCGGCCTAGACGTCGCCGCAGGCGTCCTCAGCGGAACATGCTGCGCAGGTTCTGCGCGATCTCGAACAGCGCCGGATTGTGCTTCACCGCGCGCTTGGCGCGGCTGATCGCCGACAGCATGCCGGCCGCCGGCTTGCCGCGCAGGCTGAGCGGAATGAAGCTGTCGACGATTGCTTCGTCGTCCTTGCAGAACAGCCGCTTGTACTCATCCGAGCCGATGCCGAGATCGAGGGCGCGGTAATCCTGCCCGGCATGGCGATCGATGATGTCGCGCATCAGGATCAGCCCGGGGCTGAATTTGGCATTGGCCGACATCGTGTAGGTGTTGAACATCATCGAGAAGCGATGACCGTCGGAGACGCCGGCGAAGATCGCGATCACTTCTTCGTCGCATTCCAGCGCATGGATGTCGATCGCATAGCCGTTGCCGTCGGCGCGCGGCGCGAGGCAGGCGGCGCGGATGAACTGCTCGACGCCGGGTTCGGCGAACACGTCGGGCAGCTTCTGCTCGGCCATGCGCTGCGGCTTGACGCGGAAGAACCAGTCGAGCAGCCGGCAGACGTCCGCGCTCGTGCTCGCGACATGATAGCGGTAGCCGGGCAGCGGCTGCAGCTTGCGCTCCTTGCCCTTGAGGCGGCGGCGGAACGAGTTGCTGATCAGCGTCGCGGGCGCGGCGCCGGGCTCGATCACCAGCAGCGGGCAGTCGTTGACGGAAGCCTGGTGCGGCAGCAACGCCAGCGGATTGGGCTGGTCCTGCCAGCGCAGCGGCTGCTGGCACAGCACCAGCGCATCGACGCGGGAGCGTTCGGCGATCGATCCGATCAGGGCGGTGATGTCGGCCTCGGTCGCGTTGGCGGCAAAATCCTTGTCGCACAGCGCCATGTTGAAGGTCGCGTGCTTGCCGCCCATGAAGCTCGCGCAGCTCGCGCCCAGGCGAGATTCGACGGCGAGCGGCAACAGCAGCAGCGGCCGGCGCTCGCCGTCATGGGCAACGACGATGAAGGGCCGCAGGCCCTCGCGCTCGCCGACCTGGCGCTGCCAGTTGGCCAAGAAATCGAAGCGCTGATAGGGCGTGTAGCTGTGCTGTGGGGTCTCGAGACTGCGCCAGGTCGCTTCGGCGGCCGCGAGGTCATGAAAAATGTCGACGCCGGCCACGCGGATTGCGTTCGGCCATGTTCGCGTGCCCGCCGTCTGGCCTTCAACTGCCGCCGCCATGATCATCTCGGAGCCCAAATTTTTTAAGGTATTAATTTACAGGTCTCGGCCGGCGCGACCTTCGCAGGGAAATGTCAACAAAGAGTAATAAGAATGCTTCGATGGGGGCGTGGCGGTTGGCGGAAACCGCCGGGCAAAAGGCTGGGACAGGCGGGAGATTTTGGCGCCGGATAACGGGATCTTGCGGCGGGCCAGGATGGAGCTCGCTTATTTCAGCGGCACCTTCAGGCTGCGGGAACGCGAGGCCGGCGGCGCCGGGGCGATCCTGCGCTTCGCGCGCGTGCGTCCCGCGCGCCGGTTGCGGTTTCAGCCGCTGAAGTCGCAGGAGATCACGCCCGCCTTCCTCGATCGCACGATCCGTGCGCTGAAGCGCTGGAAGTACGACATCGTCGGGATCGACGAGGCCTGCCGCCGCGCGGTGACCATGCCGGAGCGCCGGCGGTTTGCTTGCCTGACCTTCGACGGCGCCAGCAAGGACATCGTCACCCATGCCTATCCGGTGCTCGCCAGGCACGGCGTGCCGTTCACGCTCTATCTGCCGACGGCGTTCCCGGATGGCGTCGGCGTGGCGTGGTGGCTGGCGCTGGAGGACATCATCGCGCGCGAGCGCCGCATCAGCCTGGTGATCGACGGCAGGGAACGCCACTTCGCGATCTCCAGCCTGTCGGACAAATACGAGTTGTTCGATTTCCTGTCCGGCTGGCTGCGCCAGCTGCCGCCGTCGGATCTCGCCTATGCGGTGAACGATCTCGGCCGGCGCTATGCGGCCGACGCGGTGCAATTGTCACGCGACGCCTCGCTCGACTGGGCGGATCTGGCGAAGCTCGCCGCCGATCCGAACGTGACGTTCGGCAGCGCCACGGTGAACTATCCGGCGCTGTCGAGCGTGAAGGATGCCGCCGCGCAGCGCGAGATGGCGATGGGCAAGGCGGTGGCCGAGAGCGCGCTTCGCCGGCCGGTCAGGCATTTCGCCTATCCCTTCGGCGACCGCGACGCCTTCGCCCGTACGGATGTGGTGATGGCCGAGGAGACCGGCTTTGCCAGCGCGGTGTCGACCATCTCGGGGGTGGTCGAGGCACAGGGCCGGACCAATCTCCATGCGCTGCCACGGATCGCGTGGGATGGCCGGGTGCGTTCGCTACGGATCATGCGGGTGCTGCTCTCGGGCGTGATGTTCGCGCCGGTGCGGCCGACGCGGAGCGCGCGCGGCCAACACGTGATTTAGGCGCGATCAGGCCGCGACATCCAGGACACGATCGGCATCGCCGGCAGCACCCAGCCGAGGCCGGCAACGACGTAGAAGATCGCCTGCAACAGGCCCGAACTGGCGAGCCACGGCGTCTGGGCCACGGTCATGCCGAGCAGCGACCACACCACCACCAGGATGAGCAGGAAGATGGTTCCGAGCAATTTGCGGGTGCGTATGGCCATGGCGGATATCTGTAACTCGTGATCTCAAGCGTTTCGGCAGCGCTTGCGCGGCCGGCGCGGCGGACTATAAGGGGCGCGAAAATCCAATCAAGTCAGGGCGAAATGGCCGGTATTTCCGCAAAGACATCGCAGCTCCGCGCCGTCCGAGTATGGCTGCTCGCAGTCGCCGGCCTGATCGCGCTGATGGTGCTGGTCGGCGGCGCCACGCGGCTCACCGAGTCCGGCCTGTCGATCGTCGAATGGAAGCCGGTGACCGGCGCGCTGCCGCCGCTGACCGAGACGCAGTGGAGCCAGGCGTTCGAGGGCTACCGGAAGATTCCGCAATATCGCGAGCTCAACGCCGGGATGACGCTCGCGGAGTTCAAGACGATCTTCTGGTGGGAGTGGAGCCATCGGTTGCTCGGCCGGGTGATCGGCGCGGCCTATCTGCTGCCGTTCCTGTATTTCCTGTGGCGCGGCGCGGTGAGTGGCGAACTCGGCCGGCGGCTCTGGGTGATCTTCGGCCTCGGTGCGCTGCAAGGCGGCGTCGGCTGGTGGATGGTGGCATCCGGCCTCTCGGAGCGCGTCGAGGTGTCGCAGTATCGGCTGGCGACGCATCTGGTGCTGGCGCTGCTGATCTTCGCGGCGATCGTCTGGACGTTGCGGCGCCTGACCGACCGCCCGTCCGTGATCGCGCCCGTCAGGCTGAAGATTACAAGCGTGGTGCTGCTGGTGCTGACCTTCGTGCAGCTCTATTTCGGCGCGCTGGTCGCGGGCCTGCGCGCGGGCAGGGTCTACAACACCTGGCCCGACATCGACGGCGGTTTGATCCCGTCGGCCGATCGTCTCTGGTTCGAGACGCCGTGGTGGCGCAATTTATTCGACAACACGCTGACGGTGCAGTTCGAGCACCGCATGACCGCGTACCTGTTGTTCGCGCTGGCGATCGCGCACGCTATCGATGCGGTGCGGGCGCGCGCCGGCGCCGCGGTGATCGCGGGCGCCTGGTGGCTGGTGGCGGCGATCACGCTGCAGGCCACCCTCGGCATCCTGACGCTGCTGCATCAGGTGCCGATCGATCTGGCGCTGACGCACCAGGCCGTCGCGATCGTGGTGCTGACGCTCGCGGTGTTGCAGGCCGAGCGCTTCGCGGCGCGCCGCACCGAACGGGACCAGCCGACCCTAGTTCCGGTCGGCCAGTCGCTTTGATCCTGATCAATCAGGACAGGTAATCGAGGCCGATATCGAGCGCGGCCGAGCTATGGGTCACTGAGCCGACCGAGATCAGGTCGACGCCGGTGGCGGCAATTGCCGCCGCCGTCGCCGCGGTGATGCGGCCGGAGGCTTCGGTGATCGCCTTGCCGCGCGCCATCGCCACCGCCTGGCTGAGCTGCTCGGTCGTCATGTTGTCGAGCAGCACCACATCGACGCCGAGCGCCAGCGCCTCTTCGAGCTGCGACAGCGTGTCGACTTCGACCTCGATCTTGACGAGATGGCCGGCGTTGGCCTTTGCGCGTTCGATCGCGCTGCGGATGCCGCCGGCGAGCGCGATGTGGTTGTCCTTGATCAGCACGGCGTCATCGAGCCCGAAGCGGTGATTGCTGCCGCCGCCGGCGCGCACCGCATATTTCTCCAGCGTCCGCAGTCCCGGCGTGGTCTTGCGGGTGCAGACGATCTGCGCTCGGGTGCCTGCGACGGCCTTGACCAGCGTGGCAGTGGCGGTGGCGACGCCGCTGAGATGGCAGAGGAAGTTGAGCGCAGTCCGTTCCGCGGTGAGCAGGCTGCGGGCTGGGCCATCGATGATCGCGATGACCTGGTCGGGCTCGACCGCGCTGCCGTCGGGCCGCTCGGCGCGCAGCGTGACGGCTGGCGACACCGTCTGGAAGGCCGTCCGCGCGACATCGAGGCCGGCGATCACGCCGGGCTGCCGTGCCCGCATCACCAGCCGGGCCTGCTGGCTGGCCGGCACGATGGCGTCTGCGGTGATGTCGCCGGCGCGGCCGAGGTCTTCGCGCAGCGCGGTCTGCACGATCGGTTCATAGAGCAGCGGCAATAGGGGATTGAGGGTCATGACAGGGCGCTCCTGGCTGATGGCTTGGATTCAACGATGTCGCGTGCGGCGGCGAGTGCCTCGGCGCGGGTGAGCGACGATGGCGATGCCGACACCGCGGTGTGCGGGAAATCGGTGCGGAAATGGCCGCCGCGGCTTTCCTCACGCCGGATCGCGGCAACGGCCATCATCAATCCGACCAATGCTGCGTCGGATGCCGCGCTCTGGCTGCGTGCGAGCGGAGTGAGGCTCCGGATCGCGCGCGCGATGCGGTCGCGATCGCGCAGCACGCCGAGCCCTTGGGTGAGGATCGGTCGTACCGCCGAAGGATCGGACGCCGGGGGCAGCGTGTCGTCACGCAGCATCGCGCGCGGGCCTGCGCTCACGCCTTCGATGCTCTCGGCGACCCAGCGCGCGCAGACGATCGCCTCCATCAGCGAGTTGCTGGCGAGTCGGTTGGCGCCGTGCAGGCCGGTGCGTGCGGCTTCGCCGCAGGCCCACAGGCCCTGCACGCTGCTGCGGCCAAAGCCGTCAACCGCGATGCCGCCCATATGGTAGTGGACCGCCGGCCGGATCGGAATCGGATCACGGGCGGGATCGATACCGGCCATCTTGCAGAACGCGCTGATCACGGGATAGCGCTCGGCGAAATCCGCACCCGGATGCTGGCGCGCATCGAGGAAGGTGCGATGCCCCGCGGCACGATGGCGCCACACGGCGCGCGCGACGATGTCGCGTGGCGCGAGCTCGGCGCCGGGCTGACCGGCCATGAAGCGCTGCCCGGTCTCGTCGATGAGCACAGCGCCGTCGCCGCGGATCGCCTCGGTCAATAGCGGCATCGGCCGTGACGGACCGTCGAACGCGGTCGGATGAAACTGGACGAATTCGATATCCGACAGCCTTGCGCCGGCATGCGCCGCGAGCGCGAGGCCCTGGCCGAAGCATCCGGCGGGGTTGGTGCTGTCGGAAAACAGCCCGCCGATGCCGCCGGTCGTGATCACGACGCGGTTGGTCGCGATCGTCAGAGGTCCGCGGTCGCTGGCTGCGAGCACGCCCCTGATCGCGTTGTCCTCGACCAGCAGCCGGCGCGCCTCGACGCCTTCCAGCAGCGTGATCGACGGCGTCCGGCGGACCGCCGCGATCAGCGCGCGCATGATCTCCCGGCCGGTGCCGTCGCCGGTGGCGTGCACGATGCGATTGCAGCGATGCGCAGCCTCGAGCCCGAGGCGCCAGCTGCCGTCGGCGCGGCGGTCGAAGGCGACGCCGAGCTCGGCCAGATGCTCCACCGCGGCGGGCGCGGCATGAACGATGCGGCTCGCCGCCGCCGCGTCGCACAGGCCGGCACCGGCCGCGAGCGTATCGGCGAGATGCAACGCAGGGCTGTCATCCGCGCCGACCGGAGCGGCGAGGCCGCCCTGCGCCCACATGCTGGAGGCCTCGGCGCCGAGCGGAGACTTCGAGAGCAGCACGACCGGCTCGGGCGCGAGTTGCAGCGCCGTCATCAGTCCTGCGGCACCGCCGCCGATGATGACCGGGCGGCCATTGAGATCGGAGAAATCATTGCTCATATCGTCAGCATCCTTTCGACACTCCTGCGCGCGCGATCGGCGATCTCCGGATCGATCGTGACCTCGTGCTGGTTGGTTTCCAGCGCGTGGCGGATGTTCTTCAAGGTGATCCGCTTCATGTGCGGACAGAGATTGCAGGGGCGGACGAAGTCGACATCCGGATTGCGCGCCGCGATGTTGTCGCTCATCGAGCATTCCGTCAGCAGCACGACGCGCGGCGGACGCTTGGTCTCGACGAACGACTGCATCGCCGCCGTCGAGCCCGCAAAGTCCGCTTCCGCGACCACCTCCGGCGGGCATTCCGGATGCGCGAGGACGGTGACATCAGGATAATTTTCGCGCAGCTGGCGGACGTCGTCGGCAGTGAACAGCTCGTGCACCTCGCAATGGCCCTTCCAGGCGATGATCTTCTTGCTTGTCTGCTTGGCGATGTTCTGCGCCAGATATTCATCGGGCAGCATGATGACGCGCGTGGCGTCGAGCGACTCGACGACCTTGAGCGCATTGCCTGACGTGCAGCAGATGTCGGACTCCGCCTTCACCGCGGTCGACGTGTTGACGTAGGCGACCACGGGCGCATCCGGGTAGCGCGCGCGCATCAGCCGGACATCCTCGGCCGTGATGGAATCCGCCAGCGAGCAGCCGGCCTTCATGTCGGGGATCAGCACGGTCTTGGCCGGATTGAGCAGCTTCGCCGTCTCGGCCATGAAGTGCACGCCCGCGAGCACGATGACGTCGGCGTCGACCTTGGTCGCCTCGCGCGCCAGCAACAGACTGTCGCCGACGATATCGGCGACTCCGTGGAAGATTTCCGGCGTCTGGTAATTGTGCGCCAGCACCACCGCGTTGCGGCGGCGCTTCAGCGCGAGGATCGCATCGACGTCCTCGGCGAAGGTGGCCCATTCGAATCGCGGGATGACGCGTCTGACGCGCTCATAGAGCGGCGCGGTGCGGGTGAGCAGATCGGTATCGGGTGCAACCATTTATACTCTCCGTGAGCATAAGATGGCTTATACTTATCCTGAGCATAAAGCGTGTCAAGTGCGTGAAAGCGGAAGCTTGGTCCCGGCGACGGCCCGTTCGGCCAATACGGCATGGCGGAAGCGGAACAGCTTGGCCGGCCGTCCGACGGTATCGGCAGCCATTGCGCCTGTCTCTTCAACGAGTTCCTGCTGTTCGATGAGCCGGCGGAAGTTCTGCTTGTGGACCAGACGGCCTGCGAGCGCCTCAACACTGCGTTGCAGTTGCAGCAGGGTGAACTCGGCCGGCATCAGCTCGAAGACCACCGGACGATATTTGATCTTGGCGCGCAGCCGCGCGATCCCGGTCGCGAGGATGCGGCGATGATCCGCCGTCATCGGCTTGCCGGGCACCACGGTCGCATCGCGCGCGCGCGTGCGGTCGGCTTCGGGGACCAGCGACGCTTCGTAGAGCAGCTCATAGCGCTGCAACACCAGCTCTTCGTTCCAGTCGCGATCGTCGAGACCAAAGGTGATGGCGCAGCGCTGCCAGCGCTCCCGCTGCAATGTCGGCGTCGGCGCGGCTTTCGCCCATGCCTTCAGCTTCGGCGCGATGATCTTGGCCAGGCACGAAGGCGGGCCGGCGCGATGATCCTCCCAGGGGAAGTAGTCGTACCAGCCCGACCAATGCGCCTCGAAGCCTTCGCCGACCCGGTCCTCGCGGGTCAGGCCGAGATAGCTGATCGAGACGCTGTGCGGCCCCTTGGCGTCGCCGGAGCGGCCGCGATCGGCAAAGGTATAGAGCTGCTCGACATAGCCGAGCGGATGGCCGGTCTGCGCCTCGACCCAGGCTCGCAGCGCGGTCTGCAGCGAGCGGTGGGTGAACTCGAACGGGCCGCTGGGCAGCGCGGCACCGCCGGCGATGGTCATGATCCTGGGCGTGCCGTCGGTGACGGCGACGAGCACGGCGACGAGGTCGGCGGTGACGGCGTTTCCCGAAGCCGGCGCACTGGATTTCTGCGGCGATCTGGCCACGCGATCGTTCCGCGCTAGCAGTAGCCGTAGACGCCGCAGGCGTAGGGCAGGCGGTTCCAATAATCGACATAGGCGCCGCCGTAATAGGGGCCGAGATAGCTGTAGGAACGCGAATTGCCGTAGTAGCCGGGCAGTGATGACGATCCCGGCAGCAACGGCTCGCCGCGCACGAACGGGATATACGGCTCCGAATTGAGCGGGATCACCTTGGGCTCGACGACCACGAGCTGGCGTCCGCGCCGCACATAGGCCGGCCCTGTGATGGTGGTGCGGTAGGCGTAGTGCCGGCGCGGCAGGCCGGCCGGCAATTGGCGTGCAGCCTTGACGGTTGGGCTCTTGGCGACGACCGGGCCGTCGGCGGCGTCAGCAGGCGATATCGCAGACAGCGCGATCGCGAGCGGCAATATCCAGCGCAGCATCCATGGTCTCCCGAATCATCCGGAGCCTATCACTGCCACTTTATGCCGGATTGAACGTTAACGAGAGACCTGTCGGGATTAAGCGTTAACGGGAAACCTGCCGTTTGGCCGGAATTGCCGGAGCGATGCGGCGCACTGCTCCGGCACATCCTTTGGATTTAGGCGCGCAGGGCCTGGTCGAGGTCGGCGATCAGGTCTTCCTTGTCCTCGATACCGATCGAGAGCCGCACCACCTCGGGCGCCGCGCCGGATTTCACCTTGGCGGCGTCGTCGAGCTGGCTGTGGGTGGTGGAGGCCGGGTGGATCACCAGCGAGCGGGTGTCGCCGACGTTGGCAAGATGTGAAAACAGTTTCAGGTTCGACACCAGGTTGACGCCGGCGTCGTAGCCGCCCTTGAGGCTGAAGGTGAACACCGCGCCGGCGCCCTTCGGCGCATATTTGCGCTGCAGCGCATTGTATTTGTCGCCAGGCAGGCCGGCATAATTCACCGCCGAGACGGCCGGGTGGGTGGAGAGGAATTCCGCCACCGCCTTGGCGTTGTCGCAGTGCTTCTGCATGCGCAGCGGCAGCGTCTCGATGCCGGTGAGGATCATGAAGGCGTTGAACGGCGACAGCGCCGGGCCGAGGTCGCGCAGGCCGAGCACGCGGCAGGCGATCGCGAAGGCGAAATTGCCGAAGGTCTCCTGGATCCGGATACCGTGATATTCCGGGCGCGGCTCGCTCAGCATCGGGTACTTGTTGTCCTTCGACCAGTCGAAGGTGCCGGCGTCGACGATGATGCCGCCGAGCGAGTTGCCGTGGCCGCCGAGGAACTTGGTCAGGGAGTGCACGACGATGTCGGCCCCGTGGTCGATCGGCTTGATCAGATAGGGCGAGGCCAGCGTGTTGTCGACGATCAGCGGCACGCCGGCCTTGCGGGCGACTGCGGCGATCGCCTCGATGTCGGTGATGCTGCCGGCGGGGTTGGCGATTGACTCGATGAAGATCGCCTTGGTGTGCGGCGTCACCGCACGCTCGAAGCTTTCGATCTCGTCCGGATCGGCCCAGGCCACGTTCCAGCCGAACGCCTTGAAGGCGTGGGTGAACTGATTGATCGAGCCGCCATAGAGCTTGCGCGCGGCGATGATCTCGTCGCCGGGCTTCAGCAGCTGTTGCAGCACGACGACCTGCGCGGCGTGACCGGAGGCGACGGCGAGCGCCGCGGTGCCGCCTTCGAGCGCTGCGACGCGTTCCTCGAGCACGGCGTTGGTCGGATTGCCGATGCGGGTATAGATGTTGCCGAAGGCCTGCAGGCCGAACAGCGAGGCGGCGTGATCGGCATCGTTGAACACGAATGACGTGGTCTGGTAGATCGGCGTCGCCCGCGCGCCGGTGGTGGGATCAGGCTGTGCGCCGGCGTGCACGGCGAGGGTGGAAAATCCCGGAAGGCGATCGGTCATTCTTGGTGTCCTGTTGTGGCCTGGTCGAAAATGCGCGGCATGCTGATGGCGGCGGCCGCCGCCGTCAAGCGCGTTCGGGACGCCGCCATTTGCTGAAAAGGCATCCCACGCCATACCGGCCGAGCGGAACGATTATTCCGCCGCGATGTCAGGTGGTCTCGGTCTTGTTTTTTGCCGCGCGGTCGGATGCCGCAGTCTGGCCGCCGCCGAAGCTCGTGCGGTTGAGCGACAGCCGCATGCCCTGCGTCGGGATCGGTGCACGCTTGGAACTCAGCGTGCGCGAGTTGACGCCCATCCAGGAGATTTCAGACGACAGACGGCCATACTCGATCTTCGGACAGCGATTCATCACCACCTTGAGACCGGCGGCTTCCGCCTTCTCGGCCGCGGCATCGTCGCGCGCGCCGAGCTGCATCCAGATCACCTTCGGCGGCGGCGACAATTTCAGCGCCTCGTCGACGACGGGCATGATGTGGCTTGAATTGCGGAAGATGTCGATCATGTCGATCGGGCGGTCGATATCCGCAAGCGAAGCGACGAACGGCTTGCCCATCAGCGTCTTGCCGACATGGCCGGGGTTGACCGGGATCATGTCGTAGCCGCGCTGCGCCAGATATTTGAAGGCGAAATAGCTCGGCCGCACATTGACCGGCGAGGCGCCGACCATCGCGATCGATTTGACGCCGTTCAGGATGCTGCGGATGTAGTTGTCGTCGTAGGCGTCGTGATTCATTTTTCTTCCGCTTTGTCATTCCGGGATGGTGCGTTAGCACCAGACCTCAGATGCGCAATCGCGCATCGGGGAATCTCGAGATTCCGGGTTCGATGCTTCGCATCGCCCCGGAATGACGACCTGCGGTCGTCACTTGTCCTGCCACTTCGGATCGCGCTTCTCGATGAAGGCGCCGATGCCTTCCTCGGCGTCGCGTGCCATCATGTTCTCGGTCATCACCTCGGCGGCGAAGCGATAGGCGTCCGCGAGGCTCATCTCGGCCTGGCGATAGAACGCCTCCTTGCCGAGCTTGACGGTATAGGCCGATTTCAGCGCGACCTTCTCGGCTAGCGCGATCGCGGCGTCGCGCTCGGTGCCTGCCGGCACCACGCGGTTGACGAGGCCGATGCTCTGCGCCGTTGCCGCGGAGACCGGCTCACCGGTCAGCAGCATTTCCATCGCCTGCTTGCGCGGCACGTTGCGCGACAGCGCCACCATCGGCGTCGAGCAGAACAGCCCGATGTCGACGCCCGGTGTCGCGAACGCCGCCGCCTCAGAGGCGACCGCGAGGTCGCAGCTTGCGACGAGCTGGCAGCCGGCCGCGGTCGCGATGCCCTGGACCGATGCCACCACCGGCTTCGGCAAATGCACGATCGCCTGCATCATCGCGCTGCACGCGTTCATGATCTCAGCGAAATAGGCGCGGCCACGGTCGGCATCGGTGCGGCGCGCGGTGAGCTCCTTGAGGTCGTGGCCGGCGCAGAACGCCGGGCCGTTGGCGGCGAGCACGACGGCGCGGATGCTCTTGTCACCGCCGATCTCGTTCAGCGCAGCGTGGAGTTCGCCGATCAGGCCTTCGGACAGGCTGTTGCGCGCCGCTGGCCGATTGAGCGTCAGTAGCGCGATACTGCCGACGGTCTCGCGCAGCAGGATCGGCTGGTGTTGCGGCGCTTCTGCGCGGGCGGCTTGGGCGGACATGGTGAAATTCCACGTTGGTCTGTATGACAACTTAATGTAACAGGCAGGCAGACGCGAGGGCAGGGACCGCATGGCGATTGCGAAAATGAGCGTGGCTGAGCTGGAGGAGTTCCTGCGCAAGGAATTTCCGCAGGCGTTCGCCTTCGACGACATCAGGATCGAGAGCGCCGATGGCGAGACGGCGCTGCTGCGCCAGGCTTTCAGCGAGCGCATGCTGCGGCCGGGCGGTACGGTGTCGGGGCCGACGCTGATGGGGCTGGCGGATTTCGCGATGTATGTGGTGCTGCTGTCGGCGATCGGGCCGATCGGCCTTGCCGTCACCACTAACCTCAACATCAACTTCCTGCGCAAGGGCCAGCCGGGGCAGGACGTGCTCGCGGTCGCCAAGCTGCTCAAGCTCGGCAAGCGGCTTGCGGTCGGCGAGGTGAACCTGTTGTCCGGCACCTCGCCGGATCCGATCGCCCATGTCACGGCGACCTATTCCATTCCAAATCAATAGTCTTTTTCGCGGTATTATTGCACCATATTTTTAAGTCATTGTTTTTACTGATGTAATTCCTGTGCGTCGGCGTTGACGCGCGCCCGCGGCTTCTCTAGAAACCCACCCAGTTCGGCGCATACGGCGCCGATTTCTTTTTCACGGATTTCACACATGAGCACGTTCTCGGCCAAGCCCGCCGAAGTGACGAAGAAGTGGGTCGTGATCGACGCCAAGGGTCTGGTCGTCGGTCGTCTGGCCACGCTCGTCGCGATGCGCCTGCGCGGCAAACACCTGCCCACCTACACCCCGCATGTCGATTGCGGCGACAACGTCATCATCGTCAACGCCGCGCATGTGGTGCTGACCGGCCGCAAGCGCGACCAGAAGACCTACTACAAGCACACCGGCTTCATCGGCGGCATCAAGGAGCGCACTGCGAAGCAGATCCTCGAGGGTCGCTTCCCCGAGCGCGTCGTCGAGAAGGCGATCGAGCGCATGATCCCGCGCGGTCCGCTCGGCCGCATGCAGATGGGCAATCTGCGCGTCTATCCGGGTGCCGAGCATCCGCATGAGGCCCAGAGCCCCGAGAAGGTCGATATCGCTTCCCTGAACCGCAAGAACACGAGGGCCGCATAATGTCCGACACGTTGCAGTCCCTCGACCAGCTCTCGCAGGTCAAGCCGGCCGCGCCCGACGCGCCGAAGTACGTCAAGAAGGTCGACAAGTTCAACCGCGCCTACGCCACCGGCAAGCGCAAGGACGCGGTTGCGCGCGTGTGGGTCAAGCCCGGCTCCGGCAAGATCTCGGTCAACACCCGCGAGTTCGAAGTCTACTTCGCCCGTCCGGTGCTGCGCATGATGATCCAGCAGCCGCTGGTCGCTGCCGCCCGCAACGGCCAGTACGACGTCATCTGCACCGTCGCCGGCGGCGGTCTGTCCGGCCAGGCCGGCGCGGTCCGCCACGGCATCTCGAAGGCGCTGACCAATTTCGAGCCCGAGCTGCGCAGCGTCCTCAAGAAGGGCGGCTTCCTGACCCGCGACTCGCGTTCGGTCGAGCGCAAGAAGTACGGCAAGGCGAAGGCCCGCAAGTCCTTCCAGTTCTCGAAGCGCTAATTCGAGCTGTAAAATTCGCGGCAATTGCCGCGAGCATCGAGTTGCAGAGGGCGCCGCAAGGCGCCCTTTTTGCTGCGTCCAATGCCGCGCGCTTCGCGGTGAATTAGCGCAGTTTTTCATGAAAACTTGCGTGTGCGTGCAAACGAAATCGGAACTCGGGCCTTCTAGCGTGCGATCTCGCACCGGCGCTGCATCACCGTATTAATTGCGCCTGCGAACGTTGCATCACACCGGGCTGGGGTGAGTTTATGTCGTTCGATCCATCGACGCTCTATTTGTTCGCCACCATGGTCGCGGGCATGCTCGGCGCCATGCTTTGGCTGTTCGGCAGGCAGGAGAACATTCCCGCGCTGAAATGGTGGGGCACCGCCTATCTGCTCGGCGCGGCCTCGGTCGCGCTGTGGACGGTCGGCAGCGCGATGCTCGATCCGATGGTGCTGCTGGGCCTCAATGCGATCGGCTTCGCCGCCTGCGGCATGGTCTGGAACGCCGCGCGGATCTTCCACGGCCGCAAGGCCAATTTGCCGGGCCTGCTGCTCGGCCCGATCGCGTGGATCGGTGCGGTGACGACGGTGCAGGATCCGGCGATGCGCCTGACCATCGGCGCTGCGATCGTCGCGGTCTACGCGGCGCTGACCGCGTCTGAACTGTGGAGCGAGCGCCGCCGTGCGATGCAGCGGCGCTGGATTGCGATCGTGATCCCGGTCGCCCATGGCTGCGTGCTGATGCTGCCGATCCTGGTCGGCGATCTGCTGCGCCTGAACGGCCAGAATGTCATCTCCAGCTTCTGGGTCACGCTGTTCTCGATCGAACTCGTGCTCTATGCGATCGGCACCGTGTTCGTGATCTTCATGATGGTGTCGGACCGTGCAGTGGCCGTGCACAAGACGGCCGCGTCGATCGATCCGTTGAGCGGCATGCTCAATCGCCGCGGCTTCACCGAGGCCTGCATGCGGGTGATCGACCGCGAGGCCACGGCCGGTCGGCCGGTCACGGTGATGATCTTCGACCTCGATCACTTCAAGTCGATCAACGACCGCTTCGGCCATCCCGCGGGCGACGAGATCCTGAAACTGTTCTCCGCCGTGGTGGTCAACAGCCTGAGGATCAGCGATCTGTCGGGCCGGATCGGCGGCGAGGAATTCGCGGCGCTGTTGCCGTGCTCGCTGGAGGAGGGCGTCCTGGTCGCCGAGCGGGTGCGCGAAGCCTTCGAGAACAGCAACATCACCTGTGAGGAAGGCGCGGTCGAGACCACGGTCAGCATCGGCGTCGCCGGCGGTCCGGCCGGGACCGAGCTCGAGGTGCTGCTGGCCTCGGCCGACACCGCGCTCTATCAGGCCAAGCGCGGCGGCCGCAACCGCGTCGAGGCGGCGGAGGAGCTGCCGCTGTCGCTGGAGAACTGGCGGCGCAAGACCGCCGGCCTGCCGGCCGCGGCGCGACAGAGGCCCGCGACTGTGCGGACATGAGCACGGTAACGACTGGTTAACCATTCGATCCCATGCTTTCGGGCATGGAGTCGATCCGCAGCCGCAATCCGCAATCCGCCCTGATGTCGCTCGAAGCCGACGCGGCTTCGGCCCGCAGCGGATTCGCCTGCCTGTTCGCGGACTCCGATGAATACGAGACCGCGCTGATCGCCGAACGGCGCGCGCAAGGGCGATACGAGGCGCCGAACAGCCGCTGGCCGATCGTGATGCTGCTCGGCCTGTTGCTGATGGTGGTGGGGACAGTCCTGCTGTTCTCCTGAAGTGCTTTCGTTGTCGTCCTAACGCGTTTTCCTGACGCGAACCGGTACCACTTCGCTTGAAAACGCTTTAGCTGTGCGCCGGAGCCTGATCCTCCGCCTTGAAGTGATCGATCATCACCTTGGCGATCGCCATCAGCGGCAGCGCCAGCGCCAGACCCCAGACGCCGAACACGACGCCGAGCAGGATCTGGAACGCGAACAGCGTGGCCGGCGGGATGTCGAGCGCCTGGCGCTGGATGATCGGGGTCAGCACGTAGCTTTCCAGCGCATGCACGCCGAGGAACAGGACGAAGGCCGACAGCGCCGCGATCCAGCCGCTCGCCAGGCTCGCCAGCACCACGATCAGCCCGCCGAGGATGGCGCCAACCGTCGGGATGAAGGCGAGCAGCCCGGCCTGGATGCCCAGGATGAACGAGCTCGGAATCCCGATGATGGCAAGCCCGATCCAGGTGACCAGGAACACCGCCGCCATGGTGATGATCTGGGCGATAAGCCAGCGCTCCAGCGTCTCGCCGATGCGGTCGACGATGACGGTCGCCTGCGCGCGGTATTTGGCCGGCGCGATGAACAACAGCCCGGCGCGGTAGATGCCGGGCTGCGCCGCGAAGGCGAGCCCGAGGAACAGCACGATGAAGAAGTTGCCGACCACGCTGACGGTGCCGAGCAGGACTTTCAGCGTCTGACTGATGATGGCGCCGCCGCTGGAGGCCAGCGCGCCGGCGCCGGGGATGCCATGGGACTGGGACGCCGCCGCCGGGCTCGTTGTCGTCGTCGCCACCGCTGTGCCTTCGCCCTTGGCCTCGCCGGCGGCATTGGTGAAATCGAGATAGCTAGTATCGACGCCGTGCTGCTCGAGGAATTCCTTGACGCTGCCGAGCTGCGATTTGATCGTGTTGCTCAGCACGGTGGCCTGCTGGGCGATGGTGGTGCCGCCGAGGAACACGATGCCGGACAACAGGCCTGCCATCGCCAGGCAGACGATCGCAAGCCGCAGCGCGTGCGGCAGCCCGGTCAGCCGGCCGAGCAGGGTGGTCATGGCATTGAGGCCGACCCCGAGCAGCATGCCCGCGAACAGCAGGAACAGCGTCGCGGCGAACTGCCAGGCGAACAGCAGCAGGGCGGCGAACAGCACGATGCCGATGCCGCCGATGGCGATCGCCCACGCCAGGTCGTTGCGGGCCTGCAGGCGATTGTCAGCCGAGTCAGTCACGGGTGATTCCCCTTTCGCGGACGGTGTCCGGAGCAGTCTTTGGCGAAAATCCCGCCGGGATCAAGCTGGGCCGGCCGTGCCGGTTTGCCGCTGACGCGCCGTGGTGACGGGGACGACCTGCCGGGCGTCCGGCCGGATTTCGGCCCGCCGGGGCGCCAATCTGTGCAGGGCTGCAAGCCCCCCTGTGCAGGAATAGACGGTTGATCCGGCGGGAACTCGAAGGCATGATCGTCTCCGCAACGTCGCAAGCTTAGAAGAATCATTGCGCGAGACTTCAATAATGAGACGGCCCGTGGTCGGCGTGATCGGAAACGCCCATCGCATCGAAAATCGTTTCACAGTCCAGATGGTCGGGGAGCGCAACCTGCGTGCGGTTGCCGAGGTCTCGGGTGCCGTGCCGCTGATGTTCGCGGGCAGCCCCGAAATCACCGAGGTCGGTGCCTTGCTCGACGTGGTCGACGGCGTCGTCCTGACCGGAGCCCGCGCCAACGTCCATCCGACCCGCTTCAACACCGAGCCCTGCGCCGCCCACGAGCCCTACGACATCCACCGCGATGACGTGGCGCTGGCGCTGACGGAGGCCTGCGTCGCGCGCGGCGTGCCGATCTTCGGCATCTGCCGCGGGCTGCAGGAGATGAACGTCGCCTTCGGCGGCTCGCTGCATCCGGAGATCCGCGAGATTCCGGGCCGCATGAACCACCGCATGCCGCGGCTCGAGAACGGCGAGATCCATCCCGATCCGACCGTGGTGTTCGCCGATCGTCACGATGTCGCACTGACGCCGGGAGGCGCCTTCGCAAAAATCCTTGGCCGCGAGACCATCCGGGTCAATTCGCTGCACGGTCAGGGCATCCTCGAGCCCGGCAAGCGCGTCGTGATCGAGGGCATTGCCGAGGACGGCACCATCGAGGCGATCCGGATCGCCGACGCGCCCGGTTTTGCGCTCGGCGTGCAGTGGCACGCCGAATACGATCCGCAACGCAATCCGATCAACCGCGCGCTGTTCGAGGCCTTCGGCGACGCGCTGCGCGAGAGGCGGCGCGCGGCGTAGGGGCTGCTTTCACTGCTGTTGTTCCTGCGCGTTTTAAGCACGATGTCATCACCCGGCTTGACCGGGTGATCCAGTATTCCAGAGGCAGGCGCTATTGAGCCGATGGGCCGCGGCGTACTGGATCGCCCGGTCAAGCCGTGCGATGACGGTTTTAGGTGAGGACGCAGTTTTCCATTCTCGCGACATCTTTTGTCCGAGCTTTGCTCTTTCGTTCCGCCCTCTCCGTTGGTGAGGGCGCAGGGAAAGCCGGGTGCCGATCGCACCCATGGGCCCCGAGCAATGGGTAGAAAGCTCGGGGGTAGGACCACAGGTGTAACCGGAGCAATCCGGCTTTCCCTGCGCGATGGGTTACGGCTTATACGTGCTCTCCCCGGCGAGACTGGGCTTGTTTGTCACCGTCTTCACAACGCGCATTTGCGCAATCGGAAGAGACACCTACCGCTAGGGCGTCAGGCCTGCACGATTTCGCCGTCCGCCTCATGCGCACTCGTCAGTTGCGCAATCGGCGTCCACCGCATCTCGACCCGCGTTCGTGACGACCGCGAAGCGCCCCTCGATCGGGTGAGACGGGGAATTCATACATTGAGTTGCTCTTCGGATAAAGCGAAATATTTTCGTCGGGGGGCTTGCGCCGTCGGGCAACTCAGATGTAAGGGCCCGCGGCTCTCTCCCCTCGTCATTCCGGGGCGTGCGAAGCACGAGCCCGGAATCCATTGGGCCGCATCACGTGTGGTGAAATGGATTCCGGGTTCTCGCTTCGCGAGCCCCGGAATGACGAAGGAGGTTGCGGCTTGTGACGTCGGGCAACTCAGTGGCGCGCGCGCAAGGGGACGTTGCTCGCCGATGCAGAGGAGATAACCGAAATTCCTCGCTCACCGCCCGCGGCATTCAATCCTTCGGTCCACCGCTCGAACACGCGACGTAATTCGGGACGCCTGGATTCCGGTGTTCGCGAGCGTTGCGTAGTTCATCTGCATATTCCTTCACTGTCGCACGCGGCTTTGCGAGATAGGTCATCACGCCTGGCTCGAAACTATGGAATATCTTCTCTGTCGAAATGGTCTAGCTTGCTTGCACTGCAAGAGCGCGGTCGCAAGCGTGATCTTCGACCGTTGCGTAATGGGACGTGGTTATGTCAGTCGAGTCGATCGAAACCGTCGTTGATGTTCAGGCCGCTGACAAGGACAGAAGCAAGACGCTACGCTCTTACGCCGCCAGGCTGCCGTGGATCGTTATCATCCAGATGCTGGTGGTCGCCGCGATCCTGCTGGCCGTGCAGGTCGCGGTCGATAGCGGTGCAGTGAAACGAATCTATCTGGCGTCACCGACGCAGATTCTTGGCGCTTTCCCTCAGCTCTTCACCAGGGAGAATTTGCTGTTTCATCTTTCGGTGACCCTCGCCGAGGCCGGCGTCGGCGTGGCGCTGAGCGCGATCCTCGGGATCGCGACCGGCATCGCCATGGCCCTGTTCCCGAAGGTGCACCGGTTTCTCAACCCGTTCCTGATCTGGTTCATGGCGATCCCGAAGGTCACCATCATTCCGCTTCTCACGCTCTATCTGGGCCTCGGCTTCGAACACAAGGTGTTCATCATCTTCCTGTTTTGCTACTTCCTGTTCGTCTTCAACACCATTGCCGGCATCAAGCAGGTTCAGGACAACCATATCAAGGTCGCGCGGGCGCTCGGCGCGAGCCAGCGTCAGATCATCTGGAAGGTGGTGCTGCCGTCCGCCACGCCGTCGATCGTGGCCGCGGTGCGCATCGAGGCGGCGACCTGCCTGCTTGCGACTCTCTTTGCCGAGATCGTCGCCTCCAAGGCCGGCGTCGGCAACCTGCTCAACAAGCTGTCGGGCATCTACGACACCGCCGGTGTCTTCGCCCTCGTCATTCTCGTCACGTCGATCGCATTGCTGATCATCTATCTGGTTGATCTGCTCGAGCGGCGCGTCTTGCTCAGGTGGAAATACGTCTGACCGATCCCGGTTCCGCGTCTTCCCGTCACAGTTCGTTTCGAAGGGATCGATCATGCTCTCAACAGCCCTACCGGCTCGTCTGCTCGTCTTGACCGCACTTGCGCTCGGCTTCGCCGCGGCGGCCGGTGCGCAGGAGGAGAAAACCCTCAAACTGCAGGACACCACAAGCTATACGCAGCAGCCGATCGTGTTCGGCGTGGAGAAGGGGTTCTTCGCCGAGGAAGGCCTGAACGTCGAATTCGTCGGGACGCAGGATCCGGTCACGGCCACCTCGCGCGGCGACGTGACCTTCGCCTTCGGGCCGACCAGCGTCTATCTGCGTGCTGCCGCCCTGGGAGCGCCGATCAAGATCGTCGCCGCCGCGTTCCGTTCGAAAGGGCCGTATTTCCTGATCGCGCGCAAAGGCATCAAGTCGTTTGCGGACCTGAAGGGCAAGACGATCGGCGTCGGACCCGACACCAGCGGCAACCTCGCGTCGGTCGCGCGTTATCTGCTGCGGGCCGAAGGCATCGATCCCGACCGCGACGTGACATTGTTTGCCGCCGGTGCCACCGAAAAGGCCTACGGCGCGCTGGAGACCGGCCAGGTCGACGCCACCATCATCCATCAGCCCTTCGCGGCGCTCGGGGAGATCGAGGGAGTCTCGACCACGCTGGCGCGGGCCTGGGATTATCTGCCGACCTATCACACCGGCGTCCTGATCGCGGGCGACGCGGTGATCGCGAACGATCCCGATCTGCTGCGGCGCGGCCTACGGGCCTACTTCAAGTCCTATACCTACGCCAAGGCGCACTACGACGAATACCTGCCCTGGCTGCAGGCCCGCCTGAAGATCAATCCGGAGGCGGTGAAGCGCGCCATCTATCAGGAGGACGACGTCTGGGACGCCAATCCGGCGATCGATCCGAAGGCGATCCACGACACCCAGCAGCTCGAGATCGATGTCGGCAACCAGAAGGAGTTCTACGACGCCGCCAAATACATCGATGAGCGCTTCATTCCCCAGGAGTACGTGAAGCCGTTCGTCTATCCCGGGCGCAAGACGCAGTGAGCGAGAGCAAGCAGGAGCGCGAGGGCATGCCTGCCTTCACCATCAGGTCGCTCGACAAGATCTATCCCGGCACGCCGCCGGTGCGTGCGCTCAGCAACATCAGCTTCTCGGTCGAGGAGGGCGAGTTCGTCGTGCTGCTCGGACCCAGCGGCTGCGGCAAGAGCACGCTGCTGGAAATCCTCGCCGGGTTGCAGCAGCCGAGCGGCGGCTCGGTGCTGTTTCGCAACAAGCCGATCGACGGCCCCGGCGGAGAGCTCGGCGTCGTATTCCAGGATGCCTCGCTCTATCCGTGGCGAACGGTTGCGGCCAATGTCGGCCTCGGGCTCGAATTACGCGGCGTGGACAAGCAGCAAGCCCGGCGTTTGGTCGATGAGCATCTGGCGCTGGTGGGGCTCGATGGCTTCGGCGGCAAATTCCCGCACCAGATCTCCGGGGGCATGAAGCAGCGCGCCGGCATCGCGCGTGCGCTCGTCAATGATCCCGACGTCATCCTGATGGATGAACCGTTCGGCGCGGTCGACTACGTCACCCGCAACAGGCTGCAGGAAGACCTGATCCGAATCTGGCAGCAGCGCCGCAAGACCATCGTGTTCGTGACGCACGACGTCGGCGAAGCGGTGTTCCTTGCCGATCGCATCGTGCTGCTGTCACCGCGGCCCGGACGGATCGCCGAGATCGTCACCCTCGAGCTGCCGCGCCCGCGTCGGCGGGGCGACATCGAGCTTCTGCAACGCGAAGCCCGGATCTACGAGGCACTCCGCGCGCTGGAGCCAGCGGCGACTGCAACCGTGGCCTGACTGAACGGAGACCAACATGGCCAAACCGCTCCACCTCGGCTTTCTCTATGCGCCGCAATCCGGCCAGCAGACGCATGACGAAAGCTTCGATCCGCTGAATCCCGTCCACCTGACCAGTCTTGCGCGCGACCTGGAGGAGGCCGGCTTTGGCTTCCTCCTGATCGACGACAGCGTCGGCGATGCCGCGCCTGCCCGCAGCGAAGCGTTCACGACGGCGTCCTTTCTCGCGACCAGGACGCGCCGTATCGGTCTGATCGCGGCGGCCAACACCAGCTATGTCGAGCCGTATAATGTGACGCGGCTCGCCGCCTCGCTCGATCATGTCACGCATGGGCGGGCCGGCTGGCTGGTCTCGACCGGCGCGGTCGATCCTGCCGGCGCCAATTACGGGCAGGCCGCGGTTGCGCCTGACCTCCACTATGCGCGTGCCGGCGAGATCCTCGATATCGCGCGCCGGCTCTGGGATAGCTGGGAGGACGATGCCTTTGTTCGCGACAAGCACAGCGGCGTGTTCGTCGATGGCAGCAAGATCCATCCGATCGATCACGCCGGGCCTTCGTTCAGGGTCAAGGGACCGCTGAACGTCGCACGGCCGCCTCAGGGCCAGGTCATCGTCGCTCACCGCGTGGTGGACAAGCGGTCGGCGGAGTTCGCGGGTCGGCACGCCGACATCGCCATCCTCGGGGCCGGGACGGAGGGCGATGTCGTCGCCTTGCGTGACGGCGTGCTCGCGGCTGCGCGGGCCGCGCAGCGCGATGAGCGCGTGCGCCTGTTTGCGGAGATCGTGCCGTTCATCGGGCTGGACCATACGGCAGCCGCGCCAGGGACGTCCGCCCTCAATCATCTGTCGGGCACCCCGTCGGAGATCTCTGACCGGATCGAGTCGCTGGCGAATGCCGTGACGCTGGATGGCCTGCTGGTGGCGCCTCGGGTTGTCGGCCGCGGCCTCGAGGCCTTTGCCCGCGATGTCGTCCCGGAACTGGTGCGGCGGCAGCGGCTGCGGTCCGGCGACGGACCGGCCAGCCTGCGCGACAGGCTCGGCCTGGCCCGGCCGCGCAATGTCTTCGAACAGCAAGCACCACGGCCGGCCAGCACGGCTGCCTGAACCATCCTGCGAGCGTTTCATCATGTCCAAGCGAGAATTGCATTTCGGCTTGATGTTCTGGGCCGGTGGCACACACCCGAGCGGCTGGCGCTATCCGTCCTCGCATGCAGGCGCCGCCTTCGACATCGAGTTCCTGCAGCGGGTCACCCGGCTTGTGGAGGCGGCCAAGTTCGACTTCCTGTTCCTTGGCGATCGGCTCGCGAGCGATCCGAGCCTGCAAACCACCAATCCCTCGCAGATGTCGCGCCTCGAGCCGTTCGTGTCCGGCGCGAGCCTGGCGGCCGCGACCAGCCATATCGGCATCGTCGTCACGGCCAATCCGACCTATTACGATCCGTACAATCTCGCGCGGATGCTGGCGTCGCTGGATCATTTGAGCCAGGGCCGCGCGTCATGGAATCTGGTGACCGGCGCCGATGAGATCGCCGCGGGCAATTTCTCCCGCCAGGCCCATTGGGACACTGAGCGGCGCTACGACTGGGCGGACGAATTCGTCGCCGTGGTGCGGGGGCTCTGGGATAGCGATGCGATCACGCCGCTGCATCACAGGGGGCGCTATTTCGACGTCGCCGGGCCGCTGAATGTCCGGCGCCCGCCGCAGGGCCACCCGGTGATCCTGCATGCCGGCACCTCGGACCGTTCGCGCGAGCTCGGCGCGCGCGATGCCGATGTCATCTTCGCCGGCCAGGCGACGATCGAGAGCGCGAAGGCGTACTACGCGGACGTCAAATCCAGGGCCGGCAAATACGGCAGGCGCGATGCCGACATCGCGATCCTGCCCGGGCTCACTCCCGTCGTCGCGGAGACCACCGAGAAGGCCGTCGCGATCTTCGACCACCTCAATTCCTTTGTCGCGCTGGAGCCCGAGGGCGATGGCGGCGAGGCCAGCCGCTACGGATCCCTCGGCAGGATGGGCAAGCGCCGCAACCTCACCGCGGTGTCGGCCGCGATCGGCGTCGACGTTTCCGGTCAGGACCGGGATGCGCCGGTCGATCCCGCGGTGCTGGCGGAGGCTAATGAAAACGGCCGGCGGCTGTTTGCCGATGTCACGCGGCTCACCCGCCGCGACGTCAAAGGTCCCAACCGTCTGACCTATCGCGATCTCATCGTCGGACACATCAGCACCGGCGCGGTCGTGGTCGGCAATCCGAGGGAGGTCGCCGATCACATTCAGTTCTGGTTCGATGAACGGGCGGCCGACGGCTTCAATATCTTCCCGCCTTATGTGCCGGAATCCGTCGAGGCCTTCACCAGCCTGGTCGTCCCCGAATTGCAGCGGCGCGGCCTCTACCGGACCGAATATTCCGGTTCGACCTTTCGCGATCATCTCGGCCTGGCCAAGCCGGCGTCGGTTCTCTCCAACGGCTCCAGCCTGCAGGGCTGACGCGCATTGCAGGAGCTCCGCGGGGTTCGCTCCCGCGCCACGTCGCGTTTGACAAGGCCTTCCGCGAGGCGGTGAACGTCTCCGCCGTCGCCCGAGCAGGGCCGGGATCACGCGAAGATCGCCTCAATTGACCCCGATCCGCCCCATACTGGGACCGGTTCATCCGGCATCGGCCCATGCCTGCGGCTTGTCTCCGTACTTATACGGACACGAAAGTGGCGGATTGGCAGCCCGGACTCGGCTAAGCAAAGGGGTAAGCCACCCGATATTGCCCCGGCGCCGACGTCCTTTCTGACACTGTTTTCCTTTTCCATTTTCCGGTGCAGCGGCTCGCGATGAGTCGGTCGGGATGAGTTTGTCGGGCCGCCTGGCGGCCGGGTTGATGCCTCCGGTCGTGGTGCTGCTGCTCGCGCCGGGCTTCATCCATGCCGTCACCTCGTCGGGCATCCTGCTCGCGGGTGGCGTGGTTGCGGTGGTATTGATGAGTGCTGAGGGGATTGCCAGGCCAACGTCCGAGCCGCTCGCCCAGATGACACGGGCGGCGGAGACGCTGTCGCGCGGCGAGCCGGCGCCGGTCCGCCCTGATGGCAATCCCGAAGCCGCGCGGCTCGCCGCGACGCTGGCCGAGTTGTCGGCGCAATTGGGCAGCAGGCAGAACCTGCTGGAGAAGACCATCGAGAGCATCCGCGATCCGGTGGTGGTGGTCGAGCAGCATGGGGTGGTCGTGATCGCCAACGCCGCGGCGCGGCGGCTGTACAAAGTCGACCCCGGCTTCGACACCCTGACCGGGGTTCGCAGCTTCCAGAACTATTATCCCGACGGCACGACCGTGATGCCGATCTCGGAGACGCCGGTGGCGCGCGCGTTGCGCGGCGATGACGTCGACGATTTCGAGCTGATCGTCAGACCGCTGTCGCCGGATCCGGAGGTCTGCATCGTCGCCAACGCCAGGCCGCTGCGCGACGACGCCGGCAGGTTGCGCGGCGCGGTGGCCGTGCTGCACGATGTGACCGCGCAACGGCGGGCGCATCAGGCGCTGGTCGACAGCGAGCAGATGGCACAGGCCATCATCAGGACCGCGCTCGACGCCTTCGTCCAGACCGACCAGGACGGCATCGTGCTCGACTGGAGTCCGCAGGCCGAGGCACTGACCGGCTGGACGCGGACCGAGACGCTCGGCTGCCGGGTGGTGGAGCTGGTGTTTCCGGAGGAGCTTCGGGATGCGCACAGGCAGCGGATCGCCCGATTCCTGCAGGAGACCGCCGGCGGCGGCATGGGGATGCGGTACGAGTCCGAATCCGTGCACCGCGACGGCCACCGGTTCTTCGTCGAGGTGTCGCTCAATGCGCTCAGGCGCGGCGACGGTTACGTCATCAATGCCTTCGTCCGGGACATCACCCAGCGCCGGATCGCCGAGGAGCAGCTGATCCAGGCGCAGCGAACCGAATCGCTCGGGCGGCTGACCGGCGGCATCGCGCACGACTTCAACAACATGCTGACCGTGATCACCGGCACGGTCGAGATCCTTGCCGACGGCGTCAAGGACAACCCGCAGCTTGCCGCGATCGCCAAGCTGATCAGCGATGCCGCCGATCGCGGCGCGCAGCTCACCACGAGCCTGTTGGCATTCGCGCGCAAGCAGCCGCTGCAGCCCGCGGAGACCGACGTCAACGACCTGATCGGCGAGGTGGTGCGGTTGCTATCGCAGACGCTCGGCTCGCAGACCGAGATCAGGACCGAGCTTGGCCGCGGCGCCTGGCTCGCCTTTGTCGACCGCAGCCAGCTCGGTGCTGCGCTGGTCAATCTCGCCATCAATGCGCGCGATGCCATGCCCGAGGGCGGCACGCTGACCTTTGCGACCCGCAACGTCCAGCTCGGCGTTCCCGACGCCGTGGCGCGCGGGGTCGAGCGCGCCGGCGACCATCTCGTGATCGAGGTGAGCGACACCGGCACCGGGATTTCGCCGTCGCATCTGGAGAAGATCTTCGATCCGTTCTTCTCCACCAAGGAGGTCGGGCAGGGCACCGGACTCGGGCTCAGCATGGTGTTCGGCTTCGTCAAGCAGAGCGGCGGCGGCATCGAGGTCAAGAGCGAGCCCGGACGCGGCGCGATCTTCAGGATCTATCTGCCCAAGGCCGACGGCGCCGCGCAGCGCGCAGCCGAAGAGGACGATCAGCCGGTCAGGGGCGGCAGCGAGACCATCCTGTGCGTCGAGGACGATCCCACGATCCGCGCCTACGTCACCGAGCAGCTCGAAGGCCTCGGTTACAAGGTGCTGGTGGCGGCCAACGCGGACGCCGCGCTCGAGATCGTCGGCTCCGGCACCGCGTTCGATCTTTTGTTCACCGACATCGTGATGCCCGGCAGCATGAACGGCCGGCAATTGGCCGATACGCTGATGGCCGGGCGTCCGGCGCTGCGGGTGCTGTTCACCTCGGGCTACAGCGACGGCGTGCTGCCGGCACAGCAGGGGCGCAGCGGCCACGGCATCCCGCTCCTCACCAAGCCGTATCGGCGCAGCGAGCTGGCGCGAATGCTGCGGCGCTGCCTCGATCTTCAGATCGACTTCCAGGGCGATCCGGTTCCGCAGCCTTACTCCGTGCAGCCCGATCTCGAACGCTTCCTGCGCGAGAATCCGCCTGACAAGACGTAGCGCGCCCAGGCTGCTATGCTCCTGCAACAACGGCGCGGCCGGTCAACGGCCCGATTCTGGGGAGCATGGAATGCAGGACCGCAAATGGTCGAGACGCGACTGGCTCAAGGTGACGGCAGCGACCGCGGCCGGCATGGTGTTCGCCGAACCCTTACGGGCGGCGGCGCCGCCGGCGGAGGCGGTGACGCCGGACCTGATCGCGGCGGCCAAGAAGGAAGGCAAGATCTCGTTCTACAGCGCGCTGGAATTGAACACCGCCGAGCGGCTCGCGCGCGACTTCGAGCAGAAATATCCCGGGATCAGCATCCGCGTCGAACGTTCCGGCGCCGAGCGGATCTTCCAGCGCATCGCGCAGGAGCAGGGCAGCGGCATCCATGCCGTCGACGTCGCCAACTCGACCGATCCCGCGCATTATCTCGACTGGAAGAAGAACGACTGGCTCGCCGCCTATCTGCCGGAAGAGGTCGCCAGGAATTTTCCCGCCGACCAGATCGATCCGGACGGCACGTCCGCGACGTCCTGCGCCTGGTTCGAGGTGATCGGCTACAACACCGAGCAGGTCAGGCGCGAGGAGGCGCCGAAGAGCTACGCCGATTTGCTCGATCCCAAATGGCGCGGCAAGATCGTCAAGGGTCACCCGGGCTACTCCGGCGCGATCATGACCGCGACCTTCGTGCTGGCGCGCGATCTCGGCTGGCCGTATCTGGAGAAGCTTTCGCAGCAGCGGGTGATGCAGGTGCAGTCGGCGGCCGATCCGCCGAAGAAGATCCTGCTCGGCGAGCGCGCGGTCATGGCCGACGGCAACGACTACAACCTCGTGCTGGCCAAGGACCAGGGCAAGCCGGTCGAGGTGGTCTATCCGGCCGAGGGCGCGCCGCTGATCATCGTGCCGAGCGGCATCTTCAAGAACGCGCCGAACCCGAACGCGGCGCGGCTGTTCCAGAGCTTCGTCTTCAGCGCCGAGACCCAGCAGATGCTGGCCGACGAGTTCGCGCACCGCTCGTTCCACGGCAAGGTGAAGGAGAAGGCGGGCCACGTGCCGCTCGACAAATTGAAGATGCTGAAGGCCGATCCGGCCCAGGTGCAGGCGCAGAGCGAGGCGATCAAGGCACGCTACGCGAAGCTGTTCAGGGTGTAGACGTTAGGCGTCGCATCGTCGTCCCGGCGGATGCCAGGGCAACGGTGCGGTGACTGCGGTCGGCTAGCCTCCGACTTCCGCGCTGAGCATGGGCCCGAACAACTCCCAGCGCTCGCCTTTGAGCCGTCGGAGCTGCATCTGCTTGATCGGCGCGAAATCGATCGGGCTGGTGTTGATGGTGATTCCCGGCAGCAGGTTGTTGGTGCGGAAAGCCCTGAGGTTCGCGGCCTGTCTCATCACGTTCGCCCGCGTGAGATCGTCGCCGCACTGCTTCAGTACCTGGACCAGGGTCTGAGCGGAATTGTAACCCGTCACCACCAGGCCGTCGGCCCGATTGCCTTCGGGGAAGTACTTAGCGAGATATTCGTCGAAGGCCTTCATGCCGGGATCGTCCTTCCATTGCGGGTCGAGCGGATCCATCAGATAGGCCACCGAGATGATGCCTTGCGCGTTCTCGAAGCCCGCAGGCTGGATCACGGCGCCGATCGAGGAGGCGACCGAATTGAGGATGTGCAATGGCTTCCAGCCGATCTCGGCCGTCTTCTTGATGGCCTGCGCCGCGAATTTCGGCGTGGCGATGTCGACGAACACATCGGCATTCAGCGATTTCATCTTGACGATGTGCGTGTCGATGGTCGGCTCGGCGACCTCATACGCATCCTCGACAACGATCATCGATGCCGCCTTGTCGCCGAGGCCGTCCTTCAGCCCCTTGAGGTAGTCCTTGCCGTAATCGTCGTTCTGGTAGAGCACGGCGATCCTGCCGTTCGGCTTTTCCTTCAAGATGTGCTTGGCGTAGATCCGGCCCTCGCTCTGATAGCTGGGCTGCCAGCCCATGGTCCACGGAAAGTTCTGCGGATCATTCCATTTGGTCGCACCGGTCTGAATGAACAGCTGCGGCACCTTCTTCGTGTTCATGTATTTCTGAATGGCGCCGTTGGGCGCCGTGCCGAGCGCGGCGAAGATCAGCAGGACTTCGTCGCCCTCGACCAGCTTGCGCGCCTGCTCGACCGTTTTCGGCGGGCTGTAGCCGTCATCATAGGAGATGAAATTGATCTTGCGGCCATTGATGCCGCCTTCGGCATTGATCTTGCGGAAATAGGCCGCCTGAGCCCGGCCGCTGGTGCCATAGGCGGATGCCGGCCCGCTGTACGGCATGATGTTGCCGATCTTGATTTCGGTATCGGTTGCGCCGGTGTCGTATTTCTTCTGGGCAAATGCGCTGCCGGAACAGACGGCGAGAATAATGATGGCGGTCGAAACCGCCGCCATTCGCCGAGCGACGAAGGACATCTCGTTTCTCCCAAATGCAAAATGAGCGTGTCTGTTTTATCGCGGCCGCTTTCGGGGCCTTGCCGTTGAGTGAACACCCGGCACCGATCATTGTCGATTCCGAACGTCAAAGCGTGCGTGCCGCGTCGCATCACGTCGCGCAGTTTGTCAGTGTTGCTGACCGTAATCTTCCGGGTGGCTATGCCGCACGCATCGTGCGCTGGGCGCGATAGGCCTGCGGCGACAGCAGCGTCAGCTTGCGGAAGGCCTTGCGAAAGCTGCTCTCGTCCTCGTAGCCGGTGGCGCGGGCGATCGTCTTGATCGGTTGGGTCGTGGTCTCCAAGAGCGTGCGGGCGTGCTCGACGCGGCGGCGCATGATGAAGGCCTGCGGGGGCTCGTGGGTCAATTCGCGGAAGCGGCGGTTCAGCGTGCGCTCGCTCAGGCCCAGCGCATGTGCGAGGCTGCGCACCGTGACCGGCGTCCTGCCGGTGCGGCGCACCAGCATGTCCGCCTTGATCAGTAGCGGGTCCTGCCCGAACATGTAGCCGAGCGGCATGAAGATCGCCTGGGTGCGCTGTGCGGTGTCGATCACCGCATAGTCGGCGCAGACCTTTGCGACCTCCGCGCCTTCGACCAGCTCGATCAGCCGCAGCAGCAGATCGACCCATGACATCGGGCCGGCGGCGCAGACCAGGCGGTCGGCCTGGGTGATGACGGCATCGCTGGCGAGGTCGACCTTGGGATGGCGGCGGCGCAGCTCGCTTTGCAGCCACCAGGTGATGGTGGCGCGGCGGCCGTCGAGCAGGCCGGCATTGGCGAGCAGCAGCACGCCGCTGCAGAAGGCGCCGATCAGCCGGCCGCTCGCGTGCTGCCGGCGCAGCCAGGCGCCGGCGCGGTCATATTGCGATTGCAGGCGCTCGGCGGTCAGGTGGTCGACGAGGCTGCCCGGCACGATGACCGCGTCGCAGCCGGTGCGGCTGCCGACGGCGCCATCGACCGCGAGCAGCTTGCCGCCGCCGGCGCGCACTGCCTTGCCGTCGAGCGAGAGCGTCTGCCAGCTGAAGCGCGCGTTGCCGCCGCGCAGCTGCATCACATGGTTGGCGAGGGTGAGGATGTCGGCGATGCCGGCGACCGCCGATTGCATACAGCCTTCCAGCGCAAGGATCGCAAGTTTCATGGGGCCTCCAGACGTTGCCGTCATCCTATCCGATCGGGGCGAGCGGGCCAGTGGCAGATATTGCCCGATCTCTGTCCGATCGGCCACTGCCTGATTAGGCCATGGCGGTCCATCTTCGCGATCGTTGTCACCACCTCAGCAATGGAGAGAGACCATGCCTTACGTCACCATTTCCACCGTCCGCGGCATCTTCGACGTCGCGCAGAAGCGCGCGATGCTCGAGCGCGTCACCGATCTCATGGTCGAGATCGAGGGCCAGGGTAATCCCGATTTCCGCCGCAACGTCTGGGTCAAGATCGAGGAGGGCGAGCCGGCGAGCTGGTCGCTCGGCGGCATGATCCCGTCGCCGGACCTGATCGCGGGCAATTTCGGGCCGCTTGACGCCGGCGGGCGGCGGATTGCGAAAGCGAAGGTGTAACCGACCGCGACGACGACAAAAGGCGCTTCCACCGGAAGCGCCTTTTGCACGCACGATTGGAAAGGTCGGCGCAGATACGTCAGGCGGCGATCGCGGCGGCGGCGCGTTCGGCGATCAGGATCGTGGGCGTCTGGATGTTGCCCGAGATCATGATCGGGATCACCGAGGCGTCGGCGACGCGGAGGCCGTCGAGGCCGTGCACCTTGAAGCTTGTGGGATCGACCACTGCCATCCCGTCGTTGCCCATGCGGCAGGTCGAGGACGCATGGTACAGCGTCGTGCAATGGCCGCGGACGTAGTCGGCGATGTCGGCGTCGCCGGTCGCCTCCACGCTCGGCGTGATCTCGCCCTCGATCAGCTCTTTCAGCGGCGACTGCGCCGCGATACGGCGGTTGATCCGCACGCCTTCGACCAGCGTTGCGATGTCACTGCCGCTCGGATCGGACGAGAAATAGCGCGGGTCGATCGCCGGATTTTCCAGCGGATCGGCCGAGCGCAGGGTCAATTCGCCGCGGCTGTTCGGCCGCTGCAAGGTCGAATGCAGGGTGATGCCCGGCTTCGAGGACAGGAAGCGCACATAGTCGCGGTGCGGGCTGATGGCGCCGTAGAGCTGCAGATCGGGCTCGACATCGGGGCGGCTGCGGACATGGGCGCCGGCGGCGACCCAGGGCGAGGAGCGGGGACCGCTGCGGCCGTCCTGCCATTCCTTCAGGCTGGCCTCCAGGCTCTCGTCGGTCCAGGCGCCGACGCCGATCTTCTCTTTGGTGTAGAAGGTGATGGGGATGTTGATGTGGTCCTGCAGATCCTTGCCGACGCCGGGCAGATCGTGCACCGGCGTCACGCCGACGGCCTTCAGCTCGTCGGCAGGACCGATGCCCGACAGCAGCAATTGCTGCGCGGAGCCGATCGCGCCTGACGACATCACGACATCGCCGGCCGCGTGTGCGGTCTTGAGCTGGCCGTTCTCGAGATAGTCGACCCCGGTGGCGCGGCCCTTCTCGACGATCACGCGGATCACGCGGACGCCGGTCCTGACCGTCAGATTCGGCCGTTCCAATGCGGGACGCAGATAGGCCTTGCCGGTGCCGAACCGCTCGCCCTGCTTGATCACGAACTGGAAGAAGCCGGCGCCTTCCTGGCTCGCGCCGTTGAAGTCGCGATTGTGCGCATGACCGGCGGCGTTGGCCGCTTCCAGCCAGAGTTTTTCGTGGGGATCGACGAACGGAACATGGGCGACATACAGCGGGCCCTTGGTGCCGTGCAGCGGGCTGTCGGTGAAATCGCCATTGTTCTCGAAGGCGATGAAGTCAGGCAGCACGTTGCGCCAGCCCCAGCCGGTGCAGCCGGCCTTTTCCCAGCCATCATAATCGGAGGGCAGGCCGCGGATGTAGATCATTGCGTTCATCGCGCCAGAGCCGCCGACCATCTTGCCGCGCGGCCAGAACACCCGGCGGCCGCGACAGCCGGCCTGGGGCTCGGTGTAGAACCCCCAATCGACCGCGGTGTTGAACATCGTCGGCCAGTCCGAGGGGATGTCGGACGCCAGCGGCGCGGCGCGGCCCGCCTCCAGCACCAGCACCTTGCGGGCAGGATCGGCGGACAACCGATTGGCCAGCACGCAGCCGGCCGAACCTGCGCCCACGATGATCGTATCGTACATCTGTCACTCCATTGGTCACGCCGGCGTGTCGCCGGAGATTTCTGCCGTCATCGCGGGACCGCGCGAGCGCAGCCGGCGCAAGCGGTCCCAGATGCTCTCAAACAAGCCGATCAGGCCGTTCGGCATCAGCACCATGACAGCGGCGATGATGATGCCGAGCCCGAGCGAGCGGAATTCGCCGATCTCGCGCATCGCCTCGTCGGCGGCGACCAGCACGATGGCGCCGACCAGCGGCCCCCAGAGACGGCCGATGCCGCCCACCACCACCATCGCGATGATGAAGAACAGCTGCGAGAACGACAGCACGCCGGGGCCGATCGCATTGAAATGCGCGGCATAGAGCCCGCCGGCGAGCCCGGTGAAGAACGCCGACAGGCCGAACACCAGCAATTGCATCTGGAAGCGGCTGATGCCGCGGGTCCATGGCGCAGCCGGGATTGTCGCGCAGCGCGCGGAAGGCAAGCCCGATCGGGCCGCGGATGATGGCCCAGGTGAACAGCATCGTGATCGCGAAGAGCGCCACCACCAGCGCGTAGTCCGCGACCAGGAACTTGGCCTTGAACATCGCGCGGGTGCCGAGATCGCCGAAGCGCGCGAAGCCGACCGCGCCGCCGGTGAGTTGCCGGCACTGGGTGCCGACCATCACGAAGCAGTCGGTGTCGGTGACGATCAACAGATACATCACCTGCGCGACCGCGAGCGTCAGCAGCGCGGTATAGGCGCCGCTGAGGCGCAGGCAAGCCGCACCGATCACCAGGCTGAACAGCACGGTCGCGATCGCCGCGAGCGGCATCGCAGCCCAGACGTTGAGACCGAAATAGAAGCACAGCATCGCGGTGGCGTAGCCGCCGAAGCCGAACAGCGCCATCTGCGCCAGCGAGAACACGCCGGAGAAGCCGAACAGCAGGTTCCACTGCGAGGCGACGATCGCATAAAACAGGCCGAGCGTGACCTGGCCGATCACGTAGCGGCTGTCGACATAGAACGGCAACGCAACCGCCGCGGCGAGCACGACGAGACCGATCAGGAGGTTGGCGAGATCACTGCGTTTCACATCGGCCTCACAGACGCCGCACTTCGACCCGGCCGAACAGCCCGCCGGGCCGGCGGATCAGCACCAGGATCACGATCGCCAGCAGCGCCGGAAAACCCCAGCGCGCGCCGGCCAGGAACTGGACCAGCGCCTCGACGATGGCGAGGCCGAACGAGGTGATGATCGCGCCGGGCAGGTTGCCGAGCCCCGCCACCACGCACATGATGAAGGCCTTCAGCATCGGATCGGCGCCGAGCGAGGGCGAGAGCTGGGTGATCGACGACACCAGCACGCCGCAGACGCCGGCGAGCATGCCGGACAGGATCAGGACCTGGAGATAGACCCGTGCCACCGGCACGCCCATCAGCTTGGCGGCATCGGGGTTCTGCGCGGTGGCGCGAATGGCGCGCCCAGCTTTGGTACGGGTGAGAAACAGCGCGGTTGCGCCCATCAATGCGATGGCGCTGACGATGATGACGAGGTTCTGCCAGGGCAGCACGAAGCCGCCGAGATTGATCGATCCGCCGACCGAGAGCGGCTGCCCCAGCGGCTGGCCGCCATAGAGCCGCAGCACCGCATTCTCGAGCGTGAGCGCGACGCCGAAGGTCGCGATCATGATGGTGGTCTCGAAGGTCTCCGGGCTGCGGCGCGACAGCGGATAGGCGACCAGCATGAAGATCAGCGCGCCGATCACGCCGCCGACCGCGGCGGCGGCAAGCACCGCGAGCGGCACAGGCAAGCCAAGCTGGCTGGCGGCGGTGAACGCGGTGTAGCCGCCGAGCGTCAACAGCGTTCCGTGCGCCATATTGAGCATGCCGAGCGAGCCCCAGACCAGCGACAGGCCGAGCGTCGCCAGCGCGTACAGCGCGCCGGTGGTGATCCCGGAGACGATGACGGGTCCTATGATCTCCACGCGATCAGCCTCCGAGATAGGTTGCGAGCAGCTCGTCGCGCTGCAACAGCACGGATGGTTCGCCCGACCAGACGAAAGCACCGTTGTCGAGCAGGTGAATGCGGTCGGCGATGTCGGCGACGCGCGCCGGGTTCTCCTCGACCAGCAGGATGGTGCGGCCGCTGGCCTTCAACCGCCCGATCACCTCGTAGATCTGCTCGATGATGATCGGGGCGAGGCCGAGCGACGGTTCGTCGATCAGCATCACGGTGCCCTTCATCATCAAGCCGCGGCCGATGCCGACCATCCGCCGCTCGCCGCCGGACAGGCTGGCTGCGATCTGGCTCTGCCGCTCGGCGAGCTTTGGCAGCAGCGTGAAGACCTCATCGAGCCGCCGCGCCACCGCCGCCTGATCGGAATCGAGATAAGCGCCCATCAGCAGGTTCTCGAGAACGCTCATGCCCGCGAACAACAGATCGCCTTGCGGCACATGGATCACGCCGCTGGCCGCGACCCGATGCGCCGGCTGGCCGGAGATCAGGCGGCCATTCAGCGAGATCGATCCCTTGCGCACCGGGAGCAGGCCGGAGATCGCGCGCAGCAGCGTGGATTTGCCGTGCCCGTTCGGGCCGACCACGGTGACGAGCTCGCCCGGATCGAGCGACAGCGAGACGCCCGTGAGGACGTTGCGCGCGTCGTAGCCGGTCACGAGCCCGTTGACGACGAGGCCGGAGGAATTGGACGGGTCAGCCATGGGCACTGAGCTCCGGCTGCTTGACGAAGAAGGCCTTGAGCCGGCTGGTGGCGGCCTTGCCCAGATAGGTCTCGACCACGGTCTGGTCATCGGCGACCGCCGAGGGCGCGCCTTCGAAGATCGCTTTGCCGTGGTGCATGATCACCACGCGCGTCGACAGCGAGAGCAGGAAGCGCATGACGTGCTCGATCAGCAGGATCGCAATCCCCGATGCCGACAGCCGCCTGACGACGTCGGCGATGCGATCGACCTCCGACGGGCTGAGGCCGCCGACCGGTTCGTCGAGCAGCAGCAGTTGCGGGGAGGTCGCAACGGCGCCCGCGATCATCAGAAGCTTGCGGTCGAGCACCGGCAGGTCGCGCGCGATGCGCTGGCGGCCGGCGATGCCGACCAGATCGAGCGCTGCGGCGGCGCGTTGCCGGGCGGCCCGGCTGACCGCAAAGCCCGGGAAGCGGCGGTTAGTGTCGCCGAAATGCGCGGCGACCTCGATATTCTCCTGCACCGAAAGGCTGTCGAACGCCGCATTGAGCTGGAAGGTGCGAGCGATTCCGGCGCGGCACACCTCATGTGCGGCAAGGCCGGTGATGTCGCGCCCCGCAAACAGGATGCGGCCCTCGGTGATGTCAGTGACGGCGGTGACGACGTCGAAGAATGTCGTCTTGCCGGCACCATTCGGGCCGCCGAGCCCGACCACCTCGCCGGGGCGAACGCTCAAGGACAGACCATCCACCGCACGGAGCGACCCGAAGGTCTTGGTCACGTCCTCGCAGACGAGCAGCGGGCCGTTCGTCTGGTCAGGGGAGGTCACCGCGTCGGCCTTTACGCCTTGATCCACGGCGGCAGCTTCATGGTGTCCGTCGCGTAGAGCGCGGGCGCGATCAGCTTGGGATCGGTGCGGTAGTCCTGGTGTTGCAGGAACTGGTGCACCATTCCGAGCGACGGATCCTTGATCTGGGTCGGATAGCAGAAGGCGGACTGGCCCTTCGGATCGGCGTGGTAGATGCCGTTGACGCCGCGATAGATCAGCCGCTTCATCGCTTCCGAGATCTTGCGGGTCTGCTCCTTGTTGCTGGGCTCGCTGGCGCCGCCGGCGATCGCGGCCGACAATGCATAGTGCCACAGCCCGTCATAGGTCTGCGAGCCCGTGATGAAGGCGGCATTGGCGCCGAACTTCTCGCGATAGGTCTTGCGGTAGGCCGCGGAGAATTCGTCGGGCAGGCAGCCGATCACGGTGGAATAGATCACGCCGTTGACCGCTTCCTTGCCGATCTCGCGGAATGCAGGGAGTGACGGCCCGTATTGCATGTAGACCAGGCTTTGGGTCGGCTCGGGCAGGAACTGGGTCATGAACTGCGCCAGATCCTGCGGCAGGAAGTGCGTCACCGCGATCGCGGCCGGCGGGTCCTGGCGCAGCTTGGCGAGCGTCGGTCCCCATTGGTTGGTCGGGAACGGCACGGTTTCATAAAGACCGAGCTCGAAGCCGAATTCCTTGACGCGGTCGCGGATCGCGTTGGCGATCACGATCGAATATTCGTTCGCCGATGGGATGATCGCGATCTTCTTGTTCGGCGGGTTCCACTGCTTGCTGTCGATCAGCGATTTCAGGAACAGCAGGAAGCCGGGGCCGTAGTAGAACTCGGGCGGATCACCCTGGAAGCAGGAGTAGTAGCGCTGCGGATCGCTGAGGAATTTCGTGTTGTGCGAGATCAGCGTGTTGTAGTGCACGAAGATCACGTCGTTGTCGGCGGCGACGTCCATCTCCACCATGTTGGTGCCGACATTGTAGCCGTTGATGATCGCGCTGGCCGAGTGGCGATCGATCAGGCGTTGCATCGCCTGGGTCACGATATCGGCGCCCATCTCCTTGGTGTCCTCGATCGCGATCTGGATCGGACGTCCCAGGATGCCGCCGGCGGCGTTGATCTCTTCGGCGGCGAGCGTGAGGCCGTTCTTGAACTCGATGCCGTCAGCGGCGGCAAAACCTGACATCGGCAAGGCCGAGCCCACCTTGACCGGGCCGCCTGCGGCGCGCGCGCCGTTGTTCAAGCTCGCCAGCATTGCAATTGAACCTGCGCCGGCGGCAACGCCGCCGAGAAGTGAACGTCGGTCGAGCATGATCGTCAGTACCCTTCGTCTCCGGCGCGGACTATCCGACGCCTCCCTTTAAAGCAGGAGATGCACGGCCGCGGCTGTTGCAGCGATTACTGCACGAACCGTGCCATGGCATCCGGCAATCGCATTCAGCAATGCCATCGTCAGCGCGCAGCAGGCAGCCGGCTGACGAGCGCGGCAGCCGCATCGATCACCGCGGCCTGATGCGGTTGCAATTCATTGCCGCCCCATGCGGCCATCAACGGCTCCCAGGGATCCGCGATATCGGTCTTGATGCCTGACAACTCCTCGAGCACCGCGAGCCCGCAATAGGGTGCGTACATTTCGGAGTAGCCGCCTTCATGCGTCATCAGGATGCGGCCGTTGCACAACGTCTTGGCAGCAGCGCGCAGCATGCGCGTCATCTCGCGATACGCCGCAGATGACAGCATCATGCGGCCGAGCGGATCGACGCCCGATGCATCGAAGCCCGATGCCACCACGATCATGTCGGGTGCGAAGCGGTAGAGCGCGGGCAGCACGACGCGTTCGAATGCTGTGCGATAGGCGCCGATGCCGGAGCCCGGCGGCAGCGGGACATTGATGTTGTAGCCGCCGCCTGCGCCGTCGCCGTTCTCGGCAAGCGCACCGGAATCGGGCGGGAACAGGTTGTCCTGGTGCAGCGAGATCGTCAGCACGCTCGGGTCTTCGTAGAACACCGCCTGGGTGCCGTTGCCGTGATGGACGTCCCAGTCGACCACGGCGACGCGCGCCACCTGGCCGGTGGCCTGCAAATGCCGGATCGCGATGCTGGCGTTGGCGAACAGGCAGAACCCCATGCCCAGCTCCGGCCGGGCATGATGTCCCGGCGGACGGACCAGTGCATAGGCGGTCTCGACCGCGCCCGATGCGACCGCTTCGCCCGCGGCAATGGCACCGCCCGCTGCAAGCAATGCGATCTCGTAGCTGCCGGCGCCGAGCGGCGTCAGTTGGCTGGCATCGCCGCCGCCGGCGTCGCTGAGGCGCTTGATATGGGCGATATGCTCCGACGTATGGACGCGGGCGAGTTCGGCCACCGTCGCCGCGCGCGGCCTGATCTGCACGAGATGATCGAGCAGGCCGCTGACCTCGACCAGGTTGCGGAAGCGGCGCTTGGTCTCCGGATTCTCGGCATGAGTGCCGGGCTGGATCGTCAATCCCGGCGGAAACACCTGGGCCCAGTTGCCGGTGTTGTGCCACATGTAAAGTTCATGGCAGACGAACCCAGTAGCCATGCGAACGATCCCTTGTCCCTGTCGCGCCCGCCTCGTGTCGATCTATTCCACCGCGCTGATCGCCTCGTCGAACGTATCCGCGATCTTGTCGGCGTGTTCGGTGGTGAACGTCAGCGGCGGGGAGATGATGAAGGTATCGGCGAGGTTGCGGATCAGGACGCCCTTGGCGACGCAGCGCTCCCAGATGCGCTGGCCGAAATTCTCCGCGAGGTCGAATGGCCGCTTGGTCACGGGATCGGCGACCAGCTCGATGCCGAGCATCAGCCCCTTGCCGCGCACGTCGCCCATATTGGGATGACGCTTCTGGATGTCCTTCAACCGCGCCAGCAGATAGGCGCCGACCTTGCCGGCATTGGCCGGCAGCTCCTCCTGTTCGACGATGCGCAAATTGGCGATCGCGGCGGCGCAGGCGAGGGGATGGCCGGCATAGGTATTGCCGTGCATGAAGGCGCGCGGCGTGAATTGCGACTTGTCGTCGGACTGAAAGGCGGCTGCGACCTTCGCGTTGATCAAGGTGGCACCGAGCGGGATGTAGCCGCTGTTGATCCCCTTGGCGAACACCATGATGTCGGGTTTGACGCCCCAGGCGCGGCTGCCGAACATGCTCCCCGAGCGGCCGAACCCAGTGACGACCTCATCGGCGATCAGCAGCACGCCGTGGCGATCGCAGACCTCGCGCAGCAGCGGCCAGAAATTCGCCGGCGGCACGATCACGCCGCCGGCGCCCTGCACCGGTTCGGCCATGAAGGCGGCGACGCTGTCCGGTCCCTGATAGACGATCTCGCGCTCGAGCAACTCGGCGCAGAGCCGGCCGAGCGCCTCCGGGTCCGACGTGAACGGGTTGCGATAGACGTGCGGCGTCTCGACCTGGAAGAAGCCCGGCAGCAGTGGCGTGAATTGCTCCTTGTAGACGTTGACGCCGCCGGCGGACAGCGCTCCCAATGTCACGCCATGATAGGCGCCGCGCAGCGAGATGATCTTGGTGCGCAGCGGCTGGCCGGCGAGCCGCCAATATTGCTTGGCGAGCTTGATCGCCGCCTCGTTGGCCTCCGAGCCGCCGGACGAGAAGAATGCGCGCACCATGCCCTCCGGCGCAGCCAGCCGGCAGAGCTCGTCGGCGAGCGCGACGGACGGGCTGTTGGTGGTGTTGCCGAAGGTCGAATAGAAGCTGAGACGATCGAGCTGCTCGATGATCGCCTGTTTGATCTCGGGTCGGCCATGCCCGACATTGACGTTCCACAGCCCGGCCTGTCCGTCGAGATAGCGGCCGCCATGGCCGTCCGAGACATAGACGCCTTCGCCGCCCTCGATGCAGATTGGCGGGTTCTCGGCGAGGAAGTTGGCATTGGCGAAGGGGTAGACGACGTGACGGATCAGCGTGTCGTTGTTGCGAGCGGTGGCTGCGGTCATGGTCCCGTTCCTCTCGACGAGTGTTGTCCCCGGTTCATCCGGTGCTCATTGCCGCAAGGATAAACACAGGAGACAAAACTGGTCAAATGACCAATTTTGTGCAACATGCAAATTTGTGCGGCACGGGATAAACAATCGTTGAGCGCATTGGAGAAACGGATGGCAATCGCGGGACGTGAGGCGGTCGGTGCCAAGGGCGAACGGACGCGGCGCCAGATCATCGAGGGCGCCTTGCAGGCACTCGGCACCGGCGGCGTCGCGGCGACCACGACGCGCGACATCGCGGCCGGCGCCGGCGTCCGCCTCGCCACGCTGCACTATCATTTCGAGAGCAAGAGCGCGCTGCTGCTCGCGGTGCTTGAACATCTGATCGACGAGACCACCACGGCGCTGCGCGAGGAAACCGGCGATAGCGCCGACATCGCGAGCTGCATCCGCGAATCCCTGCGCGCCGGCTGGCGCTATCTGACGCGAACGCTCGAGCTGCAGATCGTGCAGTATGAACTCACGCTCTATGCGCTCCGCCGTGACGATGCGGCCGGGCTAGCGGCCTATCAGTACGACGCCTACATCAAGGTCTATCAGGACATCCTGCAAGGCGTCGCGGTGCGAACCGGCGAGCTCGATGCGGCGGGATGCGCCGACGTCGCCCGCTTCATGCTGGCCGGTATCGACGGCCTGCTGTTGCAGGAGCTGGCGAAGCCGAACAAGGCGCGCTCGTCACGCGCGATCGAGACGCTGATCGCGGCGACCCAGGGATTCGCGAGCCGGCTGTCGAATGATCGCAAGGCGCGAAAGTAAGTGCGCAGAACCGTCGGATGGGTAGAGCGAAGCGAAACCCATCATGTTTTCCGCGGACCAGAGTCGATGGGTTTCGCTGCGCTCTACCCATCCGCACCGTTCAAAACAAAAGGCGCTCCCATCGGAAGCGCCTTTCGCATTCGTGCGTGCTGCAAGACTTACAGCGAGTAGTACATCTCGAACTCGACCGGGTGCGGGGTCATTTCGAAACGGGCGACCTCGGTCATCTTCAGCTCGATATAGGCGTCGATGAAGTCGTCGTCGAACACGCCGCCGTTCTTGAGGAACGCGCGATCCTTGTCGAGGCTCTCGAGCGCTTCGCGCAAGCTGCCGCAGACGGTCGGGATCTGCTTCAGCTCTTCCTTCGGCAGATCGTAGAGGTCCTTGTCCATCGCCGGACCCGGATCGATCTTGTTCTTGATGCCGTCGAGGCCGGCCATCAGCATCGCGGCGAAGCCGAGATAGGGGTTGGCCATCGGGTCGGGGAAGCGCACCTCGACGCGCTTGGCCTTCGGGTTCGCCGTATAGGGAATGCGGCAGGACGCCGAACGGTTGCGCGCGGAGTAGGCGAGCAGCACCGGCGCCTCATAGCCCGGGACCAGGCGCTTGTAGGAGTTGGTCGACGGGTTGGTGAAGGCGTTGATCGCCTTGGCGTGCTTGATGATGCCGCCGATGTAGTGCAGGCAGGTCTCCGACAGGTCGGCGTACTTGTTGCCGGCGAAGGTCGGCTTGCCCTCCTTCCAGATCGACTGGTGGACGTGCATGCCCGAGCCGTTGTCGCCATAGACCGGCTTCGGCATGAAGGTTGCGGTCTTGCCGTAGATGTGGGCGACCTGGTGGATGCAGTACTTGTAGACCTGCATCTGGTCGGCCATCAGCGTCAGGGTGTCGAACTTCATGCCGAGCTCGTGCTGGGCGGACGCGACCTCGTGATGGTGCTTCTCGACCTTGACGCCCATCTTGGCCATCGCGCCGAGCATCTCGGAGCGCATGTCCTGCACCGAGTCCTGCGGCGGCACCGGGAAGTAGCCGGCCTTGGTGCGGATGCGGTGGCCGAGGTTGCCGCCTTCATATTCGGTCGACGAATTGATCGGCAGTTCCGAGGAGTCGAGGCGGAAGCCGGTGTTGTACGGGTCGGCCGAGTAGCGCACGTCGTCGAACACGAAGAACTCGGCCTCGGGGCCGACGAACACGGTGTCGCCCACGCCCATCGACTTCACCATCGCCTCGGCCTTCTTGGCGATGCCGCGGGGATCGCGGTTGTAGGGTTCGCCGGTGGTCGGCTCGAGCACGTCGCAGGTGATGACCATGGTGGTCTCGGCGAAGAACGGATCGATCGTCGCGGTAACGGGGTCGGGCATCAGGCACATGTCGGATTCATTGATCGCCTTCCAGCCGGCGATCGACGAGCCGTCGAACATCGTGCCCTCGGCGAAGATGTCATCGTCGATCATGCTGACGTCGAAGGTGACGTGCTGCCACTTGCCGCGCGGATCGGTGAAGCGCAGGTCGACGTACTTGACGTCGTTGTCCTTGATCGATTTCAGGACGTCTTTGGCGGTCTTCATGAATACCCCTTATGATGTGCGGGTCGGTTTCCAGCGGTGAGCGACGTTATTCCCGCTTTTGGCGGGTTCGTGTGACTGCTCAAACGAAATCAGGCTGCCGAAGCAGCCTTTTTTCTCTTTTGCCGTCAGAAATTCCGGATAGCACCGCCCTTAAATAGCGTCCAGCCCGGATTCGCCGGTCCGGATGCGGATGGCTTCCTCGATGTTGGAGACGAAGATCTTGCCGTCGCCGATCCGCCCGGTCTGGGCCGCGCGACGGATCGCGTCGATCGCCTTCTCGACCAGCTCGTCGCCGATCACGATCTCGATCTTCACCTTGGGCAGGAAGTCGACGATGTATTCCGCACCGCGATAGAGTTCGGCGTGGCCCTTCTGGCGGCCAAATCCCTTGGCCTCGGTCACGGTGATGCCTTGCAGTCCGACTTCCTGGAGCGCTTCTTTCACCTCGTCGAGCTTGAAGGGCTTGATGATGGCTTCAATCTTCTTCACTGAGCGCCTCCCGGGCATTGCAGATTGCAGGGTCGAGTTCGATGCGCGTGGGGCGCAGTCAGGTTGGTCGTAAGCCTTCCGGCTTGTGGCCGGAAACACGCGCAATGGTCGCATGATGCGGCCCTTGTACGCGGCTTCCTCAAAAGCAGGGTCTATGCCAAGTTGTTAAGGTCCCCGATTTCGGAACGTTATCAGCCTTTTAACAGGCAATCGGTTGATATCGAACCACATGGGCCATGATATCCAAGCCTAACAAATAGGCAAATAGATCAATCCGTATGCATTCGGTCATGAGAAGTCCCGCGAACGTCACAGGAATTGCCTCTCGAAAAGGCGAAGCGATTGAGGATTCGGCATGGACGTTCTGACCACAACCGAGATGGAGCGCGCCGACCGGCTGACCATCGCAGCCGGCACCCCGGGCTTTGCGCTGATGATGAGCGCCGGCCAGGCCGTCGCTGAAGCCGCGATGGACCTGGTCGAGGAGGGGCCGATCGTCGTGGTCGCCGGCCGCGGCAACAATGGCGGCGACGGCTTTGTCGCCGCCGCCGAGCTTGCCGCGCGCGGCCGCGAGGTCTCGGTGATCCTGCTCTGCGAGCGCGACAGCCTGCAGGGCGACGCGGCGCTGGCGGCCAAGGGCTGGAAATATCCGGTGCTGCCGTTCAACCCGCAGGCGCTCGGCAAGCCGGCGCTGATCATCGACGCGTTGTTCGGCGCGGGCCTCAACCGGCCGGTCAAGGGCGATCCGCTGGAGATGATCGCGGCCATCAACGCCAACGGTACGCCGGTGCTGGCGGTCGACCTGCCGAGCGGCATCAACGGCACCACGGGTGCCGTGATGGGCGCGGCCGTGCAGGCGACCGAGACCGTCACCTTCTTCCGCAAGAAGCCCGCGCATCTGCTGCTGCCGGGCCGGATCCATTGCGGACGGGTGCGCGTCGCCGACATCGGGATCGACGCGCAGGTGCTCGACGAGATCAAGCCGCTGACCGCGGAGAACGTGCCGCAGGCCTGGCGCTGGTCGTTTCCGGTGCCGCGGATCGACGGCCACAAATATGCGAGGGGGCATGCCGTCGTGGTGTCGGGCGATCTCGCCTCGACCGGCGCGGCGCGGCTTGCCGCGCGCGCGGCGCTGCGCGCCGGCGCCGGCCTCGTGACGCTGGCTTCGCCGCGCGATGCGCTGGCCGTCAACGCGGCGGCGCTGACCGCGGTGATGGTGCGCGCGGTCGACAACCCGATCCAGTTCGCCGAACTGCTCGACGACAAGCGCCTCAACGCCTGCGTGATCGGCCCCGGTGCCGGCGTCAGCGCGCGCACCCGCGACTTCGTGCACACCGCGCTGTCGGCGCAGCGCCATCTGGTGCTCGACGCCGACGCGCTGACGAGTTTCGCCGGCTCGCCGGACCGGTTGTTCGAGGCGATCAAGGCGTCCGATGGACACGGGGTGGTGCTGACGCCGCATGAGGGCGAGTTTCCGCGGCTGTTCAGCGACATCTCCAACAAGCATCCCGGCCGCTCCAAGCTCGAGCGCGTGCGCGCCGCGGCCGAGCGCTCCGGCGCGGTGGTGCTGCTGAAGGGCGCCGACACGGTGGTCGCCTCGCCCGACGGCCGCGCCACCATCGCCGCCAACGCGCCGCCCTGGCTTGCCACCGCCGGCGCCGGCGACGTGCTATCAGGCATCATCGCAGGCTTCCTGGCGCAGGGCGTCGCGGCCTTCGAGGCCGCCAGCATCGGCGTCTGGCTGCACGGCGAGGCGGCCGGCGAGGCGGGGCCCGGCTTGATCGCGGAAGACCTCACCGAGGTGCTGCCGGCCGTGTTCCGCCGCCTCTATGACGAGTTCGGGATTGAGTATTAGGCGGCCCTGCGAAGGCCTCTCGGAATGCGGCACTACTTCGCCGTTCGCCTTGAGCACCGCTGAAGCCGGCGCACAGGGACGCCGGGTCGCTTGCGTGGCAGCCGCCGCCCCGCATTGTTCGCGGGAACTGAACAACTGGTTAGATATTTGCGTTTCTTCGATCGGTCCGGCTGGCCTATACGATCGCGATCGTTGCCTCGCATGGACCAATTCGATGAACGCACCGAGCAATCCGCTTTCCACCACCGAGCGGACCGCCGCTCCGTTTCACGGGAGCGTCGACCCGGCGTCCTATCGCGCGGCGATGCGACATCACGCCGGTGCGGTGACGATCCTGTCCGCGGGCGGGCCGGGCGACCGGACCGGAATGACCGCGACGTCGGTCTGCTCGCTGTCCGACACGCCGCCGCGGCTGATCGCCTGCGTCAACCGCGCGGCGAGCGCGCATGGCCTGATCCGGCGCACGGCCGCGTTCGGCGTCAACATGCTGCATGCCGACCAGGCCGAACTCGCCAACGTGTTCGCCGGCCGCCGCGGCATCGAGCGGGACAGTCGCTTCAGGGAAAGTGACGGCTGGCTGTCGCTTGCCACGGGCGCGCCGATCCTTAAAGGTGCGCTGATCGGGCTCGATTGCGAGCTGATCGACGAACATGCGCACGACACGCATTCGATCTTCGTCGGCGCGGTGCGCGCGATGCATTTGCGTGAGGGGGAGACACCGCTGGTCTATTTCGGCGGCGCATTCCGCGCGCTCGCTCCGGCGTGACGACCGAGACGGACGGCTCAGGGGCGCGGCTTGAGGAATTTGTGAACCACTGACGTCAGCGCGCTGGCGGCCGGCGAGAAAGATTGGCCCCGCAGCGAGACGATGCAGACCGTGCGCTCCAGCGTCGGATTCGTGATCGGCAGCGCCTGCATCGTCTTCCTGACCGGCCGCGGCAGGGCGACCTTCGGCAAAATGCCGACGCCAAGGCCGGCGCCGGCCAGCGCGGCCAGCGTATAGCTGTGCTCGACCTCGAACTTGATCTTCATCTGAAGGTTACGCACCGCGAGCGCGCGCTCCAGCATCGAGCGCAGCGCCGCCGATTTGGAGTTGAGCAGGATCGGGTAGGCGGACAGTTCTGTGAGATCGACCGAGCTGCGCTTGCGAAACGGGAACGCCCTCGTCGCCAGGGCATAGATCGGATCGTTGAACAACGGCGCAAACTGAAACTCGGTCGAGCCGTCCATCTCCGGTCCGATGCCGAAATCGGCCTCACGCCGGCGCAGGCAGTCCAGCATGTCCTCGGCCGCGAGCTCGCGCAGATTGATGTTGATGCCGGGATAGCTTGCCTGGAAGGCATGCAGCGCTTGCGGCAGGACGGTCGCGGCGATGGTCGGCACGCAGGCGAGCGACAGCGTGCCGCGCTGGATGTCGATCACCTCGCGGATCTCGCGCAGACCGTTCTCCCATTCGCCGAGCGCGCGTCGCGCATGCGTGAGCAACTGCAATCCTTCCGCGGTCAGTTCGACGCGCCGCGTGGTGCGGTGAAACAGCGCGGCGCCGACCTGGTCCTCCAGCAGCTTGATCTGCATGCTGACCGCGGATTGCGAGCGGTTGAGCTGCTCGGAAGCCTGGCGAAAGCTCTTGTTCTCGGCAACCGCAATGAACATGTGCAGCAGCTTGAAATTGATCTGCGACATCGATTGTGCCCCGCAGAGATTATCCCGACAAACTGAATAGTTCTTAAGATAATCTCGTTAGAAAGATCAGTGTCGGACATCTAGCATGATTGCATTGGCCGCGGGAGACGATCCGGCGGCGCGATGCAGAAAAGAAGCTTCATGTCCTTCACCGTCACCAAGCCGCGGACACGCCGCGTCCAGCGTTCCGAGCTCGCGGTTCCGGCCACCTCCACCCACTTCTTCGAGCGCGCGGCGAACAGCGCGGCCGACTTCATCTTCCTCGATCTCGAGGATGCGGTGGCACCGCCGCGCAAGGTCGAGGCGCGCGAGATCGCGATCGAGGCGCTGAACCGGATCGACTGGGGCAACAAGACGCTGGCGGTGCGGATCAACGGGCTCGACACCGAATGGGCGCATCGCGACATCATCGAGATCGTCAGTCGCGCGCCGCGCCTCGACCTCGTCATGGTGCCGAAGGTCGGCACCGCCTTCGACGTCCGTTTCGTCGACGCGCTGCTGACCGGGCTCGAACGCGAGTTCCCGCGCGCAAAGCCGCTCGGCATCGAGATCCTGATCGAGACCACGCTCGGCCTCGCCAATGTCGAGGACATCGTGCAGGCGTCGGAGCGGCTGGAGGCCGTCATCTTCGGCATCGGCGATTACTCGATCGACCTGCGCACCTGCGGCGAGATCATCGGCGCGTCCGATCCGCGCTATGCGGTGCTCACCGATGCCGGTGCGGGCGGCGCGCGCCAGATGCACTGGAACGACCAGTGGCATTTCGCGCTGGCCCGCATCGCCAATGCCTGCCGTGCCCACGGGCTGCGCGCGATCGACGGTCCCTATGCCAATTTCGGCGATGCCGCGGGATTTCGCGCCAGCGCCGCGCGGGCGGCCGCGCTCGGCTTCGAAGGCAAATGGGCGATCCATCCCGCGCAGCTCGAGATCGCCAATGAAATTTTCTCGCCGACCGCGCGGGAGATCGGCTGGGCGCGCGAGATCGCGGCCAAAATCCAATCCGCGAGTGCCGGCGGCGACGGCGCCTTCGGGCAGGACGGCGTGCTGATCGACCTCGCGGTGCTGAAGCGCGCGCAGGCGATCATCGACCGTCACGAGGCGATCGCGGCGGCGGGCAAGGAGGGGGCGCGCAATGTCGCATGAGCCGCCACTGGCCGGCATTCGGGTTCTCGACATTGCGACCTTCGTGGCGGCGCCGTTCTGCGGAACCGTGCTGTCCGACTTCGGCGCCGAGGTGATCAAGATCGAGCAGCCCGGCACAGGCGATCCCTTGCGGCGGTTCGGCACGCCGAGCGAATGCGGCGACAGCTATGTCTGGCTCAGCGAGGCCCGCAACAAGAAATCGGTCACGCTCGACCTGAGGAACGCGCAGGGTGCTGCGCTGTTCCGCGAGCTGGTGCGCCAGTCGGACGTGGTGCTGGAGAATTTCCGGCCGGGCACGCTGGAGAAATGGGGCCTCGGCTTCGAGGCGCTGCGCGAGATCAACCCCAGGCTCGTGATGCTGCGCATCAGCGCCTACGGACAGGACGGCCCGTTGCACGACAAGCCGGGCTTTGCCCGGATCGCCCACGGGTTCAGCGGGCTCGCTTACCTCGCCGGCGAGGCCGGACGCCAGCCGGTGATGCCGGGCTCGACCTCGCTCGCGGATTATATCTCCGGGCTGTGGGGCGCACTCGGCGTGCTGTTGGCGCTGCGCCATGCCGACGCGACCGGACATGGCCAGGTCGTCGACATCGCCCTCTATGAATCGGTGTTCCGCCTGCTCGACGAGATGGCGACCGTGTTTGCCAAGACCGGCTTCGTCCGCGAGCGGCTTGGCGCCGACACGGTCAACGTCGTGCCGCACAGCCATTACCAGACCGCCGACGGCAAATGGGTGGCGCTGGCCTGCTCGAGCGACAATATGTTCGAGCGCCTGGCGCAAGCCATGCAGCGCCCCGAACTTGCGACCGATCCGCGCTACGCGGCAATGGCCGGGCGGCTGGCGCGGCGCGAGGAGGTCAACGGCATGGTCGCCGACTGGATCGGCTCCATGCCGCTCGAGACGGCGCTTGCGGAATGCGAACGCTATGATGTGCCGTGCGGGCCGATCTACAGCATCGCGGACATCTTCGCCGATCCGCAGTACCGCGCCCGCGGCAATATCGTCGAGGTGCCGTCGCGTGCCGGGCCGATCGCGGTGCCGAGCGCAATCCCGAAGATGTCCCGCACGCCGCCGCAGTTCCAGCATGCCGGCGTGGCGCTCGGCGCGCATACCGATGAAATCCTGACCTCGCTTGCCGGCGCAACGGCGGCGGCGCTCGCCGCGCTGCGCAACGACGGGGTGATCTGACATGAACCCATTATCCTGCGGCCACGAAGGAACGACGCCATGACCAGGCAGATGAAACTGATCGGCTTCCTGCAGGCCCAGAATTGCTCGAACTATCCGGCCTCGTGGCGTCATCCCGACTCGAAGCCGAACTGGTTCTCGCGCGAGTATTATCAGGAGATCGGCCGCACGCTGGAGCACGGCAAATTCCATCTCGCCTTCTTCGACGACCGGCTCGCGATCCCCGATCGCTTCGGCGACGATTTCCGCGAGACCGTCCGCCACGGCGTGCGCGCGGCCAAGCTCGATCCGGTTGCGGTCGCGCTGACGATGGGACTGGCGACCGAGCGTCTCGGCATCGGCGTGACTTACTCGACCACCTATTACGAGCCGTTCCATGTCGCGCGGGTGTTCGCGACGATGGACCTGCTGCTGGGCGGCCGCGCCGCCTGGAACGTGGTGACCTCGCTGAACGATTCCGAGGCGGCGAATTTCGGCGCCTCGCGGCATCTCAGCCATGATCTGCGCTACGACCGGGCCGACGAGTTCATGGAAGTCGTGCTCGGGCACTGGAACAGCTGGGAGGACGGCGCGGTCCGCTTTGACCGCGAGAGCGGCCTGTTCGCCGACTCGGCGAAGGTGCACCGGCTCGATCATCACGGGCAGTTCTTCCGCTCGCGCGGGCCGTTCACGGTGCCGCGCTCGCCGCAGGGGCATCCGGTGATCATCCAGGCCGGGCAGAGCGGCCGCGGCAAGACCTTCGCGGCGCGCTGGGGCGAGCTGATCTTCGTGATCTATCCCACTCTCGACATCGCCAAGCGGCAATATGCCGATTTGAAGGGAACATTGGCGAAGACGGGCAGGGACATCAGCATCGCGCCGGCGGTCTACCCGGTTGTCGCCGAGACCCAGGCCGAGGCCGAGGACAAGTTCGCGGCGATCGACGCCCTCGCCAAGCCGATCGATGCGCTGACGCTGTTGTCGGAGGTCTTGAACTACGATTTCGCGGCCAAGCCAATGGACGAGCCGTTCACGTCGGATGAACTGGCCTCGATCAGCGGGCTGCAGGCGATCCGCGACCGCGTCATGAATCTCTGCGGCAAGCCCAACCCGACCCCGCGCGACTTCGTCCAGTTCAGCGGTCGAGGGACGCTCGCCGAACTGCCGACCTTCGTCGGCTCGCCCAAGGCCGTCGCCGATCAGATGGAGCGCTGGTTCTCCGAAGGCGGCTGCGACGGCTTTGTCGTCGCCGCCACCCATGTGCCCGGCACCTACCAGGACTTCGTGCGCCTGGTGGTGCCCGAGCTGCAGCGCCGCGGCCTGTTCCAGCGCGAGTACCAGGGCTACACCCTGCGCGAGAACCTCGGTTTGCCGCGGCCGGAAGCGGCGCGTGCAAGCAAGGCCTGCGAGGAGGCGCGCGTTTCGACCGGATGATGCCAGCACGACCATCACTGCAGACAACGATCAAAAAACAAAATCAGGGAGGCAGAATTGACCACGACAGGCGTCAACGCGGGCGGGCGGCTCGACAGGTTGCCGATCTCGGGATTTCACTACCGGATCTTCGCACTGATCGGAGCCGGACTGTTCGTCGATGGCTTCGAGATTTTCCTCGCCGGCAGCATCCTGGGCGCGCTGGTCCAGTCCGGATATTCGGACCTCGCCCAGAATGCGCGCTTCATCTCGGCGACGTTTGTCGGGATGCTGATCGGCGCCTGGCTGGCAGGCGTTGCCGGCGACCGCCTCGGACGGAAGTTCGCCTATCAGGCCAACCTCCTGATCTTCGGCATCAGCGCGCTGGCGGCGACGCTGGCGCCGTCGATGAACTGGCTGATCGCGGCGCGCTTCGTGATGGGTCTCGGGCTCGGCGCCGAGATCGTCGTCGGCTATGTCGTGCTCAGCGAATTCATCCCGCCGCAGCAGCGCGGGCGCTGGGGCGCGGCGCTCGCGACCTGCACCAACGGCGCGTTGTTCGTCGCGACGCTGGTCGGCTGGGTCGTCATTCCGCATCTCGGCTGGCGCTGGATGTTCGCGCTGTGCGGCATCGGCGCGATGATCGGTCTGGTTCCTGCGGCGCTCGCTGCCGGAATCGCCGCGCTGGCTGGAGACGCAAGGCATGAGCGCGGAAGCGGAGGCCGTGCTGGCTGCGATCGAGCAGGAGGTCGGCAGCGGCAAGACGCTGCCGACCCCGGCCTATCAGCCCGCTCCGGTCCGGCCCGATACCAGCTTCACGCGGCTGTTCTCGCGCGCGTTGATCGCGCGGACCGTCGTCGGCTGCATGATCCTGGTCGGGCTCAACACCGCGGTCTACGGCTTCATCGCCTGGATTCCGACCTTCTTCGTCAAGCAGGGCATCAACCTGTCGTCGTCGCTCGGCTACACCATGCTGATGACGCTCGGCAGCCCACTCGGCACGTTATCCGGCATGTGGATCGGCGAGAAGATCGACCGCAAGCCGTCGCTGATCGTGCTGTCGCTCGCGGCGGCCGGGCTCGGGCTGATCTATCCGATGTTCATCAATCCGGTTGCCTTCGTCGTGATCGGATTCCTGCTGGTGTTCACGGTGGCGGTGATGCTGGCGCTGGCCTGGGGGCTCTACATCCCCGAGCTGTTCCCAACCGAGCTCAGGATGCGCGGATCCGGCATCTGCAACACGGCCGGCCGGCTGATGTCGATCGTCACGCCGTTCGCCGTGGTCGAGCTGTTCACGAGGTTCGGCGTCACCGGCGTCGTCTCGGTCGTGGCCGGGCTGCTGGTGGTGCAGGCGGTCGCGGTCGCCGTACTCGGCATCGAGACCCGCAAGCGTCCGCTGGAGGCGTTGCGGCCGGAGGCGATGGACGCTGAGGGGCCGCTCGCGCAGGCACGGCAAGCTGCAACCGAGCCCCGGAGCGATCGCCGGCGGCGAGTGAAATCAAGCGCGTGATGTTTGCATGATCCGTGCATGCGAACATCGGCTCGTGGCCATGTCTCACGATACTTTTGGTGGACGCGTCGCGGGATGCGGGCTAAACGCGCAGGAAATTCCTTCGGCACCGTGAATCTCGCTCGTGAGTGGCAGGCAGAACAATTTCCTTGCTCAGGCGCTGCAACAAGGCGCATTGGCGTTGCGGGCGCAGCAGTTTGCTCAGGCCGAGCAGATCGCGACCAACATCCTGAAATCGAACCGCACGGACCGGCACGCCGCGCTGCTGCTGGCGCATGCACTGATGGGGCAGAAGCGAGGCGACGAGGCGATCGCGCCGCTCGAGCGGGTTGCGCGCCGCGGCGAGGACGGCGAGGTTGAAACCCTGCTTGGCGCGTTGCTGTGTGGCGCGGGTCGCGCGCCGGACGGGATTGCGCAGCTTCGCCGCACGGCAGCGCGCCGGCCGCCATACCTCCCCTCGTTCCGGGAACTCGCCGGCCAGCTCGCCAAGGCCGGTGACTACGACGAGGCGATCGGCACGATCGAGGCCGCCCTTGCGCTGGCTCCTGACAGCGTCGACCTGAAGTACGATTTGGGGCGCCTGTTGCACGATGCCGGCCGGATCGAGCGGGCTGTGAGCGTCCTCACTGCCGCGCATCGGGCTGCACCGGAACGTCCCGACGTCCTTAGCCAGCTCGGGCGAGTCCTGATCCTTCATGGTGATTACGCCGCGGCCGCGGATGCGTTGCGCCGCGCGCTCGCGCTGTATCCGGACGACCGCTTGACCCGTGCCCATCTCGCGTCATCCCTGTTCGAACAGGGTGAGCGCGGCGCAGCCGAGGCGGCGCTGCGTGCCGTCGTCCGGGGGCAGCCCCAGCTATTGGGACGCGCGGCATTCGTCATGGCCGCGGGGTCGCATGGCCGCTTCTTCTTCTCGCAGCGCGCGGCCGCGAAATTCCTCGGTGGTGACGCAGGCTGAGCGCAGCGGACGACACCCCGTCGTGCGTCAAGCCCTGAATTTTCTGCGGTAGAGGTTGGGCTCGCGCTTGAGCTCGCCGCGAAATTCGCCGACGCGCTTGGCTTCATCCGTGGTGAACGGCGATGCCTGCGCGGTCCAGCTGTCGCGCTTCACCGGAATGCACTGCGCGATCGGAGTGCCCTTGGGCAGGACGCCTCTGAAATTCCTGTCGTGCCAGTACGCCGGGAAATGCACCCAATTGTCGGCATAGAGATCGGAATTGACCAGGCCGGTGAGCGTGGTGAACGGCAGGTCGAAACGGTTGACGGGATGCGTGAAGTAGACCGCGTAGCCTTCGGGCGCTTCGACGGTCCACAGATTGTGGAATTTGAGGAAGAAGCGGCCCTCTTCGAACAGCGGGGTGCCGGTGACCTGACCGGGGTCGTGAAATCCGATCGGCGAGCGCGGGAATTCGGGCGTGCCTCCCGGCGGCAGGTCGTGGTCCCAGGTGATCTCGCCGTCCTCGATCTTGAGATCGCAGACCAGCGGCAGCAGGAATCCGCAGGTCATCGCATCGACGAATGGCGGGCAGCGCTTGATGGTGTCCTCGTCGTGCAGGTTGATCGAGGAGAACGCCGTCGCCGGCATCGCCTTGAGCCAGTCGGGAACACCCTGGGCCGCCGGGATGGGCCGCGGAATCAGTCCCTCAAGCTCCGCCGGGCAACGGAATTTGAGCGTCAGCTTGTTGGTGGTGGACATTGGGCGCTCCGATGTCCTGTTGGCCTACATCAATGCGTGCCAAAGGTGAAGCGCATGATCGCCGGTGGGCAGCCGCCGCCCATCCGCCGATTCATGATTGCGAGAGCGGCAGGCTGCATCACTTGCGCACGAGATAAAGCGGCGTTCTCAGCGTCAGCTGATAGGATGGCTTCGGTACCCATATGATCTGGGCCGTGACCCCGAACAGACGATTGTCGTTGTCGTCCATCCGATCGAGATCGAGCCTGAGAATGGGCTGGGTGAAGGACTGGATCGGCGCGAAGCTCAGGAGCTGCGCGCCGCCAAAGTATTGCACGCCGGCGCGGCCGGTGAATTTCCAATTGCTCGGCCACTGATAATAGCCGCCGACATAGCCGATGACGTTCGGATGGATCCTGGCCAACGCGGTCGCGACCTCGACGCGGGTGTCCTGGATGCCCGCCAGCATTCCCCGTGTCGCGTCCTCATCGAAGGCGTAGTCGAACTCGAGAATGTTGTTGAAGGTCGTCGTGGCCGTCGGCCCGTTCGGGATTGTCTGGGTGAACGTCGATTGCCAGGTGATGGTCGGGATCGAGCCGCCGTTCTGACTGTAGAGGTCCGCCTGGAACCCGACGTTCCAACTGGTGGCGTCGAAGGGTGACCAACCCTGCGCTGGCCCGTAGGTCGTCGTGCCGGACATGCCGGCGTAGAGCGAGACCGTATCGGAGACATCCACCGTCAAGGGGAAATCGACGGCAAGCGATTGGCGGGATGGCAGGGGTACGCTCGCGGGAAGCGAGCCGCCCTTGGCAAGCGCGAGCGACTGCAGCGCGCTGAAGAGAGCCGGGCTGCCGAAACCGACCGGCAGGGCGCCGGCCGGCACCGTTGCGTAGCTTGTCCGCAAATCGAGATAGATATTCGGCGCCGCGTTCGAGTTGCCGCTGTCGTCGTCGCGATCCTTGCCGGACGCCGGTCCGGTGAGGCATGCGGCGATCAGGCCGGTCAGGACGAGCCTCGACAACACCAGGGACTTGCCGAATGAGGTGGTCGAAAGGCGCGGGGGAACTGGCACGACCTCCGGGCTCCTCACCCATTTCGACGCGCCAAAGCGCGATGAGACTGGATCGAATCTAGCTTACCAGATATTTCGCCACCGCCGGCTCGTTCCACTCGATGCCGAGCCCCGGACCGCGCGCGGTCACCGCGCCATCGATGATCTCGGCGGGCCTTGTGAGGATCGCGCCGGCGAAGTCGAGGAATTCGAGCCAGTGCGCGGTCGGCGTCACCGCCAGCAGATGCGCGCTGACCTCGGCGAACAGATGGCTCGACATCGGGATCGAGGCGGCATCGGCCTGTCCCGCGACCTGCATCCAGCCGGTGACGCCGCCGACCTTCATCACGTCGGGCATGATGAAGTCGGATGCGCCGGCGGCGACAGCCTCGGCGAAGCCGCGCGGAAACCACCAGTTCTCGCCGGCCTGGATCGGCGTCGGCGAGGTCTCGCGGACCTTGGCGTGGCCGGACAGGCTTTCCTGCGGCACCGGCTCCTCGATCCAGTGCAGATCGTAGGGGGCAAGCCGGGCGATGCGGCGGGTCGCTTCCGCCGGATCGAGCGACTGGTTGAAGTCGATCATCAGCGCGATGTCGGGACCGAGCAGGGCGCGCACGCCCTTGACGACGCGCTCGTCATTGGCGGCATCGCCGTCGCCGCCCTTGATCTTGATGCCGCGAAAACCCTGGTCGAGCGAACGGCGCAGCGCGCGCTCGTCAGCCACCGGATCGACCACGCCGTAGCTGTCATAGGCCCTGATCGGCTTTGCCGAGCCGCCGAGCAGCTCGACCAGCGGCCGGCCGGCGAGCTGGCCGAGCACGTCCCAATAGGCCATGTCGAGGCCGGACACCGCCATGCCGACCAGGCCTTGCGAGCCGAGCAGCCGAAACCTGGCGTCCATCGCCTTCATCAGGTCGAACGGCGCGACCGGCTTGCCGATGAGCTCGCGGCCGATCTCCTCGATCAGATAACAAAGCGGGTTAAGCGTGAGCTTGCTGTAGGCGAAGATGTAGGTACGGCCGGTAACACCTTGATCGGTCTCGACATCGATCAGGACCAGCGGGCCGGAATCGATCACGCCGAAGGCGTTCTTCACCGGACGCTTGAGCGGCACCACGACGCTTCGCGCCTTCACTCCGCGGATCGCCGCAACTGTCTGGCCCATGGACGTTTCCCCTTGTTGTTATTGGACACTGTACCATCGGACGAGCCGGGGCGCGGCCCAATCGGCTGCGACCTGCTCGATCAGATAGCGGCCGGGATACTCGGCGAGGAAGGCGATGCGCTGGGTCTGGCCGGGCTCGATCGCGAGCGTGTCGAGCCAGAACGGCTTCCAGCCGTCGTCGAGCCGATCGAGCAGACGGAAGTGGTGGCCGTGCAGGCGAAAGACGCTGGCGATCGCACCGCGGTTGGTCAGCGCCAGCACCACCGGCCGGCCGGCTTTGGCCTGAAACGCCGGCGCGGCCGACGGCTTGAACTCCGCAGGGCGGAACCAATCGGTCGGCATGCCGAGCGCGAGATCGAATCGTGCGGCGCTCTTGAGGTCGAGCGCGGCCGGCATGTCGTTACCCGGCAGCGGCGGCGCGGGCGGGAACGGCGCCGGCCGGATCGGCGGTTCGTTCGAGACGATGAGCTTGCCGACCGGGCGCGCCTGCTTGCCGTCATGCAGCAGGATCGGAAAGCCGGTTCCGGCCGGCCCGGCCGCGTCGACAAATACATCCGTACGGCTGCCGGGAGCCAGCACCAGGGCACCGTTGCGGGCCGAAAACGGTTCGGCCGGCTGGCCGTCGATCGCCATCACCCGGACGTCGAGGTTCTCCAGCTTGACCGCCAGCACGCTGCGTTGGCTGCCATTGATGAAGCGGAGTCTGAGCCGGGTATTGGCCGGTGCCGAGATCTCGTATGAGATTTTGCCGTTAATTGTATGAATTGGCGTCGAATCCTTGGGATCGCTGCCGGGCGGGATCGCGCTGCCGTCCGGCCGCAGGCGCCATTCCTCGATCAGCAAGACCTCGTCGCGATCGACCGCGACCGGGGAAGCGCCGGTGACGATCAGCGGGCGCGGCCGCGTCGGCGCCGCTCCGCCATCGCCGAGCAGCGGCGTGCACAGGAAGGTGCCGGCATGGCGGAGCGGCAGCTGGAAGGTATCCTTTGCTCCTGTGGCGAGGGGCGCCCGCGAGGCCAGCGGCTCCGCGGCCGGGATGCCATCGAGCCCGCGGCAATCGAGCGCGGCCGAGACCGGCAGCTCGTTGCCAAAGGTCACATCGAGCAGCTCGCCGCGCTTGAAGCGCAGCTCGCCGCTGCCGAGCGACCAGACCGGGGTTTCCGGGCCGTCCGGACGCAGCGCGATGCGGTCGGTTTTGGCCACCAGCGCGACCGCGGCGCGGCCCTGTGCCGAGCCGGTCGCAGGCCATGCCGGGCAAAGCGCCGCGGCGCCGAGCGCGGCCATCAGGTGGCGCCGGGTGAGCGAAAATTCGGGACGTGTTGCGGGACTTGCCATCCGGCCGATGCGGACCATTTTAGAGGGTACCTGTCCAGTCGCGATCGGTCGCAGGGCGGGCTCTCCAGTGGCCATTTTTTTGCTGCGAACCGGTGGGCGCATGTTATAAGCCCGGCCGCCCGCGGCATCGCGGCCGGACTGGATGCTTTTCGCGCGGGCGTGGCGGAACTGGTAGACGCGCTGGATTTAGGTTCCAGTGACGAAAGTTGTGGGGGTTCGAGTCCCTCCGCCCGCACCAAGCGCTTACAGCGTTTGCATGACGATTTCTTGGAGAACCTTGGGCCCCGAAGGGGTCGAGGGTTCGCCGAACCCACAGACGTCAGGCCGCAAGGCTTAAGCGTCGCACAGATTGAACACTGCCACGGCTGCTTCAAGCCGCGGCAAAAGCGGAAGAAGATTGATACCATGCAGGTCACCGAGACCCTCAACGAGGGACTGAAGCACGAATTCAAGATCAGCGTTCCGGCATCCGATCTCGATGCCAAGGCGGGCGCCAAGCTGGTCGACCTCAAGGACAAGGTCCGTCTCAACGGCTTCCGTCCGGGCAAGGTGCCGGTGGCGCATCTGAAGAAGATCTACGGCCGCTCGGTGATGGCCGAGACCATCGACCAGACCATCAGCGACACCAACCGGCAGATCTTCGAGGATCGCGGCTTCCGCCTCGCCGGCGAGCCGAAGATCACGATGCCGACCGAGAAGGCCGAGGTCGAGGAATTGCTGTCGGGCAAGACCGACCTGACCTACACCGTCGCGATCGAAGTCGTGCCGCCGATCCAGCTCGCCGATTTCAAGTCGTTCTCGGTCGAGAAGCCGGTGGTCGAGGTCTCCGACGCCGACGTCGACGATGCCATCAAGCGGATCGCCGAGGGTAGCCGCCCGTACAACGCCAAGGCCGAGGGGGCCAAGGCCGAGAAGGGCGATCGCGTCACCATCAACTTCAAGGGCACCATCAACGGTGAGGCCTTCGAGGGCGGCACCGGCGAGGGCATCCAGGTCGTGCTCGGCGCCGGCCAGTTCATTCCGGGCTTCGAGGAGCAGCTGACCGGCATCGGCGCGGGCGAGACCCGCACGCTGATGGTGCCGTTCCCGAAGAACTACCTTAACGAAAAGCTCGCCGGCCAGCCGGCCGAGTTCGAGACCACCGCGACCCTGATCGAGGCGCCCGGCGAGGTCACGGTCGACGAGGAGTTCGCCAAGACGCTGGGCCTCGAGTCGCTCGACAAGCTGAAGGAGCTGATGCGCGAGCGCCTGACGGCCGAGTTCGCCGGCGCGACCCGCCAGAAGGTCAAGCGCGCGCTGCTCGACCGCCTCGACGAGAGCCACAAATTCGAGGCGCCGCCGTCGCTTGTCGCCGAAGAGTTCAACCTGATGTGGAACTCGATCAAGGCCGAGATGGACTCGTCCGGCAAGACCTTCGCCGACGAGAACACCACCGAGGAAGCGGCCAAGGAAGAGTACCACAAGATCGCCGACCGCCGCGTCCGCCTCGGCCTCGTGCTGTCGGAGATCGGCGAGAAGAACAAGATCACCGTGACCGACGACGAGGTGTCGCGTGCCGTGATCGAGCGCGCGCGCCAGACGCCCGGCCGCGAGAAGGAAGTCTGGGACTACTACCGCAGCAATGCCCAGGCGCTGGCCCAGCTCCGCGCCCCGATCTACGAGGACAAGGTCGTCGACTTCGTGCTCGAGCTCGCCAATGTGACCGAGAAGAAGGTCACCAAGGAAGAGCTGTTCAAGGATGAAGACGACGCCGAGAAAACTGCCGCTTAATTCCGGCACCTCGCGTTAATGATGAACCGCGAAAGCGCGCCTCGCGACGGCTCCCGTCGCTAGGCGTGCGGACGCGAATCAGCTTGAACTCCTGCGACCTGCCCAGATGGGTAGTGCGGCCAGCTGCCCGGTCTTGTCGGCCGGAAATTGGCCCATATCTGGGTTAAGCGTTAAGCCAAGTCGTCTTGAGCAAAGTGTCGTCTTGAGCAAAGTTCTGCATCACCCCTAACCCCTGGGTTCTTCCATGCGCGATCCCGTTGAAACCTACATGAACCTCGTGCCGATGGTCGTCGAGCAGACCAATCGCGGCGAACGCGCCTACGACATTTTCTCGCGCCTCTTGAAAGAGCGCATCATCTTCGTCACCGGCCCGGTGGAAGACGGCATGTCGACGCTGATCGTCGCGCAGCTCCTGTTCCTCGAGGCCGAGAATCCGAAGAAGGAAATCTCGATGTACATCAACTCGCCGGGTGGCGTGGTGACGTCGGGCCTTGCGATCTACGACACGATGCAGTTCATCCGTCCGCCGGTGTCGACGCTGTGCACGGGGCAGGCGGCCTCGATGGGCTCGCTGCTGCTGGCAGCCGGCGAGAAGGACATGCGCTTCACGCTGCCGAATTCCCGCATCATGGTGCATCAGCCCTCCGGCGGCTTCCAGGGCCAGGCCACCGACATCATGCTGCACGCGCAGGAGATCCTGAATCTCAAGAAGCGCCTCAACGAGATCTACGTGAAGCACACCGGCCAGACCTACAAGGCGATCGAGGACGCGCTCGAGCGCGACAAGTTCCTCACCGCCGAGGACGCCAAGGCGTTCGGCCTCGTCGACAAGGTGATCGACAAGCGTCCCGAGGATCCGGCCTCCGCGAAGGCCGCCTGATCCTGGCAGAGATCCCGAGGCGTTGGTGTGACCACCACATTGACGCCTCACATACCCGGCAAAGCGGGGGACGGCGGAGTACCCCGCAAGTGCATGGGCGGGAGCGGAAAGTTCCGCTTTCGTGCTCATTGGCCGGCGTGGTAATCCCGCAACGTTCCGTGGATTTCGACGTGTATTCCACGTGCGGTCGTGGAAAATCACGGTATTGTCACGGTCTTGAGCCGGCCATCCGATTAGCGAATTCTTGATAGTCGGATGCCAGCATGGTTGGCTGTAATGCATCGACTATGATCGCGGAGATTCGAATAAACCGTGATTGCAACGGTCAGTATTGCGTAGGGTCTTTTTTGGTACGGAATTTGCTCTATCTACCCAAGACCCCGGTTTTGTGCCGGATTGGGTCGATCTGGCAAACAAGATCGAACGGCGGACGGAGATAATGAATGAGTAAGGTCGGCACGAGCGACGCCAAGAACACGCTATACTGCTCGTTCTGCGGCAAGAGCCAGCATGAAGTTCGCAAGCTGATTGCCGGACCGACTGTCTTCATTTGCGACGAGTGTGTCGAACTGTGCATGGACATCATTCGCGAGGAGAACAAGTCCTCGCTGGTGAAGTCGCGCGACGGCATCCCGACGCCGAAGGAGATCTGCAAGGTTTTGGACGACTACGTGATCGGCCAGAGCCATGCCAAGAAGGTGCTGTCGGTCGCCGTCCACAACCACTACAAGCGGCTCAACCATCAGACCAAGCACAACGACGTCGAGCTCGCGAAGTCGAACATCCTGCTGATCGGTCCGACCGGTTCGGGCAAGACGCTGCTGGCGCAGACGCTGGCGCGCATCCTTGACGTTCCGTTTACCATGGCCGATGCGACGACGCTGACCGAGGCCGGCTATGTCGGCGAGGACGTCGAGAACATCATCCTGAAGCTGCTGCAGGCCGCCGACTACAACGTCGGAGCGTGCGCAGCGCGGCATCGTCTACATCGACGAAATCGACAAGATCAGCCGCAAGTCGGACAATCCCTCGATCACCCGCGACGTGTCGGGCGAGGGCGTCCAGCAGGCGCTGCTGAAGATCATGGAAGGCACGGTGGCCTCGGTCCCGCCGCAGGGCGGCCGCAAGCATCCGCAGCAGGAGTTCCTGCAGGTGGACACCACCAACATCCTGTTCATCTGCGGCGGTGCGTTCTCGGGCCTCGAGAAGATCATCTCCGCGCGCGGCCGCTCGACCTCGATCGGCTTCGCGGCGCAGGTGCTTGCGCCGGAGGACCGCCGTACCGGTGAGATCTTCCGTCACGTCGAGCCGGAAGACCTGTTGAAGTATGGCCTGATTCCGGAATTCGTCGGCCGTCTGCCCGTCGTCGCGACGCTGGAGGACCTCGACGAGACCTCGCTGAAGAAGATCCTGACCGATCCGAAGAACGCGCTGGTGAAGCAGTACCAGCGGCTGTTCGAGATGGAGAACATCGAGCTGACCTTCGCCGACGAGGCGCTTGGCGCGGTCGCCCGCAAGGCGATCGAGCGCAAGACCGGTGCGCGCGGCCTGCGGTCGATCCTGGAGAGCATCCTGCTAGAGACCATGTTCGACCTTCCGGGCCTGGAAGGCGTCGAGGAAGTCGTGATCTCGCGCGAAGTGGTCGAGGGAACGGCGCGTCCGCTCTACATCTACGCGGATCGTTCCGACCGCGCCGTCGAGAGCAGCGCGAGCGCGTAAGAGCGCGGTCTCCGACCCGCCAAAAATGCACGGCTGCCGGGCGATCCGGCGGCCGCTGTGGCGCAGCAGCAGCGCTCTTGCGGCGTAGCCGCAAATGCTTGTTTAGCCTATATTTCCCGGCACTTCTCGGACTTGACACCCCCCTGCCGGATAGCCACCTAATGCTATCAGCGAGGGGTCTCACGCGTTGAGATTCGTCGCTTCACGATGCGGAATAAGCGGCTGCTGACGGCATTCTCGTTCCGGATCACCAAGGCACCTTGTGGCGGTTGCGCAAGCAGGCGGACTGCGTGCAAGGGGGCAAAACAAAAGGAATAGGCCATGACGACTTCAAAACCCCGGCCAACGATCGTCCACGGCGAAAGCCACTCCTATCCGGTGCTGCCGCTCCGCGACATCGTCGTCTTCCCGCACATGATTGTGCCGCTGTTCGTCGGCCGCGAGAAATCGATCCGCGCCCTCGAAGAGGTGATGAAGAACGACGCGCTGATCATGCTCGCGACGCAGAAGAACGCGTCCGACGATGATCCGGCTCCCGATTCAATTTACGAGACCGGTACGCTCGCCAGCGTCCTGCAGCTGCTGAAGCTGCCCGACGGCACCGTGAAGGTGCTGGTCGAGGGCCTCGAGCGCGCGCGGGTCGAGAAGTATTCCGACCGCAGCGAATATTACGAGGCGACCGCGGTTGCGCTCGCCGACACGGACGCCAACTCGGTCGAGGCCGAGGCGCTGGCGCGGTCGGTGGTGTCCGACTTCGAAAGCTATGTGAAGCTGAACAAGAAGATCTCCGCCGAGGTCGTCGGCGTGGTCCAGGCGATCACCGATTTCGCCAAGCTCGGCGACACCGTCGCCTCGCATCTCGCGGTCAAGATCGCCGATCGGCAGGGCATCCTGGAGACGTTGTCCGTCACGCAGCGCCTGGAGAAGGTGCTCGGCCTGATGGAGAGCGAGATCTCGGTGCTGCAGGTCGAGAAGCGCATCCGCTCGCGCGTCAAGCGCCAGATGGAGAAGACCCAGCGCGAGTATTACCTGAACGAGCAGATGAAGGCGATCCAGAAGGAGCTCGGCGACGACGAAGGTCGCGACGAGCTGGCCGATCTGGAGGAGAAGATCTCCAAGACCAAGCTGTCCAAGGAAGCGCGCGAGAAGGCCCAGCACGAGCTGAAGAAGCTGCGCCAGATGTCGCCGATGTCCGCGGAAGCGACCGTCGTGCGCAACTATCTGGATTGGCTGCTGTCGATCCCGTGGGGCAAGAAGTCCAAGGTCAAGAAGGACCTCGAGGCCGCGCAGGCGGTCTTGGACTCCGATCACTACGGGCTCGAGAAGGTCAAGGACCGCATCGTCGAGTATCTCGCGGTGCAGTCGCGCGCCAACAAGCTGACTGGACCGATCCTGTGCCTGGTCGGGCCTCCCGGCGTCGGCAAGACCTCGCTCGGCAAGTCGATCGCCAAGGCTACGGGGCGCGAGTTCGTGCGCGTGTCGCTCGGCGGCGTGCGTGACGAGGCCGAGATCCGCGGTCACCGTCGCACCTATATCGGCTCGATGCCCGGCAAGATCATCCAGTCGATGCGCAAGGCGAAGACTTCGAACCCGCTGTTCCTGCTGGACGAGATCGACAAGATGGGCGCCGATTTCCGCGGCGATCCGTCGTCGGCGCTGCTCGAGGTCCTCGACCCCGAGCAGAACTCGACCTTCAACGACCATTACCTGGAGGTCGACTACGACCTGTCCAACGTGATGTTCATCACGACCGCGAATACGCTGAATATTCCGGGCCCGCTGATGGACCGCATGGAGATCATCCGGATCGCCGGCTACACCGAGAACGAGAAGGTCGAGATCGCGCGCAAGCATCTGATCCCGAGCGCGCTCTCCAAGCACGGTCTGGACTCCAAGGAATGGTCGATCGACGACGCGGCCCTGCTCTTGATGATCCGCCGCTACACCCGCGAAGCGGGCGTGCGTAACCTGGAGCGCGAGCTCTCCACACTCGCCCGCAAGGCGGTGAAGGAGCTGATGATCTCCAAGAAGAAGTCGGTGAAGGTCACCGAGGCGAATATCGAAGAGTTCCTCGGCGTTCCGAAGTATCGCTTCGGCGAGATCGACGACGAGGATCAGGTCGGTATCGTCACGGGTCTGGCCTGGACCGATGTCGGCGGCGAGCTGTTGACCATTGAAGGCGTCATGATGCCCGGTAAGGGCAAGATGACGGTCACGGGCAATCTGCGCGACGTGATGAAGGAATCGATCTCGGCGGCGGCGTCTTACGTCCGCTCGCGTGCGATCACCTACGGCATCGAACCGCCGATGTTCGACCGGCGCGACATCCACGTTCACGTGCCGGAGGGCGCAACGCCGAAGGACGGTCCGTCCGCCGGCGTGGCGATGGCCACTGCGATCATCTCGGTCATGACCGGCATTCCGGTCCGCCACGATGTCGCGATGACCGGCGAGATCACGCTGCGCGGTCGCGTGCTGCCGATCGGCGGTCTGAAGGAGAAGCTGTTGGCTGCCGCTCGCGGCGGTATCAAGACTGTGCTGATCCCGGAGGACAACGCCAAGGATCTCACGGAGATTTCCGATGCGATCAAGGGCGGCATGGAGATCATCCCGGTCTCGCGGCTGGATGAGGTCGTCGCCAAGGCGCTGGTCCGCGTGCCCGCGCCGATCGTCTGGGAAGAGGAGACCAGCAAGGTCGACGTCAAGCCCGATGCTTCGGATGAAGCGTCCGGCGGCCTGACGGCGCACTGACGCGAGCTCCAGTTGAAATAGAAAACGGCGCCTTCGGGCGCCGTTTTTGTTTTGGCGGTTTGCGAGCGAGGGGGCTCGGTCGAGGCCGACTACTCTTTTTTCTCGACCATGAAATTGCCGAGCGCGCCGAGCGCCATCAGCACGCTGGTCCCGAGGAACACCGCGCGCATGCCGATATGGCCGCCGATGAATCCGCCGGCGAGCGGGCCGATCACCTGGCCGGCATATTGCGCCGAGATCGAGTAGCCGAGCATGCTGCCGGTGACGGCGTCGGGGACGTTGTGCCGGATCACGCTGGCGATGCAGGGCAAGAGGCCGCCGAGCGCGAGCCCCATCAGGAAGCGCAGCAGGATCAGCTGCCAGCCGCTGACCACGAAAGCCTGCGGGATCAGGAGCAGCGCGGAGACCGCAAGGCAAATGGTGATGATCCGCCAGTGGCCGACGCGATCGGCGAGCTTGCCGAGATGCGACGACGACAACAGGCTGCCGAACGCCGCAGCCGACATCACGAGCCCGGCCACGAACGTGACCTGTGGCGCCTCGACCAATTGGGCGACATAGACCGTGATGATCGGCTCGATCGACATGTTGGCGATCATCAGCAGCAGGCCGGTTCCCCACATCGCGATGACGGGGCGCTTGTCCGGAACCAGCGCCCAGCCGCCGCGCGATTTGCTACCTTTAGCCGTCTTCGGACGCGGCTCCTCGCGGATCAGGAAGGTGGTGCCGAGGAAGGTGAAGAAGATCACGCCGCCGATCAGGAAGAAGGTCGCGCGGATGCCGATCAGGTTCGGCAGCACGCCGCCGATCAACGGACCAACCAGGCTGCCGGCCATGATGCCGGCGGACAGCACGCCGATCGCCCAGCCGGACCGCGCCTTCGGCGTCTGCGCCGCGACCAGCACGGTCGAGCCCGAGGCGTAGCCGCCGAGCAGGCCGGTCAGCAGCCGCAAGCCGACCAGCTCGTAGACGTTATGCGCCATGCCGATCAGCGACATCGCGATCGCCATGCCGAGGCTGGCGCGGATCAGCATCAGCTTGCGGCCGTAGCGATCGGCAAGCCGGCCCCACAGCGGCGCCGTCAGTGCCGCGCTGAAGAAGGTTGCGCCATAGGCGATACCCGACCATTGCACGATAGCGGCGTGATCGGTGACGCCGAGCTGCTCGACATAGAGCGGCAGGAACGGCAGCAGCAGGGTCATGCCGACGATGGTCGTGAAGGAGCCGAACACGCAGACGATCAGGTTGCGCTTCCAGGGGCCCGCGTCGAGCAGGGCTTCGCGATCGACTTCCATATCCATGTCAGCGCAGCCCGATCACGGCGAAGCCGCGCGCCCGCAGGCCGCGGCGATCCTCGTTCAGCGAACGCAGCAGGCGATCGCGGGTGTCCTTGATATGATCGGCGGCTTCGCGCGCGGCGACCTCCGGATCGTTGGCCTCGATGAAGCCGAGGATGCGGCGGTGCTCGCGCCAAGCCTGCTCGCGCGACGGTTCGGTCCACACTTCGAGCCAGCGCGCCCGCGACAGCCGGGTCATGGCGCCCTTGATCGCCTTGACGATGAAGGGGTTGCCGGAGAGCCGCGCGATCTCGACATGGAAATCCGTGCCGACCCGGTGCCATTCCTCGCGCGGCGCGCCGGACTGGCAGGCATCGAGCATCTCTTCGATCGCGGCGATGTCGGCCGCGCTCGCGCGCGCACAGGCGAGACGGACGGCCGTCGTCTCCAGCGGGATCCGGAACTCGGCCAGCGCTTCGAGCTCACCGAGGTCGATCGGCGCGACGATCCAGTTGCGGCCGTCGCGGCGGACCAGCTCTTCGCCTTCGAGCCGCACCAGCGCGGCGCGGATCGGAGTGCGCGATCCCTCGAACCGGCTCTCCAGCCAGCGCTCGGTCAGCCGTTCGCCGGGGCCGAGGTCGAGTGAGAGGATCATTTCCCGGAGCTGGTCGTGGATTTGCAGCATCTGTGACATGGCGCCGTTCCTGCGTCAGGTGATCGGCGTATCCCGGTTTGGTATCCCAAACAAGGCCGATCCGGGATACCAGCATTGCGCCCTGACGTGGTAGGCCGGAGGCCCGGCCGTGCTGGTGGAACCGGGGTCCGGCGAGTGACTTTGTCTGACGGACTTGGGAGAGTGCGGATGCAGATCGACGGGCAATGCCATTGCGGGGCGGTGACCTATCGGGCCGAGATCGACCCCGAGCTCGTGTCGATCTGCCATTGCACGGACTGCCAGGCGCTGACCGGCTCGCCCTATCGCGTCACGGTGATCTGCGCCGCCGAGCAGGTCCACCTCACCGGGCGTCAGCCAAAGGTGTACGGCAAGCGGGGCGATAACGGCCGGATCCGCTTCCAGCATTTTTGCGGCGATTGCGGCTCGCCGCTGTTCACGAGCGGCGAGGATGGCGGCCCCGACGACTGGGGCATCCGCTGGGGCAGCATCCGCCAGCGCGGCCAATTGCCCCCGCGACGCCAGCTCTGGTGCCGCTCGGCTGCACCCTGGATCAACGATCTCCAGGGATTGCCGGCACGGTCCACGGATTGAAAAGGATTGAAGCCCACGGATCGAGACTTTGCGGCCTTGCACCTCGGGGGCAGGCGAGGCTAAAGAGGCGCCGCGGGCAAGGGCGGTTAGCTCAGCGGTAGAGCACTGGTTTTACACACCATTGGTCGGGAGTTCGATCCTCTCACCGCCCACCAGCCTTCGCACCTCACGGGCTACGGCTGGGCAAGCCAGCCTTGAGCACAAATTCATCCGCTTGTTCGGTGCCGCAGGGTGAAGGCTGTCACGCCGAAGCTCGAAGAGCGCGGCGGACCGGTTCTCCCATCTCTGATACGCCGCCGCTCTATTGCTGAAGCATCTTGATCGTCGAGATCGGCCACTTCCCGATATGGCCCTTGATCGATATGCGCAGCCCATGGGACTCGTCTAGGAACACGTCCGCGACGGTCCCCGCCGTCCCATCGGTAAGGACCACAGCCCTTCCAACCAGCTCAGCCTCCACTTGCACGTACTCGCGCAGGATGACGATGGCGCGGTGTTTCACGAGCTGCAAGGCGGCCTCGGGCTGATGAGCTCTCCGTAGCAAGGCCATGGCTCGGCCTCCATGCGCGCGCGGAGAGGGCGCGATCCCGGCCTCGGGGTAGTTGTGGGGTGGCCGGGATCGCGCTTGCTCCGCGCTGGTGTGCAAAGGCTATTTGGTCTCCGATCGGGGAAAAGATGCCGAAAGTCACGCTTTCGCCTGAGAGCGGTTCCTGCCGGCGCGATGCGATGTGGGTTTGATGCCGACGCGGCTGCGATGCTATTCTTCCCCGCCTAACCGGGAACTTGATGCATGCGCAAACTCGCCGCGATTTTTCTTCTCACCATGATTGCCGGACCAGCACTCGCGCAGGCCGACCACGTCCAGCGCTATCGCGAAGAGGTCGAGAAATCACCGGCGGATCTGGCCAACGAGGCGCGGCAGCAGCGCGCCTATCAGCGTGCGCTGAGCGGCGTGCCGGACCAGAAGCCGTCCGACCCGTGGGGCATTGCGCGCAGCAATGACGCGCCCAAGGGCGCTGCCGCGAAGACCGCCGCACCGAAGCAGGCCAAGCCGACCAGCGCAGCCGCCAAATGATTCCCGTCTGCGGATCCGTCCGATGAAGTACTACGTTTGCAAATTGACCGGACCGCGCCCGACCTTTCCGCAGGACATGACGCCGCAGGAGGCCGCCATCATGCAGGCGCACGTCGCCTATTGCGGTGAGCTGCTGCAGGCCGGCAAGGCGCTGATCTTCGGACCGGTCGCCGATCCCACCGGTGTCTGGGGATTGGGCGTGCTGCAACTATCGGATGATGCCGATCCCAACGAGATCGTCGCCAACGATCCCGTCACCAGGGCCAACGCCGGATTCACCTATCAGGTCACGCCGATGTTGCGCGCTGCGACGCGCGAGAGCTGCTAGCATCGCCGGATGCTTCCGCAACGAGGTTTGATCCGATGAACGCAGGCCACCCGCAAAACGCCGATCAGATTGCATATTGGAACGGGCCGGGCGGACAGCGCTGGGCCACCCGGCAGGCCGCGCAGGACATCGTGCTGCAGCCGGTGCTCGATCTCCTGATCGATCGCGCCGCGCCGAAGGGAGGCGAGCGTGTGGTCGATGTCGGCTGCGGCAGCGGCGCCTCGAGCTTCGCGCTGGCGGCGAAAGTCGCGCCCGACGGCCGGGTGCTCGGCGTCGACGTCTCGGAGCCGATGCTGTCGCGGGCGCGGCAGAGCACGCCGCAGGGATTGCCGGTCGAGTTCGCGCTGGCCGACGCGACCGTCCATCCGTTCGCGCCCGAAAGCTTTGATCTGTTGGCCTCGCGCTTCGGCGTGATGTTCTTCGCCGATCCGGCGGCATCGTTCGCCAATCTGCACAAGGCGATGAAGCCGACCGGTCGTCTTGCCTTCGCCTGCTGGCAGGAGCCGCGCGAGAACCCGTTCTTCATGGCGCCGCTTGCCGCGGTCTACAAGCACGTGCCGAAGCTGCCGCAGCTCGGGCCTGAGGATCCCGGTCCGTTTTCGTTTGCATCCGAAGCCCGGGTGAAGCGGATCCTCGCTGAAGCTGGCTTCTCCGGCATTGCGATGGAGCCGTGCAGGGTCGAGCTCGATGTCGCCACCGGCCGCGGCATCGATGCCGCGATCCAGGGCACGCTCGAGATCGGACCGGCCAGCCGCGCGCTGGAAGGGCATCCGGATGAGGTGCGCGCGGCCGCCATCGCCTCGATGCGCGAGGCGCTGGCGCCGTTTGCGAAGGGCGATTCGGTGCTGCTGCCGGGCGCGATCTGGATCGTCACGGCGCGGGCGTAACGGAACGGGTTGTTAGCGCCGTCATTGCGAGGTGCATAGCGACGAAGCAATCCATCGTGCCGCGTGCGGAGACATGGATTGCTTCGCGGAGCTTGTCATCCGGCGGCGGTTCGCGCCGACCGGTTGGTTCGCAATGACGAAGAGGACTGTTCGAGATCTCAGGCCCGCTCTTCCCAGATCATCGCCAGGTGCACGATGGTCTGCACGGCCTTCTCCATGTCCTGGCGGCTGACCCATTCGAGCCGCGAGTGGAAGGCGTGCTCGCCGGCGAAGATGTTCGGGCAGGGCAATCCCATGAACGACAGCCGCGAGCCGTCGGTGCCGCCGCGGATCGAGGTCTTCACCGGCGCGAGGCCCGCGCGCTGGATCGCCTCGATCGCATAGGCGACGATCTGGGGATAGCGATCGATCACCTCCTTCATGTTGCGGTATTGCTGCTTGACCTCCATGCGGTAGGTCGAGCGCGGATACCCCTTCATGACGTCCTTCACGATCGCTTCGAGCAGCGTTTCCTTCTGCTTCAGGCCGGCCTCGGTGAAATCGCGCACGATGAAATCGATCCGCGCGGTCTCCAGCGCGCCTGAGATCGCGACCGGATGCAGAAAACCTTCCTTGCCCTCGGTGGTCTCGGGCGAGCAGGTGTCCTTCGGCAGGCGATCGACGATTGCGGCCGCGATCTTGATCGCGTGCTCCATCTTGCCCTTGGCGAAGCCCGGGTGGGTCGCGACGCCTTCGATGATGATGCTGGCGCCGTCGGCCGAGAAGGTCTCGTCCTCGATATGGCCCGCAGTCTCGCCGTCCATGGTGTAGCCGAAATCGGCGCCCAGCTTCCTGATATCGACCTTGTCGACGCCGCGGCCGATCTCCTCGTCCGGCGTGAACAGGATCTTGATGGTGCCGTGCTTCACCTGCGGGTTGGTGACCAGGAAATGCGCGGCATCCATGATCTCAGCGAGGCCGGCCTTGTTGTCGGCGCCGAGCAGGGTGGTGCCGTCGGTCGTGATGATGTCGTTGCCGATCTGGTCGGCCAGCGCTTCGTGCTCGGCGGCGCGGATCACCTGCGAGGCGTCGGCGGGCAGCATGATGTCGCCGCCGCGGTAGTTCGTCACGACCTGCGGCTTGACGTTCTTGCCGGTGCAATCCGGCGAGGTGTCCATATGCGAGCAGAAGCAGATCACCGGCACCGCCTTGTCGGTGTTGGCCGGGATCGTCGCATAGACGTAGCCGTGCGGATCAAGATGCGCGTCCGATATCCCCATCGCCTGCAATTCGGCGACCAGGAGGCGGCCGAGATTCTTTTGCTTCTCGGTGGAGGGCGTGGTGGGGGAATCCGGGTCGGACTGGGTGTCGATCACGACATAGCGCAGGAAGCGCTCGGTGACGGTGTGCTTGAAGTCGAGGGCCGGTGCCAGCATGAAGACCGCGCAAGGAGAGGGACGGGAACAAAGCGCCCGGGCGAGTTCGGTTCGCGCAGGCAGGATGCATCAGGAGACAGAGCTATAACAGAAAAGCGCCACTCCGGGGCCGCGCACGAGCCGGAATGGCGCTTGAGATCAACGGAGCGTAAAGCGCCTAGATCGCTTCCTTCAGCTCCTTGGCGGCGCGGAAGGCGACCTTCTTGCTGGCCTTGATCTGGATCTGCTCGCCGGTCGCCGGGTTGCGGCCCATGCGGGCGGCGCGCTTGCGGACCTGGAGGATGCCGAGGCCGACGATCCTGATGCGCTCGCCCTTCTTGAGGTGCTTGGTGATGCGGGTGACCATGTCGGTCAGGATCGCCTCGGCCTGCTTCTTGGACAGTTCCTGCTCTTCGGCGATGGCCGCCGCCAGGTGCTTCAGCGTGATCGTCGCCGGGGTCGCTGCTTTCTTCGCCATGTGTGGCCCTCCTCGTTGCTGAATGGCTGGATTGCTGCTTTCACGCGAATGGCGCGCCGTTCGCGTCGGGAAAATGCGTCTGGAAAAGTCCTGAAAGCCGCCAGTTCTGGGGATGGGCAGCGCCGGGCCGGCCACAGGAAACCCAGACGTATCAGGCCTTATTCGATTCGGGGCTTTGCCGACACCACCGTTCCCCCTGAAAATAGCCGACAATGCGCGTCCCACAGCGTAAAATCGGCGGCGCTGTGCAGGGATCCGGAACGTCCTTGACTAACGGGATGCGGGCCTTTATGCCCTCGGTCCTGCGCGGATCAGTCCGATGATCAGCATCCGCGGGAGTAGCTCAGTTGGTTAGAGCGCCGCCCTGTCACGGCGGAGGCCGCGGGTTCGAGTCCCGTCTCTCGCGCCATCAATTCAAGCGCAAAATCAAAACCTTAGCTTAGTTCCCTGATCGTTGCCGCTGTTGAGAAGTGTCACACGCCAGTGTGAGACGTTCGGCCGCCTGTTGTTCGGCCGCTTCGCGCTTTCTTGCCCCCGACCGCACGTCCGATCGAAACGGAACGATCAGGCGGCAAGACCGACGGCGTCGCCGGCCTGCGCTGCCTGCTCTCGACGATGCGAAGCTGCCGCCTGCTGTTCGGGCGTCAGCCACCACAGCAGGAACAGCAGCGCGATGCCGTTCGACAGCAGGCCGGTCGTGAGCGGCACGTTCATGACCGCCTGCACGGCGATGCCTGACGATACCGCGGTGAAGCGTGGCGAGAGATGCCGCGAGACCATCGATCCCACCGCCAGGATCAGACCGCAGACGAGGGCCGATGCCGGCGCGAGCGCGAGACCGACCGAGGCGATGCCTTCGGTGGCGAGGAAGGAGGCGTTGAAATTGCCGTCCCGATAGATCGCGCCGAGCGTCGGACCGAGCTCGCCATACGGGCAGGCGGTCAAGTGGCGCAGTGCGGTGATCTGACAGAACCGGGTGAGCTCATGATGGGCAAAGAAGTCGGCGTATTGATCGAGCGCGAGCGACGGGATCGCGACGAAGCGCAGATTGATGGCGCTGAACACGACATAGTTCCTGTCGGCGCCGAGAACGACGAACGCCAAGAGGCCGATGATCATCGGAATGACGAAGGCGAGCACCGTGGCCAGCCGCGGGTCGAACCGGCCGAACAGCCAGAACAGGAACGGCAGCCAGAGCGGCAACAGCAGCACGGTCTTGTTGTTGACGACCGGATAGAAGCTGAGCGCAATCAGCAGCACGCCGGCGGCCGGCAGCCACTGCCTGCGCGACGCCAAATGCGCGAACAGATAGGGCAGCACCGCGCCGATGATGATCCCGGTCAGATAGTTCAACAGCGCCGGCCGCGCCACCGCGTTCCGCGCCGCGCCGTAGGGATTGCCGAAATTGGCGCCGTAGGAGATGTCGCCGATCAGCACCGCGAACGACGATGCCAGCAGCACGATGGCGATGCGCTTGACGGCCGCATCGGACAGGTCGGGCCGCCGGAGCGGGACCGTCTGGACCATCAGGGGGACCATCGCGGCGGCCAGTGCGGCGATCATGGCCCAGCGGGCGGTCGCGTGCGGATAATCGAATGCGCTGAAGAAGCTGAGCCAGACGAAGCCGAACACGGCCGACAGCAGCGAGAAGCTCACCAGATAGCCGAAGCTGAATCGTCCGGCGACGAAGGCCGGGATGAACACGACCATGATCGCGGTGCCAAGCACCGCCTGCGCCGTGAGGTCGGATCGCCAGACGTGCATCGCCGGGAACGCGTGCCCGCAGGCGATCAGCGAGGCGACGCTGAGGACGAAGAAGCCGGCGATCGTGACACCGACAGCCAGGTCATCGCGCGTCAATGGCATCGGTCCGTCCGAATTGAAAGCTTGTGGCAGCTAGCCAGCCGGACTCGGCCGATGCAAGTTAAGCAAAGTTAAGCGACGTCTCGGTCTGTGTTGGTGTGTTTCTATCCGGCGTCCTGTCATCGCAGTGCCGTATTGAAGTCATGGACGGCCACACGTTGCCGTGATCAGGCAAAGAATGCGGCGAGGGCCTCCAGGTCGGATTGTCCCGGCGTATCGCCGCGCAAATTGGCGTCGATCACGCGGCGGCAGGCGTCGACCGTGTGGGTGTCGCCCAGTTCGTTGGCCGCCTCCAGGATCGACCAGACCGTGTCCATGGGAACGTCGCTCTGCATGGTCGCTTTCGGGTCTGACAGCATCGGCGTCGCCGGGGTTAGAATTCGAACAGGTCGCGGCCGCGCCGGGCCAGGATGTGCAGATCGGCGACCGTGCCGCGCACCGCGCTGCAACGGCGGCATTCGATGATGGTGTCGCCGGACGCGCGCGCCGGATCGGCGACCTTGATCGCCAGGCTGCCGCAATCCGTGCAGGTGATCTTGAAGCCGGTCGAAATGACTTGCTGCTGTAAATTCATTGTGGCCTGCGCCCCTGTTGAGACAGACCATACGGAACAATTTTTAAAACGGGGATCGCGGAGCGGATCGCAATCGAACGACTGCGTTAGGACGCGATTAAGATTTCGCCGCCGTCGCGCGGCCCGGCAAATGCAGCGCCGGCCTGCCGAGCCCGGCCGCATCGGTGCGCACGCGGTCCCGCGCATTGACGGTGATCACGCCGGCAGCATGCGCCCAGACCGCGAGGTCGGACACGCTGTCGCCGGCGTAGATGAAGCCCTCCGGAAAGGTCGTGCGCAGCAGATCGGCCTTGTTGGCACCCTTGAGATTGTGCGCGCCGTCGGAGGCGAGCACCTGGTCGATCCAGGGCAGACGCGATGCCAGCCGGTCCGCGAGCAAGGCGTCGGCCGCAGTCGCCAGCACGATGCGGCGGCCGGCCGCCGTCTCGCGCTCGGCCAGCGCGACAACGTCCTGGTGCAACTCGATCTCGCTCCAGTCGATGCGCTGGCGCAGCGCGAGCTGGCGCTTCAGCGCCGCGCGGCCGCGCGTCAGCCAGGCGGCGCATGACACGACGATCAGCGGATTGCGGCGCAGGACCGAGACAAAGCTGAGATAGAGCAGGTCGCCTTTGATCAGCGTGCCGTCGAGGTCGAGCACCAGCGGCAGCGACGTCGGCAGTCCGAGCAGCGTGTGCGATCCGCCAAGGCGGGAAGCATCCCGCGGCATTGCGATGATTTCGCCGGGCAGGCGAGGCTCAGTCATTCGCGGCGCTCAGCCGGGTTGCGACCTGGCGCACGTCGATCTCGCGCGCCCCGGTCTCGGTGGTCCTGCAATCGCCGTAGCCGAACTTGCCGGCAAAGGCCACTCCATCCCGACCGGAGCGAGACGCACGACACGGCCGCCGGTCGCGGCGTTGGAGCCGCAACAAAAAAGCCGCCCGAAGGCGGCCGTCTTGTTTGCGGAAGCCTGACGCAATCCTTAGCGGACGGTCGAGGTGCCCGACGAGGTGATCGCCACCGGCTTGCCGGCCTTGATGACCTGGGTGGTCTGGGCAGTCTGGGTGAAATCCGCGTTGTTGCGGGCCGAAATGCCGAAAGCTGCAATCCCGATCGCCGCAACGAGGGCAACTACCACAATCTTGAGGTGGGTCGCGCGATCGGCTGAATGGATCGAGTGGTTCATGGTCGCCTCCGGGCGTCTATGCGCCGTCTATGGCAGCTACTGGTAAGCCCCATCTGTTTCCGGATCGTTTCGTGAGTTCCCGGAAATGGTTTCGTGCCACGGGCGGATTGGTTTCACCGTGCCTTGCGTCACACAGGCGGAGGGCCGAAACTGGCTCCAGGCGCCGAACGCGCTCGGGAGAAAAACAATAATGAAAACAATGAAAATGACGCGCCGGGGCTTGCTGGGAACCGGCTCTGGCGCCGTCGCCGCCACGCTGTTTGGCAAACGAGTCCTTGCCGCTGCCGAGTTCGACTTTAAGCTCGGCGTTGACACGCCGGAAACCCATCCGCTGACAATCCGTCTCGTCGAGGCCGCAAAGGACGTTGCGGCGCAGTCGTCCGGGCGGGTCAACATCACGGTGTTTTCGAACAGCCAGCTCGGCGGCGACCCCGAGATGCTGTCCCAGGTCAGGGCCGGCGGTATCGAATTGATGGCGGCGCCGAGCCTGACGCTGTCGATCCTGGTGCCGCTGTCAGGCTTGCCGAGCATCGGGTTTGCCTTCCAGTCCTACGACCAGGTCTGGGCCGCGATGGACGGCGGCGTCGGCGATCTCGTGCGCGAGGCGATCGCCAGGTCTGGCGTCGTGCCGCTGAAGAAGGTCTGGGACAACGGCTTCCGCCAGATCACCTCGTCGTCGAGCCGGCAGCTCAACAGCGTCGACGACCTCAAGGGCTTCAAGATCCGCGTGCCGGTGACGGCATTGCTGACCTCGCTGTTCTCCGGCCTCGGCGCATTGCCGTCGAGCATCTCCTACAGCGAGCTCTACTCGGCGCTGCAGACCCACATCGTCGAAGGGCAGGAGAATCCGCTGGCGCAGGTCTCGACCGGAAAGCTCTACGAGGTGCAGAAATACTGCGCGTTGTCGAACCATTGCTGGAGCGGCTACTGGATCATCGGCAACCGCCGCGCCATGGCCGGCTTGCCGCCCGATCTGCGCGAACTCATCAACACGACGTTCGACGCGGCGGCGGTGAAGGAGCGGGCCGATCTGATCGAGATGGATCGCTCGTTGCAGGCCGAACTGACCGGGAAGGGCATGACCTTCAACAAGCCCGATCCGGTGCAGTTCAGGGCCGCGCTGGTGAAGGCCGGCTTCTACACGCAGTGGCAGAAGACCTACGGCGCGGACGCCTGGGCGGCGCTGGAGAAATACACCGGCAAGCTCACTTGAGCCCAGTCTGACATCATGCGCGTGATTACCTGACGCGTAATCGCGCGCGCGGCCTCCTTTTGCGATGGTCGGTGCATCGGCGACATGGCGCCGATCGATCCGCACAGGGAGAGACACGATGGCCAACCAACCGCTTTATGCGACCGCCAGGGACGGCACAAAACTGTTCGTGCAGGATTGGGGCTCGGGGCGGCCGGTGTTGTTCCTCGCCGCCTGGACGTTCAATTCCAGTGTCTGGGGCAACCAGATCGTCGCCTTGAATGCAAAAGGCTATCGCTGCATCGCGCCGGACCGGCGCGGCCATGGCCGTTCCGACCTGCCGACCACGGGATACGATCTCGACACGCTGACCGATGACGTCGCTGCCGTGATCGAGCAGCGCGGACTGCGCGACGTCACCATCGTCGCGCATTCGATGGGATCGATCGAGGCGGTGAACTATCTGGCGCATCACGGCGCGGACCGTATCGCGCGGCTGGTGCTGGTGGCGCCGACAACGCCGTATCTCATCCAGACCGACGACAATCCGGACGCGGTGCCGCGAGCGATGGTCGAGGCGCAGAATGCCGCGATCGCGCAGGACTTTTCGAAATGGATGGGTGAGAACGAGGCGCCGTTCTTCATGCCCGACACGCCCGAAACCACGCGGGCCTGGGTCAGGGAGATGATGCTGAGCGTGCCACTGCCGGTGGCGCTGGCCTGCCGCAAGACGATCTCCTTTGCCGATCTGCGCACTGCGGCGAGTGCCATCGATCGCCCGACGCTGATCGTGCAGGGCGACAAGGATGCCAGCGCACCGCTCGAGCTGACCGGCGCGAAGACCGCAAAGCTGATCAGGGGAAGCAAGCTCGTCGTCTATGAAGGTGCGCCGCACGCTCTGCCGCTGACGCACAGCGCGCGCCTGATGGCCGACTTGCTGGCCTTCATCGACGCTTAGAGTTTTGACGCGTTTTCTTGGCGCGAACCGGTACCCACTTCGCTCGAAAACGCTTTAGCTCGCGCGCGCGATATCCGCACGGATCCAGCGCGCGGCCCAGACGAACAGCAGCGCGCCGAGCGTCGTCGTCACCGCCGCCGACAGCAGCGAGTAGCGCACCGCGTCGACGCCGTAGCTGCCCTTCAGGGCGTCGTTGATCATGCCGACGGCGAGGGGACCGACGCCCTGGCCGAAGCAAGTGGCGGTGAGCAACACGAGCGCCGAGGCCAGCGCCCGCATGCTCGGCTTTGCCACCGTCTGGGCAATCGCGAAGATCGGGCCGAGATGGAAGCCGACCATGAACGACGTCAGCGCCAGGGTTGCGACCATCAGCGTGAAGCTTTGCGTCAGCATGCATAGCGCGAAGACGGGGCCGGCGAGGCCGGACATGATCGCCGGCGCCCACAGCTTCCAGCGGTCGTCGCGCCGGCCGATTTCGGCCACCACGAGGCCGCCGATCAAAGTGCCCGCCATGCCGGCGAGACCCTTGAAGGTGCCCGCATAGCTGCCGATCTCGGCGCTGCTGAGATGATGGATGCGTGCCAGGAACGGCGGGATCCACACCGCGGTGGCGTAATTGGTGTAGGTCGTGAGACAGAAGCCGACCAGCACGATGACGAAGCTCGGCTGCGATGCCAGGAAACCCAAGGTCGGCCCGATCGGCTCGGCCTTGAAGGTTTCGGCCATTGCGCCGCGCTTTGGCTCGGAGATGGTCAGCCACAGCACCGCGGCGAGCGCGATACCGGGCAGGCCCGCGGTGAAGAACGCCATCCGCCAGCCATAATGCTGATTGACGTAGCCGCCGATGAAATAGCCGAGGAAGACGCCGAGATAGGTGCCGATGGCGTAGATGCCGAGCGCGCGCGGACGCTCGTTCTTGTCGAACAGATCGGCGATCATCGATTGCGAGGCCGGCGTGCCGGCGGACTCCCCGATGCCGACGCCGACCCGTGCCAGTGCCAGCGCCGTGACGTTGGAGGCCATGCCGCAGAGATAGGTCATGGCGCTCCAGAACGCGAAGGCGAGAGCGACGATATTGCGGCGGTTGAGGCGATCGGCCATCCGCGCAATGGGAATGCCGAGCAGCGAATAGAACAGCACGAAGCCGAACCCGGCCAGCAGGCCCATCGTGGTGTCGCTGAGCGCAAACTCCTTCTTGATCGGCTCGATCAGCACGTTGAAGATCGTGCGGTCGAGGAAGTTGAGGGCGTAGATGATGGTGAGCAGCGCAAGGGCGTAGTAGCGGCGCGCGGAAGGCGCGGCCGCGGCTTGCGTTGGCACAGCCGCCTGCGGTGCGACGTCGACCATGACTTGCTCCCCTCGATTGTCTTGTTGTTCTTGTTTGCTTGGGCGCGAGCCTTCAGGCCTCGCGGATGTAGTTTCCCGCTTCGAACTGCACCGGCCCGGCATCGGCGTCGAACGACACGCCGATCGGGTCGCGGCCGGCGGCGACCGCCTCGAGCTGGTCGGAGAGCATCCGGCGGATCATCAGGATGCCGCGGTCGCTCTGGCCGAAATGCTCTTCGGAATGAACGGTCACGGGGCCCTGGCCGACCTGCGCCTCGTAGTCGCCGGGGAATTGCTGGTGCTCGCGCTCGGTCATGTCCCACCAGAACTTGCCGTTGAACTTCGAACGCATGCGGCCGATATCGCCGGAGTTCTTGACCCGGCCGGCGACATAGATGCGGAACGAGGTGTCGTCGATCGGCAAGGTCCAGCCGATCGACTCGACGCGGGCGAATTGCGCGACCCGCGGATTGGGGACGACGCGGAGCGTCGGGAGGGCGGCCTCGCTGACGCGATAGAATATCCTGCCGTCGTCCTGTTTGCGGATCGAGCGCACCGCGACGCCGCGCGGCGACATCTCGAACTTCACCTCGGGGATCGAGGCCATCATGTTGGTGAACTGCGGCCCCGAGAACGAGCCGTGCAGCACCGGCACGTGGTAGGGGTCGACCACGTTCTCGAAATGCTGCAGCCAGTTGCAGGGGATCACGGCCGGGCCGCCACCGCCGATCGAGGAATCGTCGGCCTCGACGAATTCGCCGTCGTCCATGGTCTCCAGGCACTCGTAGCGCGGCAGCACAGGCTTCTTATCGGCCGGGCCCATATAGGCGAAGATCAGGCCGTAGCGCTCCCGCACCGGATACCAGGGCTGGCGCACCTTGTCCTTGAACAGGCCGCCGTCGGGCTCGCAGGGCTGTTCGAGGCAGTGGCCCTCGGTGTCGAACTTCCAGCCGTGATAGCAGCAGCGGATGCCGTCTTCCTCGACCTTGCCGTAATAGAGTGTGGTGCCGCGATGGCAGCAGCGCGCGTGCAGCAGGCCGACCCGGCCGTGCTTGTCGCGAAACAGGATCAGGTCCTCACCGAGCGCGCGGACTTTTCTGGGGATATCGGTCGCGTCGCCGGCGAGGCCGATCGGGTGCCAGTAGCGGCGCAACAGCTCGCCCATCGGCGTGCCGCGCACCACCGAGGTGAGCTCGGTCCGGGTGCTGGACGGCTTCATCGCATAGGCCGTGCCGAGGTCGTGATCCCGCTGGGTGACGGTCATTTATGTCTCCTCCCGCCGCGGGTCTGACGCCTGCGGCCGCTTCATCGTTGATGAAGTCAACGATATATCGATGACATTGTCAACGATCTCGTTTAGCTTGGCAGTGGCGGGCTTTGTTGGCAGAGGTTGGCGATGACCGAGAAGCTCAGGACTGAGAAGGCGTTGCCGCCGGAGGCGATCATCGACGCGGAGCTCGCGCCGGTCACCGCGATGATGTCGTCACGGCTGATGGTGCTGGCGAATCTGCTGAGGCGCGGCGCGATGCTGCGCTACAAGCGGCTGACCGGCCTGTCCTCGGTCGAGTTCGGCCTGGTGGTCTCGCTCGGGCGGCGCCCGCCGATGAGCGTGGTGCGGCTGGCCGAGGCCGTCGGCATGGACAAGGGGCAGATCAGTCGGGCGCTCGCCGAACTCGTGGCGCGCAAGCTGGTGTCCAAGGCGGCCAACCCGAGCGACAACCGGGAGACCCTGATCTCCCTGACCAAGGCTGGCCTCGCCGCCCATGACGCCATCGTGGCCGGCGCGCAGGAGCGAAACCGGCGCCTGCTGGAACAGCTTGATCCACAGGAACTTGCACTGCTGCTCGGACACATCGACCGGCTGACTGCCACGGCCGCCGAGATGCTCGCTGCCGAACGGGAGCTGGGCTGATATGGCGAGGTTGCAGGGCACGGGATCGCCGCCGCGGCGTTGCCCGAAGAGGCAAGCGCATCCGCCCGATGAGGCCGAGAGCCCGCGGGAACGACGGTAAAAGCGTCAAAATTGCTTGTCTTGCGCCCCCTGTTGCGCTGCGCTAAAGCCTGCAAGAACAATTCCAATCAACGAATCTGCGGGACGTCCGAAACCGCAGCAAGAAGGCCTCGCCGATGACCGGCATCCTGCAGAATTACCTTCCACTTGTGGTCTTTATCGGAGTTGCCAGCCTGATCGGTCTGGCGCTCCTGATCGCGCCGTTCCTGGTCGCGTTCCAATCGCCGGACCCGGAAAAGCTGTCCGCCTATGAATGCGGATTCAACGCTTTTGACGATGCCCGCATGAAGTTCGACGTCCGCTTCTATCTGGTGGCGATCCTCTTCATCATCTTCGATCTCGAGGTGGCGTTCCTGTTTCCCTGGGCCGTGGCGTTCGGAAAGCTCGGCGTCACTGGCTTCTGGTCGATGATGGTGTTCCTGGCCGTACTGACGGTCGGGTTTGCATATGAATGGAAGAAAGGTGCGCTCGAATGGGATTGAGCCCCACCGCGCTACAGCCGGCGATCGCCAAGCCTGCAATCGCCACCGCCCCGAAGGGCATTCTCGATCCGTCGACCGGCAAGCCGGTCGGCGCCAATGATCCGTTTTTCCTCGAGGTCAATCACGAGCTGTCCGACAAGGGCTTCTTCGTCGCGGCCGCCGATGACCTGATCACCTGGGCGCGCACCGGCTCCCTGATGTGGATGACCTTTGGTCTCGCCTGCTGCGCGGTCGAGATGATGCAGGTCTCGATGCCGCGTTACGACGTCGAGCGCTTCGGCTTTGCACCGCGTGCCTCGCCGCGGCAGTCCGACGTGATGATCGTCGCGGGCACGCTGACCAACAAGATGGCGCCCGCGCTGCGCAAGGTCTACGACCAGATGCCGGAGCCGCGCTACGTCATCTCGATGGGCTCCTGCGCCAATGGTGGCGGCTACTACCATTATTCCTACTCGGTGGTGCGTGGCTGCGACCGCATCGTGCCGATCGACATCTACGTGCCGGGCTGCCCGCCCACGGCGGAAGCGCTGCTTTACGGCGTGCTGCTGCTGCAGAAGAAGATCCGCCGTATCGGCACCATCGAACGCTAAGGTTTCAGGCATGGACGACGGCAAGCTCGACGCCCTTGGGCAGACGATCGTGAGCGCGCTTCCGGGCGCCGCCACGGCGCACTCGGTTGCGTTCAATCAACTGACTATCGACGTCGAGATTGGCAGAATCGTGGACGTCGTGACGTTTCTGCGCGACGATCCCGGCTGCCGTTTCGTCAACATCACCGACGTCACCGCGGTCGACCATCCGAGCCGCGAGAGGCGTTTCGACGTCGTCTACCATCTGCTGTCGCCGACGCTGAACACCCGCATCCGGCTGCGCGGCCAGGCCGACGAGACCACGCAGGTGCCGTCGATCATCGGCGTCTTCCCGGGCGCCGACTGGTTCGAGCGCGAGACCTACGACCTCTACGGCGTGATCTTCACCGGCCATCCGGACATGCGCCGCCTGCTGACGGATTACGGCTTCGACGGCCATCCGCTGCGCAAGGATTTCCCGCTCACCGGCTTCGTCGAGGTTCGCTACGACGACCAGGAGAAGCGGGTGCTGTACGAGCCGGTCCGGCTCAACCAGGAATTCCGCAAGTTCGATTTCCTTTCGCCCTGGGAAGGCGCGGACTATCCGCTTCCCGGTGACGAGAAGGCCAAGGCGGAGCCGAAGCCATGAACGAGCAACCGCAAAATCTTCGCAACTTCACCATCAATTTCGGTCCGCAGCATCCGGCGGCGCACGGCGTGTTGCGCCTCGTGTTGGAGCTCGACGGCGAAGTCGTTGAACGCGTCGATCCGCATATCGGCCTGCTGCACCGCGGCACCGAGAAGCTGATCGAGCACAAGACCTATCTGCAGGCGATTCCGTATTTCGACCGGCTCGACTATGTCGCGCCGATGAACCAGGAGCATGCGTTCTGCCTCGCGGCGGAGAAGCTGCTCGGCATCACCGTGCCGCGCCGCGGCCAGTTGATCCGCGTGCTGTATTGCGAGATCGGCCGCATCCTGTCGCATCTGCTCAACGTCACCACGCAGGCGATGGACGTCGGCGCGCTGACCCCGCCGCTGTGGGGTTTTGAAGAGCGCGAAAAGCTGATGGTGTTCTACGAGCGCGCCTCGGGCTCGCGCATGCACGCGGCGTTCTTCCGCGTCGGCGGCGTGCACCAGGACCTGCCGCCGAAGCTGATCGACGATATCGAGGCGTGGTGCGATCCGTTCCTCAAAGTCGTCGACGACCTCGACCGGCTGCTCACCGGCAACCGCATCTTCAAGCAGCGTAACGTCGATATCGGCGTGGTGCCGCTGAAGGAAGCCTGGGAGTGGGGCTTCTCCGGCGTGATGGTGCGCGGCTCGGGCGCGGCCTGGGATCTGCGCAAGTCGCAGCCCTATGAGTGCTACGCCGAAATGGATTTCGACATTCCGATCGGCAAGAACGGCGACTGCTACGACCGCTATCTGATCCGCATGGAAGAGATGCGCCAGTCGGTGCGTATCATGAAGCAATGCGTGCAGAAGCTGAAGGCGCCGGACGGGCAGGGCCCGGTCGTGGTCGAGGACAACAAGATCGCGCCGCCGCGCCGTGGCGAGATGAAGCGCTCGATGGAAGCGCTGATCCATCACTTCAAGCTCTACACCGAAGGCGTCCACGTGCCGGCTGGCGAGGTCTACGCTGCGGTCGAGGCGCCGAAGGGCGAGTTCGGCGTCTATCTCGTCGCCGACGGCAGCAACAAGCCCTACAAGTGCAAGATCCGCGCGCCGGGCTTCGCCCATCTGCAGGCGATGGATCACATCTGCAAGGGCCATCTCTTGGCCGACGTTTCCGCCATCCTGGGCTCGCTGGACATCGTGTTCGGCGAGGTCGACCGGTGACGATGTCCGTATCCGCACCGCGCGCTAATTGAGAGTTTGATCGATGTCCGTCCGGCGCCTTGCCCCGAAGGAATTGCAGCCCGCGAGCTTCACGTTCACGGACGAGAATCTGGCCTGGGCCAAGAAGCAGATCGAGAAATATCCGCCGGGCCGCCAGGCCTCGGCCGCGATCGCGATCCTGTGGCGCGTGCAGGAGCAGCATGACGGCTGGGTCTCGGAAGCGGCGATCCGCGCCGTCGCCGACCTGCTCGAGATGCCGCATATCCGCATGCTGGAGATCGCGACCTTCTACACCATGTTCCAGCTCTCGCCGGTCGGCAAGAAGGCGCATGTCCAGGTGTGCGGCACCACGCCGTGCCGGCTGCGCGGCGCGGCCGACCTGATCGAGGTCTGCCAGCATCGCATCCATCACGATCCGTTCCAGCTGTCGAAGGACGGCAACTTCTCCTGGGAAGAGGTCGAGTGCCTCGGTGCCTGCGTGAACGCGCCGATGGTCTTGATCTGGAAGGACACCTATGAGGACCTGACCAAGGAAAGCTTCGGCAAGGTGCTCGACGGCTTTGCCGCCGGCAATCCGCCGAAGCCGGGCCCGCAGATCGACCGTCAGTTCTCGGCGCCCGCAGGCGGGCCGACGACGCTGAAGGAAACCACCTGATGCGGGGCTTTCAGGTGCGGGCGAACGGGCAGGAAGACGGGGCAGGGAGGGGCGCAGCGATGCAGGCCTGGCGCACGATCGCGCTGCATACCGCCGTCGCGGCCGGCTTCATGTTCCTGCTGCAACGTTACGGCCTGAGCGCCACGCTGGAATCCAGCCTGTTGTGGGCCATCGTGTTCGGCGGCTGCGCCGCCGGGCTCGCTTACTCCCAAGCCAATCGGTGATGTTCGGAAAGTTTTTGTTATGCTCGACGACAAGGACCGCATCTTCAAGAACCTCTACGGCCTGCATGATTGGGGCCTCGAGGGCGCGCGCCGCCGAGGCGCCTGGGACGGCACCAAGGGGATCATCGACAAGGGCCGCGACTGGATCATCAACGAGATGAAGGCATCGGGTCTGCGCGGCCGTGGCGGCGCGGGCTTCCCGACCGGCATGAAGTGGTCGTTCATGCCGAAGGAATCCAAGGACGGCCGTCCGAGCTATCTCGTCGTCAACGCCGACGAGTCCGAGCCCGGCACCTGCAAGGACCGCGAGATCATGCGGCACGATCCGCATCTTTTGGTCGAGGGCTGCCTGCTCGCGAGCTTCGCGATGGGCGCGCATGCCTGCTACGTCTACATCCGTGGCGAGTTCATCCGCGAGCGCGAGCGCCTGCAAGCCGCGATCGACCAGGCCTATGACGCCAAGCTGGTCGGCAAGGACAACATCAACGGCTGGCCGTTCGACATCTACGTCGCGCACGGCGCCGGCGCCTATATCTGCGGCGAGGAAACCGCGCTGCTCGAGAGCCTCGAGGGCAAGAAGGGCCAGCCGCGGCTCAAGCCGCCGTTCCCGGCCAATGTCGGCCTCTATGGCTGCCCGACCACCGTCAACAACGTTGAATCGATCGCGGTCGCGCCCGATATCCTGCGCCGCGGCGCCGCCTGGTTCGCCGGCATCGGCCGGCCGAACAATGTCGGCACCAAACTGTTCTGCATCTCCGGCCACGTCGAGCGGCCCTGCAACGTCGAAGAGGCGATGGGGATTCCGTTCCGCGAGCTGATCGAGAAGCACTGCGGCGGCATCCGCGGCGGCTGGGACAATCTGAAGGCCGTGATCCCCGGCGGCTCGTCGGTGCGCATGGTGCCGGCCGAGCAGATCATCGACACGCCGATGGATTTCGACTCGCTGAGCAAGCTGCGCTCGGGCCTCGGCACCGCGGCGGTCATCGTGATGGACAAGTCGACCGATTTGATCCGGGCGATCGCGCGCATCTCGTATTTCTACAAGCACGAGAGCTGCGGCCAGTGCACGCCGTGCCGTGAGGGCACCGGGTGGATGTGGCGCGTCTTGACCCGCATGGCCGAGGGCCGTGCCCACAAGCGCGAGATCGACATGCTGCTCGAGGTCACCAAGCAGGTCGAGGGCCATACCATCTGCGCGCTCGGCGACGCAGCCGCGTGGCCGATCCAGGGGCTGATTGCGCATTTCCGTCACGAGATCGAAGAGCGCATCGATCAATATTCGCACAAGGCCGATCTCGACGATCAGGGCGTTCGTGATCCCGTCCACATGGTCGCGGCGGAGTAGAGAAGACACATGAGCAAGATCATCGTCGATGGCAAAGAGATCGATGTGCCGGCCGAGTACACGCTGCTGCAGGCGTGCGAGGCGGCCGGCGCCGAGATTCCGCGGTTCTGCTATCACGAGCGGCTGTCGATCGCCGGCAATTGCCGGATGTGCCTGGTCGAGGTGAAGGGCGGCCCGAAGCCCGTCGCCAGCTGCGCCTGGGCCGTGCGCGACTGCCGTCCGGGCCCGAAGGGCGAGCCGCCGGAGATCTCGACCCGTTCGCCGATGGTCAGGAAGGCGCGCGAAGGCGTCATGGAGTTCCTGCTGATCAACCATCCGCTGGACTGCCCAATCTGCGACCAGGGCGGCGAGTGCGACCTGCAGGACCAGGCGATGGGTTACGGCGTCGACACCAGCCGTTTCGCCGAGAACAAGCGCGCGGTCGAGGACAAGTATCTCGGCGCGTTGGTCAAGACCTCGATGAACCGCTGCATCCAGTGCACGCGCTGCGTCCGCTTCTCCGCCGAAGTCTGCGGCGCGCCGGAAATGGGCGCGACCGGGCGCGGCGAGGACATGGAGATCACCACCTATCTCGAGCACGCGTTGAGCTCGGAGCTGCAGGGCAATCTCGTCGACATCTGCCCGGTCGGCGCGCTGACCTCGAAGCCCTATGCGTTCGCGGCGCGGCCCTGGGAGCTCGGCAAGACGCAGTCGGTCGACGTCATGGACGGCGTCGGCTCCGCGATCCGCGTCGACACCCGCGGCCGCGAGGTGATGCGCATCCTGCCGCGCATCAACGAGGCGGTTAACGAGGAGTGGATCTCCGACAAGACCCGCCACGTCGTCGATGGTCTGCGCACGCAGCGCCTCGACCGTCCCTACGTGCGCGAGAATGGCCAGCTCAAGCCTGCGACCTGGCAGGAAGCCTTCGCCGCTATTGCGGCCAAGGTCGGCCGCAGCGACGGCAAGCGGATCGGCGCGATCGCCGGCGATCTCGCCGCGGTCGATGAAATGTACGCGCTGAAGCAGCTGCTCGCCGGGTTCGGCTCGGTCAATCTGGCGGTGCAGGGCGGCGACGCCTTCGACGCCAAGGCGGGCCGCGGCTCCTACATCTTCAACCCGACCATTGCCGGCATCGAGCAGGCCGACGCGATCCTGATCATCGGCTCGCATCCGCGCAAGGAAGCGGCCGTGCTGAACGCGCGGATTCGCAAGCGCTGGCGAGCCGGCGGGCTCAAGGTTGGCATGATCGGCGCCAAGGCCGACTTCACCTATGATATCGACTATCTCGGTGCGGGCACCGATACCCTGGCCGATCTCGTCGCAGGCAAGCATTCCTTCGCCGACGTGCTGAAGAACGCGCAGCACCCGATCATCCTGGTCGGCCCCGGCGCCTACACCAGGCATGACGGCGCCGCGGTGCTGGCGCAGGCGGCCAAGCTCGCCGTCGATGTCGGCGCGCTCAAGGACGGCTGGAACGGCTTTGCCGTGTTGCAGGATACCGCCTCGCGCGCCGGTGCGCTCGATATCGGCTTCTCACCTGCGACCGGCGGCCTGACCGCCGCGCAGATGACGACCTTCGGCACGCTCGACGTGCTGTTTCTGCTCGGCGCCGACGAGATCAAGGCGCCGGACGGCACCTTCGTGGTCTATATCGGCACCCATGGCGACCAGGGCGCGCATCGCGCCGACGTGATCCTGCCGGGCGCGGCCTATACCGAGAAGTCCGGCATCTACGTCAACACCGAGGGCCGGGCGCAGATCGCCAACCGCGCCGCGTTCCCGCCGGGCGAAGCCCGCGAGGACTGGGCGATCATCCGCGCGCTGTCCGACGTGCTCGGCAAGAAGCTGCCGTTCGACTCGTTGCAGGCGCTGCGCCAGTCCATGTTCAAGACCTATCCGCACCTGATGCGGCTCGACCAGATCGAGGCCGGCAACGCTGACGACGTCAGGGCGCAGGCCGGCAAGGGCGGCAGCGTCGACAAGGCGGCATTCAAGCCGACCGTCGAGGATTTCTATCTGACCAACCCGATCGCGCGGGCCTCTGCCGTGATGGCGGAATGCTCGCGGCTGGCGTCGGGCAAAATGCTGACGGCAGCGGAGTGAGCGTGACCTGATGGCTGATTTCTTCGCAAGCGCGTTCTGGACCGGCTTCCTCTGGCCGCTGATCATCATGGTCGCGGAGAGCCTGCTGCTGCTCGTCGTGCTCCTGATCGCGATCGCCTACATCCTGCTCGCCGACCGCAAGATCTGGGCGGCAGTGCAGATCCGCCGCGGCCCCAACGTGGTCGGGCCGTTCGGATTGCTGCAATCCTTCGCCGACCTGCTCAAATTCGTGCTCAAGGAGCCTGTGATCCCGTCCAGCTCCAACAAGGGCGTGTTCCTGCTGGCGCCTTTGGTCTCCTGTGTGCTGGCGCTGGCCGCCTGGGCCGTGATCCCGTTCAACCTCGGCTGGGTGATTTCCGACATCAATGTCGGCATCCTCTACATCTTCGCGATCTCGTCGCTGTCGATCTACGGCGTCATCATGGCCGGCTGGTCGTCGAACTCGAAGTATCCGTTCCTGGCCGCGCTGCGCTCGGCGGCGCAGATGGTGTCCTACGAGGTCTCGATCGGCTTCGTCATCATCACCGTGCTGCTCTGCGTCGGCTCGCTGAACCTGTCGGCGGTGGTCGAGGCGCAGAACACGCGCGGCCTCGCGCACCTGATCGGCCTCCCGCAGCTCACCATCCTGAACTGGTATGTGTGGCCGCTGTTCCCGATGTTCGTGGTGTTCTACGTCTCGGCGCTGGCGGAAACCAACCGTCCGCCGTTCGACCTGGTCGAAGCGGAATCCGAGCTGGTCGCCGGCTTCATGACCGAATACGGCTCGACCCCGTATCTCCTGTTCATGCTCGGCGAGTATGTCGCGATCACCACGATGTGCGCGCTGGCGTCGATCCTGTTCCTGGGCGGCTGGCTGCCGCCGGTCAACCTGCCGCCGTTCACCTGGATTCCGGGCATCGTCTGGTTCGCCCTGAAGGTGTTCTTCATGTTCTTCATGTTCGCGATGGCGAAGGCGATCGTGCCGCGCTACCGCTACGATCAACTGATGCGGCTCGGCTGGAAGGTGTTCCTGCCGCTGTCGCTGGCGATGGTGGTGATCGTGGCCGGTGTGCTGCAGTTCGCCGGCATCGCGCCGAAGTGAGGCCGTCATGAGTGTCAATGTCAACGCAACAGCCCGCTCGCTTCTGCTCTCGGAATTCGTCTCGGCGTTCTTCCTGGCGATGCGCTATTTCTTCCAGCCGAAGCCGACGCTGAACTATCCGTTCGAGAAGGGCCCGATCTCGCCGCGCTTCCGTGGCGAGCACGCGCTACGCCGCTATCCGAACGGCGAAGAGCGCTGCATCGCCTGCAAGCTGTGCGAGGCGATCTGTCCGGCGCAGGCGATCACGATCGAAGCCGGCCCGCGCCGCAACGACGGCACCCGCCGCACGGTGCGCTACGACATCGACATGGTGAAGTGCATCTATTGCGGCCTGTGCCAGGAAGCATGCCCGGTCGACGCCATCGTCGAGGGGCCGAATTTCGAATTCGCGACCGAGACCCGCGAGGAACTGTACTATGACAAGGCCAAGCTGCTCGCCAACGGCGACCGCTGGGAGCGCGAGATTGCGAAGTCGATCGCGCTCGACGCGCCGTACCGGTGAGGTGAGGGCATGATCCTTCCGGCGCTGTTCTTCTATCTGTTTGCCACGGTCTGCGTGGCCTGCGCGGTCATGGTGATTGTCTCGCGCAATCCCGTGCATTCCGTGCTGTATCTGATCCTGGCCTTCGTCAACGCCTCCGGCCTGTTCATCCTGATGGGCGCCGAGTTCCTCGGCATGATGCTGATCGTGGTCTATGTCGGCGCCGTCGCGGTGCTGTTCCTGTTCGTCATCATGATGCTCGACGTCGACTTCGTCGAACTGCGCGAGGGCTTCATCCAGTACCTGCCCATCGGCATCGTGATCGGCGGCATCTTCATGTTCGAGCTCTTGCTGGTCGTTGGCGCCTGGGTGATCAACCCGCAGGTGACCAAGACGATCACGGCTGCGATCCCGAGCAATGTCAGCAACACCGAGGCGCTCGGCCTCGTGCTCTATACGAAGTACATCCATTACTTCCAGCTTGCCGGCATGGTGCTCCTGGTCGCGATGATCGGCGCTATCGTGCTGACGCTGCGCCACAAGGCCAACGTCAAGCGGCAGAACATCAACGTGCAGAACGCGCGCACGCCGGACATGGCGATGGCGATGCGCAAGGTGGCATCGGGGCAGGGCCTGCAGGATGCCGATGCGGCGGAGTGGGTGAAATGACGATCGGGCTAGGGCACTATCTGGCGGTCGCCGCGATCCTGTTCACGCTCGGGATCCTCGGCATCTTCCTCAACCGCAAGAACATCATCGTCATCCTGATGTCGATCGAGCTGATCCTGCTGTCGGTCAACATCAACCTGGTGGCGTTCTCGACCTTCCTCGGCGACATCGTCGGCCAGGTGTTCGCACTGCTGGTGCTGACGGTGGCCGCCGCCGAGGCCGCGATCGGCCTCGCCGTGCTGGTGGTGTATTTCCGCAACCGCGGTTCGATCGCGGTTGAAGACGTCAATCTGATGAAGGGCTAGGCGCGCATGATCCGGAAAAGTGGATGCCGGTTTTCCCCGACAAACGCCTTCGTTTGTCAGGAGATCATGCGCAGTGAGAGAATCCGATGATACAGGCAATCGTCTTCCTGCCGCTGCTGGGAGCCATTCTCGCGGGCATCATCGCGCTGACCGGCGCGCATGCGCGCTGCCCGAGCGGCGACACCGTCGACCATCACGATGATACGCACGGTCATGCCGCCGTCTCGCACAGCGAGAAGCCCGTCAACACGATCGGCGAGGACGCATCCAAGGTTCACGTCTCGCACGACGAGCCGATGGAGCATGGCGGCCATGACGACCACCATGTCTCCGAGCCGCCGGCGGCGGGCTCGCGGCTGGCCGAGCTGATTACCACGGGTCTGCTGTTCGTCTCGGCGGCGCTGTCCTGGTTCACCCTGGTCGATGTCGGCTTCATGCACCATGACGCCCGCGTCGTGCTGCTGCCCTGGATCACGTCGGGCGACCTGCAGGTGGCCTGGACGCTGCGGGTCGACACCCTGACCGCCGTGATGCTGGTCGTGGTCAACACCGTCTCGGCGCTCGTCCACCTCTATTCCATCGGCTACATGGACGAGGATCCGAACCGGCCGCGCTTCTTCGGCTACCTCTCGCTGTTCACCTTCGCGATGCTGATGCTGGTGACCTCGGATAACCTCGTGCAGCTGTTCTTCGGCTGGGAGGGCGTCGGTCTCGCGAGCTATTTGCTGATCGGGTTCTGGTACCAGAAGCCGTCGGCCAATGCGGCTGCGATCAAGGCCTTCGTGGTCAACCGCGTCGGCGACTTCGGCTTCGCGCTCGGCATCTTCGCGATCTTCGCGCTGGTCGGCTCGACCGATTTCGAGACCATCTTCCACGCCGCGCCCGGGCTGACCGGCAAGACCGTCGACTTCTTCGGCCATCAGGTCGACGCGCTGACCCTGACCTGCCTGTTCCTGTTCATGGGCGCGATGGGCAAGTCGGCCCAGTTCCTGCTGCACACCTGGCTGCCGGACGCGATGGAGGGCCCGACCCCGGTGTCGGCGCTGATCCACGCCGCGACCATGGTCACCGCCGGCGTCTTCATGGTGGCGCGGCTGTCGCCGTTGTTCGAGCTGTCGCCGACCGCGCAGGCGGTGGTGATGTTCTTCGGCGCGACCACGGCGTTCTTCGCCGCCACGATCGGCCTGGTGCAGAACGACATCAAGCGCATCGTCGCGTACTCGACCTGTTCGCAGCTCGGCTACATGTTCGTGGCGATGGGAGCGGGGGCCTATTCGGTCGGCATGTTCCATTTGTTCACGCACGCCTTCTTCAAGGCGCTGCTGTTCTTGGGCTCCGGCTCGGTGATCTACGCGATGCATCACGAGCAGGACATCCGCAACATGGGCGGCCTGTGGCGCAAGATCCCGTACACCTTCGCGGTGATGTGCATCGGCACCCTGGCGCTGACCGGCTTCCCGCTGTTCGCCGGCTACTTCTCCAAGGACGCGATCATCGAATCTGCCTATGCGGCGCACAATCCGTTCGCGACCTACGCCTATCTCCTGACGATCGCGGCCGCCGGCCTGACCTCGTTCTACTCCTGGCGTCTGATCTTCAAGACGTTCTTCGGCGAGCCGCACGACCAGAAGCACTATGAGGCTGCGCATGAGAGCCCGGTCTGGATGCTGGTGCCGATCGGCGTGCTCGCCGCCGGCTCGATCCTGGCCGGCCTGCCGTTCAAGGAAGTGTTCGCCAGCCCGCACGGCGTCGAGGAGTTCTTCCGCGAGTCCATCAAGATGAACCCGCACATCCTCGAGGACATGGAGCACATGCCGAGCTGGCTCGCGCCGCTGCCTACCGTGATGATGGCGCTCGGCCTGTTCGTCTCGTACCTGTTCTACATCCGCAGGCCGTACCTGCCGGTCGAGCTCGCGAACCAGCAGCCGATGCTGTACCAGTTCCTGCTCAACAAATGGTATTTCGACGAGCTGTACGACTGGATCTTCGTCCGTCCGGCCAAGTGGCTCGGCTATACGCTGTGGAAGAAGGGCGACGGCTTCGTCATCGACGGATTCGGTCCCGACGGCGTTTCGGCCCGCGTGCTCGACGTCACCCGCAACGTCGTGAAATTGCAGACCGGCTACCTCTATCACTACGCTTTCGCGATGCTGATCGGAGCTGCCGGATTGATCACCTGGTTCATGTTCGGCTTGGGAGGCCAGTAAATGACAACCTGGCCCATCCTTTCGGTCACGACCTTCCTGCCGGCGGTCGGCGCGATCCTGGTCTATCTGCTGGCGCGGGGCGGCGACGAGAGCGCCAACCGCACGGCGCGCTGGATCGCGCTGTGGACCACGCTGATCACCTTCGCGGTGTCGCTGATCCTGGTCGCGCGCTTCGATGCCGCGAACACCGACTTCCAGTTCGTCGAGAAGGCGTCCTGGCTCGCCACCGGCATCACCTATCACATGGGCGTCGACGGCATCTCGCTGCCGCTCGTGATCCTGACCACCGCGATCATGCCGCTCTGCATCATCGCGAGCTGGAAGTCGGTGACGAGCCGCGTCGGCGAATACATGATGGCGTTCCTGATCCTGGAGACGCTGATGGTCGGCACCTTCTCGGCGCTCGACCTCGTGCTGTTCTATTTGTTCTTCGAGGGCGGCCTGATCCCGATGTTCCTGATCATCGGCGTCTGGGGCGGTCCGCGCCGGGTCTATGCGTCGTTCAAGTTCTTCCTCTACACCTTCCTCGGCTCGGTCTTGATGCTGCTCGCCATCATGGCGCTGTACTGGAACGCCGGCACCACCGACATCCCGACCCTGATGCACACCGCGGTGCCGCGCTCGATGCAGACCTGGGCGTGGCTGGCGTTCTTCGCCTCGTTCGCGGTGAAGATGCCGATGTGGCCGGTGCACACCTGGCTGCCTGATGCGCACGTCGAGGCGCCGACGGCGGGCTCGGTGATCCTGGCCGCGATCCTCCTGAAGATGGGCGGCTACGGCTTCCTGCGCTTCTCGCTGCCGATGTTCCCGCTGGCCAGCCACGACTTCGCGCCGTTCGTGTTCACGCTGTCGGTCATCGCCATCATCTACACCTCGCTGGTGGCGATGATGCAGGAGGACATGAAGAAGCTGATCGCGTACTCCTCGGTCGCGCATATGGGCTTCGTCACCATGGGCATCTTCGCGGTGACGACGCAGGGCGTCGCCGGCGGCATGTTCCAGATGGTCTCGCACGGCATCGTCTCCGGCGCGCTGTTCCTCTGCGTCGGCGTAGTCTACGACCGCATGCACACCCGCGAGATCGCGGCCTATGGCGGCCTCGTCAACCGCATGCCGCTCTACGCGCTGACCTTCATGGTCTTCACCATGGCCAATGTCGGTCTGCCCGGCACCTCCGGCTTCGTCGGCGAGTTCATGACGCTGCTCGGCACCTTCAAGATCTCGCTGCCGACCGCGTTCTTCGCCACCACGGGCGTGATCCTGTCGGCCTGCTACGCGCTCTGGCTCTACCGCAAGGTGGTGTTCGGCGCGCTGGTCAAGCCGTCGCTGATGTCGATCAAGGATCTCACCTTCCGCGAATGCGTGACGCTGTTCCCGCTGATCGCGCTGACCATCCTGTTCGGCGTCTACCCGAAGCCGGTGCTCGACATGTCGGCGGCCTCGGTGCAGCAACTCGTCAACAATTACCAAACCGCCGTGACTGCCGTGAAGGCAGCCGCGCTGACCGTCCAGTAAGGCCTCCGCCCATGAGCTTTTCCAGTGCAGGTTATCAGTTGCAGCCGGTGCTGCCGGAGCTGGTGCTCGCGGTCGGCGCCATGGTGCTGTTGATGATCGGGGCCTATCGCGGGCAGGGCACCACGCGCCTCGTCACCGCGCTCGCGGTGTGTCTGCTGATCCTGACCGGCGTGCTCGAGCTCTGGCTGCCGGCCGGCAAGCTCGTCACCTTCGGCGGCAGCTTCATCGTCGACGATTTCGCCCGCTTCCTGAAGGTGCTGGCGCTAATCGCTTCGGCGGCGACGCTGATCCTGTCGACCGAATACCTGTCGCAGCCGTCGACCCGCAATTTCGAGTTCGCGATCCTGGTGCTGCTGTCGACGCTCGGCATGATGGTGCTGATCTCGGCCGGCGATCTGATCTCGCTCTATCTCGGCCTCGAGCTGATGAGCCTCGCGCTCTACGTCGTCGCGGCCAGCGCGCGCGACAATGCCAAGTCGAGCGAGGCCGGTCTGAAGTACTTCGTGCTCGGCGCGCTGTCGTCGGGCATGCTGCTTTACGGCGCCTCGCTGATCTACGGCTTCACCGGCACGGTCAGCTTCGCCGGCATCGCGGCGGCCGCGACCACGGGAAGCATCGGCATCGTGTTCGGCCTGGTGTTCCTGCTCGCCGGCCTGTGCTTCAAGGTGTCGGCGGTGCCGTTCCACATGTGGACGCCCGATGTCTATGAGGGCGCGCCGACCCCGGTGACCGCGTTCTTCGCCTCCGCGCCGAAGGTCGCGGCGCTCGCGGTGTTCACCCGAGCGACGCTGACCGCGTTCCCGGGCATCGTCACCCAGTGGCAGCAGATCCTGGTGTTCGTGGCGATCGCCTCGATGGCGCTGGGCTCGTTTGCCGCGATCGGCCAGAGCAACATCAAGCGCCTGATGGCCTATTCCTCAATCGGCCATATGGGCTTCGCGCTGGTCGGCCTGGCTGCCGGCACCGTCGAGGGCGCGCAGGGCGTGCTGGTCTACATCGCGATCTATGTCGCGATGACGCTCGGCTCGTTCTCGATCATCCTGGCCATGAAGCGCAATGGCGTGGCGCTGGAGCAGATCAGCGATTTCGCCGGCCTGTCCCGCACCAACCCGCTGATCGCCTTCGTCTTCGCGATGCTGCTGTTCTCGCTGGCCGGCGTGCCGCCGCTCGCGGGCTTTTTCGGCAAGTGGTACGTGTTCGTCGCCGCGATCAAGGCCAATCTGTTCACGCTCGCGGTGATCGGCGTGCTGACCAGCGTGGTGGGCGCGTTCTACTATCTGTCGATCGTCAAGGTGATGTATTTCGACCAGCCGCTCGGCAAGCTCGATCCGGTCCGCGTCGAGCTGCGCACCGTGCTTGCGGTCGCCGGCATCTTCAACATCTTCTTCTTCGCCTATCCGGGCCCGCTGGTGAGCGTGGCCACGGCGGCCGCGAAGTCGCTATTCTGACGCGGACGGTTCCGAAACGGGATGCTGGCTTTCGGAACGGATCATGCGCATAACTCCGACATGACCTTCACGCTCGGACCCCGGGCCATTACGGCGGGCTATCGGCTCGCCGCCTTCGATCAGATCGGCTCGACCAATGCCGAGGCGATGCTGCGCGCCCGCGACGGCGAGCAGGGGCCGATGTGGTTCGTGACGCCGGAGCAGACCGCCGGCCGCGGCCGCCGCCAGCGGGTCTGGGTCGCGCCGCGCGGCAACCTCGCCAGCAGCATCCTCGAGGTCACGGACGTCCAGCCGGCGGTCGCCGCCACGCTCGGTTTCGCCGCCGGGCTGTCGCTCGAAGCAGCACTCCGGAAAGTCAGCATCGAGGCCGCGCTGCGGCTCGGGCCGGGCACCCCGAAATTCACCCTGAAATGGCCGAACGACGTCTTGGCCAACGGCAGGAAGCTGTCAGGCATCCTGCTGGAGGCCGAAGCGATCGGCGATCGGCTTGCGGTCGTGGTCGGCATCGGCACCAATGTCGTCGCCGCACCCGAGGGAACGCCGACGCCGGCGGTGTCGCTGGCCGCGCTCGGCGTCGAGATCGGTGCCGAGGAGCTGTTTACCGCACTGTCGGACGCCTGGGTCGAGTTTCGCGGCATCTGGGACGATGGCCGCGGCTTCCCCGAGATCCGCCGGCTGTGGCTGGAGCGTGCCGCCGGGCTCGGCGACAAGGTCGCGGTCCAGACCGGCAGCGCGACCCTTGAAGGCACCTTCGATACGATCGATGAGACCGGCTGCCTGATCGTCCGTTCCGCTGACGGACAGCGCATGCCCGTGACGGCCGGCGAGGTCTATTTCGGCAACGCAGCCTCGGTGAGGGCGAACTGATGGCGCGACCCGACGAGCTCACCTTTGCACCGCTCGGCGGCGTCGGCGAGATCGGCATGAACCTGTCGATCTATGGCCTTGGCAACCGCCACCAGCGTTCGTTCCTGGCGGTCGATCTCGGCGTCTCCTTCGGTGACGAGGAGCATCTGCCGGGCATCGATTTGATCATGCCGGACGTCCGCTTCCTCGAGAAGGAACGCAACAACCTGATGGGCCTCGTGCTGACGCACGCCCATGAGGACCATTTCGGCGCCATCATCGATCTCTGGCCGAAGCTCGGCTGCAAGATCTACGCGACGCAGTTCTCCGCGGCGCTGTTCGAGGCCAAATGCGCCGCCGAGCGCAACCCGCCGAAAATTCCGGTCACCGTGATCCCATCGGGCGGACGGGTCGATATCGGCCCGTTCAATGTCGAGTTCATCCCGGTCGCGCATTCGATTCCCGAGTCGCACGCGCTGGCGATCAAGACCGAGGTCGGCACCGTGCTGCACACCGGCGACTGGAAGATCGATCCGACCCCGATCATCGGCCAGCCGACCGACGAGCGGCGTCTGCGCGAACTCGGCGACGAGGGCGTGCTGGCGCTGGTCGGCGATTCCACCAACGCGGTGCGTGACGGCCGGTCGCCCTCGGAGACCGAGGTTGCGGCCACGATCAAGAAGCTGGTCAAGGCGGCCAAGGGCCGGGTCGCGGTCACGACCTTCGCCTCCAACGTCGCCCGCGTGCGGGCGGTGGCGGATGCCGCCAACGCCGCCGATCGCGAGGTCGTGGTGGTCGGCCGCGCCATGGAGCGCGTGGTCCAGGTCGCCCGCGAATGCGGCTATCTCGACGCCTCGCACAAGTTCCGCAGCGCCGACTACTACGGCCATTTCCCGGCCGACAAGGTGCTGGCGCTGTGCACCGGCAGCCAGGGCGAACCCCGCGCCGCGCTGGCCCGGATCGCCAATGACGACCATCCGCAGGTCACCCTGAACAAGGGCGACACTGTGATCTTCTCCTCCCGCACCATTCCCGGCAACGAGAAGGCGGTCGGCTCCATCATCAACAACCTGGTCATGCAGGGCGTCGAGATCGTCACCGACCGCGAGCACCTGGTGCACGTCTCCGGCCACCCGCGCCGCGACGAGCTGCGCGACATGATCTCCTGGGTGCGGCCGCAGCTCCTGATCCCGGTCCATGGCGAGGCGCTGCATCTGTCCGAGCACGCCAAGCTGGCGCGCGCCGCCGGCGTGCCGAAGGTCTTGACCTGCCGCAACGGCGACCTGGTCAAGCTCGGGCCCGGCGAGCCCGGCATCGTCGGCGAAGTGCCGGCGGGCCGGCTCTACAAGGACGGGACCATCCTGGAGGATTCCAAGTCGCGCGCCGTGGTCGAGCGGCGCCGGATGGGCTTTGCCGGCTGCGCCTTCGTCGCCATCGCCATGACCGCGCAGGGCGAGCTGGTCGACGATCCCGAGGTTGATCTGGTCGGCATGCCGGAGAACAATGCGGCGGGCGAACTGCTCGACGACATCGTGTTCGATGTGGTGGTATCGACGATCGAGGGCCTGCCGAAGCCGCGGCGGCGCGATCCGGATGCGCTGGGTGAGTCGGTGCGGCGGGCGGTGCGGGCCGCGCTGAACGAGCAATGGGGCAAGAAGCCGATCTGCGTCGTGCACGTCCTGACGGTCTGAGCCTGAAGCATGATCCGGAAAGCGTGCGGCGATTTCCGAAAGATCATGGAAAGACAAGTAGCTGGAGCACGATCGTCGCATCGCGCTTGAGCTCTATAAGGTAGGGAGACAAACATGCTGGGCCGGCTCAATCACGTTGCGATCGCGGTCAAGGATGCCAAGAAAGCCGCGAAGATCTACGGCACGGCGTTCAACGCCGAGATTTCCGACGCCGTGCCGCTGCCGGAACACGGCGTCATCACGGTGTTCGTGACGCTGCCCAACACCAAGATCGAGTTCATCGAGCCGCTCGGCGAGGCCTCGCCGATCGCGAAATTCGTCGAGCGCAATGCCGACGGCGGCATCCACCATGTCTGCTACGACGTGCCCGACATAATCGCGGCGCGAGATCGCATGATCGCCGAGGGCGCACGCGTGCTCGGCGATGGCCAGCCGAAGATCGGCGCGCACGGCAAGCCGGTGCTGTTCTTCCATCCCAAGGATTTTTCCGGCGCCCTGGTCGAGATCGAGCAGGCCTGAGGCCAATATGGCGTACCAGATCTCCACCGGCCTTGCGATCTACTTCGTATTGTGGTGGCTCGTGCTGTTCCTGACGCTGCCGTTCGGCGTGCGCAGCCAGCACGAGGACGGCGTCGGCGCGCCCGGCACCGACCCCGGCGCGCCGATCCTGGCGCGAATGGGCCGCAAGCTGCTGTGGACCACGCTGCTGTCGGCCGTGATCTTCGCGATCGGGATGTGGGCCTATTATGCCGGCTATCTCTCGGTCGAGCGGTTGTCGAGGCTGATGGGAATGCCGTTCTAGAGAACGGTTCGGAGGAATAGGTTCGTAGCCCGCATGAGCGAAGCGACATGCGGGAACACTTTTACCGGGTACCGGGGAGCCTGCCATCGGGCGCGCGTTGGCTCACCCGGGCTACGAATTGGAATTTCAAGGATGCCGATGGAGTGAGGATCAACCTCACCCCGGCGATGCGGAGGAGGCGACCACGATGAACCTGCAGGCGCAATCGGCCCCAGGGCAGAGCGCATATCGGATCCTGCGGGAAGCCGATCTGCGCGACTATCTCGCGGGGCTTCCCGCCATCGTCACCCACCTCGGCGGCGCCCCCGCCGACTGGTCGATCAGCGAGGTCGGCGACGGCAACCTCAATCTCGTCTTCATCGTCAAGGGACCGGGCGGCGGCATCGCCGTCAAGCAGGCGCTGCCCTATGTGCGGCTGGTCGGCGAGAGCTGGCCGCTGCCGCTGTCGCGGGCGCATTACGAGCATCTGGCGCTGGTGCATCAGGCGCGGATGGCGCCCAAACTCGTGCCGGCGGTGCTGCACCATGATGCGCCGCTTGCGCTCACCGTGATGGAGCTGCTCGAGCCGCACATCATAATGCGCAAGGGCCTGATCGGGGCCACGCGCTATCCGCGCTTCGTCGAGGATATCTCGACCTTCCTGGCGCAGACGCTGTTCTTCACGTCCGATCTGGCGCTGTCGGCCGCGGAGAAGAAGCAGGGGATCGCCGGTTTCGCCGGCAACCACGCGCTCTGCAAGATCACCGAGGATCTGATCTTCACCGATCCCTACCGCATCGCCGAGCAGAACCGCTGGACCGCGCCCTATCTCGACGCGACGGCGGCAGCCTTCCGCGACGACCTCGACCTTCATGTCGCGATCTCCAGGCTCAAGCTGAAATTCATGGCGAGCCCGGAGGCGCTGCTGCACGGCGACCTGCACACCGGCTCGATCATGGTCACGGAGACCGAGACCAGGGTGATCGATCCCGAATTCGCCTTCTATGGCCCGATGGGTTTTGACATCGGCGCCGTCATCGGCAACCTGCTGATGGCCTATCTGGCCTCCGCCGGCCACGAGCGCGCCGCGGGCGATCGCGCCGCGTTCGAGGCCTGGCTCCTGGCCACCATCGAGGGCGTCTGGAGCGAGTTCTCGCGAAAATTTCTCGCGCTCTGGCGCGACGATGCGAAAGGCGACGGCTATCCGCTGTCGCTGTTCGCAGGCGAGGCGGGCGCGGCGCGGCTGGAGGCGGAGCGGCAGGCCTACATGGCGCGGCTGTTTCAGGACACGGTCGGCTTCGCCGCCGCCAAGACCATCCGGCGCATCCTCGGCCTCGCGCACAACATCGATTTCGAATGGATCGCCGACGAGAAGCAGCGCGCGATCTGCGAGGCGCGGGCGCTGAAGCTCGCACGCAACATGATGCTGGAGCCGGCGTCGTTCACGACGATCGGCACCGTCACCTACGCCGCGCGCGAGCTACGCCACTGGCAGCCGGATTTCGCCAGATGATCGCGGCCCGAAGATCTCGCGATGTACCGTCGCCGCCGACAAAAGAGTAATCCTCCGCTGCCCGGCAGAGGCTAGTCTAGCGCCGGCTCGGCCGGGCCTCTTCGGAAATCCTGCCACGACTGCAACAGCCGGCTCTGCCGGCCGCTTGCGGATCACGGAATAATACCGAGGCTCCGCCCCGCCGCCACCGGCCGAATGATGCCATAGCCGTAGTCGTAATTGGGCACGGCGCCGCCTGCCGGCGACGCCGTCGCCTGCAACACTGCGATCATGCTTGCAGGATCCGTCGCCGTCGGGGGCTGCCGGGTTCGCAGCGCGGCGATGCACCCGGATGCGACGGCGCATGATGTCGACGTTCCGGTGTCCGGCTCGAAGCCGCGCGGGCCTCGTAGCACCTTCGAACCAAGGAACTGCGTATAGGCAGTGATGTCCGGCTTCTGTGGAGGCATGCCCGCGATCGACGGTCCTTGCGAGGAATAACAGACGCGCACGTCGTGAATATCGCAGCCGGCGAGTGTCAGCACATCGTCATACGCGTTGGCGCCCATGATCATTCCCGCCGTGCGTTGCAGACATACAGCGCTCGGGCACCCGTTGCCGCAATTGCTGGCGGCGAAAACCACGTCGGCCCCGAATGCCGTCAGCAACCAGACATACAGTGCGAAGGGGTGATTGGGATTGTCGATGTAACGCCTGGGATCGTTGGGCGGAAATTCGTCGAGGCTCGGATGAAAGATGCCCCAACTGTTGTTGACCACGAGCGCGCTCTGCGAAATGGTGCCGATGATCGCCCAGCGCCAGATCAGGACAAAATAGCCACGGATCATTTCTCCGATCGTTGCGCTGACAGTGTGCTCCCCGGCCGGCCGTCCGAGCAGCAGCGGATAATCGAGCAGCGTCACGTTCGGGGCGATCGCGAGCACGCCATAAGCGCACATCGTGCCATGTCCGATGCGATTGAGACCCGGCGTCGTGGCCAGGGTCGGGGGCGTCCAGGAATTGCCGACATCAAGCGCCGGGTTGAAGCCAAGCCGCTTGGCAAGGTGCGGTCTGTAGATGCCGGTATCGACGATGGCGACGGCAACGCCTCCACCATAGAGTCCGTTGTCCTGCAACGTCGCCGTGTCGAGGTCTTGCCGAACCTGGTGGGTGTCGCCGGTGGCCTGGTTTGCCGGGGGTAAGGCATAGTTGCCGCGGAGATCCGCGTCGGACCAGACCGGCTCGCCATCGTTGAAATCCGGTTTGGCGAGGCTCGCGGGAGCAACGTAGGCGCGGATCAGGAATTTCTTCGATTTATCGAGGGCAAGCAGCGAGCGTGCCTTTGCGCCCCTGTCGTTGATCGAGACAGCAGGTCGGCGATCGGCGCCGTCCCAGATCGGCACGGCGCCGAATTCAGTGTCGACGACGAAGTCGTGCGTCGCATTCGCGTCGGCGTAACTCCGCATTTGCCGGGTTGGGCTCCGGCCCTCCAGCATGTCATTCGCGGCCTGGACTAGCGTGTCGTGCTGATTGCGCTGCGCCAGCACCCGTACATAGCCGGTCGGCATTTTCCAGGGGTTCATGGCTCCTTCCTGGTCCAGTGGTTCAGGTTGGGCGCGATCTCGCTACCATTCGGTCTGCGCGAGCGCGAACGTGGCCGCATAGAACGGGCAAGCCGTGAGGAACGGTTTCAGCGCGAGCGCTGACCTGGCGCCGGCGTCGATGTCCTCGCGATAATGCAATCCCGCGATCATCCGGTTCATCGCGACTCGCGCAGCCAACGCGCTCAATGCCTGGCTGTATTGAGGCAGCAGATCGGAAAGGCACGCGGACGTGAGCGTGCCGATGAGCGCGTGCCCGGCCGGATAGGCTGGATGCCCCGGGACCGGGACCGGCGGATACAGTGTCGGGCAGACCTGGTTTGGTCGCGGCTGGTACCAATAGGGTGGGGCGCCGGCACCAGCCATGTTCGAATACTGAAGCTTGAGCTGGACCATGGTGAACTCGCCGATCCGGGCCATGATCTTCATCAGCAGGAACGTGTGCGGGCGGGATGCGGCATTGATGTTGAGAAGCTGCAGCCAGCGCAGCTGAAAATTCTGATCTTCCTCCACGATCTCGCCGAGCGCTTCGGGGCGCTCCGCGACAGCCAGCACCAGGAGTTCGTCGATCATCTGCGTCGTGACCGGGTAGGTGGGTGGTGGCAGCGCGACCGCCGCCTGCCAGTGCTGGCCGCCGATCTGCTGCGCCAGGAACTCGGGCAGGATCGCCGTGGCGCGCAGATCCGGATCCCATTCCGCTTCCGTGAACTTCGCGTTGTACGCCCGCGGTATGGCGATCTCGGCAAGGGGCCGATCTGCCCGCATCGCAAACACCGGCGTTGCATTGCCGGCGCCCGAGCCACCTGTCCAGTTGCCTCCGAACCAATTTCCTCCGAACCAATTGCCCCCCATCACGGACTCCTGTCGTTCGCTGTGAAATGCACCACGACTTCAGTCTGGCAAACCCGCTTGCCGCAAATGATCGATGAAGCGCTCCCGCAGACCTTCTTTGAATGGACACCTCTCGCTGTAGGCCGAAAGTTGGAAGCGAGGCTGTATTTCAAGAAGCGTCTTGGCGACGGCCCGCGCTTCTGCGCCTCGGCCATTTGCAACATAGGCGGCTGCCAGGACACGCAAGTTGGCGGATAGCCGTCCGTTTAGAGCAGCGGTCTTGCGTGCCCAGACGACCGCTTCATCAAAATTGCCACTGATGTAATGCGCTTGGCCGAGGAACATCAGGTAAAAATATGCCTGTGTGTCGGCCGGCGATAACCGCAATCCCTGTTCAGCGCGCGTGATTGCCGATTGCCCCTCCTCAAGGTAGCCGTACACGCCGCTGCTAAGCGTCCAAGCCATAGCATTTCCGGGAGAAGCGCTCAATGCTCTATCAAAGAGGTCGAGTGCGGCATCGTAGTCTTTGAATAAAAGTGCCTTGGTGTGTCCAAGAACCGCCAACGCGAAGCCGTCGGCCGGAGCACGATCGACCGCGGCGGCGGCAAGACGTGCCCCTTCAGCGGCGTCGGGGCCGCCCTCGGCGCCCCAACCTTGCGCGACATTGTGAATGTGCCAAAGCGCGGCATAGGCATAGGGGGTCGCATAGTTCGGATCCGAAGCGATGGCGGCCTGCAACAATTCGCCCGCTCGACTGAAGTCGAAGAAATTCATGCGATACATGAAGTCGATCGCCTTCATCAGCAACTCATAGGCATTGAGATTGTCCGAACGCTTGCGGAGTGCCCGCTTCAGCTCCGCCTCGCGGACCTGGGGGGCGATACTCCACACGATGCGCGTCGCAATGCGGCTCTGAAACTCAAATAGCTCGGAGACATTTCCGTCATAGTGATCTGCCCACAGCACGATCCCGGCCTCGACGTCCTTCAGTTCCACGCCAATGCGAAGCTGCTTGTCGGCGCGGCGGATGCTGCCGCTCAACACATAACGAACGCCGAGCTCTTGGCCGACCTTCTGGCTGTCGATGGGGCCGGTACGATAGGGAAGCGTGGACGTGCTTGAAATGACGAACAGCCCACGGATGCTCTGAAGCGCCACAACGATCTCGTCGGCCGTTCCGTCGCCGAAGTAATCGTCCTCCGGGCTTCCTTGCGTACGAAACGGCAGGACCGCGATGAAAGGCACCTTGGCCTGGCGGCTCGCCCGGCTCGGCGGCAAGCGTTCGGCTTCCGGTAGCAGGAGAGAATAAGCGTGGACCGGCCGCGAAAGATGCTTGAGCCGGAGCAGGCCGAGGTCTTCGACAGCCACCTCGAGCCGGTCCTTGATCTCCTGAAACATCCCATCTGAAATCACCACGCCGCCGGCCGGCGCTGACTGCTCCAACCGCGCCGCGATGTTGACGCCCTTTCCGAAAATGTCCTCCGATTCAACGATGGTCCGTGCAACGTTCAGACCCATCCGGAATTGTATCTTCCGATCATGTCCTTCTTGGCTCTGTGCCGCGGCGACTTCATGCTGCAAGGCGACCGCGCATCGCGCGGCATCGAGTGAGGAATCGAACGAGGCGAGAAAGCCGTCACCCGTATTCTTCACGATCTTGCCGCGGTAGGAGACGATGCACGGGTTGATCACGCCAAAGCGAAGCGCGCGCAGGCGAATGTGGGTAGCTTCCTCCGCCACCTCGGTCAGGCGGGCATAGCCGACAACATCAGCGGCCAGAATAGCGAGCACGCGCCTCTGCGGCGGCGATTCCCCAGTACTGACCCCCGGATGGATCACCGCTACTGCCCCGCGACGTTGCCGAACGCGATCAGCATAGCAGAACCTGGCGCCATTGACAGCGCTCGCCGGACGCCCTGAATGCTTGAGCAAGATCGACACGTGCTTGCGCGCGGTTGGCCGCTTGTGGCTTGCTGGCCTGCGGCTCGCTGCAGGTGCCCATGCCACTGATTTGCCCGACGGCGCAAGCCCCTTGGACAAAAATATTTCGCTTTATCCGAAGGACAACTCAGTGTATAAATCCACCCATCTCGCCCGATCGAGGGGCGCTTCGCGGTCGTCACGAACGCGGGTCGAGATGCGGTGGACGCCGATTGCGCAACTGACGAGTGCGCATGAGGCGGACGGCGAAATCGTGCAGGCCTGACGCCCTAGTGGTAGGTGTCTCTTCCGATTGCGCAATGCGCGTTGCGAAGACGGTGACAAACAAGCCCAGTCTCGCCGGGGAGAGCACGTATAAGCCGTAACCCATCGCGCAGGCCGGGTTGTTTCCGGTTACACCTGTGGTCCTGCCCCGAGCTTTCTACCCCATTGCTCGGGGCCCATGGGTGCGATCGGCACCCGGCTTTCCCTGCGCCCTCTTCAAGGAGAGAGGGCGGAACGACAAGCGAAGCTCGGACAATTCATGTCGCGAGAACGCGAAGCTGCGTCCTCATCCTCGTCGTCCTGGCGAAAGCCGAGGATGCACCGCCATATCGACAAATGGAGAGAGACGCGTGTTCATCTCTATCATCCTCAATCCGCCGCCTGCTCGCGCAGCCGCTGCGCATACACGTTGATGATCAGGGCCGCGAGCAGGATCAGGCCGCGGATCAGGATCTTCAGGAAGCTGTCGATATTGACGTGGTCGAGGCCGTTGTTGAGCACGCCGAGCACGAACAGGCCGACGATGGTGTTGCCGATGCCGCCGCGGCCGCCGAACAGGCTGGTGCCGCCGACCACCACGGCCGCGATCGAATCCAGAAGATACGTGTCGAACTCGTTCTGCTGCGCGCTGCCGAAATGGGCGACGCCGAGCATGCCGCCGATCCCCGAGCAGACCGCCGAGATCACCATCACGGCGCCGAGGATGAGCTTGACGTTGAGGCCGGCAAATTCCGCAGCCTCGCGGTTGCCGCCGACCATGTAGACGTAGCGGCCGAACCGCGTGTAGGTCAGCACCAGATGGCCGCCGAGCAGCATGATCGCGGCGACGATCACGATCCAGGGGATGCCGCCGATCGAGCCCGAGCCGAGCGTCGTGATCAGGTCCGGCACCTTGTAGGCGATCTGGCCGCGCACCAAAAGCGCCGAGACGCCGGCTGCGATCTGCATCATGGCGAGCGTCATGATGAAGGAGGGGATGCCGATCATGGTCAGCCCCAGTGCGTTGACGAGGCCGAGCAGCGCGCACAGCGCCAGCGCCAGCATGATCGCGACGATGCCCGGCATCGGGACGTTGGCGATGTTGACGTAGGATTCCTGCAACGTGAAATACGCCACCGCAATGCCGGTCACGTTGGCGATGCTGGCGATCGACAGGTCGATCTCGGCGCACAGGATCACGAAGGTGAGGCCGACCGCGATGATGCCGGTGACCGACACCTGAGTCAGGATGTTGCCGACATTGTCGATGGTCGCAAACGACGGGCTCGCGATCGCGAAGAAGGCGCTGAGGAAGATCAGCGTCAGGAACGGCGCGATGTTGCGCATCTGCGAGCGCAGGAAGGACGCCAGCCCGCGCGGCCGCTTGTGATCCGCAGGTGCCGTCGCGCTGTCACTGCTTGCCATTATTCCACTCCATTCAGCGCGATGAGCCGCTCATCGCGCTTCCTTGATTTACTTGCGCATGATCCTTTCGGAAAACCGCTTCGCACGTTTCCGGATCATGCTCTACGCCGCCTCCAGCAGCCGATCCTTGCTGACCGCTTCGCCGGCGAATTCGCGCACCACCGCGCCGCGCTTCAGCACCAGGATGCGGTCGGCCAGCGACAGCACCGTTTCCGGCTCGGTCGAGAGCACGATGATCGCCAGTCCCTTGGCGCGGAGGTCGCGCACGATGTTGATGACGTCGTTCTTGGCGCCGACATCCATGCCGCGGGTCGGCTCGCACAGCACCAGCAGGCGCGGCGGGTAGGTCAGCCATTTCGCCAGCGCCACCTTCTGCTGGTTGCCGCCGGAGAGCATGCCGAGATCGAGGCCGACCACCGGCGGCCTGATCTGCAACTGCTCGACCTGGCGCTGGGCGATGGCCCGCTCGCGCATCGGCTTGAGCAGCAGCGCCGAAATCCGCTCCAGGATGCTGATCGAGATGTTCTTGTAGACCGGCTCCTGGTGGAACAGCATGGCGCGGCGGCTCTCCGGCACCAGCGCAACGCCGGCGCGCCGGGCGGCTGCGGTGCTGCGGAAGGTTTTCGCGGCGCCGTCGACCGCGAGCGTTCCGCCGTCGGGCCGCAGCTTGCCGAACAGGATGCGCGACAGCTCCAATTGGCCGCAGCCCATGAAGCCGTAGATGCCGAGCACCTCGCCGGCGCGGGCCTCGAACGAGACGTCCTGCAGGGTGCGGCCAAGCGACAGTTGGTCGACCTTCAGGACCGTCGCGCCGCCGCCGGATTGCGGGAGCATCAGGTCGTCGGTGTAGCTGTGCTCCAGCGCCTCGCCGCCGCGGCCGATCATGGCCTCGATCAGCGCGCCCTTGGTGGTGTCGGCGGAGGCGGTCTCGGCGATCTTGCGGCCGTTGCGGAACACGGTCACCACATCGGAGACGCGCAGGATGTCCTCGATGAAATGCGAGATGAAGACGATGCTGGTGCCTTCGTCCCGAAGCTTCTGCAAGGTCGTGAAGAGGCGTTCGACCTCGGGCGGGGAGAGGGCGGAGGTCGGCTCGTCCAGGATGATGATGCGCGCGCCGGAGAACAGCACGCGGGCGATCTCGATCAGCTGCTGCAAGCCGATCGGCAAATCGCCGAGCCGCGTCATCGGATCGACGTCGATACCGAACCGAGCGAGCTGCTCGCCGGCCTCGCGCGCCATCCGCCGCCACTGCACGAAGCCGAGGCGGTTGGTGGGCTGGTTGCCGAGGAAGACGTTCTCGGCGACCGTGAGGTCAGGCGCGACGCTGAGCTCCTGATGCACCATGCCGATGCCGGCGGCGTGCGCGTCGCGGGTGGAACGGAAGCGGGTCTCCTTGCCGTCGAGCATGAAGCGGCCGGAGAACTCCGGATGCACGCCGGCGATGATCTTCATCAGCGTGCTTTTGCCGGCGCCGTTCTCGCCGACGAGACCATGGATCTCGCCGGCGTGCAGCGCGAAGTCGACCCCACGAAGGGCTTCGACACCGCCGAAGGCCTTCGTGATCTGGTTCAACTCGAGGATCGCCGAGCGTCCTTGCGACATGAGGCCCGCTCAGATCAGGAAGTGATCCTCCATCCATTGCATGCCGGCGGCGTTGGCCTTGGTCACGACGGGACCGTCGGTGACGACGTTCTTCGGGATGCCCTGGCCGCTCTTCTCGCCGCCGACCACGGCGGCAACGCCCGCGACGATCGCGCCGCCATGGATGCGGCAGGACGGATTGCGGACGGTCGCGAACATGCGGCCTTCGCTGACCGCCTGGATCGCCGGCGGCATGGCGTCGACGCCGCCGATCAGGATGTTGGTGCGGTTGCGCGCCTTCATGATGTTGTAGGCGGCGAGCGCCATGTCGTCATTGTGGAAGAACGCCGCGTCGATCTGCGAGTATTTCGTCAGATAGGTTTCCCAGAGCCGGGCGGTCTTGGAGACGTCCCAGTCGGCGGGCTGGGTGTCGAGCACCTCGATGTTCGGGAACTGCTTCACGACCGAGTTGAAGCCCTTGGCGCGGCCTTGCGCGCCGGTGTGGCCGAGCGCGCCCTGGGTCATGATGACCTTGCCCTTGCCGCCGATCGCGTTGCACAGCGCCTGCGTCACCGAAGCGCCCATGAACTCGTTGTCGGGCGCCAGGAACGAATGGACGTTGATTTGATCGAGCGGCGCGATCAGCGTGTCCATGTCGATGACAGGCGTGCCGGCGTCGATCATCTTCTGCACCGGCTGGGTCAGCGTGCCGATGCCGAAGGCCTGGATCGCGACGAAGTCCCATTTCTGCGAGGCCATGTTGTCGATCGCGGCGCGCTGCTTGACGGCGTCGAGCTGGCCGTCGAACCAGGTCACCTCGACGTTGAACAGCTTGCCCCAGAACTCTGCGGCCTGCTTGCCCTGCGCGCACCACGTCGCCTGCAGCCCGGCGTTGGAGAATGCGGCCTTCAGCGGCTTTTCCGAACGTCCCGTCTCGGCTGCGAGCGCGGACGTCGTCATGCCCATTCCGCCGAGCAGGCCGGCTGCAGCTCCACCTGCGGCCGCCATCTGCAGAAGGTCGCGCCGCGTCGTCGACGCCTTGTCCATCCCCTTGTCGATGCCCTTGTCGATTCGCTTGTCGATTCCTGGCATTGTTTGCTCCCTCATGTTTTTTCTGACCGTCGGCGTCAGTTGCACGCGCCGCGGATAAAGGGAGTGTGTCACAATCGGAACGGCGACGCTACGCCTTCGCGTCTACCAGATGTTTCTATTGCAGCACGACGGCCTCGATCTCGCGGAGCAGCTTGTGCCACGCAGCATTGATCTCCTGCGACCATTGCTCGCCGAGGATGTCGCGCAGGCAGTCCGCGATCACGGCGAAGAACGCGACGAACAATTCGCGCGGCGTGCCGTAGGCGTCATGCGAGAACACTTCCGATTCGATCAGACGAAAATGTCCGTGCCGCTCGCCGACGAAATCGAGGATGGCCTCGATCGTCAAAGCTAGCATCGAGCCTTTCACGGACTCGCTGCCTTCGCTGCGAAACATCGCCTGCGCCTCGGGATGCTCGCGAAACAGGCGCTGGTACACGCGCGGCGTTAGATCATCGCAGAGTGCGGCTGCCAGTTCGAAACTACGTTCGATTGGATTCGCTGATGAGGTCATTGCACGATGCGATCATCACATAAAAAAAGAGCAGGGCTCCAAGCCCTGCTCCAAAAATTGTGTCGACCCTATTTGCCCCAAAAATTCGATTTGATCTTGATTGATGGGGTGACGCTGCTTGTGCGCGTCGGGCTCCTCCCGAGACTTGGACCACCAGGACACACCTCGCGGCTGGCCTGAGCCCGAATTGGTAGACCATCTTTCCAGCCTTGTCACCATTTTCGGCAACGATTGTTCAAATTTCGAGCAATTTGCGAAATGATTGGGATGGCGCCACCGCCGGTTGCGAAAGTCGCTTGAAAACACGTGATGGGGTAAGGGGATACGACCGTGTCGGGACTGCCGTGACGCAAGTGTCACGCTCGGCTAATTCCGTCAGTTGGAAGAAACCGGGCGCGTCCACGATCTCGACTTCCGACGGCCGTGGTGGTTAGGTCCGTTCCGGATGGATTTTGCGATGCGCCGGCGGCTGAAGAATTTTCTGCCCATCGTCCTGGTTGCCCTGCTGGTGCAGATTTTCGCACCGATCGGGGCCTGCTGGGCGGCGAGCCTTGCGCTGTCCGATCCGCTGGCGGCCGCCACCATCTGCCACGGCGACGCCGGTTCCGGAGCCGCTCACGGCGACCAGACCGGTCACGACGCCCATGACGGCTGTTGCTCCGCCTGCAGCGTGCTGCAGACCGGTGCGCCGGTCGATCATCCGCAAGTTGCGATCCAGGCCGTCGAACGCGTGCCGAGCCGGATCTCCTGGCTCGATTTCGCCAGCGAGCTCGATCGTTCGCGGGCGGGCCTCACCGCGCAAGCCCGCGCGCCGCCGCTGTTCTCCTGACCACGTTCCCGCTGCCGGTGCGCGTCCGCGCCGGCGAGTGCCCTTGAACAAGCCGGCCGAACAGCCGGTGTCAGGATTCATCCATGTTTCGGTTTCAACCGCGCGGCGGGGCAGGTGCGCTCGTGCTGGGCGCGGCCCTTTCCACGTTCACGTTCGAGGCGGAGGCGCAGACGACGCTGCCCTCCGTCACCGTCGACGCCCCATCGCCGCGGGCGGCGCGCGCCAAGCCGGCGGCGCCGAAACCGCGCGCGCGGGCGGCATCGGTCCGGCGTGTCCCGAAGCTGGCAGCGGCACCGGCCGTGGCCGCAGCCCCGGCTGGCGGCGCGCGACCAGGAGAGACTCTTGGCGCGACCCGCGACGGCTTGAACCGGGCGCCCACGGGCCAGACCCAGACCACCATCGACCGCAGCCAGTTCGACAACCGGCCGTCGTTCTCGGTCGCCGACGTGCTGCGCGACAGTCCGGGCATCTCGATCAAGCAGGGCAACGGCCCACGCGATTTCGGCATCTCGATCCGCGGGTCGAACGCCCGGAACGGTTTCGGCATCCGCAACCTGGTCATCTTCGACGACGGCTTCCCGGTGACCCAGCCGGACGGCCTGTCGCGCAGCGACCTGATCGATCCGCATGCCTATGGCGCAATCGACGTGGTCCGCGGCCCATCGTCGGCGCTGTACGGCAATTACGCCACCGGCGGTGCGTTGAACTTCCGGACCCGGCCGGGTGGCACGATCGACGGCGTAGAGTACGGCGTCGACGGCGGCAGCTTCGGCTATCTCAACAACTATCTGGCTGCCGGCAAGAAGGTCGGCAATTTCGAGGGCTCGCTGTTCGCGAGCGACGCCCGCGGCGACGGCTATATCGGCAACAGCTGGTTCAACACCCAGACCGTCAATTTCCTCGGCACACTTCAGGTGACGCCGGACGACCGTTTCACGTTCAAGCTGATCAATAATGATCTGACCGCGCGGCTGCCGATCCGCTCGTCGCTCAATCAGTTCACTCAAAACCCGTTCCAGCAGGGCTGCACGACCGGCGCGACCGCCGCGCCGGGATGCGGAACCGTGACCCTGTTCAACAATGGCTTCAACTCCGCGGCGGGGACCGACAAGGAAACCGCGGTCCAGGCGGGCCTCGGACGCGACGACCGCCGCACCATCGTCGGCGGCCGCTGGGAGCACGATTTCGACAACCAGACCACCTGGCGCAACCAGTTCGTATTCGACGACCGCAACATCAGCCAGCCGACGGGATCGACCAGCGCGATCGGCGACTTCCCGTCTTACAACTACATGAGCGACGTGGTCAGGCGCGGCGATATCTTCGGACTGGATTCGACGACTTATTTCGGCGGCTTCTACAACACGCTCACGGCCTCGAGCGACACCCGCAATGTGATGCCGGGCGGCAATGCGACGCTCGGAAGCCTGTCCAGCAATCTGTTCAGCACGACGGCGAATTACGGCCTGCGCGCGCGCGAGGAATTGAAGCTCACGCCTGCGTTGACGGCCATCGCCGGCATCGGCTGGGAGACCACCAAACTCACAGGGCGGAACACCGCCTATACCTACACCGGTGCGGCCGGGGCGACGACCACGGCGATCACGACCGCGGACCGGCAATTCCAGAATACCGCGCCTGAGCTCGCGTTGCTCTACCGGCTCAACAGCGAATGGCAACTACGTGGCCGCGTGGCAACGGGCTATGGCACACCGCAAGTCAGCAACCTGTTCGTCCTGCCGGACGGCACGTCGGGCAACAACACCCAGCTGCGGACGCAGAAGAATCTCGGCTACGATCTTGGCGCCGACTGGACGCCGAACAATGCGCTCAAGGTCAGCGTCACCGGGTTCTACGAATTCTTCAAGGACGAGCTGGTTTCGCAGGCCACGCCAATCTCCGGCGTTTCCTACACGTTCAATGCGCCACGATCGGAGCACCGCGGCGTCGAACTCGCCGCCGACTGGAAATTCCTGCCGGGCTGGCGGTTCACGGCGGCCTATACCTATCTCGACGAGGTCTACACGGAATACGTCGAGAACCTCACCAACGGTGCGGTGTTCAGCTTCAATCGGGCTGGCAACAAGATCCCCGGCATTTCGCCGAACGAGCTGACGACCCGGTTGGGCTATGACCAATTGTCGGGCCCATTGCAGGGGCTCGGCGGGTTCGTCGAAGTCCAGTGGAAGGACAGCTTCTACATGGACAACGCCAATCTCCTGAAGGCGCCGGGCTACGAGCTGGTCAATCTCAATGTTCACTACACGACGGCTCTGATCTCCGACTATTTCAAGTCGCTGAATCTGTATCTCGAGGTGCGGAACGTGTTCGACCGCACTTATGTGGCTTCGGCGAACAACATCGCGAATTCGGTGACCGCGGCCGGCATTCAAAATCCCGCGAGCGTACTGGCGAACGCGACCAACTCGATCTATGCCGGATCGCCGCGCGCCTTCGTGGCAGGCATGAGGATCGCGTTCAAATGAGCAGCGCATCGATGACATACCGCAAGTCTGCGGCTCTGACGGTGTTCGCAACGATGATGCTTGCGGCCCTGCCGAACCTTGCCAGCGCGCAGATGAGCCATCAGCACGCCTCCGAGGCGGCCTGCGAAGACACCAGCCTGCGTTGCGCGAGCAAGGTCACGCCGGCCTTTGGGCCGGACGGCACGTTGTGGCTGACGTGGATCGCCGGAGGCCAGATCTCGGTCGCAAGCTCGAAGGACCAGGGCACGAGCTTTTCCTCCCCGGTGCAGGTCACCCGTGACCGTCTCAACCTGGATTGGGGGCCGGATGCGCGGCCGAAGCTTGCAATTGATGCCAAGGGCGGCATCGCCGTGGCGTTTTCGATCTTTCGCGATCAGGCCTTCAACGGTCAGGTGCTGACCACGCGGTCGACCGACGGAGGGCGCAGCTTTGAGCCGCCGAAGCCGATCACCGCGAACAATGAGAGCCAGCGGTTCGAGGCGATCGGCTTCGATTCCGCCGGCGCCGTGTTTGCGGTGTGGCTCGACAAGCGCAACCGCGTCCCGGCGCAGCAGCGTGGCGAGAAATATGATGGGGCCGGATTGTTCTTCGCCTCGTCGAAGGACGGCGGCGCGACCTATTCCGATGCGCAGCTGGTGGCGGACAATACCTGCGAATGCTGCCGTCTCGCGCTGGCGTTCGACGGCGCAGGCCATCCGGTGGTGGTGTTCCGGAACATCTTCGAAGGCGGTGTGCGCGACCATGCGATCGTGACATTCACCGATCTCGCAACGCCGGGTGAGCTGCATCGGGTGAGCCGCGACGACTGGCAGATCGCGGCATGTCCGCACCATGGTCCGAGCCTGACCATTTCGCGCGAAGGGACGTATCACGTGACGTGGTACACCAATGGCAAGGCGCGCAAGGGCTTGTTCTATGCGCGGTCGCGCGACGGCGGCAAAACCTTCTCCGATCCGATTCCGGTCGGTCAGCCGAACCGGAGCCCGTCGCGGCCGCAAATCATCGCGGGGCCGCGGGGGCTCGTGATGGCCTGGAAGGAATTCGACGGGCAAACGACATCGATCAATCTGATGACATCGCACGACGATGGAGCGACCTGGTCGCCACCAGCCGTGATCGCCGGGACCGTCGACAGCTCCGACCATCCGCTGCTCGTCTCGGACGGCCGCCAGACCTATTTGTCGTGGATGACGAAGGCCGAGGGTTACCATTTTCAAGCGATCGAGGGCGAACCATGACGCGTCATTTGCTCGCGGCTCTTGTGCTGCTCGCGACGCTGCCGTCCGCATTGGCGGCAGGCGAGGGCGCGCCAAAGCCGTTCGAACGCGGCAGCTGGCAAAAGCTGCTGCATACCCATGCCGGTCATCTGACCCTGGTGCATTTCTGGGGCGTGACGTGCGGCCCCTGCAAGGTCGAGCTGCCGCAGCTCGGTCAGTTCATGAAGGATCACCCGGGTATCGACGTCGTCACGATCAGCGCCGATCTGGTGCCGAACCTCCCGGAGGCGACCCGATCGATGCTGGATAAGGCCGGGCTCGGATCGGCCGAGAACTGGATTTTCGACGACGGCTTTGCCGAGCGGTTGAGATTCGAGATCGATCCGACCTGGCAAGGCGACATTCCGCGAACCATGCTGATCGCGCGGGACGGCACGATCACGACGATCGAAGGCTCGGCCGAAATGGCCGATCTCAACAAATGGTCTGAAGCTCAGACCGCAGCAATCCGATAACGCGACGATCTCAACCTGAAAGGAAATCCGCCGCCATGAAAATGCTCTCCCGCATCCTCGCTCTCACCGCGCTGACCGCGGCGCTGGTGTCGACGTCCGCGCGCGCCGAGGACGTCAAGGCCGGCGACCTCGTGATCACCCAGGCGTGGACGCGCGCGACGCCGAACGGTGCCAAGATCGGCGGCGGCTATCTGACGATCGAGAACAAGGGGACGACGGCTGACCGGCTGGTGTCGGGCACAGCCGATATCGCCGGCAAGGTCGAGGTCCACGAGATGTCGATGGACAACGGCGTGATGAAGATGCGCGCGCTCGACAAAGGTTTGACCATCGAGCCGGGCAAGACCGTGAAGCTCGCGCCCGGTGGCTATCATCTGATGATGTTCGATCTGAAGAACCCACTGAAGCAGGGTGACAAGGTGCCGGTCACGCTCGAGTTCGAGAAGGCCGGCAAGGTCCCGGTCTCGCTCGATGTGCAGGCGGTCGGCGCGCAGGCGCCGGGCAGCGGCGATCATTCCGGCCATGGCGACCATTCCGGTCACATGGACATGAAGAAGATGTGAGGCGGCCATGCGGTCACACACGCTCCTCATGGCCACGGCGGCGCTGCTCGCGGCGTCGCCCGCCGTTGCGCATATCACGCTCGAAGGAAAGCAGGCGACGGTCGGTTCGTACTACAAGGCGGTGTTCGCGGTGCCGCATGGCTGCGCGGGATCGGCGACGGTCAAGATTCGCGTGCAGATTCCGGAAGGCGTGATCGGGGTCAAGCCGATGCCGAAGCCCGGCTGGAGTCTCGATACGGTCACCGGCAAGTACGCCGCGCAATACGACTATCACGGTGCCAAGCTCTCCGAGGGCGTCACGGAAGTCGCCTGGAGCGGCGGCAAGCTCGCGGACCAAAACTACGACGAGTTCGTGATGCAGACGTTTCTCACCGACACGTTGAAGCCCAACACCACGCTGTATTTCCCCGTCGTGCAGGAATGCGAGCAGGGTGTCAGCCGCTGGATCGATATCCCGGCCGAGGGGCAGGGTGGTGGGCACGACCATGGCAGCAAGACACCGGCGCCCGGCGTCAAGCTGCTACCGAAGTCGTAAGGCCATGCGGCGGGTCGCAAGCGCAGTGAAAGCAAGTCTTGCTGTGCTGCTCTCGGCGTTGTTCTTGGCGTTGTTCTTGGCGCTGTGCCTTGCGACCGCGGCCCATGCGCATGCCGTCCTGATCGCGGCCGAGCCGGCGGACGGCAGCGTGGTGGCGGAAGCACCGAAGACGGTTGTGCTCCGTTTCAACGAAGCGGTGGCGCCGACGGCGGTTAGCCTGCTCGATGCCGCGGGCAAGCCGCGCGACGTCGCGTTCCGCGCCGTCGATCAATCGGTGATAGTGACGCTGCCGGCAGGTCTGCCTCAGGGCACGCAGGTGGTGAGCTATCGGGTGGTGTCGCAGGACGGCCACCCGGTGGCGGGCTCACTGCTGTTCTCCATCGGCGTCGTCACCGGCTCGGCGGCGCCATCAGGCGATGGCGTGCTCCACGCGCTGATCTGGCTGGCGCGGCTCGCGCTCTATTTCGGACTGTTCGCCGGCGTCGGCGGTGTGTTCTTTGCCGCCTGGATCGGGCAGGGCCCGGCCGGCGAGCGGCTGATCATGTCGGCGCTGAAGATCGGCCTTGCCGGCGCGGTCACTTCACTCGGCCTGCAGGGCGTCGACCTGTTGAACCTGCCGCTCTCGGGACTTCTGACCTGGGCGGCATGGGCCAGCGCCGCCGGCACCAGCCTGTTTCCGGCCCTGTTGCTCGCGATTGCCGCGATGCTGATCTCGGCAATCGCCTGGCGCAGCCCGTCATTCCGCGCGGCCTTCATCCGCACCGCGGTCGCGATGATCTGCGTCGGGCTGTCGTTCGCCGTCAGCGGCCATGCCGCGACCGCTTCTCCGCAATGGCTGACCCGGACGGCGCTGTTCATCCATGGCGTCGGCCTGGCGTTCTGGATGGGGGCCCTGGCTCCGCTGGCCGTGCTTGCCTGGCAGCGCAAGGATACGCTGCTGCGGGTGCTCCGGCGGTTTTCGACGCTCGCGGTGCCGGTGGTCGCACTGATCGCCTTGTCGGGCCTGGCGCTCGCGATCGTCCAGCTCGACAGCTTTGGCGCGCTGATCGACACCGCATATGGCAACGTCCTGGTCGCGAAACTTGTGCTCGTCGCGCTGCTGCTCGGGTTCGCCGCGCTGAACCGGCTGGTGTTCACACCGGCGATCGCGCGCGAATTTCACCGGACACGGCCGCTGCAGCGTTCGATCGCGGTCGAATTCGTGCTGATGATCGCCATCCTCGGTCTCGTCGCACTGTGGCGCTTCACGCCGCCGCCGCGCGTGCTGGCGATGTCGACCGATGTTCCGCTGGCGGTGCATATCCACACCGATGCGGCGATGTTCCAGGTGCTGATCGGGCCGGGCAAGGTCGGGCAGAATGACTTCGTGCTGCAGCTGATGAACGGCGATGCCAGCCCGTTCGCCGCCAAGGAAGCGACGGTGACGTTGAGCCTGCCCGAGCGCGGCATCGAACCGATGGAACGCGCCGCCGCGCGCGGTCCCGACGGCTATTGGCACGTGAAGAAGGTGCCGTTGACGGTCCCGGGGCGCTGGCACATGCAGATCGACGCCCTGGTGAGCGATTTCAAGAAAGTGACACTGGAAGACGATTTCGAGGTCAGGTAAAGCCGCGGTCGGCAAGCTCGGCGCTTTGCCAGGGCGCAATTCGATCAAAGGGCCGAAAATCGCCTGATTTGAAGGGTTTTTGTCATTCGGCGGCCTTGTGTTTTCACACCCGATCCGGTTTCACTGCAGCTCTTCCCATGCTTTCCTGATTCCCGAGTAACGCCATGCGATTGTCGCGGTTTTTCCTGCCCATCCTGAAAGAAAACCCGAAAGAGGCGGAGATCGTCTCGCATCGGCTGATGCTGCGCGCGGGCATGATGCGGCAGGAGGCCGCCGGCATCTATGCCTGGCTGCCGCTCGGCTTCCGGGTGCTGAAGAAGATCGAGCAGATCGTGCGCGAGGAGCAGGACCGCGCCGGTGCGCTCGAGCTGTTGATGCCGACGTTGCAACTCGCCGATCTCTGGCGCGAAAGCGGCCGCTACGACGCCTATGGCCCGGAGATGCTGCGCATCCTCGACCGTCACAAGCGCGAGCTGTTGTACGGCCCGACCAACGAGGAAATGATCACGGAGATCTTCCGCTCCTACATCAAGTCCTACAAGAACCTGCCGCTGAACCTCTACCACATCCAGTGGAAGTTCCGCGACGAGCAGCGTCCGCGCTTCGGCGTGATGCGCGGTCGCGAATTCCTGATGAAGGATGCCTATTCGTTCGACCTCGACGAGGCCGGCGCACGGCGCTCCTACAACAAGATGTTCGTGGCTTACCTGCGCACCTTCGCGCGGATGGGCCTGAAGGCGATCCCGATGCGGGCCGAGACCGGCCCGATCGGCGGCGATCTCAGCCACGAATTCATCGTGCTCGCCGACACCGGCGAGTCCGGCGTGTTCATCAACCGCGATGTGCTGGACCTGCCGGTGCCGGGCGAGGACGTCGATTATGACGGCGATCTGACGCCGATCATCAAGCAGTGGACCTCGGTCTACGCTGCGACCGAGGACGTTCACGAGGCCACGCGCTTCGAACGGGAAGTGCCCGAAGCAAAGCGGCTCAACACCCGCGGCATCGAGGTCGGCCAGATCTTCTATTTCGGGACCAAATATTCCGACACCATGAAGGCGATGGTGGCGGGCCCCGACGGCGTCGACGTGCCGATCCATGGCGGCTCCTACGGCGTCGGCGTGTCGCGTCTGGTCGGCGCGATCATCGAGGCCTGCCACGATGACGCCGGCATCAAATGGCCCGAGGCGGTGGCGCCGTTCCGCGCCGCGATCCTCAACCTCAAGCAGGGCGATGCTGCGGTCGACGGCGCCTGCGAGCAGCTCTATCGCGAGCTCTCGGCGAAGGGCGTCGACGTGCTCTACGACGACACCGATCAGCGTGCCGGCGCCAAGTTCGCCGCGGCCGATCTGATCGGAATCCCCTGGCAGATTCTGGTCGGACCCAAGGGGCTTGCGGACGGCAAGGTCGAGGTCAAGCGCCGCAGCGACGGCTCGCGCGACAACATGACCCCCGCCGACGTAGTCGCGAAGCTCGCGGGTTAAAGTTTATTCACGCTGCGCTGTCGGCGGGGTAATCCGGCCACATTTGGCCCGAATCATGGGATTATCGAGAGATGGATGAGACCATGAACGAGCCAGTCCGTACCCCGCCTTTTGCGCCATTCGAATGGCTGCTGTCCGGACGCTATCTGCGCGCGCGCCGCAAGGAAGGCTTCATTTCGGTCATCGCCGGATTTTCGTTCCTCGGCATCATGCTCGGCGTTGCCACGCTGATCGTGGTGATGGCGGTCATGAACGGCTTCCGCAAGGAACTGCTCGACAAGATCCTCGGCCTCAACGGACATCTTCTGGTGCAGCCGCTGGAATCGCCGCTGACCGACTGGAAGGATGTCGCCGACCGCATCAGCCAGGTGCAGGGCATTCGCCTTGCCGCGCCTGTCGTGGACGGGCAGGGGCTCGGCTCATCGCCGTTCAACGCCGCCGGCGTGTTCATCCGGGGCATCCGTGCCGACGACCTCAACAACCTCACCTCGATTGCCAAGAACATCAAGCAAGGCACGCTCGAGGGTTTTGACGAGGGGCAGGGGGTCGCGATCGGCCGCCGGCTCGCCGACCAGCTCTCGCTGCACGCCGGCGACATGATCACGCTGGTGTCGCCGAAGGGCGCGGTGACGCCGATGGGCACCACGCCGCGCATCAAGCCCTACAAGATCACCGCGGTGTTCGAGATCGGCATGTCGGAATACGATTCGACCTTCGTGTTCATGCCGCTGGCCGAGGCGCAGGCCTATTTCAACCGCAACAACGACGTGTCCTCGATCGAGGTGTTCACCACCAATCCGGACAAGATCGACACCTACCGCAAGCTGGTGACGGAGGCCGCCGGGCGGCCGGTCTTCCTGGTCGACTGGCGGCAGCGCAATTCGACCTTCTTCAACGCACTGCAGGTCGAGCGCAACGTGATGTTCCTGATTTTGACCATGATCGTGCTGGTTGCGGCGCTCAACATCGTCTCCGGGCTGATCATGCTGGTGAAGGACAAGGGGCAGGACATCGCGATCCTGCGCACCATGGGCGCCTCGCAGGGCTCGATCATGCGGATCTTCCTGATCACCGGTGCCTCGATCGGTGTGGTGGGAACGCTGACCGGCTTTGCGGTCGGCATGTTGATCTGCCTGAACATCGAATCGATCCGGCAATTCCTGTCATGGCTGACCAACACCGAGCTGTTCTCGCCCGAACTGTATTTCCTGTCGAAGTTGCCGGCTGAGGTCGATTTCGGTGAGACACTCGCCGTCGTGATCATGGCGCTGACGCTGTCCTTCCTGGCGACGCTCTACCCGTCGTGGCGCGCCGCGCGCCTCGATCCGGTCGATGCGCTCCGGTACGAATAGGAGCGCACATGGCGGAGGGGGCGGAAGACACACCGGTCATCTATCTTCATGACATCAAGCGGGAATACCGGCAGGGTGAGGCGACGCTGACGATCCTGAACGGCGCCAAGCTGGCGCTGTGGCCCGGCCAATCGGTGGCGCTGGTGGCGCCGTCGGGATCGGGCAAGTCGACGCTGCTGCACATCGCGGGTCTGCTGGAGACCCCCGATGACGGCGAGGTCTATGTCGCGGGTACGCCGACCTCGCAGATGTCCGATGTCGACCGTACGCAGATTCGCCGTTCCGATATCGGCTTCGTCTATCAATCGCACCGGCTGTTGCCGGAGTTCTCGGCGCTCGAAAACGTCATGTTGCCGCAGATGATTCGCGGCCTCAAACGCTCCGAGACCGTCAAGCGCGCGACCGAGATCCTGGCCTATCTCGGACTTGGCGACCGCATCACCCACCGTCCGGCCGAGCTCTCGGGCGGCGAGCAGCAGCGCGTGGCGATCGCACGCGCGGTGGCCAACGCGCCGCGGGTGCTGTTTGCCGACGAACCGACCGGCAACCTCGATCCGGGCACGGCCGATCATGTCTTCAACGCGCTGATGCAACTGGTGAAGGCGACCCGCGTCGCGATGCTGATCGCGACCCACAACATGGATCTCGCCGCGCGGATGGACCGCCGGGTGTCGCTGTCGAACGGACAGATCGTCGAGCTCGAATAGCGGCATTGTTGCACGAAGCGGGTGACGCCCCGCGTTAAGAGCGCGCGCTAAGCCATAGAATTCGAAGCCCTTTTCGCTGTACTTCAAGCGGCACGGAAGGCGCCTGGATTCTCAATAGGCCGGGCGGGACCGTCTGCCGGATGCCCGCGTCCGATGGTCGACCGGCGGACCCACATAGTAGGGGTTGTCGATACACATCGCTCCCAGCCCGGACGCCGATGCCTGGCACTGCGCCATCGAGGTGTAGCCGCAGTCGGTGTCCTCTCCGCCCCAACGGTAGTTGCGTTTGCAGACCGGCGAGGTCGAATCGTATTTCTGCGCGTTGGCCGGCGCACTCGCGACGATGCCAAGGGCCGCGAGTCCGAGGATCAAGCTGCGCATCAGAGTCATAGAAGCTCTTGCGGGAATTGTGCATCAAGCCGCATTCCGCAGCCGTTGCCCGAAGCCCGGACTGTCAGTGGATGAACAGATCGAAGAAGCTGTCACCGCGCTCCCGCGCGGGCGTGTGAAGATACGAGCGCGGGTCGTTGTCGCCGGCATAATAGGGGTTGGCGACGCAGGTCTGGCCGATGCCGTTGGCTGTCGCGAGGCACGCTTGATACGACGGATAAGAGCAGTTGCTCAGACCGGGATAACGGTCGCCCTGAATGCAGAACGGGTAGCGCACGCCGACGGCATGTGACGGAGCGGGGTTGAGCGTAGCGAGGGCGACCACCGAGGCCGCAGCAGCAAATATCATCGTCCGCATGTGCATTCCTTTTGCTGCGAAGATTCGATTTCGGCGATGATCCAAATCGGACAAGCTGGTGCCGGTCAACACGATCTTGCGCGCAGTTGCGCGCGCGGATTTGAATTGTGAAAATTATGCGGCAGCCGTGTGGCAGAGGTTCCAGGAAGTGGCTTGTAATACAGTATTAACTTCAAATTTGAGCGAAGTCGTTTGGGCCTGCCTGTTGCAGCGAAGTTACAGCAATTCCGTTCCGGGCTGCTATGAGGGTGTCTCGCGGCCTTGGGGGCCTGTAGAAAAGTTGGAACGGGAAAAATGAAGAAGATTTTGCTTGTCACCGCCAGCCTGATCGCGCTCAGCGCGACCGCTGCTTCCGCGGCTGACCTCGCGGCTCGCCCTTACACCAAGGCTCCGCCGCCCATGGTTGCCGCTGTTTATGATTGGACCGGCTTCTACATCGGTATCAACGGTGGTTGGGGCCAGAGCCACGACAACCGTTCGGTCGACGGCCTCGGTGGCGTCGGCAGCTACGATGCCAACGGCGGCACCGTCGGTGGCCAGATCGGCTACCGCTGGCAGACCGGCGGCTGGGTGTTCGGTCTGGAAGCTCAGGGCAACTGGGCTGACTTCTCCGGCAGCACCGGCAACCTGGTCGTCCCGGGCGGTGTCGTTCGCTCGAAGACCGATGCGTTCGGCCTGTTCACCGGCCAGATCGGCTACGCCTGGAACAACGTCCTGCTGTACGCCAAGGGCGGTGCTGCGGTTACCGACCGCAACTACCAGTTCCTGGCTCCCGGCGGCGCGCTGGCGTCCTCGACCGGCTACGACACCCGTTGGAGCCCGACGGTTGGTGTTGGCCTCGAATTCGCCTTCGCCCAGGGCTGGTCGCTCGGCGTCGAATACAACCACATCTTCGAAGACACCCATGGCGCGACCTTCGTCACCCCGGCTGGTGTTGCGGTTACCGGCTTCCACACCGGTGGCGACACCGACATGGTCCTCGGCCGCCTGAACTACAAGTTCGGTGGTCCGATCATTGCCAAGTACTGAGCCAAGTACTTAGCCAACGACTGATCGCTCGCTTGATCCAAGCGACGGCGAAAACCCCGGGCTTCAGCCCGGGGTTTTTTGTTGGCTGGACGGGATTGCCCTGGGCTGAGGCGTCCTGAGAAAGCGCCCGGCAATGCGAAGCTGCGGGGCGGCGTGGGCCCTCGCTGCCAGCTCCCGCCATGATTAACCAAGGGAATTCTTTCGAGGTCAGTTTTCAAGCTCACCCACCACCCTTGCTTGACTCCCGGAACAAAAAAGGAACAATGTTCTGCATACGTTCCAGTTCAGGGAGAGCGGCCATGTTGAAGATTTTCGTGCAGGAAGCTGCGGCGCTGGCATCGATCACGCTGTTCGTGGGGATGATCGCGGTTTGGGCCCAGCTGATCACCCAGTTCTGAAGATTGTGCCCGCGGGACACGGGCATCGGTACCCCCTGGGGAAAAGCGGGAGGACCTGCAGCCACGCCGTGTTCGGCGTGGACTTGGCGGGATCGAGGCCCCACGATGGGGACGCGAGTCGGGCCTGATGCTTTCGCGTTCCGGCCGAGGCACTCGCACTATCCTTGCCTCGAGCCTTGCCTCAAGAGATCCCGTAAGCAGCCATGCCGAATGCCGGATTCGTCCATCTTCACGTTCATTCCGCCTATTCGCTGCTGAAGGGCTCGATCAAGATCGCCAAGCTTGGCGAGCTTGCGAAGGCCGATCGCCAGCCGGCGCTGGCGCTCACCGACACCGACAACATGTTCGGGGCGCTGGAATTCTCCGACAAGATGGCCGGCTACGGCATCCAGCCGATCGTCGGCTGCGAGCTGGCAGTGGATTTCGGCGACGTCGACCCCACGACGCGGAGCATCCTGGCGACGAGCGGGCCTACGCGAATCGTGCTGCTCGCGGCGCGCGAGCGCGGCTACCAGAACCTGATGCGGCTGAACTCGCGGGCGTTCCTGGAGACACCGGTCAACCAGACCCCGCACATCAAGATCGATTGGCTGACCGACGCCGCCGAAGACCTGATCGCCCTGACCGGCGGCCCCGACGGGCCGATCGCGCTGGCGCTGCGGGCAGAGCAGGCGGCGCTTGCGGCCACCCGCTGCGAGCGTCTGGCCGGCCTGTTCGGCGATCGCCTCTACATCGAATTGCAGCGCCACGGCGCCGACAAGGAGCGCCGCACCGAGGGCGGCCTGATCGATCTCGCCTATGCGAAGGGCCTGCCGCTGGTTGCGACCAACGAGCCGTATTTCGCCAGCAGTGACGATTACGAATCGCACGATGCGCTGCTGTGCATCGCCGGCGGCCATCTGATCGCCGAGACCAACCGCGAGCAATTGACGCCCGACCACCGCTTCAAGACCCGCGCCGAAATGGCGGTGCTGTTCGCCGATATTCCGGAGGCGCTGGCCTCGACGGTGGAGATCGCCGAACGCTGTTCGTTCCGGCCGAAGACCCGCAAGCCGATCCTGCCGTTCTTCACGGTCGGCGGTGCGGCGAGCGCCGATGCCGCGGCCGACGAGGCCGCCGAGCTGAAGCGCCAGGCCGAGGAGGGGCTCGCCAACCGCCTGCGGGTGCACGGCCTGTCGCCGGGCATGACGGAAGAGGACTACAGCAAGCGGCTCGCCTTCGAGCTCGACGTCATCACCCGCATGAAATACGCGGGCTATTTCCTGATCGTGTCGGACTTCATCAAGTGGGCCAAGGCGCAGGGCATCCCGGTCGGACCGGGCCGCGGCTCCGGCGCCGGCTCGCTGGTGGCCTGGGTGCTGACCATCACCGACCTCGATCCGATGCGCTTCGCGCTGCTGTTCGAGCGCTTCCTCAATCCCGAACGCGTCTCGATGCCGGACTTCGACATCGACTTCTGCCAGGACCGCCGCGGCGAGGTGATCCAGTATGTGCAGGAGCGCTACGGCCGCGACCAGGTGGCGCAGATCATCACCTTCGGTACGTTGCAGGCGCGCGGCGTGTTGCGCGACGTCGGCCGCGTGCTGCAGATGCCCTACGGCCAGGTCGACAAGCTGACCAAGCTGGTGCCGCAGAATCCCGCGGCCCCGGTGACGCTGGCGCAGGCGATCGAGGGCGAGCCGAAGCTGCAGGCGTTCCGCGACGAGGATCCGGTGGTGGCACGCGCGTTCGACATCGCGCAGCGCCTCGAAGGCCTGACGCGCCACGCCTCGACCCACGCCGCCGGCATCGTGATCGGCGACCGGCCGCTGAGCGAGCTGGTGCCGATGTACCGCGATCCGAAATCGGACATGCCGGTCACCCAGTTCAACATGAAATGGGTCGAGCCGGCCGGCCTCGTGAAATTCGACTTCCTCGGCCTGAAGACGCTGACCGTGCTCGACGTCGCGGTGAAGCTGCTCAAGCAGCGCGACGTTCATGTCGACCTCGCGACGCTGCCGATCGACGATGCGCCGAGTTATCAGATGCTGGCGCGTGGCGATGTGGTCGGCGTGTTCCAGGTGGAAAGCCAGGGCATGCGGCGCGCGCTGATCGACATGCGGCCGGACCGCTTCGAGGACATCATCGCGCTGGTGGCGCTGTATCGCCCGGGCCCGATGGCGAACATCCCGACCTATTGCGCGCGCAAGCACGGCGACGAGGAGCCGGAATATCTGCATCCGATCCTGGAGCCGATCCTGAAGGAGACCTTCGGCGTCATCATCTATCAGGAGCAGGTGATGCAGATCGCGCAGCAGATGGCCGGCTACTCGCTCGGCCAGGCCGACCTGCTGCGCCGCGCCATGGGCAAGAAGATCCGCGCCGAGATGGACAAGCAGCGCGACATCTTCGTCGCCGGTGCGATGAAGAACGGCGTGGGCAAGGGCCAGGCCGAGACGATCTTCGAGCTGCTCGCCAAATTCGCCGACTACGGCTTCAACAAGAGCCACGCGGCGGCCTATGCGCTGGTGTCGTACCACACCGCCTACATGAAGGCGCATTATCCGGTCGAGTTCCTCGCGGCGTCGATGACGCTCGAACTCAACAACACCGACAAGCTGTCCGAATTCCGCTCCGAGGCGCAGCGGCTCGGCATCAAGGTCGAGGCGCCCAACATCAATCGCTCCGGCGCGACCTTCGAGGTCAGCGACAACACGATCTACTACGCGCTCGCCGCGCTGAAGGGCGTCGGCATCCAGGCCGTGGAGCAGATCATCGCCGAGCGCAACAAGGGCGGCGCCTTCACCTCGCTGGCCGATTTCGCCGCACGGGTGAGCCCGCGCGCGGTCAACAAGCGGATCATCGAGAGCCTCGCGGCGGCAGGCGCGTTCGACACGCTCGATCCGAACCGCGCGCGCGTGTTCGCCGGAGCGGACGCGATCCTCGCCGCCTGCCAGCGCAGCCACGAGGCGGCGACCTCGGGCCAGAACGACATGTTCGGCAGCGCGCCTGATGCGCCGAGCATCATCCTGCCGCAGGTCGAGCCGTGGCTGCCGGCGGATCGGCTGCGGCGCGAATATGATGCGATCGGCTTCTTCCTGTCGGGCCATCCGCTCGACGATTACGCGACCGCGCTGAAGCGTCTGCGGGTGCAATCCTGGGCGGAGTTCTCGCGCGCGGTGAAAACCGGCGCCACCGCGGGCAAGGTCGCGGCAACCGTGGTGTCGCGGATGGAGCGGCGCACCAAGACCGGCAACAAGATGGGCATCATGGGCCTGTCGGACCCGACCGGCCATTTCGAGGCGGTGCTGTTCTCGGAAGGGCTGGCGCAGTACCGCGACGTGCTGGAGCCGGGCGCGGCCGTGCTGCTGCAGCTCGGCGCCGAGCTGCAGGGCGAGGACGTGCGGGCGAGGGTGCTGCACGCCGAACCGCTGGATCATGCCGCGGCCAAGACGCAGAAGGGCCTGCGCATCTTCGTCCGCGACACCAGGCCGCTGGATTCGATCGCGCGCCGGCTCAACATGCCGGACGCCGCGCCCGTGCCGGGCGGTGCGGCAAAGCCACAGGTAGCCAAGCCCGCGTCGTCAGCTGCGCCTGTCGGTGCAGCCGACGGCGACGTCTTGCTGGTGATGATGCTCGACCTCGGGACGGAGGTGGAGATGAAGCTGCCCGGCCGCTATAAGGTCTCGCCGCAGATCGCCGGCGCGATCAAGGCGGTCGCCGGCGTGGTCGACGTCGAGACGGTGTAGGGGCAAGGCGATCGCATTCGGCTTCCAAAGGGGCGATGTTTCGCTGCGCGTACCCAGACGCAAAATGAAGACATTTCAATTCGGCCCTTGTACCCATAAAGCCTGGCCGCGTGATGCAACGCAGACCACGTTCGCTTTGCGCCCTTAGAGGCGTCGGACGATTCGAGAAAGCGGCCGTCTTATTCGCCAGGCCCGCGAGGCAGTTTCGCCGGCCGTCGCGTCGAAACCTGTTAATCCCTCAGCTTGGAGGATTGCGCGCCGTGACGATCCACGTCGCGCCGTCGATCATCACGGACCGCTCGCCGGGGCAGTCCGCGAAGGCGGCACGAACCGCGGCCGAGGCGCGGGCGCGGATGTCGTCGGGCTGATCGACAAGCGCGCGCGACAGCGGGCCGACCTCGAACGTCATCTTCACCGCGTCGTCGATCGCCGCGTCCCGCGTCGCGCCCTCGCCAAACGGGACGGAAGCATCGAAGGGCGCGATAGCGATATCGGTGAAGCCGGCCCCCGTCAGGATGCGCGCCACCCGCCCCCGGTCGCCGAACGAGAACGGGCCGGGCGTTTCGGGATCGGGCGGCGCGGTCGCCGGGACGATGCCTTTGATCGCGCCCATCGGTAGGCGCATCCAATCGTTCTCGGCCGCGCCACGCCAGCAGACGAAAGTGACCCGCCCGCCCGCCTTGAGCGCGCGGCGCATATGGGCGAACGCGCCTGTCGGATCGTCGAAGAACATCACCCCGAAACGCGAGAACAGGATGTCGAACGCCCCCTCGGGCAGCTCGGCGCTGCTGGCGTCGGCGACGCGGAACAGGGTTGGCGCATCCTGTGGCGCGAGCGCGCGCGCTCGGGCGATCAGCGGTTCGGATATGTCCACGCCCAGTACTTGGCCCCCCGCGCCGACGCGGGCAGCCAGAGCCAGACTCGACGCGCCTGCGCCGCAGCCGACGTCCAGCACGCGCTCGCCCATCGCGGGCGCGGCGGCTTCGATCGCGGCCTGACCGAACACCGCCGCTATGGCGTCGAGCCGGGCCTGGTGGGCGAGCCAACGCTCTCCGCTTTGGTCATTCCAGCCGGCGATCCGATCGGCATTGTACTGTGCCATGACATATCCTTGTTCTCTGAACCGTCCGATGTCAAAGCGCGCATCCTCTCCAGCGAGCAGCGAGGGCGAACGGGATGAAGCGCTCGATTCCCCGCTGATCCTTGAGAGGAACGACAAGATCCGGGTCGAAGCTCCGTGTGCATCGTCAGCCTTCAGAGCCCCGCTTGTTCGATGAGCTCCACACGCCAGCGCCCCGGGAGTTAACCGTCCACTATTCTTTTCAACGTCGCCCTTTGCATTGATCGCGGCGTCAGACGATTTGAAAAGGCTGCCATCTTGTTCGTCAGGCCCGCGATCACCAAGGCCTTACCTTCCATAAGCGCCCGCACACCGCTCGCGGCGACCGGACGAGGCTTCATGGTGAGGAGGCGCAGCAAGGCCGTTGTGGCTGCGCCGGCTGCCGCATCGAAGCCCGTCGCGGTGTGCCCCGGGCAGAGAGTGGTAACAACCACACCATGCGGGCGGAGTTCGTCGTGCAGGGCCTCGCCAAGGGCGAGTACATATGCCTTGGTCGCCGCATAGGCCGCGTAGCTGGGAACGGCTTGGAAGGCCATGAGGCTGGCGACGAGAAGGATATGTCCAGAGCGCCGCGCGGCCATGTCACGGCCGAACAGGTAGGTCAGCTCTGTGAGCGTCGTGATGTTGAGCTGGATCATGTCTGTCGTGCGCTCGATCGGCGTGTCCAACAAAGCGCCGTGCAAGCCGTATCCGGCATTGTTCAGCAAGATGTCGATCGTCACCGACCTCGCATCGAGACTGCTTTTCAAGTGGCTGGCGGCGCCCGGCGCGGCAAGATCGATCGCCTCGACCAGCACGTCCATCCCGTATTTGCGGCGGAGATCGGCGGCAAGCTTTTCCATCGACTCCCGCCTTCGGGCCGCCAATACGAGATTGACTTTCTGCGCAGCCAGGAGATCTGCGAAGTCGAGGCCGAGGCCACTCGACGCCCCGGTGATCAGAGCCCATTTCCCGGCGAAGCTGTTCATTGGTTCTCTCAAACCACCATCGACTGCTGGGCAAAGATACCCGCCATCGCGCCCTGCGATGATGCCTGGGTGACCGAGGGCAAGAAGGGCGTGGTGAGGTCGCCGGCGGCGTAGATGCCAGGCGTGCTGGTTTGACGGCGTTCGTCGACCTTGAGGACGATGCCGGCGGGCGTAGCCACGGTGGCAAGGCCCAGTGCTTCATGCAGGCTCGCGGACGGCTTGTTGCGCGGATTGGCGAACAGGATGTCGACCGCGACGTTGCGGCCGGTATCGAGATTGACGGCGGCGATATGGCCCTTGTCATGGGCGACCTCGACGATCCGGCCATCGACGAGAGGTATGTTGCGGCGCGCCAGATCGGCCTGGATATCGGGCGGAATGTCGTGACCATCGGCGAAGAGCGTCAACTTGTCAGTCCAATCGTGGAACAGCCTGACCTGATTGTGCGACTGCGGGCTGGACCAGACGAGGCCCCAATGCTGGCCGGCGACTTCAAAGCCGTCGCAATAGGGGCATGGCACGATGGACGTGCCCCAGCTTTCGGCGTAGCCCGGAACATCAGGCATCTGGTCGGCGACGCCATAGCTCAGGATCAGACGACGCGCCCCAAAGCTTTCGCCATCGCCAGTAAGGACAGAGAAATTGTCGATGGCGCCGGAGACGCTGTCGGCCCGGGCACTGACAAGCTTGATCGTGGGATAACGCGCCAACTGCCGTCGCGCCTCGGCCAGAATGTCTAGCGGCGGCTTGTGATCGTGGCCGAGCAGGCCATGCGAGTGTCCGGCGAAGCGGTTGCGTGGCAGGCCGGTATCGAGAACGGTAACCGCGCGGCGGGCACGGCCGAGCTGCAGGGCGCCCGCGAGACCGGCAAAGCTGCCGCCGATGATGACGACGTCATCCATGGTGATGGGCTCCTGCGCATTGGCTTGCACACTTCAGATACTGCATGGTATCGTAATTTAACAATTAGAATACTGTCAAGTACTGGAATTGCCGTGACCGAAAACAGCCAGGGCCGGCGCGGCCGGCCCGTCAACGAGGCGCTTGGCCAAACGATCGTCGACGCCGCGCGCGAGCTCTTTGTGGAGTTGGGTTTTCAAGCGACGACCTTGGACAAGGTCGCCCAGCGGGCGAAGATATCCAAGCTCAGCATCTACAGGCACTTCGAGAACAAGGAGGCGCTGTTCAGCGCGGCCATGGCGGCCGGCTGCCATCAGTTGTTTGCACCACAGGCCCTTCTTGAAGGCGTCGACGGTTCGGTCGAAGATCAGCTCGTGGCGGTGGGATCATCGCTGCTTCGCACGCTGTTGAGATCAGACGTCCGCAGCCTCGAAGCCATGGTCATGGCCGACAAGACGAGTCAAAACGCGTTGAGCAAGCTCCATTTCGAAGCCGGCCCCGCCCATGTCATCGCCGAAATCGAGGTCCTGTTGCGTCAGTTGCACGCGAAGGCGGTTCTGAACGTGCCCGATCCTCTCCGGTCCGCCCGCTTGTTCGCCGCGCTGTTCAAAGGATCCGATCTCCTGATGATCGCACGCTTCGATCAGGCGAAAGCAGAGCACGACGACGAAATCGAATCCTATTGCCGGTCGGCCGTCGCCATGTTCATCGCCGCGCACGGTGGCAACGACGGCGTGGGCGGATGTTTGCCCGCCCCAAGGTCAAAAGACAAAATTTGAATCGTGCGTGACCACGTCGGTCGCGGGCCTGCTCCTTTGCATGGGGTTGTTTTTCGATATTTTGGCCGCGCGCACTTGCGATAGGCATTAGGCCGCCAAACGGGGCCGTTTCGGCACGATTTGGGCTCAGCCGGCGGGTGTAACCGGCCGTATTTCCTTGCTTCTGGCGCAAATCGCGCTATATAGCGCGCCATCTCACACGGAAACATGGCTCAAAAGGCCGTCCGGTGGCAGCCGGGCCATAAGGCTCGTCTGCTCACACGTTTCCGGAGGAACCAACCGGAGAATTATCACTATGTCGCTGCCCGATTTTTCTATGCGTCAGTTGCTTGAAGCTGGCGTTCACTTTGGCCACCAGGCCCATCGCTGGAACCCGAAGATGCAGGATTACATCTTCGGCGCCCGCAACAACATCCACATCATCGACCTCGCGCAGACCGTGCCGATGCTGCACCGTGCGCTCCAGGCGGTCAGCGATACCGTCGCCAAGGGCGGCCGCATCCTGTTCGTCGGCACCAAGCGCTCGGCCCAGGACGGCGTTGCCGACGCGGCGAGGCGTTCGGCGCAGTACTTCGTCAATTCGCGCTGGCTCGGCGGCACGCTGACCAACTGGAAGACGATCTCGGCCTCGATCAAGCGCCTGCGTCATCTCGACGACGTGTTGTCGTCGGGTGAAGCCAACTCCTACACCAAGAAGGAGCGGCTGACGCTGCAGCGCGAGCGCGACAAGCTCGACCGCTCGCTCGGCGGCATCAAGGACATGGGCGGTCTTCCCGACATGATCTTCGTGATCGACACCAACAAGGAAGACATCGCGATCCAGGAAGCTCAGCGGCTCAACATCCCGGTCGCCGCGATCGTCGACACCAATTCGGACCCGAAGGGCATCACCTATGTGGTGCCGGGCAATGACGACGCCGGCCGCGCGATCTCGCTGTATTGCGACCTCGTGGCGCGCGCCGCCATCGACGGCATCTCCCGCGCCCAGGGCGAGTCCGGAATCGATATCGGTGCATCGGCTGCGCCCGTGCAGGAAGACCTCCCGGCGGCTGCGCCGTCCGGCTTCCAGGGCCTCGCCGGTCCGCGCGGCACCGCCGACAACCTCAAGAAGCTCACCGGCGTGTCCGGTGCGATCGAGAAGAAGCTCAACGACCTCGGCATCTTCCACTACTGGCAGCTCGCCGAGCTCGACCACGACACCGCGCACAAGATCGGCGAAGAAGTCGGTCTGCCGAGCCGTGCCGACGCCTGGGTCGCCCAGGCCAAGACGCTCGCCGAAGCGGAATAAGAGTTACGCGGCGTGGCCGGGGTCTGCCCGGCCGCCGCTTTGCTTCCACGAACAACGATTTCCCTGTTGCAGACGGCGGCGTCATCGGGCGCCGCGGTTTCTGTACAGGCAAGAAGGACATTGAACGATGGCAACGATCACAGCAGCGATGGTCAAGGATCTCCGCGAGTCGACCGGCGCGGGCATGATGGATTGCAAGGCGGCGTTGACCGAGAACAACGGCGACATGACCGCTGCGCAGGATTGGCTGCGCAAGAAGGGCCTCTCGAAGGCCGCCAAGAAGGCCGGCCGAGTCGCCGCCGAGGGCCTGATCGGCGCGCTGACCGCCGGCACCAAGGGCGTGCTGGTCGAGGTCAATTCCGAGACCGACTTCGTTGCGCGCAACGAGCAATTCCAGGGCCTGGTCAAGATGATCGCCCAGGTCGCGCTGAAGCATGGTGCCGACGTCGAGACCATCAAGGCGTCCAAGGTCGGCGATGCCACCGTCGAGACCGCGATCTCGGATGCGATCGCCACCATCGGCGAGAACATGACGCTGCGCCGCGCCGCCTCGCTCGAGGTGAGCCAGGGCGTGGTGTCGAGCTATGTCCATAACGCGGTCATCGAGGGCGCCGGCAAGATCGGCGTCATCGTGGCGCTGGAGTCGACCGGCAAGGCCGACGAGCTCGCCGTGCTCGGCCGCCAGCTCGCCATGCACGTCGCGGCGGCGAAGCCGCTCGCGCTCGACCCGGCCGGGCTCGATCCGCAGACCGTCAAGCGCGAGAAGGACGTGCTGGCCGACAAGTACCGCCAGCAGGGCAAGCCGGAGAACGTCATCGAGAAGATCGTCGATTCCGGCCTCAAGACCTACTACAAGGAGGTCTGCCTGCTCGATCAGGCCTTCATCCACGACAGCGGCAAGTCGGTTGCCCAGGCGGTGAAGGAAGCTGAGGGTAAGGTCGGCGGCCCGATCAAAATCGCTGGCTTTGTGAACTATGCTCTCGGTGAGGGAATCGAGAAGCAGGAGAGCGACTTCGCCGCCGAAGTCGCGGCCGCCAGCGGCAAGAAGTAACCGCTGACACCAAGGCCTCCGGCGCTTCGCGCCGGAGGCCTGCCTGCGCGGGATAAGAAAGCGATCGCATCATGGCCGAGCCGATCTATCGTCGCGTGGTGATCAAGCTGTCCGGCGAATATCTGGCCGGCTCCCAGGGCTTCGGTATCGATCAGCCGACGGTCGACCGCGTCGCCGATGACCTGATCGCAGCCCGCAAGCTCGGTGTCGAGGTCGCTGTCGTGATCGGCGGCGGCAACATCGTCCGCGGGGTCGAGGTCTCCTCGCGCGGCGTGTCGCGGCCGACCGGCGACACCATGGGCATGCTCGCCACGATGATGAACTGCCTCGCGCTGGAGGCGGCGATCGAGCGCAAGGGCAACCCGGCGCGGACCTTGTCGGCCTTCGTGATGCCGGAGATTTCCGAGCTGTTCACCCGTACTGCGACGCACAAATATCTCGCCGAGGGACGCATCGTCCTGCTCGGCGGTGGAACCGGCAATCCGTTCTTCACCACCGATACCACCGCCGTGCTGCGCGGGGCCGAGATCGGCGCGCAGGCGGTGCTGAAGGCCACCAATGTCGACGGCGTCTACAGCGCCGATCCGAAGAAGGACCCCAAAGCCAAGCGCTTCGACCGCCTGACCCATTCGCAGGCGATCGAGGGCGGCTACAAGGTCATGGACGCGACCGCTTTCGCACTTGCTCGCGAGACGTCGCTGCCTATCATCGTGTTCTCGATCGCGGAGCCCGGTTCGATCGGTGCGATCCTGCGCGGGTCCGGACACGGCACGGTCGTCGCCGGCTGATTGCCGCGCCTCAAGGTCCAAGCTTTTTGGACCCGAGGGCGTCGATAGCCGGTTTCTAGTGAAGGGAGAAACGTCATGGCCGCAGCTGGGTTTGACATCAACGACGTGAAGCGCCGCATGCAGGGCGCCACACAATCGCTCAAGCACGAGCTCGGTGGCCTGCGCACCGGCCGCGCCGCGGCATCCATGCTGGAGCCGGTCCAGGTCGAGGCTTACGGCTCGCATATGCCGCTCAACCAGGTTGCAACCATCAGCGTACCCGAGCCGCGCCTGCTCTCGGTGCAGGTTTGGGACAAGACGATGGTCAAGGCCGTGGAGAAGGCGATCGTCGACTCCAACCTCGGCCTGTCGCCGGCGACCGAAGGCCAGGTGCTGCGGTTGCGGATTCCCGAACTCAACGAGGAGCGCCGCAAGGAGCTCGTCAAGGTCGCGCACAAATACGCCGAAGCGGCCAAGGTCGCGGTCCGCCACGTGCGCCGCGACGGCCTCGACATCATCAAGAAGCTCGAGAAGAATCACGAGATCTCCGAGGACGATCAGGAGCGCCTGTCGAACGAGGTGCAGAAGGCGACCGACGGCGTGATCGCCGAAGTCGATCAGCTGCTTGCCGCCAAGGAAAAGGAAATCCTGACGGTCTGAGGGCCTACGGGAACGAGCCTATGTCGAACGCCGCCGCCCCAGCAACCGACGGACCGGATCGCTCCGGCAGTCCGTTGCATGTGGCTGTCATCATGGACGGCAACGGACGCTGGGCCGCTTCGCGCGGGCTGCCGCGCGTCGAGGGCCATCGCCGCGGCGTCGAGGCGCTGCGCCGCGTGGTGCGTGCCGCCCATGAACTCGGCATCGTCTACCTCACGATCTTTTCGTTCAGCTCGGAGAATTGGTCGCGCCCGGCCACCGAGATCGGCGATCTGTTCGGCCTGTTGCGCCGCTTCATCCGCAACGATCTGGCGACGCTGCACCGTGACGGCGTGCGGGTGCGCGTGATCGGCGAGCGTGACGGTCTCGATGCCGATATCTGCGCGCTGCTCAACGAGGCCGAGGAGCTGACCAGGAACAACGACAAGCTCAACCTCGTTGTCGCCTTCAACTACGGCTCCCGTGCGGAGATCGCCGCCGCCGCACGGCGGCTTGCCCGTGAAGTCGCGGAAGGCAAGCGCGACGCTGACTCCATCGATGCCGACACGCTCGGGCAGTATCTCGATGCGCCCGATATCCCGGATCCCGACCTGATCATCCGCACCAGCGGCGAGCAGCGTCTGTCGAACTTCCTGATGTGGCAGGCCGCCTACAGCGAACTGGTATTCGTGCCGATCCATTGGCCGGATTTCGACAAGGCGGCGCTCGAAGGCGCCATTGCGGAATACGGCAAGCGCGAGCGCCGGTTCGGCGGCCTCGCTGTGAAAACCGGCTCGTGACCGAGGGCGAAGCCGCGTCGGCGGCAGCAAGCGAGCAACGGCCGGCAGCAAGCGAGCAGCCGCCGGCAGCAAACGAGCAGGGGTCGCGCAACCTCGTGATGCGCGTGGTTGCGGCACTGGTGCTGGCGCCGCTCGCGATCGCGCTGGCTTATCTGGGCGGCATCGCCTGGTCGCTGCTGGTGACGGTGGCGGCGATCGGATTGTACGTGGAATGGCTTGTCGTCACCGGGCTCGGGCGGGAGCCGCGCGTCGTGGTGCCCGGTGCCCTCGCGCTGCTGCTTGCCGGAGTTTGCCTGATGGCCGGCCGCGTCGATGCGGCCCTGGACGTGCTTTTGGTCGGCGTGGTTGCCGTCGTGCTGACATCGGGCGTGCGGCGTGGCTGGGCCGTCGCCGGATTGCTCTATGCGGCGGGGGCCGAGATCGCGTCGGTGCTGCTGCGTCTCGATCCGGCGAAGGGCTTTGCCGCGCTGATGTTCGTGTTGCTGATCGTATGGGTCACCGATATCGGCGGCTATTTCGCCGGCCGCAGCATCGGCGGGCCGAAGCTCTGGGTGCGCGTCAGTCCGAAGAAGACCTGGGCCGGCGCGATCGGCGGCTTCGTGGCGAGCCTCGCGGTTGCCGCCGGCTTTGCCGCCTTCGAGATCGGCACGACCGGGCCGCTGCTGGCGCTCGGCGCCGTGCTGTCGGTGGTCTCGCAGCTCGGCGATCTCTTCGAATCCGCAGTGAAGCGGCGGTTCGGGGTGAAGGATTCGAGCCACATCATTCCCGGTCATGGCGGCCTGCTGGACCGCCTGGACGGATTCGTCGCGGCCGTCATTGTGGCGGCGATTTTCGGCTTTCTCCGTGGTGGCGCCGATGGCGTCGGCCGCGGTCTTATGGTTTGGTGATGAGATGAGCGCAGTTCCGTTGCGTAACAACAAGGCCGTGGCGGCGTCGGCCGTGCGGACCGTGACCGTCCTCGGTGCCACCGGCTCGATCGGCGACAGCACGTTGGATCTGCTGCGTGGCGCGCGCGACCGCTATCAGGTCGAGGCTCTGACCGCGAACAGCAATGTCGAGGGTCTCGCCAAGCTCGCCAAGGAGTTCGGCGCACGGTTCGCCGCGATTGGCGATCCCGCGAAGCTTTCAGAACTGAAGGACGCGCTCGCTGGAACCCGGATCGAATGCGGGGCCGGGGAGAGCGCGATCATCGAGGCCGCCGCGCGGCCGGCGGATTGGGTGATGGCGGCGGTCAGCGGCGCGGCCGGACTGAAGCCGGCGCTTGCCGCGGTCGATCGCGGCGCCACCGTCGCGCTCGCCAACAAGGAGTGCCTGGTCTGCGCCGGCGACATCTTCATGGAACGGGCCAAGAAGGCCGGCGCCTGCATCCTGCCGGCGGACTCGGAGCACAATGCGTTGTTCCAGGCGCTGGCGTCCGGCAATCGCGAAGAACTGACGCGGGTGATCATCACCGCGTCCGGCGGCCCGTTCCGCACCTGGGCGCCCGCCGACATCGAGCAGGCGACGCTGGAACAGGCGCTGAAGCATCCTAACTGGAGCATGGGGCAGAAGATCACGATCGATTCCGCCTCGATGATGAACAAGGGCCTCGAGGTCATCGAGGCGTCCTATCTGTTCGCGCTGGCGCCGGACGAGATCGACGTGCTGGTGCACCCGCAGTCGATCATCCACGGCATGGTCGAGTTCTCCGACCGCTCGGTGGTGGCACAGCTCGGCACCCCGGACATGCGGATCCCGATCGCGCACTGCCTCGGCTGGCCCGACCGCGTCGTCGGCCCGTCCGCCAAGCTCGATCTCGCCAAGATCGGACAGCTCACCTTCGAGGCGCCGGACTTCCAGCGCTTCCCGGGGCTGCGGCTGGCTTACGAGGCGCTGCGGATGGGGCATGGTGCGACGACGGTCTACAACGCCGCGAACGAGATCGCGGTCGCCGCGTTTATTGCCGGCAAGATCAAGTTCGGAGCGATCGCCCGGCTGGTCGAGGCGACGCTGAACGATTGGATACGGTCCGGGAATCAGCCACCGCTGCACTCGGCGGATGACGCGATTTCCGTTGACCATATCGCGAGAAATAAAGCTGCCGCCCTATTGCCTCAAATTGCCTTAAAGGCAACCTAGAGGGTTGGGGACGGAGCCTGATGGCTCTTGTCGAGGGGAATCTGATGCCCGAGTATTTTCTTCATAGTATCAATGCGTTGAGCCATGGGCTCCTGGGTTACATCGTTCCTTTCCTGTTCGTCCTGACCATCGTCGTCTTCTTTCACGAGCTCGGCCACTTTCTGGTCGCGCGCTGGGCTGGCGTGAAGGTTCTGACCTTCTCGCTGGGCTTCGGACCGGAGCTTGCCGGCTTCAACGACCGGCATGGCACGCGCTGGAAGATCTCGGCCATCCCGCTCGGCGGTTACGTCAAGTTCTTCGGTGATGACAGCGAGGCATCGACGCCGCAGGCCGAGACGCTCGCCGCCATGACGGCGGAGGAGCGCGAGGGCAGCTTCCATCACAAGTCGGTCGGCAAGCGCACCGCCATCGTTGCGGCGGGCCCGGTCGCGAATTTCATCCTCGGCGCCCTGATTTTCGCAGGCATGGCGCTTTACTACGGCAAGCCGAGCACGATCGCCCGGGTTGACGGCCTGGTGGCCGAGAGCGTCGCGGCGAATGCAGGTTTCAAGGTTGGCGACGTCGTCGTGGAGATCGACGGCAGCGCGATCCAGAGCTTTGCCGACATGCAACGGATCGTAGCGTCGAACGCTGGTTCAGAGCTTGGCTTCAAGGTGAAGCGGGATGGCGCGATTGTTTCGCTCAAGGCGGCGCCGGCGCTGAAGGAGGTCAAGGACCCGTTCGGCAATGCCCACCGAATCGGCGTGCTCGGAATCGAGCACAAGGCTCAGGTCGGCGAGGCATCCAGCGCCCCGGTCGGCGTCTTCGAAGCCCTGAAGATCGGCGTCGAGCAGGTCTGGTACATCATTGCCAGCACCTTCAAGTTCCTGGGGTCGCTGTTCGTCGGGACCGGTAATCCGGGCGAGGTGAGCGGGGTCATCGGAATCGCCAAGCTGTCGGGGCAGGCCGCGAGTGCCGGGTTCCAGTTCGTGGTCAATCTCTGCGCCATCCTGTCGGTCTCGATCGGCCTGCTGAACCTGTTCCCGATCCCGCTTTTGGATGGCGGACACCTCTTGTTCTACAGCGCGGAGGCGCTTCGCGGCCGCCCGTTGTCGGAGCGGACGCAGGAGGTGGGTTTCCGAATCGGGCTGGGTTTGGTTCTGATGTTGATGGTGTTTGCGACCTATAACGACATCCTCAGGATCGCCGGGTCCTGAAGCAGGCTTTTTTGTGGCGTTGCCAATGGGCAACGTCTTGGTACGAAAATGGAAATGTTCTGCTGTAGTAAGTTTGCCCCCTTGGCAAATTTGGTTACAAGCTGAGCGGCAGGTTGGGAATCTGTCGGGTCGTTGGGGAACGATCCGGCATTGCTAAGATAAGGGCGCGTTGCGCATGATGTTTGGAATGCGAGTGAGGGGGGGGCTGTTCGCCGCCTTGGTCATGTTCGCCGTGCCGGTGGCTGCCACCTTGGCGGCCGTAGCTGTGTCTGCGCCTGCGCAAGCGCAGACCGTCGATTCGATCACGGTGGAGGGGAACCGCCGCGTTGAGCTGGAAACCATCCGCTCCTACTTCCATCCCGGACCGGGCGGTCGGCTGGGCCAGGCCCAGATCGACGACGGCCTGAAAGCGCTGATCGAGACCGGCCTGTTTCAGGACGTTCATATCGATCAACGGGGCGGCCGCCTCGTCGTGGTCGTGGTCGAGAACCCGGTGATCGGCCGCGTTGCCTTCGAGGGCAACAAGAAGATCAAGGACGAGCAGCTTACCGCCGAAGTCCAGTCCAAGCCGCGCGGCACCTTCTCGCGCCCGATGGTCCAGTCGGATGCGCTGCGCATCGCTGAAATCTACCGCCGCTCCGGCCGTTACGACGTGCGGGTCAATCCGCAGATCATCGAGCAGCCGAACAACCGCGTCGACCTGATCTTCGAGGTCAATGAAGGCGTGAAGACCGGCGTGCGGTCGATCGAATTCATCGGCAACAATGCCTATTCGGCGTCCCGCCTGCGCGACGTCATCAAGACCCGCGAATCGAACCTGCTGAGCTTCCTCGGCGGCAACGACGTCTACGACCCCGACCGGGTCGAGGCCGACCGCGACCTGCTGCGCCGCTTCTACCTCAAGAACGGCTATGCCGACGTCCAGGTCGTCGCCGCGCTGACCGAATACGATCCCGACAAGAAGGGCTTCCTGGTCACCTTCAAGATCGAAGAGGGCCAGCAGTATCGCGTCGCATCCGTCAACTTCACCTCGTCGATCAATACGCTCGATCCGAACGCGCTGCGCTCCTATTCGCGCGTCAATGTCGGCTCGCTCTACAACGCCGAGGCGCTGGAGAAGTCGGTCGAGGAAATGCAGATCGAGGCGTCCCGCCGCGGCTACGCCTTCGCGGTTGTGCGGCCGCGCGGCGATCGCAATTTCGACAATCACACGGTGTCGATCACCTTCGCGATCGACGAAGGCCCGCGCACCTATATCGAGCGCATCAACATCCGCGGCAACAGCCGCACCCGCGACTACGTGATCCGCCGCGAATTCGACATCTCGGAAGGCGACGCCTACAACCGCGCGCTGGTCGACCGCGCCGAGCGCCGGCTGAAGAACCTCGACTTCTTCAAGACGGTGAAGATCACCACCGAGCCGGGCTCCTCCAGCGATCGCGTCATCCTGATCGTCGATCTCGAGGAGAAGTCGACGGGCGACTTCTCGGTGTCGGGCGGCTATTCGACCACCGACGGCGCGCTGGCCGAAGTCAGCGTCTCCGAGCGCAACCTGCTCGGCCGCGGCCTGTTCGCGAAGGCGTCGGTGACCTACGGCCAGTATGCCCGCGGCTACTCGCTGTCGTTCGTCGAGCCCTATCTGCTCGACTACCGCGTCGCGCTCGGCCTCGACTTCTATCAGCGCCAGCAGCTGTCCAACAGCTACATCGCCTACGGCACCAAGACGCTCGGCTTCAGCCCGCGCCTCGGCTTCAGCCTGCGGGAAGACCTGTCGCTGCAGCTGCGCTACTCGATCTATCAGCAGGAAATCACCCTGCCGTCGACGCTGGCCAACTGTAACATGAACACCAGCAACGGCTTGCTGGCGTTCAACCCGTCGCCGGCCTGGGTGCAGGCGAACGGCGCAGCCGCCGCCAACGCGCTCGGTGCCACCGACGCCTCGGCCAACGGCCTGTGGTGCTACAGCGACGGCGAAGCCTCGCTGCCGGTCCGCAAGGAACTGGCGGCCGGTGCGACCATCACCTCGGCACTGGGCTACACGCTCAACTACAACACGCTCGACAACAACAAGAACCCGACCGACGGCCTGATCATCGATTTCAAGCAGGACTTCGCGGGCGTTGGCGGCGACGTCAGCTACATCAAGAGCGCGATCGACGCGAAGTACTACACCCCGCTGGTCTCCGACATCGTCGGCGTGATCCACGCCCAGGGCGGTATCCTGAACAAGATGGGCAGCACCGAGCTGCGCATGCTGGATCACTTCCAGATGGGTCCGAACCTGGTCCGCGGCTTCGCGCCGAACGGCATCGGTCCGCGCGACATCAATCCCTACGGCACCCAGGATGCCATCGGCGGCACCAAGTACTGGGGCGTGTCGGCGGAATTGCAGATGCCGTTCTGGTTCCTGCCGAAGGAAGTCGGGCTCAAGGGCGCGGTCTATGCCGACGCCGGCGGCCTGTACGACTACCAGGGTCCGACGTCGTGGACGGCGACGGGCGAGGTCAACACGCCCGGCTGTATCAAGCCGACCAACAACCCGCCGTCTCCGGGCACCTGCCTTGGCCTGCAGTATGACGACAGCAAGGTTGTCCGTACCTCGGTCGGTGTCGGTCTGATCTGGCAGTCGCCGTTTGGTCCGCTGCGCTTCGACTACGCGGTGCCGCTGACCAAGGGTGCGTATGACCGCGTGCAAGAATTCCGGTTTGGCGGCGGTACGACGTTCTAATACCGCTGCTCGATCGGACTGCGACGGATGGAATGGCGCAGCCGAGCTTCTTCAAAAGTCCTCCTTCGTCATCGCTGGCTGACATTGCCGCGCTGACGAAGGCGCAACTGGTCGACCCCGAACGGGGCGCGCTTCAGATCAGGGGGCTGGCCTCGCTCGACGAGGCCGGTCCGATGCATCTCGCGTTCTTCGACAATCTCAAATACGCAGACCAGCTGGCCGCGACCAAGGCCGGCGCCTGCCTGGTCAGCCCGCGCTTCGAGGCGCAGGTGCCGAAGGGCACGGCGGTGCTGCGGATTGCCAAGCCGTTCTTCGCGTTCGTCGAACTGGCCCGCGATTGGCATGCCGACGCGCTGCGGCCGCAATCCTGGTTCGACACCGAGGGCATCGCCCCGTCGGCGATCATCGATCCCACCGCGCGTCTCGAGGACGGCGTCATCGTCGATCCCTTGGTCGTGATCGGCCCGCGGGTCGAGATCGGCGCGGGCACCATCATCGGTGCCGGCGCGGTGATCGGCGCCGACGTCAAGATCGGCCGCGACTGCAATGTCGGTGCCAAGACCACCATTCAGTTCGCGCTGATCGGCAACAACGTGCTGATCCATCCAGGCTGCAACATCGGCCAGGACGGCTACGGCTTCATCTTCTTCGGGCCGGCCGGGCACGTGAAGGTGCCGCAGACCGGCCGCGTGGTGATCCAGAACAATGTCGAGGTCGGCGCCGCCTCGACCATCGACCGCGGTTCGCTGCGCGACACCGTGATCGGCGAGGGCACCAAAATCGACAATCAGGTCCAGATCGGCCACAATGTGACGATCGGCCGGCACTGCCTGCTCGCGGCCCAGATCGGGCTCGCTGGCAGCCTGACCATCGGCGACAATGTCGCGCTCGGCGCCAAGGTGGGCATCAACAACCACCTCAAGATCGGCGACGGCGCCCAGGTGACGGCGATGAGCGCGGTCAAGGACGACATCCCGCCCAACGGCCGCTGGGGCGGGCATTTCGCCAAGCCGACCAAGCAGTGGTTCAGGGAAATTCTCGCGGTGGAGCGCCTGGTGCGCGACAATGAAGCCAAAGGCAAGGAACAGGAGTGATGGAGGAGGCACCGGTCAAATTCGAGCTCGTGGATATCAACGATATCCTGAAGACGCTCCCGCATCGTTTTCCGATGCTGCTGATCGACCGCGTGATCAAGATCCGCACCGACTACAGCGGCATCGGCATCAAGAACGTCACCTTCAACGAGCCGCCGTTCCAGGGACATTTCCCGGAGCGGCCGGTATATCCCGGCGTGATGATGATCGAGGCGATGGCGCAGACCGCCGGCGTGATCGGCATCAAGTCGGTCGAAGGCACCGCGAAGCCGCGCGCGGTGTACTTCCTCACCATCGACAAGTGCAAGTTCAGGAAGCCGGTGATGCCCGGCGACACCATCGAGTACCACATGCGCTCGCTCGGCCGCCGCAAGACGATGTGGTGGTTTCACGGCGATGCCAAGGTCAACGGCCAGGTCGTCGCCGAAGCCGATGTCGGCGCGATGCTGACGGATTGACTTGACCAGAGCATTTTCGAGCGAAGTGAAAACCGGTTCGCGTAAAGAGAATGCGTTAAAACAAGAATCTAGAGCCCCGCTCCGATTCCATCCGAGCGGGAAAGGCGCTAGCCGTTACGACCTCGCGCAGCCATATCGGCCGTCGGCGCCCGCGATTCGTAACACGCGATTGAGGTAGACGCCCATCGACGGCGCGCTCATCAGTGCGTCGAAGGTCGCGCTGGGGACGCCGCAATAGCGCTGGGTGCTGCCCCTGACCGCGACCAGCAGCGTGCGCTCGCCGGCGCTGTAGCAGACCCGCTGCACCATCGTGCTGCGATTGATGTCGCGGCAGTCGAAGCGCGAAAGATCGACCGTCGTGCTGTTGCCGAGATCGACCGTCTCCGGGCCGATCGGCAGAGAGAACAGGCTGAGGATCAGCGCGGCGGCCCGGACCATGGGATCGGTTGCGACCTTCTCTTGCAACAGGTGGTCATGATACGTCACTGGACAGGGCGGGCAAAGTCGCGCTAACGACCGCCCAATCGACAGCGTAGCGCTTTGGCGCCATTAACGAATTCCGGATCTGAACTGCATGAGCATGATCGACCCCACTGCGCGGATTGCGGATGGAGCTGTGATCGGGGCCGGCACCGAGATCGGTCCGTACTGCATCATCGGCCCCAATGTCGTGCTCGGCGTGAACTGCAAGCTGATCGCGCATGTCACCATCAGCGGCCACACCAAGATCGGCGCCGGCTGCGTCATCTCGCCATTTGCCGCGCTCGGCGGGCCGCCGCAGGATCTCAGCTATCGCGGCGAGCCGACCCGTCTCGAGGTCGGCGAGGCCTGCACGATCCGCGAGGGCGTGACGATGAATGTCGGCACGATCAAGGGCGGCGGGCTCACCCGCGTCGGCGACCGCGGCTTCTTCATGAACAACAGCCATGTCGGCCATGACTGCACGGTCGGCAACAACGCGATCTTCGCGACCTCGGCGACGCTCGGCGGCCACTGCGAGATCGGCGACTTCGTCTATATCGGCGGCTTGTCGGCGGTGCACCAGTTCACCCGCGTTGGTTCGCAGGTGATGATCGGCGGTGTCTGCGGCGTGCGCGGCGACATCATTCCGTTCGGATTGGCCAACGGTCAGTACGCGGCGCTCGAAGGCCTCAACATCATCGGCATGCGACGGCGCCAGTTCACCAAGGCGCGGCTGGCCACGGTGCGCGCGTTCTATCAAAAACTGTTCCACGGCCCCGGCGTCTTCGCCGAGCGGCTGGCCGCGGTGCAGCCGCTCGCGAGCGAGGATTCCGCGATCGCGGAAATCCTCACCTTCATCGAGGGTGGCAAGCACCGGCCGCTCTGTCTTCCCGCCGATAGCAAATGAGCAGGGGATGGCCGCCAGCATGACGTCCGCGGCTCCCTCGCTTTCCTCGCCGGTCGGCGTGATTGCCGGCGGCGGCGCCATGCCGTTCGCGGTTGCCGATCAGCTCGCCGCACGCGGCATCACGCCGGTGCTGTTCGCGCTGCGCGGCGCCTGCGATCCGGCGCGCTTGCAGAAGTTTCGCCACCGCTGGATCTCGGTCGGCCAGCTCGGGCGGGCGACCCGGCTGTTCCGCGACGAAGGCTGCCGCGACCTGATCTTCATCGGCACCCTGGTGCGTCCCGCGCTGTCGGAGATCCGGCTCGACTGGGGCACGCTGCGCCTGCTCGGCCACGTCGTGCGCGCCTTTCGCGGCGGCGACGATCATTTGCTGTCGAGCGTCGGGCGCATCCTCGAGCAGCAGGGCTTTCGCATGGTCGGCATCAAGGACGTCGCGCCCGATCTCCTGATGCCGGAGGGCGCCGTGACGCGGATGACGCCGGACAGCGCCGCGCTCGCCGATATCGGGCGCGGCCGCGGCGTGCTCGACGCGCTCGGCCCGTTCGACATCGGCCAGGCGGCCGTGGTGATCGACGGCCATGTGGTTGCGGTCGAGGACATCGAAGGCACCGACGGCTTGCTCGCGCGCGTGGCCCGGCTGCGCGCCGAGGGACGTATCCGCGCCAAGGCCGGCCGCGGCGTGCTGGTGAAGGCGCCGAAGAGCAAGCAGGATCTGCGCTTCGATCTGCCGACGATCGGTCCGCGCACGGTCGAGGGCGCCGCGGCGGCCGGCATCGCGGGGATCGCGGTGATCGCCGGCAACACGCTTGCGGCCGAGCCGCAGGCGCTGATCGAGACTGCCGACGCCAAAGGTCTGTTTGTCATCGGGCTGGCCGGCTGATGCAGGCGCCTCGTCCCACCACCAGCCGCAAGGTCTTCCTCATCGCGACCGAGGAATCCGGTGATCGCCTCGGCGCGGCGCTGATGAAGGTGCTGCGCGAACGTCTCGGCGACGCCGTGACGTTTTCCGGCGTCGGCGGCCGCGCGATGACCGGCGAGGGCATCACGCCGCTGTTTCCGATCGAGGAGCTCTCGATCATGGGCTTTGCCGCCGTCGTGAAGCAATTGCCGAAGATCCTGCGGTTGATCCGCCGCACCGCCGATGCCGTGCTCGCCGACGCGCCTGACATGCTGGTCATCATCGACAGCCCCGACTTCACCCATCGCGTCGCCCGTCGCGTTCGCGTGCGCAATCCGGACATTCCGATCGTCGACTACGTGTCGCCATCGGTGTGGGCCTGGCGGCCGGGCAGGGCACGCGCGATGCGAACCTATGTCGATCACGTGCTGGCGCTATTGCCGTTCGAGCCGGAGGAATACCGCAAGCTGCAAGGACCGCCGTGCAGCTATGTCGGTCATCCCCTGACCGAGCAGCTTGCGGCGCTGCGGCCGAACGAGGAGGAGCAGAAGCGGCGCGACGCGCAACCGCCGGTCCTGCTGGTTCTGCCGGGCAGCCGGCGCAGCGAGATCCGGCATCATCTCGCGCTGTTCGGCGCGGCACTCGGCCGGCTCAGCACACAGACGCCGTTCGAGCTCGTGCTGCCCACCATGCCGCATCTCGAGGCGATGGTGCGCGAAGGCACCGCGTCATGGCCGGTGGTGCCGCGGCTTGCGATCGGCGAGACCGAGAAGCGCGCCGCGTTCCGCACAGCCCGGGCGGCGCTCGCGAAGTCGGGCACGGTGACGCTGGAACTCGCGCTGTCGGGCATTCCGATGGTGACGGCCTATCGCGTCGGCGCCGCCGAGGCGTTCATCCTGCGCCGCGCCATCCGGGTGTCGTCGGTGATCCTCGCCAATCTCGTGATCGGCAGCGACATCATCCCCGAGTTCCTGCAGGAGAACTGCACGCCGGACAAGCTCGCGGCGGCACTGGGCGACGTGCTCAAGGATTCGCCCGATCGGCTGCGGCAGCTCGTGGCATTCGCGACGATGGACGGCAAGATGTCGACCGGCGACCAGCCGCCCAGCGTCCGCGCCGCCGACATCGTGCTGGCCGAGATGGACCGGCGTTCGAGTTAGCCAATCGATGACCTCGTCCGCGGCGACATCCTGCCGCAACGGTTTCGCTTGCGCTGGAATTTTAGATAACGCTAATATTAGCTATGTTTAATATTACGGGAGAGCCCGCCATGAAGATCGATCCGGTTGCCTATGTCGGAGCCGTCGTTCGCGACGTCGCCGTCCGGGAACGCGATGGCAAACCCGCGCGGGCGGTGATTGCGACCCGGAGCTACGACACCGACATCGCCGATCTCTGGGATGCGCTGACCAATCCCGAGCGCATTCCGCGCTGGTTCCTGCCGATCTCGGGAGATCTGAGGTTGGGCGGCCGCTACCAGTTCCAGGGGCAGGCAGGCGGCGAGATCACGACCTGCGAACCGCCGCGCAGGCTTGCGGTGACCTGGGAGGCGATGGGCACGATCAGCTGGGTCACCGTGACCCTGACTGACGACAATGCCGGCGGCACGCGGCTCGAGCTGGAGCATCTCTCGCTGATCGAGGGCGACTTCTGGGATCGCTATGGGCCCGGCGCCGTCGGCGTCGGCTGGGACCTCGCCCTGATGGGGCTCGCGCTCTACATTGCCGCAGGCCCTGGCGGGCAGTTCGATCGCGCGGCCGCGGCGGCGTGGCCCGGCTCGGAGGAGGGCAAGGACTTCATTCGCCGCAGCAGCGCGGACTGGTGCAGCGCCTCGATCAAGGCGGGCACGGACGAGGCGGCGGCGCGCAGGGCCGGGGCCAACACGACAGCGTTCTACTGCGGCGAGCCCGAGCCGGGCGGCGGGGGCTAGCGGCCCATGCACGCTTTCGACATTCTCGGCGACCCCGTCCGCCGGCGCATCCTGGAGTTGCTGGCGACCGGTGAGCACAGTTCGGGCGAGGTCGTCGTGGTCGTGCAGCGCGAGTTCGGCATCACGCAGTCGGCGGTCTCGCAGCAGCTGCGGATCTTGCGGGACGCCGGCTTTGCGTCGGTGCGCGCCGACGGTACCCGCCGCATCTATGCGGTGGAGCCGGGGCGGCTGCGCGAGGTCGACGACTGGCTCGACCGGTTCAGGGCGTTCTGGCTGCCGCGCCTCGACGCGCTCGCAACCGAGGTTGCGCGCGGCAAACGAAAACGGCGCCATCGGGAATGACGGCGCCGTCTCGGTATTCCCAGTGATGCAGCTTAGTTGCGCTTGTCGATCGGCACATAGTCGCGGCGCGCGACGCCAGTGTAGAGCTGGCGCGGACGGCCGATCTTCTGCTGCGGATCCTCGATCATCTCGCTCCACTGGCTGATCCAGCCGACGGTGCGGGCGACCGCGAACAGCACGGTGAACATCGAGGTCGGGAAGCCCATCGCCTTCAGCGTGATGCCCGAATAGAAGTCGACGTTCGGATACAGCTTGCGATCGATGAAGTAGGGATCGCTGAGCGCGATCTTCTCGAGCTCCAGCGCAACCTTGAGCATCGGATCGTCGCCGTGGCCGGTCTCCTTCAGCACCGCGTGACACATCTTCTGCATAATCTTGGCGCGCGGATCGTAGTTCTTGTAGACCCGGTGACCGAAGCCCATCAGGCGGACTTCGCTGTTCTTGTCCTTCACCTTGGCGATGAAGTCGGGGATCTTGTCGACCGTGCCGATGTCGGCCAGCATTGCCAGTGCGGCCTCGTTGGCGCCACCATGGGCCGGTCCCCACAGGCAGGCGATGCCGGCCGCGATGCAGGCGAACGGGTTGGCGCCCGAGGAGCCGGCGATACGCACCGTCGAAGTCGAGGCATTCTGCTCGTGGTCGGCGTGCAGGATGAAGATCTTGTCCAGCGCGTCGGCGAGAACGGGATTGATCTTGTAGTCTTCGCAGGGCACCGCGAAGCACATGTTGAGGAAGTTCTCGGCGAACGAGAGCGAGTTCTTCGGATACACAAAGGGCTGGCCGACCGTGTACTTGTAGGCCATCGCAGCCAAGGTCGGGATCTTCGCGATCATGCGGATCGAAGCGATCTCGCGCTGCTTCGGATCGTTGATGTCGGTGGAGTCGTGATAGAACGCAGCCAGCGCGCCGACCGCGGCAACCATGATTGCCATCGGATGCGCGTCACGGCGGAAGCCCTGGAAGAAGCGGGCCATTTGCTCATGCACCATGGTGTGGTGCGTGACCATGTAGTCGAACTCCTTCTTCTGCGCCGGGGTCGGAAGCTGCCCGCGGAGAAGGAGGTAGCAGGTCTCCAGGAAATCGCCATGCTCGGCGAGCTGCTCGATCGGATAGCCGCGGTATTCGAGGATACCGGCGTCGCCGTCGATATAGGTGATCTTCGACTGGCAGCTGCCGGTCGAGGTGAAGCCGGGGTCGTAGGTGAACACCCCGGCCTGGCCGTAGAGCTTGCCGATGTCGATGACATCAGGCCCAACCGTGCCGCTCAGGATCGGGAAATCGTAGTTCTTGTTGCCGATGGTGAGTGTGGCTGTCTTGCTGGATTTTGCGTCCATCGCGATATCCCCGATGAATTCGTTGCGAAAACCGACCTTGCCCAGTCGCTAAATTGCGGCCCATGGCGGGGCGGAACGGCTTGTTGAGAAGGCGTCCGGGGATGGGTAGCTCATTGCAATGTGCGCTGCAAGATGGACCCTGGAGGGGGTCCATGCAGGATCACGCCGCCTGATCGGCGAGGCGGGCGAGGCACTCCTGGCGTCCCAGGACGGCCAGCACGTCGAAGATGCCCGGCGACGTTGTGCGTCCGGTCAGCGCCACGCGCAGCGGCTGGGCGACGGCGCCGAGTTTGAGATTGTTCTGTTCGGCGAAATTCCGCATGGCGGTCTCGGTGCTTTCCGCCGTCCAGTCGTTGACGGCTTCCAGCGCAGTTCGCAGGCGGCCGATCAGCGCGCGCGTGTCCGGCGTGAGCAGCGCCGCCGCTTTCGGATCGAGCTCAAGCGGCCGATCGGCGAAGATGAAGTAGGCGCCCGCGATCAGCTCGATCAGCGTCTTGGCGCGCTCCTTCAGGCTCGGCATCGCCCGCAGCAATTGCGCACGGGTCGTATCGTTGAGCTTGGCCCTCAGCGCGGCACCTTCAGGAACATAATCCAGCACGCGCTCGAACTGGGTCACGAGGGATTGATCGTCGCTCTGCCGGATGTAGTGCCCGTTGAGGTTCTCCAGCTTGGCGAAATCGAACCGCGCCGCCGAGCGGCCGATGCCCGAGAGGTCGAACGCGTCAATCATCTCCTGGGTCGAGAAGATCTCCTGGTCGCCATGGCTCCAGCCGAGCCGGACGAGGTAGTTGCGCAAGGCGGCCGGCAAATAGCCCAGCGCGCGGTAGGCGTCGACGCCGAGCGCGCCGTGCCGCTTCGACAGTTTCGAGCCGTCGGGGCCGTGGATCAGCGGGATGTGGGACATGCTCGGCAACTCCCACTCCATCGCGTCGTAGATCTGCTTCTGGCGCGCGGCGTTGATCAGGTGGTCGTCGCCGCGGATGATGTGAGTGACGCCCATGTCGTGGTCGTCGACCACGACCGCGAGCATGTAGGTCGGGGTGCCGTCGCCGCGCAGCAGGACGAGGTCGTCGAGGTTCTCGTTCTGCCAGACCACGCGGCCCTGGACTTGGTCCTCGATCACGGTCTCGCCGGTCTGCGGCGCCTTGAGGCGGATGGTCGGCTTGACGTCGGACGGCGCGGTCGCCGGATCTCGGTCGCGCCACATGCCATCATAGAGACGGGTGCGGCCCGCGGCGCGCGCCTTTTCGCGCATCGCGGCCAGTTCCTCCGGCGTGGCGTAGCAGTAATAGGCCCGCCCGGCAGCGAGCAGGCCCTCGGCGACCTCGCGATGGCGGGCGGCGCGGCTGAACTGGTAGATGACGTCGCCGTCCCAGTCGAGCTCCAGCCATTTCAGGCCGTCCAGGATGGCGTCGATCGCCTCCTTGGTCGAGCGTTCGCGGTCGGTGTCCTCGATCCGGAGCAGCATCTTGCCGCCGAGCTTCCTGGCATAGAGCCAGTTGAACAGCGCGGTGCGGGCACCTCCGATATGGAGGAAGCCGGTCGGTGAGGGGGCGAAGCGGGTAACGACGGGATTGGTCATGATCGAACGAGACGTATGCTGGGAACGGCGGTGGTGTATAGCAGGAACCGGACATAACTAAAGCCTCGGTTGGCCTTTTGCCCGCCAAACCAGACCTGAAACCAGCTTCAAACCAGGCTTGGCCGGAGGGCACGAATTTGGCAGAAGGTTGAACTGACTCCTCCAGGGAACCCTTTGATGACGACTGACACGACGGCAGAGGCAGGGCGCGACTTCATCCGCGACATCGTCCAGGCCGATCTCTCCTCCCACAGGCACAACCGGATCGTGACCCGCTTCCCGCCGGAGCCGAACGGCTACCTGCATATCGGCCACGCCAAGTCGATCGCCTTGAATTTCGGCATCGCGCAGGAGTTCGGCGGCCAGTGCAATTTGCGCTTCGACGACACCAATCCGACCAAGGAGGAGCAGGAATACATCGACTCCATCCAGGCCGACGTCCATTGGCTCGGCTACGATTGGGGCACCAACCTCTTCTTCGCGTCGGATTATTTCGACCGTCTGTATGATTGGGCCGAAGGCCTGATCAAGGCCGGCTATGCCTATGTCGACGATCAGTCGCAGGAGGAGATCCGCACGTCGCGCGGCACCCTGACCGAGCCGGGCAAGAACTCGCCGTTCCGCGACCGCTCGGTCGAGGAGAACCTCGACCTGTTCCGCCGCATGAAGGCCGGAGAGTTTCCCAACGGCGCCCGCGTGCTGCGCGCCAAGATCGACATGGCGGCCGGCAACATCAACCTGCGCGATCCCGTGCTGTACCGCATCCTGCACGCCCACCATCCGCGCACCGGCGACAAATGGTCGATCTATCCGAGCTACGACTACGCCCACGGCCAGTCGGACGCGATCGAAGGCATCACCCATTCGATCTGTACGCTGGAGTTCGAGGATCACCGTCCGCTCTATGAGTGGCTGCTCGACAAGCTGCCGGTGCCCTCGAAGCCGCGCCAGTACGAAATGGCACGGCTGAACCTGACCTACACGCTGCTGTCCAAGCGTGTGCTGACCCAGCTGGTCCGTGACGGCCACGTCTCGGGCTGGGACGATCCGCGGATGCCGACCGTCGCCGGTCTCAAGCGCCGCGGCGTGCCGCCGGCCGCGGTGCGCGAATTCATCAAGCGCATCGGCGTCGCCAAGGCCAACAGCGTGGTCGATGTCGGCATGCTCGAATTCTGCATCCGCGAGGAGCTGAACCGCACATCGCTGCGTCGCATGGCGGTGCTGCGACCGCTCAAGGTTGTGATCGAGAACTATCCGGAAGGGCAGGTCGAGGAGATCGAGGCGATCAACCATCCCGACAATCCGGACGCCGGCACGCGCAGAATCGCATTCGGCCGCGAGCTCTATATCGAGCGCGACGACTTCATGGAGAATCCGCCGAAGAAGTTCTTCCGTTTGTCACCCGGCAATGAGGTGCGGCTGCGTTACGCCTACTTCATCAGGTGCACCGGCGTGATCAAGAACGACGCCGGCGAGATCGTCGAGCTGCGCGCGACGTATGATCCCGCGACCAAGGGCGGCAACGCGCCGGACGGCCGCAAGGTCAAGGCGACCATGCACTGGTTGCCGGCGGCGCAGTCGAAGCCGGCGGAGATCCGGATCTACAATCAGCTGTTCGCCAATCCGAGCCCGAACGCCGCCGATTTCGTCGCCGACCTCAATCCGCAGTCGCTGGAAGTGCTCAGCGATGCGCGGGTCGAGCCTGCGATCGCCGAGAGCAATTCGCCCGAGGTGATGCAGTTCGAGCGGCAGGGCTATTTCGTGCGCGACGCGGATTCGACGCCGGACAGGCTCGTGTTCAATCGCACCATCGGGCTGCGCGACACCTTCGCCAAGGAAGTCGGCGGCAACAAGGGTTAGACAAGGGCTAGAACAGTCCGGCAAGGACAGCTGACGGGGCGATCGATGCCAAGTGAAAGCGACGACATCGCCTCCGCCATAGTCGCGAAATGGTCCGCGGGATTCAGCAAGCTCGACGCGGAGGCGCTTGCCGCGCTGTACTCGCAGCACGCGTTCTTCTTCGGCTCGAACCCGACGCTGTATCGCGGCCGCGACGACGTCAAAGCCTATTTCGACGGCCTGCCGCGCTGGCAGGCGCCGCGCGTTCGCTTCAGCGAGGTCAGGACCGAGCGGGTGAATACCGATCTCGTCAACATGGCGGGCATCGCGTCGTTCTTTCTCGACGGCGATGCGCCTTCGCTCGCCGTCAAGATCACCTGGGTGATCGCGCGCGAGGACGGCGGCTGGAAGATCGCCTGCCATCACGTCTCGTCACAGACGCCGTTGATCTAGCGCACCTCAGCGCGTCCCCTGTCCCCGGAGATCACAGCCTTCGGTTGCGTGTTTCGGTTCCGTTCCGCTAGTCGGGTGACTGCGGCATCCGCTAGCCTGCTGCCCGGCAGGGATCGCGAGCGGAATGGCGGAGCAGGGCACGACGCCGGGCGGCAAACGCGGCTACGCGGGGACGTGGCCGCCGCGGGCGGCTGCGCCGGTTGGCAGCTATCTTCCGGTACGTGCCAGTATCTGGCGGCCTTACGTCGAGACCTTGCGGCAATGGGCGCGCGCGGAAGCCGGCGCCGGACGGCTGTTGCCGTGGGTGCCGGTGGCGTTCGGCACCGGCATTGCGTTCTACTTCGCGGCAGAGCACGAGCCGGTGCTGCCGGTCGCGGCGAGCGTCGCGATCGCGCTCTGCCTGCTGGCGCTGCTGCTGCGGCGGCGCAGCGTGTTTCCCGCCGTCGTGATACTTGCTGCGGTCGCTGCGGGCTTTGCGATGGCGACATGGAAGACGGCGCGGATCGCCCACGGCGTGCTGGCGCGTCCGATATATTCCGTAGCGCTGACCGGCTTCGTCGAGACGCGCGATATCCGCGAGAAGACCGACCGCTTCGTGCTGCGCGTCGTATCGATGGAGAGCCAGCGCGAGGTGCCAAAACTCGAGCGCGTCAGGCTCTCGGTGAAGAAGGGCACCGCGCCCGACGTCGGCAGCTTCGTGGAATTGAAGGCGCGGCTGATGCCGCCGCTCGGGCCGCAACGTCCGGGCTCCTATGATTTCGGCCGCGACCTGTATTTCCAGGGCATCGGCGCCTCCGGCTTCGCGATGGGCGCGGTCAAGACCAGGGAGCCGCCGGCCGCCGGCGGCCTCGCGCTGCGCTATGCCGCCTTCATGCAGTGGCTGCGCGATGCCATCGACGCGCGGATCCGCACGACGCTCGACGGCGATCAGCGCGCGATCGCGACCGCCCTGCTGACCGGCCGGCGCGACGCGATCACGACGCCGGTCAACGATGCGATGTTCATCTCGGGGCTCGGCCATGTGCTGTCGATCTCCGGCTACCACATGGCCGTGGTCGCGGGCGTGGTGTTTTTCACGATCCGCGCGCTGCTGGCGCTGTTTCCGGCGCTGACGGCGGGATACCCGATCAAGAAATGGGCGGCGGCGGCTGCGCTCGTCGCCGCGGCGTTCTATCTGCTGCTGTCGGGAGCCGAGGTCGCGACCCAGCGATCGTTCTTCATGACGGCGGTGGTGCTGATCGCGGTGATGGTCGACCGCCGCGCCATCACCTTCCGCACGCTGGCGGTGGCGGCGCTGATCGTGCTCGCGATTGCGCCGGAGGCGCTGGTGCATCCGAGCTTCCAGATGTCGTTCGCCGCGACGCTCGGGCTGGTGGCGCTGGTGCAGATCGGGCTGCCGAACCTGCTGGCGTCGCCGGATCATTCGGCGACCGCGCGGGTTGCGCTGTGGGGCGGGCGCGAGCTGACGATGCTGATGCTGGCTTCCCTCGTGGCAGGGCTCGCGACGACGCCCTATGCCGCATTTCATTTCCATCGCGTGACGCCGTACGGACTGCTCGCCAACCTCGCGGCGATGCCGGTGGTGTCTGCGGTCGTGATGCCGGCCGGCCTGCTCGGGCTCGTAGCGATGCCGTTCGGCTTCGACGGCGTGTTCTGGGCGATCATGGGCTTTGGCATCGACTGGATGATCCTGGTGACGCAATGGGTCGCCGCGCTGCCCGGTGCGGTCGGCCGGATGGCGGCGTTCGGGATCGGGCCGCTGATCGCAGCCAGCGCGGGCCTGATCCTGCTCGGGCTGCTGCGCACGCCGCTGCGCTGGTCGGGCGCGGTGCTGCTGGTGGTGGCCTCGGTCTGGGCGCTCAGGGTGCCGCAGCCGGACGTGCTGATTTCCGCCGATGGCCGCAACGTCGCGGTGCGCGGCGGGGACGGGCGGTTGCATCTGATGCACAGCGCCAAGGATGCGTTTTTGGTCAAGGAGTGGCTGGCGGCGGACGCCGATGCGCGGACCGCCACTGATGCATCGCTCGGCGAGGGCGTCTCCTGCGATCCGAGCGGCTGCGTGGTCCAGGGGCCCGGCGGCGCCTTCGTCGCGCTGGCCAGCCGGCCGGAGGCGCTGGTGGATGATTGCGAGCGCGCGGCGCTGATCGTCACCGCCCGGCCGGCGCCGCGGGGCTGCGCGGCCTCGGTGGTCGACGCCGAGCGGCTGCGGCGTCACGGCGCGCTGGTGCTGCGGCGGACCAGTGACGGCTACGCCATCGATGCGGTCAAGCCCGGCGGGATCGACCGGCCATGGTCGCCTGCGGTTCCCGGCGACGGCGAGGCCGAGGCGACGCTCCGCGCCCCCGCCACCGCGCCACGGCCGGCCGTCGACGCCACGCCGGGGGAGAGCGATCTGCAGGGTGAGGATTAGCCGGGGTCTGGCGAGGGACCGGCCGGCAATTCGAACAGGCCGAGATGGTATTCGTCGGAATCGGGGCCGGCGTCGGGCTTCTTGACGAGGGTGAAGGACGCCTCGGGGAATTGCTGCCAGACCTTCAGGTCGTCAGCCGTCACCGTCAGCCAGCCGAACCGGAACATGTAGCGGCCCGGCTCCGTGACGCGTCCAGCCTTTTGCCATGTGACCTTTTCGACCACCGAGCAGGTTTCCGTAAGTGCACGTCCTCTGCGCCTGATGATGCGCCAAGGCGGCCGCCGACGGAAATCTCCTGCCGCGCCCCGGAACCCGACGTCCGGGGTCGCTCGAAATCGTTTCGGTCACTCGCCGCCGGGTCATCCTGCGGCGACGATGCGTTCAACCCAAAAACAGCGACGCAAATGCGGAGGGCCGCCGCTCCACAACCTTCGGCTTCTGCGCGACCGGCGGATGCAGTGCCGGCAATTGCAGCACGCTGACGCGCTGTCCCTCGACGAGCTGGGTCACCAGCACATGGCTGCCGTCGGGGAATTCGACCGCATCATGATGGCGATCCGGCACGTCGGGCTCGACTTCGTTGAACACGCCGACGCGGAAATTCAGCGTCTTGGTCCAGATCCAGCGGCTGTCGTAGCGAACGTTCTCGGCGAAAGCGAGCTCGGTGCCCGGCAGCATGCAGACCGCGACAGTCGGATCGTTCTCCGACGCAAAGCCGCGGGTCGACGTGCCGCGGAAGGTCGTGGTGATCAGCGTCTCTCCGACAATGGCGGGGCGCGATGCCACGGCGTGCAGACTATAGTCACACATCGGATGGCTCCTCAAATGGAGGTAGCGACCCGTGCCTCTCCTTGAGGCATAGGGCCTCTACCAGAGTGGACGATAGCGAACGAGTGTCAGCTCGTTTCTGGGCGATTGTACGACTCGCCCGAGACCGCCTCAATCACAAACACGCGACACTGCGTGAGAGGTATCGGAGCGCATCGAGCAGGCCGCATGCCGCGCTATCTTCCAAGGAACGATCCGATCTGTCGCTCGTTCCTCGCCGCCGCAAGTATTTGCCTCGCCGCCGCAACTATTTGCAATTCAGTACTTGCGATAGAGCCCGATCAGCTTGCCCTGGATGCGGACCCGGTTCGGCGGCAGGATGCGCACTTCATAGGCGGTGTTGGCCGGCTCCAGCGCGATCGAAGCGCCGCGGCGGCGGAAGCGCTTCAGGGTCGCTTCCTCCTCGTCGATCAGCGCCACCACGATGTCGCCGGTGTTGGCGACGTCGTTGCGCTGGATCAGCGCCATGTCGCCGTCGAGAATGCCGGCATCGACCATCGAGTCGCCGCGCACCTCCAGCGCATAATGCTCGCCGGAGCCGAGCATGTCGGGCGGCACGCTGATGGTGTGGCTGCGGGTCTGCAGCGCCTCGATCGGCGTACCGGCAGCGATCCGGCCCATGACCGGGACCGCGACCGGTCGATTGCCGTCATCCTCGGCGATCGGCGGTGTAGAGGTGCGCTTGCCGAGGGTGCCTTCGATGACGCTCGGGGTGAAGCCGCGTCGGCCGTTGCCGCCGCCGGCCGACAGCTCGGGCAGCTTGATGACTTCGATGGCGCGGGCGCGGTTGGGCAGGCGGCGGATGAAGCCGCGCTCCTCCAGCGCAGTGATCAGGCGGTGGATACCGGACTTCGAGCGCAGGTCGAGCGCATCCTTCATCTCGTCGAAGGAGGGCGGGACGCCGGCCTCTTTCAGACGTTCATTGATGAAACGCAGAAGTTCGTACTGTTTGCGCGTGAGCATCTCGAGTATTCCCCCGGTTGATAGCGTCGTTCGATTCCGAGACTCTTCGGTGGGATCTGCAGACCGGGCCTGACCAAGGGAGCATGGTGCTTGCTGCAAGCGCTCCTGGGCGGCCTCCCGATTGTAGACACCAGTACTCGAAACAAATCATGAACGGACACTATATGTTCGATATGTGTTCCGCAACCACTTAATTTCCGGTGAACACGCCCGGCGGCGCACAATCGCCGCGGTGAGAAAACCCTATTCGGGCAGCATCAGGATCTCGCATTCGCTGCCGGCGACGGCGGCCGGCGCAAACGGCGGACGCACGAGAAGTGCCCGTGCCGCAGCGAGATTCCCGAGCAGCGAAGAATCCTGCTGCATCACGGGCGTTGCGATCAGCGTGCCGTCGTCGCGCGTCTCGAGACGCGCGCGCAGATAGTCCTCGCGCTGGTCGTTGGCAGCGAGGTCGCGGCCGAGCAAAGCGGTCGCGCGGCGATGATGAATCGCTTTTCGGCCGCTCAGCGCCCGAATCAACGGCACCAGAAACAGGAAGGCGCAGACATAGGACGACACCGGATTGCCGGGCAGGCCGATCACCCGCATCGCCCCGAGCCGGCCATGCATCATCGGCTTGCCGGGCCGCATCGCGATCCGCCAGAACGCCATCGCGACGCCCTCGGCCTCCAGCGACCGCTTGACCAGGTCGTGGTCACCGACCGAGGCGCCGCCGGTCGTGATCAGGATGTCGGCTCCGGTGTCGCGGGCCCGGCGGATGCCGGCCGTGGTGGCCTCAACCGTATCGGCGGCAATCCCGAGATCGATGGTCTCGGCGCCTTCGGCACGCGCCAGCGCCCGCAGCGCATAGCCGTTGGAATAGACGATCTGGCCGGGTCCGGGCTGCGAGCCCGGCATCACCAGCTCGTCGCCGGTCGCCAGCACCGCGACCTTCGGCCGGCGATGCACGGCGACTTCCGGATGGTTCATGGCGGCGGCCAGCGACAGCGCGCGGTCGGAGAGGCGGCTGCCGGCGGCGAGCAGAACGTCACCCTCGCGGAAGTCGACACCGGCGGGGCGGATGTGCCGTCCAACGGCGGCAGCCTCGGTGATCGTGATGTGGTCGCCGTCGACGGCGGTGTCCTCCTGGATGATGACGGCGTCGGCGCCGTCGGGGATCACGCCGCCGGTGAAGATCCGCACCGCTTCGCCTGAGGCGACCGTGCGCTCGAACGGCCGGCCGGCGGCGACTTCGCCGATCACCTTGAGCCGCGCCTTCAGGTCAGCCGCATCGGCGGCGCGCACCGCATAGCCGTCCATCGCCGACATCGGCTGCGGCGGCTGGGTGCGCCGCGCGGCGAGGTCGCGTGCCAGGGTGCGGTGATAGGCGGCATCGAGCGCGACCATCTCCTCCGGCAGCGGTTCGGCGCCGGCCAGGACGGCGGACAGGGCATCGGCAACCGGCATCAGGGCCACGCTCGGAGCTCCTCAAGTCCAGGGTTCAAATACCGAGCGCGGTCAGCGCCCTTGCCACGTCATCCGTCGATGTCACGTGGACGGCATGAAGGCCGCGCGCCCGCGCGCCTTCGATATTGGCGGCCAGGTCGTCGAAGAACAGGATCCGCGACGCCGGCACGCCGATGGCTTTTACCACATGATCGTAGGCCGCGGCGTCGGGTTTCCGATAGCCGATGCTCGAGGACAGGAACACGGTGCGGAAATGGCTCAGCAACTCGGCGTGGACAACCGAGAAATGCGCGACATGGGCCGGATTGGTGTTGGAGAACGCATAGAGCGGCATCCGCTTCGCCGCGGCCGCGAGCAGGGGGGCGATATCGGGCATCTCGCCGGTGAAGATCGCATTCCAGCCTTCGAGGAACTGGGCGTCCGTGAGGTCGATGCCGAGCGTCCGGCGCAGGTTTTCGAAGAACGCCGCATCGTCGATCCGGCCGATCTCGTGATGCTTGAAGCTGTCGTCGACGACAAAGCGCGTGGCGAGGTCGGACGGCGCGCAGCCGGCATGCTGCGCCCAGTGCGCCATCACCTTGTCAAAGTCGATGTCGAGCACGACGCGGCCGATATCGAACAGCAGCACGTCGACGGAATCGGGGAGGGGGTGCGAGGTCATTGCGTGGAACCATGTACGAAAATTGCGGGCAGGCGGCAATGTCCCCGATTTGTGCGGGAGGCATGCGACTGATGTGCTGACAGTGGCTCCCGCTCGATCCATAGCTTCGCATGCTCGCGCCACAATTTCAGTGTCGTCCCGGCCTAGTGCGCAATTGCGCACGGGGGCCGGGGCCCATAACCACAGGGTTGTGTTGTTGAAAACAAGCTGTGGCCCCAGCGTCGCGCAACAATTCGCTTTTGGGGTAATGGGTCCCGGGCCTTCGCCGGGACGACGGCGAATGTGTGGCGCCGCTTGTGAATCATACGTCCGCATTCTCGCGACATGATTTGTCCGAGTCTTGCTTCTCGTTCCGCCCTCTCCGTTGGTGAGGGCGCAGGGAAAGCCGGGTGCCGATCGCACCCATGGGCCCCGAGCAATGGGGTAGAAAGCTCGGGGGTAGGACCACAGGTGTAACCGGAGCAATCCGGCTTTCCCTGCGCGATGGCTTACGGCTTATACGTGCTCTCCCCGGCGAGACTTGGCTTTGTTGTCACCGTCTTCACAACGCGCATTGCGCAATCGGAAGAGACACCTACCGCTAGGGCGTCAGGCCTGCACGATTTCGCCGTCCGCCTCATGCGCGTTCGTCAACTGCGCATTCGGCGTCCACCGCATCTCGACCCGCGTTCGTGACGACCGCGAAGCGCCCCTCGTGTCGGGTGAGACGGGGAATTCATACACCGAGTTGCGCTTCGGATAAAGCGAAATATTTTCGCGCACGGTGATTGACAGGTTTTGCTGAGTTGCCCGTCGTGTCCGGACCGCAACACCCTGCAAACACATCGCCGTCCGACGTGTGCCCTCAGCGGGCTGCACCCTTCTTCTCCAGGCGTCCAGGAGCGGCCGACGTCGATAATCGCGCCCCTCGCTGGGCCGTCTCTTGTCGGGCGATCGCTCATTAGGAACGACAGCACCTGGCACCGCGTATTGGATAACAAACGCCACCCAACAGGAACGGCAGGTCGGCGTTTCCGGTGCCCTTGGCTCTGTCCCCGAGCCAGGGGCACACCTTCGTGGTCTTCAGGGGCGTGTCATCACCGCGCCTAATGTGTCGTAGGCGGCGATATCGTTCCAACGACTTCCATGTCTTCTTTCCGCACAGTCACCCAGCGTCCTGTCTCGGCAGCGATCTTTCGAGCTATTCTTACAGCGGCATCCTCGTCCGCCAATTCAAGCATGATGATGCTGCCTTTCCCCGAGAAGGCGTCGGGGTTTGAAATGTTGATGATGAATAGGGGTCCTTTTGGAAGGATCATCGGAGTGCCCCAGCCCGCAGAAGCCAGCATCGCATCACGCGATACCCTGTGCTTTCGTGCGCGGCGACACCGTGCAACCGCTACCAAGTTCCCGCCTTAACCTGGTTAAAGTACGTGGGATGTCGCGCAACTCGAAAATGGAGCTTTCGCATCGGTCCAGCAATCATGTTGCTCCGGTCCGCCCGCCGACGCGTTGGACGCTTTGCTTGCAAACCGTACGGCTTCACTTGCTTGGATGCTTCTCAATGGTCGCCTTGGCCCTGGCGATCGCCTCTTGAGTGCTCTGGAAGGTTTGCGTTCTGATCGGAGGACCGCCCGCAAGAGGCGTGATCTCGACGAGGAAGCCGCCGCCTCGCTGCTCGACGATCGTTAGACGATGACCCTGATATTCGATCGGCTCGGCTGACATTTCGGATGCCGTTTGGACGATGGATGCGCGACAAGCCTATGAAGGCATTGCAGCCCCCGGGGTTGCTAGGAACTTCTCGATCTCGAGGGCACGCCGGGCTTCAAGTGACTTCCTCAGCATGCGTTCACGTTCGGCTCCAGGCGGCAAGCCGCTTGCCCTGGTCCTGGCCGTTTCGGCAAGCTTTAGCAGTCTGAAGGTCAGTGACGTCGTTTGCTTAACCCGATTTCGTCGTTTCTTTCCCATGGCGTTCGGCCCGCGCGAACAATTGTCGCGCGAATTCGGCCACCAATGGCCTTGCATGGCATCTACATAGGTTAATCCAGTGCTGGCGGAATTTTTGCTGCGGGCAGGAACCAACTGGCGCGAGCATGCGGGGTGACGTGGCTGACGGCGTGTTCGGTCAGGGACGACGAGAGCCGAAACGTTCTCGTCGCTTCACGCCCGTTGTTTCTGAAATCCGAATTGGTGGAGCGGCCGCTGTTTGGGGCTCAGCGAAATTAGGACATGGCTTCTGACATGCATTTTTAAATGCGGGTCTCGGAGACGAGATGCAAACTGCGGGGATGTTGACACCTCATCGAATGGACAGCGTGGAGATGGGCTTTCTCGGCTTTGCCGGAATGTCATTCATCGCGCTCGTCGCCAGCGTGAGCTGGCTCCTGACCGGGTGACGCCGAACACGATGGACGAACGGACCTTGGCCTCAGTGTGGTGCCCACTCGCTGGGGCCCTTTCTTTCCGAGCTCCCTGGACTGGAGGCGGGTGAGGGATGCCCCACCTGGATGCTTGCCTGGGAGTTCTGCGCCGACTGATCGCAGAAGGCGACGTGAACCGCATTGCGCTGGCCGAGAGAGCGGTCAACGAGTATTGGGACGCGACCTTGCTTGGAGCCAGGAGGAGCGGACTCCGGCTCCTCCAGCAAGACGTGCTGACGCAGCTCAATGCCGTTGTGGGAGATCAGCGCGGCTTCGCCGAAACGGTGAATGCTTACATCGAGAAAAAGCTAGGCTCGGCATAACCCGGCCAGGGTCGCCGGATCGCCCCATCGAGCGCTTCCGTGCCACTCGATGCAAAACTTGTTTCCTCCCTGGCGTCATCCGCCGACGGTCTTCTCAAGGGCGACCAGCAAGCCGAAGACCGATCCCGTCACAGCGAGGAAGGCAGCAAAATAGTAAATGCGGTACATGACTGGTCGATCTGTTCCGGTCTAGCCGAGGAGATTGAATTTCGCCCAAGCGTTCCTCAGTGGGCGTTCCCGAACGCGATGCGCCGCAAGATCGGTTGAGCTACCTCGCCGCAATCGACTGTTGCACGCCATGTCGGTTCCTCGTCTCGCTTCATCGCCGGCCGTGCGCGAGCTCTGCAGGCGACGCTCATCGAGACCGGTCGTTCCTCGAACGCGAATGGAACAGTCGGCAAACCAATGTTTTTCCGTACATGGTTGGATTCGTTTGGAGGCCACCCATGCGGGACGATTATGACATCTTTGCCCACTCGGACCTTTGGTTGGCTGCGGTGGTTGCCTGCGCGCCCTCGATATTGATCGTCACGCTGATGATCATGTCGCTGATCGAGCCGCAGTTCCCCGGTTGAGGTTTCAATATTGGGTGGTCGCTCAAACAAGCGTTCTCGGCCGACTCGTTTTTTGCCGGACAGCGCTCACATCCTGGAAAGCGCCAAACCGAGATATGCGATCAGCGCCCCGGTGCTCAGAATAACAACGACGAGCGCCTGCTCTGAACGTGCCTGTAGGGTTTTGCGGGTCACGGCGTTGACGCTCCATCTTCGAAATCATTCGATCCAACTAATTGTGATCAGTTTCCGTTCCGGTTCCTTTCCAGGAACTTTCAACGATACGGACGAACGCGGAAATAAGGCCCGCATCGTCAAACCCCGTACGATTCCGGTACTCCGAACGGGCACGAGAAAGTGTCGGGCGCGAGGTCTAGGGTGGCGTGACCAAGTTGCTCTGGCCTCAGCGTGTGTACCCCCTCGCTGGGGCCTTTCTTTGCGCAGCCGATTGACGCTGCCGCCGTCTTGAAGGTCTAAAAGAATCTCGGTTGCCCGTCACACGGATGGGTGGAGATGGAGATAGTGGGGATCGAACTGGCCGCGTTCCTCCAGCCCCGCGCGGTCGAGCAGATTGAAGGCGGCGCGGTCTATCTCAATCAGTCCCTCGCTTCGAAGTTCTTGCAGAACCCTGTTGACGTGCACCGTCGACAGGGCCAGGCAGTCGGCGAGTTCGGCCTGCGTGATCGGAAACCGGAAGGTCTCGCCCGAGGTCCGGCCGACCGCCTCCAGGCGGCGCCGCATTTCCGACAGCAGGTGGGCCATGCGCTGAGTGCCGGTTCGGCGGCCGACATTGAGGATCCATTCCCTGAAGATGGACGCGTCGATCAGCGTCTCGCGCCAGAGCGCGGCGGCGATGTTCGGGAACGCCGCGTTGATCCGCTTCAAGGCCTCATGCGGGATGAAGCCCAGCGTGCAGGGCGTGAGTGCGACCAGATCGTGGTCCATGATGCCGAGGTGGAGGCTTTGAAGATCCGGAATCTCCCCTGGAATATGCAGTGACAGGATTTGTCGCTGCCCATCGGGCGTCGACTTGGCGCGGAACACGAAACCGTCCGCGACCAGGCAGCATTGGGTCGCTCTCTGCCCGTCCGCCACGATGATCTCGCGCGCGCGGACCTCACGCCTCTGAATCGGGAGTGTCCTGAGCGCCTCGATATCCGCTTGATCAAGCCTGTTGGATACGCAGATCTTGCGCACCAGTGCGTCCGAGAGAGTTTCAGCCATCGTCCCGGTTCCCTGTCACTTGAGCCAGGACGATCAGGGAGGTCCGGCTGCTTCGGAGGGCGCGGGCGCAACCGGCGCCCGAAGGTCATTGCCGACGATGACATACAACAACCGGGATGGGAGCCGCGTTCCAGATGAGGACGCGCTCTGTCGCTGGTCGAACGGCCCAGGCACAACCAACCGGGCTCAGCACTCGCCCAGATCGATCCGCGTCAGGATGCCCTGCCGCAGCGCGAGGCGGACCAGCTCGATATCGGTGCCGACGCCGAGCTTGTCCTTGACCAGGGAATGCAGGTTGGCGACCGTCTTGGGACTGAGGTGCAGCGCCCCGGCGATCTCCTCGGTGGTTTTCTCCGCGAGCAACATGCGCAGCACCTCGAACTCGCGCGCAGTCAAGAGGTCGGCGGCGGCGGTCTCGCCGGCGAGGCGGCTGAGCGCGAGTTGGTGGTCGATGTCAGGACTGATCGCGATCTTGCCGGACAGCGCATCCATCACGGCGTGCACCAGCGTCTCCGGCGGGCTGGTCTTGGTGACGTAGCCGCTGGCGCCGGCGCGGATCGCCTGCACGGCGAAGGCCGCGTTCTGGTGCATGGTGAACACCAGGATTTTTGCGTGCTTGTCCCATTGCCGGAGGCGCCGGATGGCTTCGATGCCGCCGATGCCGGGCATCGACAGGTCCATGATCACGAGGTCGGGCCCGGTCTCCTTGTAGAGACGATAGGCCTCGGCGCCGCCGGAGGCTTCGGCGACGACACGGAGGCCCGGCTGCTTCTGCAGCATCGACCGGTAGCCCTCGCGCACGACGGCATGGTCGTCGACCAGCATGATGGTTCGCGCTGTATTGCTCATGCCGCGTATTCCACCGGAGCGACGCCCGGACCGGCTGCGACGGGAACGGTGACGCGGAGCGAAGAGCCAGCGGGCTGTCCGGTCTCAAAGCTCAGCCGTCCGCCCAGCGCAGCGACCCGTTCGCGCATGCCGAGCAGGCCCATGCCGGACTTGATCGGGGAATCGCCGGGCCGGCCGTCATCCTCGATCGCCAGCGCGATTTCGCCGGCATGGCCTGGCGCGGCCTCGCGCATCTGAAGCCGCAGCGTCACGCGGGTGGCGCCGGCGTGCTTGGCCGCGTTGGTGAGCGCTTCCTGGACGATGCGGTAGAGATTGGCGCTGACCGAGGTGGGAATGCGCTCGAGCGATCCCGCCATGGCGATCTCGAATTGCGGCGCTCCCCGGCTGCGGCCGTTCCAGCCGGCGATCAGGCCCTCGAGGCTCGCCGCAAGTCCGAGTTCGTCGACATCGGGCGGGCGTAACCGGAACAGGGCGCCGCGCAACGTCTCCATCATGTCGGTCGCGGTCCGTGCGATGCCGTCGCATTCGGCGAGCAAAGGCGGACAATCCTGAACCGCGGTCAGGCGCGCCGAGGCGGCGAGCGCGCGGATCGCGGCCAGCGATTGCCCGAATTCGTCATGCAGCTCGCGCGCGAGGTGCCGGCGCTCCTCGTCCTGCACCAGGATCAGTTTTTGCGTCAGCGCGCTGCGCTCGGAGAGCGCGGTGGCGAGGCGTTCGGCGAGCTGGTTGAAGACGTCGCCGATCGCCGACAGTTCGGCGAGGTCGAATGGCGGCAGGCGCGCGGCGAGGTCGCCTCTGGCGATCCGCTCGAGCCCGTCGCGGATCAAACGCGTCGGACGCAGCGCACGCGCCAGCGCCGCATAGACCAGCGCGCAGAGCAGCGGCAGTGCGATCAGCAGCGCCGCCATCAGGCGGCCGGCATCGTGCCAGGCCTCGGCGGTCAGCACCGCCGGATCGACCCAGACCACGGCCTCACCGATCACTTGGCCGATCGCCTGGCCGCGCGAAACCACCGGGCGGACGGCTTCGCGGCCGGGATCGAACAGGCGGCGATAGAGCGCCGCGAAGACCTGCGGCGGCGCGGCCGCATCGGTCTGCGCCCCGCCGCAGAAGCGCTGGCTGATCTCGCCGCTGGTGCTGCGAAAGGCCAGGCACAGGCCGGGCGCCATGACCGAGCCGGCAACGCTGTCGAGATCGGGGAATTCAGCGCGGGGGTTGTTCAGCCACTGGATCTTGCTCTGCTGCAACTCCAGCGTCTTGGCGGTGACGTCGGCAATGGCCGCGATCCTGGCGCGCACCGCGCGATCGGACTCGATCAGGAAGTAGCCGGCGATGGCGGCAAAGCAGAGCGCCGTCACCGCGGCCACACGCAGCATCAGCCGCAGCTTCAGATCGCTTCCGGACCAAATCCACATCGGCGCATCCTCAAGGGGTCGCAGACGGCCCTTGGCGCTCGGTCGCGGGCAGGGCCGTCCCGCATATTAAACGGCAGAACGGAAGCGCCGAGAAGCGCCGCCATGGGCGTTCTTCGGCCGCGGATCGTCGTCGTGAAATTTTCCCGGCGTCGGCCGGGAGGTGCGCCGCTGCGGCACGGAGGCTCGCCGGCCTAGGCTGCGAGCGAGCCGCCCGCACCAACAGCTGAAAGGCCACCGACCATGCGCCAGTCCCGCCTCGTCTTGCTCTCCGTTACCCTGATCGGCCTGCTGGCCGGAATCTGTCCGCTGCGCGCCGGCACCGCCGCAGCGGCGGCGGCGGCGTTCCCGCTCGGCGTCAGCATCGACGATTTCAGCTATCTCGATACGTCGGGCGAGGTGATCGACCAGGCCGCCGCGCACCAGAAGCGGCTCGAGGCACTGGTGCAGAAGCTGCGCGCCGATGTTGCCGCGGAGCCGCGCTATCGGCTGGTCGCGCCCACGGCGCCCGCGGGCGAGGCCCGGATCAAGGTGATCGGCGGCGTGCAGAAGATGAGCACGTTGGTCCAATGGGCCAAGGTCGCGGTGATCGACGTCAGCGCGAGCCAGGTGCTGTACGAGAAGCTCTATACGTTCCGTGGCGACACCGATGAGGCGTGGGACCACGCCGCGATGTTCGTGTCGCGCGAGGTGCGCGACGCCCTCGCGGCGGCGCTGCCGCCGGACGCGGCTGCCGCTGCGGCACCGACCGGGCTTGCGGTGTTCGAGTTCGAGCTCGAGGATACTTCCGCGACACCGGTCGCCGGGCTTGCCGGCTCCGACCTGGCCACTCTTGCCGAGGTGACGAAGGGCGTGCGCGACCGCATTGCGCAATCCGGGCGCTACCGCCTGGTCGACACCGGCGCGGTGACCGCCGAGCCGGTCAAGGCGCGCGCGCTGCGCGACTGCGACGGTTGCGAGGCGGCGATTGCGCAACAACTCGGCGCCGATCAATCGCTGATCGGCGTGATCAGGCGGGTCAGCCGGACCGAATACACGGTCGGCTTCCAGGTGCGCGATGCCCGCAGCGGCGCGGTCGTCGCGCGTGGCGACAGCGGCCTGCGGATGGGCGCCGATTATTCCTGGACCCGCGGCGCGGTGCATCTGATCGGCGACCGCCTGCTGGCGGTGGCGCGCAGCGGTAGGCCGACCGACCATCGCAAACTGCGATAGCTGCTAGACACAGCGTTATCTGGTTCCCGGCTCATCTGTGCGCTATCAGGACCGCCTGATCCCCGCACAGGAGCCGCAAGATGCGTTTGCCCGCCGTCCTTTTCGCTCTCACGCTCGCCGCAAGCCCTGCGGCGGCCGAGGAGCTGTCGGGCACGCTGCAGAAGATCAAGGAGACCAAGAAGATCACGCTCGGCTTTCAGGAAGCTTCGGTTCCGTTCAGCTATCTCGACGACAATGCGCGGCCGATCGGCTTTGCGCTCGATATCTGCCTGAAGATCGTCGACGCGGTGAAGCAGCAGCTCGGCATGCCCGATATCGCCGTCGACTATCTGCCGGTGACCTCGTCCAATCGCATCCCGCTGATGGTCAACGGCACGCTCGATCTGCACTGCTCGGCGACCACCAACAGCGCCGAGCGCCAGAAGCAGGTGACCTTCACCAACACCCACTTCCTGAGCGCGACGCGCTTTGCCGCCAAGAAATCGGCCGGGATCAACGGGATCGACGATCTCAAGGGCAAGTCGGTCACCGCCGTGGCGGGCTCGGTCAACCTCACGCAGCTCATCAAGGTCAATACCGAGCGCAAGCTCGGCATCAACGTGCTGCCGGCCAAGGACCAGGCCGAGGCGTTCCTGATGCTGGAGACCGATCGCGCCCAGGCCTATGCGCTCGACGACGTCCAGCTCGCGGTCGCGATCGCGCGGTCGAAAGAGCCTGCGCTCTACATGATCAGCGAAGAGGCGTTCTCGAAGGCAGAGCCGTTCGGCATCATGCTGCGCCGGGAGGACGCGCCGTTCAAGGCGCTCGCCGACCGCGCCACCGCGGAGCTCTACCAGAGCCCGCAGATCGGGGTGATGTACAGCAAGTGGCTGGAGCAGCCGACGCCGCCGAAAGGCATCAATTACAACGTGCCGATGTCGCCCGCACTGCGCCACGCGTTCGCCCATCCGAATTCGAGCTACGATCCGGATGTGTATGAGGTTGCGAAGTAACCCGCATGAGCCAACGGGTCGCGCGAACGCGCGCTCCGCGACATGCGGGGTAAGGCCCAGGTTGAGTCGATGGAGCGGCCCCGGATTTCGCTTTCGCCCATCCGGGCTACATTTCGTCGTTGGAATGGTTTTCCGCGTCAAGCCATGGATATTTGGAACGGCTTTTCGCGCCCGCGGCGAAAAACGAAATAGCGTCTCATATACTTCGGCCGCTGCAGGACATTCTGGACGAGTTCGCGCGTCGCAGCGACGACTTTGCCGCGAACCTAGCCCATATGGGCTAAGGGCTTCCGGTCAACCAACTCAGCTGCGCGTGGACCTTCGCTGCTTTGCGACGTAAGCACTGGGACTGAAGGAACTGCTGCGGGCCTCGATGCCGTGCTGCCATGCGGAGCGGGACGGTTGCAGGCCGCGCCAGGACCGTATCATGATGACGTCAATCAACTCGTGTCGAATGCGACTCGAGCGGGACCGATCGCCGTCGGTGCCGACCTATGTTTGCAGCGGGTTTCTTTCCTTGATGCCGATTGTTGTTCGGAGCCGACATTGAATCACGACGCATTGGCCAAGCTCACCGTCACCGTCATTGTCCTGGTCGCGTTGCTGGTGTGGCGCGTTGCCGATCAGAAGAGATCGGTCGATTGCGGAGCCGGCTGCCCGACCGACGTCTCCGCAATCCGCAAGACCGCTCAGTAGCAAGACGGCTCAATAACAAGACGGCTCACCAGCGTCGCGCGAGTGACGTCTCGCGCCGCGCCGCTCCGGTTGACCTCAACGTCACTCGCTCAGCGTTTTGCCGGCGGACCGCTCTTGTTGCCGGGCAATCCCTTGACGTTTGACGGATCCTGCTCCCGGACGTGCAGGTTTTGCGAGCTTGAGCCAACCGTGCTCTGGTCGTGAGCCGCCGGTCCGTTCTTGTTGCCCGGCGCCCCGCTGATGCCGGTGCCGGAATTCTGGGCGCTCGGAGATGTCGCGGCGTCCGTGGAACCCGTCGTGGCATCGGGGCGGCCCGGAGGCGTGGCGGCCGCTCCGGGACGCTGCTGGTCGCCGACATAGCCGGATTCACCGGAGTTGCGCGTCTTGGCGCCCTTGTCGGCCTCGTTTTGCAGGTTCTGCGCGGCCGCGAACGGCGCCGTTGCCATGGTGGCTGCGATGAGCAGCGCGATCGTGCTGGTCCTCATGAGAGTCCTCCCTGGGTTGCCGGGGACAACACGTTTCGCGACGATCATTTCCTGTGCGCGGAGGAATTTGTCGCGATGGAACACACGATTGCCGACGAGCCCGCGCTGCATCGGTGGGACAATGGCTGCTTCCGCGTGCTCCGCCGGCCCCTATCGGCCCCAGCGCAGCGCGTATATCGTCGGCGGCACATACAAGATCGACCCGGCCGCACCGGGGCGTGCCCGTCAAATGAGGAAGCGATGTCCGAGACGCTGCTGTTTTCGCCGATCACCATCCGCGGCGTCACGCTGAAGAACCGCATCGTGGTGCCGCCGATGCATCAATATTCGGCCGAGAAGGGTTTCCCGACCGACTGGCACCTGATGAATGCCGGCAAGTTCGCCGCCGGCGGCGCCGGTCTCGTGATCGTCGAATCGACCAAGGTCGAGCGCCGCGGTTGCGGCACGGTCGGCGATCTCGGCATCTGGGACGACAAGTTCATCGCCCCGCTCAGCCGCCTCGCGGGCTTCATCAAGCAGCAGAACGCGGTCGCCGGCATCCAGCTCGGCCATTCCGGCCGCAAGGCGCGTGCGAGCCGGCCCTGGGAGGGCGACCGTCCGCTCGAACGCTCTGCGGCGATCGAGGATTGGGATGCCTGGACGCCGGTGGCGCCGAGCGCGATCGCCCATAGCGAGCGCTGGCCGGTGCCGCGGGCGCTGGAAACGCACGAGGTGAAAGACCTCGTCGCGGCCTGGGGGCAGGCGGCGCGGCGCGCCCATGAAGCCGGGTTCGAGGTGCTGGAATTGCACGGCGCCCACGGCTATCTCGTGCATGAATTCCTCTCGGAGCGTTCGAACCAGCGCAGTGACGCATATGGCGGCACCGAATCGAACCGGATGCGCTTCCTGATCGAGGTGACGGAGGCCGTGCGCGCGCACTGGCCGGAGCACAAGCCGCTGTTCGTGCGGCTGTCGGTCGAGGACAATGCCGGCTGGGGTCCGGAGCAGAGCGCCCGGCTGGCGGGCATCCTCAAGCTTGGGGGCGTCGATGTGATTGACTGCTCGTCGGGCGGAATCAGCGAGATGGCGCCGATCCTGGGCAAGGAGATCAAATACAACTATCAGGTGCCGCTGGCGGAATATGTCCGCACCCACGCCGATATCATGACCATGGCGGTCGGCTTGATCATTCATGGTGACCAGGCCGAGCGGATCCTGCGTGACAAACAAGCAGATTTGATCGCGGTCGGCCGGGAAATCCTCAATAACCCCAACTGGCCGATGGATGCGGCATTGAAACTCGGGGTTGAAGGGCCATTTCGCAATGTTCCTCCGCAGTTTGGCTATTGGTTAGGCACCAGGGCCAAGCGCGGATTCGGCACCCGGCCATCGACCTGGCAGAACGGATTGCTGGAAACTGGCCCAGAGGCCGACCGGGAGCTGACTTGAGGCCGGCCAAGTGCCTGACTAAGTGCTGATTTGGCGCCGATCGGGGCCTCGTGACAGGACCGTAATGGTCCGGTGACGAAGCGGCCTTGATCCGACCAAAAAGCCGTTGTGTGGTGCCCCGCGTCGGGGTGAGGCGGGCCGAATGTTGCGAAACGTTGCCGGCCGATAGCGAAGGGATCACGGATAATGCGCAAACATGTTGGCTTCTTCCTCGGGACGGTTGCGGGAGCGTGTCTCACCCTGCTCGTGGCCTCGCCGCAGGGGGCGCATCTGTTCGCCGTCGCCAATGCCGCCGCGCATTCCGACAACTCCAACACCTATTCGCAGCTCAACCTGTTCGGCGAGGTGTTCGAGAAGGTCAAGACCGACTACGTCGAGAAGCCCGAGGACTCCAAGCTCGTCGAAGGGGCGATCAACGGCATGATCTCCTCGCTCGATCCGCACTCCCGCTACATGAACGAGAAGGGCTGGGCGGAGATGCAGGAGACCACGCATGGCGAGTTCGGCGGGCTCGGCATCGAGGTCACGATGGAGGACGGCTTCGTCAAGGTGGTGGCGCCGATCGACGACACCCCGGCCTCGCGCGCCGGCATCATGTCGGGCGACGTGATCACCTCGATCGACGACGACCAGATCCAGGGCATGACACTCGATCAGGCCGTCAACAAGATGAAGGGCGCGCCCAACAGCTCGATCCGGCTGAAGATCGTGCGCAAGGACGCCGACAAGCCGATCGAGCTCTCGATCACCCGCGAGATCATCCGCGTCCGCCCGGTGAAGTATCACGTCGAGGGCAACGACATCGGCTATATCCGGATCACCTCGTTCAACGAGCAGACCACCGACGGATTGCGCAAGGCGATCACGGATATCCAGAAGCAGGTGCCGCAGGACAAGCTCGACGGCTATGTCATCGACCTGCGCAACAATCCGGGCGGCCTGCTCGACCAGGCGGTGTCGGTGACCTCGACCCTGATGCAGCGCGGCGAGGTGGTCTCCACCCGCGGCCGCAATCCGGAAGAGACCCAGCGCTTCACCGCCCATGGCGGCGACATGACCAAGGGCAAGCCGCTGGTGGTGCTGATCAACGGCGGCTCGGCCTCGGCCTCCGAGATCGTCGCCGGCGCGCTGCACGACCACAAGCGCGCGACCCTGATCGGCACCCGCTCGTTCGGCAAAGGCTCGGTGCAGACCATCATCCCGCTCGGCACCGGCAACGGCGCGCTGGCGCTGACCACGGCGCGCTATTTCACGCCGTCGGGCCATTCGATCCAGGCGCTCGGCATCAAGCCCGACATCGAGGTGCTGCAGGAGGTGCCGGACGAGTTCAAGACCCGCTCGGAGATCAAGGGCGAGGCCTCGATGCGCGGCCATCTCTCGGCCGAGGGCGCCGAGCAGACCGGCTCGCAGTCCTACGTCCCGCCGGACGAGAAGAACGACAAGGCGCTGGCCGCGGCCTTCAACCAGCTGCGCGGCGTCACCGTCAACGCCGACGCCAAGAACGCCGACACCAAGGCCGCGCAGAAGCGGCCGGTGCCGAACTAGGCGCTGAGCTGTGTAGCCCGGATGGAGCGAAGCGAAATCCGGGACCGGTCTCCCGGAGGCGAGGTCCCGGATTGCGCCGAGCCTGTCATCGGGCGCGCGTTGCGCAGCTGCCGTCGCAGGGGTGTGCTGCCAAAATATGGAAAACAACCCCATGCAAAGGAGCCGATGGCGGCTGGCGCTCGATAAAGCGCATAGCCGCCATCGCCAAAGAAGGTCTGCGCGCGGCCATTGCAACGCTTTGTGACGTGGTGGGAGCAACCGCGGACACGACACGGGCCGCATGGTGCACGTCAGCGCGTGGTCCTCAATTGAGTGCACTGTCACCGTAATTCCGGATTATGCGGCTCTATAATCTCGGCTGCCTGTCGAGCCAGCGCCGCAGCGTCCGCAGCGTCCGCAACATCGCGGATATCGGCGCGGAACATGACGTCGAGGCATCTACTGGAAGAGGATCGGCAATTGCCGCTCTAGTGCAACATCAACCAATCCTCGCATTCTCTCGACTAGGAGCTCTCCGTCAACATCAATGAACGATTCTAATGCATTTCTCGGCGCAAGACCTATCGATCTGGCAACCGTCCGTTGCCATTCCGACGGAAACGCCACAGCCGGTCGCTGTCTCGCATCTTCCGCAACCGCATCCAGTTCGTCCGCGAGCTTCTTGCACTCCAGAACGTTCCATTCTCCATCGCAATCCGAATGCAAGATCAGCGTTGGAAATCTGGTTCCTGCTTTGCCACCTTCCAGCTCGTTGACCACATAGCTTCGAAAAAAATCAAAATCGGCGTAGGAGCCAACTTCGACACCCGCGATGTCTTCGTCATCGGCAAAAACACAAAGATAAAGGCCCATCAAAGAGGTTCCCGCTTAATGACATTTGGCAGGTCGCGTATTAATTCCTTCAGGGATGGAGCCAACCGGGATTTCTTCGGCAGTTTCAGAATCAGCTTCCTCCCGGTCGTCGACGCGTTGAACGCAAGTAGGCGTACTTGATACGTCGCGCGGAGTTCCTTGACGTTCTTGATTAGGTAGATCTTACCCGCCGCTTCAGCGTCTGGTCGAGCTTTCCTCGGCACTTGATGGCGGGTGAACTTGTACTCCATCGCTAGGCTCCTCAGCGAATCGGTGCCGTACGCACGCCCCATCGGACGAAATAGTCGGCTAATACAGTCCCAATGGGACGGCTGGTATATACGGTAAACGGTTGATTGGTTACAACAGAGTAGTACGTCTGAAGTCTGAGTTGATAGGTTGAATTCAGCGCAGAGCAATTACGGTGACAGTGCACTTAACACGCGCTCAATCGTGCTGCTCCACAGACGCCTTAGGCCCGCGTTTGCCTGGTTTGAGAATGCGGCCCGTCTTGCGCTCGATGCGGGCAAGGAAACGCTCGTCACCGAGCGGCCGCCCGATGCTCTCCGCGGCGCGTAGCCTCTCAAACAGATCCGCCTCCGGTTCGCATGCCAGGATCGGCGAAATCCGGAAAGCGATCGCGCACCGGCGCCAGCGCCGTGATGCCGTCGTCCTTGCCGCGCAAATGCGCCCGCGTGCTCGACCAGCGCCAGTCCTGCGCACGCTGCACCAAACGCGCCCGCACGGGATTGAGTGACACATAGCGCAGCGCCGCCGCGAAATGCGGCTCGTCCATCGCGACGGCGCCGAACCGGCCCTGCCAGAAATGACCGGTGCGTTTGCGCCGCGCCTGGATCGTGCCGGCATAGATGCGATGCACGCGCGCCAGTGCGCGGCGCAGCCCGTCGGGATCGGACGGCACCAGGATGAGGTGAACGTGGTTCGGCATCAGGCACCACGCCCACACCTCGACCCCGGCCGCGGCGCAATGGGCGGCGAGCAGGTCGCGATAGAGCGCAGTCGTTGTCGCCAAAGAAGGTCTGCGCGCGTCCATTGCCACGCTGCGTGACATGGTGGGGGCAACCGGGGATCACGACACGGGCAAGGCGAGCCATGCCGCATGGTGCACGCCGGGACGTGCCAATTAAATGCACTGTCACCGTAATTCAGTCCGGCTCGCAGTCCTACGTCCCGCCGGACGAGAAGAACGACAAGGCGCTGGCCGCGGCCTTCAACCAGTTGCGCGGCGTCACCGTCAACGCCGACGCCAAGAACGCCGACACCAAGGCCGCGCAGAAGCGGCCGGTGCCGAACTAGTTAGTAGACGAACCTTTCTACACGTCATGGCCGGGCTTGGCCCGGCCATCCACGACTTTCCCGAAGCGGATGCATTAGACGTGGATGCCCGGGACAAGCCCGGGCATGACGAGTCCTATGTAGCGAAGCCTACGCCGCGCCGGCGACAGGTTTGCGCCGGCGTGTGGCGCCCGCACCCGCCGCGGGGCCGTGGCGGTGCCCGGCCAGCAGCTCGCGGATCTGCACCGCCGGCTTCGGCGGACTGAACAGATAGCCCTGCATTTCCGAGCAGCCGAGCTCGCGCAGCAATTGCTGCTGCTGGGCGGTCTCGACGCCTTCCGCGGTCGTGGTCATGCTGCGCTCGGCGGCGATGTTGACGACGGCCTCGACGATGCCGGCCGAGCCCTGGGGGTCGGCGATGTCGGTGACGAAGCAGCGGTCGATCTTGATCTTGTCGAACGGGAAGCGCTTCAGATAGCTCAGCGACGAATAGCCGGTGCCGAAATCGTCGAGCGCGATCCGGATGCCGATGGCGCGGAGCTGATGCAGCGCGGCGAGCGCGGTCTCGTCGTCGCGGATCAGCACCGCCTCGGTGATCTCGAGCTCGAGCCGGCCGGCTGACAGGCCCGACGCCGCAAGCGCCGCGATCACCTTGAGCGCCAGCGTGCCGCTCTTGAACTGGACCGGCGAGACGTTGACGGCGAGCCTGATGTGGTCGGGCCAGTTCACGGCCTCCTTGCAGGCCGTCATCAGCACCCATTCGCCGAGCTGGTTGATCAGCCCGGTCTCCTCGGCGATCGGCACGAACTCGGCCGGCGAGATCATGCCGCGCAGCGGATGACGCCAGCGCACCAGCGCCTCGCAGCCGGTGATCTCGTTGCTGCGCAGGTCGACGCAGGGCTGGTAATACACGTCGAGCCCGCTGCCGGCCGCGATGATCTGCCGCAGCTCCATCTCGAGCTCGCGGCGGGCGCGGGCGTCGGCGTCCATCGCCGGCTCGAAGAAGCGCGCGACGCGCCGGCCGGCCGATTTGGCTGCATACATCGCGAGGTCGGCGTTCTTCATGATCTGGTCGAGATCGGTGCCGTCCTTCGGCGCCATCGCGATTCCGATGCTGGCGTCGGTCGTGACCTGGTGGCCGAGGCATTGATAGGGCGAGCGGATCGCCTCGTAGATGCGCGCGATGAGGTCGGTGACCTCGATCTCGCTCTTCACGCCGGTCTGCACGATCGCGAATTCGTCGCCGCCGAGGCGGGCGACGAAATCGCCGCCGCCGATCACGCCGCTCAGCGTCCTGGCAACGGACTTGAGCAGCTCGTCGCCGACCATGTGGCCGAGCGAATCGTTGACGCCCTTGAACTCGTCGATGTCGATATAGAGCACGGCAAGCTGGCTGTCTGATGTGACATGCGATAGCTCGCGCTTGATCTCCTCGTGGAACAGGGCGCGGTTCGGCAGGTCGGTGAGCGCATCGTAGTGGGCAAGGTGCGTGATCCGTTCCTCGGCGCGGCGGCGCTCGGTGACATCCTCGTGGGTGGCAAGCCAGCCGCCGTCGGCGAGCGGCTCGTTGACGACCTGGATCGAGCGCCCGTCGGGCGTCGTGATCACCATGGTGTTGCGAACGCCGACGTCGCGCAGCACGAGGCTGACGTAACGTTCGACATCGCCCTGGAACGAGCCGGTCAAATGGCGGTGCACGATGACGTCGCGGAAGCTGCAACCGGGCTTGATGATATCGGCGGAGAGGGCGTACATCTCGATATAGCGCTTGTTGCAGATCACCAGGCGCTGGGCGGCATCGAACAGCAGCAGGCCCTGGGTCATGTTGTTGACGGCGGTGTCGAGCCGGAGCTTCTCCAGGGTCAGGCGCTGCTGCTGGGCGCGATGCTGCTGCACCAGCTTGCGCACCACGAGCGTCAGCAGGATCGCGATCGCCAGCACGGAGATGCTGGTCACCGCGATCAGGATGCCGATCTGCTCGCGCCAATTGGCGAGCGCCGCTTCCGTGGTGGTTGTCGCGACCACGACGATCGGGAATTTGGTCAACGCCCGCGACGACAACAGTCGGTCCTTGCCGTCGACCGGGCTGGGCAACCGTGTGGTGCTCGCCGGCAGCTCGAACACCTGCTGCTGGTTGGCGGGGCCGCTGCGGAAATTCTTCCCGATCAGCTCCTCGACATGCGGATAGCGCGCCAGCAGCGTGCCGTCGCGATGGTGCATCGAGATCGCGGCACCTTCGCCGAGCGCAACGGTTGCAAAGAATTTCTCGAAGGTCGCCGGCTCGATGCCGCGGCCGACCACGCCGAGGAATTCGCCATGCGGACCGGTGACCTTGCGGACGATGACCGTGGTCCAGCCGCCGTTGACGCGGCTGACCACCGGCGCGACCTGCATGTCGGGCGAATAGGGGCTCGATTTGAAGATCTGGAAGTAGCTGCGGTCGGCGATGTTGACCTGCGGCAGCGGCCAGGCGCCCGAGCTGTTGATCAGCGCGCCGTCGGCGTCGAACACGTTGAGGCTGCCGACATTGGACAGCGCCTCCATCTTGGACTTGAGCATCGCATGGATGTCGGCGGCCGACATCCGCCGCTTGTAATTCTCCGGCGTCGCGATCCCGTTATCGCGCATGAACGCGATCAGGTCGCGCTGCACCACCTCGAGATCATCGAGCTGCTGGTCGAAATGCCGCGCCAGCAGCAGCACGGTGTTCTCGAGTTCGCGCTCGCTGTTGTGCAACGCGCGCTCGCGGAAATTCTCCGCCATCAGGGTCGCGCCGATCGCGATCGCGGCCATCAGCACGGCGCCGCCAAGGATCAGCCAGCGGATCGGACCGCTGCCGATCACCGAGGTGATATTGAATGACGCGCTGCCGTTTGGATTCATCTGACGCAATCGGATCCCCGCGTTTCACCCGGAAGTAGCTTTCATGCACCTCCGGCCCGCGAAAGTCGTATCCAAACGAAATGGAGCGCTAGTTAGCGAGATTGGTTAACGAGCGGTTGCCTTGCGTCGACAGCCAAGCTGCCCGGCACCGTCCATTCGATCCGCGGTTCATTGAGGTGACCGCGCGCGCGGTCACTCACCCGCGCGGTAGTGCCCGGACTTGCCGCCGATCTTCTCGATCAGATGGATGCCTTCGATGCGCACGCCGCGCTCGACCGCCTTGATCATGTCGTAGATCGTCAGGCAGGCGACCGAGACCGCGGTCAGCGCCTCCATCTCGACGCCGGTCGGCCCGGTCACCTTGACGCTGGCGCGGACGATGCAGCCGGGCAGCTTGGCGTCGGTTGCGATGTCGATCGTGACCTTGCTCAGCGCCAGCGGGTGGCAGAGCGGGATCAATTCGGAGGTCCGCTTCGCCGCCATGATGCCCGATATCCGTGCGGTCGCCAGCACGTCGCCTTTCTTGGCCCGGCCTTGCTCGATCAGCACGAGCGTGGCCTTGCTCATCAGGACGCGGCCTTCGGCGACGGCGGTCCGTTCGGTCGCGGGCTTGGCCGAGACGTCGACCATGCGCGCCTCACCCTTGGCGTCGATATGGGTGAGGGCCGTGCCGGTCGGCTCGGCCTTGGTCACAGCCTTGCTCGCAACCTTGCTTGCAGCCTTGCTCTTGGCTTTGGTCTTCCGCGCCATCGCGTCAGCGCGTGCCGGAGGCGCGGGGCGCGGTCGGCCGCGTCAGCAGGGTCCGGGTCGCCGCCGTGACGTCCTGCTGGCGCATCAGGCTCTCGCCGACCAGGAAGGTCGACATCCCCACGCGCTCGAGGCGGGCGAGATCGTCCGGCGTGAAGATGCCGCTCTCGCCGACCATCAGGCGGTCGCGCGGGATCAGCGGCGCCAGCGCCTCGCTGGTCGCGAGCGTGGTCTCGAAGGTGCGCAGATTGCGGTTGTTGACGCCGATCATCGGCGAGCGAAGTTTCAAGGCGCGGTCGAGCTCGGCGCGGTCGTGGATCTCGATCAGGACGTCCATCCCGTAGGAGATCGCGGCGTCCTCGAGCTCCCCGGCCGCGGCGTCGTCGAGTGCGGCCATGATGATCAGGATGCAGTCGGCGCCATGGGCGCGCGCTTCCGCGACCTGATAGGTGTCGAACATGAAATCCTTGCGCAGCACCGGCAGATTGGTCGCCGCGCGGGCTGCGACCATGAAGTCGAGATGGCCCTGGAACGAGGGCGCATCTGTTAACACCGACAGGCACGCCGCGCCGCCGGCTTCATAGGCCTTCGCGAGATCAGGCGGATCGAAGTCAGCACGGATCAGCCCTTTCGAAGGCGAGGCCTTCTTCACTTCCGCGATCAGCGCGTAGTCGCCGCGTGCGTGCTTGTCCCTGAGCGCGCGGACGAAGCCGCGCGGGGCCGAGGCCGATTTGGCCTGCGCCTCGACCTCGGCGAGCGGACACGCGCGCTTTGCAGCGGCGATTTCCTCGCGCTTGTAAGCCTCGATCTTGGTCAGGATGTCGGACATGACTCAACGCCTTGCTTGCGCATGATCTGATTCGAAAAACCGGTTCCCACTTTTTCGGATCATGCTCACCCGTTGGAAACTGCGACCAGGTGCTTAAGCCGCGCCGCGGCAGCGCCGCTGTCGAGCGACTGCGCGCCGATCGCCACGCCTTCCCTGAGGTCCTTGGCGCGGCCGGCCACGATCAGCGCCGCGGCGGCGTTGAGCAAGGCGACGTCGCGATAGGCGCTCGGCTTACCGTTCAGCACGCTGGAGAGCGCGATCGCATTGGCATCGGCATCGCCGCCCTTCAGCGCCTCGCCGCCGACGCGGCCGAGGCCGGCGTCCTCGGGGGTGACTTCCGACGTCCTGATCTCGCCGTTCTCGAGCGTGGCAACGAAGGTCGGGCCGGTGAGGGTGATCTCGTCGAGGCCGTCGGAGCCGTGCACGACCCAGACCTTGTCGGAGCCGAGGTTCTTCAAGACCTGCGCCAGCGGCTGCACCCATTGCCGGGAGAACACGCCGACCATCTGCCGCTTGACGCCCGCCGGGTTCGACAGCGGCCCGAGCAGGTTGAAGATGGTGCGGGTGGCGAGCTCGACCCGGGTCGGGCCGACATTCTTCATCGCCGGATGATGCGCGGGCGCGAACATGAAGCCGATGCCGGCCTCCTTGACGCAGCGCCCGACCTGTTCGGGCGTCAGGTCGATCTTGACGCCGAGCGAGGCCAGCACGTCGGCCGAGCCGGAGCGCGACGACAGCGCGCGGTTGCCATGCTTGGCGACGGGGATGCCGGCGCCGGCGACGATGAAGGCCGCGCAGGTCGACACGTTGACCGAGCCGGAGCCGTCGCCGCCGGTGCCGACGATGTCGACCGCCTCGGCCGGCGCCTTGACCGGCAGCATCTTGCCGCGCATCGCGCTCACCGCGCCGGTGATCTCCTCGACGGTCTCGCCGCGCACCCGCAGCGCCATCAACAGCCCGCCCATCTGCGACGGCGTGGCGTCGCCCGACATCATGCTGTCGAAGGCGGATGCCGCTTCCTCACGCGTCAGCGTGGCGCCGGTGGCGACTTTTCCGATGATCGATTTCAGGTCGTCCATTCGCTGGCTCAGGGTCTGTTGTTGGAGCTTGATCTCCGGACAGCGCGCCGTCGCGCTGTCCGGATCATGCTCAATTATTCGCGCCTGTCACCTGTGCGAAGGCTGCCTCGTTGACGGTCACGCCGATGTCAGACTCGATCTTGCTGACATATTGCGCGACCTGCTCGTCGCTCAGCGAGCGCTTCAACGCCTCGGTGAGCTGCTTGACCTCGTTGGAGGCGAAGTCGACCGGCGGCACCGTAACGTCGGTGACGCGGAACACCACCCACTGGCTGCCGCCGGCGACCGAGGTCTGGCCGTCGCCGTCTTTGGCGGTGCGGAACGCGGCCGCGATCACGCCGGCCGGCACGTTGGGCGGCGTTGCCTCGCGGCGGAAGTTCGCCGCGGTCTCGACCTTGACGCCGGCCGCAGCCGCCTCGTCGGCGAGCTTGGCGCCGCCGTCGAGCTTCTGCACGATCTCGGTCGCCTTGGCGCGCAGCTTGGCAGATATCTGGTCCTCGCGCCATTTGGCCTCGACCTGGTCGCGCACCTCGTCGAGGGTACGCTCGCGCGACGGCGTGATGCCGAGCACGTCGTACCAGACATAGCCGTTGTTGAACGAGATCGGGTCGTTGTCGACGCCGACGTCGCTGTTGAAGGCCTGCGATACCACGTCGAGGCCGCGCGGAATGTTGGTCGCGACCTGGCCGTTCGGCAGACGTCCCGAGCGGTCGACCGCGTCGATCGTGACAGCGGCCAGTTTCAGCTTCTGCGCCGCATCGATGACGCTGGAGCCGCCGCCGCGCTCGTCTTCCATCTTGTCGCGCAGCTCGGCGACCTTGGTGCGGGCGCGCTCGGCGGCGATCTCGCTCTTCACCTGCTGCGCCATGCTCTCATAGGTCGGGGTCACGCCCGGCTCGATCTTGCCGACCTTGACCAGCGCGATGCCGAAGCGGCCCTGCACCGGCTGGCTGACGTCGCCTGCCGGCAGCGCGAAGGCGGCATCGCCGACCGCGGGGTCAAGGATCGCCGACTTCGCGACCAGGCCGAGATTGACGTCGGCCGGGTTGAGGTTGCGCTCCTTGGCGATGTCGTCGAACGAGGTGCCCGAGGCGATGCGCGCGCGGGCGGCCTGCGCCTCGCCGGCGTCCGGGAACACGATCTGCGAGACCTCGCGCTTCTCCGGTTTGCTGAGCCGGTCCTTGCGCTCCTCGAACAGCTTCTTCGCATCCTCATCCGACACCGTTTCCCACTTGCCGATTTCCTCGGGCGTGATCGCGACGAAGGCGATCTTGCGGTATTCGGGCGCGCGGAACTGGACCTTGTGGTCCTCGAAATAGGCAGCGAGCGCCTCGGGCGAGGGTGGATCGATGGTGCCGGCCTGTGCGGCACCGAGCGTGACGAAATCGATCGAGCGCTGCTCGTTCTGGAAGCGGGTCAGCGCCTCGACCATCGATTTGGTCGGCTCGATCCCGGACGAGACGGTGCCGGCGATCTGCCGCCTGAGCCCGACGCGGCGCTGCTCGGCGATGTAGCGGCCTTCGGTGTAGCCGAAATTGCGGATCACGGCCTGGAAGCGCTGCGGATCGAACTGGCCGTTGAGGCCCTTGAAGTTCGGATCGTTGTAGATCGTGCGCAGCACCTCGGCGTCGGACTGATTGAGACCCATGCGGCGCGCCTCCTCGTCGAGGGCTGCTTCCGCGAGCGTCTGCTGCAGCACCTGGCGGTCAATGCCGAAGGCGCGGGCCTGGTCCGGGGTCAGCGGACGGCCGAACTGGCGGCCAAGCTGCTGCAACCGGTCGGTATAGATCTGGCGGAACTGCTCGGCCGAAATCTCGGTCCCGCCGACCTTGGCGAAGGTCGACTGGCCAAACCCCTTGAAAATGTCGGCGATGCCCCAGATCCCGAAACTGACGATCAAAACGCCCATCACCACGGCCATAATCGTCTTGCCGAGCCAGTTTGATGAGGCTTTCCGCATTCCTCGAAGCATGGGTCCAACTTGTTTTACAGGAGGGGAACCGGTCGCGCCCAAATGGGACCGAAAGTCGGGACTTTTGGTCCGGCAGCAGGGCGTCACCGAATTGAAAACGCTTATAAAGTGGCCGAAGCCCCCCCGCAACCATGGGTGAGGGGGCGGATTGAAGCGGGTAGGCTCTTGTTCGGACGCGTTTTCTTCACGCGAACCGGTGCCCGCTTCGCTCGAAAACGCTCTGCACGCCGCGCAACGGGAGCCAAGCCGCGCTCTGGAAGTCGCCGCCTGGCTCTGATAGCGCTGACGACGCTTCGAAGATGGGAAAATCCGACATGACCGACGCCATCCGGCCGCTGATCGCCGGCAACTGGAAAATGAACGGCCTGAAATCCTCCTTTGCCGAATTTGACGCGATGCTGGCCGGCGCCGGCGACGTCGCAGGGAAGGCCGACCTGCTGGTCTGTCCGCCGGCGACGTTGGTCGGGGCGTTCGCCGACAAGGCACGCGGCTCGAAGGTTGCCGTCGGCGCCCAGGATTGCCATCCGAAGCCGTCGGGCGCCCACACCGGCGATCTCTCGGCGGAGATGTTCAAGGATCTCGGCGCGGTCGCCATCATCGTCGGCCATTCCGAGCGGCGCGCCGACCATGGCGAGTCCGACGCCTTGATTCGGCAGAAGGCGGAGGCCGTCTGGCGCGCCGGACTGACCGCGATCGTCTGCATCGGTGAGACCCGCGAGCAGCGCGATGCCGGCAAGACGCTTGATGTCTGCGGCACCCAACTTGCGGGCTCGCTGCCCGACGGCTCGACCGCGGCCAACCTGGTGGTGGCCTATGAGCCGGTCTGGGCGATCGGCACCGGCCTGACCCCGACCGCCAAAGATGTCGAGGACGTTCATCGGTTTATCCGCGGTCAGCTCACCGATCGCTTCAAGGCCGAGGGAAACAGGATCAGGATCCTCTATGGCGGCTCGGTGAAGCCGTCGAACGCGGCCGAGCTGATGGCCGTCGCCAACGTCAACGGCGCGCTGGTCGGCGGCGCCAGCCTGAAGGCCTCCGACTTCCTGGCCATCGCCGCGGGGTGTTAGGCGGACGGCGCTCCACCCACGTCATTGCGAGCGAAGCGAAGCAATCCATTTCACCGCATATGTGGATCGATGGATTGCTTCGTCGCTTCGCTCCTCGCAATGACGCCTCGGGCTAGGTTGCAGCAGCGCCGATCCGCTTCCAGTAGATCATCGTCCCCGTGAGCCCGCCATGCGGCTTCAGCGCGTAGTCCGGGATGATGCCGCTGAGCTGAAAGCCCGATCGCTCGTAGAGCGGCGCGGCGCCGTCGTCGACCGCGGTGTCGAGCACCAGCAGCGTGCGTCCGTGCTCGATCGCGAGCCGCTCGGCCGTGCGCAGCAATGCGGTCGCGACGCCGCGGTTGCGGTGGCTGGGCCGCGTCATCATTTTTGCAATTTCCGCCCGATGCGGCTGGTTCGGCGGCAGCTTGAGCAGCAGCGTCACGGTCGCGATCAGATCGTCGCCCTCGAATGCCCCGAGCACGATGCGCTCGCCGCGCGCGGCAGCGCCGAGCGAGTCCTGCCAGAACGCATTGGCATCGCCCGGCGATAGCGGATGCATGAAGCTCACGGAGCCGCCGCTGGCGACGGTCTCGATCAACAGCCCGCTGAGCGCGCTGCGAATCCCGGGCCCGTCGGCGAGCGGCTTGATCGAAAACTGCGGCATGCGTCAGCTCCGGGCCAGGGCGACCACATAGGTGCACCCGGTGTTGGTCTCGTTGGCGAAGGTGGTTTCCGCCGGCGGGCCGAAGCCGAAGCAATCGCCGCTCGCGAGCACCTGACGCGCGCCGCCTTCGGTGATCACGAGGCTGCCGCTCAAGACCCAGACCAGCTGGCGGATATGCGCGTAGGACGAGGCGGGCAGGGTGACGGATTGCTTCGGCGGCAGCTCGACCCGCACCAGCTCGACCGGATGGTCGGGACGGCTGAACACCTGGCGGCGCAGATAGCCGGTTTCCGGATCGCGCCACAGCGGCTGGGTGGCGGCGCGCGACAACCGTTCGCCCTCGCCCTCGGCGCGCAGCATCAGGCCGGCCAGCGTGAGGTCGAACGCCGAGGCGAGCCGCACCAGCACGACCGCAGTCGGGCTGACCTCGGCGCGCTCGATCTTGCTGATCGTCGCTTTCGAGACGCCGGCGCGTTCGGCAAGCTCGGCCAGCGACCAGCCGCGGCCATCCCGCTCGAGCCGGATCCGCTGCGCCAGGCGCTGGCTCAGGTTGTCTACTAAAGTATCCATACGTCGATCATAGTGGAATTGACCGGTTCCGATCAAGGGCCCCGGCGGGCGCCGTCTGTGCTGCTTGTGATGTCGGCCGTTGCGACTATCTCGGGGGTGACAATGCCCGGTGCAATCGTGTAACAGGGCGCGACTTTCACGAAACCCGCAAAGCCGATAGCGCCGTTTGTCTGGCCGCTTGGCGGCTTGTGACGGAAGGCTTGCGATGCAGACTGTCGTTATCATCATCCATCTCATGATCGTTGCCGTCATGATCGGCGCCGTGCTGCTGCAGAAATCCGAAGGCGGCGGCCTCGGCATGGGCGGCGGTGCCGGCTTCATGTCGAGCCGCGGCACCGCGAACCTGCTGACGCGGACCACCGCGATCCTCGCGGTCGGCTTCTTCGTGACCAGCCTGTTCCTGTCCTGGTACGCGGGCTACGACCGCAAGCCGAGCTCGATCATCGGCACCGGCGCGCCGGCGCAGCAGACGCAGCCGGCCAGCGGCACGCCGCTGACGCCACCGACCTCCGGCGGCATCCTCGATTCGCTGAAGAAGACCGACGAGCAGCAGGGCCAGCAGGCTCCGAGCGGTCCGCAGGCGCCACGGTCGCAATAAAGCGGGGTGGCCATGCAGGATGCGGCGCTGGCATCCTGCATCCAGAACCCCCATTAATGCTCTGAAATCGCTCTCAGTTTAACGTAACCCACAGCCCGGTGATTTGTTTGCCGGGAACAGCCGATTCGTTTTGCGAATCGCAGCAAGCGGATTAAAGGTAAAGTCCCATGGCGCGGTACATATTCATCACCGGCGGCGTGGTCTCCTCGCTCGGCAAGGGTCTGGCTTCAGCGGCGCTCGGCGCTCTGCTGCAGGCCAGAGGCTACAAAGTCCGCCTTCGCAAGCTCGATCCCTATCTCAACCTCGATCCCGGAACGATGTCGCCGTATCAGCACGGCGAAGTGTTCGTCACCGACGACGGCGCCGAGACCGATCTCGATCTCGGCCATTACGAGCGTTTCACCGGTCGTCCGGCCACCAAGGCCGACAACATCACGACCGGGCGGATCTATCAGGACATCATCACCAAGGAGCGCCGCGGCGATTATCTCGGCGCCACCATCCAGGTGGTCCCGCACGTCACCAACGCGATCAAGGAATTCGTGCTGTCGGGTAACGACGAGTACGATTTCGTGCTGGTAGAGATCGGCGGCACCGTCGGCGACATCGAGGGCCTGCCGTTCTTCGAGGCGATCCGCCAACTCAAGAACGAGCTGCCGCGCGATCATGCCGTCTACATTCATCTGACGCTTCTGCCGTACATTCCAAGTGCCGGCGAACTCAAGACAAAGCCGACGCAGCACTCGGTCAAGGAGCTGCGCTCGATCGGCATCCAGCCCGACATCCTGCTGTGCCGCACCGACCGCGAGATTCCGAAGGAAGAGCGGCGCAAGCTCGGCCTGTTCTGCAACGTGCGCGAGAGCGCCGTGATCGAGGCGCGCGACGTCGACAATATCTATGCGGTGCCGGAGGCCTATCACGCCGCCGGCCTCGACGACGAGGTGCTGGCCGCGTTCGGCATCACCGCGAAGATTCCGCCGGCGCTGCAGAGCTGGAACGTGATCAACGAGCGCGTCCGCAATCCGGAAGGCGCGGTGACGATCGCGATCGTCGGCAAGTACACCGGCATGAAGGACGCCTACAAATCGCTGATCGAGGCGCTCTCGCATGGCGGCATCGCAAACAAGGTGAAGGTCAATCTCGACTGGATCGAGAGCGAGGTGTTCGAGAACGAGGACCCGGCGCCGTTCCTCGAGCACGTCAACGGGATCCTGGTGCCCGGCGGCTTCGGCCAGCGCGGCGCCGAGGGCAAGATCCGCGCGGCGCAGTTCGCGCGCGAACGCGACGTGCCGTATTTCGGCATCTGTTTCGGCATGCAGATGGCCGTCATCGAGGCGGCGCGCAATCTGGTCGGCATCGAGGAGGCCAACTCGACCGAGTTCGGCCCCACCAAGGAGCCGTTGGTCGGCCTGATGACGGAATGGCTGCGCGGTAACGAGCTCGAAAAGCGCTCGCAGAGCGGCGATCTCGGCGGCACGATGCGGTTAGGGGCCTATCCTGCGGCGCTGAACCGCGGCAGCCGGGTCTCGCAGGTCTATGGCGGTGCGACCGAAATCTCCGAGCGGCATCGCCATCGCTACGAGGTCAACACCGCCTACAAGGACCGGCTCGAGCAGCACGGCCTGCGCTTCTCCGGCATGTCGCCCGACGGTGTGCTGCCGGAGATCGTCGAATACGAGGACCATCCCTGGTTCATCGGCGTCCAGTTCCATCCCGAACTGAAGTCGCGCCCGTTCGAACCGCACCCGCTGTTCGCGTCGTTCATCGAGGCGGCGGCGAAGCAGAGCCGGCTGGTTTAAAGCCTCGATCAGCTGCGCCGTCAGACGGCGGCGCAGTCCTCGCTGGCCCGGCGTTCTTTCTTGATCGGTAAGACATCTGCACCGGGCGCCGGCGCGGCGTCGCGCGTCATCAATCTGTGTTGCGGGCGCCTCGTCAGCCGGTAGACTGCGGCCGGCGGCACGTTGAGGATGGCGCGGTCGACCAGCGTGGCGCGCAGGCCGAGCCGGTCGAGGATCGGCCGCCGCACCGGACAACGCATGCCGTAGGTGAATTGATAGAAGGCGCCGCCGGGACGCAGATAGCTGAACGCGCCGCCGACGATCGCCATCACCTTGCGCGGCGACATGTTGAGCAGCGGCAGTCCGCTGACCACGGCGCCGACCGGCGCGCCGTCGTAGAGCCGTTCCGAGGCCAGCCGCGCCGCGTCCATCCACAGCACGCGCGCGCCGGGGAAACGCAGCTGCAACAGCCGCATGAAATCCGAGCCGTATTCGATCAGCGTGAGATCCTGCTGGCGCACGCCACGCTTCAGCAGCTGGTAGGTGAACGCGCCGGTGCCCGGTCCGAGCTCCAGCACCGGGCCGGTGTTAGCGGTGATGTCGCGTGTGATCAGTTCGGCGAGCGCTGTGCCCGACGGCGCGATGGCGCCGACGCGGCCGGGGGCTGCCATCCACGCCGTGAAGAAAGACAGGAGATCATGTGACATTGGGATTCCCAGCAAAGTATCGCGGCGCTTCGACTCAGATGCGAAGCGTGATGCGTTGTTTGCGGGAGCTGCATTGCGAGAACATTGCGCAACATTGTGCGCATCACGACAGCAACGGCGCCGGCGGTAAGGTGAGACGGAAGCACGCGCCGCCCTTCGGGCCGTCGAGCACGGAGACGTGACCGCCATGCAGCCTTGCGATCTCACGCACCATGTTGAGACCGAGACCGGCGCCGCGGTCGAGCGGTGCGAGGCGGTAGAACGGATCGAAGATCCGCGCGCGCTGGTCCTGCGGAATGCCGTCGCCTTCGTCTGATACATCGATGGTCGCGGCGCTGCCGACGTGGATCGTGATGGTGCCACGGCGGCCGCCATGCTGGATGGCGTTCTGCACGAGGTTGGTCAGCGCGCGCTCCAGCGCAGCACGGTCGCCAAGCGTTTCGACCCGGTCGGTTGCGGTTTCGAGCGATAGTTCGTAGCCAGCCGCGATCGCGAGCGGCGCGAGATCGGCCGCGACATTGCGCGCGACCGCGACGAGATCGACCCGCACGAACGGGTTGCGGCACTGGTCGAAGCGCTGGATGTCGAGCAACTGCTCGGCGAGGGTCGCAAGCCGCGCCGAATCCTCCAGCAGGCGGGTTTTCTCGGGGCCCGGAGGCAGGGATTCCAGCCGCGTGTTGAGGATCGCGATCGGCGTGCGCAATTCGTGCGCCGCGTCGGCGACGAAGCGCTGATGGCGCGAATAGCCGTCGTCGAGCCGCTTCAGCGCATCGTTGACGGCGGTCACCAGTGGGGCAACTTCGAGCGGCAGATGCTCCGCCGACAGCCGGCTGCCGCGCTGGCGGAAATCGATCCGGCGTGCTTCGTCGGCCGCGGTGTCGAGGCCGGCAAAGGCTCGCCTGATCACCATCGGCGTTGCCACGAAGGTCGCCGCGGCCATCAGCATCAGGCCGGGCAGGGCGACGGCGAGAAACGCCAGCGAGGTGGCGAGCACCGTCTTGGCGCGCGTCATCGGTCCTTGCGTGGCCGTCATCACCTGAACCGGTCCGGCATCGGTGTTGACGCGCTTCATGCGGGCCGGCGGCTTGCGCGGGTCGTCCTCGAACATCTGCCAGCCGAGCCGCGCCTGGCTGATCTGGTCGAGCGCATCACCGATCCTGGCAAACTCGTTCGGCACCGCACCTTCCGACAGTGAATGGCCCTGCCGGTCGCGCACCACGAACCAGAGGTCGGGCGTGTTCTCGCGCAGCTCCTTCAGATCCGGTGTCGGGCGCAGCATCAAGCCGCCTTGAGGATCGCGCGCGAGCGCACCCTGCACGATGCCGATGACGTGGTCCTCGTCGCGCGGCACGAGCAGGATGCCGGAGGCGCACAGGCCCGCGATCAGCAGGATGACGAGCAGGGCGAGCAGGGCTGCCTGCAACGTCACCAGCCACCAGCTCAGTTTGGAGCGCAGGCAATAGTGATCGGCCGCCTCGCTCATGACGTCTGCTTCAGGAGGTAGCCGACGCCGCGGATGCTGTGGATCTCGACGCCGGCATCGGCGTCGGCAAGCTTGCGCCGCAGGCGCGAGACATGGGCGTCGAGCGCGTTGGACTGGATCTCGTCCTCGAAATTGTAGACGGCTTCCTCCAGCGTCGCGCGCAGCACGGTGCGGCCCATGCGACGCAGCAGGGTCTCCAGCACCAGCAGCTCGCGCCGCGGCAGCTCGAGCGGGCGGCCGTCGACGCTGGCCTCGCGATGGCCGCAATCGAAGGCCACGCGGCCGGCCTTGATGATCTCGAGCTGGAGGCCGGCGGGCCGGCGCAGCACGGCGCGCAGCCGCGCCAGCAGTTCCTCGACCGCGAAGGGTTTGGCCAGATAATCGTCAGCGCCTGAGTCGAGGCCGGTGATGCGGTCGGCGAGGTCGCCGCGCGCGGTCAGCACGATGATCGGCACGCCGTCCGCCTTGGCGCGTAATTTCGGGATCAGCGTGAGCCCGTCGCCGTCTGGAAGCTGGCGGTCGAGCAGCACCGCGCCATGGACATCGGCGGAAATCGCTTCCTCGGCCTCGGCAAGGTTCGGCACATGGTCGACCACCATGTCATAGCCCTTCAGGGCCTGCGACAGCGCCGCCGCCATCTCGGCCTCGTCTTCGACCAGCAATATCCGCATGTGCTTTGGGTCCAGATCCCGAAGGGCTGCTTTTAAGGCAAGTAACATTGCAACAACATTGCGGAAATGGCCGCCTGCGGCGAGCAGGGGTGCCATGTTGTCACTCCCTCAAGACAGTCCGGAACCGAGTAGCTATAACCGCCCCCGCAAACAATTCTGGGGAGTACCGCCAATGATCTACGAGACCCGCGTCTATCGCTGTCTGCCGGGCCGGCTGCCGGCGCTGCTCAAGCGTTTCGAGACCATCACGCTGAAACTGTGGGAGAAGCACGGCATCAAGCAGGCTGGCTTCTTCACGACGCTGGTCGGCGAATCCAACCAGGAACTGACCTATCTGCTCGCTTGGGAATCGCTCGCCGAGCGCGACAAGAAGTGGACCGCGTTCACGACCGATCCGGAATGGATCAGCGCGCGCGCCAAGACCGAGGAGGACGGCCAGATCGTTCTCAACATCGTCAACCAGCTCCTGGTGCCGACGTCGTTCTCAGCGGTCAAGTGATGCGGTGGCCGTCAGGGGCACGATGACGAGGCCTCGTCGTGCCGCAGCTCCTTATTGCGGGCAGCCCGAGGTCTGATCGCCCTGGGTCACCATCGGCTTGCCGTTGATGAAGACGCCGTGACTGCCTGAGGTGGTCTTGCCGCCGCAATGCGTGCGGTCGCCCATCACGACCGCCGGCTTGCCGTTGATCAGCACGTTGGGCACGCCTTCGACCAGCGGGCCGCCATTGCTGGTGGTGTCTCCGCTGCGCGCCGCCGGCTTGCCGTTGATGGTGACGCCGGCGGCGCCGCTGGTGACGACCCCGGGCAGGCTGCTGGCCTGGCCATAGGCCAGGCCGGACATCGCCGACGAGGCGACAAAGGCTCCGATCATCAACAGGCGCATGTCATCCTCATTGGGACTCTGTTCCGCTCAATCTACAGGGGCGGATGGGGCAGGATTGTGATAGCACGGCCCACCCACGGCGTCAGCGCAACCCCCTCATCGTGCGGGATGGCTTGATCCCTCCCGTGTGGGATTGCATGGTCGCAGGCCAATAAGGATGCAGCATTTTGACCAATCAGGTTTCCGCGCCAGCCGCGCCGATCGTTGCCGTTGGATCGGCCAAATTCGGCAACGCCTTGCCGCTACAGATCATCGCCGGTCCCTGCCAGCTCGAGAGCCGCGCGCACGCGCTTGAAGTGGCCTCGGCGCTGAAGGAGATCGCGGCCAGGCTCAAGATCGGTCTGGTGTACAAGACCTCGTTCGACAAGGCGAACCGGACCAGCGCATCGGCGGCGCGCGGCATCGGACTGAAGCAGGCGCTGCCGATCTTCGCCGAAATCCGTTCGTCGCTCGGGCTCTCTGTGCTGACCGATGTGCATGAACCCGACCAGTGCGCGGAGGCGGCCCAGGCGGTCGACGTGTTGCAGATCCCGGCGTTCCTGTGCCGGCAGACCGATCTCTTGCTGGCCGCGGCCGCGACCGGCAAGGCCGTCAACGTCAAGAAGGGCCAGTTCCTGGCACCGTGGGACATGACGAACGTGGTCAGCAAGATCACGGGCGCCGGCAACGCCAATGTGCTGGTCACCGAGCGGGGCGCGTCGTTCGGCTACAACACGCTGGTGTCCGACATGCGCGCGCTGCCGATCCTGTCGCGCACGACCGGCGCGCCCGTGATCTTCGACGCCACCCATTCGGTGCAGCAGCCCGGCGGCAAGGGCACTTCGTCGGGCGGCGAGCGCGAATTCGTGCCGGTGCTGGCGCGCGCGGCGGTCGCGGTCGGGGTTGCCGGCGTCTTCATCGAGACCCATCCCGATCCGGATCATGCGCCGTCCGATGGACCCAACATGGTGCCGCTGCGGGAGTTCGAATCCCTCGTCAAGCGGCTGATGCAGTTCGACGTGCTCGCCAAGACGGCAGCCTGACCGGCGGACAACGACATGACCGCAACCAGCGGCATGCCGCCGGCCCTCAACGTGATTACGCTGGCGACCTTCGCGGCGAGCCTGTCGGTGCGCGCGCTCGATCCGGTGCTGCCGCATGTCGCGGATGATTTCGGCGTCAGCATCGCGACCGCGGCGAGCTTTGCCGCGGTGTTCGCCTTCACCTTTGCCGCGGTCCAGCCGGCGATCGGCGCCGCCGCCGATCTGTTCGGCAAGGCGCGGCTGATGACGATCTGCCTCGGGCTGCTCGGCGTTGCCAACATCCTCGGCGCGCTCTCGACCTCGTTTCCGATGCTGTTCGTGACCCGCATCCTCGCCGGCGTCGGCTCGGGCGGCGTGTTTCCGGTGGCGCTGTCGTTGACCAGCGATCTCGTCGGCCCGGACAAGCGGCAGCTCGCGATCGGACGGACGCTGGCGGGCTCGATGACCGGCAATCTGCTCGGCGCCACGGCCTCGGGCCTGATCGGCGATCTGCTCGGCTGGCGCGGCGTGCTTGCGGTGCTCGGCGGCCTCGTGATCGTCGTTGCGCTGGCGGTCGCAGCCGGCTTCCGCGGCGCCGAGCTGAACCGGCCGCCGCGCACCAGCCTGAAGGCGCTGCGCCACGGCTATCGCACCATCTTCACCAACCCGAACGCGCGGATCTGCTATTCGGCGGTTTTCGTCGAGGGCTGCTGCGTGCTCGGCCTGTTTCCCTTCATCGCCTCGTTCCTGTTCGAGCTCGGCGAGACCTCGCTGTCGATCGCCGGCATCGTGATCGCGGGCTTTGCGATCGGCGGATTGCTCTACACGCTGACGGTGGCGCGCCTGCTGCCGATGATCGGGGTGAGGGGGATGATGATCGTTGGCGCGACGCTGGTCGCGATCCAGCTGGTCGGCGTCGCCTTCGGGCCGCACTGGAAGCTGCAGATGGCGGGCCTCCTGGTGATGGGCCTCGGCTTCTACATGATCCATGGCTGCCTGCAGGTGTTCGCCAGCGAGCTGTCGGTCGAGGCGCGCGCCACCGCGCTGTCGCTGCACTCGTTCTTCTTCTTCATGGGCCAGACCGTCGGCCCGATCGCCTACGGTTTCGGCTTGCAACACGCCGGCAAGACCGCGACGCTGGTCTCGGCGGGCGCGGTGATGGTCGTGCTCGGCTTCATCTGCGCAAGATTCCTCAAACAGCGGGCGCCAGCCGACGCGCATGCAGGGACCTGAGTGGGGGCTGCGAGGCATCCACGCCTCAATGGCTGCTCCCGGCCGCTATTGGTTCCCGCCCGACCCGGCGGACAATGCCGTAATCGCCAAAGGCTGCTGTCCGTTCACCGGACGCCACCACAGGAGGTATGGCTGGATCGGGTAACCCCCGATTAACTGTACCTATTTACTTTACGGCTAGCCGTCGGCTGGTCCGGAGTCTTGTTGTGACGGTCGGGTTGGAGTTTGTAATGACCGCTCAGCAGGCAGACAGCAGCAAGGCAATCAGCGCCATTCTGCGCGGGGGGGCTGGATCGGTTCGGGACGGCGTCGACTTCAAGGACGTGACGGGCATTCTGCTCCGGCGCAAGGGCTGGATTTTCGGAGTGGCTGCGGCCTTCTGTGCGGTGGCGACGATCTATCTCGCGATCGCTCGGCCGATCTACACCGCGACCGCAGAGGTCTATGTCGATCCGCGCGACCGCACAACGCCGAAGGAAGAGCCTGCGGTGCAGAACTCCGTGCCCGGCGACGGCTTGCTGCTTGTTGAAAGCCAGTTGAAAATAATCACGTCCGGCGAAGTGCTGACGCGCGTCGTCGATGACATGAAGCTGGCTGACAATCCGGATTTCAATGGCCGGAGCGGCCTCTCGGCGACGATCAGGGCTCTGCTCGGATTGTCGCGGAATGAATCCCCCGAACTGGTTGCCTTGCGCAATCTGCGCCTGAACACGGTCGTCAAGCGCAACGACCGTTCATTCGTCATCGATATCATGGTTTCGGCCAGGACACCGGAGCTGGCAGCCAAGCTCACCAATGCCGTGGCCAATGCCTTCCTCGAAGGGCAGGCCAGCGCGAACGCAAATTTCAACCGGCGCATTTCGGATGCGATCACGTCGCAGCTGGACCGGATGCGTGCTGCCGTCAACCAATCGGAGCAGGCCGTCGCTGCCTACAAGGCAGCCAATAACCTGGTCGGCGCGCGAAACAGATTGGTGACCGAACAGGAGCTCGACGAGGCCAATACCCAGCTGACCAGTGCGAAGACCCGGCTGAACGAGGCGCTGGCACGCGTCAAGCTGATTGAATCGATCGAGGCTGGCGGCGCGCAGTTGGAGGCCTTGCCGGAAGCCGTCCAGTCCGCGACGATCGCGCAGCTTCGGGCCCGCGCGGCGGATGTTTCCCGCGACGAAGCGCAACTGGCGCTGATCAATGGACCCAATCATCCCGCCCTGCGGGCCGCGCGCGCCCAGCTCCATGACGTGCAGGTCGCGATCAAGAACGAAGTCAGGCTGATCGCCGAGGCGGTCCGAAACGTGGCCGCCGGCGAGCGAACAAACGTCCAGACCCTCCAGGCGCGTTTCGATGCATTGAAGAAGCTCTCGGAAAACAACGAAAAGGTCATGGTGCCGCTGCGCGAGCTCGAGCGTAAGGCGGACTCCGATCGTTCCCTCTACGAGACCTTTCTTGCGAAAGCCAAGACGGCGGGCGTGCAGGAGGTTATCGACACCACCAATATCAGGCTGATCTCGCAAGCGTCGCCGCCGGATCGCAAGAGCTGGCCGCCGACCGCGATCATCATGGCGGCAGCGTTGTTCGGTGGTCTTAGTCTGGGCATCGTCCTGGCCCTGGCGCGCGAAGGTTTCGATCCTGGGGACAGGGAGGCACCAAACCCGAATACGAGGCGCGTAAGGGTGCCACCGCCGGTGCAGCCGGAGGCCAGCCATCCCGTCAGAGCGGACCGGCAAATGGGCGGCCAAGTCCGACTGGACGATTTTGCGGCAGAACTGCTTGGCGCACCCTCGGGGCATTCCGTGCTGCTGGTCCGCGCCTCGTCCGAGGCCTCGCTCGATCTGGCGGCGCTGGAACTGGCACGTTCGGTCGACGCCGCAGGGCAGAAGGTAATCGTCATCGATGCCGATCTGGCGCGCCATCCCGTGACGTCGCGGTTACGTTTCGCCCAGCGCCCGGGCATCCGCGATGTGCTGGCGGGCAAATCGACGATCGAGCGGGCAGCCCACGCATTGGGAAAAACCAACATTCGGATCGTTCCGGTCGGCGTAACGACATTGGCTTCGCCGGACCATCAGATGCGCTATTTGCTCTCGACTGCCTTGAAGGAGGCACGCAGCTTCGATCGCGTCGTCATCGACGGTGGGGAGCTGGGCGGGACGCCGTCCGAATTGGGGCTTTACGCCATGGCTGACGAGGTGATCTTCCTGGAATCTCCGAGAGGCGCCAGGACGGATGATGCGCAGGTTCTGGCCGAGTTGCTGAAGCACAATCAAATCAAGGCCAGATCCGTCATTGTCGATTCCGATCCCGAAACAGTGGCGGCATGAGTCCCAACAGCCGCGTTTGCGATGATGGAATCACGCTCCCGCGTGCAGCGTCGTCTGGCGGAACGATCAGACTGAGGTTGCCGTTTGCCGGCCCTCGCATCCAAAAAATGCTGGCGGCTTATTTTGTCCTGCTGTTCGTTCCTTCGACGTTTCTCGATCTGATCGGGTATGATTATTCATCGATCGGCGGAATGCCGCTCACGAAGATACACGTAGCCACCTATTTCATCGTCTTGCTGTTTGTGGCCTTCATTGTCTCATATCCGCAGAAGTCGGATCTTGCCCGTTACTATCTCGCGACAAAGCTTGGAACGATCTACTTCTTTCTCGCGACAACCTTCGCAGTGATCAACATCGTCGTCGGTCGGCGGAACGGATTCGGGATGTATTTCGACACCGATCTACATCTGTTTCTGTGCTGCATGCTGCTGCCATTCGTGCCGCCGGACGGCATGGAAAGGCTTGAGCGCTTCCTGCATTGGTTTTTTGCGATCAACGCGGTTCTCGGCATTTTCGAGCTGGTTTCCGGCGTCAATGTTTTTCCGCTCATGACATACTCGCCGGATGGCATGACGACCCTGGAACCGCGGGCAACCGCTTTTCTCAGTCATCCGCTTCACGCGGCAACCGTAACCTGCGCTTACATCGTCAGCCTCCTGGTCGGCGCCGGCAGGCTGTTGCGTCCCGACTTGCGCATTCCGATGATCGGCTTGCAAACGGTCGCGCTGCTTGCCTTTGGCGGCCGGACCGCTTTGCTGTTGACCCTGGCCATCCTGGCTTTCGCCTCGCTATGGCAGGTGCTGCGGTTTACCGGGGGAAGGCATATTTCGCGCACCAAGGTGATCCTTGCGATCGCGACCGTTCCGGTTGGGATCGCGATCGTCTCCGTTCTGGCCTACGCCGGATTCTTCGACCAGTTTCTCGATCGCTTTTCGGAGGACGGCGGCAGCGCCCGCAGCCGCGTGCTGATGCTCCCGCTTCTCTTGTCCTTTAACTGGACGGACTTTCTGTGGGGCGCCAACACCGACTATGCCCTGGCGCAGGTCTATTCCTTCGGTTTGGAATGGGGGGTAGAGAATCCCTTTATCCAGATGAGTGTTTTTCAGGGCGTGGTGGTCGCATCCCTGGTCATGTCGGGGCTGCTGCTACTCTTGTATGATGTCTACAAGCGTCTTGATGCCACCGTGATCTTTCCGATCGTCATTTACCTGTCGCTTTGCAACACTTTCGGATCATTCGCAGGGCGCTTCGTCAATTTTTCGATTTTCATCGTCATGATCTCGGCGCTGTTCCGGCGGCGCGATGTTCCGAGGGACTACGTGACCTGACAAGGAACACTTCATGGCCGTGCTGACGTTGGACCCTCATATCGCTCCACCCGCGATTGTGCTTCAAATTGCAGATCGCGAGCGGCCATCGGCACATGGCGGCCGCCTCCTGCCATCCGGCTTCTTGAAGACGTCGGGAAGCCAGATCGTGGACGAGACGGGCCGCAGCGTTCGCATCGCGTCGATCGGTTGGAACGGTACGGATAGTCCGCCGGGCGCGGCGCTCTCGGGCCTATGGCGGGTGAGCTACACGACTGTCCTGGATTCCATCGTCGCCGATGGATTCAACGCGGTCAGAATCCCCTGGACCGATGCCGGCCTCGATGCGCCGCTCAATGGCTACAGTGATCGGCTCGGCTGGATTCATACGACCTTGAACTGGGATCTGGTGGCCGACCCGGTGCCGGATGTGGACGGACACTATCGATACGTCACCACGTTGCAGCTGTTCGAAAAAGTCGTCGCCTACGCCGGTCAGCTCGGCTTGAAGGTGATTTTCGACCATCACAGCAACGCGGGGACCGAGCAGAAGAACGGCCTTTGGTTTGATCTGGGACCGGGGAGCGAGGGGAGGGACGGAGGCATCAAAGGTCGGATCACCGCCGACACGTTCAGGCAAAATTGGGTGCGGATGGCCCGAACATTTGCCGGAAATTCCACCGTGATCGGCTTCGATCTGCATAACGAGCCGAACGGCGAAAAGGGGCGCATTACCTGGGGAGGCGGCGGGCCGACGGACATCAAGGCGATGTGTGAAAGCGTGGGCTCGGCGATCCAGTCGGTCAACAAGGACGTGCTGATTATCTGTCCTGGGCCGTTCTTTTATTCACCCCCGCCGCCGGCCTCGGGGATGGATCCAAGATATGCCTCCCCTGCGGGAAATCTGACCGCTGCGGGGGCCAATCCCGTGAAATTGCCGATTGCCAACAAGCTGGTCTACACCGTCCATGAATATCCGGACGAAGTGTCCGATATTGCGCGATTTGGTTTGGCGCAAAGTGGCGCAGACTACGTCGATCGGATGAACCGTACCTGGGGCTATCTGGTCCGGGACAATATCGCGCCGGTCTGGATCGGCGAGATGGGCTCGTCGCTGCGGACACAGGCTGATCGTGACTGGGCCGCGACATTGATCGGCTACATGGCGGGCGAATATGGCAGCCAAGGCGGCCCGGCATTTGGCCCCGGTCAACAACCCATCAGCGGCAGTTGGTGGTTGATCGGTCCATCGAACGATCCGCCCTATGGTTTGCAAACGGAATGGGGCATCGGCAATTACCGACGGGAACAGCAGGCGATCACCGACCGCATGCTGATGCGATAGATATCAAGGCTCCAACCTCCCTGCGGGATTCAGCCGCGCCCGCGATACGTCGCGACGCCCTGGTCGGGAACCCAGATGCCCTTCGGCAGTCTTCCGGTCTGGAAGAACACGTCGATCGGGATGCCGCCGCGCGGATACCAGTAGCCGCCGATGCGCAGCCATTTTGGCTTGATCTCGTCTGATATCCGCTTGCCGATCATGACGGTGCAGTCCTCGTGGAAGGCGCCGTGGTTGCGGAAGCTCGCGGCGAACAGCTTCAGCGACTTGGATTCCAGCAGCCAGCGGCCCGGCACATAGTCGATCACCAGATGCGCGAAATCCGGTTGGCCCGTCACCGGGCAGATCGAGGTGAACTCCGGCACCGTGAAGCGGACCAGATAATCGGTCCCAGCTTGCGGATTGGGCACGCGGTCGAGCTGCGCCTTGTCCGGCGCGTCGGGCCATTCAACCGCGCGGCCGAGCTGCAGGCCGGGGGAGGTCGTTGATTTGCTGGATGTCTTTGCCATTGGGGTCTCCGTTCGGGTCTCATAGAGCATGATCCGGAAAAGTGGAAACCGGTTTTCCTGCAAAACAACCCCATGCAAAGGAGCCCGTCAGGCGGCCTTTTCCCCCTCGATGCATTGCGGTAGAAGCACCGCCATCCGACCCCCTCACTGCCATAAGAGGTTCTCATGACTGACATCGTCGACATCATCGGCCGCGAAATCCTTGATAGCCGCGGCAATCCTACGGTCGAGGTCGATGTGGTGCTGGAGGATGGGTCAATCGGCCGCGCGGCAGTGCCCTCGGGCGCCTCCACCGGTGCCCATGAGGCGGTGGAACTGCGCGACGGCGACAAGACGCGCTATCTCGGCAAGGGCGTGCAGAAGGCGGTTGCCGCGGTCAATGGCGAGATCTTCGAGGCGCTCGCCGATCACTCGGTCGAGGACCAGGTCGCGATCGACCAGATCATGATCGATCTCGACGGCACGCCGAACAAGAGCCGGCTCGGCGCCAACGCCATCCTCGGCGTCTCGCTGGCCTGCGCCAAGGCCGCCGCCGAATCCTTCGACATGCCGCTGTATCGCTATGTCGGCGGCACCTCGGCGCGGACGCTGCCGGTGCCGATGATGAACATCATCAATGGCGGCGTGCATGCCGACAATCCGATCGACTTCCAGGAATTCATGATCCTGCCGGTCGGCGCCACCTCGTTCGCCGAGGCGCTGCGGTGCGGCTCGGAGATCTTCCACACCCTGCGCGGCGAATTGAAGAAGGCCGGCCACAATACCAATGTCGGCGACGAGGGCGGCTTCGCGCCGAACCTGCCGTCGGCCGACGCCGCGCTCGAGTTCGTGATGAACGCGATCGGCAAGGCCGGCTACAAGGCCGGCGACGACGTCGTGCTCGGCCTCGACTGCGCCTCCACCGAGTTCTTCAAGGAAGGCGCCTACGTCTACGGCGGCGAGAACAAGACCCGTTCGCGCTCCGAGCAGGTGAAGTATCTCGCCGATCTGGTCGGCCGCTATCCGATCGTCACCATCGAGGACGGCATGTCGGAAGACGACATGGACGGCTGGAAGGAGTTGACGGATGCGATCGGCAGCAAGTGCCAGCTGGTCGGCGACGATCTGTTCGTCACCAACGTCAAGCGGCTCGCCGACGGCATCAAGAACGGCCGCGGCAATTCGATCCTGGTCAAGGTCAACCAGATCGGCACGCTGACCGAGACGCTGGCGGCAATCGAGATGGCCTACAAGGCCGGCTACACCGCCGTGATGTCGCATCGCTCCGGCGAGACCGAGGACTCCACCATCGCCGACCTCGCGGTCGCGACCAATTGCGGGCAGATCAAGACCGGCTCGCTGGCGCGCTCCGACCGCACCGCCAAGTACAACCAGCTGCTGCGCATCGAGCAGCAACTCGGCACGCAGGCGAAATACGCCGGCAGGGCGGCCTTGAAGGCGCTGGCGTAACGCCCCAACTGATCGGGACTGAACAAGACGCAAAAAAGGGAGGTCGGGATGAGCGACGGCAAGAGCGGTCTGCAACTGCGTTCGCTGCTCAAGAAGGATGGCGAGCTGGAATTGTCGCTGGTCAATGTCCCGACCCCCGAGCCCGGTCCCGACGAGGTCGTGGTCCGGGTCGAGGCGACCCCGATCAATCCGTCCGACCTCGGTCTCTTGATCGGCCCCGCCGACATGACGGCCGCCAAGGTCTCCGGCAGCAAGGACCTGCCTGTGGTGACCGCGCGCGTGCCGGACGCGGCGTTGCCGGGCCTCGCCGCGCGGCTCGACGAATCCATGCCGGTCGGCAATGAAGGCGCCGGCGTCGTGATCCGGACCGGCTCCTCGGACGCCGCGAAGGCGCTGATGGGCAAGACGGTCGCGATGATCGGCGGCGCGATGTATGCGCAATACCGCACGCTGCGGGTCGGCGAATGCCTGCCGCTGCCCGAGGGCACCACGCCGGCGGAAGGCGCCTCCTGCTTCGTCAATCCGCTGACCGCGCTCGGCATGACCGAGACGATGCGGCGCGAGGGGCACAAGGCGCTGGTGCACACCGCGGCGGCGTCCAACCTCGGCCAGATGCTGAACAGGATCTGCCTCAAGGACGACATCGGCCTCGTCAACATCGTGCGCAACAAGGAGCAGGCCGAGATCCTGCACAAGATCGGCGCCCGGCATGTCGTCGATTCCTCGGCGCCCGATTTCATGGACAAGCTCACCGCCGCGCTGGTCGAGACCGGCGCGACCATCGCCTTCGATGCGATCGGCGGCGGCAAGCTCGCGGGCCAGATCCTGGTCGCGATGGAGAGCGCGATCAACAAGACCGCCAAGGCCTATAGCCGCTACGGCTCGAACGTGCACAAGCAGGTCTATGTCTATGGCAGCCTCGACAGCCGATCGATCGAGCTGCCGCGCGGCTTCGGCATGGCCTGGGGCGTCGGCGGCTGGCTGCTGTTCCCGTTCCTGATGAAGATCGGACCCGAGGCCGGCAACAAGCTGCGCCAGCGCGTGGTGGCCGAACTGAAGACGACCTTCGCCAGCCACTACACCAAGGTGGTGTCGTTGCAGGAGACCCTGCAGCTCGACAACATCGCCGTCTACAACAAGCGCGCGACCGGCGAGAAATTCCTGATCAACCCGAACAAGGGATGAGGACTGAAACGAAAGGCCGTCCCCGGGACGGCCTTTTTACTTTAGCGTAGACCAATTCCGCGAAACGCTGCGTTTCCGGAATTGGGTGATCCATGCACTTGCATCTTTCTTGACGGGCCGGTAGGTGAGGTCCACGAGCTTCACGCAAACCCGAGGGGAAATCTGTAATGGCCTATAACATCGTCACCATCGTCGGCAGCATCCGCAAGGAGAGCTTTTCGCTGAAGATCGCCAATGCGCTGGCCAAGCTCGCGCCCGCCTCGCTGAAGCTCGAGGTCACGACGCTGCAGGGGATTTCCTTCTTCAACCAGGACCTCGAGGCGGCCCCGCCGGCGGACTGGCTCGCGCTCCGCGAGAAGCTGCAGAAGTCGAACGGTGTGCTGTTCGTGACCCCCGAATACAACCGCTCGATCCCGGGCGTGCTGAAGAACGCGATCGACGTCGCCTCGCGGCCCTACGGCAAGAGCTCGTTCCTCGGCAAGCCGGTCGGCATCATCGGCAATTCGCCCGGACCGCTCGGCGGCGTCAGCGCGGTGAAGCATCTGCAGAACATCCTGCCGGGCATCTCGGGCCCGATCCTCGGCCAGCCGGAGGCCTATCTCAACGGCGTCGGCGATGCCTTCGACGACAAGGGCGAGCTGACCAAGGAGTCGCTCAAGGCCGTGTTGCAGCAGTATCTCGACGCCTTCGCGGCCTTCATTGAAAAGCAGAACCGCTGATCCGGAGCGGTCGTCGTTCCGGTTGAATCGGTATCCGCGTCGCTCGAAATGCTCTCGTTTAGCGTTCGTTAACTCCATGGCCGCATCTTCGCGGCCATGGTTTCCCGCACGCGCCTCAAATCGATTCTGTCCGGTCTCGCCCTCTATACGCTGGCGGCGCTGATGGTCGGTTATTTCGGCGTCAACGCCTACACCGGCAAATACGGCCTGAATGCGCGCCAGGAGCTCGACCAGGAAATCATCGCGCTGACCTCGGAGCTGGCGCGGCTGAAGAAGGAGCGCGCCGAGGGCGAGCAGCGGGTGTCGCTGCTGCGGTCGGACCGGGTCGACCCCGACATGCTGGACGAGCGCGCGCGCTTCCAGCTCGACTACGTCAACCCGCGCGATCTGGTCCGGATCAACAAGCCGAACTGACGCGTTCTCAAATTTCAAAAACACGTGCGCGCTATCACAAAAGTGTCGCGCCGCGCTGCACTGCGGCATAGCAAAATTCCATCGGGCGAACGCAATCCTTCCAAGCCGATTTGAGTTGGGTTAGAGAGGGTTCTTCGACTTCTCTCACCCGGAATTGCCATGGCCACACCGAAGAAAACCGTCGCAAAGGACTCAGGGCAGGAGAAGGCTGGCTCGCCGCCGGAATTCTCCAAGCAGCAGGAGCTCAAGGCGCTGCGCGACATGCTGCTGATCCGGCGCTTCGAGGAGAAGGCCGGCCAGCTCTATGGCATGGGTGCGATCGGCGGTTTCTGCCATCTCTATATCGGCCAGGAAGCCGTCGTGGTCGGCATGCAGATGGCGCTGAAGCCGGGCGACGAGGTCATAACCGGTTACCGGGACCACGGCCACATGCTGGCCACCGAAATGGAAGCCAAGGGCGTGATGGCCGAATTGACCGGACGCCGCGGCGGTTATTCCCGCGGCAAGGGCGGCTCCATGCACATGTTCAGCAAGGAGAAGCATTTCTACGGCGGTCACGGCATCGTCGGCGCACAGGTGCCGCTCGGCACCGGCCTTGCCTTCGCCAACCGCTATCGCGGCAACGATAACGTCAGCGTGACCTATTTCGGCGACGGCGCCGCGAACCAGGGCCAGGTCTACGAGAGCTTCAACATGGCGGAGCTGTGGAAGCTGCCGGTGATCTACGTGATCGAGAACAACCGCTATGCGATGGGCACCTCGGTGTCGCGCGCGTCGGCGCAGCAGGACTTCTCCAAGCGTGGCGCCTCATTCAACATTCCAGGACGACAGGTCGATGGCATGGATGTGCGCGCGGTGAAGGCCGCCGCCGATGAAGCCACGGCCTGGTGCCGCGGCGGCAACGGACCGATCATCCTGGAGATGCAGACCTACCGCTACCGCGGCCACTCGATGTCCGATCCGGCGAAGTACCGCACGCGCGAGGAGGTCGAGAAGGTCCGCCACGACCAGGATCCGATCGAGCAGGTGCGCAACCGCTTGCTGGCATCCGGCGTCAGCGAGCAGGACCTGAAGGCGATCGACGCCGAGGTGCGCGAGATCGTCAACGCGGCCGCCGACTTCGCCCAGCACGATCCGGAGCCCGATGCGTCCGAGCTCTACACCGACATCTACCGCTGACCCCACCCGCGCAGACGAATCTCAAGACCGATTTCGGGAGCTGATATGCCCATTCAAGTGCTGATGCCTGCGCTGTCGCCCACCATGGAGAAGGGCAACCTCGCCAAATGGCTGAAAAAGGAAGGCGAGACCATCAAGTCCGGTGACGTCATCGCCGAGATCGAGACCGACAAGGCGACGATGGAGGTCGAGGCCACCGACGAGGGCACGCTCGGCAAGATACTGATTCCGGAAGGCACCGCAGACGTCGCGGTCAACACGCCGATCGCCACCATCCTGGCCGACGGCGAAAGCGCCGCCGACCTCGCCAAGGTGCCGGCCGCTCCCGCGCCGCAGCCGAAGGCTGCCGAGGCCGCGCCTGCTGCCGAAGCCAAGGGAGATGTAAAGGCGGAAGCGCCGCAGCCGGCGGCGAAGGCACCGGCCGCGCCCGCCAGCGAGCCACTGCCCGATCCGGAGATCCCCGCCGGCACCGAGATGGTCACCCAGACCATCCGCGAAGCGCTGCGCGATGCGATGGCCGAGGAGATGCGCCGCGACGGCGACGTCTTCATCATGGGCGAGGAGGTCGCCGAGTATCAGGGCGCCTACAAGGTGACGCAGGGCCTGTTGCAGGAGTTCGGCGCCCGCCGCGTGATCGATACGCCGATCACCGAGCACGGCTTTGCCGGCGTCGGCGTCGGTGCGGCGATGGCCGGGTTGAAGCCGATCGTCGAGTTCATGACCTGGAATTTCGCGATGCAGGCGATCGACCAGATCATCAACTCCGCCGCCAAGACGCTCTATATGTCGGGCGGGCAGATGGGCTGCTCGATCGTGTTCCGCGGCCCGAACGGCGCCGCCGCGCGCGTCGCCGCCCAGCACAGTCAGGACTATGCCGCCTGGTACTCGCAGATCCCGGGCCTCAAGGTGATCGCGCCGTATTCGGCTGCCGACTACAAGGGGCTGCTCAAGGCCGCGATCCGCGATCCCAATCCGGTGGTCTTCCTCGAGAACGAGGTGCTGTACGGCCACACCGGCGAAGTGCCGAAGCTACCCGATTTCGTGGTGCCGATCGGCAAGGCGCGGATTGCCCGCGCCGGCAAGGACGTCACCATCGTCTCCTGGGCGATGGGCATGTCCTATGCGCTGAAGGCCGCCGATGAACTCGCCAAGGAAGGCATCGAGGCCGAGGTAATCGACCTGCGCACCATCCGCCCGATGGACACCGAGACGGTCATCAACTCGGTGAAGAAGACCGGCCGTGCCGTCACGGTCGAAGAGGGCTGGCAGCAGAGCGGCGTCGGCTCCGAGGTCGCCGCGCGCATCATGGAGCACGCCTTCGACTATCTCGATGCGCCGGTCGCGCGTGTCTCCGGCAAGGACGTCCCGATGCCCTACGCCGCGAATCTCGAAAAGCTCGCTCTGCCCTCCGTCGCCGAGGTGGTCGCGGCCGCCAAGGCCGTGTCCTACCGGTAACGCCGATGGCCGGTCCCAAGGAGCAGCCGCTGCCGCCCGACGTGATGGGCCGCGACGACGCCGTCGAGGTGCTGCGCGCCTTTGTGGTCGACGGCGGCCTGTCGATCGCGTTCCAGCGCGCCTTCGAGGAGCCGGACATGTGGGGGCTGATGCTCGTCGACATCGCCCGTCACGCCGCGCGCGCCTATTCGCGCGAGAGCGAATACACCGAGGACGAGGCGCTCGCGCGCATCGTCGAGATGTTCGAAGCCGAAATCGCCCGGCCGACCGACATGGGCCAAACCAAACCGCGGTCGCAACAAGGTCACTGACAATGCCGATCAATATTCTCATGCCCGCGCTGTCGCCGACGATGGAAAAGGGCAACCTCGCCAAGTGGCTCAAGAAAGAGGGCGACAAGGTCAAGTCCGGCGACGTGATCGCGGAGATCGAGACCGACAAGGCGACGATGGAAGTCGAAGCGGTCGATGAAGGCACGATCGCCAAGATCCTGGTGCCCGAGGGCACCCAGGACGTTCCGGTCAACGACGTGATCGCGGTGATGGCCGGCGACGGCGAGGATGTGAAGGCGGCCGCCAGCGCCGGGGCGGGCGCAGCGCCAGCGCCGAAGCCCGCCGAGGCACCGAAGCCCGCGGCCCAGGCCGCGCCGGCCCCTGAATCAGCCCCGAAGGCCGCACCGGCTCCGGCACCCGCGGCCGGGCCGACCCAGGCGGCGGCACCTGCGGCCGCGGCGTCGCAGGCCAATGGCCACGCCCGCGTGTTTTCCTCGCCGCTGGCGCGCCGGTTGGCGAAAGAAGCCGGCATCGATCTCGGCCGCATCACCGGCACCGGGCCGCATGGCCGCGTCATCGCCCGCGACGTCGACGACGCCAAGTCCGGCAAGGGCCTGAAGGCGCCGGCGGCTGCGCCCGCCGCGGGGCCGAGCATCGCGCCGTCAATGTCCGACAAGCAGATCCTGGCGCTGTTCGAGCCGGGCTCCTACGAGGTCGTGCCGCATGACGGCATGCGCCGCACCATCGCGCAGCGGCTCACCGCCTCGGTGCAGAACGTCCCGCACTTCTATCTCACGATCGACTGCGACATCGGCAAGCTGCTCGCCGCGCGCGAGGAGATCAACGCGGCCGCGCCGAAGGACAAGGAGAAGAAGCCGCTCTACAAGATCTCGGTCAACGACTTCGTCATCAAGGCGATGGCGGTCGCGCTGCAGAAAATCCCGAACTGCAATGTCAGCTGGACCGAAGGCGGCATGCTCAAGCACAAGCATTCCGACGTCGGCGTCGCGGTGGCGATGCCGGGCGGCCTGATCACGCCGATCATCCGCAAGGCCGAGACCAAGACGCTGTCGACCATCTCCAACGAGATGAAGGACTTTGCCGCCCGCGCCCGTGCCCGCAAGCTGAAGCCGGAAGAATATCAGGGCGGCACCACTGCGGTGTCGAACCTCGGCATGTACGGCATCAACCACTTCACCGCCGTGATCAACCCGCCGCACGCCTCGATCCTCGCGGTCGGCACCTCGGAGGAGCGCCCGGTGGTGCGCGGCGGCAAGATCGAGATCGCCAACATCATGAGCGTGACGTTGTCGTGCGATCACCGCGCGATCGACGGCGCGCTGGGTGCCGAGCTGATCGGTGCCTTCAAGCAGCTGATCGAGAACCCCGTGATGATGATGGTGTGACGGGCATCGGCCATGTACGCGATCGCCGGTCCGTACGTCCTGCTCGTCGCCATCGCCGTCGCGTTGCTGGTCGCGGTCAACCGCGACCTGATCTCGACGTTCCAGTTCAGGATGATGATGATCGGCGCGGCCGTGCTCGCGGTGGTGTGGACCATCTTCCTCGGTGCGGTATGGCAGGAGTACCGATGAATGGCCGGCACGGCCCGCACGCGCTGGCCCTGGATCTCGCTGCTGCTGTCGGCCGCGCTGGTGTGCAATCCGGTCGGGTTGGATTTTCTGCACTCCGCGTTCTTCGCCGGCGAACAACTGGCGCGGAACATCGCCCAGCCGATCGTGCTGACGGCCCTGGCCATCATGGCCGTGACGATCGGGCTCGAATGGCTGGTCAGGACATTGATCGCAAGAAGCCGCGCGCGCGGCGTCACACATTGAGTTGAACGGGAGCCGCCATGGCCGACACATCCTTCGACGTCATCATCATCGGCTCCGGCCCCGGCGGCTACGTCACCGCGATCCGCGCCGCGCAACTCGGCTTCAAGACCGCGATCGTCGAGAAATCCTATCTCGGCGGCATCTGCCTGAACTGGGGCTGCATCCCGACCAAGGCGCTGCTGCGCTCGGCCGAGGTCTACCACTACATGCAGCACGCCAAGGATTACGGGCTGTCGGCGGACAACGTCTCGTTCGATCCGAAGGCGGTGGTGCAGCGCTCGCGCGGGGTCTCAAAGCGGCTCAATGACGGCGTCGGCTTCCTGATGAAGAAGAACAAGGTCACGGTGATCTGGGGCGACGCCACGATCGATGCGCCCGGGAAGATCACGGTGAAGAAATCCACGGTCGAGGCGCCGAAGGGCGCGAGCGGCGAGGGCACCTATCAGGCCAAGCACATCATCGTCGCGACGGGCGCACGGCCGCGCGTGCTGCCCGGGCTTGAGCCCGACAAGAAGCTGATCTGGACCTATTTCGAGGCGATGGTGCCGGAACGGATGCCGAAATCGCTGCTGGTGGTCGGCTCCGGCGCGATCGGCATCGAGTTCGCCTCGTTCTTCCACACTATGGGCGCCGACGTGACGGTCGTCGAGGTGCTGCCGCAGATCCTCCCCGTGGAGGACGCGGAGATCGCCGGCCTCGCCCGCAAGCGCTTCGAGAAGCAGGGCATTAAGATCATGTCCTCGACCAAGGTGACGAAGCTGGAGAAGAAGGCCGACAGCGTGGTCGCGACCATCGACGACGGCAAGGGCCAGCCGCAGAGCAAGGAATTCGAGCGCGTGATCTCGGCGGTCGGCGTGGTCGGCAATATCGAGGGGCTCGGGCTGGAAAAGCTCGGCGTCAAGACCGACCGCGGCTGCATCGTGATCGACGGCCTCGGCAAGACCAATGTCCCCGGCATCTACGCGATCGGCGACGTCGCGGGCCCGCCGATGCTCGCGCACAAGGCCGAGCATGAGGGCGTGATCTGCATCGAGGCGATCAAGGGCCTGCATCCGCATCCGATGGACAAGCTGATGATCCCGGCCTGCACCTATTGCAACCCGCAGGTCGCTTCCGTCGGCCTCACCGAAGCCAAGGCCAAGGAAGGCGGCCGCGAGATCCGCGTCGGTCGCTTCCCGTTCGTCGGCAACGGCAAGGCGATTGCGCTCGGCGAGGACCAGGGCCTGGTCAAGGTGGTCTTCGACAAGAAGACCGGGCAGTTGCTCGGCGCGCACATGATCGGGGCCGAGGTCACCGAGCTGATCCAGGGCTATGTGGTGGCCATGAACCTGGAGACCACCGAAGAGGAATTGATGCACACCGTGTTCCCGCATCCGACGCTGTCGGAAATGATGAAGGAAGCGGTGCTCGACGCCTACGGGCGGGTGCTGAATATTTGACGCCGCGGACGCCGCCCCCGGTCCCGTCATCCTGAAGAGCGCAGAGCGCGTCTCGAAGGATGCACGGCCCGGATTACTCCGCGGGACCGTTCGCCCTTCGAGACGGCCGCTGCGCGGCCTCCTCAGGGTGACGGGTCTGGCAGAGAAGACATCACGAAGAACAAGAAGGACAGAATCTCGTGAAGGACAACGACAACCTCACCATCGAACGCCCGACCTTCGTGACCCATCTCGAATGCGCGATGGAGGGCGATCATTATGCGGCCGACCAGGTCCATAACCTGTCCAAGGCCGGCAAGCCGCTGCTGGTGCGCTATGACCTCGCCGGCGTGAAGAAGGCGCTCACAAAGGACGCGCTGGCCCAGCGTCCGGCGGACCTGTGGCGCTATCGCGAGCTGCTGCCGGTGCGCAAATGCGGGGACATCGTCAGCCTCGGCGAGGTCACGACGCCGCTGATCCGGCTGCCGCGGCTCGGCGCCAAGCTCGGCGGCGGCGAGATCATCGTCAAGGACGAGGGGCGGTTGCCGACCGGATCGTTCAAGGCGCGCGGCCTTGTCATGGCGGTGTCGATGGGCAAGGCGCTCGGCATCAAGCACATGGCGATGCCGACCAACGGCAATGCCGGCGCGGCGCTCGCGGCCTATGCCACCTCGTGCGGCATCAAGACCACGATCTTCTGCCCGGCGGATACGCCTGAGGTCAATGTCAGCGAGATCGAGCTGCAGGGCGCCACCGTCTATCGCGTCAACGGCTATATCGACGACTGCGGCAAGATCGTCGGCGAGGGAAAAGCAAAAGTCGGCTGGTTCGATACCTCGACCCTGAAAGAGCCGTACCGGATCGAGGGCAAAAAGACCATGGGCCTCGAGCTCGCCGAGCAGCTCGGCTGGGACGTGCCGGACGTGATCTTCTATCCGACCGGCGGCGGCACCGGCCTGATCGGCATGTGGAAGGCGTTCGACGAGCTCGAAAAGATCGGCTTCATCGGCTCGAAGCGCCCGCGCATGGTGGCGGTGCAGGCGTCCGGCTGCGCGCCGATGGTGCGGGCCTATGAGGCCGGCACCGAGCACGCGGCACGCTGGGAGGACGCCCACACCATCGCCTCCGGCATCCGCGTGCCGCAGGCGATCGGCGATTTCCTCATCCTGCGCGCGGTGCGCGAAAGCAAGGGCTTTGCAATCGCCGTCGACGACGACAAGATCACCGCGGCGCTCAATGAGGTCGCGCGCGTGGAGGGGCTGTTGCTGTTGCCCCGAGGGCGCCGCGACCTATGCCGCCTACAAGCAGAGCCTTGCCGACGGCCGCGTCGCGAAGGGCGACCGCGTGATGCTGTTCAATTGCGCCAGCGGCCTGAAATACCCGCTGCCGCCGATCACCCGCACGCTGGATCGGCACAAGCCGATCGACTTCTCGCAGTTCTGAGCGGTCATTCTAGTTCGTCATTGCGAGCGAAGCGAAGCAATCCATTTCACCGCTTGCGCTGAACCATGGATTGCTTCGTCGCTTCGCTCCTTGCAATGACAAAATCATTCGAGGGAGTGCATGATGCGTAGAACGATCTGGGCTGCCTTGGCTGCATTGTTGACCATCACCAGCCCAGCGCATGCCGAAACCTGGCCGGCGCACCCGATCACCATCGTGGTGCCGTTCGCCGCCGGTGGTCCGTCGGATGCGATGGCGCGCATCCTCGGGGAGCACATGAAGCAGTCGCTCGGCGAGGTGCTGCTGATCGAGAATGTGACCGGGGCAGGCGGCTCGATCGGCGTCGGCCGCGCGGTGCGTTCGGCGCCCGACGGCTACACCGTCTCGTTCGGCCATCTCGGCACCCATGTCGCGAACGGCGCGATCTACAAGCTCGGCTATGATCTCGTCACCGATCTCGAGCCGGTGGTGCTGCTGCCGAGCAACCCGATGATCATCGTCAGCAAGAACGCGGTGCCGGCGAAATCGCTCAAGGAGCTCCTGGCATGGCTGAAGTCGCGGCCGGAGCCGCCGACCGCGGGCACCGCCGGCGCCGGCAGCGGCAGCCACATCGCCGGGCTCTATTTCGAGAACGTTTCCGGCATCAAGCTGCAATACGTGCCGTATCGCGGCACCGGGCCGGCGCTGAACGATCTCGTGGCCGGCCAGATCGACATCATCGTCGACCAGACCTCGAATTCGATCAACCAGGTCCGCGCCGGCAACATCCGCGCCTACGCGGTGACCGATTCCAAACGGGTCGCGAATGCGCCGGAGGTTCCGACGGTCGACGAGGCCGGCCTGCCGGGCTTCCACATGACACTGTGGTCCGGCCTCTGGGTGCCGAAGGGCACGCCGAAGGAGATCGTGACCAAGCTCAACGCCGCCGCGGTCGCGGCGATGGCCGATCCGACGGTGCAGAAGCAGCTCGAGAATCTCGGCTTGCAGATGCCGCCGAAGGACCAGCTGACGCCGGAAGCGCTCGGCGTCTGGCAGAAGGCGGAAATCGCGAAGTGGTGGCCGATGATCAAGGCCGCCAATGTGAAGGTGGATTGAAGATTGTCGGGCGGATTAGCCGCAGGCGTACTCCGCCATTCGCGGGCCGGGCGGCGCGGCGGGTTACGCGTTGCTAACTAATCTTACTGCGTCATAATTCTGCCTCCGCCGTCATTGCGAGGAGCGATAGCGACGAAGCAATCCATCCAACCGCGTTTGCGGGACGGTGGATTGCTTCGCTTCGCTCGCAATGACGGCTGGATTCGTTCACGGCCTCTCAGGATCGGCTGAAAGAGCGCTTGTGACGCAGTAGTACTAACCCGCCCTACGTTCCTACTGTGATGCCGGCGCCGCATTGCTCTCCTGCGTCACGACGCGCTCGCCGTTCTTGGCTATCGCCGTGCCGGCGTCCTCGAACCGCGCCTGGTAGACCGCGAAATTCTCCATCACGCGCTGGACGTAGTTGCGCGTCTCCGAGATCGGGATCCGCTCCACCCAGTCGACCGGATCGACGTTGGGATCGCGCGGGTCGCCATAGGCCTTGACCCAGTCGCGGACGCGGCCGCGGCCGGCATTGTAGCCGGCAAACGTCATGATGTGGCAGTTGCGGTATTCCGACAGCAGCGCGCTGAGCTCGGCTGCGCCCATCTGGGTGTTGTAGACGGGATCGGACACCATCCGGCTCCAGTCATAGCTGACGCCGAAACGCTTGGCGGTGTCGCGGCCGGCTTCCGGCGTCACCTGCATCAGCCCAACGGCGTTGGCCGCCGACTTGTCGCGCTGGTCGAACGCGCTTTCGGTGCGCGCGATCGAGTAGGTCATGCTGCGTCCGATATCGGGCGCGATCGGGGTGTGCTTGGGAATGCCGATCACCGGGAAGGCGTAATGATCGAAGGCGAAGCCGCGCCCGAGCGCGATCTTGCCGATCTGCAGCATGGCGCGGGCATCGTTGCGGCGGCCGGTGAGCTCGGCGAGCGCCTCGAGCATGCCGACATCGGTGCTTTCCTCGGCCAGGTCGGCCGCGAAATAGAGCACGATGTCCGGTTCGCCGATCGCATAGAGCATGTCGGCGGCGCGGACGCGCTCGTCGGCCGCCATGCTGGAGGCGCTGGCGGCCGGCGAGGGCGCGTGCAGCTCGACGCCGCCGTCGCGGCCGAGCTTGGCCAGCGCGAGCTGGCCATAATAGGCGGTCGGGTACCGCGCGGCGGCCTGGTAGTCGGCCCGCATCGCCACGCTGTTGCCGAGCGCCTCGGCGGCGCGGCCGCGCCAATAGGCGGCGCGCGACAGCACCGTCGGGTTGGTCTGGCCTTCGTCGATGTGGGCGAAATGCGCCGCGGCGGTCTTGGCATCGTCGAGATAACGCAGCGCGATCCAGCCGCGCATGAAGTGCATGTCGGAGCGGTAATAGGGATTGTCCGGCGCCGCCGCGCCCCGGATCACGTCATAGGCCGCCTGGTACTCACCCTGGTCGAGCAGCTTGCGGGAGAGGATGCGCCGCTCGCGCCACCACTGGTCGGTGTCCTGCTGCGCCATCGTCTCGGGCGCTGCCGCGATTGTCACGCGCGCCGCATCGTCGATCCGGTTCTTTGCGAGCAGAAACTGGATGCGACACAGCGTGTAGCCGAGATCGCTGCGGGCATCGGCCGGCACGTCGTTAAGCGTGTCCTCGGCCTTGCTGGATTGCCCGCGGACCGCGCCGCAGGCCTTCACGATCGCCAGATAATCGCTGCCGAGGTGCTGCGCCGCGCGCCGGGCGCCGGCGAGGTCCTTGGCGCCGATCCGCTTGTCCATGCGCGCGCGATGGTCGTCGCGCGTCAGCAGATCCTTGAACGCGTCGTAGGCGTCGCTCTCGGTCCGCTCCAGCAATTCGTCCGAACGCCAGGCCTCGCGGACCAGCCGGGCGGCGCCGTCGCGGTCGCCTTCGGCGAGCAGGGTGCGGGCGAGCGCGAACTTGCCCTTGGCGCTGATCGGCTGGTCGAGCGTGAAGCCGTGCACCGTGGCCGGATCGCTGCGCTCCTGCCACATCCGCGCTTCGGCGCGTTTGCGCAGCAGCGTGACGCTTGGCCAGTCCGGGTTGGCGGTCATGAACGCCGCATAGCGGCTGAACGGCGCATTCGATTCCGAATGGCGCAGCAGATACCACTCGACGAGCTTGCGTCCGACCGGGTCGGTGATCCCAGCCTGGATATCGGTGGCGTCGTTGGTCTTGCCCCGGCGCGCAGCTGTGATCGCGTCCCTGACCATGGCGAGATCGCCCGACAGTTGCGGCCCGGCGGGTTTCACCGGTTCTGCCGGCGCGGTCTCAGCCGATTTTGACGGAACGGATTTGGTCTTGGCGGATTTGTGCTTGTCGGCGCCATGCCTGGCGTGCCGGCGCTTGGCCGAGGCCTCGCGCGCAACCTTGCTGCCGGCCTTTGATGAGCCACCGGCCTTGGCGCCGTGGCTGCTCTTGGCCTGGTGCTGGTGATGCGGCTTGGCGTCTGCCTTGATCGGCAGCAGCGCGAGCGCGGCGGCGGTGGCGAAGCACGCCAGCGGACGTAGGCAACGGTTCATTCCCTGGTCCCCCCTGAGAAACCATGAGGCACAACAGAACGCGTCATACGGCGGCACAACCGCCGCAGATTACCACTACCCTCGATTCTCGAGTGTTAATGCGGCTGCAACTCAACAGGGAAAACGCGGCGAAATATGGAATGCGGCGTGTGGAACCCGCGGGAACCGGGATTTTTACGGGTGAAGCGCCGCACTTTGATCGGGTGACCCTGAGATGTATCCTCGCTGCAAACGCCGTGGGGGTTGCCGATGTCACCGACAGATCACTTCGTGCGAGCCGAGGCGCCATGACGGCTCGCCTCACGACCATTCTCGACGGTGGTCGCTATTTCGAAGGCCCGCGATGGCATCTCGGGCGGCTCTGGTTCGTCGACTGCATGGCGCGGACGCTGCTCAGCGTCAGTCCGTCCGGCGACTTGCAGGAGCATGCTGCGGTGAGCGACGACACGCCCTGTGGTCTCGGCGTGCTGCCTGACGGCGACATCGTCGTGCTGACGATGTTCAGGAAGCGGCTGCTGCGTTTCTCCAACGGAGCACTGTCGCTCTATGCCGACCTCTCCGAGGTCGCGGCCGGCACGATCGACGACATGATCGTCGACGGGCAGGGCCGCGCCTATATCGGCGATCTCGGCTTCAATCTGCCGCCGCCGGAGGGCCGCGGCGCCGTCGGCCGGATCATCCTGGTGATGCCCGACGGCAGTGCGCGCGTCGTCGCCGACGGCTTGCGTTTTCCCAACGGCATTGCCGTCTCTGCCGATCATCGCCGGCTCGTCGTCGCGGAGATGGATGGTGCCGGCCTTGCCGATTACGACGTCGCAGCCGATGGCGGCCTGAGCCTCCGCGGGCGGCTCGGTCGCATCAATGATCCCGACGGCATCTGCCTCGATGGTGACGGCGCGGTCTGGGTCGCGTCGTTCACCGAGGATGCGTTTGTGCGGATCGATCGCAATGGTGTGGAGCGGCAACGCATCTCCGTGCCCGGCCGCCGCGCACTGGCTTGTGCGCTCGGCGGTGCGGATCGCAGGACGTTGTTCTGCCTGAGCGCAGAGACATCGTACGAGGAGCTGCGGAAGGGCAAATCGGTGTCGCGGTTCGACGTGGTCGAGGTCGAAACGCCCGGTGACGGCTATCCCTGAGTCACAGTCGGGAAGCTAGGACTGCTTCTTCTTTTTCTTCCCTTTCTTCTTCAGGATGTCGGCCTGGCTCCTGAAGGCGCGCGCGAGCGAGCGCATCTGGTTGGCGCGACGATGGCGTCCGCCGTCGTCGTTGCGACCCGTTCCGCGGTCTGCGCCTGCTTGCGAATTGCCTTGGCCATTTTCATGAAGGAACCAATCGCGCAGCGCCGCTCTGGTTCCAGCGCGCGCGCCGGCATCTTGAAGGCTTGAGTTTCGTTCTTGTTTCGTTCATATTGGCTTGCCCGGGAGAATGCCGCCATGGACGCCGAACGAGACCGTGCAATCATCAGGCTATGGAACGAACTCCGCCGGCTCCAGCGCGAGGGGCGTCCGACGGCGTCGCTCGTCCGTCGGATCGAGCAGGCACTGGCGGCACGGGAGCAGGAGGCGGCCTGACCGCCATCCACTCCGCTTCCAACGCGTTAGCGCCCGCCGTCCGGCCCCATCACCAGGTTCGGCAGCCAGGTCGAGATCTCCGGGAAGACGCACAGCATCAGCACCGCGAACATCATCAGCAGCACGAACGGCAGCGTGCCCCAGATCACCTCGCTCAAGGGGATGTCGGGCGCGACGTTGCGGATGACGAAGATGTTGAGGCCGACCGGCGGATGGATCAGGCCCATCTCCATCACGATGGTCATGACGACGCCGAACCAGATGATGTCGAACTCGGCCGCGCGCAGCGGCGGCAGGATGATCGGCGCGGTCATCAGGATGATCGAGACCGGCGGCAGGAAGAAGCCGAGTACGATCACCATCACCAGGATCGCAAACAGCAGCTCCCAGCGCGGCAGGTGCATCGCGACGATCGCCTCGGCCGCCGACTGCGAGATGTGCAGATAGCTCATCACGTAGGAATACAGCAGCGACATGCCGATGATCAGCATCAGCATGGTCGACTCGCGGATGGTCGATTTCAGGATCGGCGACAGGTCGCTGGGTTTCCACACGCTGTAGATCACGGCGATCAGCCCGAGCGCCAGCAGGCCGCCGAGGCCTGCGGTTTCCGACGGCGTGGCGTAGCCGCCATAGAGCGCGATCATCACGCCGGTCAGGAGCAGCACGAACGGGATCACGCGCGGCAGCGCGCTGAAGCGTTCGGCCATGGTGAACTCGTCGCGCTGCAGGATCGCCGCGTCCTTGCCGGTCGCCGCATAGGCGGCCTTGGCCGTCGCATATTCCCTGCGGAAGCGGAACACGGCGTAGAGGCCGAACAGCGACACCAGCAGCAGCCCCGGGCCGATGCCGGCGAGGAACAGCCGCCCCAGCGATTTCTCGGCGGCGACCGCGAACAGGATCATCGTGATCGAGGGCGGCAGCAGGATGCCGAGCGTGCCGCCGGCGGCGATGATACCCGCGGCAAAGCCGCCGGAATAGCCGCGCTTGCGCATCTCCGGAATGCCGGCCGAACCGATCGCCGAGCAGGTCGCGGGCGATGAGCCGGCCATCGCCGCGAACAGCGCGCAGGCAAACACGTTGGCGACGCCGAGGCCGCCGGGCACCCGATGCAGCCAGGCATGCAGCGCCGAGTAGAGGTCCTGGCCGGCGCGCGATTTGCCGATCGCCGCGCCCTTCAGGATGAACAGCGGGATCGACAGCAGCGTGATCGAGGCCATCTCCTCATAGACGTTCTGCGTCACCGTATCGAGCGAAGCCGCCGGCATGTAGATCGCCATGAACACGACCGCGACTGCACCGAGCGCGAATGCGATCGGCATGCCGGAGAACATCGCAAACAGGGTGGCAAGCCCGTAGGAGATGCCAATACCAAACACGGTCATCGGCGCGCGCCACCGGTCAGCGGAAGGATGATCTGCAAAAGTAGCTGCACGCAGAGCAGCGTCATGCCCAGCGCCATCAGCCCGTAGGGGATGGCGAGCGGCGGCGACCACATCGAGTTGGAGACCTGGCCGTCGACATAGGCCTCGTGGGCCAGGGTCCAGGACTTCCAGGCGAAGAAGGTGCAGAACGCGAAGCTCGCGACATCGACCAGCCACAGCCGGATGCCGTTGGCGCGCGCCGAGAGCAGGCCGACGAACGCCTCGATGCTGACATGGCCGCGCTGGCTCTGCACATAGGCCGAGGTCATGAAGGTGGCGCCGACCAAAAGGAACACGGCGGCCTCGTCCTGCCAGTAGTTCGGGCTGTGGAACAAGGCGCGCCCGAGCACGCTGTAGCTCAGGATCGCGCAGGCCGCGATCAGGGCGAGCGCGGCGAACACCACGATGACATTGTTGCAGACGGACAGCGCGCGCCCAAGCATCCCCACGGCGGTATTGCCCGTGGCGATGCCAGCCGTTTCGGCTTGATCCGCGACCGGACCATGCATCATGCGGCGACGTCGCTTGCGAGCTTCAGCAGGTTGGCGGCCGTCGCCGTCTTGGCACCATAGTCCTTCCAGGCGGTGTCGCGCGCGATGTCGCGCCACTTGCCGACCACGGCGGCATCGAGCGCACTGACCTTGGCGCCGGCCTTCTCGTAGACCTTGGCGACTTCGGCATCGTCGTCCTGCGCGCCCTTGCGGCCGAACGCCTCGAGCTCGGTGCCGACCGCGAGGATGATGTCCTGCTGGCTCTTCGGCAGCTTGTCGAAGATCGCCTTCGACATCATCAGCGGCTCCAGCATGAACCAGTACGAGGCGCCGGCGCCCGAGGTCAGCGACTTCGCGACCTCCTCGAGGCGGAACGAGATCAGGCTGGTGGAGGAGGTGATGCCGGCATCGCAGGCGCCGGTCTGCATCGCGGCGTAGATCTCGTTCGACGGCACCGACAGCACCGCGGCGCCGGCGGTCTGCAGCACCATGTCCATCTCGCGCGAGCCGCCGCGCACCTTCAGGCCCTTGGCGTCTTCCGGCGCCACGATCGCCTTGGAGCGGCTGGCGACGCCGCCGGCCTGCCAGACCCAGGAGATCAGGAGAATGCCCTTGTCGGCGAGGAAATCGGTCAGGGCCTTGCCGACCGGCTCCTGCTTCCAGCGCAGGCCCTGGTCGTAGGTGGTGACGAGGCCCGGCATCAGGCCGATATTGGTCTCCGGCAATTCGCCGCCGGCATAGGGCATCGGATACAGGCTGAGATCGAGCGCGCCCTTGCGCATCGCGGAGAACTGCGCGTTGGTCTTGATCAGCGACGAGTTCGGATAGATCTCGGCGGTCAGGTCGCCGCCCGAGCGCTTGGCGATTTCGGCAGCGAACATCCGGCACAGCCGGTCGCGGAAGTCGCCCTTGTCGATGGTGCCGCCGGGAAACTGGTGCGAGATCTTCAGGGTGGTCGCGGCATGCGCGGTCCCGACGCCCATCCGCAGCACGGCTGGGGCGGCGAGGGCGGACGCGAGGACGTGGCGGCGTGTGAGCATGGTTGTTCCCCTGAAGAGCTTCTTGAGTGGCTGTTAGGCCGGCGCGGAGCCTTAGCTTAGCCGGTCTTCGCCTGAATATTCTCTAGTCTGATAGTTCGAGGCGCCCTGATAGTGCGAGCCGATAGGCGGCAGCAAGTCTTGCCGTTGTTGCGGCGCACACTGCCGCGCCGGTGCTGCGGCGCTATTCAACCCAGGCGGGCACGCGCCGTGCAGCTTCAAGAATTTGTTATTGGAGGTAACAACGGGCCTTGCAAGCGCGTCGAGCAGATAGCGGCAAGTCGTCGCGCTCACATTCGACCACACAAGGGATCATCATCATGACCACCAACACCCGCCTTGGCCTTTCCGCCGCGCTGCTCTCGTTCAGCCTCGCGCTGGCGCCCGCCGCCTTCGCTCAGGACAAGATGGGCAAGGACGACGCGATGAAGAAGGAAGACACGATGTCCAAGGATGCCATGAAGAAGGACGGTGGCATGATGAAGAAGGACGACGCCATGAAGAAGGATGGCGGTGCGATGATGAAGAAGGACGACGGGATGAAGAAGAACTGATCGCCGCCACCCCTCATCGTGCGCAGGCCCGCCATCGTGGCGGGCCTGGTCCTGCTTAGCGCTTCTTCTTGCCGCGCTCCTTGCGCGCGGCGTAGCGCGCGTCACGCTTGGCCTTCTGCTCGGCGAGCAGGGCCTCCTCTCGAGCGGCTTCTTCTTCCTTCTCGCGCGCGATGCGGGCGGCCTCGGCCGCAGCGGCTTCTTCCTCGCGGCGCTTCTGCTCGGCCTTCTCGGCCTCACGGGCTTCCTTGGCCTTGGCGCGGCGTTCGGCGATCGCCGCGCGCTCCTCGGCACGTGCCTTCACCGTCGGATCGTCAGCGCCCGGCTGGGCGCGAAACTTGTTGAGGAGGTTTTGCCGTGCCTGCAGGGCCGCCTTTTGGCGGTCGGCAAAACCCGGTTCCTTGAAGCCACTCATAGAGGAAGCCTGCTGCTTTCTGTTCGGGTGATGGATGGGGTTTGGTTCGGCGCTTCAATAAGTGAACGGCGGCGAAATTGCCAGTGGCGAAGGGAAGGTTGTGGAGCAGGGGTGATATGAGCTGATAGCAAATGGTGGACTGCTGGTGACTGCCTCGCCAGGCTGCCGGCCTGGTGAGTGGTTGGTCACCGAATCTGCCGCTCATCTCTTTGTTTGAGCATGATCTTTTCGGAAAACCGGTTTCCACTTTTCCGGATCATGCTCTAGCCGCGCTGAAGCTGCTCGCGCCGCCCGTTGCCGAGCACCTTGGCGACGGTCTCGGCGGTCATCGCGCTGCGGTCCGAGGCACGCTGGGATTCCAATCTGTCGCGGGCTTTTTCGGAGATCAGGAGGCTGATCAGCTGCAGCCGGCTGGTCTCGTCGATTGCTTCCGAGAGCAGCTGCCTGTAACGCCGATAGTCGTAGGTCGTTGCTTGGGTGGTTGCTTGCTGTTCGCTCACTGGCACGCCCCGTACACGCGCTCCATTGCTGCGAGCAGTGTTTCGCGAGTCGTGACCGCCTGCAACGGAATTGCAGTGCTCGCTGCTGCGGGCACGCATTTCGCTGTACAAGTGTTGCAGAATTGATCGCACCCAAGCGTGCAAATCGTCATGATGCGCGCGTTGCAACCGGGAACCGAAACAAGGATGAGCGAACCCGAAGATGGAGGCAGCCGCCGGGGCGCGCTGATCGGACTGCTGGTGGCCGCGGTGATGCTCGCGGTGGGACTGTGGCTCGCGCATGACCTGACCGCGGCCAGCAAGATGCAGGACTGCCTGATGTCGGGCCGGACCAACTGTAACGTGATCGAGCCGCCACGCTGACCCATCTTGCGGCAGTGCAATATCGATCCCACATCACCCGCAAAGATCAGGGCTGATCTGTTTGCTACCGGTTGTGATTCCGATCACACGCGGACGGGTGGGTTGCCTTAATCGACTCCCAGAGATCGGCGGGAACCAAGGCCATGATATCCAAGCTGTGGTCCGGAAAGGGCGCGGCGCTGGCTGCCGCAGGCGCGGCGGGTGCCGTTTTGGTAGCGTATCTCTCCCTCACGTTGGCGTCGCCCGAGCCGGTGTCCAGCGCGGCCCTCGGGCCGGCGTGGCAATGCAGCCGGGTGGCGTTCGTGGTGACAACTTGCAACCGGACGGCCGAGACCGAGCGAGAGGCCAAAGCTGAGGGAGAGGCCAAGGCTGAGCCAGAGGCTAAGGCAGAAGGCGACATCAAGCCGGCGGCTGAGATCCAGGCGATCCCGGTGCGGGCAAAGGACGATTGTCCGCCGGAACCTTAAATGCTGTTTTCTGATACGTTCGTGTGCGCCGATCCGGAACGCTCTCACCGGTGGGCCGCCGCAGCGGCAGCGCTTCTGATTATTTCTTGGTGGTGCCGCGCGGCTTGATCGACAGGCCGAGGCGCATCGCCATCTTCTTGATTCGCTCGGGCGAGCGGCCGGTGGCCTTCACGACCTCTTCCAGCGACTTGGAGGAGCGAGCCAGTTCGATCAGTCGTCGGTCCTCCTTGAACGACCACCGCGGCTTTCGGGCCATCTTGTTGGTATCCTTGCGCATTGCTGGGCAACAAAGCCGCCAGGCGGGGTCGCCTGACGGCCTTGCCGGTGTGGGCCCGGACCTTGGGGAAATGTCCGGTGGATAACCAATACTGCTTCCGGAAAAGGTCGCAATTGAAACCGGAATTTAACCTAACCCATCAAGGTTACTCGCAAAGTCATTGGATAGAGCGTGGCAGGAGGCCTTATGCGCAAGGTCGCCATTTTGAGTGCCGCAGCATTTTTACTGTCCGGTTGCTGGCCCGACCCGGAGGTCACGGGATCGACCAACAGCTGCGCGGCCAACCTTTACAGCCAGTACAATCCCAAGGTCATGGATCAGTGCGTCAATGCCTGCATCAAATGTGACCGCGGCAACGTCACCACCTGCACGACCTCCTGCACGCTGAAGGGCGCGCGGTAATCGATCCGTGCACACACCGACGCGAACCGGACATCGTGGTCGCACGCGTGCGCGTGGTCGCGTAGCCTCGCGAATTAGGCGCGCCTTGCGCGGCGTGATGAACGCCGTTATCGCCTCTGGGCAGCGGCGCAGTCAGCGCGCCGGCAACTGAGAGCGTGGAACCGAACGCGATGAGCGATCCTTCCTATGTCGCGGTCGATTGGGGCACCAGCAGCTTCCGGCTCTGGCTGATGAACGGTGGCGGCCAGGTGCTCGGCGAGCGCCGCAGCGATGAGGGCATGACGGCGGCCGCCAGGACCGGCTTTGCGGGCGTGCTGCAATCGCATCTCGATGCGCTCGGAGTTGCGGCTGAACTGCCGGTGGTGATCTGCGGCATGGCCGGCGCGCGGCAGGGCTGGGTCGAGGCCGGCTATGTCGATACGCCCGCGCATCTCTCCGACATCCTCACAGGCGCCGTCGCGGTCAGCGGGCAGGCGCGCGAGATCCGGATCCTGCCCGGGATCGCGCAGCGCGATGCCGCGGCGCCCGACGTGATGCGCGGCGAGGAAACCCAGTTGCTCGGCGCGCTCGGCCTCGATGCGGCAGACGCGGCCGATGTCTGTCTGCCGGGAACGCATTCCAAATGGGTGCGGATGCGCGGCGGCACGGTCGAACGCTTTGCGACCTTCATGACCGGCGAGCTGTTCGGCGCGGTGGCGCGCGACACCATCCTGGCGCACGCCGTGGCCGGCGCGGAGCAGGCGGTCGACGGCGATGCGTTCCGCGCGGCCGTCGCCGAGGCGTTCGCCGCACCGGCGCGCGCGGCCAATCTGCTGTTCCGGGTGCGCGCGCGGCAGCTGCTGTTCGGCGGCAGCGCGCAGGCCGCGCGTGAGGCGATCTCGGGCACGTTGATCGGCGTCGAACTGGCGGCGGGACTCGCGGAGCGCGAACCAGCCACACCGGTGAGGCTGATTGCGTCGGGCCGGCTGCAGCGGCTCTATCAGATGGCGATCGAGGCGCTTTCGATTCCGCTCACGGTCATGGATGCGGACGAGGCGGTTCGCCGCGGCCTCAGCAACGCCGCGACGGCGATCTGGAACAAGTGAAGGATCCACGCATGAGCATTCCGTTTCCGCCGATGCAGCGTCCGTTGGTCGCGATCCTGCGCGGCATCAAGCCCGAAGAAACGCCTGATATCGTCAGGACGCTGATCGAGGCGGGCATGACGGCGATCGAGATTCCGCTGAACTCGCCGGAGCCGTTCCGTTCGATCGAGATCGCAGCGAAACGCGCGCCCGCCGATGTGCTGATCGGCGCCGGCACGGTGCTGACGGCGGCAGACGTCGATCGTCTCCATGACGCCGGCGGCCGCCTGATGGTGTCGCCGAATGTCGATGTCGACGTGCTGGCTCGCGCGCGGGATCACGCGATGGTCACGCTGCCCGGCGTGTTCTCGCCGACGGAGGCGCTGCTGGCGGCACGCGCGGGCGCCTCGGGCCTGAAATTCTTTCCGGCGAGCGTGCTCGGCGCCTCCGGCATCACGGCGATCCGCGCCGTACTGCCGCCGGATCTGATGATCGCCGCCGTCGGCGGCGTCTCCGACCAGAATTTTGCCGAGTATGTCAAGGCGGGGATCCGTGCCTTCGGTCTCGGCAGCAGCCTCTACAAGCCGGGCATGACCGCCGCGGATATCGCTGTCCGGGCCAAGTTGACGATCGAGGCCTATGACAGGGCCGTGCAGGGCGCCGGCTAAAGCATGATCGCGGAAAAGTGCGAAGCGGTTTTCCGGAAAGATCATGCTCAAACGAGGAGCCAAAGCGCGCGACGATTCAACCCCAATCCCCAACGCGCTTTAATCGTCCCGCTTGCCTCCGTCGATGACCCGGAACAGCGGCGCCGCCTTGCGCGGGTCTTCGAGCAACTCCTCGACCATTGCGATCGCGGCGGCGACGTATTTTCCCGTCGCCGCATCGAGCGGCCGTTCGGCTTCGTCCGAGAGCGCGAGCCTGGCGCCTTCGAGCAGTTTGCGGGTCCGGACGGCGGCGTCGTCGCCGGAAGTGAGGGCGGCACGCGCAATCGACCGCAGCACGAACAATTCGCCCTCCAGCCGCAGCAGGCGGTCGTTCAGCTTGGTCAGGACAGTGTTCAGGTTCCGCATGACGTCCTCTCCGGGCGATGGATCGTCTTCCTTACACGGTCATTCCTGACGAAATTCTTGTGCCGGCCCGACACTATCCGGTTCGCCGAATGGTGGCCCGGCTCAGCACCGGATCGATCGGAGCGTGCGGCCTGCCATCAGGCGCACACGGACTGACCAGTCAGGCGAGCGACCGGCAAAGCCAAACTCAATCGCCGTCCGCGTCTTCGCTGCTCCGTGCGTCAGAAGCCGAGCGGCCGCCATAGTGGCGGGGAACGGCGGCGGTCTTTCTTGCGCTCACACCCTCGTTCTCGCGCATGTCCTTGCGTGCGCGCCGCGCCGTTCGCATCGCGCGCTTGATGTTGGCATCGTGCGAGTCCTCGTCGAAGAACAGGACGATCTCGCAACTCGGGCACTGGCGCGAATAGCCGTTCTGCAACCGCTTGGCCCGGTCGCGAAAGACATTCTTGCAACGTGTGCAGCGGATCTGGACGGAGTCTTCCATATCGGTTCCGAAATATCGATGAACAATGAGCGCGCTTGCAATCTCCTTGAGGAAGCAATTCCGCATTAACAAATCGCGAAGCCTATCGCCGACGAAAAGGGCGTGTTGGCTGCTCAAACGGTGCCGGAACTTTGTTCACGCACGGAGAACTACGGAATGGAATCGTGCGCTGAATGAGAAAGAACGGAATGCGATTTCAGGGCGGAGCGTGAACACAAACACCGTGAACACAAAAAGAAAGGCCTCAGCGCGTGGGCCACGCTGAGGCCAAGTTGACACTTTGGTCGTGAGGCACCGTCACCCGACGCCTCAGCGCTTAACCTACCTTCGTTTCTCACCAGCAAAATAGCCCATATGGGCCATGATCGTTGGCCGAGGACGTGGAGGTTTTGCACCATCAGGATGTTGCACCACCTGGGCCAATGCCAACGCCGTCCGCAGGGATTACAAGCGGGCGGCGTTGTGCCCTTTGCGCGCGGCATGTCGCGCCTGCGATCGACGCTCGAGTTGTCTGGTGTCTTCGATTGCTGTTCGCCGGCATCGATTTGCGAGCCGCCGTGTTTCGCGACAAGCCAGATCCCGATCCGGGTCGATCGGCGGTCCGGTGATAGCCAATTTGGGACATGCGCCCTGGCACAAACTGTGCACACTTGAGGTCGTCAGGATTTTGCATGACCTTCCTGGGGCTAGGGCCGACGCCGTCCGCATATATTTCAAGCGGGCGGCGTTGTGCATTCTGGCTGTTGTCAGCGATCCACCGGCCGTAGCTCCAGGTTGTCGATTTTCACTGTTGGAGTTGAGCCGGCGTTCTGCTCATTCAATGGATGTAACGTGATCGATGCAGTCGAGCCACCGGTCAGAACATTGGTATCGGCGCCGCCGGGATGGATGTAACCACCGGTGAGGTCGTCACCGCCGAGCCACGGCACCGCCGCCATCACCTTCCAGGTCAATGCAACGTCCTGGTCGCCGATGAAAACGCCGAGCTTCCTGATGGCTGCGACGTAGCGACTGTCCGGCGCACTATCGGCGTGCAGAACGCAATCGAGCGTGGTCACGGGGCCCAGAATGAAGCCGGTGTCGGGGCCGCCGCGGCAATCGAGCGTTCCGGCTTGCACCTGTTGTGCATCTGCCGTCGTGATGGGCGGGGCGAGGATTGCCGCGCCGCATATGACAAGCGCGATCCAGCGGCTCGTTGTGGGCATGGTGCCGGACAACGCGGATCGATGCGCAATCGGTCCACACCAGTCGAGACGGCCTTCGCTGGTGGTTAAGAGAGCCTTAGAATGCGGATCCGGAACGCGGACTTGGCCGCTGCTCGCATTCGCAACGGATGGGCTCGCCTCGCGAAAGTACGCCGCCGGGCTCGAAATGTATTGTCCCGGCGGCGCCCTGTTCCAATCTGGGCCCGCAATCCCAGTATTGGTGTGTCTGCAAGACCGCCGCCAAGGTTCGAAAGCACCGGAGTCCTACGGGGATCAGCGATTGGCGATCGTCTGGTGTTGGCCGCTGACCTTCTTGTGCCCCGACGGCGCTCCGGTTGTGGCCCAAATGACCGCCGCAATGGCCATCGCGGTCAGTAGCGCGCCGGCCAGGGGCGATGGTTTGTTCAAGCTCCGACCGGTCAGCTGCGATGCTCGAGCTTCCGCATCTCCTGCACGCGAGCCAGGCAAAAATCCCGATACAATTCGTTGATGAAATGCCACATGACCGAATCCCCTTTGGTCCAATGATGGGACGCTAGGCCGGGTTTGTTTCCGGCCGGCTTCGCGGCTTGCGGAAAATGGTTTCGTCGACGCGGAGTGGCGTGGCTGGCGATCCCGGCAGGATTCGAACCTGCAACCCGCGGAGTAGAAATCCGCTACTCTATCCAGTTGAGCTACGGGACCGTGCCGGCCTTGTAGCACCGCCATTATGAAAAATCCGCTTTTCCGCCAAGCCCTGCCGAACCGATTTTTGTGGTCGCGCGACAAAGGCGAGCAGGGGTCCTCGTCCTGCATTGGCCTGTCCAGTCCGCCGAGCCGCCATTGACGCGGCCGCCGGGGCTGGTCGAAGGAATGTCGGCAATGCGAGCTGCGACGTTTTCGTCCGTTCATGTCCGTGCCTTCACTCCGTCACCATTTCGCGCATTTTTGTCCCCAACGCGGCGCTCGACCGCGGGGCGTTCAGGAGCTCCATCATGACCGGATTGGTTCGTGCCGCCGCAATTTGCGCCACGCTGGCGCTCGCCATGGTGAGTGCCCAGGCCGCGGACAAAGCCTTCAGGCGCGACGATCTCGCCGATTCCGCGATCAAGCTGGAAGCCCAGATCAAGAGCGAGGCCGGCGCGGTCAACAAGTCGGCCGCGACCTTGCGCACCGACGCGGACGCCGCCTTCAAGCGCAATGACTTCCGTGGCGGGCTCACGATCCTTGGCCAGATCGCCGCGACCGCGCCGGAGGACGGCGCCAACTGGCTGCGGCTCGCCAAGACCGTGTTCCAGATCCGCTCCGCGAGCTCCAGCGAGCAGACCTTCCTGATGGAGCGCGCCTCCACCGCCGGCTACATCGCCTATCAGCGTGCCGGCAATGCCGGTGAGGAGGCCGACGCGCTGGCGGTGCTCGGCAAGGCACTCGCCGAGCGCAAGCTGTGGCGCCCGGCGCTCGATAGCTTGCGGCTGTCGCTCGACCTGCGCGAGGTGGCCGACGTCCGCGGCCAGTATGAGAAGCTGCGCGACGAGCACGGCTTCCGGCTGCTCGATTATACCGTCGATTCCGACGCGGCCTCGCCGCGGGCCTGCTTCCAGTTCTCCGAAGAACTGGCCAAGCGCGTCGACTTCGCGCCGTTCCTCGCGCTCGCCGGCACCGACAAGCCGGCTCTGTCGGCGGAAGGCCAGCAGCTCTGCGTCGACGGGCTGAAGCATGGCGAGCGCTACAACATCAACCTGCGCGCCGGCCTGCCGTCGACCGTCAAGGAGACGCTGCCGAAATCGGCCGAGTTCAACATCTATGTCCGCGACCGCAAGCCGTTCGTGCGGTTCACCGGGCGCGCCTATGTGCTGCCGCGGACCGGACAGCGCGGTATCCCGGTGGTCAGCGTCAACACGCCGGCGGTCACGGTCGACGTGTTCCGGATCGGCGACCGCAATTTGATCAATACGGTGATCGACTCTGATTTCCAGAGCACGCTGAGCCGCTACCAGCTGTCTGATCTTGGCGACCAGCGCGGCGTCAAAGTGTGGTCCGGCGAACTCGCGACCGCCACCACGCTGAACCAGGATGTCGTCACCGCGTTTCCGGTCGATCAGGCGCTCGGCGACCTGCAACCCGGCGTCTACGTCATGACCGCCGCGGCCAAGGGGCCGGGCAGCGAGGACGACGGCACCTTGGCGACGCAATGGTTCATCGTCTCCGACATGGGCCTGTCGACGTTCTCCGGCAATGACGGTATCCACGTCTTCGTCAACTCGCTGGCTTCGACCGAGCCGGTCGCCAATGCCGAGGTGAAGCTGGTCGCCCGCAACAACGAGATCCTGGCCACCCGCAAGACCGATGCGGCCGGTCATGTGCTGTTCGAGCAGGGGCTGGCGCGCGGCGAGGGCGGGCTGTCGCCGGCATTGCTCACGGTGATGGGCGAAAAGTCCGACTACGCCTTCCTGAGCCTGAAGACCAATGCCTTCGATCTCACCGATCGCGGCGTCGCCGGCCGGGCGATCCCGGCCGGTGCCGACGCCTTCGTCTACGCCGAGCGCGGCGTCTACCGGTCCAACGAGACGGTCTATCTGACCGCGCTGCTGCGCGACGGGCAGGGCAACGCCCTGACCGGAACGCCGCTGACCATGGTGATCGAGCGGCCCGACGGCGTCGAATTCCGCCGTGCCGTGCTGCCCGACCAGGGCGCCGGCGGCCGCATGTTGGCGCTGGCGCTCAATTCCGCGGTGCCGACCGGCACCTGGCGGGCGCGCGTCTTCACCGACCCGAAGGGCTCCGCGGTCGGCGAGACCACCTTCATGGTCGAGGATTACATCCCGGAGCGGGTCGAATTCGACCTGACCAGCAAGGAGAAGATGATCAAAGCTGAAGTTCCAGTGGAACTTGAGGTCTCCGGCCACTTCCTCTACGGCGCGCCGGCCTCGGGCCTGCAGCTCGAGGGTGACATGCTGGTCGCACCGGCAGCGAATGGCCGGCCCGGTTATCCGGGCTACCAGTTCGGTGTCGACGACGAGCAAACCGCAAGCAACGAGCGGACCCCGATCGAGGACCTGCCGGAGGCCGATGCCAATGGCGCGGCGACCTTCCCGGTCAAGCTCGACAAGGTCCCGGCCTCGACCCGGCCGCAGGAAGCCCAGATCTTCATCCGCATGGCGGAGACCGGCGGCCGCTCGGTCGAGCGCAAGATCGTGCTGCCGGTGGCCCCTGGCGCGTCGCTGATCGGCGTCAAGCCGTTGTTCGGCGACAAGAGCGTGGCCGAGGGTGACAAGGCCGAGTTCGACGTCGTGTTCGTATCGCCCGACGGCAAGCAGTTGCAGCGCGACGGGCTGCGCTACGAGCTGTTGAAGCTCGAGTCGCGTTACCAGTGGTACCGGCAGAATTCGTCGTGGAACTATGAACCGGTCAAGTCGACCCGCAGGGTTGCCGACGGCGACGTCAACCTCGCGGCCGACAAGCCGATGCGCCTGACCTTCCAGCCGCAGCCCGGCCGCTACCGGCTCGACGTCAAATCCACCGACGCCGACGGTCCCGTGACCTCGGTGCAGTTCGATGTCGGCTGGTATTCCGACGGCAGCGCCGACACGCCTGATCTGTTGGAAACCTCGATCGACAAGCCGGAATATGCTTCGGGCGACACCATGACGGTGTCGGTCAATGCGCGCACGTCAGGCAAGCTCACGGTCTATGTGCTCGGCGACCGCCTGCTGACGACGCAAAGCGTCGACGTCAAGGAGGGCACCCAGCAGGTCAAGCTGCCGGTCGGAAAGGATTGGGGCACCGGCGCCTATGTGATGACGACGCTGCGCCGTCCGCTCGATGCCGCCGCCGGGCGCATGCCCGGCCGCGCGATCGGGCTGAAATGGTTCGGCATCGACAAGAAGACCCGCACGCTGGCCGTCGAGCTGTCGCCGCCCGCCTTGGTACGCCCCGGTCTCGACGCTGAAGATCCCGGTCAAGCTCGGCGGGCTCAATCCCGGCGAGGACGCCAAGGTGGTGCTGGCCGCAGTCGACGTCGGCATCCTCAACCTCACCAACTACAAGCCGCCGGCGCCGGACGATTACTATCTCGGCCAGCGCCGCCTGACCGCCGAGATCCGCGACCTCTATGGGCAATTGATCGACGGCATGCAGGGCACGCGCGGCCAGATCCGCAGCGGCGGTGACGCCGCCGGCGCCGAGTTGCAGGGCTCGCCGCCGACGCAGAAGCCGCTGGCGCTGTATTCTGGCATCGTCACGGTCGGCCCTGACGGCACCGCGGAAGTGAGCTTCGACATCCCGGAATTCGCCGGCACCGCGCGGGTGATGGCGGTGGCCTGGAGCGCAACCAAACTCGGCCGCGCCACGACCGACGTGATCGTGCGCGATCCCGTGGTGGTGACCGCGACCTTGCCGCGTTTCCTGCTGACCGGTGACAAGGGCACCATCAGCATGGATATCGACAATGTTGAAGGCGCCGCCGGCGACTACGCCATCAGCGTCAAGGCGACCGGCCCGATCAAGGCCTCGGGCAATTCGAGCACGACGGTGAAGCTCGCCGCCAAGCAGCGCTCGTCGCTGGCGCTCGGCCTCGAGGCCGGCGGCGCCGGGCGCGCCGAGTTCGATGTCAGCATTTCAGGCCCGAACGGGCTGACGCTGGCGCGGCACTATGCACTCGACGTCAAGCCGGCCACGCAAGTGCTGGCGCGGCGCTCGATCCGCACGCTGGCGAAGGGCGAGAGCCTGACGCTGACCTCGGATATGTTCTCCGATCTGGTGCCGGGCACCGGCAGCGTCTCGGTCTCGGCGAGCCTGTCGACCGCGCTCGATGCCGCGAGCATCCTGAAGGCGCTCGACCGCTACCCCTATGGCTGCTCCGAGCAGATCACCAGCCGCGCGCTGCCGCTGCTCTATGTCAACGATCTCGCCGCCGGTGCTCATCTTGCGATGGACACCGCGGTCGACCAGCGCATCCGCGACGCGATCGAGCGGCTGCTGGCGCGGCAAGGCTCCAACGGTTCGTTCGGCCTGTGGTCGGCGGGCGGCGACGACGCCTGGCTCGACGCCTATGTCACCGATTTCCTGACCCGGGCCCGCGAGAAGGGCTTTGCGGTGCCGGACGTGCTGTTCAAGAACGCGCTCGATCGCGTCAGGAACTCGGTGGTCAATGCCAACGAGCCGGAGAAGGATGGCGGCCGCGATCTGGCCTACGGCCTCTACGTGCTCGCGCGCAACGGCGCCGCGCCGATCGGTGACCTGCGCTATCTCGCTGACACCAAGCTGAACAATCTGGCGACGCCGATCTCCAAGGCGCAGCTTGCTGCGGCGCTGGCGCTGGTCGGCGACAAGGCGCGGGCCGAGCGGGTCTATGGTGCGGCGCTCGACGCGTTGAACCCGAAACCAGTGATCGAGTTCGGCCGGGTCGATTATGGTTCGGCGCTGCGCGATGCGGCGGCGCTGGTCTCGCTTGCGGGCGAAGGCAATGCCCCGCGCACCACGCTGACGCAGGCCGTGCTGCGGGTGGAAGCGGCGCGGGGATTGTCGCCCTACACCTCGACGCAGGAGAATGCGTGGATGGTGCTCGCGGCACGCGCGCTCGCCAAGGAGACGCTGGCGCTCGACATCAACGGGCAGGCGGTCAAGACCGCGGTCTATCGCAGTTATAAGGCCGAGGAGATGACGGGCCAGCCGCTCAAGATCACCAACACCGGCGATGCGCCGGTGCAGGCGGTGATCTCGGTGTCGGGCTCGCCGGTGACGCCGGAGCCTGCGGCTTCGAACGGTTTCAAGATCGAACGAAATTACTTCACGCTCGACGGCAAGGCGGCCGACGTCAGCAAGGCGAAACAGAACGACCGCTTCGCGGTTGTCCTGAAGGTGACGGAAGCAAAACCCGAGTTTGGGCACATCATGGTGGCCGACTATCTGCCGGCCGGGCTCGAGATCGACAACCCGAACCTGGTGTCATCGGGCGATTCCGGCACGCTGGAATGGATCGAGGATGGTGTAGAGCCGAAGAACACCGAGTTCCGCGATGACCGCTTCACCGCGGCGATCGATCGTGGCGCCAATGACAAGTCGGTGTTCACGGTCGCCTATGTCGTGCGCGCGGTGTCGCCGGGCAAATACGTGCTGCCGCAGGCCTATGTCGAGGACATGTACAACCCCTCGCGCTACGGCCGCAGCGGCACCGGTTCGGTTGAGGTGAAGCCGGCGAAATGAGCGCAACGTTGACGACAGCACAAGTGCGCAGATCACGCTGGCGACGGATCAGAACCGTCCTCGCGATCTGCGCGGTCGCGACGCTGGTCACAGCCGGAGCCTTCGCCGGTTGGGTGGTCTCGCTCGGTCCGCTGCCGCTCACGCTGGCGCAGCAGGTCTCGACCACGGTCGTCGACCACAATGGCAAGCTGTTGCGCGCCTATGCGATGGCGGACGGACGCTGGCGGTTGCCGGTCGATGCGAAGACCGCTGTCGATCCCGGCTATCTGAAGCTGTTGTTCGCCTATGAGGACAAGCGCTTCTACGAGCATCACGGTGTCGATCCGCTGGCACTGTCGCGTGCCGCGCTCCAACTGCTCACCCGTGGCCATATCGTCTCGGGCGGCTCGACGATCACGATGCAACTGGCGCGGCTGATCGAGCCGCGGCACCAGCGCTCGGTCTACGCCAAGCTGCGGCAGATGGTGCGGGCGGTAGAACTCGAGCGGCAGCTTTCGAAGGACCAGATCCTCGATCTCTATCTGGCGCTGGCGCCGTTCGGCGGCAATCTCGAGGGCATCCGCGCCGCCTCGATCGCCTATTTCGGCAAGGAGCCGAAGCGGCTCTCGCTTGCCGAGGCCGCGCTGCTGGTCGCGCTGCCGCAATCGCCGGAGCGGCGGCGGCTCGATCGCTATCCGGAAGCGGCCCATGCCGCGCGCGACCGCGTGCTCGACCGCATGGTCGAGGATGGCGTGGTGTCGAAGGACGACGCCGCGCAAGCCAGGGCAACGGCGGTACCGAAGCTGCGCAAGCAGATCCCGATGCTGGCGCCGCATTCGTCGGATCAGGCGATCGCGACGATGAAGGATACCCCCATCATCAAGCTGACGCTGGACGCCACGCTGCAACGGAACCTGGAGGTGCTGGCGCGCGACCGCGCCGTTGCGCAGGGGCCTGATGTCTCGGTCGCGATCATCGTGGTCGACAATGAATCAGGCGACGTGCTCGCGCGCGTCGGCTCGGCGGACTATTTCGACGAGCGGCGGGCCGGGCAGGTCGACATGACGCGCGCGGTGCGCTCGCCGGGGTCGACCTTGAAGCCGTTCATCTACGGCCTCGCCTTCGAGGACGGCTTTGTTCATCCCGACAGCCTGATCGAGGATCGGCCGATCCGCTTCGGCACTTACGCGCCGGAGAATTTCGACATGACGTTCCAGGGCACGGTGCCGATCCGCAAGGCTCTGCAATTGTCACTGAACGTGCCGGCGATCGCGCTGCTCGACCGGGTCGGCGCCAGCCGGCTGTCGTCGCGGCTGAAGCAGGCCGGCACCAATCTCGTGCTGCCGAAAGACGAAGCGCCCGGCCTTGCGATGGGTCTCGGCGGCGTCGGCGTCACGCTGCAGGATCTTGTCCAGCTCTATTCGGGTTTGGCGCGGCTCGGCGCCACCAAGCCACTGCGCGAGATCATGCAGGCGAATGACGGCCGGGACACGATGCGGCTGATGGACCAGGCCGCGGCCTGGCAGGTCGGCAACGTCCTGCTCGGGACGCCGCCGCCGGAAAACGGCGTGCACAATCGGATCGCGTTCAAGACCGGCACCAGTTACGGCTATCGCGATGCCTGGTCGGTCGGCTTCGACGGCCGCATCACGATCGGGGTCTGGGTCGGCCGTCCGGACGGCGCGCCGGTGCCGGGCCTGGTCGGCCGCACCGCGGCGGCGCCGATCTTGTTCGATGCCTTTGCGCGCACCGGCAGGATCCCGGCGGCGTTGCCGAAGCCGCCGCGTGGCGTGCTGGTCGCCTCCAATGCAAAGCTGCCGCCGCCGCTGCGCCGGTTCCGGCCGCTCGGCGAACTGGTCCGCAGCGGCAACGACCAGGCGCCGCACATCCAGTTTCCGCTGAATGGCTCGCGCATCGACGTCGATCAATCCGAGGGCGGTCGCAATGCGCCGATGCCGGTCAAGGTCGCCGGTGGCGTGTTGCCGCTGACGGTCCTGGTGAACGGTGTCTCAGCCGGGGACATCGACAGCCGCCGCCAGCGACTGATCGAGCCGCCGGGGCCGGGCTTTGCGCGGCTCACTGTGATCGATGCCACGGGGGCAGCGGATACCGTTGTGATCCGCGTGCAATGATGGCGCGGGAAAGCGGAACGGCAGCGTTGGAAAGCGGAACAGCACGGTTGTTTGCGGTGCGGTTTCATCGTATGCGAAACCCATGGTGGATAGCCTCCAACCCCGGCGCTTCGGAGCAGGGCAACAGTCTGTAAAACCTGCGCATTCCAGCCGCAGGCTGTTCATGGCGTTCGAATTCGCAACGGCCAGCCAATGGCGTTCGATCCTGTTCCTGACGCTGACTTGTCTGGTTCTGTTCCTGCCCGGCTTCTTCACCATCCCGCCGATCGACCGCGACGAGGTGCGCTTCGCCCAGGCGACCAAGCAGATGGTCGAGAGCGGCGATTTCGTCGACATCCGTTTCCAGGACGACGTCCGCTACAAGAAGCCGGTCGGCATCTACTGGATGCAGGCGGCGGCCCTGAAGACGATCTCCGCGCTCGGGGTGCCGCGCGCCCAGGTCAGGATCTGGGTCTACCGCCTGCCGTCGTTGATCGGCGCCATCGGCGCCGTTTTGCTGACCTATTGGACCGCGCTTGCCTTCGTGACACGACAGGGGGCGGTGCTGGCCGCCTTGATGATGGCAAGCTGCGTGCTGCTCGGGGTCGAGGCGCGGCTCGCCAAGACCGACGCGATGCTGCTCTTGACGGTCACCGCCGCGATGGGCGCGATGGCGCGGGTCTATCTGTCCTGGCAGCGCGGTGAGGATCCGGCCCATCCCTCGTGGGGACCACCCGCGATCTTCTGGACCGCGCTGGCGGTCGGCATCCTGCTCAAGGGGCCGCTGATCCTGATGTTCGTCGGCCTTGCGATGGCCGGGCTTGCCATCCTCGATCGATCGGCGGCGTGGTTCTGGCGCATGCGCCCGGTGTGGGGCCTGATGTGGACCCTGGTGCTGGTGCTGCCGTGGTTCGTGCTGATCTTCCTGCGCGCGGGTGATGCCTTTTTCGCCGACTCGGTCGGCGGCGACATGCTGAGCAAACTCGGCGCTCAGGAATCCCACGGCGCGCCGCCCGGACTTTATCTCCTGTTGTTCTGGATCACGTTCTGGCCGGGTGCACCGCTCGCCGGCATGGCGGCGCCGGCGATCTGGCGCGCGCGACGCGAGCCGGGCGCCCAGTTCCTGCTGGCCTGGCTGATCCCGTCCTGGATCGTGTTCGAGGCGGTGCTGACCAAGCTGCCGCATTACGTGCTGCCGCTCTATCCGGCGATCGCGATCCTCACCGTGGGCGCGCTGGAACGGCGGGTGCTGTCGCGGTCCTGGCTGATCCGCGGCGCGGCGTGGTGGTTCGCCATCCCTGCGTTCGGCGCGGTGCTGGTGATCGTCGGCGCGATCAAGGCGATCCACCAGCCGGTGTTTCCGGCCTGGCCGTTGTTCGCGGTGGCGATGGTGTTCGGCCTGATCGCGTGGTGGATGTTCGAAGACAGCCGCGCCGAGCGCTCGCTGCTCAATGCGGTGATCGCCGCGGCGCTGATGGCAGGCGCAACCTATGGCGTGGTACTGCCGCGGCTCACCACCGTGTTTCCGAGCCAGGAGGTTGCGCGCGCATTGCGCAATGTGACCTGCGTCGGCCCGAAGGCGGCGGCCGCCGGTTTCCATGAACCGAGCCTCGTATTCATGACCGATACCTCGACGCTGCTCACCGACGGCTCGGGTGCGGCGGATTTCCTCGGGCAGGGCTCCTGCCGCTTCGCGCTGGTCGAGCAGCGCTCGGAGCGCGCTTTCGTGCAGCGCGCCGAGGCGATCGGGCTGCGCTACAACGCGCCGGTGCGCATCGAGGGTTACAACATCTCGCAAGGCAAGGCGGTCTCGATCGCGATCTTCCGTTCCGAAGGGACGGAGTGACATGCCGGCGCTGCCAGCCAACCCGGAATCCGCCAACTATTTCGGACGATTGCTGACGCTGGTCTGGCTGTCCCTTGCCCAGCTCGTGCGCGCACCGTCGCATTCGCGACGGGCCGAGGCGGCGCGGCGCTCGGCGCGCCACGTGCTGTTGCTCGTCGTCATCGTCGGCGCCGTGATCATCACGCTGATGTATGCGGTCGACGTCGCCGAGATCAGCCTGATGCCGCCACGCGGCACGCCCGGTCTCTGGTGGGTGAAGGTGCTCACCGATTTCGGCAAAGACGAGTATGTGCTGAGCGCGCTCGGCCTGCTGCTAATCATAGTCGGGTTGGCGGCGCCAGCGCTGCGCGGCGTGCCGCGCGCCACCTTGCTCGGCCTCGGAACGCGGCTGCAATACTTGTTCCTCTCGGTCGCGTTCTCGGTGGCGATAGGAGAGGTGCTCAAGTGGATCGTCGGCCGCGGGAGGCCTTTTGTCGGCGGCAAAGCCAACGCATTCAACTTCCAGCATTTCGCCGGCACCGAAGCCTATTCGAGCTTTCCATCGGGCCATTCGATCACGGCGTTTGCGCTGGCTTTTGCCGTCTCGGCGGTGTGGCCGCGCGCGCGGGTCGCGATGCTGGTCTATGCGCTGATCATCATTGCGACGCGGCTCGTGCTGCTGGCCCATCATCCGAGCGACGTGGTGGCCGGCGCGCTGGTCGGCGTCGTCGGCGCCATGGCCGTGCGCTATTGGTTCGCCGCCCGCCGCCTTGGTTTCGCCATCGGTCGCGATGGCACCGTTTTGGCGTTGCCGGGACCGTCGGAAGGGCGCCTCAAAGGGGTTGCGAGGAGCGCCTTCGCCCCATAAAAGCGGTCGCCCGGCGGCCGGATCGGGCGGGTTCCAGCCGCGAGCCCTCCATCAACCACGAGTGCCGAATTGCCTGTTTCCGACCAGACGCCGGTCGCCGTTTCCATCGTCGTGCCTGTGCGCAACGAGGCGGACAATATCGCGCCGCTGATCGCCGAGATCGCGGCCGCGCTCGACGGCCGTTGGGCCTACGAGATCGTCTACGTCAATGACGGTTCGACGGATGCGACCGGCGAGCGGCTGGGCGCGATCATGGCGCAGCGGCCCAATCTCCGCCAGCTCCGCCATGCGGTCTCTTCAGGCCAGTCGGCCGCTGTGCGCAGCGGCGTGCGTGCCGCGCGCGGGGCGATCGTGGCGACGCTGGACGGTGACGGCCAGAACAATCCGGCCTTCCTGCCCAATCTGATCGCGGCGATCGAGAGCGGCAATGGCCGGGTCGGTCTTGCCGCGGGCCAGCGCATCGGCCGCAAGGACACCGGCTTCAAGAAGCTGCAATCGCGCATCGCCAACGCGGTGCGCGGCGTCATCCTGCGCGATGGTACCCGCGACACCGGCTGCGGCCTGAAGGCGTTTCCGCGCGACGTGTTCCTGGCCATGCCCTATTTCGACGGACTGCATCGCTTCCTTCCGGCGCTGGTCCGCCGCGAGGGATTTGCGATCGCCTATGTCGATGTCGTCGACCGCCCGCGCCATTCCGGCGTCTCGAACTACGGATTTTTCGACCGGCTCTGGATCGGGATCATGGATCTCGCCGGCGTGTGGTGGCTGATCCGCCGCAAGAAGCCGACGCCGGTCGTCACCGAGGTGACTGATGTCTCCGAAGTGACGCGCGGCACTGAGGTGAAGTGATGCTGATTCAGTTTGGCCAGGCGCTGAGCGCCTATTTCTACGACACGTTCGTCGCCAAGTTCGATTTCTGGCTGGCGTTCGGCCTGGTCGCGCAACTGCTGTTCACCGCGCGTTTCCTGGTGCAGTGGATATCCAGCGAGCGCGCCGGCCAGAGCGTGGTGCCGATGGCGTTCTGGTTCTTCTCGATGGGCGGCGGCTTGATGACGCTGATCTACGGGCTCGCCAAACGCGAGCCGGTCATCATCATCGGGCAGGGCCTCGCGACGCTGATCTATATTCGCAACATCATGCTGATCCTGAAGAACCGCGGGCGTGCCTCGAAGACGCTCGAGAACTGATCGTCGCGATCATCCCCAGTCCCGGCATCAATTGCGGCCGAATCTGAACGGCGGTCAAACAATCGCCCCAACGCGTATGGCATCTACGGCTTGCCGTGGGCGTAGCGGCATCCGAAGACCCTGCGCCACCGGATGAGGGGCGTCGATGAACGGCCGTGGCGAAGCGACGAAAGCGGGTGGTCAAGCATCCAGCGCCCGCGATGTCCCGCCGTTTGACGCGCCGCCGCTGACCGGCGACGGCGAGTTGCCGGACCGGCGCACGATCAGTCTCCGCTGGATGGCGGGGACGGTCTTGATCGGAGCCGCCGCCGTCGCGCTGCTCGGTGGCGCGCTTCGCGGGACGTTTGGCTATCACGCACGATTCGCAGTCTCGCCGATCGTCTCGCTTCCGCGCTTCACGGCACAAATGGTCGACGAGGCGGGGCTCGGCGACCGGCTCGATCGGAAGCAGGGCGCGCAAGGCAATCGCTCCGCACTCAGGATCGAGCAGCTGAGCGACGCCGGCGCGGTCCGTTCGTTCACCCGCGTATCCGCGCGGCTCGCGGAGATCGATCCCGAACCGCGGCAGGAACGCGGTCGCGATGTACCGGCAGACGGCAAGGACCAGCAGCGAGCATCCTCGCCAGGCGCTGCGCTATCGGACTTACCACCCATCATCCGGACAGGTCCGTCACGCCGCGAGCTGCCGGGCGGCACCAGCGCGTACGCCGCCGATGAAGACGTGCCGCATCCGGCTGCGCCGATCGGTGACGCCGTCAACGTCACCAACCTGCCGAAATCAGCCGCGTCGCCTCGCCACCGTCGGCACGTCGTCATCGCGCGAGCTGGCGACACGCTGTCGGCCATCCTGCGGGCCTTGACCGCGGCTGCAGAGGACGCGCCGGCCGTGCTTGCCGCTTTCCCGCCGGCGGGCACTCAAGCGGCACTGTCCGGCGGCGAGAAGATCACGATCGTTGAACAGAGCGAAGAGGGTGGCTCGCCGCGCAGTCATGTCGCGAAGGTGTCGATCGAACGGACGGACTCCAGTGTATCCGCCGTCGGTCGTACCGATGGCGGCCAGTACCAGGCCATCGTCCCCGAGCAGCCGGACGCCTCCTCGCGGAGCGAAAGCTTGCTGCGTCAGTCGATCGACACGCATGCGGTCGCCGGCGAAACGCTGCGCGACGGCCTCAACGCGCTGGCGCGCTCCAATCACGTCGATGAGGGAATCGTTGCCGAACTGATGCGGCTTTGTGGCCGCGATTTCGACCTTGATGCCCCGCTCGGCGATGCCGACGCGGCCAAGATCATCTATGCGCCCAACGACATCGGCCAGCCGGAGCTGCTCTTCATCGACCTGACGGCCGGCGGCCAGACGCGGCGGTACTATCGCTTCACGGCACCGGACGACGGCAGCTCCGATTTCTATGATGAGGCTGGACAGTCCATCACCAAATTCCTGTTGCGCAAGCCGGTCGTCAGCGGGCGTCTCGGCGACGGTTTCGGCTGGCGCATTCATCCGATCCTTGGCGACCGCCGCTTCCATGAGGGCGTCGACTATGCAGCGCCCTATGGCTCGCCGGTGGCGGCTGCGGGCGCTGGCGTCGTCGAGATCGAAGGCTATGAACGCGGCTACGGGAAATATATCCGCGTGCTTCATGATCGCGGCTATGAGACGACCTATGCCCATGTCGCGAGCTTTCCGCCCGGGCTGAAGATCGGGGACCGTGTTCGTCAGGGCGAGACGATTGCCTATGTCGGATCGACCGGACTCTCGACCGGACCGCACCTCTATTACGAGGTGCGGATCAACGGCCGCAATGTCGATCCGCTTCGGATGAAATTGTCCGGCGGCCGGCTGCTGCAAGGCGAGCTCCTTGGAGCATTCGATCGCCAGCGCGACAGCATCGACCAACTCGCCGCAGCCTCCGGCTCTCCTCTGCGGCATCCCGGCTCCGAACACCGGCCGCCGACCTGACCTCGAAGACGCCCGATCAGAGCCGTCCGGGCGCCGGCAGTTCGGCCGCATCCACGGCGCTCTCGCGATCGGCGGCGGTCTCGCCGGCGGCATCGAGCACGGGGTAGGCGACCGAGCAGATGTGCGAGTGGATGCGGCGAAGGTCGCGCAGCACGTCGAGATGCAGCGAGGTGGTCTCGATGGTCTGCGGCCGGCCTTCGCGCAGGCGTTCCAGATGGCGCTCGACGGCGGCCAGTTCGGCCGCACGCAGTGCCGCCTTCTCGGTCAGCAGCTTGCGGGCCTCGTTGGCGTCGCCGGACATGAAGACGCCGAACGCCATCCGCAGCGAATCGATCGTGCGCTTGTGGAACGCCGACAACTCCTCGGCGCCTTCCGGAGAGAATTGCAGGCGGTGCTTGATCTTCTTGGTCGCGAGCTCGCTCAGGTTCTTGTCGAGGATGTCGCCGATATGCTCGAGGTTGATCGCGAACGCGATGATCTCCATGGCGCGCTGACCCTCGCGCTCGTCGAGGCTGCCGCGGGTGAGCTTGGTGACGTAAAGCTTGATCGCCTCGTTGAGGCGGTCGACGGTGTTGTCCATCTTCGACACCTGGTCGACCAACGCGCGATCGTTGGTCATCATCGCCGCCATCACCTTGCGCAGCATCGCCTCGGTGTAGTCGCCCATATGCAGCACCTCGCGCGCGGCATCGGCCAGCGCGAGCGAGGGCGTCTCCAGCGCACCTTCGTCGAGGTAGCGCGGCCGTGACGGATCGGTCGCCTGCGCCCGCTTGGGCAGCAGCCGCTCGAGCAGCCGCGCCATCTGGTCGAGCACGCCGATGAACAGCAGCGCGGTTGCGACGTTGAAGGCGATGTGGAACAGCGCAGTCGCCTTGGCGAGATCAGGCTGCCAGGCGTAGATGGCTTCCGTGATCGACCGCAGGAACGGCGTCACCAGCAGGATTCCGACGACGCGGTTGATGAGGTTGCCGACCGGCAGCCGGTAGCTCGCCGGATTGTCGCGCCGCGCGCCTTCCAGCAATGGATTGACGGCGCTGCCGAGGTTGGCGCCGAGCACGAGCGCGAACGCGGCATAGGGCGAGATGAACTGGGAATAGGCCAGCGACATCACCAGCAGCACGCTGGCGACGCTGGAATGCACCAGCCAGGTGACGACGGCGCCGATCAGGATGCAGAGCACGGGATCGCCGGTGATCGCGTTCAGAAATACGCGCACGCCCGGCGCATTCTCGGCCGGCGCCATCGTGTCGAGCAGGATGTGCAACGCGAGCAGCATCAGGCCAAGCCCGATCGAGACCCGGCCGAGATCCTTGATCCGGGAGCGCGGCCCGCTGCGGAACGCGACGAGGCCGACGATGAACAGCACGGGCGCCACGGCCGCCACGTTGAACGAGAGCACCTGCACGATCAGCGTGGTGCCGATATTGGCGCCGAGCATGATCGCGAGCGCCGGCACCAGGCTGACGATCTCCTCGGCGGCGAAGGAGCTGGTGATCAGCGCGGTCGCGGTCGAGCTCTGGAGCAGGGCGGTGAGGCCGAGGCCGGCGCCAAGGGCGGTGAAGCGGTTCTTCAGCGCCCGCGCCAGCAACAGCCGCAAATCGGGCCCGAAGGCCCGCAGAATTCCGCTGTGGACCATGTGCAGGCCCCACAGCAGGAGCGCGACGCCCCCCATCAGATCAAGCAGAACAAGGCTTCCCATACGTCTTGGATATCCCGGCAAATTCGAGTCGAAGGGGTCACGCTATCGCCAAATGACCTGGGATCAACCCTTTTTGTTCCTGTTGGAAACGGTTGGCGGCGGCGCCGACGGGGGCGGGGCTGGTAAACGAACCTCGAAAATGTCCGCTCAATTGCGATGGGTTCCGCTAGGCAGTTTCCAATCTTTCCCCGCTATGACCGTAGCAACGAGAGAGCTATCCAGCCAGCAAGCTGCCCAGAAAGGCGTGGGGATCAGGATGTTTGTGAATCGCCGCAAGAGCGAACGCCGCGAGTGCCGGAGCGTCGCCAAAATTCAATTGGGCACGGGGTCGTTGCCGCGTGACTGCATGATCACCGACATCTCGGCGGGTGGCGTCAAGGTGATCGCCGAATATCTGGAGATTCCGCCGGAATTCACCATCATCCTGTCGTCCGGCAGTCCGCGCCAGTGCCGGCTGGCCTGGCGCATCGGGCACGAATTCGGCGCCCAGTTCGTCGACTGAACCAGCCGCCAGGCTGGCTGGCCGCCCGGCATCCGGCGGCGCTTTTGGGCCGGATGACGGCGAGATGATGGCATCCTTAACCGGAACTTAGGGTTAAGCTGTGAGCATCCCGGAACATTCGCCGTTCCGAGTCTCGTTGATGTCTGAGAAACTTTCCCGACCTTTGGGCCGCGTGCGCCAGCTCGCCGGCCCGGTATCTGCCGTGATCCTGCTGATCGGGCTTTCCGCCTGTCAGACCTCGGGTCCGTCCGACATCACCGGGTCATTGGGCGACACGGCGGAGGCCACGCCGGCCCCGGCCGATCCGCGGCGCGACATCGCGACTTACCATGAACGGGTCCGCTCCAATCCGAAAGACACCGACGCTGCCCTGAAATACGCCCGGGCGCTGCGCGCTACCGGCCAGCGGGCGCAGGCCGTCGCCGTCATGGAGCAGGCGGTGCTGGCGCAGCCCAGCAACAAGGCGCTGCTCGCAGGTTACGGGCGGGCGCTCGCCGACAATGGCAATTTCCAGCAGGCCTTCGACGTGCTCGGGCGCGCCCACACCCCGGAGGACCCGGACTGGCGCATCCTGTCGGCGCAGGGCGCCGTGCTCGACCAGCTCGATCGCCACGACGAGGCACGCCAGTATTACGCGAGCGCGCTGAAGATTGTGCCCGACGATCCGTCGGTGCTGTCCAATCTCGGCCTGTCCTATCTGCTGTCGAAGGACCTGCCGAAGGCCGAGGAGACTCTGCGTCACGCGCGGGAGCGTGCTCCCGACGACATGCGGGTGCGAACCAACCTTGCCGTCGTGGTCGGCCTGCAGGGCCGCCAGGCCGATGCTGAAGCCATCATGAAGGCCGATCTGCCGCCGGAGCAGGGTTCGGCCAATGTTGCCGCGCTGAAGCGGCTGTTGGCGCGCAGGGACGCGAGCCGGACCGATACCGACAAGATCCCGGTCGCGGCCAGCCGCCGCGACTAACGCGTTTTCAGGCGAGAATCTGGCGGGCTAGAGCCCTTTCCGTTCCGATGGGATCGGAACGGGACTCTAGAGATTCTTGTTTGGCGCGTTTTCTTCGCGCAAAACGGCAGCCACTTCGCTCGAAAACGCTCTAACCGGCGGCCCGGCGCCTATTGCCGCGGCGCGACTGCAGCTTCTTGAGGATCGGCGACAGGAACGATTCGCGCGCCTCGGCGAGGTCAGGACGACCGGTGAGGCGCTGGGCGATCTGCAGGAATGTCCTCGTGGTGCGATGGCGTGCGGAGACTTCCGCGATCATCTGGCCGTTGTTGGCGGCTTCGCCGAACAGCCTGCAATCGAACGGGATGGTCGCAATCGGCTGACTGTCGATCGTCTTGGCGAAGTCCTTGATCTCGATCTCGGGGCGCTTCGACATGCCGACCTGGTTCAGACAGTAGAGCGGCGGCCGGTCGTTCGGACGCGCGGCCTTCAGCAGGTTCATCATGTTCTTGGTGTTGCGCATATTGGCAAGGTCGGGCTCGGCGACGATCAGGATGTCGTCGGCTCCCACCAGCACGCGCTTGGTCCATGCGGTCCATTGGTGCGGGACGTCGAGCACGATGCAGGACGTGGTCATGCGCATGGTGTCGAAGATGGCGTCGAATGCTTCGGCGCCGAAATCGTAGACCTGGTCGAGGGTGGCCGGCGCCGCCAGCAGGCTCAGATGATCGCTGCATTTTGCGAGCAGGCGATCCATGAAGGCGCTGTCCGGACGTTCGGGCGAGAACACCGCGTTGGCGATGCCCTGTGTCGGATCCTGGTTGTAGTCGAGCCCGGCGGTGCCGAAGGCGAGGTCGAGATCGATCACGACCGAATCCAGCCCGAGGTCGCGCGCGATGGTCCAGGCAACATTGTGGGCAATGGTCGAGGCGCCGACACCGCCCTTGGCGCCCGCGACCGCAATCAGGCGGCCGACCGAGACCGCTTCCGAGGACGAGAACAGGCTGCAGATCGAGCGCACGACATCGAGCACCTTGACCGGCCCGATGACGTAGTCGTTGACGCCGCGCCGCACCAATTCGCGATACGGCGCAGCCTCGCCGGGCGTACCGAGCACGACAACGCGGGTGCCGGGATCGCACACCGTGGCGAGTTCGTCGAGGCCGGCGAGGAAATCGCTGTCCGGCTCGGTCTCCAGCATGATGACGTTGGGCGTCGGCGCCTTGTGATAGGTGTCGATCGCCGCGGCGATGCCGCCCATGTGGACGGAGAGGTGAGCCTTGGCGAGCCGGCGGTCCTCGGCGGCGGCGCGCGCGGTTGCGGCGGTCGCGACGCTGGCGCAGAACGCCTGCACCGAAATCCGCGGCGCCGGCGCGATGTGGTCGTTGGCGTGCTGCGGCTCGTGTTGTGGTTCGGTCATTTCCCGGCGTCGCTCAACTTGGCTTTGTCGGCTTCAGGATAGTTGGTCGTGGTCGACTCGCCCTTGCTGTATTTCTGGAACGCGACCGAGCGGCGCGGCGTGTAGGCGGCGGTTTCGGTCCGCGGCTGCTCGAGGTCGGACGGATTGGCGACCATCGCGGCGAGATTGCGCTGCGTGGCGCAGCCGAAATTCTCGTACTGCTTGTTCTCGTTGTAGCTCGGATTGTAGATCGAGGGAGCGAGATCGCTCGGCCACAGGCCGCAGGGACCGGCGACCGCGGCCATCTTCGGGTAGCTGAGGCGAATGGTCGGAAGCGCGCGCGGGTCGTCGACGCGATAGGCGCGCCTGGTGATGGCGTGGCCGGGCACCCCCATCGACGCCAGCACGCCGCGGATCTCCTGGTACACCGCCTGCGCCGAGCGCGCGTTCGAGGTGTCGGCCGGCACGTCGACCGCGATCGCGCCGGTGCCTTCACGGCGCCAGGTGCGGGCCAGTCCCATGACGTCGTCGCGCTGGGTTTCGGTGAGGTTGCCGCGGGTCCGGCTCACGAACACGACGATCGACTGCTCGCCCTCGGTGATGGCGATCGGATGCCGTTGCCGGTAGTCGTCGGGCACGGTGCCGGTGACGACATTGTCGCCGGTCAGGTTGCAGCCGCCGAGCGCGATCGCGCTGACGACGAGGGCGCCGCACAGCGACAGCGCTCTGACGTGACCGGCTTGCGTGTTGCGTGTCATCATAGGATCCCCCAACCCCCTTCAGGCCCGCGCCTCAGTCGATGATGAAGCCGAAATTGACCGGCGTGGCGCCGATCGGCTCGCCACGGGCTGCAACGCCGTAGATGCGATTGACGCGCGCCAGCAGCGCCGATTGTGCGTCGGAGGCCGGAGCAAATCCGTCATCCGGACGGGACAATTCCTTCTGGGCGACCGCGCGCACCACATAGGGCGTCACGATGACCATGAGCTCGGTCTCGTTGTTGACGAAGTCCTGGCTCCTGAACAGCTGGCCGAGCACCGGGATCTGATCGACGCCCGGCATTCCGTTGATGGCCTGCTTGGTCTGCTCCTGGATCAATCCGGCCATCGCGATCGAACCGCCGGAGGGCACCTCCAGCGTGGTGTCGGCGCGCCGGGTCTTGATCGAGGGAATGGTGGTGCCGTTCTGGCCGCCGGTCAGGGCGTTGTCCATCGAGACTTCGGAAACCTCGGTCATCACCTTCAGGCTGATGCGTCCCTCGGACAGCACCACCGGGGTGAAGTTGAGCGAGATGCCGAACTTCTTGAAGCTGACGGTCTGCACGCAATTGCCGATCGTGCCCGACGTCGTCGTCTGACAGGTGACGCCGGTTGGGATCGGAAACTCGCCGCCCGAAACAAACGTCGCCGACTCGCCGGAGATCGCGGTGAGGTTGGGTTCGGCCAGCGTCTTGACCACGCCCGCGCTTTCCATCGCGCGCAGCGTCGCGGTGACGGTCGGCACACCGAGCTTGTTCAGGGCAGCGCCGGTCAGCAAGTTGCTGGTGAGCGGCCCGTTGTTGGCGGTGAAGGGGTTGGCGTTGTTGAAGACCACAGCGGCAGTGCCGTAGTTCATGTTGGCGCTGAGATCGACGCCGAGCTGCTTGATGACGTCGCGGCGGACTTCGGCGACGGTGACTTTCAGCATCACCTGGTCGCGGCCGCGCACCACGATGGAGTTGACGACCTTGTCGGCGCTGCCGACCAGCTTCGCGGCGATGTCGCCGGCCTGCTGGGCTTCGACCGGGCTCGCCACCGTGCCGGTCAGAACCACGCTTTCGCCGACGCCCTCGATCTGGACGCCCGGCAGCATCTGCTTCAGCGCGGCGCGCATGCCGTTGAGGTCACGCTTGATCGCGATGTCGTAGGAGGCGACCTGGTTGCCGTCGGCATCGAAGAACACCACGTTGGTCTGGCCGACCGCCGCGCCGATGATATAGGCGCGCTGCGCCGAGCGGATCACCGCGTTGGCGATCTTGGGATCGGCAACCAGCACGTCCTTGGCCTCGCGCGGCAGGTCGACCACGACAGACTTGCCGACCCCGAGCGAAACGAACCGCGTCTTGGCGGCGATGCTGCTCGTGACCGCGACATCCGCGTTCTTGTCGGGATCGGTCGCGCTGGCGAGGGCAGGGATCAGCATCAGGGCGGTGACCGCCGAGAATGACAGCGAGCGGACCAGTGTGGTCCGTGTCGCCAGTTGTTTTGCAGCCGTTGTCATAGCGAAGCCCCCATCACTTCTGTGTCGTCTGCGAGCTCGGGATGCCGAAGCGCACCACCTTGATGCTCTCGCCCCGCTTCGGGGCCTGGTCTCTGGTCTCGTCGGTCTTCTCGTTGACGTCGGCGATGCTGCGCAGCGCCAGCGCCAGCGTGCCGCTCTGCCGGGCACGCGCCAGCGTTTCGGCCTGCTCGGGCTTGAGTTCGAGGGTCACGGTCTTGCCGACGAGGGAGTTGTTGCCGTCCTTCTCTTTCGGCGCCTGGTCGATCGCCAGCACGCGAACGTTGGACAGCAGGATCTCGGTCGTGATGATGTCGCGGCTGCCCTGAACCTGATCGGGGTTCTTGTCGCGTCGCGACAGGATCACATCGACGCGGTCGTTCGGCAGGATGAAGCCGCCGGCGCCGGTCTCCGGCGAGATTTCGGTGGAGATCGCGCGCATGCCGGAGGGCAGGATCGCGGCCATGAAGCCGCTGCCATTGGCCTTGACCAGCTTCTGCTCGCGGATCGGCTCGCCGATGATGAATGGCGTGCGCGCAATCGAGCCGATGACGTCGTTCATGGCGTCGGGATTGGTGTCGTGGCGGATGAACGCGGCGCTCGCGGTCTCAGCCGGCCAGCGCTGCCATTGCAGGTCTTCGGCCTTGACCGACTGGCCAAGGCCGATGTCGGACTTCGCCACCAGCACCTCGACGGTCGGCAGTTGCACCACCGGCGGCGCGACCGGCGCCGGTTTTTTATCGCCGACGCTCGCGAGATACATGGCCGCGAGGCCTGCGACGCCGGCGATGCCGAGGACCACGATGCGTGCCGTCTTCATGCGATTGTCTGAATGCCCTTAACGCCGGGCAGTCACGTTCCTTGCGGCACTGACAGCCCTTCCCGGAGGCATCACTACGGCCGCAAAAGTATAAGGGAACTTGATGGAAGGTCCGGACAATTAAGGGATTGGTGGGGATGGTGAACGGCGAGTTATCGGCGCCGGCCGCATCTCCGCAGAATCCCGGAGATCGTGCGCGCTCCAGCGCGTGCGGCCTTGGTCGCAACGCGCCGTCGCGGCATGTCCGTTGTGGTTAATCCCGCCTAACCCGGCAGCCGGCGCCGAGGATCAGAGTGCGGCCTTCAACGCCGCAAAGCCGCGATCGAGATCGGCCTTGAGGTCGTCGACATTCTCGAGCCCGATATGCAGCCGCAGCGTCGGTCCGCCCGGCGACCATTTGGTCGCGGTGCGATAATCGCTGCAGTCGAACGGGATCGCGAGGCTCTCGAAGCCGCCCCAGGAAAAGCCCATGCCGAACAGCCTGAGCGCGTTGAGCATGGTATCGACTGCGGTTTGCGGAACGGGCTTCAACACAATGCTGAACAGACCGGAGGCGCCGGTGAAGTCGCGCTTCCAGATCGCGTGGCCGGGATCGGTTTCCAGGGCAGGGTGCAGCACGCGCGCGACCTCGGGCCGGGCGGCCAGCCAGCGTGCCATCTCGAGGCCGGAGCGATGATGTTGCGCAAGCCGCACTGATAGCGTGCGGACACCGCGCAGCGCGAGATAGACGTCGTCGGGGCCGGCGCAGACGCCGAGCAGGCGGATACCCTCGGCAATCAGCGGCCAGGCCTTCGCGTTGGCCGAGATGGTGCCGAACATGATGTCGGAATGGCCGCCGATATATTTGGTCGCGGCCTGCATGCTGATGTCGACGCCCTGCTCAAGCGAGCGGTGATAAAGCGGCGTCGCCCAGGTGTTGTCGTCGATGACCAGCGCGCCGCGGGCATGGGCCACCGCCGCGATGGCCGGAAGGTCGGGCATCTCGAAGGATTGCGATCCCGGCGCCTCGAGCAGCACGGCGCGGGTGTTCGGCTTGAACAGGGTCTCGATGCCGGCGCCGATCAGCGGGTCGAAATACGTGGTCTCGATCCCGAGCTTGCCCAGCATGCCGTTGCAGACGTTTCGCGTCGGCCGGTAGGCATTGTCGCAGACCAGCAGATGGTCGCCGGCCTTCAGCACGGCGAGCAGCGTGGTGCTGATGGCGGCCGCGCCTGACGGTGCGAGCCCGACCCCGGCGCATTGCGGGCCTTCCAGCGCCATCAGCACGTCCTGCAGCGCCCGGGTAGTCGGGGTGCCGTGGCGGCCATAGGTGAATTCGGCGCGATGGGCGTGGAGGTCTTCCGCGGTGGGATAGAGCACGGTCGAGCCGTGAAACACCGGCGGATTGACGAAGCCCTTCTGGGCCTTGGTATCGCGGCCGGCCGTGACCAGGCGGGTTGCGATGTGCTGCGGGTGGGCGGGCGTGGAGCCGTCTGAGGAGGTCATGGATCGCTGCCGTTCGACTTTAGACTTTTTGCCGCGGCCGCACCGCGTCGGACGACGGGGCTGCGCCGGGAGGTGTTACTAACAGGACGCAGAAGACATGCGTCAACCCCTTGACCCGGCTCGTCAGTCGCTATGTGATGCGGCGCAACTACCAGTCGCCGCACGTTGAGGGGCCTGCCGCGACCTACGATCCGTTGCCCGATCGGTTTGCCCGCCAAACTGCCGGTCGGACCAGCATCTTTTGCTGCATTGGATCATTGGGATGGCCCGTGAAACGCGCGAGGCGATCACAAAGCAAACGTCCAACGGACGACCCTGAAAGGCCCTGCCCATGAAATGCGCATCCCTGGCTGTTTTTCTTGCCGTTGCCGCTGCCGCCCTGTCGGGCCAGGCGGCCTCGGCGCAAACCCTCAAGACGGTCAAGGATCGGGGCCAGTTGTCCTGCGGCGTCAGCCAGGGCCTGCCGGGCTTCTCCGCGCCCGACGACAAGGGGAACTGGACCGGGATCGACGTCGACGTTTGCCGCGCCATTGCCGCCGTGGTGCTCGACGACCCTACCAAGGTCAAGTTCGTGCCGCTGTCGGCCAAGGATCGCTTCACCGCGCTGCAGTCCGGCGAGATCGACGTGCTGTCGCGCAACACCACCTGGACGGTGTCGCGCGACACCTCGCTCGGCGCCAATTTTGCCGGCGTGACCTACTATGACGGGCAGGGCTTCATGGTGAAGAAGTCGCTCAAGGTCAATTCGGCAATGGAATTGAACAGCGCGTCGGTGTGCGTGCAGACCGGTACCACGACGGAGCAGAACCTCGCCGACTTCTTCAAGGGCAACAACATGAAGTACGAGGTGATCGCGTTCGGCAGCATCGACGAGGCCGTCAAGGCCTATGAATCCGGACGCTGCGACGTCTTCACCGATGACGCTTCGGGACTCTATGCCAGCCGTCTCAAGCTCGCGAACCCCGCCGATCACATCGTGCTGCCGGAAATCATTTCCAAGGAGCCGCTGGGGCCGATGGTGCGCCACGGCGACGACCAGTGGTTCGACATCGTGAAGTGGACGCTGTTTGCGATGATCAATGCCGAGGAGCTCGGCATCACCCAGAAGAACGTCGACACGATGCTCAAATCCGACAAGCCGGAGATGAAACGGGTGCTCGGCACCGACGGCAATCTGGGCGAACAGCTCGGCCTCACCAAGGATTGGGTGGTGCGGATCGTGAAGGCGGTCGGCAATTACGGCGAGGCCTTCGAGCGCAACGTCGGCACCGGCTCGCCGCTCGGCATCGCCCGTGGCGTCAACAATCTCTGGAACAAGGGCGGTATCCAGTACGCGCCGCCGATCCGCTGATCGATCCGGCCGACGGCTGCGGCGATGAGCATCGCGCCCCGCAAACCACCGCTGCAATTGGCCCTCAGGCTCAAGCGTGCGCTTGGCGGCAAGAGCGGCTGGAACGGAGTGGCGGCCCAGATTGCCTTCGCCGCGATCCTGGCCTGGATCGCCTATGAGGTCGTCGCCAATGCGCGCTCCAATCTGGAGACCCAGCACATTGCATCGGGCTTCGGCTTCCTCAACTACAATGCGGGCTTTGACGTCAATCAGAGCCTGATCGCGTACAACAACTCCGACACCTACTGGCGGGTGTTCTTCGTCGGTCTGTTGAACACGATCCTGGTCTCGGTGATCGGCATAGTCTTCGCCACCGTGATCGGCTTCATCGTGGCGCTGTGCCGGTTGTCGCCGAATGGGCTGCTGTCGAGGATCGGCGGCATCTATGTCGAGATCGTCAGGAACTTGCCGCTGCTGTTCCAAATCCTGTTCTGGTATCTCGCCGTGCTCGCAGCGCTGCCGGCGCCACGGCAGAGCATCTCGATCTTCAGCGCGGTCTTCCTCAACAATCGCGGGCTGATCGTGCCGCAGCCGATCAGCGAGCCGGGGCTCGATCCGTTCCTGGCCGCGTTCGCGGTCGGCATCGTCGTGGCGCTGGGTTTGCGGCGTACCGCGCGGCGGGTCCTGTTCCAGCGCGGGCAGATGATCCGGATCTGGCCCTATGTGCTGGGGTGCCTGGTCGGGCTGCCGCTGGTTTCGATGCTGGTCTTCGGCTGGCCGTTGACGTTCGAGCTGCCGCAGCTGAAGGGCTTCAACTTCGCCGGCGGCGCGCGGATCATCCCCGAATTCGTCGCGCTGACGGTGGCGTTGTCGACCTACACCGGGGCCTTCATTGCCGAGATCGTCCGCGCCGGCGTCCTGTCGGTGCACAAGGGGCAGATGGAGGCGGGCTCCTCGCTCGGGCTGAGCCGCTCCGCGACGCTGCGGCTGATCGTGGTGCCGCAGGCGATGCGCGTCATCGTGCCGCCGCTGACCAGCCAGTACCTCAATCTCACCAAGAATTCGTCGCTGGCGGTCGCGATCGGCTATCCGGATCTGGTCTCGGTGTTCGCCGGCACCGCGGTGAGCCAGACCGGGCAGGCGATCGAGATCATCGCCATGACGATGGGCGTCTACCTGCTGCTCTCGCTGACGACGAGCGCGCTGATGAGCATCTACGGCTGGCGGATCAACCGGAGCATGGTGGCATGACGGACATCTCCGCCGTGTCCTTTGTCCGGCAGGATCTGGTCGCCGAGCGTGCGGCACCGGCGAAGACCACCGGCTTGATCGGCTTCCTGCGCACGCGGCTGCTGAATTCGCCGGGCAACATCCTGCTGACGATCCTCGGGCTGTTGCTGGCCTGGTACCTGATCATCCCCGCGGTCAAGTTCCTGCTGGTCGACGCGGTCTGGACCGGCACGGATCGCACCGCCTGCCTGGCCGAAAAGGCGGGGCACGAAGTCGGCGCCTGCTGGCCCTATATCCAGGCCAAGCTGACGCAACTGATCTACGGCTTCTATCCGGAAGCCCAGCGCTGGCGGGTCAATCTGACCTATGGTCTCGGCGCCGCCCTGTTGCTGCCGCTGCTGATGCCGCGCCTGCCGGCCAAGGGCCTGAATTCCGGCCTGTTCTTCTTCGCGCTTCCCGTGGTGGCATTCTTCCTGCTGCATGGTGGCGGCATTGCAGGTTTCGGCGTGAGCTGGACCGCCGGTTTGTTGCAGCTGTTCGAGCAGAGCATCGGCGGCGCCGGCGATCTGCTGGTCAATCTCAGCAAAGGTTCGGCGCTCGCCCCGCTGCTGTGGGTGCTGGGCAAGCTGCTCGTGCTGGCCGGCGCAATCATCCATTGGCTGATCTACCCGCTGACCTGGTTGCGCGATCTGTTGCAGGCCTCGTCGCTGCCGGTCTGGAGCGATTTCGTGGTCACCGCCGCGATCGTCACCGCCGCGCTGTTCGTGCTCGGCGGCGGCGTGCGGACGGGCGGCAAGGTCCTGATCGGCAGCGTGCTGACGTTTGCCGGAATCGCGGTTGGCATCAAGCTGATGGGGCTCGATCGCGGCGGCTTTCCGATCGTCGACACCCGGCTGTGGGGCGGCCTGCTGGTGACGCTGGTGATCGCGATCACCGGGATCGTCGCCTCGATGCCGATCGGGATTGCGCTCGCGCTCGGCCGTCGCTCGAGCATCCCGCTGATCCGGATCTTCTCGATCGCCTTCATCGAATTCTGGCGTGGCGTGCCGTTGATCACGGTGCTGTTCTTCGCGACCTACATGCTGCCGCTGTTCGTGCCGGGGAATTTCGCGGTCGACGGCCTGTTGCGTGCGCTGATCGGCGTCGCCATCTTCACCGGCGCCTATATGGCCGAAGTGATCAGGGGCGGATTGGCTGCGGTGGCGCGCGGGCAGGCGGAGGCGGCATCGGCGCTCGGCCTGTCCTGGTGGAAGACCACGTCGCTGATCGTGCTCCCGCAGGCGCTGCGCTACGTCATCCCCGGCATCGTCAACAGCTTCATCTCGCTGTTCAAGGATACCTCGCTGGTGTCGATCGTAGCGCTGTTCGACCTATTGGGTTCCCTGCGGGCATCGTTCTCGGACCCGGCCTGGTCGACGCCGACCACGGCGTTCACCGGATTTGCCTTTGCCGGAATGATCTATTTCGTGTTCTGCTTTGGAATGTCGCGCTACTCGCTGTTCGTCGAACACCGGCTCAACGCCCACCGCCGCCATTGAACAAGGTCACCATGTCCACAACTCCGATCGTCAACATCTCCACGCTCAACAAATGGTACGGCGACTTCCACGTGCTGCGTGACATCAACCTTGAGGTTGGCAAGGGCGAGCGCATCGTGATCTGCGGCCCCTCAGGCTCGGGCAAGTCGACCCTGATCCGCTGCATCAATGCGCTGGAGGAATTCCAGGAAGGCGAGATCACGGTCGACGGCATCGAGCTCGGCCCGAATTTGCGCCGGGTCGACGAGGTGCGGCGCGAGGTCGGCATGGTGTTCCAGAGCTTCAACCTGTTTCCGCATCTCACCGTGCTCGACAATTGCACGCTGGCGCCGATCTGGGTGCGCAATATCCCGAAGAAGGATGCCGAGGCGGCCGCGATGAAGTTCCTCGAGCGGGTCAAGATCCCGCATCAGGCGAACAAGTTTCCCGGTCAGATGTCAGGCGGCCAGCAGCAGCGCGTCGCGATCGCCCGCGCACTGACCATGAACCCGAAGGTGATGCTGTTCGACGAGCCGACCTCGGCGCTCGACCCGGAAATGGTGAAAGAGGTGCTCGACACCATGGTCGACCTCGCCAGGGAAGGCATGACCATGCTGGTCGTGACCCACGAGATGGGTTTTGCCCGCGAGGTCGCCAATCGCGTCGTGTTCATGGACGCCGGCCAGATCATCGAGTCGAACACGCCGCAGGAATTCTTCGCCAACCCGCAGCATGCGCGGTCGAAGCTGTTCTTGAGCCAGATTTTGCGGTGAGAGCACAAAGCGCGAGTAGGGAGTAGCGAATGGCGAGTAGGGATTCCCGCTATTCGCCACTCACCACTCGCTACTCGCCTTTCAAACGAACGGCAGCTCGATCTTGGTGCGCTTCTCGAGCCACTCCGGCACCGGCAGGTTCTTCGAGCGCATGAACTCCGGATTGAACAGCTTGGACAGATAGCGGCTGCCGGAATCGGCCAGGATCGTGACGATGGTCTTGCCGGGCCCGAGTTGCTTGGCGAGCTGGATCGCGCCGGCGATGTTGACGCCGGTCGAGCCGCCGAGGCAGAGGCCCTCGTGCTCGAGCAATTCATAGATCACCGTCACGGCGTCCGTGTCGGAGATCAGGAATGCGGTGTCGACCTTGGCGGTCTCTACCACCGGGGTGACGCGGCCGAGCCCGATGCCTTCGGTGATCGAATTGCCCGGCGTCATCTTGGGTTCGCCGTGCTTGAACAGTTCATACATTGCAAAGCCGTGCGGGTCGGCACAGGCCGTGACGATGTCCTTGTTCTTCTCCTTCAGGTAGCGGCTGATGCCGGCCAGCGTGCCGCCGGTGCCGACCGAGCAGATGAAGCCGTCGATCTTGCCGTTGGTCTGCTGCCAGATTTCCGGTCCGGTCGACTCATAATGCGCCTTGGGATTGTCGAGGTTGTTCCATTGGTCGGCAAACAGCACGCCGTTCGGTTCGGTCTTGCGCAGCTGATCGGCGAGGCGCTTGCCGAGATGCTGGTAGTTGTTGGGATTGGAGAACGGCAGCGCCGGTGCCTCGACCAACTCGGCGCCGCACAGCCGCAGGAAGTCCTTCTTCTCCTGGCTCTGGGTCTCCGGGATCACGATCAGGGTGCGATAGCCCAGCGCGCTGGCGACGACCGCAAGCCCGATGCCGGTATTGCCGGCGGTCGATTCGACCACGAGGCCGCCCGGCTTCAGGACGCCACGCTCCTCAGCCTTCAGGATCATCCATTTGCCGGCGCGGTCCTTGACGGATTGGCCCGGATTCATGAATTCGGCCTTGCCGAGAATGGTGCAGCCGGTCAGTTCGGATGCGTGTTTCAGCTTGATGAGCGGGGTGTTGCCGATCGCTTCAATGACGTCTTTGTTGAATGCCATGCGGGGGTAATCTTTTGCCGGTCCGTGTGGTGCCCTGGCCGGAAACTAGTGTGCCGACGGCAAAAGGGGAAGGCTTTTGCAGTGCGGCGAATTTCGTACGACGGTCAGCCGCTGGCGTTGATCAAAACCCTTGGCAGGACGCTCGTTTTGCGAATGGCCTGCGATCCGGCCAAATCTTGCTGCAATTGACCATGCTGCGTCAGATTCTGTGCGCGGACCCAATTCAGGATGATCGCTCGACCTTGTACAGCCCCACATTAAGGGCGCCAATTTCAAAGCCCAGCCTGCAATATGCCAAGTAGTACTCCCACATCCGCTTGAACCTGATATCGAAGCCGAGTGCTTCAATCGACGGCCAGGCGACGAGGAAGCGGTCGTGCCAATCTGCCAGTGTCCGTGCATAGCTATCGGCGAAGAACTTGGTCGAAACCAGCCGCAATCCGGAATTGCTCACCAGTTGCTTGACGATCTCGACGGTCGGCAGCATTCCGCCGGGAAAAATGTAGCGCTGGATGAATTCCGGCCGCCTGCGATAGCTTTCAAAGCGACGTTCGTCGATCGTGATCACTTGCAGCACCGCGACGCCGCCGACATCGAGCCGTTGCCGCAGTTCGTCGAAGAACAGCGGCCAATAGGCTTCGCCAACCGCTTCCAGCATCTCGATCGAGACGACCCGGTCGTAGCTGCCATCAGTGTCCCGATAGTCCTCGAGCCGCAGGTCTGATTTCTCCGAAAGCCCTTTTACGGCCAGCTGCTCGCGCGCGTAGCCGAGCTGTGCGGTCGACAGCGTCAGTCCGGTGACGTGACAGTCGTGTCGTTCGATCAGGTGCCGCGCCAGCGCGCCCCAGCCGCAACCGATCTCGAGGATCTTCTCGCCGCCCTTGAGTTCTAGCAGATCGGTGACCCGATCAAGCTTGGTCTGTTGGGCTTGCGCGAGGGTTGGGTCGGCCGAGATGTAGATCCCGGACGAATAGGTCATGGTCGGGTCGAGCCAGAGCCGGTAGAAATCGTTGCCGAGATCGTAATGAGCCCGAATGTTGCGCCGGCTGCCGCGCCTGGTATTGCGATTCAGCAGGGCATGGCGAAGCCAAATAAAGGGTTGCGGAGGCCTCAGCCTTTCGAACGAGGTTGCGTGGGCCGATCGTGGGGCGGCCGCGCTGAGAAATGCGTGGATGTTGGGCGTCGACCATTCGCCGGCAAGGTAGCCTTCAGCAAAGCCCAGGTCGCCGCCGACAAGCAGCCGCAGCAGGCACTTCCAGCTGTGAATCCTGATATGCACCGGTTCTCCGCCGCGCAAGCCGGAGATTGTGACGCCGCGCCCGCCGGGCAATTGTACGAGTATTTCGCCGCAATCGATCCGGCGGAGCAATCGCCGTAGCAGCACCCCGATCGTCGCGCGGAGCACCGGCGGCCATTCGACGGGCATCCAGCCGGGGGCGGTCTGCTCATGGTCAATGCGCATGCAAATTCGTCCGTTGCTTAAATGATTTGGCCACGCGCGTCATGCCGTTCGCGGATGGTCTAGGTCGTTCGCAAATGCGCATGCCCTTCAGCCAAAGCCGTGCCGCCTCCCAATGGATCGCGAGGATGACCTTGGTCGTCACCAGCGGAATTCCAAGGAAGCTGCGCAACAGCGTCCAGTCGCTCAGTGGCTGGCGCGACCCGCCAAGGCAGGCGCTCAGTATGGTTTCGCCGTCTTCGCTCGCGCTGATACCGAGCGCGAAGCGCTCGCCGGGCGCAAGTGCAAGCGGAAATGATAGCTCTGGTTCATGGCCATGAACGGCGACACATGGAAGTCCTTGTTGCAGTCGTGCCGAATGCTCGCGTCGTCGGCATCGATCGCCGCTACATAGGCGTGACGTTCGCCGAATGTGTTGTGGACTTGATAGACGATCGCCGCGAGTTGGCCGGAGTCTCGGTAACAGAAATAAAGGCTGAGGGGATTGAAGCTGTAGCCGAGTGTCCGCGGCATGCAGAACAATTGGATTTGTCCGCCTGCCAGATCGATATCGGCTTGCTCGAGCTGTCGCTCGATCTGAGCGCGGAGCGGCGTTGCGCGGCCGTCGCCGTGATCGGTGTCGTACAGCGCGAATAGGTTAAAGTGGTTGTGCGAGAATAGCCGCAACCGCGAGATCAGCGCGGGCATCTCGTCGAGATCGAGCAGCAGCCAAAACGCGCGGTAGCGGAACCGATGAGATGTCGGACGCAGACGCCGATGCATCACGCTACCGCGATAGAGGCAGGAGCGGAGTGTCATGGCTGCAGCTCCCGTTCGGGCAAGGATCTAGTATTAGCGGCGAGCACAATGCGTCCGGATTCGTTCGGCACGTTCCACGGCCTGCGTACCTTGCCAAGTTGCTCGGCGACCGCAAGCCCCGATTGCAACCCGTCCTCGTGGAAGCCCGCGCCGAAATGCGCGCCGCAGAACCACATGTTTCCGTCGCCTTGCAGCGACCAAAGCCGGCGCTGCGCGGCGATTGCGGCCGCATCGAAGATCGGGTGCTCGTAGACCTCCGTCTGATGCAGCGTGTCCGCCCGCGGGGGACGGGCGGGATTGAGCGTGACGAACAGCGGCATATGCCGCGGGATGCCCTGCAGCCGGTTCATCCAATAGGTGACTCCGGCCGGCGTGGCACGTCGGCCGCGCGATCCGACATAGTTCCAGCTCGACCAGGCCAGGCGCCGTTGCGGCATGAACGTTGTATCGGAATGGAGGACGGCGAGGTTGCGGCAGTAGCGGAAGGCACCGAGCAATCTGGATTGATCCGAAGTCGGCTCATCAATCACCGACAGCGCTTCATTCGCGTGCGTTGCCAGGACGACATGATCGTATGGTCGCGTTTCGCCGTGAACGTCGGTCACGGTCACACCGCGCGCCGAGCGTCGTATCCTGACCACGCCGCAGTCGAGCTTGATCCGGTCTGCGAACGGCTGGACCAGCCGCTGCACATAGATGCGGCTGCCGCCGGTCACGGTTTCCCATGCCGGCCGCTGGGTTAGCTGAAGCAGGCCGTGATTGTGGTGGAAGCGGATGAACGTCGCTGCGGGAAAGGCAAGAATTTCATCTGGAGGCGCCGACCAGATGGCGCTTGCCATCGGCAGCAGATGGTCGTCGCGGAACGCTGAACTGTAGCCGCCTTTCGCAAGATATTCGCCGAGGCTGATGGTCTCGTCACGCAGCAGCGCCGCATCGCGTGTCGCGCGATCGTAGAACCGGACCAGGTCGCGCAGCATCGACCAAAAGCGCCGTCGCAGCAGATTGCCGGGCTGAGCCAGCAGGCCGGAAAGGCCGGTCCCGGAATATTCCAGATCGCCCTGGTCAAGAGAAACCGACAGCGACATCTCCGATGCTTGCGTGGAGACGTCGAGATATCGGAACAGCGCGGCAAGGTTAGGGTAGGTCTTCCGGTTGAACACGATGAAGCCGGTATCCACGGCGACGCGCTGGCCGCCGAGGGACGCAGTCACGGTGTTGGAATGCCCGCCGATCCGATTGGATTTCTCGTAGACGGTCACATCGTGCCGTTGGCTGAGCAGCCAGGCGGCCGAGAGGCCGGAAATGCCGGTTCCGACTACGGCGACGTTTAGTTTGCCGTCGTTCCTCAACGACTATTCCTTTTCGATCCACTAATGCGCCGGCGCGTCGTGCGGACGACGACATGGGTAAGAACGACGGATCATGACCGTTGGATCACCGGTAGTGATCCAACCTCAGCCAGAGAGCGTTCCTGTTGTATGCAAGCCGCCATACGACATATCTCCGGGATTGCCGGTCTGGTCAGGCCGGGCGCGATCCGGTATTGCGGTCGCAGAGCGCTAAACGACAGGGAGTGTCCGCGCGGCATGCTGAGTGAAACTCCCGACAACGAGACGTCGGATGCCGCCCGATGGGCGCGGCTGATCGAAGCCGTTGCTGTTCGCAGGGATCGCGAGGCCTTCGCTGCGCTGTTTCGGCATTTTGCGCCGCGCGTAAAGGCGTTCATGAAGCGCTCGGGGGCGAGCGAGCAGCTTGCCGACGAACTGGCGCAAGAGGCCCTGCTCCTGGTGTGGTCGAAGGCCACTCTGTTCGACCCCAAGAGCGGTGGTGCCGCCGCCTGGATATTCACGATCGCGCGAAACCTGCGCATTGACGCGCTCCGTCGTCAGAAGCGAACTCCGAACAGTGATACGTCGGAGACGGACCTTGAGTTTCAGCGCGACGAGGGCCCGTTGCCTGACGCGGGAGTGGCGGCGTATCAAATAGAGGCGCGAGTCCGCGATGCACTGTCGGTGTTGCCGGACGACCAGATGCGGGTGATCGAGCTATCCTTCTTTCACGAAACGGCCCATGCGGATATCGCAAAGGCGCTCGATATCCCGCTCGGCACCGTCAAATCGCGCTTGCGGCTGGCGATGGCCCGGCTGCGCAGCTTGCTGGATGACTTCGCATGACCGTCCATCATCACCCCCCGGACGAGTTGTTGGCGGCGTTTGCGGCCGGCACGATCGACCTGGGTCAGCATATTGCGATTGCCACCCATTTGATCGGCTGCGCCAAGTGCCGCGGAGCGGTACGGGCAATGGAGCATGTTGGCGGTGCGGTGCTGGACCAACTGCGGCCGGCCGCGATGTCGGATGGATCGTTTGAGGCGTTGGAGCGCAGATTGGACGAGGCGTCGGCGGCGTCCGTTCCTGTGCGACGCCCGGGGCGGGCATTCCGCGATGTGCCGGGCTTGCCGGACTTTCTGGGCAGCTATCCCGACAGTTCGTGGCGATGGATTGCGCCAAAGGTGCATTTGCGGCCGATCCGGCTGCCCGAGCCGAGCGCGACGCGCGCCTTTCTGCTGAAATCCAGCCCCGGCACGAAGATGATCGAACATACACACACCGGCTTTGAGATGACCTGCGTGCTGTCCGGAAGCTTCGTTCACGCCGGTGGCCAGTTCGGGCCGGGAGATTTCGACTTTGGCGACGGTACGGTGGATCACGATATCTGGATCGACTCGACGGAAGACTGTATTTGCCTGGTCGCAATGCAGGGCGATTTGAAGCTCAACGGAGTGATCGGCCGCTTGCTGCAACCGCTGATCCGCATGTGACGAGCGCCCCGGAAGATGCTCTCCATGAGCCTGCTTCAGTTGATCTCCCAGTTCATCGTCATGGCTCTTGTGCTGTCTGCGCTCATGACGATCGCCTGGCAAATTCAGCGACGAACAGACGCTACCGGATGGATCGACGTCTGCTGGACATTCGGGACCGGTCTGGTTGCTTGCGCGGCCAGCCTCGTCCCGGTCCCGCAGGGCGGGACGGCCAGCGAGCGGCAGCTCGTGGTGGCGCTGCTGGTCGCGATCTGGTCGCTCCGGCTCGGTGGTCATCTGCTGCTGCGAACCTGGAAAGCCGGCGACGATCCGCGCTACCGCGACCTGATCGAACAATGGGGCGCGACGGCCGATAGGCGCATGTTCCTGCAGTTGCAGGCGCAGGCAGCAGTCGGTTTGATCCTGGCGGCATCAGTCGCGCTCGCTGCGCATAACCCGCGCCCCGGGCTGGGGTTTGGAGATCTGCTCGGCGCGCTGCTGCTGCTCACCGGTTTGATCGGGGAGGCGTCATCCGACGCGCAGCTACGCAAATTTCGCTCGGACCCTGCCAACCGACATCGGGTCTGTGAAGTCGGGCTGTGGAAGTGGTCGCGTCATCCGAACTATTTCTTCGAATGGGTGTGCTGGTTGGCCTATCCGCTGATTGCCATCGACGCTTGGTACCCAGCCGGCTGGATCACGCTCCTGGCGCCTGCCTGTATGTACTGGGTTCTGGTTCATGTATCCGGCGTGCCGCCGCTCGAACAGCACATGGTGCGCTCGCGCGGTCAGCAATTCCGCGACGTGCAGGCGCGAACCCGGCCGTTCTTTCCGTTCCCGAAGCCGACGTCAGGCCACTAACCTCGCTGTCACGAGACAGGCCATCGTCGCGGAAATCGCACCGAGCAATGTCCCCCAAGTGACATCGAGCAGGGTGAGTTGGACGGTCCAGTTCCGCAATGTCGCCTGGTTCGTCAAATCGTAGGTCATGTAGCTGAAAAAGCCGAGCAGTGCGCCGCTGAGCGCGGCCGAGCCGAGGCTTCCCAACTTTAGGGCAGGGAGTACGGCGAACACCACCAGCCCAACTGGGTAGATCAGGTAGAAGACGATCGCCGGGGGCAGGTTTACTTCGGTCGACAGGATGTCCCCGAGCGTCGGACGGTATAGTCGGCTCGCCATCGTTCCAAGCCAGGCCATGTCGCAGAGTAGGAAGACGAGCAACGTCGAGAGGTAAGCGTAGAGATAGGTCATGTCGGGTCCGAAGGTTGAACGCCGCTATCAGCCGCAAGGTGCGACTTGCTGGAAGGTAACGACGGATCATGGCGTCTGGATCATGGTAACGCAGGGTAAGGCGCCCGAAATTGCGGATTCGGCGCAACAGGGGTGAAGAAATCCCCATGAAATCTTTGTTAGAATCCGAGCGGCTGAGATATCGCCCGAAGGCGCGGAAACGCTGCAAAAATGGGGGAAAGTCGCCATTTGGGGTGGCGACGAATCACGGTGGACGCGACGTCGCGCAATCCTGACAGGGCTGTCCGCCCCATCATCCCGAGGGTAGAATGGACAAGCAGGTTCCATTGAAAGCATTGCCCCGTGAACGTTACCCAGACCATCGCTGAACGCGTCATTCGTGCGCCACAGGCGAAGTCTGGCTGCGGCGGAGAACGGGTGTGATCCAGACCGCGTCCGCGATGGTGCCTGGAGGCCATTTCGGCCTCGTTGTCCGCCTGCGACGGCTCGCGGGACGCTCGCTGGTCGCCCTCGGCCTGGTCGCGGGCTCCGCCGGCTGCATCCTGACCCAGGACATCCCCGATCCGGCGCTCGACGTGCCCCAGGGCTACAAGGTGGCGCGCCTGAGCCGGCCGGGCGACGCGCTTCCGACGCTCGACTGGTGGCGGGGCTTCCGCTCCAAGGAGCTGACACAGCTGATGGAGGAGGCGCAGACCGTCAACCTCGACATCGCCGCGGCCGTGGCGCGCTTCCGCCAGGCCGACGCGCTGGCGCGGCAGGCTGGCGCCGCGCTGCTGCCGACCGTCAATCTCAATGGCTCGGAAACCTACTCGCGGACGTCCGGCTCCAGCGCCAGCGGCCTCACCAATGGCGGGCGCGAGGTGGTGAACTACAATGCCTCGCTGAGCGCCAGCTATCAGCTCGATTTCTGGGGCCAGAACCGCGACGCCGCGCAGGCGGCGGAGGAGACCGCGGTCGCCGACCGGTTCGACCGCGAGGTGGTGGCGCTGACCACGCTGGCAAGCGTCGCCAACGCCTATTTCACGGTGCTCGCGACGCAAGATCGGCTACGCACCGCGCAGCGCAACATCGCCAGCGCCGAGCGCATCCTCAATGCGATCCGGGAGCGCTTCAAGGCCGGCACCGGCTCCGATCTCGACGTCGCCCAGCAGGAGAGCGTGCTCGCCAATCAGCGCGCGCTGGTGCCGCCGTTGCGGCAGACGCTCGACCAGAACATCAACGCGCTCGCGGTGTTGGTGTCGCGGCCGCCCGAGAGCGTGCGCGTCGCCGGCGGCTCGCTCAACTCCGTCGCGATCCCCCGCGTCACGCCGGGCCTGCCGTCGGAATTGCTGACCCAGCGTCCTGACATTCGCCGGCAGGAGGCGCAGCTTGCATCCGCCACGGCCAATGTCGGCAGCGCGCGGGCGCAGTTCTTTCCGAGCATCCAGCTGACCGGAACGGGCGGTTACCAGAGCCAGGCGCTGGTCTCGCTGTTCCAGCCGCACGCGGCCTTCTTCAACCTGGTCGGCAGCATGACGCAGCCGATCTTCGACGGTGGCCGGATCCTCGGCAATTTCGAGAACGCAAAGGCGCGGCAGGACGAACTGCTGCAGACCTACCGCAAGACCGTCGTGCAGTCGTTCACCGATGTCGACAACGCGCTGGTCGCGATCCGCGAGACCACGCGGCGGCTGCAATTGCAGCGCGACGTGCTGTCGTCGTCACGCCGCGCCTTTGACCTCGCCGAGCAGCAGCTCAAGGCCGGCACTGCCGACATCGTAACTGTGCTAAACACGCAGCTGACCTTGTTTCAGGCGGAAGATGCCTATTCGCAGGCCCAATTGGCCCGGCTTTTGGCGATCGTGAGCCTCTATCAGGCACTGGGGGGCGGCTGGGAACCGAAGATGGAAAGACCGGTCGATGCTCTTTAAGCCCGACTCCAAAAACGGCAAGGACGACGAGAAAAGCACTGCGCCGCGCAAGCGGAGCCTGATCTCGCGCCTGCTTGGGCGCATGGTATCGCTGCTCATTACGCTCGTGATCCTGGGCGGGCTCGGCTATCTCGGCTGGCTCGCGTTCCAGCCGAAGCAGGGCGGAGGCGGCGGGCGCGGCGCAGGCGCGCGGCCCGATTTGCCGGTGCCGGTGCTGGCGGCGACGCCGCAGCTGCATGACGCGCCGGTCTATCTTGACGGCGTCGGCTCGGTGAAGGCGCTCAACACCGTCACCGTGCGCTCGCAGGTCGACGGCAAGCTGCTCAAGGTGAATTTCGTCGAAGGCCAGGACGTCAAGAAGGACGACGTGCTGGGCGAGATCGATCCCGCGATCTATCAAGCGCAGTACGACCAGGCCGTCGCCAAGAAGGCGCAGGATGTCGCGCTGCTCACCAACCAGAAGCTCGACCTCGCCCGGTATGAACAGCTGGCGTCGACCAATGCCGGCTCCAAGCAGCAGGCCGACACGCAACGCGCGCTGGTCGCGCAGCAGGAGGCGCTGATCAAGGCCGACCAGGCCGCGATCGACAATGCGGCGGCGACGCTGAGCTACACCAAGATCGTGGCGCCGATCGCAGGCCGCGCCGGCCTGCGCCAGGTCGACCAGGGCAACATCATCCACGCCTCCGACACCACCGGGCTCGTGATCCTGACCCAGTTGCAGCCGATCGCGGTGTGGTTCAGCCTGCCGCAGCAGCAGATCATGCGGGTCAACGCCGCCGCCGCGAAGGGCCAGCTTGCGGTCGACGTGTTCGGCAATGACGGCGTCACCGTGATCGACACCGGCAAGCTCACCGGGATCGACAACCAGGTCGATCCGACCACCGGCACGCTGAAGCTGAAGGCCGAACTGCCGAATGCCAGCTACCAGCTCTGGCCCGGCCAGTTCGTCAACGTTCGCCTCAAGGTCGAGACCTTGGCCCAGGCGATCGTGGTGCCGACCTCGGCCGTGCAGCGCGGTCCCGCCGGTACCTTCAGCTACGTGATCGGTGAGGACAACGTCGTCACCGCCAAGCCGGTGACAGTCACGCAGCAGAACGAGCATGAGGCCGTCATCGCCAGCGGCCTGACCACATCGGATCGCGTCGTGACCACGGGCTTTGCCAATCTCTCCGATGGCGCAAAGGTCGTGGTCGGCAAGGACGAGGGGCCGCCGGCAGCCGATCTCGCGCCGCGCAAGCGCAGCCGCAATCCCGATGGCAAGCGCGGCGGGGCGCAGGGCGACGGCCAAAGCAAGGACGGCAGGCAGGACGGTCAAGGCAAGAACGGCGAGCACCGCGGCCGCCGCGAGCATAGCGACGGCGATCAGAAGGGGCAGACCGGACCGGCGCCTGCACCGGCGGCGGGGAGCGAACAGTCGGGCGGCACGCCGAAGGCGCAGCCATGACCGACATCCTGACCTCGTAATGTCCGACCTACCAGCGAGCACGCAGCCATGAGCGTCTCCGAACCGTTCATCCGCCGGCCGATCGCCACCTCGCTGCTCGGCATCGCGCTGATGATCGGCGGCGCGCTCGGCTATTGGGCGTTGCCGGTCTCCGCACTGCCGCAGGTCGATTTCCCGACCGTGCAGGTGACGACGCAATTGCCGGGCGCAAGCCCCGACGTGGTGGCCTCGCTGATCACGGCGCCGCTGGAGCGGCAGCTCGGCCAGATCCCGTCGCTGTCGTCGATGAATTCGACGAGCTCGTTCGGCGTCAGCCAGATCTCGCTGCAGTTCGATCTCAACCGCGATATCGACGGCGCCACCCAGGACGTGCAGGCCGCGATCAATGCCGCGGCGGGTATCCTGCCGAAGACGCTGCCGTATCCGCCGGTCTACGCCAAGGTGAACCCGGCGGACGCGCCGGTCATGACCCTGGCGCTGACCTCGGACACGATCTCGCTGCGCGCGATGAGCGATCTCGCCGACACGATCCTCGGCCAACGGCTGAGCCAGATTTCCGGCGTCGGCCGGGTCTCGATCCTCGGCGGCCTGAAGCCTGCGGTCCGCGTGCAGGCCGATCTGGCGCGGCTCGCTGCCTACGGCATCGCTATGGAGGATCTGCGCAGCACGATCGCCGGCGCCAACGTGTCGGGGCCGAAGGGCTCACTCGACGGCGCGCAGCAATCCTACACCATCGCCGCCAACGACCAGATCGCCGCCGCCGACGCCTACCGGCCGATCATCATCGCCTATCGCAACGGCTCGCCGGTCACGATCGGCGACGTCGCGCAGATCGTCGACGGGTTGGAGAACGACCGCACCGGTGGCTGGTACCAGGGCACGCCGGCCGTCATCATCGACATCCAGCGCCAGCCCGGCGCCAACGTCATCGACGTGGTCAAGCAGATCCGCGGCGAAATCCCGCGGTTGCAGCGCGCGGTCCCGGCCGGCGTCAAGCTGACCGTCGTGTCCGACCGCACCGTGACGATCCGCGCCTCGGTCCACGACGTGCAGTTCACGCTGATCCTCAGCGTCGTGCTGGTGACCCTGGTGGTGCTGTTGTTCCTGCGGTCGCTGCGCGCGACCCTGATCGCCGGCGTGGCCTTGCCGCTGTCGCTGATCACGAGCTTCGGCATCATGTATTTCGCCGGCTTCAGCCTCGACAATCTGTCGCTGATGGCGCTGACCATCGGAACCGGCTTCGTGGTCGACGACGCCATCGTCATGATCGAGAACATCGTCCGCCACATGGAAGACGGCGAGACGGTGATGGAGGCCTCATTGAGGGGCGCCAGCGAGATCGGCTTCACGGTGATCTCGCTGACGGTCTCGCTGATCGCCGTGTTCATCCCGCTGCTGTTCATGTCCGGCCTGGTCGGCCGCATGTTCCGGGAATTCGCGCTGACCCTGACCATCGCGGTCGTGACCTCGGCGATCGTCTCATTGACGCTGACGCCGATGATGTGCTCGCGGCTGCTCAAGAACATCCATGAGGAGATGGCGGTGCCGGGGCTGGCCGCGGTCAGCCGCTTCATCGACCGGATGGTCGAGTTCTACCATCGCACGCTGCTCTGGGTGCTGCAGCGTCAGCGCGCGACGCTCTTGGTGACGTTCGCGACCATCGCGCTGACGCTCATCATGTATGTGCTGGCGCCGAAGGGTTTTCTGCCGTTGCAGGACACGTCCTCGATCACGGCGGTGACCGAGGCCGGCCCCGATGTGTCGTTCGCCGAGATGCAGCGGCGGCAGAGCGCTGTCTCCGAGCTCATCAAGGCCGACCCTGATGTGGTCGGCGTGGTCTCGGTGATCGGCTCGGGCTCGGTCAATCCGACCACCAATGTCGGCCGCCTGGTCATGACCTTGAAGCCGCTCGACGAGCGGCGCGACGGCGTCGTCAAGGTGATCGAGCGGCTCAAGCAGAAGGTCGCGACGGTGCCCGGCATGACCGTCTACTTCCAGCCGGTGCAGGACGTGCAGATCTCGACCCAGTCGAGCCGCTCGCAATACCAGTATACGCTGACCGCGACCGACGCCGCCGAGGTCTCGCAATGGGCGCAGAAGCTGGTCGCCGAGATGCGGCGCGACCCGATCTTCCGCGATGTCTCGTCGGAAGCGCAGGACGGCGGCTTGCGCGCCGCGCTCGACATCAACCGCCAGCGCGCCGGCCAGCTCGGCGTCAGTCTGCAGGGTGTTACCGACACGCTGAACGATGCCTTCGCTCAGCGGCAGATCTCGACGATCTATGGCCAGGCCAACCAGTACCGCGTGGTGCTCGAGGCGCTGCCGATGTACCAGCGCGACCCCTCGATCCTCGACAAACTGTATCTGCCCGGAGCCAACGGCGCGCAGGTGCCGCTGTCGGCGGTGGCGACGCTGATCCGCACCACGGCGCCGCTCGCGATCTCGCACCAGGCGCAATTCCCGTCGGTCTCGCTGAGCTTCAACCTAGCGCCGGGCGAGGCGCTTGGCGATGCCGTGGTGGCAGTGAAGGCAATCGAGACCCGGATCGGAATGCCCGGCAGCATCGTCGGGATCTATTCCGGCGACGCCGCCGAATTCGCGCGCTCGCTGGCCGGACAGCCCTGGCTGATCCTGGCCGCGATCATCACGATCTACATCGTGCTCGGCGTGCTCTATGAGAGCTACATCCATCCGATCACCATCCTGTCGACGTTGCCCTCGGCCGGCGTCGGCGCCATCCTCGCCTTGATGCTGTGCGGGCAGGACCTCTCGGTGATCGGCCTGATCGGCATCATCCTGTTGATGGGCATCGTCAAGAAGAATGCTATCATGATGATCGACTTCGCGCTGGAGGCCGAGCGGCATCAGGGCATGTCGTCCTATGATGCCATCGTGCAGGCCTGCCTGCTGCGCTTCCGGCCGATCATGATGACGACCCTGGCGGCGCTGTTCGGCGCGCTGCCGCTCGCGATCGAAAGCGGCACCGGCGCCGAGCTGCGCTTTCCGCTCGGCATCTCGATCATCGGCGGCCTGCTGCTGAGCCAGCTGCTGACGCTCTACACCACGCCCGTGATCTATCTGGCGCTCGACCGGCTCAATCGCCGGATCGAGCGGGCGGTGCCGGAGCCGGGCCGGGGCGGCCCGCCGATCGCGGGAGCCACCGAGGGCATGCAGTGATCTCGATCTCGGAGCCCTTCATCCGCCGGCCGGTGGGCACCACCTTGCTGGCGATCGGGCTGTTCCTGGTCGGGATCGTCGCCTACGAGTTCCTGCCGGTCTCTTCGGTGCCGAATGTCGACTTCCCGACCATCCGGGTGTCGGCGTCGCGGCCCGGCGCCGATCCCTCTGTCATGGCCGCGACCGTCGCCGCGCCGCTGGAGCGCAAGCTCGGCACCATCTCGGGCGTCGACCAGATCACCTCGACGAGCTCGCTCGGCACCACCAGCATCCAGGTGCAGTTCTCGATCGGCCGCGATATCGACCGCGCCGCGCGCGACGTGCAGGCCGCGATCAACGCCTCGCTCGCCGATCTGCCGAGCGACCTGCCGTCGCTGCCCAAGTTCCGCAAGGCCAATCCGGCCGCGGCGCCGGTGTTCGTGCTGGCGCTGACCTCGAAGACGATTTCGACCAGCGCGATGTACGACGTCGCCGACACTGTGCTGGCGCAGCGCATCTCGCAGGTGCCTGGGGTCGGCGAGGTCACCGTCAGCGGCGCCGACCAACCGGCGGTGCGCATCGCGCTCAACCCGGTGTCGCTGGCGAATGCCGGGATCGCGACCGACGACGTCCGGACCGCGATCATCAATGCCAATCCGCTCGGCCCGGTCGGCATCTTCAATGGCGAGCGGCTGAGCGAGACGCTCTCGATCAACAAGCAGATGCGCACCGCGGCCGAGTTCCGCGACATCATCATCAAGAGCTCGAACGGCAATTTCGTCCGCCTCTCTGATGTCGCCGAGGTCGAGGATTCCGTCCGCAACTCGCGCTCGATTGCCTGGTTCAACAAGCAGCCGGCGGTGCTGATCCAGATCACCAAGCAGGGCGACGCCAACGTCATCGATACCGTCGACAGCGTGCGCCGGCTGCTGCCGGAACTGAAGAAGTGGATTCCGGCCGGCGTCGAGATCTCGACCCTGGTGGATCGTACCGGAACGATCCGCGCCAGCGTCGAGGACATGCAGTTCACGCTGCTGGCGACCGCGGTGCTCGTGATGGTCGTCGTGTTCGTGTTCCTGCGTCGTGTGGTGCCGACGATCGCGGCCGGCGTCTCGGTGCCGCTGGCGCTGGCCGGCACCTGCGCCGGGATGTGGCTCGCCGGCTTCTCGATCGACAATCTGTCGCTGATGGCGCTCGCGATCTCGGTCGGCTTCGTGGTCGACGACGCCATCGTGATGATCGAGAACATGTACCGCAACCTCGAGCAGGGCATGGCGCCATATCCGGCGGCGGTCGAGGGCGCCAAGCAGATCGGCTTCACGGTGCTGTCGATCTCGCTGTCGCTGATCGCGGCCTTCACCCCGCTGATCTTCATGGACGGCATCGTCGGCCGGCTGCTCCGCGAATTCTCGCTGACCCTGACCTTTGCCATCATCGTGTCAACGCTGGTGTCGGTGACGATCACGCCGATGATCTGCGCGCACTACATCAGGGAGGCGACCTCGGATCGCGCCACCTGGTACGACCGCGCCATCGAGGGCACGCTGTCGCGCGTCGTGGCGTTCTATGCGTCGACGCTGCGGATCGTGCTCGGCTATCCCTTCCTGACCCTGGTGGTGTTCTTCGCTACCGTCGCGCTGACGGTGACGCTCTACATCAAGACGCCGAAGGGCTATTTCCCGACCGACGACAGCGGCTTTGTGATCGGCTCGACGCGGGCGTCGGCGGATATCTCGTTCCAGGCGATGCTCCAGCTGCAGCAGCGGCTCGCCGACATCGTGATGGCCGACCCGGCGGTCGCCGGCATCGGCTCGTCGGTCGGCTCCGGCGGCGGCCCGGGCGGCGCCACCTCCAACCGCGGCACCATGTTCATCAGCCTGAAGCCGCCCGAGGAGCGGGCAGGCCTATCGACCGCGCAGGTGATCGACCGGCTGCGCCGCAATCTGTTCATGGTGCCGGGCATCCGCCTGTTCATGTTCGCCGCCCAGGACATCCGCACCGGGGGCCGCCAGAGCGATTCCGACTACCAGTACACGCTCGCTTCGACCGATCTCGAGCTGTTGCAGAAATGGGCGCCGCTGGTCGCCAAGCGGATGGAGACCGTCGAGGGCATCACCGACGTGTCATCTGATCGCGATCCCGGCGGCCTGCAGCTCAACCTCGTGATCGACCGCAAGACCGCTTCCAGCCTCGGCGTCCGGGTGCAGGACATCGACAACGCGCTCAACAACGCGTTCTCGCAGCGGCAGATCTCCTACATCTACACCCAGCGCAACCAGTACGTCGTGGTGCTCGAGATCGATCCGAAATTCCAGAGCGATCCGTCGAACCTCGAGCGCATCTATGTCGCAGGCGCCAATGACGTGCAGGTGCCGCTGTCGGCGCTGGTGCACTATCAGCGCGGACTGTCGGCGCTCGCGGTCTTCCACTCCGGCGGCTTCCCCTCGACCACCGTGTCGTTCAACCTGCTGCCCGACGTGCCGCTCGAGGTCGCGACCACCAACATCCAGCAGGCGGTCAACGAGCTGCACATGCCGGAGGGCATTCGCGGCAGCTTCGACGGCAATGCCGGCGACTTCAACAAGACCAGCGGGCGGCAGCCGCTGCTCATCCTCGGCGCGCTGATCGCGATGTATATCGTGCTCGGCGTGCTCTATGAGAGCCTGGCGCATCCAATTACGATCATCTCGACCCTGCCGTCAGCCGGCCTCGGCGCGTTGCTGGCGTTGCAGGTGACCAACACGCCGCTGACCGTGATCGCCTTCGTCGGCATCATCCTGTTGATCGGCATCGTCAAGAAGAACGGCATCATGATGGTCGACTTCGCGCTCGACGCGGAGCGGCATCAGGGGCTGTCGTCGCGGGACGCGATCTTCGAGGCCTGCCGGGCCCGTTTCCGTCCGATCCTGATGACGACCATGGCCGCGCTGTTCGCGGGCATTCCGCTGGTCATTGCGACCGGTCCGGGCACCGAGCTGCGCCGGCCGCTCGGCATCACCATCATTGGCGGCCTGTTCGTGTCGCAGATCCTGACGCTCTACACCACGCCGGTGATCTATCTCCTGATCGACCGGCTGCGCCAGCGCCGCGAGCCGTCGGGCGTGCACGCCCCGGCGGAATAGGTTGAATTGTACAGCTCCGCGCGCGTATAGCGGAGCCATGTCCGACCCGACCGAAGTCAAAGCCGACGTTGTTGCCGAGATCGAGGAGTGCCCGCATTGCGGCAAGCCGCTGCCGCTCTGCATCTGCGACAGCGTCACCCCGATCGAGAGCCGCATCCAGCTGCTGATCCTGATCCATCCGCAGGAGCAGGACCGGGCGCTCGGCACCGCGCGGCTGTTGGCGCAGCATTTCGAGAACGCCGTGGTGCGGATCGGGCTGTCCTGGCCGAGCCTCGCCAAGGCGCTCGGCCGGCCGGTGCCTGATCCGTCGCGCTGGGCGGTGCTCTATCTCGGCTCGGCCAAGGTCGAGGAGCTCGAGACCGAGGCCGAGATCGTCGCGATCAACCGCAAGGGCGAACTGGAGCCGCACCAGCGCGCCATCCTGTCCGATATCGAGGGGGTCGTGCTGCTCGACGGCACCTGGAGCCAGGCCAAGGCGCTGTGGTGGCGCAATGCCTGGATGCTGAAGTGCCAGCGGGTGATTCTCGGGCCGAAAAAGCCCTCGCGCTACGGCAAGCTGCGCCGGGAACCGCGTCGCGACGGCCTGTCCACCATCGAAGCGGCCGCGATCCTGCTGGCCGGGCTGCAAAAGCGGCCCGATATCGCCGCAACGTTAACCGACAGTTTCGAGCGGATGCTGGCGAGATTCCGCGAAGTCCAGGCCAAAATGCCGGAATTGGCGCCAAAACCCAGGAAACGGGACTATCGGAAGCGTCGGCGATAGCTATTGGGCTTGGTTGCCTATCTGAGAGAGGGCGTATATGAAGTGCGCCGCAAGGGGCCACGTGGCGGAGTGGTTACGCAACGGTCTGCAAAACCGTGTACACCAGTTCAATTCTGGTCGTGGCCTCCATTCATCTCATCAATGGCTTGCAGCCGATCAATGAGAAGCCGCATTAGCTTGCGGCATACCAACCTTCAGGAAACGGAATCAGCGGCCACGGCGCCTGGTTGTCATTGGCAGCACGCGGCGGCGGCTGAATACGGGGCGAGGGCTGAGCCACGAAATCCTCCTGAGCAATGGGCGCGATTGCCGTACGCACGGCGTCCAGCAGCAGATCAAATTCGACTTCGCTCATCGCGCTCTCCGAGGTTCGAGAGCGCAATGGTCGCAAAACTGTCTTCGGTCCGGATTGAGCGATTCGTTCGAATTTTATGAAAAGAACGATGGCGCCCGGCTTGGTTAATGAATCACTGATACCCCTCCCGCGGGGGGAACCTAGGTCGGCATGGCCGCACCTCGTGTGAGACAAATCACATGTTTCGAAAAACTGTTCCGGACTGTCCGGCAGTATTCATAGCCGTCAAATATCGCAGGAATTTTAGGGAGACGTGACAGCGAGGGCAAGCTGGCCGTCGGTCGCGTGTCGCGGTGCGCGAGCAACCACGCGATCCCAAGAGATCAGCAATGGATCGGCGGGCGTCACGGATGAATCTTGAGCAGGCCTGCCCAATTCTCAGGCCCGGCTGATCCAATTTTTTGTACGTCCCGGGACAAGCCTTCCCGGCATCGTTCCCCGTAGCCTTTCCGTCGAGTTTTGGGACATGGCCTTGCCATGACAAATTCGGAGGAGTTGGCAATATGCAAAATTGGCTTTGTGGGAGTGGATGGCGCGCGTCGCGTTCAGTGTGCCTGGCGATATTGAGTGCCGTCGCCGCCGCCGGGCTTTTGACGCCGGTTGGCGCCCAGGCTGCGCCTGCCGAATGCGCCGCATTGCAGGCGAAATATCCGGACTGGAAGGGCAAGACGCTGGTCAACGCCATCAACCCGCATACACCGGGTTATGAAGCGATCGATCCGAAGGATCCCAGCAAATATGTCGGCTTCGACATCGATCTCGGCGAGGAGATCGGCGAGTGTCTCGGCTTCAAGCTGACCTACAAGGCGGTGACGTTCGCTGCGCTGCTCACCACATTGGCGAGCGGGCAGGCCGACATCGTCATCTCCGACATCTATGCCACCGAAGAGCGGGCCAAGGCGGCCGACTTCATCACCTATTCGAAGGTGTTCGACGGCGTGCTGGTCGCCAAGGGCAATCCCAAGGGCATCAACGGCATCAATCTGTCGCTGTGCGGCGCCGCAGCCGCCGAGAATACGGGCTTCGTCGAGGTGCCGCTGGTGCAGGCGCTGATTCCGCAATGCAAGGCCGCCGGCAAGCCGGAGCCGACGCTGCAGCTCTACGACAACAACGCGAACTGCATCCAGGCCATCCTGGCGGGGCGCGCCGACACCTACGTCAACGACGTCAACACGGTCGACAACGCCGTGAAGGCCTATCCCGACAAGCTCGAAAAGGCGGTTGCGGTCACCATTCCGTATTCGGTCGGCATCGCCGTGCCGAAGGACAAGCCCAAGTTCCGTGAAGCCGTGATGGCGGCGCTGACTGAAATCCACAAATCCGGCGATCAGCTCGCGCTTCTGAAGAAGTGGGATCTCGACCCCAATAACCTGAAAGAGCCGGGACTGCTGACCGTCAACTGATCCTGATGTCGCTGTTCCTGCACTATCTCAGTCTGTCGTATCTGCTCGAGGGCATCGAGATCACCCTCCAGGTGACTGCCCTCGGGCTCGGCGGCGGGCTGCTGCTGGGGTTGATCCTCGCCTCGATGCAGCTCAGCCGGTTCGGGCTGCTGGCAGGGTTGGCGCGGGGCTACACCGTGATCTTCCGCGGCACGCCGCTGATCCTGCAAATGGTGTTTGCCTACGACGCGCTGCCGCATATCGGCATCAAGCTGCCGGCGATCCTCGCGGCAGGTCTCGCATTGGCCTGTAACGAAGCTCCCTTCATCGCCGAGATGTTGCGCGCCGGTGTGCTGGGCGTCGATCGCGGACAACTCGCCGCCGGGCAGGCACTGGGCATGACGCCATCCGTGCTGCTGCGGCGGGTGGTGGCCCCCCAGGCGATCCGGACCATGATCCCGGCGTTCGGCAACGAGGCCGTCAGCGCCTTGAAGAATTCGTCGCTCGCCTCGGTGATCGCCGTGCAGGAATTGACGCTCCGAAGCACGCAGCTTGCATCCTCGACGTTCGACTTCTTCTCGATCTTTTTTGCCTCCGGCCTGCTGTATCTGGTGCTGACGGGCGCCGTCAGCCTGATCCAGCTCGTGCTGGAGCGGATGCTCGATCTCGACCGGCGCCAGCGCGGTCTTGCGGATCTCCTGCCGTGGCGGCGCGGCGATCCTGAAGCCGTGCTCGCGCTGGTCGAAAAGGCCGCGCCCGGTATCGAGGTCGCGGTGCCGCCCGCTGACATCCCGCCACCGGCGACGCGCGTTCTGTCGGCGGAGGGGCGCGCCAGGCGGGCCGCGGCGATCGCGCGCAACAACGTTGCGGTCGAGGTCAGGGACTTGCGCAAGAGCTACGGCGCGCAGGCCGTGCTTAACGGCGTCGACCTGACGGTGCGCGTCGGCGAAGTCGTGGCGTTGCTCGGGCCCAGTGGCTCCGGAAAGAGCACGCTGCTTCGCTGCATCAATCATCTGGAGGACTGGGACGCCGGCACCGTTCGGGTCGGCGGACGCCGTCTCGGCTTTTCCGAACACGGCAAGGCGTTGTCGCCGCGCGCAATCGCGAATGAGCGCGCCAGCGTCGGCGTCGGGATGGTGTTCCAGCAGTTCAACCTGTTCAGCCATTTGACGGCGAAGGAGAACATCGCGGGGCCGCTGCGCTGGGTCCACGGAATGACGCGGGTCGATGCCGACCGCCGGGCGAGCGAGCTGCTCGACCGCGTCGGCCTCAGCCATCGCGCCGATGCGCTGCCGCGTCATCTCTCCGGCGGCCAGCAGCAGCGGGTGGCGATTGCACGCGCGCTGGCGCCAAACCCGAGCGTGCTGCTGCTCGACGAACCGACCTCGGCGCTCGACCCCGAGCTCGTCAACGAGGTGCTCGAAGTGATCCGGCGGCTGGCGGTCGATGACGGCCTCACGATGATCATCTCGACCCACCAGATCCGTTTCGCCGACGAGGTGGCCGACCGCGTCGCCTTCCTCACCGGCGGCGCCATCCTCGAGGAGGGACCGGCGCACGAGGTGCTCTCCAACCCGCGCAACCCCGTCACGGCGCGTTTCCTCAACGTGATGGACGCCGACAAAACGCCGGAGACGGTGCGATGAACGCGACCGGCGACCGGACGATCCTCCGATCCATCGAAGAGGCATTTGCATGAGGCACTTCAATCTGCCGGTTTCGCCGGCGACCGTTCACTGGGGTTATTTCAGCAAGAAGGTCGCGCCCGCGCTCACGCTGCGTTCGGGCGATCGCGCCACGATCGAAACGCTGACCCATCACGCCAACGACGACTACGAGCGGATGATCGCGAACGATCCGGGCGCCGAAAGCGTGTTTCACTGGACGCGCGAGCACAAGGCGGTGGCGCGCCGCGGTGCCGGCTCAACCGACGCGCCGTTCATACGCGGCTCCGGCGAGGGGCTCGGCGTTCATCTGCTCACGGGTCCCGTCGCGGTCGAGAATGCCGAGCCGGGCGATGTCCTTGAAGTGCGTATCCTGGACATCAAGCCACGGCCGAGTTGCAGCGCCTGCCACGCCGGCCGCTGCTTCGGCTCCAACGTCGCGGCCAATTGGGGTTTTCACTATCACGACCTGATCGAGGAGCCGAAGCCGCGCGAGGTCGTAACCATCTTCGAGCTCGACACTTCGGGCGAACCCTTCGCCAAGGCGGTCTACAACTACGTCTGGACGCCGCAGACCGATCCCGACGGCATCGTTCATCCGACCATCGATTATCCCGGCGTGCGGGTCGATCACGGCACCATCCGCAAGCGCGAGAACATCCTGACGGGCGTCAAGGTGCCGGCGCGGCTGCATTTCGGCACCATGGGCTTGGCGCCGTCGGAAGCGGATTTCGTCAGCTCGATCCCGCCGAGCTATACCGGCGGCAATATCGACGACTGGCGGATCGGGAAGGGCGCGCGGATGTACTATCCGGTGGCCGTGCCCGGGGCCTTCTTCTCGGTCGGCGATCCCCATGCCGCCCAGGGCGACAGCGAGCTCGGCGGCACCGCGATCGAGACCTCGCTGACCGGCGATTTCGAATTCATCCTGCACAAGAAGAACGATCTCGGCGGTACCGCGCTGGAAGGGTTGACCCATCCGATGCTGGAAACCGAGCAGGCCTGGTCGGTCTATGGCTTCACCTATCCGAACTACCTCGCCGAGCTCGGCGCCAACGCCCAGACCGAGATCGCCAGCCATTCCAGCCTCGACCGGGCGATGCGCGACGCGTTCCGCAAGCTGCGCCGGTTCCTGATGACGGTACATCGGCTCAGCGAGGACGAGGCGATCTCCCTGATGTCGGTCGGCGCCGACTTCGGCGTCACCCAGGTCGTCGATGCCAATTGGGGCGTGCACGGCACCATCCGGAAGAACGTGTTCAGGTGCGATTAGGCGCAACTGGCACGCAGGTTGCTTCGATCGACCCCGATTGGGTCGATGCGATGAGCTTCCGTCCGTACACGAGCGAATCCTATGCGCAGGATGACCGGCCCGAGGCGTGGCGGGACGTGCTGGGCGCCATTGGCCTGCGGCCGGACCCCGCCAGGCCTCCTTATGATGGCCATGCCACCGCCTCGCACCGCAGCGCTGCCGGGATCGCGCTGACCCGGATCGCCGCGGGGGCGCAGACGGTGGCGCCATTGCCGCAGGGCGCCGAGGGCCTCCCGATTGCGCTGCTGCCGATCGACGACGGCGTGATGCTGCGGCATGGCGCCAGCCATCAGATCGTTCCGGTCGGCCACTTGCTGCTGTTGCCGAGGAGCGGGGATTGCAGCGTCGTGTTCCAGCGCGACATGCGGGCGATCGTGCTGTCGGTGACGCCGGACGCGCTGCACGGCCGGATTCCCGGCAAGCTGCGGCTGGGCGAGGCGCGCGTGGTGGCGCCGGGCGGCGTGGCCGCTGTCTTTTCCCGCATGCTCGATGCGACCGCGCGGACGCTGGAGACGCTGGACGACAGCGCATGGATGACCGTGGCGCAGGCCATGGCCGATCTCCTGCTCACCATTGCGCATCAGTTCGCCGGTGCGGCCCCCGATGCCCGCCATACCGCATCGCAGGCTGCGACCCTGCACCGGATCTGCCAGGCGATCGAGCGGCGGCTCGACGATCCCAACCTTGCGCCGGCGAGCGTCGCGCAGGCCGAAGGGATTTCGGAACGTTACCTGCAGAAGCTGTTCGAGGGGGTCGGCGACAATTTCACGCACTATGTGCGCGAGCGCCGGCTGCAGCGTGCCTGGGCCGACCTGTCCAATCCGGGCGAGGCGCATCGCTCGATTTCCGAGATCGCCTATCGCTTCGGCTTCAGCGATTCTGCTCATTTCAGCCGCGCCTTCCGCCATCGCTTCGGTCTGCCGCCACGCGAATTCCGCCAACAGGAGGCTGAACGCGCAGCCCCCGCGTCGATCGGCCAGCGCGGCTGGCCGCAGGATGCGCTGGCACAGTTGCGCACGCATCCGCCGGTGGCGACCTCGCCGAAAACCGCGGCAGTGTCGCGCGACGATGACCGCGCGGTTCATGGTGCGGTTCATGGTATTCTTGACGCACAGGCGCACCATCACCTCGCGGTCGAGGCGGACAAGGTTCACTGGGGCTATTTCAGCCGCACGCTGCCGCCGCAGGCCGAGATCGCATCGGGCGACACCATCACGATCGAGACGCTCTCGCAGCATGCCTCCGACGATCCGGAGCGGATGATCTCGGGCGATCCCGGTGCGGAGAGCGTGTTCGGCTGGACCGCGGATCGCAAGAATGTGGATCGGCGTGGCGCCGGCCCGATGGATGCCTCGGTGTTCGGGCGCGGGGCGGGCGAGGGGTTCGGCGTGCATATCTGCACCGGCCCGATCGCGGTGAAGGACGCGCAGCCCGGCGACGTGCTCGAGGTGCGCATCCTCGACATCGTGCCGCGGCCAAGCCGCCACCCGCAGTTCGAAGGCCGTGTGTTCGGCTCCAGCGTCGCCGCCTGGTGGGGCTATCATTACGGCGAATTTCTCGCCGGTCCGAAGCCGCGCGAGGTCGTCACCATCTACGAGATATTTCCCAGTGGAGACGGTTCATCGCATGCCCGGGCGCTCTACTCCTATCGCTGGGAGCCGCAGACCGATCCGTCCGGCGTGGTGCACGCGACCTATGATTATCCCGGCGTCCCGGTTGCGCCCGGCAGCGTCAAGCGCCGCCATGCCGTGCTTGACGGCATCCGCATTCCGCTGCGGCCGCATTTCGGCGTGATCGCGGTGGCACCGCGCGAGGTCGATTTCGTCGACTCGGTGCCGCCGTCCTATTTCGGCGGCAATCTCGACAATTGGCGGCTTGGCAAGGGCTCGACCGTCTATCTGCCGGTGGCCGTGCCGGGCGCGCTGCTTTCCGTCGGCGATCCCCACGCGGCGCAAGGCGACGGCGAGCTCAGCGGCACTGCGATCGAATGCTCGATGACAGGCACGTTCCAGGTGATCCTGCACAAGAAAGGCAGCCACACCGGACAGCCCTTCGCCGACCTGAGCTATCCCCTGATCGAGACCGGGACCGACTGGGTGCTGACCGGATTTAGCCATCCCAACTATCTCGCCGAGTTCGGCGCGCAGGGGCAGAGCGAGGTCTACGCCAAGTCGTCGCTCGATCTCGCGATGAAGGATGCCTTCCGCAAGATGCGTCGCTTCCTGATGAGCGTCAAAGGCCTGAGCGAGGACGAGGCGATCGCGCTGATGTCGGCGGCGGTTGACTTCGGCGTGACCCAGGTGGTCGATGGCAATTGGGGCGTGCACGCCATTCTGAGCAAACGGCTGTTCTGCGACGGCTGATCGCGCAAAGCGGAGACCAACAGTGAAATTCCATATGATTGCAGGCGGACCGAAGCCGGTCGCGCCGTTCAGCCATGCCGTCGAGACTGACGGCTTCGTGTTCGTGACCGGTCAGATGCCGGATACGCCGGCGACGCCCGGCGTGCTGCCGGATGGAATCGTCGCCCAGACGAACGCCGTGATGGAGAACCTGCGTGTCGTGCTCGCAGGCCTTGGTCTCGGCCTCGAGCATATCGTGATGTCGCGGATCTATCTGACGCGTTTCAACGACGACTATGCCGCGATGAACGAGACCTACCGGACGTTCTTCCCGCCGGATCGCCTGCCGGCGCGAACGTGCGTCGGCGTCACCGGGCTTGCCTATGACGCGCTGATCGAAATCGACCTGGTGTGCCGACGGCCGTGACGGCCGCTGACGTCATCCCAGATCGGTCAGGTCGCGCGGCAGCATGGCCTTGAACTGCGTCAGCGCCTGCCGCGCCTTCTTCGGCGGCAGCGTGATGGCGTGACGTACCGCGGCTGCGATCAGCGTCATCGTCAGTCCCGAGAGCGTGGCAAGGGTTGCGGCCGGCATGCCGGGCGCGACCCGCTTGATCGCATCGGACAACAGGCCCGAGAGCACGGCCATGTCCTCGGCATCGAGCTTTTGCAGCGCGCGGTCAGCCTGGGTCGCCTGCCAGATGTCGCGCACGCCCGGCTCGCGCATGAACATCTCGTAGTAGCTGTCGACGATCCGGCAGAGCGCAGGATGCAGATCGCGTGCGGTCGTGACCACGGAAAGGTCGCGCCTGACGCAGTCGCGCCCGGCGGCGTTATGACGTTCCGCAAGCGTGCCGATGATCGCGGCCTTATCCGGGAAATATTGATAGAGCGAGCCGAAGGCGACGCCGCTGCGCGCGACGATGTCGCTCATGCGGAACGCCTCGCTGCCCTTTTCCGCCATGATCTCGGTCGCACAGGCAAGGATACGCTCGAAGCGATCGCGGCTGCGCTGCTGCGTCGGGGCCATCCGCGCCAGCCCGGGCAGGGCGGCGCGCGCCGCCGGCGCGGCCTTTCGTTTCGTCATCGCTGTCCTCCACAAACCGGTTGACGTCTCTAATACGAGAGTTTATCGCATTTCACAAATACGAGTTATTCTCGCATTTGGAGGGTGGAGAGATGCGCCATATGCTGACCTCGGGCTTGCTGTGGTTTTCTGCGCTCGGCTGCGGCCTGCTTGCCGGGGTTTATTTCGCGTTCTCGGCCTTCGTCATGACCGCGCTGGGCCGCATCGATCAGGCCGCCGGCATCTCGGCGATGAACGCGATCGATGTCGCCATTGTCCGCTCGCTGTTCATGCCGGTCTTCCTCGGCACCACGCTGTCCTGTACCGCGCTGGTGGTGCTCGGCGCGCTGCGTTGGCAGGAGCCGGGCGCGATGCCTATGATCGGCGGCGGCATCCTCTATGTCGTCGGGATGTTCGTCGTCACCGCCGTCTTCAACGTGCCGCTGAACGATCAGCTTGCGGCCACCGATCCCGCGAGCGCTGCGGCCGCGCCGGTCTGGGCGCGCTATCTGACCGACTGGACCTTCTGGAACCACGTCCGGACCGTTGCCTCGCTGGCGGCGACCGCGCTGTTCACCGTCGCGATCGCTGCGGAATGAGGCGGGGGCGGGGACGCCCGAGCCAGAATCGCCGGCGCGGCGCAATGGCCGCGCCGACAGAGTGCTTCCGGACACGCGACGGCGCCGACAGGACAGCCGGGACGGACCTGCACCGCCCTGGAACGCCGGCAAACCCTTGTGCAGCAGAGGTTTACCGTCCGCCGCTAAAGTTTGGCCGGAGCCCCATTTGGTTCTTTGCAAGCCCGAAAGGCTTTGTTATACGCTGCCCGCTCGCGAACACTTGTTCGCCTATTCCTCGGTAGCTCAGCGGTAGAGCATTCGACTGTTAATCGAATGGTCGCTGGTTCGAATCCAGCCCGGGGAGCCAGTTTTGCTGGCCCCATCAACATCCGACATCGCCAATCACAAGCCTGTGGTCTGTTACCGGCAGAACCAAAAACGTCGTCAAATCGACTCAATAGCCGTCGACACTTCGTCTTGCCGGGTCTTGAGAGGTGATTTTGATGGCCATTAACCTGATCGACCTGTCGATGCCGCAGCCAACGCTCGTTCCGAACGATGCCCCCTGCATCAGTGATGACGAGTGCGTTCGCCTGCTCGCAAAAGCCGTCGAGGAGCACGATTCCGAGCATCTTGACGAAGTGGCCCGCCTGATCGGCCGGCTGGCGGTCACGATCGAGTAGGCGCGCGCCGCGGCGCATGTCCTGCACGCCAACGCCGTGTTGCGTTTTGGCGGAGCCTGTTCCAAAAGATGGCCCTGTTCGAGCTTCTCCAGCGGCAATGCCGCGATTTGCAGGGTCCCGCCAATGACCGGTTTTTCGACCGCGCGCCAGTACATGGTCGATGGTCAGGTGCGTCCGAGCGACGTCACCGATGATCGTATTCTCGAAGCCATGCTGACCGTGCCGCGCGAGGTATTCGTGCCGGCCGACAAGCAGGCGCTCGCCTATCTCGATCTCGATCTCGATGTCAGCGAGGGTGGGACGGCCAGGCGCTGCCTGATCACGCCGGCGCTGCTGGCCAGGATGTTGCAGGCCGCTGCGATCAAGGCCACCGACCGCGTCCTGGTGGTCGGCTGCGCAACCGGTTACGCCGCCGCCATCGTGGCGCGCATTGCGGCCGAGGTCAGCGCAACCGAGAGCGATTCGGCGCTGGCCGCCAAGGCGACCGCGGTGTTCGCCCGCCTCGGCATCCAGAATGTGACGGTCAAGACCGCTGCGGCCGCCGATGGCGATGCCGCGGGCGCGCCGTTCGACGTCATCGTCCTCAATGGCGCGACCGAGGCTCTCCCCACCGGGCTGTTCGGCCAGCTCAAGGAGGGGGGCCGGCTGGTCGGGGTGTTCGGCCTGACGCCGCCGCCGCGCGCCGCCCTCGTGACGCACTCCCACGGGGATTTCGGCCATCGTGAGCTGTTCGACGCCACGGCTCCCGTGCTGCCCGGACTGGAGCGGCTGCCCGCCTTCGTCTTCTGACTACCGCACTGCGCCAGCTGATAAAATCCCGTTCCGAATCAGAAGTGTGGCCCGTTTGCCCCATGTGAAGAGTTTCGACCGCGTTCCGTTGCGGGGTAGTTCCGTTGCCCTTAGCTGCGGACTAAGGTGAGGCGGGACTCACTTCGTCTGAGGCGACCGCCGGACCGACTTGCGTGTGGAGACGGCGACTACAATGATTGGATTACCGGGGATGCGTGGGGTGAAGGCTATCACCGCGGCTGCGACTGCCGTCCTTCTATTGGCGGAGATGGGCCCTGTGCCCGCGCTCGCCGAAACTATCGAATCCGCGCTGGTGCGGTCTTACCAGAATAATCCCCAGCTGAACGCACAACGTGCGTTGGTGCGGTCGACCGACGAAAACGTTCCGCAAGCGCTCTCGGGCTACCGCCCGAAGGTTTCGCTCACCGCGAATGCGGGCGGACAATATACCGATGAGCAATTGGGGCAGGGAACTCCGGCTGTGTCGGGCGTGAGCCGGCAGCGGACCGTCAGCCTCACCGCCAATCAATCGCTGTACAACGCGCAGACCGCGCCCAGGGTGCGGGCCGCCGAAAGCCAGGTGTCGTCGGCGCGCGAAGCATTGCGTGCGCTCGAGCAGTCCGTGCTGCTGGCCGCGGCGACCATCTACATGGACTATCTTCGTGACGCGGCCATCGTCGAGGTCCAGCGCAGCAATACGCGCGTGCTGGAACAGACGCTGAAGCAGACCCAGGATCGCTTCAACGTCGGCGAAGTGACACGAACCGACGTCGCGCAATCCGAGGCACAGCTTGCGGCGGGCAGGACCCAGCAGCTGACAGCGGAATCCAACCTGACGACGACGCGCTCGAACTACCGCCGCATCATCGGTGTCGACCCGCAGAATCCGGCGCCGGGCTCGCCGGTCGACCGGTACCTGCCGGCGACGCTGTCGGCCGCCGTCGAGCTCGGCCTGACCCAGAACCCGAACGTCACCGCAGCGATGTACGGCGTCGACGTCAACTACTTGCAGACCAAGGTTGCCGAGGGCGCGCTGCTGCCGTCGGTTGCGCTGCAGGCATCGGTCAGCCAGGGCTACGAAACGCAGTTGACCGTATACCGCCTCTTCAATGCCTCGGTCGGCGTTCAGCTGACGCTGCCGATCTATCAGGGCGGTGCGGAATACTCGCTGATCCGGCAGTCCAAGGAATCGCTGGCGCAGCAGCGCCTGGTCCTGGAACAGACAAGAGATCAGGCACGTGCCAACGTCGTGACCGCGTGGGGCCAGTTGATCGCCGGCAAGTCGCAGGTGGCATCGGCGCAGGCGCAGGTGACCGCGTCGGAGATCGCGCTGAACGGCGTCCGCGAAGAAGCCAAGGCCGGCCAGCGCACCACGCTCGACGTGCTCAACGCGCAGCAGGCGCTCGTCAATGCGCGCAACGCGCTGGTCACCGCGCAGCATGATCGCGTCGTCGCGTCCTACAACGTGCTGAACTACATCGGCCGTCTGTCGCCGCAGGTGATGGGCCTTGCCACCAGCGTCTACGATCCGAGCGTGCATTACCAGCAAGTTCGTGACAATTGGGCCGGCGTACGCACGCCCGACGGCCGCTAAACACCTTCACTTCATCGTCGCTTGTCGCGCCATGTTTGTGGTTCTGAGCTAATCAGAACCACGGACTGGCGCGTTTGCTTGCAATCGATAATTGGCCTGACATACCGTTTTATCGGGCAGCAAGCCGATTCGCGGCGCGCCGGCGTAGCGTGATGACGGGTGCGACGCCACCTGTGGTCACGCTGCAGTGGGCGACACGAAGCTTGCACAAAGCCTCGGGCGGGCTTGATCTGGGGACAAGTCGGGCGGGAGCCGTGAAAATCTCCGCCCGCATCATCGGAACCGGCGAATCCTCTCGGGCTTGATGTAAAATAAGTTTCGATGTGGAGTCGGAGATGACGCAACCTGCGAAGGTCCAAGAGCCCTCGATGGAGGAGATCCTGGCGTCGATCCGTCGCATCATTGCCGACGACGAGGCGAAGCCGGGCGCTGCCGAGAAGCCTGCGGCCGCCGCACCGCCGTCGCCGAAGGTTGAGCCGCCGCCCGCAGCCAAGCCCGCGATGAAGAGCCCGCCGCCCGCAGCGCCACCGGCCGCGAAGGCCGCCGCGACCGCGCCGAAATCACCGCCGCCTGCGCCGGCGCCGGCCAGCAACAGTCAGGACGACATCGACTCGCTGCTCGCCAGTCTCGACGAGGCGACGCCGGCGGCCGAGATCCGGCCGTCTCCGCAGCCCGAAGCCCAACCGGAAGCCGACGTGTTCGAGCTCACCGACGACATGGCACTGCCGGACCCTGCCCCTGCGGCAGCCGCGCCGTCGTTCCGCAAGGTCGAGCCGCAAGATGATGTCGAGTTCACCGAAGCCCGCAGCCGGGCGCAGGAACCTGGTCGCGAACAGCCTGCAAGCGAGCCTGCGCCGATGCAGCAGATCATCTCCGGAACCACGATGCGAGCGGTCGAGTCCGCGTTCAACTCGCTGGCCAACACCGTGCTGAGCAACAATGCTCGGACGCTGGAGGATCTGGTCAAGGAGATGCTGCGGCCGATGCTGAAGTCCTGGCTGGACGACAACCTGCCGGGGCTGGTCGAGCGGATCGTCAAGGCCGAGATCGAGCGGGTCTCCCGCGGGCGGTAGCTCCGCGCGGGAGGCCGTGCTGGCCGCGAGGGCCTGGCGGCCTCCATTTCAGCCCCCAAATGCCCAAAACACCCAAAACGCCGTTTTGACGTACCGGTCCGGTTGACTTGGTGCGCTCCGGCGGCTTTCTAGCCTTTCCTCATGGTCCACAGCGCATTGTCATGATCGAGAAAAACTACCAGCCCGCCGATATCGAGCACCGCATGGCCCGGATCTGGGAGGACAGCGGGGCGTTCAAAGCCGGCCGGCCCGAGCGCAAGGATGCTGCGCCTTTCACCATCGTGATCCCGCCGCCGAACGTGACCGGCTCGCTGCATATGGGCCACGCGCTCAACAACACGCTGCAGGACATCCTGTGCCGGTTCGAGCGGATGCGCGGCCGCGACGTGCTGTGGCAGCCCGGCACCGACCATGCCGGCATCGCGACCCAGATGGTGGTCGAGCGTCAACTGATGGAACGGCAGGAGCCGGGACGGCGCGACATGGGCCGCGCCAAATTCCTCGAGCGGGTCTGGCAGTGGAAGGCCGAGAGCGGCGGCACCATCGTCAATCAGCTGAAGCGCCTCGGCGCCTCCTGCGACTGGTCGCGCGAACGCTTCACCATGGACGAGGGCCTGTCGCGCGCCGTCGTCAAGGTGTTCGTCGAGCTGCACCGGCAGGGTCTGATCTACAAGGACAAGCGCCTGGTCAACTGGGACCCGAAGCTGCTCACCGCGATCTCCGATCTCGAAGTGCAGCAGGTCGAGGTCAAGGGCCATCTCTGGTACCTGCGCTACCCGATCGAGGGCCGGACTTTCAGCCCCGAGGATCCGAAGTCGTTCATCGTGGTCGCGACGACGCGGCCCGAGACGATGCTGGGCGACACCGCGGTCGCCGTGCATCCGGACGACGAGCGTTACACCGATCTGGTCGGCAAGCACGTTATCCTGCCCTTGGTCGGCCGCAAGATTCCGATCGTCGCCGATGACTATTCCGATCCGGAGAAGGGCTCGGGCGCGGTCAAGGTGACGCCTGCGCACGACTTCAACGACTTCGAGATCGGCAAGCGCCACGGCCTGCCGCAGATCAGCGTGCTCGACCAGGAAGGCTGCCTCAACCTCACCGGCAACGAGGACTATCTGCGCGGCCTGCCGATGGGCGCGGACGAATTCGCCGCCGAGTTTGACAAGATCGAGCGCTTCGCCGCGCGCAAGAAGATTGTGGCACGGCTGGAGGAGTTCGGCTTCCTCGAGCGAATCGAGCCCAACACCCACATGGTGCCGCATGGCGACCGCTCCGGCGTGGTGATCGAGCCCTATCTGACCGACCAGTGGTATGTCGACGCCCACACGCTGGCGCAGCCGGCAATGGCGGCGGTGCGCTCGGGCGAGACGACATTCGTGCCGAAGAACTGGGAAAAGACCTATTTCGAGTGGATGGAGAACATCCAGCCCTGGTGCATTTCGCGCCAGCTGTGGTGGGGCCATCAGATCCCGGCCTGGTATGGGCCGGACGGCAAGGTGTTCGTCGCCGAGACCGAGGAAGAGGCGGTCGGCAACGCGCTCGGCTATTACGTCGAGCAGGAAGTCATCACGCCGGAGCAGGGCCACGAGATGGCCACCGATCCCGCCAAGCGCGAGGGCTTCATCACGCGTGACGAGGACGTGCTCGACACCTGGTTCTCGTCGGCGCTGTGGCCGTTCTCGACACTGGGCTGGCCGGACGATACGCCGGAGGTCGCGCGCTACTACCCGACCAACACGCTGGTGACGGGCTTCGACATCATCTTCTTCTGGGTCGCCCGCATGATGATGATGGGCCTGCATTTCATGAAGCAGGCGCCGTTCTCGACCGTCTACATCCACCGCCTCGTCCGCGACGAGAAGGGTGCCAAGATGTCGAAGTCGAAGGGCAACGTCATCGACCCGCTCGGCGTGATCGACGAATACGGCGCCGACGCGCTGCGCTTCGCGCTGACCCGCGAGGCGGCGCAGGGCCATGACATCCGCCTGTCGCCGCATCTGGTCGAGACCAACCGCAATTTCGCGACCAAGTTCTGGAACGCCTGCCGCTTCGCCGAGATGAACGAGTGCGTGAAGCCGGACGGTTTCGATCCCAGGGGCGCCAAGGAGACACTGAACCGGTGGATCGCGCACGAGACCTCGCGCGTCACCCGCGAGGTGACCGAGACGATCGAGGACCATCGCTTCAACGACGCCGCCGCGGCGATCTACCGTTTCGTCTGGAACGTGTTCTGCGACTGGTACCTGGAGCTCGCAAAGCCGGTGCTGATGGGCGAGGAGGGCGCGGCTAAGGCCGAAACCCGCGCCATGATCGCCTGGACGCGCGACGAGATCCTCAAGCTGTTGCATCCGTTCATGCCCTTCATCACCGAAGAGCTGTGGGCCGTGACGGCCAAGCGCGACGGCCTTTTGGTGCTGGCGGCCTGGCCGCGCAAGTCCGGCGTGACCGGCGAGCAACTCGCGGCGATCGCGACCGCCGGTCCAGTGGCCGATCCGATCATTCCGCCTGTCGTTGCCGCGCTCGACACCGACGAGTTCAGCGATCCCGCAGCCGAGGCCGAGATCGGCTGGGTGGTCGATCTCGTCACCGCGATGCGCTCGGTGAAGGCGGAAATGAACATCCCGCCGTCGACACTGACGCCGCTGGTGATCGTGACGACGTCGGATGAGACGCGCGACCGCGCCCGGCGCTGGAACGACACGATCAAGCGCCTCGCGCGGTTGTCGGACATCTCCTTCGCCGACGCCGCGCCGGAGGGCGCCATGCAGCTTCTGGTGCGCGGCGAAGTCGTCGCATTGCCGCTGAAGGGCGTGATCGATCTGGCGGCCGAACGGGCTCGGCTGGAGAAGGAGCTCGGTAAGGCCGATGCCGACATCAAGCGGGTCGACGCAAAGCTCTCCAACGAGAAGTTCGTCGCCAACGCGCCGGAAGAGCTGGTCGAGGAAGAGAAGGAAAAGCGCGCCGCAGCTCAGGAGCGCCGGACCAAGATCCTCGAGGCGATCGAGCGGCTGAAGAAGGCGTCATAGCCGCTCAAAATCGCTTGCTGAGGAATTTCGATCCCTTCAGCCCGTAGCGCCAGGGCAGTTCGACCGCCTTGGTGATGCCGATCCGGATGCCGGTGACGATCTCGGGCGTCTCCGTCCGCGCATGCAGCGCGATCGGCGGGCGATCGAGCGGCAATTCGCTGTGTGCGATGGTGATGCCGAGTGCCTCGCAGAGCTTGCCGGGACCGGAGCACAGCGCGCGCGCGTCCTCCAGCCCGCGCCGCCGTCGCATCGCGGCGAGCCCATGGGTCGGCTCCAGCGCGCGGATCAGCACGGCGCTGGCCGAGCCCGGCTCCTCGCAGACGAAATTGACGCACCAATGGATGCCGTAGGAGCGGTAGACGTAGGAGAAGCCCGGCGGGCCGAACATCACCTGGTTGCGCGGGGTCGGGCCGTTGTAGGAGTGCGCCGCCGGTTCGGTGTGATGGTAGGCCTCGACCTCGGTGATGATGCCGCCGACGCCGCCGACCAGGAAGGTCGCACCGATCAGGTCGGGCGCGACCTCGAGCACGTTGCGGTCGAAGAAGGAGCGCTTCAGCGCCTTGCCGAGGCGCGGCGCGGTCGCACGGGTGAGGCGGGGTTTTTGAGCCATTTTGAGGTAGGAATCGGCGTGGAACAGGCCGCAACACTGCCAATATATGGGCTGATCTGCTAGCGTCGCGGCGCGGGTTGCGAGCCGCATCAACACCGATTAGCTATGGTTTCTCGCGACTTGCAGGCACCTATGGTCACCATCGTCGATACCATCTCCACCACTCAGCTTCGCCCGCGGCACCCCGAAAAGGTGAACCGGCCGGATGCCGTGTCGCCGCCGAAGCCGGACTGGATCCGGGTTCGCGCGCCGAACACGCGCGGCTATGCGGATACCCGCAAGATCGTGAAGGAGAACGGCCTCGTCACGGTGTGCGAGGAGGCGGGCTGCCCCAATATCGGTGAGTGCTGGGACAAGAAGCACGCCACCTTCATGATCATGGGCGACACCTGCACCCGGGCCTGTGCGTTCTGCAACGTCAAGACCGGCATGCCCGGCGCGCTCGATGCCGATGAGCCCGAACACGTCGCCGAGGCGGTCTCCAAGCTGGGACTGGCGCATGTCGTGATCACCTCGGTCGATCGCGACGATCTCGCTGACGGCGGCGCAGAGCATTTTGCGCAAGTGATCCGCGCCATCCGCGCGCGCTGCCCGACCACCACGATCGAGATCCTGACGCCCGACTTCCTGCGCAAGGACGGCGCGCTCGAGCGCGTGGTCGCGGCCAAGCCCGACGTCTTCAACCACAATCTGGAAACCGTGCCGTCGCGCTATCTGACGGTCCGTCCCGGCGCCCGCTATTTTCATTCGATCCGCCTGCTGCAACGGGTCAAGGAGATCGACCCAACCATCTTCACCAAGTCGGGCATCATGGTCGGCCTCGGCGAGGAGCGCCACGAGGTGCTGCAGGTGATGGACGATCTGCGCTCGGCCGAGGTCGACTTCCTGACCATCGGCCAGTACCTGCAGCCGACCCGCAAGCATCACGCCGTGATGCGCTACGTGACGCCGGATGAGTTCGCCGGCTACGAGCGCGTCGCCTATACCAAGGGTTTTCTGATGGTGTCGGCGAGCCCGCTGACGCGCTCGTCGCATCATGCCGGCGAGGATTTTGCCAAACTGCAGGCGGCCCGCACGGCCCGCGGCCGCTAGATTTGTAAACGGCGGTGAGCCGGCGCCGTCACGCGCCGTTGCTTGATCGAGCCTTGATTGAGCCTTTGGACGGGACCAATGCAGCGTGTTCTGGTGATGGGATCGTCGGGATCCGGCAAGTCGACATTTGCGCGGCGGCTGTCCGTCATGACGGGCATCCCGACCGTGTCGATCGACGCGCTGTTCTGGAAACCGGGCTGGATCGAATCCGACAAGAACGAATTCGAGCAGCGCATGATCGCAGCCGCGCGCGAGCCGCGCTGGATCATGGACGGGAATTACACGCGATATGGCGCAGGTGAGCTGCGCCGCGAGCGCTCCGACACGATCATCTGGTTCGACCTGCCGCGATCGACCTGCATGCTGGGCATCGTCAGGCGCATTGCCGGCAGCTATGGCGAGGTACGCCCCGAGATGGCCGAAGGTTGCCCGGAGAAGATCGATCTGGAGTTCTTCCGCTATGTCTGGACCTATCGCCAGCAGCAGCGGCCGAAACTGCTCGAATATTTCAAGGAACTGCGCCCCGATCAAGCGCTGGTCTGCTTCACGGATCGGGCGCAGGCGGACCATTATCTGGAGAGCGTCGCACGCCGGCAAAACCGTGCGAGTATTCACTGATGCCAAAACTCTGATGCCAAGATTCTCAAGCAAGCGGCGGGTTCGCCACACCGCGTCTCAAATGTTCGATCTGGTCGCCGACGTCGAGCGCTATCCGGAATTCGTGCCGCTGTGCCAGGCGCTCAAGATTCGCCAGCGCACGCCGAAGGACGACGGCACCGAAATCGTGGTGGCCGACATGACGGTCTCCTTCAAGCTGGTCAAGGAGACCTTCACCAGCAAGGTGACGCTCGACCGGTCCAATCTGAAGATCCTGGTCGAATATCTGCGCGGCCCGTTCAGCAATCTGGAGAACCGCTGGAGCTTCGAGCCGAAGTCGGAGACCGAATGCGACGTCGGCTTCTTCCTGAATTATGAATTCAAGAGCCGGATGCTGGCGATGCTGATGGGCTCGATGTTCGACGCCGCATTCTCGCGTTTCGCCGCGGCGTTCGAGAAGCGCGCGGACCAGGTCTACGGCAAGCCGGCCTAGCGAAGCTGCTTGCCAAGGCTGCCTGTCTCCGCAGGGGCGCACTGCCAAAACAGCGAAAACAACCCCATGCAAAGGAGCCGGCCGCGTGCATTCGACCCGGCAACTCGACATGTCGGGCAAATCGGCGGTATTATTCTACTATACAGAAATTGCAGACCCGCTGACCCCGCGCGAGGGGACGTGGCGGTAGCCATGCGCGATTGCGCTGCCGTCATTGCGGCGCGATAGCGACGAAGCAATCCAGGTCTCCCCGCGTGGTGAGATGGATTGCTTCGCGCAGCCTGTCATCGGGCGCGCGTTCGCGCGACGCGTTGGCTCGCAATGACGGAAGGTTGCCGTTACGGGCAGGAACGGCGCACGCCGCCGGAGGCGATGTAGGTGCCGGACGCCGGATCGTAGGTGCGGAAACGCTGCGAGCAATAGGCGTCGTTGTTGGCCTTGGCCTGGCTCGCCGCGATGGCGCCGCCGATGATCGCACCGGCCGCAAGCCCGCCGATGATCGCAGCGCCGTTTCCACCACGGTCGCGATAATACCCGCCGCGGTAGCCGTAACCACCCCGATAGCCGTAACGCGGACCGCCGTGCCAGTGGCGATACTGCACGTGTTCGACGGAGGTCGGCTGGTCCTGCAAGCGGGCGGCGGGTGCGAGCGGGGCGGCGAATGAGGGGGCGACAGTCGACAGCGTCATGGCGCCGGCAGTAATTGCGGCCACGACCAAAGTTCCCAACTTCATCATTTTCTCCTTGTTGTGGGATTTTGCCGTTCGAAGAACGGTCGAAACGGCAGAGTTGGAACAACAGAAAGCGGCGAGCCGGCGTCCAGGTTCCACCTGAGACAGGCGGCACTGGGCCGCAGTTGACTGAAGGGTAGCGAGACGTGCGCCCTGGCGCGATTCGACTCTCGTCGGCCTATCCGCGTGGCGGCCGTCGCCGTTTCGCGGCGTGGCTGCGCGGCGAACGGGCCACCCGTGGCCGCAACCTGCTGGCGGCCTCGCGGCGCGGCTTGGCGGCTTGCGGCGGACGCGCAAGCTCCATCAGCATGCGCAGCGCTTCGACGACCGAGCGCTGCCGCACCGTGCTGCGGCCGATCGCGCCGAAGCGCTGCTCGCGATGCAGGATGCGGCCGTCGCGCGCGGCGACGGCGAAATGCACCAGGCCGACCGGCTTGCCCGGCGTCGCGCCGCCGGGGCCCGCAATCCCGGTGATCGAGACCGCAAGGTCGACGCCGGCCTTTTCCAGCGCGCCGATCGCCATCGCGGTCGCGGTTTCCTTGCTCACCGCACCGAAGGTCTCGAGCGTCGCGGCCTTGACGCCGAGCATCACCCGCTTGGCCTCGTTCGAATAGGTGACAAAGCCGCGGTCGATCACGTCGGAGGAGCCGGGGATGTCGGTGAGCGCGCCAGCAACCAGGCCGCCGGTGCAGGATTCGGCGGTCGCGATGGTCAGCTTGCGCATCCGGCACAGGTCGAGCAGCGAGCGGGAGAGGGCACGAGCGTCGCTGCCGCCCATGTCAGGCACTCCAGCTCTTGTCGTCCCAGGGAAGACGGATGGTCGCGCTCGCGGTCGCTGCGATGCCTTCCTCGCGGCCGGTGAATCCGAGCCGCTCGCTGGTGGTCGCCTTGACCGCCACGCGCGAGACGTGGACGCCGGAGATCTCCGCGATTTTCGCCCGCATGGTGTCACGCAGCGGACCGATCTTCGGCCGCTCGCAGATCATCGTCACTTCGAGATTGGCGATCCGTCCACCACGCGCGGTGACACGCTCGACGGCGTATTTCAGGAATTGGTCGGAGGAGGCGCCCTTCCACTTGGCGTCGCTCGGCGGGAAATGCGAGCCGATGTCGCCGTCGGCCAGCGCGCCGAGGATGGCGTCGACCAGCGCATGCAGCCCGACATCGCCGTCGGAATGAGCCAGGAAGCCGCGTGTATGCGGCACCCGCACGCCGCAGAGCATGACATGGTCGCCGTCGCCAAAGGCGTGCACGTCGTAGCCGGTGCCGGTCCTGATGTCGCCGAGCTGGCTTGCGAGCCGCGCTTCCTCGCGCACGAAGTCTTCGGGGGTGGTCAGTTTCATGTTGGCAGGATCACCTTCAAATGTCGCAACCGTCAATCCCGCCCATTCGGCAAGCGCCGCATCGTCGGTGAAATCGGAGCGCGCCTCGCGCGCGGCACGACGATGCGCTTCCAATATTACGTCGAAACGAAAAGCCTGCGGCGTCTGCGCGATCCGCAGCCGCGCGCGCTCCGGTGTCGCCTCGACGTCGCCGGCATCGCCGGTGAGCTTGATGGTATCGGTGACGGGAATCACCGGGATCGCGGCGCCGGTCCGGCCGGCGGCGGCAATCGCGCGCGAGATCACGGCCGACGTGACGAAGGGCCGCGCGGCGTCGTGGATCAGGACGATGTCGGGCTTGTCGGCGGCGAGCGCCTCGAGCCCGGCATGCACCGAGGCCTGCCTTGTCGCGCCGCCCGGCGTCGGCGGCCGATGGCGAAGGCCCGCGACCGCCTCATCGAACAGCGCGGCGTCGTCGGGATTGACCACCGGCTGCACCGCAAACACGTCCGGATGCGCGGAGAACGCCTCCATGGCGCGGTAGATCACCGTCTGGCCGCCGATCATCCGGTATTGCTTCGGCCCGCCTGCGCCGGCGCGCAGCCCACGGCCTGCGGCGACGAGGATGGCTGCGGTACGCTCAGGCTTCGGCATTTTGAACCAACGACAGACGAATCGGGGATGAGGGGGGCGGCTGATACCGCCGCGCACAGCCCTTAGCATGACCGCTGCGCAAAAACAGAGCGTTTGCGATGACTGTGGGAAAAGCAGATTTTGTTGCAGTGCACTTGCGTCAGTGGTAGGAATGTCTAAACCGTAGGCATGAGCCTTGACTGCACAAGAATTGTGCGCAGAATAGACCATGTCAGCTGCAATGGCGTTGCTGACAAAACGACGAGACGGCTGTGACCGGCGTGCAAAGTAGTCCTCGTAACCCATTGAAGATAGGCGATATTGCTATCGTCAACCGGGTTCTTCTCGCGCCCATGTCAGGGATCACGGACGCGCCCTTCCGGCGACTCGCGGCCACCCTGGGAGCTGGTCTGGTGGTCTCCGAGATGACGGCCAGTGATGATCTTGTGAACGGCAAGCCGATGTCGAAGCTGCGTTGCGAGGCCGCCGGGATCGGGCCGCATGTGGTTCAACTGGCCGGCTGCGAGACCCGCTGGATGGCGGAGGGCGCACGGATCGCCGAAGCCGCCGGCGCCGACATCATCGACATCAACATGGGTTGTCCGGCACGGCACGTGACCGGCGGCCAGTCCGGCTCGGCCCTGATGCGCGACCTCGACCACGCGGTGACGCTGATCGACGCGACGATTGCCGCGGTCAAGGTGCCGGTGACGCTGAAGATGCGGCTCGGCTGGGACGACCGCTCGCTCAACGCACCCGAACTGGCGCGCCGCGCCGAGGCGTCGGGCGTGCAGATGATCACCGTGCATGGCCGCACCCGCTGCCAGTTCTACAAGGGTGAGGCGAGCTGGACGGCGGTGCGCGCGGTCAAGGACGCGGTCACGATCCCGGTCGTGGTCAACGGCGACATCACCTCGTTCGACAAGGCTGTCGACGCGCTGGACATGTCGGGCGCCGACGCCGTGATGATCGGCCGCGGCGCGCAGGGCCAGCCCTGGCTGCCCGGCCAGATCGGACGGCGCCTGGAGACCGGGATCGCCGAGACCGCGCCGTCGCTCGCCGAGCAGCTCAAGCATGTTCGCGCGCTCTATGACGAGGTCTGCAGCCATTACGGCCTGCGCGTCGGCCTCAAGCATGCGCGCAAGCATCTCGGTTGGGCGCTGGAGATCGCGGCCGCCTATAGCTGCGCGCCGGCGGCGACCTTGAAGACCTGGCGACAGGCGATCCTGACTTCGGAAGAGCCGTCCAGCGTGCATCGCTCGCTCGAAGACGCCTACGACGATTTTGCCTGGAGTGCTGCCGCATGACGTCAGCCATGGAATTTCGCCGCCCCGTGCCGACCGACGGCGAGGCCATCCTCAACGCGCTGCCCAATCCGGTGCTGCTGGTCGCGCCCGATGGACGCATCGTCGATGCCAACATCGCGGCCGAATCCTTCTTTGAGATCTCGACCCAGTTCCTACGCCGGCAGTCGCTGAAGGAGCTGGTGCCGTTCGGCAGCCCGCTGCTGGCGCTGATCGAGCAGGTGCGGACCAGCGGCTCGCCGGTCAACGAATACAAGGTCGATCTCGGTACGCCGCGGATCGGCGGCGATCGCCAGGTCGACCTGCACGTCGCGCCGCTGACCGAGCGGCCCGGTCACATCGTGGTAATGCTGCAGGAGCGCACCATCGCCGACAAGATGGACCGCCAGCTCACTCATCGCAGCGCGGCGCGCTCGGTGATCGCGCTGGCCGCGATGCTCGCCCATGAGATCAAGAATCCGCTGTCGGGCATCCGCGGCGCCGCGCAGCTCCTGGAGCAGCAGGCGTCATCCGAGGACCGGCTGCTGACGCGGCTGATCTGCGACGAAGCCGACCGTATCGTCACGCTGGTCGACCGCATGGAGGTGTTCGGCGACGACCGCCCGGTGGCGCGCGGCCCGGTCAACATCCATTCCGTGCTCGATCATGTGAAGCGCCTGGCGCAATCGGGCTTTGCCCGCAACGTGCGCTTCATCGAGGACTACGATCCGTCGCTGCCGCCTGTGCTCGCCAACCAGGACCAGCTGATCCAGGTGTTCCTCAACCTGGTGAAGAACGCGGCCGAAGCCGTCGCCGATCTCGGCACCGATGCCGAGATCCAGCTCACCACGGCGTTCCGGCCGGGCGTGCGGCTGTCGGTGCCCGGCAAGAAATCGCGGGTCTCGCTGCCGCTCGAATTCTGCGTCAAGGACAACGGCTCGGGCGTGCCGGAAGACCTGCTGCCGAACCTGTTCGATCCCTTCGTCACGACAAAGCAGACCGGCAGCGGGCTCGGCCTCGCGCTGGTCGCCAAGATCGTCGGCGATCACGGCGGCATCATCGAATGCGAGTCGCAGCCGCGCAAAACCACTTTCCGCGTGCTGATGCCGATGTACAGCGCCGCCAAGCAACACGACCATAGCAACCGCGATGACGTTCCGGGTACGTCCTCGCCTGCCTCTCAGGACGCACGATGAGGAACAACAACAATGCCTGCAGGTAGCATACTTGTCGCTGACGACGACACTGCCATCCGGACCGTCCTGAACCAGGCGCTGTCGCGCGCCGGCTATGAGGTTCGCCTGACCGGCAACGCCGCCACGCTGTGGCGCTGGGTCAGCCAGGGCGAGGGCGACCTCGTCATCACCGACGTGGTAATGCCGGACGAGAACGCGTTCGATCTGCTGCCGCGGATCAAGAAGATGCGGCCCAATCTGCCTGTCATCGTGATGAGCGCGCAGAACACCTTCATGACCGCGATCCGCGCCTCCGAGCGCGGCGCCTATGAATATCTGCCGAAGCCGTTCGACCTGAAAGAGCTGATCACCATCGTCGGCCGCGCGCTGGCCGAACCGAAGGAGCGGGTCTCGAGCCCCGCCGACGACGGCGAGTTCGACTCGATCCCGCTGGTCGGCCGCTCGCCGGCGATGCAGGAAATCTATCGCGTGCTGGCGCGGCTGATGCAGACCGATCTCACCGTGATGATCTCGGGCGAGTCGGGCACCGGCAAGGAGCTGGTCGCCCGCGCGCTGCACGATTACGGCCGGCGCCGCAACGGCCCGTTCGTCGCGGTCAACATGGCGGCGATCCCGCGCGACCTCATTGAATCAGAGCTGTTCGGCCATGAGCGCGGCGCCTTCACCGGTGCCAACACCCGCGCCTCCGGCCGCTTCGAGCAGGCCGAGGGCGGCACGCTGTTCCTCGACGAGATCGGCGACATGCCGATGGAGGCGCAGACCCGGCTGCTGCGCGTGCTGCAGCAGGGCGAATACACCACCGTCGGCGGCCGCACCCCGATCAAGACCGACGTCCGCATCGTCGCGGCCTCCAACAAGGACCTGCGCATCCTGATCCAGCAGGGCCTGTTCCGCGAAGACCTGTTCTTCCGGCTCAACGTGGTGCCGCTGCGGCTGCCGCCCTTGCGCGAGCGCATCGAGGATCTGCCCGATTTGATCCGGCACTTCTTCTCGCTCGCCGAGAAGGACGGCCTGCCGCCGAAGAAGCTCGACGCCCAGGCCCTGGAGCGGCTCAAGCAGCACCGCTGGCCGGGCAACGTCCGCGAGCTGGAAAACCTCGCCCGGCGGCTGGCCGCGCTCTACCCGCAGGACGTCATCACGTCATCGGTCATCGACGGCGAGCTGGCGCCGCCGGCGGTCACCTCGGGCAGCACTGCAACCGTCGGCGTCGACAATCTCGGCGGCGCGGTCGAGGCCTATCTGTCCTCGCACTTCTCCGGTTTCCCGAACGGCGTGCCGCCCCCGGGCCTCTACCACCGCATCCTCAAGGAGATCGAGATCCCGCTGTTGACCGCCGCGCTGGCGGCGACCCGCGGCAACCAGATCCGGGCCGCCGACCTGCTCGGCCTGAACCGCAACACGCTGCGCAAGAAGATCCGCGACCTCGACATCCAGGTCTACCGCAGCGGCGGGTAGGCCCACGGGCGGGGCTTCAGGCCTCGCTGCCTTTATTGAGTAGTCACAAATGGTTTTGAGGACACGGCGCCGCACTGCGGTTTGCGCCGCGGAAATGTCGCAATTCGGCAACATTGTGATATGATTGCATCAGTTCGCAATTCCCGCGGGCGATCGCACTCAGCTCAATTGCCGGTATGACCAGCGCAGAGACCACCGCTTCAACATTACACGCGTCACCGGCCGGGCCCAATCCAGAGGCAGGGGCGGAGGCGCGCGGCTTCCCCTTGCGGCGCTGGCTGGCGCCGTTCGCCATCGCCCTCGCGCTGCTGTCGGGCTTCCTCACCTTCGTGGTGTTGACCAACCTGACCCCGATCGAGCCGACGCCCGAGGTGGTGCGCTCGTTCCTGATGATCAACGCCGGCACCATCCTGCTGCTGGTCGGGATCATCGTCCGGGAAGTCTGGCAGATGGTGCAGGCGAGGCGGCGCGGCCGGGCGGCGGCGCGGCTGCATGTGCAGATCGTCGGCCTGTTCTCGGTGATCGCGGTGTTGCCCGCCGTGCTGGTCTCGATCGTGGCCAACGTCACCATCGAGCGCGGCCTCGACCGGCTGTTCTCGGGTCCCACCAAGGAGGTGATCCAGAATTCGCTGACCATTGCCAGCGCCTACATGCAGGAGCATGCCCAGCTGATCCGCGGCGACATCCTGGGGATGGCCAACGACATCTCCCGTGCCCGGCTGACCCCGCTCTACGACCAGGACCGCCTCTCGTTCCGCGAGTTCCTGACCGCGGCCGCGGCCGCGCGCAACCTGCCGGTCGTGGTGCTGATGGACAAGGACGGCCACATCCTGGAGAGCGCCGAGACCGGGATCAACCTGAGCTACGCGCTGCCGCCGCCGGATTTCCTCAGCAAGGTCAACGATACCGATCCCGAGATCTCGGTATTCCCGGAGAGCTATGTCGCCTCCGTGGTTCGCCTCAAGACCTTCGACGACACCTTCCTCTACGTGGCGCGGCTGCTTGATCCGGCCGTGGTTGCCCAGCTCAAGCAGACCCAGACCAGCGCCGCCGAATATGCCCAGCTCGAGACCCGCCGGCTCGGCATCCAGGTCGCGTTCGCGCTGATGTTCGCGGTGATCGCGCTGACCATCCTGATGGCCTCGGTGCTGATCGGGCTGAACTTCGCCAACGGCCTGGTGTCGCCGATCCGCCAGCTGATGGGTGCGGCAAGCGAGGTCTCGACCGGCAATCTCAACGTCCAGGTGCCCGTCAACAAATCGGCGAGCGACCTCGCGCTGCTCGGCGAAACCTTCAACAAGATGACGCAGGAGCTGCGCACCCAGCGCAACGAGCTGGTCGATGCCTCCGAGACCATCGACAGCCGCCGCCGCTTCATCGAAGCGGTGCTGTCGTCGGCGAGCGCCGGCATCATCGGGGTCGACGGCTCGGGCAGCGTCGGCATCCTCAATCGCTCGGCGGAGAAGCTGATCGGGCATGCCGAGTCGGAGACGCTCGGTCATCCGCTCTCGGACGTGCTGCCCGAACTCGACGAGATGATGAAGACCGCGCGCGAGGGCACGCAGCGGCTGGTGCAGGGCCAGGTGACGATCCTGCGCGACGGCAACGAGCGCAATCTGTCGGTTCGGGTGTCCGCCGAGCAGACCAGCCAGTCGCGCGACAGCTACATCATCACGCTCGACGACATCACCGAACTGGTCTCGGCGCAGCGCACCTCGGCCTGGGGCGACGTCGCGCGCCGCATCGCCCACGAGATCAAGAACCCGCTGACCCCGATCCAGCTTTCGGCCGAGCGCATCCGCCGCAAATTCGGCAAGACCATCACCGAAGCGAAGGACAAGTCGATTTTCGAGCAGTGCACCGACACCATCGTGCGCCAGGTCGACGACATCAGGCGCATGGTCGACGAGTTCTCGCGCTTTGCGCGGATGCCGAAGCCCGTGATGGAAGGCGAGGACGTCGCCGACGTGGTGCGCCAGGCCGTGTTCCTGATGAAGGTCGCGCATCCCGATCTCGACATCGAGGCCGACATCAAGCAGTCACCGCTGCCGGCGCAGTTCGACCGCCGGCTGATCTCGCAGGCACTGACCAACATCATCAAGAACGCCACCGAGGCGATCGAGCAGGTCCCGCCCGAGGAGCTCGGCAAGGGCCGCATCGACGTCGTGGCGCAGCGCGAGAATGACGACATCCTGATCGACGTCGTCGACAATGGCATCGGCCTGCCCAAGGTCGCGCGTGCGCGGCTGCTGGAGCCCTATGTCACGACGCGGGCGAAGGGGACCGGCCTCGGACTTGCGATCGTCGGCCGCGTCCTCGAGGACCATGGCGGCCGCATCGAGCTCAAGGACGCCTCCGATTTCCGCGAGGGCCAGCGCGGTGCCTGGATGCGGCTGCGCTTTTCCGTCACCGGCCAGGCGGCCAAGCCTGAGACGAAGCCCGAGGGCAAGGAGCAAAAGCCGGACGAGACCGAACCCGACAGCGAAAAAAATCCGCCGCAAGAGCCGACCAACGGCCCGGCACAGGCGACCAACAATGAACCAAAAATTCAAGAACCAATCCAAGACCCCGCTAATCCAGAACCCAATAATCAAGAGCCAAATGCGCAACAGCCAGAAATCCATGTGCCAAAATTCAAAGCCGCGACGGGCGACTGACAACGCAGGTGTAACCCATGGCCAGTGACATTCTGATTGTCGACGACGAAGCTGACATTCGCGACCTCGTCGCGGGCATCCTGGACGATGAGGGGTTTTCCACGCGCACCGCGCGCGACAGCGATTCGGCGCTCGCCGAGATCGCCAACCGCCGCCCGAACCTGGTGTTCCTCGACATCTGGCTGCAGGGCTCCAAGCTCGACGGCCTGCAGCTGCTCGAGCAGATAAAGAAGGACAATGCCGATCTGCCGGTCGTGATGATCTCCGGCCACGGCAACATCGAGACCGCCGTCGCCGCGATCAAGCGCGGCGCCTATGACTTCATCGAGAAGCCTTTCAAGTCGGACCGGCTGATCCTGGTCGCGACCCGCGCGCTGGAGACCTCGCGGCTGAAGCGCGAGGTGAAGGAGCTGAAGCAGCTGGCTCCCGCAGCCAGCGTGCTGACCGGCCGCTCGGCCTGCATGAACCAGCTACGCCAGACCATCGACCGTGCCGCCAAGGCCAACAGCCGCATCCTGATCGTCGGGCCGTCCGGCGCCGGCAAGGAGCTCGCCGCGCGGACGCTGCATCACGCCTCCGGACGCGCCGAGGGACCGTTCGTGGTGATCAACGCCGCTGCGATTACGCCGGAGCGCATGGAGATCGAGCTGTTCGGCATCGAAGGAGCCAATGGCGAGCAGCAACGCAAGGCCGGCGCGCTCGAGGAAGCGCATGGCGGCACGCTGTTCATCGACGAGATCGCGGACATGCCGCGCGAGACCCAGAACAAGATCCTGCGCGTGCTGGTCGATCAGACCTTCCAGCGCCAGGGCGGCACCAGCAAGGTGCATGTCGACGTCCGCATCATCTCCTCGACGGCGCGCAATCTGGAGGAAGAGATTGCGGCGGGCCGCTTCCGCGAGGACCTCTATCATCGCCTCTCCGTGGTGCCGATCCGGGTGCCGCCGCTGTCGGAGCGCCGCGAGGACATCCCCGAGCTGATCGACTATTTCATGGACCAGATTTCGGCGGCGACCGGCCTGCCGAAGCGGCAGATCGGGCAGGACGCGATGGCCGTGCTGCAGTCGCATGTCTGGCCCGGCAACGTCCGCCAGCTCCGCAACAACGTCGAGCGTGTGATGATCCTGGCGGGCGGCGGCCCGGAGGCGATCATCACCGCCGACATGCTGCCGCAGGACGTCGGCTCGATGGTGCCGGCGATGCCGACCTCCAACAACGGCGAGCACATCATGGGCCTGCCGCTGCGCGAGGCGCGCGAGGTGTTCGAGCGCGATTATCTGATCGCCCAGATCAGCCGCTTCTCCGGCAATATCTCGCGGACCGCGGAGTTCGTCGGCATGGAGCGCTCGGCGCTGCATCGCAAGCTGAAGGCGCTCGGGGTCGGCTGACCCGGAACGCTCCCGGGTCGGCGGCCTGGAGCGACGCCCCGGCGATCCGCCGGGGATACCGGAGCCTGTTCGGGCTCGGGCCGGGTGGCCGGTAAGGCGAGAGCGGAGCCGGTACAACCGGGGATTTATCCACTCTCCGCGAGAATATTCGTCTCTTTCCCTGCCATTTCTTAGAATTGCCACCGTGTTCCTACCGACTGCACTGCGAACCGGCTTGCCTAAAAACCGCGCGTGGCCTCTAATCCTACCGCTACGCCTGCCAGAGGGGGATCTCAGGGCAGGCGGGCAGCCGGAGGAGGCCCCGTCAGAGGGCCGCAACCGGTTCAATAAAAAGAAGCACAAGCTTGCGGGACAAAAACAATGGCGGCAGACCGCGCACAAAATCTACAAGACACCTTCCTGAATCACGTTCGTAAAACCAAGACGCCACTGACGATATTTCTGGTCAACGGAGTAAAGCTGCAGGGCATTGTCACATGGTTCGACAATTTCTGCTTGCTGCTGCGGCGCGACGGTCACTCGCAGCTGGTCTACAAGCACGCGATCTCGACCATCATGCCCGGCGCCCCGATTCAGCTGTTCGAAGGTGGTGAGGACGCACCGGCTTGAGAGTGAACTGATTGGAACCCTTCGATCGTGAAGGGGGCGCCGACCGGACCAAATCCAGGGCCGGGCCGACGGGGAACGGCAGCAGCGGGCGGGTGATCGTCATCGGCCCGTACCTGCGCATGCGCCGCGGCGACGGCGATGCGCAAACGGAGTCCTCTGTCCGCGACTATGAAGCCCGGATCGAGGAGGCCGCCGGCCTTGCTGCGGCGATCGAGCTCACCGTGGTCGACTCCATCGTGGCGCCGATCAGCCAGATCCGGCCTGCGACCTATCTCGGCAAGGGCAAGGTCGAGGAAATCCACGGCCTCGTCGCCAGCAACGAGGTCGAGCTCGTGGTGATGGATTGCGCGCTGTCGCCGATCCAGCAGCGCAACCTGGAGAAGGCCTGGAGCGCCAAGGTGCTCGACCGGACCGGCCTGATCCTCGAGATCTTCGGCCGTCGCGCCAAGACCAAGGAAGGCGCGCTGCAGGTCGAGCTCGCCCATCTCAATTACCAGCGCAGCCGCCTGGTGCGGTCGTGGACCCATCTCGAGCGCCAGCGCGGCGGCTTCGGCTTCATGGGCGGCCCCGGCGAGACCCAGATCGAGGCGGACCGTCGCCTGATCAGCGAGCGCATCACCAAGCTCGAAGGCGAGTTGAAGAAGGTGCAGGCGACGCGGCGGCTGCATCGTGCCGGCCGCCAGCGCGTGCCATACCGCGTGGTGGCACTGGTCGGCTACACCAATGCCGGCAAGTCGACGCTGTTCAACCGCCTGACCCGATCCGACGTGCAGGCCGCCGACATGCTGTTTGCGACGCTGGACCCGACGCTGCGCGCACTCAACCTGCCGCATGGCGGCAAGGCAATGCTGTCGGACACGGTCGGCTTCATCTCCAATCTGCCGACCCAGCTGGTGGCCGCGTTTCGCGCCACGCTGGAGGAGGTGCTGGAAGCCGACATCATCCTGCATGTCCGCGACATCTCGCATGAAGATGCGGAAGCTCAGGAGCGCGACGTCGAGGGCGTATTGCGCCAGCTCGGCATCGATCCCGACGCCGATGGCGGCCAGCGGGTCATCGAGGTCTGGAACAAGATCGATCGCTTCGATCCGGAGGAGCGGGACAACCTGCGCAACATCGCGGCACGCCGTCCGCCGGAGCGGCCCTGCTTCCTGGTTTCGGCCGCAACAGGCGAGGGGATCGACGCGCTGTTGACGGCGATCGAGGATCGCCTCGCGGCCAAGCGTACGACCCTGCAGCTGTCGATCGACGCCTCCGACGGCGCCGGCATCAGCTGGCTGCATCGCAATGCCGAGGTCCTGGACAAGGAGCTCAATGGCGAGCGTTTCGACATGACGGTGCGCGTCGACGAGACCAAGCGCGACATCGTCGTGCGCCGGTTCGCCGCGGTGCCCCACGAGGTCTGAACGAAGCACGCGGGCCGGTCGCAATCCCCCGAAATGTGACGGCGCGGTGACGCAGCCTCACTCCGGCCCGCCTGCGACGTGCCGCCGCACTTTCTGTTTGAAATCTGCGCCGCCTTGGTTCATTGCGCTGCTTGACGCAAAGCCGAGGCCGATCGATGCAGGACACGGAAACCATCACCCACGACACGCTCGCCGGCCAGCACGGTGATCTCGCCCATGCCCGGGCGCCCGAGATCGTCGATGCGCTCAATGCCAGGGAGCCGGAGGAGGCCGCGCAGCTGCTGCGGTCGCTGCCGTCGGAGAAGGCGATCGAGGTGCTCGACCTGCCCGGGCTCGACAACACCTGCGAGATCCTGGCCGAGCTGCCGACCGACACTGCGGTGTCGCTGCTGTCGGGCGTCTCCGACGACCGCGCCGCGGACATCTTCAAGGAGCTGGTCGAGCCGCTGCGCACCACGCTGCTGAACGGCCTCAATCCGGAAACCCGCAACGTCATCTCGGGGCTGCTCGCCTATCCCGAGCGCAGCGCCGGCAGCATCATGACGACCGAGTTCGTCAGCGTGCCCTCGACCTGGACGATCGCCGAGGTGCTGCATCACATCCGGATGGTCGAGCGCACCCGCGAGACCGTCTATTCGATCTTCGTCATCGACCCGGTCAAGAAGACCCTGATCCAGGCCGTGCCGCTGCGCCGCCTGATCTCGGCCGATCCGCATGCCAATGTGCTGACCGCAGCGCCTGCGCGCAAGCCGCTGATGATCGCGCCGGAAGCCGACCGCATGGAGGCGGCGCGGCTGATCTCGCGTTACGATCTGCTCGCGGTTGCGGTCGTCGACGGCCCCGGCCACATCCTCGGCATCGTCACGGTCGACGACGTCATCGACGCCATCGTCGAGGAATCGACCGAGGACGCCCAGAAGTTCGGCGGCATGGAAGCGATCGACGAGCCTTACTTGCGGATCGGTTTCGGCGAGATGATCAAGAAACGCGCCGGCTGGCTGTGCGCGCTGTTCCTGTCGGAAATGCTGACCGCGACCGCGATGCAGTCGTACCAGAGCGAGCTCGAGAAAGCGATCGTGCTGACGCTGTTCATCCCGCTGATCATGAGCTCCGGCGGCAATTCCGGCTCGCAGGCGACCTCGCTCCTGATCCGCTCGCTGGCGCTGCACGAGGTGCGGCTCGGCGACTGGTGGCGGGTCGCGGTGCGCGAACTGCCGACCGGCATCGTACTCGGCGCCATCCTCGGCCTGATCGGCATCATCAGGATCACGCTCTGGCAGACGCTCGGCCTGTTCGACTACGGCCCGCATTGGGTGCTGGTTGCCGCGACCGTCGGGGCCGCGCTGGTCGGCATCGTCACCTTCGGTTCGCTGTGCGGCTCGATGCTGCCCTTCATCCTCAAGCGCATCGGCTTCGACCCCGCCAGCGCCTCCGCGCCGTTCGTCGCGACGCTGGTCGACGTCACCGGGCTCGTTATCTATTTCGGTGTTGCCGCGGTGATCCTGCACGGGACGCTGTTGTAGGCGAGGAGGACGCGGCTGCTCCACATATTCGATATCGTCCCTGCGAAACCGGCGACCCATAACCACAGGCCATCGTGTATATACGCGGTCGTAGTTTCACGCGACAACGTCGTCCGTCGATGACTCGCGCGGGACTGTCGCCGGCAGCCTATCGATAGATCACGCGGTATGGGTCCCTGCTTTCGCAGGGACGACAGTGCTAGTTGCGGTCTTCGCCTCATTCCACAACGCGTCCATCTCCTCGAGCGTCGCGTCTTCGAGCGAGCGGCCCTTCGCCGCCAGCGCCTTCTCGATATAGGCGAACCGCCGCTCGAACTTGGCGTTGGTCGCGCGCAGCGCGGTTTCGGGATCGGCGTCGACGTGGCGGGCGAGGTTGACCAGCGCGAACATCAGGTCGCCGGTCTCTTCCGCGATCTCGGCCTTGTCGTTGCGCTCCAGCGCGGCCTCGATCTCGTCGGCTTCCTCGCGGATCTTGGCAAGCACCGCGCGCGGATCGTTCCAGTCGAAGCCGACGGTGGAGGCCTTGCGCTGCAATTCCATCGCCCGCGTCAGGGCAGGGAGGCCCGCCTTGACGCTGGCGAGCAAGGATGTGTGTGCGGTGTCCCCCGGCGGCCGCCGCGCCGCGCGCTCGGCCTTCTCCTCGGCCTTGATGCGCTCCCAGGCGCTCTTGACGCCGGCGGGCTGGATATTGCCGTCCTTGTCGGCAAACACATGCGGATGTCGGCGGATCATCTTCTTCGTGATCGCCTCGACCACGTCGCCGAACGCAAACGCGTTCTGCTCTTCGGCCATCCTTGCGTGATAGACCACCTGCAGCAGCAGGTCGCCGAGCTCCTCGCGCAGATCGTCGAGATCGCCGCGCGTGATCGCATCCGCAACTTCATACGCCTCCTCGATCGTGTAGGGCGCAATCGTCTGGAAATCCTGCTCGAGGTCCCACGGGCAGCCGGTCACCGGCGTGCGCAGCGCAGCCATGATCTCGATCAGGCGGGAAATGTCGCGGGAAGGGGTCATGGGCCACCGGGCTGTGAGGGTAGACGCCTTATGCCAAATCGACCCTGTCGATCCCAGCAAAACGCGCCGGAATCACGGCGCTGTCCACCGATTGGCCGTCAGGCCAAGGAATGCTAAAGCCCGTTCCATGACCGATCAGAACACTTCCGACACGGCGCTGGTGCTGTTTTCCGGCGGCCAGGATTCCACCACCTGTCTGGCCTGGGCGTTGTCGCGCTTTGCGCGCGTCGAGATGCTCGGTTTCTCCTACGGCCAGCGCCATGCCGTGGAGCTCGATTGCCGCGACCGGCTGCTGGCCGGGATCAAGTACGTGCGGCCCGACTGGGCGGCGAAGCTCGGCGACAGCCATACCCTCGCGATCCCGACGCTGTCCGAGATCTCGGACACCGCGCTGACCCGCGACGTCGCCATCGAAATGGGCGCGGATGGGTTGCCCAACACCTTCGTGCCGGGCCGCAACCTGGTGTTCCTCACCTTCGCTGCGGCGCTCGCCTACCGGCGCGGCATCCGCCACATCATCGGCGGCATGTGCGAGACCGACTACTCCGGCTATCCGGATTGCCGCGACGAGACCATCAAGGCGTTGCAGTCGGCGCTCAACCTCGGCATGGCCAAGGACTTCGAACTGCACACGCCGTTGATGTGGCTCGACAAGGCCGCGACCTGGCGGCTCGCACACGAACTCGGCGGGGCAGGGCTGGTCGACCTGATCCGCGAGCACTCCCACACCTGCTATCTCGGCGAACGCGGCGCACAGCACGATTGGGGTTACGGCTGCGGCGAATGCCCGGCGTGCAGCCTGCGGGCCAAGGGCTGGCGGGAGTACGTCGCGCAGGGCAATCGCTGAGTTGCCCCGGCAGCAGTCCCACTTATCCGTCATTCCCGGTGCGCAATTGTGCACCTGAGGGCTCGCGCCGAGAGGCGCGCCCCGGAATGACGGAAGAGAGAGGAAAACGCCGCTACTCGAAATCCGCGGCCGTCAGGACGATCGGTTGGCCGTGCGGGGTGCGGTCGGCGGCGTGGTCCCAGGCATCGCGATAGCGATGCAGCGTCTCTTGCGTCGTGACGCCTTTGGCGGCGACGAGATGCTCGAGGGTTGCCAGCCAATGCTGGTAATAGGTCTCGCCGGTGTCGGGATCGCCGGCGGCCTGCGCGCGCTTGATCTGGTCGGCGAGAGCAGCCGCCCATTCGGGCCAGGTGAATACGCCGCGATCATGCAGCGTCAGCGCCATCGCGAAGGCCTGCGCTTCCCAGGGCGCGCGGAACACCGGGCCGTCCTGATCGCGGGGGATGCTGGAGACGGCGCTGGTCGCGCGCGCGGCGGCGCCGGCATCCATCACACCGCCTCCAGATACGGCTCGAACGCGTCGATCGAGACCTTGATGGTCGGATCGGAGTCCGGTCCCCACAGCTCACGTCCATCGAACACGACGGTGTAGAGCCACTGCGGATGCTCGCCGGCGTCATTGGCCGCCGTATCGGGAAATACGTGGCAGCCATGATCGCGCTCGACGATGCCGACATGACCGCGCACATAGCGCGGCAGCCGCGTGTGCGTGGCAGGGTGGATGTTCTTCGCCCGCACCCGATCGCCGGCCTTGAACTTCGCCGGGGCCGGCGCCGCGCGGCCGAACTTGCCGCGCACCATGATGCGCTCGACGTCGGCCATCGAGAACGTGCCGTGCTTGAGCGTTTTCGCCGGCGCAACGGAATGTCCGGATGCTACGTCGTCCCTGGAGATGTAGCCCTTGTCGAGCAGCAGGGCTTCCAGCCCAAGGAACCATTTCTTGTAATAGGAGCTCGACAGATAGACCTGCGGGGGCAGGGTCTCGCGATAGAAGCGGGAGGTGTCGATGTTGAAGGCGCCGACCGCGCCCATCGCGCGGACCATCGCGAGCACGCGCGATTCCCATTCCTCATGGAACATCGGCTCGTTCGGTTCGGGCTCGACCTTGCCAAACCCGTCCATGCCGCCCATGTCGTGGACGCCGTTCACGACGGGGCTCCCGGCGTTTTCGGGAATCCGGTGCCGATCATCGAGTCGCGCGTCACGAGTTCGGCGAGCTGCTCTTCGCTCCAGCCCTCGGTGCCTGCGGGCCGCATCGGCAGCACCAGGAAGCGCGTCTCCGCGGTCGAATCCCACACGCGAATTTCGGTATCTTTGGGCAGGCTGACGCCGAAATCGGCGAGCACGCCGCGCGGATCCTTGACCGCGCGCGAGCGGTAGGGCGAGGCCTTGTACCAGACCGGCGGCAGGCCGAGCATTTCCCAGGGGTAACAGGAGCAGAGTGTGCAGACGACCATGTTGTGGCGGCCAGGCGTATTCTCGATCGCGACCAGATGGTCGCCGACCCGGCTGACATGGCCGAGCGTGCCGACCGCCTTGGAGGCGTCCTCGAGCAGCGCCTTCTTGAAGGCGGGATCGCTCCAGGCCTTGGCGACGACCCGGGCGCCGTTATGCGGGCCGATCTTGGTCTCATAGGCCTGCACGATGGCGTCGAGCGCGGCAGACTCGACATAGCCCTTTTCGGTCAGGATCGATTCCAGCGCACGGACGCGCAGTTCGGTCTCCGACAATTCGGAATGGTCGTGATCGTGGTGGTGATGATCATGTTCGCTCATGCCCACAGAATAGGCGAAACCGCCGTGCTATGTCGAGGCAAGCCGTACACAACAATGCGAGCTGGGAGGTATGCGTGGTTGACGATGTGACGATCGAGAAGGGCCTCGGGCCGGAGGGGCGCATCGCCGTGGTGCGGTTCGACCGCGGCGACGCAGACGGGTGTCACGGTCGACAAGCGCGGCTCTAGCGTTTGGTGATGCCGCCGCGACCGGCGAGGTCGGCCTCCCAGCCGAACACCGAGCGTCCGTCGAGGCCAGGCGAACGCGCGCGCTCATTGGCCACGAAGGCATCGAAGGACGGACCGGTCGCCGTGCGTTCCAGCCTGCGGGCCTGATCATCCAGCCGCTTCAACGCTTGCAACTCCTCGTCACGGCCGAGCTTCGCCTGCTGCACCGCCGATTTCAGCACGCCGATGGTCTCGTCATAGACCTTGATCGGCACCGGAAACGGATGACGGTCCTTGCCGCCATGTGCGAGCGAGAACCGCGCCGGATCGCGGAAACGATATGGTGTCCCGTGGACCACCTCGGCGACCATCGCGAGCGACTCCACGGTGCGGGCGCCGACGCCAGGCGTCAGCAGCAGTTCGGGGAAGTCCAGCGGTCCGCACTCCGCGGCGGCGGCGAGGGTGCCGTGCAGGCGACGGATGAAGACGTCGCTGGAGCGCACATCGTGATGCGCGGGCATGATCAGGTGCAACAGATCGCCCTGCGCCTCTACCTTCTCGGTCAGCTCTGCATATTCCCGCGCGATGCCGTCGGGACCGAGCCCGGCGAGCAAATCGAGCTGGGCCTCGCGCGAGGCCTCGGCGCGGTGGTCGGTCAGATTGACGATCTCACCCTGCGATGGGCCGTCGATCGCGCTGTGCGGCTCGTCGACAAAGCAGCGCAGGCCCTCGGAATGCCAATGATAGCGCCGCGCCTGACGCTTGCTGTCGCTCATGCCTTGCTGGACCACGGTCCATTTGCCATCCGCCGTGACGAAGAAGCCATGCAGATAGAGCTCGAACCCGTCCTGGACCGCGGCACTGTCGACCTTGGCGACCAGACGGCTGGCGCGGGTGAGGGCAACGCCATCGAAGCCGGTCCGCTCGCCCTGCGACGTCAGCTCGTCCGGCGTGCGCCGCGAATGCTTGCCGCGGCCGCCGCAGACATAGATGCCGAGCTCGTCCTGCATCGGCGCCAGCCCGCGCTTGAGCGCGCCGATGACGCTCGTGGTGATTCCAGACGAATGCCAGTCCATGCCCATGACGGCGCCGAACGACTGGAACCAGAACGGATGCGAGAGCCGCTGCAGAAACGCGTCACGGCCGTAATGATGGACCACGGCCTGGGTGATGATCGCGCCCAGAGTCGCCATGCGCTGCGCCAGCCACGGCGGCACGCGTCCACCATGGAGGGGCAGATCAGCGCTGCCGGTACGTCGGGCCATCGATCTGCAAACCTCGCGTCATGCCTTCGATCGAGCCTCGACACGACATCCGTGAGTCAAGGCCGACGATCCTCGACGACTCCTGGCAATCCGTCGAGGACCGCGAGGGGATTGTGATCGCCAAACGCCCCGCTGTCGACCCTGCGGAGACCCGGCCGGATCATCCGGGTGTCTCCTCAGGCCGCCTCAGCGTTGATGCGCTCTGGGTCGCGGAGACCAGGCCCGGATCGAGCGCCGGCGCGTCCGCGCATTGGAACAGGGGCGAATGCAAAACGTTTGAAAGATGCCGTCATCGCCTCAAGCAAGGGCATCCATGCCGATCACGGTCCGACCGACCCAGCCGGATATTGCCATTGCGGGCTTTATTTCGCGCAACACGAACCCGCCAACGGAACGCGCCGCCTCGATGCTGACATGGGCGGCGGACGAGCACGTCGTCTGCGCCCTGGCACTTGGATGGTGGCTATGGTGTCGGAGCAAGCCGGAGCCGCAGCGTCTGGCGAGCGATCATCTTCTGGTCACGGCGTTAGCCGCATCGCTGGTTCCGCACTTGCTCAAATCGGTATTCAATCAGAAGCGGCCGGACCGGCTCACCCTTCGTGGTCATCTGCACGGCGTCCCAATCTCTGGCAAAACTGAGGATTCGTTTCCGTCCGGCCATGCAATTCAGGTCGGCGCCATCAGTTCGGCAACGAGCCAGCTTCCCCGGGGCGAGCGCGGAATGGTCCGAGCGCTCGGCGCTTGCCTGATATCAACCCGCGTTCTGTTGCTCGCGCACTGGACGAGTGACGTCGTCGTGGGATCGGCGATCGGGGTGGTGCTCGAGCGGCTGATCCGGCGCGTCACAGGGTACGGGCGGCTCGATCAGGTCTGAGGCGATGCGTCGTTAGCTCAGGTCTGGGTCACAACATCCATCAGGCCAAGCCATAGGGAAGCAATGGAATAGCCGCCGGCAGTCGTGGCCACGTCCACATCCGAAATTCGCATAAGGTATATTATGGAATATTTATATCTATAATTGGATCAGATGTTTAGTGGGAAATCTTCGCACGAGACCGCAGCTTGGCTGCCGTCCCGGCTTGACCCGGTCATTGGTTCGGCTCGCCCAGACAGCGCAGCGGTCGACGCCGGCGCGTCTCGTCAGAAAGCCGATATTGCCGCGGCGTACGGACGCTGCAATAAGCCCCAGCTGTGCAGAGATCGCTGGTGACCCCACAGCATCAGGTCCGTATAGGATGGCATCTCAGAACAACAACAAGCCTCTCGAGGGAGCAAACCCAATGAGCTTTTCACGACGCACGCTGCTGAAGGTCTCCGCCGCTTCCGCCGTCCTGGGCGGAATTGGCGCGCCGTATGTCGCGCGCGCCCAGTCGGCCGAGTTCTCCTACAAGTTCGCCAACAACCTGCCGGAGTCGCATCCGTTCGTGGCGCGCGCCCGGGAGATGGCGGCGGCGATCAAGACCGAGACCAATGGCCGGTTTGACCTCCAGGTGTTCCCGAACAGCCAGCTCGGTTCCGACACCGACATGTTGAGCCAGGTGCGCTCCGGCGGCGTCGAGTTCTTCACGCTGTCCGGGCTGATCCTGGCGACCCTGGTGCCGGCCGCCTCGATCAACGGCATCGGTTTCGCATTCCCTGACTATCCCACGGTCTGGAAGGCCATGGACGGCGAGCTCGGCGCCTATGTGCGTGGCGAGATCAACAAGGCCGGCCTCGAGGTCATGGAGAAGATCTGGGACAACGGCTTCCGCCAGACCACGTCGTCGACCAAGCCGATCACGGGTCCTGACGATCTCAAGGGCTTCAAGATCCGCGTGCCGGTGTCGCCGTTGTGGACCTCGATGTTCAAGGCGTTCGATGCCTCGCCCGCCTCGATCAATTTCAGCGAGGTCTATTCGGCGCTGCAGACCAAGATCGTCGAAGGCCAGGAGAACCCGCTGGCGCTGATCTCGGCCGCGAAGCTGTACGAGGTGCAGAAGTACTGCTCGATGACCAACCATATGTGGGACGGCTTCTGGTTCCTGATGAACCGTAGAGCATGGGCGGCACTGCCGGACGATATCAAGACCATCGTCGCCAAGAACGTCAACGCCGCCGCCGTCAAGGAGCGCGAGGACACCGAGAAGCTCAACGCCACCGTGAAGCAGGAGCTCACGGGCAAGGGCCTCGTGTTCAACCAGCCCCAGGTCGGGCCGTTCCGAGACAAGCTGCGCGCCGCCGGCTTCTACGCCGAGTGGAAGGGCAAGTACGGCGAGAAGGCCTGGGATCTGCTCGAGAAGTCCGTCGGCAAGCTGTCCTGATCGATCAAGCGGGAGGCTGGCCAGCGGGAGATTTGCTATGGCTCATGTCGAGATGACGCCGGCCGTGGCCGGCGAGGCGGCGTCGCAGCCCCCTCGCCGCCGCTCCGTACTCGGTTCCATCGAGGCGGCGCTTGGATGGCTGGTGGAAATCCCGGCGGCGATCCTGGTCGTCGCTGAGGTCGTGATCCTGTTCGCCGGCGTGGTGTCGCGCTACGTGCTGCATGCGCCGCTGATCTGGTCCGACGAACTGGCCTCGATCCTGTTCCTGTGGCTCGCGATGCTGGGCTCGGCGGTCGCGTTCCGCCGCGGCGAGCACATGCGAATGACCGCGCTGGTCGCGAGCGCCGGACCGCGGCTGTGGGCCTATCTCGACGTGGTCGCGACCTGCGCCGCGCTGGCGTTCCTGATCCTGATCGTGCGGCCGGCCTATGAATACGCCTACGAGGAAAGCTTCATCACCACGCCGGCGCTGCAGATCTCCAACACCTGGCGCGCGGCGGCGCTGCCGGTCGGCACCTGCCTGATGGGGCTGTTCGCGCTGCTGCGGCTGGCGCGGGTCGGTAGTTTCAAAACCTTCCTGCTGGCGGCGCTGACCGTGGTCGTCCTGATCGGCCTGTTCTGGCTGGCGCAGCCGATGCTGCGGCCGCTCGGCAATCTCAATTTGATCATCTTCTTCGTCGGTGTGGTCGGCTTCTGCGTGTTCGCCGGCGTGCCGATCGGCTTTGCCTTCGGCATGGCGATCTTCGGCTATCTGGCGCTGACGACACGGACGCCGCTGATGGTGCTGGTCGGCCGGATGGACGAGGGCATGAGCCACCTGATCCTGCTGTCGGTGCCGCTATTCGTCTTCCTCGGCCTCTTGATCGAGATGACCGGCATGGCGCGCGCGATGGTCGCGTTCCTGGCGAGCCTGCTCGGACATGTCCGCGGCGGCCTGCATTACGTGCTGGTCGGCGCCATGTATCTGGTCTCCGGCATCTCCGGATCGAAGGCCGCCGACATGGCCGCCGTCGCGCCGGTGCTGTTCCCCGAAATGAAGCAGCGCGGCGCCAAGCCGGGCGATCTGGTCGCCCTGCTCGCCGCAACCGGCGCGCAGACCGAAACCATTCCGCCGAGCCTCGTGCTGATCACGATCGGCTCGGTGACCGGCGTCTCGATCTCGGCGCTGTTCACCGGCGGCCTGCTGCCGGGCGTGGTGCTGGCGATCACCCTGTCGGGGCTGGTGTGGTGGCGCTACCGCGGCGAGGATCTCAGCCACGTGCAGCGCGCCTCCGGCGGCGAGATCGGCAAGGCATTGGTGTTCGCCCTGCCCGCATTGGCCCTGCCCTTCGTGATCCGCTACGCCGTGGTCGAAGGCATCGCCACCGCGACCGAAGTCTCGACCATCGGCATCGTCTACGCCTTCGTCATCGGCCTGTTGATCTACCGCAAGTTCAACTGGCGGCGGCTCGTGCCGATGCTGATCGACACCGCGTGCCTGTCGGGCGCGATCCTGTTCATCATCGGCACCGCGACCGGCATGGCCTGGGGCCTGACCCAGTCCGGCTTCTCGCGGGCGCTGGCGGCGGCGATGACCGGGCTGCCCGGCGGGTCAGCGACCTTCATCGCGGTCTCGATACTGGCCTTCGTGATCCTCGGCAGCGTGCTCGAGGGCATTCCGGCGATCGTGCTGTTCGGGCCGCTGCTGTTTCCGATTGCGCACCAGGTCGGCGTCCACGAGGTGCACTACGCCATGATCATCATCCTGGCGATGGGCATCGGATTGTTCGCGCCGCCGTTCGGGGTCGGCTATTATGCCGCCTGTGCCATCGGGCGCGTCGATCCGGCCGAGGGTATCCGGCCGATCTGGGGCTACATGCTGGCGCTGTTGATCGGCCTGATCATCGTTGCCATCTTCCCCTGGATATCGATCGGTTTCCTGTAAAGCACCTTGCGGATGGATAGAGCCATGAGTGCAGCTCAAAACCAGTACTCGATCGGGTTGGACAAGACGCCGGCCAATTACGTGCCGCTGACGCCGCTGAGCTTCCTGGCGCGCTCGGCCGCTGTTTATCCCGACCATCTCAGCGCAGTCTATGAAGGCCGCAGCATCACCTGGAAAGCGACCTACGAACGCTGCAAACGGTTCGCGTCCTATCTCGCGGGCCACGGCATCGGCCATGGCGACACCGTCGCTGCGATGCTGCCGAACATCCCGGCGATGAACGAGCTGCACTTTGCGGTGCCGATGACCGGCGCGGTGCTGAATGCACTCAACATCCGGCTCGACGCGGCGTCGATCGCGTTCCAGCTCGATCACGGCGGCGCCAAGATCATCCTCGTCGATCCCGAATTCTCCGGCGTGATCGCTGAGGCCTTGACGCTGATGAAGGGCGCAAAGCCGTTCGTGATCGACGTCGACGACGCGGCGTTCGCCGGCGGCATGCGGATCGGCGAAATCGAATATGAGGCGGCGGTTGCGGCGGGCGATCCGGCCTTCGTGGAGCGGCCGCCGGCCGACGAATGGAACGCGATTGCGCTGAGCTATACGTCGGGCACGACGGGCAATCCAAAGGGCGTGGTGACCCATCACCGCGGCGCCTATCTCAACGCCGTCAGCAACATCCTGGCCGGCAATCTCGGCCAGCACCCGGTCTATCTCTGGACGCTGCCGATGTTTCACTGCAACGGCTGGTGCTTCCCCTGGACCATTGCGGCGACCGCCGGCGTCAATGTCTGCCTGCGCAAGGTCGATCCGGCCAAGATCTTCGAATTGATCCCGAAGCACGGCGTCACCCATATGTGCGGCGCGCCGATCGTCTACAACACGCTGATCAATGCGCCCGATGCGCCAAAGAGCGGCAAGGCAAAGCCCGTCGTCGGCCTGATCGCGGGTGCGGCGCCGCCGGTTGCGGTGCTCGAAGGGGCTGAAAGCATCGGCATCAAGCTGACCCATGTCTATGGACTGACCGAAGTCTACGGCCCCGCCTCCGTCTGTGCCGAGCAGCCCGGCTGGGACGAGCTATCGGCGGATGCGCGCGCGCAGCTGAAGCGACGTCAGGGCGTGTCCTATCCATTGCAGGAAGGCGTCACGGTGCTCGATCCCGAGACCATGCGCGAGGTGGCGCGCGACGGCGAGACCATCGGCGAGGTCATGTTCCGCGGCAACATCGTGATGAAGGGCTATCTGAAGAACGAGAAGGCGACGCAGGAGGCCTTCGCCGGCGGCTGGTTTCACACCGGCGATCTCGGCGTGCTCGACGAGCACGGCTACGTCATCATCAAGGACCGCTCCAAGGACATCATCATCTCCGGCGGCGAGAATGTCTCGTCCGTCGAGGTCGAGGACATCCTCTACAAGCACCCGGCCGTGCTGTTCGCGGCTGTCGTCGCCAAGCCCGATCCGAAATGGGGTGAAGTGCCCTGCGCCTTCATCGAGCTGAAGGACGGCGCCAAGGCGACCGAGGCCGAGATCATCGCCTATTGCCGCGAGCACATGTCGGGCTTCAAGACGCCGAAGTCGGTGGTGTTCGGCGTGATCCCGAAGACATCCACCGGCAAGATCCAGAAATTCCTGCTGCGCAATCAGGTCGGATCAGCCAAGGCGATCTCGGCCTAACAGCGCCACATACATACCCGCTGTCGTCCCGGGCTTGACCCGGGACCCATAACCACGAATGCCGATTGTATTGCAAAGCTGGAGCGACAGCTTACTTCAACAACGATGCCCTGTGGTTATGGGTCCCTGCTTTCGCAGGGACGACAGCGAGTATGTGGCGCCTCGCTCTGGATCAACTGGATTTTCAGCCGGCCCGATCGAGCGTCAGCCGCATGCCGTCATAGGCCGGGATCACACCGGCCGGCAGGCTCTGCCGCAGCACCTCGTAGTCGAGGTCGGAATGCATGTTGGTGATGACGGCGCGCTTCGGCTTGAAGCGCTCGATCCACGACAGCGCGTCCGCAACGCTGAAATGGCTGGGATGCTGCGCGTAACGCAGGCCGTCGACGATCCAGAGCTCAAGACCTTGCAGCGCCGGCCAGCTCTCCTCGGGAATGTCGTGCAGATCGGGCGTGTAGGCGGCGTCACCGATCCGGTAGCCGAGCGCCGGGATCCGGCCATGCTGCACCAGGATGGCTTCAAGCTTCAGCGGACCGCCCTTCCCCTGCACCGTATGGCTCTCGCCGGCCTCGATCGAATGCCGGGTCAGGATCGGCGGATAGTCGCTGCCTTCAGGCGAGATGAAGCAATAGGAGAACCGGGCCATGATGTCCTTGGCGGTCGACTGGTTGAAGTAGACCGGGATGCGGCGGCGCTGGTGCAGCACGACCGAGCGCAGATCGTCGATGCCATGGGTCTGGTCGGCATGTTCATGGGTCAGGAACACCGCGTCGATATGCTCGACATTGGCGTCGATCAGCTGCTCGCGCAGGTCGGGTGCGGTGTCGATCACGACCCGCGTCGTGCCGTGCTCCATGGTGCGCTCGGCCATGATCGAGCAGCGGCGACGGCGATTTTTGGGATTGTTGGGATCGCAGGCGCCCCAGCCGAGCGCCGGGCGCGGCACGCCGGCGGATGAGCCGCAGCCCAGGATGGTCAGTGTCAGCGTCATGCAGCAACCTTCGGCGCCGGCACCTTGGAGAACAGCCGGAAGAAGTTTTCGCTTGTCTGCCGCGAGATCTCCTCCAGGGAGACGCCGCGGGTTTCGGCGAGCACCTGGGCGACCTCGACGACGTAGGACGGCTCGTTACGCTTGCCGCGGAATTTGCCGGGCGCAAGATACGGCGCGTCGGTCTCGACCATGATGCGGTCGGCCGGCAGCTCGGCGGCCAGCGCGCGCAGCGTGTCCGACTTCTTGAAGGTCAGGATGCCCGTGAACGAGATCGAAAGCCCGAGCGCGATCGCCTTCATCGCGAGCTCGCGTCCGCCGGTGTAGCAGTGCAGGATGGCCTTGAACGGGCCCTTCGCGACTTCCTCCTCCAGGATGCGGCCGCAATCCTCGTCGGCCTCCCTTGTGTGAATGACGAGCGGCAGGCCGGTTTCACGCGCAGCCGCGATGTGCGCACGAAAACCGCGTTCCTGCGCCTCGCGCGAGCCGTGCTCGTAGAAATAATCGAGTCCCGCCTCGCCGAGCGCCACGACCTTCGGATGCCTGGTGAGTTCGATCAGTTCGCTGGCCGGGATGCCGTCCTCTTCATCGGCATGATGCGGATGGGTGCCGACCGAGCAGTAGACGTCTGGAAAGCGCTCCGTGATCGCGAGCAAGCCGCCGAGCCGCTTCACGCGGGTCGAAATCGTAACCATGCGGCCGACGCCGGCCGCTTCGGCGCGGCCGACGATCCCGTCGAGATCGTCGGCGAAATCAGGAAAATCCAGATGGCAGTGACTGTCGACCAGCATGAATTTCGAACCGCTCATTCGGTCTTCGGTTCCACGTAGCGCGGGAACACGCCGACAGGCGCCGGCAGCGCCGTGCCCGGCTTGATCCGCTCCCCGATCGCCGCGAAGCTGCGCGCATCCGCCGGGATGCCGAGGCTGTCGAGCATCTTGCCGCAGGACTCCGGCATCACGGCCTGCGCCATGATCGCGATCTGCCGCACGACTTCGGCGGTGACATAGAGCACCGTCTTCTGGCGCGCCGGATCGGTCTTGGCCAGCGCCCACGGCGCCTCGCCGGCAAAATAGCGGTTGGCCTCGGCAACCACGGCCCAGACCGTGTTGAGCCATTGATGGATCTGCTGCGTCGCCATCGCGGTCCGCGACGTCTCCAGCATGGCATCGGCCTGCGCCAGGATCGCCTTGTCGTTGTCGGTGAATTCGCCGGGCTCCGGCAGCACGCCGCCGAGCTGCTTGGCGATCATCGACAGCGAGCGCTGCGCCAGATTGCCGAAATCATTGGCGAGGTCGGCATTGATGCGCGCGACGATGGCTTCATGGTTGTAGTTGCCGTCCTGGCCGAACGGCACCTCGCGCAGGAAGAAGTAGCGCACCTGATCGACGCCGTACTGGTCGGCAAGATTGAAGGGATCGACCACGTTGCCGACCGACTTCGACATCTTCTCGCCCCTGCTGAACAAGAAGCCGTGCGCATAGACCCGCTTCTGCAGGGGAATGCCGGCCGACATCAGGAACGCCGGCCAGTACACCGCGTGGAAGCGGATGATGTCCTTGCCGATGATGTGCACATCGGCCGGCCAGTAGCGCCAGCGCTTGTCGCTCTCGTCGGGATAGCCGACGCCGGTGATGTAGTTGGTCAGCGCATCGACCCAGACATACATCACATGCTCGGGATCGTTGGGGACCTTGACGCCCCAGTCGAACGTCGTGCGCGAGATCGAGAGATCCTTCAGTCCGCCGCGCACGAAGCTCATCACCTCGTTGCGGCGCGAGTCCGGGCCGATGAAATCGGGCTGGCTCTCATAGAGCTGCAACAGCCTGTCCTGGTAGGCCGAAAGCTTGAAGAAATAGCTCTTCTCCTCGACCCACTCGACCGGCGTGCCCTGTGGGCCGCGGCGGACATTGTCCTCGCCGACCGTGGTCTCATCCTCGGCGTAGTAGGCCTCGTCGCGCACCGAATACCAGCCGGCATAGGTGTCGATATAGATGTCGCCATTGTCCTGCATGCGGCGCCAGATCTCCTGCACCGATTTGTGGTGAGCAGGTTCGGAGGTTCGGATGAAGCGGTCGAACGAGACGTTGAGCCGTTCGTCCATCTCCTTGAACCGCGCCGCATTGCGGGTCGCGAGATCGTGCGGCGTCATCCCCTCGCCCTGCGCGGTCTGGATCATCTTCTGACCATGCTCGTCGGTGCCGGTCAGGAAGAACACGTCCTTGCCGTCGAGCCGCTGGAAGCGCGCCAGCGCGTCGGTCGCGATCGCCTCATAGGCGTGACCGATATGCGGCTGGCCGTTCGGATAGGCGATCGCGGTGGTGATATAGTAGACGTTGCCGCGATCTGCGGCGGGCGCGGATACAGGAGCCGCGGCGGCGGGTTTGGGCGGCTTCGGCGCGCGGACGGCTGACGGTCTCGACGCCTTCTCGGCAGCCGGCGCTTTCTTCGGCGGAGCGGGCTTCTTTGCAGCCGGTACGACAGCCGCTGCGGCGGCCTTCTTCGGCGCGGCCTTGGTGGCCTTCGCGGCGGCTTTCTTGACCGTCTTCTTCGCAGCCTTCTTCACGGCCTTCTTGGCAGCCTTCTTCGCTGCCGACGTCTTGGCTCCCGTCGTATTGGCTCCCGTCTTGGCCTTGGCGGCCGTCTTCGCCGTCTTGGTGACGCGCCCGCCCTTCTTGGCCGTGCGCGACTTCGCCGCGGCTTTCCGGGTCGCGCGGGCGGGCGATGCCTTCTTCGTCTTCTTGGCCTTGTTCGACGATTTCTTCTTAGCGGTCGCCACCACGGAATCCTTTGCAGATCGAAACGAGATTGTCGGGAGTGTTGTCAGGCAGATTGCTTTTAGACTGGTGTTTTCAGACTTGGCGTCTACCGGGTCGCGTCCGCGAGCATCGAAAACACCGAGAAAACCAGCGGCTTGCGCTCCAGATTGTAGGCTTCGGTATCGCGCGCGGCGCGGACGATCTTTTCCCATACCTCCGCCAGCCGTGCAAGGCGCGGCAGGTTGGCATTGACGTCGCCGCTGCGCATGCGCTCGCTCATCCAGCGATCGATGCCGTCGACGAAGGCGGCGAGCGCGACGCGGTCGCTGGTGCCGAGCGCATCACCCAGTGCATGCAGCTCGCGCGGATCGACGCTCGGCAACGTCGCGAGCAGCGCGGCCGTGCGCTGCTGCAGCTTCAGCGTATCGCCACCGAGCAGCGACAGCGCCCGCCCGACGCTGCCCTCGGAGGCCGCCGCGGCTTCCAGCAGCGCCGGATCCGCAGCGTCGATATCGATTGCGGCCGCAGCTGCGCGCACCACGTCGCCGGCCTCCAGCGGCCGCAGCAGCAATTTGCGGCAACGGGACAGGATGGTCGGCAGCACCCGCGACGGCGCGTGGCTGACCAGCAAAAACAGCGACCGCTGCGGCGGCTCCTCGAGGATCTTCAGCAGCGCGTTCGCAGCGTTCGGATTGAGCTCGTCGACGGTGTCGACGATGCAGACGCGCCAGCCGTCGACCGCGGCAGTCGAGCCGAAGAACGAGATGGTCTCCCGCGTCTCGTCGACCGTGATCACCGTGCGCATCACGCCGCGGTCGTTGAGGCCGCGCTCCAGCACCAGCAGCCCGCCATGGGCACCGGCCGTGATCTGCCGCGCTACCGGATCTGTGGGATCGACCCGCAGCGTCGGCGCGGCCTGCACCTGGGACGATCGCGGATTGCGAAACGCCAGCACGAACCGCGCCATGCGGTAGGCCAGCGTCGCCTTGCCGATCCCCTGCGCGCCGCCGATCAGCCAGGCATGCGGAATCCGTCCGCTGCGATAGGCATCGAGCAAGGTGCTCTCTGCCTCACGATGCCCGAACAGATCGGAGGTTTCGCGCGGATGCCGAGCCGGGCTCTCCTGTTCGACCTTGCGCGCGCTCATGCGGGACTGTCCGCGGTGAGCGTTGCGCGCAGATGCTCGCGCAGCGCGGCCCATATCGTGGCCGTGACGGTGTCCGGATCGGGCGTGGCGTCGATCAGGATGCAGCGCTCCGGGTCCTCGGCCGCGATCCGGCGGTAGGCCTCGCGCAAATCCTGATGGAACTTGATGCCCTCGGCCTCGAAGCGGTCGGCCGTGGCGTTGCCGCGGCGCGCGGCGGCGCGTTGCAAACCAACCTCGACCGGCACGTCGAGGATGAAGGTCAGATCGGGCTTGAGATCGCCGATGGTGACGCGCTGCATGGCATTGACGAGACCTGGCGGCACCTGCCCAAGCTGGCCCTGATAGGCGCGGGTGGAATCGAAGAAGCGATCGCACAGCACCCAGATGCCCTGGTTCAGCGCCGGCAGGATCACGGTGCGGACATGGTCGTCGCGCGCGGCGGCAAACAGCAGCGTCTCGGCTTCGGGCCCGAGCAGCTTGCCCATTCCCGACAGCACGAGGTGACGGATGATCTCCGCGCCCGGCGAGCCGCCCGGCTCGCGGGTCACGATCACACGCAGCTTGGCGGTATCGAGCCGTTCGGCGAGCTTGCGGATCTGGGTCGATTTCCCGGACCCCTCGCCGCCCTCAAAGGTGATGAAGCGACCGCGCAAGCTCGGCCGTTGGAGTGCCGCGTCCGCCATGTCAGAGCTTCTCGACTCCTGCGCGGAACATGCCGATCACCAGCTCCTGGGCACCGTCCAGCGCACGGCGCATCGTCGATCCCGTGCCGACCGCATCCGCCGCGTAGACCGGCGTCTCCATCGCGACATTGGCGCCGCGCCACACGCGCACCACGCCGATCTTCTGGCCGGCCGTGATCGGCGCCTTGACCGGGCCGCTATAGATGACGCGCGCGAGCAGCTTGTCGTTGCCGTTCTTCGACACCATCACCTTGATCGGATCGGGACTCACCAGCTTGACCGATCGGCTCTCGCCGCCGAACACGCGGGCGTAGCCGACCGGCTGATTGGCCGCGATCAGGACCCGGGTCTCGAAGCTGCGAAACCCCCATTCCAGCATCTTCTTGGCTTCGGTCGCGCGGTCCTCGGAATCCTCGAGGCCATTGACCACCACGATCAGCCGCGTGTCGTTCTGCACCGCCGAGCCGACCATGCCGTAGCCGCCTTCCTTGGTGTAGCCGGTCTTCAGGCCGTCGGCGCCGGGCAACGCATTCAGCAGCGGATTGCGGTTCTGCTGGCGGATCTTGTTCCAGGTGAATTCCTTCTCGCCGAACAGCTTGTACCGGTCCGGATAGGTCAGGATGATGTGCCGCGCCAGCACCGCGAGTTCCCGCACCGTCATCTTGTTGGCGGGATCAGGCAGCCCGTTGGAATTGCCGAAGGTCGACTTGGTCATGCCGAGCTCGCGGGCGCGCTTGGTCATGAAGTCGGTCGCAAACGTATGCTCGTTGCCGGCAATGCCTTCGGCGAGCGCGATGCAGGCGTCATTGCCGCTCGGGATGATCGCGCCATGCAGGAGGTCGTCGACCGAGACCTTGCTGTTGATGGCCGCGAACATGGTCGAGGTCCCGGACGGCGCCCCGCCGCGCCGCCAGGCGTTCTCGCTGATCCGGTATTCGTCCGTGAGCTTGATGTCGCCCTTCTTGATGGCGTCGAACACCACCTCGGCGGTCATCAGCTTCATCATGCTGGAGGGCGCGCGCAGCTCGTCGGCGTTCTTCTCGAACAGCACGCTGCCCGAGGAGGCCTCGACCAGGATCGCGGTCGGCGCATCGCCGTCGAACCCGCCCTCTTCCTTCTTGGCGCCCTGGACGCTGTTGTTGGCCGCGTAGGCCACCCCGCCGCAGCCGATCGCCAGCGCGACGGCGGCCGCGACCAGGCCGCGCCAGTGCCGCCCGGCGCGAGCTAGTAACGTGCGGGGAACTGCGGTTGGGGCTGGCATCGGCGATGTCCTGAAAGACTGCGTTCTAACAGCTGGAAGTATCGCAAACAACTGAGGTTTCTGCGCTTGTGCACGGCCGGCTGGATTGCCGGCGGCATTGAACGTCCGTATCCTTGGAACCAGCTAGCGACAGCAGAACCAGCAAACAAGGCGGAAACGCGAATGTCATCCTCCCGCACCATTTCCGCCAACGGCATCGACTTGTTCGTGCGCGAGGCAGGCCAAGGCCCGCTGGTCGTGCTCTGCCACGGCTGGCCGGAACTGTCCTATTCCTGGCGGCACCAAATCGCGGCACTTGCCGCTGCGGGCTTCCGGGTCGTCGCGCCCGACATGCGCGGCTTCGGCCGGACCAGCGCCCCGGCTGATGTCGGCGCCTACACGATCTTCGATACCGTCGGCGACATGGTCGCACTTGTCGCTGCGCTCGGCGAGAAGCAGGCGATGGTCGTCGGCCATGATTGGGGCGCGCCGGTCGCCTGGCACGCAGCCCTATTCCGTCCGGACATCTTCACCAAGGTCGCCGGCCTCAGCGTGCCGCCGCCATTCCGTGGTCGCGGCCGCCCGCTGGAAACCCTGCGGGAGAGCGGAATCACGAATTTCTATTGGCAGTACTTCCAGCCACCGGGCGTCGCCGAGGCTGAGTTCGAGCGCGACATCGCCCACACCATGCGGCTGGTGCTCGGGCGCGGCGTCTCCGATCCGAGCTCAATGTTCGTCGACGAGGCCAAGGGCTTCCTCGGCAAGCTGCCGACCGGAATGCCGCTGCCGGCTTGGATCACCGAGGCCGACATCGCCGAATTCGCCGACGGCTACCGGCAGTCCGGATTCCGCGGCGGCCTGAACTGGTACCGCAATCTCGACCGCAACTGGGAGCTGACCGCGCCTTGGCAGGACGCGCAGATCCATCAGCCGTCGTTGTTCATCGCCGGCTCGAACGATTCTGTCATCACCGGGCTGATCGGCGCCAAGCGGGTTGCGGACATGGAGCGCGTGCTGCCGAACCTCAAGCAGAAGCTCATCATCGAGGGCGCCGGCCACTGGATCCAGCAGGAGCGCCCCGGCGAGGTCAACGCGGCGCTGATCGCGTTTCTGAAGTGATCAGAGGAAGTATCTGATTCAGTAGAGGCCGCGCCCGCTGAGGACTTCGGCGGGCCCACGCGCGTCGATCGGCACATAGGCGGCCGCCGGGCTCGGAGCTGCGGCATAGCGCGGGTCACCCTCGTAGGAGACTTCGCGCTGATTGTTCGCGACGCGGCGGTGCGACCGGCTCGAGGCCGACATTTCGGAGGTCGCGTTCACCGAGGCGTAGTCGGCCTGGGTGTTGCCGAGGCTGTAGGGCCGCCCTTCGGGCAGCGGGACATCGCCGCGGATCCGGCCGGCCGAAGACGACACTTCCGGGATGAATGGCCGGGCCGAGGCGACCCGGACCATCGACGGTGACGGCGCCGGCGTGCCGGTGCGCAGGGTCGCCATCAGCTGGCGGTCGTCCGACCCCTCCAGCGGCGCCCGGCCGACATATTCGACCCGGACGCGGGCGACGCCATTGCCTTTGAAATCAAGCAGTTCGGCGGCTTTGTTCGAGACGTCGATGAGGCGGTTGCCGTGGTAGGGGCCGCGATCGTTGACGCGGACGATGAGCGATCGGCCGTTGCTGAGGTTGGTGACCCGCGCGTAGCTCGGCATCGGCAAGGTCGGATGGGCGGCGGTCAGCGAGCCCATGTCGAACACCTCGCCATTGGCGGTCAGGCGGCCGTGGAAATCATCGCCGTACCAGGACGCCATACCTTCGGCGCGGTAATTCTCGTTCTCCTCCGGCACATAGGTGCGGCCGGCGACGACATAGGGCTTGCCGACGCGGTAGGTGCCGCCGCCCTTCGGCACGGGGTCACCCAGCGCCACGACGCGCGGGCTCGACGATACGCCGTATTTGGGATCGATCCGGCTGGCGAGGTTTGAGTTGGCGCAATTGGCGAGGACGAGGCACGTCGCCACCGCAGCGGCGCTGCGCGCCGTCCGGATCATCGAATCTGGCCGTCTAGTCCCCATCTGCCCCAAGTACCATTCTGCCGGACCCGCGCCTACTCCGAGGCGCGGAGAACGATTCTGTCACTGTGCGGCCCACCTCCGCACCGGATGGTGAAGATATCGCAACTGGAACACGGCGGAAATGGGGAGAGCTGCCCGGCGGTGGCGTCTTGGTGAATGGTCTGTTGCGTCCCCTCCGTCGTTCTACTGACCCTCGGCCATGCAAAACGCCCTCGCCTGTCCCGCTATCAGACACACTGTTGCAGCAAATCATCAGTCGGGGGGCATCTTGGATTCCGACAATTGAATCTTTTTGACTGTGCAAGGCTGCAATCGTTTTCTCCTCCGCGTGGGGCGCAAAGGAAGTTTGCGATGATCGAGACGGTTACAGCGGTGATGGGCCTGGTGAGTGCGGCGATCTTCTTGGCGCATGCCGTGGAAGGCTATCGGTACCGGGCCTGACGGTCCGTTGAAAGGCGGAAAGACGCGTCACCTCTTTCCAGGAGCGAATGTTCGGAAAGCTTTAATCAATTCGGATGAGCATCGGTTGAAAGCAGGTGTATCATGCGTAATCACGATTTGGTCTCCGACGGATTTCTGACCCTGACCGCAGCAAGCCTCGTGCTGCTGTGCTCCAGCCTGCTGGCGTTCGCATTCGGCTGAACGCGCGACACCCTGGGTGCGATCCGCGCCTGCGCCACGACAGGCATCCCTCGCCGACCCATGGTCGGCGCCAATCCTGAAATCTCCGTATACCGGCTAAAGCATGCACGTAGCGATGCAATCGCAGACGCTTGCCTTGCCTCGTCGGCACAGTGGCTGCGCTGTCTTCGCCCGGACTCACTCCTCGTGCACGCTGCACACTGGTAGGGAGCGGACTGACGGATGACCGGCGCGGTCAGAGAGGGAACATCCGCTCTCCTCATCAGCACGGATGGCCGGCTCCTGTTGCAGCGGCGTGACGATCTTCCCCACGTCTCCGATCGCGGAAAGATCAGCCTGTTTGGCGGCCGGCGCGAAGGTGCCGAGAGCTTCCTGGAATGCGTCGTTCGCGAGATTCATGAGGAGATTGGCTATTATCTGCCGCCCGAGCGGTTTGAGCTGATCGGGCGGTATTCCGGACCGGATCATGTGACGCCAGGCGGCACCCTGCGCGGCGAGGTGTTCCTCGCCCGCGACGTGCCTGTCGAGCAGCTGAACGTGACCGAAGGCCGCCTCGAGATCGTCGCCGTCGACGAGCTCGAACGGATCAGCGACCTGCTCGCGCGCCCCGCGGCGTATGCGCTGGCGATCTTCCTGAAGCGTGATTTATCCGAGTGACGACACCAGCTCGCGGACGAGATCGTCGAGCATGGCCAGCGCGACCGCCGGATGGGCGACGTCGATATCGTCCACGTGCCAATACGTCACCCTGCCCGCGACTTCGGGGAACCGGCGCTCGATCAGCGGACGGTGCTCTGCCTCCTTGAGCGCGATCACCAGGTCGGCACCGTCGAAATCGGCCAATGTGCAGGGCTGCGGATAGCGCGTTGCGCCCTCCGGAACGATGCCCTCCGCGCGAAGGCGGTCATCGGTGAAGACCGACATCGGCCCGACATTGTCGGGCGAGCCTCGCTCAGCCGCACCCCTGGAGGATGCGTGCCATGCCAGACGCTTGGTCTTGGCGAGATGGTTGAACAGCTCTTCCGCGTAGCGGCTTCGATAGTAATTGCCGGTGCAAAGGAACAGGACGCGCTTCATATTCAAATTCAGTCTGTTGGCTGCCGGTGAACCGAGCGAACGACCTATCCGACAGCGGCGTTCCTGCCAAGTTCGCGTTGCGTTCGGCGCCGCCCTACGGTAAGGGCCTGATCCGATCGATCCGGAAGGGTGGCCGAGTGGTTTAAGGCACCGGTCTTGAAAACCGGCGTGCCCGCAAGGGTACCGTGGGTTCGAATCCCACCCCTTCCGCCAGTACAGTGTTCTCCGTTGTTCTCCACTGTTCGGAATCCCCAGTAAAATCAGCGCTTTCTTGGGTCGACTGTATTCCTTAGTTCGCAGTCGTTCCTCACAATCAAAGCGCAAACCGTAGCTTGGGACCGTAGGTTCGGAGGATGGTTTTGATCGGAGGAACACGTGGCTGGAAAACTTAGGCCGCTCGATGTCGAACGCGAAACGAAGCCCGGAAAGTATGCTGACGGCCACGGGCTCTACCTGATCGTAACCGGTCCCGCAGCGAAGAGCTGGTCCTATCGTTACTGGAAGGACGGCAAGGAGCGGTGGCACGGCCTGGGCTCCTTCAAGGAGGTTTCCCTCAAGAACGCTCGGCTCGCACGTGACGCAGCTCGTCTACGCGTCAAGGGAGATCGCAACACGGCCGGCATAGATATCGTTCAGGAGCGCCGTGAGGCTCGGCAAGAGACGAAGGCCGTAGAAGTCCAGAAAGCTGCGCCGACCTTTGAGGAGTGCGCAGAGGTCTACATCCGCGCGCTGTGGTCCACGTGGAGCGAAAAACACCGCGATCAGTGGCCCTCCTCGCTTAAGCGATATGCCTATCCGACGATCGGAAAGCTGACCATCGCGGAAATCAAACCGAGCCATATCCACGAACTGCTCGCGCCCATCTGGTTGACCAAGCGGGAGACCGCTAACCGGGTGCGCGGCCGGATCGAAACTATCATCGCAAAGAACGCCGACATTGATGACCTCGACTTCCGCAATCCGGCCGAGTTGACGAAGCAGCTCCGCGAAAAGCTACCAAAGCGGCCCAAGCGTGTCGTTCGTCACCACCCGGCCCTTCCCTATGCCGATGCGGCGCACTTCATGAGTGAGCTTCGTACGGCTGAGGGACGCGCTGTTATGGCGCTGCGCTTCCTAATCTTCACGGTGTGCCGCACGAATGAAATCCTCGGCGCCAGATGGTCCGAGATCGATCGGACCTATCCGAACGGTGCGGTATGGCGGATCCCCGGCGAGCGGATGAAGATGGACCAGGACCACTGCGTCCCGCTCTCGCAGCCCGCGCTGGATGTGCTCGACGAACTGAGCAAAGGCCAGCAGAGCGAACTAATCTTCACCAACCCGGACGGCCACGAGTTTTCTGAGAACGCGATGCTCGCGGTACTCGATCGGATCGGTTACGGGCACGTCACTGTCCATGGCTTCCGGGCGACTTTTGCGACCTGGGCGGAGGAATGCACAGACTATCCCGACGGCGTTCGAGAGGCTGCGCTGGCCCACAAATACAAATCTGAAACAACCGCCGCCTACCAGCGTGGGGCTAAGCTGGAAAAGCGCCGTACCCTTATGCGCGACTGGGCTGAACTCCTCCTTGCGCCAGGGAATGTAACCCGCTTGGCGCGTGCCTAGACTTTTCGGTAGATGCGGCGCCTACCGCCGAGATAGTTTTCGCGCCGCAATGGATGGGGCGACCACATGCGCGACCCAAACTACTACATCGCGCTTTGCGCACGTAAATTCGCGGACCTCACTCGGCAGCTGATTTTGGCAGTAGATGCGGAGCAGCGGGGCAAGCTGATTGCATTGCTGCAATACGTCAGACAATCCGCGGTTCAGGAGACTAATTCTGAGCGTGAGCGACGCCGGAGGCAATTGCGAGACGATCTTCAAAGGTGGACCGATCGCAAGTTTCAATTGGCACGCGACATAACACCGGTCGAAGTGGAGGCTTTGCGAGGCTATTACGCAGTGCCCGGTGGAGGATTGCTGGGTACGCTTTCGAGCGTCGAGATGTCCCGTCTCGCTGACGTTTATGAGGGATGGTCGTGCACTGCCGACCTCGATCGTCTTTCAGCAATTCAGACTCAGGGTTTTGCAGATTCGATGCGATCGATGGCTGGTTTCCTGGGGCCAGACCATGTACCTCATGATCCGCCGGCCCGTTCCATTCACCGGTTCTTGTACGAGAAGGCCTTTTTGGATTTTGAAGACTGAGAAATTCTTACGCGCTCGTGAACGAAGATCCCTGTTTCAACGGCGCAGCGAGCCTTGCCAGATTTTCGACAATAGCTAGGCACGACTACGCCGGATCATTTCGCTGGTCACGCATTGCACCTATGGCAGCGAGCACAGCGACGTAGAAGTCGTCCCAATCGCCGCAAAAGGGACAGTACTTTGCAAGCTCTTGGTCACTGAGCCGTTCTCGGCAAAGGTTCCGGACAACCAGGCCACCACCAAAATGGAAGAACGCCGGATCAGAGTCGATGGGAATGCCTCTGGCGTGCAGGTCATCAAGTTTTGCAAGGATATCGTCCGGCAGACGGGCTGCCACATATTGCTCGACGCTCTTTCGGATCGGTTCCGGGACCCGCGCCCAACGCTCTATGGAAAATAGGTTGGGATCGAATGGCTGGTCGAAATCAGGAAAATTCATGAAAGCTCCGATTGAGCGATAGGACAGCTTAAACACCGGCGCGGCTTGCCCTCGACGTACCCAATATAGGGAAGTCGTTGCGTTATCGCTCATGCAAGACCGCATCTTGCGCTGCTAGCTTCTGATGATCACGTCAGCCTACGGCCACGCCGCCATCGAGGCTCCGGAGGCGATAGTTCGCCGTCGCACCGCAGGTCGACTGTCTCAGGATCAGCGGGAGCTCTCATAGATGCCCACCAGCCGATCCGAGACCCATCTCTTCTCGAGATTTCCCACGACCATGTCGTTTCATTGCGTTCGGCCGTAGGTTTCGACCGTGGCTTTCACCCCGATTAGAGGAAAGCGCTATACAATCAATGCCGTTCAGAGGATGGGATAATCCGCTACCCGTGCTCGCGATGCCCGCATAAGAACTACCACAGCGCCTAACTGATACGAGAGACGCTAGATCGTCCTGGGGACATTGTCTCTGAATGACGCGTGCATTCTGTATGTGACCAATTCCGTACCGGTGGGAAAACGCTGCCCGTTGAATAAAGACCAGTTCTCCCCGAGTGGAGAACCGGTGCTCTACCGGTAGAGAAATCGCTCCCCACCAGAGGGGGAATATATAAATACTTTCAGTTGGTTACTTCGATTTTTAAATTTACATTTGTGTCGTTCTCTGGTGTTCATTCGAATAGGTAAGAACAAAGGGAACACGGCATATGTCCGTAAACCGATCCGAAGAAATCAAGCTCGGCCACACTCGCCCGATTGTTGCGAGCGTGAACGAAACAATGTCCGCTTTGAAGATCGGACGCGCAAAACTTTATGAGCTCCTGAATTCGGGGGAACTGGAAAGCTATCTCGAAGGTGCGTCCCGCAAGATACCGTGGCGCAGCATTGAGACTTATGTGCAGCGCCGGCTGGCCGAGGAAGCCAAGCGCCGCGGGCGGGCCGCATAGCAGGGTAACCACCGGCAATGCACCTTGCTATCAAATCAGCGACGCCATCCAACGCGTAAGGACCGTCCATCCCCGTGTTGCAGCCTCCCCAACTTGCGATGGAGATCGAACAATCGAAAGTCGTCGCGCGTGGCCTCGATGAACTCCTACCACTGCAGCCCTCGGAGGCAGAAACAGCGGACGAAGGTTATCCGCTGGAGCGTGCGACTGCGGAGGCGGCAAACGATGGCACTGGAAGCGACGTCGAAACGGACGCTCTAGAAATCCCAGGTGAGGTCTCTCAAGCGCTGGAGAGTTGGGACCGGATACTGGCGAACGTTGAGCGAAAGCTCAAACCGAAGCAATTCACCCGCGCAGCAACTGAGGTCCTGCGGTTTGCATCCCCTGAAGAAATGCCAGTCCTGTGGCAGCGTCTCGTCGATCGTCTGCATGCGATGGGTGAGCGCCACGGCCTTTCGGTTGGCGTTATGCAAACCCTTATGGCAGCGGCGACGGTTGCACCACCCGATCACCCACCAAGCAACGAAGCACGTGCGGGGGCGTCCGAATTCATCGGCGTGCTTCCGAAGGTTGGCGTCGATATCACATCGGCCAAGCCGCTCGAGTTGACCTATTTCGACGAGTGCGGCGCCTACATAAAAAAGCGATGGATCCTCAAGGGAATCATTGCCCTTGGCGAAACCTCTGCTTGGATTGCACCGCCAGGTGCTGGCAAGTCAGCACTGTTGACCGAGATAGCCGTGCACTGCGCGGCACAAGTCGACTGGCGAGGGCATCGGGCAAAAGTCGGCTATGGCGTGGTGGTGCTTGCGCTGGAGCGGGGCGACCTCTTCAAACGCCGGCTGCGCGTGTACCACCAGCGCGACAAGTTGAAGGGCCTGCCGATCGCGGTGGCCGACGCAATCATTGATCTGATCGATCCAAATTGCGTAGATATCATCGTTTCGACAGTGAGGGCAGCCGAGCGGCAGTTTGGTCGCGAAGTAGGATTGGTCGTCGTCGACACCTACGCGAAAGGCATCGCGGCGAACGGCGGCGACGAAGACAAGGCCCGTGATCAGAACCGTGCCGCGGCCAATCTGCGCAGGGTACATGCCCAGCTGAAAGTGCACATCGCCCTCGTCGGCCATACCGGTAAAGACGAAAATCGCGGCGCGCGTGGCAGTAACGCCCATGTTGGTGACGTCGACGTCATGGTGCAGATCCGCGGAAAGGTCACCAAGGTCGCGCGGGTCATCAAAGGCAACGATCAACCTGAGCGCACCGTGGCGCGATTCAAGCTTGAAGCCTTCGAACTAGGCCGGGACGATGACGGCGAGCCGGTCACCACCGCGATCGTGACCACCGAGTTCGCCCAAGAACCAAATGACATTGGTGCCGCCTCCATTGGTGCGAAGAAACTGGCCTCGAAGCCTAATCTTCAAGCTGCACTAGAGGCGCTGCACAAATGCATGGCCGAGAGTGCCGCACTTCGACCTGCAGGCGAACAGCTGCCGGCAGGCGTCACAGGCGTGACAATGAAAGCGTGGCGCAGTCGCCTCGAAGAGTCCTCCATCATCAACCCCAAGGGCAATCCGCGAGAGCAATTTCGCCGCATTCATGTGACGCTGAAAAAGGAAGGCTTTATCGACGTTTGGGAGGATTTCGTTTGGCCCGTCACGTAGTGTCACAGCCCGTCACAATGGCGCTCAGTGACGGCGTCTGTCTCCCGTCACGTCACAGTTGCCCCCTTTAGGGGGCAAATGCGAAGGTGACATAAGGGGACAAGGGACGATAGAAGGCCTGCGGCTGGCCGGTGCGCCTATTGCTGCTTCGTCCATCCATCGCTTTCGCCGACGGATCACCGCTCCTCCTCACCGACTTGATTTCGTTGAGCGTTCGCGTCGCCGGACGAAAAGCTACGGTCCAAATCCACGGTTCGCGATGCTGACCGCCGAGTTCGAGACAAATCTGCGCTAGGAGCGGCAGCTCGAGGGAATTGCGAGGGCGAACGAGGTTTGAATTATAGGGACCGCCCACCCTCGATTAGAGTGGACCGGGTGCGTGAACTGAAGGCGCAAGGTCACGGACTGACTGAGATTGCGCGGGCTATGGGCATCGGCCGGGCTACCGTCTACAGGGCTTTGGGGGAAGCCGCCGATTGTCGATGAACCTAAACTTCATCCGAATTTCCCGTTTATGCTGTTGCCCCAACAACGTTGTCGCTGTAGTGCAGAGGCTTGGCGCGTTCCAATCAAAGAAGGTGTTTCGAGTCAGGCGACGGAACAGTGGGACACTGAGGTGACTTTCGTACCCACAGTTTTTCCTGTCCCAATGTCTCGTCCGCTGGATGCTGATTTACCTTCAACAGCGGCAGAGTGAGACACTCCCTGAAACGGCTTGGCGGGGCCCACTGCTTCTTACGTGGCACTGCAGATAGTCTCATCGACAGTTCGACCTTCCGCGAACTTGTCGCTCTCGCCATCTGCCAGCTATCGACTGACCCGTGCAGCATAAGCCATGACCGAACCCGTCCGCGTCTTTGAGCAAGATCTGACCGAAGCCGTCGCAAAATACATGGCAACTTACGTAAAGAACGCCGGTCTTGTCGATCATCAGTGGACAAGCGAGGAGGGTCGCAAAATCTGGCGCCACAGAGCCCACTACGCGATCACGGCGATAGGTCAGGCTATTTCTTCGTACGCGGGGCACTGGAACAGCTTCGAAAAGTGGCCACCTCTCCGCCCCTGAGACAGGCAAACCTACGTGCAACCGCGCGTTCGCTAATCAGCGCGTATACTTGACCGGTCTTGGGATCCAAAAGGCTCGCTCATACAAAAACCGATGAATCGAACGTGCCGGCGGATAAGTCTTCCACCACCTCCCACTGCGGCCAGACTACCTGATTGCCGGCCTGCACAAGGCCGCAACACCGGCGAAATTTGATGATACAATCGATGCCAGGGGATACGATGCGTTTGACCGCGAAGCAGCACTAGAGGATGGCCGGCCTGATGCGCGCTCGCGCTCAGAAGGCCTGCGGCAAGAAGAAGTATCGTTTGGAGGGCTTAGCGGAAGCCCACCGGCTCCTCGCGATAAAGCGCGGGCAGAGCGAGAAGGCGGCGACGCGGGCGAAGTAGCCGATCTCGCTAGCTCCACCACGGGACCAAAGCGCTACGGTCGCTGTCCACGGTTTGCGTACGTAAAGGTTGGTCGTTGCTGTACATCGACCGTGGTCTCGTGCCCGCGGCTAAGGTTACGAACGCATCTTTTGAGGTTACACAGGTTACTTCTAAGGGGCCATTTTGGTGTCGGCAGTTCAGCCAGTCTTTGCCGCGCATCGCTGGAAACGCCTAGCTTCAGATGGTGCAAATCCATGCGTGTTCTTCTCGGTCTCCTCATTGGGATAATGGTTGGCGCTAGTGCTGTTATTTTAGCCTATCCGCTTTGGCAGAGCGGCGGTGGCACTTCGAAAGTAGACAAACAGCCAGTGGCGACGACCGACGCTTTTTACATCTGCTCGACCAAATTCGTGAAAGACCGGCCTCTCGTCATCAAAAGCGTGAATGGGGTCGCAAAGACCCTGGTCCTAGATTGGACGGGTCAGGACGACTACGCCATCGAGCAAATCGACACCGTCACTTACGTTGACTTTGCTCGACGCGAAGATAACGGTTTCGACCAGATCAATCTTGACCGGGTGACCGGTGAGCTTAACTTTGCCAACCACCCCTCAAGCAGCTCCAAAGTCTTTCTATTAGATATGTGCGAGCAACGTATCCCTTGGAGCGAATGCAACAAGCGGATGCCGACCATCAAGGGCGGGAAAGGCTCTGAGTGCAACTTCGTCATCAATGAGTATTCGTGCCCTCGCCTCAAAAATCTGGGCGTCGTCAACGAGGCCCAAATGCAGTGCGTCCCGACTGAGCGGCGGTTCTAAAGGTACCTGAGCCCTTCCCTACGAATCTCAAACGGCTTCTTGAGTTTGGCGAGCATGCCCGGCCCTTTCACGATGACTTCCGACTTCGGAAGCTTCTCCAAGGTGTCCACGCTCACGAGCGGCCGCTTGTTCTCATGCTCACTCTCCGATTCCCGGTCACCACGGTTGAAGGACTTGCTCATGACGGTGTGTTCGCCGGCTATGGAAACCGGCAAATTCGGATACGTGATATCGGTCCAACAGTCGCAAGTCGGGCCTCATCAAGCTCCCGACGGCAAGTATTACAAGCGTTTCAATTTCCAGTCTGTGCCAATGCATGACTACGAGATCCGCGACATTATGCGGCGCGCAACCACGCCTGACCTGTATGCCGAACTCCATTTTGGCAACAAGCAGACCTCGCGCGGCGTTGAAGCTACAATGAGTACCAGTTATTCGAGTACAATCCATCTCCACTGCACGATCAGAAACCGCTCTAACGCGCCCGCCTATCACGTCGTCGTCGACTTCTTGATTGACGCAGACCTAAAAGTGCTTTTCGCGCTCGATCCATTCAGACAAGTGCGGCAGCGCGCCGAGCCACCCGGCCCAAAGATGATCATCTATCGAAGGGCAATCAACTCGCCTCCTCAATTGCCGATATTTAAGGAGGCCGATCACGACGAGCACATCGCAACTGTTTCTGTTCAGATACCCAACGAGCATCTGAACAGCGCCATTATTTGGCTCGAAGTCGCAATCCAGGCGCCCGGCCTTTCAAAAGTTGAGCAATGGACCCTCAGAACGCGGCAGGGTCAACTCAAACTGGTCGGGCCAAATGACCCGTTGAGCCGCTGACCATGTTTCCAGTGCACCGAACTTTCCCTAAGGAGATGGCCGTGATAGGCAGGCTCCTTCTCGACTACAGCGAACTTGAGCTGGACCTGATGAATTGCATCCAGGTCGCGCGAGATTTTGACCTGAATGGCACGCTCAAAGCGATGTTTAGAGTGCGGGGCGAGACCAATCGGGTCTTGATCGCTGACGGGCTGGGGCGCACGATTTATGATAAGTTGGGGCTGGGGACGGAATTCGCATTGCTCATCGACACCTTGAGAGCCTGTCTCGCGATCAGAAACCGGTACGCCCACGCTTACTGGCATGACCCCGACCAAGGCCGGCACCTCTGCTACGTTTCCTTGGAAGAATTGGCCAAAGAGGACGCCGAGGTAAAGGATCTAGCGGACCTTTCCTTCTTCTACATCGACGAGCCCTTGCTCCTGACACAAGAAGCCTATTTTGAATATGCTCGTGACTTGCTCACGTACATCAGTTTCGAGGGTAGGCATCGAGCGGGAAAGCTGAAGGTTCAGCCATTCAAGCCTCCTGCGCCGGTAGCCAAGCCCGCGGCGTATACGCGGAAGACTTAGCCCCTCGAAGGCGTCAGCCAATCAGCCTGTTCCAGTAGCAAGTACCCAGACCGACGGTCGTTGCTAACGCCCATCGAAACCAACGAATGCCACCTGATTTGCTTTTCAGGATGGCCAACGCCGTAAGCATGGCCGTTGCTTTCTCGCTCAGCTTTAGACGTCCAATCGCGTCGATAATCTTAGATAGTCCGCTTTCGTCAGACATGGCTCCGCCCTTCGGGCCAAGGCCCGTTACCGCCGAGAGATATACCCCCGGCTCCCGCGAAAAGGTCTAGTACGGTGGACTTCCAACTAACAACGCACCGAGGTTCGGACTCTTAAACTACCCTGCCCAAACCCGCGTTAAAATGAGTGCCACCGCGCGCTCATTCGCAACGCACTCTGCATAGATAGGTCTGGCGCATGACGTCACTGTTTGTCAAATTTCGCCAGAAATCCCTATTTTTATAGGGTCTTCTTGAGTGCGACTCTATAGGCCCGCGGCTAAAAACCGGCAATTTCCATCACTGCTAACTAACCCAAGTAAATGCAAGAACGAATCGGGAGCGCGCGCTGCAATAGATTTGTCGGAATTTCAAGCCCCATGGTCTATGTCGATGTCGAGGAAACCGAAGAGCGCCTGAATGACGTTCGCAATCCCAACTGGAAAGACAGCTTTAAATGGGATGCCGAGGACGCGGCGGTCGCCAAGACGAAGAACCGATAGTCGCGGCCGCACTTCTACTTGAAGAAGTTTATGAGGCCCAGGATGCTGCCGATGAGAGCAAGTGCAAACGTGACCCTGTTTGCCCAATAATCCCACTCAGCCTTTTGCTCTGCGCGGATATCAGCCCGCAGCTTCTGAGCCGCTACAGTCGTAAGGAAACGTTCGGGTGCGCCTCGTGGCTGTATCCAGCTTTCCTCGTCCTGAGGAATGGGCATGTGATACCGGTACGCTTTTTCGATGAGATGCTTTGAGCGAAAGTAATCTGTCGATTGGGTTTGATAAATAAGCTCATGTTTCGCCCCTCGCCTGGGGCTCACATCAGCCTCTTCATCATCCGCGGGCAATCCATCATAGGCCCGGTAAAGCGCCTGCTGCGCTTTCAGGTATTTCCTCAGCTCCCAGCGATATCGAAGCTCTTCGAACATTGCTCGTCCTATTGCAACATTCCCTCTACCACCAATTGAGCGGCTATCGAAGCGACGACCTGATTTTCACAACCGCATTCGCGATCGTCTCAGCTTCGCTTGCGTTGAGATAAATCCCGGCGTGTGTATAGCGCGACTTGTGGAAGTCCTGCCTATGACTCACGGCCGGGATGAACCTCCCCGTCGCATCGACCACCTGAAAGCAGTCGTCATGCTTGATGACCTTCCACGGCTCGTCGAGACGGTCGAGTACGTTCACCAGCTCCTCCCACCCAGAACGTGACGGGGCCGCGGTAGCTCAGCCTTCAGCCCGTCCCGCGCAAAGGGTGTCGATCTTGTTGAGCATCCGCTCCAGTAGGGCCTCGGCCGAGACCGTGGAGATCCCGGCCTTTTGAAGCTGGACGACGATCTCCTTCCTCTGGCGCCCGACCTGGACGCGCATGTGTTCGATTTCTCGTTGGATGAAGTCGAGGTCGTGCATTGGGCTCGCCGAATCAAGGATGCCCTACAAGAACGAAAAAGGAACGATGAGTCTAGCCGCTAGGGTTTGTATGTCTGCAGGACGGCCCTCAAGCCCTTTGCTGACCGGTAGCGGGTGATTAGGTTCCCCTGAAAGCTAAGGGTGGGCCATGGTTTGGCAGTTGCGGCAGTGGCGATATCTGCACGTCTACGCTTTCGAACGGCTCGAAGAGCGTTCGAGGTGGAAGCATCTAAAGCAGTTGGGCAGCTCCAATGTCGTCCGGGCTTCCGTTCTTATGCCCGCGTTCGGTTACATGCTCTTGCTCAATGAGAACGTGCATCAATACCTGACGATCAAGTACGATGGTTGGTTGCTCAATTATCTTCCCAACGTCTGGCGCATTTGGTTCTTGTTCTACGGCAGCTTCTTCGTAGCTCTGGCGACCATCCTCTACAGCATCTACTGCCCGCCGGAAGTAAAGGATTACGCCAGCGCGTTCGACATGGCGGAAACCGAGGCGAAACATCAAATCAATCTGAAGCAGGCCGAGGTGGTCCGAGATAGATTGAAGTGGTTGTGGGACACCATGCCAAAGTGGATGTTCCCCTACTTCGACCTCAACAGCGTCAATCTAGACGGAAATCTCTACGATCGAGCGGACCCTATCGGGCACCTTGCGAACATGTGTTTAGTGCAGTGGATGATACTCGATATGTGGCATCGAGGCTTGAGATGCTTCATCTACGTTACGTACGCGATAGGTCTGACGCTTGTCGCTGTGCCGGCTGCATTCACCTTCTTACAGGTGACATGGCTTGCCATAAGGCGCGCTGTTTGAGCACCGTTATTTGTGGTCCTGCCAGCGGAATACCTAACCCGCCTCGCCGAGGCGCTATTGCAGAACCTCGCCCATCCGATGGCTGGGTCAGGTCAGTGGCTCTCCAACAGACACGGGCGACAACAGGCACCTACCTTGGGCCGTGACCAACGGCCCAAATGGAAAAAGGCCCGCCTAATGAGAGCAGACCCTTTCCCAGACTTAGAAGCCGAGAAGCATTCGGAACATCACAAGCGCCGATAAAGGCAGCTACAGACTCAGGCGAACGTACTGGCTGTCGTTCGTCCTGCCGGCTTCAAAAGCGAGTATCGCCATAGAGTAACCCTCCGGTGAGGGCCGCGGTCAGCAAAGTTTCGGGCGATGGCGTTTCAGTGGGTACCGAACTCAGGCCGAAGCTGGACTAGTAGTTGGGCAACCTGATCGCTCTTCTCAGCTAGGCGCCCGTGGTCGGTTAATCCCATATGCTCGATGGCGACAATATAGAGATAGCCGGAGATTTCGCTCGCGGTCGCACCTTCGTCCATCAGCATGACGTAGGCCCTATTTGCGTAGGTGTCATACTCGTCGGTGGCCTGTGGTATGCCGTAGACCCCGATAGGGTCCCAGTCGCGAAGCAATATCTCACGGACACGAGCACGGTTCTCTCGTGATTGATACTTGTTTCGTCCGTGAGCCATTGTCTTGCCCTATGCTGCAACTGCTTCTGCTGATCCCGGTGTCCAATTCCAGGGCAGCAGCTCGTCGAGCCGATGAGCTGGATGGGCGGCGATGCAGGCAAGGATATCCGTGAGCCATGCTTGCGGATCAATGCCGTTCATTTTGGCCGTGACGATCAAGCTATACATGGAAGCCGCGCGCCGACCACCGCGGTCAGAGCCGCAGAACAGCCAGGCCTTTCGCCCGAGAGCTATACCTCTTAGTCCTCGCTCGGCGGCATTGTTGGAGAGGCAAACCCGTCCGTCCTCGAGGAAGAGAGTGAAGCTCGCCCATCGCTTCAGGATGTAGTTGAACGCCTTGGCCAGGTCGTGCCCACGGGACAGCTTGGCAAGCTGCTCCCGCATATAGACCTGCAGGTCCTCGACCAGAGGCCGGCTCAGCGTCTGTCGCGTCTCCAGACGCCCCTCGGGGCTCCTGCCATTGATGGAGCGTTCGATCTCGAACAGCGCGTCGATCCGCCGCACGACCTCGACCGCGATGGGCGAGAGTGGGATCTCCTTTTTACCGGCGGCCTTGCGACGCGCATTCTCTTCGATGTCGGCCATGGCGAAGAATGGACGCCGCGCATGGACCCAACATGCGGCCTCCCGGATCAGTCCGGGCTGGCGCCCCGCCAGATAGAGCTGGTTATACCCATCATAGGCGTCGGCCTGCAGGATGCCGGCATACCGGGCCAGATGCGCCTGGGGATGCTCGCCCCTGCGGTCGCGGGAGTAGTAGAACATCGCCGCCGGCGGGCCGGTGCCGCCAAACGGCCGGTCGTCTCGGACGTAGATCCAGCACCGCCCCGTATCGGTCTTGCCCTTGGCCAGCACCGGCACGGTCGTATCATCGGCATGCAGGCGCTCGGCTGCCATGACATGAGCTTCGACCAGGCACAGCAGGGGATCCAGCGACGCGCAGACCGATCCCACGGCGTCCGCCATGGTCGACAGCGCGATCGGCACGCCTTCGAGGGCGTAGCGCTCAGCCTGGCGGTTTAAGGGCTGATGTTGGCCGAACTTCTCGAACATGATCATGGCCAACAGGCTCGGGCCGGCCCATCCTCGGGCGACAGCATGGAATGGCGCCGGCGCCTGGTTGATCTTCTCGCAGTCGCGGCAGGAGAACTTCTCCCGCACCGTTTCGATCACCTTCCACTGGCGCGGCACCACTTCCAGTGTCCTCGTCACGTCCTCGCCGAGCTTGCGCAGACGATTGCCGCCACAGCACTGGCAAGCCGTCGGCGGCTCGATGACCACTCGTTCGCGCGGTAAATGCTCAGGGAAGGTCTGTCGTTCGCCTCGCTTGCGCGTAAATCCGCGCACTGTCGTCGCCTTGGCTACAGCGTGCTCTGCCGCCAGCTCGTCTTCAGTGGCATCACTTTCCAGCTCTTCGAACGTCAAAGCCAACTGCTCGATCAGGCGCGACGAACGCTCCGACCGCTGGCCGTAGATCTGATGCTTTAGCTTGGCGATCTGCAGCTTCTGCTGGGCGATCAGCGCTTCGTCCTCAGACGCCTTCGCGCGGGCGACCGCGAGTTCAGCTTCGATCTCCAAAGCCTTCGCGCGCTCGGCTGCCAGCGCCGCTTTCAGGGCGGCAATGTCATCCGGAACAGTGTCGCGCGCAGCATCCATGCGACACAGTGAATCACAGATTGGAAGCGTTGGGACTCCCCAAAAATGCAAAGTCTGCTGGATTTTGTGCTCAACCCGCGCTTCTCGGTCGCCAGCTCAGTTGTGGATTCCGCCAGTCGATCCCTTCCAGCATATAGGCCATCTGCGCCGCTGAGATCGATACCGCGCCGTCTGACGCCGAAGGCCAGATGAACTTGCCTCGGTCCAGGCGCTTGGCATAGAGCGACATGCCCAACCCATCATGCCAAAGAATCTTGACCAGATCGCCGCTGCGGCCTCGGAAGATGTAGAGATCGCCGACATGGGGATCGCGCTTCAGGCTCTCCTGCACCGTAAGAGCCAGGCTCCGCATGCCGCGGCGCATATCAGTGTGGCCGGTCGCGATCCAGACCCTGACGCCGCTCGGAATCGGAATCATCGTCGTCGCAAGAGCTCAAGAACCTGCTGCAGCGCCTCAACGTCCACGTCACGGTCAACGCGAACACGACAGCCGCCCCCGAGCTCAATCTCGATGATTCCAGCCCTTGCCCGCTGCGCAGGCGGTGAAGACGCCAGTTGTGGTGTGCCGCTCGAGATCGGAGCCGCTACAGGTGTGATCTCGACGGGAACAAGAGCAGGCGCAGCATCTCCGCCCAGTCGCCCCTGGCGCGCTTGTCGACGCCAGGTGAACAGCAGGCTATGAGCCACCCCGTGCCGGCGTGCCACCCCGCAGACCGTCTCGCCGGGCTGCAAGGTCTCTTCGACAAGACGGACCTTCTCGTCGTAACTCCATCGCCGCCGACGCTCGGCGCCCAACACATTGACCTGCATTCCCGACGTGACCTTAAAGCTAGACTTAAGGTCAAATCCTCAGGCCGTCTCGCAAATTACGCAAGGCGGCCTTCGCCGGAGAGATACGCCATAGACGACCTCCTTCATTTGAGGTGCGACCCTTGTAGCAGTAGAAGCGCCATACGATAGCGAGAACGGCCAGGAGCATGTTGCCAACCGAAAGGTAGAGCAGGTTCGCCGCGGGAACAATCGGCATCCGCATAAAGCCTTTGAAGTCTGCATTGAAGATGGCGAGCATCAGCTTCAAACGCCCCACCCCGATTCCGATGTAGCTGAGGACCGCCACAATAAACCCAAGCCCAAAGGCGGTGATAGCCAAACCGATGTATTTGACGTGCGGGTTGGTCCCGTAGTCCTTAAGCTGGTACAGGCAGGCAATCATCGCCCCGCCGTGCGCCAGCATCGGAGCATTAGCGGCCTTCAGCAGACAGTCCGTCATGTCGTCGACGTTCTCGCGAGTTTCAGCCTTAATCGCTACGAGGTCTGGCTTGGGCTGCTCGTCGGTCAGAAGGCGCTGGAAAGGGCCAGAACGCAAAGGGCTCAAAGGGGCGTGACGTGGCACGCAAAAGTCACGCAAAGGTCTGCACCCCCATGGAATTTGGCGCTATTTAGTGCCCCCGCCCAACTGTGCAGGTCCGTTTGCTGGCCAGACAGCCGGAGCTTCTGATTCGCTCTGAGTTCCGATAATCGGGGATTACCAACGTTCATCAACCCCGCATAAACGAGCGCTGCCCAATTGCTCTCGACCCGTGCTTTGCTCAATATCTGCGGCAAGACGCCCTCCGGGCTCCCAGTCATCCACAGCCCCGATAGGCAGCGGTCCCGTGCGGTTCCAGTCCCCAAAGTATTGACGGTTTGCCGATCGCGGCCCGACGGGGCTTTGATGTCTGCATGAGCTCAAAGTCTCGGGAATACATGTTCGGTGCCACAGTAAGGCATTTGGCCCAGCGCGCGAGAGAGGCAAGGCAGGAGGCGGATTCTGTGGCCTGTCAGGCGTGGAACGCCCGCATGCTCGCCTTCCAGGGACCGGCCCAACCGTCCCCCGCCCTCGGCGATGCCCTGAATGCTGGCTATCGCTATCTCGAGGTGAAGTGCCTCGGCTGCGACACGCATCAGACAGTCGCCCTGGATATCGTCCGTCGGCCGAAGTGGACGCCGATCCACGAGCTCGAGCGCTACATGCGGTGCAAGGAATGCTCGTGCCGGAACGGCCATCCGTTCAAGCGCAGCCACCTGGTGGCGTTGCGGACCACCAGGATCTCCACCATGAACCCGCCTTCGACCTGGTGGCCGGGAGAGCGATAACTTAGCCGCGGCCGGCGCTAGTCCGCGCTGGGGCCTCGAACGCCGGGTTCAGTTATGGCCTCGGTGGTGTCGTGGGCGTGTATGGCAACATTTGCGGCCAGCGCCTGGGTATGCGCCCGCAGGGATAAGCCCCCATTAGTCCCGGCTCTTCAAAGGAACCAGCGGGCATTGTCGGCATTACCGACCGGCGGGCCCAGCTGCATCGATATCGCAGGTCTCCGACGGTGCCTAGGCTACGACCAACTTCTCCGAAGGCCAGAACGCGTCCAACGGTGCCGCGCGAGAGAAGGCCCGTAGGTGCTACCGCCATCCAAGAGCATCAGCAATCGCCCCCGACGCTTCGTGCAGCACAATACGTGCGGATGTCGTCCGATCCTCAAAAATACTCGATCGAAATTCAGATAGCCGCCATCGCCGTCTACGCAGCCCGCCGAGGCATGGAGATCGTCCGCACCTATTCTGACCCCGGGCGCAGCGGCCTCACCATCTCCCGTAGGAAGGGGTTGCAGGAGCTCATTGATGACGTCGACAGTGGACGGTCGGACTTTGATTGTGTCCTCGTTTTCGACATCAGCCGTTGGGGACGCTTTCAAGACACTGACGAAAGCGCCTTCTATGAGTTCATCTGCAGACGGGCGGGCATATCGGTTCACTATTGCTCTGAAGAATTCGAGAACGATGGCAGCCTGTCGGCGGTGATACTCAAGAACTTGAAACGCGCAGGAGCCGCTGGCTTCAGCCGCGATCTGTCGCGAAACGTATTTATGGGCCAGTCGAATATCGTCGACCGAGGATATTGGCGGGGCGGAGCGGCGCCATTCGCGCTGCGTCGGATGCTCGTCGACGCAAACGGCAAACGTAAGGGAGTGCTACAGCGCGGCGAGCAGAAGAACTTGAAATCAGAACGGGTCGCTCTCGTCCGAGGGCCTACCTCGGAAGTCAAGATTGTCCGTCGCATCTTCTCATCGTTCGTAATTCAGAAGAAAAATAGGACGCGAATTGCGGAGGAACTCAACGCTGAAGGCCAACCAAGTCCTGGCGGGAAACGATGGACCGCGCTGACTATCAGCAACCTCCTCGCAAACGAGCTTTATTTGGGTCATATCGTTTTCAATCGCAGCTCAATGAAGCTAGCCGGACGACGTGTCGTCAACCCGCCTGAAATGTGGATACGCCACGACAACGCCTTCGAAGGTATCATCGATCCCAGTCTTTTCGCGCGGACACGAAAGCGGCTCGCTGAAGTCGCAAACAACAAGAAGGAAACAGATCAGCAGTTGCTCGATAGTCTAGCGGCGGTCCTGCGACGAAAGGGCCGACTATCAGTTCACATCATCCAGGCGGCAAAGGGCGTGCGTCACCCTTCTGTATACACAAAACGATTTGGGTCGCTCATGAGGGCCTATGAGCTTGTCGGCTACAGGCCCGGCAATCGGTACCGCTTCATGGAGATCGCGGTCGAAATTGATCGCACGATCTGCTCGGTGGTTGACGATATCATCATCAATCTCAGGGGACGTGGCGTGAACGCCTCGTTCTTGCACGAACTGTACCTTGTTACGATTTCTGGAGGACTGACTGTATCGGTAGCGGTGGCGCGCGCTGTTTCGGACGGTGACACCAGGTCTCGCCGATGGGAGGTACGGAAGCTCAAGTACCAAAAGGCCGAACTTACGCTTTTGATTCGGATGGACAGTGGAAATACCCGCATTCGCGACTATTTCCTACTCCCCACCGCCGCCCTTCCGTTGACGAAGGATAGAAAGAAGCTCCGCGTGTCGGATCGTCTCTTCAGCCGAATGCGGCTCGACAGCCTTGAGGCCGTTATGGCCGCTCTTTACGGCAGGCTGCGTGCGTCGCGAGAAGAAAGCAGCAGGATCAACGCCCTCCCCCTGCCAACCTCCTTCCGCAAGCTCTCCGTAAATTAGTTAGGATTCTCTCTTGCGCCGTCGGGCAACTCAGTGGTCCAATGGTTTCATCCCGAAATTGGACCAATTGAAACGCCCGCCGCTCACTCGCGCGGGTGAGCGAGGCTGCGCACATGTCAGATGGATTGAAGAATATTAGCCTGATCGAGGTGGTGAAACGCAACGGAGACTTTCGGAAGAACTATGGACTAGCGATCGGTGCCTTCCTGTTTCTTCGCTCACTGAGCGCGGCCCGTGGTCGGACAGTCTTTTGGAACGCCCTGGTTGCGATGGCGACTGCGGGTCTCGCGACAGCTTTGCAAAAGTATGGCTGGCACCCTCCCTTCTAACCCGCCAAACTCGGCAGATAGAAAGTTGAGCATGAACGAACCTGGCAATGTGTAATCTCTATTCGATCACCACAAACCAAGCCGCAATCCTGAACCTGTTCCGGGTCGTCAATCGCTACGTCGGCAACCTCGCGCCTATGCCAGGCGTCTTCCCCGACTCCCCTGCTCCAGTGATCCGCAATGCCGGCGACGAGCGCGAGATGGTACTAATGCGATGGGGCATGCCCCCTCCGCCGCGCACGGGCGGCCCGCCCGTTACCAACATCCGCAACACGTCATCGCCGCACTGGCGCGGCTGGCTGAAGCCTGAGAACCGCTGCCTCGTGCCGTTCAACAGCTTCGCCGAGTACGCGCCGGAACCAAACCCGGAGACCAAGAAAAAGGACGTGGTGTGGTTCGCGCTGAGCGATGACCGGCCGCTCACCTCGTTCGCGGGCATCTGGACCGAGTTCAAGGGCGACCGAGGTACCAAGTCAAAGCCAATCCCTGGGCCGCACCCCGTCTATGGCTTCCTGACGACGACGCCGAACGCAGTTGTCGAGCCGATTCACCCAAAGGCTATGCCCGTGATCTTGACGAGCGACAAGGAGCGCGACGTCTGGCTGCGCGCGCCATGGGACGAGGCGAAGGTGTTGCAACGGCCGCTGTCCGACGACGCGCTGAAGATTGTGATGCGCGGGGCAGACAAGGAAGACAAGGTAGCGGCTTGAACCAGAGCCCTCGCTCCGAGGCTCACCGGACGATCCGGTACGCGTTCACCAGGTTCCGCATCGTCCCCAGCTCCCGGTTCGGCTGGCGCCGGTTGAGCGCTTGAATATTGCCGAACCGGGAGAACATGACCGCGAACACCTATCATCTTGTCTGTTTCCAGCCCCGCCAAGCGGATAACCTCAAGTTGTGTACTTGACATAAAAGTTGCAAATTGGGATAGTTCCCTTTTAAGGCACACGCTGCTGCACTGCAGAGAGCGTTGCTGCCGGCTGGGGCATTTATGTCGGACAATACTGAACAGCAAAGCGCGCGTACGCGCCGTATCGACTTGTTCAAGAAGATTGAAGCTGAGCGCGGTGGAAGGCTTCTAATCTCGTATATTACGTCAACTCGGCCCGGCTTCGAGATTCAGATGGCCGACGACATTTTGGTTTACCTGCACGAACGCTTGGAAGCAGGTAAGGCAAAAGCCAAAAAGGGCATCGACCTTTTCATTCACAGTAATGGTGGGTCTGGCACGGTCCCATGGAGAATCGTCAATCTAATTCGCGAGTACACCAAGGATTTTTCAGTACTGGTCCCGCACCACGCGTTCAGTGCGGCAACGCTGACCGCACTCGGCGCCGATCGCGTTATCATGCACCGTATGGGGTGTCTCGGCCCGATCGATCCCAGCGTCACGAACTACTTCAATCCCCCCAATCCTCACAACCCTTCTCAGCTTATACCGATCAGCGTGGAGGACGTTTCGGCCTACATAACGCTGATTAAGGACGACATCGGAATTCGACACGAAGACGAACTCGTGGAGGCCGTCAAAGCTCTCACCGACAAAATTCATCCTCTTGCGCTCGGGAATGTTCAGAGATCGCACAATCAATCTCGCATGATCGCTACTAAACTACTTCGCAAGCACGTGCCGGTCGAGAGCGAACACGAGATTGAGCAGCTGATCGAAAACCTAAAGTCCAATCTCTTTTTTCATGGTCATCCAATCAATCGCGAAGAGGCTCGCGTTGATCTGAAGATCAAAGCCGAAAATGCGCCCCCGAAACTCGAAGATTTGATGTGGAGCCTATTTCTGGAGTACTCAAATGAACTGAAGCTGACTGTCCCACTCAACCCAAATCACGAGTGGGAAGTTGGACAGCCTCCTACGATGCCCGGCGCTCCTCAGCCTCTGACGACTTCGGAAATCATGCAGCAGTTGCAACAACTGGCCCAGTCTGGAGTTGGCATAGGAACGCCGGGACTCACAACGCAGCAGATTGTGGATATAGCCGCAGCGATGGTCCCTCACATTTCTGTTCTTCCGCCGACGAAGAAAGTGAGAGTGTCCAACTTGAAGGGCGCGTACCTCGAAGCAATTGACAAGGCTAACGTTTTTTTTAACCGATTTGACGTATGAGCGCGATAAAGCTAATACCGCAACAGGTTTGCAGGATGTTTTGAAACAGGAGGTTGTATGGCAGCGCTGGGAATCCGAAGCCTGATCGGCCCGAAGGAAAATCCGCTGTCGCCAGCGCAAACCCCTGCGGCTCCTTTGGCGGCGCCCAATCAGCCTCTCGCGTCGTCCATATATTCCGGCGATGCATCGGCGGCACACATCAGCCCAATTATGCCGTTCGGCTTTATTACCGAAACCACTATTTCTTTTTCCTTGCCCCGCTAAAGAATTCTCCGCGACTCACACGGAAAAAAGACGTACTCGATCATCACGTGAGATCAGGGAAGCTCGTTATCGCGATTGTTTGAGGCTGGGCGGCGCGCCCGCGCCCCGCCTGCCCGGACCACTGCTACGGTCTTGCCGCTCCAGAGGCGACTTCGATGCCAGTGTGGGGCGCCGCTGGCCCGCCCTCCTCGCGCGCAGGTTAACGTGACCTCGACCGCGTCGTGCCTAGAGACTTTTTCATTGCTGATCCGAGGCGCTTCTCAACTCGATTCCGGCTATTGCCGACCTTCTTGACCGCCTTCTTCACAGAGGCGGCAGACTTCTCGGTCTTCTTCGCCTCATGGCTCACCTCGTAGTCCTGCCCACCAACGACACGTGCCCCATCCTGCTTGCGACCCCGCGCCGTCTGCTTCTTCGCCATCTTGGCCTCCCTGTTAGTGAAAGCCAACGCAGGTTAGGATCGCCAGTTCCAATTGCGGACCTCGATCGACGGAACGATTGCGACCATGCCCGTTTGAATCAGCTCATTGTTTGTGGAGTTACGTTGTGGCGTTTCAGCGGAGGAAGCCCGAGGCGATCGGAGCGAAGGCGCTCTTCCCCGGCTTCATTGCGCCCGCGCTGGCGTCGCCGATTGACAGGGTGCCGAGCGGCACCCGCTGGACCCACGAGATCAAGTTTGATGGTTATCGCGTCCAGACCCATCTCGCGAACGAAACTGTGACCATCTTCACCCGCCGCGGCCACGACTGGACCAAGCGCTTCAAGAAAGTAGCCGATGATGCCTGGCACATCTCTGCCGCATCGGCGATCATCGATGGCGAGATCGTGGTGCAGGCTGGCGACGGCACCACCGATTTCTCAGTACTGCAGAACGAGCTGCGCGGCCACTCGACCAAGATAGTGCTGGTGGCCTTCGATCTGCTCTATCTCAACGGTCGGGATCTCCGGAAGCTGCCGCTGAAGGAACGCAAGGCCGTGCTGAAGAAGCTCATTGCTGGCACCAACATCCAGTTCAGCGAAAGCTTCGAGGTCGACGGCCCCAAGATGTTCGCCCACGCCTGCAAGCTCGGATATGAGGGCGTCGTGTCGAAGGTCGCCGACAGCCCCTATCCGACCGGCACCCGCAGCCGCGACTGGGTGAAGAAGACCTGCGCCCAGCGCGAGACGCTAACCATTGCGGGCTTCGCACTCGACGGCAACGACTGGGATGGCATCTATGTCGGCCGGCGCGAGGGTGGCGAGCTGATCTATGCCGGCAAGGTCGACCACGGCTTTGACAAAGCCTCGGCCGCCGACCTTCGCAAACGCCTGACGCCCCTGATCCGAAAGACGCAGCCCTATTCCAAGCGCATCAGGCACAAGGGAATTTGGGTTGAGCCGAAGATCCTTGCCGAGATCGAGTACCGCGCGAAATCAGCCGAGGGCAAGGTACGGCATCCCTTCTTCCGTGGCGTCCGGGAGGACTTATGAGTGAGCCAGCATGCATCCTTTGCGATGACACCCACTGGGTCTGCGAAAACCACCCGGACCAGCCTTGGACCGGACCGCATGCCTGCCGGTGCGGCGGCGCTGGCGCGCCCTGCCCGAAGTGCAACGAGCCAATCCGGACGATGAATCTCCGCGGCTGATAGGCCCTTCGCGCTGAGTTGCGATAACTAGGCATTACCGTCGGCCGCGGTTTGCTGTCAGTAGGTACGACCGTCGTCCTTCACCCATTCGCCCTCTTGACTCAGTAAGCACGCTGCCTGCTAGGAAAGTCTTTAACAGGCCCCAAATCAACTTTAGGGCGAACTTTCGCAAACCAAAGGTAGCCCGTTCCCTCTAATGCAATTCGTCGCTAACGGCCCAGATATTCCCGATGCCCTTTTGCAGGCGCACGACGAAGGTCGCGTGGTGTTCTTCTGCGGCGCCGGCATTTCTTACCCCGCCGGCCTGCCGGGCTTTGCAGGCTTGGTGGATGAGATCTACCGGCTTGCCGGCACATCGCGCTTGGACATTGAACAGGATGCCTACGACCGCGGTCAATTCGATACGACGCTGGATCTTCTGGAACACCGCATCCCGGGCCAGCGCATCGCTGTTCGTCAGAAGGTGGCTGAAGCATTGAAGCCAAAGTGGCGTCGTCGGGGCGCCACTGATACGCATGAGGCCCTACTAGAGCTTGCTCGCTGTCGGCAAGGCCCTCTTCGCCTGGTCACGACCAACTTCGACCGCATTTTTGAGCGCGTTGGAAAACGACCTGGCAAGGCCTTCCAATCTTATGGGGCACCAATGCTACCCATCCCGAAGAACAGTCGTTGGGATGGTCTGGTCTATCTGCATGGTTTGCTGCCCGAAAAACCGAACGACAGTGTGCTGCATCGACTGGTGTTGACCAGCGGAGACTTCGGCCTCGCTTACCTGACTGAACGCTGGGCGGCGCGCTTCGTCAGCGAGCTCTTCCGCAACTACCTGGTTTGCTTCGTCGGTTACAGCATCAACGACCCAGTCATGCGCTACATGATGGATGCGTTGGCTGCCGATCGAATGCAGGGCGAGTTTACGCTGCAAGCTTATGCGCTGGGCGAATGCAAGCCGGGACAAGACCACGCCAAAACGATCGAATGGACCGCCAAGGGCGTTACCCCTATCCTCTACCAAGTGCCGGCTGGTGGCCACGATCATTCGGCGTTACATGACACGCTGAAGGCTTGGGCTAGAACGTATCGAGATGGCATCCTGGGCAGGGAGCGCATCGTCATCGACTACGCCCTGGCACGGCCGTCCGGCAGCAGCCGGCAGGATGATTTCGTGGGTCGGATGCTTTGGGCGCTATCCCACGAGTCCGGTATGCCAGCAAAGCGCTTCGCGGACTTCAACCCGGCCCCCGCTCTTGACTGGCTGGAGGCGCTCTCCGACACACGCTATCTCCATAGCGACCTGAATCGCTTCGGCGTTCAGCCGCTCGCCGACGTCGATGAAAAACTGCAGTTCAGTCTGATCCGACGGCCAGCAGGTTATCGGCATGCGCCGTGGATGGCGCTGGTATCGCACGCCGCCAGCGGAAGCGATTGGGACCACGTGATGTTCCAGTTGGCCCGCTGGCTGATGCGGCACCTAAATGATCCAGCACTGATCATCTGGTTGGCCGAGCGCGGCGCGCAATTGCACGATCGTTGGGCATGGCTGATCGAACGTCAGTTGGATCTATTTGCGCGCTTGGCACGGGAAGAGAAAATAACCGAACTGGACGAAATCCGCGCCAACGCACCCAATGCCATTCCTGGGCCGCTGATGCAAACACTATGGCGCCTGCTGCTCACCGGGCGGGTTAAGTCGCCGTCACGTGGGGTAGAGTTATATCGATGGAAGGATCGGCTGAAGCGCGAAGGCTTTACCGCTTCGCTACGGTTAGAACTTCGCGAGCTGCTCACGCCCAAATTGACTTTGAAAAAGCCAATTCGTTGGGGCCTAGAGGAGGAAAGCACTAGCGAGCCCGCGCGAGTCCGACAACTCGTGGACTGGGAACTGGTGCTGACCGCCGATCAAGTGCACTCTTCAATCCGCGATCTGCCTGAAGGTAGCTGGCGCGCGGCGTTGCCGGGGCTGCTGGACGATTTTCAGCTATTGTTGCGTGACGCAATGGACCTGCTGCGTGAGCTAGGCGCGGCAGACGATCGTAGCGATCGCTCGTCCTGGGATATGCCATCGATCAGCGCTCACCGACAAAACAGAGGTTTCCGCGACTGGGTGACACTGATCGAGCTACTACGTGACGCTTGGCTTGCAACCCTGGCAAGCGCCCCCGAGCGCGCGAAGCTGATCGCATTGAGTTGGTTTGAGATACCCTACCCAACGTTCAAGCGACTAGCGCTATTTGCAGCTAGCCAGGCGGATTGTATCGATCCCGCGCGATGGGTCCGGTGGCTCGTGCAGGACGACGCATGGTGGCTATGGTCGGTAGAGACGAAGCGCGAAACCATGCGTTTGCTGGTGCTGCAAGGAGCGAAACTTTCGCCGTCAGGCCGAGCATCTCTAGAAGCGGCGATTTTGGCTGGTCCGCCACGACACATGTATAGGGAAGAGCTCGAACTCGACGATTGGAAATCGCTGGCGAATGATGCAATTTGGCTCCGCCTCGCTAAACTACGCGAGAGTGGCGGCCAGCTCGGGGACGATGCTTCTAGCCACTTCGACATCCTGGCTGCGGAGGAGCCCAGAAGGCGGTTGGCTAGTAACGAAAGGGATGAATTTTCACATTGGATGAGTGGTACCGGCGACCCGGACTACGAGTCTAATCGACAGGTCAACATCGCACCACGCAAAAGGGCGGAACTGGTCGAATGGCTAAAGCAGCCCCCGCCTGAATCGCAGTCGTTTTACTATGAAGACACATGGCTAGAGATCTGTCGTACTCGCTTCTTCCACAGTCTCTCGGCCTTGTGCGACTTGGCGCAAGAAGCAATTTGGCCCGCAAGTCGCTGGCGAGACGCCCTGCAAGCCTGGAGTGACGAAAGCCGAATTCTCCGGTCGTGGCGCTATGCGGCACCCCTAGTCCGGAACATGCCCGATGCTGTCATGTTGGTAAGCGCGCACAGCCTCACTTGGTGGATGGAAGCCGTTTCTAAGGTGATCGACCGTCATGAGGCAATCCTGCTAGATCTCTGCACGCGTGTGCTGGCATTGCCTCTTGGTCCAAGCAGCGGCATCCGTGAAAACGACGAACCGATCAAAGCCCCCGTGACCGAGGCCATCAATCATCCGATCGGCCACGTCGCTCAGGCGCTTCTGAATCTTTGGTTTAAACGGGCACCGAACGACAATGACTCCTTGCCGGAGAATATCGAGCCGTTCTTTACACAAATTTCCGATGTCGGGATCGCGAGATTCCGCCACGGACGGGTGTTGCTTGCGTCACGATTAATTGCCCTGTTCCGGGTTGATCGCCCGTGGACCGAAAAACACCTGCTACCGTTGTTCGACTGGGAAGCCGACTCAAATGAGGCTAGATCGGCATGGGAAGGATTTCTTTGGTCCCCCAGACTGTATCGTCCACTCCTGACGGCATTCAAATCTCAGTTCCTTTCCACAGCGGATCACTATGAAGAGCTCGGCGAACACGGTCAGCAATTCGCAGCATTCCTCACATACGCCGCCCTCGATCCCGCAGAAGGCTACACATTGACGGACTTCAGGACCGCTGTCGGCGCACTTCCGCAACAAGGGCTGCAAGAAGTTGCGCGAGCGCTCTCGCAGGCCCTCGAGGGTGCCGGCGAACAACGAGAGGACTATTGGAAGAACCGAATTCGACCGTTCTGGCAAGAGATTTGGCCAAAGTCTCGAGAGCTAACATCGAGCAGCGTTGCCGAACATTTAGCGCTCATGAGCATCGCCGCTGGTGGCGAATTTCCTTCGGCCTTTGCTGCGATCGCCGACTGGCTGCGGCCGATCGAGCACCCTCACTACGTTGTACACCAAATGCACGAGGCTGGATTGAGCAGCCGATACGCGGAAACTGCGTTGCGGTTGCTCGATGCTATTCTGATCGATCAGCTGTGGGCGCCAACAGAACTCGGGCAATGCCTAGACGCAATCTCAAGAGCGATGCCGAGCTTGAAGACAGATCGTCGGTACCAACGCTTAGCTGAGTATGGCCGTCGGCATGGGGTCTGATGTGGATCCTGCCTCCTTTCGATAATTGGACGTTATCGATCGTAAGCACTGAAGCTGACGAGCATAGGCATTCTGTTGCCGCTCGCTCTTGTAGCCAGTGCGGAACGTCCATCCTCCGCATTATGTTGATTTCGCTGCGTTCTTTGGTGGTGAGCTAGAAAGCCACGGTGAGAAGCCACGGTTGCGCTCACGTGTAATGGCCCACTCCCCGTTTTGCCGCCAGCGAGCTAAGCGTCGTACCGACCGAAACGCGAGGAAGCCTTGGTCAGGCTGCAACTGCTTCGGATTCGGTGATCCGTTGGAATTCGAACAGCAGCTCCTGGAAGTGCTTTGCGAGGTAGCCAACCACGCGCCCGTTGCGCAAAAGCTTGGACACGAAGCCGACAGCCAGCACAAGATCCAGATGATCGGCACCATAGGTCTGCTCTGCAACCTTAAATTCGCGGGCCAGTGATGCAGATTCCCGCTCCATCAGTGCGAGCTGCTCGTCCGACAAACCCTTCGGCTGGCGCGGCGTGTAGCCGGCCGCCAGCTGGTTCCGGGGCGTCGCGGCAACTAGTGAGCGCACATAGCTGTTGGAAAAATTGTTCATCGCGATCATCAATTCGGCCGCCTCGATCTGGCGGATCGGAGCGAGCTTCCGCAGTTCCGAAAACGAATGGAGCGTGAGGTGCTTCTCCTTTAGAAGCTCGACCGCCTCAGTGCAGATGCCATCCAAGAGTTTGCGGCGCCGGCGGATACTGGCGACGTCGACATTGAGCGCTTTAGCGATACGCGCCTCGGAAACGCCGTTTTCGATCGCTTTCAGGATCATCCGGTGCTCCTGGATGATCGCAATCCGGTTGACACGCTTGTTGTAGGTGAAGGCTTCGTCCTCGGTCGACACCAGGCATTCAATCTCTGAAAACCCGCGATCCCGTAACACCTCAAGCCGCAGATGGCCGTCGAGCAGCAGGAATTTGCCGCTATTCTCGCGGCTGCGCGCCACTGCCGGAGGCTCGACAAGCCCGATCTCCGAGATGGAGGCCGCGATCTGGCAATATTTTGCCGAGCGCTTCACTTCCTCTGTTACGAGCTTTAACGGCTGGATATCCGCGAGCCGGACTAAAAGGGTCCGTTCTTCGAAACCCATGCGAACCGAGATGTGCGGACGGCGTGCCATAGGTTACCCTTGGTCATCCAGACGAAGCGCGAGATTCTTCGGCAAAGTATCGAGCTTCTCGGTCTGCAGGAGCTCCAGAAAGTCCGGTTCAGTCAGGAGTTTTCGTAAGGCTTCCAAGATGAAAACCAGCCGTGCTTTGGTGCTGTTTGACTTCCGGATCAGGATTCGCTTGCGATCGACGTCCTGCCGATAGGTGCGCAGCAGGGCATTGGAGCTGAGCGGGGTGCCGTCGGGACGGCGTGGACCGGCTCTGTATCCCTTGCCGCGGCGGCGCCGCTGTTCGATCAGTTTCTTGGCGGCCAATAGGCGCTGCCCGCGTAGTAATTTCTCTTCATAAGCTTGTTGTAAGACGTCCTGGACGTCACTGTCTTGCGCCTGCGCTATTACGACGGCGACGCTAACCGGCATTTGCCCTGCCTCGACTGCGCGCAAGAGCCGGTGCTCGCCGCCTTCAAGCAGGCTGTTCACACCCTTGACGTACTCGACCGTGAGGCCGGTCTTGCGGGCGATGTCGTCGAACTCATAACCCCGCTGGCGCAGACCTTCGATATCATGCAAAAGGTCGATCGAGCGATGTTGGCGGCGAGCACAATTCTCGACCAGGCTCATGATCGCGCTGTCTTCGTTGGTAGCGTCGACGATCACAGCAGGTATCTCGCGCTGCCCGAGCGCCTGGTAAGCCTCAAGTCGTCCCTGACCGCAGACAAGCTCATAGCGCGGCTCGCCGTTACCCAACTTGTGCTTCACTGTGATCGGCCGCTTCAGTCCGAGCTCGGCGACGCTGGTAACAATCTCTTTGAAGATGCGGCGGTTTCGCACCCGCGGGTTAACAACATCGATGGCGCCAATTGGAATAATCTCAATGGATTGACCCGACCCCATGGCTGACCTCCATCAATTGGGAGCGTGCGGCAAGCTCAAACAGCATATCGAGCGTGTCGAAACGGTAGGCATCGAGTGCAACCCCATTGTCTTCGGCAAGAGCAACGCGGTCGCCCGTCATCTCAAAGCGCGGAAGCAGATAATAGTCTAGGATGGCGCTGTTCATCTGGTTCATGCGGATTGCGACCGTAATATCGGGACACAAGCCTGCGTCGAAACGGACTTTCCAACGATGAGAACCAGCCGTCGTCTCCTGCGACCGAACCACGCAGAGCGACGTTGTGAATTCATCGTTTACCGTTAAGAGATCTGTCTCTGTGTTCTGACAAACCGAGCCGCCGATTTCCTCGATACCGTGGATCGTTGCTGTGATCAGGTCCGGATACATTCGGCGCAGCGCGCGATTGATCTCGATGTAACGATAGTCTCGATCGGGCGTGAATCCGATCAGCTCATAGGCGCGGACTAGGCTGCCGAAACGAGTACGGTATGCGCTGCTTGACGGGCCGAATTCCAACTCATCGATGATCATTCCCGAAAGGAAACCGTGCTGCTCCAACAGGCCACGCAGGACGTCCAGTAGCTCCTCATCGGAGTATCGCTTACAACGTTCGGAGATAATCACCTGGGCTGCCCTGAAGGTTTCTTCTCCAACAATTGGTTCAAATGCCTGATCGTGTCTTATCCAACGTTCGGGAGGATTGTAGATTCGACGTCCTTTGAGCTTGCACGAGCATCTATTCCAGACATTGTTTCCGATGTACTTCTCGTTGATCAGAATCTGGTGGACGGTCGCCCGTGTCCATGAGCGATTAAGATCGGTGGAGATGCCCTTGCAATTGAGGTTTTCGGCGATCTCCGTTTCGTTCTTGCCTTGCCTAACGAAGGCATCGTAGACGAAACGGATAGTTTCGATCTCTTCCTCCGGACCCGGGATCAACACAATCCGGTCGGTTTGAATGCTCTTGTATTCGCCTCGCACAAGTTCGGCTTTGGCGAGGCCACTTTGATCGATTAACTGCCGTCGCAATCCATAGCCGGCGGGCCCGCCCTGCCGGTATCCTAGTTCGATCAGGCGGCGCTGCCCCGCGAAGACCTTGACCGACAGTTCGCGACTATATTCGCCCGCCATCGCACGCTTGACGCCCTTGACGATAGTCGAGACCGGGCTGCCGTCATTCTCGAATTGTTCAGCGCAGTAACGAACCGATATGCCCGCCCGCTTGCAGATATATTCGTAATAGGCGCTCTCATCGGCATCTTGAAACCGCCCCCATCGGCTGACGTCGTAGACTAGAATGGTCGAAAACTTCGCTGCAGCAGTTTGCACGTCTTCTATGAGCTGTTTGAGCGCATCGCGACTATCAAAATTGAGACCACTTTTGCCGCTGTCTTCATAAGTCTTGTCAATCCGGAACCCATGACGCGCTGCATATTCGCGGATTGCTTGGGACTGGTTCGCTGTTGAGTATTGTTGATGATCTGTCGACATCCGCACATACTCTGCGGCGGACGTCAGGCCGTGATTTGACGGCATCTCAAAGTTTTTATCGGAGGCCACCGGCAACATTGCTGCCCCACTAACGTCAAGAATGCATGATGCGGTGAGCCAAACTATAACGTAGCTCGGGGGGAAACATGTTTCCAAAAACGGGCAAGAAATTTCCGGGAGAGGAAGGCGCTACATTTTCGACCTACGCGACCGTGATCGCGGATATCCTCAAGTCAGAGCTTGGAAGCAGTCATCAAGCGCATAAGACCTTGATGCGGTGGACGGGAGCCAATGAAAGGACAGCCAAGAATTGGCTTTCGGGATCAAACGGGCCGAGCGGTGAGCACCTGCTGCAGCTCATGCGCAATTCGGATCGCGTTTTCGAGTTTGTCTTGAAACTATCGCATCGACCTGCGGTGCTCTCCAATCAAAAGCTTGCCGAAATATGCAGCAGCCTCCGGATCACGGCTGACTTGCTCTCGGAAGTTATCGAGCCGAAAGACGGTTACGCCCAAAAGAGCGCTAGACAAAAGGATTCGGAAGTTGGCCGCTGTAAAACGCGCCATACTTTTGCTTCTGGTGGACGCCCCCGGTAGCGGTGCGGACTCTGTATTTTGGTAGGCTTCTGGTCCGGCGGGACCAACGCTGCGGCGGTCCTCACGTCGGGTATCAGTCGTATTTCAGAGAGTGGTCGGTCGCCTCACCGCCGTCTGTGATGCATGTGGACCGTGACAGAGGTCATCCAATCAGACGGTGCAGATTCAGTTCCTACGTTGCTAACCGTCGGGTCTCCTTTATTGAAGATCGCGCATTGCGAACCCGTCTGATGGCATTTGCCCCAGGTCGTCCCGATGGAATTACCGGGCAAACTCGCATTGCAAAGGGGCCGGATATCGCGCGCCTTCAGAACTCCTGGATGGAAAATTCCCATCGACATGTGATCGCTATGATTTCAGTCGGCGCCAAAGTTGAACCGCGACCAGATCGATCACGTCTTTCGTCTCAGGAGCCCGATCGTCCGATGCCAATTTAGGACTATTTAAAGCGGAGCGTTAGCCGCTACTATCCCTGAAGCCAGCAATGTGCCGTAGACGGCTAGTTTTCAGCTTTGGGAGGCGATCTTTCATTTCTTCTTTTTTCTAGAAGAGCCGCAGACCTTCTATGGGCACGTGGACAGCATCGAAGAGATGGGCGGCGGCCGGATCGCCGTCCAGCTGGATGCTGTAGCTTCCGAATTTTTCGACCGTGATGGCCATCAATCGTCATCTGAAGAAGGGCTCGGGTTTCTGCGCGTCGTTTCCACTCTGCCGACTCTGCAAGATATGATGAACGACGGAGATCCACCCGCCGTAGGTGACTGGCTGGAACTGCGCGTCACTCCAGACACGAAGCAAACGGGACCCTGGGTTTGGTTGCTTCAATTGCGTGACAACCGCTTTGTTGGAGGCCGTTCCATGGGCCGGCCGGCCAGGGGAAAGATCATTTGGCTCAGGCGACTAGCGCCCGCTTCGCAGCCAATGTCTCCCTATCCGATCGGTGCGTCGGTACCAGCACTCCGGGCGAAAGGCAGCGCCCTCAGATCCCGGTATTCGCTATTGAGTATTGTGCCCCCGGTGCCCCCGGCGCTCATCAATGCTTGTCTCCGCCGCTGGAGTCGGGTTTGGGGGTTAAGCCAATCGTTCGCCCTCGATGTAGGACAGGCAAGCTTCAACATTATTTGCCCAAGGCCGATAGAGCCCGGACCGATGCTCTACTTCGATGTTGGGCAACCAATATGGTTTCATTTGCACAATGTCCCTGCCGGGTTTTCTCCGCCAGATTCCAATGGCGGTTTTGTCGTCCTGTCTCATTGGGACACGGATCACTATGCCTATGGTCGACAAAATGAGAGCTTCCACAAGAAGCACTGGTTCGCTCCCGCACAAACCTCGGTCGGTCCCAATGCTCATACGTTTGCAATGCAACTGCATAGTCTGAGACGGCTGCATCTCGTCGCGCCGGGCAAGAGCTCACGCAATCGCCGCGGTGCACGCATTATTCGCTGCACCGGCAATTCGGTGAATGGTAGCGGGTTGGCGCTGCACTTGCGTGCGGTCGGGCGAGATATTCTTTTTACAGGTGACGCCGAATACCATGAGATCCCTTCGATGCAAGGAATCCGGTTGAGCGGCTTGCAACTTCCGCATCATGGTGGAAAGTTATCTGGGGTAGCCGCCATTCCGTCCGCACTTGCGGCTCCGGCGCGCGCTATCATTTCCTGCGGACGCCCCAATCGCTACGGGCATCCCAGCGTGGTCACCATCTCAAGCCACATGAAGGCGAACTGGAAAGTCGAGGTTACGGCCGCCATGCCTGGCATTCCTCGAGGTGATCGGCGACTGTAAGATTCATCCAAGTAGATCACCAAGATATTTCGATCGTGAATAACCACGGTGTTATGCTTTAGCGCACTGCACCCGTAGGTCTTCTGACACCAGTGCCTCTTGGATAGCCGTCGTGAGGATGAACGTCTCCTAACGATCCGCGAACGCTCCAAGCAGATCCGGCTCGTCCGTACTTTGGCGCTTCTTCACACCATGCCCTGCGCTGTCACTGGTCAGCCCTGCCAGGAGGTGGTTCATCATCCTAAAGGATTAGGCTGGGTTGCGGCGTAGGCCAGAAGGCACCAGACGAGACAGCAATACCGCTCATTAAGCACATCCACGACGAATCCCACCGGAGCGGCGTCAAAAGCTGGGAAGCCAGATACGGCGCCCACCAAGACCTCCTGGGGAAGATACGCAACCGGACTTGAGGTTCTGCCACCAGAGCGGGTACAAGTACTGCCGGCTTATTTAAGGGGCATCACCTTGAAACTCGTCAGTTTTTCCGTCGAAAACTTCCGATCCATTGCCAATAGCGGTGAGATTCCAGTCGAGCAGTTGACCGCCTTAGTTGGTCGCAACGAGAGCGGAAAATCCAATATTCTGCTTGCGCTTGAGGAAGCGAACCCAGACGGAGGTCGGAAGGATGTTGACCCGGTAAAGAACTTTCCTCGTGGTCGGCATCTCAACGAGTGTACGCCCGAGACCGTGATTGCTCGCACCACTTGGGACCTTGCTCCTGACGAGACACAAGAGATCGAGGAGATCGTCGGTCAGAGGATCACCAAGATCACGGTTACTAGGGCCTATGGCGCGGCTAACAACCGAGTCGGTCTGGAGGGCCTTACGGCCCCAACGCTCGACGCCAAAAAAGTAACGGCGCACTGGCGCCGCGCAGCTCCTGCGATAGAAGCCTCAGTCTCTGCGATTGCGGAAGCTCACGTGCAGGCCGCGAAGACTGCGTTCCAAAAGCTTTCGGAAGCCATCGCATCTAACCAAAACTTCCCCAAAGCCTGGGCAAAGGATGTTGTTCAGGAGTCGAAAGCATTCAGGGCCGCGGTCGGCGCCGCTGGTGCCATGCTTCCGGAACAGCCAGACGAATTGCTCGCCAACATCGAAGAGCTGGCGACAGAACTGGCAACCTTCCAAGAGCGCGCCGGGAAGGCCAGAACTCACGCTTTAAGCCTCCTGCCGAAATTTATTTACATCGCCGATTTCCCCGAGCTGAGTGGACACCAGAATCTCGGGGAATATCTGAAGCGACGAGAGGATGGCGTTGTTCCTACCGAGGCCGAGCGCAATTTCAAAAAGCTCGCGAAAGTAGCGGGTTTTGACATCCAAGAAATCCATAGCCTGCAGAAGGATCACGAGCGCCGTCAGACTTTGCTGAGCAGGGCCAGCGCACTCATTACGCAGGAAATGCGGCGGCTGTGGAAGGACCGTAAGATAACCGTCCGGCTTGCGCCCGATGGTCCCCACATCGACATTCTCATCTATGATGAAAACGCCGAATACCCGGTTGAAGTAAATCTCGATGAGCGTAGCCGCGGATTCCGATGGTTCTTCTCCTTCTACATCGCGTTTTCCGCTGATACTCAGGGCGGATCGGCCGAGGATGCGATTTTGCTTCTCGATGAACCCGGCCTATACCTACACGCTCGCTCTCAGGAGGATCTGCTGCAGCACTTCCGCGACGACTACAGTAATCAAATCATCTACACGACGCATTCTCCTTTCATGATCCCTCCGTCCGATATTGAAATCGTTCGCACGGTCAAAATATCAGACAAGGGCACGGAGGTGACGAAGGACCCAAGCGGCGACACACGTACCCTTTTCCCACTGCAGGCGGCCTTGGGTTACAACCTCTCGCAGACCCTGTTTGTCGGTTCCGCAAATCTGGTTGTAGAAGGGGTGACCGACTTCTGGATTCTTTCATCGGTCAACGACTACCTCGCTGATACAGGCAAAGAACACCTGGTCGAGAAGATGGTTCTCACCCCGGCCGGCGGCGCCGGTAAGGTCAGCTATATGACCTCCCTGCTCGCTTCTCAGGACCTTGATGTGATCGTCTTGCTGGATGACGATAAAGCGGGCCGTGACCAGCGCGACGAGTTGGTGAAATCCAAGCTTCTTCGCGACGGCTCCATCGTATTTACCGGTGCGGCCTTCGCAACCGCTCCGTCAGAATCCGACATCGAAGACGTGATTGACCCGACCACCTACACCGACCTGGTCAACAAGACCTACTCCAAGGAGCTGAAGGGGAAGACGCTCAATCTCAATCCGGGCATTCCGCGCATCGTGAAACGGTATGAGCAAGCATTTGAAGCGCTCGGCATGGAGTTCTTCAAAACTCGACCAGCGCGAGAATTCATGACACAGATGGGTAAGGATCCATCGAAGGTGCTCAATGCGTCGACCATTGAGGGGTTTGAGCGACTGATAAAAGAAGTCAATGCACGCTATGGGAAACACAAAGCAAGTGGACGAGGTGCATTCGACTAAATCCCGCCCTACGGCACTTCGCCCCTCCGGCCCGGACGGATAGTGTCATGGTCGAGATGAAGATTAACGCGCGACTCTTCCCGAGCCTCGATCATCTCCCTCGCCTGCTTCAACTGCTCAATCGCGGCCTCAAGAGCGGAGCGCATGACATCTCCGGAAATCTTGCGCGGATGATTGGATCGCCACGTCCAGAAGACTTCATGAATTCGTCGAAAACGGTGGTGGTTGGTGAATCACCATACCATATTCCGAGCACAAGTCGGTTTTCAGCCAAGGTGCATGATGGTACGGCGCGAAGAGTTCAGCCTGTTCGGATGGTCGATGCAGATCCCCCTCTGCGACGACCTATGGATGGGGATGCAGGCACGGAATATAGCCATAGTAGACCTCACCATTATCCGACCTATTGAGGCTGAAATCCTTGAGCTGTGGTGTAAGACCGAGCGAACCCCGCCAGAAATCATGGGGCTGTCAGGCATTAGCCAGATGTGGCTCTTCTCGCTCTACGAGTTTTTCAGAACCTGGAGGCAGAAGGCCAAACACATCATTAAGGTCGCGGACGAGTATCAGACCGTTCAGCCCCGGAAGCGGGAGAAGTTTCTCAAAGGTGTCCTGGATGTCGCCGAAAGTAAACACAAGTTCGTTCAAGAGGTGCCGCGGTTCTACGTGGGGCAGCTTCAGAAAATTCCCAACGAGGATTTCGTGAAGGGCGTCAAGGACTATCTTGCCGACACGGAAGAGCTCTTCACCCACGTCTCACACGCGAGAATGATGCTGGCGAAGCACGAAATCATGGGGGCTCAGGGTTTCATGGCAGAGGCGCCAGGCTATGGCAGGCTCAACACCTTCACCGGCTCGATGTATTGGCAGTACGCCCTGAAGGACCAGACCGTTGACGTTCTCGACCGGCGCAGCGTGGCGAACGCCTTTCTAGGCGTAGACGAGTCTGAAGAGAACTCGTCTGAGCCAGTCGAAGATGCCCCCCCAGAGAAGGGCTCCGAACAGGAAAGCTCAGCGCCTTCTTTTTGAGCGTACCGGCCTATTCCTTGAAGAACTTGATTTTGTCGCCGAGCGGGCTTCACGGCTGCGCTCCGGATTCAATCAACCTGTTTGGACCTCGCGCTGATGGCCTGGGCATCAGCGGCGAGCTGTAGGGTTCTGAGAAGCGGCAGGTTTGATGGCACTGCCCCGCTCGCTGGGGACCTACCGGCCAGACCATGAAAAATCTCGTGAATGAGTTCGCGGGTGTGCAAGAGCCGACCACCGCCAAGGTGCGTTACGCCCTTGTTCGGAAATTGAAGGATCGCCACGGAATCGAGTTTGGCAGGATCTACAGTCAGCCCAACAAAGACTTGTTTGATATACTTCCGACCGCGCTCGAACTTGTCGCTGAAACGCTTCTCTCGCTTTTCCTTCGAGTCCGCGTCAAGCGAACATTCGACATGAACGAGGTGATTGCGGCCCATATGAATACCGACGACATCGAGCTCCCCGTCATGGCCCCCTTCGGCCGCCGTCCCACGAGGACGGAACTGCGAACGAAGTACCCGTTGTACTGAAGCCACTCCGAAACCAATTGCTCTAGATGATTCATGCCTCAAGCAAGTTCGACAGCTTTTACAAACCCATTCGCTAAAGTTTCAGCCATGCAGTTTCCGGCACGGGTGTAGCGGGACTCGTGGAGATCCTCGCAGTGATTAAACCCAGGATTGCCACGCCGTCGAACGGAACCATTGCCGGAGTGGATGACGACCAACTCTCCAACATGCTTCGCATTAGGCAATCCTCAGGCGATACGCCGTGGTCGGGACCGTGGCTTTCCCAGACCATATCTTAGAAACCTGAATTGTTTCAGCACGGTTGACAGGACACCCCTGATTTTCTGGTCGGCACAATTGCCCGACCGCACAACCAGTTCGTGTCGAGATAGTCCGCACACCTCTCGCTAAACATCCTGTTGTCCCGCCCCGTCGAGCCTTCCTAGCCGGGCCTGCCTACGATCCGCGGCACCATTCCCTCCCACGTCGCGCCGCTCAACACCAAATGATCCATCACACCCAAAGGGGATCCGCGAACGAAAGGATCTCGAGGACTACAGAAGCATAAAACGGCCCCGGCCTGCCGCGAAGCATTGCAGTTCACTTTGAGCTCTGCCTACCAAGCTACGGAACGTGCCCTCCGACCTCAACTTCTATAAGGGGAGTTTGAACCCACGCAACGCGTGCTTTAAATCAGACGACGGGCGGACATCCCCTCCTCTACACGACGTTGATATTATTGCGGTTCACGATAGTTAGCTGAAAAGCTACGGTTCAAATCTACAGTATCAGCAGTACGCGATGTGTCGAGCAGCCTAGATTGAGGTTTACTCTCCGTTTCAGAGTTGGCGTACGCGGCGAAACTGGAGCTGACGGATCGCGCCTGCAGTGGCGGAAAGGTTCGTCACGCGGAAGACGTATGTCAGCCCGTTCAAATGCGCGCGTTTATTGCTTGCTGAAGTCATTCGGCAGCAGATCTCCATACCGTACGTCATGCTGCACATATCAGGCTCAGCCAGGACCTGCCCCGGATGGTCCACCACGGTAGGAGTTTTTTTGAGAAGCGTAGCCTTGATGTAAGCGATCTGCTCATCCGTGAAAGCCGTGGGCGCCCCGCCTTGCGCTTCTTCGACCAGGGCAGCCTTCTTAGCCATCTCAACCTGCAGTATGATCGAGCTTTTGAGGGTTGAGAATCATGGGACAGGCGAAGCGCCGGAATGCGGAAGTCCAAAAATGGCTTGAGGCCCTGTCCCCCGAGGAAAAGAAGATCGCCGACGCGGCGCGACGCTTGATAACGAACTTTATTGACCCGTCTGAAGCAACCGGGATGTGCTACCGGCTCACTTACTTTCTCCACCTCTACCTTCTGGAAAAGGGCATCAAGACGATACCTGTGATTGGGTACGTAAACGACGGAACCGACGACGTGTTCATGTCCCATGCCTGGCTCGAATACGAGGGCAAAAAGACCGATCTGACCCTAGCGAGACCCGAACGTCCTCACTTGAACCCGCCGGGCGACATTCTCATTCAGGATTTTCCGTTTCGATGTATTGGAAAATACACCTACCACCTGTCCAAAACGCCTGCGGCCGTCGCCGTCGAGAACGCCTGGTTGGAAGAACCGCAAGGTGCCAGCATCGTCAGGCAGAAGGCAGTCGAGCACGAAGCCATGAAGAAGCGCGCCGAGAATGCCGCAGAGATGCGGTCATTCTTGGACGCTGCGCCGGACGGAATAACCTACGATCGGTTCAAATCAATCATCGCCCAGCCATGAAAACACGCGAAGACCTGCGGCCGACACAGAAGCCGCTTGTAATAGATATCCTGAAGTCCCTGGACATGGATGTCAGCAAGTGGGCCGATATGAAAGGTGGCGCGGCGCGCGCGGCGTCAAACCCGAAGTATTGCTACAACTGGTCGTTCCGGCAGCCCGGCGAATTCTTCGTGGTCTGCCTCTGGTACAATGGCCTCAAGCAGAAAGGCTCCCAGCTCTTCTTTGAGGTCAACCGGGCTGGCAAAAGAGCCCATCGTACCGAGCCAGGTTCGAGCACGTGGAACAAACGTTCCGACGATTTCGACCAGAGTCTTTGGTTGGCCTACAGCCACCAGCTTCCGCTAAGGGTTATAGTCGTTGAAGGCGATGGCGGGAGCGTCCGGGCAAGGCTGCTCGACGACGCATTTTGGGCGGTTACCGAGTACGATATTGCCACTTCAAAATGCACGATCGTCCGTGGCGCGGAGCCCGTCCCGGTCAGTATTAACGCGGATGATATCGAGCTGGCGGGATTTGAAGGACAGGAGCGCAAGCGTTTCGTTCAGCATCGCCGTCGTGAAGACTCGATGCGGCGTCACAAGATCGAAGACGCACTGGCAAGAACTGGTAAGCTGGTTTGCGAAGTGCCAAAATGCGGATTTGATTTTGAGAAGCGCTACGGGGCTGTTGGAAAGGGTTATGCCCAGGTCCATCATCTTGTCCCGCTGCACAAAGCTCCGAAAACCGGCCGAAAGGTCACTCTTAACGACCTCGCCATCGTTTGCGCGAACTGCCACGCGATGATTCACGCATACGGCGAATGTCGACCGCTCAAAGGGTTGATTTCGTGAGGACTGCTCATGCTTAATCTGTCGAAGAAAGTCGACCTTCAGCGGCTTGTTGATGAAGGTATAGAGGAAAGCCTGACCCTCGACTACAAGGCCTCTCCTTCGTTGTCTCGAGAAGGAGGCAAACCGGACGAGCTATGTAAGGATGTAAGTGCCCTTGCCAATTCCGCGGGCGGCTTGCTCATCTACGGCATCGAGGAAGACAAGAGCGCGGGCAAGCCGTCAAAGGTTGATGACGGAGTTGTTGATCCCAAGATTACCAAGGATTGGATCGAGCAAATATTGAACTCGAAGGTCCAACCTCGCATGGATGGCGTCCGGATCGAACGCGTCGATATGGAAACCGGAAAGTATGGCTACGTCATCTCAGTCCAGCAGTCGCAAATCGGTCCCCATCAGGCTCCGGATGGAAAATACTACAAGCGCTTCAATTTTCAGTCCGTGCCGATGCACGACTACGAGATCCGCGACATCATGCGGCGGTCCACTACGCCTCACCTTTACGTCAAGTTCTCGTTCCTCGATAAGCGTGATCGTGCTCATTTCGACTACAAGGCTAACGAGGAGATTTCCAAGCCCGTTCTCCTGCTTGGCACTCTCGGTAATCAATCCCCGCAGCCGGCCCACTACGCCATGGTCAGGGTGGGCATTTCATCTAGCATCGGAATACGGCAGGGGCCGCCGTGGATTACCCCTGTTGTTGAGGAAACCGAGGACTACGGTCAGTTGGCATGGGTCAGCCAGGTCATTAGCGTCCCACCCAATCTTCCGGTGTTCAAAGAGCTTGAGCAACCGCTCGACCAGAGGGGCATCGCCTTGTTTTTTCACTCAAGAACGCTTGCCCAATCGCACCGTTGGCCTGTCGTCGTGGAAATACTTTGCCCCGGTTTCACATCTCGCGAGGCGTGGTTCATTCAGCAGCAAGGCTCGAACCTGAGACTTTTGCCGCCTGGGCACCCGCTGCTAAGATAGCTATCTGAAGAACCCGCGCCAATATCCGACCCAATCGCACCGACCACAGCGAGCGCCCAACGCAGGAGCCTCTGAACCGAGGTATCGTACCTGTCCCCCATTTCCAGGCTGTAATTCCAGCAAGGAACGTCGTGCTTAGCTCCCGTCCTTCGGACGGTTCACCCCTCCGATGGCTGTGTCCGATACCGAGCTTGCAAGAAAGACACGGGCGACAACTCGTCGAGGTCGAGGTCGTGACCCAGCGGCCCATCAGATTGGCGCAAAGCGAATTATGGCGGCCAGTACAGCAGCCACAAAGCCTCCTAAGCCAATCGCCAGAAATGCGTAGCTCGCTGCGGTCATTCCCTGCGTGAACTGACGCTCACCGGAGATGATAGCTTGCTGAAGCTCGATCTTGTTGATCGTTAGAACGGCGTAATAGGCAATCGATCCAAGCAGTCCGATCCCGAACGCCACGATGAAAATGCCAAGACCTGGAATCGTAAGCACCCCATCCTTCAGCATCGTAAGGCACCCGCCAAGCCCGATACCGTTGCCTCCGAGCATCAGGGTTGCCCCTTTGATGAAGGTCTCCCAATGCTCATTCGCCGCCTTAACACCAATCTCGATCTCCGCCATCACGCCCCTCCTGTTTCACAATCTGTACGTGAAATATTGACGCGGTGCCAAGGGCGCCGCACGATTTGCGGACCCGATGGCGGTGCTCCCAAAGCCTAGCTGCGAACGTGAAGCAGTAGAGACTACGCCGCGTAGCGCAGCGGCTGAGGTTTGGCGGAAGGTGGCCTCTCGAGTTCCGTACCTGTTTCAGTAGTGGCGTGATGAGCGCCCTGGAGCCGGGTTCAGATAAGATGAAGTGCGCTGCGCCCGGGCTTTTGAAAACCGCTGACGTTCCACGGACCGCTCAGCATCCGGGGGGCAAGCAATCGCCCCTGCTGAAAGCGAAGACTACGGTTGGACAGCCTGGACGGTCGCAAAGAACGGCCCAGAGCTCGAAGGCGTCAAGATTACGCGCCGCATGGTCAAGGCCGAGGGCTGGGACAAAAACCCGAAGTGGAAGGATATGGAGCAGCAGATGTTTCAGTACCGCGCTGCTGCATTCTTCGGCCGGGCGAACTGCCCACAGCTTCTCATGGGCTAGCACACTGCCGATGAAATTGAAGATGACGTACGTGATTAAGTTCGAGATGGCTAAGCACATCTGGCAGGGAGCGGTTCTTGACGACGTCCAGTTCAAACTCCACCGTCATCGACTTCACCCCGACAGTCCGGTGCTCGCCCAAGTCGAAGGGCTCACTCCGAACGCTGAGCAGTTGGAGATGTGCCGGCATCTTTGGCGCTCTACGAGGCGATGGATTTCCGGGTGGCGAGCTCCTGCCCTGCTCTACTCCCACACTCGCGTCAGATACTGGCGCCTATCGTTGAGACAATCCCGGCTTCAAAAGGCTGCTATTTTACGATTTGCCTCGAATAAACCTGAATCGCTTCCTATTTCGATCGCACGGACTAGAGGAACGACGACTAATCAGTCCAGACGTTGGCCAAAGTCAGCGTGCCCGTTACGATAGAGGCCTAGTACATGGCCGCCGCACCTCGCGGCATCACACAAGACTTGTCTACACCCGACGGGATGTTACGGGCATCGTATCGGAGACCACTTCCAGCTTTGGCTGGGGGCGTCTCCGGTTGCATCCAGAGCCCCCTCTCCGAAGCCAAACCGCAGGAGAGATTTGTGGGCAAGCAGTTCAAGGAAATTGTCATTTATCTACCGACCGATGCCAACGTTACCGTACTGGTGACGCGCGAAGATAAGCCCGTCGTAAACGAACAAGAGGAATATTTGGAAGACGAGCGCCAGCAAATGTTAGATGACTACGACTAAAGGACGCTGATGAAGCTGAATAACATCTTTGCTCGGCTTGAGACTGCTACTTCTTGAAGTACGCAAGAACGCCGAAGATGCTGCCGATGAGACCGAGCGCTAGCGTCACCCTGGCGGCCCAGTAATCCCACATCGCTTTCTTCTCGGCTCGGATATCGTTCCTGACTTTCGCAGCGCCTTTCCGGTTCAGGTACTTCTTACCGAACGCGGCAGATTCATCCCAGCAGCCATCTTCAGACGGAAGCGACACTAGATACTCGCGCGCCTGCGCAACAAGATAGTCGGATATCAACAGCTGGAATTCTTCGTCGTGAAAGTGGAGTTCTTCGAGGTGCTGCTGCCGCAGGTTTTGAACTTCGTCTCGGTTCAGAGTGCCTTTGGCCTTCACCTTATAGTCGCGGACCAACTTGTCCCTGAAGCGGTGCCACCTCTTAATCTCCAAATAATGATTGAGCCCACCCAGCACTGAAGACCTCCTAAGGTACTTGTCTCCGCTTCTACCACCGATTGAAACAGGCTTGTTCAGGAATACTCGGGATTATGGGGCTGGCAATGAAGACCCACGTCGAGTGATCAGTCGCGTCAACAAGGGCGAATTGTGCGGCGTGACCGTGAAATGAGCAGCAGCCGATATCCCTTCACGTCATGTCCGAGCACGACCAAAATATGTTGGAAAAGGTCTACCTCCACCAGCCTGCGGCCTCCTACGAGGGACGCCCGAGCCAGGACAGCGATGCAGCCCTGCCCTCGGAATCCCTACCTCGTCTACCGCGAGCCGGCCTTGATGAGGGCATGGCAGGAAATCCCCGGGTCGATTCTGGTTGCGTGCTGGAGCCGGTGCGCACCCGAATTTTACGGTTTGCGCTGGACCTAGCCTGCCCGAGGAAGCATCCACTGCGGCCGTTGTGCCTTCCGAGCAGGTCGATACGGAAACGCAAACTCACAAACAAAACGACGATCAAAAACGCCGCGACTTGCTGAGATTGATCCACAGGATGAAGTGTACCGGAAATCAGTCGGATTGTGGCTTTTCTGCGATTTTGGGCGCTGCGGCCAGAGCGGTGATTCGCGCGGGAATTGCCCCTTCGCAGCCGAGCTTACTGTCGTTGAAGGCGGGTATGGAGTGCAACTGCTCCGCTGTGACCTGGTAGGTCTCGGCACCGCCGATCAGCCCAAGCAATGACCTCGAAAGCTCGACGATCGGCTTGGCGTATTTCTCGACAAGCTCTCCCGCTCGCTTCCAGACTTCCTTCTCAGTATCCTTCCAAACCTCATCGAAGGGCCGATCGCCGCAATCGATGCCGGCGACGATCCTGGAATACTCGCTGACCTTCTGATGATCGTCGGAGCCCTGGTATCCGTTCGCTAGCTTGATCGCTTGATCGTTCTGGACCTTCCCCTGATTGAGGGATTCCGCCATCACGCCCGCATAAAGGACAATTATGCGCAGCTTCAGATACGCACTCACCTGCGCCAGTTCCGAGAAGATCGGCTTCTGGTCTGACCGAGCGCCAGCGTGAGTCTTCTCATACACCATGCCGGTGTATTCGAATCCAAGCACCCGACCAATGACGAGGTGGCCGGACTCATGGCGCAGGATCTCGATTGGCTTCCTTTCCGGTGGAAGTGTAGCCCCGTTGGGAAGCTTAGGCATCCAAGGCGCTCCCGGGGAACTCTTGTTTTTTATCATCCTGCAACCTCTGGCGTTACGCTGCTGCCGTATAGTGTCAGTTGAGCAATTTCGTCATCGGATTCTTGATCGAAGGGCGCTCAGCTTGTCCCGCTTCTCGCAGAGGTGGCGAGTCTTTTTGAGGATGAGGCCGTGGATATCCCGGCCCGCTGGAGCTGACTTCCATTCGCTGGCGTCCGACCTGCATCCGCATGCGCTCGATTTCTCCCCGAATGAAGTCGATGTCCGGCATAGGCAGCCCCGTTCAATCACGATAGCCGCCAGTAGAACGAATCAGCACAGAGTCCAGCCGCTAGGGCTAGACTAGGACCGTTCTCGTGGTACGACGCTATTCCTTCCACGAGACTAGGACGTCGAACCCTTCGGAGGCCCGCTCTAGCGGGGGCAGAGCAGATTTTGCCCGGTCGAATATCCCCTCCAGCAGCAAGATGCAGGTTTCGGCGTCGGCCAGGGAGATGTTGTCCAGTTGGTGGAAGAAGGCGTCTCCGAACTTGGTATTTGTCGGGACGGAATACCGGGCCTTCCAGATGACGACCTCCGACACCCAGGAAAGCAGCCGGGTTTCCCGGTCGTCTAGAGCTATAGCTGCACCCTCGGCCAGTTGAACAAGGTCGTGGCTTTTCAGGCTTTGGGACAGCTTGTGCTCGCCGATCAAGCTTGAATCGTTATTGACCATCACGCCTTTGAAAACACTCTCCAGCGCGGAGCCAAACAGACTGAAAGCCGGCAGCATGTCGGGATGCGGGTAGCGAACCGCTGCCGTTCCTTCTCTGCCCCTCAATTCTTCCAAGGCCCGATTATGGGCTTCGTCATAAAGCCGAAGGTCAGGCAGGTCCGCTTGATACAAAATCAGAGCGGCGCGTTTCAGCTTCTCGGCCTTGCCAAGCCAATGATGCCACGCCTGGTAATAATGGTAGTTCTTCTGGAGGAACGTATCTTCGTTCATCATCACCCCGAGGCGCTTATCAGACAGCCCCGCCCCACCCCGATGGCCGGGCCTCGATACCTGACTGTCCGACAAGTCACGAGTTCAAATAGGCACTTCGCTTGGCGTCGTGGCCCAGCGACCCACTATCTATAATATCGTTGACGAGATTCCGAGATCGGCGCTGGATTCGACCACAGAGCAATCGAACGCTCGGCAGGGTCGCCGAAAGGTGGTCACGTTGCGAACGTAGACTGGTAGGTGTCCCGAAAGCGCCGAACATAAGGAGCTCTACGGGGCATTTTTTGCGAGTCCCATATCCCGTGGTCGAGACCGTAGCTTTCCCAACCCAGATCTCAGAAAGCTAAATTGTTTCAGCATGGTTGACAGGACACCCCTTCCGCCACCGTCCCTTTGATCTTGTTGAACTGTTTCTCGGGTGCGGGCGATCCCCGGGCAAAAACGTCGCTTGACGATGGATGACCAGGAAGCGTTCGACGGGGCGCGGCGAACGTCTGTTGATCGCATCCGTATGGAAGCTGTGGCGCAAATTTAGATATCCATGGCGTGGGGAGACCATTCGTTGTCGTTCTCCGCCGGAAGTTACGCCGCAATGGCCGCCCTATGCGGCGGATACTCCGGTCGTAACTCATTGGACAGAGTAAAAGCCCTGCTATTCAGGTGGCGGCCAGCCCTTCCTCGGTGAGCGCCTTGACGACCGAGGGCATCTTCCTCATCCGCCCAAGATAGCTGCCGAGCCGTTCCGGCACTTCGACCCCGAACATGGCGGCCCACGACAGCATCACGAACAGATAGAGATCGGCGATCGTGATCTGATCGCTCACCAGGAATCGCTTGTCGCCGAGTTGCTCCGCGATCGTCGTGAAGCGCCTGTCCAGCATCTGCCGGGCCTTGTCCTTCTCTGCGTGCGGCGCGTCGAAGAAGTATGGCCTGAAGTTGACGTGGATCTCGGTTGTCATGAATTCAGTGGCTTCCAGCGCGCGCCAGCGGACGAGGCCATCCAGCGGCAGGAGTTTGCCGGTCAGTTGCGCGATGTAGGCAAGAATGACGAGGTTCTCGGTCAGGATCGTCCCATCGTCGAGTTCGAGCGCAGGCGTATAGCCCTTGGGGTTGATCTTCCGGAAGTCACGGCCTTCTTCCGTCTGCTTGTCGCGACCAACGCGAACAAGTTTGTGAGGCAGGCCGGCCTCGATCAGCGCGATGTGGCTGGCCTGGCTGCACGCGCCGGGCGCGTAATAGAGGATCATAAGGCTCTCCGTAGTGGTGGGGTGAAGCATGTTCGAGGTCTACGTGGTCAACGATATTGACCACCACCACCTAAGTGACTATCGGAGGCCTTCCAAGAACGCATATTTTTGGGAGCAAGTCAGATGGATATGCCTTCGTCACCCGAGGCTCCCCCCGACTGCCGCCAGGTTAGCGAGGTACTCAGCCGCGTAGGAGACAAGTGGACGATGCAGGTTGTGGTTGCGCTTCGCGACCAGCCGCGCCGTTTCAACGAGCTGAAGCGTCAGGTCGGCGACATCTCGCAGCAAATGCTGACGCGAACTCTGAAAACGCTCGAGCGGGACGGCATGGTTGAGCGGACTGTCTGTCCCACCACACCCCCGCAGGTCGAATATACGCTGACCGCGCTGGGGCACTCGCTGTCGGAACCTGTGCGGCATCTGGCGCAGTGGACGCGCGCGAACATAGCAACCATTCACGCTAACCGTTCGCGATACGACGCAAGTCACTGAGGCTGGTCGAGCGAACGGGATAAGCCACTATCTGGTCTACGCCCGTGACGGCGTCTTTCTGCCTGCTACTCGAAGAAGCAGGACTGTAGCGGGTTTCAGGTGGCTATGACGCAGACATAGTGCCCATCTTCATCGTTCCCGGCCCGCCAGCGCCCCGGTCGCGCGCGCCGTGCTGCCTCACTCAGATCCAAGAGCAAGACCACGCGGGTGCGGAGGCGACAACGATCGAACAGACAGCATAGAGGTAACAGGCTGCGCGCAGCCGTATCCCGTAACCTCCCGCTACGCGCGATCCGCAGAAAGTGAACGCTCCGGCGTTGTACGGTTGTTTCTGAATATTGCCCGGGCTGAAGTCGCGATGGTAGCGCTGAGACGCAATGCGTCGCGCACTTCCGTGGCTTTTGGCCGTCATTTTTCTGGTCGCTTTTGTCGCTTCCTTTGCGGAGCTGCAAAGGATGCGCAGCCGCTTCGGGGAAGTATCGCGGCACGCCTTTCACGATCATGCCGCGGTGCGCGAATTCATGATCCGCGCCGCGCTCAGTGGCGCAACGGCGCCGATCGTCGTGCTTGGCGACAGCATCACTGAAATGGCGCCGCTGCCGCGGCAGCTTTGCGGACGTCCGGTCATCAATGCCGGCGTTGGCGGCCAGACCATTCGGGAGGCAACGCGCCTCGCCGGGCGCCTGCTCGCCGACCAGGACGCGTTCCTGCTCGTGCTCGCAGTCGGCGCGAACGATGCCGGATCGCCAACGGCGCAACGCGACTTCGCCGACCTCATCGACACCGTCAAGCCGCTGTCGACGCGGCCGCTGGTGGCGATTGCCGTGGCCGCCGACCGCGCGACCAATCAGGCGATCGAAGCGGCCGCGGCCGCGCGCGGCATTCGCTTCATCGACCCGCATCTGCCGTCCGGCGCGAAGATGCCCGACGGCATTCACTTCACCGCTGCCGCGTACCGCGCCTGGGTGCCGGCGCTCGAGGCGGCGATCTCGGCGGAATGCACCATGTGATCCGGGGACGGATCGCCTTGTGCGGTTCACCCGGTCTATTCAAACCAGACCTCGCGTGCTCGCAACGGCGGCCGGCTCACGCCAGCCGCTGGGCATTTTGGAGCATTCGTGGCATCTTCATCGCCATTCAGTTGGGCATGGCCACCATCGTGCGCGCCGCTCGGGCGGTGGACGGCCATGTCGGGCACCCGGCCGCATTGCAGTGATCCCTCGTTTGGCGCTCGCTGTGGCCGCGTGAAGCGAAATTCATATTCGGATGAATAATTGAGGTGATCGGATGATTCAAAGTCACGAGGAGAAGCCGGACATTGGTCCGGGAAGCGCAGCCCCGTGGTTTTCACAACAAACGCTCTCGGTACCGAATTATACGTTTTCGACCGCTGCCGGCCGGTATCTCGCACTCTGTTTTCTTGGCAGCGCGGGTGACGATCCGGCACGCGAATTGATCCAGCAGGTTCTGGACGCGGCTGACGTTTTCAACGGAAAGCACGCGGCCTTCTATGGCGTGACGGTCGATCAAAAGGACAAGGCTGAGCAGAAGATATCCGAGAGAGACGGTGTTAAGTATTTTTTGGATTTCGACGGCAAAGTTAGCCGTCTCTACGGGGCAATTTCGGAGGGCCAAGCCAAGCAATCCCGCTACACGCGGATGTGGGTGCTGATCGATCCAACGCTGCGGGTAATCGGCTTGCTTCCGATTGCGCGAACCTCCTGGCTGATATCGCACCTGCGTTCTCTGCCGCCGCCAGATCGCTTCTCTGGAATACGTTTGCAGGCCCCGATCCTCTATCTGCCGAATGTCTTCGAACCGAGCTTCTGCAAGCGCCTGATCGATCTTTATGAGGCGAACGGCGGCCAAATGTCCGGCGTCATGCGTGAGATCGACGGCAAGACGGTCGGTGTGACGGACCTGCGATTCAAGGCGCGGAGAGATTATCTTCTGGAAGATGTCGAACTGAGGCGGCAGGTCGACCAGAGAATCGATCGAGCGATCGTCCCGGAGATTGCCAAGGTTCACCAATTCAAGGCCACTCACATCGAACGATACATGGTCGGCTGCTACGACGCCGCCGACAACGCGCACTTTGCGCCCCATCGTGACAACACGACCAAGGGAACGGCCCACCGCCGCTTTGCGGTTTCAATCAATCTAAACCAGGATTTTGAGGGAGGCGAAATCGGTTTTCCCGAATACGGACCTCAATCATTCAAGCCGCCCCCGGGGTGCGCCGTGGTCTTCTCTTGCTCATTATTGCACGCCGTGAGTTTGGTCACGCGCGGAAGGCGCTATGCCTTCCTCCCCTTCCTCTACGACGAAGCGGCTGCGGAGATCCGCGATCAAAACCGGAGCTTCATTACAAAGCCCGATCAGTAACGGGTCTCGCTGCCGGTGGATGACCGATTTGGATTTCATCGACGTCAGCAGCCGCGGCATATGGTTTTGAGCTTTGCGTTCAGTTTTGCGTTCTCATCGGCAAGCATCTCGACAACGCTTCGTTTCTTCGATGGCGCTTCTGAAGTACCTGATGGCGCGGTCTTGTCTTTCTCCGGGCTGCTGCCTGCGATCGACGCGGCCTTGTCATAGCAGGACAGTCGATCGCTCGCGTTCGAAATGGCCGAGCATCCGGAAGTTTGAGCGGCCGCGCCATGACAAACGATGATAAGACATGCAGCGAACGGGACAATCCTCATCTAAAACTCCTTCGAGTAAACATAAACGGCTTGGCTTCGCGTTACGGCAATTGTCGAGCTAACCCGCAAGGCGTCAATAGCATTCTTCACAGACCAGCGATCAGCCGCCTGCCGGCTGATACAACGGACCCCAGGCTCGTTTGCCGCGTTTTCTCGACTGATCAACGTCAGGTCTGCCGGACGAACTCCGCGATCAGGCCGGAGATCTCCTGCGGGGCATCCTCGAAGCAGTAGTGCCCGACACCGGCAAGACGCCTGATCGGGGCCGCCGGGAAGATCGCGGAAAACAGCGGCAGGAAATGCTCGGCACGCAGCGTGCGGTCCGCCTCGCCCCAGATCGCGAGCGCGGGCTTGCTGCGGATCAGGCGGTCGGCGGCGGGATCGGGTGCTGCGAACGTATGTGCGCCGGTGGCAAAGCCCTTGGCCCACCCGATCGCGCCGAGGCAATCGGCGGGACGCGCGAACGGCGCGCCGTAGGCCGCGAGCCAGGCGTCGGTGATGACCGCATTGTTCTCGAAGCCGTTGAGTTTCAGCGTGCTCAGGATGTTGAAGCCGAGCTGTCCAAGCACCGGTTCGAGTTCATCGCTTGCCTCGGCCCTGGCGATCCATTGAAACCAGGGCGAGACCTCGGCGTTTGCGACCACGCGCTCGACCAGGTCGCGCTGCCCGAACGGCGTCGGCCCGTTGGCCGAGATGATGCGCCGGATGCGATCCGGATGGCGCGCGGCGAATCCCATGCCGACCGGTCCGCCGAAATCATGCATGACGAGGGTGATGTCGGTGAGGTCGAGTGCGCCGACCAGCGCTTCGAGATTGTCGACATGGTCCTGCAGCCAATAGCTGCGCTGCGCCGGCGTCGCGCTCTTGCCGAAGCCCATGTGATCCGGAACTACCACGCGATGCGTTGCGCTCAGCACCGGCACCAGATGGCGGAACAGATAGCCCCAGGTCGGTTCGCCGTGCAGGCACAGCACCACCTCGCCGTCCCGCGGGCCTTCGTCGAGATAGTGCATCTGGAAGCCCGGAGCTGCGCTGAAATGTGGCGCGAACGGAAAGGTGCCGTCGAACGTGGCGTCGGCTTGGATCATGGCGAACCTCACGATGGTTTTAGTTTGAAACCAGCGTGTATCGCTTGAGGTTTCAATTTGCAACCGCTATATCAGCCCGACGGTCGGACCTGACACCGAGCCGATCGACCCCGCGAAACCAAGGGAGCGTCAGGCGAATCGCGATGGCCAAGAGAGTGAGCCACAGGGAGTCCTTGTGCGGCGTGGCCCGGCCGCTGGATGCGATCGGCGACTGGTGGTCGCTCCTGATCGTCCGCGATGCGTTCGACGGGCTGCGCCGGTTCGGCGAGTTTCAGAAGAGCCTCGGGCTAGCCAAGAACATCCTCTCGGCCCGGCTGCGCAATCTGCTCGCGCACGGCATCATGGAGACGGTGCCGGCAGCCGACGGCAGCCCGTATCAGGAATATGTGCTGACCGAGAAGGGGCGCGGGCTCTTCCCGCTCCTCGTCGCGCTCCGGCAATGGGGCGAGGATTTCTTCTTCGACCCCGATGAGGCGCATGTGCTGCTGGTCGACAAGAAGAACGGCTTGCCGGTGCGCCGGCTTGAGTTGCGCGCGCAGGACGGACGCGTGGTCGGTGCCGAGGACACAATGGTGCGGCTTCCGCCGGCGCTGCGCTCAAACGCGCCCGCATAACAAGCGCCGCAATTTGCGCGCGTCGCAAGCAGCAACCGGATCTTAACCCTCCTTGCCGCAGCATCGGCGCGTGGAGGTTCGACCAATGCAGACATTCCGGATTTCGCTGAGCGATGGGGAGCGGAAATTCCACACGGCAATTCAAGCGCCGGACCCCGCCTCCGCGCGCATCAAGGCCGCCTACTTCTTCGACATATCGAAGTGGCGAATTCTGAGCGTGTCGCTGAGTGGAGCGAGTGCGGTAGCGGCATAATCGCTCTGCGCGCCCTACGCCATCCGGTCGAGCTCGGCTGCGGCAAGCCTTGCAATCTGCAGATCGATGTCGGCGAGCGGATCGCCGTCGCCGAGAAACCATGCCGCCGACAGGCCGGTCCAGGCGATGATCCATGACAGCAGGCGCCGGCGATCGAGCCGCGCTTCTTCCAGGACGATGTCGAGACGCCGTGCAAAGCGGCCTTGCTCGGTTGCGACGGGGCGTGTCGGATCGGCAAGATCCGGATTGGTGAAGATGTTGGCGAAGTCGAAGCCGCGGTCGCCGACGAGATGCTTTGGATCGATCGCCAGCCAGCCGCGCGCGCCGAAGTCGAGCACATTGTCATGGTGCAGGTCGCCATGCAGCACCACGATCTCGCGCTGATCGGCGAGCAGCGCTTCAGCGATCTCAGCCGATCGGTTCAGGATGCCGCCATGCGTCCTCGCTGCGGGCCACAACTCGCGAAACCAGTGTGTGAGCGGCGTCAGGTCCGGCCGCGGTTTGGTTCGCTCGGCGTGGAGCCGGTCAGCCGTTGCACAGAGGATTCGGCAGGCGTCGTCGTCCCGGCCGGTTCGTGCCATCTCGCTCAGCGATGTCGATCCCATCGCCCGTTCGAGCAACACCGCGTCGCCGTCGCGGGCAAGGACCCGCGCCGCACCGTCGCCGTCCCACCACTCCATCACAATGGCGCCGAGGCGTTCGTCCACCTCGTGCGAGAGCTTGAGCATGGCAGGCATCCCGTGTCGCCGCACCGGCAGCAACCGTGCAGCACGGGTCACGATCGGATTGCCGTCGGGAACGAGGCTCCAGGCCGAGAGATAGGGTTCGAACATCTGGCTGGCTGATTGGGATGAAGGCGCTTGACCGACGTTCTAATCATTGCCCGCACGCGCTGCCACGCCGGTTCCCTGCGGCGCATCGTGGCAGGGCTTCCTCCAGCCAGTTCCCTGCGGCCGTGGCCATGTTGGCTGATGACAGCCCCCACCCTTCTCGCGCTACAATGTTGCAGCCGGTGTGACGGAGGATGTGGCGATGCCGCGAAAGGGAATTACCGGACACGACGAATGGGTGGTGACGGAGGCCCTGGCCACGGCGCTGGTTGCGCTTGAACAGCTGCCGTCGAAGCACCAGCCGCGCGCGCACATGGAGGATGTCCGGAAAATCCTGACCGCGCGGTGCGAGGCCGGCGCCGTCACGCTGCATCTGGCGCAGGCCAAGTGCCGGTTGTTTCCGGATACCGACCCGCTCACGATCTACGAGGACTACGGCCTCAAGGACGGGCTGGGATAGCGACCCGACGGCTACTCGTGGCTGACGCGCCAGATCGTGCCGTTGCCGTCTTCGGAGACCAGCAGCGCGCCGTCGCGCGCCACGGTCACGCCGACCGGGCGGCCCCAGACCTCATTGTCGCCGAGGACAAAGCCGGTGACGAAATCCTCATATTCGCCGGTCGGCACGCCGTCCTTCAGCCTGATGCGAATGACCTTGTAGCCGGTGCGCTTGGATCGATTCCACGAGCCGTGCTCGGCGGCAAAGCCATCGCCGCGATACTCGGACGGAAAGTTGCTGCCGGTGTAGAAGGTCAGGCCAAGCGAGGCCGAGTGGGCCTGCAACAGCACGTCGGGGACCGTCACCTTGTCCTTGAGGTCCGGCCGCGCATCGGCATGCGCCGGGTCCTCGTTGGCACCGATATAGTACCAGGGCCAGCCGTAGAACGCCCCTTCGCGAATGCGTGTCACATAGTCGGGCACGAGATTGTCGCCGCGGCCGTCGCGCTCGTTGGTCGAACACCAGGGCGTGCCGCTGCCGGGCTGGATTGCCAGCCCCACGCAGTTGCGGATACCGGTGGCGAACAGCTTCCGGTTCTTGCCGTCGGGATCGAAGGCGAGCACGGCGGCGCGATCGGTCTCGGCTCCCCACGCTGCGCCAAGCGCATGGTCGCGGCTCCAGGCCTCGATGCCACCAGGTGGCTGGCCAAGCCCCTCGCCTGCGTTGCCAGCGGAGCCGACCGACACCAGCATCCGCTTATTGTCGGGTGTGAAGGCGATGTCACGCGTGGAATGGCCGTAGCCGTGCGGAAGATTGGCGACGATCGTCTCGGGTCTTTCTTGTGCCTTGAGATCGCCGCTGCGGTAGGCAAAGCGCACGACGCTGTCGGTGTTGGCGACATAGAGCCATTGCGGATCATCGCCGCTCGGGAAGAACGCGATGCCGAACGGCCGGTTCAATCCGGTGGCGTAGACTTCATTGGTGGCCGGCTTGCTGGCGCCACTCTCGCTGCGCAGGACGCGAATGCGACCGGAGCCGGTTTCCGCGACGAGGATGTCGCCATTGGGCGCGGTCCGGATGATCCGGGGGCCGCTCAACCCGCTCGCGAACAGCTCGACCTTGAATCCCGCCGGCACCTGCGGCACGGCCGAGGCAGGCCGCCGCACCACGCGCGACGAATTGCTGCTGGAGGCCGTAGCACCCGGTCTGGGCAAGTCCTGCGACGTGATCAGGCGCACCGTGCCGGGCTTGTCACGCTGCCAGTCGCCGAAGGCGTCCGCGCCTTTGAGGACAGGCTCGGCATCTGATCGCGCAATGCCGACCGTAGCGAGGAAAATGACGGACAGACTCACGCCGGCAAGTTTCGTTTTATGCATTTGCGCCTCACGTGAAATCCTAACAGCCACGCAATTCATAGCGCGGTTCGGCTGCTAGCCGCATTCACAATGTCGTCTGCCCTAGTGTCCCTTTGGCGGTCCAGCCAGGTCGACCGGCTTGATGATCAAGGCAAGCGGGATCATCACGAGGCCGACGATCGAAAGCATCCAGAACACGTCGATGTAAGCAAGGAGATCGACCTGCTGCTGCAGGGTCTGGCCCACCCAGGCGATCGCCTGAGATGCGGCGTCCGACGCATTCGATCCCTGCGCCTGGAAGTAGCGCGTCATCGTGTCGATGGTTTGCTGATACCCAAGATCGGACGGCGCGGCATGCTCGATCAGCCGGCTCTGGTGAAATTGCTGGCGCTGCGCCAGCGCTGTTTGCGCCAGTGCGACGCCCATCGATCCACCGATATTGCGCGCGACGTTGATCAGCGCCGAGGCCTGGTTGGTCTTGTCCGCCGGCACGCCGTCATAAGACGCTGTCGTGACCGGCAGGAACAGGAACGGAAGCCCCGCGGAGAGGAAGATGCGCGCCAGCGCGGCATAGCCATAAGTGATGTCGCCGTTCAGCCCGGTCAGATGCCACATCGAGAACGCGACGATGCAACCGCCGAGCGCGATCAGATATTTCGGCTGAACACGGCTGACGAGATTGCCGACCACCGGCATCAGGATCAGGGTGACGATGCCGCCGGGTGACAGCGCGAGCCCGGCAAGAAACGCGGTATAGTTCAGCTCGGTCTGCAACAATTGCGGTATCAGCTGCGTCGACGAGATCAGGACGGCGCCGGTGCACAGCATCACCAGGAAGCACGATCCGAACTGGCGGCGTCCCAGCAGGCGGAGATCGACGATCGGATCCTTGCGCGTCAGCTCCCAGGGGATCAGCGCAATCAGGCAAACCGCCGACGCCAGTGCGAAGCCCGTGATCATGTCGGACCCGAACCAGTCCTTGCGTTGGCCTTCGTCCAACACGAATTCAAGCGAGCCGAGCCCGATCGCGACCAGCACGAAGCCGATATAGTCGACGCGCAGGCCGTTCTTGAGCAGTTCCTTGCGCTCCTCTTCGGCGCCGGACGGCTCCTTGACCAGGGTCCCAACCAGGAACAGTGAGATCAAGCCCATCGGCAGGTTGATCAGGAAGATCCAGTGCCAGGTGTAGGTGTCGGTGATCCAGCCGCCGAGCGTCGGCCCGATCACGGGAGCAACCACCACTGCCACGCCGTAGATCGCGAATGCCTGGCCCCGCTTGGCCGGCGGAAAGGAGTCGGCAAGGATCGCCTGCTCGCTGGTCGCCATCCCGCCGCCGCCGAGGCCCTGGATGATCCGAAACAGAACCAGCGCCTCCAGGCTCCAGGCCAATCCGCACAGCAGCGAGGCGAAGGCGAACGTGGCGACGCAGATCATGTAGAACCGCTTGCGGCCGATCACGGTCGACAGCCAGCCCGAGATCGACAGCACGATGGCATTGGCAACGAGATAGCTGGTGATGACATAGGTGCTCTCGTCGATGCCGACGGCCAATCCGCCCGCGATGTGGCGCAACGCAACGTTCGCGATCGTGGTGTCGAGCACCTCCATGAAGGTCGCGATCGAGACGACGAAGGCAATCAGATAGGGATTATGCCCGCCCGCAGCCGAACGCTCGGGCGACCAGGCCGCGCCGCCACCTGCCGCGACCTCGCTCATCGCACCCTGGTCCAGGGCACGACCGACATGCCCGGCCCGACCGGCACATCATCAGGCCAGTTGTCGACCACGATCTTCACGGGAACGCGCTGCACGACCTTGACGAAATTGCCGGTCGCGTTCTCCGCCGGCAACAGGCTGAACGCAGTGCCCGAGCCGGGTTGAACCGAAGCCACGTGGCCGGTGAGCTTGCGTCCCGGATAGGCGTCGATCCTGACTTCGACCGGCTGACCCGGACGCATGTCGGTCAGCTGCGTTTCCTTGTAGTTTGCGGTGATCCAGACTTCGTCAGGGACGAGCATCATGACGCTCTGTGCCGGCGCGACAAAGGTGCCGACCGCACCGCTCAGCTTGACGACGCGTCCGGACTGCGCCGCAGTGATGCGGGTGTATTGCAAATTCAGCTTGGCTTGATCGAGCTGCGTCTGCGCCTGCTCCAGCGATGCCTTGCTGCTCTTGAGCTGAGCGTCGAGCGTCTTGACGCCGAGCTCGGCCGCGGTCACCGCTGTCCTCGCGCGGCTCGCATTGGCCTGTTGAGCGTCGAGGTCGGAGCGTGTCTGCTGCTGGCGCTGCACCGTGCCGGCCCCCTTCTCGACGAGATCTTGCGCGCGGGCGGCCTCTTGCTCGGCAAATTTCAGTTGTGCTTCGGCCTGTTGCGCCTGCGCCCTGGCTTCCTTGATCTGCTCCTGCTGGCTGTCGATCTGAGCCTCGACGTTGGCGATATTGGCCTCGGCGACCGCAACCTGCGCCTCGGCCTGATCGACTGATATCTTGTAGTCACGCTCATCGATCCGCGCGAGGAGATCGCCGGCATTGACGTGCTGGTTGTCGGTGACGGGGACCTCGACGACGTAGCCGCCGACCTTTGCTGCAACGGCAAAACTGCGCGCAGCCACAAACGCGTCGTCGGTCGATTCATAATGCCGGACGTTGAGCCAGTAGATCACGCCACCAACGAGCGCGAGCAGCAGCAGACAGGCGCCGGCCGTGGCAAGCATCCAGTGCTCGCGGAGCCGGTCGCGCATCGACGGCTTGCGGTCGGTATCCGGCTGCGGGGGCGGCGCACGGTCTGGACGCGTTTTTTGCTCTGGAGCGTGGTTGGGCTGCCGCGGTTCCTCAACGGAGGGCCCGCGCTCTCGGGTTTGGGCATCCACGGCAGCACCTCAGGCTACGAACGGAGCGATCAGCACTCGTTAACCGCAGCGCCGGAGGCTTGGTTCCTGCTAAACGGCCCTGGAACTGACCATAGGCTCACGCGCAGCTGCTGATAGGTCGCGGTACGCCGTGGTCTCCGCAACAAGCGACTTGAGCGGAACCGTGAGCCGGCAGATCAGGCCCTCGGCGCGCCAATCGAAATCGGCCCTTCCACCGAGCTGGGTCTCGATACTGGCGATCACGCTTCGCGTGCCGAAACCCTTCTGCTTCGGCTTGGTCACCGGCGGCCCGCCGGATTCCACCCAGGCCAGGATCAGCGTGTCGTCCTGCACTTCCCAGGTGATCGCGAGCCGGCCCGGCAGCACCGACAGGCTGCCGTATTTGGCGGAGTTGGTGACGAGCTCATGCAGCGCCAGCGCCAACGTCTGCGCGGTCGCGGGCTGCAACTGCACCTCGGCGCCCTCGATCTGGATTTGCCCGGCCTCGGAATAAGGCGCGATCTCTTCGGTCACCAGCCGTCGGATCTCAGCCCCCTGCCAGCTCGACAACGACAGCACGGTGTGAACCCGCGCCAGCGCCGTGATGCGGCCCTCGACCGCCCGCACATAGGCGGTCACGTTCTGCGCGCGCGTCAACCGCACGATCGATTGCGCCAGCGCGAGCGCATTCTTGGCACGATGGTCGACCTCGCGGGTCAACAGGCTCTGCCGTTCCTCGGCCTTCTTGCGATCAGTGATGTCGACGGTCACGCCGCTCACCCGCACCACCCTGCCGTTCCGGTCGCTGGTCGCCGCCGCCGTGCCGACGCACCAGCGCACCTCGCCATCCGGCCGCATGACGCGGAATTCGGCTTCATAGGACGTCTGGCCGTTGCCGAACCCGGCCCAGGCCTGCTTCAGCTCTTCGACATCGTCGGGGTGGAACAGCCCCTGGATATTGTCCGATGTCAGCGCGAAGGTTTTGGGATCGACGCCGAAGATCTTGTATTGGCCCTCGTCCCACATCCAGTCGCCGTTGACCCAGTCCCAGTCCCATGAACCCATTTTGCCGGCGGCAATCGCCATGCTGCGGCGCGCCTCGCTTTCGACCAGCCGGGTGGTCGACTGCTCGAGCTCGGCGGTGCGCGCGCGCACGCGGTCCTCGAGCTCGGCGTTGAGGCGTTCGAGCTGCCGCGTCTTGCGGTAGAGCTCGGCGAACACCCGGATCTTGGCGCGCAAGACCTCGGGCACGACCGGCACCGGGACGTAATCGACCGCGCCCATTTCGTAGCCGCGCAGCCGGTCGATATCGCTGACCTGGATCGCCGAGATGAAGATCATCGCGGTCTTCTGGAACCGCGGATGCTCGCGGATCATCGCCGCGAGCTCGAAGCCGTCGAGCTCGGGCATGCAGACGTCGACCAGGATCACCGCGACTTCGTTCTTCAGCAGGAACTCCAGTGCCTCGCGGCCGGACGACGCCGCGACCAGCGTCTCGCCGAGGTCCTTCAGGATGACCTCATAGGCCAGCAGCTTGGCCGGCTGGTCATCGACCAGAAGGATGTTTACCTTTTCATGGTCCATCATGTTCGATCGCCGATCAGCGGTGCAGCCACATGCGGATCGCCAGCAGCAATTGCTCGGTGTTCACCGGTTTCGCCAGATAGTCGGACGCACCTGCCTCCAGGCATTTCTCGCGATCGCCTTTCATCGCCTTCGCGGTCAGCGCGATTATCGGCAGCCGCGCAAAGGCGGGATTTTGCCGGATCGCGCCGATGGTCTGGTAACCGTCCATCTGAGGCATCATGATGTCCATCAGCACGATCGCGATCTTCGGGTTGGACTCGACCAGCGAGATCGCCTCGTGACCTGTTGTCGCAGTCAACACCTTCATACCTCGCCGCTCCAGCACGCTCGACAGCGCGAAGATATTGCGGGCGTCGTCGTCGACCAGAAGCGCGGTCTTGCCAATCAGATCCTCATCGGAACTGTTGAGCTTCTCCAGCATCCTCTGTTTTTCGACGGGCAATTCCGTGATCACACGGTGCAGGAACAGTGACGTTTCGTCGAGCAGACGTTCGGGCGACTCCACACCTTTGACGACAATGCTGCGCGCCATCGTGTGCAGTTCCGCGTCCTCCTCTGCCGAGAGTTCCCGGCCCGTAAACACGACAACGGGAATATTGGACAGCGTCTCGTCCTTGCGGATCTGATCCAGCACTTCGAAGCCGCTCATGTCGGGCAGCCGCAGATCGAGCACGACGCAGTCGCAGGGATGTTCGCGCAAGGTCGAGAGCGCTCCTGCCCCGGTGTCGCTGGTCACGATCTCGATATCCTCGTGCCCGAGCAGTTCGGTGATGCTGAGCTGCTCGGCCGCATTGTCCTCCACGATCAGCAGGCGCTTGCGGCGCGGCCTGGCATATTCCTTGATCTGCGACAGCGCCGCGCTGACGCCTTCCGTCGTGGTCGGCTTGTTGACGAAGGAGAACGCGCCGCGCGCCAGTGCGTGCTGCCGATCCTCGTCGAGCGTGATGATCTGGACCGGAATGTGACGGGTCAGCGGATTGTGCTTCAGCTGGCTCAGCACGGTCCAGCCCAGCATGTCGGGCAGAAAGACGTCGAGCGAGACCGCGCTCGGCTGGAACTGCTTGGCGAGATCGAGCGCCTCGGCGCCTCGGCTTGCGACCAGCACCTTGAAGCCCTTGTCGCGCGCCAGATCGATCAGCACCCGCGCGTAATGCGGGTCGTCCTCGACGATCAAGAGGATGGTGTCGCCGGCCTCGAGATCGAGCCGGTCATCCGGAAGCTGCTCGATCACACGCTCCTGCGTACTCGCCGCCTGCAGCGACGGCGCCGACGTGTGCGGCATTTGTATCGGCTGAGCCTGCGGTCGCAGTGCGACCGAGGGTCCGGCATATTTCAGCGGTAGGTAGAGCGTGAAGCTCGAGCCCCTGCCCGGCGCGCTGCGCAGATGGATCTCGCCGCCGAGCAGGCCCGCCAGCTCGCGGCTGATGGCAAGGCCAAGACCGGTGCCGCCGTATTTGCGGCTGGTGCCGGCGTCGGCCTGCTGGAACGCCTCGAAGATCAGCTTCTGCTTGTCCTGCGGAATACCGATGCCTGTATCCGACACTTCGAACGCAACCACGGCAGGCGCGGTGTTGAGGATCGCGTGCTCCGCGCTCCAGCCGCCGATGGCCGCCGAGACGGTCAGGCTGACGCCGCCTTCCGCGGTGAACTTGAACGCGTTCGACAACAGGTTCTTCAACACCTGCTGCAGCCGCTTGGAGTCGGTGACCATGCTGCGCGCAAGGTTGGAGTCCACGTCGATGCTGAAGGACAGGTGGCGGTTCTCGGCCTCATGCCGGAACGGCCGCCCGACAGTCTCGAGCAGGCTCGAGGTCAAAATCTCCTCGGCATCGACCGTCACCGTGCCGGACTCGATCTTGGACAGATCGAGGATGTCGCTGATCAGGTTCAACAGGTCGGTGCCGGCGCCGTGAATGGTGCGGGCGAACTCGACCTGCTTGGCGGTCAAATTGCCGTCGGGGTTTTCCGTGAGCTGCTGGCCGAGGATCAGGATTGAGTTCAGCGGCGTCCGCAGCTCGTGCGACATGTTGGCCAGGAACTCCGACTTGTACTTCGAGGTCAGCGACAGCTCGGTCGCCTTCTCCTCCAGCGCGCGGCGGGCCTGTTCGATCTCCTGGTTCTTGCGCTCGACGTCGACGTTGCGTTCGGCGAGCTGCTGGGCCTTCTGCTCGAGCTGGTCGTTGGTCTGCTGCAATTCCTTCTGCTGGGTCTGCAGCTCGCCGGCGAGCTGTTGCGACTGTTTCAGCAGCGCCTCGGTCTGCATCGTCGCCTCGATGCTGTTGAGCACGATGCCGATGCTGTCGGTGAGCTGTTCGAGGAAGGTGATCTGCGAGGTCGTGAACGACGAGATCGAGGACAGCTCGATCACGGCCTTGACCTGGTTCTCGAACAGCACCGGGAACACGACGAGGTTCTTCGGCATGATCCGCATCAAGGCCGAATTGATCGGCACTGCGTCGCCCGGAATGTCGGAGACGAGGCGCTGGCGCTTGTCGAGCGCGCATTGACCGATCAACCCCTCGCCGAACTGGACGATCTGCGGATGCGGATTGCTGCTGTCGCTGGCATAGGCCGACAGCAGGCGCAGCTGCGCATTCTCGGGATTGTCGACCTGGTAGATCACGCCCATATGGGCGTTGATCAGCGGCGCCAGCTCGGTCAGCAACAGGCGGCCGACGGTCGCGAGGTCGCGCTGGCCCTGCAGCATGTTGGTGAAGCGCGCCAGATTGGTCTTCAGCCAGTCCTGTTCGGTGTTGCGCTCCGTCGTCAGACGGAGGTTGCCGATCATGGTGTTGATGTTGTCCTTGAGCTCGGCGACCTCGCCGCGCACGTCGACCTGGATCGAGCGCGTCAGGTCGCCCTTGGTCACGGCGGTGGCCACTTCCGCGATCGCACGCACCTGCGAGGTCAGGTTGGCCGCCAGCAAATTGACATTGCCGGTGAGATCCTTCCAGGTGCCGGCGGTGCCGGGCACGTTGGCCTGGCCGCCCAGCCGTCCCTCGACGCCGACCTCGCGCGCCACGCTGGTGACCTGTTCGGCGAAGGTCGCGAGCGTCTCGGTCATGTTGTTGATGGTGTCGGCGAGCGCGGCCACCTCGCCCTTCGACTTCACCGTCAGGTTCTGCTTCAGGTCGCCATTGGCGACCGCGGTCACCACCTTGACGATGCCGCGCACCTGCTCAGTCAGGTTCGCTGCCATGACGTTGACGGTGTCGGTGAGGTCCTTCCAGGTGCCGGCGACGCCGGGCACCTCGGCCTGGCCGCCGAGCTTGCCTTCGGTGCCGACCTCGCGCGCCACGCGCGTCACCTCGCCCGCGAAGGCGTTGAGCTGGTCGACCATCGTGTTGATGGTGTTCTTCAGCTCGAGGATTTCGCCCTTCACGTCGACCGTGATCTTGCGCGACAGGTCGCCGCGCGCGACAGCGGTCGTCACTTCCGCGATGTTGCGGACCTGGGTGGTCAGGTTCGCGGCCAACAGATTGACGTTGTCGGTCAGGTCCTTCCAGGTGCCGCCCACGCCGGGCACCACTGCCTGGCCGCCGAGCCGCCCTTCGGTGCCGACCTCGCGCGCCACGCGCGTCACTTCGGCGGCGAACGAGCGCAGCTGCTCGACCATCGTGTTCAGGGTGTCCTTGAGCAGCAGGATCTCGCCGCGCACGTCCACCGTGATCTTCTTCGACAGGTCGCCGCCGGCGATCGCGCTCGCCACCTCGGCGATGTTGCGGACCTGCGCGGTCAGGTTCGACGCCATGAAGTTGACGTTGTCGGTCAGATCCTTCCAGGTGCCGGCGACGCCGGGCACCTCGGCCTGGCCGCCGAGCTTGCCTTCGGTGCCGACTTCGCGCGCCACGCGCGTCACCTCGCCGGCAAAGGCGTTGAGCTGGTCGACCATCGTGTTGATGGTATTCTTCAGCTCGAGGATTTCGCCCTTCACGTCGACTGTGATCTTGCGCGACAGGTCGCCGCGCGCAACGGCGGTCGTCACCTCGGCGATGTTGCGGACTTGCGCGGTCAGGTTGCCGGCCATCGAGTTGACGTTGTCGGTCAGGTCCTTCCAGGTGCCGGCGACGCCGGGCACGTTGGCCTGGCCGCCGAGGCTGCCGTCGGTGCCGACCTCGCGCGCCACGCGCGTCACCTCGCCGGCGAAGCGGTTGAGCTGGTCGACCATCGTGTTCAGCGTTTGCTTCAGCTGGAGGATCTCGCCGCGAACGTCGACCGTGATCTTGCGCGACAGGTCGCCGCCGGCGATCGCGGTCGCGACCTCGGCAATGTTGCGGACCTGGGCCGTCAGGTTGCCGGCCATCGAGTTCACGCTGTCGGTCAGGTCCTTCCAGGTGCCGGCGACGCCGGGCACCTCGGCCTGACCGCCGAGCTTGCCGTCGGTGCCGACCTCGCGCGCCACACGCGTCACCTCGCCGGCGAAGGCGTTGAGCTGGTCCACCATCGTGTTGAGCGTTTCCTTCAGCTGAAGGATTTCGCCCGACACGTTCACCGTGATCTTCTTCGACAGGTCGCCCTTCGCCACCGCGGTCGCGACCTCGGCGATGTTGCGGACCTGCGCAGTCAGGTTCGAGGCCATCGAGTTGACACTGTCGGTGAGGTCCTTCCAGGTGCCGGCGACGCCGCGCACCTCGGCCTGGCCGCCGAGCTTGCCTTCGGTGCCGACCTCGCGCGCCACACGCGTCACCTCGCCGGCGAAGGCGTTGAGCTGATCCACCATCGTGTTGATGGTGTCCTTGAGTTCAAGGATCTCGCCGCGCACGTCGACCGTGATCTTCTTCGACAAGTCGCCATTGGCGACCGCGGTGGTGACGCCTGCGATATTGCGGACCTGCGCGGTCAGATTCGAGGCCATGAAGTTGACGTTGTCGGTCAGGTCCTTCCAGGTGCCGGCGACGCCGAGCACGTTGGCTTGACCACCGAGCTTGCCTTCGGTGCCGACCTCGCGCGCCACGCGCGTCACTTCCGAGGCGAATGCGTTGAGCTGGTCCACCATGGTGTTGAGCGTTTCCTTCAGCTGAAGGATCTCGCCCGAGACGTTCACCGTGATCTTCTTCGACAGATCGCCGCCGGCGATCGCGGTCGCGACGTCGGCGATGTTGCGGACCTGAGCGGTCAGGTTCGACGCCATGAAGTTGACGTTGTCGGTCAAGTCTTTCCAGGTGCCGGCGACGCCGGGCACCTGGGCCTGGCCGCCGAGCTTGCCTTCGGTGCCGACCTCGCGCGCCACGCGCGTCACTTCCGAGGCGAACGAGTTGAGCTGGTCGACCATCGTGTTGATGGTGTCCTTCAGCTCGAGGATTTCGCCTGACACGTCGACCGTGATCTTGCGCGACAGGTCGCCGCGGGCCACCGCGGTGGTCACGTTGGCGATGTTGCGGACCTGGGCGGTCAGATTGCCGCACATCGCGTTCACCGAGTCGGTGAGATCCTTCCAGGTGCCGGCGACGCCGGGCACGATGGCTTGGCCGCCGAGCTTGCCGTCGGTGCCGACCTCGCGCGCCACGCGCGTCACTTCCGAGGCGAACGAACGCAGCTGGTCGACCATCGTGTTGATGGCCTCTTTCAGCTGCAGGATCTCGCCGCGGACGTCGACTGTGATCTTCTTGGACAAGTCGCCGTTGGCGACTGCGATGGTGACCTCGGCGATGTTGCGGACCTGGCCGGTCAGGTTGTTGGCCATCGAGTTGACGCTCTCGGTCAGGTCCTTCCAGACGCCGGTCACTTCCGGCACCTGAGCCTGGCCGCCGAGCTTGCCCTCGGTGCCGACTTCGCGGGCGACGCGCGTCACCTCCGAGGTGAAGACCGAGAGCTGCTTGATCATCGTGTTGACGATGTTCGCCGACTGCAGGAATTCGCCGCGCAGCGGCCTGCCCTCGACGTCGAGCTGCACGGTTTGCAGCAGATCGCCCTGCGCCACCGCGGCGACCGCGCGGGTGACCTCGCGGGTCGGCCACAGCAGGTCGTCGATCAGCGTGTTGACCGAGCTCTCCATGTCGGCCCAGGCGCCGCTGGCGAGGCCGAAATTGACGCGCTGGCGGGTCTGTCCCTCGCGGCCGACGACCTGTCCGACGCGCGCCAATTGCTGCGCCATCCGCTCATTGGCAGCCGCGATTTCGTTGAAGGCATCCGCGATCTTGCCGTCGATCCCGAGATAGTCGCCGCGCATCCGGACCGAGAAGTCGCCGCCGCGCATCGCCTGCAGCGACTGCAGCAGATCGTGCGAGGAGTCGAGACTTCCGTTGGATGATTGGGCGCGACGGGTATCAGCACGGGGACGAGGCGGCGAACCGAGATCGGTCATGGAATTTCCCCTACGCGCTGGCCAAGAGTCCCAAGGATCCAAGGACTCGGAAGAGCCAGTGTGACCATAAGAATGACTGCCCTTGATTGATTCAAGCGGGAAAACGCCAGGACCGCAATTTGTGACACAAATCGAGTACCTTAATCGTGAATGGAACCAAAAGTTCCAATCCGCAATTGGAACTTTTGGCGCAGCGTGATCGTGCAACCGGAAAAGGACGACCGGGGTTGAAGCGCGCGCGTCGTGCGCCGACCGGCGTCGAAATTCCGGTCGTGGTGCAAAGCGACGGCTAGCGGTCTGCCGGCCAGCTTCGCCGCACCAATTGCACCCGCTCGATGCGGCTGCAGTGTTCGCAGCGGTATTGGAGAATATCCCTGCCGTCATTGCCCGGAGAGCTGCTCTCGAGCCGCATCGTCCTGACGCAGCTGATGCAGGAGATCAGCGTCAGCAGCGGGCTGCGATCGTCATTCATCGATGCCCGCGGTGGCGCGGTCGGATCGGCGATCATGGCGCTGGGCGATGCTATGGCGTTGGCTCTCACCACAGGAAAATGCAATCCCGCGCTCCGGGTTCCAGCCCGGAAACCTGTTCAGGCGCGAGACCGCGCCAAGCACCTGGCTGCACCTGGTCCGGATCAGGTTCGCGCGACGCTCTGGCCTGCCGCGGTCTTCCCCTTGCCGGGTTTGCTCCGGTCCGGCTTGACCGTCGCTGCCGGCCGATCCGCGTAGCTCCGGCTCAGCCGCTCCCTGACCGTCGGCAGTCGATCGCCGCCCCCGGCGGCCTTCCACCGACCAATGAGCTCAGCCACCTCGGCGCGCATCGCCATCAGCCGGTATGACGCTTCGCTGCAATCAAGGTCGCGATTGACCTGATCCCGGATCGACGCCTCGATCAGGGTCATCTCAGCCCGCAAAGTGCTGATCTTCCGGCGAATTTCATTGATTTTGTTATCCATGGCTTGTTAGAACAAAAATAGAACATAATGTCAAGTCACGATCCAGCAAGCGAGGTCAGCGATGAGCATAGCAGCAGTGAGATATGGCGGGGTCGCGGAGCGCCTTGGCGGACTGATGACCCGTGCCCAGGGGCTGCGGTTGAGGAGCCTCGCCGAAGAGGCCTATCAGCCCAACCAGTACGCGGGTGACCTGACGTCCGAGGAAGCCGAACGGCGCATCGACGCGTTGAAGGCCGAGATCGCGCTGGCGGATTCTTTCTGAGCCGCCCCACCTCCCGCAAGGCTTCGATATGGCGGCGCAGCCAGTTCTGCTATTGCTGCTTCGTCTTGGGGGGAGCGTCACGTGCTTGAGCTGGAGAAGCGGTCGCCGCTGGCGTTCCCGATCGTGCTGAAGGACGGCCGCACGCTCGCAACCGTCGGCGATGCGGCGGACTATCTATCTGCGCTGAGCCTCGATCAGCGGGAGCGCGGCTACTGGAAGGCCGCGATCATGATGTTCAACAACGCCATGCGCGAACCGAGCTATCTAAAGATCGCAACGATGAACATGCGCTCCGCCCTTGTGTATGACCGGCTCGTCGACGACGTTGGCCCCTGATTGTGGTGCGGCAGCTACAGCCGAATCGACAGCGGCTGCGTAAGGCCCTGTCCGTTATGGCCGCAAACAAGGTAACGGCGGTACACGCGACGGCAGGACGCGCAATTGCGCATCGGCCGCACTCTCGGGCCGCCTCGGAGGGCCAAGGCGGCCCATTTCTTTTCAGAGTAGCTTTGCGCGGACGAACAGCGTCCGCAGCGCGTTGGTGGCCTGCACCGTCAGCATTGCGTTCCCGGCCGCTCGCTCCAGCGCAGCCAACGCGTCGTCATGCAGCGAGCGGAACTCCATCCATTCGACGGCGCTGAGATTGCTGATGAAGCGGTAGGCCTGGCCGACGGTCGCAAGCGTCACCGTCTCGCCGTTGAGCCGCACCTTGAATGTCGCCTTCAGCGGCGTGTCGGATTTGGAAACGTCAGCCATGGCGCGGTTGTGCGCCGCACGGCGTTAATGTCAATCTAATTTCTCTGCTCCCGCGCCACTGCGCCGGCCCCACGGAATCGCAATGTCTGTTAGCGTTTCGTGGGGGTGATTCGTGCCTGATGTTGCCAACACAGCCTATCTCGATGCGCTCAATTCCGAGCAGCGCCGCGCCGTCGAGCACGGCGTCGGCAAGGATTGCATCGTGGGCACGCCGCTGCTGGTGATCGCGGGCGCCGGCTCCGGCAAGACCAATACGCTTGCCCATCGCGTCGCGCATCTGATCTTAGCCGGCGCCGATCCGCGCCGTATCCTGCTGATGACCTTTTCGCGGCGCGCCGCCGCCGAGATGGCCGGCCGCGTCGAGCGGATCGCGCGGCGCGTGCTCGGCGATCGCGCCTCGGTCATGACCGACGCATTGAATTGGGCCGGCACGTTCCACGGCATCGGCGCGCGGCTGTTGCGCGAGTTCGCCGAGCGTATCGCGCTCGACCCGGCCTTCACGATCCATGACCGCGAGGACTCTGCCGACCTGATCAACCTGGTCCGCCACGATCTCGGCTTCTCGCGCACCGAAAGCCGGTTCCCGACCAAGGGCACCTGCCTTGCGATCTATTCGCGCTGCGTCAATGCGGAGATGCCGATCGAGGCGGTGCTCGGACAGTTCTTCCCGTGGTGCTCCGGCTGGGCCGGCGAGTTGAAGCAATTGTTCGCGGCCTATGTCGAAGCCAAGCAACGGCAGAACGTGCTCGATTACGACGACCTGCTGCTCTACTGGGCGCAAATGATGACGGACACCGCGCTGGCCGAGGAGATCGGCGGCCGCTTCGATCATGTGATGGTCGACGAATATCAGGACACCAACCGCCTGCAATCCTCGATCCTGCTCGCGCTCAAGCCCGCGGGGCGCGGGCTCACCGTGGTCGGCGACGATGCGCAGTCGATCTATTCGTTCCGCGCCGCCACCGTGCGCAACATCCTCGACTTCCCAACTCAATTCAGCCCGGCCGCCGAGATCGTCACGCTCGACCGCAATTATCGCTCGACCCAGCCGATCCTCTCGGCCGCCAATGGCGTGATCTCGCTCGCCAAGGAGCGCTTCACCAAGAACCTGTGGACCGACCGGACCTCGACCCGCAAGCCGCTGCTGGTGACGATCCGCGACGAGGCCGATCAGGCGCGATACATCGTCGAGGAGGTGCTGGCCAACCGCGAGGAAGGCGCGCTGCTGAAGCACCAGGCGGTGCTGTTCCGCACCTCGTCGCACAGCGGACCGTTGGAGGTCGAGCTGACCCGCCGCAACATCCCGTTCGTGAAGTTCGGCGGCCTCAAATTCCTCGACGCTGCGCACGTCAAGGACATGCTGGCGCTATTGCGCTTCACCGCCAATCCGCGCGACCGGGTTGCCGGCTTTCGCATCCTGCATCTGTTGCCCGGGGTCGGGCCGGCCTCGGCGCAGCGAGTGCTCGACCACATGGCCGAAGCCGCCGATCCGATTGCAGCCCTCGTCGCGCTGCCCGCCCCGCCGCGCGCCGGCGCCGACTGGCGGCTGTTCATCGAGGCGATCGGGAACCTGCGCTACTCGGAATGGCCGGTCGACATCGAGCGAGCGCGGCTCTGGTACGAGCCGCATCTCGACCGCATCCATGAGGACAGCGAGGTGCGCCGCGCCGATCTCATTCAGCTCGAGCAGATCGCCGCCGGCTATCCGTCACGCGAGCGCTTCCTGACCGAGCTCACGCTCGATCCGCCCGACGCCACCAGCGACCAGGCCGGCGTGCCGCTGCTCGACGAGGACTACCTGATCCTGTCGACCATCCACTCCGCCAAGGGGCAGGAATGGAAGTCGGTCTATGTCCTCAACGTCGTCGACGGCTGCATGCCATCCGACCTCGGCGCCGGCACCTCGGCGGAGCTCGAGGAGGAGCGCCGCCTGCTCTATGTCGCGATGACCCGCGCCAAGGACGATCTGCACCTGATGGTGCCGCAGCGCTTCTTCGTCCATGGCCAGGCCGCCAAGGGCGATCGCCACATGTACGCCTCGCGCACCCGCTTCATCCCGGAACGGCTGCTGCCGATGTTCGAGCGGACCAGTTGGCCGCGCGCCGCGCCTGCACAAGCCTCGACCGCGAACCGAACGCCACCGATCGACATCGGCGCCCGGATGCGCGGCATGTGGCGCTGACGCCCGCCAGAGCTTTTATTTCAGGGCGACGCGGAACGAAGTTGCCGACTTCGCGTTGAGGCGGCGTTCGTAATCGGCAAACGACCATCCCAGACGGCTTCGGCGCGGTGTTCCGCGGGGGAGCCGTCTTTTTTGCGCCGCGCAGTGCTAACCTGCCTTCACGAAACTCAGTCCAATCCGCGTCTTCTTGCTCCAGATCACCTGGCACTCGTAGACGACGGAGGCATCGCCGGCCATCACCAGGCGGAATCTGTGCGGGACGAAGGCCGGGTTCTCGACTTCGATCGCCGCCCCGTCCGGGGATACGTTGACGATCGTGCAGTGCATGACCGAACCGCCCGACGAGACATAGCCGGGTTCATTGACCTCGGTTCGCGGATGCCTGCGCTTTTCGTCCACCCGGCCTGCCCCCACGCTCTGTTCGCGCAAAGGTGGGCGATCGGCATTACCGGAGTCAACGGCTGGCGCGGCTGACGTCGGGCTTTCGCACCATGATTTGTGCGCAGCAGTAAGCCGAATTGCTTATCGTGTCCGTGCAGATGAGCTCCGCGTCGGCGCGGGCTTGCCGTTCGCGGCGGCGCGAGGATAGCCTCATCCGATGGGCGATGCGCTGGCGCGACGCACGCTCCGAACAATAATGAACAGGCGCCATGGGGAGACGCGCCATGTTCGAGATTCTCGATCGCCGGACGACTCTGACCGGCAACCAGATCAAGATCCTTGCGGCCGCCATCATCGGCGATGCGCTGGAATTCTTCGACTATTTCCTGATCGGCTTCGTGCTCGCCTTCCTGATCGGGCCCTGGAAACTCACCTTCGGCCAGTCGGCGACCGTGCTGATGAGTTCGGGCATCGGCGCTATCATCGGCGCCTATCTCTGGGGTTGGCTCGCCGACCGGGTCGGGCGCCGCATCGTCTTCATCGGCACGGTGCTCAACTTCTCGATCGCGACCGGCCTGCTCTATTTCACCCCCGACAATGGCTGGGTTTATCTGGCGATCCTGCGCTTCTTCGTCGGCACCGGCGTCGGCGGCCTGTATTGCGTCGACCTGCCGCTGGTGCAGGAGTTCATGCCCTCGCACAAGCGTGGCTGGGTCGGCGGGCTCGTCACCTGCGTGATCCCGCTCGGCGTCGGCCTCGGCGCGGTGCTGGGTGCGATCATGGGCACCGATCAATGGCGGCTGCTGTTTGCGATCGGCGTGCTGCCGGCGGTTCTGGTGCTGCTGGTCCGGCTCTGGGTTCCGGAATCGCCGCGCTGGCTGTGCCGGCAAGGACGCTATGACGAAGCCCGCAAGTCGCTCGCCTGGGCGCTCCAACTCCAGCCCTCCGAACTGCCCTTGCCGAGCGCGGCCGACGCCGGCCCGATCGTTAAGACCAGCTGGTTCGACCTGTTCAAATATCCGCGCAGCCTGATCGTCTCCTGGCTCGGCAATGCCGGCGCGCAGACCGGCGTCTACGGCATCACACTGTGGGCGCCCTCGCTGTTCGTCCTGCTGCTGAAGGTGACGCCACAGGAGGCCGCCAAGATGATGATCCTGCTCAGCGTCACCGGCTTCCTCGGCCGCATCTCGTTCTCCTATTTCTCGGAACTGCTGGGACGGCGCGTCGCCGGCGGCCTGCTCGGCTTCGGCGCCGGTGCGCTCACGATCATCGCGGGCTATCACTACGACGCGACGCTGTTCGGCATGTCGGCGTTCTGGCTGCTGCTGGGTGCCGCCTTCTTCTTCGCCGACGGCGGCTTTGCGATCGTCGGTCCCTATGCGGCGGAGGTCTGGCCGTCGCATCTGCGCACCACCGGCATGGGCTCGGCCTATGGCTTCGGCGGCATCGGCAAGATCATCGGGCCGGTCGGGCTTGCCCTGATCGTTGGCTCGAACAATTACCTCAAGCCGGACGTGCCGTTGACCCAGATCCCGACTGCCTTCGTCTATCTCGGCTGCTGGTTCCTGATGGCGGGCGCCGTCTATCTGTTCTTCGGGCTTGAGACCCGGGGCAAGTCGATCGAGCAGATCGACAAGGAGCTCAATGCGACGGCCGACGTCGCGGCCTCCGCCACCATCCGGCGCGCCTGAGGGAGGCGGACATGAGCGTGACTTCAGCCGATCTTGCGGGCGATCGCGACGTGATCGCCCGCGCCGAGGCGATCAGGGACGCGGTTGCAGCGGCGTCCAACGAGATCGAAACGGCGCGCCGCCTGCCGCCCGACCTGCTCGACCGGCTGCATGAGGCGCGGCTGTTCCGGTTGCTGTTGCCGCGTTCGACCGACGGGATCGAGACCGATCCCGTCACCTTCTTCCATGTCATCGAAGCCATCGCCAAGGCCGACGCTTCGACGGCGTGGTGCCTGAGCCAGGCCGGCGGCTGTGCGATGTCGGCGGCCTATCTCGATCTGCCGGTCGCGCAGGAGGTGTTTGCCGACCCGCGCGCCGTGCTGGCCTGGGGTCCCGGCCCGAAGGTCAAGGCGATCGAGTGCGAGGGCGGCTATCGCGTCACCGGGGTCTGGTCGTTCGCCTCCGGCGGGCGGCACGCCACCTGGCTCGGCGCCCACTGCCCGATCTATGCCGCGGACGGTTCGCCGCGCCGCGACGCCAATGGCGAGCAAATCGAGCGCACCATGCTGGTGCGGACCGAAGACGTCGCTTGGACCGACATCTGGAACACGGTCGGGCTGCGCGGCACCGCCAGCGACCAGTTCGCGCTGGATGATTTCTTCGTCCGCGCGGATCATTCGATCACCCGCGAGTTCGACCGCGAGTGCCGCGAGAACGGTCCGCTGTACCGGATGAGCAACCACACCTGCTATCAGATCGGCTTTGCCGGGGTCGCCTGTGGCATTGCCCGCAGCGCGCTCGACAATTTCCTCGACGTCGCCCGCAACAAGGTGCCGCGCGGCATGACGAAGACGCTGCGCGACAATGCCGTGGTGCAGTCGGGCCTTGCCCAGTCCGAGGTCAATCTTCGCGCCGCCCGCGCCTTCCTGCTGCAGTCGATGGCCGACATCTGGCAGGATCTGGTCGCCGGCCACAGCATCACGGTTGCGCAGCGCATGACGATCCGGATGGCCGCGACGCACGCCATCCACAAGGCCAAGGAAGCCGTCGACTTCGCCTACAACACCGCCGGCGCCACCGCGATCTTCGACGGCCATCCTTTGGAGCGCCGCTTCCGCGACATCCACACCGTGACCCAGCAATTGCAGGGCCGCTTCAGCCATTTCGAGACCGTCGGCGCCTGGATGCTCGGCGTCGATGCCGACCTCAGCTTTGTCTAATCTCAATTCTCAAGGAGACGAACCATGCCACTGGGCGGACTACAGCATTTCACCATCGAACCGCAGGATCTGGAGAAGACCAAGACGTTCTATTGCGAGGTGCTCGGGCTCGAGAACGGCGATCGCCCGCCGCTCGATTTCCCCGGCTACTGGCTCTATTCCGGCGGCCAGGCCACGGTCCATTTGATGGGCACCCGCAAGCCGCGCGACGGCATCGTAGTGCGCGGCACCGAGAAGAAATATGAGGACACCGGTCGCCTCGACCACATCGCCTTTGCCGCCACCGACGTCGACGGCGTGCGCAAGCGCCTCCAGGCGAACAACGTCAGCTTCCGCGAGCAGATCGTGCCGCGTACCGGCGACACCCAGATCTTCCTCTACGATCCCGACGGCGTCGGCGTTGAGCTGAACTTTCCCAAGAGCTGAACCGGCTTACGCTGAACTGATCTGCTCAACAATTGGTCGGCGTATCTGCCGGCCAGTTTTCATGTCGCGCAATCGGTTCCCGACAAGGCCCCGACTCGGCCATCACTCGGGCGTGATCCGGTCCGTTTTTCTTCAATATTGAATGACGAATTAACCGGGCCGCGCCGCTGCGGCAGAATAGCCGGGTGCTGCGCCTTTAACCTACCCCAGGGCATGGTGGCCCGGCTATTCGTCCCCACATCGCCGGCGACAGCTCCGTGAAGCTCTTCGAGCGAAGTGGATATCCATTCGCGTAACGAGAACGCTTCGGAACAGGAGTCCGGAGCCGTCATTCGGATTCCATGGACGGCTCTAGTCGAGCCCGCGTTCGTGGCTGAGGCGGACCATTTCGTTGATGAAGATTTGTTTCTGCTTGTCGTCGAGGCTCGCATAGAGCGGCTCGGCGGCGTCGGCAACGTTACGCTGATCGCCCGCGCGGTCATTGAGGAACTGGGCCTCGTTGCGCATCTGCTCGATGATGTCATCGGGTGGATCGCGTTGAGCCCGCGCGATGCGCAGGTTGAGCCGGTCGGCGCCGTTATGGCCGAGATAGTGCATCGCACTGTTGAAGCCGGCCCAGTTCTTTTCCTGCTCCGGCGTGAGATTGAGTTCCTTCTTGATCCGCTCGATGTTGGCGTCGCTGTTGGCGACGATCTGTTCGGCCGTGAGTTGCGGCGCGCCCGCCTGGGTCAGCATCGTCGGCGGCTGCTTGGCACCCTTGTCCTTGGTCGCGGCCTTGGCCGATTTGCCGGCCTTGGCGCCCTGCTTGTCGCCTGACGCCGGCGCCTGCGCGTTCTTGCCGTTGCCGGCACTGGGATTGGCGTTGTTGGCGTTGTTGCCGGTGAACACCCCGGTCACGCCGGTGACCACGCCGACCACGCCCCCGATCGCGCCGCCCAGGACGCCACCGACCGGTCCGGCGGCCTTGTTGCCCTCGCGCGCGCCTTTCTCGACGCCCTGCACGATCTGCGCATCGACCATGTGAGGCACTGCAAGCAGCGTGACGGTGGCGGCCCCAACCGCGGCGCACAACCTCCATTGTGCTCGCAGCTTCGCTACCGGGATGAGCATGATCGGATCTCCGTGATCGATGGTGGATTGCACCTTTGATGCGGGGGTCGGTTCGACGAATCCGGACTTTATCGTTTCCAGCTTCAGCGAGTCTATCGGTCACGGCGGGCATCAACATGACGGGAACACGGTTGATCCGGCCCAGCCGGAAACCTGCGGCTCAACCGCGCACCGTCTCGCGCGTCTCTGCGTCGCGCATCGCGTGCATCGCAACATGATTACACGAAGCGCTGAAATCCACCTGCAATTGCGACGCCGCCGCTGACCCTGCCTGCAATTTGACCACAACGTTAGTACTACGCGGGACCGGCATCTCGTTTCTCGACAGCCGCAAGCAATTCTGTTCTGATCAGTGTGAACGAAATCCCGCGACGTCGCGCCAACGCGACGCACAAAAACAACGACGGGATTCGAAAAAGTCTTTTGTCCGTCGGCGACCAGGGAGGGAATGCCATGTCACGGAAGAAGCTTTCGCGCCGAGAATTCGTTGCAGCGACAGCGCTGTCATCGGCGGCGCTCGTTACAGCCCCTTACGTGCGCGGCGCCTACGCAGCCGGAAAGCTCTCGATCGGTTTCTGGGATCACTGGGTGCCCGGCGCGAACGGCGAGTCGACCGCTCTGGTCAAGGAATGGGCTGAGAAGGAGAAGGTCGAGGTCCAGATCGATTACATCACCAGCGTCGGCAACAAGAACCTCGTCACCATTGCCGCCGAAGCGCAGGCGAAAACCGGTCATGACATCTTCGCCATGCCCACGTGGTGGGTGCACTCCAACGCCGAGCAACTCGAGCCGGTCAACGACGTCATGGAGCCGCTGATCAAGCAGAATGGCGAGGTCAACGGCACCGTCAAATATCTCGGCCAGCTCGACGGCAAATGGCTCGGTGTCCCCACCTGCCTCGGCAGCCAGATCAAGGGCCCCTGCTCGCGCATCGACCTGATGAAGAAATATGCCGGCATCGACGTGCAGGAAATGTATCCGGCAGGCAGCCCGCCGAAGGCGGACAACTGGACCCTCGATACCTTCCTCAAGGCGGCCGAAGCCTGCCACAAGGCCGGCTTCCCGTTCGGGATCGGGCTTGGCGAAACCAGCGACAATGTCGACACCGCCGGCGCGATCTTCCAGTCGTTCGGCGCCGAACTGGTCGACGCCAAGGGCAACCTGACCGTGAAAACCGACGCGGTGCGCCAGGCGCTCGACTACTACAAGAAGCTGATCGCCTTCCTGCCGCCCGACGTCTCGGCATGGGACGATGCCTCCAATAACAAATGGCTGGTGGCCGGCAAGGGCGCGATGATCATGAATCCGCCAAGCGCATGGGCGGTGGCCAAGCGCGACGCACCGCAGATCGCCGAGCAATGCTGGACCCACGGCTTCCCGGCCGGTCCCAAGGGCCGCTTCGCGCCGTTCCTGCCCTACTTCCTGTCCCTCTGGAATTTCTCCAAGAACAAGGAAACGGCCAAGAGTCTGCTGACCCATTTGTCGCAGCCGGCTTCGATCGAGCGGCTGGTCAACGCCAGCGGCGGCTACGATCTTCCGGCCTTTGCCAACCTGACCACGTTGAAGATCTGGCAGGAGCAGGCCCCGCCGAAGGGCACGCTGTACCACTATCCCAACCCGTACAACCATCAGACCCTGTCGATCGCCGCGTCGCCGGCGCCGCCGAAGGTTGCCCAGCAGATTTACTTCCAGGCCACCCTGACCAAGATGTGCCTGCGATACTACCAGGGTGAAAGCATGGAAAAGACCCTCGCCTGGGCCGAGGGCGAGTGTGAAGGCTTTATGCGAAGCTGACGACAAGCGAGCCCCGCACGGCCGGCCGATCGTGCCGGCCGCGCGAGCTCTCGCCGCTACATCCCAGCCGCCGAGCCGGCGAGTCTGCAACCAACCCGCGCGAGGGACCTGCGTTATGGTTGATGTCGCATTCCACCCCAACCGCGCGGCCGCAGCCCAGTCGGGTCGGCGCCGCGTCGGCTTGCGCAACGCGCTGCGGCGCAAGTCGATGGCCGCGTTCCTGATGACGTTGCCGCTGATCGTCCTGATCGCTGTTCTGGTGCTCTACCCTGCCTTCTATTCGCTGCACCTCGCGACGCTGAACAAGGCGATGACCAAGTTCGTCGGCTTCGGCAATTTCGAGTTCCTGTTCAAGCGCGACACCTTCTGGCTGGTGGTCAAGCAATCCTGCATTTTCGCGATCTCGGCGGTGATCTTCAAAGCCCTGATCGGTTTCATCGTCGCGCATTTCGTGCACAACGTGCCCGCCAACAAGCAGCGCAAATGGCGCGGCATGCTGCTGGTGCCGTGGGTGATCCCGCCGGCCATGAGCACGCTGGCCTGGCTCTGGCTGTTCGATCCGTCCTACAGCGCCTTCAACTACACGCTGTCGTTCTTCGGCATCGGGCCGATCCCGTGGACCGGAGATGCGATGTGGGCGCGCTTCTCGGTGATCCTGGTCAACGTCTGGTACGGCGCGCCGTTCTTCATGATCATGTATCTGGCGGCGCTGAAATCGGTACCCGACCAGCTCTATGAAGCAGCCGCGATCGACGGCGCCAATTGGTGGCAGCGGATCTGGTACGTGACGCTGCCGATGATGCGCAACATCATCGCGATCACCACTCTGTTCTCGCTGATCGTGACCTTCGCGAATTTCGACATTGTCCGCATCCTGACCGCGGGCGGCCCGCTCGATCACACCCATATCTTCGCGACCTGGGCGTTCCGCGTCGGCATCGAGGGCAGCGACATTCCGCTCGGCGCCAGCGTCTCGCTGTTCATGGTGCCGATCCTCGCGGTTGCAGCGATCTTCATCCTGCGCGACATCTCCAAACGCGGGAACGAAGCCTGATGAGCACGATGACGATCGACAAGTCCGGCCCGACCCGCAAGGTCAAGTATGGCAGCATGAGCCGCGACCGGACCTGGGCGCTGCGCTGGTCGTATTTCTTCCTGACCCTGTTTGCGATCTTCTCGCTGACGCCCCCGTTCTACATGCTGATCACCTCGCTCAAGGGCAGCGCCGAGATTTCGGCGGCGACCAACCCGTGGTGGGTGCACCAGCCCACGCTGGAGAATTACGTCGAGCTCCTGACCTCGAACCAGTTCCTGCGCTTCTTCTGGAATTCGGCCTGGGTCTCGATCATCGTGGTCACCATCACGATGCTGATCAGCGTGCCGGCCGCCTTTGCGCTGTCGCGGATGAAGTTCTGGGGCTCGGCGACGCTCGCGACCGGGGTGTTCCTCACCTACCTGATCCCGGACAGCCTGCTGTTCATTCCGCTGTTCAAGATGTTCGCGGTGTTCGGCGACTGGACCGGCATCCAGCTGGTCAATCGCTGGTATGTGCTGCTGTTCATCTATCCGACGCTGACGGTGCCGTTCTGCACCTGGATCATGATCGGCTATTTCGCCTCGATCCCGAAGGAGCTCGACGAGGCCGCGATCATCGACGGGGCAAGCTGGTTCCAGACGCTGACGCGGATCTTCATCCCGGTCGCGCTGCCTGGCCTGATCGCGGCGACGATCTTCGCCTTCACCGTGTCCTGGGCCCAGTTTCTCTATCCCTTGGTGTTCACCACCTCGACCGACCAGCTGGTGCTGCCGGTCGGCATCATCACCACGCTGATCAAGGGTGACGTCTTCAACTGGGGGCAGATCATGACCGGTGCCCTGCTCGGCGCCGCGCCGCCGCTGATCATCTACGCCTTCCTGATGGACTACTACATTGCCGGCCTGACCGCCGGTGCGACAAAGGGTTGAACTTATGGCCGACGTCAGTTTGCGCAAGGTGGTGAAACGTTACGACGAGGTCGAGGCGGTGCGCGGCATCGACCTCGATATCGCCGACCATGAGTTCGTGGTGCTAGTGGGCCCGAGCGGCTGCGGCAAGTCGACGACGCTGCGGATGATCGCCGGCCTCGAGGACATCTCCGACGGCGACATCATGATCGGCGGCGACGTCGTCAACGACGTGCCGCCGAAGGACCGTGACATCGCGATGGTGTTCCAGAACTATGCGCTCTACCCGCACATGACCGTCGCCGAGAACATGTCGTTCGGGCTGCGGCTGAAACACTATCCCAAGGCCGAGATCAAGAGCCGGGTCACCGAGGCCGCCCGCATGCTCGACATCACCGACCTGATCGACCGCAAGCCGAAGCAGCTCTCCGGCGGCCAGCGCCAGCGCGTCGCGATGGGACGCGCGATCGTGCGCAATCCGAAGGTGTTCCTGTTCGACGAGCCGCTCTCCAACCTCGATGCCAAGCTGCGCGTGCAGATGCGGATCGAGATCAAGAAGGTGCACCAGAAGGTCCGCACCACGACCGTCTACGTCACCCACGACCAGGTGGAGGCGATGACGCTGGCCGACCGCGTGGTGGTGATGAACCACGGCAGGATCGAGCAGATCGGCACGCCCAGCGAGCTCTATCACAAGCCGGCGACCAAGTTCGTCGCAAGCTTCATCGGCTCGCCCGCGATGAATTTCGTGCCGTGCCGGCTCGAGGATGTCGGCGGCAAGCTCAACGTGCGGCTGACCGACCGGCTCGCCTTCGCGCTGCCGCCGGCGCGCGCCGCCCGCTACCAGGCGCTCTCGCGCAGCGACAAATTGTTGCTGGGCATCCGCCCCGAGCACGTCATGGAGGCACGGCCGCACGCCGAGCCCGGCGTCGAACCGTTCGACGCAGTGCTCGACGTCACCGAGCCGATGGGCATGGAGACCCTGGTCTATTTCACGCTGGAGGGCAGCCAGGTCTGCGGCCGGGTCAACCCCAATGCCGGCGCGCAGGATGGCAGCCCGCTCCGATTGGCTGTGGACCTCAACAATATGCATTTGCTAAACGAGGTGACCGGCGCCGTCCTTTGACGGCGTACAAGAAACCTCAAGGGCAGGAAATGGCCACCAACAAGAAGAAGATCTTCATCACCCAGACTCTGTCTCCGGGCGCGCGGGCGCTCCTCAACGAGCGGGACGACGTAGAACTCATCGAATTTCCCAACCTGATCTCGGCCAAGGATTTCCAGGCGATGCTGGAGCAGCATGCCCCGGTCCATGGCGTCGCGCTCGGCGCCACCCGGTTCGGCGAGGCCGAGCTGGAAGCCTCCAAGGGCATGATGGTGGTGACCCGGATCGGCGTCGGCTACGACGCCGTCGACGTGCCGGCGCTGTCCCGCCGCAAGGTGCCGCTGATGGTCGCAGGCACCGCCAACTCGCCGTCGGTCGCCGAGCAGGCCCTGTTCATGATGCTGACGCTGGCCAAGCGCGCGCAGGAAATGCATTCGATGGTCAAGGACGGCACCTGGGCGAGCCGGCTCGGCGTGCTGCCGTTCGATCTCTACGGCAAGACCGTGCTAATCGTGGGCTTCGGCCGCATCGGCACCCGCACCGCCAAGCGCTGCCTGGCGATGGAAATGAACGTGCTGGTGTACGACCCCTACAAGCCCGCCAGCGAGATCACCGCGGCCGGCTGCGAGGTGGTGCCGAGCCTGGAGGCAGCATTGCCGCGGGCGGATTTCGTCACCATCCATTGCCCGAAGAATCCCGAAACGATCGGCCTGTTCAACGCGGCCCGGATCCGCCTGATGAAGCCGACCGCCTATCTCATCAACACCGCCCGCGGCGGCATCGTCGACGAGAAGGCGCTGCACGACGCGCTGGTATCGGGCAAGCTCGCCGGTGCAGGCCTCGACGTGTTCGAGGTCGAACCGCCGCCGGTCGGCCAGCCGCTGCACGCTTTGCCCAACGTGATCATGGCGCCGCATGTGGCGGGCGTCACCGTCGAGGCGGTCGATCGCATGAGCGAACAGACCGCGCGCAATATCCTGAGCGTGCTGGACGGCAATCCGCTGCGCCAGAACGTGATCAACCAGGACGTCCTCGGCTGAGCTTTCAGCCTTCCCAAAAGCGCGATGAGATAGGTCGTCGCGCTTTAGTTTGTTTGAGCACGATCTTTTCGGAAAACCGCTTCACACTTTTCCGGATCGTGCTCTAGTTGCGCCGTGGCCGATCCGGCAAGGTCGGCCCGGCGATGCGGAGCATGCACATGGCTTTCAAGGAATTCGGCAACTACGATGCGGTCGGTCTCGCCGAGCTGGTCCGCAACAAGGACGTGACCGCGAAGGAATTGCTCGACGAGGCGATCGCGCGCACCGCCGCCATCGATCCGAAGATCAACGCTGTTGTCGTCAAGCATTACGACTACGCCGAGCGCCAGATCGCCAAGGGTTTGCCTGACGGTCCCTTCACCGGCGTGCCATTTTTGCTCAAGGACCTCGATCTGCTCGAGGGCACGCGCACCACCTCGGGTGCCAGCCTGCTGAAGGATTTTGTCGCCGACCATAACAGCACGCTGGCGCAGCGCTTCCTCGACGCCGGGCTTACGATCTTCGGCAAAAGCTCAAGCCCGGAATTCGGGCTGATGCCGACGACGGAATCCCGTCTGTTCGGCCCGACCCGCAATCCCTGGAATCTCGACCATTCCTCCGGCGGCTCGTCCGGCGGCGCCGGTGCTGCGGTTGCGGCGCGCATCCTGCCGGTCGCACATGCCAGCGACGGCGGCGGCTCGATCCGGATCCCCGCCTCCGCCTCCGGCGTGTTCGGCATGAAGCCGACCCGCGCCCGCAACCCGGTCGGCCCCGACCGTGGCGAAGGCTGGGGCGGCTTCTCCGTCGGCCATGTGCTGAGCATCAGCGTCCGCGACAGCGCGGTCATGATGGATGCGATCCATGGTCCGGAGCCGTCGAGCCTCTACGTCGCGCCTCCGCCGGAGCGGCCGTTCTCGCAGGAGGTCGGCCGCGACCCCGGCCATCTGCGTATCAGCTTCACCGACAAGTCGCCCTATGGCGATGCCATTGATCCGGAGATATCAGCGGCGGTCCGCGACGTCGCCAAGCTGCTGGCCGGGCTCGGCCACCATGTCGAGGAGCGCGCACCGCCGCTTGCAGCCGATCCGGCCGCGACCATGACGACGATCGTCGCCGGCAACACGGCGCTGACGATCCGCCTGCTCGAGCAGCGCGTCGGGCGCACGCTGACATCTGATGATGTCGAGCGGTTGACGCTCGCCAGCGGCCAGAACTCGGCCAAGATGACCCCGGCCGATTATGTCGCCGCGCAGCTTGCCGCATTCCAGATCTCGCGTGGGCTCGCGACCTTTTTCGAAGGCTGCGACATCTTTCTCAGCCCGACGCTGTGCGCGCCGCCGCTCCGCCTCGGCGAGCTGAACACGATGTCCGAGGACCTCACCCACATTGCGCCGGTGCTGCGCCGCTATATGCCGGGCACCTCGATGTTCAACATGTCCGGCCAGCCGGCGATGTCGGTGCCGCTGGCCTGGAACAAGGCCGGATTGCCGCTCGGCATGATGTTCGCGGCCAAGCTCGGCGAGGAAGGCCTGCTGTTCCGCCTCGCCGGCCAGCTCGAACAGGTCCGGCCCTGGAAGGACCGCCGCCCGCCGGTCTGCGCCTAGCTGACAAAGGACAGTCAGATCAGGTAGATAGGAAGGGCGTCGGCGCGATTCCGCCGGCGCCATGCCTGGGGGGCCGAACCGTGAGTGACCCGACCGACAATGCGCTCGCCGCGATCGCAAGCATTCTCGATCAGACGACGACGCCTCCCGAGAAGGCCAAACCGTCCGACAAGACGGCTGACAAGGCAGCCGAGCCCGCTGAGGAGCGGCCGGCCGCGATCGCGATGCCGCCGCCTCTGCCAACATCGGTCGAAATCGTTACGGTGGAGACCGTGTCGATCACGACTGTGTCCACCGAGCACGCGACTGTGTCCACCGAGCACGCGCCCGCCGCGCCGTCGGCGGTCGAGCCGCCTCCGGTCGAACAGTCCGAACCTGCCGAACAGCCCGAGCCAAGCCAGCCCGAGGCCCGCGAACCTGAGGTCGTCGAACCGGCAGCGGTCGAACCGGAGCCAAGCGAGCCGGAGCCTGAACCCGTCCAACCGGCCCAGCCGATCGAGGCGAACGGCTATTCGAAGTCCGGCCCGGGCCCGATGGCCGCACTGCGCTTTCGCTGGACGGTGCGCGAGGACGGTGGCCGATACTATGTCGACGAGACCGTCGGCGAAGGATCGACCCCGCTGGTCAACGGCCCGATGGACAGGGACGCGGCGATCAAATTTGTCGACGATCGCGAAGCCGAAGCGCGCCGCCGCTTCGAGCACTTCAGGCACGAGATCATCAGCCGCACTGCGACCGCCCTTCAGGCGCGCAAGGACAACACCGAAGCTTGAGTGACGACGCCCACCCAGGGGCACCGCAATGGAGAACACTTTTATGTTTCGCGCGCTGGCCGGCCTCGCTCTCGCTTTGCTTCTGTCCGCCGCGCATGCGCAGACCGCGCCGTCCCGGCTCGATGAGATCGTCAAGCGCGGCACGCTGCGCGTCGGGATGACCGGCGACTATTTGCCGTTCACTGCGCTCGACAAGGAGACCAATACCTTCCGCGGCTTCGATGTCGACATGGCGCGATCACTCGGCAAGGCGCTCGGCGTCAAGGTCGAGTTCGTGCCGACATCATGGCCGCAAATGATGAGGGATTTCGAGGCCGACAATTTCGACATCGCAATGGGCGGCATCTCCATCACCTTCGACCGGCAGAAGAAGGGCCTGTTCTCGACACCGATCATGCGCGAGGGCAAGACGCCGATCGCGCGCTGCGCCGACCAGGGCAAGTACGACACCCTCGCCGAGATCGACCAGCCCGGCACCCGCGTCATCGTCAATCCCGGCGGCACCAATGAGCGGTTCGCGCGCGCCCATGTGAAGGCGGCCGACATCCGTGTCTTCAACGACAACACCAGAATCTTCGACGAGATCGCCAAGGGCGACGCCGATTTGATGATGACCGACGCGTCCGAGACACGTTATCAGCAGAAGCTGCACCCCGGCGTGCTCTGCGCCGTGCATCCCGACAAGCCGTTCGACTTCGCCGAGAAAGCCTACTGGATGCAGCGCGACGTCGCCTTGAAGGCGTTCGTCGACCAATGGCTTCACATCGCGCGCGAAGACGGCAGCTACGCGAAGATCTACGCTGCGTGGTTCGAATAGCCTGCGTCAAACGCACGCGCTCATCATTCGATGCGGATCGCCTGAAACCAGACCGCAATCAGTGATTTGAACCTCATCGGTGAGGACACGACTCATGTTCTGACCGTGATTTGGGACACGTTCAACGAGGCGGTCACCGGATAGCCCTTGCGAAGGGGTTCCCTGCAGTGGAGGTCGAGATGAGGCAGCTTCTGGCGATCGCCACCCTTGCGCTGGCAAGCACGGCCGCAGCACAGGCGCAACACACCTTCGACTATGGCGGTCGCACCATCCGCATCGATCCCGATCGCGGCACGGTTTCGATCCCCGGCGTCTACGACAATACTCCCCGCCACACCAAGCGCGCCAGGAGCAAGGATGCCGAGCAGAAGCGCGAGCCGGCTCCGAAGGAAGCCAAGACGGATTCTCAAACCGCGCCGGCTGCACCACCTGCTGCGGCGCCAGCGCCTGCTCCAGCGACCGTTGATCAGACTGCTGCCCCGGCCGCGCCAGCAACATCTCAGCCGGCCGCCGCGACCACACCGCCGTCACACGCGCCGCCCCACGCAGCGCCGCCGGCAAGGCCCGTCACTGTCGGCACCGCGCCGCCAAGCGCGCCGGCGCCCAAGCCGGCAGCAACCCCCGTGCAAGCAGCCAACTCCCCGCTCGGCCTTTGGCTGACCGAGGAAAAGGAAGGCAAGGTCCGCATCGAGCAATGCGGTGCCAATCTCTGCGGTTATTCGGTCGACAAGAAGTCGAACGCCAACGGCGAGCAGGTTCTGATCAACATGAAGCCCGGCAAGGACAAATGGAGCGGCCGCATCTTCGATCCGAACAGCGGCAGCACGTACGATTCCACCATCGCGCTGAAGGGCCCCGACACGCTGCGCGTCCAGGGCTGCGCATTCGGCGGCATGTTCTGCGGTGGCCAGACCTGGACGCGGGTGAACTGACCTCTTGTAGCCCGGATGGAGCGCAGCGAAATCCGGAACTCTTGCCGCGGGGGCGCCCCGGATTGGGCTGCGCTTCATCCGGGCTACGGTCACCGAAAACAAAAAGCCCCACTCGTGAAAGCGGGGCTTTTCGGTTTGAGCTCGCGGCTGCGTTCAACCGATCTTGCCGTTGTAGTCCTCGTCGGTGACGTGCTCCATCCAGGTCGAGAACACGCCGTCGAGTGCCTCCTGCATGGCGATATGGGTCATGCTGTTGTCGGGCGAAGCGCCGTGCCAGTGCTTCTCGTTCGGCGGAATCCAGACGACGTCGCCGGGGCGGATTTCCCGGATCGGGCCGCCCTTGGCCTGCACCCGGCCGATGCCCGAGATCACATAGAGCGTCTGCCCGAGCGGATGGGTGTGCCAGGCGGTGCGCGCGCCGGGCTCGAACGAGACGCGCGAGGCGTTCAGCCGCGCCGGCGCCGGCGCCATGTTGATCGGGTCCTGCAGCACGCTGCCGGTGAAATGCTCCGCCGGCGCGCGGCGGGTCGGCCGCGAGCCGGAAACGTGGATATCCATGGGGTTACCTCCCTCTCTTGACGTTATTTCTTGGTCGCGGCGTAGCGTGCCTTGGTCTCGGCGTTCATCGGATACAGGCCGGGCAGCTGGGCACCATTATTCACCTCGTTGACGATCCAGGCTTCCATCCGTTCCTGCTCCGGCCCTTCGGCCAGCACGTGATCGAGGAAGGCCTGCGGGATCAGCACCGCGCCGTCCTGGTCGGCCACGACCACGTCATTCGGAAACACGGCAACGCCGCCGCAGCCGATCGGTTCGCCCCAGCCGACGAAGGTCAGGCCTGCAACGGACGGTGGCGCGGCATAGCCGTCGCACCACACCGGCAGGCCGGTGCCGAGCACGCCCTCGACGTCGCGCACCACGCCGTCGGTGATCAGCGCCGTCACCCCGCGCTTGACCATGCGCGCGCAGAGGATGTCGCCGAAAATGCCGGCATCGTTAATGCCCATGGCATCGACCACGGCGATGCAGCCCGCCGGCATCGCCTCAATCGCGGTGCGGGTCGAGATCGGCGACGACCAGGATTCCGGCGTCGCCAGATCCTCGCGGGCCGGCACGAAGCGCAGCGTGAAGGCGGGTCCGACCAGCCGCTTCTGTCCGGGCTTCAGCGGCTTGGTGCCGCGCATCCAGATGTTGCGCAGACCCTTCTTGAGCAGGACCGTGGTGATGGTGGCGGTGGACACGTGCGACAGCGTCGCGATCGCCTCAGTGGACAGTGACATCTGGAAAGCTTGCTCCGATGGGAGGAAAAAGACTGGCGCATGTTGCCGGGCAAGGGCGTTGCGTCAAGGGCTGAACGAAAATCCTGCGATCATCTAAATTTATCGCCGGCATGCCGATTAATTTATTGAAGTTGCTGCATCATTTTGCACGAAGCGAATTCCGTTTTAGATCGAAACACGCTAGCTTGATGGCGACCGAAGCCTGCTTGTCCCATGGCCGAACCCTTAAGTCCTCCCCGCCTTTTGCCGAGCGGCGACAGCGCCGTCACGGTGGAATTCAGCCGCACCATCGATGATGCCGCCAACCGGCGGGTGCTCGCGCTCGACCGCATGATCTCGGCCGAGCCGATCGCCGGCATCACCGAGACCGTGCCGACCTACCGCTCGCTGCTGGTGCATTACGATCCCGTGCAGATCGGCTTCGATGCGCTCGGCGAGCAACTGCTGGCGCGCGCCGCCAAGGCGCTGCCGAGCGAGACCGGAACGCGGCGCTGGCGCATCCCTGTCACCTATGGCGGCGAGCACGGCATCGACCTCGAGGATGTCGCAAAGACGCTCCAGACCACGCCGGATGACATCGTGGCACGCCACATCGCCGGCGACTATCGCGTCGCCATGATCGGCTTCACGCCCGGCTGGTCCTATCTCAGCGGTCTGGAGACATTCCTGCACATGCCCCGGCGCAAGGACCCGCGGCTCTTGACGCCCGCCGGCACCATCTCGATCGGCGGCATCCAGACCGGCGTGCAGTGCCTGGCCGGCCCGAGCGGCTGGCACCTGCTCGGCCGCACGCCGGTGAGGACCTATCAGTTGCATCGCGATCCGACCTTCCTGCTGGAGCCGGGCGATGCCATCACCTTCACGGCAATCGACGCCAAGACCTTTGCCGAACAGGACCGCGCCGCCGCGGCCGGCGAATTCGTCGCAGAACTGGTGACGCCATGAGCAAGCTCGTCGTCACCTCGATCGGCCCGGCGAGCTCGGTGCAGGATGCGGGTCGCCCGGGCTCGCAGCGCTATGGCCTGGTGCCGAGCGGCGCGATGGACCGGCTTGCGCTGGCCGCGGCCAATATCCTGGTCGGCAATGCGCCGTTCGCTGCCGCGGTCGAGATCGGCCCGTTCGGCGCCAGCTTCACCGCGCGCAACGGCGCCGTGCGCATCGGACTGGCCGGCGCATCGCGCAATGCTGACATTGGCGGCCGGCCTGTTGCGTTCGACAGCTCGGCAACGCTGGCCGACGGCGAGACACTCAATCTCGGCTTCGCGCGCGGCGGCTCGTTCAGCTATCTCGCGATCGAGCACGGCATCGAGGGCGAACCGATGTTCGGCAGCCTTGCGGTCAATGCCCGCGCCGGGCTCGGCAGCCCCTACCAGCGGCCACTGCAAAGCGGCGACGAATTGAAGACACAAGCCGCCAGCGGAGCCGCCGAGCGCCGGATCGAATTGCCGGCCGCGACCGACGCGCCGATCCGCATCGTGTTCGGCCCGCAGGACGACGAGTTCGCCGCGGACAGCAAGAAGCTGTTCACCGACAGCGAGTGGAAGATCTCGGCCACCAGCGACCGCATGGGCTACCGGCTCGAAGGCCCGGCCATCAAGCATCTCAACGGCCACAACATCGTCTCCGACGGCACCGTCAACGGCAGCATTCAGGTCCCCGGTAACGGCCAGCCGATCGTGCTGATGCCGGACCGCGGCACCAGCGGCGGCTATCCGAAGATCGCGACCGTGATCACGGCCGATTTCGGCCGCTTCGCGCAGATCTCCGCCGGCCGCCCGTTCCGCTTCAAAGCAGTGACGATGGCGGAAGCGCAGGCCGAGGCGATCAAGTTCCACGCGCTGCTGCAGTCCCTGCCCGACCGCCTCCGCGGCATCGAGGATTTCGGCCTCAACATCGAAGCGCTAAGAGATGCTAACGTCGCAGGACAGGCGGTCAGTGCCATCGACGCTGCGACGTGGCAGGTCGTCGTCCCGTAGAGCATCATCCGGAAAAGTGCCAAGCGGTTTTCCGACAAGATGATGCTCAAGCAAGTGAGCCAACACCAACAATCATCGGATCTGTCGTCATGACCTCAACCATCGACCTCAATTGCGATCTCGGCGAAAGCTTCGGGCCCTGGGAGATGGGCAACGATGCCGCGATGATCGAGCTTGCGACTTCGGTCAACGTCGCCTGCGGCTTCCATGCCGGCGACGCCGACATCATGAGGAAGACGGTCGAGCTCGCGAAGGCGCGCGGCGTCAGCGTCGGCGCCCATCCCGGTTATCGCGACCTGCACGGCTTTGGCCGCCGCCCGATGCCGGGACTGACGTCCTCGGAAATCGAGAACCTGATCGCCTATCAGATCGGCGCGTTGCAGGCGATCGCGACCGCGGCCGGGCACAAGGTCACCCATGTGAAGGCGCATGGCGCGATTTCGAATGTTGCTTGCGAGGATGACATGACCGCCAGGGCGATCGCCAACGCGATCAAGGCGGTCGATCCCAATCTCATCTTCGTGGTGCTCGCGAATTCGAAATTGGTGCGCGCCGGCGAAGCCGCCAATCTAAGGATGGCGCACGAGGTGTTCGCCGACCGCGCCTATGAGGACGACGGCAATCTGGTGTCGCGCAAGAAGCCGGGCGCCGTGCTACACGATCCCAAGGCGATCGCCGAGCGCGTGGTGCGGATGGTGCAGGATGGCGCGGTCGTCTCGGTCACCGGCAAGGTGATCAAGATGCAGACCGATACCGTCTGCATCCATGGCGACACGCATGGCGCGGTCGAGATCGCGCGCGATCTGCGCGCAGCGCTGAAGCAGGCGGGCATCACGGTCGCGCCGTTCAAGACCGCGCACTGAGCCGCAAACGTATCCATCGGCAAGGGCCGGCCGCGGCGCCGGCCCTTTAGATTCCGTTAAGAGTCTTCTTAAACCCAAACTTGCCGTTTGATTGCTAGTTGCAGCTTCCGAGCCTCTGATTGTCCTCTCAGGAAATTGGGTACGAAAGCATGTTCCGCACCAGCCTCTCCCTCGCCATTGCCGCGGTCGCCACCGCCGCGTTCGCCAGCGCGGCCTCCGCCGGCTGCTACAGCTGCTATACGCCGCCGCCCCAGCCCTGCACGACCTGCTATCAGGTGCAGACGGTGCCGCCGCAATATCGCACGGTGCAGGAAACCGTGATGGTCGCGCCGGGCCGCGTCGTCGCGCATCGCACGCCGGCGCAATATCGTACCGTGATGGTGCCGCAGACCGTGATGGTCGCGCCCGAAGGCGTCGCCTATGAGCGCATCGCGCCGCAATACGCCACCCAGGAGCGCACCGAGATGGTCTCGCCGGGCTATTCCTACTACGCGCCGGTTCAGCAGACCTGCAATACCTGCGGCGGTGGTTACGGCTACAGCTACGGCTACGGTCGCGGCTACGGCTACTGAGCCGTCAGCATCCAGCTAACACAAAGCCGCCGCCTGAGGACATCAGACGGCGGCTTTGCAGTTTCCTCAGGGCCTCAGAACGGGTGGACGGACAGCGTGCCGAACACGATGGCCGCGATCACCGCAAAGGCGCTGCACAGCGCCGCGGTGTGAACGCCGGTCCCGGACTTCCTTGAAATGTGTCGCGCGTAAAGGTGCAGGCGGGCTTCCGCCGATAGTTCGCGCATGGTCGATCTCCAACGCCCCATTCTCGGGCATATGGAATATCGTTCGCGCCGCAATTCAAGCGGGTGACAAAAATAGCGATGCCACCGCCTTCGGGAACGCGGTTCCGAGAGGAATATTCCTTCTCGAGAGCGGGCCCGAGAATCCTATTCGTTGCAATCCAAGGCGTCCGGAACCCGCGCCGGCCCCGCAACAACCAAAACTCGTGAAACAACCCCATGCAAAGGAGCCGAAGGTAAGCCACTACGCCGCGTTCAGGGCTTCCAGCGTCCGATCTTGAAGGCAGCCAGATGGCCCGGGACGTCGGCCGGATCGAACGGTGGACCGGCGAACGCGCCGATGGCGCTGGAGGCGCCTGCCGGGCGCCCTGACGCGGCGTCGTAGAGGTCGGGCCTGAACACGGCCATCGCAGCCTTCAGCGCCTCCGGCCGGTACGGCGTCTGGCCCCAGCGGACCATCTGGGCATAGAGCCAGGCCGCCTGCGCCGGGTCCGGCCGCGCCGCGGCCTCGCGCCCGACCAGCAGATAGCGGCTGCTCTCGCGCATGGTGCCGTCGGGCGAGATCTTCAGCCGGCCATCGAGCGTGCGCTGGATGACGCTGGCATCGACGCCGATCCGCTCGGGTGAGCTGAGGATGCGTGCCACCTCGCCCCGGTTCTCGGGCTGCTCGATGAACTCCGCGGCGCGCAGATGCGCGCGCACCAGCGACGCGACGATGTCGGGATGCTTCTCCGACCAGCCCTGGCGCACCGCGAGCACCTTCTCCACCGCGCTGAGCAGGATATCCGAGACGAAATGCAGGATGTGGCCGATGCCGAGATCGACCGCGATCGAATTCCACGGCGCGCCGACGCAGAACGCGTCGACGTGGCCGTTGGCGAGGCTGTCCGCCATGTAGGGCGGCGGCAGCACCACGAGCTGGACGTCCTCATCGGGATCGACGCCGCCGGCGGCCATCCAGAACCGCAGCTGGTAATTGTGGGTCGAGAACGGAAACGTCATGCCGAAGGTCAGCGGCTCCGCCCCGCTCTTGCGCCGCTTTGCCACCACGCGGGCCAGCGCCTGCGAGGTCGCCATCGGGTCGAAGCGATCGCCGTCGAGCTCCTCCATCAGCGCCGCGTGCAGGGCTGGCGACACCGTGATGGCGTTGCCGTTGAGCCCGAGATTGAAGGGCGCCGTGATCGGCACCTTGACGTGGCCGAGCCCGAGGCTCGAGGCGATCGCCACTGGTGCCAGCAGATGGGCGGCGTCGAACAGGCCGATATTGAGCTTGTCGCGGACATTCGACCACGACACTTCCCGCACCAGGGTGACGTCGAGGCCCTCGTCGGCGGCGAAGCCCTTGTCGACGGCGGTGATCAGGGCGGCAGCGTCCACCAGCGGGATGAACCCGATGCGCAGGGGTGTGGTCATTTCAAGAGCTCCGACGCCGTCAGGATCGATTGCGCGATCTCGCCGATCTTCTTCTTCTCGCGCATCGCGGTCGAGCGCATCAGCACATAGGCCTCCTCTTCGGTCAGCCCCTTCACCTTCATCAGGATGCCCTTGGCGCGATCGATCACCTTGCGCTCCTCCAGCGCATGCTTGGTGCGGTCGAGCTCGTCCTGCAATTTGGAAAAGGCATTGAAGCGCGACACGCAGAGATCGAGGATCGGCTTCATCCGTTCCTTCTTGAGCCCGTCGACGATGTAGGCCGAGACGCCCGCCTCCACCGACGCCTGGATCGAGGCGGCGTCGCTCTGATCGACGAACATCGCGATCGGCCGGCGGACCGCGCGGCTGACCTGGAACATCTGCTCCAGCACGTCGCGGCTGGGGTTCTCGAGGTCGATGACGATGATCTCGGGGTCAAGCGCATAGATCCGCGACAGCAGGCTCTGCATCTCGCTGATATGGACCACGTCCGTATAGCCGGCCTCCCGCAGTCCCTCCTCCAGGATGGCCGCGCGGATCGGGCTCTCGTCGACTATGACGATCTTGGGAGACGATTCTGCGCTCATCGACAACTCTTAAAGCCCGGCGAGAAGCATCCATATCACGCCGGAAGCCCGCGGAAAGGGTTGTAATTCTCGGCAATTGGGACTAGCTCCTGCCCATCAATCAGGCAGATTTGGGACGATATGCAAGAGGCCGCCGCGCCGAAAGTGAGCTTCGTGTCCTTGGGGTGCCCCAAGGCGCTGGTCGATTCCGAGCGGATCATCACCCGGCTGCGCGCGGAGGGCTACGAGCTGGCGCGCAAGCACGATGGCGCCGACATCGTGATCGTCAACACCTGCGGCTTCCTCGACAGCGCCAAGCAGGAATCGCTCGCTGCGATCGGCGAGGCCATGGCCGAGAACGGCAAGGTCATCGTCACCGGCTGCATGGGCGCCGAGCCGGAGCAGATCGAGAGCGCCTATCCCGGCGTGCTCTCGATCACGGGCCCGCAGCAATATGAGAGCGTGCTGGATGCCGTGCATCGCGCGCTGCCGCCGGCGCACAACCCGCATGTCGATCTGGTGCCGCCGCAGGGCGTCAAGCTGACGCCGCGGCACTACGCCTATTTGAAGATTTCCGAAGGCTGCAACAATCGCTGCAGCTTCTGCATCATCCCGAAGCTGCGCGGCGACCTGGTGTCGCGGCCGGCCAATGACGTGCTGCGCGAGGCCGAGAGGCTGGTGAAGGCTGGCGTCAAGGAATTGCTCGTGATCTCGCAGGACACTTCGGCCTATGGCGTCGACCTGAAATATGCCGAGAGCCCGTGGCAGGATCGCAGCGTGCGCGCCAAGTTCTTCGACCTCGCCAAGGAGCTCGGCGAACTCGGCGCTTGGGTGCGGCTGCAATATGTCTACCCCTACCCGCATGTCGACGAGGTCATCGGCCTGATGACCGAGGGCAAGGTGCTGCCCTATCTCGACATCCCGTTCCAGCATGCGAGCCCCGACGTGCTGCGCGCGATGAAGCGCCCGGCCGCGCAGGAGAAGACGCTGGCGCGGATCCAGAAATGGCGCGAGCAGTGCCCCGAGTTGACGCTGCGCTCGACCTTCATCGTCGGCTTCCCCGGCGAGACCGATGCCGATTTCGCCTATCTGCTCGACTGGCTCGATGAAGCCGGGATCGACCGCCTCGGCTGCTTCAAATACGAGCCGGTCGCCGGCGCCACCTCGAACGCGATTGGCAATGCCGTGCCCGACGAGGTCAAGCAGGAACGCTGGAATGCGCTGATGGCCCGGCAGCAGAAGATTTCGGCGCGACGGCTGAAGCGCAAGGTCGGCACCCGCCAGCAGGTGATCATCGACGAAGTCGGCCCGACGGTCGCCAAAGGCCGCTCAAAGGCCGATGCGCCCGAGATCGACGGCGCCGTCTACCTCACCAGCCGCCGCCCCCTCAAAGTCGGCGAGATCGTCACCGCCAGGATCGAGCGCTCCGACCAATACGACCTGCACGGCAGCGTCGCTGGTTTCTGACGTCGCCTAATGGGGCGCCGGTGGAGCGGCGAGCGCCGGGTCCAACGTGCGGAGCACGCGATGGATACGCACCGAGCTACCGATGCCTGCACTGCGCACATAGGCATCGATGACCTCCTCGCTGTCGACCACCACGAGTCCAAACAACTTGCGGTCGTCAGTTGCATAGGTGCAGATCCAATGCATCTTGCCCTGCGTCGCAACGATGGCATCCAACGCAATGCGCGCATGACGCGCCGCCTGCGCGTCGTCGGTCACGTCGAAATTGGCCGGAAGATCTCGTTCGATCAGCAGCTTGATCACGGCGCCACCTCCAAGATTGCTCCAAGATTGCCTCGTCGCAGCTTAACTCGCTCCGCGAGCCGGTTGCGTGCGATATCACCTCCCGCTTGACACCGCCGCCCCTTCGGCTGTATGGCCCTGCGCCATGAAGCTGAACCGGACCCACCGCCGCGCCATCTGCCGTCGTCGCTCCCGCGACGATGCTGGGCTGCGCCGTGTCCGACGCCATCGCTGATTAGCTGACATCAGCCAGGGTTTTCGAGAAGGCCGCGCCCCCAAAGCGCGGCCTTCTCGCTTTTCGGCCTGCCCCTTCCCCACACGACCCCAGAGGAGATCGACATGACCAACGCTACCCAACCGTTCGACGCGCTGATGGACATCACCGCCCGCCCCGAGGTCGTGTTCGTACGCGGCGCCGGCTCGTATCTGTGGGACAACAACCGCAACCGTTATCTCGATTTTGTGCAGGGTTGGGCCGTCAACGCGCTCGGCCATTCGCCGCCGGCCATCGCCGACGCGCTGGCCGCGCAGGCCCGGCGGCTGCTAACCCCGAGCCCGGCGTTCTACAACGAGCCGAGCCTGAAGCTGGCAAAGGCGCTGGTCGAGAACAGCTGCTTCGACCAGGTGTTCTTCGCCAATTCCGGCGCCGAGGCCAATGAGGGCGCGATCAAGCTCGCGCGCAAATTCGGCGCCAAGTACAAGGGTGGCGCGCACGAGATCATCACCTTTGAGGGCGGCTTCCACGGCCGCACGCTCGCGACCATGTCGGCCTCGGGCAAGAAGGCGTTCGAGCCGCTGTTCGAACCGAAGGTCTCAGGCTTCCGGAAAGCGCGGCTGAACGACATCGAGTCGGTGCGCAAGCTGATCTCTGCGTCGACGGTCGCGGTGATGCTGGAGCCGATCCAGGGCGAAGCCGGGGTCTGGCCTGCGACGGGCGAATTCCTCAGGGAGTTGCGGGCGCTGACCCAGCAGCGCGGCCTGCTCCTGATCGTCGACGAGATCCAGACCGGCATGGGCCGAACCGGAAAGCTGTTCGGCTATGAGCATGCCGGGATCGCACCCGACATCATGACGCTCGGCAAGGGCATCGGCGGCGGCGTGCCGCTGGCGGCGCTGCTCGCGACCGAGCATGCCTCGTGCTTCGACCACGGCGATCAGGGCGGCACCTTCAACGGCAACCCGCTGATGTGCGCCGCCGGCCTCGCCGTGCTCGATCAGATCGGCAAACCCGATTTCCTGAAATCGGTTGCCGATGCCGGCTTGCTGCTGGAGCGCGAATTGCAGCGGCTGTCGGCGCGGCATGGGCTCGGCGAGATCAGGGGCCGCGGCCTGTTGGTCGCGCTCGATCTCAAGATGCCGATCGGCGCGGCCGTGGTTGCCGAAGCATTTGCGGCCGGCGTGCTGATCAACTCGCCACAGCCGGACGCGCTGCGCTTCATGCCGGCGCTCAATGTGACGCGGGAAGAGATTTCCGCTGTCATCGATTGCCTGGACATCGTGCTGACGAAGGTCGGTGCGGCCAGGCGGGTGGCGTAGCAACCACTGTCATTGCGACCGAAGCGAAGCAATCCATCCCTCCGCGCATGCGGGACAACGGATTGCTTCGTCGCTTCGCTCCTCGCAATGACGGCAGAAACTTACGGCCTGAGAATCGCCGCGCCGGTGGTCGCCCGGCTCTCCAGATCGGTATGCGCCTTGGCCGCATCCTTCAGCGCATAGGCGTGGTTGATCGGCACGTGCAGCTTGCCGTTGATGACGGCGGCGAACAACGTGTCCGCGCCTTCGAGCAGTTCCTTGCGGGTGCCGACATAATCGTTGAGCTTGGGCCGCGTCGCGAACAGCGAGCCGTGGTTGTTGAGCTCGGCGAGCGGGAACGGCGGCACCGGGCCCGACGCGTTGCCGAACGAGACGAACAAGCCGCGTGGCCGCAGGCACGACAAGGATCCCGGGAAGGTGGTCTTGCCGACGCCGTCATAGACGACGTCGCAGAGCTCGCCGCGGCTGATCTGCTTGACGCGTTCGACGAAGTTCTCCTCGTTGTAGAGGATGACGTGGTCGCAGCCATTCGCGAGCGCGAGATCGGCCTTGGCCTTCGAGCCGACGGTGCCGATGACATGCGCGCCGAGCGCGTGGGCCCACTGGCAGGCCAGCAGTCCGATGCCGCCCGCCGCCGCGTGGATCAGCACGCGATGGCCATGCTCCACCTTGAAGGTCTTGTGCAGGAGGTACCAGACCGTCAGCCCCTTGAGCATCAGCACGGCGCCCTGCTCATAGGTGATGTGGTCGGGCAGTTTTACCAGTTTGTCTGCCGGGATGACCCGCTCGGACGCGTAGCCGCCGAGGTTGTAATAGTAGGCGACGCGATCGCCTGGGTGGAAATTGGTCACGCCGGGGCCGACGGCCAAAACCTCGCCTGCGGCCTCGTTGCCGGCGATGAACGGTAGGCCGGGCGCCTTGTAGAGGCCGGTACGGAAATAGACGTCGATGAAGTTCAGCCCGACCGCATGCTGGCGGATCCGGACCTCGCCGTTCCCCGGCGGGCCGACCTCGACGTCCTCATAAGTCAGGACTTCCGGGCCCCCCACCTTGTGCACGCGCACAGCCTTGGTCATGTCGTCGCTCCCCTCAGATATCGGCGCCAGGCAAGCGAATGCCAACGGCGCTGGCTTGTCAACCAAGCCGCGTGGACCAAGCCGCCTGGAACTTGGCCACTAGATGCATGATCTCCGCGCAAACGCGTTCCGCGTTTGTCGCGAGGGAAAACCGCGTCGCACTTTTCCGGATCATGCCTAGCCTGCCGCCTTCTTGCGGTTGCGCCTGGCCAGCACGTTGAATGCCTCGACCGCGGCCGAGAACGCGATTGCGAAATAGATGTAGCCGCGCGGAATGTGGAATTTGAAGCCGTCGGCCACCAGCGCCACGCCGATCAGCACCAGAAAGGCCAGCGCCAGCATCTTGGTGGTCGGATGCTCCGCGACAAACCGCGCCACCGGTCCGGACGAGATGTACATGATGGCGCAGGCGATCACGACCGCCGCGATCATGATCTCGATGTCCTGCGCCATGCCGATCGCGGTGATGATCGAGTCCAGCGAGAACACCAGGTCGATGACGATGATCTGCACGATCACCCAGAAGAACGCGTTCGGGCTCGGCTTGTCGGTCGCCTCGACGTCACGCGCCTCGACCTCGGCGTGGATCTCGTGGGTCGCCTTGGCGATCAGGAACAGGCCGCCGCCGATCAGGATGATGTCGCGCCAGGACAGCGCGACGCTCACGAAAGCGATCACCGGCTGCGTCAGCCCGATCAGCCAGACCAGCACGCTGAGCAGGATGATGCGGAATACCAGCGCCAGCAGCAGGCCGATCTGCCGCGCGCGATCGGCCTGCGGTTGCGGAATCCGCGAGACGAGCACCGACAGGAAGATGACGTTGTCGATGCCGAGCACGATCTCGAGCGCAGTCAGAGTCAGCAGCGCAGCCCAGGCTTCCGGGCTGGTGATCAATTGCATCATGCTCTGAAGGCTTTCATCCGGCGAATCACGGTATCGCTGCCGACGATGTAGACGGCAATGGCACAGAGACCGAAGGTGATCGAGGGGCCGACGACGAAATCGTTGGCAAGCGTGTACATGCCGAGCAGCGCCCAGGCGGCGAGCAGCCACAGCGTCAGCCAGCGCAGCCGCACCACGCGCAACGGATGCAGCACGTGGAACGGCGCGAAGGTCAGCACGATCAGCAGCGCGACCACGACGGTCGACAGCACCGGCGGCAGATGCAGCAGGAACAGATAGAACGCCGCCGCATTCCACAGTGCCGGAAAACCGCGGAAATGATTGTCGTCGGATTTCATGCGGCGGTCGGCGAAATACAGCGCGCTGGACACCACGATGCCGATGCCGAGGATCGGCGCGGCCAGCGGCAGCAGCATGCCGCTCGCGGTGATCGCATAGGCCGGCACGAACACATAGGTGACGAAATCAACCACCAGGTCGAGCACCTCGCCCGACCAGTTCGGCTGCAACCGCACCACGTCGAGCCGGCGCGCCAGCGGGCCGTCGATCCCGTCGATGATCAGCGCAACCCCGAGCCAGCCGAACATGTTGGCCCAGTGCTCCCGCACGGCTTCCAGCATGGCCAGCAGCGCGACGCCGGCGCCGAGCGCCGTGAAAATGTGAACGGAGAATGCGGCGGTCCGCATCCGTTCTGGCAACGCATCGGGCTGGCTCGAGTGCTCCATCGGCCGAAGTGCTATCAGGAATCGGCCGGCTTTGCATATGCGCTGTTGCGGCGTTCCGCCGCGCAAAGCGTTGGAAACTCTTGGTGGTTAGCAATGGCTTGAAAATCGGGCCAAGCATGTCAAATGTCCCTGGTATGACCGACAGCTCGCAGTATTATGACGTTATCGTAATAGGCGGCGGTCCGGCCGGTTTGACGGCCGCGATTGCTCTCTCCGACGCCGGCGCGCGGACCGCGCTGTTGGCGCGCCGCGCTCCCTACGCCGACAACCGGACCACCGCACTGCTCGGCGGCTCGACCGAGATCCTGGAACGGCTCGACGTCTGGCGGCGGTGCAGCGACAGAGCGGCGGCGCTCAAGACCATGCGTCTGGTCGACGACACCGGCCGCCTGATCCGCGCGCCGGAGGTGCGGTTCTCCTCCGAGGAGATCGGGCGCGAGCAGTTCGGCTTCAACATCGACAACCGGTCGCTGGTCGCAGCGCTCGAGGAGCGCTCCGGCGAAATGGCCGCGCTGACCCGGTTCGACGACGAGGCGGCCTCGGTGCAGCCGGGCGATGCCGCAGTCACGGTGGCGACGCGGCAGGGCCAGTCGCTCACCGCCCGGCTGGCGGTCGGCGCCGATGGCCGCAATTCATTGTCGCGCGAGGCCGCCGGCATCGAGGTGACGAGCCGCGCGCTCGGGCAGTCCGCCCTCACCTTCAACATCACGCACACGCGGCCGCACCACAACATCTCGACCGAATTTCACACCGGGCACGGCCCTTGCGTGTTCGTGCCGCTCGCCGGCAACAGAAGCAGCGTGGTCTGGGTCTCCTCGCCGAAGGAAGCCGAGCGCCTGAAGGCGCTCAGCGACGACGAATTGTCCGTCGCGGCCGAACGCCAGTCGCACTCGATCCTCGGGCGCGTCGAGGTCGAGGGCGGCCGTCACGTGTTTCCGCTCGCGATCGAGCGGCCGCGGCAATTTGCAAAAGACCGGATCGCGCTGGTCGGGGAATCCGCCCACGTGCTGCCGCCGATCGGCGCGCAGGGCCTCAACATGGGGCTGCGCGACGCTGCCGACATTGCCGAGATCACGGGCCAGGCGATCGGCCGCGGCGAGGATCCCGGCGCGCCGAACGTGCTGTCACGCTACCAGGCGGCGCGGCGTCCGGACGTTGCCAGCCGGACCTGGGCGATCGATCTCGCCAACCGGTCGCTGCTGAGCGACTTCCTCGGCGTGCAGACGGCGCGTGCCGCCGGCCTGCATCTGCTCGGCGCATTCGGCCCGCTGCGGCGGCTCGCGATGCGCGAGGGCCTCGCGCCGTCCTGGCGGCGGTAAACCTTCCTCAAGGAAACACCAGCCGGCCGCTCTGGATGAACCACATCACGCTGGTCAGCGTGACCACCGAGGCGAAGGTGCCGATCAGCACCGCGACCGAGGCCGGCTCGATCCAGGTATCGTTCTGCCGCGCGATCACGAACACGTTGAGCGCCGGCGGCAGCGAGGCCATCAGCACCGCGGTCGCCGCCCAGGGCTGCGCGAACGGGCCGAACAGCAGCATCAGGCCGAACGCGAGCAGCGGATGGATCAGCAGCTTGATCGCGACCACGCCCGGCACCTCCCACGGCACCCGCTCGAACGGCCGCAGCGCCACCGTGACGCCGAGCGCGAACAGCGCCATCGGCGCGGCCGCGTTTTGCAGGAACTGGATGGTGCGGTCGAGCGCGACTGGAATTGGGACATGAAACGCGGCGACCAGCGCGCCGAACACCGCCGACATGATCAGCGGGTTCTGCACGATCTGCTTGAGCACCACGCCGAGCGCGTGCAGTAGCGAGGGATGGTCGCGGTCGGTGAGCTCGATCAGGAGCGGCACGATCGAGAACAGGAAGATGCTGTCGCAGCAGAAGATCAGCGCGGTCGGCGCCGCCGCCTTGGCGCCGAGCACAGCAAGCGCAAGGCCCGGCCCCATATAGCCGATATTGCCGTAGGCGCCGGACAGGCCGGCCAGCGTCGCCTCGCGCAGCGAGAGGCCCCCGATCAGCTTGCCCGCGACCATCGCCAGGAAGAACGCGATCACGGTGCCGAGCGTGGTGGCGATCAGGAATGGCGGGTTGTTCAGCTCCGCAAACGGGGTCTTGGACATGATCCCGAACAGCAGCGCCGGCAACGAAACGTAAAGCAGGAAGAAATTCATCCAGGCGAGCCCGCTCTCGGGCAAACCCTTGGCTTTTCCGCACGCGTAACCGATGAAGATCAAGCCGAAATACGGCAGCGCCAGATTGAGGATATCGATCATTCTGAAAGTAGTTTCTCGGCGGGTTTTCGGGTGGTTTTTGCAGGGCTGGAATCGGTAAACCGATGGTTAATTCGAAGCTTAGCCCCTAGCATCGGCCACAATGTTGGTCTATCGACGAACCATGATCAAAGCGCGCACCGCCAAATTCCAGATCGGGCAGATCGTCCGTCACCGGGTGTTCTCCTTCCGGGGCGTGATTTTTGATATCGACCCGGAGTTCAACAACACCGAGGAATGGTGGCTGTCGATCCCCGAGGACATGCGGCCGCACAAGGACCAGCCGTTCTATCACCTGCTCGCGGAAAACTCGGAGACCGAGTACGTCGCCTATGTCTCTGAGCAGAACCTGCTGCCCGACGAGTCCGGCGAGCCGATCCGGCATTCGCAGGTGGCGGAGATCTTCATCAAGGACAAGTCGGGCGGCTACCGTCCGCGCAATCCCTCGCTGAACTGACACGCCCCCGGGCGTGCGAATGCTGCGGCATTCGCCCGGCACGTTCACACGCCCTCACGTTTGGCGAGCGCCACCGCGATCGCCCAGACCACAAAGCCCGCCAGCGCGAGGCCCGCGCCGACAAGGCCGGTCGACGTCCAGCCATAGCCTGCCGCAACCGCCATGCCGCCGAGCCACGGGCCCAGTGCATTGGCGACGTTGAAGGCGGAATGGTTGAGCGCAGCAGCAAGGCTCTGCGCCTCGCCCGCGACATCCATCAGCCGGGTCTGCAACACCGTGGCGAGCGCCCCGCCGAGCCCGATCAGGAACACGTCGGCGCTCAGCGTCCAGACATTGCCGGCCGCCAGCGGATACAGCGCCAGCGTCGCCGCCGACCACAGCAACAGCCCGCCCGCGGTTGCCATCAGCGCGCGGTCGGCGAAGCGCGGCACGATGATGTTGCCGGCGGTGAGGCCGGCGCCGAACACGCACAGCGTGACCGGCACCAAAGCGGGCGATGTGTGAGTCACCGCCAGCATGGTCGACGCCAGATAGGTGTAAACCGAGAACAGCCCGCCGAAGCCGATCGCGCCGATCCCAAGCGTCAGCCAGACATGCTTGCGCCCGAGCGCCGACAATTCGCGCAGCGGGCTTGCATTGGTGTTGGCGGCATCGCGCGGGGCGAAGATCAGCACCAGGATGGCGGTCAGGAGCGCGAGGCCGGCCACGATCGCGAACGCCCAGCGCCAGCCGATCACCTGCCCCACCCCATTGGCCAGCGGGACACCGATCGTGGTCGCGATCGTGAGGCCGAGAATCACGCGGCCGACCGCTGCCGTGCGCTTGTCCATCGGCACCAGCGAGGCCGCGACCAGCATGGCGATGCCGAAATAGGCGCCGTGCGGCAGCCCGGCGAGGAAGCGCAGCACCAGCATCGTATGATAGTCCGGCGCGAGGCCGGAGAGACCGTTCATCAGCGCGAAGAAGCCCATCAGCGCGATCAAGAGATTGCGCCGCGTCATCCGTGCCGACAGCACGGCGATGACAGGCGCGCCGACCACGACGCCGAGCGCGTAGGCGCTGATCGCGTGGCCCGCCTGGGGTTCGCTGACGTTGAGGTCATGGGCGAAGAACGGCAGCAGGCTCATGGTCGCGAATTCGGCGATGCCGATCGCGAACCCGCCCATCGCCAGCGCAAGATGGACGATGCCGGGATGAAAGCTGCCTGGAACGTTGTCCTGGTTGACGCGGATACCAGCATCGACCGCAGCAGCGGCGACCGGCGGCTCTGTGGGCCGGGACACCGGTTCCCGACGCTGCGTGCTGACTTGCTGGGACATTGCGCGACTTCCATGACTGCGAATGGCGGCCAGCGGTCACGAACAACCACGCGCGTCTGCGCATCGAAGGCGCTTGTCCCGCGCTTTCGTCTGGCCTCCCGTATCGGATTTGTGATTGTGCTGCGACGCCGGATTTGTCCGGACAAGACATCGACGATCCGCGCTCACGGCGCGACGCAACCGCGATGCCCTTCAACCAACATCGCACACGATGCGCACGATCACCAGCGCAGCAGGCTGCCATCAGCCAGTCGGTATCGCATGACAAAAAGGCGCACTTGCGGGCGCCTTTCGATAGCGACGATCTCGCGCTTTCTTGAACGCGTGATCGAAGTTCCTACTTGCCGTTTTACTTGGCCGCCGGATTGGCCGGAGCCGCTGGCGCGGCGCCGCCGCCCGCGCCTTCCAGCTTCTTGCGCTGCTCTTCGGCGCGCTTCTGCAACTCTTCCTGCAGCTTCTTCGAGTTTTCCTCGAACACCTTCGGATCGGTCGGCGGGCCGTCATAGGCCTTGGCGAATTCGGTGTTGAGCGGCAGCGGCAGGGTCAGCGGCGCGCCGTTCGAATTGATCGCCTGGACCACGAGGTTCTGGCCCTTCTTCATGTTGGCGATCAGCTCGGGGGTTGCTTCATAGTCGGACATGCAGCCGTTCTGGAAGCAGATCACGTAGGGCGCCTGCTGCGGCGGATTGTTGTCGACGATGATGCGGGTGCCGTGCACGAGTTGCATGCCGAGCGGCAGCGTGACGCGCAGGATCTTCTTCGGCTCGCCTTCCGGTTCGATGATCACGGCGGCGATCACCGGCTGGCCCGACTCGATGCGGCCGTCCTTGCCGGTGAAGCAAACCTGCTTGGCGTTGGCTTCCTGGCCCTTCAGGCAGAACTTGGTCCAGGGGGCGTAAATGAGCTGGATCTGCTGATCCTGGGGCGGCTGCTGGCCGGCGGCCGCTGCGGGCGCCTGACCCGCGGCCGGTGCCGGGGCTGCGGGCGCCTGGGCTGCCGGAGCCGGCGCCTTCGGAGCTGCCTTCGGTGCCGCCTTGGGCGCTGCCTTCGGTGCCGCGGGCGCCGGCGCTGCCGGCTGCTGGGCCTGAGCGGCAGGAACCAGGAGCGCTGCAGAGAATGCCGTCGCCGCCATCAGGGCAACAATGCGCCCATGCGGCCGGACCGGGGCGGCCAAGATACGGAAATTCATTGCGGAAAACCCTTTCTGAACGGCAGCGCCCGAAACCGCTGCAGGCGCCGACACATAGCCGCGAAACACAGCTGCTCGCGCGGCTGTCTCCTAGTCAATTGAGGCGGATACGTGACTGGCGTTCCCGCCTATCCAATTGCACGCCTTCAATACAGCGGCGCGCGGAAAGATCAATGCCGACAAGCGTATTTGCGCCCATGTGACGACGGGTTTCAGCGCCCTGTGATAAACCTTTCGGCGTGACGTTTCGCGAATCAAATCCCGCACCTCACACACCTGTTCCCGGGCGCGTTGTCCGGCGCGGCTTGACGTTCGGCTTGGCATTCGGCTTGGCATTCGGCTTGGCGTTTGTTCCGGCACTCGTCCTGGGTCTGCTGAGCTGGCTCGGCCCCGCGGCGGCGGCCGAGAGCTATGCCCTCGCGATGCATGGCGCGCCCGCGCTGCCGGCCGACTTCACCCACCTGCCCTATGCCGATCCGGATGCGCCCAAGGGCGGCCGCCTGGTGCTGAGCCCCCGGGAGGGCACGTTCGACAGCCTCAATCCCCTGATCGTCAGGGGTCTCGCCGTGCAGCAGCTCAGGGGCTACGCCTATGAGCGCGGCTATGTCTACGAAAGCCTGATGGCGCGGAACAATGACGAGCCGTTCACGCTGTACGGCCTGCTCGCCCGCAGCGTCGAGACCGACGACGCCAGAAGCTATGTGACATTCCATATCGATCCCCGCGCGCGCTTCTCCGACGGGCACGCGGTCACGGCCGACGACGTGGTGTTCTCGCTCGAACTGCTGCGCGATCACGGCCGTCCGCTGCATCACCAGTATTATTCGAAAGTCGCAAAGACCGAAGTGCTCGACCCGCTGACGGTGCGGTTCGATTTCGGCGGCGTCGCGGACCGCGAATTACCGCTGATTCTTGGCCTGATGCCGATCCTGCCGCGCCATGCCACCGACGTCGCCAAATTCGAGGAGACCACGTTGGCGCCGCCGATCGGCTCCGGTCCCTACCGCGTTGCGGAGGTCAAGCCCGGCGCCAGCGTGAGCTTCACCCGCAATCCCGATTACTGGGGGCGCGATCTGCCGGTGAACCGAGGCCTGTGGAATTTCGACGAGATCAGGCTCGATTACTACCGCGACGCCAACGGCCAGTTCGAGGCGTTCAAGCGCGGCCTGTACGACTTCAGGACCGAGCCCGAGCCGCTGCGCTGGCACGAGGGCTATGACTTCCCGGCGATCAAGAGCGGCGACGTGATCCGCGATCCCGTCAAGATCGGCACGCCGGCACCATCAGAATATCTGGTGTTCAACACCAGGCGGCCGAAATTTGCCGACATCAGGGTCCGCCAGGCGCTGCTGATGCTGTTCGATTTCGAATGGATCAACCGCAACTACTATTTCGAACTGTATTCGCGCGCCGGCGGCTATTTCGCCGGTTCGGAATTATCCGCCTATGGCCGCCCCGCCGACGAGCGCGAGCGCGAGCTGCTCAAGCCGTACCTCGCGCACATCGCCCCCGACATCCTCGAGGGCCGCTACCACCTTCCCGTCACCGACGGCTCGGGGCGCGACCGCAGCGTGCTGCGCGATGCGCTCAAGCTCCTAGCGGACGCCGGCTATGCGCTCGACGGCACGGTGTTGAAGCAGCGATCGACCGGGACGCCGCTGCGCTTCGAGATCATGGTCACGACCCGCGAGCATGAGCGGATCGCGCTGGCCTATCAGCGCGACCTGAAGCGGGCCGGCATCGACGCCGCGGTACGCGTGGTCGACGCGGTGCAGTTCGAGCAGCGCCGCGTCGCCTATGACTACGACATGGTCCCGATCCGCTGGGACCAGTCGCTGTCGCCCGGCAACGAGCAGTGGTTCTACTGGGGCAGCCAGGCCGCCGACGTTCCGGGCACCCGGAATTACATGGGCGCCAAGGATCCGGCGATCGATGCCATGATCGCGGCACTGCTGGCGGCGCGGGAGCAGCCCGCCTTCGTCTCGGCGGTGCGTGCGCTGGACCGGGCCTTGATGTCGGGCTGCTACGCTATCCCCCTATTTAACGCGGGAGAGCAATGGAACGCGCGCTGGAATCGGATAGAACGGCCTTCGACCAATGCGCTGACGGGCTACCTGCCGGAGACCTGGTGGCAGAAACCCGGCGCGCAATCCCGATGATCGACCAGGCGACGCGGCATGACCCGGTCCGATCGAAGCGATGCAACCGACGTTGAACCTGTGAACCAGTCGATCACCTCGCCAACGCTCGATACGCTGTTCAAGCGCACCTTGGCGCGGCAACCCGATGCGCTGGCGCTTGTCGATCCGCTCAACAAGCAGCGTGTCACCGGCCAGACCCGCAAGCGCCTGACCTATGCCCAGGCCGACCGTGCGATCTCGGCGATCGCGGCCCACTTCGTCGAGAACGGATTGCCGGCCAATACGGTGATCGCCGTTCAGCTGCCGAGCACGATCGAGTTCGCATTGACGGTCCTGGCCGCCCATCGCGTCGGTCTGGTGGTGGTGCCGCTGCCGCTGCTGTGGCGACAGGCCGAGCTGACGTCGGTGCTCAACCGCACCGCGGCGCGGGCGATCGTCACCTGCGGCAAGATCGACGGCGTCTCCTATGCCGACATCGCGATGAACGCCGCGGCCGAGGCGTTCTCGATCCGTCACGTCTGTGGCTTCGGCACTGACCTGCCCGAAGGCATGGCCTCGCTTGACGAGGCGATCCTGCGGGACTCCAGGACCTCGCGCCCGATGATCCAGGACGGCCGCAAGCCGGCGCTGATCTCCTTCGACGTCACCAGTGACGGCTTTCGTCCGGTGCCGCGGGCGCATTTCGGCCTGATCGCCGGCGGGCTCGCGATGTCGCTGGAGAGCGATCTGGCGCAGGGCGCGACCATCATGGCGGCGTTGGCGCCGATGTCGTTTGCCGGCATCTGCTCGACGCTCGTGACCTGGCTGCTGTCGGGCGGCACGCTCGTCATGCATCATCCGTTCGACGAGGACGCGTTCGAGACCCAGTTCAACGACCACGCCTGCGACACGCTGATCGCGCCGGCGCAACTCGCGCTGCGGCTCGACGAGCGCGGCCTGTCGGAGCACCTGCCAAGCCTGCGCAACGTGATCGGCCTCTGGCGCACGCCGGAGCAGGTTGCCTCCAGCGCGCACTGGACCTCGCGGCGGGTGAGCATGACCGACGTCTACCTGTTCGGCGAGGCCGGGCTGTTCGGCGCCCGCCGCAACGCCGAGGACGGCGCGCCGGCCGCGATCAAGCCGGGTCCGCACAGCGCGCCGCGTGAAGCGCCCGGCGCATCGATCGCCGGCGAGATCCTGCTGACGCCGAAGGGCACGCTCGGCCTGCGCGGCCCGATGGTGCCGGTCGCGGCCTACGCGCCGCCGCCTCCGCCGGCCGACACCCTGATCGCGCAGCCGCCGCGCGATTACGTCGACACCGAATATGCCGCGCGGGTCGATCGCGTGACCGGCGCCATCAACATCACCGCACCGCCGTCGGGGGTGATGACCGTCGGCGGCTACCGTTTCCATGCCCAGGAGCTGCAGGAATGGTCGCGCCGCCTCGGCCAGGGCGCGCTGCTGACGGCATTGCCGGACCGACTCAGCGGCCACCGGCTGGCCGGACGCGCCCAGGACAATGCGCGGGCCCGCGACGCCCTCACAGAACTTGGGCTTAACCCATTGATGGTCGAGGCTTTTCGCGACCGCAACGGCGCCGGAATGAGTTAAAATCTTATCATTGCGTTAGTCTTAGCATTGTGTTGACGCCGCATTAAGCCATGCCCACTAGCATCGCAGCCGTTGCTGTTCCTGAGCATTGGTTTCGAGCGTTCGAATGTCTCAACAAGGTCCGGTCCTCATCGTATCGGCGTCGGCAAAGCCGCCGTTCGCCGCCGCCCTCGATGAGACGAAGCTGTTCCCGGTCGTGGTCACCGACTGGAACGAGGTCGGACGGGCCATCGAGCAGGTCAAACCGGCGGCGATCATCGCGGCTGCCGAGGGCGTCGACTTCGTCACGCTGACCGGGCTGGCCAAGCGCGCTGCCGCCCGCGCGCCCTATCTGCCGCTGATCGCGATCGATCCGGCGACCACCCTGCCCGACACCGTGATCGCGTTCTTTCAGAAGAAGGGACTGCCGGACCGCCTGGTCGCCCGGCTCAACGCGTCCTTACGGGTTCGCGCGCTGCATGCGACCGTGATGCGCCGCCTGGTGCCGCCGGCCCCGATCGCGATGTCCGATATCGATCCCATCGGCGAAGCCACTGCGCTGTTGATCGGCCGCGGTGGCGCCTACCCGACGCTGTCGGTCGCGCTCGGCGAACGCGCCGGCGTGGTCGGTGCGCTCAGCATCGAGGCCGCCGCCAAGCATCTCAGTAGCCGCGACATCGACGGCATCGTACTGGCCGAAGGCTTCACGCCGCGCGTGATGGATGCGTTCCTGACCGTGCTGACCGAGGACGTCCGCTTCCGCCCGTTGCCGGTGATCGTCGCCTCGGGCGAGCTGACGCCGCGCTACGAATTGCCCAATCTCGAGATCGTCACGGCCGGTCCGACCCGCGTCGCCGACATGGCGCTGCCGATGATCCGCCAGCATGCCTTCGAGGCGCGGCTCGGCCGCATGCTCAAGGCGATCGACGCCAAGGGCCTGCTCGATCCGCGCACCGGCCTGCTCACCAAGGCCGCCTTCGAGCGCGACTTCGCAACCGCCGTCTACCAGACCTCCGAGCGCGGCGGCGCGCTCTCGGTGGCCCGCTTCACCTTCGACACCACGCAGCCGCGCGCGCAATTCGACGGCGCGCGGATCATCAGCCGGCTGATGCGCCAGGCCGACTTCGGCGCGGTATATGACGACCGGTCGCTCGTCGTGGCCTTCGCCGGCACCGACCAGCGCAACGCCCAGGCGATCACGCGGCGCCTGGCCAGCGTGATGCGCCACACCCAGAACGGCCGCCGCGACATCAGGGCCGAGCCCGCCGTCAGCGTCGCAACGCTGATGCCGGGTGATTCCGCCCAGTCGCTGCTGGGACGCTTGTTCGGGACACCGGAGCGCGCGGCGTCGTAGCGTTGCGACCACAAATTACCCGCATCGTCATTTCGAGCGAAGCGAAGCAATCCATCTCTCTGCGCCCGCGGAACGATAGATTGCTTCGTCGCTATCGCTCCTCGCAATGACGTGGAGATAGCTGTCTCACATCAGGGACCTCAGGAAGAGGAAGCCGGACGGCAGGGCTCACTAGCTCGCTCGGCGCCCTTGCGTGACATGAATCCACATCTCGAAAAACTCATGCTTCGAAAGCCGCTTAAGATGGTCAAAATGTTCGATCATGCCGCTCTCCATGAGCACTTTGCGGGCTTGCTCCGACAGGATTTGGGGATTGGCAATCTGGAGCCAATACTGAAAGGCTAACAACTCGGCGGCGATCTTTTCACCGCACAGCTCCACGCCGTGGACCGCATAGAAAATCAGGATTTGAGTTAAGCCCGGCGTGAAGGCGAAAGAATCGTCAGGGTCTCGGTCAGCGTGCTTGAAGAAATTGGCCGGTTCCTTGAAATAGCGGATGAATTTGCTTCTCTCCCCCGGCTTGATACTTTTGGAATCGAATAGCAAATCCTCTCGGTCGGGATTGCGAGCCTTGCTAACGGCGTGGATGACTTCGTAAGCCGCAAACGCGAGGGCGTGAGTTGAGACGGGATCGATATCGTAAAACCACATCCTGATAGCGGTCTGTAGCTGTCTCTGGGCAGCATCGATCTTGTTGATTTGAAGCGTTCGATGGTCGTCAGTCATGGCGGAAGAGAAGTCCTAGGTTGCAATGTTCCGAGACGCGGCCCGCGAAGCAGAGGCCACCGATCCCGAAGACGCATTCAACGCAACACTGAAGAACCTTGGCCAAAGCTCAACGCGGCCAGAAGATGCCGCCATCGGCGGATGACGGCGAAACCGATATTTCCCGTCGTCAAAAGCCAAAGTCGAGTTGATCAGGCGATGACCGTAGGCTCATCCGGTGCCACGATGCGCGATGTGAACTGCACACGCGTTCGTAGCGCCCTTCACGCCAACGCCCATACGAACTGACAAACACGTCCTTTGGACCTTCGCCATGTCTGATCATGGCCAAGTCCTTTCTGTTGCGCGGGACATACTGCCCGCAGGCTCACTCCCTCGGCTTACGCGGGAGCGCGCTGTGGCAACCTCCAGCCCTGCCAGGCCGGATCACAGAAGGGTGCCGATGGCGGCAAACCCTAGTTGACCCTGAGACGAGTGTTCTAGGGGGCACTTAGACTTGTTGAGTCGACCTTCGCTGACAAGGCCGTGTCTATGAAATCCACAATTGCCCTCACGCCGCCTTCTTGCTTTCCGCGAGATTGGCGAGCTGGCGCAGGATCTCCGTGGTGCCGGCGAGCCGCTCTTCCGGAGTGTCCCACTCCTGGAAGAACACCACCTTCATGTCGGGCCGCACCTTGGCGGCCTGGCCGTGCTGGCGGATGAACGTCACCAGCCGCTCCGGATGCGCAAAGCTGTTGTCGCGGAATGCGATCACGGCGCCCTTCGGGCCGGCGTCGACCTTGCCGACATTGGCCCGGCGGCAATAGGCCTTGATCGCGGCGACCTTGAACAGATAACGGACTTCGTCGGGCAGCACGCCGAAGCGGTCGCGCATCTCGGCGGCGAAGGCGTCGATGTCCTCATCGGTGTCGAGATCGGCGAGCCGGCGATACAGCGACAGCCGCACGCTGAGGTCGTTGACATAGTCCTCGGGGATCAGCACCGGCATGCCGATCGTGATCTGCGGCGACCAGCGGTCGGCAGCGGGCTCGGCGACGCCGGCCTTGAGGTTGACGATCGCCTCCTCGAGCATCGACTGGTACAGCTCGAAGCCGACTTCCTTGATGTGGCCGGACTGCTCTTCGCCGAGTAGATTGCCGGCGCCGCGGATGTCGAGGTCGTGCGAGGCGAGCTGGAAGCCGGCGCCGAGCGTCTCCAGCGATTGCAGTACTTTCAACCGCCGCTCCGCCTGCGCCGTGATCTTCTGCTGCGCCGGCAGCGTGAACAGCGCATAGGCGCGCAGCTTGGAGCGGCCGACGCGGCCGCGCAGCTGATAGAGCTGAGCGAGGCCGAACATGTCGGCGCGGTGCACGATCAGCGTGTTGGCGTTCGGGATGTCGAGGCCGGACTCGACGATCGTGGTCGACAGCAGGATGTCGTATTTGCCGTCGTAGAACGCGGACATGATGTCCTCGATCACGGTCGGCGGCATCTGGCCGTGGGCAACCGCGACCTTCATCTCCGGCACGTTCTTGTCGAGGAAGTCCTTGACGCCGGCGAGGTCCTCGATCCGCGGCACGACGTAGAACGCCTGCCCGCCGCGGTAGCGCTCGCGCAGCAGCGCTTCGCGGATCATCAGCGGATCGTGCGGCGCGACGAAGGTGCGCACCGCGAGGCGATCGACCGGCGGCGAGGCGATGATCGAAAGTTCGCGGACGCCGGTCAGCGCCAGCTGCAGCGTGCGCGGGATCGGGGTCGCCGATAGCGTCAGCACGTGGACCTGGGCGCGGAGCTGCTTCAGCCGCTCCTTGTGGCTGACGCCAAAGTGCTGCTCCTCGTCGACGATCAAGAGGCCGAGGTCCTTGAACTTGATCGCCTTGCCGAGCAGCGCGTGGGTGCCGACGACGATGTCGACGCTGCCATCGGCGAGTCCCTTTTTGACCTGGTTCAACTCCTTGGTCGAGACCAGCCGCGAGGCCTGCGCGACATTGACCGGGAAGCCTTTGAAGCGCTCGGTGAAGGTCCGCGAATGCTGCCGCGCCAGCAGCGTGGTCGGCACCACGACCGCAACCTGTCGGCCTTCGAGCGCCACGGCGAACGCCGCGCGCAGCGCCACCTCGGTCTTGCCGAAGCCGACGTCGCCGCAGATCAGCCGGTCCATCGGACGGCCGATCTCGAGATCCTTCAAGGTCGAATTGATCGCCCCGAGCTGGTCCTCGGTCTCGTCATAAGGGAAGCGCGCGCAGAACTCGTCATAGACGTGCGGCTGCAGCGGGAATTTCGGCGCCTCGTGCAGCTGCCGCTCGGCGGCGATCTTGATCAGCTCGCCCGCGATCTCGCGGATGCGGTTCTTGAGCTTGGCCTTGCGCGCTTGCCAGCCGCCGCCACCCAGACGATCGAGCTCGACATTGGCGCTGTCGGAGCCGTAGCGCGACAGCAGCTCGATGTTCTCGACCGGCAGGAACAGTTTTGTCTCCGCCGCATAGTGCAGCTCGAGGCAGTCATGCGGCGCACCGGAGACTTCCAGCGTCTGCAGGCCCACGAAACGGCCGATACCGTGCTCGACATGCACGACGAGATCGCCGGTCGCCAGGCTCGTCACCTCCGAGATGAAATTGTCGAGCTTGCGGCTCGCCTTGCGCGGCCGCACCAGGCGGTCGCCGAGAATGTCCTGCTCGCTGATGACGGCGTATTCGTCGGTCTCGAAACCGGATTCCATGCCGAGCACGGCCAGCATGGTCTCGTTGCGCGGCGTCGCCTGGACGATCCGCCAGGTGTTGACGCTCGTGATGTTGAGCAGCTTGTGGTCGCGCAGCATCGCGCCCATGCGGTCGCGCGAGCCCTCGCTCCACAGCGCGACGACGACCTTCTTGCGTTGCGATTGCAGCGCGCCGATGTGGCCGACCACGGACTCGAACACGTTGATGTTGCTGTCGGCGCGCTCCGGCGCGAAATTGCGGCCCTGCCGCGCGCCGGCATCGAACACATCGGGCGAGCCCTCGGGCACCGCGAACGGCGTCAGCCGCGCCAGCGGCGCCTCGCCGAGAAGCCTGCTCCATTCGGCCTCGGTCAGATAGAGCTTGTCCGGCGGCAACGGCTTGTAGATCGCGCCGCTGCCGGGATGCTCCAGCGCCTCGCGCCGCGCGTCGTAGTAATCCGCAATCTGCGTGAACCGTTCGCGCGCGGCGTCCTCGCCCTGCGGCTCGATCGCAATCGTCGCGCCGTCGAGATAGTCGAACAGTGTGTCCATCCGCTCCTGGAACAGCGGCAGCCAGTGCTCCATGCCGGGATGGCGCCGTCCCTCCGAGACCGCCTCATAGAGCTGGTCGTCGCGCTCGGGCGCGCCGAAGGCCGCGACATAGCCCATGCGGAAGCGGCGGATGGTCTCGGTCGTCAGCTGGAACTCCGAGACCGGCACCAGATCGAGGCCGCGCATGTCCAGATGCGTGCGCTGGGTCTCGGAATCGAAGGTGCGGATCGATTCCAGCGAGTCGCCGAAGAAGTCGAAGCGCACCGGCTGCTCGAGGCCGGCCGGAAACAGATCGAGGATACCGCCGCGGACGGCGTATTCGCCGGGCTCGCGCACCGTGGACGATCGGGTGTAGCCATTGTGCTCGAGCCATGCGACGACCGAGTCCATCGGCACCACATTGCCGGGCGCAACCGACAGCGCCTGCGCGGCAACCTGGTCGCGCGCCGGCACGCGCTGCACGGCGGCGTTCACAGTCGTGAGCACGATCAGCGGCTTGTCACTGCCGACCAGCCGCGACAGCTTGGCCAGCGCAGTCAGGCGCTGCGCCAGGATGCCGGAATGCGGCGAGACGCGGTCATAGGGCTGGCAGTCCCAGGCCGGAACCTGCATCACGGCGATGTCGGGCGCGAAGAACTCCAGCGCGCGGGCGAGCTGCTGCATCCGCGCGCCATCGCGGCATACCACGGCAAGGCTGACCGCCGACCGCTTCGGCTGCGCGGCGATGGCACGCGCCAGGTCGGAGATCACGAGCCCCTCGGCGCCCTCGGCGACGTTGGCGATGGTCAGCACCCGGCCGGGCGCGAGCATCGCGGCCGGTGATTTCATCGGCTGCTTCATGCGCTGGGATCCGCGATCCGGAACGCCTTGATGCGGGCAAACAGCGCGGTGGCGTATTCTGAAGGCAGCAGCTTGTCACCGGTCAGCGCGGCATAGAGGTCGGGATCCGGCACCTCGATCAGATGCTCGAGCTCGCCGAGTTCCTGATCGGACAGGCCGGCGATCTCGGCATCGGCAAACCGGCCGAGGATCAGGTCCATTTCCCGGGTGCCGCGGTGCCAGCAGCGAAACAAAAGCCGCTTGCGGCGGTCATCGAGCCCGTGGCTCGATCGTGTCGATCCCGTCATGTCCCAAATCCATTCGAACGCCAAAAGCCCGGACGTGCCGGGCGGGCTTGATATAGCGACGGCGGTGCCCGATGTCAGCCCTCATTCGCCGTCTTTTGGGCTTCCTTGCGCGCATGACGTGAGTCGTGTGTAAAGGACGCCGATGCGCCCAACCCTGCTCAATCCGCTGTTCGCCCCGGTCACGACGCTTTCGGGTGTCGGCCCGAAGCAGGAGAAGCTGTTGCGCTATCTGCTCGACCGCAGCGAGACGCCGCGGCTGGTCGACCTGTTGCTCCATTTGCCGGCGAGCGTGATCGATCGCCGGACGCGGCCGAAGATCCGCGATGCCGTGGTCGGAACCATGGTGACGCTGGAAGTCACCGTCGACCGCCATCGCCCGCCGCCACCACGCAACTCGCGCGCGCCCTATCTGGTCTATGCCAGCGACGATACCGGTGACGTGGTCTTGACCTTCTTCCGCGCCCAGCCCGGCTATGTCGAGAAGCTCTTGCCGGTCGGCGAGAAGCGCTACGTCTCCGGCACGCTTCAGATGTATGACGGCATCCCGCAGATCGTGCATCCCGACCGCGTCGTCGACGAGGCCGGCTTTGCAAAGCTCTCCGGCATCGATCCGGTCTATCCGCTGACCGAGGGGCTTGCGATCGGCTCGCTCCGCCGCGCCATCGCGCAGGCGCTGACCAAGCTGCCGGAGCTGCCGGAGCTGCCGGAATGGATCAGCCCCGAGGTGCTGCACCGTTGCAACTTCCCGCCGATCCGGGAGGCGCTGACCCGCGTCCATGTTCCGGTCGAGCTGACCGACATCCTGCCCGACGGCCCGTTCTGGTCGCGCCTGGCGTTCGACGAGTTGCTCGCCGGCCAGCTCGCGCTCGCTTTGATCCGCGCCACGCTGCGCCGCCCGGCGGGGGTGCGCAACGCCGGCGACGGGCATTTGCGCCGGAAGATCATCGACGCCCTGCCCTATGCGCTGACCAGGTCGCAGCAGGAGGCGGTCGCGGCGATCATCGCGGACCTGCAACAGCCGGTGCGGATGCTGCGCCTTGTGCAGGGCGACGTCGGTTCCGGCAAGACCGTGGTGGCGCTGCTGGCCGCCGCCGCCGTCGCTGAGGCCGGCAAGCAGTCCGCGCTGATGGCGCCGACCGAAATCCTGGCGCGCCAGCACATCAAGACCATCGCGCCGCTCGCGGAGAGCGCCGGGATGCGGGTTGCGATCCTCACCGGCCGCGAGAAAGGCAAGGAGCGCCGCGAGCTGCTGGCGCGGCTCGAGGCCGGCGAGATCGACCTCCTGGTCGGCACCCATGCGCTGATCCAGGACGACGTGATCTACAAGGCCCTGGCGCTTGCGGTGGTCGACGAGCAACATCGCTTCGGCGTGCGCGAACGCCTTGCGCTGACCTCCAAGGGCGAGGCCGTCGACGTGCTGGTGCTGAGCGCGACGCCGATCCCGCGCACGCTGGTGCTGACCTATTTCGGCGACATGGACGTTTCGGAGTTGCGTGAGAAGCCGGCCGGACGCCAGCCGATCGAGACCCGTACCGTGTCGATGAGCCGGATCGAGGACGTCATGGATGGCGTCGGCCGCGCGCTCGGCGCCGGCAAGCTGGTCTACTGGATCTGCCCGCTCGTCGACGAGTCCGAGGCCGAAGGCACCGAGCATCTGACCAACGCGACCGAGCGTTTCGAGAGCCTGCAGCAGCGGTTCGGCGATCGCGTCGGCCTGGTGCACGGCCAGATGAAGGGCACTGAAAAGGATCGCGTGATGGCGCAGTTCGCCGCGCACGAGATCGGGCTGCTGGTCGCGACCACGGTGGTCGAGGTCGGTGTCGACGTGCCGGCGGCGACCATCATGGTGATCGAGAACGCCGAGCGCTTTGGTTTGGCGCAGCTGCATCAGCTGCGCGGCCGCATCGGCCGCGGCTCGGAAGCGTCGACCTGCCTGCTGCTCTACAAAGAGCCGCTGGGCGAGATGTCGAAGGCGCGGCTCAAGGTGATCCGCGAGACCACCGACGGATTCCGGATCGCGGAAGAAGACCTCAAGCTGCGCGGCGAAGGCGACGTGCTCGGCATCCGCCAGAGCGGCCTGCCCGGCTACCGCATCGCGCGTTCCGAGGTGCACGGCCAGCTCATCACCCAGGCCCGTGACGAGGCGCTGCGGATCATGAAGGACAATCCGAAGCTGAAGGGCGACCGCGGCGAAGCGCTGCGCGTTCTGCTCTACCTCTACGAACGCGATGAGGCCGTGCCGCTGATCGGCGCGGGGTAGCGATGTTAGGTCAACGCCCCCAACGCGGAGGACGGCGGCGCGACGTATGCCTGATGTGAGTAATATGAATCTCGTCCACAGCGACCGTATAAAAGATCAGATACCGCAGTCGGGGCACCACAATAACTCTGACACCCGGCTCGTCAGTCACCCGGCCCGAGAGCGGATGATCGGCAAGTTCCCGCGCGCGATCAATCAGCCGAACGACGAAGCGAGACGCGACTGCAGGGCTATCTTGGCTGATGTAGGCGTGGATCCGGTCGAGATCACGCTGTGCGGTCCGACTAAAGCGAACCTTCATGCGCGGCGATGCAACTCATAAAAGTCTTCGATCTCTTTCTCAGTGGCAAAATCGCCCTGACGCGATTCTTCCAATCCTGAGCGAATTGCGGCTCGTTCGTCGTCGGACAACCGATAGACGCCCGTACGACGCGATTCGATTTCACGCGCAAACTCGGCAAGCTCTTCCTGGTCTTCGATCGGCCAGGACTCGACGCGCTCCAGCAGAGTTTTCGTTCCCGGATTCATGCTAACCCTCGACTTTGGCCGGCGCCGCCGGCTGCAGCGAGGCCTGGTTGGCCGTACCCTGGTTGGCAATGCGCGCGGCATTGGCCATGCCGGCGAGTGCCGCGGCGCGCTTCTGGTCGGTGGAGCCGGGCTGCACCACGCCGGCCGACATGATCAGCGTCGCGGCATCCTCGGTGCTCATCTCGATCTCGATGATCTTGCTCTTCGGCACGTAGAAGAAGAAGCCGGTGGTCGGGTTCGGCGCGCAGGGCAGGAACACCGAGATATGCTCCTCCTCGCCGGGCAGGCTGGCCGCGAGCTCGGCGTTCGGCGCCTGCGAGATCAGCACGATCGACCACATGCCGGGCGAAGGAAACTCGACCAGGCCGACGCGGCGGAAGCTCGAGCCGTTGCCCGAGAACAGCGTCTCGAACACCTGCTTCAGGCCGCGATAGATCGCGCGCACCGCAGGGATCCGGCCGAGCAGCCGCTCGCCCAGATCAACCAGGGTGCGGCCGATCAGATTGGCGGTGAGGAAGCCGAGCAGCGTCAGCGCGATGACCGCGACGATCAGGCCGGAACCGGGCAGCCCGAACGGCAGATAGGTTTCCGGCCGGTAGGCCGTCGGCACGAACGGGCGGACCAGATTGTCGACCCAGTTCACGAACCACCAGGTCAAATACAGGGTGATCGCGACCGGCCCGGCCACCACAAGGCCGGTCAGGAAATAGGTGCGAAAACGCGCCATCAGCCCGCGGGGGGCATCCGGGGCCAATTCACCCGTCGAGGCGGGAGGCACTTGGTTGGAAGTCATTGCGGTTCCAGGGTCGTCGAAGCGGCCGTAGTCCACCACCCAGCTAAGCCATTCCGGCGCATTTTTGAAGGGCCGCGTAGCGGCCCCGCTTGCGACTATTCGACCGTGACTGATTTGGCCAGATTCCGGGGCTGATCGACGTCGGTGCCCATCACCACGGCGGTATGATAGGCGAGCAGCTGCACCGGGACGGCGTAGACCATGGGCGCGAAGGTCGCCCCCATGTCCGGCATCACGATCGTCACCAGCGACTGGATGGTGGCCTCCGCGGCGCCCTTGGCGTCGGTCATCAGGATGATCTTGCCGCCACGGGCGGCGACCTCCTGCATGTTGGAAACGGTCTTCTCGAACACCTTGTCGTGGGGTGCGATCACCACGACCGGCATGTGCTCGTCGATCAGCGCGATCGGCCCGTGCTTGAGCTCGCCGGCGGCATAGCCCTCGGCATGAATGTAGGAAATTTCCTTCAGCTTCAGCGCGCCTTCCAGCGCCAGCGGATAGCTGGTGCCGCGGCCGAGATAGAGCACGTCGCGCGACTTCGCGATCTCGCGCGCCAGTTTCTCGATCTGCAGCTCGGTGGTGAGCGCTTCCGACATCAGCCGCGGAATTTCGACCAGGCCATGCACCAGCTTGGCCTCGTCGGCATCGGACAGCTCGCCGCGCGCCTTGCCGGCGGCAACCGCGAGCGAGGCCAGCACCATCAGCTGGCAGGTGAACGCCTTGGTCGAAGCGACGCCGATCTCGGGACCGGCGAGCGTCTGCAGCACGGTCTCGCTCTCGCGCGCGATCGTCGAGGTCGGCACGTTGACGACCGAGAGCGTGTGCGCGCCCTGCGACTTGGCGTAGCGCAGCGCCGCCAGCGTGTCGGCGGTTTCGCCGGACTGCGAGATGAAGATCGCGAGGTCACCCTTGCGCAGCGGCGCTTCGCGGTACCGGAATTCGGAGGCGACATCGAGCTCGACCGGCAGCCGCGCCAGCCTCTCCAGCCAGTATTTCGCGACGAAACCGGCATAGCTCGCGGTGCCGCAGGCCGTGATCGAGACGCGCTGGATATCCTTGAAGTCGAACGGCAGCTTGACCGGCATGGTGACGCGCTCGGTCGCCATGTCGACATAGCGGGCCAGCGTGTGCCCGACCACTTCCGGCTGCTCGTGGATCTCCTTGGCCATGAAGTGGCGGTAGTTCGCCTTGTCGACTAGCGCCGTCGCGGTGGTGTGCTTGATCGCCTCGCGGTGGACGATGGCGTTGTCCTTGTCGAAGATGGTGGCGCCCTTGCGGTTCAAGACCACCCAGTCGCCGTCCTCGAGATAGCTGATCGTGTCGGTGAACGGCCCGAGCGCAATTGCATCCGAGCCGAGATACATCTCGCCGTCGCCATGGCCGATCGCGAGCGGCGGGCCGTTGCGGGCGCCGATCATCAGATCGTCATGGCCGGCGAAGATGAAGCCGAGGGCGAACGCGCCACGCAGCTGCGACAGCACCGCCCTCACCGCCTCGACCGGCGCGACGCCGCCCTTGAGCAGATCGTCGACCAGATGCACCACGACCTCGGTGTCGGTCTCCGTCGAGAACACCGCGCCCTTGGCTTCGAGATGGTCGCGCAGCTCGCGGAAATTCTCGATGATGCCGTTATGCACCACGGCGACGCGTTCGGTGGCGTGCGGATGCGCGTTGTTCTCGGTCGGCCGGCCATGGGTGGCCCAGCGGGTGTGGCCGATGCCGGTATGGCCGCCGAGCGGCTTGGCTTCCAGCCGGGCCTCGAGATTTTTCAGCTTGCCCTCGGCGCGGCGCCGCGCCAGGCCGCCGTTCTCCAGCGTGGCGACACCAGCGGAATCATAGCCGCGATATTCGAGCCGCTTGAGCGAATCCACCAATTGCTCCGCGACCGGAGCGCGTCCAAGAATGCCGACGATGCCGCACATGCGGTTCAATGTCCCCAAAATCGCCGAAAATTTGCCGAAGCGGCGACACGGTCCCTTAACGGGAATCGCCGGCCGCGCGATACTCAATAATTATTGCCGATTGCGACAATCTTAAACGGCCGCCTCGATGCGAAAGGCTGGTTAATCGGGGCTAACCATTTTGGCAAGAGTGCGTCGGCAGGCGCTCTCGTCGGCAGCCCGGCTTGAGCCGTCGTACGCCTTCCGGAACAGCCTTACCAGCTGTCCGGTCTCTGTCCATTGGTCGAGCCGCGCGGGCGCTGAAGTGAGTCACCAGACCGCAAAAGATTCCAGTCGGAATGGTCGCGGCATGTTTGCGCATGGCGTGTTTTGCAGCACCGCCGCCTAAGAGCGGTACAACCACCGCCGGCAAACGCTGCAAGCCGCGTCAACGCCTCGTTAATGCCTTTCGGAGAGGGTGCCGCCGCCGGAGGTACCCTGATGCAAACCACGCACGATCGTGAGACGCCGCGACTGGACGTGCTCGCGGAACTCGACATCCTCGACACGCCGCGCGAGCTTGCCTTCGACCGGTTGACCGGATTATGCCGGAAGATCTTTCGCGTACCGATGTCGACGCTGACGCTGATCGACGGCCATCGGCAGTGGTTCAAGGCCTCTGAGGGCATGCAGGATCGCGAGACCGCACGCGGACCGGCGCTCTGCAACATCGCGATCGCGCAGGACCACCCCCTCGTCATTGCGGACACGCTGCGCGACCCGCGCCTCGCCGACAACGTCTTCGTGCACGGCAAGCCCCATATCCGTTTCTATGCCGGCGCGCAGCTCAAGATTTCAGGCGCGGTGGTCGGGACATTGTGCGCGATGGATACCAGCCCGCGCGACTTCGATGCCGACGCCATCAGCATGCTGTGCGATCTTGCGGCCATTGCCGTCGACGAACTGATGCTGCGTAACCTGTCGATGCAGGATGGCCTCACCGGCTGCTCGTCGCGGCGTGCCTTCCGCGGCGAAGGCGAACGGCTGACCGCGCTGGCCGGGCGGCATCTCAGTCCGCTTGCCTGTGCCGTGCTCGATGTCGATCACTTCAAATCGGTCAACGATACCTACGGCCATGCCGTCGGCGACATGGTGCTGGCGGCGGTCGCGGACGCTGCGCGTTGTGCGCTGCGCGGCTCCGACACGATCGGCCGGCTCGGCGGCGAGGAGTTCGGCATCCTGTTGCCGCACACCGGGCTCGACCAGGCGATGGGCGTGCTCGAGAAGGTGCGCGCCGCCGTCGCCGCGACCCGGATCGAGACGCCGGCCGGCACGATCCGCGTCACCTGCAGCCTCGGCGGCGCGGCCCTGTCGCCAGGCAATTGCTTCGACGACATGCTGCGCAACGCCGATCTTGCGATGTACGGCGCCAAACAGGGCGGCCGCAACCAGGCGCTGGCCTGGGTGGATCGTGCGCCGTCGATTGCGCCGACCGCGCGGCGCGTGTTCAAGGCCGGTACGATCAGCTTCAATGCCGGCCATTCCACCATCGACTGTACGGTGCGTGGACTGTCGCGCCAGACGGCGACCATCGAGGTGCTGTCCACGTCCGGCATCCCCGATCAGTTCAAGCTCGCCATCGCCGCCGACGCGCTGTCGCGGGCCTGCCGGATCACGGGCAAGGCCGACAACAGGATCGAGGTCGCCTTTACCTGAGGAGCGCCTTTGGAGTGTGGAAGCCAGTCGGCGCAAAGTAGCCAACCTCTCTCCGTCGTCGTTCCGGGGCTCGCGCCAAGAGGCGCGCCCCGGAATGACGAGTGGTTGCCTCAATGCTCGACCAGATAGAGCCGCCAGCGCTCCGGCACACCCTTGAGCTGGTGCGCGCCGCGGTCCTTGAAGCGGACTTCGGACTTCGCCATCAGATCCCTGACCGCGCTCGAGACCAGCACCTCGCCGGCCCGCGCCTTCGCTGCGACACGCGCGCCGATGTGAAACGCAAGACCGATCACCTCCGCCCCGCTCACCTTGTATTCGCCCGCATGCAGCCCGACCCTGATCTCGAGCCCGAGCGTGCGCACGGCGTCGCGGATTGCGGTCGCGCAACGGATCCCGGCCGCCGGCGCGCGGAACGTCGCCAGCAGACCGTCTCCCGTCGTCACGACTTCCTTGCCCCGCATGGCCTTCAGCTCCCTGCGCACCGCGACGTAGTAGTGATTCATCACCGTCGCCCAGCGCGTGTCGCCGAGCCGCGCGGCCTTTTCGGTGGATCGGACGATGTCGACATAGAGGATCGTGGCGAGCGCCTGTTTGAGTTGTGAGTCCCGATCGATGGTCAGGCGCCGGTTCGCGATGTTTCCGGTCAGAGGCTCATAGCGATGGCTGCGCCGCCGCGCGATGGCGGCCTTGGTGTAGTCCTGGGCACGCGGCACCGTGCGGCAGCGAATGGTTTTTTCCTGCGGCGGAAACGTCCAGTAGACCTTTCGCCCGGCTCCGGCGCCGTGAACCTCCACCGCGCCCCACTTCAGGAACACCGTCGATCCGGTCCGTCGAATGCACCAGGCCTTCGACGTGTATCCGGACACGTTCGATTGATGGACTCCGATGCGAAGGAATTTGGGCATGAACGTCCGGCCGGTCGAACGAGCGCTTGAGGCTTACTCGTCGAGCGTAATCAGACATTCCCGCGTTGGCAACAGGAGTGGTTCACAGGAGTGTTTCGCAGGCGACCGGCATTTGCGCAGACGCTCGAACCGGTGTCAGGCGCGAAACATGCGACCGCTCTGGAGCCTGATGAGTTCGCGCCCCTGCCCGTTCGATCCGGTGTCGGCATCGTCGGGCGGGATTGCCTCGTCTTGCGCTTCCGCGATGGGCTCATCGCGAAATCGTGCCGGGGTCAGCCGGCTGCGGTCGACCGTCAAGCCGAAGATGTCGAAGCGGTTGTAATAGCCGACCACATCGTGAAACTGCTTCGGCTCGACGCAACGATTGAGATCGATCTCCGCGTAAGCGATGCCCTCCTGGTCCTGCAATTCATCGCCGAACACGACCCCGGTCGGATCGACGAAGAAGCTCGCGGCGCGCGGCGTCCGGTCGATCACGTCGGCGATGCTGCTGTCGCGTTCGATGAGGAAGCTGCGCATCGCCGCGTCCATGTAGCCGGCGGTCACGATCCCGAACACCTTGGCTTCGAAGCAGTGGGCGCTGGCGCGGATGCGGTTGGCGGCGACATTGTCGAAATTGCCGCCGCCGGCCGGACGCCGGGTCGGCCACATCGGCGGCCAGCTCGAGATGTGCACCTGTTCGCCCTGCGCCATAAGCGCGAAGCGCGCCAGCGGATTGGTATTCTCGCCGCAGATCAACCCGCCGATCCGGCCCTGCCGCGTCTCGGCGACCTGAAGGCCCGCGCCGTCGCCCGACGACCACACCAGTTTCTCATAGAAGGTCGGAACCAGCTTGCGATGATGGACCAGGATGTCGCCGGTCTCGCCGATCAACAGGTTCGAATTCCACAGCCCGCCGACGCTGACGGCCGAGCGCTCGCTGATGCCGATCGAGACCGTGACGCCGAGGGCGCGCGCCTCGGCGCACAGCTGCGCGACTTCAGGTCCGTCCGCCAGCACGGATTGCTCGGCCATGCGCACGAACAGGTCGTGGTTGTCGATCGGAGGCCACAGCGCGGCCCAGACCGGAAAGGCGGGAATGTAGGTTTCGGGAAACGCGATCAGCTCGGCGCCGGCCCTGGCCGCCTCGCGGATGATGGCGATCGCCTTCTCGGTGGTGGCCCGGCTGTCGAGGAAGACGGGCGCGGCGTGGACGGCAGCAGCCTTGAAACGAGGGAGCATCGTGAAAATCCCGGCTAGGATGAGGGGAGCGAAGCGGTATCATCCCGGCCTTGGCGGCATGCATGGGAATTGTCGCAAGGCCGGTTGCGAAGGATCGGAGCCGCCGGGCGCTGGAACGGGAATTGCTTTGCTGACTGACGAGGGGCCGCAATCCGGAGGCAGGTCATGTTCGATACGATCAACTGGGACGATTTGCGGGTGTTTCTCTGCGCCGCCCGCGCCGGCAATTTGAGCCAGACAGCCAAGCGGCTGCGGCTGGACCATTCCACCGTCAGCCGGCGCATCGCCCAGATGGAAGCCTCGCTCGGGATTGCGGTGTTCGAACGTCACCGCACCGGCCTCAAGCTCAACGACGTCGGCGAGCGGCTGCTGCGGCATGCCGAGCGGGTCGAGAGCGCTGTCATCGCCATTCGCGAGGAAGCCAGCGCCAGCGACACCCAGGAGCTCGCCGGGACGGTGCGGCTCGCGACCATGGAGGGCATCGCCTCGCTCTACCTGGCGCAACGCTTCGCCAAGCTGCGCCGCAGCGCGCCGCAACTCTCCGTCGAGCTCGTCACGTCAGCCCAGACGGTCTACGTCCACAAGCGCGAAGCCGACCTGTTCGTGTCGTTCTTCCGGCCGCCCGGTCCGGGCCTGATCTCGGAGCGCATCGGCAAGTTCCGGCTCGGGCTGTTCGCGAGCCAGGACTATCTCGACCGTCACGGCATGCCGGCAAGCCTGCGCGACCTCGGGGATCATTGGTTCGTGTCCTATATCGAGGATCTGGTCCAGGTCGACTCGGTGCGCTGGCTCGCCGACGTCATCGAGGAGCCGAAGGTCGCCTTCCACTCCAACAGCATGATCGCGCAGATGAATGCGGCAGCGGGCGGCCTCGGCATCGTGATGCTGCCGAGCTTTGCCACCAATAACCGGCCCGACCTCATCCCCGTTCTGCCAGCCCTCGCCAGCACCGCTCGCGAGGTCTGGCTCAATGTGCACAGCGACCTGCAATTTGCCCCGCGCATCCGCGCCGTCCGCGCGTTCCTGAAGAATACCCTGAAGCAGGACCCCGACATGCAGGTCTCGCTGGCGGACGCCGTGCCGCAGCCGCGCACAGCAGATTGCAAAAATCCATAATTCCCTTCCATCGGGGCCCGGCTGAAGCTTGCCCGATTGGCGCAAGGCGTTGCGCGCTGAAGGTTTGATGGGGGCCGATATGAACGCGATGAGTCCGGGCAATGCCAAGCCGACGCCGAACGGCGTTGCACTTGCCAAGCGACTTGCCAAGCGACGGTTGACCGTCGCGCTCATCCTGAGCGCTGCGATGATCGTGATCTATTTCGGCTTCATGGCGCTGTTCGCGTTCGACAAGCCGCTGCTCGGCACCATCCTGGCGCCCGGGCTGTCGCTTTGCATCCTGCTCGGCCCGCTCGTCATCATCTCATCCTTCGTGCTCTGTCTGATCTACGTGCTGTGGGCGAACCGGGTGTTCGACGCCGGCATCCGCAACCTTCGCTGAAGAGGCAGAGCAGATGGGCAGCAGCACACTTTCGATCGGGTTCTTCTTCGCCTTCATGGCATTGACGCTGGCGATCACCTATTGGGCTGCGCGGCGCACGCGCACCACGGAGCACTTCTTTGCCGCCGGCGGACAGGTCACGGCATGGCAGAACGGCTGGGCCCTCGCGGGGGACTTCCTGAGCGCCGCCGCGCTGCTCGGGATTGCCGGCATCGTCACCTCGAACGGTTTCGACGGCATGGTCTATTCGATCGGGTGGCTGGTCGGCTGGCCGATCATCCTGTTCCTGATCGTGGAGCCATTGCGCAATGTCGGCCGCTTCACCTTTGCCGATGTGGTGGCCTATCGCCTGCGCCAGCGCCCGGTGCGGCTCGCCGGCGCGGTCGGCACCCTCGCCGTCATCCTGTTCTACCTGATCGCCCAGATGGTCGCGACGGGATCGCTGATCAAGCTGCTGTTCGGCCTGCCCTATACCTGGTCGGTCGCCGTGGTCGGCAGCGTGATGCTGGTCTATGTGCTGTTCGGCGGCATGCTGGCGACGACCTGGGTGCAGGTGGTGAAGGCCGCGCTGTTGATGGGCGGAGGCATCCTGCTCGCCTTCCTGGTGCTGACCCATTTTGACATGAACCCGCTGAAGCTGTTCGCCGCGGCGTCCGAGAAATACGGCAGCAGGGTCCTGCAGCCGGGATCGAAGGTGGTCTCGGGACAGTGGGACGCGATCTCGCTCGGGCTCGGCCTGATGTTCGGGACCGCTGCGATGCCCCACGTGCTGATGCGGGCCTACACGGTGAAGGACGCCAAGGCCGCGCGGCTGTCGATCCTCTATGCCACCGGCCTGATCGGCGTGTTTCACCTCATGGTCTTCATCATCGGCTTCGGCGCGATGGTGCTGGTCGGTCCCGAGGCGGTGGCAAAGGCCGGAGGCGGCGGCAACATGGCCGCCCCCCTGCTCGCACTCGCCGTCGGCGGCAATGCGTTCTTCGGCTTCATCTGCGCGGTCGCGTTCGCGACCATGCTCGCCGTCGTCGCCGGGCTGACGCTGTCGGGCGTCGCCACGCTTTGCCACGACGTCTGGGCCAATGTGATCCGCAACGGCAGCGCCTCGGAGACCGAGCAGCTCAAGGTCGCGCGGATCGCGACCGTCATGATCTCGATCTTCGCCATCATTCTCGGCATCGCATTCGAAGGCCAGAATGTCGCCTTCATGGCGGGGCTCGCGTTCTCGGTCGCCTGCGCCGCCAATTTCCCCTCGCTGGTGCTCGCCATCACCTGGCGCCGTTTCACGACGCCTGCGGCGGTCGCGAGCATCCTGGTCGGCACGCTGAGCTCGCTGGTGCTGATCTATCTGTCGCCGACCATCCAGGTCGACATCCTCGGCAAGCCGCTGGCCGCGATCGAGCATCAATGGTGGTTCGTGTCGCTGCGCAATCCGGCGATCATCAGCATGCCGCTGTCCTTTGCGGTCGCGATCCTGCTGTCGCTGGTCACGCGGGAGAAGAATGCCGATCTCGCCTTTGACGAGATGCAGCAGCGCATCCTGCTTGGACCGGTCCAGCCAAGCGCCAACGAGCCCGCACGGGCGAAGAGCGCGGCCTGAGCCTGTCGGCAATCCCGATCGCGTAGCCGGCGCGGACGTCCATCTGTGACGCGAACGGCATCGGAACTTTTCTCTCCGTCGGGATTTTTGCTGTTTTGGGGCAGCGAACGTCAGCATTGGAGAGAGGAGAGCCATGAAGCGGCGACGCCGGGTTAAGCAGATTTTCCCCCTTGAAGAACGCCTCGCCCAGGAAGCCAAAGCGCTGCGCAAACGGGCTAAGGCGCTTCCGCCCAGTCGAGAGCGAGAAGCATTGCTGAGGAAGGCGCGACACGATGAGACCACGGCTCATTTGACGGAATGGCTGATGTCATCAGGCCCACGGGGCCCGATCTAGGACGGGACGACATGCCGGCGAACCACCACCATATCGACGGAGTGGAAATCGCCTTTGTCTGCGCCGCGGCGGTGTCCTTTGTGACCCTGATCGCAAGCGTGGCTTGGCTCTTGGTTTGGTGAAATCCCGCTCCCCGTGATTCAAGCTGCAAAACCGGCCATTCGCCCGAACGCCCCGGCTCGGCTGGCGGCTGTGCTTGGCAGATGATCGCTTGTGGAGGATGCTGAGCCTGCCGCTGATGGCAGCCTCAATGCGTCCGACGGATGAGCTATCTCACGACGTGTCGGACACGTCTCCGGCCGCGGCTACCACCCCGCCGGCAGGTCCGGCAGTCGTTCCCCGCACGACCGGCCAAGGCCGACTTTTTTTCACGACACTTCTTGACTTCCGAAACCGGTTTTCTAATTTTTTGCTCGCTAGGCCCTTGCGGGCCAGCACCTGGGCGCCAGTCGGGCCCAGGCGAGACGGGCACCGGTCGTGTCCGGTGCCATTCATATCCATCTTGCTCTATGGAGGATTTGGCTATGCGCACATACGACTTCTCTCCCCTGTTCCGGTCAGCCATTGGCTTTGATCGGCTCTTTGACCTCGCCGAGACCGTCCAACGTGCCGGCGAAGACAATTATCCCCCCTATAATATCGAACGGCTTGCCGAGGATCGGTACCAGATCGCGCTCGCGATCGCCGGCTTTGCCCCTGACGAGATATCGGTGACGGCAGAGCAGAACGTTCTGACCATCGAAGGCACGAAGGTCGAAAAGGCCGAGCGTGAGTACATCTATCAGGGCATCTCGACACGTCGCTTCAAACGACTGTTCAGCCTGGCCGATCACGTCGAGGTCAAGAGCGCGTCGTTCGATAACGGCCTGCTCAGGATCGAGCTCGCCCGTGAAGTGCCGGAGGCCATGAAGCCGAGGCGAATTGCGATCAATGCAGTTCCAAGCAAGGCGACGCGCCAGTTGGAAGGCGTGGCAGCCTAACGATCCGCAAAGCCGCGCTCCGCTGGGGCGCGGCTCCTCATCTCTGGCTTCGTCTCAAGAATGGAGGCACCCATGCGGCCGACGACCGCGACTGTCGACAATGTCCTTGCATTTCGCCAGCCCAGAGGCAGGCAATACGAACATCCGCGCGATGTGCTGCGCGATCCCTGCCTGACGGTGGCGGCGAAGAGAAGCATTCTGGCATCCTGGGCTTCGGATGCCTGCGCCGTCGCATCCAATCCTGCTCTGCGCGCGCCTCCAGAACTCAGATCGCCCGTTCCAGTGGGCGATATCCTCGATGCGCTGCGCACCCTTGACGATCCGCGCGAACCGCCAGGAGGCAGGCCGGCCCGGCTCCACTCCACCGAGCGCCGCGTCGCTGCTGCATAGGAGCGGCCCATGACCGAGATCAGGCTTCCGAAGCAAGTCATCGACAGGATTGAAGATCGCTGGTGGTCAAGGTTCAACAAAGATCGGCAGCGAACTTCGGAACAGATCGATGAGCGCCTCGAACGGCTGCGCGCACATCGCAACAATGTTGGCCGATATCGGCGGCTGCTCGGCACCGAGCTTTCCGACCTGGAACGCGATTTCGTCAACCGACGTCTTACTGAAGAGATGGCAGCGATGCAGGTGTTGGCGGCCGACATACCGCCTCTTGTCCTTGATCCACCGGCGAACGAGCAAATTGTCGGGCAGTCAGGAGAGGGCCGGCCATGACAGAGCTGCAGCGTCTGCTCATACGTGGGAGCGAAAAGGTCATCAGCCATTATCAATTCCTGCTCGATACCGCGAAATCAGACCACGAGCGCGAGCTGCTCACGCGACGAATCGAGAAGGAACGACAGATGCTGAACGATCTGCTTTATGGCGCGTCTGCGCGTGCGGCCTGACCAGCCGCGACGAGCAAGAAGTATGTCGCGAGAATTCAGCGCGTGTCCCGCTGACTGCGCCGCATACTCCTTGTCGTCCCTGCCTGGTGCGCACCAGGCAGGGACGACATCTTGGTGTGGCGGCAGGTTCGCGATCACGCCAAAAGGAGAAGACTACTTCCCCTTCGCTGCCTTCGCCTTCAGCTTCGCCGCGCGGTAGCGCGCCGCGCCGCCGTCGCGGATCGACTGTTCGCTGCGCTCGATGGCCATCGCATCGTCGGGCACGTCCCTGGTGATGACCGAGCCGGAGCCGATATAGGCGCCCTTGCCGATCGTCACCGGCGCGACCAGCGACGAATTGGTGCCGACAAAGGCGCCCTCGCCGATCAGCGTCCTGTGCTTGAGGAAGCCGTCATAGTTGCAGGTGATGGTGCCGGCGCCGAGGTTGGAATTGGCGCCGACATGGGCGTCGCCGACATAGGAGAGATGGTTGACCTTGACGCCGGCCTCGAGCGTCGCAGCCTTCGTCTCGACGAAATTACCGATCCGCGCGCCGTCGCCGAGCGAGGTGCCGGGCCGCAGCCGCGCATAGGGACCGACCGACACCTGCTTGCCGATGCTGGCCTCGACAATGTGCGAGAAAGCATGGATCACGGCGCCGTCGTCGATCGCAACGCCCGGGCCGATCACCACGAACGGCTCGATCACGACGTCCTTGCCGAACTTGGTGTCGGCGGCGAGATAGACGGTCTCCGGCGCGATCAGGGTCACGCCGGCCTCGAGCGCCTGCTTGCGCAGCCGCGCCTGCATCACAGCCTCGGCCTCGGCGAGCTGCGCCTTGGTGTTGATGCCGCGCACTTCGTCTTCGCTGGTCTCGATCACGACGGCCTCCAGTCCCAATTCCTTGACGATGGTCACGGCATCGGTCAGATAAAATTCGCCCTTGGCATTAGCCTTGCCGATCTTCTCGATGATCGCGAGCGCGGTCTTGCCGTCGAACGCCATCACGCCGGCATTGCACAGCGTGATCTTGCGTTCCTCGGGGCTGGCGTCGGCCTGCTCGCGGATCGCGACCAGTCTGCCGTTCTCGACCACCAGACGGCCGTAGCCGGCCGGGTCGGCGGCACGGAAACCGAGCACCGCCAGCGCAGCACCCTCGCGCAGCGGCGCACGCATGCGCGCAAAGGTCTCGGCCGAGATCAGCGGCGTGTCGCCGAACGCGACCAGCAGGTCGTCGGCGCCGCTGGCGATCGCCTCGCGTGCGGCCAGCACCGCATGTGCGGTGCCGAGCCGCTCGCGCTGCACGAAGGTCTGCGCGTCGGGCCGCACCCGGCGGGCTTCGGCGGCAACCGCCTCATGGTCCGGTCCGATCACGACCGCGAGCTGCGATCCGTCGCCGGAGGCGGCGGCATTGAGCACATGCGCCAGCAGCGTCTGCCCGGCCACCGGGTGCAGCACCTTCGGCAGCGACGAGCGCATCCGCGTGCCCTCGCCGGCCGCAAGCACCACTGTCAGGCTGGTTCGCGCAGTCATTCGCAATCCTCGATCTCGCGCGCAGCTCGCTGCGCCAAACTTGGTTCGAGGCCGTCTTTAATTGTTTTCCCCGCCGGAAGAAACCGATTCGCCTCCGTGGCGCTCCGGATTCAAGTTCCCGATCCATTTCCTGTTAATCTTTGCCTCGTGATTCGGCGGGCCTTGAGGAGGGCCAAGCGGGCTTTGGCCAAAGATCGCGACAATCTGGCGGCGGAATTCGACACCGAGAGCAGCTCCGGCTTTTTGGCCGAGGAGGATGCTTTCGATCGTCGCATGCTCTGGCGGCTCGGGTCGTGGGGCGTGGCCGCGGTCGGCGCAGTCACCGTCGCGGTAATGGCCAACCAGTCGGCGCTGACGCTGAAGCGCAATCAGATCGCCGCAACCGACGTCGCGCGCCAGGCCCAGCAATTGCAGACGCTGGCCAAGGAGAGCCACAACGAGACGCGCCGGCTGGCGTCAGCGATCGATACGCTGAACGCCGATCGCGACCGGCTCTATTCGCGCGTCACCACACTGGAACAAGGCTTGGAATCCGTGACCGGCGCGATCGCCAAGCAGCCCGCGGCGCCAGCTCTAGCGCCGCCCGCACCAGCCAATTCGGCGCCAGCAGCTCCGGCACCGGCACCAACTGTCGCCGGTGTCGCCACGATACCGCCGGCCGCGTCGGACAAGCCGCCGACGGCCGACAAGGTGCCGGCATCTGCCGACAGCAAGCCGCCCGCAGCGATCGAGAAGACCGTTGCGGCGGCTGAAAAGCCCGCCGCCGACAAGAAACCAGCGCCCGCGGCGTCGAAGCCGCAAGTCGCCGCGGAGAGGCCGCCCGCCTCCGACAATGCGCCGCCGGCTTCGTCCGCCGCCCCGTCCGTTGCCAGTCCAATGAGCGCCGCTGCTGCGGCCACCGCAGTGGACACCAAAGCCGCTGCGCCGCCGCCCTCCGACAAGCCGCTGACTGATAGGCCTCAGCTGGCATCGCTCGATCCCGCCTCGACCAAGCCGGCCGAAACGGCCAAGCCGCCGACCGCGAGCGATGCGGGCGTGGCGCCGAATCCACCGCCGGTGATCAAGGCGGATCCCGACGCCGACGCGGAGGACGAGGCGGACGCGCCGAAGGCCCAGATCCAGCGCACCGAGTTCGGCGTCGATCTCGGCACGGCAAATTCGGTCAATGGACTGCGCGCGCTGTGGCGGGGCCTGCTAAAGTCGAAGTCCAATGCCGCGCTGGCCGCGCTGCGGCCGATCATCGTCATCAAGGAGAACGGCAACGGGCTCGGCATGCAGCTGCGCCTGGTGGCCGGACCGCTGAACGACGCCGGCACCGCCGCCAAGATCTGCGCCGGCCTCAGCCTGGTCCAGCGGACCTGCGAGACCGCGGTCTATGACGGCCAGCGGCTGGCCTTGAACGAGCCGCCCGCCGCAGCCAGGCCGGCCCTGCCGCACCGGCGGTTCGTGCCGAAGCGCGCCGCCGTGGCGCCGCCGCAGCAGGCTGTTGCCGAGGACAAGAAGCCGGAGCCTTCGACGATCTCCTCGATGTTCCGGCGCAACAGCCAATGATGATGCCAGGCCAATGGATTGCGGCCAAATTCTCGACCGATTTCGCGGCTTACGCCGAGCCTTGTCCCCGCCCCCTTTCCCGACCATAGTGCCGCGATGACCAAACCACCGTTCCGCCTCTCCCCCTATCAGGTCCAGTTCCTGCTGGTCGTGGGCTTCCTCACCGTCGGCTACGCGCTGTATGTGCGCTATCTGGCCATCGAGTTCTCTCCGGTCGCGCTGGCCTGCGACGCCGGCGGGCAGACCATGCTCTGCAAGGCCCGCGCGCTCTCGACCGTGCTGTTCAAGAACTCGGTGTTCGGGATCACGGCGCTGGTGATCGCCGTGCTGAATCTGACGCGGCCGTCGATCGTGCTGCTCACCGCCGGCCTGATCGCCGCGGGGCTCGGCATCGTGCTCTACAACGTCGTGCTGTCGGGCCTGGCGATCGGACTGTTTATCCTGGGTTTTGCGCGGCCCGCGCCCGCCACAGCGTAGCGGCCAGCAGCAGGAACATCACGCAGGTCCAGTCCGACTGCCAGTTGATCGTCCCCTCGTTGAAGATGGTATAGGCGGCAGCGATCGCCAGCAGACCGGCGAATACGGATTCCGCAATCGGCCGGACGCCCTCCTTCGGACGGTTGAGCATGGTCAGCAGCGCGAACGGCACCACGGCCATGGTCAGCGAGGCATAGGGGAAATCGCGGTAACGCGGATCGAAGGCGAAGCCGAGCGCGGCTTCGGCCGCGATCACGGTGGTCGCCGCCAGCACGATCGCCAGCACCGCCCCGAACATACCCTTGCCGCGATAGTCGCGCGGTCCGACCAGTTCGAGGAAGGTCGGCAGCGAGCGCCCGGCGATCAGCGCATGCGCGGTCAATAGCGGCGCGGCGATGCCGGCCGCCAGCAGCACGCCCCAATGCAGCCAGCCGGCAACGCCGTAGCTCTCGTAATACATCTTGTCGCCGGCGATCCCGAGCAGCGTCCCCGCCGTGGTCGCCGAAAGGCCGACCGCGATCCAGGCCGCCGGCCGCGGCGTCCAGGGCCGGCGCCGCAACGTCAGCCAGGCGACCAGGAAGGTGACGACCGACAGCGCCATGCCGCCGGCCATCTGCAGCTTCCAGTCGGGATAGTTGCTGATCGCAACGCCCGGCGGATACTTCACCTGCCGCTTGATCGAATCGAACAGGCCCCAATTGCCGCCGACGGTGCCCTCGAGCTTGCGCTTCCAGGGCTGGTCATAGGCCTCGATCAGGTTGACGCGAAAGCCCTCGCGCTTGGCGAGGTCGAGGATCTCCGACACCACCCGCGCCTGGTTGGTGCGCGACGGCAGTGCGCCCTCCCGCATCCGCCCCTGGCTCGGCCAGCCGGTCTCGCCGATCAGGATCTCCTTGCCGGGAAACGTCACCGCCATCCGCTTACGGATATCGTCGACATGCGCCGCGGCGTATTTGGCCTTGATCGGGATGTCCTCCCAATACGGCAGGATGTGAATGGTGATGAAATCGACCGCGTCATAGATCTCGCGGTTCTTCACCCAGTATTCCCAGACGTCGGCATAGGTGACCGGGATATTGCCGGCCGAAGCCTTCACCGCGCGGATGTTGCCGGCAAGATCGGCGGCCGTCATCTCGCCGCGCAGCAGCACCTCGTTGCCGACGATCAGCGAGGTGACGACACCGGGATATTCCTTGGCGAGGCGGACTGCGATGGCGATCTGCTGCAGGTTCTTGAAGCGGTTGCTGCTGAGCCAGATGCCCTGCATCACCGTCAGCCCGACCTTGGCCGCAACGCCGGGGACCTGGTCGAGGCCGTTCTCGATCGAATAGGTGCGCACGCAGTCGGTGACCTTGGCGAGATCGGTCAGATCCTGCTCGATCTGCTCGACCGGGACTTGTGTCGTAGGATCAAGCGGCGTCTGGGCGCCGCGGAACGGCGTGTAGGACACGCATTGCAGCTTTGCGGCCGGATCGATCGGCGCACGCGCGAGCGTGATCGGCGTGGCGAGCCACCACCACACGGAAGCAATCACGACGAGCGAGATCAGGAGAAGCGCCAGTGGCGTACGAAGCGAAATCGGTTCCATCCTCCGGGGGACCGTCGAATTAGCCGGTCACAGCCCATCTGCCAAGAGCGGGATTAGGTCAATACCATGGTTGTCCTGCGACAGTTTCGCGCCGGATCGATAAAGTTGTGAGTTTGCTGGACAAAATACCAAATTCCAGTCATCTGACTCCGCCAGAGTCTCCGCCGCACTGGAGACCTATTTGGACGGCATCACGCGAGCCGTTAGGATGATCCCGCGGGGGCAGGAACATTATCGGGGAATACATGCGTCGACGGCTGCTTGAGTTGAAGAACACTGCTTTGCGTCACCTTGCCGTCACCGGCGTTGTGGCCAGTCTTGCGCTCCTGACCGGAGCCGGCGGCGCTTTCGCCCAGAGCGGCACGCCGAATCCGCCGGATCAGGCCAAACAGCAGCCCGGAAATCCGGCCGATGCGAACGCCAATGCCGCGCGGGAGGCGAACCAGCGCAAGGTCGAGGAGTTCGGCGAGGCTCAGCAGGCCATCAACGGCCCAGCCGGCAACCCGGAATGCGTCTGGCTCGGCCGCCGTGTGGTCCGCCTGATGTGGAACGACGACCTCGACACCGCGTTCCGCCACCTTGACCTGTATGACCGGTTCGGCTGCCCCGGCGGTCACGTCCAGGCTGCGTTCCGCTGCCTGACCCGGTTCGGCGCCCAGATCGACGACAAGGTGCGCGGCAGCCTCGACGGCCGCATCCACGCCTGCTGGATCAATCCGGGCGCCCAGCCGCAGGCCGCGGCGGCTGCCGCGGCGCCGAGCCCGGCACCGTCGACCGCCGGCAACGCCGCGCCCGCACCGGCTGCCTCGCCCTCGCCTGCACCGGCCCCGTCGGCCACACCTGCGCCGGCGTCGAAATAGCGGCGCTCGCGCGACCGGGGGTCCGGCCGCGATTTTTTCGCGGCTGGAACGGCTTGCGCCCTTAAAACGCCATCGCGGCACACCAGTTGTTAAATCGGATGGCGGAGATATCTTTTCCTCCACCGTGATATTGGTCGAACCCAGGGGACGGGTTCGCTTAGTCCTCACTCTCAGGCCCCGTATGGTTTAACCGCGATGCGCGCCGTCGTCGCCGTCCTGTTGCTTGTCACCGCCGCCCACGCCGCCCTGTGGGGTCTCTTCCAGGAGAAACAGTCGGCGCCCGATTTCCGCGGCACGCTGCCGAGCCTGTCCTACGCCCCGTTCGAGTCAGGGCACACCGTCGCTGACGTTGCTGCCGACACCGAGAAGGTGCGCGCCGATCTCAGAAAGCTCTCCACCCTCACGAAAGCGGTCCGGCTCTATTCATCGACCGAAGGCAACGAACTGGTGCCTCCGGTTGCCGCCGAGTTCGGCATGAAGGTCACCGTCGGCGCGTGGATCGACAAGGACGCCAACCGCAACAATCGCGAGCTCGACGCCGCGATCAACCTGGCCAAGCGCAACAGCAACGTCATCGGCATCGTGGTCGGCAACGAAACCGTGTTCCGCGGCGAGCAGGTCCCGCTCGAAAACCTCGGCACGGTTCCGGAGATCGGCGTGTCGCCTGAGGACTCCGAGCGAATCCTGCGCGAGGAAGCACAGCGCCTTCACGACGCGGATACGCAGCCCGAGGACAAGCGCGCCGAAGCGGTCAAATGGGCGGTTGCCGAAAACAACGTGCAGCGGCTGGTCAGGGTGATTCAGCGGGTCAAGAAGTCGGTCAACGTTCCCGTCACGACCGGCGAAATCTGGAACATCTGGCGCGATCATCCGCAGCTCGCCAACTCGGCCGACTTCATCGCCGCCCACGTGCTGCCGTACTGGGAAAACTTCACCGACAAGCAGGCGGTCGACCAGGCGGTCGATCGCTACAATCTGTTGCGCGACTCCTTCCCCGGCAAACGCATCCTGATCGCCGAATTCGGCTGGCCGAGCCAGGGCTACAATCTGCGCAACGCCGAGCCGGGCGCGTTCCAGCAGGCCACCGTGCTGCGCAACTTCGTTACCCGCGCCGAAGCCATCGGCATGGACTACAACATCGTCGAGGCCATCGATCAGCCCTGGAAGTTCTTCGAAGGCGGCGTCGGTCCCTATTGGGGCATCCTCAATGCCGACCGCGAGGCGAAGTTCGCCTGGACCGGACCGATCACCGACCTGAACTACTGGAAGATCGCGCTGGTCGCCGTGCTGGTCGGGCTGTTCATGTCGCTGCCGATCCTGCGGCTGGACCAGCCGACCGTGATGCAGGCGCTGCTGCTGTCGGCCGCGGCCAATGGCGTCGGCGCCTGGGTTGCGACCGTGTTCTCATACTGGACCACGCACTATTTCGTCTGGGGCTCGGCGTTTGCGCTCAGCCTTGGCCTGGTGCTCCTGGTTCCTCTCGTACTTATCGCGATGGCGCGGATCGAGGAGATCGCGGCGGTGGCATTCGGCCGCGGCCCGCGTAGGCTGATCGGCAAGAGCGCGCCGCTGGCGCCGGCCACGATCGGCGAGAACGTCAAGTTCCCGAAAGTCTCGATCCACATCCCGGCTTACTTTGAGCCGGTCGAGATGCTGAAGCAGACGCTCGATGCGGTGTCGCGGCTTGACTATCCGAACTTCGAGTGCGTCTGCATCATCAACAATACGCCCGATCCCGACTTCTGGCGGCCGATCCAGGATCACTGCCGGCTGCTCGGCGAGCGCTTCAAGTTCATCAATGCCGAGAAGGTGCAGGGCTTCAAGGCCGGCGCGCTGCGCATCGCGATGGAACGCACCGCGGCCGACGCCGAGATCATCGGCATCATCGACGCCGACTATGTCGTGCACCCGGATTGGCTGAAGGACCTGGTGCCGGCCTTCGCCGACCCGCGCGTCGGACTGGTGCAGGCGCCGCAGGAGCACCGCGACGGCGACCGCTCGCTGATGCACTACATCATGAACGGGGAATATGCCGGCTTCTTCGATATCGGCATGGTCCAGCGCAACGAGTTCAACGCCATCATCGTGCACGGCACGATGTGCCTGATTCGACGCGCCGCGATGGACAAGGTCGGCGGCTGGTCCTCCGACACGATCTGCGAGGACACCGATCTCGGCCTCTCGATCCAGCAGGCGGGCTGGCTCACGCACTACACCAATGTGCGTTACGGCGAAGGCCTGCTGCCTGACACCTACGAGGCCTTCAAGAAGCAGCGCCATCGCTGGGCCTATGGCGGCTTCCAGATCGTCAAGAAGCACTGGCGGCGCTTCCTGCCCGGCGCCAGCCGGCTGACGCCCGATCAGCGCCGCGAATTCTCGCTCGGCTGGCTCAACTGGCTCGGGGCCGAAAGCCTCGGCGTCGTGGTTGCGATCCTCAATCTGATCTGGGTGCCGATCGTCGCCTTCGCCGACATCGCGATCCCCGACAAGATCCTGACCTTGCCGATCATCGCCTCCTTCGTCGTCTCGCTCGTACATTTCGTCGCGCTCTACCGGCTGCGGGTGAACATCAAGGCCGGCCAGATGCTGGGCGCCATGATCGCGGCGATGAGCGTGCAGTGGACGGTGTCGCGCGCGGTGGCGCAGGGCCTGATCACCGAACATCTCGCCTTCGCCCGCACCTCCAAGGGCGGCCTGTCGCGCATGTCGATCGAATTCCAGGCGTTCTGGGAAGCGGTGATCGGCGTACTGCTGCTGATCGGCGCGATCGTGCTGATCGTGACCAACGGCTTCAAGCAGGTGCGCGAAATCTACATCTTCGCCGGCGTGCTGGTGCTGCAAAGCCTGCCGTTCCTAGCCGCGGTTTCAATCGCGATCCTGGAGAATTCGCGGATCAACGAGTTCGCGTTCTGGCGTAACAGCGCGATCCGCACCGCGGAACTGATCGGACTTCGCCCGGTCAGCCTGCCCTCGGTCGCCGCCCCGCAGCAGCCGGTCGGCTCGGAAATCCGCCACGACGGCTAACGCCTGATCCGGACCCCGAGGGCCGCGTCAGCGCAAAGTGCGCAGCGGTTTTCCGGAAAGATCATGCGCAAACAAAGTCAACTTCAAGAAACGGCCCTAACCGCAGGCGCCGAATGGGCAAATCCGCCGCAACGGTACACAATTGACCGCCCGCCGGCTATTGACCCGATGGGCCCCGCCCCCTACACAGCGCGGACTGGAGCATGATCCGGAGCGGTTCACCGCTTGCGTCCGGATCTGATGTTCAGGTGAGTGAGCGCGTAGCTCAGGCGGTAGAGCACGTGACTTTTAATCATGGGGTCGAGGGTTCGAGTCCCTCCGCGCTCACCAAATTACTCATAGTATCAAATAGTTGGAAGAAGCTATACGAAGGACGGGTGGTCTATCGGATTTCGTGTCCGCCCCATGTCCGCAAATGTTCGGCGGCAGCGATCAGCCAAAAGCAGCAATTATTGGTTGCGCTTTTTGCTTGTCTCGACTCGAAGACCATGCCCAAATGGCCAAATTGCTTGGTGAAAGATTTTTTGATGACGATTGCCGCTTGCTACCTCTCGCCTGAGGGAGTCGTCCTCGGAGCGGACAGCACCACGACGTACAACGGGATCAATGGCATCCCGCACTACTTCAATCAGGCGCAAAAGCTATTCGAGGTGGGAGACGGTGGATCGCTCGGCATGGTCACTTGGGGATTGGGCGGGCTCGCCGTAAGCAGCTACAGGCAGCTTATCGCCGTGTTCGCTGATGACCTCGTCGCGAACCCGCCAACCAGCGTACAGGACGCGGCATCTCGCTGGTGTCACAGTTTCTGGCAACAATACGTCGCATGTCCTTACGCGAAGGATATAGCTCGCTGCGCGACGCTGGCGCAGAAGGCGCCGTTCGATCCGAGCGGCCAATCCCCCACCGCAAGGACGCAGGCAGAGGAAGATGAGCTGAATCAACTGCGTGAAAATTTCACGGTGGGCTTTTGCTTGGGAGGATACGCTGACAACAGCCGCGCGCCGGCCGCGTATCAGATGATCTTCGACCCCGCCCAGGGTCAGCCTCAGCCTGACCCCATTCCTCTCAGCGCATATCGGTTCTGGGGAGCCCCGAACTTCATCAAGCGTTTACTTTTCGGCTGCGATGATGGGCTCAAGTCGGCGATTCTGGACAGCGGTAAGTGGGCAGGAACACCGCAAGACCTGGATGCGTTAGTGGGACAATTCGAGCTGGGTCACCCGGTCGTACCGATCAGGGACGCCATTGACTTTGCTCATGCGTGCATTCAAAGCACCATCAAAGCCATAAAGTTCTCGAATTTTCCGCAGATTTGTGGCGGTCCGATCGAGATTGCGGTGATCACGGTCGATCGCAAGTTTCGTTGGGTAAAGCACAAACCTTGGGATACTGCGATAAACGAAGGAAACGCGTCATGATGCTGAGATTTGGCCAGTCATCCAGTCCCCGCACGACTGCGAGCGAGTCAACTGACATCAAGGCAAACACAGAAATTCCTGCCGCCCCGAACCTCACAAGAAACATTCGGGCCATCTTGGGCAACCAACGGAGTTACGTCGAGATCCGCGCGGTGAAGGACCTGCCCGTGGCGGCGAAGATCGCCGGCGATAAATAAGGCTGGGCGGACCCCGCCGCTTTGCTGGCAGCGGGGCCGTGCCCGTGGGCGCTTATTGCAAATCTTCAAGAGCAGCCATCGCGTTCTGCACTGCGAAATGCAGCCAGGGCCGCCGCGCATCCCCATCGTAAAGATTGTCGGGCCAGAGATTCCCGGCCTCGACGTGCTCGAGGCCGTACCTCAGCAGCGCCACAACCGCGGCCACTGAGCCAAGGTCTGTGCTCAACATCTCGCAAGCCAGCTCATCGACGGCCGAAAATTCCGCAATCACCCGCTTCTGGTAGCTTATCCAGCGCGGATCATCGGTTTTGCAAAGCTCAAGCTCAGCGCCGAAGATGCTGCTACGTCGCCGGTCTTTCCGGATCGAGTCGCACAGCGCGTCTTCCTCTGCGCCAAGCAGATTGAGCGCTGCAGCCATTCGCTTGTGACGCTCGATCATTCCAAAGATTGGCTCGGTACCGAGCGTCGATGCTTGGGCCATCGCCGCGGCCGGGACGGTAGCCGCCACAGCGGCGGCAGAAGCGAGTGTGCTCATTAGTGCTCTCCGATTCATTCCAGCCCCGCTGGCAAGAATCGGCGAGCCGCCGGAAAGTTCTGGCACGTTTTTGACTCCCTGCCCCGCGATCGAGCGGCTATCGGGAATCAATTGCGACGACGACAATCGCTCGGCGCCCTGGGCGCCATGACGGTACGCTTTCATGTTTGCGACCCTCCGTTACGCCGTCTCGAGGGTGCGGGTCACTTGGACGGCTTCTGCGCCCCCGCTGGCGGGGCTGCGTGGCGGGTCGACATTGACCTGCGCTGGGCTCAGTCCGTCGTCCTCGGCGGCCTTGAAGGCGGCCGCGACGTAGGGATCGCGGAAGAGTGAGGAAAGCGGTTTTGTGGTAGACTGGCGGACAGCTTGGGCCATGGGTTAGCTCCGTGGTTCGGGTTAGAGCCGGGAGCGAGGTTGCCGCCTTGCCCCGGCTTGATTTCGTGATATCATGCCCTCATGAGCAAGGCAAGTCGTGAAATCACGAAATCACCGAAGAAACGAGCCGAGGCAACCGGAGAGCCGGTTTTGGTCCGGCTTCAGCCTGATATGGCCAAAAAGATTGATGATTTCCGGCGCCAGCAGGACGACCTGCCCGGCCGACCCGAGGCCATCCGCCGGCTGGTCGAGATCGGGCTGAGGGCGAAAGCCAAATAGATCGGATGGCCTCCATTTGGGTGACTTCAGTGGTGGGTCATGTCATCAGCCAGACAAGAAAAGCCACGCCCACGACGAACAGGAAGAACAAGCGCCGGGCCGTTGGGCTGTCAGTCTGCCCGGGCCGCTGAGTGCTGCCACACTTCAGGCACGTGATCTTGATGTTGCTGGAGCCTAGCCAGCCAGTTGCAACGTTCCAGCCGCGCTTTTCCGCGTGGACTTGGGTCGAACCGCAGTTCAGGCACCGGATTGGCGCTTCATCACTCGTGCTCATGTTTCGGACACCGTCACAATTTCCGGCTCATCAGCCACTGACCACGGTAAGGTCAGTCTTTGTAGCCGATCGCATCTTTGGCCCTGCGAAGCTCTCGGGAAAGAGCAGGCGACGGCTCATGATCGCGCTCGATGTCAGTGATCGCCCTTCGGATCAGTTTGCTATGATCTTGCTTTCCCGCAGTGTGCTCGCGCACAATCTCGTCCAGCCAATCTAGTTCATTGGCATCACCGGCTTGCTTCCGATTCCAGCGCCACCACGACCGCAGAAACCATGCGGCGCCGATGACCAAAAGGATAACCGCGATCCAACTCATCGCGCGGGTTCCGGCGCGGAACGCGCGACCAGATCAGAGATGAAGAGCTTTTCCAACTCGCCGTTCTTCAATTGCGCTTTCGCTCTCACTCTGATCCAGCGCTGGCTGTTCAGTGCGTCGGAATATGGGTTTTGAGGAAGCTGCGCGACGGGGTCGGTGATCTCTCCATTGAACCGGTCGTTCGGATCGTCCTGGTCGCGCAGCGAGAACTTGCATGATCGATTTTTGAGGTCGAATTCGGAGATTAGGACGTCGTATTCTGCGGCGGCCGAGATTTCGATGGGCTCCGACGCCTCGATAGCTTGACGCATCTCCTGGTCGACGGCCACGGCCCCGAAGGTGGGGTCGCCAATCCTTGCTATGCTGCAGCTCTCCCCGACCGGAGAAACGAAGAGTCGGACCGCCGGCCGCTGTGACGTGGCAAGCCTCTCCATTGCCTCAATGGCGGTGCGAGATGTATGCCCCATTTCTTCGAGGGCTTTTACAGCGACCTCTTTGGCCATTTCCGCCTCTTTCGGTTTGTGTCCGACGGTCGAGATTGCAAAGTTAACGATGCCTGTGACGGCCTTGGTCGCCGCGAACTTAGCGGCTTCTTTGATGGTGGGAAGCAACGGCGTCACGATCGGCGCCACGCTCACGACGATCGCCGGCAGCTCCCAGCAGTGTGCCCTAGGCTGGCCGGCGAGCACCCGCACTGACAGGGCATTGGTGTGCTTGGCGAATTGTCCGGTTAGGACAATTGAGCCGGCACTCCCGAGCAGTCGGGACGCGCCCTGAATCGATTGACCGAGGGTACCAAGTTCGATGACGTGCCTGTCCGCATCCAGCCCGTCGTATCGCAATATGATTTCTTCAAACTCGTACATCGCAGCCCCTCAAAGGGCCGCATGCTACTGCACAACCGTTAGGTGTGCGAGAGGACTTTGGGAGAACGCCTCGTGTACGCCCGCTTCGGCTTCGGCGGCACCGGTGGCGGATCGAGCGCACGACGCAGCTTGGTAGTGATGCTCGCCTGGAGGTGTCCAGCCAGATCCCGCTCCTCGAACGCCTCCAGGGATCGCATCGCCTCAACAAGTCCCACCAACGGGATGCCGTCGAAGGCCTCGATCCATGCCAGTCCCTTCGCCGGCCAATCCGGACGGCGCGACATAACCCCGGAGACGGCCGTAACGACGGGCTCCATCAGGGCGGCCGGTCCATTGCTAGACTCAGCAACCGCGCGCATCAGCAGGATCGCGTGCTCGGGGCCGTGGAGGTAGATCAGCCGGACCAGCCGGCGCCGGGTTGGTTCGTCCACCTGCCCCGCCTCAAGCTCGACCAGCAGCCGATCCAGCGTCTCCGCCGAGGTACGCTCAAGCTCTGCCTTCATCGCGAGTGTTGGCCATTCGCCGCGGCTCAGGAAGGCGGCCAGTGAGGCCCGGCCTTGTCGGGGCTTCGTGCCGCACTTGGCCGGCGGCCGCACCACAGCCCTGCCGGCGGCGTCTGGCGGCCGTCCTGCCTTCCGTGCTGCGCACTCGACCATTGGCCCCTATTCCACCGTAGCATCCACCGCACGATCGCGGCCGGCATCGCGGTGGTATTCGGTGTCGAAGACGACGCGGGCGCCGACGGCTGCGCGATGCCCGGGCGCCAGTCCGCGGAAATGTAGGAAAATGTCGGGCCCTCCATCATCGGGCCGGATGAACCCAAAGCCGCGGTCGGCGCGCCAGCTGGTGATCGTACCTCGTCGCATCAGTTCCTCATTCCACTAGCGGCCGCGGCTTCCTGTTGGGCATCGGTAACGATGCGGGCACGGATGCCCGCCATGTTGTCCTCAAAGATCGCCAGCATTGATTTGCGCAAGGCCGCTCCCTGGGCCTCGTCGGCGCCGTTGAAGGTCACCAGGTTTGTCAGTGTGTCCTCGAATTCCCGGGACCACTGATCGATAACGCCCAGCGGCTCCCGGCTGTTGGCCACGTACATGGTGAGGAGCGACCTCGTCATGAGCTCCAGCACCAGCGTTCTTGCTTCAAGGGTGATCATCCGCGCATCGCCCTCTGAATCTGCGCGCGCGAGCGGATGAAGTCGTCGGCCTGCACCTTGTCCTGCACGATGATGGTGATCGGAGAGCCGCCTGCTCCTTGCCCCCATGCGCCATTGCTGTTGGCGGCAACAGGTGCGTTGCCCGAAGACTGCCCCGTGCCAAGAGAGCCGGAACTGCCGGGGATCGCAGCGCTATCACCGAGATAGTTCTTCAGTGGCTCCGGGGTGACATGCTGGATGTTCTGCGACTGCTTCAGTCGTTCGGCGTCTTCCGGCTGCATGACGAAGATTTTTTCGCCAGGGGCAGCTTTGACCGCGACGTCCACCGAGTCCGTCCCGCTGCTCCCTCCCGGAACAGTGAGAACGCCACCGTCTGCCATGCCGTGGGTGACGACAAACTGACCGCCGGTGGCATAGGCCCCGAGCTTTCCTAAAGGATTGTTGACGCTGACGCCGCCAGATGAGGCGAGCCCGAACGCACCACCACTAAGATTGGAGTTGTCCAAGACGGCATTGACGCTGATCCCATTCACGCCGAATGGTGAGAAGAAGCCGCCCGTCGTACCATTGGATACGCCGGAGGCTGACGACGACGACGACGACGACGATTTGTCGCTAATGTTTACCGAACTTCGCCATGCGTTGAACTGATCCTTGACGCCGTTGATGCCGGTGATGATCACGCCGCTGTCGGAGTTGACTGCGGCAATAATCCGGTTGCCCATGGCATCCAGCTTGGCCTTGACGCCTGCGGTCTGCTGGTCGGACTTGGCCGCAAGCCCGGACGACAGGGTGTCCGTGCCGATCGACGCGGTGCTTCCGGTGACATCACTGCTGACTGCCAGCTGGCCGCCATTCGCGAAGCTCGGCGTCACGCCACCGAGCGCGGCGGTGGTGGTGATACCGCTCGTTGCCGGAACAGCAATGGTGCTCGGCCCCGTGGCTGCCAGCATATTTTGCAGCGCTGCTTGCTTGGCCGCTGCGAGTGCTACCGGATCGGGTCCCGTCGCGACCGATGTCGTCGCGGTCGCGCCGCCGACGGCGGGGATGGCGTTCGACAGCGCGCCGATCGAAGACCGGATCGAGTCCGTCGAGGCGGATACTGCATCGGCGATGGTCTGGCCTACTGCGTCGATCTTGTCGCCGAGGGCCGCGCTTTGGTCATTCAGCTTGGCGGCTACGTGGGCGCTGATTAGATCCGCTGATGTCTGACTGAGCGATGGCGTGCCAAACTCACCGCCAAGCGTAATCTGCCCGCCGGCAGCGAATGCGCGCGCACCATTCTTTGTCTGAGGGGCGGAGCCAAATGTCGGATTCGGCGGAGGCGTCCCGCCGGGCGGGGTTACGGTGACGACCTCGCCCGGGCTTGCCCAAAACTCGACCTTTTCAGTATCGGTGTGACCTGGCCCCTTAACAGTGAACTGGCCGCCGGTGGCGAGCGCAAGTTCGCCGGCTGCGAGCTGCGATGCGTAGTCTATGGGGGGCGAGTCTATGGGGGGCGGTGTATAGCCGCTGTCTCCGCCGAATCCGGAGGATGGCATGCCATCGCTAGAGATATCTCCGCTGCCAGACGACGACCCGCTGGAGAACCCGGACAGACCGCTGGTGCCGGAAACGTCTGAGCCGAATCCCCTTGCGCCGGACGCTGCAGCATTGCTCGCGGCGTTTGATAGTGCCGAGCCAAGAGAATTGACAGCGTCAACAATGCTGCTGGAGCCGCTAGAGACGGCGTCGGTAGTTTTGCCGATGCTGTCGTTGGCCTGCGACCCGACATCCTTGACGCCGGAGAGCCCGTCAGCAGTTGTCTTGAATCCGTCCTGCGTGGCGCTGGTGCCTTCCTTGGTGGCATCTGTGCCGGCCTGCGTTGCGTCGGTGCTGTCCCTGGTGGACTGATCGACCGCGTCGAGGCTCTGCAGCTGATCATTTGAGAACTTGGAGATATCGCCGAGGGACGTATTGGTCTTGTCGCCGATCGCCTTGGACTGATCGGCGTTGCTCTTGACCTGATCGGAGATGGACTTGGAACCGTTGTCCTGCGCCTGCTTCAGCGCATTTGTTTGCTGGTCAAGGTCTTGCTTGGCGGCCTGGTCGGCCTCTGGCGGCCGTGGCTGCGGCAGCGGGACTTTGTCAATCGCACCGTTCTTGAGGTCGTTATAGTATTTGGGGAAGCTGAGCGGCGTGCTGATGCCGGGCTGATAAGGAAGCGGATTCGTCTGGCCCGCAAATGTGTAGTCGTTGGTCAAAGGCGTCATACCCGGCCCAACCTTGCTGGGGTTGTTCGGGACGAACGCCATGTTATCGTCGTAGTGGCCGAGCACGGCAGGCGGATAGTTCGTCGATACGCCAGTGGGCGATCCGTAGTCGCGCGGGGTCTTCAAACCTCCGTTCTGGTCCGCGATGTTCTGGTTGAGCGCAGCCTGCGAGTCGAAGTCGCGCTTCAACGCCGCCACCTGATCATTCATATTGCTGTTGAATTGATCCTTCGTATAGACGTTGTCGAGGCCCGACACTGCTGCATCGCGCAGGCTCTGCGGGTCAGTTGCTGAGGACAGTCCGGGTTGGCCCGTGAAGGGATCAAGACCCGACCCGGATACGGGGAAGCTCCCCTGATAACCCCTGACACCGCGAGCCTGCCCCTGGCTTACACCCATTCCAGCGAGAGCAGCCTGGATGGCCTGAGCGGCAGACAGCGCTGGTGCCTGCTGTTGGCTTTGACTCTGCGAGCTGCCGCTGGACTTCTTCTTTTGGTCGTCGGTGGCGAACCAGTCATCCGTCGGCCAGGTAACGCCGGTCACGCCGCCGAGGCCGCCGGCAGACGAGCCGAGCGATGTGCTGGACGAGGTTGCCGACGTGGTGCCGCCGGCTGACGTCGGAGCTTTAGCTGGCGTGGTGGCAGTCGCCGTCTTGAGTCCGGCGGTGATGCTGGATGCAGCGGAATTGACGGCAGCCGTGATCGACGCCGTCGAGGCATTGATCCGCTCGGTCAGAGCCGCAGTCTGGGTCTTTAGGTCTTGATCGATGTTGGCAGCCAGAACGTCGGTTGCAGCCTTAATGCCACTCGGATCGCCACCGGGCGACATATCGGCAGGCGTCTGCGTCGCGCCATCTCCGACCCCGGTCAGAGATCCGGGCGGATGAATGTCCACGATCTCGCCGGGCGTCAGGTTCATCGACGCGCTGAAACTGTCGGTGCCGCCGCTGCCAGGCACGACGAAGCTGCCGCCATCGGCGAAATTGCCGATGAAGCTGTTGGCTACGCTGTCGCTGATGAAGGACGAGTTGTCGAACGAGTAGTCGCTTGACGACATTTGGCTGAAGTTGAAGCCGTTGCCGGACGTGGTCGTCGCAGGCGCAGCGGGTGCTGTGTTTAGGCCGGCCGCATCCGAACTGTTTCCGAATGCGCCAGCACCAGCCAGGTCTCGGGCGGCGGTCGGACCTCCAGTCGCAGCGGCGGCGCTGAGCTGGTTGTACCAGCCGATGAGGGTCTGGATTTCCTTGATGGTGGCGTCGAGGCTCTGGTTGAACTTCGACAGTTGAGACGTAACGAAGTTGAACGCGCCATCCTGCGACAGTGTGGTCAGCAGGCTTTGCCACTCGTTCTTGATATCTCGAATGGACTGCTCGAACGTCTTTGGTGCGTTCGGATCAAAGGCCGCATCGACCTTGGGTTTGATCCCGGCAATTGCTGTTTCCAGGTCAGTGAGCGACTTGGGAGTCAGCGCCAGCTGCTTCTGAAACTGATTGATGTCCTGAAAGCCGAAACCGCTCGAGATCGCACGTGCCACTTGCGGCATTACGTCTCTGATTTTCTGGAACGTGTCGAGCGTCAGGCCCCCATTCTGCTGGATGCCCTGCGCCAGGGTTGCTTGGACCTGCGCCTCTTCCTGCGAAGTGGCACCCGCGATCTGCATGACCTTGTTCAGCGTGGTGAACATGTCGGTCAGACTGCGGATGTCAGTGGATGCCTGGCTGGCGCCGAGACGAATCACGGGCCAGCTATTGCTCATCTTGTCTGTGCCCTGCTGGGCTTTTTCGATGGCCGAGGAGAGCGACGCAAAGTCGACACCTGCGTCCTTTGCGCTCTGCCGGATCAGATTGTAAGCAGCCGCGCCTTCTTTCACGCTGCCCGTGATGGAGGTGAAGCGGGACTGCTGCCTGACGACCTCATCGCCGGCCTTCTGAATGGCCACAGCGGCCGCTCCAATTCCCGCGGCCACACCGGCGACGTCCAATCCGAGCCCGCGGGCGGTTGCGCCAAGGCCACTAAGACCGCTTCCAGCAGCACCGGCCGCCTGACCGAGATTGACGATCGGAGGGATTGCACCGCTGGCCGCCCCAGCCAAGGTTTCGGCGGACTTCGCGTGCGATGCCGTCGCGGTTGACGCCGCATTGTGTGCAGCGATTGCGCCCTGCAGCGCTTGGCTGGCCTGAGCATAGGATACGCCAGTCTTCGAAACGATCTGCTCGAGCTGTTGGCTGACGCTAGCGGTCTTTCCACCTTCATTGCCGATCTTGACCAGCGATGCCGCCAGCTGCTCCGCGGCCTGCACAGCTTTCGCCGTGCCATCTGGCAACTGACCGAGCTTCTGCGCAAGGTCCGCCGTTTTGGAAGCCGTTTGCTGAACGGTTGTGGCGGTCTTGTCGAGCGCGGCGCTGGCTTTGGTGGCCGAGTCCGCAACCTGGCTCACGCCAGCCGATGCTTGATCTGCGGCAGGCTTGGTCTTCGCAAGCTCGGCGTTGAGGTTCTGCGCGGACGTCTTCGTGTTGTCGATCGCCGTCGTGAGATCTTTGAGCGGCGACGTGTCTGCCGCGAAACCAACCTTGGCGAGATCCATTTAGGCTCCGAAAAGAAAAGGACCGGCGACGCCGCTGGGAACCAGCAATTTCGCGGCGCCGGTCAAGTTTAGTAGGCACATATCATCGCTCGCCAGAAAGGATTGATCTGGAAAGACTTGCTCCGTTAACGCACGGTGGCCTGGCGTCGCCGCTCGGAAGTGAAACAAGCGGCAGTCCTCTCACGCGCCCTGCTCTGCAGCAGCCTTCGCGTTCATGCTCTCGTTGTAGAATTTCCGGCCCGCATCGGTGCCGAGCCACGACACCATGGCGTCCGCGGTGCTCAGATCAGGGAAGGCCGACTTCGCAAGCTGCTCTGCGGAAACATTTCCGACGGCCGCAGCCTTCGAGATCGCTTCGCTGCGCGGCGTTCGCGTTATCCGCTTGTAGATAGCGTTCGCTTCGGCAGTGGTCGCGAACTCCACCGCGGCCGCTGAGCGCGTCAAGTTGTGACGCTTTGCGTAGGCGTCCAGCGCCTCGCTCCAGTCCGCCTCGGCGGCTTTTCCAAAGTTCATGGCAGCTCTCCGATCAACCAACGTTTGCGAATGAACGACGGTCGGGCGCATTCGCGATGAACTCGGTGCCGGCGCTCATCAACGCGCGGGCAACGCCCTGGTCTGAGTCCTTGAGTTGCCCGACCAGCCAACGCGCCAGCACCAGCTGGTTGCCGTCGGCGGCGGCATAGGCAGCGATGGCGGACTTGAGCGACGCCATGGCAGTATCGATATCGGTTTGTACGGTCATGCCGCTTTCTCCTTCGGGTTCGGACGTCTGACGGCCACTTTCAGAGCGCTGCGAAACGCCTCGTCGAGCGGCACCGCCTTGACGGTGGTATCAATGTCAAAGATGGCCTGCAGGCCGGCTGCCTTAGCGGCGCGGTTGTTCGACGCTCTGCTGAAAATGCTGCCGGTGATGGCCGTATTGACGTCGGCGCCGCTCTTCATGAGCGCGATCTGCAACGCCGGTGATTTGCCGAAATGGGCCGCAAGCTCGTTGAGGAGGCGCTGCGTCTCGGCAGACCAATCAAGCATCTGACCGACGACGGCCTGGGCCGCAGCGAACTTGGAATCAGCATCGCGCTCGGCAAATTCGCGCAGTTCCTCGGCGCGTCGGTCCTCCAATACTTCGATCGCATCGAGGCCAACGTCGATCGCGTTGACCGCGCGCATCTCGGCGATCTTCAGCTCCTCGAGTTTCTTGCCAGCGGCCTTGTCGCCGGCCGCCGCGGACACGACGACCTCGCGCTGGCGCGCGTGCAGATCCTCGATAGCCGCCTGGCCGTCTCGAATGTTCTGCGTAACCTGAGCCATCTGCGCCGTGGTCTTGGATGGCGCTTCTACCGGCTTGGGGGCGAGCTCGGCATCGCGAGCCCGGGCATGCTCGCGGCGGAGTCCTGCGGCAACGCCTTCCAGGCGCCTGATCTCGGCAGATGCGGCCTCTCGACGATCGGCGCGCTGACGGTTCTCCTCATTCCGCTCTTTCGCGTATTTGAAATGGTTGTAGTCGTTGTGGGTGATCGCGCGATTGGCGTCCCAGACTTTCTCGAGCCGGCCGATCTCGGCAATGATGGCCCGGAGTTCGTTTTCCAGTTCAGCTGCAGATCTCATCGTGATCTCTCAATGGTCACTACTGTTGTGGTTGACTGCGATCACCTGAACGATGCGTTCGGCGACCTGTGGTGTTGGATTGGCGGCCGAGCCGCTGCGGATCTTCAGGTACGGCGCCCGAAGGAGCGACCAGACCGGTAGGAAGAAGGCGAAGTTTGCGCGGCCGGCGCCGGGAAGTATTTCCGGGCCTATCGTCGTCTCGCTGGCGCTTGTGGCTTCATAGAAAGTGACGTTGTCGAAGCTGATCTGAAACGAGATGTCGCTGGCATCCCATTCTGGCGGGAGCGCCGCAGCAATCGCTCGCATTCCTCGCGGTATAACTGCAGCTGACGAAAGGCATTCGCCGCCGGCAATGGTCGCAGGAACGAGCACCGGGGCAGCGGCCAGGGCATCATTGGCCCATACAAGCCAGCGGCTGATTATCCCGCGCTCTTGCCACCAGCTCATCTCAAAGCCCCAGTGTGCTTGAGCCACGCCCGTAACTCGCGTGGGAAAAGCCGTCGTTCGCAAAATCCTGGTCCTGATAGTCCCCGCTGGGGCCGTAGGAGCCGGCGGAGACCTGAACGACGCCACCGATGTCGATTTCCTGAACTGCCCTTGGCTTCACCAGCATCAGAGCGCCTGCAGCGCCGTTGATCAGGTCGTCATGCTGTCCCGGCGCGTGGTCGATCTGGTCTCTGCCGCCGCGCGTGGTTCTCCGCTCAAGACCGCAAAGCTGCGTGACCAGGCGCTGGTTATCCAAAAGGGCCACGTTGCGGGAATTCAGCTCGGGCAAGAGCGCTTGATAGATTTCCGAGCGGGTTCGCTCCGACAGCCGGTATGTGATGCCGTGGCGGGAGAAGGCCTCTCTGGGCCACTCGCCGGCGTATCGGTCGCCAGTCACCTCCGAGAGGCGATACCGCTTCAAGAGGTCGGCAATCTCGGAAACCACAGCCTCAGGCGAGAACGGCGGCTTGAACTCACGAACTGCGTCCAGCGTCAGGACTTGACCCTCGGCATGCGCGATGCCTGCGGTCATGCTGTCCATGCTGCCGCCGGAGGGATCGACGAAGCCGCGATATTGGATGCCCTCGAGCGGTGCCCGCTCAAACACGCCGGGATCAATCGCAGCCTCGGCCACCTCACGTGAAACGAACGGCTCAAGGTCGACGCGGAAAACTGCCAGATATTCGGCAGACGCTGCCGCAGGATCACGCTCAATGGCGCGGTCTACAACGGACTGCGGCAAGCTCGGGTTCATGGTGCGGGACGCGGCCTGCAGCACCATGATCTTCGGATCGCCGCCCTGCCCGTAGGCACGCCGGTAGGTGTTCCAGAGTTCACCGCGCCTTGCGTGTGGGCTACTGATGACGATCAACGGGCCGGAGGTCGTGGCCAGGCTGGGACGAACCGCGTTCAGAACCTCGCTATCCGGGTTCGCCGTGCCGTCCAATGACCAGAACGCGGCTTCGTCGGCAATGACCGCAACGCTTGTGACGCCGCGAAGGCCCTTGAAGCTGGCAGCGCGTACCTCAACGTCAATGCTGTTCGCCAGACTCAGTGTGTCGTTCGTCTCGTTCTCGACCAGTTCCGCCAGCGCCGGCACCGCTTTGAAGACGCCGGCCAGGTAGTTGAAAGCCACGCCGGCCTGCTTCGTGTTCTGAGCGATGAGCAGGATCATTCCGCGCTCACCGATCGCGAGCTTGTCCGAGTAATCGACGCAGGCGGCCAGATAGGCGGCCAGCGCTGCTGATGCGCGCGTTTTGCCACCGCGGCGGCCGACAACCGCCCACAGCTCTTCGACGCGCTCCAGGGGCTCGCTATTGCGCTGGGTGACCTGTTGAAAGAGCTTCCGTTCGTCCTCGGTTAGGGCCTCGCCCATCGATGCAATGAGCACCGCGCGCCAGGCAGCCCAGGACGGACCGGCCAGGACATTGCCGAGCAGATCCGGGCTTTCGAGCGCGTGCCTGATCGAGACCTTCGGCTTCAAGCGGCGCCCCGCTGTTGAGCGGCGATGCGATCGAGGATGCGCGCCGTTGACTTCCGCCCGGCTGCCCTCGGAAAGAGCGCCGAATGGCACCTGGCAACCACACCAGTCAATTTGGTCATCTCGCCGGGAATCACGGGCTCACCGTTGTGATGAGCGCGCTCCATCGCCTCAAGACGCACGGTCGCGCTTGCCATGCGCTCAATCAGCACGCGGTCGGCGGTGGTTGCCTGCCGGCCAAGGTCCGCTGTCAGTCCGGCGATCAGCGCCCGCAGCCGCTTAGCGTGGCGAGTGCGGCCGTCGATCCGCTGTAGTTGGCCAGTATCGAGCATATGACCCGTTCCTATGTCCTGGGCATCGCGTCCATTAAGACGGCGGACACCCTACGGACACAGTAGGATCGCTAACGTATTTAATCAAGCAATTTCAATTAGATGTCAGATTATGTGCCATGATTATGTATCTTGTGTCATGACAACTGCGGCGCATGTCATAATGACCCCCGCCTCTCTTCCCTTCATGCCCGTCAGAAAGCTTTTTCATCATTGATGGTGCGCGGACGGGTGAGCGTAGCGAACCTCTCTGCGCCGAGAGGCGCCGTCCGGGGCTGGCGTCGAGCGTGTCGCAAGTCCGTCGTTCCTACGGATAGCAAGAGGAATGGGCGACACACCTGCGACAGGGTTTTGAGGGCACCTCGATCACGCAGCGATCTTTCCCGCCTTCCGCCTGCGCTCATAAGTCCGTTTGCACACACCCATAGCGATCCATGGCTTGGAGCGGGATAGGCTGTTCTTCTTGAGCCACTCTTGGCGCGTTTGCTTGCCCGCTGCGGCACGCTTGGCACGGGCGCGCTCTCGGTCCCTGAGCCGCTTCTTCTCGCGCCGGCGCGTCTCCCTGGCCTTCTTGTCGACGTCGTACGCACCGATGGTTCGAATGGCGAGGCGCGTGCGGTCGGCATCGGAAAGACGAAGGCGTCCCCCAAGGTCATCTGCCTTCGATAGGCCCCAGCGATCCTCGACGGCCCGTGCGGCGACGTCTGCTGCGGAGCCCGCGAGATCCGGCGCATTTCGGTCGCACCAGAGCTCCAGGCCCTTGAGCACGGTGCTGACGTCGGGACGTTCGCCCCGCTCTCGTTGCATCAGCCGAAAACAGGCCGCTGCTTCTGCTACCGCATGGTGCAGATAGAGATCACAGTCGTCTGTGCCGCGGCGATCGTAGAGGACGCGCTCAATTTCCCGCAGATGGTGGCGGGCGCGACTGTAGCGCCGGTCACCACGCTGTTTGCGCATTTGAGATGCGCGTCAGACCGCTCGACGCCGGGCGTTCGGTCTCTTCACCCGGGCCCGTAACCAGTCACGGGCTTCGTCGAATGGGATGTAGATCCGCCTGCCGAACTTGAGGTAAGGCAGCCCATCGGGTTGATTGCGATAACGGATGACGGTGCGCACGGATATTTTTGCACCATCTGCGAATTGCGACTCCGTGATGTAACCGGTAAGAATCGTTTCAGTATCAGACACTTGCGAGTCCTCGCGTAATGGGACCTCGCCATGCGCATGGGCATCATAGGGCGAGACCCCAGGGGTTAAAGACCTCCTGTTGATCCCTCCCCAGCCGCGGCGCGCGGTTGATACTGGTTCGTCGTCTATGCCAATCGGACGATGCGCTGATACCTGCGCTTCACCTCCTAGGAGGTGCCGAAAACGAGACGACTGGAGCGCTGCTCCTCTCGGTAAGCCGTGCAGTTGGCGCCAGATTACACGGCATTCGCGCCGAGCGGCCCTTACACGACAGCAACTGACATGAATATGGGGCTCGATGACATCACTGGTCAAGTGTCGCCAGCCCCCGCCGTGCAATTCACTTATCGCGAAGAGATACGACCTCTGCCGCTGGTCTCTTGCCAGCCTCAACAATTGAGCCGACCCGCTCCGTCGCCGCGCGCAGCGGATCGTCGAATAGGTGGCTATAACGATGGGTAGTTGCCGCCTGCGTGTGCCCGAGCAACTGTCCGATGATGTGCAGGGATAGTCCCGAACTCGCTAAGATCGATGCATAGGTGTGGCGGAGGTCATGAATGCGAACGGGGGATTTGAACCCAGCGGCCTCGCAGATTTCACTCCAAGGGCCTTTGATGCCCTCGCGCGGCCCGCCATTTACGCGCCCGGGGAAAACCCACGGGGCCAGTTCCTTGCGCGTCTTGGCGGCCTTCGCTTTCTCGTGCCCGAGGATTTCCGACAGGAGCTGACGAGCCGGCGCCGACAGCGGTACGCGATGCTCAGTCTTCTGTTTCGTCGTCGCCCCTGGTTTGGTCCATATGCCAGCCTCAAGGTCAAACTGATCCCACGTCGCATTTAGGACCTCGCCCCGGCGCGCTCCGGTGAGTAGCAGCATGCGGACGATGTTGGCCGCCTGCTTGTCCTCGTGCTCGTTGAGGGCCGTCAGAAGGGCCGTGATTTCGCCCCCCGTCAGGTATCGCTGGCGCTTCACTTCCTGATTGCGGTCGACGCCGCGGGCGGGGTTATCGGCGCGCCACTGCCATTTGATCGCCAGGTTGAACATCTTCGACAGGGCCGCAAGCATGCGATTGGCGGCATAGGGGCCGCCCTCCTTCGTCACGGTAGCGTGCAGGCCGTCGACATCCGAGAAAGTGACCTCGGCAACCTTCAGATGTTTCAGCTTCGGAAGTATCCAGTTGTTGATCATCCCGGTGTAAAGCGCCGTGGTGGTCTCCCGGTTTTTGCGCTCCGAGTGCTCTTCCAGAAATCGCTTGGTCAGATCCGCTACCGTCTTCGCGTCGCGATCGGCCTCTATGTCCGCTAGGGGATCGTCGCCACGGTCAATCCGGCGCTTGAGTGCCTTCGCCTCCTCCCGCGCCGCGGCCGTTTTCCAGTCGGGGTACTGCCCGATGGTGATCCGGCGCTCACGGCCTGTGCGCGTGCGATAGTTGAGAATGAACGAGCGGGAGCCGGCCGCCGTAACCCGCACGCCGAACCCTCGAACGCATTTGTCGCCGTCGTCGTAGGTGATCCGATTGCCTGATGCGGGTGCAGGAAGCGCCTTCACCGCCGAGTCCGTCAGCATATTCGCCATGGCCCGTGTCCGCTCTGTGTCCGGTCGAAAGAGTGCAGTAACCGTCAGCGAGTGTCAGGCCAAAGTCATGATTTGTCAAATAGAGGCGCTTTTGAATCAATGCCTTAGAGGCGGACACGTACAAACCAGAGCAATTTCAGTGTGGTGGGAAAACGAGCTGGAACCGACTTTTAATCATGGGGTCGAGGGTTCGAGTCCCTCCGCGCTCACCAACTAACGTCTTCCCATAGCCCAAACAGAAATCCGATCAGCGCTGGAATCCATCCTGTGGGCTTCGCCGGCAAACAGAGAGCTGACAGGCGCGGCTGGAATGCTCGGCCGCCGCCCAGATCAACGAGCCGGCGGGTTGTAGCGATCCAAGATCACGGTTCTCGAGACACTCTGCGCCGATCGAGAGATGGCGTCATCGAACCTGTGATAGTGGTCGAACTGCTGCTGCTCATCGCGCGGCTGCGGCGCTCCGGTGGACGCGTAAGGACTATTCGCACCGTTCCAATGCTCAGATCCTGACACGACGCAACCCCATCTTGGTTCAGATGCAGGCTGGTTAGCATCGTTGCGCGGGTATCTCTGTATCGCCGTGGCAACAGCGCGAGCAATCCGCGCAAACATCAGCACACGGATTGTTTCCGTGGTTCTCCGTCCGTGAACAGTGCTCGAACTTTTGATTTCGCTGAAAGATACGCCCTGAGACTCTCCACCGACGGGGATAGGACTGAAGACAAAAATTGAAAAGCCGAGGCCGCCGAATGGTCGTGTTGCAATGATCGAGGATAAATGCGCTTAGAACTTACGTCCGTCGGATGCCATTTTCTTGCATTCGCCGCTGACGGTCAGCGATTTCCCTCCCGACGACAGGGTCTTGGTCGCCTTGCCAGACTGTCGGGAAATCGTGATCGACAGCGAAGCGACGAGATCATTGCCACCGATCGTGATATTTGTCGGGCCATCGAAGGAAAAGGAATCCTGGCTCGCTTTCCAACCTCCGGCTGGATCAACGTAGTATTGCAGGGTCGAGGCAGCCATGTTCCAGTCATCGGTCGAGGCGGCTGGAAAATCGCACTCCAATGCTGCGATCGGGGCTTGCGCGTGACCTTCCAGCGTCAGCGCTCCCAAGGCCAGCAGCGAAAGAAATCCATCTCGTATGACGCGCACGGATACACTCCTCAAAGCTCCCCACGGATGGCCGCAGCATACCTCCTGAGCGCGAGCGAGGCGAGCGCCTGGCGGTAGCCATCTCTCCTTCGGCGTGCAAAATGCGATGCCAGGAGCTCGCACATGAAACTTGCCAGGACTGTCGCAGTTTGGCTCGTGCCTTGCGTGCTTGCCGCAACGGCCAATGCACAGAGCTGCCTGACGGGCCCCGTCAAGACGAAGGACGGCACGTTGCAGACATGGACTGTCGTCAATCGGTGCGGCGCACCGGTCACGCTGCGCTATTCGCTGACAGGTCCCCTCGGCAAAGAAGCCAAAACCGCAATCGTCTCCGCCTGCAGCAGGCAACGGATCGTGCAGACCTTCGAGACCGATCGAATCGATTTTCTGGACACGGCCTACGGTCCGGGCTGGGAAAAGATTTGCCCGTCATTGGACGATGAGATCAGCCCCGGGAAACGACCGGAAAAAGCAACCCACGAAATGGATCAGATCCCGTTTCCATCCATCAGCCCGCCGCCCCTGACCGGTCCCAGGCCAATGGGTCCCGCGGGCGGGAAACCCATTCCCAAGGGATAGCCTGGGCGTTGGCGCCGCGAGCTCACGGGTCCACCGTCAGCGGCAGTTCGCCCTGACCGCCTGTCCAGTCGATGATCTCGAGCGGGAGCCCGCGCTTGAGCATCTCGGCTTCGAGACTGCCGGCGTGCCGTTTCCACTCCGGCGTCGAGCGGACACGGAATTTCGGGTCTTCGCCGTTGGCCTCGAATTCATCGTCGGCTTTCAGCGCGCCGCGGATGGCTTCGTACATCATCTTCAGGCTGGCGTCGGTGAAGGCGCCGTAGTCCATCGGTCGTCTCCCTCAGCACTGTGAGAAGCAAAAGGCCGCCACGTAACGTCTCGTGGCGGCCTTCTGCTAGCGGCCCATCCAGACGGCCTAGGACGAGGTTGCGTGAGTCGGGTTAAGGAAACGTTGTTCGCGCGGGCGGCACGCATGGCGCTCGCCGACGAGGACGGGCCCCGCCGAAGCGGGGCCCTTCCGCGTGATGGAGATCGGGACTTACTAGTCGTCCCAGTCGTGTCCACGGATCACTACACCGCGGTCGCGATCGTAGTCACGATGGTGGTTGTACCAACCATGGTGCCAGCCACGATCATAGTCCCGATAGACGCGACGACCCTCATATCGATCGCCGTAGTAGCCGCGGTCGCCGCCGATATAGACGCCCACGCCCTGCGCGCTGGCGATGGTCGGTGCCGCAATCGAGAGAGCCGCAACGGCGGCGAGTGCGTAAGTCAACTTCGTCATGACATCCTCCTTCCAGTACGCCGTGACAACGACCGGCGTCCGCGCATGTTGCAGGAACTAGTTCGGAACTTTTCTGAACGCCTGTTCAACATCGTGGCGCATTCGACGCATTGTCACGGACCCGCGGAGGAAGACCGTTAGAGTCGCTTGCGATGCCCTATTTCCCCTGGATTCCACCTGGTCGGAAACCGCGCTGACGGCGGGGAACCGGAGCAGGTTTCCGTCAGGTTCGCATTCGCGGATTTGCCCGTAATTGCCCTCAAAGCCCCAGGCAGCGAAACAGTTGCGTGAGCGCGGTGTTGGCGGATTGGGCGCGCCGCTCGACGACCTCGGCGGCGGTGGCGTAGTTGCGCGCCAGGATCTCAAGCGCGCGTCGGGCATCCGGCAACGTGGATTGCTCCGCCATCTCCAGGCACTGGTGCTCGAAGTAGCGAAGCTCCTCAAGTTCGGTCATTGCGATTCGTCCGGTTGGTTTTGCATCTTCGAACTGAGTGCTCCCGCGACCTAGTGAAAATTTGGCAAGATTGTTGCGGGCACCGGCCGATTCATTCGCAGTGTTGCTGGATGCATGATGTGATCATCACCGCTGCGTGACCGCTGCCGATGCGCGCGGTGCGAATCGACAGGCGCGCCCGACTGCCCCAGAATGCGTGAGTCTTGCCCGGCAGTCCTGTCGTCGGAGCGGGCCGCGGTTGATTCGGCATGGGGTTGGTTGTTGAACCAGATGAAGAAACGCGATTGGGCCTTCGTGGCCGCCTGTGCGGCCGGCGCACTGGTCTTCGGCGTCTGGAGCTTCCAGATGGGTCTTGCGTTTCATCGATCCCAGCCGGCTCCGACAGATCTCTCGAGCTCGCATCGGCACAGTCCGGCGACCCCGGATTAGGCCCAGGCCAGGCCTGCAATGACGGCGCCGTCATCGTCCTCGGACTCCGCCCGCGTCCGCCGCCTGCGCCGCAGGCCGTCCTTGGCGCGGCGGTGACGAATCCCGAACCGGTGCACCCGCCGCAGCGCGCCGCCGACGACATCGATGGCCTGCCTGACGACGACCATGACGGTCGCGACCCGCGTGAACAGGCCGACCAGGAAGATCATCGAGAAGATGTCGATATAGGCCAGCAGATCGCCCACCAGCATCAACTCGGGCGGCAGCGGAATCCGGTGCCAATAAGCGCCGATCAGGATGACGACCGGGATCAGCGCGATCAGCTTGCGCAGCGTCAGCCGGTCGAGCAAGGCGGCGAGTTCGACGACCAGGATCTGCCACAGCCAATCGCCCAGCGCCGCCGGCTTGTCGATCGTCCAGACCCGCCAGATCCGTTTCCACATCGCAGCGTTTGCCTTGTCCCTGCCTGGCGCCCCGAGGGCAATCGCCACGGCTACCGCTTCGACGACGCCTCGCTGCCGTCGCCCTCGACGGCAGCGCCTTGCGCGTCGGCCGCATCGGCCGACGGAAAGATGCGCTCGTAGTTGGCGCGGGCCTCGCGGATCAGACGCGCCCGTTCCAGTTCAGACTTCGAGATGAACCTGATGATCTCGCCCATGTGCTCTCCAGGGGGCCAATTCTCCATTCACAGCCAATGCAACCATCGTGCCTGTTGGCCGGATGGCCGCCGGCCTCGCCGCTCAGCGGAGCGCCCGGGGCGCCGCGCGCGGCTGGCTGAACGCAACGCGCGGATTGATGCCGCAGCTCGCAGCGCGGCCTGATGCCGACGCCTGGCACTGCTGGTAGGTCTGGTAACCGCAGTAACCGGGATACCCCTCCTCCTTGCCCTGGATGCACCAGGGATAGTCGTAAGGGTCGGCCGCCGCCGGCTGTGCGGCGCCGACAATCCAGCTCGTCCCGAGCGCGGCGAACGCGAGACGCGCCCAATTCGTGCTGCGCATGATCCTGCTTCCTTCTCAATCGGCACCCAGCCGTCGATGTAGGTACGCAGGCCAAATCTGCGAGGTTTTCGCTCGCCGGCTCAAGAAGCTGTGACCCGCGCATGACGGCGTGCCTTGAAACGGAAAAACTGCCGCGAACGGGCTTGGCGCATACAAGCGCCTACAAAAAACACGAGGCCCGGTGTGCCTAGGAGACCGGGCCTCGTGTCTGATGTCCCCCGCCTCAGTGGCGGATCAGACGTCGTGGTTACGCGAGCTTGTCGGCGCGATCCATCCCGGATGACTACGGGGTCGGCCGTGCGCGGAAATCACTTGCTGTAGCTGTAGAACCCCTGCCCGGTCTTGCGGCCGAGATGACCGGCATCGACCATCTCCTTCAGCAGCGGCGCCGGCCGGTACTTGGGATCGTTGAAGCCGGTGTAGAACACCTCCATCACCGACAGCATGGTGTCGAGCCCGATCAGGTCGGCGAGCGCGAGCGGGCCGATCGGATGGTTGCAGCCGAGCTTCATGCCGGCGTCGATCTCCTCCGCGGTCGCGATGCCTTCCTGCAGCGCGAAGATCGCCTCGTTGATCATCGGGCACAGGATGCGGTTGACCGCAAAGCCCGGGCTGTTCTTCGCGGTGATCGCGACCTTGCCGACGCGCTTGGCGAACGCTTCGGCCTTGGCGACCGTGTCGTCGGAGGTCTGCAACCCGCGGATCAATTCGAGCAATGCCATCACCGGCACCGGATTGAAGAAATGCATCCCGATGAAGCGGTCGGGACGATCGGTCGAGGCTGCCAGGCGGGTGATCGAGATCGACGAGGTGTTGGTCGCAACCAGCGCGCTCGGCTTCAAGCCGGCGCAGAGATCCCTGAGGATCTTGACCTTGAGCTCCTCGTTCTCGGTCGCGGCTTCGATCACGAGATCGCAGGAGGCGAGCTTTGACTTGTCGGTGGTGGCATCGATGCGCGCCAGCGTCGCGTCGCGATCGGCGGCGGTCATCTTCTCCTTCGCAACCAGGCGCTCGAGACTGCTCCCGACCGTCTTCAGGCCGCGCTGCACCGCCGCGTCGGAAATATCCACCATGGTGACAGCAAGCCCCGCCGCCGCGCAGATCTGCGCGATGCCGTTGCCCATGGTTCCGGCGCCGATAATGCCAACCGTCTCGATCATTGTATCCGTCCCTCGCAGCTTGCGCGGCCGCACGGCCGCATCGTCAAAAACGGCGGACCGTGGGGTCCGCGGATGGCGCATGAATAGCAGCCCGGCCGCACTGCCGATACAGTAGACGATGGTATTCTGGTGAGGGTTACTCGGGGCGCGGCGGATGCGGCCGCCGGGGCGGAACGGCGCGGCGCGGCGGGACCTCGGTCCGCGACGGCTCGGCCGCGCGAGACGGCTCGAACACGCGGTTGAGCCGCACGATCCACCAGGCCAGCCGGCCGTAGCTGCGGCGCAGTGCCGATCCGAATCCTTCGTCGATGTCCTGGTCACGATCCATACGCCTATCGTTAACGTGCATCCTTGAAGGAACGGTGAGTGCCATCACGTGCGGCGCCGGCAATCGTTAGGAACTTGGCAACTATTTCGCGCAAGCCTTGCTGCGTTGACGGCGCGGGCAGCGGTAATTTTCCGGATTGCGTCTCGAAGACCCTGCGCCGCAGCATCGCCATGCCGGTGCGACTCGCATTTTGTTGATCGAATTTTCCGCGGGGCGCCGCGACACAAGGAAATTAGACGACGAGGGCTACGCCCATGCTTTCTGAAAAATTCTTTTTGGTTCTTGAGACATTGCTGAACGGCCAGACCCGTTCCGACGGAAGCCCGCGGGTGGTGAGCACCTCGCCCCACGTCCCGATCAAGCTCCCGCGCGAAAGCCAACCGCAAGGCAGCCCGCCGCGCTAGGCAGAGTGCCGAAGCGAGGTTTGGTCGCGACCTCTTCCGCGCCTGATCGTCAAGTCGGTGTCGCGATCCCCCGTGATCCAGCTCATAGTCGGTGAAGGCGAGCCACGCTACACCACTCCCGCAACGCAGTGGTGCCGCCATGGACTCGGAGACCGACAGCAAGACCGACTTCGCGGGCATCGCGGTCGCGATTTGCGTCGCCGCCTACATCGCGATCATACTGGCCTATCTCGCCCAATACGATCTCGGCCTGACCGCGCTTCAGACGCGTGATCTATCGATGACGGCTGCACTGTTCCTCGCGCTGCCGGTCGCGCTGGATCTCCTGCGCAGCGGCCCCCGCAACCTGCGCTGACGCGCGCAGCACGCGCCTGCCCACACCCGATCTCCCCCGCCGCGACCGCGCCCAACACAACATAGCGCTAGGTGAAGCGAGGCGAATCAGCGTTACTTTGCAACTGATCGCTTCGTGGGATTTGGCAGCATGACCCAGCCCGACGGTTTGGATCAAAATATTCGCGAATTGCAGGAATGGCTCCGCAACGCCTGGCAGCAGCTTGCGGATCCCTCGCTCACCGCCTTCTCCCGCCGCGAACTGCGCAACCAGATGAAGCAATGCAACGCCGATCTGCGCGTGCAGCTGCAGGCGGCGTCCGAACGGCTGAGCCAGCCCCTGCCTTCGGGCAGGACGTTCGCCAGGCCGGAACTGCGGATCCTCGTCTAGCGTCCGTCTGCCGGCGCGCCAAAATGCCGCGATCAACCCATCCGCCCCCTCTGCTTGTGCGGGAGGCGCTGAGGCAGAGCAAAACCTCGCCGGCATGCCTATATTGGGCGTCGTCGGGCGGCCAACGCCGCTGAAGCTTTTGGGGACTCCCGTGTTATATCTGGAACTTGCGATCGTGACGGTCTTGATCGTCGTCAACGGTCTGTTGTCGATGTCGGAGCTCGCGATCGTCTCCTCGCGTCCGGCGCGCCTCGCCGCGCTGGTCGAACGCGGCGTCAGCGGCTCGCGCCGCGCGCTGGCGCTGGCCTCCGATCCCGGAAAATTCCTCTCCACCGTGCAGATCGGCATCACGCTGATCGGCGTGCTCTCGGGCGCCTTCTCGGGCGCCACGCTCGGCCAGCGGCTCTCGCAATGGCTGTTCGAGCTTGGCGTGCCGGCCAACGTCGCCGACGCCGCCGGTGTCGGCATTGTCGTCGGCGTCATCACCTATGCTTCGCTGATCGTCGGCGAACTGGTGCCGAAGCAGATCGCGCTGCGCGATCCCGAGGCGATCGCGGTGCGCGCCGCACCGGCGATGACGGTGATGGCGAAACTGTCGCTGCCGGTGGTGTGGCTGCTCGACCGCTCCGGCAAGTCGCTGCTGTGGCTGCTCGGCCATCGCGAGGACGCCCAGGACCGCGTCAGCGAAGACGAGATCAAGACGCTGGTGGTCGAGGCCGAGAACGCCGGCGTGCTCGAGCCCGGCGAAAAGGAAATGATCGCCGGTGTGATGCGGCTCGGCGACCTGCCGGTCGGTGCCGTGATGACGCCGCGCCACGAGGTCAGCCTGATCGACCTCGCCGCGCCCGCGCCCGAAATCCTGGCGACGTTGCAGAGGAGCAATCACTCGCGCTGCGTGGTGTTCGACGGCAACCGCGATCATGCGCTCGGCATCGTGCAGGCCAAGGACGTGCTCGACGTCTACCTCGCCGGCCAGACCCCCGACATCCGCGCGCTGACGCGCGATGCGCCGATCATCCCGGAGACCGTCGACGCCCGCGACGTGGTCGCGATCCTGCGCGACTCCGCGGTGCATATCGGCCTCGTGCATGATGAGTACGGCACCTTCCAGGGCGTGGTCACCAGCGCCGACATCCTCGAGGCCATCGTCGGCGCCTTCCATACCGAGCAGGGCCCGGCCGAGCCGGCCTATGTCAGGCGCGATAACGGCTCCTATTTGATTTCAGGCTGGATGCCGGCGCTGGAATTCAGCGAGCTGCTCGGCATCACGCTGCCCTCGCCGCGGCCTTACCAGACCGCGGCCGGCTTCCTGCTGCACGCGTTCGGCGCGATCCCCGATACCGGCGCGAAAACCACCGCGCAGGGCTGGAATTTCGAGATCGTCGACCTCGACGGCCGACGCATCGACAAGGTGCTGGCGAGCAAGGCGCCGGCGGCCTGACATTGCCAGCCGGCCGGCCTGTTGATAACGGGCAGGACAGCAAAACGGGCGGCCGCTGTGTGCTATCGGCATAGCGGCAGCCCTCGATAGGTCCAAAGTAACCCCCACGGAATTGATCCCATGCGCATTACCCTCGTCGGTTCCCGCCATTTCGGCGTGACGACCCTGAACATGCTGCGCGAGCACCACGTCACGCTGGTCAGGGTGGTCGTCCATGACGGCGAGGACCGGCTGGCGGCCGCAGCCCGGGCGGCGGGCATCGAGGTCGTGGTCCAGGCCGATCCCAAGCTGGTGACCGCCGCGGAGATCGCGCCCGGCACCGACCTGATCGTCACCGCCCACAGTCACGCCCGCGTCAGCAAGGAGGCGCTCGCCGTCGCCAAGCTCGGCGGCATCGGATACCACCCATCGCTGTTGCCGCGTCACCGCGGCATCGCGGCGGTGGAATGGACCATCAAGGAAGGCGATCCGATCGCCGGCGGCAGCATCTATCATCTCGCCGATCGCATGGATGCCGGCGCGATCGCCGCGCAGGACTGGGTGTTCGTCAAGAAGGGCGAGACCGCCCGCGAGTTGTGGGAGCGCGCGCTGGCGCCGCTCGGCTTACGTCTGCTCGGCGAGGTCATCGACTACGGCAAGGTCAATGGCACGCTGCCGGCCAAGCCGCAGGACGAGCAGTTTGCGACCAAGGCGCCCAACCTGAGCCCCGGCAAGCACTAGGCCGCATCTAGGTACTAAAATACCACATCTAGAAACGAGGAGACACGATTCTTTCGTTCCTGAGCCGGAACCAGATTCACTATGATGTGTTTGAGTTCACAGGAACATTCGGGGGTTCCCGCGACGCAGCAAATTTTGAACACATTGTGACAGGATAAGCCGCGTCATCACACGAAATTACAGGGATTTGATTCATGCGTTCGATCCGCATCCGCGACCTGATTTTGGTCGCTTCGGCTGCCGCCCTCACCGCTGCTCCCGCGTCCGCTCAGCAGCCTTATGACGGCCTTTGGAACGTCACTGTCGTCACTAAGACCGGAAGCTGCGAGCCGTCGCAGAGCTCGACCGTGACCGTCGCCGAAGGAAAGATCTCGGCACAGGGTGCGGCGATCTCCGGCACCGTCGGCAGTGGGGGACTTGTGCGAGTCTCGATCAATGGTGCATATGCGAACGGACAACTCAGTGGCAACTCCGGATCGGGGAAGTGGAATGGGGCATCAGCTGGCGTACCGTGCAGCGGCCGATGGGAAGCATCCCGTCAGTAAGATCACCAGCCTATCAAGTTTCTTCGCCAGCGCGCGGCGGCCCGCATTTGCAGCCGCCGCGTTTTTCGTGACCGCCCTCGCGAGCACGGCGGGCCATGCGCAGTCCGGCCCGTTCGCCGGCATGGCCGGCACCTGGTCGGGCGCCGGCTCGGTCACGCTGGACGATGGATCCAGCGAGCGGATTCGCTGCCGTGCGACCTATCACGTCGGCGGGCCCAGGATGACCATGAGCCTCACCTGCGCCAGCGACGCCTACAAGTTCAACCTGGCGGCCGACGTACAGGCTGAAGGCAGCGCGGTGACTGGATCGTGGAGCGAATCCAGCCGCAATGTCAGCGGCGATCTGCGCGGTCGTGGCGGCGGCGGCAACTTCCAGGTCGTGGCCAGCGCCCCCGGCTTCAACGCCGACATCTCGATGCGCACCAGCGGCAACAAGCAGTCGGTCACCATCAGGGCCGACAGCCAGTTCCGCGGCGCCAACATCACGCTGTCGAAGTAATCAATCGTCCTGCGACGAGAAAAGCCCTCGGGGTCATCCCCGGGGGCTTTTCATTTGGCCGCGCGTCAATGACCCCGCGCGCGTCCAGCGGCGCTATGCGGCCGGCACGAACGCCGTAACCTCGATCTCGACCTTGGCGCGCTGATCGACCAGACCGTCGATATAGAGCAGCGTCGACGGCGGGAAATTGCGCCCGAGCGTCTCCTTCCACGCCGCGCCGATGCCGGCGCCCGCGGCCTCGTATTCGCTGCGGCTGGTCAGGTACCAGGTCAGGCGCACGATGTGCTCGGGGCCGGCGCCGGCCTCGTTCAACAGCTTGACGATGCGCTTCAGCGCGGTGCCGACCTGGGCGGCCATGTCGGAGGCGTAATCGCCCTTCTCGTCGCCGCCGGTCTGGCCTGCGAGCACGATCCATTTGCCGGGCGCGTCGAACGCGACACCGTGCGAGAAGCCGCGGGGTTTCGACCATTCGGCCGGTTGCAAGACACGCATGAGCAGATCCTCCCTGATTGTCATTCCGGGGCGCACGCGAAAGCGGGCGAACCCGGAATCTCGAGATTCCGGGCCTGGTTCTTCGAACCATCCCGGAATGACATCTTGTGCTTAGCAGAGATCGCGCAGCCGGCGCACCACCGGTCGACGGAATTGCGCGTTGCAAATTCGTGGCAGCTCGCCGATACCGGGAATCCCTCCTCACCTCTTTTCCGTCATGGATCGCACACCCTCAAAGACCCGCGCCGCGCTGTGGATGTCCGGCTGGCTCGCGCTGATGCTGATCGTGGCGGTGGCCGGTCGCGAGGCGACGCGCGAGGTCAACGTCTTCCAGCTGATGGCGGTGCGCGGCGTGCTCGGCTTCGTGATGCTGTATCCGCTGATCGCCATGAATGGCGGGCTTGCCGTGGTGAAGACCGCACGCGTGCACGTCCACATCGCGCGTAACCTGATCCATTTCTGCGCCCAGCTCGGCTGGTTCTATGCGCTGACCCTGATCCCGCTCGGCCAGGTTGTGGCGATCGAATTCACGATGCCGATCTGGACCGCGATCCTGGCGGCGAGCTTTCTCGGCGAACGCATGACATCCTGGAAGGTGGTCGCGATCGTGCTGGGACTGGTCGGCGTGCTCGTCATCGTGCGGCCGGCCGGCGCGATCAATCCGGGCCAGCTGATCGCGCTCGGCGCGGCCGTCGGCTTCGGCATCTCGGTCGTCGTGGTCAAATCGCTGACCCGAACCGAGCAGACACTGACCATCATGTTCTGGATGCTGGTGGTGCAGTCGCTCGCCAGCATCGGGCCCGCGCTCTATGTCTGGACCTGGCCGCCGCTGTCGACCTGGGGCTGGCTCGCCGTGATCGCATTCTGCGGCACCTTCTCGCATTATTGCATGGCGCGTGCGTTGCTCCACGCCGACGCGACCGTGGTGATCCCGATGGATTTCGTCCGGGTGCCGCTGACGGCCATCGTCGGATGGCTGATCTATGCCGAGCGGCTCGACGCCTACACGGTGCTCGGCGCGGCGATGATCCTGGCCGGCAACCTCTTGAACCTGACGCCGGGCGGAAAGGCGCCGGCGCACGCGAAATGATCTCGCGTCGCGCCACGTCCAGCGCAGCTTGCCTATCGTAGCAGAGAGCCCGGGATCTCCCGGGCTCCCTGGTCCAGAAAGCGCTACTTCCCCGCGGCCTTGCGCAGGGCCGCATTGATGCGGTCCTGCCAGCCGGGACCGCCTTCCTGGAAATACTCCAGCACGTCCTGGTCGATCCGCAGCGTGACCTGCTCGCGGACGCCGGGCACGGCCACCGTCTTCGGCACCGCGTCGGCGACCTTGGTGGTGGCGCGCTTGAACGCCGCCTCGGCCTCGCTGCGGGCATCATTCAGGGTTCGCGGACGTCTCGGCTGGTCGGCCATGTCTGGGATTCCTGTGGCTCAAATTCCTTCAAACAACGCTGTCGAGAGATAGCGCTCCGAGAATGACGGCACAATCGCCAGAATAGTCTTGCCCGCAGCTTCCGGCCGCTTGCCGATCTGCAAGGCGGCCGCGATCGCGGCGCCCGAGGAGATACCGCCGGGGATTCCTTCGTTGCGCGCCAGCGCGCGCGAGGTCTCGATCGCGGTCGCGCTGTTGACCTTGACGATCTCGTCGATCACCGAGCGGTCGAGGATGTCAGGGATGAAGCCTGCGCCGATGCCCTGGATCTTGTGCGGAGTGTGCTGGCCGCCCGACAGCACCGGGCTCTCCTCCGGCTCCACGGCGACCACCCGCAGCGACGGCTTGCGCGGCTTCAGCACCTGGCCGACACCGGTGATGGTGCCGCCGGTGCCGACGCCGGCGACGAAATAGTCGATGGTGCCGCCGGTGTCGTTCCAGATCTCCTCGGCGGTGGTGCGGCGATGGATTTCTGGATTGGCGAGGTTCTTGAACTGCTGCGGCATCACCGCGTTGGGCGTCGTGCGCACCAGTTCTTCCGCGGTCGCGATCGAGCCCTTCATGCCCTGCGCCGCCGGCGTCAGCACGATCTCGGCGCCGAGGAACGCCAGCATCCGCCGCCGTTCGATCGACATCGATTCCGGCATCACGAGCTTGAGCCGGTAGCCGCGCGACGCGGCCACATAGGCGAGCGCAATGCCGGTATTGCCCGAGGTCGGCTCGATCAGCACGGTATCGGTGTTGATGATGCCGGCCTTCTCCATCGCCACGATCATCGCCGCACCGATGCGGTCCTTCACGCTGGCCGCCGGGTTGAAGTATTCGAGCTTGGCGAGGATCGTCGCGTTGACGCCTGCCGCCTGCGGCAGTCGGCGCAGCCGCACGATCGGCGTCGAACCGATCGCATCAACGATGGAGTCAAAGACGCGGCCGCGTCCGGGTTGCACTGCACTCATTGTCGACGGCGCGTCCATCAAGCGGCTCCTCGTTGCGGGATATGCTGGAAATATGCGGTCTTGCTCATTTGAGGCAGCGCACCACAACGCGCAAGTGTGAAACGGTCGCGACGCGAATTCGTTGCATCGCAAAATCGAAACCTCAGCCAAATAACGTAAAACCTACGCATTTGTGTTGCGACATGGTCAAACAAGTGCGCTTATATACTTTCGTCAGGTGCAGCTCAGAACGCAAAGGAGGTCACATGCCAGCTCTTGCTGAAGTTCTGTCGACCACGGCGTCTCGGCCCGATCCGCGCGGCAGCGATTTGCCGACCTGTCCGGTGTGTGCGGATTCCATGGTTGCGGCGGAAGCGTCGGCCTACCTCCACGCCAATTTGATCAGCTACCTCTGGACCTGCGACACCTGCGGTTACGGGTTCGTGACCAAGCACGCGGTCAAACCGATCGTGTGCAACTGATCACATAAGCTCACCTCTGAGCGATGTCCCCGCGCGCCCAACCGGCGCGCGTTTTCGTTCTGAAATCCTCGAACGTGCCGCTCGCCACCGCATCGCGGATGCCCTGCATCAGTTCCTGGTAATAGGCGACATTAATCTCGGACAGCAGCATTGCCCCAAGTGTTTCGCCTGATCGCACCAGGTGATGCAGATAAGCGCGCGAATAGTCGCGTGCCGCCGGCCACGAACTCTCCTCGTCGAGCGGACGCGGGTCGTCGATGTGCCGGGCGTTGCGCAAATTGATCTGGCCGAACCGGGTGAATGCCATGCCGTGGCGTCCGTTCCGTGTCGGCATCACACAGTCGAACATGTCGACGCCGCGCGCCACCGCCTCCAGAATGTCCTCCGGCGTGCCGACACCCATCAGATAGCGCGGCCGATCCTCCGGCAGCGCCGGTGCGGTCTCCTCGATCATCGACAGCATCACCGCCTGCGGTTCGCCGACTGCGAGGCCGCCGATCGCGTAACCGTGAAAGCCGATGTCGGTCAGCCCGCGTGCGCTGGCGTGACGGAGGTCGGGGATATCGCCGCCCTGCACGATGCCGAACAGCATGTAACCGTCCGGTGCACTTTCGAAGGCGCGCTTGGAGCGCTCGGCCCAGCGCAGCGAGAGCTGCATCGCGCGCTCGATGTTGGCGCGCTCGGCCGGCAACCGCACGCATTCGTCCATCTGCATCGCGATGTCGGAGCCGAGCAGCCGCTGCACCTCGATCGAGCGCTCCGGCGACAGTTCGACCTTGGCGCCGTCGATATGCGAACGGAAGGTCACAGCCTTCTCGGTCACCTTGCGCAATTCCGAGAGCGACATCACCTGGAAGCCGCCGGAATCCGTCAGCATCGGGCCGCCCCAGCCGGTGAAGCGCTGCAGGCCGCCAAGCCCGGCAATGCGCTCGGCGCCCGGCCGGAGCATGAGATGATAGGTGTTGCCGAGCACGATATCGGCGCCGGCATCGCGCACCTCGCGCCAGTGCATGCCCTTCATCGCCCCTGCGGTGCCGACCGGCATGAAGGCGGGCGTCCGCACGAGGCCATGCGGCGTGGTCAGGCGGCCGGTACGGGCGGCGCCGTCGGTTGCCAAGAGCTCGAAATGATTGGGAAGCGTCATGCGGCTGCTTATTGCGTGTCACTGACGCCCGATCAACCCGTCGGGTAACAGCTTCCGCGCGACTTCGTGAACGCGCACAGCCGAACGCAAGCTTGCTCTGGAACCGTGCCTCCGTTAAACAAAACGAAACCGTATCGTTTTATGTCAACAATATGGCGGTGGACCGTCCCGCCGCGACAGCAATCCCGCCCGAAACCCGATCGCGATGTCCTCCCCCTCCAGCGCCCGGCCTGACGGCATCCGCAATCGGATGACGATCGTGCGCATGATCCGGCAAGCGGCCCTGCTGTGCGGGCTTGCGGTCGTGCTGGCGGCCTGCAGCTCGATCCCGCGCACGCCGTATACGGCCGCCGACGCCGCCAGTTCGCGGGTCCTCGATCTCGACGGGCTGCGCCGTTATGCCGACGAGCCGGCGTCCAAATTCAAACTCGAGAAGGACAACCTCGCCCCGATCAAGACCTACCTCGCCCTCTCCGGCGGCGGCGCCGACGGCGCCTACGGCGTCGGTGTCCTCAGCGGCTGGACCGCGGCCGGTAACCGTCCCTCCTTCTCGGTTGTCTCCGGCGTCAGCACCGGCGGCCTGATAGCGCCCTTTGCATTCCTCGGCTCGCGCTACGACGACACGCTGAAGGAGGTCTATACCTCAGGCATCGCGGAGAGCCTGCTGCAGGACCCGAGCCTGATGCGGGTGCTGTTCGGCTCCGGCCTGTTCGGCAACAAGCGGCTGCGCGAACTGGTGGCGCGTTATGTCGGTCCGGACATCCTGAGCGAGGTGGCGCGCGAGAACACCAAGGGCCGCAAGCTCCTGATCGTCACCACCGATCTCGACACCCAACGCACCGTGATCTGGGACATGGGGCGGATCGCCGCGGTCGGAACGCCGGACGCGTTGCAGCTGTTTCGCGACGTGATGGCTGCCTCCGCCTCGATCCCGCTGGTGTTTCCACCGATCATGATCGACGCCGAGGGCCAGGGCCGCCGCTTCCAGGAGATGCATGTCGATGGCGGCGTCACCGCGCCGGTGCTGACGCTGCCCGACGCGTTGATGTTCCGCGAGCGCGCCTGGCCCGCCAATGGCCGCATGAACATCTACATCCTCGTCAACAAGAAGCTCGAAGGCAATTTTGAGCTGGTGTCGAACTCGACGATCGACGTCGCCTCACGCAGCATTTCCGCGATCACGCAGGCGCAGACCCGCTCCGTGATCCTGTCGACCTATGATTTCGCCCGCCGCAACCGGCTGGGCTTCCATTTGTCCTATATCGAGCGCGATTACCCGGCGCCGGAAACCCAGGGCTTCGACACCGGCTATATGCGTGCGCTCTACCAGTACGGCTACGACAAGGCCGCCGCAGGCCAGGCCTGGACCGCGACGCCGCCCTGAGCGGCCCGCCCCCGATACCGCCGAATGGACGAATCCGCATCGCGCGGGTTATAGACCGGAGGGACCCGTCCGACGCACAACGAGATGAATGGGCAATGGGATTGACGGCAACCAAGGCCAAGGTGGCCAACAAGGCGACCAAACGCGGCGTGATCAAGTCACGCGGCGGCCGGCCGACCCGGGACGCTGCGATCGAGCGCGACCAACGGCTGATCGAGGTCGCCACGCGCCTGTTCCTCGAGCGCGGCTTCGAGGCGACATCGATCGACGCGGTGGCCGAGGCCGCCCGCGTCAGCAAGCCCACGGTCTATGGGCAGTATGGCGACAAGCGCGGTCTGTTCGCCGCGGTGCTCCGGCGCGAGATCGCCCGTTGGCTTGCACCGCTCGCCGCCGCCGCCGCCGAGATGCACGGCGACGGCAACTGTGACGGCCAGGTCGAGGAGCGGCTGATCGATCTCGGCCGCCAATTGCTGGTGCTGAATTGCAGCGCCGATTCGATCGCCTTCAGCCGGATCCTGACCGCGCAGGCGATCAATTTCCCTGAGGTCGCCAAGCTCGCGGTCGACGAGGGCTGGTCGAAAGCCGTGTCCACGACGGCGGATTTCTTCGACCATCTGGTCGACAAGGGCGCCCTCGACCTCGAAGATACCACGATTGCGGCCGAGACCTTCCTCAACATGGTGGTCGGCCACACCCATCGGATGGCGACATTCGGGATTCCGATCGACATGAAAGCCGCCGAGACGCGGATGGAAGTGTCGATCCGGCTGTTCCTCGCCGGCGCCGTCGGGCCAAGGGACCGGCTGCACGAGGCGGCCAAGGAGGCCGCGAAGGTGCGCCGCCGGCCGTCCCGCTGACAGTTTAATAGGATCGTTTCCGCGTCTTACACGTTGCCGTGATGAGCCTTGAATAAACGGAACGAAACCGTATTGTTTAGTTGCAAAGAGACGCCGAACCCGGATCAGCCCCCCAATGGGTTTTGCGCCGCCTTGTAAACTTCGATCGTCTAGGACGGAGCTGCCGCCATCGCTTCGTCTGAACGTTCGGCGGCCGGCCTTTGACTAACAAGGGCCGGCCGCATTTTCCCGGCCCAAGAGGCCGATCCGAAGCGCGGGCAACGCGCGAGCATGAGTTCGATACAGGTTTGACGATGAGGACAGGACGATTGCGCGGACTGCTGCCTTGGACATTTGGGCCTTGGCTATTCGGAACGCGGCTCTTTGCCACCGCGCTGCTGGCCCTGCCCTTCGCCTCGCCGGCGCATGCGATCACGAACTCGGCGGCCGCAGCCCTCACCCCGCAGGACAGCGACAGCGCGCTCGACGTGCACGCGGTTCGCCGCGAGCTCGACAGCTTCCAGGCGGCCCAGATCTCGCTGCGCAGGGCGATGGCGATCGCGGAGGCGTTGCATTCCGGCGCGATCACCGCTGACGTCAGCTTCGATGGGGCGACCGAGCCCGCGGTCTACCGGGTCAAGACCATGCAGCGGGATCGCATCTGGCAGCACGCCATCAACGCCTCGACCGGCGAAGTCATCGGTGGCGAGGCTCCTTCGTCGCTGGCATCCCTCGATGCCGACGACCGCGACAACCTCACGGTGCTCAGGGCGCTCCGGCATCGCCTGGCGGACGCGGTGCGCGTCGCCGAGCACACGACCTCGGGCAAGGCGATCTCGGGTGGCCTGATGCGCGAGCGCGGCAAGCTCAATTTCGTCATCGTCGTGCTCGCCGGCAACGATCTGAAAGAGGTCATCCTCGAGCCGCCCGGCGCGCGCCGGCGCTGAGCATACCCAGTAATCCTTCGCCAGATTTTCGCCCAAAAGCCGTTGACGGACGCCGATCTGTCCCGCATAAGTCCGCACCATGATCACCGCGACCAAACGCACCAGCAAAACCACCAAGCCCTCCGGGGCCTCGGGAGGCGTGCGCGCGTAGTCGGTCGAACCGCATCATCTCTGCCCGAAGCCCCGCCTGATGAAGGTCCGGGGCTTTTTTGTTGCCTGAATTTCAACCCGAATGGAGGACAAAGTGAGTAACGATCCCGTCGTCGCGATTGTCGGCGTCACCGGCGCAGTCGGCGCCGAATTCATCGCCACCATGGACAAGCGCGGCTTCCGCGTCGGCAAGCTGAAGGCGCTGGCGAGCGCTCGCTCGGCCGGCAAGACCGTCACCTTCCGCGGCAAGCCGGTGGTGATCGAGGAGCTGACCGAGCGCGCCTTCGAGGGCGTCGACATCGCGCTGTTCTCGGCCGGCGGCGGCATCTCCAGGAAGTTCGCGCCGCTTGCGGTGAAGTCCGGCGCCGTCGTGGTCGACAACTCCTCCGCCTTCCGGATGGATCCGAATGTGCCGCTGGTGATCCCGGAGATCAACGCGCGACGGATCCGCGATCACAAGGGCATCATCGCCAACCCGAACTGCGCCGCCATCACCGCGCTGGTGCCGCTATGGCCGATCCACCAGAAGAACCGCATCAAGCGCGTCATCATCTCGACCTATCAGGCCGCGAGCGGTGCCGGCGCCGCCGCGATGGACGAACTCGTCGAATCGACCCGGGCCAATCTCAACGGACAGGTCTACACCCCGAAAGTGATGCCGCACCCCTACGCCTTCAACCTGTTCAACCACAATACGGCGGTCGATCCGGAGACCGGCTACAACGACGAAGAGACCAAGGTCATCAAGGAGACCCGCAAGATCTTCGAGGACGAGAAGATCGCGATCGGCGTCACCTGCGTGCGGGTGCCGGTGCTGCGCGCGCATTGCGAGGCGATCACCTTCGAATGCGAGAAGCCGATCACCGAGGACCAAGTGCGCGCAATCATGGCGCAGGCGCCGGGCGTCAAGATCGTCGACGACCGCGCCAAGAACTACTTCCCGATGCCGATCGACGCCTCCGGCCAGGACGACGTGCTGGTCGGCCGCATCCGCAAGGATCTCAGCGACCCCAGCGGCCACTCGATCTCGATGTTCGTCGCCGCCGATCAGCTGCTCAAGGGCGCCGCGCTGAACGCGGTGCAGATCGCGGAGCTGCTGCCTGAGCGCGCGATGGCGTGAGGGAAGCTGGAATGTGCTGAGGTCCCGCACGCCCAATGCGGCGCGCGACGACATGAAGCAGTCAGGCGATGCCTCGCTCATCAGGCTCGGCTCGGCGAGCTGGACGGCGCCTGCTCCACCAGACCTACATCGTCGACGCCGGCCGGGTTTGATCCCGGCCGATGCGGGTCGCCCCATCCTTCGAAACAGCAGGCAGGGATAGACGAGCGTCATACCAACTTCAATTGACTCCGGCCGGCAAGCTTGCTCGAATGGGCCTCGTACGATCGGCCGGTGTTACCTGCTTCACACCGGCGGCGTGCGGGCTCTGCTAAATTTTTCGCCGGTAAGTTGCCTGTCTGATGCTGGCTTTGACCTGCACGACGTTCGGTCGGCCAGCCCAACTGAACTGTCGTTAATTGGACCGGATATTTTAGGAAGCCTCATTCGCGGACAAGGCATTGTTTCGGAGGTTTCAGGATGACGACATTTACGGCCAATACCGAAGCCGTCAGTTTCGCGACACTTTTTTCCGTCTTCAGCGAGAACAATCTGGCTCATCTGGCAACCGCGTTTTCGAACGAAACCGCGTCCGGATTCACCTACACGAACGACAATGGTTTCACGACCACTGTGACCGGAACCAATTTCACTTATACGACTGTCCTGTTCGTCCAGGTTCCTGCATCAGGGACAGTTACCGGGATTTCAGTGCTGCACAATGGGTCCCCCTATTTCACGGTGACGAATACGTCGGTCGCAGTCGACTTCAGCTCATGGTACGCGGGAGGAACGGTCCAGATTCCTGTCACCGCGCTCATGAATGCCTTCTTTGCAGGCAATGACCAGATCACTGGTTCTACAGCGAGTGACTCGCTCTCGGGCGGGGACGGCAATGATACCATGTACGGCGGGGGTGGAAACGACTCCGTCGACAGTGGGCCCGGCAACAATCTTCTTTACGGCGGCGATGGCAACGACTTGGTCACCGGCGGATCAGGCAACGACGTGCTTGTCCTCGGAAACGGTAATGACACCGGTTACGCCGGAAATGGCAATAATTACATCTACGCCGGCAGCGGCGATGATCTGCTGGTTGGCGGTACCGGACTCGACGTGCTGCTCGGGGAAGACGGCAATGACTCCATCTACGGCGGCGCCGCCTTCAACTATCTCTTTGGTGGATCGGGCAACGACGTTCTGATCGGCTCAGGAGGCACCTCTGCCAGCGACGTCAACGTGATGTTTGGTGGCGACGGCGCGGATTATCTCTACGGCGGACAAGGCACCAATTACTTCTACGGCGGCGCCGGCGTCGATACCATGTATGGCGGATCGGGCCTGAATATCTTCGTCTCCTCGGGCGAGACCGACGGCAACGTCATCTACGGCGGCTCTGGCCAAAACTACGTTTATGGCTCCGATGGCGGAGATACGGTCACGGGCGGCAGCGGCGTTGATGTGTTCCTGATGGGCTCCGGCGCTGACGTTATCAACGGCGGCGGCGGCGTCGACTACGCCTGGGGCGGCGGTGGCTCGGACACTTTCGCGATCACCGATGCGGCTCCCGAGGTCATGGTGATCGAGGACTTCAATGCGGGTGGCGTCAACGACGTGCTGAATTTCTCCGGCACGTCGCTGCACTCATTCGCCGACGTCCAGGCCGCCTCGTTCTACTCGCCGGGCATCAACACGACGATCGTCACCGACGCGGCCGGCAACGCTGCCTGGTTGATCGGCGTGGCTCCCTCGCAACTCGATGCGAGCCTGTTCACGTTTACCTAGGCCGTGCACTCATCGGAAGACGTCGAGCAAGCGCAAGCGGCTCTTGAAGAGTGTTGGCGTGTCGTCGGATGCCGCCAACACGACTGCGTTTGATCTAGCGATCTGACCCGGGGTGATCCAATGCCTCGAGCCTTTCCGTTCCGATTGAATCGGAACGGAGCTCTGGATTCCGGTCTTGATGCATTTTCCAGGCCGAACCGGTACTCACCTCGCTCAAATGCCCCGCGGGCGAACCACGTATAGCTCGCGCACGCACTGCCTTCGCAGACCCAACCCGTTTAACAGTGTGAGAGCAAGCGGACCAATTTTCGTGCGCTGGTTGAGAATTGCACGCTCGACATTAAAATGCAATTAGAGGGCGAAGGGACACGGCTTATGCCTTTTTCCAAATGAGCATTGCATCGGGGCTCTCAGCATGACGACATTTACCGCCGCCAACCAAGCCATCAACTTTGCGACCCTGTTCTCCGTCTTCGTACCCGCGAACCAGAACGACTATATTGCGGGTTTTTCGAGCCGAACTGGTGCAGGATTCGTTTGGGCGAACGTGGGTACTCAATACGCAGCTTTTGTGTCCGGAAGCGGCTTCACCTACACGGATGTTAACAATGATGGCATCTACTTTGCTGCAGCATCTGGCACTGTCACATCGATGCAGACATCGCACAACGGTGCGGTAGATTTTAATATATCGAATACATCAGTCGCGGTCGACTTCAGCTCTTGGTACACTATCAGCCCGACGCAAGCGGAGCCATACGCGACGACCGTTCATATTCCAAACGACGCGCTGCTAACTCTGTTTTTCTCGGGCGATGACAACATTTCCGGTTCTACCCTGGGCGACACTCTCTCGGGCGGAGCCGGCAACGACACCATGGACGGCGGCGGCGGCGACGACATCGTCGACGGCGGCACGGGAAACAACCTGCTCTACGGCGGCGATGGCAACGACCTGGTCAGCGGCGGCGTAGGTAACGACGTGCTCGTGCTGGGCAACGGCAACGACACCGGCTACAGCGGCAACGGCAACAATTACATCTACGCCGGCGCGGGCAACGATCTGCTGGTCGGCGGAACCGGCCTCGACGTGCTGCTCGGCGAAGACGGCAACGATTCCATCTATGGCGGCGCCGGCTTCAACTATCTGTTTGGCGGAGCGGGCAACGACATTCTAGTCGGCTCGGGAGGCACTGGCGCTAGCGACGTCAACGTCATGTTCGGCGGCGACGGCGCGGATTATCTCTATGGCGGGCCCGGCACGAATTACTTCTATGGCGGGGCCGGCGTCGATACCATGTATGGCGGATCGGGCCTGAACATCTTCATCTCCTCGGGCGAGACCGAAGGCAACGTGATCTACGGCGGATCGGGCCAGAACTATGTCTACGGCTCCAACGCCGGAGATACGGTCACCGGCGGAAGCGGTGTCGACGTATTTTTGATGGGCTTTGGCAACGACGTCATCAACGGTGGCGGCGGTGTCGACTATGTCTGGGGCAGCGGCGGCTCGGATACGTTCATGATCACCGATGCGGCACCCGAGACCATGGTGATCGAGGACTTCAATACGGGTGGCGTCAAAGACCTGCTGGATTTTGCCGGCACGTCGCTGCACTCATTCGCGGATGTCCAGGCCGCCTCGTTCTACTCGGCGGGCATCAACACGACCATCATCACCGACGCGGCCGGCAATGCGGCCTGGCTGATCGGCGTCGCTCCCGCGCAGCTCGATGCGAGCATGTTCAATTTTACCTGAGCCGCCGAAAAGACTGAGCCATCGGTCTGGCTCTTCCGCTCCAGGACACCACTGCAGTGATGGGCAGACGATGCCCATCTTGCTTATTGGTCTGATTTCCCGCGAAACAGCAGGCACGCGTCACCGTAGGAATAGAACCGGTAGCCGTGCTTGATCGCATGCGCGTAGGCGCTCTGCATGGTATCGAGGCCGGAGAAGGCCGAGACCAGCATGAACAGCGTCGAGCGCGGCAGATGGAAGTTCGTCATCAGGATATCGACCGCGCGGAAACGATAGCCAGGCGTGATGAAGATCGAGGTTTCCGCCGCGAACGGCTGCACGATGCCGTCAGGCGTCGTGGCGCTTTCAAGCAGCCGCAGCGACGTGGTGCCGATCGCGACGATCCGGCCGCCTTTTGCGCGCGCGGCATTCAAGGCGGAAGCGGTCTCCGCGGTGATGCAGCCCCACTCGGCGTGCATCTTGTGCTCGGAGGTCTCCTCGGCCTTGACCGGCAGAAACGTCCCTGCCCCGACATGCAGCGTCAGCCGGTGCAGTTCGACGCCGCGGCTGCGCAGTGCCGCCTCGAGCGCCGGCGTGAAATGCAGCCCGGCCGTCGGCGCGGCGACCGCGCCTTCGTTCGAAGCGAACATGGTCTGGTAGTCGCTGACGTCCTGGTCGTCAGGCGTCCGCTTGGAGGCGATGTAGGGCGGCAGCGGTGTGACGCCGACATCTGCGATCGCCTGGTCGAGCACCGGACCGTGGAACGAGAATGACAGCGTCACCTCGCCCTCCTGCCCCTTCGCCTCGACCTCTGCATCGAGATTGCCGAGCAGGCAGACCTTGCCCTCGTTGCCGAAGCGGATGCTGTCGCCGGGGCTGAGCTTCTTCGCCGGCTTGACCAGCGCCTGCCAGCGCGAGCCGTCGAGCCGCTTGATCAGGGTCGCCTCGATCTTCGGTTCGGTCTCACGCCCGATCCGGCGGCCCTTGAGCTGGGCTGCGATCACCTTGGTGTCGTTGACGACGACCTGATCGCCGGGCTCCAGCCAATGCGGCAGGTCGGCAATGGTGGCGTCGCGCAGTGCGCCGTCCGGATGCACGACCAGCATCCGCGCGGAATCGCGCGGGCTGGCGGGCCGGAGCGCGATGCTTTCGGGCGGCAGTTCGAAGTCGAAAAGATCGGTGCGCATGGCGCGATCAGTACCTCACCGCCGTCATTCCAGGGCACGCGAAGCGTGAACCCGGAATCTCGGGATTCTCGGTGCGCAATTGCGCACCTGAGGGTTCGATGCTTTAGGCATCGCCCCGGAATGACGGTCAATACTTACGCCGCGTCGACGGCCATGTGGGCCTTGACGATCTTGTCCGGGTTCTGCACCGGCTCGCCGCGCTTGATCTTGTCGACATTCTCCATGCCCTCGGTGACCTTGCCCCAGACCGTGTACTGGCCGTTGAGGAACGAGGCATCGTCGAAGCAGATGAAGAACTGGCTGTCGCCGGAATCCGGATTGGCGGCGCGGGCCATCGAGGCGGTGCCGCGGACATGCGGCTCCTTGTTGAACTCGGCCTTCAGCTTCTTGCCGCTTCCGCCCATGCCGGTGCCCTGCGGGCAGCCGGTCTGCGCCATGAAGCCGTCGATCACGCGGTGGAACACGATGCCGTCGTAGAATCCTTCGCGCACCAGCTCCTTGATCCGCGCGACATGGCCGGGCGCGAGATCCGGGCGCATTTCGATCGTGACCGGGCCCTGGGTGGTTTCGAGGATCAGAGTATTCTCGGTAGCAGCCATGCTCGCTTCTCCTGGCTTCGGGGTGGATATTTCTTGTTCCTGAACGGGATTGCGAATGGGCGGCCAGCGACTGCGCCGCCCAGGCTCTCGGTAAATGGCATCGGCGTGCAGCGTTGCAACGCCTCCATCACCGCGACCCGGTATGCGATCCGGTCATTGTCGGTGGCCTCCTGCGTTTCGTAACTGATCCTGGGATGCCCGAGGATCGCGCCCTCGCGGTTGAAGCTGACGATGACGGTGATGTCGATCGGTCCGGCCTTGTCCGCCGGCGGCGGCCGCCAGCAGCGGTGGATGGCAAGAACAACGTCCCTGATCGTATTGAGTTGCTCCGGCTCGGCCCGCACCGGCGTGGCCAGCGCAAGGCAGATCAGCGGCGCGGCGAACCAGGCAAACGGTTTGCTGGGCGCCGCCATCCGGATCACTTGATGTCGGATGCGACCTGCACCTTCACCATCTTGTCGGGGTCGGTGACGGCGCCGCCGGGCGAGCCCGCCGACGCCTTCTTCAGCTTGTCGACCACGTCCATGCCCGACACCACCTCGCCGATCACGGTGTACTGGCCGTTGAGGCTCGGCCCGTCGGCGAACATGATGAAGAACTGCGAATTGGCGCTGTCGACGCTGTCGCCGCGCCGGGCCATGCCGACGATGCCGCGCTTGAACGGCACCTGCGAGAACTCCTGCTTCAGGTTCGGATATTTCGAGCCGCCGGTGCCGTTGAAGTTCTGGCCGTCACCGGTCTGCGCCATGAAGCCGTCCATCACGCGATGGAACGGCACGTTGTTGTAGAAGCCCTCGCGCGCCAGCTGCTTGATGCGCTCGGCATGCTGGGGCGCGATGTCGGTGCGCAGCTTGATGACGATGCGGCCCTTGGTCGAGTCGATCACGATCGCATTGGCCTTGTCGAGGCCGGCGGGCAGCGGCTGCGCGACCGCGGGCACGACGCAAAGCAGCGCGGCAACAAATGCAAGAATGCGGATCATGGAAACTCCGGATCTCTTTAGCGTTCGGGATGTGGCAGGCCCCGCCGGTCTCAACCGGCGAACTTGGCCTTCAGGCTAGCGGCGACTGATGACGGCACGAATGCAGAGAAGTCGCCGCCCATCTGGGCGATTTGGCGCACCAGTGTGGCCGTGATCGGGCGGACCGCGACGGATGCCGGAACGAATACGGTATGCACCTCGGGCGCCATCGCCTCGTTCATGCCGGCGAGTTGCATCTCGTAGTCGAGATCGGTGCCGTCGCGCAGGCCGCGAATCATGATGGTCGCGCCGAGCTTGCGTGCCGCGGTCACCGTCAGATTGTCATAGGTGGTGCAATCGAAGGCGCAGCCGGCCTGCTGGGCGATCGGGCCGCACACCTCGCGCAGCATCTCCAGCCGCTCCTCGGTCGAGAACAGCGGCTTTTTGCCGGCGTGGATGGCAACGGCGACCACTAGACGGTCGCACAGGCTTACGGCCTGCCGGACCACGTCCAGATGGCCGTTGGTGACGGGATCGAAGGAGCCTGGATAGAGCGCGATACGGGACATGGTCCCTCCTAACCCGCCCGGCCCTCCCCGGCAAGCCGCCCCGGTTCCGTCGGCCGCGCGAAATAAATTCCGCCTCGTCCAGTGAACGAGTTCTGGGATGCCAGCGTCTACGAGGGTGAATGTTTCGTCGGCCACTGGCGGATGAAACAAAACCGGCCGGCGACGAAACCATTTCCCGGGGTGGCGAAGACACCAGGAAACTTGCGGCCGGTAGACATTGGACAACGAAACGACGGGCCCCGGGGGGCCCGATCACATGGGGACCGTCATGATCAAGGCACTTTCCGCTATCGCCGTTGCCGCGTTCATTGCCGCCGCGCTCACCGTGCTGCCGGGCTTTGCGCCGCAGGTCGAAGCCTCCACCCCGCAGCCGCTGGCCAAGGCTGACCGTCTCGACATTCACCCGGTCGGCAAGGACTGCTCGCAGCAGGCCTGGCCGAATTTCGAAGCCTCCTGCCTGCGCAGCGCCGGCAACAAGACGGTGGTCCGCGAAGCCCGCCTCGTCACCGCCGACCGCACCCCGTAGAATAAACTTCCCGACGAGGTCGCCACCGGTTCGCGTGAAGGAAATGCGACGAGGTCGTACCTCGGAGAGTTGCCGCCCCGGCGCGATCGGAGCGGCACACCAGCCGTCAGCCTGACATAAGGTCAAGGCCGTCACGCAGAACCCAATGGTAATTTGCGACGTCTCGTCGCAGACTATCGTTTAGGCGCCCGGTTGGATGATCCGGCGGGCGCAAGCCATCGGGGGATCGCCGTGACCAGTACGCCCGCCATCGTCTCTTCCGGCCACCCTCCAACCAGTCCGATCCCGGTTGCGGTCACGCTCGGTGCGCTGGGTGTCGTCTATGGCGACATCGGCACCAGCCCCCTCTACGCCCTGAAGGAAGCTGCCAAGGCTGCCGCCCATGGCGGGCCGCTGACCTCGAGTGCGGTGCTCGGCGTGGTGTCGCTGATCCTGTGGGCGCTGATCCTGATCATCTCGGTGAAGTATGCGATGCTGATCCTGCGCGCGGACAACCGCGGCGAAGGCGGCATTGTCGCGCTGCTGGCGCTGCTCTCGGCCCGCAACGCGGCGCCCGGCACCTGGCGGGCCCATCTTTTGGTCGTCGGACTGATCGGCGCCGCCCTGCTCTATGGCGATGGCGCGATCACGCCGGCCATCTCCGTGCTGTCGGCGATCGAAGGCCTCAAGGTCGACGCGCCCTCGCTGGCGCCTGCGGTGGTGCCGCTCACCGTCGTCATCCTGATCGGCCTGTTCATCATGCAAAAGCAGGGCACGGGCTTCATCGGCAAGATCTTCGGCCCGGTGATGCTGTTCTGGTTCGCCGTGCTGGCGGCGCTCGGCATCCACGGCATCGTCAAGGCGCCCGGCGTGCTGGTCGCACTCAGCCCGTACTATGCATTCGATTTCCTGATCCATCAGGATTTTCACGTCAGCTTCGCCATCCTCGGCGCCGCCTTCCTCGCAGTCACCGGCGGCGAGGCGATGTACGCCGACATGGGGCATTTCGGCCGCTTTCCGATCCGGCTCGCCTGGTTCGCGGTCTGCCTGCCGGCTTTGGTGCTCAACTATTTCGGCCAGGCCGGCGAGCTGATCAACGACCCGAACTCAATCGACAACCCGTTCTTCCAGCTCGCCCCCGACTGGGCGCACTATCCGCTGGTGCTGCTCGCGACGCTCGCCACCGTGATCGCCTCGCAGGCGATCATCTCCGGCGTGTTCTCGCTGACCCAGCAATCGATCCAGCTCGGCTTCCTGCCGCGCATGCATATCCGCCACACCACCAGCGATGCGATCGGACAGATCTACGTGCCGCTGGTGAACTGGCTGCTCGCGGCCGGCACGCTCGGCGCGGTGCTGGCATTCGGCACCTCGGATGCCCTCGCCGGCGCCTATGGCATCGCGGTGTCCCTGTTGATGGCGATCACCACGCTGCTCGCCGCCCTGGTCGCGATCCAGTGGGGCTACTCGCCGATCCTGGTGATCGCGGTGAACGGCTTCTTCTTCATCATCGACTTGATCTTCTTTGCGGCGAACACCGAGAAACTGTTCGAAGGCGGCTGGTTCCCGCTGCTGCTCGCCGGCGCGGTCGCGTTCCTGATGATGACCTGGCGCAGCGGCGTGAAGCTGGTCGAGAAGGCGCGCAGCAAGCTGCGTCAGCCGGAAGAGGATCTGATCGAGACCGCGGTCAACAAATGCAGCGCCCGCCTGCCCGGCACCGCCGTGTTCCTGGCCTCGGCCCCCAACGGGGTGCCGCTGGCGCTGACCCAGTTCGTCAAGCACAATCACGTGCTGCATCAGCGCGTGCTGCTGGTCACCGTGCAGATCGAGGAGCGGCCGCGGATTCCCGACGAGGACCGCGCCGACGTGATCGAGATCAGCCCGGGCATCACCCGCATCATCTTGCATTATGGCTTCATGCAGTATCCGACGATCTATGAGGGGCTGAAGACCGCCTGCCGGCAGGCCAAGCTGCCCGGCATCGATCTCTCCGACGTGACCTACTACATCGGCCGCGAGACCATCATCCCGCGCGAGGACATTCCGGGCATGTGGGTGTGGCGGGAATCGCTGTTCGCCTTCCTGCAACGCAACGCCGAGCGATCGGCGGCGTTCTTCGGCGTACCCACCGGCCAGGTCGTGGAGTTCGGCACCGAGATCGAGATCTGATCTCATCGTCCGCGTAGCCCGGATGAAGCGCAGCGCAATCCGGCACCAGCGTGCTGCGTCGACAGACCCCCGGATTTCGCTTCGCTCCATCCGGGCTACGAGATCGGCCCCGGCGGCCTTAGCCGCCGTTGCCGTTCTCGCCGTTTTCCTCTTCCGGAATGTGCTCGACCGAGACCACGTGCTCGTCCTCGGCGGTGTCGAACACGATCACGCCCTGGGTCGAGCGGCCGGCGACGCGGATGTCGGCCACCGGGCAGCGGATCAGCTGTCCCTTGTCGGTGACCAGCATGATCTGGTCGGCATCCTCGACCGGGAACGACGCCACGAGGTTGCCGTTGCGGTTGTTGACGCTCATCGCGACGATGCCTTTGCCGCCGCGGCCGGTGGTGCGGTACTCGTAGGACGAGGTCCGCTTACCGTAGCCGTTGACCGAGACGGTCAGCACCACCTGCTCGGCGGCCGACAGCTCGGCATAGCGCTCCTGCGACAGCTGGATCGCATTCGCGGTCTCCTCGCCCTCGGCCTCGACCGGCTCCTCGGTCGCGGCCTCGCCGGCCACCGCGCGGCGCATCTTCAAGTAGGCCGAGCGCTCGTCCGAGGTGGTCTCGACATGGCGCAGGATCGCCAGCGAGATCAGCCTGTCGGCCTCGGCCAGCGCAATGCCGCGGACGCCCATCGAGGTGCGGCCGGTGAAGACGCGCACATCGGTGACCGGGAAGCGGATGCACTGCCCGCCGGCGGCGGTCAGCAGCACGTCGTCATGCTCGGTGCAGATCTGCACGTCGACGATCGCCTCGCCCTCCCCGAGCTTCATGGCGATGATGCCGGAGCGGCGGACGTCGACGAAGTCGGACAGCTTGTTGCGGCGGACGGTGCCGCCTGTCGTCGCGAACATCACGTCGAGATTGCCCCAGGAGGATTCATCCTCCGGCAGCGGCATGATCGTGGTGATGCGCTCGCCCTGCTCCAGCGGCAGGATGTTGATCAGCGCCTTGCCGCGCGCGTTCGGAGCGGCCATCGGCAGCCGCCAGACCTTCTCCTTGTAGACCTGGCCGCGCGACGAGAAGAACAGCACCGGCGTGTGCGTGGAGGCCACGAACAGCCGCGAGACGAAATCCTCGTCGCGGGTCTGCATGCCGGCGCGGCCCTTGCCGCCGCGGCGCTGTGCCCGGTAGGTCGACAGCGGCACGCGCTTGACGTAGCCGGCATGCGACACGGTGACGACCATGTCCTCGCGCTGGATCAGGTCCTCGTCCTCGACCTCGCCTTCCTGCTCGATGATCTCGGTCTTGCGCGCCGTCGCGAACTGCTGCTTCACCTCGGCGAGTTCGGTCTTGACGATGTCCTGCACGCGGGCACGCGACCGGAGGATGTCGAGATAGTCGGCGATCTCGGCCGCGAGCTTGTCGAGCTCTTCGGAAATCTCGTCGCGCCCGAGCGCGGTCAAGCGTTGCAGCCGGAGGTCGAGGATCGCCCTCGCCTGCTCCATCGACAGCCGCAGCGTGCCGTCCTCGTTGATGCGATGCCGGGGATCGTCGATCAGCGTGATCATCGCCTCGACGTCGCGCGCCGGCCAGTCGCGCGACATCAGGGCCTCGCGCGCGGTGTTCGGATCGGGCGAGGTCCGGATGACGCGGATGATCTCGTCGATGTTTGCGACCGCGATCGCAAGGCCGACCAGGATGTGGGCGCGGTCGCGGGCCTTGCCGAGCAGGAACTTGGTCCGCCTTGTCACCACCTGCTCGCGGAACGCGACGAAGATGTTGAGCAGGTCCTTCAGATTCATGGTCTGCGGACGGCCGGAATCCAGCGCCAGCATGTTGGCGGGGAAATTGGTCTGCAGCGGCGTGAAGCGGTAGAGCTGGTTGAGCACCACATCGGGCACCGCTTCGCGCTTCAGCTCGATCACGACGCGATAGCCGTCGCGGTCGGACTCGTCGCGCAGGTCCCCGATGCCCTCAATCTTCTTCTCTTTCACGAGGTCGGCAATGCGCTCGACCATCGTCGCCTTGTTCACCTGATAGGGAATTTCGGAGATGATGATCGCTTCGCGGTCCTTGCGGATGGTGTCGATCGTCACCTTGCCGCGCATCACGATCGAGCCGCGGCCGAGATGATAGGCCGAGCGGATGCCCTGGCGGCCCAGGATGACACCGCCGGTCGGGAAATCAGGTCCGGGAATGATGTCGATCAACTCGTCGATCGTGAGCGCCGGATTATCGATCAGCGCGACGCAGGCGTCGACCACCTCGCCGAGATTGTGCGGCGGGATGTTGGTCGCCATGCCGACGGCGATGCCGCCGGCGCCGTTGACCAGAAGGTTCGGAAAGCGGGCCGGCAGAACCGACGGCTCCTGCTCCGAATTGTCGTAGTTCGGCTGGAAATCGACGGTCTCCATGTCGATGTCGGCGAGCACGGCCAGTGCCGCGCGCGTCAGCCGCGCTTCGGTATATCGATAGGCGGCCGGCGGATCGCCGTCGATCGAACCGAAATTGCCCTGGCCGTCGATCAGCGGCACACGCAGGGAGAAATCCTGCGCCATGCGGACCATCGCGTCGTAAATCGACTGGTCGCCGTGCGGGTGATATTTACCGATCACGTCGCCGACCACGCGCGCGGACTTGACGTATTTCTTGTCCGGGGTGTGTCCCTGCTCATGCATCGAGTAGAGGATGCGCCGGTGCACCGGCTTGAGCCCGTCGCGCGCATCGGGCAGCGCACGCGACACGATCACGCTCATCGCGTAATCGAGGTAGGACTTCTTCATCTCGTCGAGAATGGAAACGGGACGAATATCTGAGGGCCCCGGCGGCTCGCCGGGCTTGTGGTCGTCGTTATCGGACAAAGGGGAAATCCGGTCGGTTCTACTGGGGAATCATATAGCCCATCGGGGGCCTGATAACCACCCTTCCACGGCTCCGGCAAGCCGTTTTTCCCTTCGTTTTTTCATGGACTTACGGGTGGGTCGGCGGGACCACGGCCGCTTGGTCGAGAAGCGAATGGCGAGTAGCGAATAGCGAGTGGAGAATCCCCTCTTCGCCACTCCCCATTCGCTATTCGCAAATCCCGTCAGCGGCCAAAAACCACCGCATGCATGATCCGCCCGGGCATGAACGTGAACAGCCCGGCAATGACCAGCGCGCCGAAGAAGATGCCGATCATCGTGTATTTGTGGCGGCGGACGTTGTGACGCCGCGCGGCCATGACGCCGAGCACCAGCATGAGCAGCGAGAAGATCGACAGCAGATGGATCGGGCTCCACGGCCCGAGCAGGCGGATCTGGTGGATCCAGAACGAGCTTCCGGCGACCACCAGCATCAGGATCACCCAGATCCAACCCAGCGTCCGGTGCGGCAGCGTGCCCTTCGGCGCGGCAAGCTGGATGGAGCCGAGCACGAAGGCGGTCATGGCGGCAAAGGCATGGAGCGGGATCGCAGGCGCGGCGTCGAGCAATGGCGCGAGGCTCATGATGGCGGCCCTCGAAATGATCCGCGGCAAAGCCTCGCTCGCCACAGGCAATGTAAATACCATTCACATTGACCTGTGTCAAAGTCGCGGGAACCGGCTCTGAGCGCCGCCATCTGGGCGAAACACTGCAAGCCGTTAGAAAGTTATCTTCATAATTCACATGAGGAAACTGTCGCGACATATCGAACCGCCGTTTCGGCAACTGATCGTCACGGAACGGCGGCTGACGCGGTGTCCGAGCGCGCGCTCAGAACGGGATGTCGTCGTCCATGTCGCTGTTGCGGCTGCCGCCGCCGGCGGCGACCGCACGGCGCGGCGCCGAGCTGACCGGACCGGACGAGCCGAAATCGCTGCCGCCATCATCGGAGAAGCTGCTGCCGCCGCCGCCGCGCCCGTCGAGCATGGTGAGGTTGGAGTTGAAGCCCTGCAGCACGACTTCAGTCGAGTACTTCTCGACGCCGCTCTGGTCGGTCCATTTGCGGGTCTGCAACTGACCCTCGATGTACACCTTGGCGCCCTTCTTCAGGTACTGCTCGGCGACCTTGCAGAGCCCCTCGTTGAAGATCACGACGCGGTGCCACTCGGTCTTTTCCTTGCGCTCGCCGGTGCCCTTGTCGCGCCAGGTCTCCGAGGTGGCGATGGACAGATTGGCGATCGGACGACCGTCCTGGGTCCGCCGGATCTCCGGATCCTTGCCGAGGTTTCCAACCAGGATCACCTTGTTCACGCTTCCTGCCATCGCATCATCTCCACTCAAAAACCGGGCGTCCGGACATCGGCCGCCACTCTCAACCTTCGCCACTTACATTGCAGGCGTCGTGGATGACCCTATACGCCGGCGGCGGCTTGGCGCCCTCCGCCGTCGCACGGTTATCCACGATAATCAGATATAGCATCCCGCCCGGGAATGTTCCAGTTTTGTTCGCCACAACCAGCCGTAGAGGCCGTCCGTGGCGATGATATGACAGCCGGTTTCGCTCCCAGCCGCCCGCCGGCGACGCGACGTCAGAAAAACAATAAACAAATCAGCGCCTTATTCCGGCGGCACTTCTTCCCCGAGTGTGGCATTTGGGAGACGGGCTTTCCGGTTGAATCGGCGTATAGCTATCAACCAACGGACGGGCGCTCGCGTCTGGGATCGCGCTTCGGGACCTTTTGGAAGCCGATCGGGGAGCTGGGGAGATTGACGATGAAGAAGTTTTTGCTCGGGACGGTTGCTCTGATTGCGTTTGCTGCGCCTGCCGCGGCCGCCGACCTCGCGGCGCGCCCGTACACCAAGGCGCCGCCGATGATCGCTGCCGTCTATGACTGGAGCGGCTTCTACATCGGCGCCAACGGCGGCTGGGGCTCGAGTCACAATTGCTGGGACCAGGTCCCGCTCGGTGCCTTCGGTGCGGACGGGTGCCATGACGCAACCGGCGGCGTCGCCGGTGGCCAGATCGGCTATCGCTGGCAGGCCGGCGCCTGGGTGTTCGGCCTCGAAGCGCAGGGCGACTGGGCTGACCTGAAGGGCAGCAACGGCAGTGCGGTCTTCCCGGGCCTGTTCACCAACCAGACCAAGATCGACGCGTTCGGCCTGTTCACCGGCCAGATCGGCTACGCCGTCAACAACGTGCTGCTCTACGCCAAGGGCGGTGCGGCGCTGACCGACAATCGCTTCAGCACCTTCGTTACGCCGACCGGCGTGCTCGCCGGCAGCGCCAGCGACACCCGCTGGGGCGGCACCATCGGCGCCGGCATCGAGTTCGGCTTCGCGCCGAACTGGACCGCTGGTGTCGAATACGACCACCTGTTCATGCAGGACAAGAACTACAACCTCACCACGCCCGGTGGAGCGCTGTTGAGCACCATCCGCGACCGCCAGGACGTCGACCTCGTCACCGTCCGCGTGAACTACAAGTGGGGCGGCCCGGTGGTTGCGCGCTATTGATTGCGCGACACGGATTGGATCGACACGAAAGGCCGGCCTTGTGCCGGCCTTTCTGTTTGCCGGGGTCGGTTGCGAGTTGAGCCCCGCCCCCGAATCGACATGGTTAAATCCTAATAAATCGTAAAATATACAGTAAAATCAAAATGTTACCGGTGTTGCGCGGGCGCTACGCCCGATCTGCAACCTGCAATGGTAGCCTGTCCTGCGATGATCGAATCGAAGCGGGATGGATCCATGAAGCAGCTTCTGTGTGCAGCCGGCCTCGCCGTGCTCAGCGTTTCGTCCGTGTCGGCGGCTGACCTTGCCGCAAAGGCCCCCCAGCCGGCGGTTGCCGCGCCCCTGACCAGCTGGAACGGCTTCTATCTCGGCGCCCAGGGCGGCGGCGGCTGGGGCACCAGCAGCGAGACCTATCTCGGCGCTCCGAACGATGCGACGTTCATCGGCACGCAAAGCTACACCACCGGCGGCGGCTTCATTGGCGGCGTGATCGGCTACAACGTCCAGGCCGGCCCTGCCGTGTTCGGCATCGAGGGCGCCTACCATTGGGCCTCGATCACCGGCCGCTCCAACGTGATCAATGTCGGACCGCCAAGCGTGCTCGACACCTACTACACCGAGCTGCGCAGCTTCGGCGACATCAAGGGCCGGCTCGGTTACGCCGACGGCGCCACGCTGTGGTTCGTCAGCGGCGGCGCTGCGGTCGGCGACATCCTGCATCGCTACAATGCCGGCCTCGCGCCGCCCTCGGCCTCGGCCAGCGACACCCGCTGGGGCTGGACCCTCGGCGCCGGCGTCGAATACATGTTCGCCGCGAACTGGTCGGCCAAGCTCGAGTACAACTACATCGATCTCGGCAAGGTTGCGCCGATCCAGTACACGCCCGCGCTCAACGATCGCTCGGAGTGGAAAGACACCTTCCACACCGTCAAGCTCGGCATCAATTACCATTTCAACGCCGCAAGCCCGGTCGTAGCAGCGAAATACTGAGCCTGCTGCGGTTGATCGCGCGACGCGCGCGTTCACATCAAAATAAAGGCCGGCCTCGCGCCGGCCTTTTCGTTGCGCAAGCACACGGCGCGGCTGTTTTCCGTGCATTGTGGTTTCACGGATACACAACTTCCGAGATTTCTATGTAGAAACACGTGATCGTCACGCGACACTGCTGTGACGCTCCCTTCAATGTTTGAAGGGGACAATAAGAAAATGTGGCAAGAAAAACGGGAATTTGGACTTTGAAAATCAGGAATGTTTTGCTGGCCTCGGCCGGCATGTTTGCCCTCAGCGCAATTGCACCGGCAATGGCCGCCGATCTCGGCGCGCGCGCCCCCTACGTGAAGGCTCCGCCGCCGGTCGCGATCACCAACTGGACCGGCTTCTACATCGGTGGCTTCGGCGGTTACGCCAGCGAGAACTCCGGCAATCCGAAGATGGAAGGCGGCTTCGGCGGCGGCACCATCGGCTACAACTGGCAGGCCGGCAACATCGTGTACGGCCTCGAGGCCGACGGCGCCTGGGCTGACGTCGATGCGTCGGTCAGCGCGCTCGGCGTCACCGCGAAGAGCAAGATCGACGCGCTCGGCACCGTGCGCGGCCGCTTCGGCTTCGCGGTCGACAAGGTGCTGTTCTACGGCACCGGCGGCTATGCCTGGGTCGACAACGAGATCAGCGTCACCGCGCTCGGCGCCACCGTCTCGCAGAGCAACTTCCACTCCGGCTGGACCGTCGGCGCCGGCATCGAGGCGTTCATCGCCCCGCAGTGGTCGATCAAGGGCGAGTACCTGTATCGCAGCCTCGGCAGCGAGACCTACTTCGGCGTTGCCTCCGGCGACCTCAACCTGCACAGCGTGCAGTTCGGCGTGAACTATCACTTCGGCGGCCCGATCGTCGCCAAGTACTAAAGCATGATCCGGAAAAGTGCGAAGCGGTTTTCCGGAAAGATCATGTCAAACAAAGACCTAAGGCGCGATGACGATTCGATCCAATCTCATCGCGCTTTAGGCAACGGACCAGGCGGATCCAGCATCGGATCGCACCGAAAGGCCGGCCTCGCGCCGGCCTTTTTGCATTTCGGAACCCATCCTGCTGCCGGCTGCTGCCATCCGGCAAACTATCCGTTGATGGCCGCTATTCAGCACTGGAAATTGCCGGCCGTTCTTCCTACGTTCCAGTCTTCACACTCATCGGCGCAAGCTCCCGGCATCACCGGCGACGCGCGCCCAAAAGGCGCCCGATCATGCGCCCGGAATTGTCGCTATGGATGAAGTGCTCAAGGCGAAGCGCCAACAGAACGCGGGCTCCTCATCGCGCGCCATCACGATCCGCGGCGCACGCGAACACAATCTGAAGAACATCGACGTCGAGATTCCGCGCGACAAGCTGGTGGTGTTCACCGGCCTGTCCGGCTCCGGCAAATCCTCGCTCGCATTCGACACCATCTACGCCGAGGGCCAGCGCCGCTACGTCGAATCGCTGTCGGCCTATGCGCGGCAATTCCTGGAGATGATGCAGAAGCCGGATGTCGACCAGATCGACGGCCTGTCGCCGGCGATCTCGATCGAGCAGAAGACCACCTCGAAGAACCCGCGCTCCACCGTCGGCACCGTCACCGAGATCTACGACTACATGCGCCTGTTGTGGGCGCGCGTCGGCGTGCCCTATTCGCCCGCCACCGGCCTGCCGATCGAGAGCCAGATCGTCTCGCAAATGGTCGACCGCGTGCTGGCGCTCCCCGAGGGCACCCGCCTCTATCTGCTGGCGCCGGTCGTGCGCGGCCGCAAGGGCGAGTACAAGAAGGAGCTCGCCGAATATCTCAAGAAGGGCTTTCAGCGTGTCAAGATCGACGGCACCTTCTACGAGCTGTCGGAAGACCCTAGCCTCGACAAGAAATTCCCGCACGACATCGACGTCGTGGTCGACCGCATCGTGGTGCGCCCCGACCTCGCCCAACGCCTCGCGGAAAGTTTTGAGACCGCACTGAAGCTCGCCGAGGGTCTTGCGGTGATCGAATATGCCGACGCGCCCGCGGCGGCCGCGCAGGACGAGAAGAAAGAAGACAAGAAGAAGACCGCGAAAATCCACGACAAGAGCGGCCCCGAGCGCATCCTGTTCTCGGAAAAATTCGCCTGCCCGGTCTCCGGCTTCACGATCCCCGAGATCGAGCCGCGCCTGTTCTCGTTCAACAACCCCTACGGCGCGTGTCCGGCCTGCGGCGGCCTCGGCGTCGAGCAGCACATCGACGAGGACCTGGTCATCCCCGACAAGGAGCTGACCCTGCGCAAGGGCGCGATCGCGCCGTGGGCGAAATCGTCGTCGCCCTATTACATCCAGACCCTGACCGCACTCGGCAAGCACTACAAGTTCACGCTCGACACCAAGTGGAAGGACCTGACCAAGAAGGTCCAGAACGCGCTGCTGCACGGCTCCGGCGACGACGAGATCAAGTTCTCCTATGAGGACGGCGTCCGCTCCTACGACACCAAGAAGCCGTTCGAGGGGCGTCGTCACCAACATCGACCGCCGCTACCGCGAGACCGAGAGCGAATGGGCGCGCGAGGAGCTCGGCAAGTATTTCTCCGACGTGCCCTGCGAAGGCTGCCACGGCTACCGGCTGAAGCCGGAGGCGCTGTGCGTCAAGATCGGCGGCAAGCATATCGGCGAGATCTCCGAGCTCTCGGTGAAGCGCGCCGGCGAGTGGTTCGAGACGGTGCCGGAAGCGCTCAATGCGCAGCAGAACGAGATCGCCGCCCGTATCCTGAAGGAGATCCGCGAGCGCTTGACCTTCCTGCTCGACGTCGGCCTGAATTATCTGACGCTGTCGCGTTCGTCCGGCACGCTCTCCGGCGGCGAGAGCCAGCGCATCCGCCTCGCCTCGCAGATCGGCTCGGGGCTGACAGGCGTGCTCTACGTGCTGGACGAGCCGTCGATCGGCCTGCACCAGCGCGACAATGCCCGCCTGCTCGACACCCTCAAGAGGCTCCGCGACCTCGGCAACACCGTGGTCGTGGTCGAGCATGACGAGGACGCCATTCGCCTGGCGGATCATGTGCTGGATATCGGCCCCGGCGCCGGCATGCATGGCGGCCACATCGTCGCCGAAGGCACGCCCGACCAGATCATGCGCAATCCGAAATCGCTGACCGGCAAATACCTCACCGGCGAGCTGTCGGTGCCGGTGCCGGATCGACGGCCGCCGAACCACCGCCGCACCATCAAGGTCGTCAACGCCCGCGGCAACAATCTGAAGAACGTTTCGGCCGAGATCCCGCTCGGCCTGTTCACCTGCGTCACTGGGGTCTCCGGCGGCGGCAAGTCGACGCTGCTGATCGACACGCTCTACAAGTCGATCGCGCGCAAGCTGAACAACGCCAGCGAGGGCGCGGCGCCGCACGATCGCATCGAGGGCTTGGAGCATATCGACAAGATCATCGACATCGACCAGTCGCCGATCGGCCGCACCCCGCGATCGAATCCGGCGACCTATACCGGCGCCTTCACGCCGATCCGCGAATGGTTCGCCGGTCTCCCCGAGGCCAAGGCGCGCGGCTACGAGCCCGGGCGGTTCTCCTTCAACGTCAAGGGCGGCCGCTGCGAGGCCTGCCAGGGCGACGGCGTCATCAAGATCGAGATGCACTTCCTGCCCGACGTCTACGTCACCTGCGACACCTGCAAGGGCAAGCGCTACAACCGCGAGACGCTCGAGGTGCTGTTCAAGGGCAAGAGCATCGCCGACGTGCTCGACATGACCGTCGAGGAAGCCGCCGAGTTCTTTAAGGCGGTGCCGCGCGTGCGCGAGACCTTCCAGACCCTGCACCGGGTCGGCCTCGACTACATCCATGTCGGCCAGCAGGCCACCACGCTGTCGGGCGGCGAAGCCCAGCGCGTCAAGCTGGCGAAGGAGCTGTCGAAGCGCGCCACCGGCCGCACGCTCTACATCCTGGACGAGCCGACCACCGGCCTGCACTTCCACGACGTCGCAAAACTGCTCGAGGTGCTGCACGAGCTGGTCGCGCAGGGCAACACGGTTGTCGTGATCGAGCACAATCTCGAAGTCATCAAGACCGCCGACTGGGTCATCGACCTCGGCCCCGAAGGCGGCGACGGCGGCGGCGAGATCGTTGCCTGGGGCCCGCCGGAAGACATCGTCAAGGCGCCGAGGAGCTACACGGGTAAGTTTCTGGCCCCGGTGCTGAAGAAGGCGAACAGCAAGCCGAGGAAGAGCAGCGCGAGCGAGGCGGCGGAGTAGCGCGGGCCGGCCATCCTACGGATTGCCGCGATGGGCGGCGATCTGTCAGACGTTTGCCCAACAAGTAGCCCGCATGAGCGAAGCGATATGCGGGGTTCATAGACCAGACAGTAAATAGCCTGGATGAACGAAGCGATATCCGAGGACTGTCGGTCGGACACACTGACCGCTCCCGCATGTCGCTTCGCTCATGCGGGCTACAACACCACCCCCTCACCTGCGCGCTACACCGCCCAATAATTCAGGTGCGTGTACGATCGCGAGCGGTCGCCCCAGTCGAATTCGTCGCCATCGAATTCGCACGGACCGGTGCGCAAATCCTCAAACGTCACTTCGGCCTCGAAGGCCTGCCGGGCAGGATCAAAGTGCAGCGCGGTCCATCTGACGGGATAGTGGTGGTGCGTGCTCAGCACGCCGCCGGTCTTGATGATGGCGTAGGCCACCGTGCCGCTCACCTTGTCGAGCATCAGCCGCTCGATCGAACCGAGCTTGGCGCCATCGCGCCCGAAGACGCAGACATGCTCGACCCTGTCACTGGGCACCAAGGTATGATGCATGGCATCCTCCCTGTTTCCTCATATTTGCCGGCCATTATACGCCCGTCATCCTAATCGGCCAACGGGTCGCGTGAGCGCGCGGCCGACGACCCGCTCCGCGAAATCCGGGAGATTTCTCGCAAAGTGCGCCACGTGCCGTCGTCATTTCAAGACACAGTGTTAATCTACTCACAGTTGCATTCCTGGACATGACTTATCGTGGAAGCGCAACCGGCAGCACGCAGTGCAATGGTGCAATATGGAACAGTATAGGTTCGATCACCCGTTCTTTCGCCCGCTCCGATGGTTCGCCCGCATCAACATGGTCGCCGGGGTCTTCATCCTCTGCTTCTCCGTCCCGGGCCACCTGCAATACGTCGGCCTGGGCCTGCTCTTCCTCGCGTCTGGCGTGGCATTCATTCACGCCCATCGCAAATCCGTGCTCAGGCGCTATCGCGTCGATCACGATGTCTACCGAACACCACGCTATCTAGCGTTCAGCAACTACCTCCTGTGGAATCGAACCAAGCTGCGTTGGGTGAATGCTCTGACCGGATTCCTCGCTTTCGCGGCGTCCTACATGGCGTTCGGCTTCTGGCTGGGACTGCTCTTCACCACCGTTGCGAGCTGGAGTGCGTTGCTCGCCAGCGCCGCGATCAGGATGCTCGTCAAACGTCAAATCGACACGTTCTTTCGGATCGTGGTGTTCCGCCGCAACGCGCGCGCGTTCGCGACAAGCCACATTGCAGCAGTCATGCCGGTGTGCGGCACGTATGGGCAGACCCTGCTCTTGACCGACGAAACGCTGGCAACGGCTTGGGAAGGCGGTGGTGCCAGAATGGACAATTGGGTGCTCGCTGAGACCTACATGCCCCTCATTGCCAAGCCGGGATCACATGACGACTGGAAGCAAGTCATCGCGACCCAATTGAAATTTGCCGATTTCGTCGTCTTCGACTGGCCCGGGGAGATAACCGAGAATATGCTGTGGGAACTGCTTCAGACGATCCAGCGCATTCCGATCGAGCGCATGATGATGCTGGTGTCGCACGACAACATCGAAGACGTGGAACGGATGCTGCGCGACCTGTTGCACGTCGACCAGTTGCCCGAAAGCCTGATCATACTCAGCCCAACCGAGCCGATGCTGACTTTGATTTTCATGCGCAAGTTCGAATGGACGATGAATTCACTTGTCAGGACGCCACGCGTCCGTCCCGAGACCGCGCTTGCACTGCAGCCCGCCGCTACTCCGTCCGCCTGAGAAACGCCCCGAACGCCCGTGGCCCGTCGCCGACCTTGACCTCGCCAATCACCTTCAGCTCGGCGGCGTCGATGACGCTGAGCGTATTGCTCTCCCAGTTGGCGACCAGGATCCGCTTGCCGTCGGCGGTGGCCTCGATGCCTTCGGGGTAATCGCCGACCGTGATCCGCTTCACCGGCTGCAAGGTCGCGAGGTCGAACACGCTGACCTTGCCGTCATACTGGTCGGTGACGAAGCCGCGGCCCTGCGCCAGCGCCACCGCATAGGGGCGCAGGCCGACATGGACGCGGCCGATCTCCTGCGCCGTGGCGATGTCGATCACGGAGACGTCGTTGGAGCCGACATTGGCGGTGTAGGCGCGCTTGCCTTCGGCATCGATGGTGACGCCGAACGGCCGTGCGCCGACCTTCACGGTCCCTCGCCGCTCCCGCGTCGACGTATCGACGATCGAGATGCTGTCGTCGTCGCGGTCGGCCGAGAGCAGCAGCAGCCCGTCCGGCGTCACCGCGAGCCCGGACGGCGACGCGCCGACCGCCATGCTGGCGGTGACCCGCTGCGCCTTGGCGTCGATCACTCGCACCGCGGCGGCATACCAGTCGGCGACATAGACCGTCGCGCCGTCGGGGGCGACCGCGATGCCGAGCGGCCCGCCGCCGACATCGATCCGGCCGACCACCGTGCGCGACGACGCGTCGACAACCGTGACCGCCTTGGCATCCGGGCTCGTCACATAGACGAAGCGGCCGTCATTGCTGACGGCGACGCCCGCCGGCTTGCCGCCGATCGCGATCGTCGCGACCGGCCTTGACGTCGCGAGATCGACCACCGTGAGATCGTCGCTGAGCTGGTTGGTGACGAAGGCCTCCTCGGCGCGCGCGGCGCCGAGCAGGCCGAGCAGCGCCACCAACGCGATCGCGCTCACAGTAGACAACTTTATCCACGTCATTGCGAGCCACCCGGTCGGCGCGAAGCGCCGCCGGATGACAGGCTCCGCGAAGCAATCCATAGCTCGCAGAAAGGAAAAATGGATTGCGTCGTCGCTTCAGCGCAAAATTGCCTTGCAATTTTGTCGCGAGCTCCTCGCAATGACGGCAAGTTTCGCATCCGCTCAGGTGCCGCTCTCGATCTTCTTCTTCAGCGCCTCGAGCCCGGCCTTGTAGAGCCCGCTGACCGCCTTCACCGCCGCCTCGTCGCTCAGCTCCGGCGGCGGATCGTTGTTGGGAAAGCCGCGGTAGAACGCGCCGGCCCATTCCAGCTTTGTCTTGCCCTCGGGCGCCGGCGAGACCGTCAGCGTCGAGGAATAATTGGTGACCGGCAGCACCTTCACGTCGACCGCGGTGATCCGGTATGAATAGCTCATCATCTCGGGCTCGTATTTGTAGAGCTCCTCGTCGACGGTGGCGCCCGGCCCCAGCGTCAACCGCCGCGTGGCGCCGATCTCGTTGCCCTTCTCGCCCTCGGTCTTGATGACGCCGGCGAGCCAGCTCATGTCCTGGAAATTGCCGATCACCGCCCACACCTTGGCCTGCGGCGCGTCGATCTCGATGGATTCGCGCACCTTCTGGCGGGTCGGCCCATGGGCCCAGGCGGCCCCCAACACAGCCAATGCCGCCACCACGACGCCAGCCCGCGCGATCGTTCGCCTCATCCTTGGTCTCTCCCGATATGTGTCGGCCATCCGCCGCCCGGCGCATGCCGCAGTTTATGGCTCGACGTTCTAGACCAGATCGGGGACCGGCTGCTTGCACGAGAGCGAAGTTGGCGGCCGGCGGCTTCCCCGGGAGGCAAGTCCGCCGCGGTGGCGGCTTCACGCCTCGATCGCCGCCTCGACGAATCCCTTCGGGTCGTCGCAGAACTCGCGCATCAGCCGGTAGTGATCGGTATCCCGCAGGCTCACCGGCTCGAGGCCATATTTGCTCAGCCGCAGCAGCGTCGCGTTCGGATAGGCCATCAGCACCGGCGCATGCGTCGCCATGATCACCTGGCAGTGGCGGGTGCCGTGCATCCGGTGCAGCAGCTTGAGGAACTCGATCTGCCGCGATGGCGACAGCGCGGATTCCGGCTCGTCGAAGATGAAGATGCCCTGCCGCTGGCAGCGCTCCTCAAAGAAGCGCAGGAAGCCCTCGCCGTGGGAATGCGACAGGAAGTCGGGCGGAAGGCCTCCGGCGTCCATCGCGGCCTCGTCCAGATATCGTGCGACCGAGAAGAAGCTCTCGGCGCGGAAGAACCAGCCGTTGGTGATCTTGGGCAGCCAGCTTGCACGCAGCGCCGACGCAAGCGAGCCACCCATTTTCTCCAGCGCCCGGCCATGGTCGACCGCGCGGTAGCCCTTGCCGCCGCCGGCGTCATCGTAGCCGGCCATCACGGCGATGCCCTCGAGCAGCGTCGATTTGCCGGTGCCGTTCTCGCCGACGATGATGGTGATCGGCTTGTCGAAACTGAGTTCGAAATCGTCGCGCAGCAGCGGCAGCACGAACGGATAGGCCTCGCGGTCTGGAATGCGTGCGGGATCGAGCCAGACCCGCCGCAGATACGGCGCGGGCATGTTGATCGGGCGATTGCGTCGGGTCATCTGCGCGGTTCCGGGGAAACAATGGCGGGCGGCCCAGTTTATGATAGGTCCCCGCAGCAATCCTAGATGGCTCGATAGCGCATGCCCAGCAACGCCTACGCCCTGTTCCGCAACGCCGTCAGCACCGAGCAGCAGGTGGTCTGCGTCTATGACGGCCGGCCGCGCGAGCTCTGCCCGCATATCATCGGCCACAACAAGAGCGGCGAAGAGGTCGTGCTGGCCTGGCAGTTCGCCGGCGAGAGTTCAGGCAGACTGCCGCAATGGCGCTGCCTGCGGCTCGCCAATGTCAGCGACATCCGCCTGCGCAAGGGCCGCTGGCACGAGGGCGGCTCGCACCGCACCGAGCAGACCTGCGTCAGCGCGATCGACCTCGACATCAACATCCACGTGCGCAAGCGGCGGTGAGCGGCCCATACATCTGAGTTGCCCGACGGCGCAAGCCCCCGCAGCAAAAATATTTCGCTTTATCCGAAGGGAAGTTCAGTGTATGAATTTGCCGTCTCACCCGACACGAGGGGCGCTTCGCGGTCGTCACGAACGCGGGTCGAGATGCGGTGGACGCCGATTGCGCAGTCGACGAACGCGCATGAGGCGGACGGCGAAATCGTGCAGGCCTGACGCCCTAGCGGTAGGTGTCTTTTCCGATTGCGCAAATGCGCGTTGTGAAGACGGTGACAACAAAGCCAAGTCTCGCCGGGGAGAGCACGTATAAGCCGCACAACCATCGCGCAGGGAAAGCCGGGTTGTTTCCGGTTACACCTGTGGTCCTACCCCCGAGCTTTCTACCTATTGCTCGGGGCCCATGGGTGCGATCGGCACCCGGCTTTCCCTGCGCCCTCTTCAAGGAGGGAGGGCGGAACGACAAGCAAAGCTCGGACAATCATGTCGCGAGAACGTCGTTGCACATCCTCAGCGCTGTTTGACGATGTACCAAATTCCCCGCGCAAAAGCTTCGCCTTTGTCGCTGGAGGTGCGAGCCTTGCGGCGCAATTGCGCCGCTGGCGAGCCTCGAAGGATGCACGGCCCGGCCGGTGGCCGTCGATCCTTCGAGACGCGCGCAAGAGCGCGCTCCTCAGGATGACGGAATTGACAGTTGCGCGGTGGGCCAGGACGACGCGGGGAAGCAGTCGCCGCCTCGGTTCAAGCACTGCTGTCTCTGGAATACTGGATCACCCGCCTATCCCTTCGCGGGTGATGACAGCGAGTGCTCGGCCATTTGACTGCTGGATCCGCTCCCAGTCCCGTCATCCCCGCGCAAGAGACTGCCCGCCCCTACGGCCGCTCCGCCTCCTCCAGCACTTCCAGCACCAGCTCCATGGTCATCAGCACCGGATTGTCGCCGCGCACCAGGCGGCCCTCGGCGATGCCGCCGAGATAGTCGACCAGCGCGATGTCGAGACTGGCGCGCAGGCGGCGATTGGCGTCGGGCGCGATCTGCCCCGCGGTCACCGCGAGCTCGGTCGCGAACGGCACAACGCTGTGGCCGTCGCTGAAGACCGCGCCGATGGTCGAGCCGACGCCGCCGTGCAGCCGCGCCCGCAAAATGCCGTGCTGGCGGCAGAAGCCTTCCAGCGCGCAGGCGAAATCCTGGTTCGGCCGCAGCCGCAGCGCGAAGGCATGGCTGGTGGTCTTCGCAGCATGCGGCGCGCATGCGACCGGACCGAACAGCTTGAAATTGGTCTCGCTGTCGGGCTCGGCCCGGAACGTCGCCCCCTCGATCCCGAACGCATTCACCTCGAACGGTTCGGCAACGAAGGTCTCGTCCGGCAGCATGTGTCCGCCGTTGCAGCGGCCGTCGGCCTCGGTCCACAATCCATGGCAATGGAAGAACGACGCGCCGTCGCGCTCGCCGAAGGTCAGCGCCGCGAGCTTGAGCCGGGTCACGCCATCGGGACGAAACGCGTCGCTGTAGAACGCCGCGTTGACGCCGTCCTTCGACAGCGCCGGCATCACATAGGCGAATGGCCCGAGCGCGCCGCCGGTCGCGTTCAGCACGCCGCCGGAAAAACCTTCAGCCGCAAAGCCGCGGCGCACGGCTTCGAGCAAGGAAATGCCGGCCTCGAGCACGAATGAAAACGCGCGGCCGCGCGCGGCGACCCATTGGATGCGCTCAGCATGCGGAGCGCCAGGCTGGGCGATGCTGCGCATCGCCTCACGCGCCCGTCGATTTGGCGATCACCTCGAGCAGCCCGCGCGCCTCGAGCTCGTCGCGGATCAACCGCTTCGGCACCTTGCCGTAGCCGGACTTCGGCAGCGCCTCCCAGAAGAAGAAGCGTTTCGGCATCTTGTAGCGCGGCACTTTCGGCGCGAGATAGGCGGCAAGCTCCGCCTCCGCGACCGCCTCGACGCCTTCGCGCGCGACGCAGACGGCGACGCCGACCTCGCCCCAGAACGGATCCGGCACGCCGAGCACGGCGACCTCGCCGACCGCGGGATGGGTCAGCAGCTTCTCCTCAATCTCGCGCGGATAGATGTTGGAGCCGCCGGAGATGTACATGTCGGAGGCGCGGCCGGTGATGTAGACGAACCCCTCCTCGTCCATATGGCCGAGATCGCCAGTGCGGAACCAGCCGTCGCGAAACGCTTTCGCATTAGCCTCGGGGTTGTCGTAGTAGCCGGCGAACACGCCGGGGCCGATCACGCAGATCTCACCGGTCTCGTGCGGTTTCAGCTCGCGTCCGTCGTCGCCCTGGATCGAGACCTGCATGCCGGTGCGCTCGAATCCGCAGGTGCCGATCCGCGCATGCGGGCCGTCCTCGGGATCGTGCAGGCCGGGCGGCAGCACCGTGATGTTGCCGGTGACCTCGCCGAGGCCAAAGTACTGCACCAGCACGCCGCCGAGCTTGTGCAGCGCCGCCTTCTGGTCCTCGCGATACATCGGCGCGCCGGCATAGATGATGTAGCGCAGCGAGGAATGATCGTGCTGGTCGGCGGCGGGATGCTCGACCATCATCTTCAGGATGGTCGGCACCGTGAACATGTTGCTGACGCGGTGCCTGGCGATCAGGCGATACGCTTCCGCGATGTCGAACTTCTCCGACGGCAGCAGGATGGTCGGCACGCCGCGCGCGGTTTGCACCAGCTGATGCACGCCGGCGCCATGCGACAGCGGCGCGACCACCAGCGAGGCGTCGTCTTCGGTGGTGCCGGGCATCAAATCGGCGAGATGGTTGGTGATCACGAACGCCATCTGGCCATGGGTCAGGACCGCGGCCTTGGAGCGGCCCGTCGTGCCCGAGGTGAAGAAGAACCAGCAGGGATCGTCGTACTCGACGGCGACGTTCTCGACCTCCGCACTCGCGTGTCTGGCGATGACGTCACCGACCGTCGCCTCGCCGAACGTGCCCCCCTCGCCGATCCGCCAGACGAATTCGAGCGCGGGGTTGGCAGCCGCCTTGGCATGCTCGGGGAAGTCGGCATGGCACAGGAACGCCTTGGCGCCGGAGGCCGTCGCCAGATAGGCGACCTCGTCCGGCATCAGGCGGAAGTTGGTCGGCACCCAGACCGCGCCGAGCCGGAAGGCTGCGAACATCGACCAGAACATCTCGTCGCAGTTCTTGGAATGCACCAGGATGCGGTCGCCCTTGACGATGCCGCGGGCGGCGAGCGCCGCCGCGAGCGCCGAGACGTTCTGGTCGATATGGCGCCAGGACCAGGCCTTCTCGTTCCAGATGAAACCGGGACGATCGCCATGGCGGCGGGCGTTCTGGGTCAGGATGTAGGCGAGGTTCATCACCCGGCGCGACACCCGCGCGATCCCGCCGCGCGGCGCGGTCACCTCCGCCCCGGTCATTGCCGCCCCGCCGATACGCACAACAGACAGGGCAAGGTCAGGACAGGCATCGGGTGTTTCCTCGGTCAGAACCGGGCGTCTTCAAGCGCCGCAAGGGGTTGCTGCCACCCGGTTTATCGCCAAGCGACGCGCCTCGGCAAGGCCTGCCCGCCGCGGCGCCATGGTACCGCGTGCTGGCGGCCGGCCAGCCCGACCGATCCTGCCCGAACCGCTACTGCGGATGCTTGGCCAATTCCTGTTCGCTCAGGTTCCAGTCCTGCCAGAGCTGTAGCGCGCCGATCAGGGCGACCAGCGCGCCGAGCAGGATGTGCCAGGCCTGCAGCGCCTGGTCCGCGGCGTAACCGAAGACCAGGGGCGATGCCATCAGCCAGAGGCCGAGCACGATGCTCGCCACCTCCTCCCAGCGATGCAGCGCGACATATTCGAGCTGGGAGATGCCGAGCACCAGCATGCCGACCATGAAGCTGTTGAGCACCAGATGGCTGCGCTCGAGATCGACGGCGCCGCTTACCTGCATCGGAAACCAGGGCGAGACCATGATCAGCACGCCAAGCAGCATGCCGAGCCAGTCCTCCCAGGGGCGGTGTCTGTTGAAGAAGCGATTATCCGACATGACGAACCTCCTTGCGACAAGGGGCATACGTCAGCGGCCGGTCCTGCCATTCCGCACCAAACGACCTTCGGGCCGCATCACGGGCGTATGTCTGGGCACAAACCTAATCGAATTGCATCGGCTCGCAAGGCCCGATCCGCCTGTGTGCGATGCGGCAGGGCCGGAGGCGGCAGACACCGTCGATCATCGCGCTCCGCCGAGGCGCGCCAGCGTCTCCTTGGCGGTCTTCAGGTCGGGCTGCAACTCGAGCGCCTTGCGCAAATCGGCCGCCGCGCCGGTCTTGTCGCCGAGCCGCAGCTTGGCCTGGCCACGGTTGTTCCAGGAATAGACGTCAGCGGGATCGTATTGCAGCGCCTTGTCGTAATCGGCGAGCCCGCCCTTGTTGTCGCCCTGGAACAGCCGGACCATGCCGCGGTTACGCCAGCCGCGCGCATCGGTCGGCGCAAGCTTCACAGCCTCGCCGTAGTCGGCGGCGGCGCGGTCGAGCTGCTCGGCCTCGCGATAGACATTGCCGCGGTTGATATAGGCGAGCACGTTCGGATCGAGCTTGATCTCGGCGGTGAAGTCGGCGATCGCATGCGCCGCGTCGCGCTTGCGGTAGTAGACGAAGCCGCGATTGCCATAGGCGGTGGAGAGCTGCGGATTGTATTTGATGGCGAGATTGAGATCGGCCAGCGCGCGGTCGAGATCGCCCTTGTTGAGCCAGGCATCGCCGCGGTTGTTGTAGGCCATCGCGAAGGCGGGATCGATGCGGATCGCCTCGTCGTAGTCGGCGATCGCATGATCGAGATCGTTCTTGAAGGCGTAGACGCGGCCGCGGTTGGTGTAGGCGCAGGCAAACGCCGGATCGAGCTTGATCGCCTCGTTGAGATCGGCGAGCGCGGCATCGAGCTCGCGCTTCTCCGTCAGTCCATGGCCGCGGTTGCAATAGGCCCCGGCCAGCCGCCTGCCGCTCTGGGTCTTGCCGTCGATGACCGCCGTGCAGGCAGTGACGCGGTCACCCGGGGCCGTCGCAGCGCCGATGCAGGTCTGCCAGCTCGGATCATCGGCGGCAGCCGCCTTCGGAGGATTTGGCAGCGTCAGGGCGGCGCCGAGCAATGCGGCGGTCAGGCAGGCCAAAATGCGCATATCGTCAATCCAGAAATGCCAATATGCGGGTTGGTCGCGGCTTTGCACCGGCGGGTTCAAGCGCTTAGATCAAGTCCTGTGAATCAAGTCAGGATTTTGCGATGGCTGCCGTCCGCGACAACAGGAACCAAAACCGCTTCGAGCTCGATACCGAGGGCGGCACAGCCTTTGCGAATTACCGTCGGACGCCTTCGGCCGTGATCATCACCCACACCGAGACGCCGCGCGCCCTGCGCGGCCGCGGCATCGCATCGGAGCTGGTCAAGGGCGCGCTCGAGCTGATCCGCGCCGACGGCCACAAGGTGATCGCCGGCTGCGGCTTCGTGGTCGACTACCTCAACAAGCATCCGGAATACGCGGATCTTGCCGGCTAGAGCATGATCCGGAAAAGTGCGAAGCGGTTTTCCCTCGCGACAAACGCCAAAGGCGTTTGCGCGGAGATCATGCTCAAACAAAGAACCGTCGACGTCAGACGATCTTGATCGACATATCGGGTAAGCCCTCGAGCTTGCAGAGCAGCACATCGCCCTTGACGACCGGGCCGACATTCTCGGGGGTGCCGGAATAGATGATGTCGCCGGCCTTCAGCTCAAACGCCTCGGAGAGCTTTGCGATCTGCTCGGCGACGCTCCAGATCATGTTCTTCAGATCCGAGCTCTGCCGCACCGCGCCGTTGACCGCGAGCGAGATCGCGCCCTTGGTGAAATGGCCGGTCTTGTCAGCCGGATGGATCGGCCCGAGCACCGCGGCGTGGTCAAAGCTCTTGCCGATCTCCCACGGCTTCTTCTCGGCGGCCATGCCGTTCTGCAAATCGCGCCGCGTCATGTCGAGGCCGAGCGCGTAGCCATAGACGTGGTCGAGCGCCTTGTCGGCGGGAATGTTGGTGCCGCCGGATTTCAGCGCGGCAACCAGTTCGACCTCGTGGTGATAGTTCTTGGTCAGCGAGGGATAGGGATGATCGGCGACGGTGCCGACCGCGACATTCTGGATCGCGTCCGTCGGCTTCTGGAAGAAGAACGGCGGCTCGCGGGTCGGATCGGAGCCGCGCTCGAGCGCGTGCGCAGCGTAGTTGCGGCCGATGCAGTAGATGCGGCGGACCTGGAACACCTCGGTGGCGCCGACGATCGGGATCGTGACCGGCGGGACCGGAAACATCGCTCTCGGCGCGGCCTCGGCATGGGCCGGCGCGGACTGCGCGGCGGCGCCGGCCAGTGCCAGTGCGCCGGTCGCAAGCATCGTCCGGCGATCGAGGTCAGTCATGGATCAGCTCCTTCTTGTTGCTTGTTGGCTGATCTATAGAGGCTCGCCGGTCCATAAAAAAGGGCCCGCGCCGGCGCGGGCCCCCCGTGTCAGGCGGGATGACCATCCCGTCAGTGCTTGATATCCGGGGGCAGCTTGCCGCCATTGGCCGCAAGCTTGGTCATCACCTCCTTGTGCAGCCAGATGTTCATGCTGGCGGAATCGTTGGTGTCGCCGGTGTAGCCGAGCTCCTTGGCGAGCTCCTTGCGGGCCGACAGGCTGGAGTCGATGTCGAGCGCCTTCATCAGATCGACGATCGAGGTCCGCCATTCGAGCTTCTCGCCCTTCGCGGCCACCGCCTTGTCGAGAATGGGGGCGACGTCAACCGACTGCGCGGGCGCCGCACCGGCCGGCACGGCTGCGGGAGATGGCGACGCGCTGCCGGATCCACCGGCCGGAGCTGCGCTGGTCGCCGTTCCGCCGGCGGGCGCGGCGCTGGCGCTGCTGCCGAAGATCGCGCCCATGATTTTTCCGAAAATGCTCATCGTTCGCTCCCAAGAGAGTTGAGATGTGAAGGCCACGCGGCAATGCGCCGGCTGACCGAGGTCGCAGTTGAAGTGTATCGCCCCTCCAATAGCTTGCCAATGCGACATTCACTTAAGCGTGAGTGCTTTTGCCGCGGTTTGGGAGTACCCTCACTACACAGTTCGCGACACGGCCAGTTCCTGCTCTGTCTTTCGCGTCTGGCTTGCTCGTGATCGCTTCGAGAGGCGGTAGGTTCGTGCCCGCGCGCCGGGCGCAGAATGCGACCGCCCAGAGGGAGACAACGACCATGGCCACACCATACCAAGGCAATGTCACATCGATGACGCAGAGCGGCAGAGACACTGCGTCTGCGCCGGTCATCCGCACCATCGGCCTGTCCGATTTGCATCAAGCGCTGCGTCTCGGCTGGGAAGACTTCAAGGCGGTACCAAGCCACGCAATCATCCTGTGCCTGATCTATCCCGTGCTCGGCATCGTGCTTGCGCGCACCGTGCACGGCTATTCCGTGCTGCCCCTGCTGTTTCCGCTGGCCGCGGGCTTCGCCCTGCTCGGCCCGTTTGCCGCCATCGGCCTCTACGAGATGAGCCGCCGCCGCGAGGACGGCGGGGAAGCATCCGCATGGGATGCCATGGAGGTGTTTCGCTCGCCGTCATTCGGCGCGATGCTCGGGGTCGGAACACTGCTGTTCGCCCTGTTCGTGACCTGGATCGCCACCGCGCAGGCGATCTACACCGCCGTGTTCGGCTATGCGATCGCGGCCGACATTCCCGATTTTGCCGAGCGCGTGCTGACCACTCAGCAAGGCTGGTGGCTGATCGTGGTCGGCTGCAGCGTCGGATTCCTGTTCGCGCTGGTCGCGCTCTGCATCAGCGTGGTCGCATTCCCCATGATGCTCGATCGCCAGGCGACCGCCGGCGAAGCCATGGTGACGTCGATGCGCGCCGTTGCGCAGAACCCGGTGCCGATGGCGGCCTGGGGCCTGATCGTCGCGGTGCTGCTGGTGCTGGGCACGATCCCGTTCTTCCTCGGGCTTGCCGTCGTGATCCCGCTGCTCGGTCACGCCACCTGGCATCTCTATCGCGAGGTCATCGTCAAGGATCCGAATGCACGGCCGGTGATCCCCGAGCCGCGCGAGCGCAAGCCCGCCGCCGACTTCCCGGCCAATTTGTTTCCGTGGCGGCGCAGTGACCGCGGATAGCATCGGCTAGACCCGAACTCGTAAACGTCAAAGCAACCGCCGGCCGATATGTTCGGCCGGCGGTTTGTCGTACCTGACCGTCAAAAAGGATGTGAAATTGGCGTGGCATTTGCAGCACGAGCTGACAAAATGCTCGATCACGAGCCTTGTTTTGGCCGCTGTTGCCGCGAACATACCCGCGCCTTGCGCGACCACCCGATGACATCGCAGACTCCGGAGTGAATTGCCTATGACCTCTCGCATTCCCGTTCGCGCCCTCGCCGTTGGCGCGTGGCTCCTGACCTCGACCGCGTCCGCGCTCGCCGCCCAGTGCGGCACGGGCACGTTCGAGTCCTGGCTCGACGATTTCAAGAAAGAGGCTGCGGCGAAGGGCATTTCACAGAACGCGATCCAGGCGGGGCTCAACGGCGTCACCCAGGACAAGGCAATCCTGGCACGCGACCATTCGCAGCAGGTGTTCAGCCAGACCTTCGAGCAGTTTTCGGGCCGCATGGTGCCGCCGCGGCTCAATCGCGGCTCCGACATGATGAAGCGCTACGGCTCGGTGCTGTCGCGGATCGAAGAGGCTTACGGCGTGCCCGGCGAGATCCTGGTCGCGATCTGGGGGCTGGAGACCGATTTCGGCGTCAACACCGGCAAGTTTCCGACCATGCGCTCGCTGGCCACGCTGGCCTATGACTGCCGCCGCTCCGACATGTTCAAGGCCGAGTTGATGGATGCGCTGCGCATCGTCGAGCGCGGCGACCTTGCTCCGCAGGACATGCGCGGCGCCTGGGCCGGCGAGCTCGGCCAGACCCAGTTCATGCCGTCGTCCTACATCAAGTTCGCGGTCGATTTCGACGGCAACGGCAAACGCGACCTCTTGCACAATGTGCCGGACGTGCTGGCCTCGACGGCGAATTTCCTGAAGAGCTACGGCTGGAAGCCGGGCAAGGGCTGGGAGCCCGGCAGCGAGAATTTTGCGGTGATCCAGCAGTGGAACAAGAGCGAGGTCTACGCCAAGACGATCGGCTACTTCGCCACCCAACTCGCAAAGGCGCCATAGGGCACGTCGCTATTTGCAGCGCGTGGTCAGAACGATGCGCAAGTGGTCGAGAGCGTGAGGCCAACCGACTGTTGATGAAAGCGCTGCCTGTATGCGGCGCCGATCTCGGTCAGGCGAGCCAAGGTCTCCGGGGTCTCGGCAGCGATGATGCGCACGACAAAGGACTGCTCGTGTGTGATCCGACCCGTGTCCGGGTCGCGCCATTGGCCGGAAGCCCTGAGCTGGGTCAATCCATCCGGAAAGCGCGGTGTCACCTCCTTCAGAAGGAAGTCCGACCACTGGGCGTCCGATACGCGGCCATGTCCGGCGATACGACGCCCAAACAGCAGTTCGGCCTGCATCATCGACTTGCCATTGATCAGCTGGCAGGACGTTGCTGCGCCTTCGGCCTTGGATGTGTTGGTTCCCGCAACGAGGACAAGCCACGCCGCGGCGTGGATCAGTGCGCGCATGAAATTCGACCTGTGAGGTTTGCCACTCCGGCCGGCGACGTCTTGAGTGTTGCGGTCCGGTCCACGGTCCAGGCAAACAGGCGCATTCCGAGGAACACGGCCAGTGCACCGATGATGTCCGTGACAAGGATGCCCATGACAAGGATGCCAATGGCAAGCCCGACGTCGCCGGGTGCGGCATCAACATGCAAAAGTTGCACCAACGTCATCTAGATTCTTCTGCGAGCAGCTCGATCTTGCACGATAGGTTTAGCGACTTGTCCGCCCGCCGGCTTGGACAAGCGCGACAACGCATTGGATGAAAACGCCCCTGGCAGGTCAGTATCCGGACACGTTTGGGTCAATGGGACGTGAGTTCCACCTCGGGCTGCACTTGTCGCAGGGGCGAACCGCGGATGGAACAGACCTAGGGCGCTTTGACGCAGCCGAGTCGTTGGCTAGAAGCCCTGCGTCGCGTGCGTTTGTTGCCACCGACCCGGGTCACCTCGGTGAACCAGACGCGTCAATTCGGCGACATCTGTTGCGACAGCCTGAGTTTGCCGATGACCTCGACCGCCCACGACGTTGCAGTTTCCCGGTTCTCCCTGGAAGATTTTGCCGAGCAGGACCGTATGGCTGCGTGGCGTGATCTGTACGGCCGGCTGGTGCTGAAGGCCGACCTCGCGCCACTGCCGGATCATTCTTTGCATGCGGACGTGACCGTGCGGACGCTGCCCGGGCTGTCCATCACGTCAGCCAGCATGTCGGCGTTTCGCTACGAGCGGGGCGCCGAACAGTTGGCGGATGGCAACGACGGGCTGGTCCTGGTGATGGGTTCGCACGATGCCACGATGGTGCAGCGTGGACGCGAGGTCGCGTGGAGTGCCGGCGACGGCCTGTTGCTCAGCTCGGCGGATCCGGTCGCGATGGTCTGCCCCGCCCCGGCGAAGATTCTGTGCCTTCACGTTCCACGGCCGGCGCTGGCGCCGCTGGTGAGCAGCCTCGATTCCGCCGTGATGCAGCCTATTGCGCGCTCCACCGAAGCGTTGAAATTGCTGGTGAGCTATGTCGGGGCGCTGCAAGAGGATTATGCGCTTGCCACGCCTCAGCTACGGCACCACGTGGCTTCGCATGTGCACGATCTGATCGCGGTAGCGCTCGGCGCAACACGAGATGCCGCGGCTCTTGCCCATGGGCGAGGCGTCCGCGCGGCGCGGCTGCGCGCCATCAAAGCCGACATCATCGACCATCTCGACCATGGTAACCTCACGGTTGCGGCTGTCGCGCGGCGGCAGGCCGTCACCCCGCGCCAGGTGCAACGGTTATTTGAAGGCGACGGGACCACATTCTCACAATTCGTGCTTGGGCGCCGTCTCGCACGAGCACATCGATTGCTCGTCAATCCGCGCTACGCCGATCGGCCTGTGAGCGCAGTCGCCTTCGAGGTCGGTTTCGGCGACGTGTCCTATTTCAACCGCAGCTTTCGCAGGCAATACGGAGCGTCCCCCTCGGACGTGCGTGAGTCGGCGCGAACAGGGCTGATCATCGGCACGAACACGTGAACGGCGTTCGAGCAGGGCGCCCGCGCGGCCGGGCCGATCACGCTCCAGCCAAATCTAAGGGCCGATTGCCCCAGGCAATCGGCCCTCATCGTCATCATCAAACCTTACTTCGCCATGCTGGCTTCAGCAGCCTTGCTGAGGTGCTCGCCGCAGGCGCCCCACTTGTTGTTCAGCATCGCGTCCTGAGCGAGCGAGACTTCCCTCTCCGCCCCGAATTTGACCTCATTGTCGGCCATAGCTTCGACTGCGGCTTCGGTCTTGCCGAGGTTGGCACCGCTGCAGCCGAGGCCGGCATGGTGACGATGAGCAGCCTGGGCGGGCGCAACAGCGAAAGCAACGGCAGCCACGGCGGCTGCTGCGATCAATGTCTTGATCATGAGATGTTCCATCTTCTTTTCTTGAACAGACACCAGCGTGATTGCGGAATCTGCGGGACGATTATTCGCTGTTCACGCCACCGTTCAGAATGAACTTCGCGCGATACAAATGTGATAGGCGCGGCGCGCGTATCGCGCATGCGTTGCATAGTGTTTTGATTACAAGCCGGTAAGGAAGCAGTGCCGCAATAGCTTTGCTTACGGGTTCACTTAAACGACATCGACTTCCGATAATCAGCAGCACAAGTCATGCGACTTGGCGGGCGCGGGGCATTCCCCGCTCTTCCGCAGGATCGAATTACCTCTGCCGTCAATGCGGCTGATTGACGCGACATTAGCTGATGTATTGGGAAAGCCATATGATGAATATAAATTCATATTAATGTCGCCCCTTTGCATGCGAATCACGCATGGAACACGCCGCCGTGATCCAGGCGGCAGAGCGGTGTCGAGACTTGATTTGACGGTCCTTAATTACCACATAGGGTGCGGCGACGGAGGCGGCCTCATTCCGGTAACAGACTGATTGGAAAGGTTTCCGCATGATCTGCTGTCGCGTCGGAACTTCTGGCTGGAGCCCGGTCCCGAGAACGCCGAACGGTTAATCGAAACTTACCGTGGCCATGCGTTTTCAGCTTAGCTGCATCGCAACATCGGAACTACCGCACTGCACTATATCATCTATATTCAGTTCAACGATGAGGCTTTGGAAAAGCTGAATCTGAACTACTAGGAGACTACCATGTTGCTCTCGCTCATCCGCATGATCCAGGCTTTCCGAGATTATCAGCGTAATGTCAGCGAACTGTCCCAGCTCAGCGATCGCGAACTGGCCGATATCGGCCTCGACCGCTCGGACATTCCGCGCGTTGCCGCCGGTACCTACAACGGCTAATCGGCCGCCAGCCATCTGATGACGGATAACGCCCGCTTCCACAGCGGGCGTTATCGTTTCCGGGCCGCTCCGCCCAACGCGAACCGGTATCCACTTCGCTTGAAAGCGCTTTTGGCGGTTTCAGATGCATATGGTCTCGAAACGCGCTAACGCTGCGCGATGACACCGCATCAATCCTCTTCCCAACCCGTGCACATCGTGGGCGCGGGGCTCGCCGGCTCGGAAGCCGCCTGGCAGGTCGCCAATTCCGGCGTCCGCGCCGTCCTGCACGAAATGCGCCCGCAGCGGATGACCGAGGCGCACCGCACCGACGGCTGCGCCGAACTGGTCTGCTCGAACTCGTTCCGCTCCGACGACGCCGCCAATAACGCGGTGGGGCTGCTGCACGCCGAGATGCGGCGGCTGGGCTCGCTGATCATGCGTTCGGCCGATGCCAACCAGGTGCCCGCCGGCGGCGCGCTGGCGGTCGATCGCGACGGCTTCTCCGCCGCGGTCACCAAAGCGCTCAACGAGCATCCGCTGATCGAGATCAGCCGCGAGGAAGTCGCAGGGCTGCCGCCGGCCGACTGGAGCAACGTCATCGTTGCGACCGGCCCCCTCACCTCCGCGCCGCTCGCCGACGCCATCCGGCAGCTCACCGACGAGAATGCGCTGGCATTCTTCGATGCGATCGCGCCGATCGTGCACAAGGAATCCATCGACATGTCGGTGGCCTGGTTCCAGTCACGCTACGACAAGGTCGGACCCGGCGGCACCGGCGCCGACTACATCAACTGCCCGATGACCAGGGAGCAGTATGATGGCTTCGTCGCGGCGCTGCGCGATGGCGAGAAGGTCGACTTCAAGGATTGGGAGACCAACACGCCCTATTTCGACGGCTGCCTCCCGGTCGAGGTGATGGCCGAACGCGGCCACGAGACGCTGCGCCACGGGCCGATGAAGCCGGTCGGACTAACCAATCCGCACAATCCTACGGTGAAGCCTTATGCGATCGTCCAGCTGCGGCAGGACAACAAGCTCGGCACGCTCTACAATATCGTCGGCTTCCAGACCAAGCTGAAGCACGGCGCGCAGCAGCGCGTGTTCCGCACCATCCCCGGCCTCGAGAAGGCGGAATTCGCCCGCCTCGGCGGCCTGCATCGCAACACCTTCCTGAACTCGCCGAAACTGCTCGACGCACAGCTGCGCCTGCGCGCGCAGCCGCGGCTGCGCTTCGCCGGCCAGATGACCGGATGCGAGGGCTATGTCGAATCGGCCAGCGTCGGCCTGATTGCGGGCCTCTGCGCCGCCGCCGACATCCGCGGCGCCGCGCTGCCGCCGCCGCCGGCCACCACCGCGCTCGGCGCCCTGCTCGGCCACATCACCGGCGGCCACATCGAAACGATCGACGCCGGCTCGCGCTCGTTCCAGCCGATGAACATCAATTTCGGTCTGTTCCCGCCGCTGGCCAGCCCTCCGACCAAGAAGCCGGACGGCTCGCGGCTGCGCGGCAACGAGAAGACCGTCGCCAAGAAGCAGGCGATGAGCGCGCGGGCGCTCGCCGACCTCGATCACTGGATCGCAGAACATCTGCGCATTGCGGCAGCGGCCTGACAGTCATGAGCTTGCCGAAAGACGACGACGCCACCCTGTCGGCGCGATGGAGCCAGGGCGTGCTGCTCAAGCGCGACGTGTTCTCGACCGTCGAGCGCGGCCGCTTTCGCGCCGATGACGGCGAGGTCGATGGCGTGCTGCGCCGGCTCGATCAGGTGCCGTTCTGGTCATTTGGGGTCGCGCTGCATCTGTTCTCGCGCGAGCGCCGCGCGCTGACCCGGGCACGCGACCTCGACGTCGGGCCAAAGCTGTTGTGGGCCGGGCGGCGCGCGCTGGTGCGCGGCTTCATCGACGGTGCGGCGCTGCATCTGGCGAAGCCACATGGCGACGTCGCCTATTTCCGCTCCGCCAAGCAGGCGTTGCGCAAGCTGCATCGCGCCGGCATCTGCCACAACGATCTGGCCAAGGAGCAGAACTGGCTGGTCGGCCGCGACGGCCGCGCCTATCTCACCGACTTCCAGCTCGCCGCCTGCTTCAAGACCCGCAGCCGGCTGTTTCGCATCGCGGCCTACGAGGATCTGCGGCATCTGTTGAAGCACAAGCGCAGCTACGCGCCGGAGGCGCTGACGCCAAGGGAGCGCAAGGTGCTGGCGAAGAAGTCCGCGGTCGCAAGCGTCTGGCTCAAGACCGGCAAGAAGGTCTATCAGGCGATCACGCGCGGCATCTTCAATTTCACCGACCGCGAAGGCGGCGGCCGCCGGCTGGTCAACGACGCGCCGGTGCTGATCGATTTGATCCGCAGGAATCCTGGCGTGCGCGACACCGCGATCGTCGCCTTTGCCGATCGGCGCGTCGGCGTCGGACTCTACGCCTTCGTCGAGGCCGATCAGTCCGCGCTGGAAAGGACGCTGCGCAGCGAGCTTGCCTCCGCCAAGGGCATCAAGCCGCCCGAACACATCCAGATCGTGCACGCATTGCCGCGCGATGCGGCCGGCAAGCCGCGCACCGAAATCCTGCAACTCGTCGCGATGAATCAGGTCGACCTGATCGAGCCGCTGATGCGAAACGACGCCGATCGCGAGTTCCTCAAGGACATCCTCGAGCAACGCAAAAATCTCCGCGATCGCTTCAATTTCGAAGTAGCCGAGATGGATCGGCAGGCGCGCTAAGGCGCCCGCAGTTCGCGGCGCACGGCCCTCGACAAACGCGGTGCGAACCCCCACTGTTGCAACGGCTAGCGCGCGCAAGGGACAAGTTTGATGCCACTCACCCGTGGCCGTATCGGGGGATATGATTCCGAACGCCTGGCGTTCGGCTTCACCATGATGAACGGCGATCAGGAAATCGAATGCCAGATCAGCGACGCCGCGATGGACGAGCTGGCCGGCACGCGTGGAACCGCAAGCATGGCGCGGCAGGCGCAATTCGTTGCGCTGCGCGACGCGGTCGAGCAAATCGCATCGGACATCTACGACAGCGGCCCGGCCTTCCGGGGCGCGACGATCCGGATCTTCACCAAGCATATTTCGAAGCAGAGCAGCTAGCTGCCGAACTCTTCGGTGCGCGCAGCCCGCCACAACGTCCACAGCGTGCGCAGGCGTGAGACCGGCTGCGGCCGGAACGGATCGTTGTCGGGCCCCCTCGCCCGGTTCAGCTCGCGCCTGACACAGGCGAGCGGCAGGAAGATCGGACGTACGCCGGACGGCACGTCGGCAAGCAGCCCGAATGCGGTCCTGAGATGGCCCTTCGCCTCGTCCGCGAATTGGTCGACCGCAGCGCGAATGCCCGGCGTCGGCTTGCCCGCAAACACCTCCTCCCTGCTGCTGCCGTGCTGCTGCAGCAGCTCCAGCGGCAGAAACAGCTGCTGCCGCGAGGCATCGCGGCCCAGCGAGGCGATGACTTGCGCCATGCCCTGGGCGAGGCCCGCATGACGGACCAGGTGATCGATCGCCTCGGATGGCCGTGCGACCACGCGCGTCGCCTGCGAGAACAACGCAGCCGCGGTTGCGTCGAGATAGCCCTCGAGCGCGGCCAGCGACGGCATCGGGTCGTTGTAGAGATCGAACTGGTGCTCCTCGACCAGCTTTGACAACGGCGAGACCGGCAGACGGTGCGTGCGGATCGCCTGCAGCAGTTCTGCGGCGACCGGATTGCCCTCGACGCCGCCGTGCCCGGCACCGGCAAGCATGTCGGTCCACCATTGCAGCCGCATCTCGCCGGGCAGCGGCTGGCTGACCTGCTCGTGCACCCGCGAGACCTCGATGTTGAAGGCGTAGAGCGCCAGCAGCGCGCGGCGTTCCGGCCCCGCCAGGAACAAGGTCGACGCATAGCGCACGAAATCGTGGGTCCGCACCAAATCGGCGCAGAACGCCGCGCCGTCCTTTGGCGCTTCCGTCGCTCTCATGGCACCGCGATCAGCGCCGCCGCGACACGCCGCCGTTCGCCCAGCATGATGTTGTAGGTCCGGATCGCGGGCCCCGTCTGCATCGGGTCGAGCACCACCCGCACCGCGCGCAGCGCCTCGCGCAGGCCCGTGGGCGGCACCCAGACCTCGGTGCCCGTGCCGACGATCAGCGTGTCGATCGCGTTGGCCGCCGCGAACACCCTCTGCAGCGAATATTCATCGATCTCCTGCGGCCTGGTGACCGGCCAGGCCCAGATCGAGTCAGGCAGGCACAGCAGCGAGCCGCGATGCGACATATCGGCAAACGCAAAACCGCCCTTGCCGTAAGCCTCGATCGGCGCCGACCTCGGAAGATGGGGAGCGTCCGAGGAATTGCTCATGCCGGTTACTTCTTGGCTGCCGCCGCGTCCGGCTTCTTGGCCGGCGCGTCCTGCACCTCGCCGCGCGTGGTGTGAACCCCGAGATAGATCAGGATCGGCGCCGCGATGAAGATCGAGGTATAGGTGCCGACCAGCACCACGCCGAACATCATGACTGCCGTGAAGCTGTGGATCGCCTGGCCGCCGAACAGCAGCAGCGCAAGCAGCGCCAGCGTCACGGTGACGTGGGTGATGATCGAGCGCGACAGCGTCGAGTTGATCGATTCGTTGAGCAGCTGCGGCATCGGCATCTTCTTGTAGCGCCGCAACATCTCGCGGATACGGTCGTAGATGACGACGGTGTCGTTGAGCGAGTAGCCGAGAATCGTCAGCAGCGCCGCGATGCTGGTGAGGTCGAAATCGACCTGGGTGATCGACATAAAGCCGATCGTCAGCACGATGTCGTGGACGTTGGCGATCATGGCGCCGAGCGCGAACTGCCACTCGAACCGGAACCAGAGATAGATCAGGATGCCGACGATCGCGAACATCAGCCCGAGCATGCCGTAGGCGAGCAGCTCGCCGGAGACGCGCGGCCCCACCACTTCGACGCGGCGGTAATCGACGGACTCGCCGAGCGCGCCGCGCACTTTCGTCACCGCATCCTGTTGCGCCTTGTCGCCCCCGGGCTGCTCTGCGACGCGGATCAGGACTTCGTCCGGACCGCCGAACTGCTGCAACTGGACCTCGCCGAGGCCAAGGCCGTTCAAGGTCGTGCGCATCGCGGCAATGTCGGCCGTGCCGGACTTGGACCGCACCTCGAGCAGCGTGCCACCCTTGAAGTCGATGCCGAAATTCAGGCCGTGGGTGAAGAACAGCGTGATCGCAAGGATCGAGAGCAGCGCCGAGATCGGGAAGCTGATGCGGCGAAAGCGCGTGAAGTCGAAATGCGTGTCGTCAGGCACGATCCGCAGCGACGGCAGCAGGCCGAGCGCCGCGACGACGGTCAGCACGGCGATCAGGATGCCAAGGCCAATGAGAACGATATGAGTCACAACAGGCCTCTCAGATCGGCACGGTTTGCGGCCGCTTCCACCGCACCCACGCCGCGACGATCAGGCGCGTCAGGGTAAAGGCGGTGAACACCGTGGTGATGATGCCGATGCCGAGCGTCACGGCAAAGCCGCGGACCGGTCCGGTGCCGATGTAGAACAGCACGGCGGCGGCAATGAAGGTGGTGATGTTGGAGTCGAGAATCGTCGCCAGCGCCCGCTTGAACCCGGCGTCGATCGCCGAGATCGCGTTGCGGCCGCCGCGCAATTCCTCGCGAATGCGCTCGTAGATCAGCACGTTGGAGTCGACCGCGATGCCGACGGTCAGCACGATGCCGGCGATGCCTGGCAAGGTCAGCGTGGCGTTGAGCAGCGACAGCAGCCCGAAGATCATGGCGACGTTAATGGCCACGGCAATGTTGGCGAACACGCCGAACAGCCGATAGGTGATCAGCATGAACACGATGACCAGGATCGAACCGACATAGGCGGCAAGCTCGCCCTTCTCGATCGAGTCCTGGCCGAGGCCGGGGCCGACGGTGCGCTCCTCGACCACGGTCAGCGGCGCCGGCAGCGCGCCGGCGCGCATCAGGATCGCCAGATCGTTGGCCGACTGCACGGTGAAGCTGCCGGAGATCTGGCCCTGTCCGCCGGTGATCGGCTCGCGGATCACCGGTGCCGAGATCACCTTGTTGTCGAGCACGATCGCAAACGGCTGGCCGACATTGTCGGCGGTCGCCTGCGCGAATTTGCGCGCCCCCGACGTGTTGAACTTGAAGCTGACGATCGCCTCGCCGGTGCGCTGGTCAAAGCCGGGCTGGGCGTCGGAAAGCTCGCCGCCGGACACCAGTACCTGCTTCTTCACGATGTAGGGAACCGGCGGCGGCGACGCGCTCATCAGCCGCTCGGAGTCCGGCGGCACCGTGCCCTGATCGGGTGACACCGAGGTGTCGACCATCCGGAATTCCATCTTCGCGGTCTTGCCGAGCAGCTCCTTCAGATGGGTCGGGTCCTGCAGGCCCGGCACCTGCACCAGGATGCGGTCGGTGCCCTGGCGCTGGATCACCGGCTCGACGGTGCCGAGTTCGTTGACGCGGCGTTCGACGATCTGGATCGACTGTTCGATGGTCTTGCGCATCCGCTCGATCATCGCGGGCTGCGATACCGTGAGGCGGATCAAGCCGCCGCCCGCATCGGTCACGTCGACATCGCGCTGGCCGCTGGAGCCGAGCAACCCGCCGATCGGCTGCGCAACCTCGCGAAGCTTGGCGAGCGCGGCCGGAACGTCGGTTTCCTTCGCGATCCGGGCCTCGACACCGTCGTTGCGAATCTGCACGCCCCCGACGAACTGGATCTTGGCGTCACGCAGCGCCTTGCGGACGTCGTCGCGAACCTGTTCGAGCTTTTCCTTCTTCACGTAGTTGGCGTCGACCTCGAGCAGCAGATACGAGCCGCCCTGCAAATCGAGGCCGAGCACGAGACGCCGCTGCGCCCAGGCCGGCCAGGTCTTGACCTGCGCTTCGGGGAAGAAATTGGGCACGGCGCACAGGCAGACCACCAGCGCTGTCAGGATGATCCCCAGCGCTCGCCACCGCGTGAAATACAACATCGAATTGACCTGTCAGATTCGGCAAAAGGCTCCGCGGCAATCAGCTCGCGGACGCCTCGTCCTTGGCGTCGCCCTTGGCCGGCTCGCCCTTGGTCCGCACGCCCGAAATCATCTGGCGCATCTGCCGCACGCGAACGCCGTCCGAAATCTCGAATTCGATCTGGTCGTCGTCGACGACCTTGGTCACCTTGCCGACCAGGCCGCCCGAGGTCACCACGGTGTCGCCGCGGCGGATGTTCTTCACGAGGTCCGCATGGTCGCGCACCTTCTTCTGCTGCGGGCGCAGAATCAGGAAGTACATGATGACGAAGATCAGCGCGAATGGCAGCAGCGACATCAACATGCTGTTGGTGTCACCACTTGCTCCAGCCTGAGCAAACGCAGGAGTAATCAGCATTCGAACGATCCTCGGATAAGACGGGAAAGGACCGGCAGCGCCCTCGAGCTTCGGGGCGGTATGGCGGTCCGGACAAATTCGCGCGGACTATAGCGGCCGCGGTCCCAATTGCAACGTTAACGGGCCTTCATTTAGGGCGCTTGCGGGACCGCCGCCAGCCCGATAAGGCTGCGCCGTCAGGAACTGGACAAATGTCGAAAAAAGCCAAAAAAACCACCAGTAAAACAACCCGCAAAGCCGCCCCCAAAGCGGCCGCCAAGCGTGCCGCAAACACCGCGACAAAACGCCCGGAAGCTCAGCTCGACGGCGCGACCGCCGAGCGGATCGCGAACGCCCTGGAGACCATTGCGAGCCGCCTCGCGGCCAATTCCCCGGCCCCCGATCCGGCCGAGTCGTTTGCCGCCGCGGACGCCTTTGTCTGGCATCCGGACGGCCGCCTGGCGCCGGTGCCGCGTGTCAGCCGCGTCGAGATCGCCCTGCTCAAGGGCGTCGACCGGATGCGCGACATCCTGATGGAGAATACCGAGCGCTTCGCCGACGGGCTGCCCGCCAACAATGCGCTGCTGTGGGGCGCCCGCGGCATGGGCAAGTCGTCGCTGGTCAAGGCCACTCACGCCAGCATCAATGTCGACCGCAAGCCGGCCGACCGGCTGAAGCTGATCGAGATCCACCGCGAGGACATCGAGAGCCTGCCCGGCCTGATGGAGCTTTTGCGCAGCTCCGCCTTCCGCTTCATCGTGTTCTGCGACGACCTCTCCTTCGACGGCAATGACGCGTCCTACAAATCGCTCAAGGCCGTGCTGGAAGGCGGTATCGAGGGGCGCCCCGACAACGTCATCCTCTATGCGACCTCGAACCGCCGGCATCTGTTGGCGCGCGAGATGATCGAGAACGAGCGTTCGACCGCGATCAATCCGGGCGAAGCCGTCGAGGAGAAGGTGTCGCTGTCGGATCGCTTCGGCCTCTGGCTCGGCTTCCACCGCTGCAGCCAGGACGAGTACCTCGCGATGGTGAAGGGCTATTGCGACCATTACGGTATCAAGATCGCCGAGGACGAACTCGAGCGCGAGGCGCTCGAATGGTCGACCACCCGCGGATCGCGCTCGGGCCGCGTCGCCTGGCAGTACACGCAGGAGCTCGCCGGCCGGCTCGGCGTACGGCTGAGCGGCAAGTAGCCCCGATCGCGCTTCGCGCATTCCCGCAGACGGCCTTCTGAATCCGGCGCGGCATGGGTACACTCTATTCATGCCGGCCGACCCAAGCGCGACTGCGAGACGATGTGGCGAGTGCACCGCCTGCTGCGATGGCTGGCTGAAGATCAGGATTCGCGACCACGACGTCCATCCGGGGCATCCCTGTCCCTTCAGTGGCGCCGGCCAATGCGCGATCTACAACGAGCGCCCGGTCGACCCCTGCCGGAATTTCGTCTGCGGTTGGCTGGCTCCAACGAGCCCGCTGCCCGAATGGATGCGTCCGGATAAGTCCGATCTCATCTTCCTTCCCGCGAGCTTCGTCTGGCGCACCATTCCGGTTGACGTCGCGGTTGCCGTCGGCATGCGTCCGAAAGCAAAGGCCCGCGCCTGGCTCGAAGCCTTCAGCCGCGACAATCGCCGTCCCCTGCTGCTGCAATCGGATGGGGAGTGGCACGCGAATGGACCACCGCAATTCCTGCGCGACATGGTCGAGCGTCTGGCCGACGAGCGAGGCCCCTGGTCGCCGATCTAAGCCGCTCCAGAGGATCGAATCGGTCTCCGCGAAAGCTATTTCTGGAATCCATTATGCCAGAAAGGTACAAAATTTTGCGCCGCAACCATAATTTGTCAGCACACCTGTCCAAATCAATGTGTCTCATTTTCTCAAGCAAATTCTGCTGCTTGGGAATTTCCTGAATTCTATTCCCGAACCACCGTGCGACAAATTGATGCAGTGCAATAGTATCATTGTACCTCTTATGTCACAGCGGATGATTATCTCGGTCGCGCGCATGGCATCCATGTATCTGGTGTTTGGTATACATTAACGTTCCTTCACTTTGTAAACGCCCAGCAACCCGCTGCGGCGATCGGCAAAGGGGGGATCAGATGAAGAAGGGATTTCTCGCCGGAACCGCATTCACGGCGATCTGCCTCGTGCTCGCGCAACAGCCTGCACGGGCGGCAACACTGGACGATGTGATGGCGCGTCTGGATGCACTCGAACGAAACAATGCGAAACTTGCCAAGGAGAATGCGCAGCTAAGGGATCGCGTGAATCATATCGCGAGCCGCCCCGCCGAGCCTGCTGCGACGGCCTCGCCGCCAAAGGGAAACCCGGTGCAGCACGCCTCGGTCGCGCCCTCCCCGAAGCCGCCCGAGCGCCCCGTCGTCAGCATCGGCGGCGCGCCGCTCTACAGCAAGGCGCCGGGTGGCAACGCCTTCGTCGACAACACGACCGTCACGCTCTACGGCCACGTCGATCTGTCGGGTGACGTCTTCAACCCCGGCGTGTTCGATCAAGGCACCAAGACCGGAGTGGCGAGCAACCTCACCTTTTTCGGCATTCACGCCCGCCATGATCTTGAACCGTATGGTTACGCCGGCTGGGCCGCCGTCGCCCAGTTTGAATCGCTGGTCGAAGTCGCCGCGGTTCCGACCGAACGTGCCGCGTTTGGAACGCGCGACAGCTTCATCGGGATGCAAACGCCGTGGGGCACCATCAAGGCCGGCAAATCGGATACGCCCTACAAGAAATCCACATCGAAGTTCGATCCGTTCTCGGCGACGCTTGGCGACTACAATTCGATCATGGGCAATACCGGCGGCGACCTGCGTGCGGAGTTCGATTGGCGCGCAGCGCATGCGGTCTGGTACGAATCGCCGGTCTGGAACGGCTTCCAGGCAACCTTGATGGCCTCGCCGGGACAGAACACCGCGAGAGACAACAGCGACTTCGCACTCGGCGATTTCAACTGCCCCGGCACGTCTGCGCGCGGCAGCGGCAGCGGCTTCCCGCTGACATCGGCGCCGGAAGGCTGCACCGACGGCTCCTACGGCAATCTCTACAGCGCCTCGCTGACCTACAATCAGGGGCCGTTCACGGCGATCGCCGCCTACGAGATGCATGAAGGCACCAACCGCACCGGCGACGAGGCCGTCACGCCCTTGAGTAATGGCGGTGTGTTGATCGTGCCGCCGGGAGCCGTCGGCATCGCCAACGAATGGGCCGCGAAGATCGGTGGCGGCTATCGCTTCGACGACGGCATCGGCAAGCTGCAGCTCTACGGCATCTACGAAGTCATGCGACGCGAGAACACGGTGGCCGACTTCAACGAGCGGTCGCGCGACGGCTATTTCATAAGCGCCACCCAGAGCATCGGCGCTTGGGATGTCAGCGGGTCATGGGCTCACGCCAACGCCTCACCCGGTTCGCCCGGGACAGGCGTGTTCAACAATTACACCGTCACTCCGGCAGCAGGATCGGCCGACTTTGCCCTGAACACGTTGGACAGCAGCGCCGATCAATATGCAGCAGGCGTCAAGTACCATTTCAGCCCGGTGGTGGCGTGGTATCTCGTCGGCAGCTATCTGCGCAACGGCCCCGGCGCGCATTACTGCCTCGGCGTGAGCGGTCATGGTTACGGCGTGTGCGGACGCGACGCCAACAACAACGTGGTCGCCGGCAACAAGGCGAGCGCGGTGACAACCGGCATGACGTTCGACTTCTAATCAAAACAAAACGGGGGAAGCTTGCGCCTCCCCCGTTGTCTTTGTTGTGAGACTTGGAAGTCCCTTCGAAGTCCGGACGCGTGACTTACGCGCCGTTGAGGAACTGGAGCGGATCGACCGGGGACGATCCCTTGCGAATTTCGAAATGAAGCTGCGGCGAGCCCGCCTCGCCCGACTGGCCCGACTTGGCGATCACCTGGCCGCGCTTGATGGTATCGCCGCGCTTCACCAGGAGCTCGCTGGCATGGGCGTAGGCGGTGACGTAACCGTTGGAATGGCGCACCAGCACCAGATTGCCGTAGCCCTTCAGCTCATTGCCGGAGTAAGCGACGACGCCGTCTTCGGCCGCCTTCACCGGCGTGCCTTCGGGCACCGCGACGTTGATGCCGTCATTGACCTTGCCGTTGGTCTTCGAACCGTAGGCGGTGATGACTTTGCCGCGCACCGGCCAGCGGAAGGTCGGCAATGCGCCGGTGGCCTCGCTCGACTTGGCGGCGACAGGCGCCTCAGCGGCGGCGGCCGGCTGTTCCACGGTTGCAGTCGGCTGCACCAGCCGTGCGCTCTGCTGCGGCTGCGCAGTGGCGACGACCTTCGGAGCCGCCACGGCCGGCGCAGGCGCCGCGGTCACAACCGGTGCGGCAGCAACGGGTTGCGCAACCGGTGCTGGAGCCGCCATCGCGGTCTTGGCACCGGGCACCACGAGCTTCATGCCGAGGCTGAGCCTCGCCGACTGGTCGAGATTGTTGGCGCGGGCGAGCTCGGCCACCGGAATGTGGTGCTGGCGCGCGATGCTGTGCAGCGTGTCGCCGCGGTTGACATAGTGGACGCCGGAAGGCGCTGCCGCCGCGGCAACCGGACGCGTGGCAGGAGCCGCCATCGCAGGCGCCGCGGCGACGGCCCCCGCGTGCGGAATGATCAGCTGCTGGCCGGGCGACAGCGCGCGCGGTCCCTTGTAGCCGTTGGCGCGGAGGATCTCGGCGGTTGAGACGTTGTAGCGACGCGCCAGCACCTCCAGCGTATCGCTGGTGCCGACGATGATGGTGGTGCCGCTGTGTCCGGCATGCGCTGCGGCGACCGAACGCGGAACGGTGCCGGTGGTCTCGATCTGCGGCCGCGCCGGCGGCGGGGTGTAGGACGAAAGCCCACGGCCGCCTCCGGAGACGCCGGCGTTGCCGTTGGCAACCGGATAGGACTGCGGCGCTGCGACCGGCGGCGGCAACGGCTGCGACTGGTACTGCGAATATTGCGGCTGCGTTCGCGGCCGCGCGTATTGCGGCAGCTCGCGCGGCGGCGGTGCCTGCTGCACCGTGCCGGTCGGCTGCGGATCAAACGCAAACGGATTTTGCGAGTAGGAGTTTTGCGAGAAGCGCGACGACATATCGGCGCTGCAACCGGCAAAAGCCATGGACATCAGCGCCAGCACCGCAACCTGCGGTACGCGACGCGAGCGAAGCAACTCAACAACCCCAGACATGGTTACTCACTCGTACGCAACAAAAGACTGTTTTGAGTAAACACCTCGCGAGTAAATAACCGCTTAACCCTGCGAATAAGGCGTTGGTGCCAAGCAGCAAATCGCCAAACTTACAATTCGCGCGCGATTCCCTGCAGCGCCGGCACGAAGCGGACGTCGACCAGTTCCTTGCGGTCGAAGCCGTTTGCTGTCCGCACCATCCTGACCAGGGTCTGAGTGCCCTGATGCGGACCGACCGGGGCGATCAGGACGCCACCCGGCTCGAGCCGCTCCAGCAGCTTCTCAGGCACCTGCTCCATCGCCGCGGTGACGATGATGCGGTCGAAATCGCCCGCCCCGGCCGGGACCTCGAAGCCGTCGCCGAACAGCACCTCGATATTGTAGTAGCCCAGCTTCTCGAGGCGCTTGCGGGCGCCGTCCGCCAACGTCCGGTAGCGCTCGATGGTCAGGACCTGCTTGCACAGCCGGGACAGCACGGCCGCCTGGTAACCCGACCCGGTGCCGATCTCGAGCACGCGGTGGTCCTTCTGCAGCTGCAGCTGCTCGGTCATGTAGGCCACGACGAAGGGCTGGCTGATGGTCTGCCCGCAGGCGATCGCAAGCGCGCTGTCGCGATAAGCATAGTTGCGATCGCGCGGATCGACGAACACCTCGCGCGGCACCTCCTCCATGGTACGCAGCACCGCCTGATCGCTCACCCCCCGCCGCCGCAGGGTGAGTTGAAACATCATCTTCTCGGTCGGATCGGGGGTTACGGCCATGTTCATCAGCTAATCTGGGCAGTAGCGGACTCTCACTCAGCTTGATGCCATTGAAATCCGAAATACCGCGTTAAGGAAAAATTTCCCGTCACCCTTTGTTCCCGGTCAGGAACCGGTACGCCGATTCCGGGTTGGCGCCGGTGCGGCAGCTTCCCATATAATGCGGGCGCGATGCGCGGGTCAGCGCCGGACGGCGCGGACCAGGGCTTTTTGGTCGAGCCGCCACTCGTCCACCGCTGGACGAATCCGGCGTAGCTAGTCTGTCACAGCGACGTGGCGAACTGGCGATGCGCGCTGGAAAAGGACCAATTCCCAAACGTTTGCATTGCGCCTCGTGGTGTTATTTGCGAGCCTATTTCAGGGACGGGCAAGGATTCCATCATGACAGCGACACGGCCGGCGGGCTGTTCAGTTTTCCTCGTGGAGGACGAGGTCATGATCCGGATGATGGTCGCCGATATGCTGGAAGAGCTCGGCCACAGCGTGGCGGCCGAGGCCGGCGAGATCGGCGAAGCGGTCAAGCTCGCGCAATCCACCGAATTCGACCTCGCGATCCTCGACGTCAACGTCAACGGCAAGGTGATCACCCCGGTCGCGGAACTGATCAATGCCCGCAACCGCCCCTTCATCTTCGCGACCGGCTACGGCTCGTCCGGCCTGCCGCCGGAATATCGCGACCGTCCGGCGCTGCAAAAGCCCTTCCAGCTGGAAACGCTCGCCCAGGTGATCTCCAGCGCGATGAAGCGCGCGCCGGTTTAGATTTCGGGTTCTTCGTAGCCCGGATGCAGCAGAGCGCAATCCGGGAATCTTCTACGTATCGAGAGCGGCCCCGGATTACGCTTCGCTCCATCCGGGCTACAAGAATTCACTTCAGCGTTGCGGTCAACGTATCCGAGAACGCTTCGTCGGTGCGGTCGAGACGCAGCGGCGTCACCGAGACGTAGCGCGCGGCAAGCGCGGCGAGATCGGTGCCTTCGGCCGGCGTATCCATCATCGCCGCGCGCTCGAAGCCGATCCAGAAATACGGATTGCCGCGTCCGTCGTGACGACGATCGATCTTCAGGAAACCCTGATTGCGCTTGCCCTGCCGCGTGATCCGGATGCCCTTGACCTCGTCAGGCATGCAGGACGGGAAGTTGACGTTGATGACGGTGTTCCTCGGCACGCCCGCCTCGATCACCTTGCGGATGATGTCGGGGCCGAATTTCAGCGCAGTGTCCCACAGCGGCGCGTTGCGCGTGTCGATCGAAAACTCCTGCGACAGCGCAAATGACGGAAAGCCCAGGATGGTGCCTTCCAGCGCGCCGGCGATGGTGCCGGAATAGACTACGTCCTCGGCGACGTTGCGGCCCTTGTTGACACCGCTCAGCACGAGATCGGGCAGCTTGTCCCCGAGGATGTGGCGCGCGCCCATGATGACACAATCGGTCGGCGTGCCGCGCACCGCGAAGTGACGCGGGCCGATCTCGCGCAAGCGCAGCGGATCGTTCAGCGACAGCGAATGCGAGACGCCGGACTGGTCGAGCTCGGGGGCGACGATCCAGACGTCCTCGGACAGAGCGCGTGCGATCTGCTCAATGACCTTCAAGCCCGGAGCGTTGATGCCGTCATCATTGGTGCAGAGAATTCGCATCCGTCAAAGTGCCTCTTGTTCCGATTCGACGCGGGTTTCTTGGATTGCAGTTGTTTGCGTCGATGGCCGTCTTAACCGGCTAGGGCCGCCGAGGCAAACTTGACGACGGCCCGTGCCACCGCGTCGAGGTCACGCGCCACGGACGGACAAATTTGCCGCTACCGGCGATCTTGCGCTCGAATACCGGCCAGGCCGGCCTGACGAATCGCCGAACGACCGTGATAGCCGGCGCCAACGGGGGCACGTCCGGTTTCTTGACCGGCGCAGCCGGGCGCAATTCGGATTTCGGAGCCTCAAGCTCGGCAGCGACGGCCTCGGGAGCTTCGGATTTCGAAGCTTCGGACCGGAGCGGCTCAAGCTTCGGAGGACTTGGCTTGGGAGCTTCCCGGTAGGTCGATTCAGCCTTGGCTGGCTCGGGCTTGGCAGGCTCCGGCTTGGCGGGCGGCTTGGGCTGCTCAACCTTCGGCGGGGCAACCTTCCGAGCTTCAGGTACAGGCGCCTCGGGGGTGAGCGGCGCGGACTGGCGGAGCTCCGGCTTGCCAGATTCCGGAGGCTCCGATTTGGGGAGTTCGGACCGGGTGGCTTCCGCCTGCAACGGCTCAGCCTTGGGCGGCGCGGGCGCCACCGGTGCGGGCGGCTCGTCCGGTCTTGCACTGGGGGCTGCCGCAGCCGATCGCGATTTCAGCCGTGCCAGCAATTCCTCGATCGACGGCACCGATGCGGCGTCAAGCGGCGCACGTGGCGCGGCCGCCGGCGTCGCCCGGATCGGAGGCGGAGGCGGCGGCGCAACCATGGCTGACGGCGGCAGATCGGTCGGCGCAAGTTGCGCGAACTTGCCGCGCGCGATCTCCAGCGCCTTGTCGAAGTCGGGCCTGTCGATCCAGGCCTTGGATTGCACCTCGACCACGCGGGCGTCCCACAGCCGCGCGGCCTCGATGTCGTAATAGCCCATCTGCTTCTGATTGATCAGTTGCAGACCGTGGCCGGTGACGGCCCATTGCTTGCCAAGCCAGTGGATGTCACGGTGCAGCGGCATCACACTGGCCCTCGCCTCACATGCCGTGCTCGATGACCTTGAGCCCGCCCATATAGGGCTGCAGCACGTCGGGCACCGCGATCGAACCATCCTGCTGCTGGTAGGTCTCCATGACGGCGATCAAGGCGCGGCCGACCGCCGTGCCGGAGCCGTTGAGCGTGTGCACGAAACGCGGTTTGCCGTCGGGACCGCGATAGCGCGCGTCCATCCGGCGGGCCTGGAAATCGCCGCACACCGAGCAGCTCGAGATCTCGCGATAGGCGCCGCCGTCGCCCTGGCCCGGCATCCAGACCTCGATGTCGTAGGTCTTCTGCGCGGAGAAGCCCATGTCGCCGGCGCACAGCGTCATCACGCGATAATGCAGATCGAGCTTCTGGAGCACCTGCTCGGCGCAAGACAGCATGCGCTCGAGCTCGTCCTTGCTGGCTTCCGGCGTCGTGATCGAGACCAGCTCGACTTTTGTAAATTGGTGCTGCCGGATCATGCCGCGCGTATCGCGTCCCGCCGCACCCGCCTCGGCGCGGAAGCACGGCGTCAGCGCCGTGAGCCGCATCGGCAGCTCCTTCTCGTCGAGGATGGATTCGCGCGCGAGGTTGGTCAGCGAGACTTCCGCGGTGGGAATGAGACCGAGGCGCTCGCTGCGCAGATCCGCATTCGGCGCCGCAAGCAATTCGCCCTTGATCGCCCAGAACTGGTCATCCTCGAATTTCGGCAATTGCCCGGTGCCGAACATCACGGCATCGCGCACCAGAAGCGGCGGGTTGATCTCGGCGTAGCCATGCTCGCCGGTGTGCAGGTCGAGCATGAACTGCCCGATCGCGCGCTCGAGCCGCGCCAATCCCTTCTTCAGCACGACGAAACGCGCACCGGACAATTTCGCCGCCGCTTCGAAGTCCATAGTGCCGAGCGCGGTGCCGAGATCGTCATGCAGCTTCGGCGCAAAGTCGTAGTCGCGCTTCTTGCCGTACACGTGGTGCTGGACGTTGCCGTGCTCGTCGGTGCCGTCGGGCACCTCGTCGAGCGGCAGATTGGGGATCGACGACAGCTGCTTGGTCAGCTCTTCGTCGGCCGCCTTCGCCGACGCCTCGAGCTCCGGCATCGTGGTCTTCAGTTCTGCGACCTCGGCCATCAGCTTGGCCGCGCGCGCCTCGTCCTTGGCCTTCTTGGCGTCGCCGATCTCCTTCGAGGCCGCATTGCGCCGCGCCTGGGCCTGCTCGGAGGCCAGGATCGCCGCACGCCGCTTCTCGTCGATCGCCAGCAGCGACGGCGACAGCGCGTCCAACCCGCGGCGTTTCAGGCCGGCGTCGAAGGCTGCGGGGTTGTCGCGGATCGCTTTGATGTCGTGCATGGCAGTCCTGGTGGCTATGCGTAGGTAGACTACGGTTACGTAGCTCCACTACCACGACGGTCATCATCCGCGAAGGCGGATGATCCAGTATTCCAGAGACGTCCGTGTGTGACGGAGGGGCCGCAGCGTACTTGATACCCCGCTTTCGCGGGGTATGACACCGGCTGCGCGGCCTGAACCGCCCTACTCGGCCGGATTGGTCGCGGACGGCGCCGTGGATGAGGCGGTGGCGGCCTTCTTCTCCACGATCCGCACCGCGATGATGGCGCCCTCGTAGAGCGCCAGCAGCGGGATCGCCAGCGAGGCCTGGCTCAGCACGTCGGGTGGCGTCAGCACCGCGGCGATGATGAAGGCGATCACGATGAAATAGCGCCGCTTATCCTTCAGCATTTTCGAGGTGACGATGCCGATGCGGCCGAGCAGCGTCAGGATCACCGGCAGCTGGAACGCGATGCCGAAGGCGAAGATCAGCGACATCATCAGCGAGAGATATTCGCCGACCTTGGGCAGCAGCTGGATCTGCGCGGTCTCCGCGCCGCCGGCCTGCTGCATACCGAGCGAGAACCGCACCAGCATCGGCAGCACGACGAAATAGACCAGCGCCGCGCCCATCACGAAGAATACCGGGGTCGCGATCAGATACGGCAGGAAGGCGTTGCGCTCATGCCGGTAGAGCCCAGGCGCGACGAATTTGTAGATCTGGGTGGCGACGATCGGGAACGAAATGAAGCCGGCGCCGAACAGCGCAAGCTTCAGCTGGGTGATGAAATATTCCAGCAGCGCGGTGTAGATGAACTTCGAATTCTCGGGGCCTGCGATCCAGACGAACGGCCAGACCAGCACGTTGTAGATCTGCTTGGCGAAGAAGAAGCAGATGATGAAGGCCACGCCGAAGCCGAGCAGCGCCTTGATCAGCCGCGAACGCAGCTCGATCAGGTGATCCATCAGGGGGGCCTTGGAGGCCTCGATATCTTCGGCGCTCATGACGCTCTCGCGTCCTTCAGCACGTCGGGCTGCGCCGGCGTCACGTCCTGCGGCTCCGCCTTCACCTCACTGGTGATGGCGAGCGGCTCGCCGGCGGCAACGTGCGTCTCGGCCTCGACGAAGGTTTCCGGCGTCGGCTCCGCCGGCGTCGTGGGCGTCACCGGTTCGTTGATCGCAGACGCCACCTGCGCATCGACCGGCTTGTCGATCTGCAGGGCGTCGCTGACGTCCTTCTGCAGCGAGGTCATGATGTTGCCGCTGGTGATGCCGGTGGCGGCTTCCCGGACCTCGTCAAAGCTCTTCTTGAGGTCGGCCATCTCGGCCTCGCGCATGGCCTCCTGGAACTGGCCCTGGAATTCGGCGGCCATCTTGCGGGCCTTGCCCATCCATTGCCCGACCATGCGCAGCACGCCCGGAAGCTCTTTCGGGCCGATGGCGATCAGCGCGACGACCGCGATGACGACCAGTTCACTCCACCCGATGTCGAACATGAATTCTTCCGCCTAAGCGCGCCGCCATCGGCCCCATCTGTCCTCACAGGATGTGGGGCTGCCGGCGCCTTTTCTCAATCGGCGTCCATAGCGCGTCCGTGCGACCGCGTCACCGTTTCGCGCAAGAAAACGCGCAACAAAAAACGTCGAAATATGCGTCAAGACGAACGCGTTAGACGGCCTTGCTGCCGACGTCCTGGCGCGCGGCGGACGGCGCCGCATTGTGATCGATCGCCTTGGTCGACTCGGCCTTGTCGGCAACCTTGTCGTCGTCCTGCATGCCTTTCTTGAAGGCCTTGATGCCCTGAGCGACGTCACCCATCAGGTCCGAAATCTTGCCGCGTCCGAACAGCAGCAGGACCACTGCGATCACGACGATCCAGTGCCAAATGCTAAGCGAACCCATCCTGCAACCCTCCAGAAATGGCCGGCGGACCGGCCTGAACATGGCCGGAAGTTAGGCCTGCGGGGTGTCAAAAACAAGGACCTCGGCCGCGGCAAATCGCTGTCGCGGCTACGTAATATTGCTAGGCTTAACCGGGAATATTCCGGGCTATTCGCCCTTCTCTTCGGCGCCGTCATGGTCGCCCGCATCGTCAGCGCGCTCGTCCGGCTCTTCGGCCTCAGGCTCACCGGTGTCAGGCTCGTCCGCGTCGAACTCGGCGGCAGCTTCCGCCTCGACTTCGGTTTCGGCCTCGCCCGTGGTTTCGAGCTCGGCAGTCCCGACCTCGGCACCCGCCTCGGTCTCGGCCTTCGGTTCCTCAGCCTCCGGCTCAGCGGCCGGCGCCAGCAGCAGTTCCAGCGTATCGCCGGGCTCGAGCGGCTCCTCGTCTTCGCGCAGCGTCGCGTCATCCGACGGCGACGGAACGCTGAAGCCGGTCGGCAGACGCGAGTCGAGCAGGCCGGTGCCCTTCAGTTCCTCCAGCCCCGGCAGGTCGCCGAGCGCTTCCAGGCTGAACTGCGATAGGAACGCGTCGGTGGTTCCGAAGGTCAACGGACGGCCCGGAGTCTTGCGGCGGCCGCGCGGGCGGATCCAGCCGGTTTCCAGCAACACGTCGATCGTGCCCTTCGAGGTCACCACGCCGCGAATCTCTTCGATCTCGGCACGGGTCACCGGCTGGTGATAGGCGACGATCGCCAGCACCTCGATCGCTGCACGCGACAGCTTTCGGGTCTCGGTGCTCTCGCGCGTCATCAGCCACGACAGATCGCCCGCGGTGCGGAACGTCCACTTGTTGGCGACCCGCACCAGATTCACGCCGCGCGGTGCATATTCCGCCTGCAACTGGGCCAGCGCCTGCTTGATATCGACGCCGTCCGGCATCCGCTTTGCGAGCGTCGCCTGATCGATCGGCTCGGCCGATGCGAACAACAGGGCTTCCAGGAGCCGCAATTCCTCAGGACGCGCCACCGGATGATCCATCGGAGAAATCTCCTCCTCGGGCTCGTCTCTGCGCACTTCCGCCAAGCTTGCCATGGGCTTGCTCTCCTTCTTCCACTTACTCGACCGACAGGTCCGGCGCGGCCATTGCGGCTTGCGCTGGACGCTTTCGGAAATAGATCGGCGCGAACGCCTGCTTCTGGTTGATTTCCATCTCGCCTTCGCGAACCAGCTCGAGGGCTGCGGCGAAGCTCGACGCGAACACCGTCGCCTTCTGGGTCGGATCGGCGACGTAGTTCATCAGGTACTCGTCGAGGCAGCTCCAGTCCTCGGCGATGCCGACCAGCCGCTCCAGCGAGGCGCGCGCCTCGGCCAGCGACCAAACAGTACGCTTCTGCAAATGCACCGTGGTCAGCACGCGCGACTGGCGCTGCGTGGCATAGGCCGACAGCAGATCGTACAGCGTCGCGGTGAACTTCGGATGCTTGATCTCGGCGATCGATTCCGGATTGCCGCGCGGAAAGATATCGCGCTGGAACTGAGGCCGGTTCATCAGCCGGTTGGCCGCCTCGCGGATCGCCTCCAGGCGGCGCAGCCGGTTGGCGAGCGCGGTCGCCATTTCCTCGGCGCTCGGCCCCTCCGCGCTCGGCGGCTCGGGCAACAGCAGCCGCGACTTCAGGAACGCAAGCCAAGCGGCCATCACCAAATAGTCGGCGGCGAGTTCGAGGCGAATCTTGCGCGCCGCCTCGATGAACGAAAGATATTGGTCGGCGAGGGCCAGGATCGAGATCTTCGACAGGTCGACCTTCTGCTGCCGCGCCAGCGTCAACAGCAGGTCGAGCGGGCCTTCATAGCCCTCGACGTCGACCACCAGCGCCGGTTCGCCATCCGCGAGGTCGGCCGGCCGCCCGGTCTCAAACGATAGAATTTCAGCGGTCATGCCGTCCCTACCCGATCCAACAACGCATCCAGTTCAGCCCGCGCCGCCTGCCGGTCGAGCGGCTCAGGCTGCTTCCGTGCAGCGAGCGTCGCCTTGGCGCGCTCAAGCGCCTTGCCGGCCAGTTCCGGCGTCTCCCGCGCAACCTCGCGCATCTCGTCGATATTGCCGTTGCAGTGCAGGATCACGTCGCAACCGGCGGTGACGATGGCGCGGGTCCGTTCGGCGATCGATCCGGCCAGCGCATTCATCGACACGTCATCACTCATCAACAAACCCTGAAACCCGATCAGGCCGCGAATCACCTGTTCGATGATTGTCGCAGAAGTCGTTGCCGGATGGACGGGGTCCAGCGCGCTAAACACAACATGTGCAGTCATGGCCATCGGCAGGTCCGCCAGCGGCTGGAACGCGGCGAAATCGGTCCGTTCCAGCTCGGCTTTGGCAGTATCGACCGTCGGAAGCCGGAAATGGCTGTCTGCGGTGGCCCGGCCATGGCCGGGAATATGCTTGAGAACCGGCAGCACCCCGCCCTGTTCCAGCCCGTCGGTGACCGCGCGGGCGATCGCGGCGACCTTGTCCGGTTCGGTTCCATAGGCCCGGTTGCCGATCACGGCATCGGCGCCGGCGACCGGAACGTCGGCCAGAGGCAGGCAGTCGACGGTGATGCCGAGGTCGATCAGATCGGCCGCGATCAGCCGTGAACTGAGCCGGGCCGCCGCGAGGCCGAGCTTCGGGTCGATGTCGTAGAGCGCGCTGAAGCTCGCGCCGGGCGGGTAGACCGGCCAGTGCGGCGGTCCGAGGCGCTGCACCCGCCCGCCTTCCTGATCGATCAGGACCGGGGCGTCGGCCATGCCGGCCGTGGACCTGAGTTCCCCAACAAGAGCCGCCACTTGGGCAGGACTGTCGATGTTGCGCTTGAACAGGATGAAGCCCCATGGCCGCTCAGCGCGAATGAATTCGCGCTCGGCGTCATTGAGGGTCAGTCCGGATACGCCCGTGATGAATGCGCGGTTCGTCATCCGGCCGATTAGGCCGCATGCGGCTCACCGGTCAAGGAAACCGCAGCTAATTTCTTTGGATGAAGCAGTTCGGCAGACCGGCTGACTTCAGGCGGTTGCAGAGCTGGTTCGCCTCCTCCGCGGAGCCGAGCGGGCCGGCGAAGGCGCGGTAATATACCCCCTTCTCCGCGAGATCGACGCGCTTCACGACCAGCGGCTGGGACGCCAGCAAGCCGGAATACTTGCCTTGCAGCACCCTGTACGACGCCTGCGCGTCCGCCTCGTTCTTCTGCGAGGAGACCTGCACCAGATATCCACCGCCGCCACCGACCGAGGCCGTGGAGGTCGACGCCACCCGGGTCGGAGGTACGGCGGGCGCCGCATCGGCCTGGCCCGGGACCAGCGCCATCGGCGCGTTCACGCTGGCATTGGCTGTCGAAGGATTGCCGCGCGATACCGGAGGCTTCGCTGCGGCCGCAGGCTTCGTAGCCGGTGCCGCCGCGGCCGGCGCGCCATCAGGCGTTTCGCCCTTCACCGCGAGGGTGCGGATCTTGCGCGGCTCGTTGTTCGGCAGGGTCCCGTTCGCCGTGATCGGCGCCGGCGCGGGCTGCGCCGTCTGCACGCTGGCGGCCGGCGGCGGATTGGCGTTCGCGTTCAGCGGCGGAAACACCACGCGCGGGCCGGCGGTCTTCGAATTGACGTCGACCGGGGTCTCTTCGCGCGACACGATCTTCTCGCCGCCGTCACCCGTCGCCATCCGGTCAGGCGTCTTGGCCGGCGCATCGGCCTGGGCCGGGATTACCTTGGTCGGCGTGTTGTCAGCCTTGATGATCGGCGGCTCGCCGGTGCGGGGCGAGCCGACATAGTTGCGATAGGCGAGCGCGCCGCCGGTGCCCACCACCGCAAGCGCCACGACCGCTGCAACCGTCATCAGACCGCTGCTGCGCTTGCGCGGTTCGGGCTCTTCGTCATACGCCTCATAGGCATAGGGATCGTCCGGATAAGCCGGATCGCGCTGCAAATCCTGTTCGCCGGCTTCGAGCTGGCCGTACAGCGCGTCGTCATAGCGCGCCGGATCCTGGGCCTGACCGGCATAATGCGGCTCGTCGTCAAACGCCTCGGGCTGCCGCGGGGCCTCGACCGGCCGATAGGCGGCAACCGGCGGGGACGCGGGCTGTGACTGCTGCGCCGCATAGCGGTGCAACGGATGCACCGGACTCGGCTGGTAGTCCTGCTCGGGCTCTTCGTATTCGGAGTGCTGTACGGGCGGAGGCTGAACGGGAGGCGGAACAACGGTCTCCTGCCGCGCACGCTGCATCCAGGGCGGCGGACCCGCGGGCGGCGTATCGTCGTCGTCCGCCTGCGGCTCATACTGCTGCGGCCGCGCATTAGCGCGCGATTGCAGCGGACGCGGCGGCGGCTTGTTGGCGCTGCCGAATGGATCCGTCTGGCCGATCAACCGTGCCAGTTCGGCAAGCGGATCGCTGTCGGCCTTGGGAGCCGTGTCGGCGGGAAAATGTCGGTCCTGATATCGATCAGCCATTGTGATGATGCATCCCCTTCGGGACAGCGCCAAGATCGCCGGCACAGCCGGTCCGAACGAGTTGGCCCCTGCCAGATGCCCTCACAAATCCCCACTCGTGAGGGCCTAATGCCCCTGCCTACCGCATCTCGGTCGGAGCGTGGACGCCTAGAACAGCTAAGCCCGATGCCAGAACCGAGACGACGCCCTGAACCATTGCCAGTCGCGCCCTGGTGATCTCTGCATCATTATTGATAATGAAGCGTAAATAGGGCAAATCGCGCCCCTTGGTCCAAAGCGCGTGAAATTCACTGGCCAAATCATAGAGATAAAAAGCGATTCGGTGCGGCTCATGTGCCACCGCCGCAGCCTCGATCATTCGGGGATAAAGCGCAAGCCGCTTGAGCAGATCGAGCTCCGCCGGGTCGGTCAGCCGCTCCACCGCAGCACTACGGAGATAGGCCAGCCGGGCCTCGTCGGCCTCGGGCAGGTCCGGAACCGCCTCCTCCCGCGCGTTGCGGAAGATCGAATGGCCGCGGGCGTGGCCGTACTGGACGTAGAAGACGGCGTTGTCCTTTGACTGCTCGATCACCTTGGCAAGGTCGAAATCGAGCACCGCGTCGTTCTTGCGGAACAGCATCATGAACCGCACGGCATCGGAGCCGACCTCGTCCACGACCTCGCGCAGGGTGACGAAATCGCCGGAACGTTTCGACATCTTCACCGGCTCGCCGTCGCGCAGCAGCTTGACGAGCTGCACGATCTTGACGTCGAGCACAGCCTTGCCTGCGGTCACCGCCTTCACCGCCGCCTGCATGCGCTTGATGTAGCCGCCGTGATCGGCGCCGAACACGTCGATCAAATTGGTGAAGCCGCGCTCGAACTTGTTGCGGTGGTTGGCGATGTCGGACGCGAAGTAGGTGTACGAGCCGTCCGACTTGATCAGCGGACGATCGACGTCGTCGCCATAGGCGGTGGCACGAAACAGCGACTGCTCGCGATCCTCGTAATCCTCGACCGGCTTGCCCTTCGGCGGCGGCAAGCGGCCTTCATAGATGTCGCCCTTTGCGCGCAGGAAATCGATCGTCTCGGCGACCTTGTTGTTACCTGACGTGATCAGCGAGCGCTCGGAGAAGAACACGTCGTGATGGATATTGAGCGCGGCGAGGTCGCCCTTGATCATCTCCATCATCATGGCGATCGACTTGTCGCGCACGATCGGCAGCCATTCGGCGTCCTTCATGCCGAGCAGCTTCTCGCCGTATTCCTTGGCCAGCGCTTGGCCGACCGGCACCAGGTAATCGCCGGGATAAAGCCCTTCCGGGATCGCCCCGATATCCTGACCCAGCGCTTCGCGGTAGCGCAGGAATGCCGAGCGCGCGAGCACGTCGACCTGGGCGCCGGCGTCGTTGATGTAATATTCGCGGCAGACGTCGAAGCCGGCGAATTGCAGCAGGCTGCACAGCGCATCGCCGAACACGGCGCCGCGGCAATGGCCGACATGCATCGGCCCGGTCGGGTTGGCCGAGACGTATTCGACATTGACCTTCTCGGCGTTGCCGATGTCGCTGCGTCCGAAGGCGGAGCCGGCCGCCAGCACGGCGCGCAGCGCGTCCGCCCAGACCTGCGGCTTCAAGGTCAAATTGATGAAGCCGGGACCTGCGACATCGACGGAGGCCACCAGCGCATCGGCGCGCAGCCTTTCGGCGATCTTGTCGGCGAGCTCGCGCGGCTTGGCCTTGGCATCCTTGGCGAGCACCATCGCGGCATTGGTCGCCATGTCGCCGTGGCTGGCATCGCGCGGCGGCTCGACCACGACGCGGGTGAGGTCGATGCCCGCGGGCCAGTTGTCCTCGGCTGCGACAGCGGCGCAGATCGCGTGCACGCGCGTCAGCATGTCGGCAAAAAGGTGTGGTGAAGCAGTGGTGTCGGCCATGGCAGGGCGCTAACGCAAATCCGGGGTCGAGTCAAAAAGCCTTTGGTGTTCTATCAAGGCGAACCGGTCGGTCATCCCGGCAATGAAATTGCCGATCCGCCTGTTCCGCGCGCTCCCGGTCTCCTCTGCGCTGCCCTCGATCCATTCCGCCGGCAGGTCGCCGGGCGATTGCCGGTAGCGGTCGAAGAGATTGCGGACCACCTGCTCCGCCTCCCGCATGACAAGCATCACCCGCGGATGGCGATACATCCGCCGGAACAGGAACGCCTTGATCGCCGCCTCCTGCTTGGCCACTTCAGGCGGAAACGCGATCAGCGGCGCGGTGTGGCGACGGACATCCTGGGCCGATTGCGGCTGGGCGGCGGCCAGCCGCCGGCTCGCCTCGTTGAACACCGCGCTGATGAAATGTGAGATCAGCTCACGCACCAGTTCGGCGCCGCGCCGGACCTCGTCGAGATCAGGATAATGCCGGTCGATCTCGGCGATGATCTCTGATGTCAGCGGCATCTCCTTGAGATCGTCGACCGCAAACAGGCCGGCGCGCAGGCCGTCGTCGATGTCATGGGCGTCATAGGCGATGTCGTCGGCGAAGGCCGCGATCTGCGCCTCGAGCGAGGCATAGCTCCAGAGCTCGAGATCGTAGGTCTTGTTGTAGTCGGCAATCCCGACCGGAATGCCGCTTTGCAGATAGCGGCCGGCCGGCGCGCCGTTGCGCTCGGTGAGCGGGCCGTTGTGCTTGACGATGCCCTCGAGCGATTCCCAGGTCAGGTTCAACCCGCCGAACTCGGGATAGCGATGCTCCAGCGAGGTGACGACCCGCAGCGCCTGGGCGTTGTGGTCGAAGCCGCCGTCATCCTTGAGGCAGTCGTCGAGCGCCCGCTCCCCGGCATGGCCGAACGGCGGATGGCCGAGGTCGTGCGCCAAGGCCAGCGTCTCCGTCAGATCCTCGTCGACCCCGAGCTGGCGCGCCAGCGCGCGGGCGATCTGGGCGACCTCCAGCGAATGGGTCAGCCTGGTGCGGTAGTGATCGCCCTCATGGAAGACGAACACCTGGGTCTTGTGCTTGAGGCGGCGGAAGGCGGTGGAATGGATCACCCGGTCGCAGTCGCGACGGAACGGGCTGCGGGTCCGGCTCGGCGGCTCGGTGACCAGCCGGCCACGGCTGCGATCGGGGTCGCAGGCATAAGGCGCGCGGGGGGCAGCCATTCCGACCGACACTGTATTTTAGTCCTTATCCATTTGATTCCACGGTCCGACGCACTTAACTATGTCTGAGGCGGCGGACCAAATGAATTGGGCATGACGCCGGGCGCGATCCGGTCAGATGGCGCCGGGAATAGGGTTTCGGAGACCGAACATGACTGCTGCCATCACCGTCAGCGAACGGGCTGCCCGCCGGATCGGGCAGATCCTCAGCAAGGAAGGCGACGGCGCCAAGCTGCGCATTTCCGTCGAGGGCGGCGGCTGCTCCGGTTTCCAGTACAAGTTCGACGTTGAGCGCACCCAGGCCGATGACGACCTCGTGATCGAGCGCGACAGCGCCGTGGTACTGATCGATCCCGCCTCGGTCCCGTTCCTGGCGGGCTCGGAAGTCGACTTCGTCGACGATCTGATCGGCGCCTCGTTCCGCGTCGTCAACCCGAACGCCACCGCCTCCTGCGGCTGCGGCACCAGCTTCTCGATCTAACGCTCCACGCTTTGATACGGTTTCCCAACGCGAACCCGCGATTGGTTCGCGAGATACGCCGCGCTATTCCGCGGCGACCACCTGCGGCCGCTCGACGTCTCCACCCGCCTCCGCCTGCGGATCGAGCTTGCGCCGCAGCCTGCGGTCGATGCGGTCGAGATAGATGTAGATCACGGGCGTGATGAACAGCGTCAGCAATTGCGACACGCAGAGGCCGCCGACCACGGCGACGCCGAGCGGCTGACGCAGTTCGGCGCCGGCACCCGCGCCGAGCGCAATCGGCAGCGTGCCGAAGATCGCCGCGAACGTCGTCATCATGATCGGGCGGAAGCGCAGCAGCGCCGCCTCCCGGATCGCGTGCTCGGCGCTCAGCCCGACGCGGCGGCGCTCCAGCGCGAAGTCGACCATCATGATCGCGTTCTTCTTGACGATGCCGACCAGCATCACGATGCCGATCATCGCGATCACCGACAGCTCCATGCCGAACAGCATCAGCGTCAGAATCGCGCCGATGCCGGCCGACGGCAGGCCCGAGATGATCGTGATCGGGTGGATGAAGCTCTCGTAGAGGATGCCGAGGATCACGAAGGCCGCGAACACCGCGGCGAGGATCAGCACGCCCTGCCCGCGCAGCGAATCCTGGAACACCTGCGCGGTACCGGAGAACCCCGTCGCGATCGTCGGCGGCAAATTCGCCGTCTGCTCGAGCTCGGTGATCTTGTCGACCGCGTAGCCGAGGGAGATGCCGGGCGCGAGATTGAACGAGATCGTCACCGCCGGCTGCTGGCCCTGGTGGTTGATCTGCAGCGGTCCGACCGATGGCACCAGCCGCGCCACCGCATCGAGCGGAATGGTCTGGCCGTTCGCGGTCTTCATGTAGAGCTTCGACAGATCAGACGGGTCGACGCGAAACTGCGGCTGCACCTCCAGGATGATCTGGTAGTCGTTCGACGGCATGTAGATGGTGCCGACCTGCCGGGCGCCGTAAGCGTTGTAGAGCTGGTTGCGGACCTGATCGACGGTCACGCCGTAGACCGCCGCCTTCTCGCGGTCGATGTCGACCGTCATCTGCGGGTTCTTGATGTAGAGATCGGTGGTGACGTCCAGCAGGCCCGGAATCTTCTCGATCTTGTCGCGCATCTCGGGCGCCAGCCGGTACAGCGACTCGGTATCGCCGCTCTGCATCACATATTGATACTGGCTCTTCGAGATGCGGCCGCCGATATTGAGGTTCTGGACGCTTTGGAAGAACGCCTGCATGCCCGGGATCTCGCGCGCCTTCTGGCGCAGCCGCCCGATCACGACGGTGGCGTTGTCGCGGGCCTTCTGCGGCTTCAGCGCGATGAACAGCCGGCCGTAATTGGTGGTCGGATTGGGACCGCCGGAGCCGACGGTGGAATTGACGTAATCGACCGCCGGATCGGTCCGCATCACCTCGACCAGCGCCTGCTGGCGCACCTTCATCGCCTCGAACGAGGTGTCGGTCGCGGCCTCCGTCACGCCGATCAGGAATCCGGTGTCCTCCTGCGGAAAGAAGCCCTTCGGCGCGATCAAATAGAGATAGATGGTGCCGCCGAGCGTCGCCAGCGTCACCACCAGCATCAGCGCCTTCTTGGCCAGCACCCAGTCCAGCGCCCATTCATAGGCGCGCAGCCAGGTCTCGAATATCGCCTCGAACGCGCGCAGCACGATGTTCGGCCGCTTGGTCGCGTCATGGGCGCGCAGCACGCGGGCGCAGAGCATCGGCGTCAGGGTCAGCGACACGAAGCCCGAGACGATGATCGCGACCGAGATCGTGACCGCGAATTCGCGGAACACGCGGCCGACGATGCCGCCCATCAAGAGCACCGGAATGAACACGGCGATCAGCGAGAAGGTGATCGAGATGATGGTGAAGCCGATCTCGCGGGCGCCCTTCAGCGCCGCCTCGAACGGCTTCATGCCGTGCTCGATGTGGCGGACGATGTTCTCCAGCATGACGATGGCGTCGTCGACCACGAAGCCGACCGAGAGCGTCAGCGCCAGCAGCGTCATGTTGTTGATCGAGTAGTCCAGCGCGTACATGACCGCGCAGGTGCCGAACAGCGAGATCGGCACCGCCAGCGCCGGAATGAAGGTCGCGGACGCCGAGCGCAGGAACAGGAAGATCACCAGGATCACCAGCGCGATCGCGATCAGCAGGGTTTCCTCGACGTCGCTGACCGCCTGCCGGATCGAGACCGAGCGGTCCATCATCACCTGCATGGTCACCGAGGGCGGGATCGCGGCGCGCAGCGACGGCAGTTTGGCGAGCACGGCATCGACCACGGCCACGGTGTTGGCGTCGGGCTGCTTCTGGATCGCGAGCACGATCGCCCGCTCGTCGTTCATCCAGGTCGCGATCTTGTCGTTCTCGACGCTGTCATAGACCTTGGCGATCTCGTCGAGCCGGACCGGCGAGCCGTTGCGCCAGGCAACGTAGATCTGGCGGTAATCGGCCGCCTTGTCCATCTGGCCGGAGGCTTGCAGCGCGACGTCCTGCTTGGGGCCGTTCAGCGTGCCGACCGGGGTCGAGGAATTGGCGCGCGACACCGCGGCGCGAATATCCTCCATCGCGACGCCGCGGGCGGCAGCAGCCTCCGGATCGGCCTGCACCCGGATCGCGAATTTCTGCGCGCCGTAGATCAGCACCTGCGCGACGCCCGGCAGCTGCGACAGCGCCTGCCCGATCGTGATGTCACCGTATTCATTGACCGCCGAGAGCGGCAGCGTCGCCGAGCCCAGCGAGACGAACAGCACCGGGAAATCCGCCGGGTTCACCTTCCGGAAGCTCGGCGGGATCGTCATCTCGATCGGCAGCCGGCGCTGCGCGATCGTTAGTGCCGTCTGCACGTCGAGCGCGGCGGCGTCGATGTTGCGGTTAAGGTCGAACTGGATGGTGATGACGCTGGTGCCCTGCGACGAGTTCGAGTTCATCGACGAGATGCCGGCGATGGTCGAGAGCTGGCGCTCGATGATCCCTGCGACCGAGGCCGCCATGGTGTCGGCGCTGGCGCCGGGCAAGGTCGCGGTGACCGCAATGGTCGGGAAGTCGACCTTGGGCAGCGCCGAGACCGGCAGCAGGCGGAAGCCGAACACGCCGAAGGCGATGATCGACGCCGTGATCAGCGTCGTCATGACCGGGCGGCGGATGCAGAGCTCGGACAGCGTCATCGGTCAGGCTCCGGCCTTGCGTGCCCGTGGCTCGACCCGCGATCCCTCCGACAGCAGCAACTGGCCGTCGACGACGATGCTTTCATCACCCGTCAGTCCGTCAGAAATGACCGACGAGCCCTGGAAGGTTCGGTCGACCTTGACCGGCTGGACCTTGGCGACGCCGTCCTTCACGATGAACACGAAATTACCGTTCTGGCTGCGCTGGACCGCGACCGTCGGCACCACGACGGCATCCTCGCTGCGGATGATCAGCTTGGTTTGCACGATGGTGCCGGGCCACAGCGTCTCGCTTGTGTTGCTCATGATGCCGCGCACGGTGACCATGCCGGTGGTCGCATCGACGGCGTTCTCGACCATCGCCACCTTGCCGCTTTCTGAGCGCTGATGGCCGGGAATGGTCGCGATCACCTTCGGATCGGCCTTCCCCATCGCATCGCGCAGGTCGACCAGCGCCCGCTGCGGGATCGCAAAGGTGACGTAGACCGGCGCCATCTGGTTGATGACGGCGAGCGGCTGGGTGTCGGCGGGGCGGACGAAGTTCCCGACCTTGACGTTGGCGGCGCTGATCCGCCCCGCGAACGGGGCGCGGATCACGGTGTAACTTTTCTGGACGCGGAGGTTTTCCAGTGCGAACTGGTCGGCCTTGATGGTGCCGATCAGGACATCGGACTGGGTTTTGGCGTTGTCGAGATTGACCTGGGTGGTGGCGCCCTTGCCGACCAGTTCGGTGTAGCGGCGGAGGTCGCGCTGGGCGCCCTCGAGCTGGGCCTGGTCGCGGGCCAGCACACCCTCGGCCTGCTCGATCTGGGCGTCGATCTGCCGCGCGTCGAGCATGAACAGCAGGTCGCCTTCATTGACCCTGGCGCCGTCCTCGAAATGCACCGAGACGATGGTGGTCTCCAGCCGCGACTTCAGCGCCACGCTGGAGATCGGCGTGACCTGTCCGATCGCATCGACATCGACCGGCACCGATTTGCGTTCGGCCTTGGCGAGATCGACCGACACAACGCGCGGCCGCGGGGTCCCTTGCGCAGTGGCAGCACCGCCACCCATCCATGAAGCGCGGGTCAGGTAAGCCGTCCCGGCGGCAATGCCGAGAACAGCGATAGTCAGGACCAAATTACGTTTTTTCATATGTCTTGAACGTGCGCCGCCAGACTTCCCTTGAAGGCCGGGACGCGTCGTCACTCCCCCGTCGGCAATTGTTACGCCTTGTTTCTGGAGAGGGTTAGCACAGGCGGACTGCCCATGGTATGCCACCTAAGTGAAATCCTGCAGCTTCAATCCGGTCATTGGCATGCGCATCGCTACGTGGAACGTCAATTCGGTCCGGCAACGGATCGAACTTCTGGTCGCCTGGCTGAAGGAGTGTTCCCCCGACATCGTCTGCTTGCAGGAGATCAAATGCATCGATGACGCGTTTCCCCGGCTCGAGATCGAGGCGCTCGGGTATAATGTCGTCACCCACGGCCAGAAGACCTTCAACGGCGTCGCGCTGCTCTCGAAACTGCCGTTCGACGAGACCAAATCCGGCCTCGCCGGCGACGACGAGGACGCCCATGCCCGCTTCCTCGAAGGCGTCGTCACGCTGAAGCAGGGCGTGGTGCGGGTCGCATGTCTTTATCTGCCCAATGGCAACCCGGCCAATACCGACAAATATCCCTACAAGCTCAAATGGATGTCGCGGCTTCTTGAGTACACGCGGGAACGGCTTAAGGCCGAGGAGCCGCTGATCCTGGCCGGCGACTTCAACGTCATTCCGGCGGCCCGCGACGTCTACAATCCGGCCGCCTGGGCGGACGACGCCCTGTTCCGCCCTCAGACCCGCGAGGCCTTCCAGTCGCTGCTCGGCCTCGGCCTCACCGATGCGCTGCGGGCGGTCAATGACGAGCCCGGCCAGTACACCTTCTGGGACTATCAGGCGGGCGCCTGGCAGAAAAACTGGGGCCTGCGCATCGACCATCTCCTGATGTCGCCGCAGGCCAGCGACCGGCTGATCGATGTCGGCATCGACAGCTATGTCCGCGCCTGGGAGAAGCCGTCCGACCATGTCCCGGTGTGGGCCGATCTCGATTTCGAGACCGCCTGAGCCCTTGCGAACCAAGCGACTTGCGGGCCCCGCCCGCGATACCAGTCGCGGCGGCCTCTAGTCGCGGCGGCCCTGCACCCAGTGCTCGAGCATCTGCAGTGCCATCGCGCGGTCGTCCTCGGAGGCCTTGGCGATCGCCCGGTTGTAGCTTTCCTTGATCCAGGCCTCGTCCGGCGTGGCGCTGTCGCGCGCCAGGGTCAGCCACATCAGGCCACGAGCCCGCTGCGGCGGCAGCCGGTCGCCGTTGAACAGCATCTGGCCAAGCAGCGCCTGCGCCTGATGCTGGCCCTTCTGGGCGGCCAGACCGAGCCAGCGCGCGCCATAGCGGAAATCGTCCCGCGAGGCGTCCGGCGTCTTCAGATACAGCCGGGCCAGGTCGTATTGGGCGTCGGCATTGCCGAAATAGGAGGCGGCATAGGAGAACATCTCCCGCGCCCGCTCGGTGTCGGCCTTCACCTTGGAATTGGGAATGCCGCTCAGATAGTAGCGGCCGAGCGCCACGAAAGCGTTGGCAACGACCGAGGCCTGCGGCGCCGACGGCGAATCCTCGGCATGCGCATTGGCGATCCGGCTGAAATATTCGAAGGCGCGCAGATCGTCCTGCGCAACCCCGTCGCCATCGGCGTACATCTTGCCGACCTTCCACTGCGCGATCGGATGGCCGCTCTCGGCCAGCGACATGACGGTGGAGTTCGACAGCGTATCGACCGAAGCCGCCGGCACCGCAGCCCGCTTCAGGGCGGCCGCCGTACCGGGTTGAGGCGAAACCACAGGAAGCGCGGTGTCCTTCGGGTTGACCGGGGCGCCGTCGAATCCGAATCCTGGGCCCGCCACCGGGATGGCCCCTAACGCAAACGCAAATATCGTACGCTTAAACGTCCGCATAACACTGTTTCTCGTACGCGCCACCCGGATGGGTGACTGCGCCATCCACCGCCGGCCCCACTTGCTCGGCGTACTTCCACAGCGCACCAGATGTATGGTTCGTCGCGCGAGGGGCCCATTTGGTCTTACGATTTGCGAGTTCGGCGTCGCTCAAATTTACGTTAAGGGTGCCGGCGACCGCATCGATCTCGATGATGTCGCCGTCTTGCAACAACCCGATCGGCCCACCGACGGCCGCTTCAGGTCCAATATGTCCGATGCAGAAGCCACGGGTGGCGCCGGAGAACCGGCCATCGGTGATCAGGGCGATCTTGCCGCCCATCCCCTGCCCGGTCAGCGCCGCCGTGGTCGCCAGCATCTCCCGCATCCCGGGGCCGCCCTTCGGCCCCTCGTAGCGGATCACAATCACGTCGCCTTCCCGGTAGGTGCGCTTCTGCACCGCCTCGAAGGCGTCTTCCTCGCGGTCGAAGCACCGGGCCGGACCGGTGAACTTCAGGTTGGACATTCCCGCGACCTTCACGATCGCACCCTCTGGAGCGAGATTACCCTTCAGCCCGACCACGCCACCCGTGACGGTGATCGGATTGCTGGCGGGCCGCACCACATCCTGGTGCGGATTCCATTTCACGCTTTTGAGGTTTTCGGCGATCGTTCGGCCAGTGACGGTGAGGCAATTCCCGTGCAGGTGGCCATTGTCGAGCAGCGTCTTCATCAGCAGCGGAATGCCACCTACTTCAAACATGTCTTTGGCAACATAACGGCCGCCCGGCTTCAAATCCGCGACGTAAGGAGTCTTTTTGAAGATTTCGGCAACGTCGAACAAATTGAATTTAATGCCGCACTCATGGGCAATCGCCGGCAGGTGCAGCGCAGCATTGGTCGAACCACCTGAGGCTGCAACCACGGCCGCAGCATTTTCAAGGGCTTCCCTGGTGACGATGTCGCGGGGCCGGATGTTTTTCGCGATCAGCTCCATCACCTTCTCGCCGGCGGCCGCGCAGAAGGAGTCGCGGATCTCGTAGGGCGCCGGAGCCCCGGCCGAATACGGCAGCGCGAGGCCGATCGCCTCGGAAACGGTCGCCATGGTGTTGGCGGTGAACTGGGCACCGCAGGCGCCGGCCGACGGGCACGCCCACCCGCTCGATCTCGTCGAGGTCCTCGTCCGACATGGCGCCGACCGAGTGCTTGCCGACCGCCTCGAACATGTCCTGCACGGTGACCGGCTGGCCGCGGAAATTGCCCGGCAGGATCGAGCCGCCATAGATGAAGATCGAAGGCACGTTGAGCCGGACCATCGCCATCATCATGCCGGGCAGCGACTTGTCGCAGCCGGCGAGCCCGACCAGCGCGTCGTAGGAATGGCCGCGGACGGTCAGTTCGACCGAATCGGCGATGCATTCGCGCGACGGCAGCGACGAGCGCATGCCGTCATGGCCCATCGCGATGCCGTCGGTCACGGTGATGGTGCAGAACTCGCGCGGCGTGCCGCCGGCGGAGGCCACCCCCTTCTTCACCGCCTGCGCCTGGCGCATCAGCGAAATGTTGCAGGGCGCGGCTTCATTCCAACATGAAGCAACGCCGACAAACGGTTGATGAATCTGGGCTGTCGTCAACCCCATCGCATAGAGATAGGAACGATGCGGCGCGCGCTCGGGACCCTCCGTCACATGACGGCTCGGCAGCCTGCCCTTGATCTTGCCGTCCACCTTGGCGTCCATCGCGACCCTGTTCCGACGCTTTTTGCCGCGCTCTTTCCTCCATCAACGCCGGAACCCGAAAAAATGTCCCGCCGTCGGAGCGCTGGCTATTCAGCTAGGTGAATATCCTTTCATGTCAGGGTGTGGCCAAAAAGAGGCGCGACGGCAGGCCGGCTGCTTTTAGGGTTAAATGTTCAAGTCATGTTGCGTTGATGCAACAATCGTGGCCTTCGGGCAACCATGTATTATCAGTCCTTATGGGAGCTTGACGGAAAATAGCGGTAATAGAGTCGGGTGCGCGATCTCGCCAACTGTCGTCCTGGCGAAAGCCAAGACCCGTAACCACCGCATTTCATTGTGAACGATATTGTGGCCCAGCATCGCGCAACAATGCGCATTTGGGGTAATGGCTTTCGCCAGGACGACGAGGATTGGGATACAGCTTCGCGTTCTCGCGACATGAATTGTCCGAGTCTTGCTCTTTCTTCCCGCCCTCTCTCTTCAGAGGGCGCAGGGAAAGCCGGGTGCCGATCGCACCCATGGGCCCCGAGCAATGGGTAGAAAGCTCGGGGGTAGGACCACAGGTGTAACCGGAGCAACCCGGCTTTCCCTGCGCGATGGCTTACGGCTTATACGTGCTCTCCCCGGCGAGACTTGGCTTTGTTGTCACCGTCTTCACAACGCGCATTTGCGCAATCGGAAGAGACACCTACCGCTAGGGCGTCAGGCCTGCACGATTTCGCCGTCCGCCTTGCGTGCTCTCGTCAGGCCACGCGCAGCGTCCACCGCATCTCGACCCGCGTTCGTGACGACCGCGAAGCGCCCCTCGTGTCGGGCGAGACTTCGGATTTATAGCATTGAGCTGCACTTCGGATAAAGAGAAATATTTTTGCTGTGGGGGCTTGCGCCGTCGGGCAAATCAGCGCTAGGGGCAGCCCTTCACCCGTCGTCATTCCGGGGCAGCCCCAACGGGTCGCGCGAATGCGCGCCCGATGACAGGCTCCGGGCTCGACGCTTCGCGTCGCCCTCAGATGCGCAATTGCGCATCGGGAAATGACGAGAGAAGGAGCAGGGCCTACTCCGCCGCCAGTTTCGGCGGTAGCGGTGGTCCCCAGCACTCGATCCGATTGCGGCCGCGATCCTTGGCCTGGTAGAGCGCGGCATCGGCGGCCTTCATCAGCGCATCGACCCCCGGCATGCTGGTGGTGGCCTCGGCAATGCCGATGCTCACTGTTAGCCGCACCGGACGATCGTCCGCGCTTAGCGTCAACGCTTCCGCCCGCTTGCGAATGCGCTCGGCGACGGTTCGCGCGCGCGACAAGGTCGTTTCCGGCAGCAGCACCGCGAACTCCTCGCCGCCGACACGGCCCACCATGTCCGACTTGCGCTTGCCGCGAACGCAGATCTCGGCGACGGCCTTGATCGCCTCGTCGCCGGCCGCATGACCGAACCGGTCGTTGATGCTCTTGAAGTGATCGATATCGACCATCAGGACCGAGACGGAACGATAGTAACGCTGAAACCGGCTCCACTCCGCATCCAGCGTGGTCAGGAAGTGCCTGCGGTTGAACAGTCCGGTGAGCGGATCAGTGGTCGCAAGCACCTCAAGCTGGCGTGCGTTATTGACCAGATCGGTGATGTCGACAAAGGTCAGCATGCGGCCGCCATTTGCCATGGTCGAGCAATGGATCCTGATGTTGCGGCCGTCAGGCGTCTGAACGTCGCGCTTGTGATCGCCCGCCTTGATCTCGGCGATCCGCTTCGCCGGAAAGGCCTTGACCTGCTCCGCCGTCGCGCCGGTCGGGACGGCCCGGCGATTGCGCGTCAGCAGCGTGATATAGGGCGGATGCCGCGCCACCTCCTCCTCGCTGACTTCCCAGAATTCGCGCATGCGCCGGTTGAGGAAGATCGCGTTGAGATCGCGGTCGAGCAGGACGACACCGTCCTCCACATTCTCGAGCGCGCCGGTCAGCACCTTCAACTTGTCCGATGCGCGCACGATGTCGGTCACCGGCGTGTAGCTCACCATGCGGCCGCCGTCGGGCAGCGGCGTGCACTGGCACCGCACCACGTCACCATTGCTGCGCCGGAGATCGATCGGGTTCGGGTCCCCGATGCTGACGAGGCGGACGCGCTCGGCAAGGTAGGCCTGGAGCTGCTCAGCCGGCAGCTCATAGGCCATGGTCTTGCAGCCGTGCTGCATCAGATCGGTGAAGGTGGGGGTGCGCTCGGCAACCGCGTCCGGAAGCACCCACATGGTCCGGAACGCGCGGTTGATGAACAGGGCCTTCAGCTCGGAATCCAGCAGCAGAATGCCGACCGGGATCTGGTCGAGCGCGGCGCGCAGCGCCAGCATGTGCCCGCGCAGGATATCGCCGCTGCGCCGCTCCGGAATGGCAGCCGGCGCAGGCACGGTGGCCGCGGCAGTCGCGGGCGCAGCGGCGTTGGTGCGCGGCTCGTCGAAAGCCAGGCCGAGCTGGCGGTCCGATTGCCACAGCCGCTTGCACGGCTTCACCTGATGGGTGCCAACGATCAACAATTGGACATGGTCGGGAATGCCGACGACGCTTTCGAGTTCTACGGTCGCGCCCGCATCCGTGAGCTGCCGGACCGTGCAGTCAAAGGCTGACCGACCGAAATTGAAGACGATTTTTCCGGCCAAAAACGTTCGGCCGCGGGAAGCTGACACCTGTCCGGACATGGGAGATGACCACCTGGAACACTTGCGAGCCCGCTCACTTCAACACGTTTGAGTCACCAAGCCATGAACGGTTTTGGCGGGATTGATCGGGAACCAGGGCGTGTGCGCTGCAACATGAGGTCCTCCCGCTGTCCTATCACCGCCGTTGCATCCGCCATCAATTGGTCAGGGTCGCTGTCGGACAAATTTAGTTCTATCGTATAATTATTTTGCACTAGACGCCGTCGGAGGAGTAGCGTCGCAACTCCCTCAGTAACAGTCAGGGACACGCCCGCCATGTCTGCTCTTCAAGCAAAGCTGGAACGATTTGAGATCCTCGCCAACGAATGCGAGCTGATCGCGAGCAGGACGCTGGATGGGGGCAACCGCGAACTCTACCAGCGGCTGGGCGGGCACTATCGGGAGCTCGCGACCGATATGAAGATCGTGATCGCGACCATCGACGGTCCGGCCGCGTAAGAAAAAGGGCCGCTCGAACAACAAGCGGCCCAAGTCTAGGGAGGAAACGCCCTCGAAGAGGGCGGCGATAGCGCAAGGCGCTGTCGCACGCTTCCTATATGGGTTGAGAAGCGAGCTTCGGGAGCCCGGACTGCGCAATCCAGGGTACGACTTGCGCGCCTTGAATCTGCGCCTCGCAGCGCATAACTCCCAGTGGCGTCCGCTATGACGGACAAATCACCCCACCGATCCTGCAACTTACGATCCGCCCAGCCGCTTGCGCTTTGCGTTGAGCGCGGAGGCTACACGGCTCACCGGCGGACGGCCGAGCAAATCGGCGACCTCGTTCGTCGTGGCCAGCAGCCTGTCCATGTCGATCCCGGTTGTCACGCCCATGCCTTCCAGCATGTAGACGACGTCCTCGGTCGCGACGTTGCCGGTGGCGCCGGGAGCGTAAGGGCAGCCGCCGAGGCCGCCGGCGGCGGCATCGATGACGCGCACGCCCTCCTCCATGCCGGCATAGAGATTGGCGAGCGCCTGGCCGTAGGTGTCGTGGAAGTGCATCGCAAGGTTGCCGACCGGCAGCTCGGAGCCGACCGCGCGCAGCATCTCCTTGGCCTTGAGCGGCGTACCGACGCCGATCGTGTCGCCGAGCGAGATCTCGTAGCAGCCGAGATCCCACAGCCGCACCGCGAGGTCGGCGACCGCCTTCGGCTTGATCTCGCCATCGAACGGACAGCCGAGCACGCAGGAGACATAGCCGCGCACCTTGACGCCATCGGCCTTGGCGCGCGCCAGCACCGGCTTGAAGCGCTCGATCGATTCCGCGATCGAGCAATTGATGTTGGCGCGCGAAAAGCCCTCGGAGGCCGCCGCGAACACCGAGACCACCCGGGCGCCGGCCGCGTGCGCGGCGTCATAGCCCTTCTCGTTCGGCACCAGCACGTGGAATTCTGCGCCCTTGACGTGACCGACACCGCGCAGCACCGCATCGGAGCTTGCCATCTGCGGGATCGCCTTCGGCGATACGAAGGCGCCGACCTCGACGGTTTTGAGCCCGGCCGCCACCAGCGCCTCGACGAAGGCGATTCGCGCCTCGACGCTGACCGGCGTCTTCTCGTTTTGCAGGCCGTCGCGCGGCCCCATCTCGACGATGTGGATCTGATCGCTCATGACGCGGCCGCCGGCTCGACTTCGGCAAGCTCGACGCCCTCGCCGACGATGTCGCCGACCTTGCATTTGAGCTTCTTCAAGACGCCCGCATAGGGCGCACGCAGGGTCTGCTCCATCTTCATCACTTCCAGCGTCAGGATCGGTGCGCCCTTCTCCAGGGTCGCGCCCTCCTCAGCCAGCAACGCGACCACGGTGCCCGGCAGAGGCGCGACGATCTTGTCCTCGCCGACCTGCTCCTCGCTCTCGCCGCCGAACGGATCGACCCAGTGCAGATCGAAGCGGCCGTTGCGGGTGCGCAGATAGAGTTCGTGGCCCTCGACGACCGAGGCGACGCACGACTTGTGGCCATTGAGCGTCAAGTCAAAGCCGTCATCGCCGGCTGACGAGATTTCAAAGCCAAGCTCGTGCCCGCCGACCGAGAGCGCCGACGGTCCGTTGCCATAGTGCAACGTGATGGTCTGTGCGGGCTCATGACCCTGCCGAAACGAAAACACCCGCTGGCGGCGGCCGACCGGCATCCAGCCGAACGCCTGCCAGGGCGAGTTGGCCTCGCCCATCACTGCCTTCCGCTCGTCGTTGATGATCGCAGCCACAGCTGCACAGAGCTCGAACTCGCCGGCCGCGCCCGTGCCGGCCGTGAGGTTCTTCAGCTCGCGCTCGATGAAGCCGGTATCGATCGCATTGGCCCTGGTGTCGGGATGCGTCACCAGCGCCGACAGGAATGGGATGTTGGTGACGATGCCGCGGACATCGGTCTCTTCAAGCCCGCGATTGAGCTTCTCGATCGCGCCCTCGCGCGTCGGCGCCCAGGCGATCACCTTGGCGAGCATCGCATCGTAATACGGAGAGACGTTGTCGCCGCTGCGATAGCCGGCATCGATGCGCAGGCCGTCGCCGTCCTGCGGCGTCCGCCAGGTCTTGATGCGGCCGACCGATGGCATGAAGTTCTTCTGCGGATTCTCGGCGTAGACGCGCGCCTCGATGGCGTGCCCATTCAGCTTGATCTCGCTTTGCTTCAGCGGCAGCGCCTCGCCGAACGCGACGCGGAGCTGCCATTCGACGAGATCGACGCCGGTGATGAGCTCGGTCACGGGATGCTCGACCTGCAAACGGGTGTTCATCTCGATGAAGAACACGTCCTTGCCGTCGGAGACGAACTCGATGGTGCCGGCGCCGACATAGTTGACCGCACCGGCCGCCTTGCGGGCGGCCTCGCAGACGGAGTCGCGTTGCGCGGCGTTCAGCGTCGGCGACGGTGCCTCCTCGATCACCTTCTGGTGCCGCCGTTGCAGCGTGCATTCGCGTTCCCACAGCGAGAGCAGATGGCCATGGCTGTCGCCGATGATCTGCACCTCGATATGGCGCGGGTTCTGCACGTACTTCTCGATCAGCATGCGGTCGTCGCCGAACGCCGCCTTGGCCTCGCGCTTGGCGCTGGTGATCGCGGCCGAAAGTTCCGCCGCCGAATTGACCACGCGCATGCCGCGGCCGCCGCCGCCGGCCGACGCCTTGACCAGCACCGGGAAGCCGATCCGGTTGGTGGCATCCGCCAGTGTCGCCTCGTCCTGGGCCTCGCCGTGATAGCCCGGCACCAGCGGCACGCCGGCCTTCTCCATCAGCGCCTTCGAGCCGGACTTCGAGCCCATCGCGGTCATCATCGCGGCGGTCGGGCCGACGAACACCAGACCGGCCTCAAGGCAGGCCTGCGCGAATTCGGCATTCTCGGACAGGAAGCCGTAGCCGGGATGCACCGCCTCGGCGCCGCTCTGCTTCGCAGCGGCGATGACGCGTTCGACGTTGAGATAGCTGTCACGCGCCCGCGCAGGGCCGAGCAGCACGGCCTCGTCGGCGAGCGCGACATGCATCGCGTCCCGGTCGGCCTCGGAATAGACCGCGACGGTGCGCAGCCCCATGGCGCGCGCCGAGCGGATGACGCGGCAGGCGATCTCGCCCCGATTGGCGATCAGAAGCGTACGGAAAGGCCGATAGAGTCTTGAGCGGTCCATCATGAGATCCTGCGTCACATCCTGAACAGACCAAACTTGGTGGGTTCGATCGGCGCGTTCGCCGCGGCCGACAGGCCGAGCCCGAGCACGAGGCGGGTGTCGGCGGGATCGATCACGCCGTCGTCCCACAGCCGCGCGGTGGCATAATAGGGATTGCCCTGCTTCTCGTATTGCGCGCGGATCGGCTCGCGGAACTTGTCCTCTTCCTCCGCCGACCAGCTCTCGCCCTTGGCTTCGATGCCGTCGCGCCGAACCTGGCTCAGCACCATCGAGGCCTGCTCGCCGCCCATCACGGAGATGCGGGCGTTCGGCCACAGCCAGAGGAAGCGCGGGCTGTAGGCGCGGCCGCACATGCCGTAATTGCCGGCGCCGTAGGAGCCGCCGATCACGACGGTGAATTTCGGCACGCCGGCGGTGGCAACCGCCGTCACCAGCTTGGCGCCGTCGCGGGCGATGCCGCCGGCCTCGTACTTCTTGCCGACCATGAAGCCGGTGATGTTCTGCAGGAACACCAGGGGGATGCCGCGCTGGCAGCACAGTTCGATGAAATGCGCCCCCTTCAGCGAGCTCTCGCTGAACAGGATGCCGTTGTTGGCGATGATGCCGACCGGATAGCCCCAGATATGGGCGAAGCCGCAGATCAGCGTGGTGCCGTAGAGCTTCTTGAACTCGTCGAACTCGGAGCCGTCGACGATCCGCGCGATGATGTCGTGCACGTCGAACGGCTTGCGGCCGTCGGCGGAGACCACGCCGTAGATCTCCTCGGCCGGAAACAGCGGCTCCTGGACGGTGCGCATGTTCAACACCGCCTTCGCCGGCTGCTTCAGCGTGCCGACGATGCGGCGCGCGATCCCGATCGCGTGCGCGTCGTTCTGCGCATAGTGATCGGTCACGCCCGACTGCCGCGAATGGACATCGGCGCCGCCGAGCTCTTCCGCGGTGACGACCTCGCCGGTCGCGGCCTTCACCAGCGGTGGACCGCCGAGGAAGATGGTGCCCTGGTTGCGCACGATGATGCTCTCGTCCGACATCGCCGGCACATAGGCGCCGCCCGCCGTGCAGGAGCCCATCACGATCGCGATCTGCGGGATGCCCTGCGACGACATCTGGGCCTGGTTGTAGAAGATGCGGCCGAAATGCCGCTCGTCGGGAAATATCTCGTCCTGCAACGGCAGGAAGGCGCCGCCGGAATCCACCATGTAGACGCAGGGCAGATTGTTCTGCCGCGCGATGTCCTGGGCGCGCAGATGCTTCTTCACCGTCAGCGGGTAGTAGGTGCCGCCCTTGATGGTGGCGTCGTTGGCGACGATGATGCATTCGCGTCCCGCGATGCGTCCGACACCGGTGATGATGCTCGCCGAATGCACATCACCGCCATACAGCCCGTTGGCAGCGAGCGGCGACAGCTCCAGGAACGCGGTGCCGGGATCGACCAAGAGGTCGACGCGATCGCGCGCCAGCATCTTGCCGCGCGAGGTGTGCCGCTTGCGCGAGGTCTCGCCTCCGCCGCCAGCCACCTGGCTGAGTTTTTCGCGGAGCTCCGCGACCAGGCCGCGCATCACGTCGGCGTTGCGGGCGAATTCCTGGGATGTGGGATCGATCGTCGAATGAAGCGGCATCGGTGTTGCACGTTTCGTTGGAGTATCGGTGGGTTTTGCGAAGATGATCGCGCCGGAACGCGATGGCTAATATTGCAGTTGCGTTCTCATTCGGTGTCATCGTCCGCGAAAAGCGGGCGATCCAGTATTCCAGAGACGTCAGCGTTTCATCGAGAGGCCGCAGTGTACTGGATTCCCCGCATTCGCGGGGAATGACAGTTGTCGCTACCCCGTCTTCGCGAACAGCTCGCGGCCGATCAGCATGCGGCGGATCTCGCTGGTGCCGGCGCCGATCTCGTAGAGCTTGGCGTCGCGCAGCAGCCGGCCGGTCGGATAGTCGTTGATATAGCCGTTGCCGCCGAGCAGCTGGATCGCATCCAGCGCGCATTGGGTGGCCTTCTCGGCGGCGTACAGGATCGCGCCGGCGGCGTCCTCGCGTGTGGTCTCGCCGCGGTCGCAGGCTTTTGCAACGGCATAAACATAAGCGCGCGAGGCGTTCATCGTGGTGTACATGTCGGCCACCTTGCCCTGCACCAGCTGGAACGAGCCGATCGGCTCGCCGAACTGCTTGCGCTCGTGGACGTAGGGCAGCACGACGTCCATGCAGGCCTGCATGATGCCGATCGGCCCCGCCGCCAGCACCGCGCGCTCATAGTCGAGGCCACTCATCAGCACGTTGACGCCGCGGCCGACTTCACTGAGCACGTTCTCTTCCGGCACCTCGCAGTCCTCGAACACCAGCTCGCAGGTGTCGGAGCCGCGCATGCCGAGCTTGTCGAGCTTCTGCGCGGTGGAGAATCCCTTCATGCCCTTTTCAATGATGAAGGCGGTGATGCCGCGCGGGCCGGCATTCGGATCGGTCTTGGCATAGACCACCAGCGTGTCGGCGACCGGGCCGTTGGTGATCCACATCTTGTTGCCGTTGAGGACGAAGCGATCGCCCTTCCGGTCGGCGCGGGTCTTCATCGAGACCACGTCGGAGCCGGCCGACGGCTCCGACATCGCGAGCGAGCCGACATGCTCGCCGGAGATCAGCTTCGGCAGGTATTTGCGCTTCTGCGCCTCGTTGCCGTTGCGGCGGATCTGGTTGACGCAGAGGTTGGAGTGGGCGCCGTAGGACAGACCGACGGCGGCCGAGGCGCGCGAGATCTCCTCGACCGCGATGCAGTGCTCGAGATAGCCGAGGCCGGAGCCGCCATACTCCTCCTCGACGGTGATGCCGTGCAGCCCGAGCGCACCGATCCTGGGCCAGAGGTCGCGCGGAAACTGGTTGCTGCGGTCGATCTCGGCAGCGCGCGGCGCGATCTCGTTGGCCGAGAAATCATGCACCGTCTCGCGGATCGCATCCGCGGTCTCGCCAAGGTCGAAATTGAAGATTGCCGCCTGGTTCGAGGCCATGATCCCTCCCGTGAGATTCATTCTGCAATTAAACGATCATACGTTTTTTTCTTGGCTTCGCAAGCAATCGTGCTAAGGTTTGGCATTGAAATCCGCAGTTCGTTGAATCTGTTGGCATTTCATGCCATAAACATACGGTCGTTCGCTTGTTTCCTGTGCTCAAGCCAACATTCCTTCGAGGCCCCGATGGCACGCACGATCGGCTCACACGGCCCCACCACGCTGGAGGCGATCCGCAAGGCCGGCGTGCGCCTGATCTTCGAGCACGGCTATGAGGCGATGAGCCTGCGCCAACTCGCCGCCGAGGTCGGCATCCAGGCCGGCTCCCTCTACAACCATATCTCAACCAAGCAGGACCTGCTGTTCGATCTGGTGCAGGACCATATCAACGATTTGCTGCGCGAGCTTGATCTTGCGCTCGAAGGCAAGGCCGATCCAGTCGCGCAGCTGCGTGCTTTCGTCGCCTTCCACGTCACCTATCACATGACCCGGAAGCGCGAGGTGTTCATCGCCAATTCCGAGCTGCGCAGCCTCGATGCGAAGAACTACGACGCGGTGGTGGCGCTGCGCGGCGCCTATGAGGCGCGGCTGGCGCAGATCCTCACCGACGGCGTGGCTGAGGGCGTATTCGAAGTGGTCGATATCCAGGTCGCGACCTTCGCCATCATCTCGCTGTTGACGGGGCTCTGCACCTGGTATCGCCCCGGTGGCCGCCTCACCCGCGATGCCATCATCGCGGCACATGAGAAGCTGGTGCTGTCAGGCGTCGCGCCGCAGGCCGCGATCGGACAGGCCGTTCGCAACAGCGCGCAAACCGCGATTGCGGGTTCGTGACTGTGACGGAGCGCCCGCAGCTCGATGACATCGATCGGCGGATCCTGGCCGAGTTGCAGCGCGACGGGCGGATCAGGATCAACGAGCTCGCCGAGCGGGTCGGCATCACGGCCCCGCCCTGCCTGCGCCGCTTGCGCGCGCTGCGCAGCCGCGGCGTTGTGCAGGCGATCCGCGCCACGCTCGACGAACGGCTGCTTGGCTATGAGGTGACGACCTTCGTCCTGATCCAGCTCGACAGCCAGACCCTGACCGGGATCGAGGCGTTCGAGGCCGCGGTGGCGGCCGTGCCGCGCTTCCTGCAATGCTGGCGGATCTCGGGCGATGCCGATTTCATGCTCCGCTGCGTCGCACCCAGCGTCGATGACATGCGCCGGCAGCTGCTGCAATTCGCGGGCCTGCCCAATGTGCGTAAAATTCGAAGCTTTCCGGTGCTCGGCGTCTCCAAGGACGCGCCGCTGCCGATTCCCGATAGCTTCGCAGCAAGCCCTGCAAGCTGACCGACCTCGTGCGTCCGACCTTAGTGGGTCCGACCTTAGTGGGTCCAGGGCTCCCAGCGGCGGAACGCGAAATTGTCGGCATAGGCGATCTGGCGTTGCGCCGAATCCTTCGGCTCGATCACCTGGTAGGCGATGCCCTTGCGCTCGCAATAGGCGACCGCCTCTTCCTTGGTTTCGAACTGCAGCGTCAGCTGCTGCTTCATGTCGGTCGACGAGGTCCAGCCCATCAAGGGCTCCACGGTGCGCGGCTGCTCCGGCTCGAAATCCAGTTGCCACTCTTTGGTCTTGGCACGTCCCGATTGCATCGCGTTTTTGGCGGGCTTAAAAATGCGTGCGGTCATGGATGGTCGGCCCCGTGGGATAAGCGACATGAAAGCGGAAGATTTGGAAGCGATTTGAAGGAAACCACCGGGATAGTATAGAGACACCGTTCTACCAATTGATCGGTGATTCCTCGATCCCGGAGGGAGCCTTCGCCGGACCGGTATAGTCATTCTACCGCGCTGTGACAATCTGGCCCCGAGCGGCTTCTCTTGAGCTCCCTTGGGTCCGCGGCCAGATTGTTACAGCACGGCCTTCTCGACAGCATCACCTCGAAGAAGCGGCGCGCCCCATGGAAATCCACGCTCACCTGCCCGACAAAGGACGTGACCTCCGGCTCGACCTGTTCCGCGGGATCGCGAACTGGGCGATCTATCTCGATCACATCCCCGACAATATCGTGAACTGGATCACGACGCGGAATTACGGCTTCAGCGACGCCGCGGACCTGTTCGTCTTCATCTCCGGCTACACCGCGTCCTTCGTCTATGCCCGCATGATGCTGGAGCGCGGCTTCATCGTCGGCGCAACCCGGCTGACCAAGCGGGTCTGGCAGCTCTACGTCGCCCACATCATCCTGTTCGTGATCTACATCGCCTCGATCAGCTATCTGGCGCTGCGCTTCGGCGATTCCGAGATCATCAACGAGTTCAACGTCGCCGGCCTCGTCGACAACGCCACCGAGACGTTGCGCCAGGGCCTGTTCCTGAAGTTCAAGCCGGTCAATCTCGACGTGCTGCCGCTCTACATCGTGCTGATGGGCCTGTTCCCGCCGGTGCTGTGGATCATGCTGCGGCAGCCGAACTGGACCATGCTGGCCTCGCTCGCGCTGTGGCTGGTGTCGCGCCACATGGGCTGGAACCTGCCGGCCTACCCGGCCGGGACCTGGTACTTCAATCCGTTCGCTTGGCAGGTGCTGTTCGTGTTCGGCTCGTGGTGCGCGATGGGCGGCGCGCGCGCCAACATGCACATCATCAATTCGCGCTACACGCTGTGGTTCTGCATCGCCTATCTGCTCTTCGCGCTGGTCATGACCATGGCCGGACGCTTCCCGGAATTCGGCGCCCAGTTCCCGGACTGGCTGTATTCGGCGTTCAACCCGAACGACAAGACCAACCTCGCGCCCTATCGCTTCCTGCACTTCGTGGTGATCACGGTGCTGGTGATCCGCTTCATTCCGAAGGACTGGTCGGCGCTGGAGTGGAAGGTGTTCGATCCCTTGATCGTCTGCGGCCAGCAGTCGCTCGCGGTGTTCTGCGTCGGCGTGTTCCTGTCCTTTGTCGGGCATTTCGAGCTCTCGATGAGCTCGGGCTCGCTGTTCGCGCAGATCTTCGTCAGCATCTCCGGCATCGCGATCATGACGATCGTGGCCTATTACATCTCGTGGTCGAAGCGGCAGGACAAGCCGATCAAGCCGCCGGCGCCGAAACCGGCGGCACCGGCGAAGGCAGGCTGACGATCCGCCTCACTTGCTGCCAGGCGGGCGTCCCCTGCCGGCAGGCTGGTCGCTCCGCCATCGGCCCTTCGACGTGAATGCATCATAGCTGGTGGTCCAGCGGTACTCCGCCGCCGGCGCCTTCGCGATACTGTCGGGCTTGCGCGGTCCCTCCAGGGCAAAAGTGGCGCCCTGCGGATCGAGGCAGCGGACGATCCAGCTCCCGCTCGGTAGTTCCAGCGGCCCTTCATAGACCTGTCCGCCGCCGGCGTTGACCCGCATGATGGCGGCGTCGAGGTCGTCGACGTTGAAATAGTAGAGCCAGAACGCGATCGGCTCGAGCGGACGCTTGTTGAAGATTCCGCCGACGGTGAGCCCGCCGGCCGAGAACATTTGATAGGTCTCGTCGGGGGCGTTGCCGCCATCGGCCGCCCGCCAGCCGAAAACCACGCTGTAGAAGCCGAACGCCTTGCGCCAGTCGTCCGCGAGCAACTCGTGCCAGCCGACACGCCCGACGGCATCGAGCCCGTCAGCAGCCGACCAGGCGACATTCGATCCGCTCAGCAATCCGAACGTCGCTCGCTGCGGATCGGCGACGATGGCAACGCGGCCGATATTGGTGGCGGTCGGCGGCACATAGACGGCACCGCCGAGTTCCTGCATGCGGCGGACGGCTACATCGACGTCGTCGACACCGACATAGCCGATCCATCGCGGGGTCGCGCCCTTGCGTCTGCCCTCCTCCGGCAACTCCATCAGGCCGCTGCGGGGAAGCTCGCCCGACATGAACAACCTGTAAGGAAGCGCCGTCGTCGACGCATCCTTCGTGACCCAGCCGAGCACGCTGCCGTAGAAGGCACTCGCGCCACCAACGTCCGTGGTGAGCAGCTCGTACCACGCGAAGCGCGCGCCATCACCCGACATGGCTGCTCCTCGCTTGGGCGCCGGCGTGATCGCAATGCAGCATGGAGAGTCCTGAAGTGTTAACGATCGTGTCCGGCCGCACGCGCCGACCAATAATCGTGTTCATCAAGATGAACCTAGGAACGAAGATGAACGACAACACTTGATACTCGCTAGCCGCCTCGCGAGTGTGTGTGCGCAGCGCGTCTTGCATGCAACTGCGACGGATTGTACAACTGCGCGAGAGTTGAATTCGAAAACACGTCAAGAATGGAGGATGCGAGTATGCCACGAGTGAAGCAAGCCCCCAAGAGCAAGCGTGTGACTGGCAAGCGTGTGACTGGCAAGCGTGTGGCCAAGGCCGCCGTGCCCGCGTTGGGCGCAGCCGGATTGACCTTCTCGCTGGTGGGAGCTGCATCGGCATCGACCGTGCCGGCAGCAGACATGCCGCAGACCCAAAAATACGGACCGACGCAGGCCATCACACTCGGCGACGAGGAAATCGCCGACGTCAGCCTGGCGACGTTCCATCTGTTCGACAAGGAAGACGCCGGAGCCGGCGTGCAGGTCGCATGGCGCGGATGTGGCGGCTGCCGGGGTTGCCGTGGCTGTCGCGGTTGCCGTGGCTGCCGCTGCGGCGGCTGCGGTGGTTGCGGCGGTGGCTGCTGCCTGTCGTGGGGCGCCTGCCGCCTCTGCTAGTCGAGACAGCATCGCATTGGCATGCATCGATCGTCATGGCCGGGTCCGACACACGTCGGCCCGGCCAATTCATGTTGTCAATTCATCTTGTCGCCGTATCGTTGCCCGGCTCGTTGCGGGTCCCCGCGCGAACGTTGTCGCGGCCGGCGCGACGCCCCCGCTTCACGGCTCGTCTCCTATTCAATAGTCTCCCCGCAAGCTGCACAGGAACGGTTCTTTGCCAGGAAAATCCACCCCGCGCGCCAACAAGGACGTTCTGCAGTTCGCTCCGAATTTCACAGCCTATGTGCTGCCTCCGGACGTTGTCTGCCTCTATTCCGAAGACCGAAAGTTCTTCCTCCATGGCGAGCTCTACTGCGCGCTGGCGTCCGCGATCGGTGCGAATGGCTGTAGTGTCGCCAGGCTCACCGCCGAACTCGGGCGGAAGTTTCCATCTGACAAGATCAATGAAGCCATCAAGCGGCTCTGTGATCGCCGGTATGTGATCTCAAAGCCGCCCGGTCACGCCAACGCTATTGCCGGGCTTTGGGCGAGCCTCGGCCTTCCCGAGGCGATCGCCGAGCAGAACCTGCACAATTGCCGGGTTCGACTCGAGGCGATCGACGTCAAGGGCGCGGTCGAATTGAGCAAGGCACTCCAGGAGCTGGGCGTCCGCGTCGTCAAGACATCGCCCGACCTCACGGTCACGCTGGTGAACGACTACCTCGATCGGCGGCTTGCCGAGCGCAATTTGCAGCATGTCTCTGACGGATCGCCCTGGTTGCTGGTGCAGCCGTCCGGCGTGTTTCCGCTGGTCGGTCCCGTGTTCAATCCGGGGCAGACCGCGTGCTGGACCTGCCTGTTCGACCGGATGATCCGCAACCGCGAGGTCAAGGGCTTCCTCGATCGCGGCGCGGCGCGGCCGGTCGCGGTCTCTCCGCTCGCGCAGCATCCGGTTGGACAGAGCGCCATCCAGCTCGCCGCGGTTGAGATCGCCAAGGCGATCGCCAGCGGCTTCCGCACCGATCTGCGCAACCACATCGTCAGTCTCGACCTGCTGGGCTCGACGATCGCCAGGCACTATGTGGCGGCGCGACCGCAATGCCCTACCTGCGGCAGCAAGAAACTGCAAAACCCGCGGCGCGCGCCGCAGCCGGTTGAATTGGGACCGGGCGCCAAGCTCATCATGACCAGCGGCGGTTATCGTGCGGTGTCGTCACGCGCCACGGTGGCGCGGTTCAGGAAGCATGTCAGCCCGCTGACCGGCGTGGTGACGCGGCTGGAGCGGATCGAGGTCGATCTGCCGATGAACACCAATTTCTACGCCCAGCATAATTTCTCCGCGCCGGCGCAGAACGTCGATCAGCTCCGCGCGGGATTGAGCGGCGGCAGCTTCGGCAAGGGCAGCACCGCCGAGCAAGGCGAGGCCAGCGCACTGATGGAGGCGATCGAGCGATATTCGGGAATCTTCCAGGGCGATGAGATCCGGGCGCGCAAGCGCTTCACCGACTTTGCCTCAGGCGACGCAATCCCTCCCAACGACATCCTGCTGTTCAGCGACGAGCAGTACCGCACCCGTGCCGTGCACAACCATAACGACTCCCATCCCACCCAGCCGGCGCCGGAACCGTTCGATCCGTCGCAGCGGATCGAGTGGAGCCCGGTCTGGTCGCTGCGCGACAAGCGTTTCCGCCAGATTCCGACCAGCCTGCTGTATTTCTTCTACCAGGGCCCGGCCGCCTTCGCTGCCGATTCCAACGGCTGCGCGGCCGGCAACACCCGCGAGGAAGCGATCACACAAGGCTTCCTTGAATTGATGGAGCGCGATGCCTACGCGATCTGGTGGTACAACCGATCGCGGCGGGCAGAGGTCGACCTCGACCAGTTCGACGATGCGTATGTCCGCGACCTCAAATCGCAGCTCGAGGCATCCGGCCGCAAGCTCTGGGTGCTCGACATCACCAGCGATCTCGCCATCCCGACCTATGTTGCCATCGTGCACTGGATGCAGAACGGACAAGAGAATATCGAGTTCGGCTCCGGCTCGCACTTCGACCCGCGCATCGCGTTGCTGCGGTCGCTGACGGAGCTGAACCAGTTCCTGTCGATCGGACTGATGGGCGGCGGCAGCGGCGAGAAGCCGAGCCTGGATGGTATCAATCCGCTGCGGCTCGAGGACCATCCGTTCTTGATTCCGGACCCCAACCCGATCGTGCCCCCCGCCCCGGCGGCGAACGTACCGCTCGACAATGCGCGCGCGCAAGCCGATGCCTGTGTCGAGATCGCCGCGCGCGCCGGCATGGACTTCCTCGTGCTCGATCAGACCCGGCCGGACGTCGAAGTGCCGGTGGTCCGGGTCATCGTCCCGGGCCTGCGCCATTTCTATCGCCGCTTTGGACCGGGACGGCTCTACGACGTACCGGTCAAGCTGGGACTGCGCGATCACCCGTCGCTCGAGAGCGAGTTGACGCCGTTCCTCCCGCATAGCTGAGGTGATACCGGCGTGCCTGCGCCCAGGAAAACGAACGAGAACAAGACATCGCGGGGCACGCCGCCGACCCTTTTCGCCCGGCTCAACGCGCGCGTCGTGTTGCAGGCGCAGGCCGATGGCAGCATGGCGGCGCATTTCGACGATTATTCGGAGCCGCTGGGGACGTTCAGCGCCGCAGCAATAAAGCGTGCACAGCAGCTGCCGACCGGGATGCCGCTATCTGCCGCTGCGCCCGACGGCGATGCGGTCGAGCGCGACATCGAGCGCCTGCTCCGGCAATTGGCGCGCCGCGGCCTGATTGAATTTCGCCTCGCGGGCGCACGCGCCAACGACGATCTGGCGGTGATCGAACCGCAGCTTCCGGATTATTGGCCGCGGACGCCGAAGCTCACTGACGCGACAACGGTGGTGCTGTCGCGCTTTGCCTATATGCGGCGACGCGGCGCAGAGATGGTACTGGAATCCCCGCGGGCCGGCGCGCTGTTCAGGATTCGTGACGCGGGGATTGCGGCCCTGCTCGCGACCCTCGCCACCCCGCACAGGATCAGCCAGATCCGGCGTCAAGACGGCTATCCGGGATCAGCCCTGCTCGCGCTCCTGCTGGATTGTCACATCCTCGTCGAGGCCGACGCGACCGACCGCGATACCCTGCGGCAGGCCGAAGGCGACGACGGCCTGGTGCTGTGGGATTTCCACGATCTGCTGTTCCACACCCGCAGCACGGAAGGCCGGCAGGCCAATCCGCTGGGAGGCCTTTATCCGCACACCGGGCTGATCGCGCCGCTTCCCGCGATCCGGCCGGCCTGGCCTGGCAAGACCATCAAGCTGCCGGACTCCGATTGCACCGCCTCCGCGCTCGAACAGCTGCTGCATGACAGACGCTCGACGCGCGATTTCGACGATCGCAAACCGATCACGCTGGCCGAGCTTGCGGCATTCCTGAACAGTGTCGCGCGGGTCCGGGCGAAATGGAGCAGCCCGCTCGAGTTTGCCGACGACGGGCCCGAGATCGAATACACCAGCAGGCCGTATCCCGCAGCAGGCAGCGCCTACGAGCTTGAGCTCTATCTCGCCGTCGCCAATTGCGATGGCTTGACGCCGGGCCTCTATCATTACGACGCCGATGCGCACGCGTTGGCCGCCATCGACGTCCGCCCGCAATACGTCGAGGCCGTGATGCAAAGCGCGGCCTTCGCCATGGATGCATCGTCTCGGCCTCAGATCCTGATCACGATCGCCGCGCGCTTCGGCCGGATCTCCTGGAAGTACAGCGCCATCGCTTATGCGCTGATCCTGAAGGACGTCGGCGTCCTGACCCAGACGCTGTATCTGGTGGCGACGGATTTGGGCCTCGGCGGCTGTGCGATCGGCACCGTCAATATCGATCTGTTCGCGAAAATGACCGGGCTCGACTTCCACATCGAGGGACCGGTCGGCCAGTTCGCGCTGGGGCGCGGCATCGCGCCATCCGCGCCCGCCTGATCCTCGATCGCCGCCAAGACAACCGCTATGACAACCTCACTGGGAGCAACCCGATCAGCCTGCGCGGCTCGGATCAGGCGCGGCGGTCGCGGCAACGATGCTCGTGACATCGCCGAACGTAGTCATGACCGGCGCAACGACCTTGTGCATCGCGGTCTTCGACACCAGCGTGTCGTGCAGCACGAGGTTGTCGATCCCGGTGGTGAGGAAGCAGCTCACGGCATCCTCGGGCGTTTCGACGATCGGCTCGCGCTTGACGTTGAACGACGTGTTGATCAGCACCGGTACGCCGGTCAGCGCCTCGAACTCCTTCAGCAGACGGTAAAGCGTCGGGTTGGTCTGTTCGCGCACGCTCTGCACCCGCGCCGAGCCGTCGACATGCACGATCGCCGGGATCTTGTCGCGCCATTCCGGCCGCACCGGCTTTGCGATCAGCATGTAGGGCGAGTCCTCCTCGCCCTCGAAAATCTCCCGCATGCGCTCGGCCAGCACGATCGGGGCGAACGGCCGGAACGCCTGCCGATGCTTGACGCGGCTGTTGAGGATGTCCTTCATCTCGGCCTTGCGCGGATCGGCGATCAGGCTGCGATTGCCGAGCGCGCGCGGGCCGAATTCGGAACGGTCCTGGAACCAGCCGATCACGCGCTGGTCGGCAAGCAGCTTCGCGGTATCGCGGCAGATGTTGTCGCTTCGCTTGGCGTCGACCTGGATGCGCACCAGGAAGCTTTGCAGCGCGGCCGCGACCTCGGCGTCGCTGTAGCGCCGGCCGACATAGGCGTGGTCCATCACGAACGACCGGCGTTGCTTGAGGATTTCCAGCCAGCCGTAATAGGCGCAGCCGATCGCAATGCCGTCGTCGCCGGCGGCGGGCTGGATCCAGATATTCTCGAAGCCTGCTTCGCGCGCGATACGCCCGTTGGCCACGCAGTTCAGCGCGACGCCGCCGGCGATGCAGAGGTTCTTCGCACCGGTGGTCTCGCGCAGCCAGCGCGCCCGCGCCAGCAGCACGTTCTCGGTGTCGTCCTGCACCCGCCAGGCGATGTCCTCCCAGTGCCGCATCGCAGGACTCTGGTCCCACCTGCCGCCGTCGAGCACGAAGGGTTGCCGGTTGTCGTCGCCCCAGAACGGCACGTGCAGCCTGCCGTCCTTCATCTCGAGGAGATGGCCGACCTGCTCGCGACGACCATAGGGCGCAAGCCCCATCAGCTCGCCGCACTTGTTCCAGTCGCCGAACACGTAGGTCGAGACCCGGCTGTACAGCGCCCCCAGGCCCGGCATGTTGTAGAACTCGTCCGACAGCAGACCGCGCGCCGGCTCCATGAAGACCTTCTTCAGGCATTCCAGCCTGGTGTCGTCAAACCTGTAGTAGCTCTCGGACTCGCGGGCGAGCGGCGATGCGCCGTCCTGCGGATAGGACTCCATCGCGTCGGCCTGGTAGTTGCCGACGCCGTCGACGATCATCACGACACCGTCCTTAAACGGCGACACCGCGAATGCGCTGTAGGCATGCGCGAGGTGATGCGAGATCGATACCACCTTGTCGGACTTGGAACGAAACAGCGGATGCTTCATTGCCTCATTGCGCTCGGCGATCGGCAGGAAGCCCGGCATGTCCTGGTGGAGCATCCGCTCCTCCAGCTCGGGCACCGGCAGGATGTAGCTGTTGCGCACCACGAGATCGACGTCGTCGAGCGTGATGCCCTCGGCGGACAGGCAGTAATCGACGACCTCCTTGTAGAAGCCGGAAGCGTGCTTCTCGCGGGTGATGCGCTCCTTGGAGATCGCGTAGGCGATCGCGCCGTCACGCAGCAGGCAGGCGCTCACGTCATGGTCGTAGACGTTGAGACCAAGGACATAGGTGTGTTGCTTCGGCATGGATACTCTTCGGCGGGCGACTTACTGGATGCTCGGAACGCACGATCGTGTCGACATCAAGTTACCGATACACTTTTCTCGAGGTCTTCGAATTTCGACTCTGCGGCCAACGATCAAATCAACGCAGATCATGCAGATCATGATGAACAGAATGAACGGCAGATGAACGGCAAGATGAACGCCGCGGCCGGATCATATCTGCAAATGGGACCGTAACTTGACCTCATGTATCGACCTCAATAGTGTCCGCAAAATCCGCAAGAACCTTGGTGAAAATATTGTCTTGCCGCGTAAGAACCGAATGCCGGTCTCGCGCGTCTAAGCGAGACAGCCAGCATCGGTTCTGATGTTTGGAAGTGACTGGAGATCTCTGGAATGACTAAACGCTACAATATCCTGACTCGTTGCCTTGCAGCAGTCGCTTTGTTGTTCGTCTATGTCGCAAGCACCTCTGCCATCCTGGTCGGCGCCACCACGTCGTCTGCGCAAGCGCAATGGCGCGGGCGCGGCTACTGGGGTCGCGGCCGCGGGTGGGGCTATGGTCGCGGATATTATGGCCGTGGCTATGGCTACTACGGCGGTTACGTCGGTCCCCGCTGCTGGTGGACCCCGCGTGGTGTTCGCGTTTGCCGTTGGTAACAACCGCGAGCGATATTGACGATATCAAGCAGGTGCGTCGGTCTCGGCGCACCTGATTTCGTTTGTGGCCCGGCTTGACGGTGGCACGCAAGAGAGAGCCCCGGGAGACGCGCCGGGGCTCTAGTCACGGGAGAGAACGCTTCAGAAAATCGGGACGCGAGGACGAGCCGCCGGCCCAATCACTCAATGCATCTACGACGTGCATCAGAGCAGATTGATCTGCCTTAGGCTGTAGCCATCCCGCAACAATCGAGCGGAATGAACAGTCTGTCCACCGGTTCCCGGGCCTGTTCAGGAACGCCCGCCGCGGTCAGCCGTCGAGGATCGCGACCGCCCTCGTCCACCCGGCCGAGGCGCGCTCGATCTTCACCGGGAAGCACGACACCGTGAACCCGGTCGAGGGCAGCTGCTCGAGGTTGTGCAGCTTCTCGATATGGCAGTAGCCGATGTGCCGCCCGGCCTTGTGGCCTTCCCAGATCAGGCTGGCGTCCTTTGTCTCTGCATAACGCTTCGCGGTGAAAACGAACGGCGCGTCCCAGCTCCAGCCGTCGATGCCGGTCAGGCGCACGCCGCGCTCGAGCAGATACATCGTCGCCTCATAGCCCATGCCGCAGCCCGAATTGACGTAATCGGGCTGGCCATATTTCGCGCCGGCGCTGGTGTTGACGACGACGATCTCGAGCGGCGACAGGGTGTGACCGATGCGCTTCAGCTCGGCTTCGACATCGCCCGCGGTCGCGACGTAACCGTCAGGCAGATGCCGGAAGTCGAGCTTCACGCCCGGCTGGAAGCACCATTCCAGCGGCACCTCGTCGATGGTCCAGGACCGCTCGCCACGGTTCATGGTCGGATGGAAATGCCAGGGCGCATCGAGATGGGTGCCGTTGTGGGTCGAGAGCGAGACCTGCTCGACCGCCCAGCCCTGCCCGTCAGGCAAATCGGCCGCCTTCAATCCATCGAAGAATTGCAGCATGCGCGGCAGCCCCTGCTGGTGGTCGATATACTGAATGGTCGGGTGATTGCCGGGCGGATCGGCCGGAACGTCGTTCTGCAGGGGAACGGAGATATCGATCAGTCTGTGCGCCATGGTGCCTCCTCGCGGATTGGTCTTGTCAGGCCCAACCACCCTGCCAGCACGCGCGCATGATCGGCAAGCCACATCCGGCCGCGTTCTCAGCGGTTGACCTCCCGCTGCAGGCTGCGGCGAGGCGGCGCAATATTGAACCTATCCGCTGTCCGGACGACTCATTGGCACTGGGGATTTCAGGGCCCAGTATTCGACGGCGCCGCCTGGGCGAACATATTCCGTCCGGGCGGCGTTGTTGCGTCGGTCCGGATGATCTCGATCAAAGCTATGTCCGCCCGGTCTCGCGCGACCGGCCACGGTACAGTGTGCGATGAAGCCTCGGGATGGGATGGTCGGGGCAGCTGGATTCGAACCAACGACCTGCAGTACCCAAAACTGCCGCGCTACCAGGCTGCGCTATACCCCGACATTTCCGAGAAGCCCCGTGGATACACGCTTCAGCCGGCGCCAGCAAGGCGCCGGTGCGCGCTTGCTGCGGCCGAAACCGGCATCGGTTTCCGTGCCGAAATCGCGTCAAAACGCTAGTGGCCGCCGAACAGCGGATGGCCGACCCGGTCACCGGGCTGGATGCCGTATTTCTGCGCGGTGCCGGCAATCACCTCGAGGACGCCCTTGGCGAGGCCCCGCGACGGAATGATCTTGGTCGACAGCGGCTCGGTATTCTCGGCAATCCGCAGGATACGCCCGTCGGCGCGGATGAAGATCATGTCGAGCGAGATGTAGGTGTTCTTCATCCACATCGACACCTCCTGCTCCGGCGAGAAGTCGAACAGCATGCCTTTGCCGTCCGCGAGCTCCTTCCGGTACATCAGGCCGGTCTCCTTCTCCTGCTCGGTGGTCGCCATCTCGACCGAGAAGACATGCACGCCCGACTTGGTGACGATCTCGAGCGGCTGGACGCTGGCGGCCTGCGCGGCCGGGGCCAGCAGCACGCCGGCCATGATGACGAGGCAGGCCATCAGCGACAGCCGACCAACACTACGAACGGAATTCATCGACAAATACTCGCAACCGGGGAAGAATTTCCGGCGGACCCTAACCCGATGATTGCGGCAAATGCCAGAGCCGAGAGGCCTCGCCAGCGGCTCACGTTTCCGTCAGGAGGCGGCTGATGGGCTCAGTGCGACGACAGCGCCGACGGGCCGGTCTCGGGGTGGATCTCGGCGGCCATCATGCCCTTGGAGCCGGGCCCGAACCGCACCAGCACATACTGGCCGGGGCGCAGCTCGGTCATGCCGAAGCGACGCAGCGTCTCCATATGCACGAAGATGTCGGGCGTGCCCTCGCCGCAAGTCACGAAGCCGAAGCCGCGCAGCCGGTTGAACCACTTGACCTGCGCGCGCTCGAGCCCGCTGGTCGCGGTCACCGTGACGTGGGTGCGCGGCGGCAGCATCTGCGCCGGGTGGATCGCGGTCGACTCGTCCATCGAGACGATGCGGAAGGCCTGGTAGCCCTTGGCGCGCTGCACGCATTCGACGACGAGGCGCGCACCCTCATAGGCGGTCTGATAGCCATCGCGCCGCAGCACCGTCACGTGCAGCAGGATGTCGGGCCAGCCATTGTCGGGGACGATGAAGCCGTATCCCTTCGAAGCGTCGAACCATTTGATGACGCCGGAGACTTCGACCAGATTGGCCGCGGCGTCGCCGAGACCGGAGAAGGCATCCATCGCCGGATCGCGCGGCGCGCTGCCATACTCGCCTTGTGCAATCCGACTTTGCCCAACTCCGCCGATCGGCGGTCCGCCGAGCTTCTTGGACTCAAATCCGTCCGACCCCATGACCCCGGACCCCACACATCAAAATGCAGATCGCCGACGTTGCGGCGCATCCTGTACGCGCTGCTCTCCGTGACCAACTCACTTGGACAACTCACCTGGACGCTGCGCGAATCTCTCGATCAAAAGATAACACTCCCGCTTGCCGGGCATAGCTAAAAAACGATTCTTGCGGGAACTATGAACAGGCTTGCACAGCCCGCGAATCAATCGGGCATCAATTGCCTACGAAAGGACCAAGCGCGTCGCCGATGTCGTGGCGGATCACCAGATCGGCGATGTCGTCCTGATCGGTCGGCTCGTTGTTGATGATCACGAGCCGCGCGCCGCTCTCCTTCGCCATCATCGGAAAGCCCGCGGCGGGCCACACCACCAGCGATGACCCGATCGCCAGAAACAGATCGCACTGCCGGGCGAGTTCCGCGGCGCGGCGCATCGCATCCTCCGGCATCGACTGCCCGAACGAGATCGTCGCGGTCTTCACCGGATCGCCGCACTCCGCGCAGTCGGGCGCCCCACCGGTCTTGTCGAAGTGCTGCTTCACCCACGACAGGTCGTAGTCCTTGCTGCAACCGATGCAGCGGGCATAGGTCGTGTTGCCGTGCAGCTCGATGACGTCGTCGGCCTTGAAGCCCGAGGCCTGATGCAGGTTGTCGATGTTCTGCGTGATGATGCCGGGAACCTTGCCGGCCCGGTAGAGCGAGGCGAGCGCGCGATGCCCGCGACCGGGCTTAGCCGCCGCGAACGTCGGTTCCATCGCGAAGCGGCGACGCCACGATTCGTCCCGCGCCTCCTGGCTGGCGACGAACTCGTCGAACGGGATCGGCCGGTTGCGGGTCCACAGCCCGCCGGGCGAGCGGAAGTCGGAGATGCCGCACTCGGTCGAGATGCCCGCCCCGGTGAAGGGCACGATCGATGATGCCTCGGCAATCATGTTGCCGAGCAGCTCGACGCCGCTGCGCAAGTCTTTCGCGATCACTGCAAACGATCCGGTTGGCCACAGCGACTATAGCACGGTCGGGCCGGTTGCGAGCCCGACCGCGACGCGGTTGACCAGGCCCCGCCCCGCCGCCTCAGCATCATCACATTCCTGCACGGCCTGCTCCGCATTGACGCCCGATTCACCGACGCCAATGCGCGCCGGGATAGGACCACGACGACGAGGATGGGCAATGACGGATTTGGAAGAGCGCGTCGCGCGCGAGCGCGAGGAGATCGTCGCACGCATTGCAAGCTTCCGGGCGACGCAGCAGAAGTTCGAACGTGACCGCCAGGAATATTACGACAACACGCTCGGCACTGTCTGGAGCGGATTGCACCGCAAGCGCGCCTGATGGCGTCCTTGCCCGCTCATGGTCAATGCGGGCGTCCTCGCCATCACATCATGAGGCGCAGTTGAGAAAGCCCGGAGCGATGTGCTCCGGGCTCGTCGCCATTACCAGTAATGGCGGTAGTAGTGGTGCCGATAGTACGGACCGCGGTAGTAGGCGTATCCGTCATCGTAATAGCCGTATCGCGGGCCATAGTAGCCGTAGCCGGGCCCGTAGTAATAATGAGGGCCGTAATATGCGCCAGCCGCGCCCGCGGCGAGTGCGCCGGCGGCCAGACCGAAAGCCAGGCCTGGACCGATGCCGCGTGCCTGTGCCGGCGCGCTGACCATCGTTGCACCAACCGTCGCAACCGTCGCCAGGACTGCCAATGTCTTTTTCATCGCAACCTCCTCACTCAAGTTCGTGAAGCTAACGCGGGGGCGATGGGATGGTTGCAACCAGGCCCGGTGCGGGCAGTGCTCCGGTTCCGCAGCCATGCGATTGCGCAAAGCTACCATCGGTTAGCGCCGGAACAAAAACACAACCTGAGAGATTAGCTTTTGCACAAGCGAGGTTGGCATCGATGCCGGCGTGGATGGAACTGCTGCTGAATGTGATGGGCTTTGCCGGTTTCATCGGCATCGCGATGTATCACAAGCACCCGAACGGGAAGCTGCCGGACTGAGCGCCGGCGGGCCTTGCAGTTCGTCTCGTCAGTTCGCCTTGCGCGCCTCTCCCGCGGTACGGACCAGCCGATCCGCCTTGACGAGCACCTTGCCACCCTCGGGCTGCGGCCGCAGCCAGAAGCTGATCACCACGAAGGCCGCGCAGAACAGCAGACCCACCACCATGACACGCCGGTGGGTTGGTCGGTCAGCGCTATGGAACGATGGCATCATGGCGGTCACCTGCAATCATCCCTAGCGCAATCGCAGGTGGTGGCAACGCGATGTTGCCCTTAACCTAACCCGGTAGGGTTAGCGGTGGCCCGGTAATGATGGCTCGATCGGCCGCACACCGCGAGTCCACAGAATATCCCCTGCTTGTCCGCAGCAAATCCACCGCAGCACCCGGCCGATTTGTGCAAGGGGCTTCGACACTTGCTGCGCACCCGTCCACAGGCCTCGCGCCGATCAGGCGTCCGCCAGCCGTTTCAGGGTTGCCTGGAAGCCCAGGCTGCGGGTTCCAACCAGCACGGTGCCGAACACCTCGGCCTGGTCGCCGCTGAAGGTGCCGGAGAAGCCGCTCGTCACCTCGTGGCCTGCGAACAGCGGCCGCGTGAACGGGTCAGGTAACGGCGTGTGCTGGTTGGTGCTGAGGTGCCCCTTCCAGGTCCCCTCGCCGACCGTGTAGGCGCCGATCGACCAGAAATACGGTCCGCCGCCGATCAGCAACCCGTCGCGCAGGATCAAGACACCGCTGTCGCGGCCCCGGACTCCGTCCGTCATGTGGATGTGGATCGAATAGAGCCCATTCCTCATCGATCGCGCCGCCGGTCCCGAAAGCGGCAGTATGGCGCCAAGCCTGGCCGCAGGCGAGCGGGTCGATGCCGCTGGAGTCCCGATTCGGACCAAAAGCGCCGGTCCGGGCGCTCACAAATCGTTAAGAAAGCCCTGACAAGGTCGGCTGCCGGAGGGAGCGAGCCATGCTCATTTACCCCGTACCTGCCGAAGTGACGCAAGCCCGGGTGCAGCTCGTCGTCGATCAGACGGCGAAGCAGCAGCCGCGTGTCATCAGCGAGGATGTGCTCGACGTGTTCGCCGCCAAGAACAAGGCCGACCGCGACGCCATCGAAACCATTCTCGACATCAAGGTGTGAGGGGGCGGCGACGGCAACCGCCGCGCCGAGTGCACCGGAGGCCGCGGCTCGCCCCACTCCGGTCGATGCGATCGAGAGGAACCACTCGACCGCGTGCCGGTCATCCTGGTAACGCCAGGAGACATCCATGTACAAGCCGATCATCATCATGCTCCTCACCCTGATCTGCAGCCCGGCCTTTGCCCAGAATACGGGCCCCGCCCCGCAAAGCGGCATGGAGCGGCCTGAAAATACCAATGGAGCCACGCCGCGGGGCTCGATGGACACCACGGGCATGGATACGAAACGGGCCAATGAGTCCGAGACCAAGGGCACGGCGGGTGGCGCGACCGACGCCCCAAAAACCGGTACCAAGGGGCCGAAGCCGAATTGATCGCGAGATATCAAGACGAGATATCAAGACGCACATCAAGACCGGGGTGGCGATAGGCGCCCTTGCGGGCTTGGCACCGCGTATCCCATGCGACGTCGTTGAACTTTTTGCCCGCCCCGAAGACTTATTCGCGCTGGGGATTTCAGGGCCCAGCATCCGGCACAGCGCTGTGGGACGAAGATATTCCGTCTACGCGGCGCTGTTGCATTTTACGAATTCAACCTTAAGTTTGGTCCCCAACAGTTGACGGCTCACGCCCTGAGAGATCCCCAGTCCGTCAGCTGGGAAAGCCCCGCATCCAGCCTGCGGGGCTTTCTATTTCCGGGCCCGGGAACCTGCCCCCCCGTGGGGTTCGATTTTTAGAGAACGTCCAACCTCGCGCGTCCTTGATTGGCCATGACCGTCATTCGATGAGATAGAGGCGCAGCCTCCAAGGCTCGACTACGAAAGCCCTGTCCCGGATTTTTCCCGGGCGGGGCTTTCTCATATCGCGTGCCGCGCAAAGTCCCTGCCCTGTGTCGCATTTTGCTGCTAATTCTTGGCCCGTCTCGCCCGAGCCCAAAGAAAATCTCTGAATCTCTCAGGAGGATAAAAAATGCGCTATCTGCACACCATGCTGCGCGTCCGCAATCTCGATGTCGCGATGAAATTCTATCAAGACGCGCTGGGGCTGAAGGAAGTGCGTCGCATCGACAATGACAAGGCCCGCTTCACGCTGGTGTTTCTCTGCGCGGAGGAGGACCTGCATCTGCTGAAGTCGCTGCCGCAAACCCGCGGCGCGCCGCTGGTGGAATTGACCTACAATTGGGACGAGGAGAAATACGGCGAGGACCGCTATTTCGGCCACCTCGCCTATGAGGTCGACGACATCTACGCGACCTGCGAGAGGCTGATGAAGATGGGTGTCACCATCAATCGTCCGCCGCGCGACGGCAACATGGCATTCGTGCGTTCGCCCGACCTGCACTCGATCGAGATCCTGCAGAAGGGCGATCCGAAGGCGCCGGCCGAACCATGGGCCTCGATGCCCAATACCGGTCACTGGTAAACTCCGCGTCCGCGCGCTTCGTTCCTGCTCGCTTTCCCGCGGCAATGCGCGGGGCGATCGTTAGGAACGTGACGCGACCATTGACGTTGCCTCCCCACAAGAGGAATGCGAGGAGGCAACGGAGATGGGACGAGGAATTTTGCTTTGGCTGTTGGGTGTGCCGATTCCGGTAATCATCGTGCTGTGGTTGTTGTTCGGTCACTGACGGAGCTTTGACGCATCGACATCGAGGAGGCCTGCCGCAATGCGGCGGAGCCTCCTTTTTTGTTCTCGGTGCAATTCGCCCCGCGCTTTTCCCTGAGGCTTCGGCTAAGAACGCGCCCAAAGCACAACAGCGGGAAGAAACGCGTGATGGACAGCAAGCCGCAACTGACGATCTGGGGCCGGGCCAATTCGGTCAATGTGCAGAAGGTGCTCTGGTGTCTCGCCGAGCTCGACCTGTCCTATCAGCGCATCGACGCCGGCATGCAGTTCGGCAAGAACGATCAGCCCGATTATCTCGCGATGAATCCGAACGGGCGCGTTCCGACCCTGGTCGACGGCGACTATGTGCTGTGGGAATCCAATTCGATGATGCGTTATCTCTGCATGGCCTATGGCCAGCACTCTCCGATCTATCCGCAGGCGCCGAAGGCACGCGCCGCCGTCGACCGCTGGCTCGACTGGACGCTGTCGACGCTGCAACCGGTCGACCGTCCGGTGTTCTGGGGGCTGGTGCGCACCCCGCCGGAGCAGCGCGACATGGTTCAGCTCCAGCAGGCCGCCGATGCCGAGGGCATGGTGTGGCGTGTCGCCGAGGCGCAGCTCGCAACCCGCCGCTTCATCGAGGGCGATCAGTTCACCATCGCCGACGTCGCGCTCGGCGCCTTTGCGCGGCGCTGGTTCGGCGTCGAGGGTATCACCAAACCGAGGCTGCCCCATCTCGAACGTTGGTTCGGCGAGATCGCGCAGCGGCCCGCCTTCGTGCAAATCGTCGCGCCGCCGATGTCGTGAGCGCGGCCGGCAGGCCGCTCAGCGCCCGCTGGACATCGTGCCGCCTTCGACACTGATGCCGCCGCCGAGCTTCACGCAGGTGTCGGTGCCCTCGACCTTGACGAAGCCCGGTCCGTACGACGCGCAGGGATTGCTCCGCGTCATCGATTTCGACGGCAAGGTTTTCCCGGCGTCGGGCGGCGCCTGGAAGTTCCGGCGGTCGCCCTGCTGCGCCAATGCGGCAACGGGAAGCAGGACGGCGATGGCGAGGCAGGCTTTGCGCATCCGGCCTTCTATCCTGCACAGCCTTTTGAGGCTAGCGCACGAATTTGACGCCGAACGTCTTGCCTTCGCGCCACACCACCTCGCAGGCGCGTCCGGTGCGGGCATCGCGCGAGAACGCCAGCCGCAGCTTGGCCGGCAGCGTGTTGTTGTCCTGGACGGTGATTTTCGCGCCCGACGCGGACATGTCCTCGATCACGCAAGGGCGCGCCGCGAATCCGCCGTCGAGCGTGATCCAGCCGGACTGCCGCAGCGATTTGCGCACGTCGCGCTTCTTGGACCCTAACGCCATTCACATCATCCCCGGGCACACGCCTAGCGCCGGTGGCTTACCAAAGGGTTGCGAAATCGCGGCGGATTGCAGGGATCGCGGCGTTGTTCACACCGTTCAGAAGGCACGACAGGGCAGTCCGCCCAAGGACGGTCATTGCATTGGCGGGAATTTCGGTTTGGCGCGTGATGGCGCTCCCTAGCGGAATCGAACCGCTCTCTCCACCGTGAAAGGGTGGCGTCCTAACCGATAGACGAAGGGAGCAAAACTCCCGGCAAATCAATACGTTAGACGTGAGATGGGCCGGATTGGCCGCAGCCGTCAACGGCCGCGACGGGCGAACGTATAGTGGCGATTGGCCGGGCGGGCAAGCGTCGAGACACGCTTTTCCCGGATTGGCCCTGAAGAGCCTATCTGCAGGACAGACCGGCCTCGATCGAGGTCCAGAAGCCGCAATGCAGCGGCACATGGGCATGGGCTCGTGAACCGCCGACGTGGATCAGGATGGTGGCGGCGAGCGCGAGGACGACGGCGGGAACAATGAATCTGCGGATCGACATGGGCCTGCGCATCAACCGACTTCGTGGCCTAACTAAGGCCTGCAGGCCGGCCCGCGGCAGCACGCTCGGCACCGGCCGTTAGTGATTGCTGGCGACGTCCTGGCGATTGGTCGGCTGCACCGCCGCCACGGCCGGTGTCTGCTTGATGCAGGTGCTGCAGATCACGAGCTTGCGCGCGAGCCGATCGTCAGCCTCCGCATCCGACAGCTGCGCCTCGGGCACGGCAGGTGACACGTTGCGCGCATGACGCCGCGGCTGCGGTTGATTCGGATCATGTCCCGCGCCATCCCAGGCCAGCGGACCGCTTCCAGGCGCCGGCGTGGTCATGCTGTATTGCTGCGCAACCTGCGCGCAGGCGCCGAGCGCGATCGGAAGAAACAACACGGCGGCCTTGCGGGCCCAGTTCCGGAATGCAGACATGATCACACTCACACGCTATTCGTACTGCGACAGTCGTACTGCGACCTAAGAGCAGAACCGCTAAGAAATCGTTCACCCTGATTGTTCCGTCGCATCCAACCGCGACGGCATCAAGACGGGATTGCGGCGCCAAGACGTATTCAAGACGCTAATCCGGAGTCCTTTCATGCCAGGCCCCAACGATCGCTTCGACGGCAAGCGTGTGCTCGCCGATCTCAACGCGCTGCGTGCGATCGGCGCCTACAAGACCGGCGTGCACAAGCCGACCTTCTCCGAGCCGCATCTGCGCTCGCTCGACTGGCTCGCCGGCCGCCTGCCCGACGCGGGCCTCACGGCGACGATCGACGGCATCGGCAATTTGCTCGGCACCAGCGCAAAGCCGGGACCGAAGCTACTGGCCGGCTCGCATCTGGAGAGCCAGAATCATGCGGGTTGGCTGGATGGGCCGCTCGGCGTGATCTACGCGCTGGAAGCCGCGCGCGTCATCAATCCCGATCCGGAGATTCGCGGCGCGGTCGAGGTCGCTTCGTGGTGCGATGAGGAAGGGCATTTCGGCAGTTTCCTCGGCAGCCGCTCATTTGCCGGCGCCGTCACCGAAGCCGACATCGACGCCGCGCGCGACCGCTCCGATGGTCGCACCATGCGACAGGCATTGCAGGATGCCGGCTTCGCCGGCCGCCCGCGCCTCACCGCCGAGGCTGGCCGCCATATCGGCTATCTCGAAGCCCATATCGAGCAAGGCGACACGTTGGAGAGCAGCGGACTCAAGATCGGGATCGTCACCTCGATCGTCGGCATCTGGCAGTATCGCATCACCTTCATTGGCGAGCAGAACCACGCCGGCACCACGCGGATGGCGGTGCGCAGGGATGCGGGACTTGCGCTGGCGCGGTTCTGCGTCGCGATCGACGACAGCTTCCCTGCCCTGTGCGGCCCGCGCACGGTGTGGACCACTGGCCGCATCACGCTGGATCCGGGCGCACCGAGCGTCATCCCCGGCGGCGCCGAGATGTTGTTCCAGATCCGCGACGACAATCCCGAGGTGATCGCACGTCTCGAAGCGCACCTGCGTCGCATGGCGGATGAGGTCACCGCACAGGGGCGTTGCAGCGTGAAGGTCGAGCGCATCCGTACCGGCGTGCCCGCGATGATGACGCCCGCCTTCCAGGATGCGATCGAGGCCGCGAGCGCGGCCTGCGTCGGCGGCAAATCGATCCGGATGCCGAGCGGCGCCGGCCATGACGCCCAGGTGCTCGCCACCATCATGCCGGCGGCGATGCTGTTCGTGCCGTCGATCGGCGGCATCAGCCATCATTGGAGCGAGAACACAGCCGACGCCGACATCGTCACAGGAGCGCAAGTGTTTGTCGAAACCTGCCGGCGCCTGCTGGCAGGTTGACGCGCCGTCAGCTCGGACCGCTCCGGTTGCCGGATCGCAGCGAAGCCAGCGCGTGCGAACCCTGCGCGGTGCCGCGCCGCGCGGTGAAAAAGACATAGAGCAAGCAGACGTCGATCAGGATCGTGCCGACCATCACGCTGTAGGCCCACGGGCTGTCGATCAGCTTCACTTCGATCAAGACGCGCGACAGGCCAAATCCCACGACCCAGGCATCGAAGCTCATGCAGATCCGGCGAAACGTCTCGGCATCCAGCCGCCGGATCAGCCAGGCGCCGAGCGGGATGCCGACGACAACGCAGGGAACCAGCACGAACAGGATGCTGCGGCTCTCGTCGATGAAAAGGCCGAGCTTGTAGTACGCGATCGCGGTCAAACTGGATTCCGCCACCCGGACCAGCGCGAGCCCGGCGCGGAACTCATCTTTGACGAGGCCCTGATTGTTGAACAGGATCGCGAGCGGCGGTCCCGAGATGGTCGTGACCGAGTACAGGATGCCGAGCGTCGTTCCAAAGGGCAGACCGACCAGCCATTTCGACTGGATCGGCCTTCGCCAACCGGCTGCCTGCAACAGGATCAGCGGCAGAATGATCGAGTAGGTGGCGAATTTGGTCCAGCCGGGTTGCAGCGATGTCAGCGTAAAGGCGCCGATGGCGATGCCCGGCAACAGCCCGATCAGGATCGGCAGCACGCGCCGCCACACCGCCGGCACGCCGCTCAGATTGATGCACAGAACATACAGGTTGACGAAGACTTCGACGATGACAACCGCGGGGTTGAGCACGCGGTTGGTGTAGAAGACAAGCGCGACCGGCACGGTAAGCGAGGAAAACCCGTAACCCAACGCACCGTTCACAAAAGCCGCAAACAGAGCGATCACGGCAAGAACGATCACAGCAGAATCAATGGAAGTCATCTCTGGCTTTTACCGGATCAGTCGCTTTGCCTGCGGCATTATAGCCTAACGCAAGCGGCTCGGCGCCGAAACTTGCGGCTGTCGGGTTTTGCAAAGCACCCGCGCTCGCGGTGATGACGGATCGCCTCGTTCAGAGGTCGCCATCTCACGGAGCGTTGAAAGCTCTGCGCGGCGAGCGCCGCATGACGCCTTGACCGAGCCTTGTCCGAGCCTTGGGGCTTCGGAACCTGGCCGGGAGCGGATAGCCTGCAGCCCGCCCCGGCTCTGACCGAGACCGCAACAACGGGCTTCCGGCGCGCTTTCGCGGGCGCCGTGGCATATTGGACACGAGAATGGCCTCGGCCGAACCGGTTCTCCTCGCCGCCCGATTTGCAATCCGCTGAACTTGCTGCCATTTCTTGGGTCCGCGCATCGCTTTGATGCCATTGAAAGGGCCCGTTCGGCTCATGTTGTTGCTTGAGTCGCTTCCAACGGTCATTGGCGCCGCCGCCATTGCCCCCGCGCTCCTGGTGCTGTGGCTCGTCATCGCAGCCGACGAACGCCCCGGGCCGCCGGTGCAGGTGTGGCTCGCCTTCGTGCTCGGCGCGGCCAGCATCTCGCTGCTCGGCCTGGCGCGGATTCCGTTCAACGCGCTGCTCGCTATTCCCGACAATCCCTGGGCGACGCAGGCGGTGCGCGCGCTGTTCGGCGTCGCGGCACCAGAGGAGATCGTCAAGGTTCTCGTCATCGTCGCCATCTCGACGCGACGCCGCGCCTTCGCCGATCCGATGGATACGGTGGTCTATGGCGCGGCGGCCGGGCTCGGCTTTGCCGCCTACGAGAACCTCGCCTATCTGGTGCAGCACAAGGACATGTGGCGCGCGCTCGCGGCGTTGCGCAGCGTGCTGACCGTGCCGTTCCACGGCGCGCTCGGGATCATCGCCGGCGCTTACCTCGCGATCGCGCGCTCCGGCGGCGCGCTTGGCGCCTACCGCGGTCACCGCGACTGGGCGCGGATCACGAACTGGACGCTGGTGCTGGTCGCGCCGGTGCTGCTGCACGCGGCATTCGATTTTCCGCTGCTCGCGCTGCAGCGCATGCCCGATCTCGGCTCGACGACGCGGCTGCTGCTCGGTTCGGCCAGCGTGCTGGTCGGCTTCTCCTCGATCGGCTTTGCGATCCGCCTGGTGCGCCGCCTCGGCAAGCATCATGCGCCGCGCACCGATGTCGCGCGCGAGCGGCTCAGCCAGCTCAGGCGGATGTGGGCGCTGCTCGTGATCGGCGGCGGCACCGGCTTCGCCGGCGTCTGCTTCCTGCTCACCTCGCTGCATCATTGGTACGTCAATCCCGAGCGCAATGCGTCGTTCATCCTGGTGCCGATCGGCTTCACCTCGATCCTGATTGGCCTCGCGCTCCTGATCGCGACCACCGCCGTCTACTTGCTCGGCCGCAACCGGATGCGGACCGCCGCGGAGGGCTTCCCGTCCGCGCCAAGCCAGAGTTAGGATACGCAGCACGCGCAGACGTTGCGCTCGCAGATCGGGAAAGCCGCGATGACCCTGTCCAACGACCTCGACAGACTGCGATCGGAGATGCGGGCCGCCGTCAAGGCGCACTGGAAGGCGTTCCTGTTCGAGGGCATCCTGCTCGTGGTGCTCGGCATCGCGGCGATGATCGTACCGGCCTTCGCGAGCCTCGCCGTCACCATCTTCCTCGGCTGGATGTTCCTGATCTCGGGCATCGGCGGACTGATCGTGACGTTCTGGGCGCGCAACATGCCGGGCTTCTGGTGGTCGCTGATCTCAGCCGCGCTCGCCGTATTGGCCGGCCTGGTGCTGCTCGCCCGTCCGCTGCAGGGCGTGCTGACGCTGACCATCGTGATCGGCGCCTATTTCGTCGCCGAGGGCGTCGCCACCATCATGTACGCGCTGGAGCACCGCCGGGAATTGTCGGGACGCTGGTCCTGGCTCTTGATCGCCGGCCTGATGGATATCGTGATCGCCTTCTTCATCATCGCGGGCCTGCCGGAGTCGGCGGGCTGGGCGATCGGCCTGCTGGTCGGCCTCAACCTGATGTTCGGCGGCGCGACCCTGATCGGCATGGCGTTGGCGGCGCGCAACACCTGACGGCGAACCGCGGCAGGCTTGCATTTGGGGGGTGACAGCCCCAAATCCCTGCGCTATAGAGCCGCCCCATGATCACCACTGCCACCAGCTATTTTTGGTACTTTAGCTACGACAGCTCGCTGGCGGCAGGAGGATCGCGCTCAATCTGAAGAATTGCAGCAAACATCCAAAACAAGCCGCCAGACCTGGCGGCTTTTTTGTGTGCCGGCAGGTCCCGAAAATCCAAAGGAGCCAGCCGTGTTGAGTACGACAGACGATCTTCGCATCAAGGAATTGAAAGAGCTGAGTACGCCCGAAGAGGTGATGCGGGAGGTCCCGCGCACCCTGACGGCGACCCGCGTCGTGATGGGCGCCCGCAACGCCATCCACGCCATCCTCAACGGCACCGATGACCGCCTGCTGGTCGTGGTCGGGCCCTGCTCCATTCACGATCCCGCGGCGGCCGTCGACTACGCCGAGCGCCTCGCCGGCCTGCGCGAGCAGCTCGCCGACCGCCTCGAGATCGTGATGCGGGTCTATTTCGAGAAGCCGCGCACCACCGTCGGCTGGAAGGGGCTGATCAACGATCCCGATCTCGACAACAGCTTCGACATCAACAAGGGCCTGCGGCTCGCCCGCAACGTGCTGTCGGCCGTGAACAATCTCGGCCTGCCGGCCGGCACCGAATTCCTCGACATGACGACGCCGCAATACATCGCGGATCTCGTGTCCTGGGCCGCGATCGGCGCGCGCACCACCGAGAGCCAGATCCATCGCGAGCTGGCGTCCGGCCTGTCCTGCCCGGTCGGCTTCAAGAACAGCACCGATGGTGGCGTGCGGATCGCGGCGGACGCGGTGAAATCGGCGTCGCACCCGCATCACTTCATGGCGGTCACCAAAGGCGGCCGTTCGGCGATCGCCGCGACCAGCGGCAACGAGGACTGCCACGTCATCCTGCGCGGCGGCCGGGTACCGAACTATGATGCCGCAAGCGTCGATGCCGCCGCCGCCGAGCTCGGCCGCTCCGGTGTCGCGGCGCGGCTGATGATCGACACCAGCCACGCCAACTCGAGCAAGAAGCCGGAGAACCAGCCGCTGGTGGCCGCCGACATCGCGCAGCAGGTCGCAGGCGGCGAGCAGCGCATCGTCGGCGTCATGATCGAAAGCAACCTGGTCGCGGGACGCCAGGACGTCGCGCCGGGCAAACCTCTGACCTACGGCCAGAGCATCACGGATGGCTGCATCGACCTCGATACGACGGCCGAATTGTTGAAGCAGCTGGCCGACGCCGTCGACGCAAGGCGGCGCGTGCGGCGTGACGGCTTGCAGGAGCGTTCGGCCTGACGCAACCGAACGCATTGAGCATTGCCGGCGGGGCGGCTGTCGCGCTCCGCCGGCGTACTGCGCCGATTAACAGCCGCGGCAGATGCTCTTGATCTTCTTGTCGAGCGCGGCGTCTTCCTTGTTGGCCTGGCTGTTCGGATCGCTGATATTCTTCTCAGTGCCGACGTCGCCGCGGCGCGGCTGACGATGTCCGATCGGCGCTTCCGGCACCCCCGAATTCTTCTGCATGGAGGACGATCCGCCCTGCTGCTGCGCCCAGGCTTGGGAGATTCCAATCTGGGACATTCCAAGCTGGGGCGCTCCGGCCGCAACCATCATCAGAGCCATCAACAACACTGTCTTCCGCATCTCGCGTCTCCGCTTCTCAACCCTATCGCGCCCGTTCCGGCAACTCGACGGTAGCACAGTTGCGTCGCCCCTGCGCTGCGCAATCCTGGACTTTCCGTATATCGGCCATGGTGCCAAGGAGCCAGATTCCCACGGCAACCAGCACCGCAAAGAAGCCGAACATCACAGCATTTTCGATGCCGCGGTTGCCCTCGTCCTCGGGCGGCTCCTGCCGACCGTCCCCGGCCCCGCTCATATCCGCCTCAAGATTGCGGCGGATAAAGATGAACGTCACCGCAATAATCGACGACACGGTAGCGCCGTTCCGCGGAATCTTCACATTCGCGGGAAGCCGGCTGCGACAAATAGGCCGGGCCGATCGGCGCCTTGCCGTGGCCGCCGGGAATGTCGAGGACATATTCCGGCTGACACAGTCCGGAGACGCGTCCGCGCAACGTCCGCATCAACTCCTGCCCGGCTTCGATCGTGGTGCGCAGATGCCCTGTGCCGGGCGCCAGATCGCCGTGATGCAGGTAGTATGGCTTGATCCGGCACTCGACGAGGGCGCGCATCAGCGCCTCGAGCGTCGCAGCATCATCATTGACGCCGCGCAGCAAGACCGACTGGCTCACCAACGGGATGCCGGCGTCGGTAAGCCGCGCGCACGCGGCGCGCGCATTGGCGCCGAGTTCACGCGGATGGTTGGCGTGGATCGCAATCCAGGTCGTCGCGCCCTCGACCCGCAGCGCCGCGATCATCTCGGCATTGATGCGGCCGGGATCGGCGACCGGGACGCGGGTGTGGATGCGGATGACCTTCACATGATCGATGGCAGCGAGATCGGCCATGATCTCGGTCAGCCGGCGCGGCGACAGCATCAAGGGATCGCCGCCGGTCAGGATGACCTCCCAGATCTCCGGATGGCTGCGAATGTAATCGAGGCCCGCGCGATAGGCATCGTCGGACAAGGCCGAGGCCTTGCCCGGCCCGACCATTTCGCGCCGGAAACAAAACCGGCAATAGACCGCGCAGACATGGACCAGCTTGAACAACACCCGATCCGGATAGCGATGCACGATCCCCGGGACCGGCGAATGCGCATCGTCGCCGATCGGGTCGGCGTTCTCGCCCGGTTGCTCCATGAGTTCGTCCGCGCTCGGGATGAACTGCCGCGCGATCGGATCGTTGGCATCGTCCGGATCGATCAGTGCGGCAAGTTCCGGCGTCACCGCGACCGCGTAGCGCGCGGCCACCTGCTCGAGCGCAGCGAGCGCCGAGGCTGGCGCGAGACCGGCATCGACCAGCTCGCGCGGCTGTCGCAGCGTCGCCGCCAGTTTGGGATCGATCCTGTTCATGGCTCTCCTGCAGGCGGTGTCCAGATCACCTGATCAATTCGCGGCGCGCCGCTCGCCAGCATCACCAGCCGGTCGAAGCCGAGCGCGACGCCGCTCGCCTCCGGCATCCGGCCGACCGCGGCAAGGAAATCGTCGTCGAGCGGATAGCGCTCGCCGTAACGGCGGGCCTTCTCGTCCATCGCTGCGGTGAAACGATGGCGCTGCTCGGCGGCATCGGTCAACTCGCCAAAGCCGTTGGCGAGCTCGACGCCGCAGGCATAGACCTCGAAGCGCTCGGCGACGCGCGGTTCGCCCGCCTTGGTGCGTGCCAGCGCAGCCTCCGGCGACGGATATTCGAACAGCACGGTCAGTCGGCCCTGTCCCAGGTTGGGCTCGACATGCTCGACCAGCACCTTGCTGAAGATATCCGACCAGGTGTCGTCGTCGGCAATCCGCACCCGCTGGTGCGCGGCCGCCGCCAGCGCCGCGCGATCGCCCTCGCCGCCCGAAATCGTCGCCAGGAGATCAATGCCGGCGAAGCGCTCGAAGCTTGCCGCGACCGTCAGCAGCTCCGGCTCGGCAAAGGGATCGGCGATCCTGCCGCGGAAGCAAAACCGCCCGATCCCGGTCGCCTGCGCCGCATGCGCGATCACGACGATCGTGTCGGCCATGATGGCGTCATAGCCGGCATTGGCGCGGTACCATTCCAGCATGGTGAATTCGGGCAGATGCAGGTCGCCGCGCTCGCGATCGCGGAACACCCGCGCGAACTCGTAGATCTTCGGCTCGCCGGCCGCGAGCAGCTTCTTGCAGGCGAACTCCGGAGAAGTCCGCAGATAGCGCGTCGCCCGCGAGCCATCGGCCTGGCTGAGCTCGGTCCGGGGCGCGTGCAGATGGGTCTCGTTGCCCGGCGAGACCTGCAGGACGGCGGTCTCGACCTCGGCAAATCCCTGCTCCTCGAACCAGGCCCGGAGCGCGCGCGTGATCGCGGTCCGCGCCTGCAGGAACGGCCGCCGGTCGGTGTAGCGCTGCGGCGCCCACCAGGGCGAGGTCTGTTCCGGTCCGGTCATATCAGCCCCACCTCCGACACCATCGAAGCGGCATGAAGCACCCTGCATGTCGGCTCAGAACATAAGCGCAAGCCATTGATATCCAAAGAATTGACGACCAACATGATGCTCGATCCCGGACCGGCGGAGCGACGGCTGCTCCTTCATGTCGAAAGACAGCGGCCTTGTCCATCTGGCGCGCGCCCGCACTTCAGTGCGGCAGAAAGACGATCCGCTGCCCGACGGTCCTCCAATGGCTGGACACCTCGGCAAGCGGAACGGCGTGGTGGTCGAGCGTTAGGCCTGCAGCCGCGGCCGCTCGAAGAACGCCATCGATCGCAGCCATGAGCCGGGGAAGGCCGACGCTTCCGAGGCCGCTCCCCTTTATCTCGATCGCGGAGGAGCGAAGCACCGTTGCAGGCAGCGCGATCTCTGGCCCCGCGGCGGCTCCAATCTGAACGAAGCGGATCGGGATCCCGGCTGGCGCCGCGTTAGCGCCAGCGACAAGAAGCGAGCGCGCACTTGTTCCCCAAAGATAATCGAGGACGACATCGACCCCCTCTGCGAAATGCCGGCGGAGGGCGGCTTCGATCGCGTCTTCATCCTGGCGCAACGGCACTACCGCGTCGGCGCCGAGGGTGTGGAGCACCTCGGCGTTGCGGCCCGTTGCGATCACCCGGGCCGCGCCGAGATGACGTGCGATCTTGACTGCGAGCCGGCCGGCCGCGCCGGTTGCGCCATTGATGAGCACGGTTTCGCCGCGGCCCAGTTTGGCTCGTTCGGTCAGCGCCGCCCAAGATGACATGCCCGGGTTGGCGAGGACGGCAGCCATGATCTCATCCAAATCGTCGGGCAGCGGCGCCCATCGTCCATCGGGTACGACCGTGCGCTCAGCCATGGCGCCGAACGGGGCGCGGGGCAGAAGGAAGTAGACTCGCCTCCCGTCTTCAAGCCGGCCCACCCCGTCGACGCCGGCGACAAACGGAACCCCGCCCGTCGCGCTGTAGTGCACGCCGGCCGCGCGGCCGCGGGCGAATTGGCTCAGCGCGGACGCCGTCACCTGCACCACAACGTCCCCCGGCTGAGCGACAGGCTCGGCGAAATCGGTGTAGACCGGCAGATGACCGGCCTGCTCGACGACGGCTGCTTTCATGGAGCGACGGCCTTTCGATTGTTTGACATCCGTGTATGATGAACGGATTAAATCCATCTCAGCCCGGAGTCAATATCCGTGCATAATGCACCGAGTAGCGCCTTGCTTTCCAAGCTTCATGATGCCGTCCTCGACGTCGTCGCCTTCATCAACCGGCCCGATCGGGACGAGGTGCTGATGCGGGAAGCGCACATAAAGCTGGACCGGGCCTTATTCCCGCTTCTCGTGCTGACGGAGCGGCTAGGTCCGATCAGTGTGGTCGAACTCGCTGGCCGCGTCGGCCGCGACCACAGCACCGTCAGCCGCCAGATCGCCAAGCTCGTGCAACTCGGACTCATGGAGCGACAGCCCCGCCAGACAGACGGCCGCCAGCGCGATTTGCGTCCGACGGCATCGGGCCGAGCGATGGCGCGGCAAATCGACGAAGCCCGCGAGCGGCTCGCCCGTCGCGCCCTGTCCGGCTGGTCTGAACGCGAGATCGCCGATCTCGCGCAATCACTTCGCCGCTATGCCGATGCGCTTGCAACGTCACGCGCCGATGGAATGGGCAAAGCGCTCTGAGAACGGCGAGCCGATGCTCTGGAGCTCAGCGGCAGTCTTCTGGTGCAGTTTTCGCACAGCCCGCCGCGCAATCCCACAACGAAACCGGCCCGATTGTCGCGGAATAGACGTTCCCAACCGGCCGAAAACAGCCGCAAAAGACTGGCATCTCGGGGATAAATCAGTATGTTGCGGCCCGAAATCGCCGCCACGGCCGAGGCGCTGCCGAACCGGTTGGCATCCTCACGTTCTCAAATTCAGGAAAACACCTTTGAAAGTCATCGCCAGTTCCATCCGCAAGGGCAATGTCATCGAGCAGGACGGCAAGCTCTATGTGGTCTTGTCCGCCGAGAACATTCATCCCGGCAAGGGCACCCCGGTCAGCCAGATCGAAATGCGCCGCATCGGCGACGGCGTGAAGGTCTCCGAGCGCTACAAGACCACCGACCAGGTCGAGAAGGCCACCGTCGAGGACCACAATTACAACTACCTCTACGAGGACGCCGACGGCTTCCACTTCATGAACAACGACAATTACGACCAGGTCCAGGTCTCCAAGGAGATCGTGGGCTCGTCTGCGCCGTATCTGCAGGAGAACATGACCGTGAAGCTGTCGATGCACGACGGCAATCCGGTCGCGATCCAGCTGCCGCAGCGCGTGACGCTGGAAGTGGTCGAGACCGAGCCGGTCACCAAGGGCCAGACCGCCTCGTCGTCCTACAAGCCCGCGGTGCTCTCCAACGGCATTCGCACCGGCGTGCCGCCGCACGTGTCCACCGGAACGCGCATCGTGGTGATGACCGAAGACGGTTCCTACGTTGAACGCGCCAAGGATTGAGCGCTAGTCTCGCAGGAGATTCGAACCGGGGGGTGCGGTGAACAGGAAGGTGGTCAGCTTCATCAGTTGCTGGCTTGCAGCCCTGCTCTTGCCTCCTCCCGGCGCCCGTGCCGACGAATTCCGAACGCCCTCGATCTCGGTCATGCGGGTCGAATGGCGTGCCGTGATTGACCAGCTCCGGCAGGAGATCACGTCCCGCCCGGCGATCGCGACGAACTTCACCTTCGCCGGCCAGCGCCGCGTCCCCGCCTCCGATCCGCGCGCAACGCCTGCGCTGGTGCAGCTGAACGCGGCGACGTCAGAACTCTTTCCCGGCATCGCGCGCAGCCCGATCCCCGTGCTGCTGCCGCTCGATCCCGCAAGCTATCTCGACGCACGGCAAAGCGGGACGCCGGGCATTTTCCCGGTCACGCGCTATCAGGCCGATTTCAGCGCAGCCGACGTCTTCCATGCCGGCGGGTCCGGCTATGACGCAGTGTTCTCGCTCGCCCCCGGTGCCGGCGACGGCATGCCGCCGCGGACGTTCGCAAAGCCGGTCGAGGTGCAGATCTCGGGCTCGATGCTGGTCTATGACCTTGCCGACCGGCTCGGCGGCAAGGGCGAACCGGCCAAGACGCTGGCCGCGCAGTTTCCGGATGTTCGCCGCTTCATCCGCGAAGGCTATCTCCGTTACGCCTTCACCCGTTTCGGGATTCCCTATGTCGTCTCGATCCAGTGCCTCGACAGCGCACCGCGGGCGAAGCGGCTGGCGTGCCGCGAGGCCGCGCCGGTCGCCGAACGCTTCCTGAAGGCCCTGCGCATCGCCGGCGGGCAGCCGTCACAGCCGCGCCGCGACATCGCCTCAGAGATCGCCGAGCGGCCGCGCGCGCAGTCGGCCGACTTCACCTACCTCCCGAGCGGCGACATCGTCGCGGGCAGCGGCGGGCGCAGGCAAGGCGGTCACGCCGATTTCACGGTCTATTCGCAGATCCGCTTTCCGCTGGAGAAGGCGCCGGCCTTCGCGCATTCGCAATCCTTCGCGAGGCGCAGGGCGGGCGCGACCGTCGACGAATATCCCTGGCAGGACAATTTCTGCGAGGCGCGCAGCTTCGAGGTCGGCCAATGCGCCAGCGGCTACGGCCACCAGGGCCAGGACATCAGACCGGGTGCATGTCCGGCCGACAGCAAGGACGGCTGCGACCCCAGGCAGCAGGCGGTGGTCGCGGCGCGCGACAGCGTCGTGATCCGCTCGACGCAGCAACAGGCCGCGACGTTGCAGGTCAACACCCGCACCGAGCATGTCCGCTTCCGCTACATGCACATGAACCCGTCGGTGATGGATGCCGACGGCCTGCTCAACGGACGTCGTGTCAGCGAGGGCGAGAGGATCGGCGTGGTCTCGAACTATCTCGACCATCCCAACGGCACGTCGCGGCATCTGCATTTCGACGTGCAGGTGTTCACGCGCGACGGCTGGCTGTGGGTCAATCCCTACACCACGCTGGTATCGGCCTATGAGCGGCTGATCCGCGGCCGCGGCCGCGAGATCGGACCGGAGCCCGGACCTGCCGCCGCCGTGGCCCATGCCCTGCCCGACGACGTCGTGCATCGCATCGACACCCAGGAAGGCGGCGGCAATTAGCTATTTCTTCCACGGCGCTTCACCGCGTGCTGCTGCCGCTGCGAAGACGCCCTGCTCATAATCGATGAAGGCGTGGACCATCGCGCGATAGGCGGCCTCGGCGACCTTGGGCGACAACCCGTCCGCTTCCGCGAGCGCCATCGCCTTCTTCACCACCGCTTCGGCGCGCTCCGGCGCCTCGACCTGCGCCGGGTTGGCCTTGAAGCGCGCGGCTTCATGCACGTAGCGGCCGCGCTCGGCCATCAGGCGCACGATCTCGCGGTCGAGCCGGTCGATGTTGCCGCGCACCTCACTGAGCGTCTTGCAACATTTGCCATTGTCGACTGTCGGGCTGCCCCACAGCGCCGCTGTATCGGTTGCGGGTTCCTCGGCCGAGGCCATCGCAGGGACGAGCAGCATCAACAGAAACACCAGCAATCGCATCGGACACCTCCCAGCCAGTATGCCTTGCGATTGTTATGCCGATTTTGCACGCCGATGGAAGCCACGCTACCGATGGGCGACGCGGAATCCGCCCGCTCGTCGTGACGCTGTGCGCGCTGCCGGGATCGAAGGGCGACGACGGTTCGGCCGCGCGCCGTCACATCGTCACGATCAGCTGACGTCCATTGCGGCCAAGGTCTCCTTGACCCTCGTCTGGGCAGAAGCGGGCAGCGGCAGGATCGGACGCGGCGGCTCGGCGGCGCAAATCCCTCTGAGATTGGCGATCGCGTAGACGACGCGCAGGCTCGAATGTGTCTTGAACAAATCCCAGATCGGCAGCAAGCGCGCATCGAGTTGCCGCGCCCGGGCCGCATCGCCGCTCGTCGCGGCGCGCACGATCTCCACGCAGATCCGCGGCAGGATACCGGCGAGAACGCTGTACCAGGTGTCGCCACCTGCCAACAGCGCCTCGGTGCAATTCCAGTCGGCGCTGTAACCCAGCGCAACGCCGCTGGGAACGACAGCGCGCAACTCCTTCAGATGATCCGCAATGGTCGAGGCATCCAGCGCAGGGCTCTTCACCGCGACGATTCCATCGACACGACCCAAGCGGCCGATCAGAGCCGGCGTGAATCGAAAATGGGTGGTGCCGGGATTGTCATAGATGCAGATCGGCAATCCGCTCTCGCGCGCCACGGTTTGAAAATGCTCAAATACCTCATCGTCGGTCAGAGGCGTGTAGGACACCGCCGCCAACAGACCCGCGGTTGCGCCGGCGTCGCGCGCATCCTGCGCCAGCCGCACCGCGTCGTCGGTGCGCAGCGCGCCGATGCCGACCAGGATCGGCATCCTGCCGGCAGCCAACGCTGTCGCCGCCTCGACGGCACGCCGCCGCTCGCCGCGGCTGAAATACGGATATGAACCGGTGCTTCCGAGCAGCCCGACCGAATCCACCTTCGCCGCAATTAGCGGTTCGAGCAACGCGCGCAGCGCGCCAACATCGACCCGGCCGTCGCGGTTCGACGGCGTTATCGGGAAGGCGGAGAGCCCCTTCAGACTGATCATCGATTTGTCCTTCGTCGGCAACCGTTGCTGCAGCTGTCGTGTAATCAATCCACGCGCCGCCTCGCGCGCAAGGTCCACTTTCACGCGAGCTCGGCACCAAACTGGTCCAGTGCGCTATTCCAGCATCGTGGTCAGCTGCGCGCCCTCATCCGCCACGAACATCGCGATCAGCTCCGCCGGCTCCGTGGTGCTGGCATTGGCCGAGACCATGTGGGTCGAGCCCGGCGGCTCGAAGAAGGACTGGCCGACCTTGAAGGTCTCGACCGGCCCGCCGCCGAGCTGGGAGCGGATCTCGCCCTTGGTGATATAAGCCGTCACCGAGCCGGAATGGCGATGCGGCGGCGTGAAGCCGCCCGGACCATAGAACACGCGCACCACCGTGACGCGCTTGCCAGCCACGTTCGGCAGCGCGTGCGAGGTGATAACCTCGACCTTGTCGAGCGGCGACGCCGCATTGGCGCTGGCGCAGAGCGGCGCGATCACCGCCGAGATCGCATCCATCGGGGTCGGCAGCGCCTTGCCGATCAGGCAGGCCGAGGCAAGTCCAGCGGCGACGGCCAGCGCAACCGGGCGCGGCAGCCGTGCGAATGGAAGAAAGGGTGTCACTGTCATCGGAGCCATCGGGTCGTCTCCCCTGTTATTGCCGTTTGATCGGTCTCGACCTTATGAAGCTGTCGCGTTCGCGCTCTGCCGGCGCGGCGGCGGCGTCCAGCGATAGGCTGCGCCGAACCGGTTCCAGACATTGATCGATGCGATCGCCGACGTCAGATAGGTCAGCTCCTGCTCGGAGAATTCTGCGGCGACCTGCGCATACACGTCGTCGCTGACGCCGTTCGGCATGGTGGTCAGCGCCTCGGTCCAGGCCAGCGCGGCGCGCTCGCGGGCCGAGAATTGCGGCGCCTCGCGCCACACCACCACGAGGTTCAGCTTGTCGACGGGCACGCCGAGGCTTTCGCCCTGCAGGATGTGATACTGCACGCAGAAGGCACAGCCGTTGATCTGCGAGGCGCGGAGCTTGACGAGCTCCAGCAGCTGCTTGTCCAGGCCGGCCTTCGCTGCGAACTGGCCGAGCGCACGCGCCGCGGCGAACACGTCAGGGGCAAGCTTCTCGAAGTCGGTGTATTCCTTGCGGGCATGTGACATTGGCCTGGCCTTACGTTATCAGTGTACTGACATATTATCAGAGCTCTGCTATTGAGCAAGACGCGGACATTGGCGAAGGCAACATGGTGGGAATGCAGAAACGCGGGAAGTCAGGCGTTGCCGGACGGCGGCCTGCCGGGAGCACGGCGGCCGGCAAGGCTCCGATCGGAACAGGATCGGCCGCAGCCGCCCTGCCTGTCCCATCGATCCCGCCGCCCGGCGAGGGCAAGCGCGGCGAACAGGGTTATCTGGCCTATCTGCTGCGCCAGGCGCACGCCGCCTCGCGGCTGTCGATGGAGCGCGGGCTCGCCGAACTCGGCGTCACCTCGCCGCAATTCGTTGTGCTCACGATGCTGAAGGCCTATCCGGGATTATCAGGCGCCGATCTGGCGCGGGTCGCGCTGCTGACGCCGCAGACCGTGAGCGTGATCATCCGCAACCTCGAGCGCGACGGCGCGATCCGCAAGACGCCGCACCCGGTCCACGGCCGGGTGCTGCAATGGACGCTGACCAGCCATGGAACCACGCTGCTGGAGAAATGCCGCCATATCGCTCAGGCGCAGGAGCGCCGGCTCGCCGCCGGCCTCGACGCCAAATCGGAGCAAATTGTCCGGCAATGGCTGTCAAAAATCGCCACAGATCTGCAGGATACATAACTCCTGCGGCGGCATGGCTTTTGGCTCACCCCATGGCCGCCGCTACACTGGCCCCATGAAACAGCCTGATTCTTTGAAGTCCCCTGCCCGTCGTACCGTCCTCAAGGCGGCGCTCGCCGCTGGCGTCACGCTTGCCAATCCGCTCGGCGCGCTCGCAGCGGCACCTCCCGGCTTCGATCAGTGGCGCGACAATTTCCGCGCCCGCGCGCTGGCAAAAGGCATCTCGGAGGCGACCTGGAATCGCTGCATGGCACGGGTCGAGCCCGACATGAGCGTGTTCAAGCAGATGCGCAACCAGCCGGAATTCCACGAGCAGATCTGGCAGTACATCAACCGCCGCGTCTCCGACTGGCGCATCATTCACGGCCGCGAGGCGCTGAAGAAGAACGACGCGCTGTTCGGCCGCATCGAGCGCGACTTCGGCGTCGAGCGCGGCACGCTGCTCGCGCTGTGGGGCGTCGAGTCGGCCTATGGCGATCCGCTGGTGCAGCAGAACCACATGACGCCGGTGTTTCCCTCGCTCGCCGCGCTCGCCTGGAACGAGCCGCGCCGCAAGGCCTATTGGGAGACCGAGCTGATCAACGCGATGAAGATCGTGCAGCGAGGCTGGAGCACGCCGGAGGAGATGAACGGCTCCTGGGCCGGCGCGATGGGTCATTCGCAGTGGATGCCGGAGGTCTGGCTCAATGTCGGCTTCGATTATGACGGCGACGGCAAGGTCTCGCCGTTCGGCCGGCCCGACGATGCGCTGGGTTCGACCGCGAAATATCTGGTCAATCGCGGCAAGTGGCACCGCGGCGAGCATTGGGGCTACGAGGTCCGCGCGCCCGGCGGCGCCAGCGGCAGCCGCACCTACGCAGCGTGGACCAGCGCCGGTGTCGTCAGAGCCGACGGCCAGCCCTTTCCGCAGCCGAACTCATCGGCGCAGCTCTGGATTCCGGTCGCGGGCGGCCCGGCCTTCCTGCTCGGCCCGAACTTCAACTCGGTGAAGAGCTACAACCCGTCGATGAATTACGCGCTGGCGATCTGCCATCTCGGCGATCGCTGTCTCGGCGGCCCGCCGTTCATCCAGCCCTTCCCGGGCTCCGAGCGCGCGTTGACGTTGGCCGAAGTGCAGGAGATGCAGACCCGGCTGACCAAGGCCGGCTTCGACACCGGCGGCACCGACGGCCGCGTCGGCAACGACACCATGAAGGCGATCAAGGATTACCAGATCAAGATGGGCCTGCTGCCCGCCGATGGCTACGGCGGGCTCAAGGTGCTGGCGCGGCTAAGGCAGGGTGGCTAGGTAGCCCCTCGCCGTCATTGCGAGCGCAGCGAAGCAATCCATCTCTCCGCGTATGCTGGACAATGGATTGCTTCGTCGCTTCGCTCCTCGCAATGACGGAGACTATTGCGGCTGCCGCACCACGCCGCCGGCATTCATGCCGCCGTCGATCACGAGTTCGCTGCCGGTGACGTAGCGCGACGCGTCCGAGGCGAGGTAGAGCACGCCCTGCGCGATCTCGATCGCCTGGCCGGCGCGGCCGAGCGGCGTCGCGAACCTGGCCCGCTCTTCCGGATCGATCGGCGCGTTCTGGCCGGCGCCGGTGGCACCGGTCGGGATCTTGCCCCAGATCGGCGTGTCGATGATGCCGGGATGCACCGAGTTGACGCGGATGCCGTCGTTCACCTGCGCGCACTCCATCGCGATCGACTTGGCGAACAGCCGCACCGCGCCTTTTGTCGCGCTGTAGCCGGACAGCGTCGCCGCGCCACGCAGGCCCGCCAGCGAGGACATCATGATGATGGAGCCGCCCCCAGTTTTACGCATCAGCGGCAGCGAATGCTTCACCGACAGGAACACGCCGTCGAGATTGATCGCGGTTTGCCGGCGCCAGTCGGCGAGCGACATCTCGACGATCGAGGGCGCGCCGATGCCGATGCCGGCGTTCGAGACCATGATGTCGAGGCGGCCGTGGCGCTTGCCGATCTCAGCGACGACCTCAATCCAGCGCTCCTCACTGGTGACGTCCTGCGGCAGGAAGCTCACCTTGCGCCCGGCCTTCGTGAGCCGCGCGGCGAGCTCCGGTCCCCTCAATTCGTCGATATCGGTCGCAACGACGATCGCGCCTTCCTGCGCGAGCAGTTCGACAATGGCCTCGCCGATCCCCGACGCGCCGCCGGTGACCAGCGCGACCTTGCCTTCAACCTGTCCTGACATGTCCTCTCCCAACGTTTCTTATTTGATCACCGTCGGGCCCTGATCCGGTACCGCGACGTCGAGGACACGGAATTGCACACGTTCGGTGCCTTGCCAACGGTCGACTGCAAGAGAGCCCGCCACGTGCAATTGCTGACCGCGATTTTGCGTCAAGGCGCTGCCGAGCTTCTGTCCGACCGAGCGGAATGCGATACCGTTGACGATCGATCCGTCGCCAGACTTGAAGCGCAGCCGCAAATGCGCCTGCCCGACCTCGTCCGCATAAACAAGCTGATGCGACGGCAGCGCGATCACCGGCTCGGGATTGGCGGCCCCGAATGGACCGGCGCGATTGAGCGTCGCGGCGAATTCCGGCGTCACCGCGCGCGCGGTCACCGCGCCATCGATGAACAGCTCGTTCTCGTGCCGCGAGTTGGCGACGTCCTCCGCCAGCGCGCTTTCCATGTAGGCGCGGAATTCGGCAAGCCTCTCCTTGCGCAGAGTGACGCCGGCCGCCATCGCGTGCCCGCCGCCTTTCATCAAGAGGCCGTCATGCACCGCCTGCCGCACCGCCTTGCCGAGATCGACGCCGCCGATCGAGCGGCCCGATCCGGTGCCGATGCCACCGGGCTCGAGCGCGATCGCAAATGCCGGACGCGCGAACTTCTCCTTCAGCCGCGCGGCGACCAGCCCGACCACGCCGGGGTGCCAGCCTTCCGCCGCGGTGACGATGACGGCGCCCTTGTCCTCGAGCCCGAGCGCGGCCAGCGCCTCGGCTTCGGCCTGCGCCTCGGCCGCCTGCTCGATCACGCGTCGCTCGGCATTGAGGCGGTCGAGCTCGGCCGCGATCCGCGCCGCCTCCGAGACATCGCCCTCGAGCAGCAGCCGCACGCCGAGATCGGCGCGCCCGATGCGGCCGCCGGCATTGATGCGCGGCCCCAGCATGAAGCCGAGATGCCAGGCCTCCGGCGGGCCATTGAGCCGCGCCACATCCATCAGCGCGGTGTGGCCGACATGGTCGCGGCGGCGCATCGCGATCAGGCCCTTGGCGACGAAGGCGCGGTTGAGCCCGATCAGCGGCGCGACGTCGGCGACGGTGCCGAGCGCGACGTGATGCAGCACGCTGAGCAGGTCCGGCTCCGGCATCTCGCCGGTCCAGAAGCCGCGCCGGCGCAGCTCGCGGTTCACGGCGACGAGGGTCACGAACACGAGGCCCACGGCGGCGAGATGGCCGAGCCCGGAGAGATCGTCGGGCCGGTTCGGATTCACCAGCGCCTCGACCTCGGGAAGTTCGTCGCCGGTCTGGTGATGATCGATCACCACGACCGACATCCCGAGCTTCTTGGCTTCGGCGAGCGGCTCGATGCTGGTGGTGCCGCAATCGACCGTGACGAGCAGCGTCGCGCCCTTGGCCGCGAGCGCGCGCACGGCGTCGACGTTCGGCCCGTAGCCTTCGAAAATGCGGTCGGGAATGTGGATCAGCGGGTCGAGCCCGCAGTGGCGCAGATGCCAGGTCAAAAGCGCCGCAGAGGTCGCGCCGTCGACGTCATAGTCGCCGAAGATCGCGACCTTCTCGCCGCGCATTGCGGCATCCGCGATGCGCCGGGCGGCAGTCTCCATCTCCGTGACCGTGTGCGGATCCGGCATCAGCTTGCGGATGGTCGGGTCGAGGACGTCGGCGACCTCATCGATCGCGACATCGCGGCCCGCCAGCACCCGCGCCAGCATTTCCGGCAGATTGTGCCGCTGCACGATCGCGAGCGCCCGCGCCGCCCCGCGCGCATCCAGCCGGTCGCGCCAGAGCTTTCCGGTCAGCGACCGCGTCACACCGAGAAACGCCTGTGGCGGCTCGACGGGCAGTACGGCTGCGTGGAGCGTCATGATTCCTTTCCAATCAGGCAGGAATCGTAGCGCCTCAGTGAATCCCAGGCCAGTTCTAGCAGCCCATCCGGCTGGCGATTTCCCCGAAATCCTTGGCCACGATGTCCCACGCGCCGGTGGCCTCGAAATCGACTTTCTGCAGCGGACCGTATTCGGTCGGACGCGCCACGAACGCCGTCTTCAGGCCGTGCTTCTGCGCGTGCTTGAGATCGTAGTTGTGGGCGGCGACCATCATCACCTGCTCCGGCGGCAGGCAGAGCAGCTTCGCTGCGCCGAGATAGGTTTCCGGATCGGGCTTGTAGTGTTCGAACAGCTCGGCCGACATCACGAGGTCCCAGGGCAGGCCTGCGAACTTCGCCATGTTGGTGAGCAGCGCGACGTTGCCGTTCGACAGCGGCGAGATGATGTATTTGGTCTTCAGCCGGGTCAGGCCGGCGACGCTGTCGGGCCACCCATGCAGGCGGTGCCAGCCCTTCGTCAGATGCTGCAGGTCGGCTTCGGTGAGCCCCTTGATGTCGAACTGCGCGACCAGCTTCTCCAGCGAGCGGCGATGCAGGACGTCGAGGATGACGTAGCCGTTCTGCGGGTTCTTGCGCACCTCGTCCATCGAAGCCGCATAGACTGCGCGCCAGCCGTCGACCAGCGCGGTCCAGTCGGCCTTGATGCCGCGCGTCTCTCCCCAAGTCGTGAAATCGTTGATCAGGCTGGTGCGCCAATCGACCACGGTGCCGAACACGTCGAACACCAGCGCCTTCACCGCGGACAGATCGGACATGCGCGTCTCCCCTTGTTGTTGTTCTTTTTCGTCGTTCCGGGGCGATGCCCAGCATCGAACCCGGAACCTCGAGATTCCCCGATGCGCAATTGCACATCTGTGGTTCGCGCTTCGCGCGCCCCGGAATGACGATCGCTGTAGTCCTCAATCCAGGTGGAACTTCTCCAGCTGGCGGTGCTCGGCCTTGATGTAGCGCACGGTGCCGGTGACCGAGCGCATCACGACCGTCTCGGTCTCGATCACGTCCTTCTTGAATTTGACGCCGGTCAGCAGCGAGCCGGTGGTGACGCCGGTGGCGGCGAACAGGCAATCGCCCTTGGCCATGTCCTCGATGCCGTAGATCATCTTCGGATCGGTGACGCCCATCTTGTGGGCGCGCTCGCGCTTCTCCTCGGTGTCGAGGATCAGGCGGCACTGCATCTGGCCGCCGATGCAGCGCAGTGCGACTGCTGCCAGCACGCCCTCGGGCGCGCCGCCGGTGCCGATATACATGTCGACGCCGGTCTCGTCGGGCTTGGCGCAATGGATGACGCCGGCGACGTCGCCGTCGGTGATCAGCTGCACGGCAGCGCCGGTCGAGCGCACGCTGTTGATGATGTCGGCATGGCGCGGACGGTCGAGCACCAGCACGTTGATGGCGGTCGGATCGACGCCCTTGGCCTTGGCGAGGCGGCGGACGTTGTCGGCCGGCGGCGCGTCGAGCTCGATCACGTTCTTGGCGTAGCCCGGGCCGATCGCGATCTTTTGCATGTAGACGTCGGGCGCGTGCAGCAGCGTGCCGCCATCGGCCATCGCCATGGTGGCGATCGAGCCCGGCATGTTCTTGGCGCACAGCGTGGTGCCTTCGAGCGGGTCGACCGCGATGTCGACCTTGGGGCCGGCATTGAGGCCGACCTTCTCGCCGATGAACAGCATCGGCGCCTCGTCGCGCTCGCCCTCCCCGATCACGACCGTGCCCTCGATCGGCAGCTTGTTGAGCTCGCGCCGCATCGCGTCGACCGCAGCCTTGTCGGCGGCCTTCTCCTGGCCGTGGCCGCGCAGCCGCGCGGCCGACACCGCCGCGCGCTCCGTCACGCGCACGATTTCGAGCGTCAGGATGCGCTCGAGCAGCATCTGCGGCGGAACGGAAATATGGGTCGACATCAGCGTAACTCCTTAAGCGTCTGGGACAGGCCAGCCTGCCCGCATCAATCGTCTCACGCCCGACCCGTTCAGGCCATGCGCTAGTTTTTCTCGATCCGGATCACCTGCGGCCGACCGCTGATGACCTTATCGCGCTGCACTGCGGCCAGCGCACGATGCACGGCATCCTCGCTGGTCGCATAGGTAATCAGAATGACCGGGACCGGTGAAGGTTTTTTGGCCGCACCGTTCACATCGACGCCATCCGGGTGCCGTTGCACGATGGATTCCAGAGATATCTTCTGTTCCGCGAGACGGGTGGCGATTGTTGCGGCAGTGCCTGCAAGATCGCGCGCCATCAGGCGGATATAGTAGCCACCCTCATGGCGTTCCATCGGCGCCTTGGTGGTGTCACGCAACCGCTCCACCGGGCGCCCGAACGGTTTGGCGCGGATGCCGCGGGCGACATCGGCGATGTCAGCGACCACGGCCGAGGCCGTCGCGCCGCCGCCGGCGCCGGGCCCGACCAGCGTGATCGGGGGAATGCCCTCGCCGTCGATCGCGACCGCGTTGGTCACACCCATCACCTGGGCGATCGAGGACGATTTCGGCACCATGGTCGGGTGCACGCGCTGCTCAATGCCCTTTGCCGTGCGCACGGCCACGCCGAGCAGCTTGACGCGGTAGCCGAGTTCCGCGGCGGCCTTGAGGTCTTCCGGCGTGATCGAGGAAATGCCTTCGACGTAAACCGCGCTTTCCGCGACCTTGGTTCCGAAGGCGAGGCTCGCCAGGATCGCGAGCTTCTGCGCGGTATCGTGACCGTCGACGTCGAATGACGGGTTGGCTTCGGCATAGCCGAGGCGCTGGGCGTCCTTCAGGCACTCCTCGAACGACAGACCCTCCTGCTCCATCCGGGTCAGGATGTAATTGCAGGTGCCGTTGAGTATGCCATAGACGCGGTTGACGCTGGTGCCGGCAAGGCCCTCGCGCAGCGTCTTGATGACCGGGATCGCCGCGCCGACCGCCGCCTCGAAGTTCAACGCGCCGCCATGCTTCTCGGCGGCCGCCGCGAGCCGCAGGCCGTGCTTGGCGATCAGCGCCTTGTTGGCGGTCACGACCGACTTGCCGGCCTTCAGCGCGGTCTCGATCGCAGACAGCGCCGGATCGCCCGCGCCGCCCATCAATTCGACGAAGCACTCGATATTCGGATCTTCGGCGAGCGCCTCGGGGCTCTTGGCCCAGGCGATACCGCCGAGGTCGAGGCCGCGCTTCTTGGCCTTCGAGCGCGCCGTGACGGCGACCACGCGAACGGGTCGGCCGCTGCGCTCGGCCAGCGCCCGTCCTTGCGTTTCGATGAGGCGGACGACATCGGCACCGACGGTGCCGAGCCCCGCTATGCCCACGTTCAGGGGTGCGACCATGGATTTAAGCAACCTGGAAGGATTAGCGCCGGTTGGCGAGAGGAACGACGTTGTGCAACGTTTCGATGCCGCTTTCAAGGAAGCGGCGCACGCCGCGCGCGGCCTGCCGGATGCGCTGCTCGTTCTCCACCATCGCGATGCGGACATAGCCTTCGCCGTGCTCGCCGAACGCAACGCCGGGCGACACCACGACGCCGGATTTCTCCACCATCAGGGTCGCGAACTGCATGCTGCCGACCGCCTCGAATGCCTTGGGCAGCGGCGCCCAGGCGAACATCGAGGCCTGCGGCGGCGGAATCTCCCAGCCGGCGCGGCCGAATGACTCGACCAACGCATCGCGGCGCTTGCGGTAGGTGTCGCGCATCTCCCGGATGCAGTCGTCCGGACCGTTCAGCGCCGCGGTCGCCGCCACCTGGACCGGCGTGAAGGCGCCGTAATCGAGATAGGACTTGACCCGCGCGAGCGCGGCGATGATGCGCTCATTGCCGACCGCAAAGCCCATGCGCCAGCCGGCCATCGAGAATGTCTTCGACATCGAGGTGAATTCGACGGTGACGTCGATCGCGCCGGGCACCTGCAGCACCGACGGCGGCGGATTGTTGTCGTCGAAATAGACTTCGGCGTAGGCGAGATCGGACAGGATGAAGATGTCGTGCTTCTTCGCGAACGCGACCAGATCCTTGTAGAAGTCGAGGTCCGCGACATAGGCGGTCGGGTTCGACGGGTAGCAGACGATCAGCGCGATCGGCTTCGGGATCGAATGGATGATCGCCCGCTCGACCGCCTCGAAGAATTGCGGCGTCGGCTCCGACGGCACCGAGCGGATCACGCCGCCCGCCATCAGGAAGCCGAAGGCGTGGATCGGGTAGCTCGGATTCGGGCACAGCACGACGTCGCCCGGCGCGGTGATGGCCTGCGCGACGTTGGCAAAGCCCTCCTTTGAGCCGAGCGTCGCCACCACCTGGGTATCCGGGTTGAGCTTGACACCGAAGCGGCGCGCGTAATAGGCGGCCTGGGCCTTGCGCAGGCCGTTGATGCCGCGCGAGGCCGAGTAGCGATCGGTGCGCGGCTTGCCCAGTGTCTCCTTGAGCTTCTCGATCACATGCGGCGGGGTCGGCAGGTCCGGATTGCCCATGCCCATATCGATGATGTCGGCCCCGGCATTGCGCGCGGCCGCCTTGGCCTGGTTGACCTTTTCAAAGACGTAAGGCGGCAGACGGCGAATGCGGTAAAAATCTTCCATGGGACCCTTGCTCCGACAACCGCGATGCCAGAATCGACCCCCTTGGTAAGCCTGCGGAAGCCGTCACGGCCTCTTACAAAAATCGCGCCGAATCAACGATTTAGAGCGAACTCAGGCGCACGATCTGGGGGCTGCGGCCGGATCTGCGGTTGAACCGGGTTTCTTTTAGCACGGACGCCGGGCGGCGCCAGCGCTGATCGCCCACCAGGCGCAGCTCACTTGCCGGCCTGGGCCGACGCCTGAGCCTGACGCTCGCGTGCGGCAATCAGCTCCTGCTCGATCTTGGCCTGATCGGCCGGCTTGATCGTCGGATCGGCCCGGTCGGGCGGAAGGTCATGGACCGGCAGATAGCCGCTGGCATCCTTGGCCCGGGCCGGCGCATCGGCCGGCATGGCCATATCGGCGATCGTGCTCGAGCACCCGCTCAGCGCCACCATCGACGCGAGCAGCACCACGGCCGCGAGCCCCCTGTTCATTCGATCGATCGGCATGCGCCGAATTGTCCCCAACAAGCTAGCGCGCACGTCGCACGTTGCCGACACGGGTCGCACTGGTACGAGCCTTGCAGCGTCCCCGCTGCGTTAATTTCGACTTTAGCGTTTCAAACCATTGTCGCCCGAAACACTTAAAGCGGAAACAAGAAAAGCGACCCCTGAGGCTTCAATATGACGGAACAAAGATTTTTTGTCGCACCGCAACAGAGTGAAACGTCGGATTTTGCCTGATTTCCCTTGCCGCACCGCGCGATGACGCCCCCCAAACGACGCGATAGTGTCCTGCAGATGAGCAACGTCATTCCCAACACCCAAGCAGCCCCCAAATTCAACGCCGAAGCCTTCGCCATGAACATCGCGCGGGCGATGGAGAGCAGCGGCCAGGCGCTGGCCGCCTATCTCAAGCCGCGCCAGACCGGGGAAGTCCGCGACAAGCCGCCGAACGAGCTCGGTGAGGTCATCAAGACCTTCAGCGTGATTGCCGAATACTGGCTGTCCGACAAGGAGCGCGCCTCGTCGCTGCAGATGCAGCTCGGCAAGGACTACCTCGATCTCTGGGGCTCGGCGGTGCGCCGCATGGCCGGCGAAGCCGACGCCAAGCCGGCGATCGTGCCGCCCCCCCGCGACAAGCGCTTCCAGGATCCGGAATGGAAGTCGAACCAGTTCTTCGACTTCATCCTGCAGCTTTATCTGTTGACCTCGAAATGGGCGCAGCAGCTGGTCCGTGACGCCGACGGAATCGATCCGCACACCCGCAAGAAGGCCGAATTCTACGTTCAGCAGATCAGCAACGCGCTGGCGCCGTCGAACTTCGTGCTGACCAATCCGGAGGTGCTGCGCACCACCGTCGAGACCAACGGCGACAATCTGGTGCGCGGCATGAAGATGCTGGCCGAGGACATCGAGGCCGGCCACGGCACGCTGCGGATCCGCCAGTCCGATTCGAGCAATCTCGAGGTCGGCGTCAACATGGCGACGACGCCGGGCAAGGTGATCTACCAGAACGAGCTGATGCAGCTGATCCAGTATTCCCCGGCAACCGAGAACGTGCTGCGCACGCCGCTGCTGATCGTGCCGCCCTGGATCAACAAGTTCTACATCCTCGATCTGCGCCCCGAGAAATCCTACATCAAATGGTGCGTCGACCAGGGCATAACGGTGTTCGTGATCTCCTGGGTCAATCCCGACAAAGAGCTCGGCAAGAAGACCTGGGCGGATTACATGACCGAAGGCCCGCTCACGGCGATGGACGTGATCGAGAAAGCCACCGGCGAGATGAAGGTGCACACCGCCGGCTATTGCGTCGGCGGCACCCTGCTCGCCTCGACGCTGGCCTATCTCGCCGAGAAGCGTCGCCAGCGCGTGACCTCGGCGACGTTCTTTGCCGCGCAGGTCGACTTCACCCATGCCGGCGACCTCCTGGTCTTCGTCGACGAGGACCAGATCTCGGCGCTGGAACGCGACATGCAGGAATCCGGCGTGCTCGAAGGCAGCAAGATGGCGATGGCCTTCAACATGCTGCGCTCGAACGACCTGATCTGGTCGTATGTCGTGAACAATTACCTGAAGGGCCAACCGCCCTCCTCGTTCGACCTGCTGCACTGGAATTCGGATGCGACGCGGATGCCGTCGTCGAACCATTCCTACTATCTGCGCAACTGCTATCTGGAGAACCGGCTGTCGACCGGCACGATGGTGCTCGACAACACGCTGCTCGATCTGTCGAAGGTGAAGGTGCCGGTCTACAACCTCGCCGCCCGCGAGGATCACATCGCGCCGGCGGAATCGGTGCTGTACGGCTCGCAGTTCTTCGGCGGCCCGGTGAAGTATGTGCTGTCCGGCTCCGGCCATATCGCCGGCGTGGTCAATCCGCCTGCGTCGAACAAGTACCAGTACTGGACCAACGACAACATCAAGGACGTCAAGCTCGCCGACTGGCTGAAGGGCGCCGAGGAGCACAAGGGTTCGTGGTGGCCCGACTGGCGCGCCTGGCTGGAGAGCCATGATCCGGAGACGGTTCCGGCGCGCATGGTGGGGGCGAACGGAATGCAGGCGCTCGAGGATGCCCCGGGCAGCTATGTCCGCGTCCGCGCATAGCGCGACATCGTCCGCTCAGCTATAAACAAACGGTCCCGGCGGTCGGGAATCGCATTGACGTGAGGGGGAGACGATGACGCGCGAACTGTTCTGGCTGTCGCTGACGGTGATCCTGACCGGGCTGTTGTGGATCCCCTACATCATCAATCGCTGCCAGGTGCGCGGCCTCTCCGGCGCCATGGGCAATCCCTCGCGCACCGACAAGCCGCATGCCGAATGGGCCAACCGGTTGATGTTCGCCCACGACAACGCGGTCGAGAACCTCGTGATCTTCGCGCCGCTGGTCTTGATCCTCAACGCGGCCGATTACTCCACCAAATGGACCGTGCTGGCCTGCGCGGTCTATTTCTGGGCCCGCGTCGCACATCTGGTCGTCTACACGCTCGGCCTGCCGGTGTTCCGCACGCTGGCCTTCACGGTCGGCTTCCTTGCCCAGGCGGTGCTGGCGCTCGCGATCTTCAAGATCGTCTGAGCTGCAGCGTGGCGCCAGTTGAGGCACAGGCGTTGCTTGTGCCTCCTACTGCCCCCTTGCCTGCGTGGGATGGGTTCACGCCGATAGTCGCGTCAACGCATTCTGACTTGTGATGACAAAACGCGACGAATTCCGAGCTGCAACAATCCGAACGCTGGCGAACCGGGCGGGCAACCACTGCTGCAATCCGGAGTGTCGGCGTCTCACCTCGGGCCCAGCATTGGCGGAGGACAAGTCCGTCAATGTCGGGCAAGCGGCACACATCACCGCTGCGGCGCCCGGGCCCGGCGCCAAGAGATACGACGCCACCCTGACGAAGGAAGAGCGCCGCGCGCCAAGCAACGGCATCTGGCTGTGCCAACTCTGCGCCAAGCTGATCGACACCGACGAGGCGCGCTTCACGACCGAGCTTTTGCGCAACTGGAAGCAGGACGCCGAAGAACGCGCATTTCGGGACATAGCAACCGCCGCGTCGGGGGCCTCTCGGCGACCGGCAATCGTCGTGGAACTTGACGATGAAGACCGCGAATTCCTCCTCTCCCTAGCGTTGCCGCAGAAAGACCGCCTCGACACGGTGATCGCGCGCATGCTGCCGGCGGCCCGGCGCGATATCGCAATCTTCCGGAACACGAAAGAATGGCCATCGCATGCCGTTGCTCTGAACTTGACGCTTCGCGGGAGCGATGGCAGCGGGCATGCGGCGACGATTGCAGGCTTGGCTAACGGCGTCGGAGCCGCCGAAGCGGTAAATATCGTCGCGCCGCCCGGCACCGGCAAGACGACGACACTCGTCCAACTGGCTGAAACGCTGGTTGAGTCCGGCAAAGTAGTCGCAGGGTTTGTGCCATTGGGCGAATGGTCGGACCGCCGTGAGGATTTCTTCACCTTCTTGACGCGACGTAACGCCTTTGGCATTTTCCGTGCTCAGCACTTCATGCAGCTCGCCTATCACGGCCGCTTTGCACTACTGCTCGATGGGTGGAACGAACTGGATCCGGCGGCACGGGTTGCGGCCACCCGCCTCCTGAAGGCGCTCAGGCGCGAATATCCTTTGCTCGGCATAGTAATAGGGACACGGCGGCACCTCCTGCCGATTTCCGGCGCGGTCGTCGAAGTCGACCCGCTTTCCGAGGGCCAACAACTTGAACTAGCTAGGGCATTGCGAGCACAAGAGGGTGAAGCGCTAGTGGACCAGGCCTGGCGTACACCGGGCGTGCGCGATCTCGTGACCATCCCGCTCTACCTGACGGCCCTCCTTCGCAGCACGCCAAACGCGAAATTCCCGCAGACGAAAGAAGAAGTCTTGCGGCTTTTTGTTACGCAACACGAAGAAGAGCCGGAAAAGGCGGCGATCCTGCAAAAGGAATTGCTCGGCTTTCATAGTGATATGCTGACTGGCCTCGGCGTCGAAGCAAATAGTGTTGCGAAGACGGTGCTCTCGGACACGTCCGCCAACCGGGTCATCGCTGAAGTGGGCGCGCGTTTGGCCGCGGCGGGGCAATTCACAACCCCTCCCCAGCCTACGATCACAATCGAGGTTCTGGTAGGCAATCACCTCTTGGTCCGCGTCCCCTCGGGCGGCATTTCGTTCCAGCATCAACAATTCCAGGAATGGTACGCCTCGCTCGACGTCAGCCGGATCATGCGCGAGGCAGGGAATGGCGACGTGATAGCGCGATTAAGGCTCCGGACGGACGTTCTGAACTGGCCAGCTTGGGAGGAAGCAGTCCTGTTCGCCTGCGAGCGGTTGTCGCGCGAGAATGCCGGCGGCGCGCAGGCGGTCGCGGCTGCGATCCGCGAAACACTCGGAATCGATCCGATGTTGGCCGCCGAAATGATCTTTCGCTCATCACCTGAAACTTGGACGCTGATCGGCGCCGAAACGACGACCTTTGTGGCGCGTTGGCACACGGCCGGCGAGGCGGACCGCGCGGCTCGCTTCATGATGACGACTGGCCGGCCAGAGTTCGCGCCGCAAATCTGGCCGTTGATCTCGAGTCCTGACCAACAGGTCTATCTCAGCGCTTTGCGCTCGCCCCCGCGCTTTCGACCGTCGGTCTTGGGCAGTGCCGCAGAGCAAAAGCTTGCTGCATTGCCGCTGGAAACACGCAAACACGTCGTGGCGGAAATCGCGAGTTACAGCGGTTTCGATGGCATTGAACTGGCTATGCGCGTGGCAAAAGCCGACCCGAACGCGGATGCGGTGCTCGAAGTACTCCAAGCGCTGCAATTCCGGCGCGCAGACCGGATGGTGACGGAAATTTTGCAGACCGCGTCAGATGTGGTTTGGCAGCTTGCGGCGCACGCCGGATATCCCGACGAACTTGCCGATCCGACGCAGAACGAAAGGCTCGCGGGGCTTCGGCGGACGCAGATCGAAACGGAAACCGATCCCGTGAATTGCCTGAGGAGCCTTGCCAAGCATCAGGTTGAGGACCCAGAAGCTGATACACGGATCGAGGAGTTGATTGCGGCATCCAACTTTCCGGCAAAAGGTGACGTGGCAGCGCGTGCTCTCCAAGAGGCCCAGGCCACCTATCCCGGAGCGGTGCGGAGAGCCCTTCAGCGCCGTGTCGCTACACGCTTGGACTTGCCTTTTGGGGCACACGAGTTCCTGACCGGCGGCGATGCCCTTGATGAGGGTCCCGTCGTGGAGGCTTTGCTCGATGCGGAGACACCAGAAACCGTCATCCGAGTCGCCTTCGTGGTCGCCGGTCCCAAGACCATCGGTGCGGTGATCGACCGACTTTTTGAACTACATGAGGCCTATCAACGCGATAGCAACGGCTGGGGACGCGCGGAACAAGGGGCCGAACGCGAGGAATACGGGCGGTTGCGGACCGCTATCGGAGCCTCACGCCAAGATTCGTTTCTAACGGCTCTGTTGGAACGCGCGGAAACGGACGATCCCATCCGTATCGAATTTCTCGCCGATCTTCTGCGCTGGCACGGCCCGCCCGGTGATGATGTCAGGTCTGACGTTAGCGAACAGACACGTTCTGCCATGGTTAGAACCCTTCAGCATTGGAAGAACACCCTGCTGCAATTACCGCACGCCAATCGACATCAAATGGCTGCGGTGTCCCGGGCGATGATCCGTTTTCCCGATCCGCAATTCGTTCCGGGATTGCGTCGAATGCTGGAGCGCGACCTCGCAGATTGGGCAAGGGCGCGCGAGGAGCGAGCGAACGCGCCTCATCGCGGCCCCACCTCGCCCGACGTGACGCATAATCACACCTTGGGATATCAAAGCGCATTTGCCGCAATCGGAAGCGAGACGGCGGTCACCGCCCTGAAGGAGTATCTGCCCGATCCGCGTTTTGGCGTGCAAGCGGCCAGCGCTCTCTTGGAGATTTGGAACCGCGACAATCCATCGGGCAAGGCGCCGATTGTAGCGTTCGGGCGGGACTATTCACGCGCCAGACTACTTGAGAAACAACGCCGCGAGACACCTGAAATGCTTCCGACCTGTGACTATGCGGAGGCGATCTTTAACGTCGCAAGATCGATCGGCTCCAACGAAGCGGACTCTCGCGTCCAACTACATGCAATCGCTCTCGCGGCCATCGGTCTCGGCATGCCGCACGGCTTGAAGCGTACCGAGATCGACAACCTACTTGCACTCCCCGTCACTTACGCAGCCAAACAGCGGCTTCTTATCGCGAGCGCAATGGCTGGCGAGGTTCTCCGGTCCGATACCCTCGTGGCGGGATTTGACGAGCTGCTTGAAGCTGGCAAGACGCAGTCGTGGCGGCTGGGGGAAAATCACGGCGAGGTGATGAATTGGGTCGAACTGTTCGCCTTCTCAGACCATCCCGAGGCCGTGCTCGGCCTGCTTGACCGGTTGCCCCAGGAATACGGTTATCCAAGTTCGTTGGATCGCCTGCTGTCAGCGCTTGCTAAGAGCCCGCATGAAGGGGCCCTTGATGTCCTTCAGGAGCTCGCCCGCCGCGATGCGCGATTCTTAGACCGACATGACTGGGCACACGCCGTCATCAAGGTCGGCTCCGAGAAATCCGGCCAGACCTTTCTGTCGCTAATCAGCGATGGCGAACTAGGCAATGCGCGTGGCGCTGATTCCTTTCACCTATCGAGACTGCTCGCGCGCCTCGGCGAGGAATTCCATGCCCTCAAGGAAGGAATGCTGCAATCCTATCAGCGCTTGAACGGAGGGCGGCCGAAATCAATCATCGAGGCGGCGCTCATCGAGCTCGCAGACGCGCCAGTCATTCGTGCGCTGGTTCGCGGCTATGCGACTGACCATCGGCCTTACGATGGCGGGCTTGCGAGCGCGCTGCGCAACGCCGCGCTTGGGCGACGCCCCGTCGAAGGCTGGAGCGCGAACGCCTATGAGGAGTTCAGCGTGTCGCTCGCCGAGCTTCGCCGGGAACTGTTGGGACTTACCTTGGCGGGGGACGCGCAATCCCGACTGGCGCAAGCATGCCTAGTCGAGATCGAGGAATTGCGAGACGAGCATGGCCGGGTTGATGACGAGCCGCGCCACCCCGATATCTCTTCGGGACAACCTTGGCCGATCATCCTGTGACACCTGTGTGTGGGGGACCATATCTGAAGCTCGGGCAGGACCTCGAACGATGAATCAGATATCAAAAAGGTTTGGAATCTGCTTGTCCTTCGCTAGTCCCCATTCTTGCGCACCACGATGTGCAGCATCGTGGCGGGCGCCTCGTCAAAACTCTTGATCTCGCTGGTGTCGGACGAGACTTGCGCCCACGCTCCTGACGCGGCGTAGGTCGACGCCAGCCAATCCGCGGCGGGATAATTGTAGTAGCGGCCGATACTGTCACGGCCGTCGCCATGGCCGATCTTGTAGCTCGCGTAGAACAGGCCGCCGGGTTTCAGCGCCCGACGGATGCGGCCGAGGATGCCGGCGAGCTCGTCGCGCGGCACGTGCAGCAGGCAGGCGCTGGCCCAGACTCCGTCATAGGCCTCACAATCCTCGAGCTCATCGAACAGCATCGCCTCGACGGGATGGTTGATGCGGCGCGCCGCCACCTCTGCCATCTCGGGTGAGCCGTCGGTCGCACGCAGCACGAAGCCTGCGGCGAGCATCACCGCGGCATGATTGCCGGCACCGCAGCCGAGTTCGAGGATCGCGCCGCCCGGCGGCAGCAGCTTGAGAAAGCCGACCAGCCGGGTCGACGGGGCTTTCGCCCACCCGGCATAGGCTTCGGCATGGCGCCGGTAGAATTGCAGCGTGGCGTCGTCCACCCGCGTTTGCCGTCAACTGTCGGCAAGCCCGAGCATCAGCCGCATGTTCTGGACCGCGGCGCCCGAGGCACCCTTGCCCAGATTGTCGAGCCGCGCGACCAGCACCGCCTGGCGATGCTTGTCGCTGGCGAAGACATAGAGCTCGAGCTGGTTGGTCTCGTTGAGCGCCTCCGGCTCGATCTTGCCGCCCTTGCTGGCCTCGTTCTGCAGCGGCATCGCGGACACATATTTGCTGCCGGCGTACCACTTCGCCAGCACCGCCTGCAGATCGGCACCATCAGGCTTGCCCGGCAGCGCGTCGAGCTGCAGCGGCACCGAGACCAGCATGCCTTGCCGGTAGTTGCCGACCGACGGGATGAACAGCGGCCGCCGTGTCAGATGCGAGTAGAGCTGCATCTCCGGCACGTGCTTGTGCTCGAAGCCGAGCCCATAGAGATGGAATGCCGGCGCCGAGCCGTCCTCGAAGCTCGAGATCATCGTCTTGCCGCCGCCCGAATAGCCGCTCACCGCGTTGATGGTGACGGGATAATCTGCCGGCAGCAGGCCGGCATCGACGATCGGCCGCAGCAGCGCGATCGCGCCGGTCGGATAGCAGCCGGGGTTCGAGACCTTCGGCGCGGTGCGGATCTTGTCGGCCTGGCCGGGCGCGAGCTCCGGAAAGCCATAGGCCCAGTCGGGCGCGACCCGGTAGGCGGTCGACGCGTCGAGCACCTTGGGCGCCGAACTGCCCATGGTGTCGATCAGCGCAACAGTTTCCTTGGCCGCCTCGTCCGGCAGGCAGAGGATCACGAGATCCACCTCCTCCATCAGCGCGCGCTTGGCACCGGCATCCTTCCGCTTGTCCTCGGCGATGTGCTTCACCGCGACATCGCCGATCGAATGCAGCCGCTCCTGGATGCCGAGACCGGTGGTGCCGGAGGCGCCGTCGACGAACACGGTGGCCCTGGTCGCACCGCTCTTGGTTTTCGGATTGGTGTCGGTGAGGGTCATGGCAGGCTCCTTTCGAGTTCGTTCGTTTCGTTTGCTAACACATCTGGCCGCGCCTGCGCCGCCAATCCGTAGCTGTTATCCCTGAGCGCATCCCCGTTCACAACACCCTCCGCTCACGGAAACAGCGCGATCTGCTCCAACCCGGTGGTTTCGGGCAAGCCGAACATCAGGTTCATGTTCTGGATCGCCTGCCCGGCAGAACCCTTCACGAGATTATCGAGCGTCGAGAGCACGATGGCGCGGTTCTTGATCCGGTCGGCGACGACGCCGATCTGAACGTAATTGGAACCGCGCACGTTCTGCGTCTGGGGCAGCACGCCCTTCTTCGTCACATATACGAACGGCTCGTTGGCGTAGGCCTTTTCCAGCTCGGCGCGCAAATCGTCCGGCGTAGCCCCGTTGAGCTTGACATAGGACGTGCAGAACTCACCCCGCGCCATCGGAATGAGATGCGGGGTGAAGTTCACGGTCACAGCCGAGCCAGCGGCCGCGCCGATCTCCTGCTCGATCTCCGCCGAGTGTCGATGGCTTCCGATCGAATAGGGCGACAACCCTTCGCCGGCCTCACTGAACAGCGTGTTCTGCTTCAGTCCGCGTCCGGCGCCGGTGACGCCCGACTTGGCGTCGATGATGATGTCGTCGATGTCGATCAGCCTTGCCTTCGCCAGCGGAACAAGCGCCAGCAGAACCGCCGTCGGATAGCAGCCGGGACAGGCCACCAGCCGCGCGGCCGTGATCTTCTCCCGGTAGAGTTCGGTCAGCCCGTAGACGGCCTCGTCCTGCAATTCGAGCGCCCGGTGCTCATGGCCGTACCATTGCGCGTAGCTGTCTTTGTCGCGCAGCCGGAAATCCGCGGACATGTCGAGGATCTTGATTCCGGGATTGGCTTTCAGCACCGCGGCGATGATCTCTTGCGTCGTCCCGTGCGGCAGTCCGCAGAACGCGGCATCGAGCCGCGTCCAGTCGACCTTTTCCCATTCCACGAGCTTCGGCAGGTCGAGCATGAAGAAGTGAGGAAATACCTCGCTCATCGTTTTGCCGGCATGGGTGTTGGCGGTCAGTGCGGTGATTTCGGCATTCGGGTGCCGCGCCAACAGGCGCACCGCGTCGGCGCCGGTGTAGCCGGACGCGCCCAGAATTGCGATTTTCTTCTTCGTCATTGCTCGCTCCCTGGAAGCGCAGTCATCTCGGTCTGTATCATCGCGAAAGCCTGCGGGCGAACCTCGCGCATCACATAGGCATCCGCGCCGGTGGCGGCCAGCAGCCAAGACGTCCCACTTGCTGCGCCACCCGCCAGCTTTACCAGCGGATTGTGACGGGCAACATGAAACAGCGCCCGTGGCGAGCCGTCGGCGACGGTCAGATAGAACGGCAGCGCGGCGGCGATCGGCTTGCCGCCGTCCCACGCGCAGGCCAAACCGAAGCCGCGCGCTTCCGCGAAGCCGAGGCTCGCGGCGCGGTCGGGCTTGAACACCGGTGGCGTATACATGGTCGAAGCTCCTGCGTGACGAAGGAGCCGCCAGATCGAACCGCGTGTCTTTTTGAGGAGAGCGCCGCGGGATCGGGTCCGGCGGCAGAGGCGATGGTCTTAAACGCGAGCGACCGCCCATACCGCGGGAATGCTGCGGCGGCGGGCGATGATGATGGTCGCGGCGTTGATCATGGCGCGGCTATAAGGCCGCGCCCCGCTGACGTCAAGGTTGTTGCTGGTCATTCCGGGGCGATGCAAAGCATCGAACCCGGAATCTCGCGCCATGGCTATGCTGCCGCCTCGGGCATGAATTTCTGGATTCCGGGTTCGCGCGGCGGGCGCGCGCCCCGGAATGACAGTCCTAAATCGCCGGATTCCACGGCGCCGGCACGACGCGGTAGCCGTTGCCGTCCTTCACCACATTGCCGAGGCCCGGGAACGGATAGTGGAAGCCCTGCACCTGGAGCCGCTCCGCGACCACCATGTCGTAGATGCGGCGGCGGGTCGTCTCCGCGACGTCGCCGTCCTGGTCGAAGAACGCATGCCAGCCGGGATTGGTCGCGAACAGGTTCGGATTGTTGGTGACGTCGGACTGGATGAAGACCTTGTCCGGACCCGATGCCAGTACATAGGAGGTGTGGCCCGGCGTATGGCCGACGGTCTCGACCGAGGTCAGGCCCGGCGCAATCTCCTTGCCCCACTCGTAGGGCGTGACCTTCTTCTTCAGACCGGCCTCGAAGATGTTGCGGTTGTTCTTGAACAGGCCCTGCATGCGGCCGGCCGGCGCCCGGCTCATCTCGCCGTCGTCCATCCAGAACTTCCATTCGGTCGCCGGCACCAGCACCTCGGCATTCGGGAATGCCGGCGTGCCCTCGGCCGTCAGCAGGCCGTTCACGTGGTCGCCGTGGAAGTGCGAGATCACGACCATGTCGACCGCCTTGGGGTCGAAGCCGGCCGCGACGAAATTGTCGGCGAACAGGCCGTTGGCGCCCTTGCTGCTGGCCTTCGCGACCGCGCCGTTGCCGGTGTCGATCACGACCAGCTTGCCGCCGGTGTTGAGCACGATCGGCGCGAACCAGATCGTCATCATGTCGCGCGGCATGAACGCCTTCTCCAGCGCCGCGTTGACGTCGTCCCGCTTCGCGTTCGGGATGAAGCCGTCTTCCAGCTTGAAGACGTTCTTGCCGTCGGACACCGCGGTGACCAGGATGTCGCCGACCTTGTAGCGATAGAAGCTCGGCGCCTGCTTGTCGGCTGCGGGCGCGGCGGCCGCCGCAGGCGCGGCCGACAACAGCGGCGCGGCGGCGATGCCGGCAGCGCCGGCGAGTGCGTGACGTCGTGTCAATTCCATGTGGTGTCCTCCCAGTGAAACGGTGGCGGCGAGCGCGCATGACGGGCGATGTTCTAGCAGTGTTTTGCCTGCTCGTGCGATGACGGCTGCGCGATCCGTCCTCCGGCTAACCCTGCCGTGGCGGCCTTATTCCGAGGTCCGGCACGTTCCTGTCGCCTTCACAGCCTGCCGAGCAGGCCGATGTGGCGGAACAGGCTTTCCCAGAAGCCGCCGCCGGCCAGCAATCCGTCAAGGCGGGCGCGGGCCAGCGTGCTGCCGCGATCGGACGCCCTGGCGTACCATTTGATGGCTTCCTGGGCGTCCTTCGGCACGCCGGTGCCGCTCTCATAGGCGTATCCCAGATTGTACTGGGCATCGCTGTCGTTCTGGTCCGCAGCAATCCGGAGCAACGCAATGCCCCTGAGCTGATCCATCGGCAGCCCCTGGCCCTTGAGATAGAGCAGCGCGAGATTCATCTGCGCCCACGTCGAGCCCTGGTCAGCGGCCTTTGAAAACCAGTTGGCCGCCTGCTGATAGTCCTGGGCAAGGCCGACGCCGTCCCGATAGAGGCGCGCCAGACGGGACTGACCGAACACGCTGCCCCGCTCGGCTGCCTTTGCGTACCATTGAGCGGCGACCTTCTCGTCGCGCGCCGTGCCGAGCCCGTACTCATAGGCATAGCCCAGCTTGCCCTGGCTGTAGGAATCACCCTGCTCCGCCGCCATTGAGAACCAGCGGATCGCCTCGGCATAGTCGCGCTCGATACCGAAGCCGCTGTCATACATGTAGCCGACATAGGATTGGGCCTTGGCGTTTCCGCTCTCGGCGTAGGGTCGAAGCAGCGCCATCGCGCGCGCGTAGTTCCGCGCGTCATACGCGTTCACCCCTTCGGTGAAGTCGGCGCTGACCTCATTGACCAACGGCACTGACCTTGGCGTCAATCCGACCTGTCGGAATTTGAACTCCGTGAACTTGTCGAAGCCAGCCTTGATGGCCGTTGCGAACTCGGCGGGACAGACCGCGGCGTCGACGCTCAGCTTCAGCACGGCGCTGGAGCGTATCGTCTGGCCATCCAGCGTCGCCGTCGCGTCGACTTCGACACGGCCCGTGGTAGCGCCGTACAGGGTGCTGCCGCTGAAGCTCTGGCTATAGGTCAGTGGTGCCGGCTTTTCGAAGAAATGCGTTCCCTCCGGCACCGTGAGCGAGCTGGTCTCACGATATTCCAGCGAGCGGCAGAGGAAGGCGCGGTCGGTCACCCCACCCGTGGCGAGCAACAGCAGCGACGGCCGTGGATCTGTCAGCGGCAGCATTCGAATGCGTTCTGGATAATTGAGGCCGACGGGCTTGCTGATCTCGAAGGTCGCGGTGATAGCATAGCCGTCCGACAGTTCTCTCGGATTCGGAAAGCCGTAGTCACCGCTACCGCTCAGCCCGGCCTGCTCGATCATTTCCGTCTGGCGCTGGTCTGCCGATCCACCCTTTCCAGGCCTTGCGCGACAGAACGTCCGACGGTCGCTCCAAGTCCGCTCCCGGACAGGACCGAGCGCGCGCGGCGGGTGCCATCGCCGAGCAGCGTGTAGTCGGTATCCGCTGCAAGCACGAAGCGCTGCGGCCCCGCGACCGGAATGCGGGCGAGCGTCCCCTTGTCGATGTTGAGCGCGGGCTTGCCGCCAAGACTCGCCGGCAGGGAATCGAAAGCGACAAGCGATGCCGTCGGATCGAGATACTGGTCCAGCGCCGGAACGTAGACGATCGCGTGGTCGAAATTCTGCGTAGCGACCTCCGTCAGCGTGTATTGCACGCCGGCGTTCACCACGACGAAATTGGCCTCGATCCCCTGTGCCGCGAGCAATGCCTTGAGGACCGTCGCGTGCGCCTTGCAATCGCCGTAGCGCGCCGCAAACACGGCGGATGCGGGTTGCGACGTCAGGCCGCCATCCTCGAGTCCGATCCCGACATAGCGGATGTTGCGCGCGACCCAGTTGTCGATCCGCTCGACCTTGGCGCGCACGTCGCCGGCGTCGCCGACAATCTCCGCCGACAGCTTCCGCAAAGCCTCATCCGGCAGCGCCATCGGCGCGTTGCGCGCGTTCAACGTCGCCGCAAAGGCCGCATAGTCCGCGAAGGTGCTGGCCTCGAAGCGCTTGGCATCGTCGAACGATCCCGCGTCGATCTGGCGCAACGTCGGCGTCTCCTGCCTGAAGCGGACATGATGCACGATCCGGTCGCCCGATCGTTCCTCGCGATGCTCGACGCCACGGACCGCGATATGCAATGGCTTCGAGGCAGGCGCGTCGAGCGACAGCTCGATCACCTCGGGCGGCTGGTCCACGGGCTGGCTCCAGAAGCCGGCATATTCCCCGGGAAACTCGGCGCGTTTCGCCTTGTAGATCAGCCGGCCCTTGATCTTGTCGCCGGGAGCGACATCGGGATAAGCGACCATCCGTTGCCGCTGCTCATCGAAATAGGGAGAGGACGAGTCGGTCGAGGCAGGCTGGTCGCGCACAGCGCGCTCGTCGACCGCGATCACGCGGCCGTCGGCCTTCAACGTCGCCAGCTCGCTGGACGCCAGATCATAGAAGTAGCTGTTGTAGCCAAAGATCCGGCGGGCGAGCACCTCTGCCCCCTTCTCATTGAGTGCCACAGCCTCAAAATCGAAAACGGTCGTGCTCAGGCCCTGCTCGTCGAAGGTGATTGCGTAACGGACGACCGTGCGCCGCCAGCCTGGATCGACCCAGACCTGGTGCGGCTTTGCGGCCGCGGCGACCGTGTCTGCTGGTTCCGCTGCAACGACACGCGGCAGCAGCAGGGCGAAAACGAGACAGATGCGCGCGATCATGGTGATGCAAGCCCGACGACGACCAAAACGTCGGCTGTTGAGCTAGCACCGAGACATTACCGTCCCCTCGCCCGGATAGAAAACTTTTAAGTTTCGCCCATCGCGTGTGGACGCCGCATGATCTGGCGGGCTGGCCAGCCTACACGACTCGCCACATCCACTCCACAGCATGGGCGATGACATCGCCGAACAGCAGCAGCGCCGCGGACCAGACCAGTGCGGAGACGAAATTGGCGACCTGGAATTGCCAGTACGACATCTCGAAAATGCCCGCTGCAAGCGGCACCGACGCGCGTAGCGGGCCGAAGAAGCGGCCGATGAAGATGCTGGGCACGCCCCAGGTCTTCACGAAGGCCTCGCCGCGCGGCAGGATCTCGGGGTAGCGCGACAGCGGCCACATCTGCGCGACGTGTTCCTTGTAGCGATAGCCGAACCAGTAGGAGACCCAGTCGCCGAGCGCTGCTCCAATGCCGCCGGCGATCCAGATCGGCCAGAAGTTGATCCCGCTGACGCCGATCAGCGCGCCGATCGCAACCAGCGCGCCCCAGGCGGGCACCAGCAATGAGATGAAGGCGAGCGATTCAGCGAACGCCAGCAACATGACGATCGGAGCGGCCCAGGCCTGGTGGTGGCGCACGAATTCGGCCAAGGCCCGCGCTAAGTCTTCCATCTCGTCGAGTGCCTTCTGCTCCGTTGAACCCCGAATGAACCTTTCTACCAGCCCGCAGCCTAAGAACAGGTAAGCCGGCCCATTGCGTGACATCAAGTCACAAAGGCGGGGATCAATCGTGATTTCCCGCAAGCCACCTGCGGTTCGGGCTGGCCGGCATTTCCCTCACAAGAAGCATTTCCCTCACAAGAAAAAAGGAATCACTGGATGATCGGGTCACTGATGATGTGCGTGGGCGTGCTCGTCCTGCTGTTCGGAATGCTCGCGGGCATCGCGATGGGTATCCAGCACGACTTCACGTTGGGGCCGGCGCACGCGCATCTCAATCTCGTCGGCGGCGTGCTGCTGTTCCTGTTCGGCCTGTACTACCGGCTGGTGCCGGCCGCGGGCAGCATGCTGCTCGCCAGGATCCAAGGCTGGCTGCATATCGCCGGTGGCATCCTGTTTCCGGCCGGCGTCGCCGCCGTGCTGCTAAAGGGGCCCTCGTTCGAGGCCGCCCCGATCGCAGGCTCCCTGATGGTGGTCGCCGCCATGGCCCTGTTCACGGTCGTTGTATTTCGTACCTCGCGGGCGTAATCGCAGCTTCCTATCTACCGCGCCCATTTGGCAGCCCATCCGTGGCATAGTCAGAGCAACCGATTCGCTGCGCCGGGACCGGCGCGCTTACTTGAAGAGCCATGGCCAAAGCATTGAAGTCAAACGCCAAAAGCAAATCCGATGAAGATCTGTTCGGAGCCCCGGAACCGAAGGGACGCGCACCGGCGAAGCCTGCCGCCAAGCCCGCGAAGGATGCCGAATCCGCCTATACGGCGGCCAGCATCGAGGTGCTGGAGGGCCTGGAACCGGTTCGCAAACGCCCCGGCATGTATATCGGCGGCACCGACGAGAAGGCACTGCATCACCTGTTCGCCGAGGTGATCGACAACTCCATGGACGAGGCGCTGGCAGGCCACGCCACCTTCATCGAAGTCGAACTGACGGCCGACGGCTTCCTGTCGGTGACCGACAATGGCCGCGGCATTCCGGTCGACCCGCATCCGAAATTCCCGAAGAAGTCGGCGCTCGAAGTCATCATGTGCACGCTGCACTCGGGCGGCAAGTTCAATTCCGATGTCTACGAGACTTCGGGCGGCCTGCACGGCGTCGGCGTCTCCGTGGTCAACGCCCTGTCCTCGCGGCTCGAGGTCGAGGTTGCACGCAGCGGGCAGTTGCACCGCATGACGTTCGAGCGCGGCCATCCCAAGGGCAAGCTCGAAGACCTCGGCAAGGTCAACAACCGCCGCGGCACCCGGATCCGCTTCAAGCCGGACACCGACATTTTCGGCGCCAAGGCGGCGTTCAAACCGCAACGCCTGTTCAAGATGACGCGCTCGAAGGCCTATCTGTTCGGCGGCGTGGAGATTCGCTGGCACTGCGATGCGGAGCTGCTGAAGGGCGTCGAAGACGTTCCGGCGGAAGCCAAGTTTCACTTCCCCGGCGGCCTGAAGGACTATCTTGCCGCGGCGATCCACGCCGACACGCTGGTGCATCAGGACATCTTCTCCGGCAAGTCCGGCCGCAGCGGCGCGCACGGCGCCTGCGAATGGGCGGTTGCCTGGACCGCCGATGCCGACGGCTTCCTGTCGTCCTACACCAACACGGTGCCGACGCCCGACGGCGGCACGCATGAATCCGGCTTGCGCAGCGCGCTGCTGCGCGGCTTGAAGGATCACGCCGAGCGCGCCGGCCAGGGCAAGCGCGCAGCCTCCATCACTTCGGAAGACGTGATGGTCGGCGCCGCCGTGATGCTCTCGGTGTTCGTGCGCGAGCCTGAATTCCAGGGCCAGACGAAAGATCGTCTCGCCACCGCCGAAGCCCAGCGCATCGTCGAACAGGCGATGAAGGATCCGTTCGATCACTGGCTGTCGGGCAATCCGAACCAGGCCAACCGGCTGCTCGATTTCGTGATCGATCGCGCCGAAGAGCGGCTGCGCCGCCGCCAGGAAAAGGAAACCGCGCGCAAGACCGCCGGCAAGAAGCTGCGCCTGCCCGGCAAGCTCGCGGATTGCTCCGACGCCGGCACCGAAGGCTCCGAACTCTTCATCGTCGAAGGTGACTCGGCCGGCGGCAGCGCCAAGCAGGCGCGCGATCGCAAGACGCAGGCCGTGCTGCCGCTGCGCGGCAAGATCCTCAACGTCGCGTCTGCCGGCAAGGACAAGCTGACCGCCAACGCGCAGCTCTCCGATCTCGTGCAGGCGATCGGCTGCGGCACGCTCGCGCATTATCGCGAAGAGGATCTGCGCTATCAGCGCATCATCATCATGACCGACGCCGACGTCGACGGCGCGCACATCGCCTCACTGCTGATCACCTTCTTCTACCGGCAGATGCCGCGGCTGATCGACGAGGGCCATCTCTATCTGGCGGTGCCGCCGCTCTACAAGCTGAAGCACGGCACCAAATCGGTCTACGCCCGCGACGACGCGCACAAGGAAGAGCTGCTCAAGAGCGAGTTCAACGCCAACGCCAAGGTCGAGGTCAATCGCTTCAAAGGCCTCGGCGAAATGATGCCGGCGCAGCTCAAGGAAACCACGATGGATCCGGCCAAGCGCACCCTGCTGCGCGTGGTGCTGCTCGCCGACGATCGCGAGGGCACCGCCGACTCGGTGGAGCGGCTGATGGGCACCAAGGCGGAAGCCCGCTTTGCCTTCATCTCCGACAAGGCCGAATTCGCCAGCGACGACCTGCTCGACGTCTAGCCCAACCAACTGATTTGAAACGATTTTCCGACCGCCTCCTGATCGGGGCGGCCGTTGTCGTTCGCCCTGTCGGAGAGCTCCAATGGTTTCGTTTTCGGACGGTTGTGTCTCACCCGCAACAGCATTTCCGGAGGAACCACGTATAGTCCCCACCATGAGTTTCGGGAATCGGTGCCAACGCACCCCCGTCAGCGACCTGATCGAACGCTAGTCGAGGATTTGGATATGAAGAAGATTTTGCTCGCTCTGACCGCGGTTGCTGCGATGACGGGTTCCGCGTCGGCTGCCGATCTGGCCGCCCGCCCCTACACCAAGGCTCCCGCCCCGATCGCGGTGGCGCCGAGCTGGACCGGCTTCTACATCTTCGGCGGCGGCGGCGGCGGCGTCTGGGACGCTGACACCGGCACCCAGTCGACCGCGACGGGTGCGCCGATCCTCGGCTTCAACCAGCGCCAGGGCGGCGACGGCTGGTTTGGCACGGTCGGTGCTGGTTATGACTGGCAGACTGCCAACAGCTGGGTGATCGGCGTGTTCGCCGACGGTCAGTTCGGCAGCCTGAAGGGCACGATCCAGGATCAGACGGCGTTCCTCGCCGGCAACATCAAGAACGACTACAGCTGGGCCGCTGGTGCGCGCTTGGGCTACCTGGTCGCTCCGAACGTTCTGTCCTACGTCAACGCCGGTTACTCCAGCTCGCACTGGAAGGGCACCACGCTGTTCAACACCGCGACGGCTCTCCCCGGTGGCTTCCACACCAACGGCTTCGATCGCAGCGGCTGGTTCGTCGGCGGCGGCGTCGAGAACAACCTGAACATCTTCGGCATCACCGCGCCGGGCTGGTTCATGAAGACCGAATATCGCGCCGCTTACTACGACAAGAAGAACATCTCGGAGCTGGTTGACGGCACCAACGCGTTGACCGGTACCGACATCACCTTCAAGCCGTTCGTCCAGACCATCAGCACCTCGCTGGTCTACCGCTTCAACTGGACCGGTCCGGTTGTTGCCAAGTACTGAGCTCTTCTGAAATAGCAGACCAAAAGCCCCGGCATTGTCCGGGGCTTTTTTTGTTGCCCGAATCGCTCCGGGAGACGCCCAGTCCGCACACCAGCCGACGCAGGGCCGACCGGCCGTGTCCGATCTGATCAGTGCTGCGATGATCGGGCACTCTCGCGACCAGATTCAAACCGGAGCGGACAACAACAATGAAAAACGGACAGTTTGATCTCTCGGGCCGGGTCGCGATCGTCACCGGCGGCAATGGCGGCATCGGGCTCGGCATGGCGCGCGGCCTGGCTGATGCCGGCGCAGCGGTCGCCGTGGTCGGCCGCAACGAGGCGAAATCAAAGGCCGCCGTGGAGGATCTCGGCAAGCGCGGCGTCAAGGCGATCGCGGTGGCGACCGACGTCACCGACAAGGCCGCGGTCGCGGCCATGGTCGAGCGGGTCACAGGCGAGTTCGGCCGGATCGACATCCTGGTCAACAATGCCGGCATGAGCATCCGCAAGCCGCCGCACGAGCTCGAGCTCGACGAGTGGAGCAAGGTGATCGACACCAACCTCACCAGCGCCTTCCTGTGCTCGAAGGCGGCCTATCCGGCGCTCAAGGCGTCCGGCCACGGCAAGATCATCAATATCGGCTCGATGATGTCGATCTTCGGCGCCAGCTTCGCGGCGGCCTATGCCGCGAGCAAAGGCGGCATCGTCCAATACACCCGCGCCTGCGCCAACGCCTGGGCGCCCGACAACATCCAGGTCAACGCCATCCTGCCGGGCTGGATCGACACCGACCTGACCAGGGGCGCGCGCCAGCAGGTCGCCGGGCTGCACGATCGCGTGCTGGCACGCACGCCGGCGGCGCGCTGGGGTGTCATCGACGACTTCGCCGGGATCGCCGTATTCCTGGCGTCGCCGGCATCGGACTTCGTCACCGGCACCGCGATTCCGGTCGACGGCGGCTATTCGGTGATGGCCTGACGCGCAGCAGCCCCGGCACGGGCCGGGGATCATGCATCGCGTTTTGATCGGGTTTCGCCACGCGGCGCGCATCAGCCCACGGCAGGCGAATGGACATGCTCCGGCCGCACCCCGACCGCGACCAGACGGGCCGTCAGCCCCTGCAGCCAGGGCATCGCGGTGATCAACCGCAGCGCGAACGGCACCGGCTGGTCGCCCCCCTTCAGCGCCGCGCTGATGATGTTGTTCTGCGCGATCACCTGCATGCGCTGCGTCACGCGCACCGGGAATTCGCGGCGGCGCCGCACCGCATCGAGCTCGTCCTCGGACGGCACGCCGCGAACGAGCTTCGCCGCCAGGATATTGGCGGTGGCGACCGCGTCCTGCACCGCGAGGTTGACCCCGACGCCGCCGATCGGCGACATCGCGTGGGCGGCATCGCCGATGCAGAGCAGACCCGGCCGGGTCCAGCGTGTCAGGCGATTGATCGCGACCGTGAGCAGCTTGACGTCGTCAAAGCTCTTCACGTCGCCGATGCCGGGCTTGAGGATCGGCGCCAGCCGCAGCACGTCGTCGAGCAGCGCCGGCAGTCCCCTCGCTTTCACGGCCTCGTATTGCCCCTTGGCGATCACATAGGCGCATTGCCAATAGTCGCCGCGGTCGAAGGTCACCATCATCTTGCCGTGGTCGATGCGGGCGAACAGGTTCTCGGTCTCGTCCGGACGTCGCCCGACGCGAAACCACAGCACGTCCATCGGCGCGCCGATCTCCTCGACCTCGAGGTCTGCGCGCTCGCGCACGATGGAATGGCGGCCATCGCAGCCGATGGTGAGATCCGCTTCGATATCGATCGGGCCGTCGGGCGTGGTCGCGCGCACGCCGGCAACCGCGTCGCCGCGCCGGATCAAATCGGTCGCCTCGGCATTCATCAGCACCTTCAGCGCGGGGAAACGCGTGCCGCTCTCGCGCAGGAAATTGAGGAAGTCCCACTGCGGCATCATCGCGATATAAGGATATTTGACCCGGAGGCGGCTGAGATCGGCGATCCGCACCGAGGTGCCGCCGAACATGCCATCGAGCTTCTGGATGTCCTGGTGCGGCAGCTTCAGGAAGCCGCCGATCAGACCGAGTTCGTCCATCACCTGCAAGGTCGAGGGATGCACGGTGTCGCCGCGGAAATCGCGGAAGAAGTCGGCGTGCTTCTCCAGCACCACGACATCGACGCCCGCGCGCCCGAGCAGGTAGCCGAGCATCATGCCGGCCGGCCCACCGCCAACCACGCAGCAGCGGACCTTCATCTGTCGCGTAGTCGGCCCTGCCGGACTTCCTGCATCCATGTTGCCATCCTTGCCGCTGCCTCGCCCATCGGGCTCCGACTGTAACGCGGATCGGACGACAAGGATGCAAAGCTATCGCCGGAACGTCTTGATTTCCGACACGCTGCCGTCGCGATAGGTCAGCTCGACCGAAACCGATTTGGTCTGAGGGGCGAGCTTCAGATAGGGCTGCGCGTCGGACGGGATTGCGCTGGGGTCGCGCTGGTTGCAGGGGGGCATCTTCAGCACCTTGTCCGGCACCGCGCTGTCGATGCCGATCCGCACCTCGCGGATCGCGCAGCGGTACGACATCAGATGGGTGTAGTAGACCAAGAGCCCGTTGAACTCGCGGAACGACAGCCAACTCGTCGCGGTCATGTCGAGGATCTTGCGCTGGTCGCGGATCAGCGCGGCATCGGGATCGAACTTGATCGGGAACGGCCCCTGCATCTCGCCCTGGCTATCGATATAGCGAAGCTCGATCGTGGCCGCCGGCGCATCGGCCGGCAGCTCGATCGACGGATTGGGCATCCGTTTGCGCGTCCGCGGATCGAGCGTGTCCATGAAGCCGGTTTCGCGGAAGTCGCCGCTGTCGCCGATCCGCCAGGAAATCCCGAGTGTCGGATCGGCGATCGAGAACACCACGGTCCAGCCGCCATTGTGCCGCGAGAAGCTCGCGATCGGCGCGTTGACCGAGTCCTCCTTCGGCAGCTTCGGCACCGAGACCGGCGGCAGCGCGGCCACCTGCTGCGGCAGCCCGGATGACTTGACCGCCCCCGGCTGCGCCTCCGCCTTGGCGATCCCGTTCAGGAAGACGTCGTCGACCATCTGGTCGAAATAAACCGGGATCTGCTTGTGCTTGACGGTCTCGGCCATCTCGCTGACCAGGCGCCGCGTGCGCTGCGCGACCTGCACCAGGTTCTCACCAGGCTGCAGCAACTCCTTGGCAAAGGTTCGCGTGAACACCGAATTGGGATTGGCATCGTCGTTCGAGAGACGGTCGAGCGCGGTCTGGCGCGGCCCCGCCGAGAACACCGAGAACACGCCTTCGGGCAGCTGCGTCATCGGCGCGAGGCCGCCGCCGCCGGCAACGGCGCGCGTGCCGGCCCGCTCGAACGGATTGTTGCGGCAGGCGTCGAACACCAGGATCGAGGTCCGCGCCTTCTTGTTCTGCAACCGCTCGATGATGCGGTCGGCAAGAACGGAAGCGTCGCGCACCAGCTCCTCCTGCCCTTCGGTCGCCGCAGGCACGTCGGTCGGCAGCAGGAAATTCTGGCCGGCGATCTCGAAGCCGTGGCCGGCATAGAAGAAGAACGCAGTGTCGCCGGGCTCCACGGCGCGGTCGAAGGCGAGCAGCGCCTCGGAGAACGCCTGCCGGTTCAGATTCTCGGCCACCATGACGTTGAAGCCGAGCTGCTTCAGCGTATCGCCCATGGTGCGGGCGTCGTTCACCGCCTTCTGAAGCTTGGGCACATTCCGGTAGTCGTTGTTGCCGATCACCAGTGCGACGCGCTTCTCGGCCTGGGCGGGCGCGGCCGATGCGACAAGAGCGACCGCCAACAGGGTCGCCGAAAGTACCGAAAGCCAGCTCTTCATTCCATTTCCCGCCTGCACAACAAGTGTGCCGCTCGTGCGACCGCCGCTTAATAGTCGGATCAGCCCTTTGGCCGGTTCAAGGCCGGCCATACCGGACCATCGTCCCGGCCCCCGCCAGGCCACCATGGCGCGGTCCGTCCGCCTCAGGTCAAGTTTCTTTTTACGGCCGGCGTGATAGATTCAGGTATCCACTCCGGCGCGAGCTCTCCACAGGTCCCAAGGGCTTTTCCGTGCACACATGGTCCACCGATCAAGTCGATCCCCGGGATCGCTTCGACTATTGGCGCGAGGTCCGCGCCAAGGGCTTGTTCGGCGTCACCGCCGAGCTCGAGCCCGACCGGCGCCATGACTTCTTCGGCGAGTTCTCGCTGCGCAAGCTCGGCGATGCCGGACTGGTCGAGTTGCGCGCTTCGCCATACCGCGTCGAGCGGCGCGCCGGCGATATCGCCGATGCGGCGAGCGACAGCCTGTGCATCTACCAGCAGCTCGGCGGTGGCGGCTGGTTCGGCGGCGCGCGGCTCGATGAGTTCGCGGTGCGCGACGGCATGTTCGCGACCAGCTATTCGGACCTGCCCTACCGCACCGTGCCGCTGCACGATGCCGGCTTTCATCTGCGCATCATCAAGATTCCGGTGGCGAACATCGTGCCGCCGGGTGCCGAGCTCGGCGAGCTCGTCCCCAGGCCCGTGCAGGATGCGAGCGCGCTGCGGACGCTGCTGGAATCCTGCTTCCGCGACCTCGTCGAAAGCAACGACGCGGCGGCTGCGGCCGCGGACCCGATGCTTCAGGCCCTCGCCCATCTCGCGCTGATCGAACGCGGTCAAATGCGGCCGAAGAGCCGGCTCGCCCAGCAGGCGCTGCGCACCGCCCATCTGTCGCTGGCCCGCCGCCTGATCCGTCGGCATCTCTCGAGCGCGGCACTGACGCCAAGCCTGATTGCCGGCCTGCTCGGCATTTCGGTCCGTCACCTGCACATCCTGTTCGAGGAGACGGAGAACAGCTTCTCGGAGACCGTCACCGCGCTCCGGCTGGCGCAAAGCCGCCGCCTGCTCCGCGAACAGCCGAGGCAGACGATCGCCGAGGTCGCCTTTGCCTGTGGCTTCGAGAGCCTTGCGACGTTCTATCGCCTGTTCAACGCATCCGAATCGATGACGCCGGGCGATTACCGGGCGCGACCGGCCTGAGTGCCGATCCGGACCGGCCGGTGCTCCGTGCCCCCTGTATCTCCTTGAATTCAGATCTGCCGCTCCTTGACGCGAAGTGATCAGGCTGCGCGCATTGAGAAGATAATTTCCGTCGACTTCGCCAGAACCGGGCTGGCGCTTCGCCCGGACCAGCCACAGCCAATCCGTTACCGGCGACGCGCGCTCTCATGCAGAGCGAAGGGTCATGCACGATGCGCGGTAAGTACGAGGATCAGAGCCGGGAGGCCTTATCGAGCGGCCCAACGCACTTGGTCGCACCGACCGTGGTGGCGTTGCGCGCGGATCAAACTCCGGCCGTCGAGACCATCAGCCACGGTGCTTCGGCGATCAGCAATCGCGGCTGGGCGCCGCTGCTCGAAGCCTGTCTTGCCGACTTCAAGGAGGCCACGGAGGCCGGTGATAACGCGCGCATTCCTGCGCTGGTCAAGATCGTGGCCGACCTCGCGCTGATCGAACGCGGCGCGATCAGGCCGGGCAGCCGCCGCGCCCAGCAGGCGCTGCGCGTCGGCCGGCTCAGCCTCGCGCGCCGCCTGATCACGCGCCATCTCGCCAAGCCGTCGCTGTCGCCAGGGATGGTCGCCGACCTGCTCGGCGTCTCGGTCCGCTACCTGCACGTGTTGTTCGAGGTGACGGGCGCGAGCTTCTCGCAGACTGTCACCGCCCAGCGCCTGAGCGAGAGCCGCAGGCTGCTGCGCGAAAAGCCGCCGCGGCCGATCGCCGACGTCGCCCTCTCCTGCGGGTTCGGCAGCCTGGCGACGTTCTACCGGATATTCAGCGCATCCGAAGGCCTGTCGCCCGGCGAATACCGCGCTGCGGAGCACTAGCCGCGACGGCGGCCCGCTAGGCCTTGGCCGAACGCCGCGACCGCCGCCGGCTCCTTTGCATGGGGTTGTTTTCCGATATTTGGCAACGCGCCTCCCCCGCAAGGCCGGCGCGGGCCCCGCAGCGCCTCGTCATCGGATCCGAAGCGGTCGATTCATTTGACCGCCAAATGACGGAAATGACGGTTATTTTGGCGAAAACGTTAAGCTTTTTGGGCTTTCCGGCCGGTTCCAAGATTGACTTTACCGGTTTCGCCCCTATGTTGCGAGGCAACGCGGCCCTCGGATCGAAACGCGATTCGTCAGGTTTGCCGTCCGTCAGCGTTAGTCAGAGCCCCCGAGCTTTATAGAAAAGCGAGCCGTTTCGGGGCCGAACGCGACAGCCTTTTACCTTCGATTCCGAACGGCGGTGTCGACCAGAGGCTCAATGTCTTTTTCCAATCTAGGCCTGTCCGATAAGGTCCTCGCCGCTGTTGCGGCCACCGGTTACACCAATCCCACTCCCATCCAGGAACAGGCAATCCCGCACGTCCTCGCCCGACGCGACGTGCTCGGCATTGCCCAGACCGGCACCGGCAAGACCGCTGCCTTCGTTCTCCCGATGCTCACCATCCTCGAGAAGGGCCGCGCCCGGGCACGGATGCCGCGCACCCTGATTCTCGAGCCGACCCGCGAACTCGCCGCGCAGGTGAAGGAGAATTTCGACAAATACGGCGCCGGGCAGAAGCTCAACGTCGCGCTCTTGATCGGCGGCGTCTCGTTCGGCGACCAGGACTCCAAGCTGATGCGCGGCGTCGACGTGCTGATCGCAACGCCCGGTCGCCTGCTCGACCACACCGAACGCGGCGGACTGCTGCTCACCGGCGTCGAGTTGCTGGTGATCGACGAAGCCGACCGCATGCTCGACATGGGCTTCATCCCCGACATCGAGCGCATCTGCAAGCTCGTCCCGTTCACGCGGCAGACCCTGTTCTTCACCGCGACGATGCCGCCGGAAATCAGCCGCATCACCGAGACCTTCCTGCACAACCCGGCCCGCATCGAAGTCTCCAAGCCCGCGACGACCGCGGTGACCGTGACCCAGTCCCAGGTGCCGGCAGGCCGTGAGCCGCACGAGAAACGCGAGATCCTGCGCCGCCTGCTGCGCGACGCCAAGGACCTCAACAACGCGATCATCTTCTGCAATCGCAAGCGCGAAGTCGCCGTCCTTCACAAATCGCTGCAGAAGCACGGCTTCAGCGTCGGCGCCCTGCACGGCGACATGGACCAGAGCGCGCGCATGGCCGCGCTCGATCAATTCCGCAAGGGCGAGCTGCCTCTGCTGGTGGCCTCCGACGTCGCCGCCCGCGGCCTCGATATCCCCGCCGTCAGCCACGTCTTCAATTTCGATGTGCCGCATCACCCCGACGATTACGTCCATCGCATCGGCCGCACCGGCCGCGCCGGACGGACCGGCACCGCGATCTCCATCGTCACCCCGCTCGACAGCAAGTCGATGGCTGCGATCGAGAAGCTGATCGGCCAGCAGATTCCGCGCACCGAAGGCGATTACACCGTTCACAGCGACGGCTCCGACGAGGATGCCGCGCCGCGCCGCTCGCGCGGCCGCGACGGTTCGCGCGATGGCGGACGCGGCGGCCGAAAGCCGCGCCGTGAGCGCGAGCCGCGTCACGACCAGGAGCCCCGCCAGGAGCGCGCAGCCAAGCCGGAGCGCGAGCCGCGCCACGGCCGCAACTCGGCTCCGCAGTCCGCTCCGTCGCATGTGCCGTCGATCGGGCGTGCCGAGCCGCGGCGGCCGCAGCGCGAGGTGGACCACGAGCCCGCCGATCATTCGCACCTGCCCGCTTTCCTGCTGCGACCTGTGCGCGCACGCGCATAAGGCTTGTCTGATACCGCCGCACCAGCGGCGGTATCAGGGCAAGCTGCGTTGCCGCCAAACCACCGACGCACGCGCCGATCGCCGGCGTTTGAGGCAAATGCGCGCGGTTTTCGCATCGCAACGACGAACAAGCGAAAGGCGCCCGAAAGCTGCGTTCGACCCGCGACGGAATCGAGCGCGACAACGTCAGTTGCAGGCAAATTCCCGTAGTTCCACTGTTTACCTTGCCTTCATTCTCGTCCCGTACCCTCGCGCCAATAATTTAGTCATTGCTGCCGGGCATGACCGGCATTGCGTGCATTGAGGACGTAACAGTGGTCAAGCTGCTGGACGAACACGAACGTACGTTGGCCTTTGCCGAAGTCGCGCTTGGTCAGATCCGCTCGCTTCGCCAGACCGCCGTCCCCCGCAACTATGAAATCTGGTACGTCTACGCGACCGGCTACAACGCACCGCTCAACAAGGTCATCAACGAGACGCTGGCGCGCAGCGGCAAGCTCTCCGAGTCCGATCTCGAGCAGATCTACGAAACCTATCTCTCGCACATCAAGACCTCGGACCGCATCGACAAGGTCGGCGCGCGCGTCATCGGCGAGATCGATGCCGTCATGCGGCTGATCACCGATGCGCTCGGTGTGTCCGCGACCTACGACGCGAGCCTCGTCGGCGCCAGCGACCGCCTCTCGACGGCGACCACCCGAGACCAGATCAAGACCATCGTCGAGGGGCTGGCCAGATCGACGCGCGAGATGCGCGAGACCAATCAGGCCCTGGAGAACCGGCTCGCGCTGTCGAAGTCGGAGATCAGCGACCTGCAACACAGCCTCGAGGCGATCCGCGCCGAGAGCCTGACCGATCCGCTCACCGGCCTCGGCAACCGGAAATATTTCGACCGCTCGATCGACATGGCGGTGCAGACGGCACTCGCCAGCGGCGAACCGCTGTCGCTTCTGATGTTCGACATCGATCACTTCAAGTCGTTCAACGATTCCTACGGCCATCTCACCGGCGACCAGGTGCTGCGGTTGGTGGCGCAATCGCTGAAGCAGAACATCAAGGGCCAGGACATCACCGCCCGCTATGGCGGCGAGGAATTCGCGGTCGTGCTGCCCAACACCGCGCTGCGCCAGGCGCTGACGGTCGCCGACCACATCCGTCGTGCCGTGATGGCCAAGGAGCTGAAGAAGAAGTCGACCGGCGAAATCCTCGGCCGTGTCACGATCTCGGTCGGCGTCTCCATGCTGAAGCCGGCCGACGACACGGATTCGCTGATCGAACGCGCCGACGCCTGCCTCTATGCTGCCAAGCATGCCGGCCGCAACCGCGTGATCTGCGAGGCCGATCCGGAATACAGCGCCGAGAGCCAGACGCGCGTCGCGTAAATTCCCCTCTCAGAACTTCGTAGAGTGGGCAAAGGCGCGATAGCGCCGTGCCCCCCGTCCTAGCGCCGTCGAGTCTGGTGGGCACGCTTCGCTTTGCCCACCCTACGCTTCGATTTGGCGGCACGCTTCTTCGCTACGCTCTGGGCCGCAGCTGTCTCCTTCGCCGGCGTCTTCGACTTTCCCGCGGCCGCTCGTTTCCTCGGCCGCTTGCGCAGCGCGGCGCGCTGGGCGGCGCCGAGCGCCGAGCGCGCCCAGGCTGCGAGCTCCTCGGTATCGTCGAACAGCCGCGCCGGCAGCTGCCAGTAGGAGTTCACCGTGACGGCCTTGCTCCGCGTCGTGTACTGGAACGGCTTGGAGCCTTCCGCCTCGAATTGCGGGATGGTCGCCTCGTCGGCGCGGAAGTAGAGCCCGGCCCGCAAGGCAAGCGCGAAATTGGTGCCGTCGGCGGAGATGCCGTAGCCGGAGAACATCCGGCGCAGCGTGACCGGGCCGAAATCGACGAACAGATCGGTGAGAAACTCACGGTCCATGGGCCCATCGCCTCGCTTTGCGCGCTCAAGTGAATAGCGCAGCGCCATCCACGTCATTGCGAGCGAAGCGAAGCAATCCATTCAACCGCGTATGCGGACCCATGGATTGCTTCGTCGCTTTTGCTCCTCGCAATGACCCCGGATGGAATTGGTGGTCGCACGCACAGACCGGCGTTCGCCCGATCTTTCTAGACCGTGGCCGGCTTGAGCTGCACCGATTCGCCGCAGCCGCAGGCGGAGACCTGGTTCGGATTGTTGAACACGAACTGGGCCTGCATCTTGTCGGCCACGTAATCCATCTCGGTGCCGAGCAGGAACAGCACGGCCTTCGGATCGACCAGGATCTTGACGCCCTTGTCCTCGACCACTTCGTCGCTCGGGCGGATCTCGTGGGCGTATTCGACGGTGTAGGATTGTCCGGCGCAACCGCCGTTCTTGATGCCGACGCGCAGCCCGATAATCTCCGAGTCGGCGCGCTTGGTCAGCTCGCTGATCCGCTCCGCCGCGGCATCGGTCAGCCTCATGACCTGCGGGCGCGGCCGCTTCGGCTTGGCTGGGGTTGGTGAAGCTTGCGTCATGTCACTCATGTGGTCAGTCCCAGCGGCAAATCAATTGCCGGATATTCCGATGTTAAGTTCAATCCCCTAACGCATCACCACATATTGAGGACGAGGCGCGCCTCGTCCGACATCCGGTCCGGCGTCCAGGCCGGATCCCAGACCAGATTGACGTTCACCACGCCGACGCCGGGAACGCTGGCAACCGCGTTCTCGACCATGGTCGGCAGTTCACCCGCGGCCGGGCAGTTCGGCGTGGTCAGCGTCATCAGGATGTCGACCGACCGATCGTCCTTGAGGTCGACCTTGTAGATCAGGCCGAGCTCGTAGATGTCAGCCGGGATTTCCGGATCGAACACCGTCTTCAGCGCCGCGACGATTTCGCCGCTCATGCGCTCGGTCTCCTCCGCCGGCAGTGCCGAGGTGGTTTCCATGGAGGCCGTCTTGACTTCGGCTGTATCGGTCATGCGAACAATTCCCGCGCCTTGATCAGCGCCTGCGCCAGATGGTCGACTTCTTCCCTTGTATTATACATCCCGAAGGATGCACGGCAGGTGGCCGTCACGTTGAACCGCTCTAAAAGCGGCATCACGCAATGGGTACCGGCACGCACCGCGATGCCCTGACGGTCGATCACGGTCGCGACGTCATGAGGATGCGCGCCCTTCATCTCGAAGGAGATCACCGGGCCCTTGTTGCGGGCGGTTCCGATCACGCGCAGCGAGTTGATCTCGCGCAGGCGATCCTGCGCATAGGTGAGCAGGTCATGCTCATGCGCGGCGATCCGCTCCTTGCCGATCGAATTGACGTAGTCGATCGCAGCACCGAGCCCGATCGCCTCGACGATCGGCGGCGTGCCGGCCTCGAACTTGTGCGGCGGATCGCCATAGGTGACCCAATCCCTGGCGACTTCGCGGATCATCTCGCCGCCGCCGTTGAACGGCCGCATCGCCACCAGAAGGTCGTGCTTGGCATAGAGCGCGCCGATGCCGGTCGGGCCATACACCTTGTGGCCGGTGAAGGCATAGAAATCGCAATCGAGGTCCTGGACATCGATCGGCAGATGCACCGCACCCTGCGCGCCGTCGACCAGCACCGGAATGCCGCGGGCATGCGCCAGCCGGATCACCTCCTTGACCGGAACCAGCGTGCCGAGCGCGTTCGACATCTGGGTGATCGCGACGATCTTGGTGCGCGGGGTCAGGAGCTTCTCGAACTCCTCGATCAGGAAGTTGCCTTCGTCGTCGACCGGCGCCCACTTGATCACGGCCCCCTGGCGCTCCCTGAGGAAATGCCACGGCACGATGTTGGAGTGGTGCTCCATGATCGAGAGGACGATCTCGTCGCCCTCCTTGATGTTCACCCCGCCCCAGGACGATGCGACCAAATTGATCGCCTCGGTGACGTTGCGGGTGAAGACGATCTCTTCATCGCGGCGGGCGTTGATGAACTGCGCGACCTTGCCGCGGGCGCCCTCATAGGCCTCCGTCGCCGCGTTGGCGAGGTAATGCAGGCCGCGATGCACGTTGGCGTATTCGCTCTTGTAGGCCTCGGTCATGCGGTCGAGCACCGCATTCGGCTTCTGCGCCGAGGCCGCGTTGTCGAGATAGACCAGCGGCTTGCCGTAGATCTGCATGGCGAGCGCCGGGAAATCCTGCCGCACCAGTGCGACGTCGTAAGAACCGTTGGCGACCGCCTTGTGCATGCTCACGCCCTCGCTTCCAGCCAGCGCTGCGCGGTCGCAATTGCGACCTCGCGCAACGCGTCGCTGGCAATGGTCTCGATCGCCTCGCCGACGAAGGCCTGGATCAGAAGCGCCTGCGCTTCCTTCTCGGGCAGCCCGCGGGCGCGCATGTAGAACAGCAGGCTTTCGTCGAGCGCACCGGTGGTCGCACCGTGACCACAGGTGACGTCGTCGGCGAAGATCTCGAGCTCGGGCTTGTTGTCGGCTTCCGCGTCGTCGGACAGCAAGAGCGCGCGGGTCATCATCTTGGCGTCGGTCTTCTGCGCGTCCGGACGAACGATGATGCGGCCCTGGAATACGCTGTGGGCGCGGTCGTCGACGACGGCACGGAAGATCTCACGGCTCGCGCAATGCGGCACCGCGTGATCCATAAACAGCGTGGTGTCGGCGTGCTGCTTGCCGTTGATCAGGTTGACGCCATTGGTCTCGACCTTCGAGCCCTCGCCGGCGCAGGTCACCGTCAGCTGGTAGCGGCTGACGTGACCGCCCGAGGTCAGGCCGAAGGTGTTGAAATGGGCATGCGCGCCGAGCGACACCGTCGCCGAGGAAATGTTGAAGGCATCGATGCTGTCTTCGACCAGGCGGACATGATCGAGCCGCGCATTGTCGCCGATCGCGACAATCAGCCCGTCATGGGTCTGGTAGGCCTTGGCGCCCACGCCGGCGAGATAGCTCTCCACCAGCGTGACGCCGGCATCGCGGCCGAGCCGCAGCAGCGAGCGCGTGAACATCGAGGCCGGCGCCGTGCCTGACGCGACGTGAACGATGTGCAGCGGCTGGGTCAGCACGGTGCCGTCGGCAACCTCGATGACGACGCCGTCGGTCGCCATCGCACCGTTCAGCGCGATCATCGGGTTGGAGACGTCGGTCGCAATGGCCTGCGCGGACAGCGCGTCGTCGCCCGCGTCGAGTACGTCGCGCAGCGGGCGGATGCTGAAGCCTTTGTCGAGATTGCCGAGATCCGAGAGATCAGGCACGAACGCACCGTCGACCAGCACCAGGCGGCGCACGCCGTCGATCGCGCGCAGCTTGATCGCGGCTGCGGCGCGATCAAGCGCGGCGGCATCCGGCGCGGGGGCCAGCTGCAGCACCCCACGCATCAGCGCGCGCAGATCGGTGTATTTCCAATCCTCGATCCGGCGATGCGGCAGTCCAAGGCGCTCGTAGGCCTCGAATGCCTGGCGGCGCTGATCGGCGATCTTGCCCTTGCCCGGCAGACGGTCGCGCACGACGGCGAATGCATCGCCCAGCGCGCGCCCTGTCTCGGTCTTTGCGACAACGTTCATCTCAAAACCCGTATTTGTCAGGCAGCGTCTTCGAACTGCGCGTAGCCGGACTCTTCCAGCTCCAGCGCCAGTTCCTTGCCGCCGCTCTTCACCACCCGGCCCTTCGACATCACGTGCACGACATCAGGCACGATGTAGTTGAGCAGCCGCTGGTAGTGGGTGATCACGACCATCGCGCGCTCCGGCGAGCGCAGCGCGTTGACACCGTCGGCGGCGATCCGCAGCGCGTCGATGTCCAAACCAGAGTCCATTTCGTCGAGAATGCAGACGGCCGGCTCGAACAGCGCCATCTGCAGGATCTCGTTGCGCTTCTTCTCACCGCCGGAGAAGCCGACATTGACGCCGCGCTTCAGCATGTCCTGCGGAATGTTGAGCGACTTGGCGACCTCGCGGACCTTCTTGAGGAAGGCCGGCGACGAGATCTCGTCCTCGCCGCGCGCCTTGCGCTGCGCGTTGAGCGCCGCATGCAGAAAATTCCAGGTGGTGACGCCGGGGATCTCGACCGGATACTGGAACGCCAGGAACACGCCCTTGGCGGCGCGCTCATTGGGCTCCATCTCCAGGAGGTCTTCGCCCTTGAACAGGATCTGGCCGCCGGTGACTTCATAGCCCGGCTTGCCGGCGATGACGTGCGACAGCGTCGATTTGCCGGAGCCGTTCGGCCCCATGATCGCGTGCACCTCGCCCGGGTTCACGGTGAGCGACAGCCCGTGGAGGATCTCGCGCTCCTCAACACGAACCTTGAGATCTTTCACTTCAAGCAGAGACATCTGATTTTTCCTGAGCATCACCCGGGGGCGCGTCGGTCGCGCCCTCACGCGGGATGGATTAACCAACCGAACCTTCAAGGCTGATCGAGATCAGCTTCTGCGCTTCCACCGCGAACTCCATCGGCAGTTGCTGCAGCACGTCCTTCACGAAGCCGTTGACGACGAGGCCGACGGCTTCTTCTTGGCTGAGCCCGCGCTGGATGCAGTAGAACAGCACGTCCTCGGAAATCTTCGACGTCGTCGCTTCATGCTCGAACGTCGCCGAGGAATTCTTGGCCTCGACATAGGGCACGGTGTGCGCGCCGCATTTGTCGCCGATCAGGAGCGAGTCGCAGGCGGTGTAGTTGCGCGCTCCGGTCGCCTTGCGATGGGCGCTGACGAGGCCGCGATAGGTGTTCTGCGACTTGCCGGCGGCGATGCCCTTGGAGATGATCCGGCTCGACGTGTTCTTGCCGAGATGAATCATCTTGGTGCCGCTATCGACCTGCTGGAAGCCGTTCGAGATCGCGATCGAGTAGAACTCGCCGCTCGAATTGTCGCCGCGCAGGATGCAGCTCGGATACTTCCAGGTGATCGCCGAACCGGTCTCGACCTGGGTCCAGGAGATCTTGGAATTCTTGCCGCGGCAGTCGCCACGCTTGGTGACGAAATTGTAGATGCCGCCCTTGCCCTCGGAATTGCCGGGGTACCAGTTCTGCACCGTCGAATATTTGATCTCGGCGTCATCGAGCGTGACGAGTTCGACCACCGCTGCATGCAGCTGGTTCTCGTCGCGCTGCGGCGCGGTGCAGCCTTCGAGATAGGAGACGTAGGAGCCCTTGTCGGCGATGATCAGCGTGCGCTCGAACTGACCGGTGTTGCGCTCGTTGATGCGGAAATAGGTCGACAGCTCCATCGGGCAGCGCACGCCCGGCGGCACATAGACGAACGAGCCGTCCGAAAACACAGCCGAATTCAGCGTCGCGAAGTAATTGTCCGAGGTCGGCACCACGGTGCCGAGATATTTCTGCACCAGCTCGGGATGCTCGCGGATCGCCTCCGAGATCGGCATGAAGATCACGCCGGCCGCCTTCAGCTCCTTCTGGAAGGTGGTCGCGACCGAGACCGAATCGAACACGGCATCGACCGCGATCTTGCGGTTCGGCGTCTGCTCGCCGCCGGGCGGCGGCTCGACGCCCTCGAGGATCGCGACCTCGCGGAGCGGAATGCCGAGCTTCTCATAGGTCTTGAGGATTTCCGGATCGATCTCGTCGATCGAGGACAGCGTCTTCTTCGGCTTCGGCGCCGCGTAGTAATAGATGTCCTGGTAGTCGATCTTCGGATAGTCGACGCGCGCCCAGGTCGGCTCGGTCATGGTCAGCCAGCGGCGATACGCCTCCAGGCGCCATTCCAGCATCCAGGCCGGCTCATTCTTCTTTGCGGAGATGAAGCGGACGGTGTCTTCCGACAGCCCCTTCGGGGCCTTGTCGGACTCGATCAGCGTCTCAAACCCATATCGATACTGGTCGACGTCGATGCGCCGGACGCGCTCGACCGTCTCTTGTACAGCAGGCATTCAATCCTCCGCTCGCGGTTTCAAGGACCGCGGTGGATCTCAAGTTCCGAAAATCTCTTACGATGCTTTGACGACGAAATCCGCTTAGAACAGTTCAAGCTGTGTTTCGTCGTTCCCCCTTAACTAAGGTATCGGCGAGCTTTCGCCAAGCCTTGAGGGTCAAATCCACGTCTGTCTCCGTGGTAGACCAGCCAAGACTGAGCCGCACCGCTCCCCGCGACACCTCTGAACGGTATCCCATTGCCTCAAGTACGTGCGAGGGCTGGACCTTGCCCGACGAACAGGCGGAACCGGAGGAGACCGCGATTCCCCCGAGGTCGAAGCCGATGACCGCCGTTTCGGCCTTCATCCCTGGCGCGGTGAACAAAACGGTATTCGGCAACCTCTTGACGTCGTCGGAGAACACCAGCACGTCCGGCGTCTGCCGCAGCCCGTGCTCGAGCCGCTCACGCAGTCCACGCACGCGCGCGGCGTCGGCCTTCAGCGCCGCCATCGCGGCCTTGGTGGCCGCACCAAAGCCGGCAATCCCGGCGACGTTCTCGGTCCCCGCCCGCCGCCCGAGTTCCTGCCCGCCGCCGCGCAGCGCCGCCTCGAGCCCCTCGATGCCATCGGCAAGCACCAGCGCGCCCGTACCCTTCGGCCCGCCGATCTTGTGCGCCGACAGCGTCACGAGGTCGGCCTGGATCGAGGCCAGATCGAACGGGATCTTGCCGAACGCCTGGATCGCATCGACGTGCAGCAGCCCGCCGCCCGCATGGACGATCTCGGCGACGCCGGCCACCGGCTGAATCGCGCCGGTCTCGTTGTTCGCCAGCATCACGGAGACCAAAGCTGGCGCACCATCCGCCAGCAGTGCGCGCAGGTGTTCGAGATCGATCACACCGGCGCGTGTGACCTTGATGGCGCCGATTGCGTCCGCGGCAAACCGCCCGCCCGCGAGCACGGAGGCATGCTCGATCGCCGACACCAGCAGCCGCCGCACCGGCGCGCCCGCCCCGCGGTGCAATCCCGGCGTCAACGCCAGCGCATTGGCCTCGGTGCCGCCGGAGAGAAACACGACGTCCTGCGGCCGGCCGCCGACTGCCTTGGCCACCGCGTTGCGGGCATCCTCGACCAGCCGGCGCGCCCGCCGTCCCTCGCTGTGCACCGAGGACGGGTTGCCGCTCAACTCCCACGCCGCAGCCATCGCCGCCTTCGCTTCCTGGCGAAGCGGCGTGGTGGCGTTCCAGTCGAGATAGACGCGATCGGCCATCGAGCTTGTCGCCGCAATCAGCGTGGTTGCGGCCCTCCCACTGCGACATAACCGTAGTCCGGCACCGAGACCAGATCAGAGTCCCCGGTGCGAAGGATTTTTCGTATCTCGCCGGACGTCTCATGGTGTTGCCAAGCAAGACATTCGCAAGCACCCGTGACAAACCAAAGCTTCAGGTAGCCGATGGCAAAATCCGGCATGCCGATCTTGATCGTCGCGGATGTGTCGGCTGCACGCGCCTCACGATATGGATTCGCCGCCGCCAAGCGGCACAATTTCCTTGATTTTTGCCCCTTGCGTCATGCTAGAAGGCCCTCCAGCGTGCCGCCCGGCGGTGCCTGCGCCCGATTTCATCATGAGCCGCCCTGTTCGCGCCCGTCGCTGAAGATGGCTCCAACCGGTTGATTGATCGACGTCAATCAAGGGAACGCGTCAATCAAGGGAACACAATGCCTGAAGTGATTTTCACCGGCCCCGCTGGCCGTCTCGAAGGCCGCTATCACCCGGCCAAGCAGAAGAACGCGCCGATTGCGATGATCCTGCATCCGCATCCGCAGTTCCACGGCACGATGAACCACCAGATCGTCTATCAGTGCTACTACGCGTTCGCGCATCGCGGCTTCTCGGTGCTGCGCTTCAATTTCCGTGGCGTCGGCCGCAGCCAGGGCTCGTTCGATCACGGCACCGGCGAACTGTCCGACGCGGCGAGCGCGCTCGACTGGGCGCAGGCGATCAATCCCGAGGCGCGCGCCTGCTGGGTCGCCGGCTTCTCGTTCGGCGCATGGATCGGCATGCAGCTTCTGATGCGCCGGCCGGAGGTCGAGGGCTTCATCTCGATCGCGCCGCCCGCCAATCTCTACGACTTCTCGTTCCTCGCGCCCTGCCCGTCGTCGGGCCTGATCGTGCATGGCGACAAGGATGCCGTGGTGCCGCCCAAGGACGTCAACACGCTGGTCGAGAAGCTGAAGACGCAGAAGGGCATCGTGATCGACCAGCAGGTGATCCCGGGCGCCAACCATTTCTTCGACGGCAAGCTCGAGCCGCTGATGGAGACGGTGACCGGCTATCTCGACATGCGTCTCGCCAACGTGCGCTGAGGACGCGGATCTTGTAGCCCGGATGGAGCGCAGCGAAATCCGGGACCACTCTCAACGCGGATAGAACCCCGGATTACGCGGTGCCTGTCATCGGGCGCGCGTTCGCGCGACCCGTTGGCTTCATCCGGCTACGGCTTTACTCCGGCGCGAATTTCAGCGCCGCGATCCCGACCAGCACCAGCGCAATCCCCGCGACCTTCATCGGGTTCAGCGCTTCGTTGAACAACAGCACGCCCATCGCGAGCGTGCCGGCCGCGCCGATGCCGGTCCACACCGTGTAGGCGACGCCGACGCCGAGTACCTGCAGCGCGCGCCCGAGCAGGAACACGAACGCGGCGAGCAGCAGCAGCGAGACCAGCGTCCAGCCAAGTCGCGTGTAGCCCTCGGCATATTTCATCGAGATCGCCCAGCCGACGTCGAGAAGACCGGCGACGACGAGCGCGATCCAGGCAAGCGAGTGCGACATGGCTTAGGCGGCAAGCTTCAGCATGTGCGCGCGGTGGCCGACCAGGAACGCGTGCAGCAGCGCCGGGTAGTCCGGCGACACCGCGTTGCGCACGCTCGGCCGCTGCGCCAGCGCACTGCGCCAGGCGCGCAGCTTCGGCGTATGCGTGAACACGGCGAGATCGGTCAGCTGGTCGAACAGGTCGAAGTAGCGGAAGACCGGCGCGAACACCGCATCGACCAGGCCGAACTTGTCGCCCGCGAAGAACGGACCGGCGCCGAGCGCCGCCTCGACGCGCGCGAATTTCGCCGCGACCGCCTGCCGCTTGCTCTCATGGGTCGCGGCATCCGTTGCGGTCTCGAGCCCCCAGAGATCGCCGAGAACGGCCGAGCCGAACTCCATCCAGGCGCGATGCTCGGCGCGCGTGAGCGCGTCCTGCGGATGCAGCTTGGCGCCGGCTTGCGTCTCCTCGATGTACTCGCAGATCACGTTGCTTTCGAATAGTGCGACTTCCTTGCCGTCGTCGCCGGTCACCACCAGCACGGGCACCTTGCCGAGCGGCGAGATCTTCAGGAACCAATCCGGCTTGTTGGCGAGATCGATGTCGATCCGCTCGAACGGCACGCCCTTCTCATGCAGCGCGATCACAGCGCGTTGCACATAGGGACAGAGCTTGTGGCTGATCAGCTTCAGGGCGGCCATGACGAACCTCGCGTTCAATGCAACTGCATCGAATTAAATGCACCGGCATGGAACTGTCAAGATAGATGCATTTGCATCTAAATCACGGTCGCGCGATGATGCCCCCGGTCATCGGGATCGGCACCCCCGTGGTGGTGGGGTAGCTCAGCGGCAGTCCCTTCATGCCGCGCGCGGCGAGGAAGCCGAACGCCTGGGCCTCGATCGCGTCGGCGGCCCAGCCGAGCGCTTCGGCCGGCTCGACGGTTGCCGGCGCCAGGCGGTCGCGCAGCATTCGCAGCATCGTCAGGTTGGCGGCGCCGCCGCCACAGATGATCCAGCTCTTCGGCACCTTCGGCAGCAGCGGCACGATCCGCGCGATCGCGGCCGCGGTGAACGCGGTCAGCGTCGCCGCGCCATCGGCCGGCGCCACGGCGCCGAGCTTGAGGCTCGCGAAATCGTTGCGGTCGAGCGATTTCGGCGGCGGAGCCGAGAAGAACGGCAGCGTCAGCGCCTGCGCGATCCAGGCCTCGTCAGGCTTGCCGAGTGCCGCGAACTTGCCGGCGGTGTCGAACGGCTGGTGCATCTGGCGGAACATGAAGTCGTCGAGCAGCGCGTTGCCCGGCCCGGTGTCGCAGGCGATCAGCGCGTCGGCGCCGTCGATATAGGTGATATTGGAGACGCCGCCGATATTGACCACGACGATCGGCCCTTCGCGGTGCAGCGATTGCGCCAGCGCGCGGTGGTACACCGGCACGAACGGCGCGCCCTGCCCGCCGGCGTCGACGTCGGCGGCACGGAAATCATGCATCACCGGGATGTGGATCGCCTTGGCGAGCGCCGGCGCATCGCCGATCTGCACCGTGAGCTTGCGCTCGGGGCGATGCAGCACGGTCTGGCCATGGAACCCGACGATGTCGATCTCCTGGGCGGAGATCCGGTGCTGCGCCGAGAAGCTGGCGACCGCCTCGGCATGGGCTGTGGTGACGGCCTGTTCGGCCTGCCGCAAGATCCCCGGTCGGGCGTCGCGCTGCGACAGGTGAACGGCCTCCGTCAGCGCCTGGCGCAGCAGGCCGCGCTCGCCATCGGTGTAGGGGCGATAGCCGGTGGGTCCGAAGGCCTTGATCTGGCGGCCATCGGTCTCGATCAATGCCACGTCGACCCCGTCGAGCGAGGTCCCGCTCATCAGACCGAGTGCCGTTAACATCATGCTGGAAGCGCCCCAGCCGGGAACCCCCGGCTTGTCTCAAACAAGTACATCCTATAATGCCACTGCGCGTCCGCCGCGGCAGCCCTGAGCATCAAGGTTCCGCAAATAGATGCAAAAACCGTAAAACAAGAATGATCTGGCTCGCCGACAAATGACTGCATTTAAATCGGATTTCCTGAACACTCTACAGGAACGCGGCTTCGTCCACCAGTGCTCCGATTTTGAGGGCCTCGACGCGCTCGCCGCGAAGGGCGAGGCCACCGCCTATGTCGGCTATGACTGCACCGCGCCGTCGCTGCACATCGGCAACTTCCTCACCATGATGATGCTGTACTGGCTGCAGCAGAGCGGCAACAAGCCGATCACGCTGATGGGCGGCGGCACCACGATGGTCGGCGATCCCTCCGGCAAGGACGAGACGCGCGCGATGCGCACGGTCGCCGAGATCGAAGCCAACAAGGCCTCGATCCGCGGCGTGTTCGCCAAGGTGCTGCGCTATGGCGACGGCCACTCCGACGCCATCATGCTCGACAACGCCGAGTGGCTGACGAAATTGAACTGGATCGAGATGCTGCGCGACATCGGCCGGCACTTCTCGGTCAACCGCATGCTGACGATGGATTCGGTGCGGCTCCGGCTCGAGCGCGAGCAGGAGATGAGCTTCATCGAGTTCAACTACATGGTCTGCCAGGCCTACGACTTTGTCGAGCTGTCGCGCCGTGCCGGCTGCCGGCTGCAGATGGGCGGCTCCGACCAGTGGGGCAACATCGTCAACGGCGTCGATCTCGGCCGCCGCATGGGCTCGCCGCAGCTGTTCGCGCTGACCACGCCGCTGCTCACCACCGCCTCCGGCGACAAGATGGGCAAGACCGCCAAGGGCGCGGTGTGGCTCAACGCCGACCAGTTCTCGCCCTACGACTTCTGGCAGTACTGGCGCAATGTCGAGGACGCCGACGTTGTCAAGTTCCTCAAGCTGTTCACCATCCTTCCTATGAGCGAGATCAACAAGCTCGCGGCGTTGGCGGGCGGCGAGATCAACGAGGCCAAGAAGGTGCTGGCGACCGAAGCGACCGCCCTGCTCCATGGTCGCGATGCCGCCAATGAAGCCGCCGAGACCGCGCGCCGCACCTTCGAGGAAGGCGCGCTGGCCGAGACGCTTCCGACGGTTGAAATTCCGCGCGGCGAATTTGAAGCCGGCGTCGGCGTGCTCGCCGCTTTCGTCAAGGCCGAGCTCGTCGCTTCGAACGGCGAAGCGCGGCGGCAGATCAAGGGCGGCGGCCTGCGCGTCAACGATGCTGCCGTGACCGACGAGAAGATGCTGCTGACATCGGCCAACCTCACGCCGGAGGGCGTGGTCAAGCTGTCGCTCGGCAAGAAGCGCCACGTCCTGCTGAAGCCTGCATAGGCGCATTCGCTTTTGTCGGTTGTCGGGAGTGCGGAAAGCGCGCTCCCATCTAGGAGCGCGATCAGCAAAAGTGGACTTCCGGTTTTGCGTCCGATCGCGCTCGAAAAGAATGCGATGGACCAGCAGACCACGCCTCCAAACGACACGCTTTCCGCACCTGCGAAACAGTCGCGCGTCGCGTTGAACGTGCTCGCGCTCTGCTTCGTGCTGTCTGTGCTCGGGCGCGGGCTCAGCGACAGCTTCACGGTGTTCCTGAAACCGATCTCGGAAAATTTCGGCTGGGACCGCGCCTCGGTGGTGTCGGTCTATTCGCTGACCTGGCTCGCCAGCGGCCTCACCGCGCCGCTGGTCGGGCGCCTGTTCGATCGCTCCGGGCCGCGCGTGGTCTATGCGCTCGGCCTGTCGCTGCTCGGCTGCGCGTTCCTGATTGCCTCGCGCGCGCAGCAGCTGTGGCAATTCCAGCTCAGCGTCGGGCTCTGCGTCGGCTTCGGCACCGCGCTGATCGGCAACGTCTCGAACTCGATCCTGCTCGGCCGCTGGTTCGGGCCGCGGCTGCCGACCGCGATGGCCGTGATGTATTCGGCGACCGGCGCCGGCCTGCTGTTGCTGCTGCCGCTGTCGCAGGTCCTGATCGACCGGATCGGTTGGCGCGAGGCCTATCAGGTGTTCGGCGTCGGCGCGCTGTGCCTCCTCGTACCGCTCGTCTTCCTGCCGTGGCGGCTGCTCGCCGGCGGATCGCCGCACATCGTGAAGAAGGCGGAGGCCAGTCTGGCTGACGAGGGCTGGACCTTGCTCAGCGCGATGCGCCACCACGCCTTCTGGGCGCTGTTCTCGACCTTCTTCTTCACCGCGATCGCGATGTATGCGCTGACCGCGCAGATCGTCGCCTATCTGATCGACGTCGGCTTCCCGCCGCTGCAGGCGGCCACCGCCTGGGGCTTCTCCGGCGTCGCGCTGTTCGTCGGCATGCTCGGCGTCTCCACGCTCGACGGCATCATCGGCCGCCGGCCAAGCGTGCTGTTCAGCTACGGCGTCTCGATAGCAGGCATCATCCTGCTCTGGCTGCTGCAATGGTATCCGAACTACTGGCTCTTGACCGGCTTCATCATATGCTTCGGCAGCATGATCGGCTCGCGCGGTCCGCTGATCACCGCGACCGCGCTGAAGATCTTCCGCGGCGAGCGCGTCGGCACGATCTACGGCACGATCATGATCGGCAGCGGCCTCGGCTCCGGCCTCGGCTCATGGGGCGGCGGCCTGATCCACGACTGGACCCACAGCTACAATCCGCTGATTGCGTTTGCGCTGGTCAATGTCGTGCTCGGCCTGATACCGTTTTTGGTGGTGCCGGCGCTGCGGCGCTAGCATCTCGGGGTTTTTCATCGAGGAAGTCGCATATCTCGGCGACAAACACAGGCCATGCCGGCTCGTCTGGAAGCAGAATATGATTGCGGCTTTCAATCGGAACGAACCGCGCGTTTGGAATAGCGTGCGCGAGTGCCAGGCCTTGATCGAACGGAACCAACGCATCGCCGCGGCTGTGCGTGACGAGCGTCGGCGCCGCGATCTGTTGCAGCGCCTCGGAAACGTCGATGTCGCCAAAGGCCAGGAACAGCGACGCAGCGTTCTCCGGTGATGTCGATATGCGCTGCACTTCGTTGAAATCGCGCATTTGCTCCTGCGTCGCGTTTGGATGCACCAGCGAGGTAAAGACCTGACGGAATGCCGGGGTATCCTTGCCCCACCCCTCCCGGATCAGAGTCGCGAGAGCCTCGCACCTGGCAATCTGGTCGGCAGCGCCCCGGTTACGGAAACCGCGCACGTATCCACCGTGCAAGACGAGGCGCGACACACGGTCGGGATGTCGCGCGGCATATGCGATGGCAACCGCAGCGCCCTGCGATATGCCGAACAGGGCAAAGCGCTCGAGCGACAGCGCATCGACGACTGTCTCAAGGTCCTGCACGAGGGCCGCAAACGAAAAGTCGGCGACGCGCCAGTCGGACAGACCGTTACCGCGCTGATCGTATCGAACCAGTTTGTGCCGGGCGGCCAGTTGAGCGTGAAGCGGACTCGAAACCTCGATTTGCCAGTCATGCTCGACATGGGTCAGCCAATTCGCCGTCTTTACGATAGGAGAACCCTGGCCAACGCTCGCTACGGCAAGATGGACTCCGTCAGGCGCTTCGCAGAACGTAATCTCCTCGCGCAACCCAAGTTCCTTGGGCGGCCCAGAAGCACCCTTTGGAAAGCGGGATGAGGCATGTTCTGAGGCCGGTCGTGCTTCCTCCTGCTCCACGTCACCGACGAAACGGATTCCCCGCCGCGCAGCTGTCCGAATATATCGCTGGCTGATGCCGTCATCTCCGATAGCGCGGCGAGCCGCGTTGATCCGGCTGGCTATCGTCGAGTCCGAGACGATCCGGCCGCGCCAAACCGAGGTCACGAGATCATCTTTGGAAACTACCTGGTGACGGTGCTGGATGAGGTGAAGAAGCAGATCGAAAACCTGCGGTTCGACCGTAATCGTTTGAGCGCCGCATTGCAGCTCGCGCCGCTCCGCATCCAGAACGTAATCGCTGAACTTGAAGCGCATCAGGCTCCTCAGGGCTGAGCTTGGCTCGCATACAAATCACAAGCTTCTCAAGCGAAAATCAAGGCTTTCTGAAAGGCAAAATCACGGGTGCCTGCTAGTGCCAAGGTGGGCATTTGGCTCGCCCGCGCGCTGGAGCCATCCATGGCAGCGGGGAAATAGATGAGCAGAATCCTGGTTTGCGGTGGTGGCTTGATCGGGTTGTGCACCGCGATGATGCTTGGCCGCGACGGTCACCACGTCACGGTGCTGGAGGCCGATCCCGAAGATCACCCTTCGACCTCTATCGAGGGCTGGGACGCGTGGCAGCGCCCGGGAGTTGCGCAGTTCAGACAACCCCACAGTCTCCATTCGCGATTTCGAATGATCAGCGATCGAGAATTGCCAGGGCTGACGGACGGCCTGCTTCGCGCCGGTTGCGTCTGGGTGGATTATCTCGATGGTCGATCCCTTCCCCCGACCATCACCGACCGGGCGCCGCGTCCGGGCGATGAAGCGATGCGCTGCGTCGCCGGTCGCAGGCCTACGGTTGAGTGGGTGGTGGCCGCGATGGCGCAGGCAGCATCGAACGTGACCGTCCGTCGGGGAACCAAGGTTCGCGAATTGATCACCGGCACATCGGCCATCCCTGGCGTGCCTCACATTGCCGGGGTCCGCACCATGGCCGGCGAAGAGATTCGTGCCGATCTGGTCGTCGACGCCATGGGACGGAGAAGCCCGGCCAGCGAATGGATTCTCGGTGCAGGCGGCCGCAGTCCCATCGAGGAATCCGAAGATTGCAACTTCGTCTATTTCGGGCGCTATTTCTCAGGGCAGCAGCGGCCTCGCCGGATGGGCAGCACGCTCACGCCGATGGGCCTGTTCTCGATCCTGACGCTGGACGGAGACAACGACACCTGGTCGGTCACCTTGTATACCTCGTCGAAAAACAAGGCGATGCGAGCCTTGCGTGATCCTGTCACATTCCATCGCGTCGTTTCCGCGTGTCCGCTTCAGGCCCATTGGCTCGACGGGGAGCCGATGACGGACGTCCTGTTGATGGCGGGAGTTCTCGACCGGTACCGGCGGTTCATCGTCGATGGCCGGCCCGTCGTCACGGGGTTCGCCGCTGTTGGTGACGCATGGGCCTGCACCAACCCGTCCGGCGGACGGGGATTGAGCGTCGGTTTGCTCCACGCGCAGGTGCTCCGCGATGTCGCGCGCCGGCACATCAACAATCCCGACGCATTCTCACGGGACTACGATCTGGAGACCGACCGCCAGGTCGGTCCGTATTATCGAAACCAGATCGCGGCGGACCGAGCGCGGGTCGCCGAGATGAACGCGCTGGACCAAGGCTTGGCAATGCCTGAGCCCAATCCGATCACCGCCAGGCTGCTTGCTGCCGCGTCCCATGACGCCGACGTTTTTCGCGGGATACTCGAGATTGCAATGTGCGTTGCGCTGCCTCAAGACGTCATTGCGAGGCCGCGCGTCGCCGCAAAACTAGCCGAACTGGACGGCGAGGCATTACCGCCGCCCCCCGGCATCTTCGATCGACATCGGCTGGCGGAGCTGCTGGACGGCTGATCTTCGAAGCGTGCTTTGCGCCCCTTCATCTGATCGAAGCGCGACCGGTATCCGCTTGGCTCGAAACGGCCTAGTTATTCGTCGTCGGCAGATCGTTCGGGCCGTACTGTTTGAACTCGAAGATCTTCCGCGTCAGGCCGGGCGCGAGCGCCGAGATCGGGTTGACGCGCAGCACCGGCTGGCTCGGCGTTCCCACCACTTCATAGGTCACGCCAATCAGGCCCTCATTGCTGCCGGCACCGAGGAAGATGCCGAAGAACGGGATCTGGCCGAACATGTTGTTCAAGCCGTACATCGGAATGAAGGTGCCGTTCATCCGCACCTGGTTGCCGATGTAGTCGATGCTGCCTTCGATGGTCGCGCCGATGCTCGGTCCCTTGACCACGCCGTTGCGGATCGAGAGCTGGCCGCTCTGGCGGGTGAACTCGGCGCGCAGTGCGTCGAAGCCGATGCCGTTCTGGGTGCTGACCGGCCCGCCGGCGACGGCGCGGTCGAGCTGGGTTTCACCCTTCACCGAGAAGCCGGTGATGTTGATCAGGCCTTCCCTGGGGCTCGGTTCGGGGATCGGCGGCTCCATCGCCAGCGTGAGCTGACCACCGATCACCTTCGAATAGGTGTCGATGAAGCGCAGGAATGCGCCGGCGTCGCCGGTCTGGAGGTAGATCACCTCGCGGCCCTGCTGGCGGCCGCGCATGTCGACCGTCACCGGCGTATCGCGGCCGACCTTGCCGCTCAGCGTGAAGCCCTTGAAGAATCCGTTGCGGCGCGAGATCTTGGCATCGACGCTGCGCAGCGCTTCGCCGTTGAAGCCCGCCACCGCGCCGAGTTTCAGATCGACGTCGAAATCGGTGGTCTTGGTCTTGCTCTTCGGATCGCTGTCGCGGCCCGAGATCGCCGACTTCAGGAAGCCGCGGCCGTCGAACACGTCGCCGCGCATCGTCACCTTGATCACCCCGTCGGGACCGCGGTCGGCCCGCAGCGAGGTCTTGTCGCCTTCCGACGGCGCATAGGTCGGGAAGTTCGCATTCATCAGGTCGCCGTTCTGGTCGACCTCGAGCGCGCCCTTGATCGACACGCCGACGCCGTCGATCGAGATATCCTCGAACCGCGTCGATTGTCCCTTCGGCACCACGTTGAACGTCGCCTTGCCGGCCCTGCCCTGCGCCTTGACCCAGCCCGGCAGGATGTTGTCGAGCTTGAGCTGGGTCAGGTCGGCCTCGACGCCCATCTTGGTGGTGGGGTTGTCGCCGCTGCCGATCTTGCCGTTCAGCTTGATCGGGATCGCCCCCGACACCGCGGGACCGAGATCGAGCCCGAGCCGCGCCCGGCTCGCATCGTCCAGCGTCGCTTGCAGCTTGACGTCGGCGTCGCCATCGGCCGGCTTGCGATAGTCGAGCGAGGCAGCCTGCCCGTTGATCTTGACGTCGCCCTTGACCTGGAAGCCGGCATTGCTGGCAACCAGCTTCAGCGCATTGGCCTCGAGCTTCTGGTTCATCACCAGCTTATCGACGGCGACGCCGGAAATGTCGGCGGCGACCGAGTACATCGTATCGGCCTTGGTCAGCTCGCCCTTCACCGGCATGCCGAGATTGATCGTCGCGGTGACGTTGCCCTTGCTGGCGTTGGGATCGATCGGCGGACCGGACAGATCGCTGAGCCGGTCGGATGCGAGGATCTCGGCCGCGGCCGGCACCGGACAGTCGACCCGGAACTTGACCTTGGACGGCGATGGCTTCGGCGCCATGTCCGGCACCTCGAAGGTGAAATCCGAGATCGTGATCTTGCGGCCCGCCGGCGTGTCGGCGATGCCCTGGTTGATGGTCACGGTCGCAGTGCGGCCGGTCACCCTGGCCTTCAGATCGGCATCATGCACCGCGGGCATCTGGTCCACCGGGCGCACCGTGACGCCGGAGGCGACGATGTTGACCGAGAGACCGTCATCGGGAATCGGCGGCCCCTTGCGCGACAGGTTATGCACCGGCGAATTGACGCCGACATCGATGCGCTGGAGCGTGCCGCGGTCGATCCGTTCCAGCACCCATTCGCGCACCTCGGGCACGATGATGACAGGCCACATCCGCTTCAAGGCGGAGGCCGACATCGGCGTGCCGGCGAATCCGAGTTGCAGTCGCGGCTCGCCGGAATAGTCGATGCTGCCGGTGCCGGCGACGCCGATCTCGCCGTTCGAGATGTCGGCCTGGGTCAGCAGCACGCGCTTCTTCTCGGTGTCGAAGCGGAAGCCGATGTTGATGCGGTTGAAGATCAGCGGCGGCTCGTTCTTGTCGGCGCCGGCCAACACGATGGTGCCGCCGGACAGGCCCGCCTGCCAGTCGGTGACGTTGTCGTTCGGCGGTTCAAGATGACCGAGCAGCGTGATGCGGTTGGCACCCGAGACGATCTTGATCGGCGCCAGCAGCACGCGCCGTCCGGAATCCCATTCGACGCTCATCTCGGCCGAATCGACCGGCATCGGGTAGTCCGGCGTATCGGTGTCGATGATGTTGCCGGCGCCGACATTGATCTTGCCGCGGAAATAGGTCGGCAGGCCGTCGCGGCCGAGCTCGCCCTTCATCTCGCCCGATAACGGCAGGTCGGCGGTGTAGGTCAGATCCTTGCTCCGCATCGCGAGCAGGATGTTCCGGGTGGACACCTTGTCGGCCTTGATATCGACCGAGCGCACGCCGTTCTGCTGCGGTCCGACCAGGACGCGGACCGACCAGGGCTTTGTGCCCTCCTCGCCGAAGCTGAGCGCGACGCCGCCGCCGCTCGGGCGCCGCAGGCTGAGGCTGATATTCTCAAAGCTCCATTTGTTGCCGCGCTGCTGGTCGTCGACGACGAGGTTGCCGTTCTTCAGGCCGATCTCGTTGAGGTTCTGCCCATCGAGGCCGGTCATGCTGAGGCTGTCGAGCCAGTCGAGACCGGCGAGCAGTCCGCTCTGCGCCGAATCGGACGAGGCCGCCGCGGGCTCGGAGGCAGCAGGCGGCGAAGCAACCGGCGGCGACGCCGCGGGTGCGGGTCGCGGGAAGGTCGGCGGCATCCCCGCATCGCGCTTGGAGGCGACGCCGGTGGCGAGCGGTTTTGCGGTGTCGCCGGCGGACACCGTCACATTGCCGTCCGGCGTGATCCGCACCGACAGTTCGGCATCGACCAGGTTGAGGCTCTCCGCCCGCAACTGCCCCATCAGCAGCGCCGTCCCGGACAGGCGCACTTCCGCCTTCGGCGCGCTGGCAACGACGGCATGGTCGCGGTCGCGGACGATGATGTCGCGGATGCGCACCGCGATTCGGATCCGGCCGGCGCGCTCGATCTGGGTTCCGCCGACCTCGACCGTATTGCCGTGGCCGATATTCTCCTCGATCGCCGCGGCAAGCCAGGGCGTCGCCAGATCGAGATTGATCGGACCCGCGCCGAGCCGCCACCACAGCGCGCCGAAGCAGGTCGCGAACATCACGACCAGCACCACGAGGACCAATCCGACGCGGCGGATCCAGCGCTCGCCGTTCAACCAGCGCTGCATGCCGGAACAGAAATCGGTGAAGCGATGCAAATTGGTGTTGGAACGCGACAGCAATTGCCGCGCACGGTTGCCCGCCGCCTCATCCTGCTCGTCCCACGCGGCGTCGTCTTCCCATTGCGAGAAGTCAGCCCCGGCGCGCGGATTTGGACCCTGCGGCGACGTGTTCCTTGCCATTGCCTCTCGGTGCTGACGGCGACTCTGATCGCCGTCATCGGGGCGCCCGTCGATTCGTATCGAGCGCTCCCCTGCCGGCATCGCCGCCTATCCTCGCCTCATCATGTTACTCGCCGATGGCCCCAAAATGGACCAGACCAACCAATCAAACGCCAATTCAGCAAACAGACGGGGTGACGCGTCGAATTCCTTGTCACCATACTCCGTGGCCATCAAACTTGCCCAGCGGCCGGTTGCGAATCCGGTCGCCGCGAATGAGCCCCGCAATACCCCAATGGTTGAGCTTCGGAAAGCGACGAAAGGAAGGCGTATGTCCAAGAAAACGCGCAAGAAATCCTCCAAGACAACCGGAAAGCGGGTCGCAACGAAAGTTGCGCGCGCCGCAAGCGCAAGCACTGGGAAGTCCGCGACGAAAACCCGCACAGCGGTTGCGAAGACGGCAGCGGCCAAGAAAACGGCCAAGAAAGCGACGAAGCCAAAGACCGCAGCGGGTGTTCACGGCAAAGCCTCGCACAAGGCCGCATCGAAACCGTTAAAGCGAGAGCCGGCCGCGACCGTGACCAAACCGTCAGCCGTCACACTTGCCGAAGGTGCCCCGGCGCTTGTCGAAGGTGCCGCGGCGCCTGCCTTTAACCTGCCGCGCGACGGCGGCAGCAGCATCTCCCTGAAGGATTTCGCCGGCAAGAAGCTGGTGCTGTTCTTCTATGCCCGGGCCGACACGCCCGGCTGTACCCGGGAAGCGATCGATTTCACCCGGCTCAAAAACGAGTTCGCAGCCGCGGGAACCGAAGTGGTCGGCGTATCCGCCGATACGGTTAGGACGCAGGAGTCATTTCGAAACAAACACCAGTTGTCGGTGCCGCTGGCCTCCGACCCGGCCCATGAGATGCTCGAGGCGTATGGCGCCTGGGGCGAAAAATCCATGTATGGCAGGACCTTCATGGGAATTATTCGCACCACCGTTCTGGTCGATTCCAATGGAAAAATCGCCCGCGTCTGGCGCCACGTGAAGGTCGACGGCCATGCCGAAGCGGTATTGGAGGCCGCCCGTTCGCTCTGACCCGGGCGGTTCCGTTTCCTGAAAATTAACCATGCCGGGCTCAAATCGCCCCCGCAAATTAGCCGTACGGAGCTTGGTCCGACCGGCCGCGGGAGTACCGATGTCGAGCCGGTCCGGTCATCACCAGGAATACCAGAAACACCATCATCCGCAGGACCATGGCCGGACGCCGATGCGCCGTCCGGCAGCCCAGCATGCCGCTGCGGTGGCCGCCTCCGGCGAGGGCTATACGCTGGTCCATGCCGGCAAGCAGGTCCGGTTCGGACCGGTCGTGTTCTGGATCGCGGTCGGCACCGTCGTGTTGCTCGGCATGTGGTCGGCGGCGACCGCCACCTATTTCGCGTTCCGCGATGACGTCCTGACCCGGCTGATCGCGCGCCAGGCCGAGATGCAGTACGCCTATGAGGACCGCATCTCGGAACTGCGCGCCAAGGTCGACCGCACCACCAGCCGCCAGCTGCTCGACCAGGAGCAGTTCGACCAGAAGCTCGACCAGATCATGAAGCGGCAGTCGACGCTGGAGCAGCGCGCCACCGCGCTCGGCGCGATGCCCGATGCCACCGTGACCGGCTCGATCAAGCCGCAGGGCCGCGCCGAGGCGGCGCCCTCCTCCGGTCCGTTGAAACCATCTCCGATCAGCGACACCGTGATCTTCGTGGCGCCGCCGGATCGAGAGGCGCGGCTGGAATCGCGCGCGCCATTGATCGCCAAGGCGCAGCCGAACCAGTTCGTCAAGGCGCAGGGCGTCGACAACGTGCTGGTCCGGCTGCAGACCTCGCTTGATCAGGTCGAGCGTCGCCAGGTCGCGGCCCTCTCGTCGGTCGAGGACAGCATCGATTCCAAAGTGCGCCGGATGCGCGGCGTGATCAGCGATCTCGGCCTCAACATGGCGCAACTCGAAGCAGCCGTGCCGCGCTCGGGCATGGGCGGACCTTTTGTTCCCGTGAAACTTTCCCCCGACGCCGGCGCGTTCGAGCGCCAGCTCTACCGCATCAACATCAACCGCGCCCAGATGCAGCGGCTGAACCAGACGCTGGCCCTGGTGCCCTATCGCAAGCCCGTCGTCGGCGAAGTCGAGTTCACCAGCGGCTTCGGCGTTCGCTCCGATCCCTTCCTCGGCCGGCCGGCGATGCACACCGGCCTCGACTTCCGCGCCGCGCAGGGCGATCCGGTGCGGGTCACCGCCAACGGCAAGGTGGTGTCGGCGGGCTGGGCCGGCGGCTACGGCCGCATGGTCGAGGTCGATCACGGCAACGGGCTGTCGACCCGCTACGGCCATCTCTCCGAGATCGGCGTCAAGGTCGGCGAATACGTCAAGATCGGTCAGGTGATCGGCGCCGTCGGTTCGACCGGCCGCTCCACCGGTCCGCATCTGCATTACGAAACCCGCATCGACGGCGAAGCGGTCGACCCGCAGAAATTCCTCCGCGCCGGCGTCCGGCTCAGCGCGGGCTAATTCAAGCCCTCAACGATCGACCTGAATAACGGCGCAAGCGGCTCGCTTGCGCCGTTTCGTTGTTTGCTCAGCGGCGGCCGCCGCCCATGCCGCCGGGCGGCCCGCCGCCACCGAATCCACCGCCGGGTCCGAACGGACCACCGCCGCCGCCTGGGCCGAACGGTCCGCCAGGCGGGCCGAAGCCGCCCGGACCTGGGCCGGTCGTTCCGCCGCTCAAGGGATCGGGCGCAGGACCACCGCCTGGCGGTGGACCGCCTCCCGGTGCACCGGACGGCCCGCCGCCGGGACCAGCTCCGCCCGGTCCGCCACCGGGCCCGCCGCGCCCGCCCGGCCCTGCTCCGCCGCCAGGTCCGCCACCACCGGCGCCGCGCCCCGGCGTGCCGGGATTGCGCACCGACGAACCCGGGAAATGGCCGACCGACTGCACCGATTCGACCCGCAGCTCGCGCGGGCCCGACAGCTGCGCATTGACGACGACACGCGTATCCGCCGCCGGCGAGAAGCGCGAGTGGTCACGCGCGACAAAGCCGGAGCCGAGCTGCAGGTCATTGCCGACCCGCCGCACATAGGCCTCGATCAGGAGCCGCTTGGCACCGGTGAGATCGGAGAAGTCGTCGGCGCGGCTGCGCGACACCTGCATCACGCCCTGCGCGACGTGGCCCTCGGCCTGCACGCGCTGCCCGACCAGCGCCGCATCGACACCGGCGAGCTTGAGTTCGCCGATCCGCAAGCTGCCGGCGCGATCGCGCTCGAGCGGTCCGGCGACGCGCATCGCCGCATCGTGACGCTCCTGCACAAGGCTGGCGACGACGACGCCATCCGTGCGACGCAGCCCGAACACGGCGACCTGCGCGCCCGGCTTCAGCCAGCTCTCGCGGCCGCTCCAGGCGACCTTCTGGCCGAGCACGGTCAGCTCGCCCGACTTCACATGCTCTACCGGCCCGGTCACTTCGCTCGTGACATCGATGCGCCTGGTCGACAGCGTGCCGCCGGCGTCGCGCTGCGCCACGACGCGCGCGAGTTGTCCGATCCGCAGCGCCTTCGCATTCGCCGCCTCACCGTCGATCCTGACCGGCACGTCGGCCGCATAGGCGACGCGCTCGCCATTGACGTAGATCGAGCCGAACCGCTGGATCACGCCGACGATGCCGGTGCCACCGATGCCCTGGTCGGAGCCGGTGATGCCGGTGCCGCCGATGCCGTGGTCGTTGCCGCGTTTCTTGACCTGCGCGCCGGCGAGCGAGGTTCCCCCAAGCCAGAAGCCGATCAGCAGCGCCCGGCGCGAGATGCCTGGCGGGCGCGTCATGACGCACCGCCTTCGTCCGCATCGTCATCGACCGGCCCGTCCGGGCCCTCGCGATAGATGTAGATGCCGAAATTCCAGCGATAGTCGCCACCCTTGTCTTTGGCGAGCGCGCGGTTGGCCTCGCGGTTGGCGACTTTCAATGCCTCCATCGCCAGCTCGCGCGAGCGCCCCTCGAGCCGTTTTGCCAACTTCGCCGACAGCCCGTCGTAATGCACCGCGCGTTCAAGGAAGCGCGGCGTCGCCGAGGACACGTTGAGCTCGGCGGCCGCGACATGGTCGTGCAGATTGCGCCCGAGATAGTGCCATTTGCGGTCGTCGTCGCCGTACGGCACAAACGCCTCCTCGACCAGCATGATCTCGTCGTCATCATTGATGGTGACGAGCTTGCGGTCGAGCCATTCGTCGAGCACAGCGCGCGGCCGCACGTCCTTGGTGATCGATTCGACCAGCGTCTCGAACGACGGCGCGCCGCCGTCGGCGGTGCGCGGCAGCGGCAGCGGATCGCCCTTGGCGTCGGTGAATTCGGGTGCGGCCAGCCAGCGTGCGATGATCGCGCTGGTGCGCGACAACGTCGCCGGCACCGCATTGACCGGCGCGCCGGCGCCGCGCAACCGCGCCACCTCCTTGCGGTGGATCCCGGTCAACAGGCTGACGCGGCTGTCGGTCTGCTCCTTGCCCTCGAGCGCGAAGTCGTGCTCGGCGACATTGACATAGAGCTCGCGCAGCAGCTGCGTCAGCGCCGGAAATGTCATGCCGCCGCGAATGCAAAGCCGCACCAGCGGACGCAGCATCCGCGCCAGCGGCGCGTGCAGCTTCGCTGCGGCGATCGGCGCGGACGATCCCGCCTTCGACTTCGGGGCCTTGGCATTCATGCCTAACTTTTAGCCGTCGATTGCGTGGGATACAATCCCACTGCTCAACTCGCATCACTTGACGTGTGATATTTTCCCACTTATTGGAAACAAAGTTACCTCCGGACACACCGCGCGCTTGCCGGCGCGGCTGTCGCGGTGCCTGGCATACGGATCCCTTCCATGACGCCTGCCCGATTCGATCTTGCGATCGCGGAAGCCTGCCGGATCGCCCAGGTTCCTTACGAGGAGTTCGTGTCGACGGTGATGGCGGGCGGCTATCCCTGCCTGCCGGGCGTCGTGCCCGGCTCGCCGCGCCGCTTCGGCGAAACCGACCTGCTGGCGCTGTACATCTACGGCCGGCTGCTCGCCTTCGGCTTCGGCGGCTTGCGCGCCGGCGAATATGCCAGCCGCGCGCATGCCGGCCTCTGCGCCGAGCCGCGCGCGCAATCGATCTCGATCGCGCTGACATCGGACGGCGGCAAGCGTGTCGTGATCGAGCAGGATCTGCAGCGGCCCGCAGCCGCGATGCTGCCGGAGCGGATCCATTTCGACATCGCCACCATCCGGCGCCAGTTGCTGACATCAACGACGCGCCCAGCCGAGCCGGCCTGACGCCCAGTTAGGTACCTCCCGTATTCGCCCGCCCGCCCCGCGCAGTCGCGGCGCGATCGCGCCCCTATGGGCGCCATTCCATCCCTCAAAAAGTTTTCCACCGCCTTACGTGGGACATAATCCCACATTTTAGTTCGCAGCCATTGACGTGTGAAATTCTCCCACGTATTCGAAATCCATTCAGCAGGGAATCCGACGCAATGTCTCTTCGTTCGGCCCGCGGCCTCTATTCGCTTCGCGAATCCGATTCGCCGCGCCAATCCGCTCGGTTCGCCGCCGCCACACTCTTCACGCCGCAGGCGCCGTCTTGCTTGACGCCGCAGGCGCCTTGCGGCCCGATCGAGCCGGTGTTTCCGGCATTGCTGCGCTCGCTGGTGTTCTTCGCCGCGCTGGCGCTGCCGTTCGTCGTCGCCCTGTACGCAGCATGATCCGGATCGAGCCGCCCATGATCGTCGTCAACGAGCCGGCCCGACGTCCGTCGGTGCTGCACATCTTCAAGGTCTACTACCCCGACCTGTTCGGCGGTACGCTGACCGTCATCCGCGACATCTGCGCCGGATTGAAGGGCACGTTCAACGCCGCCGTGCTGGTCTGCTCGCGCTCCGGCGGCGAGCGGCAGATCGTGGTCAACGAGGTTGCCGTCGAGCGCGTGCATTCGTTCGGTGACGTGCTGTCGCTGCCGGCGGCGCCGACCTATCCGTGGCGGCTGTGGCGCCGCATCGCCAATCACGATCTGCTGGCGCTGCACGCCCCCTTCCCGCTCGCCGACCTCGTGTTCGCGTTCGGCCTCGGACGCTCGCGGCCGCTGGTGGTGCACTGGCACGCCGATATCGTCTCGCACGCGGCACTGCGCTTCCTGGTCGAGCCGTTGATGCGGCGAACCCTGCACCGCGCCGCCGCGATCATCGTTTCCGATCCGGTGCTGGTCGAAACCACGCCGTTGCTGCAGGAGTTTTCCGACAAGTGCCACGCCGTCCCGTTCGGCGTCGATGTGGAGAAATATGACCGGCCGGCCGCACAGGCTGACGATGTCAACGCCCGCGGCCGCCTCGTCCTCGCCTGCGGGCGGCTGGTGCCCTACAAGGGTTTTGACGTGCTGGTGCGATCGGCCCACGCCCGCAATTTCGAGGTCTGGATCGTCGGCGAGGGCCGCGAGCGCGCCAATCTCGAGCAGCTGATCCGCGACTACGGCCTGCAGGACCGGGTCCGCCTGCTCGGCTCGGTATCCGAGAGCGAGCGCGTCAAGCTGATGCGCATCGCCGATGTCTTCGTGATGCCGTCGGTGACCAATGCGGAGACCTTCGGGCTGGTTCAGCTCGAGGCGATGGCCGCAAGCCGTCCCGTCGTCAACACCGCGCTCGACACCGGCGTTCCCCATGTCGCCCGCCACGGGCTCGAGGCGATCACGGTGCCGCCTGGCGATCCCGCGGCACTCGCCGACGCCATCGAAAGCCTGATCAACGATCCGGAGCGGCGCCGCCGCATGGGTCAGGCCGCGCGGCACCGCGCGATCACGAAATACTCGACAACAGCCTTCAAGGAGGGAGTGGAGACGGTGTACCGCAAAGTCGTCGCCGAAGAGGCCGCCGCAAAGGATGCAAGCTCGTCAGCCCCAGGCTTGCATCGCCAAACGGCCGGCCCCGTCGGTGCGATCCGGATCGCCGCCGCGCTGGCATGGTCCGACATGCGGCATCGTTACGTCCGCTCCCTCCTTGGACCCTTCTGGATGTCGATCCAGATGGCGATCATGGTGGCCGTGCTCGGCTCGGTCATCGGCCATTTCTCGAACGCCGGCGCGCTGGCGCGGCTGCCGATGCTGGCGGCAAGCCTCACCGCCTGGACCTTCCTCAACAGCGTCGTGCTCGATGCCACCACCGCGTTGCAGAACTCGGCCAGCCTGATCAAGGATCGCGCACTGCCGCCGGTGATCTTCCTGCTGCAATGTACCTTCCGCCAGGCACTGTTCGCGGCGCACAACGCAGTGGTGCCGATGATCCTGTGGCTTGTGCTGACGCCGCGGGATTTCGGCGGCGCCGTCATCGCCCTGCCCGGCCTCGCGCTGTTCGTCGTCTGCACGATGGCGCTGAGCCTCGTGCTCGGTGCGCTGGCGACGCGCTACCGCGACATCAAGCCGATCATCGAGTCCTCGCTGACGCTGGCCTTCCTGGCCTCGCCGATCATCTGGACATCGGAGATGATCGATCGCGGCTCGACCGTGATGCGGCTCAACCCGCTGACGCATCTGTTCGCGATCTGGCGCGAGCCGCTGGCGACGGGCCACGTCGCAATGACCAGCCTGATCTACGTGCTGGCCTGCCTCGCCGTGCTCGCGGTCGCCGCGACCGTCACCATCGCCCATCTGCGCAAAGCGGCGTTCTGGATCTAGTCATGGCAAGCATCCACCTCCAAGACGCCTGCCTCGATTATCCGCTGTACGGCGCCTACGACTTCTCGCTGAAGCGCCGCCTGCTTGGGCGCCTGTTCCGGCAAAGCAGCGAGATGCGCACCATCCGCGCGATCGACAACTTCTCGATCGAGGCGAAGGCCGGCGCGCGCATCGGGCTCGCCGGCCCGAACGGTTCCGGCAAGTCCACTTTGCTGCGGCTGATCGCCGGCGTGTTCCCGGCCACCAGCGGCCGGGTCGAGACGACAGGCAACGTCGTGCCGTTGCTCGGCCTGGGCGCCGGCGTCAATCTCGATTTCGTCGCCGCCGACAACATCAACCTGCTGCTGCGGATCTCCGGCCGCAAGCCGACGCAAGCGATCCTGGACGAGATCTGGGCGTTCACCGAGCTCGAGGAGCGCATGCAACGGCTGCCGCTGCGGATGTTCTCCTCGGGCATGCTGATGCGGGTGCTGTTCGCGACCGCGACCGCCTTTCCCGCCGACATCCTGCTGCTCGACGAATGGCTCAGCGTGGTCGACGAGAAATTCTCGGCCAAGGCCGAGCAGCGGCTGCGCAAGATGGTCGAGACCGCGGCGATCGTGATCATCGCCTCGCACGACCACGCACTGCTGCGCCGGACCTGCACCAGCATCATCAATCTCGACCACGGCCGCATTGCCAGCACCGTCGCGCTGGATCCGCCCGTCCCGCATCACCTCGAGCTCAGAGAAATCAGCGCATGACAAAGATCCTGGTCGTCAGCGAGGCGCTTGGCGAGCCCAACCACAAGCGCGGCATCTTTCACTTCACGCGCGAGCTGATCCGCTCGCTGGCCGGCGCCGGTCATGAATTGACGCTCGTCGTCGAGACGACGCGCCGCTACCGCAAGCTGCGCCGCAGGCAGCAGCGGACGCGCCTGCTGCCCGAGGACTCGCGGCTGATCGAGCTGCTCGCGCTCTATCGTTTCCTCGACGAGACCGACATGAACTCGCCGATCATGCGCGGCGGCCTGCGCCGCACCGTCGACTGGTTCAAGCACAAGCTCAAGGCGGCGACCTCGCTCGAGTTCATCATCGCCTTCCTGCGTTCGATTCAGCTGCTGCCGACCAGCGTCAAGCGAATCGAGAACCGGACCGAGGGCCTCGAATACATTCCGACCGATTTGCGCCATCTCGAGCTGTTCGGCGATTTCCTGCTCGAGCCCGGCTTCTACAGCTATCAGGACACCTCGGCCCTGACCCGCTTGCCGCCGCCGCGGGTCGATGCGCGCGACTACGACGTCATCCTGATCGACACCCCGACCCGGGTTGCGATCAAGCGCCGCCGGAACGCCAAAGTGATCTGCGTCGTGCACGACCTGTTGCCGATCACCGATCTCAAGCTGGACGATATCGCGACCCGCCTGTTCCTGTCGCGCCTGTTCACGAGCGTGCAGCAGGCTGACGAGCTCGCCTTCGTCTCCAACTACAGCATGAACCGCTTCCGCGCCCTGCTGCCGCAATATGCGCATATTCCCGCGCGGGTGGTCTATCCGCGGACCCGTTTCGACGTGCCGGAAGTGCCGCTTGCGCCGGCGCCGGCGGCCGTCACGGCACGGCCGAGCTTCGTCGTCATCGTCTCGAACGAGCCTCGCAAGAACCTCGCGGCCGTCGTGCGCGCCTTCCGCAAGCTGCCGGAGGCCGATCTTGTCGTGATCGGCTATGCCGGCGGCGCCAACCAGGCGAGCAACCTGCCGAAGAACGTCCGCTTCTCCGGCTATGTCGACGAGCACGAGAAGGCGGCGTTGATCGCCGATGCGCACGGCCTGATCATGCCGAGCCTCGCCGAAGGTTTCGGCGTCCCGATCATCGAGGCATTCGCGGCCAATACCCCGGTGCTGTGCTCCGATATCGCCGTGTTTCGCGAGGTCGCGGGCGAGCTTGCGGATTATTTCGATCCGTTCTCGACCGAATCGATCTGCGCCTCGGTGCGGCGCGTGCTGGCGCAGCAGGAGCACTGGCGCGACCGGATCCGCGAGCGGCGGGCCGAGCTCGCCGACCGCTTCGGCCACCACACCCAGGCGCGCGACCTGCTGTCGCATCGGGCTGCCGCCGATGTCACGACCGCCGCCGCGGCGCTCACCGCGGCGATGGCGACCTTCAACGGCGCGACCGCGTAATCCGATCATGACCACCGAGTCCCACGCGATCGACGTCGCCGCCGAACCTGCACTGCAATGGCGCGACCGCGTCCGCGCCTGGTCCGGTACGGCCGCCTATGTCCGCGCCGCCGACATCCTGATGGCGCTGGCGGCGGCTTCGCTGCCCTGGTCGACGACGGCGCTCGCCGTTTTCATGCTGCTGTGGCTGGTCGCCGTGATCCCGACGATCGACTGGGAGCAGTTCGTGTTCGACCTCGCGCAGCCGGCCTATGCATTACCGGTCGCGCTGGTCGCGCTCGCGGCGATCGGTCTGGCGTGGTCGGAGGCCGGCTGGGCCGAACGGCTGCAAGGCGTCAAACCGCTCAGCAAGCTGCTGCTGCTGCCGTTCCTGCTCGGCTATTTTCAGCGCTCGCAGCGCGGGCTCTGGGTGTTCGCCGCCTTCCTGGCGTCATGCACGCTGGTGATGATCCTGTCATGGATCGTGCTGGCATTGCCGCAGCTGAGGTTCGCGCACACGGTGTCCGACGGCGTGCCGGTCAAGAACTACCTCGACCAGAGCCAGGAATTCGCGCTGTGCGCCTTCGCGCTGGCACTGCCGGCGTTGACGGCGCTGCGCGCCCGGCAATGGCGCATCGCAGCCGGTGCCGGCGCGCTCATCCTGCTGTTCATCGTCAACATGCTCTACGTCGTCTCGGCGCGGACCGCGCTGATCTACATGCCGGTGCTGCTCGTCCTGTTCGCCTCGCTGCATCTGTCCCGGCGTGCCACGCGCCTGCTGTTTGCCGGCGTCGCCCTCACCAGCCTGGTGGTCTGGACCACCTCGCCCTATCTGCGCCAGCGCATCGCCGACGTCGGGATCGAATATCGCGCGCACGATACGTCCGGGATCGCTTCGACGGCACAGCGCCTGACCTATTGGCGAAAGTCGGTGAAATTCATCGTCGCGGCGCCATGGCTCGGCCATGGCACCGGCTCGATCAAGCAGATGTTCACGCAGGATGCCGCCGGACAGACCGGCCTTGACGCCGAGGTGATCAACAACCCGCACAACCAGACCCTCAATGTCGCGATCCAGTGGGGGCTCGCCGGCATCCTGTTGCTTTACGCGATGTGGATCAGCCACGCCACGCTGTTCGCCGGCCGCGATCTCGTGAGCTGGATCGGGCTTGCAACCGTCGTGCAGAACGTCACGAGCTCGCTGCTCAACTCGCATCTCGCCGATTTCCACGAGGGCTGGATGTATGTGATCGGCGTCGGCGTCGCCGGCGGCACGGCGCTGCGCGCCCGCCGGCCGGAGAAGATTTTGGCGGACGGTGCCGCGGCACGTCGGGGATGACCGCGAGCGGCGCGACGAATACTCGGTGTCGTCCCAGCCTAGTGCGCAATTGCGCACGGGGGGTCGGGACGACACTGATGTTGCGGCACTACCTCTTCATACCGACCGCCTACCGCGTCGCCTCGTGCCCGACTTCGCCCGTGATCACGTCGCCGAACAGCTCCCATGCCGCGCCGTTGAACCGCATCAGCTGCATCTGCTCGATCGGGAAGTAGTCGTCCGGCGAGGTGTTGACCATGATGCCCGGCAGCATCAGGTCGGAATGGAAGTTCTTTAGATTGGCGGCCTGTTTCATCACGTTCTCACGGGTGAGATTGTCGCCGCACTGCTTCAAGACCTGCACCATGGCCTCGGACTGCACATAGCCATAGAGGTTGTTGGCGTTGCCCTTGTCGCCGTCGGGATAATACTTGTCCATGAAGGCACGCCAGCTCATGACTGCCGGATCCTTGTCCCAGGTCGGGTCGGTCGGATCCTTTAGATAGGCTGTCGAGATGATGCCCTTGGAATATTCGAGCCCTGCCGGCTTCAAGACCGAGGCGACCGAGGTCGCGGTGTTGGCGAGAAAGAATTTCGGCTTCCAGCCGAGCTCGCCGACCTTGCGGATCGCCTGCGCCGAGCCCTTTGGCGCCGCCCAGGAGAAGAAGATGTCGGCGCCGGAATCGTGCAGCGCGACGATCTGCGAATCGATCGAAGGATCGGACACCTCGTAGGACTTGTCGGCGATGATCATGCCCGCCTTGTCGCCGAGCCCATCCTTCAGGCCCTTGAATTGATCCTTGCCGGCGTCATCGTTCTGCCAGAACACCGCGATCTTGCTGTCGGGAAAATTGTCGCGAATGTACTTCGCATAGATGCGTCCCTCGCTCTGGTAATTGGGCTGGAAGCCCATCGTCCAGGGAAAGTTCTTGGGATCGCCGAATTTCGTGCCGCCGGAGGCCACGAACAATTGCGGCACCTTCTTGGCATTCATGTATTTCATGATTGCTGAATTGGACGGCGTGCCGAGCGGCTGGAAGATCAACAGCACCTCGTCGCTCTCGACCAGCTTGCGCGCCTGCTCGATCGCCTTCGGCGGTGAATAGGCATCGTCGTAGCTGATGAAGTTGATCTTGCGGCCATTGATGCCGCCCTGCTCGTTGATCATCCTGAAGAACGCGGCCTCGGTCTTGCCGATCACGCCATAGGACGACGCCGGGCCGCTGTACGGCATGATGTTGCCGATCTTGATTTCGGTATCGGTCGCGCCGGGATCGTATCTCTTCTGCGCGGCGGCCGGGCTTGCGATCAGTGCCGCACTTGCGAACGCCACGATCGCGCCAATATATCCAGAACGAGCCGGCATCGTTTCCTCCCGATTTTTGTCGTTGGTTTTGACGGCAAGTCTCGCAAGAGACGCATAGGCTGGCAAGCGCCGGGTTTTTCCGTTGGGCGAAACGGCATTGTTGCCTGGCGCTATTTATGATTGAAGATCGATCTGGGGATCACGAGTCGAGGCGTTCTGATTGCGTAAACCGGACATTCGTACCGGTCCGCGGCATCCGCGTTTTGCGGCCGCGGGCTATGAAATCACGCGCCGCCTCAGCGAACGTGCGATGGCCAAGCTTGGCCTGCACAAGGCCAATGGCGAGTTCGCGCAGCGCACGATCGCGTCGATCCGCGAGAGGCTGCAGCGCGGCGAGACCGTCTACATAGCGGGCCTCGCCTGCCCCGGCACCCACAACACCGGCGTCGCGCTGGTCGAGGTCACCCAGAAGGACGGCCCGCGCCTGATCGTCAACAACGAGGAAGAGCGCTTCTCCGGCAACAAGCACACCAACGAGTTCCCGCAACACGCGCTCGACGACATGCGCAGGGTGTTGCAGCGGATGGGCCGCGACATCGGCGACATCGCGGCCTTCGTCACGACGTGGGATTATCCGGCGCTGATGGCGATGCTGATCCGCACCTCGTTCGAGGAGGCGCCGGCCAGCCTCAAATTGCTGCGCGCGCCGATCGCGCCCGCGATCAACCTGCGGCAGATGGACCAGGTGCGGCGCATCTCGCGCAAGCTTGCGAAGATGTACGGGCTCGGCGAGCAGCTGCCGTTGATCTGCATGCCGCATCACGACAATCATGCGTGGTATTCATTCACCGCATCGCCGTTCGCCGAGCTGCGCGAGCGCGTCGCGATCGCGGTGCTGGACGGCACCGGAGATGTCGGCTCGATCTCGCTCTATGTCGCCGAGAACGGCGAGATGAAGCAGCTCTATTGCAATGAGAGCCTGTTCGATTCGCTCGGCGCCTTCTACACCGTGGTCTCGTCGAGCCAGGGCGGCTGGACCTGGCTCTCCAGCGAGGGCCGCTACATGGGCGCCGCCGCCTGGGGCGACATGAGCCGTGCGACCAATCGGTATTATTCGCGCCTGAAGGACGTGCTGCAACTCGGGCCCAATGGCAGCGTGCAGCTCAATCGCGCGATGGCCAATTGGTACGCCGATCCGGCCGACAATCCCTATCATCAGCCGCTGATCGATATTCTCGGCCCCCCGCTACGGCCCGACCAACTCTGGAATCCCGACGCCGTGCTGCGCGTCGAGGACATCAATCACCGCCCCGACACCAAGGACCGCGTCGACAAGGCGGCCGCGACGCAATTGGTGTTCGAGGACGCGATGATCCATGTCATCGATCATCTCCTGCGCATCACCGGCACCGACCGCCTGGTGCTGACCGGCGGCGTGGCGCTGAACGCGCTCGGCAACATGCGCCTGCTTGAGCATTTCGACGAGGCGTGGTTCGAACGCGCGCAGCGGCGCAAGACGCGGCTGCATATGTGGATCCCGCCGGTCCCCGGCGATCCCGGCGTGCCGATCGGCGCCGCGTGGCTGTTCGCGCACATGGCGGGCGCACCGCGCGGTGCGCCGCTGTCGCACGCGTTCTATTGCGGCCTGGCGCCGTCGAATGCCGAGATCACGGCGGCACTGCAAGCCGACGACGTCGCCTCGATTGTAATCGGCAATGCGGCGACCTCGGAAGGCCGCGATGCGATCGCGGACCTGATGGCCAGCATGGTGGCACAAGGCGGCGTGATCGCGATCTATCAGGGCGCGGCCGAAACCGGCCCGCGCGCGCTCGGCCATCGCTCGATCTTGGCCAATCCCTGCGATCCCCAGGTGCGCGAGCGCCTCAACGAGCGCGTCAAGTATCGCGAGGCGATCCGGCCGCTGGCACCGATGGCGACGCTTGAGGCGGCGCGCGATCACTTCCAGCTGGAAGACGGCGCCTCCGACGGTGACTACAACGCCTACAATTACATGGTGCTCACGGCGCATTCGAAGCCCGAGGCACGCGCGAAGATTCCGGCCGTGGTGCATGCCGACGGCACCGGCCGCATCCAGATCGTGCGCGAGGCGGACGATCCCCTCACCTACGCCTATCTCAAGGCGCTCGGCCGCTACATCGGCGTCGAGATGTCGGTCAACACCTCGTTCAACGTCGCAGGTCCGATCGCACAGACGCCGGCGCAGGCGATGGACACGCTGCGCCGCTCCAAGGGGCTCGATGCCGTGGTGCTGGTCGCCGATGACGGCAGCGCCTACGCCGCCTGGCACGGCGGCGAGCGCGACAGCGGACGCTTTACCGGATGGTATGCGGCGTGGAAGCAGGCGCGCGGCTGAACCAGCCCAGCACGCGGCCGTCGATCAGCAGCAATGCGCTTGCGATGACCAGCGCGCCGATCACCTCGCGCAGCGCAATCGGCTCGCCGAGCACGAGATAGCCGAGCAGCATCGCGGTGACGGGAATGAGCAGCGTCACCAGCATCACATTGGTCGGCCCGGAGCGCTGCAGGATCTGAAAGAACACGATGTAGGCCAGTGCCGTCGACAACGCCGCGAGCCCGAGCACGGCGAGCCATGTCGTCGCGTGCGGCATCGGCAATAGCCACGGACGGTCCGCCACGGCGGCGATGGGCGCCATCATCACGCCGGACGCCATCATCTGGAATGTCGCCGTCCCGAGCGGCGGCACGCGCTGCGGCAGCCGTCGCCCGACCAGCGCCGCGATGCCGTAGCTGAAGGCACCGGCGAGGCACAGCAGGATGCCGATACCCTGCTTGCTCTCGAAGCCGCGCGCATCGCCATGCAGGATCGCAACGCCGAGCAGCCCGACCACCACGCCCGCCACGCGCTGCGCCTGCACACGCTCCTCGCCGGCCGCCGCCATCACGACCACAGCGAACAGCGGCGTCGTCGCATTGAGGATCGAGGCCAGCCCGCTCGGAACATAGGTCTGTCCGGATACGATCAGCGAGAACGGCAGCACGTTGTTGAACAGCCCCATCGCGGCAAACGGCGCCCAGCCGGACAGGCCGCGCGGGCGTTCGATGTTCCGGGATCGCAGCAGCGGCAGCAGGATGATCGTGCCCAGCACCACGCGCAGCAGCACCAAGGTCAGCGGCGGCAATTCGCGCAGGATCACGCCGTTGAAGAAGAACGAGCCACCCCATAGCACCGACAGCAGGCCGAGCAGCGCCCAGTCGCGGCTATCAATGCGGTTGTCGGCGGAAGGCATGTCGGGCACTCACCTGCAATCGCACAGGTGACTAACGCAGGCGCGCGGATATTCCCACCCGATTTCCGTGAATGGCGGCCCTGCCTATTTCTGCCGCGACACGATCTCGATCATCTGGCCTTCGTCGCCATCGGGCGCATGAGCCTTGGCCTTGTCGTAGGCCACGAGCGCGGCGCGGCTCACGGGCACGCCGGGCAGCAGCGTCTCGGCCAGACGCACGGCGTAGTCGGCATCCTTGTGGCGCAGCGCTGCGGTAAACGAAGCGCCGGAGAAATTGCGGTCGATCATCCGCTTGCTGTGGCGGATCACCTGCGGGCTCGCGATTGCGCCGGAGGCCAGGGCTTCGGCGACCAACTGCATGTCGAGACCGGCCTGCTCGGCGATCGCGACGCCTTCGGCAAGGCTTGCGATCTGCACCGCGCCGATCAGGTTGTTGATCAGCTTGAACACGGTACCGGTGCCGACCGCCCCGAAATGACGGATCGTGCTGCCGATCGGCGCGAGGAACGGCTGCGCGCGTTCGAGATCGGCCGGATCGGCGCCGACCAGCAGCGTCAGCTTGCCGGCAGCGGCCGCCTCCGGCAGGCCGGTGACGGGACAATCAATGTAGATCAGGCCGCGGCTATTGAGCTCGCGCGCCATCTCGAGCGTGTGCTGGTAGGAGACCGTCGAGCATTCGATCGCGAGCGTGCCGGCCTTCATGGTGGCGGCGGCGCCGTCCTTGCTCAGCCAGACCGCGCGCGAGGCCTCGTCGTCGGCGACCATGGTCACGACGGCATCGGCATCGATCGCGGCATCCTCCGGCGAGGTCGCCCAGATCGCGCCGCGCGCGATCAGGTCCTCGGCCTTGGCCTTGCTCCGGTTCCACACCGCCACGGTGAAGCCGGCGTCGAGATAACGGCCGGCCATGCCGTGCCCCATGCGTCCCAATCCGATGAATGCGACGCGCGGCATGGCCTAATCCCTAATCCACATCCTCGACGGAGCCGGGCCCGGTGCCGAATGCACGTTGCGCCAGCGTTGCCGCCATGAATTCATCGAGGTCGCCATCCAGCACGCCGGACGTGTCGGAGGTCTGCACGCCGGTGCGCAGGTCCTTCACCATCTGGTACGGCTGCAAGACGTAGGAGCGGATCTGGTGTCCCCAGCCGATATCGGTCTTGGCGGCCTGATCGGCTGCCGCCTGCTCCTCGCGCTTCTTCAGCTCGATCTCATAGAGCCGCGCGCGCAGCATGTCCCACGCCTGCGCCCGGTTCTTGTGCTGGGAGCGGCCGGCCTGGCAGACCACCGCGATGCCGGTCGGAATGTGCGTCAGGCGCACCGCCGACTCGGTCTTGTTGACGTGCTGACCGCCGGCGCCGCCCGACCGCATGGTGTCGGTACGGACATCGGACTCCTTGATCTCGATCTTGATGGAGTCATCGATCACGGGGAAAATCTGCACCGACGAAAACGACGTGTGGCGCCGCGCGTTGGAATCGAACGGCGAGATGCGCACCAGCCGATGCACGCCGGCCTCGGTCTTCAGCCAGCCATAGGCGTTGTGGCCGGAGATCTGGATGGTCGCGGACTTGATGCCGGCCTCTTCGCCCTGCGACTCCTCAAGGAACTCGATCTTGAAGCCGTGCTTCTCGGCCCAGCGCGTGTACATGCGCAGCAGCATCTGCGCCCAGTCCTGGCTCTCGGTGCCGCCGGCGCCGGCATGGACTTCGAGATAGGAATCGAACTTGTCGGCCTCGCCCGAGAGCAGCGCCTCGAGCTCACGCCGGGCGACCTCCTTCTTGAGGTCCTTGAGCGCCTTCTCGGCCTCGGCGACCACGCCGGCATCGTTCTCGGCTTCGCCGAGTTCGATCATGCCGACCTGGTCCTCAAGCTCGCGCTCGACCTTGCCGATGCCCGAAAGCGCATCCTCCAATGAGGTGCGCTCCTGCATCAGCCGCTGAGCCTTCTGGGGATCGTTCCAGAGATTGGGATCTTCAGCGAGCTTGTTCAGCTCAGCGAGGCGTGCCGTCGATTGTTCGACGTCAAAGATGCCTCCTCAGCAGCCCGACTGACTGCTTGATCTCTTCAACAAGGCGTTCGATTTCCGCGCGCATGGTCTTTCAGGTGTTGGCTAAAACGGTTCCGGGGGATGTAGCGACCGGCGCAGCAAAGCGCAATCGGCTTGGCGGCCCTATCCCGGCGATTTGGACCTGTCGGCCGTTAGTACAGCCCCCCGGTTCCCGGGCGCATGAAGAAGCCGCCGTCGGGCTGCCCGCCACTCTGCGACGGCTGCGGGCCGGGCGCGGGGCCGCGGCCGTCGGCATCGGCGACACCGATCACCGAATAGTTCTCCGGCGGCGCGGTGCCCGGCTTGAAGGCTTCGAGGATGGTGTTGCCGCCATCGCCCGGGCCGGCGCGCATGCCGGTCTTGGCATCGACGCGGATCAGCTTGATGCCGGCCGGCACCTTGAACGGCGTCGGCGGCTTGTCGGCGAGTGCAAGCTTGAGGAAGTCGCGGGCGATCGGCGCTGCAACATGGCCGCCCGTCGCGGCACGGCCGAGATTGCGCGGCTTGTCGTAGCCCATGTAGACGCCAACAGCGAGATCCGGCGAGAAGCCGACGAACCAGACGTCCTTCTCGTCGTTGGTGGTGCCGGTCTTGCCGGCGATCGGCTTGCCGACCTCCTTGACGACGGTCGCGGTGCCGCGCTGGACCACGCCTTCCATCATCTCGGTGATCTGGTAGGCCGTCATCGGGTCGAGCACCTGCTCGCGGCGGTCGACCAGCTGCGGCTCCGGCTGGCTCTTCCAGCCGCCGGGCGCGTCGCAGCCGCGGCATTCGCGGGTGTCGTGCTTGAAGATGGTGTGGCCGTAGCGGTCCTGGATGCGATCGATCAAGGTCGGCTTCACGCGACGGCCGCCATTGGCGAACATCGAATAGGCGGTGACCATGCGCATCACGGTGGTCTCGCCGGCACCGAGCGCGTAGGACAGATAGTTCGGCAACTCGTCATAGACGCCGAAGCGCTTTGCATACTCGCCGACCAGGGGCATGCCGATGTCCTGGGCGAGGCGCACCGTTACCGTGTTGAGCGAGCGCTGCAACGCGTTGCGCAGCGTGGTCGGGCCGTAATACTTGCCGGTCGAATAGTTCTCCGGACGCCACACGCCGGCGCCCTGCCCCTGATCGATCTCGATCGGCGCGTCGATCACGGTGGTCGACGGCGTATAGCCGTTGTCCAGCGCCGACGAGTACACGATCGGCTTGAACGACGAGCCGGGCTGCCGGTAGGCCTGCGTCGCGCGGTTGAACTGGCTCTGGTCGAACGAGAAGCCGCCGACCATCGCGAGCACACGGCCGGTCCACGGATCCATCGCCACCATGGCGCCGGAGACTTCAGGCAATTGCCGCAGCCGATACTGGCCTTCGACCGGATTGCCGTCCTTGGTCACCAGCGGGTCGGCATAGATCACGTCGCCCGGCTGCAACACCTGCGAGACCGCCGTCGGCGCCTTGCCCTTGGACTTGGCCCAGCGCACGCCGTCCATCGTGATGATGCCGGTCTGCCGCTCCTTGCTGACGGCGCCGCCGAGTTCGCGGCCCGGCTGGAAGCCGATCCGCGCCGACTGGTCGTTGCTCTCCAGCACCACCGCCATCCGCCAGGGCGAGATGTCGGAGAGCGATTTGACGTCGGCAAGCTTGACGCCCCAATCGCCTGACGCGTCCAGCTTGTGAACCGGCCCGCGCCAGCCCTGCGCCTCGTCGTAGTTGACGAGGCCGGCGACCATGGTCTTGCGCGCCATTACCTGGATCTTGGGATCCAGCGTGGTGCGCACCGACAGGCCGCCCTCATAGAGCTTCTTCTCGCCATAGCGCTCGAAGATGTCGCGGCGGACTTCCTCGGCGAAATATTCGCCGGCGAAGATGTGCGCTCCGTTGGAGCGGTTGGTGACGTTGAGCGGATCCTTGCGCGCCTTGTCGGCGTCGGCCTGCTTGATCCAGCCGTTTTCCAGCAGGCGGTCGATCACGTAATTGCGGCGCTCGATGGCGCGGTCGCGGTTGCGCACCGGATGCAGCGCGGCGGGCGCCTTCGGCAGCGAGGCCAGATAGGACGCTTCCGCGATCGTCAGCTCGTTGACCGATTTGTCGAAATAGACCAGCGACGCGGCCGCGATGCCGTAGGCGCCGAGCCCGAGATAGATCTCGTTCAGATAGAGCTCGAGGATGCGGTCCTTGGAATAGGCACGCTCGATACGCATCGCCAGCAAGGCTTCCTTGATCTTGCGGCTGAACGAGACTTCGTTGGTGAGCAGGAAGTTCTTGGCGACCTGCTGGGTGATGGTCGAGGCGCCCTGCGGGCGGCGATTGGAGCCGTAGTTCTGTGCGTAGAGGATCGCGGCGCGCGCCATGCCCGAATAGTCGATGCCGCCATGCTCGTAGAAGTTCTTGTCTTCGGCGGCGAGGAACGCGTTGATCACGAGCTTCGGCACCGCCTGGATCGGCAGATAGAGCCGGCGTTCCTTGGAGTATTCGCCGAGCAGCGCGCCGTCGGCGGCATGCACGCGGGTCATCACCGGCGGCTCGTAGTCCTGAAGCTGCGAGTAGTCCGGCAGGTCCTTGGAGAAATGCCAGATCGCGCCGGCGACGGCCGCGACCCCGACCAGGAACACGACCGTTCCGGCGGCGAACAAGAAACCCAGAAACCGCACGAGCAGGCGCATTATCGACGTTCCGTTCCTACCCTCGGGCGCCTAATGGTTCGAAGCGCCTGTCCAAAAGTGCGAAGCCTCACCCAACGATGCCTCCCCACAGTGAGGCTTCCAACAACGAAGCTTGGCCCAGCGAGCCGCCTTGCGCACGCGAATATACAAGAGCCGCCGGACAATATGGTCGATTCTGCGGACCTGCGGTCCCCTGTCTATACCGTCGCCGCTGTGGCCAAACTAGGGCTTCCGGGCCACGGCGCCGGCTTTTCAGTCGGCCGATTTCACTTTGCCGGTCCGGCAGTTGCCAGCCGTTTGGCAAAGAACGCGTCGATCGCCTGGACCATCGAGCCGACCGCCTTGTTGCGCCAGTTCTCGGAGACCAGATGTTCGAGGTCGCCCTTGTTGGAGACATAGCCGATCTCGACCAGCACCGACGGCACGTCGGGCGCCTTCAGCACCCGGAAGCCGGCCGATTTGAGCGGATTCTTGTGCATCCGCACCGTGGTCTTCATCTCGTCCATCAAGAGACGGGCGAAACGGTTGGAGAAGGTCTTGGTTTCGCGCTGCGCGAGGTCGATCAGGATGTCGGCAACCTCGGTCGGCTCGTCGGTCAGGTTCACGCCGGCGATGGCGTCGGCCTTGTTTTCCGCTTCCGCCAGCCGCTCGGCCTCGGCGTCAGAGGCCTTGTCCGACACCGTGTAGATCGTGGCGCCCTGGGCGTCGCCCTCACGGCGCGGCAGCGCATCGGCATGGATCGAGACGAACAGCGCCGCGGACTGCGAGCGGGCGATCTTCACCCGGTCGTTGAGCGGGATGAAGGTGTCGTCGGACCGGGTCATGACCACGCGATATTTGCCCGATTTCTCGATCCGGTCGCGCAGGGCAAGGCCGAAGCCCAGCACCAGGTTCTTCTCGGTCTGGTCACCGGATTGGGTGCCATTGTCGATGCCGCCGTGACCGGGATCGATCACGATCAGCGGACGCGGGTCGGTGGTCGTCACCGGCGGCAGCGCCGCGGTCGTGACTGCCGGAACGGTCGCGGTGGTGGATTCGGAGATCGCCGGCTTCAGTTCGGGCCGGCTCTCCGGTGCGAGCGACTGCACGAAGCTGGTGCGATCGACCTCCTCGAAGTCCAGCACCAGCCGCGGCGGCTGGCCGTTGGCGGCGTCGAGCACGTAGGAGTTGGCGATCTTCACCGGCCCGTTCAGGTCGAACACGATTCTGGAGCCGCCGGGCATCACGAGCCCGTAGCGAAACGCCTTCACCAGCCCCCCGCCCCGTCGCACCGGTGCCGGCGGGGAGCTGGAAATTGACCTGCGGGATATCGACCACGACGCGATAGGGATCGGCCAACGGGAAGGCGCGAAATTCGATCTTGCGATCCAAATCGAGGATGAATCGGGTCTGCTTGTCATCGCCGGCGATCCTGGCGCCGGATGCGACCGGGAAATCCGACGTGCCGGCGGCCGTGGCACCGGCGGCCGGTGCTGCCTGTCCATTCTGCGGACCCTCGGCCGCGCTGGGGGCACTGGCCAGGGCAAACACCAATGCTGCAGCGCACAACAGGCCGCCGCCCAGAAAAACAAGGTGTTTTGCGCGGTTCTCCACCCGATTCGGAGCCTCCCAGCTGCTTCTTACCGCATTAGAACCGCACGGTTAATCGCACCCTAATGACGCTCCAATGAAAAGAACCGAGTGTTGCGGCGGCGTGACGCTTCCCTTGCACGCGGCGGTCAATCCACGTATGTACGGGATGCTGACGGCTAGTACTCCCGGTTGTGTCGCGTTCAGCCTCCCGGTGCAGCGGTGGAATCTTCCAAGTCGAAGATCCCGCCGTGTTTTTCCGGTCCCTCCCCAGCCAGCGCCGCGCGCGGCTGACACGGAGTGGCGGATTCAAGCCCGAGCGGCGTCCGGTCCCAGACACACTCCCTCGCCAGAGGGACGGTTTGAGACACGGCATAACCGATTATCCGGTCCCTTGGGGCCTCGATATGCGATGGCCAGCAGGGGCTTCGGCGCCGGGCTGGGCTTTCAGCAAAAGATACGGCGGTATTTCTCGCCGCCAACATGTTTAGACGGGCCGACGCTTAATGCGCCAGACTGCATTGCCGACCAGGATCTCCCGAATGATCGCGCTGACGCGAGGTGAAAGCCTCGCCCGTCGCATCATCCCGGTGGGTTCCCGTCCGGCGCTGTGCCGCGAGATGCGTTTTGGCCTTCCCCTCACCCCCGAATCAGGTGGACCGTCGCGTCACCGGGCGGCGCAGTTTGCGCGCGCCATGATCCGCGCCCGCCGCCGTCAAGAGCTCCAAAATGCCCAACAAGATGTTGATCGATGCCACCCACCCGGAAGAGACCCGGGTCGTCGTGGTCCGCGGCAATCGCGTCGAAGAGTTTGATTTCGAGACCGCCCAGCGCAAACAACTGCGCGGCAACATTTATCTCGCCAAGGTCACGCGCGTCGAGCCGTCGCTGCAGGCCGCCTTCATCGAGTATGGTGGCAACCGTCACGGCTTCCTGGCCTTCAGCGAGATCCACCCCGATTACTACCAGATCCCGGTCGCCGACCGTCAGGCGCTGATCGAAGCCGACGAGCGCGCCCATCGCGAGGCCGAGGAAGAGCACGAGAACCGCGGCCATCGCCGCCGGTCGCGTCACCGCAATGCCCGCCGCCGCGGCCATGGCGACCGCGTCCAGAGCGAGGTGATCGAGGGGGCTGCCGAGGCACAGCCGCAGCCCGCGATCGAGGCGCACGAACAGCCGGTCGATGCTGAACATCATGACCATGAGGCCGGGCATCACGATCATGGCGTGGTCGCCCATGAGGGTCACGAGCATGAGGCGCATGATCGCGCCCATCACGAGGACCACGAGCAGCACCACGATCACGCGCATCATGACCATGGTCACGACGATCACGGCCATGATGACCACGATCATGCCCATGATCACGACGACCATGATCACGATCACGCCCCCGCGGTGAGCGAGGCGGCCGCCGGGCCCCTGTCCGACCCCGTCGTTGCGGTGGTCGAAGCCTCCGTTGCGTCGGCTGCGCCCGAATCCGTCGAGCCCGCCGAGGCCAACCATGAGCCCGAGCGGGCCCACGAGGAGCAGGTCGAGGAAAACGCCGCGCATGCCGACGACGCGCCGCTTGCGGCCGCCGATGACGTCCACGCCGCGGCCGACGAGCATGTGGTCGCCGAATACGCCGGGTTGGCGGAGGTCGCCGCGCCCGAAGCCGGGCATGGCGATGAGGCCGGCGAGGATGACGAAGAGGACGAGGGCGAAGAAGGCGAGGAAGAGGACGTCGTCGAGTCCGTCGGCGGCGACGATGTACTCGAGGAAGTTCCGGAGCGCGCGTTCCGTCCGCGCCGCCAGTACAAGATCCAGGAAGTGATCAAGCGCCGGCAGGTGATGCTGGTGCAGGTCGTCAAGGAAGAGCGCGGCAACAAGGGCGCCGCGCTGACCACCTATCTGTCGCTCGCCGGCCGCTACGCCGTGCTGATGCCCAACACCGCGCGCGGCGGCGGCATCAGCCGCAAGATCACCTCGGCCCAGGACCGCTCGCGGCTCAAGGAAGTGGTGCAGGACCTCGACGTGCCCGAGGGCATGGGGATCATCCTGCGCACCGCCGGCGCCTCCCGCAGCAAGCCGGAGATCAAGCGCGATTTCGAATACCTGATCCGGATGTGGGAGACGGTACGCGACCTGACGCTGAAGTCGCAGGCGCCGACCCTGGTCTACGAGGAAGGCTCGCTGATCAAGCGCTCGCTGCGCGACCTCTACAACAAGGAGATCGACGAGATTCAGGTGGCGGGCGAAGCCGGCTACCGCGAAGCGCGCGACTTCATGAAGATGCTGATGCCGGCCAATGTGCGCGCAGTGAAGCAATATCGCGACGGCCAGCCGCTGTTCTCGCGGATGGGCGTTGAAAGCCAGCTCGACGCGATGTTCTCGCCGACCGTGCAGCTGCGCTCCGGCGGCTATATCGTGATCAACCAGACCGAGGCGCTGGTCTCGATCGACGTCAACTCGGGACGGGCGACGCGCGAGCACCACATCGAGGACACCGCGCTCAAGACCAATCTGGAAGCCGCCGAAGAAGTCGCCCGGCAGTTGCGCCTGCGTGATCTCGCCGGCCTGATCGTCATCGATTTCATCGACATGGACGAGAAGCGCAACAACCGCGCGGTCGAACGCAAGCTGTCCGACTGCCTGCGCCAGGATCGCGCGCGGATCCAGGTCGGGCGCATCTCGCATTTCGGCCTGCTGGAGATGTCGCGCCAGCGCATCCGCGCCAGCGTGCTCGAAAGCTCGACGGAGCCCTGCCCGCAATGCGGCGGTTCCGGTCACGTCCGCTCGGTTTCGTCGGTAGCGCTGCAGCTCTTGCGCGGCATCGAGGAAATCCTGATGAAGGGGGCGACCCACAATCTGGTGGTCCGTACCCGCACCGACGTCGCGCTCTATGTGCTCAATCACAAGCGCGGCCATCTGCGCGACCTCGAGGACGCCTTCCGCGTCTCGCTGTCGATCGTTGCGGATGCCACGGTGCACGGCCAGCAATCCTACATCATCGATCGCGGCGAGCAGGTGCATACGCTCGAAGCCGCCAAGGCGCTGCTTGCCGCGCAGGCCGCTGCCGCACCGGCGCAGGTCGACGAAGCCGACGACGAGGAAGAGCTGTTCGAATACGAGGCCGAGATCGAGACCGACGAGACCGAAGGCCTCGCCGACGACCGGGCGGCCGGCGAAGAACCAGGTGCGGCCGAGGGCGAAGGCGATGGTCAGCGCCGCAAGCGCCGCCGCCGCCGCCGTGGCCGCGGGGGTGGCAGCGAAGCGCGCGACGGCGCCCAGCAGCCGCGCGACGACGGCGACCTCATGCATGTCCTGCCCGAAGGCAGCGAGGCGGTTGCCGCCGGCGATGCCGAAGGCGATGAGGAGGAAGGCGACGAGCAGCAGGGCGCAGCGCGCGACGACCAGGCCGGCAGTGGCGATCGCCGCCCGCGCCGCCGCGGACGTCGTGGCGGCCGCCGCCGGCGCGGCAGCGGCGGACCGGATGACGGTCTCGCCGGATCGATTTCCGATGAGTTGAGCCCGCCGCCGGCGCCCGAAGCCAGCGACGCGGTCGCCGATTTCGATAGCCGTGACGGGGAACAGGCTCCCTCGCTCGTGCAGCCCGAGCCGGTTGCCGCTCCGCCGGAATGGCAGCCGGTCGAGACCGCTGTTGTCGAGGCCGTTGCGGCGCCTGCGCCGGAGGCTCCGGCCGCAGCCGCAGAGGACACCGGCGCCGAAGGCGATCGCGCGCAGCGCCGCCGTTCCACGGTCCGCGAAAAGGTCAGCTTCGCGTCGAGCCCACAGCCCGAGGCCGCGGCCCCCGCCTTGGTTCAGAGCACGGCGGAGGACGCTGCCCCTGCTCATGAACCCGCAGCAACACCGGAGCCCGCGCCGGCCGCAGCGGCCGAGGCCCCGGCCCGCAAGGGCTGGTGGTCGCGCCGCTTCGGCGGCGGCAACTAAGGCTCCCTGCAAATCGAAACGCCCGGCTCGCGCCGGGCGTTTTTGTTGGACAGGCATTCCGTTCGTCAGAGCCCGGCGTAACGGAGCCTGACGGAGACGGATCTCATGCAAAGCGCGATCGTTCTTGGCGGCGGCATGGTGGGCGTCAGCACGGCGTTGCATTTGCAGCGCCGCGGCTGGGCGGTGACGCTCGTCGATCGCAGGGAGCCCGGCCGCGAGACCAGCTACGGCAATGCCGGCATCATCCAGAGCGAGGCGGTGCGGCCCTATCCGATGCCGCGCGATCCCGCCATCCTCGCCAAGATCGCGATGGGACGTACCAACGACGTGCGCTATCGCCTCGCCTCGCTGCCGCGGCACGCCGGTCCGCTGCTGCGCTACTGGTGGAACTCGACGCCCGAACGGCACCGCGAAGCGACCATCGCCTGGGCGCGCCTGATTGCCCATGCCACCGCCGAGCACGACAAGCTGATCCGCGACGCCCATGCCGACAACCTGATCCGCCGCGCCGGCTATCGCCTGCTGCATCGCGACCCGGCGGCGCTGGAGCAGGCGATCGCCGTCGCCGAGGAGAACCGGCGCGACTTCGGCGTGACCTTCCGCGTGCTGGACGGCAAGGCGCTCGCCGAGGCCGAGCCGCTGCTGCGCGACGACCTGCCCGGCGCCATTCACTGGCTCGGGCCGTGGACCGTGTCGGACCCCGGCGGTCTGGTCTCGGCCTATGCCGGATTGTTCGAGCGCCTCGGCGGGACGCTGCTGACCGGCGACGCGCAGACGCTGGCGCAGACGCCATCGGGCTGGTCGGTCGACACGACAGGCGGCCGGATCGATGCCGCCCATGTCGTCGTCACGCTCGGGCCGTGGTCACCGCAATTGCTGCGCAAATTCGGCTACCGCATCCCCTTGGTGCGCAAGCGCGGCTACCACATGCACTATCAGGGCGGCCGCTCGCTCGACCTGCCGCTGGTCGACACCGCGAACGGCTATGCGATGGCGCCGATGGCCAAGGGCATCCGCATCACGACCGGCGCGGAGCTGACGAGTCCCGACGCGCCGGCGACGCCGATCCAGCTCGGCTACGCCGAAGTCGCCGCGCGCGAGCTGCTCGAGATCGGCAGCCGCGTCGAGCCCGAGCCGTGGTTCGGCACCCGCCCCTGCACCACCGACATGCTGCCGGTGCTGGGAACCGCGCCGCGGCATCGCGGGCTGTGGGTCAATTTCGGTCACGGCCACCAGGGCTTCACGCTTGGCCCGGCGACGGCACGCGTGCTGGCCGAAACGATGAACGGCGAGGCATCCGCCGTGGACACCTCGCCGTATCGGCTGGACCGGTTCTGACGTCGAAGGAAAATCAGTCCGTCGTCAGCGCGGTCTCCATGTCGGTCGGATCGATCTGCCGGGCCAGATTGGCGTTGAGCTTGTCGCGGTCGAGCTCGCCCTCCCACCAGGCTACGATCACGCAGGCGACGCCGTTGCCGCACAGATTGGTCAGCGCGCGGCACTCGCTCATGAACTTGTCGATGCCGAGCACGATCGCCATGCCCGGCACCAGGCGCGGATCGACCACCGCAAGCGTCGCCGCCAGCGTGATGAAGCCCGCGCCGGTGATGCCGGAGGCGCCCTTCGAGGTCAGCATCGCCACGATCAGGATGGTGAGCTGCTGGCTGAAGGTGAGATCGTAGCCGAGCGCCTGCGCGATGAACAACGTCGCCAGCGTCATGTAGATGTTGGTGCCGTCGAGGTTGAACGAATAGCCCGTGGGCACCACGAGGCCGACCACGGATTTCGAGCAGCCGAGCCGTTCGAGCTTCTCCATCAATGACGGCAGCGCGCTCTCCGAGGACGAGGTGCCGAGCACGATCAGGAGCTCGTCCTTGATGTAAGCCAGGAACCTGAAGATCGAGAACCCCGCGATCCGCGCGATGACGCCGAGCACCACGAGAACGAACAGCGCGGCGGTCAGATAGAACGTCGCGATCAGCCCCATCAGATTGAGGATCGCGCCGGTGCCGAACTTGCCGATGGTGAAGGCCATCGCGCCGAACGCACCGAGCGGCGCCGCCCGCATCACGATCGAGATGACGCCGAACACCGCATGCGCGGCGTCGTCGATGAACGAGCGGATGGTGTGGCCGCGCTCGCCGAGGCCCATGATCGCAAAGCCGAACAGCACCGAGAACAGCAGAACTTGCAGGATCTCGCCCTGCGCGAAGGCGCCGACGACGGTGTCCGGGATGATGTGCAGCACGAAGTCGACGCTCTTCTGCGCCTCCGCCTGCTTGGCATAGCCGGCAACCGCCTGCGCGTTGGCCGCCGCGTTGCCGAAGCCCGCGCCCGGCTTCACGATATTGCCGACCAGCAGTCCGATCACCAGCGCGAAGGTCGAGACCACCTCGAAATAGACCAGCGCCTTGACGCCGATGCGGCCGACCTTCTTGGCATCCTGTATATGGGCGATGCCCGAGACCACCGTGCAGAAGATGATCGGCGCGATCACCATCTTGATCAGCTTGATGAAGCCGTCGCCGAGCGCCTTGATCCACTCATTGGTGGCAAGCTGTGGCCAGAACGCGCCAACCAGCGCGCCGAGCACGATCGCGATCAGAACCTGCACGTAGAGAATCTTGTACCACGGCTTGCGACCGGCGCTGGCCGGTGAAGCCGTGGCAACGGTTGCCGTTGCCATGTGTCACTCCCCCTCAGAAATGGCGGAAACAGCCAAGATCAACTTGGCCGTTCAAGTCAAATGGAACTGTGTGGGGCCTGCCGTTTATCCGCGGCGATCTGTCGCGCGTGGCTCCCGCCGAAACCAGGGCCAGGCGCGCGAAACCGATCGAACCGACAAGGTGGAAGGCTCTCAGAGATTGCGGGCTATTTAAGCCAATGCGCGATCCGCGCAACTGCTTCCTGCATGTCCGCGGCCGAACGGGCATAGGAAAAACGGATAAAGGCGCGGCCGTGGATCGGATCGAAATCGACGCCCGGGGTCGCTGCGACATGCGCCTTCTCGAGCATCTCGCTGGCGAAGGCGAAGCTGTCGGAGGTGAAGTCGGAGACGTCGGTATAAAGATAGAACGCGCCGTCGGCGGGCAGGAATTTGGTCAGCCCTGCCTTCGGCAGCCCCTCGATCAGAATGCGGCGGTTCTCCTGATAGCCGCGCTTGATCGCCTCCATCTCCTCGCGGCCCTCGAACGCCGCTTCGGCCGCGATCTGCGACAATGTCGGCACCGAGATCGACAAATTCTGCTGCAGCCGCTCGATCGGCCGCACCAGCACATCGGGCACCACCATCCAGCCGACCCGCCAGCCTGTCATGCAGAAGTATTTCGAGAACGAGTTGATCACGAGCGCGTTCGGCGACAGCTCCGCCGCCGTCACCGCGGGGAATGCGTAGTCGAGCCCGTGATAGATCTCGTCGGAGATGAAGCGGATGCCGGCGCTGTCGGCGGCCGCCATCAGGCTCGACAGCGCCTCGCGTGACATCATGGTGCCGGTCGGGTTGGCGGGACTGCCGACCAGCACGCCCTTCAGCGGCGCCTTGCGATGGGCCGCCAGCAGCGCCTCGCCGGTCAACGCATGCCGGGTATCATTGGAGGTCTCGATCAGCACCGGCTCGCAGCCGAGCGCCGTCAGGATATGCCGGTACGGCGGATAGCCGGGCACGGTGACCGCGACCCGGTCGCCCGGCTCGAACATCGCAAGGAACGCCAGGATGAACCCGCCCGACGAGCCCGTCGTGACGATGATGCGCTCGGGATCGACCGCGCAGCCATGCGCGTCGCGGTAATGCCGGGCGATGCGCGCCCGCAAGCTGGGGATGCCGAGCGCCGAGGTGTAATCGATCCGCCCGTCCACAAGCGCGGCCTGCGCCGCCGCGATCGCCGGCTTCGGCGCGGATGCGGCGGGCTGCCCCACCTCCATGTGGATGACGTGGCCGCCGGCTGCCTCGATTCGCGCCGCAGCGGCCATCACGTCCATCACCATGAACGGTGGAACATCGCTCCGTCCGGACGCTGTCAAAAGGCTGCTCACACGGTCTCTCGCTGTCGCTTCATGCATGGATTTCTGCTATTGCACGGCCGCTGCCGGATTTGGGTTCCCGTTACATGCGGCCGCCCCAGACTGGCCGCATTCGGTGGCTCCTTATAGCGTTTTCAGCTCAAGTGCATACCCGGTTCGCGTGAAGAAGAACTGCAAAAACAACAGACTGCGCCACGCGCCTGATCCGGTCGGACCCGGAACCCGGCTTCACGCCGGCGCGGCCGGTGATTGCCGATAGATCGCCCATGCTGTTCCGCCTCACGCGCCGCACCGAGACCTTCAAGCTGACCGCCTTGTTGACCGCGGTCGCGCTCGCAATGGGACCTGTCGTCCCCGTGCACGCGCAGCAGCAGAAGGGGCCGCCGGTGCTACGCGACACCGAATCCGAGCAGCTGCTGCGCGAATACACAAGGCCGATCCTGCGCGCCGCGGGTCTCGAGAAGCAGAACATCCAGATCGTCATCATCAACGAGAGTTCGTTCAACGCTTTCGTCGCCGATGGCCGCCGCATCTTCGTCAATTACGGCGCACTGCTGCAATCGGAGACGCCGAACCAGATCATCGGCGTGCTGGCGCATGAGACGGGCCATCTGGCCGGTGGTCATCTTGCCAAGATGCGCGAGCAGCTGGCGCAGGCGCAGACCCAGATGATCATCGCGATGCTGCTCGGCGTCGGCGCGCTGGCCGCGGGTGCTGCGGGTGGCGGCGGTGGCAACGGCCTCTCCAGCGCAGGCGCCGCCGCGATCTCGGCGCCGCAATCGGTGATTCAGCGCACGCTGCTGTCCTACCAGCGCCAACAGGAAGAGAATGCGGACCGTGCCGGCGTCAGGTTCCTGACCGCGACCGGTCAGTCTGCCCGCGGCATGTACGAGACCTTCAAGCGCTTCACCGACGAGAGCCTGTTCGCGGCGCGCGGCGCCGACCCCTATCTGCAATCGCACCCGATGCCGGTCGACCGCGTCTCCGCGCTGGAGGAGCTGGCGCGCTCCAGCCCCTATTGGGACAAGAAGGACGATCCGGCACTGCAACTGCGTCACGACATGATGCGCGCCAAGATCTCCGGCTTCATGGAGCGGCAGGACACGGTGTATCGCCGCTATCCGCTGACCAACACCAGCCTGCCGGCACGTTATGCGCGCGCGATCACCACCTACCTGCACGGCGATCTGCGTTCGGCGATCGCGCAGATCGACGGCCTGATCCAGGTGCAGCCCAACAATCCCTATTTCTACGAATTGCGCGGCCAGGCGCTGCTCGAAGGCGGCCGGCCGGCCGAGGCGATCGCACCGCTGCGCCGCGCGGTGCAACTGTCCGGCAGCGCGCCCTTGATCGAGATGCTGCTCGGCCAGGCGCTGGTTGCCTCCGACAACAAGGCCCTGACCGACGAGGCGATCAACATGCTGCGGGCCGCCGTGGCGCGCGAGCCCGAGGCGCCGCTCGGCTATACCCAGCTCGCGATGGCCTATGGCCGCAAGGGCGACTACGCCCAGGCCGACCTCGCCTCGGCGCAGGCGGCCTATCTGCGTGGCGACGCCAAGACCGCCCGCGAGCTGGCATCGCGCGCCAAGACGCGGTTCGCGATCGGCACGCCCGGCTGGGTCAAAGCTGACGACATTGTGAGCGCCAAGCCGATGCCGGGCCAGAAAAACAACTAGAAATAAACCGTAGTTCCATACAACGATCACTGCAACCGGCCCACGGCTCAGCCGCATTTCGGGCCATCTCGAACAAGGATTTCGCCATGCCAGCGCTTCGTTTTCTTGCCCCTGCCCTGCTCGCGCTCGGCATCTGCGCCGCGCCGCTGCCGGCGTCCGCGCAGAGCTTCAACGACACCCAGCGCGGCGACATCGAGACCATCGTGCGCAACTATCTCATCGCGCATCCCGAGGTGCTCGAAGAGGCGATGAACGAGCTCAGCAAGCGGCAGGCCGCCGCCGAAGCCGAGAAGCACGAGCAGAGCGTTGCCAAGAACGCCGACACCATCTTCAATTCGCCGCGCGGCGTCATGCTCGGCAACAAGGACGGCGACGTCACCTTCGTCGAGTTCTTCGATTACAATTGCGGCTACTGCAAGCGCGCGATGGCCGACATGATGGACCTGATGAAATCGGATCCGAAGCTGAAGGTAGTGCTGAAGGAATTCCCGGTGCTGAGCCAGGGCTCGGTCGAGGCCGCGCAGGTCGCGGTCGCCGTGCGGATGCAGGATCCGACCGGCAAGAAGTATCTTGAGTTTCACCAGAAGCTGCTGGGCGGCCGCGGCGCCGCCGACAAGGCGCGCGCGCTGGCGGTCGCCAAGGAGGTCGGTCTCGACATGGCGAAGATCGAGAAGGACATGGCGAGCCCCGAGGTCAAGGCGACCATCGAGGAGAATTTCCGCCTCGCCGAATCCATGGGCATGAACGGCACGCCGAGCTACGTGATCGGCAAGCAGGTCGTGGTCGGCGCGGTCGGCGTCGACAATCTCAAGGAGAAGATCGGCATCGCCCGCTGCGGCAAGGCGACCTGCTGATCGCCGCTCCAGCCGCGTTCATTCAACAAAATCCGGCTGCCAGGCGGCCGGATTTTTTATTTCGCGCATCGAACCGGTGCGGCGCGGGCCGCAACCAAGGGCCGTCACCAACAAACGGACCCCGCGCGCCATGCCCCTGGCCCCGCCAAATCTTGCCTACGACCTCACACTGCTGAAGACGGCGCCACAGCGCGGCACCGAGCACGATCACGGCTGGTGCTACGGACTGCCACCAGGCATTCGCAGCGAGCAATGGCCGCTCAGCCCGCATGACGGCTTTCCGATGCAGCACTGCTTCACACTGCGGATTCCCGCGCAATATCGCGCCGCGGGCGACGCCTATGTCGCGCTCGCGATGTTCGCCGACCAGCAATATGACGAACCCGTCGCGATCGACGCGGTCGCCCAACATCTCACTGCCGAGACGACAGAGCGTCCGGCAGATCGCAATCTGCTGCCCTACTTCGTCTATCGGCAGAACCGCCATCCGATGGAGTTTCGGATGCAGGACATCATCGACCACAATTTCGCGGCGATCTGGCTCACCGAGAGCGAGTTCGCAGCACCGCTGTGCCAGCCGCCGGAGCTTGCCGGCAATCCATTGCTGGACGCCAATCCGCCGCCGCGCTGGCTGGTGAAGGGCGCGGCGCGCACGGCGTTCGACGTCCATGTCGGCCGCACCACGCGGATCGAGGAGCTGGAGAAGACGTACTGGTATCGCCTGTTCGGCCAGATCCCCGAGAGCGGACACCATGCTTACGGAATCGCGCTGACGGCGCGCAACGGCGACCCCAACATCGGCAAGCCGCCGCGCGATCATCTGCTGCACAAGGGTGAGCTCGGCGACTACATCGCACCTTACGGCGAGCACGGCGGCGCACACGGTCTCGAACGGTTGCACGGCCGCAACCATCTCGGCGGCACGATGTTTCCGAACCAATGGACGCCGAAATTCAGCGCGACCTATCTCGAGATCGAAGAGCATTTCGGCGGCTTCAATTTCGGCGGCGGCAACGGCCAGCTCGATCTTGCGAGCATGGAGTTCGACTGGGCCTGCGGTTGACAAGCGCGCGCGTTCATCGCGCGTTCACATAGGATACCAACTGCAGGGAACCGTAAATCAACAGGAACATCGCACATCCTCTCTCGTTGTCGGCGCGGGCAATGCTGAATAACGAGGAGGACTATGATGACAAACCGCTTTCTGATTTCTGTTGCTGCGGCGGCGCTGATCGCCGGCACTGGTTTCGCGAATGCACAGGGCGCCGGCGGCGCCAACAAGGAGTCCGGGGCTGGCGGCGGCGCGAGCATGCAGCACAGCGCCCCGTCCGGTGGCGCGTCGTCCGGCGCGATGCAGCACGATTCGGGTGGCATGAAGGGTTCCGAGCATTCGACGACAGGTCAGTCCCCGAGCACGAAGGGCGCTGAGTCCGAGAAGTCGGGCACGGCCACCAAGGGTGCGGAGGACAGCACCCAAAGGTCGAAGGGCATGAGCTCGGAGAACGAGGCCACCAAGGGCTCCCGGGAGAGCTCGAAGGACATGAAGGCCGAGGGCCGCGACAAGAGCGGGAACATGAAGGCCGAGGAGCGTGACAAGAGCGGCAAGATGAACGCGGAAACCCGTGAGGGCCGCGATCGCAACAACGCCGCCGAGAGCCGCGACAAGAGCGGCGCCACCACCAACCAGAACGCTCAGACCAAGAACCCGGCCGACAACACCAACCGCGCGCAGACCAACGACTCCAGCCGCACCCAGACCACGACGGGCAACGCGGCGACGTCGGCCACCGCGGCTCCGCCGGCCGAGAAGCGCACCGAGATCTCGACCGCGATCAAGTCGGAGCACGTCACCGAAGTCACGAATGCGAACTTCAACGTGGCGGTCGGCACCCGCGTCCCGGCTGATGTGCACTTCTATCCGCTGCCGGAGCGGGTCGTGTCGATCTACCCGCAGTGGCGCGGTTATGACTTCATCCTGGTCAAGGGCCGCTACATCATCGTGCAGCCGGAGACCCACGAGATCGTCTACATCATCGAGGGCTAACCGGCCTCGGCCCGAGGACGCCATGCGCGCCCTCGCCGCAATCCCAACCCCGCCCCTCCAGGGGGCGGGGTTTTGCATTCGCCCCTGCCCCGCAGTCCCCGGTGGATGGCGGGCTCAGGCATTGCGCCACCGCGTCTTCCGTGAAGTTTGGTTAATCAGCAATTTCCGTAGGTTAGGGCAACTACCTAACAGCCCGCGAGAAGCTGTTGCAGACGTTCCGATTTCACCTAAAGACTTCCCCTGCGGCCGGTTGTTACCTATAACCCCGCCCACTCCACCCCTCGCCCGGAACCCCCTGGAATGGCTGCTGCCGGAACGATCTATGTGCTGAACGGCCCGAACCTCAACCTCTTGGGGACGCGCGAGCCGGAGACGTATGGCCACGCCACCCTCGCCGACGTCGAGAAGCTGTGCGCGGACACCGCGCGCTCGTTCGGACTGACCGCCGATTGCCGCCAGTCCAACCGCGAGGGCGAGCTGATCGACTTCGTCCATGAGGCCCACGCCAAGAAGGCCGTCGGCATCATCATCAACGCCGGTGGCTACTCCCATACCTCGATCGCGCTGCATGACGCGCTGGTCGCGGTCAAGATTCCCGCCGTCGAGGTCCATGTCAGCAACATCCACGCCCGCGAGAGCTTCCGGCACCACTCGTTCACTGCTAAAGCCGCCTTCGCGTCGCTTTGCGGCTTCGGCATCGACGGTTACCGGCTCGCGATCATCGGCCTTGCCACCAAGATCGGTGCCAAGAGCGATGCCAGGACCGATGCCAAGGCAAAGAGTTAATCGTCAATCCTGACGTTCCCCGTCACCAGACAGAGATTTCGGATCAAACAACATGGCGCGCCAGCCAGACGACAAATCAGCCGCAAAGTCCAAAAGCGACTCCAAGAGCGACGACAGCGTGCTCATTCGCGAGCTTGCGCTTCTGCTTGCCGAGACCAATCTGACCGAGATCGAGATCGAGCGCGCCGGCCTGCGCGTCCGGGTCGCCCGCAACGTCAGCATCGCGGCCTCCGTTCCGTCGGCCGTGCACGCGGTTGCCGCGCCGGTCGCGGTGCCGGCTGCCGCCGTCGCCGCTGCGACCGACCTTGCCAAGCATCCGGGCGCCGTGCCCTCGCCGATGGTCGGCACCGCCTATTGGTCGCCCGAGCCTGGCGCCAAGCCGTTCATTGAAGTCGGCACCAAGGTCTCGGCCGGCCAGACGCTTCTGATCATCGAGGCGATGAAGACGATGAACCAGATCCCGTCGCCGCGCGCCGGCACCGTGACGCAGATCCTCGTCGAGGACGGCCAGCCCGTCGAATTCGGCGAGCCGCTCGTAATCATAGAGTAGACGCCAATGGCGAATGGCCAATGGCGAATAGAATGCCGCGTCACCATTCGCCACCCGCCATTCGCTACTCGCTCCCCTGAGGCGCCATGTTCGACAAGATCCTCATAGCCAATCGCGGCGAGATCGCGCTTCGCGTGCTGCGCGCCTGCAAGGAACTCGGCATCGCAACCGTCGCGGTGCATTCCACCGCCGATGCCGATGCCATGCATGTACGGCTCGCCGACGAGAGCGTGTGCATCGGCCCGCCGCCGTCGAAGGACTCCTATCTCAACATACCGGCGCTGCTCGCCGCCTGCGAGATCACCGGCGCCGACGCCGTGCATCCCGGCTACGGCTTCCTGTCCGAGAATGCGCGCTTCGCCGAGATCCTCGCCGACCATAATCTGGGCTTCATCGGACCGAAGGCCGAGCACATCCGCCTGATGGGCGACAAGATCGAAGCCAAGAAGACCGCCAAGCGGCTCGGCATCCCCGTGGTGCCAGGCTCGGACGGCGCAGTGACCTCGGAGGCCGATGCGCTCGCGATCGGCAAGGAGATCGGCTTCCCGGTGCTGGTGAAGGCGGCGGCCGGCGGTGGCGGCCGCGGCATGAAAGTCGCGCACACCGAGGCCGATCTTGCGCTGGCGCTCTCGACCGCGGCCAACGAGGCCAAGTCGGCGTTCGGCGACGCCTCGGTCTATCTGGAGAAGTACCTGCAGAAGCCGCGCCACATCGAGATCCAGGTTCTCGGCGACGGCCGCGGCGGCGCCATCCATCTCGGCGAGCGCGATTGCTCGCTGCAGCGCCGCCACCAGAAGGTCTGGGAGGAAGGTCCCTCGCCCGTGCTCGCGGCGGCCGCGCGCGCCAGGATCGGCGAGACCTGCGCCAAGGCGATGCGGGACATGAAGTATCTCGGCGTCGGCACCATCGAATTCCTCTACGAGGACGGCGAGTTCTATTTCATCGAAATGAACACCCGTATCCAGGTCGAGCATCCCGTCACCGAAAGCATCACCGATATCGATCTGGTGCTGGAGCAGATCCGGATTGCCGCCGGCGGCGATCTGCCGGCCAGGCAGAGCGACATCGCGATCATCGGCCACGCCATCGAATGCCGCATCAACGCGGAGAACCCGCAGACCTTCCGTCCCTCGCCCGGACGGATCACGCAATTCCATCCGCCCGGCGGCCTTGGGGTGCGGATCGATTCCGCCGTCTATCAGGGCTACGTGATTCCGCCCTACTACGACTCGCTGGTCGGCAAGCTGATCGTGCACGGCAAGACCCGCGGCGAATGCCTGATGCGGCTGCGCCGGGCGCTGGACGAGATGGTGGTCGACGGGATCGAGACGACGCTGCCGCTGTTCCGCGCATTGGTGCGCGAGCCCGACATCATCGAAGGCGACTATCATATCCACTGGCTGGAGCAGTATCTCGCCGGCCAGCCCGCCGACGCCCCTAAATAGTTCGGAACCTGTGGAACCCAGCCGCGGCTCCAAACGTACTATAGGGGTATTGGCTTTCCACGGGGACGCATTGAATCCCACTCCGGTAAAGAGACCGTCGTGACAGCAGTTTCACGACGCCGCTCTACCCTACAGGTCCTGCTGCTCTCGGCGGGATTTTTCGTGCTGGTCGCGATCAGCGTGGCCTCGGTCCTGCTGGTCAACAAGGCGCGCGAGGACAACGCCCTGGTCGTCCACACGGTCGAGGTCGAGAACGCGGTTGCCAATCTGCTGTTTGACGTCAGGCGCGCCGAAAGCGCGACCCGGGCGTATCTGCTGACGTCGGCACCGCAATACCTGTCAGAATACCAGTCTGCCGCCGCGGGCCTCCCGGCCACGCTCGGTCATCTGCAGATGATGACCGTCGATAATCCGGTGCAGGTCGCCAACGCCGCGAGGCTGAAGGCCGCCGTCGAACAGCGGCTGGCCGACTTCACCCTCAGCATCGAGCGGGTCCAGAACAACGACGCGGCGACCAGCATCGACGTCCTGCGCAAGGGTACGTCGGGCGATGCGACGGAGGCGATCACGCGGATCGGCCGCGACATGCGCGCCGAGGAGGATCGCCTGCTGGCGATGCGCACCGCAACCGCTGACAGGACCCAGGTGCTGGCGTCGTCCGTCACCATCGCCGGCTCCTGCATGGTGCTGGCGCTCGCCGCCCTCTCGGTCGTGCTGCTGCGGCACTCCTCGCGGGCGCGCGACGAGGCCGAGGCCAAGCTGCGCGACAGCAACGTCAACCTCGAAACCATCGTCGACGAGCGCACCGCGGACCTGCGCGAGGCCAACGAGGAGATCCAGCGCTTCGCCTATATCGTCAGCCACGATCTGCGCTCGCCGCTGGTCAACATCATGGGCTTCACCAGCGAGCTTGAGGAGCTGCGCGGCGACATCTTCAAGCGCATCGCCACGCTCAATCGCACCGCGTCGCTGGCACCGGCGATGCCGGAAGACGCCACCGACGTGGCCGAGCCCGAGCTCGAAGGCTCCGACAAGCAGCTGTCCGACGACTTCAACGAATCGATCGGCTTCATCAAATCGTCGATCGCCAAGATGGACCGCCTGATCAGCGCGATCCTCAATCTGACCCGCGAGGGCCGCCGTGAGTTCAAGCCGGAGCGGATCGATCTGCGCGAGCTGATCGACGGCATCGTCAAGACGGTCGCCCATCAGGCGGTCGAGGCCAATGCGACCGTCGAGGTCGGCACGCTGCCGAATATCGTCAGCGATCGCCTCGCGCTGGAGCAGATCTTCTCCAACCTGATCGACAATGCGCTGAAGTACCTCAGGGACGGCGTTCCCGGCGAGATCTCGATCGAGGGCCGCACCAAGCTGGGCTTTGCGATCTTCGAGGTCGCCGACAACGGCCGCGGCATCGATCCGAAGGACCATCAGCGCATCTTTGATCTGTTCCGTCGTGCCGGAACCCAGGACAAGCCCGGCCAGGGCATCGGACTTGCCCATGTCCGCGCACTTGTGCGCAGACTCGGCGGCACCATGTCGGTAGCATCGGAACTTCACAACGGCAGCACGTTCACGATCACGCTGCCTATCAAATGGTCAGACAAGAACTTAAGCAAGAACCGGGATAAGGCATCATGAGCGATCCAGTCACCATCATCATGATCGAGGACGACGAGGGCCATGCCCGCCTGATTGAGCGGAATATCCGGCGCTCAGGTGTCAACAATGAGATCGTCCCGTTCAGCAACGGTACAGAGGCGGTGAACTACCTGTTCGGCAAGGATGGCAGCGCGGTCGAGCGCAAGGGCCAGGCCCTGCTCATCCTGCTTGATCTCAATCTGCCTGACATGACCGGCATCGATATTCTGAAGCGGGTCAAGGAGAACAAGCATCTCAAGTCGACGCCGGTGGTCGTGCTGACCACGACCGACGACAGCCAGGAGATCAAGCGTTGCTACGAACTCGGGTGCAACGTCTACATCACCAAGCCGGTGAACTACGAAAGCTTTGCCAACGCCATTCGCCAGCTTGGCCTGTTCTTTTCCGTGATTCAGGTGCCGCCAGCTTCGCTATGACCAGCGCAACGCCGACACTGCTCTATATCGACGACGACGCGGCGCTGGCGCGCCTGGTCGAACGCGGGCTGACGCGCGCGGGCTACAAGGTCGTGCACGCCGCAAGCGGTCAGGAGGGTCTCGACCGGCTTGCCCAGGGCGGCATCGACGTCATCGCGCTCGATCAGGTCATGCCGGGCCTCGACGGGCTGGAGACGCTGGAGCAGATCCTCAAGATTGCCGACGCCCCGCCGGTGGTGTTCGTCACCGCCTCGCAGGATTCGGCGATCGCCGTCACCGCGCTGAAGGCCGGTGCGGCGGACTATCTGGTCAAGGACGTCAGGGGCGACTTCATCCCCCTGCTCCAGGTCGCGGTGAACGGCGCGATCCGTCAGGCCGAGATCCAGAGGGCACGCGACGAAGCCGAGGCCGAGGTGCATGCCTCGCGCGACCGCTACGCCGCGCTGGCCGCGGAGCGCGAGGTCCTGCTCCGCGAGGTCAACCATCGCGTCGGCAATTCGTTGCAGATCATCGCCTCGCTGCTGCATCTGCAGGCCAACTCCGCGAGCCAGCAGGACGTCAAGGCAGCGCTGACCAATGCGATGGGTCGGGTCGCCGCCGTCGCGCAGGTGCACCGCCGCCTCTACACCTCGCACGATTTCAAGACGGTGATGCTCAACCAGTATCTCGAAGCGCTGCTCGAGGATCTCAGGCGATCGGCCGAGGGCAACAAGATGTCGCGGCTGACGCTCAACGCCGCCCCGGTCGAGATCGATCCCGACCGCGCGGTCGCGATCGGCATCATCGTCAACGAGCTGGTGATGAACGCGGTGAAATACGCCTATCCGGACGGCGCCGGCCCGATCCATGTCGAGCTGAAGCCGCAGGGCGACGACGTGCAGCTCGCGATCAGCGATGAAGGCGTGGGCTATTCCGACAAGGCCGACCCGCGCGGCACCGGCATGGGCCAGCGCATCGTCGCGGCGATGGCCGCCAAGCTCGACGCCAGCGTCGAGCGCGACCCGGCCCACAACGGCACCCGCTTCGTGGTGCGGTTCGCCCGCGTCAGCCCGGCCCTGGCAAAATCGACGAGCGCCGCCGCGAGCTAGCCGGATTGATCGATTTGTCGCGTTGCCCTTAACGGCTGCGTCACCCTGTCGCTCGATCGCGGCCGCCGGCCCTGACCCATTAAGGGAAATCTCGGCATTGTTTGCCAGGCTTTTCCCCCAACTTGGCAGGAACGGCAGATATGTTCGGGCGCAGGGTGGTTTTCGGAAAGAAACAGGAGACCTTGGGCGACCTCAAGGAGCCCGAGCGTCCGGCACCGAACCGCGACGTCGCGGCGCCTGCGTTTCACAAGAAGCAATGGGACGATCCGCGGATCGGGCCGATGCTGCGTGATGCCGGTTTCGCGCCTGACGACGCCGGCAGCATCGCGCCGACGGCGGACAATCGGCTCGCCGTGTTCGCCGCGGCCAACAAGCGGCTACAGGAGCGCACCGAGGCCTTCAACCGCGACATGACGGCGCGCCACGGCCACTGCAACGCGGTGCCGTTCCTGGTCATCGACCAGAAGATCTGGGACGGGCCGCATGGCGCGTTTCTCTACGCGCAGATGGATCTGATCGGCTACGACGAGTGGAACGTGATCATGCTGGCGTCAGATCCGCAGACCACGGCGTCATGCGGCCTGGCCGGACATCCCGGCTTCCTCCCGGCCCTGACGCAGACCATGATCGAGCATGTGATCGAATGGAAGGCGCGGCACAATGCCCTGCTCGAGACGTTCGGAATCGTCGCCTCCGGTGATCGCGACATCCCACACGATGAATATGAGATGGAAAAAGACACGCTGCGCCGGGAGATCATCGACAAGGTCGGCTGGATGAAGCGGCGCATCATCGACGACCTGCTGCTCAGGGGCTAGCGTCACGCGCCTTCCCGAACGCCTCAATCGTGCCGGTCGCGGTGCCGCCGCGTGCGATACGGCCGGCAATCCTGACAGGGCGCGCCGAAGATCACCTGCGAGGGATACGGCCGCGCCGAGTGATAGGGCGTCGAGCCGAACAGGCCGGCCGCGCCGAAGCCCGCGCTGAAGGGATCGGCGGCAAAGCTGCCCGGAAACGAGCCGTTGCTGCGGAAATCGCGATCGTCATTCCTGCCGTCGAAATACGCACCCCCGGTGCTGCCGTAGCGCAGCGGCCGTTGCGGCGCCAAGTCCTGAGCAGAGGCAGCAGCCGTGCCAAGCGCGATGGCGGCGCAGGCGATCAGTGCTCTGGTGGCGGTCATCGTCCAGGTCCTCATTGCGGATTGGTCCCCCAGTCGCCTTTCCAGGCGATCAGACGCCCCTTGCCGAATTGCAGATAGAGCCCGTCGCTCCGCCGCGACAGCACGCTGCCCCTGACATTGGGCAGCGCCACGAACAGCTCGTTGCCCCGCGTGCCGCGAACGTAATTCAAGGGAACACCGAGCGACTGGCTGGCCTGGTCGGCACTCATGCCGAAGGCCAGCGGCACGCTGTTCGGTGGTCGCTGCTGCGCGCGGACCGCGCCGGCGGGCGCGCCCAGCGCGACGATGAGGGGCAAGAGGACCATGACGAAAGCTGTGACGAACCGCTGCATGACCGACCTCATGGCACTGCCGCCGCGAGCGTACCGGCGGGCGTCCAGCCGCCGCCGAGCGCCTGGAACAGGCTGCTCGCCGCCAGCAGCTTGTTGAGCCTGACCGTGACCAGGTTGTTCTCGGCGGTGAACAGCGTCTGCTGCGCCTGCAGCACCGTGATGAGATTGACCGTGCCGCCACGCAATTGCGTCTCGGCGACCTCGAATGCCTTGCGCGAGGCGGCGACGACGTCGGATTGCAGGCGCTCCTGCAACGTGTACTTCTGCAACGCGATCAGCGCCTTCTCGACATCGGCGAAGGCCGACAACACGGCCTTGCGATAGGTCTGCAGGTATTGCAGTTGCTGGCCCTTGGCGAGCTTGAACTGGCTCTCCAGCAGGAAGCCGTCGAACAGCGGCTGGGTCAGGCCGGCGGCCAGCGTGTAGTACCAGGCGCCCGGCGCGAACAGCGAGGCCAGCGCCGCGCTCTGGAAGCCGGTGGTGCCGGTCAGCTGGATCTGCGGGAAGAACGCCGCGCGCGCCGCATCGACGCTGAAATTGGAGGACGCGAGCTGCGCTTCGGCCTGACGGACGTCAGGCCGCTGGTAGAGCAGTTCCGACGGCAGCCCGGGCGTGACCCGCGGTACGGCGATCTGCGTGGTACTGCCGCCGCGGACCTTGAAATCGGCCGGCGCCCGCGCCACCAGCACCGCGAGCGCCGCGGTGTTCTGCCCGACCGTCACCTCGAGCGGCGGGATCGCGGCACGCTGCGTGGCGACCAGCGCCTCCTGCTGCGACAGGTCGAGCTGCGAGGCGGTGCCGCCGGCGAATTGCGACTTGATCAAAGCCAGGATGCGCTCGGCCGCCGCCAGGTTGCGGCGGGTGACCTTGATCTGATCCTGTGCGGCCAGCACCTGGAAATAGGTATTGGCCACCGTCGCCATGGTGGTGAGCGCGACCACCTCGCGATTGTAGCGGGCGCTGGTGGCGCTCTCTTCCGAGGCCGACAGCGTCGCGCGGTTCTTGCCCCAGAAATCGACGATGTAGCTCGCGCTCAGTCCGAGGCTGTACTGCGAGAACGTGCTGCCCGCGGCGAGCGACGAACTCGATCCCGCCGCCACCCGCTGGCTCTCGGCATTCGCCGATCCGGAGATCGACGGCAGCAGCGCGGCGCCGGACACCCCGACCTGGGCGTCGGCCTGCACGATCTGGGCGATCGCCACCGCGATATCGAGATTGTAGAGCTGCGCGGATTCCATCAGCCCGGTCAGCTCCGTCGAGCGGAAGCCGCGCCACCAGGCCAGCGCCGGAACGGCCGCGTCCGCATCGCCCTTGGCCGCGGTCTTGTAGCTCGCCGGCACTTCGAGACTGAGCTCGGGTTTCTCCACCCCGGGGATGCAGCCGGACAGGCCGACGCCCAGCCCGAGGCCGAGGCCGACGAGCGCCGCCCCGCGCAGGAACCGGACCGGCTTTCGCAATATTTCAAGACTTCGCAACGCTGCACCTGTCGGCATTTACGCGCCCGGTTGAAGTGAGGAGCCCGGCATCCGCATGGCGCCGCCGCGGCGAACGCGCAGGGCCCAAAGGCGAAAGCGGTCGAGATAGAGATAGATCACGGGCGTCGTGTAGAGCGTCAGGACCTGGCTCAGGATCAGGCCGCCGACGATGGCGATGCCGAGCGGCTGCCGCAGCTCGCCGCCGTCGCCCATGCCGATCGCCAGCGGCACGGCGCCGAGCAGCGCGGCCATCGTCGTCATCATGATCGGACGGAAGCGCAACAGGCTGGCCTCCCTGATCGCCTCGAGCGGCTCGAGCCCGCGCCCGCGTTCCGCCTCGAGTGCAAAGTCGATCATCATGATGGCGTTCTTCTTCACAATGCCGATCAGCAGGATGACGCCGATCAGCGCCATGATACTGAACTCGGTCTTGAATGCCATCAGCGCCAGCAAGGCGCCCACACCTGCCGAAGGCAGTGTGGACAAGATGGTCAGCGGATGGACGTAGCTCTCATAGAGCACGCCGAGCACGATGTAGATCGTGATGATCGCGGCCAGGATCAGGAACGGCTGGTTGTTGAGCGAGTCCTGGAAGGCCTTGGCGGAGCCCTGGAAGGTGCCCCGGATCGTCGCCGGGACGCCGATCCGGTTCATGGTCGCCTCGATGCTGGTGACCGCGGTGCTCAGCGACACGTTCGGCGGCAGGTTGAACGAGATGGTGTTGGCGACCAGCAGGCCCTGGTGATTGACCGCCAGCGGCGTGGCGCCCTGCTTGAAGGCCGCGACCGCCGAGAGCGGGATCATGGTCTCGCTGCTGGTCGAGACCGCCGACCCGGTCGAGGCCGCGCCCTTCCCGGTCGAGCCGATCGAATTGGTGGCCTGGTTGCGCGCGGCCTGGGCGTTGGCCGAACTGGTTGCGCTCGAGGTTCCCGGCGCCACCACGGTGCCCGCCACCGCGTTGGTCGATTGCGACCCGCCGACCGATGCGCCCGAGGTGCTGATATAGACGTCCTTCAGCGTCTCCGGGTTCTGCCAGTAGCGTGGCGCCACCTCCATGATGACGTGGTACTGGTTGCGCGCGACATAGATCGTCGACACCTGGCGCTGGCCGAAGGCGTCGTAGAGGGTATTGTCGATCTGGCTGACCGTGATGCCGAGCCGCGCTGCGGCGTCGCGGTCGATCACGAGGTCGGACTCCAGGCCCTTGTTCTGCTGGTCGCTGTTGACGTCGGCGAGGTTCGGATCGCGCTGCAAGGCTGCCGCGATCTTCGGCGTCCAATCGTTGAGCTCCTCCAGCGTCGAGCCCTGGAGCGTATACTGATACTGCGCGTTCGACGCCCTGCCCCCGACCCTGATGTCCTGCACCGCTTGCAGGAACAGGGTCGCGCCGGGCACCACCGACATCTGGCGGCGCAGCCGCGCGATCACGCCGTCGGCGCCGAGCTTGCGCTGATCGAGCGGCCGCAGCGACACGAACACGAAGCCGGAATTGGTCTGCCCGCCGCCGGTGAAGCCGACCACGGTCTCAACAGCCGGATCGCGCTTGATGATGCCGACGAACTGCGCGAGCTTCTGCTGCATCAGCTGGAACGACACGCTCTGGTCGGCCTGGATCGAGCCGACCAGCCGGCCGGTGTCCTGCTGCGGAAAGAAGCCCTTCGGGATCACGACGTAGAGATAGCCGGTCAGGGCGATCGTGACGAAGAAGATCAGCACGACGCTCAGCGGATGTTCGAGCGCGCCGGTCAGCGTCCTTCGATAGAAGCCCAGCATCGCATCGAAGAAGCGTTCGCTGAGCTGATAGAGCTTGCCGTGACCACCGCTGTGCGGCCGCAGCAGCACCGCGCACATCATCGGCGTCGTCGCCAGCGAGACCGCCAGCGAGATCAGGATCGAAATCGAGATCGTCACGGCGAATTCGCGGAACAGGCGGCCGATGATGCCCGACATCATCAGGATCGGGATGAACACCGCGATCAGCGAGATGCTCATCGACAGCACGGTGAAGCCGACCTCGTTGGCGCCCTTCAGCGCCGCCTCGAGCGGGCTCAGGCCCTGCTCGATGTATCGGGTGACGTTCTCCAGCACCACGATGGCGTCGTCGACCACGAAGCCGGTCGCCACGGTCAGCGCCATCAATGACAGATTGTCGAGGCTGTAACCGAACAGGTACATCGCCCCGAAGGTCGCGACCAGCGACACCGAGACCGCGACCACCGGGATGAAGGTGGCGCGTGCGCTGCGCAGGAACGCGAACACCACGATGACCACCAGCAGCACCGCGAGGATCAGCGTTCGCTCGACATCCCTGAGCGAGGTACGGATGGTGGTCGAGCGGTCCACCGCAAGGCCGATGTCGATCGCCGGCGACACCGACGCCTGCAGCTGCGGCATCAGCGCCTTCACCAGGTCGACGGTCGAGATGATGTTGGCGTTGGGCTGGCGGTAGAGGATGACCAGCACGGCCGGCTTGCCGTCGGCCAACCCGGCATTGCGCAGATTTTCCACGCCGTCGGCCACCTCGCCGACGTCGGAGAGATGGACCGGTGCACCGTTGCGGTAGGCCACGATCAGCGACCGGTAATCGTCGGCCTTGTTGGCCTGGTCGTTGGCGTAGACCTGGTAGCGCTGCTCGCCGACATCGATGCCGCCCTTGGGGCTGTGGGCGTTGGCGTTCGACAGCGCCGCGCGCACGTCTTCCAGGCCGATGCCGTATTTGTAGAGCGCCTGCGGGATCAGATCGACGCGGACGGCAGGGAGCGAGCTGCCGCCCACCACGACCTGGCCGATGCCCTCGACCTGCGACAGCTTCTGCGCCAGCACCGTGGAGGCCGCATCATAGAGATCGCCGCGCGTCAGCGTGTCGGACGTCAAGGTCAGGATCAGGATCGGCGCGTCGGCCGGATTGACCTTGCGGTAGGTCGGATTGCTGCGCAGGCTGGTCGGCAGATCGGCCCGCGCCGCATTGATCGCGGCCTGCACGTCGCGCGCCGCGCCGTCGATGTCACGGTTGAGGTTGAACTGCAGCGTGATCCGGGTCTGCCCGACCGAACTCGACGACGTCATCTCGCTGACGTCGGCAATCTGGCCGAGATGCCGCTCCAGCGGGCTTGCCACCGTGGTCGCGACGTCCTCGGGGCTGGCGCCGGGCAGCGTCGCCTGCACCGAGATGGTCGGAAAATCCACTGCCGGCAGCGGCGACACCGGCAGCTTGAAGAACGCCACGATGCCGGCCGCCGCAAGCCCGAAGGTCAACAGCGTGGTGGCGACCGGCCGACGGATGAATGGCGTTGACGGACCCATGGCTCAACGCGACCCGCTCGCCTCGCCGACCGCGTCCGCCCGCCCGGCGAACCGCAGCGCCAGTCGATCGAACCAGAGATAGATCACCGGCGTCGTGAACAGGGTCAGCAGCTGGCTCACCAGGAGGCCGCCGACGATCGAGATGCCGAGCGGATGCCTGAGTTCGGAGCCGGCGCCGCTGCCGATCATCAGCGGCAGCGCGCCGAGCACGGCTGCCATCGTCGTCATGATGATCGGCCGGAACCGGAGCAGGCAGGCCTGGTAGATCGCCTCCCGCGGCGGCTTGCCCTCGTTGCGCTCGGCATCGAGCGCGAAGTCGATCATCATGATCGCGTTCTTCTTCACGATGCCGATCAGCAGGATGATGCCGATGATCGCGATGATCGTCAGATCCTGCCCCGCCATCATCAGCGCCAGCAACGCGCCGATGCCGGCCGACGGCAGCGTCGAGAGGATGGTCAGCGGATGGATGAAGCTCTCGTAGAGCACGCCGAGCACGATATAGACCGTGATGATCGCCGCCAGGATCAGGAACAGCTGATTGGACAGCGAGGACTGGAAGGCCAGCGCCGCGCCCTGGAAGCTCGTGATCATGCCGAGCGGCTGGTTGATGTCGGCCTGCGCCTGCTTGATCGCGGCCACCGCGCCGCCGAGCGAGGCGCCCGGCGCGAGGTTGAACGAGACGGTTGCCGACGGGAACTGGCCAAGATGCGAGACCTGCAGCGGCGCGGTCTCCACCCGCATCTTGGCCATGACAGACAGCGGCACCGGCGTCGTGCCCACCGATGACGGCAGGTAGATCGACGACAGCGAATCCAGCGAATTCTGCAGCGACGGATCGGCCTCGAGGATGACGCGATACTGGTTCGAGTTGGTGAAGACGGTCGAGACGATGCGCTGGCCGTAGGAATCGTACAGCGCGTTGTCGATCGTCGCCGGCGTGATGCCGAACCGCGCCGCCTGGTCGCGGTCGATGTCGACGAACACCGACAGCCCCTGCGCCGAGATATCGCTGGTGACGTCGCTGAGCTCGGGCAATTCGCGGAGCTTGTCGACCAGCTTCGGCGTCCATTCCGCGAGCTCGTTCGGATCGGCGTCCTGCAGGATGAATTGATACTGCGTGCGGCTCACCGTGCCCTCGATGGTGAGGTCCTGCACCGGCTGCATGTAGAGCGCGATGCCGGTCAGTTCCGCGGTGCTCGCCTTGATCCGGTCCATCACCGTCGACACATTGGCCTTGCGCTGCTCGTGCGGCTTCAGGTTGATCAGGATGCGGCCGCTGTTGAGCGTGGTGTTGGTGCCGTCGACGCCGATGAACGACGATAGGCTCTCGACGTCAGGATCTCTGAGGATCGCGCTGGCGAGCCGCTGCTGCCGCTCGGCCATCGCCGCATAGGACACCGATTGCGGCGCCTCGGAGATCGCCTGGATCACGCCGGTGTCCTGCACCGGGAAGAAGCCCTTGGGGATCACGACGTAAAGCAGCGCGGTCAGGCCAAAGGTGGCGAGCGCAATCAGCAGCACGAAGGTCTGGCGATCGAGCACCCAGTTCAGCATCCGGCCGTAGATCGCGATGACATGATCGAAGCCTTCCCGGCTGAGCCGCTGGAAGGTGTTCTCGCGCGCCATGCTCTCCGGCTTCAGCAGTTTGGCGCAGGCCATCGGCACCAGCGTCAGCGACACCACGGCGGAGATCAGGATCGTGACCGACAGCGTGATGGCGAACTCGCGGAACAGGCGGCCGACCACGTCGCCCATGAACAGCAGCGGAATCAGCACCGCGATCAGCGATACCGTCAGCGAGATGATGGTGAAGCCGATCTGCTCGGAGCCGCGCAGCGCCGCCTCGAGCGGAGATTCGCCCTCCTCGATGTAGCGCGAGATGTTCTCGATCACGACGATGGCGTCGTCGACCACGAAGCCGGTTCGCGATCGTCAGCGCCATCAGCGACAGGTTGTTGAGGCTGAAGCCGAACAGATACATCGCGCCGAGCGTGCCGACCAGCGACAGCGGCACCGACAGGCTCGGGATCAGCGTGGCCCGGGTCGAGCGCAGGAACACGAAGATGACCAGCACGACCAGGATCACAGCCAGCGACAGTTCGTATTCGACGTCGCGCACCGAGGCCCGGATCGTGATGGTCCGGTCGGTCAGGATGTTGAGGTCGATCGCGGCCGGCAGTGTGGCTTGCAGCTGCGGCAGCAGGTCCTTGATGCCCTGCACGACCGAGATGACGTTGGCGCCGGGCTGGCGCTGGATGTTGAGGATGATCGCCGGCGTCTCGTTCATCCAGGCGCCGAGCTTGTCGTTCTGCGCGCCGTCGACGACGTTGCCGACGTCGCTGAGGCGGACCGGCGAGCCGTTCTTGTAGGCGATGATCAGCGAGCGGTAGTCGCTGGCGTTGCGGATCTGGTCGTTGGCATTGATGGTATAGGCGCGCATCGCGCCGTCGAAATTGCCCTTCGGCGTATTGACGTTGGCGTTGCCGAGCGTGGTGCGGAGATCGTCGATGTTCAGCCCGTAGGCCGCGAGCTTGCGGATGTCGGCCTGGATCCGCACCGCAGGGCGCTGGCCGCCGCTGATGCTGACGAGGCCGACGCCGGGCAGCTGCGAGATCTTCTGCGCCAGCCTTGTGTCGACGAAGTCCTGCACCTGGGTCAGCGGCATGGTCTTCGAGGTCAGGCCAAGCGTCAGGATCGGCGCGTCAGCCGGATTGACCTTGGCGTAGATCGGCGGGGCCGGCAGGTCCGTCGGCAACAGATTGCCGGCGGCGTTGATCGCGGCCTGCACCTCCTGCTCGGCGACGTCGAGCGAGATCGACAGGCCGAATTGCAGCGTGATGACGGAGGAGCCGGCCGAGCTCACCGAGCTCATCTGGTTCAAATTCGGCATCTGGCCGAACTGCACCTCGAGCGGCGCGGTCACCGACGAGGTCATCACGTCGGGGCTGGCGCCCGGATAGAAGGTCTGCACCTGGATGGTCGGATAGTCGACCTCGGGCAGCGCCGCGACGGGCAGGAAGCGGAACGCCAGCATGCCCGACAGCATGATGGCGATCATCAGCAGGGTCGTCGCCACCGGCCGCAGGATGAATGGCCGCGACGGGTTCATTTCTTCTGCCCGTCCTCGGACCGCTTGTGGTGGCCGCCGCCGGGATCGGTGCCGTCCTTGCCGTCACCCTTCGCAGTCCCGTTCGCGGCACCCTTGGCATCCCCCTTGGCCGCAGCGGCCGGGTTCGCGGCGTCGGCGGCGGAACGCACCACGATCTTAGCGCCCTCGCGCAGCTTGTCGGCACCGTCGATCACGACGCGATCGCCGGGCACCAGCCCCGACAGCACCTCGACACGGTCGCCGTCGGTGACGCCGATCTTCACCGGCCGCACCGAGACCGTGCTGTCGGCGTTCACGAGATAGACGAAGGTGCCGGGGACGCCGCGCTGGATGCCGGCGGTCGACATCGTGGTGGCGTCCTTGTGGGTATCGAGCAGCAGGCGGACGTTGACGAACTGGTTCGGATACAGCGTGCGATCGCCGTTCTCGAACTGCGCGCGCAGCTTGATCGTGCCGGTGGTCGCATCGATCTGGCTGTCGAAGGTCTGCAGCGATCCGTCGGCGAGCTTGTTGGCGCCGCTGCGGTCATAGGCCGCCGTCGGCATCACGGCGCCCTCCTTCAGTCGCTTCTTCACCGCCTGCAGATTGTCCTCGGGCAGCGTGAACAGCACGCTGATCGGCTCGAGCTGCGTGATCACGACGAGGCCGTTGGTGTCGCCCGGCGTCACGTAATTGCCGAGGTCGACCTGGCGCAGTCCGACGCGGCCGTTGATCGGCGACACGATGTGGCAATACGCCAAGTTCACTTCAGCCGATTTCACGGAGGCACGGTCGGCTTCCACCGTGCCCTGATACTGCGCGACCAGCGCGATCTGGGTGTCCAGCGTCTGGTGCGGCACCGCGTTCTGGGTGGCGAGGCCCTGGTAGCGCGTGAGGTCGACCTGCGCACCCTTGAGCTGCGCCTCGTCGCGCGCCAGCGTGCCCTTCGCCTGCGCCAGCGTCGCCTCGTAAGGCCGCGAATCGATCTCGGCGATCAGGTCACCCTTCTTGGCCTCATCGCCCTCCTTGAAATCGATCTTCATCAGGTAGCCGCTGATCTGGCTCCTGATCGTCACGGTCGCGAGCGACGTCACGGTGCCGAGCGCATTCAGGCTGACGCCGATATCGCCCTTGCCGACCGTCTCCGGCACGATCGACATCGGCCCGGCGTTGCGCCCGCCTCCGGCCTGCTGTGGCGCGGCCTGCTGCCGCGTCCACCAGACGATGCCGGCAAGCACCGCCAGCACGAGACATCCTGTCAGAATCCCCGGCCAACGCGACGCTCGCCTGACTGGTCCAGGTGCGATGATCGACGGGTCTTTGATCTGCTGGTCCATAACCTGCCCACGAAGAAACACGAACGAGCTCGCGCGGCTCTATGTGTCCCCTGAAATCCGCGCGCGCCACATCCGAGAAAGCATTTTGAACGCTTCCGTCCGACAAAGCGCGTTAAGAATCGGAAAGGATAGCCCTCCCTCCCCGTCGGCCGCTATTTCTCGCTGGATTGTGGCTATTTTACCCGATCGTCTGTAGCCAGGGCAACACGATCAGCAACAATCCGGCAAAGTAGATCAGGCCGAAGATCAACCCGAACTTCCAGAAGTCGCCTTTGCCGATATAGCCGCTGCCGTAATACATCGGCGCCGGTCCCGTGGCGTAGGGCGAGATCACGCCCATCAGCCCGAGCGAATAGACGCAGAGCAGCATCAGGGTCTGCACCGACAGGCCGGGAATGCTGGAGCCGACGGCGAGCACCACGGGCAGCACGGCTGCGGTATGCGAAGTGATGCTCGAGAAGAAATAGTGGATCCAGAAAAAGAAGGTGACGAGCAGGATCATCCCGACCAGCGGCGACGTGCCGGCGAGCGGCTTCGCATAGCCTTCGGCGACCCATTTGATGAAGCCGATCTCGTTGAGGCCCGACGACAGCGTGAGCAGCGAGGTGAAATAGAAGAACACCTCCCACGCGCTCTTCTCGGCGACGATGTCCTCGAAGCCGATTACGCCGGTCAGCAGCATCAGCGAGATCACGACGAACACCACCGTGGTCGCGTTGATGAAGTTCGCGCCGAGCAGCGGCACGCTGATATTGGGATTGGAGCCGCAGATCCACAGGAACATCGCGAGCAGGACCAGCACCGCCATGATCCATTCGTGCCGCGACGGCGGCCCCATCTTGGCGAGTTCGCCCTCGCTCCAGGTCACGATCTCCGGGCTCGCCTTGATCTCCGGCCGGCACACGACGTAGCTCAGCAGCGGCACCACGAGCAGCAACAGGATTCCGAGCGGCGCGAAGCCGATGAACCATTGCGACCAGCCGACCTCGATATTGACGAGCTTCTTGGCGATCGAGAGCGCGGCGGCATTCGGTGCCAGCGCGGTCAGGAACAGCGAGCTGGTGACCGCGGTGGTCGCGAACGCCGTCCACATCACGAAGGTGCCGATCTTGCCCGCGGTCGGCCCCGGCTCCGAGCCATAGATGCGCGGGATGTTGCTGACGATCGGATAGATCGTGCCGCCCGAGCGCGCAGTGTTGGACGGCGTCGCCGGCGCCAGCACCAGATCGGAGAACGCCACCGCATAGCCGAGCCCGATGGTGCGGCGGCCGAGCCCGCGCACCAGCAGCAGCGCCAACCTGCGGCCGAGCCCGCTCTTGCGATAGCCGATCGAGAACACGAAGGCGCCGACGATCAGCCACACCGTGCTTTCGGAAAAGCCGCCGAGCATCCAGCGCAGCGACTTGTTCGGATCGGGCTCGACATAGCCGCCGACGCCCGCGACCGTCAGGCCGATCAGGCCCACCGCGCCGACCGGCATCGATTCGAGGATCAGTCCGGTGATGACCGCGGCGAACACCGCAAAATAGTGCCACTGATTGGCGTTCAGCCCTGATGGCACCGGAACCAGATAGATCACCAGCCAGACCAGCAGCGGCGCAAACGTCCGCCATGACCACTTCATGCAGCGTCCCCCTCAACGTGTTTTGATTGTCGGGCGTGCAAGCCGCCAATTCCCCATCAAGTCCCGGGCGGCGCCGCCATCTTTTTGTTGCAATGTAGCACGGCCGCGCAGTCCGTTTCGGGTGACTGCGGCCGAATGGCGCGGCTTGTGGAGGAACCGGCGCGTTTCGTCAACACGTCGCGACCATGGCGGCGGGCCCATCGCAAGACCGCCCGCGTTTTGCTATCTTGACAGGCATGACGTCACGCGACTCCGCCTCCTCCGAGATCACGCCCGAGGTGCTGCTGCGCGCCTATGCCTGCGGCATCTTCCCGATGGCGGAGAGCGCCGACGATCCGACCCTGTTCTGGGTCGAGCCGGAATTGCGCGGCGTGATCCCGTTCGACGGCTTCCGTGTCGCCTCACGCCTGGCGCGCACCGTGCGCTCGGATGCTTTTACCGTCACCGTCGACACCGCCTTCAAGGCCGTGATCGCCGGCTGCGCGGCGCCGCAGCCCGGCCGCGACGACACCTGGATCAACAAGCGCATCCGCGATCTCTATGTCGGGCTGCACGCCTCGGGCCATTGCCACAGCGTCGAGGTCTGGCAGGACGACAATCTGGTCGGCGGGCTCTACGGCGTCAGCCTCGGCCGCGCCTTCTTCGGCGAGAGCATGTTCCACACCGAACGCGACGCGTCGAAGGTCGCGCTGGTGCATCTGGTGGCGCGGCTGATCGCCGGCGGGTTCGAGCTGCTCGACACGCAATATGTGACCGAGCACCTGAAGACGTTCGGTGCGGTCGAAATCTCCCGCCGCCGCTATCGCGCGCTGCTCGACAAGGCGATCACGGGCGCGCCGGCGGATTTCCGCAGGCTCGACACGACACAGCCGGTCAAGGGCGTCGACGCGCTGGCGATCGTCGCCGAGCGCAATTGAATTGAGCTGATGCCATAGCCCGGATGCAGCGGAGCGCAATCCGGGGAAGCGCAATCCGGGAAAGTCTCTCCGCGGAGAGAAACCCGGATTTCGCTTCGCTCCATCCGGGCTACGCAGTGTCGACTAATTCCCGAACAATCCGCCGAACAGCCCGCCCGGCCGCTGCTGCTGGGGCGGCGGAGGCGGCGGCTGCTGCTGGTATTGCGGCAGCGGCTGCGGCGGCGGACGCGGCGCGGCCTGCTTCGGCGGCGCGCGCTTCTGGGCCGGCGGTGGAGGCGGCGTCGGCGCCTTCGGCGGATCGGGCGCGGCGGTCACGATGGTCTGGTCCGGCCCTTTGCAGTCGGTCAGCCAGATGTCGTAGATCGGATGCTCGACGCCATGCAGACCGGGGCTCGCCGCGAACATCCAGCCGGAGAAAATCCGCTTCACCTCGCCCTGCAACGTGATCTCGTCGACCTCGACGAAGGCATCGGTGTTGGCGGCTTCGGTCGACGGCCGCGTGTAGCAGGCATCGGTCTTCACCCGCAGCGCGCCGAACTGCACGGTCTCGCCGATATCCTCGTCGAAATTGATGATGCGTCCGGTGATCTTGTCGAGGCCGGAGAAGCTCGCCTTCTTGTTGGTGATCTTGGTCGACGGCGGTTCCTGCACCACCTCGTCGCCGGGCTGCAACGCGGCCGGCGTCTGCGGTGCGGTGCCCGGCGCGCCCTGAGGCGCAGCTTGCGGCGCCCCCTTGGGACGCTGCCCCGGCGGCAGAGGGTTGGCTCCGGGCGGCGTATTGGCAACGGCGGGCCCATTGGGCTGCGGCGGCTGCACGGCCACCCCGGGCGGAGCAACCGTTGAACCGGGCGGCGGCGCCAAGGGCTGCGACTGCACGCTGCCGGGCGGCGGCACCGCCTGCCCTGGCGGCAACGCGCGTGGCTGCGTCGGCAGCAGGCGGCCGCGCGGCAATTCCGGCACTTCCTCGTCGTCGTCGCTGGGCGGCGCCACCTGGCCGCGCGGGATCGCGCCGGGCGGACGCGGCGCGGGATCGGAGAAAATCGTTCCGATCTGCGCGCGCGCGGGCGGCGCAAGCGAGATAGTTGAGGCGGCAATCAAGGCCGCAAAGCCAGTCAGGGCAACGGTTCGAAGCATCTCGCGCGGCTTTAAAGGGCGAATCGGGCTCGCGACAGTCTACCTTGATATCGGCCGCTCGCAGGCCACCGGTTAACACGCCGAATACGGCGGGGAAAGGGCACCCGGCCACCTCTCCCCGGGCCATCGTCAGCCTCTGGTCACCGTTGGGAGCACGTGTGATAGTGCTCACGCTGAAGGCACGCGGCAGCGCGTGAAAACCTGAGAAAATCCGGATTGAACCGGACCAGCCAGAGGAAACCCAACATGCCAGATCGCATCAGGCTCGATGGCCGGGTCGCCGTCGTCACCGGGGCTGCCGGCGTCATCGGAACCGCGACCCTGCACCTGCTCGCCGAACGGGGCGCGCGGATTGTCGCAGTCGACCGCAAGGGCGCCGATCTTGCCGCCGCCATCAAGGACCTCCCCGCCTCGGCCGAACCACTCGCGATCACTGCCGACGTCACCGATGAGGACGAGGTGAAGGACTATGTCCGCGCCGCCGTCGACCGCTTCGGCACCATCGACGCCTTCTACAACAATGCCGGCATCGAGGGCGACATCAAGCCGATCCCCGAATATTCGCTGGAGAGTTTTCGCCGGGTGCTCGACGTCAACGTGGTCGGCGTCTTCCTCGGCATGAAGCAAGTGCTGCCCGTCATGCTGAAGCAGAACAAGGGCAGCATCATCAACACCGCCTCGATCGCGGGCCTGGTGGGATCGCCGATGATCGCAGTCTATAGCGCCAGCAAGCACGCGGTCATCGGACTGACCAAGAGCGCGGCCTGGGAGTGCGGCGGCACCGGCGTGCGGGTCAATTGCGTCTGCCCCGGCATGATCGAGAGCCGGATGCTGAGCACCATCCTGCAGGGCCGCTCCGGCGGCAACGCGCCGCCGCCGGTCGAGAAGATCGTCGACCGCATCCCGGCGCGCCGGCTCGGGCTCGCCAGCGAAGTCGCCTCGATCGTCGCTTTCCTGGCCTCCGACGAAGCGAGCTACGTTTCAGGTTCCGCTTACACCGTCGACGGCGGCCGCACCGCCGCCTGATACAACTGTCATTCCGGGGCGGTCCGCAGGACCGAACCCGGAATCTAGAGATTCCGGGTTCGATGCTCCGCATCGCCCCGGATGGCGTAACAGAAAGAAGGTCCACGAATGCCCGTCGTTCTCGATCCCGATGCCGCCGCTGTCTACAAGGCCTTCCAGGAGGCCGGCCGTCCCGCCTATGAATCGCTGACCGCGCCGGAAGCGCGCGAATATTATCGGGCCGCCCGCATCGTCTCCAATCCCGAGCCGCCCGCGCTTGAATCGAGCAAGGAGCTCGCGATCCCGGCGCCGCACGGCACGATCCCGGCCCGCATCTACACGCCGAACACACTGCGCACGACCAACGGGCTCGCGCCATGCCTGGTGTTCTTCCATGGCGGCGGCTGGGTGATCGGCGATCTCGATACCCACGAAGTCGTTTGCCAGAAGCTTGCCCATGAGGGCGAGCTGATCGTGATCTCGGTCGATTATCGGCTGGCACCGGAGCACCGCTTTCCCGCCGCGGTCGACGACGCCGTCACCGCGACCAGATGGGTCGCTGCCAACGCGAAAGACCTCGGCATCGATGCCGCGCGCCTGATCGTCGGCGGCGACAGCGCCGGCGGCAACCTTGCGGCTGTGGTTGCCCTCACCGCTCGCGACAATGGGCCGAAGCTCGCGGCCCAGCTCCTGGTCTATCCCGCGACGGAGTTTTCGCGGAAGCATCCCTCGCACCGCGAGCCCGAGACCAGCATCCTGTTGACGCATTCGGTGATCGGCTGGTTCGCCAACCACTATCTCGGCGACGCCGACAATAGTGATTGGCGCGCCTCGCCAGCGCGCGCGAAAAACTTCGCCGGATTGCCGCCGGCCTATGTGCTGACCGCCGGCGCCGATCCCTTGCGCGACGAAGGCGACGAGTACGCCAAAATCCTCAAAGACGCCGGCGTGCCCGTGACCTACCGGCATTTCCCCGGCCAGTTCCACGGCTTCTTCACGATGGGCAAGCTGCTCAATCAGGCCAACGTCGCGGTCACCGAGATCAGTGCCTGGCTGAAGACGCTGGGCTGACCGATCGGATCGGGCGACGCCGGTCGCGTCGCCTCCTGATCGAGGCTCGGGAGCGCATGGCAGGCGCACCTTGCGGCGTTAGCGCGTCTTGCAGTTCCCCGCCTCACGCGATAGTGCGGCCGGGCGCGCTTCGCCGCCGAGCACTCCAGCCCGCGAGACCCTCTTGCTCACGCCCATCCTCGTCTACGGTATCCCGCTCGATTTCATCCTGTTCGCGCTGACCCTGCTCGGCGTCGCGATCTTCCATCACCACACGCTCGCGGTGGCGTTGACGGGCCTTGCCGCGATCGTCGCCTACAAGCTGATCTTCGCCGGCTTTGCGAAATTCGGCGCGGGCCTGCCCGGCCTCGTGCACCACATGGAGCATGAGTGGGTCACGCTCGCGAACCTGTTCCTGCTGTTGATGGGATTTGCGCTGCTGTCGCGGCATTTCGAGGAGAGCCGCATCCCCGACGAGATGCCGGCGCTGCTGCCCGATGACTGGAAGGGCGGACTGATCCTGCTGGTGCTCGTATTCGTGCTGTCCGCATTTCTCGACAATATCGCAGCCGCGCTGATCGGCGGCACCATTGCGCGTCATGTGTTCCGCGGCCGTGTCCATATCGGCTATCTCGCGGCCCTTGTCGCAGCCTCCAATGCCGGCGGCGCCGGCAGCGTCGTCGGCGACACCACGACGACGATGATGTGGATCGACGGCATCAGCCCGCTCACCGTCATTGATGCCTATGTCGCTGCCATCGCGGCAATGCTGGTGTTCGCGGTGCCGGCCTCGCTGCAGCAGCACCGCTTCTCGCCCATTGTGAAAAAGGCACCGTCCGGCCTCAAGATCCACTGGACGCGGGTTGCCATCGTCGCCGTGATCCTGCTCGCTGCGCTGACCGCCAACGTGACGGCGAACCTGAAATTCCCTGCGCTGCTCGATGCCCTGCCGGTGCTCGGGCTCGCGGTCTGGGCCGCGATCCTCGTCACCTCGCTGCTGCGGCGGCCCGATTGGTCGGTCATGCCGGAGACGCTGAAGGGCACCGTGTTCCTGCTCGCGCTGGTGACTGCGGCCTCGCTGATGCCGGTCGAGAAGCTGCCGACCGCGTCATGGCAGACCGCACTCGGGCTCGGCTTCGTCTCCGCGGTGTTCGACAACATCCCGCTGACCGCGCTGGCGCTGAGGCAAGGCGGCTACGATTGGGGTTTGCTCGCCTATGCGGTTGGATTTGGCGGATCGATGGTCTGGTTCGGTTCGTCCGCCGGTGTTGCGGTGTCCAACATGTATCCGGAAGCCAAATCGGTGGTCCGTTGGATCACCCAGGGCTGGCCGATCATGGTGGCTTATGTTGTCGGCTTCTTCGTGATGCTGGCGTTGCTCGGCTGGCACCCCGACGCGCCGCATTGATACCAATGCGGAATTTGCCGTGCTGCGATGCACAATCGGACCTGTCTCAAACTTGTGGAAAAGCGAGACAAATCCGTTGACATTGGTAAACTCCATTCGCCGTAACAACTTATGGAGCGTTCGCATGAGTGTTAGTGCAGAAGTTCTCGCCCGTGCCCCGTCGGAACAGATCGATGGCGACGTCAGCGCTGCCAGTCCGCATCGACCACGCAGCAACATTCGGCCGCTCTCGCCGATGCCGGACTACGTCGAGCACCGCAACGGCGTCAACGAGGTGGGCATGCTGTCGGCTGAGGCCGTCGTGCGCGAATATGAAGCGGCGGTGAAAGAGATCGAGGCCCTCGGATCCGAACTGCAATTGGCCGCCAAGAATTGCGAGGTCATGGTGGCCGGGGTCCATGACATGATCGCGGAAATCAAGGAGTTCGCTGCGGGCTATCGTGATCAGGGCAAGCGCTTCTTCCTGCAGATCGAAGCCGTCTCGTTGATGACCACGGAGGTCAGGGACACCTGCGAAGCACTCAAGAAGAAGATCGCGACCGACACATTGACCCGGTGAGATCTGGGCTCGTTTCGTGCGCAGCACGTCCGTGGATTATTAAGCGTGTATTGGTGAATGGCCGCGCAATCCCGGCGCGGTTGAACCGTTAGTTCTATTTGAGACCAAGTCGTTCGACATGCTGCCCCGCCTTGGCGGGGGCTTTTGTGCTGCAGCAAACGCTACGCGCCTCGAACCGCCGGACCTGACCGATTTAACGCGCGTCAGGTGCGCGCTCAGCCATGTCCGTTGCGGGAGCCAAGGCGGATATCGCGGACCAGCGGTCGCTGAAATCCCTGGCCGGGAGCGCGTCCGTGTCGGCGACCACAACGCCCGCGGTCCGGGGCAAGTGCGACCTCACCGTCGCGGCAGTTGCCGTGACAGCCAGCACGGCGACGGCCACGAACCCGGTAATCGTTCGATGCTTTGTCATTAGAACCTCCTCCGGTCCCACGCCCACTTCACGTGGGTCACAGGAACCGTCGCACTGGTTCATCAATGCAAAGACAAAACGGATCGTGCGAGATCGGACAACGAACTTGTCCCAAATCACCTACCCGACGCGCGCCGCTCGGCGCAGCGATTGCGGCGGCTGGCCGAAGGCGCGGATGAAGGCGCGGCGCATCCGCTCGGGATCGCGGAAGCCGGTGATCTCGGCGACGCGCTCGATCGCCTCGCCCGACGACTGCACGCGCTGCCGCGCCACTTCGATGCGCAGCCGCTCCACCGCCTTCGACGGCGTGGTCCCGGTCTCCGCGATGAAGGCGCGGGTGAAGTGCCGTGAGCTCATCCCGGCCTTGTCGGCGAGATCCTCGACCGTCAGCGGCGCGTCGAGATGCTCGCGCGCCCAGGCCAGCAGCGGCCCGAACCGTCCGTTCGGCGTCTTCAATTCCAGCAGCGAGGAGAACTGCGACTGCCCGCCGCTGCGGCGGTGGTACAGCACGAGCTGGCGCGCGGTTTTCTGCGCGATCTCGTCGCCGTAATCCTCGGTGATCATGGCGAGCGCGAGGTCGATGCCGGCGGTGATGCCGGCCGAGCTCCAGATATTGCCGTCGCGGACGAAGATCTGGTCCGGCTCGAGCTTGATCTTCGGATAGGCCTTCACGAAATGCGGTGTGCGCTGCCAATGCGTGGTGGCGCGGCGGCCATCGAGCAAGCCCGCCTCGGCCAGCACGTAGGCCCCGGAACAGACGCTGGCGACGCGGATGCCGCGGCCCGCCATCCGCCGCACGAATGCAAGCGTCGTCGGACAGGTCGCCGGCGCGCGCACGCCGTTGCCGCCCGCAATGATCAGCGTCGTGATCGCCGCCGACGGCTTGAAGCCGCGCGCAAGCATCTCGACGCCGGACGACGAGCGCACCGGCCCCGCCTTCACCGCGATCGTCTTGATAGCAGGCGGGCTGTCGGCGAAACGCGCAGCGATCTCGAACGCCGCGATCGGGCCGGCCGCGTCGAGCAGCTGGAAGTCGGGAAAGATCAGGATGCCGATCATGTGCCAAATCCTCGCTACGCCAAATCCTGGCAAATGGCGACACGTCCTAAAATGAGGGAATTACGCCATTTTGGACAAGAGGCCATCATGGCATCGTGGTTCCGTCAAGCGCTATTTGGAGACTTCCGATGTCCGAACCCCTGCAGATTGGATTGCTCGTCTTCCCGAAGGTGACTCAGCTCGACCTGACCGGCCCGCTGCAGGTGTTCTCCTCGGTGCCCGGCGCCAACGTGCATCTGATCTGGAAGCGGATCGAACCCGTGCAGACTGATTCCGTGATGGTCCTGACGCCGACCACCAGCTTCGCCGACTGCCCGCAGCTCGACGTGATCTGCGTGCCCGGCGGGTTCGGCACCGACGACATGGTCGGCGACGAGGAGATGCTGGCCTTCCTGCGCAAGCAGGCCGAGCGAGCGAAATACGTCACGTCGGTGTGCACGGGGTCCCTGGTGCTCGGCGCCGCCGGTCTGCTGAAAGGCTACCGCGCCACCACGCATTGGAGCGCGATCGATTTCCTCGCCGGCTTTGGCGCGATCCCCACCAGGACCCGCGTCTGCGTCGACCGCAATCGCTTCACCGGCGGCGGCGTCACCGCAGGCATCGATTTCGCGCTGACGCTGGTGTCCGAGCTGGTCGACCGCAAGACCGCGGAAGCCATTCAGCTCAGGCTCGAATACAACCCGGCGCCGCCGTTCAATGCCGGTTCGCCCGATACCGCGCCGGCCGAGATCCTCGCCTTCATGAAGGAGCGGATGGGGCCGGCGCATGCGCGCCGCGGCGAATTGATGGGCCGCGCGGCGGCGCGGCTCGCCCAGGGCGCGTCGCCATAACGCCAGGCGGGCGTCAGGCCGGATCGAGCGCGCTGATCGTGACGTAGTAGCCGTCAGGATCCCGGAGCGAAAACTCCATGGTCCCGGTGTTGGGATTTTGATGCGGCTCTTCTTCCAAAAGGCTGACGAGCGCGCGCGCCCTTGGCAGAGCGACGTCAAGGTCGTCGACCCGGAAGAACAGCAGAAGACCGTTGCCGGGGCGGACGTCGCGGGGATTGGTCAACGTAGGATGTTCGTGGGCCCCCCAGGCGTGCAGGCAGAGCAGGACCGTGCCATCGGAATCGACGATTTGTCCGAAATGGTCGTGCGCAGGCGCTGACTCCGGCAAGCCCAGCAACGACTGGTACCACCTGAAGCTCCGGGGCACGTCGGCGACGCCGATGATCGTCCACAAGCGCTTCATCTGATGCTCCCGACGCCTGCTGGATTGATCGCCGAAAGATGCCGAGCCTGTCGTGCGCGTTGCAACAGAAAAAGGCCGCCCGGTTTCCCGAGCGGCCCTTCCTGTCTCACGGTGGCCCCACATTTGCGGGCGATTTCAGGACGTCTGTACCGGGGGCCTATCTCCCGGCCGCATCCAACTCGGAGGCCGCTGCTCATCGGGACAGTCGCGATCTGGAGCCCGATCCGACGCGATGGTTTCCCATCTCCGCAAGATGGCTTCATTGAGCCGCGAAGGCGCACGTGGCGCAAGCGGGCGCCGGCAGCGGCGATGCACCTGTCCCCGCTGTTACCGTTGTCCACAGGCACGCACTTGCGCCGCCGGTCGCGCGTGCAACGCACGCGCGCTACTACGCGCGCACGCTCGCGACAACACGGCGTGAGGGTCAGCTTCCCGGGGTCCAGGCGTGGTAGTCGCCGGTCGCCTTGGGGCGACGGCCGCTCGCCAGCGTCGAGCCGGATGGGCGGTAAGCCTGCGCGGTGCCGGTCAGGTTCGGCAGATGCGGCTTTTCCCACTCCCGCGGTGCATATTTCTGCTCGGTCGGGGGCACATCGACGGTGTGATGCAGCCAGCCGTGCCAGCCCGCCGGGATCCGGGAGGCTTCGGCATAGCCGTTATAGACCACCCAGCGGCGCTCGAAATGCAGCGTCGGGTCGATCTCGCCGCCCTTGGTGCGGTAGTAGCGATTGCCCTGCTCGTCCTCGCCGACCAGCTCGCCGTAGCGCGAGGTCCACAATTGCGTGCCAAAGGTCTGGCCGTTCCACCAGGTGAAGAATTTCAGCAGGAATTGTTTCATGCGTCGCCGGTCACGGGTTCGAGGCTATCGGGCTCTGATGCCACCTGAATCCCGAAATGTCCAGCCGCCGCCGAGGTAGCCAGGCACTCCCCTATCGCCTGCTTGATGCGGCCCGTTTGGCGGCCAAATGACGCGGTCACGGGAAGTTTTGTTCACCTGCCATACATGCGCCGGCGGGCAAGCAAAGATGACGGACAATCAACGTCGCGCGCTGGAACGTCCGGCCGCAGAAGCGGTTAGACATTGTCCGTTTTGATGGAGTCCAAAATGATCAATATGAAGGTTCTGAGCACCGCTGCGGCGCTGGCGCTTGCGCTGCCGCTGGCCGTGGCGCCGACCGTTTCGTTCGCCCAGTCCGCCGCGCAGATGGGCGCGATGGGCGGTGGCGGTGGTGCCCGCGGTGGCGGCGGTGGCGGCGGCGGTGGTGGTGGCTTCGGCGGCGGCCGTGGTGCGGCCATGGGTGCTGGCGGCGGCTGGCACGGTGGTGGCGGTGGCGGCCAGTGGGCCGGTGGTGGCGGCGGCGGTTGGCGCGGCGGCGGTGGCGGATGGCACGGCGGTTATCACCGTGGCGGCGGGTTCTGGCCCGGCGCGGTGGCCGGTGCAGTCGTTGGCGGCGCCCTCGCCTCGGGCGCGTATTACGGCTCCGGCTATTATGGCTACGGCCCCGGCTACTATGACGACAGCTACGGCTATTACGACGAACCGTCTGTCGCCGTGGAAGCCGTACCGGGCGGCGACGCGAGCTATTGCGCGCAGCGCTACAAGTCCTACGACCCGGCCTCGGGCACCTATCTCGGCTATGACGGTCTGCGGCACCCCTGCCCGTAACGAAGGCCTGAATCGCTGGTTAAAAAAAGGGGCGGCGGCAACGCCGCCCTTTTCATGTGCGCAGGGCGACCGCCACGGCTGCGAAGGTCACGAGCAGCGCCGCGATGTCGCTCGTGCTGAGCGGCTCGCGCAGCATCGCCGCCGCCGCCAGCACGCCGACGACCGGCACCAGCAGCGTGCCGATCGATGCAGTCGCCGCCGGCAGCCGCTGCAGCGCCGCAAACCAGCAGACATAGCAAAGGCAGAACTGGATCAGCGTCATGTAGACCATCGACGCCCAGCCGAGCTGCGACAGCGCGGCAAGCTGCGGCTGCTCGATCACGAGGCCCGCGATCGCGACCGGCACGCAGCCGATCGCAAGCTGCCAGGCGGCGAGCGACAGCGGCGGCATTGCGAGCTTGAAATACTTGGTCAGCACCGTGCCGAGCGCGACACAAAGCGCGCCGGCGAGCGCGAACAGGATGCCCGGCAACTTGCCAAGGCTCGCATCGATGCCGCCGCCGCCGATCAGCGCGGCAATCCCGGCCACCGCCACGGCAAGCGCTGTCGCGCGCGGCAGCGACACCCGCTCGCCGAGAACCGGCCAGGCCACCAGCGCGACCCATACCGGGATCGAGATCCCGAGCACGGCCGCTTCGCTGGCGCGCAGCCAGATCAGCGCGAGGCCCATCGAGGCGACCCAGCCGCCGATCGACAGCGTCGACACCAAGGCAAGCCGCGGCCACATGCCATCCGGCACGCGCAACGTCTCGCCGCGCGCGAGCGCCACCAAACCGAGCGCGAGCGCGCCGATCACGCCGCACAGCCCGCGCGACGACAGCGGCGGCCACTCGGTCAGCAGGAATTTCATGATCGGGAAATTGAGACCCCAGCCGGTCGAGGCGACCACCAGAGATGCGAGGCCGAACGGTGACAGCGGGGCGCGGCCGGCGACGGGAACTGCGATCATGGACCTGTCGTCATGTGGGCGGACAAATACAAGTGATGGCGTCAGGGCTAGCTGGAAATCCGCTTGTCAGCAAACGGCATATGCATTCTATGATACAGACTTTCCACTTGGGTTCCGCCTTAATCGGCAGACGGGCCAAGCGAGTCGACGGCACGCGGGGCCGCAAAAAGAGGATGCATCGTGCCGAGCGTTCTCGTGGTCGATGACGACCCGATGGTGTGCGTTGCCATCGAGGTGTGTTTGCAGCGCCAGGGCTTCGACGTCACCGTCGCCGACGGCGGTGAAGCCGGCATGCGCGCGCTGGAAAAAGCCACCTTCGACGTGATGCTGGTCGACGTCTTCATGCCGCATATGCGCGGTTTCGAGGCGATTCGCGTCTTCCACGAGCGCGCTCCCGATATTCCCGTGATCGCGATGTCCGGCTACGCCTTCGCCAATGCCGACCGGGCGCCGGACTTCCTGCGGATGACGATCGAGCTTGGCGCCTCCGCCTGCCTGCGCAAGCCGTTCACCCCGCAGGCGCTGATTGCCGCCGTTAACGAATGTCTGGCGAAGTCCGCTCCTTCCGCTCGTCTTTCGAAATAATTGCTCGTACTCTCGTCGTCGATGGCTTCCCAGCGTCTCATTCTTGGCAGCGGCCTTGCGATCCTCCTTGTCATCAGCGCGGCGTCGATCGGGCTGGATGTCAAGTCGCGCAGCGCGATTGATTCGGTCGATCACACGCTGAAGATACTCAAATGCATCTCCGACGCGCGGCCGCTGCCGCGCGGCGTCGAGAGCGCGGCACGCGGCTTCGCGCTGACCGGCGACGCCTCCTTCGCCGACGAGTTCCGCGACCAGAGCACGGCCCTCACCGCCGCATTCGACGAGCTGATGACCGCCGTGAAGTCGGCGCCGCAGGAAGCCCAGTTGCTCGCCGGCACCAGGGGACAGGTCGAGCGCGCGATTGCGCTCGGCGCCGAACTGATCCGCTTGCGCACCGCGGGCGATACCGCCGGCGCCGCGGCGCTGATCTCCGCGGGCGAGAGCCGTGCCCTGACCGACAAGGTCGGGGCCGCGCTCGACCGCCTGGTCGCCGAGGAGCGCCGCCTGCTCGCGATTCGCACCGACCAGTCGAAGACCAACGGCCGGCTGCTGCTGGCCATCGACCTCGCCGGCGTTGCGATGATCCTGGCGCTCGCGGTCGCGCTGACGCTGACGGCGCGGCGCGCCAGCCGCGAATTGCAGGGCGCGCTCAGCGCGACCAAGGCGACCAATCTGTCACTCGAGGGCAAGGTGGCCGAGCGCACCAAGGATCTCGGCGCCGCCCTCGAGGAGCTGCGCCGCTCCACCTCGGTGATGGAAACCACCTTCCGCACCATGGCGGAGGCGGTGCTGGTGCTCGACGGCACCGGCACGGTGCTGCTCTCCAACCCGGCGGCCGAGAAGATGCTGCGCTACAAGCCGGGCATGACGGTGCGGCAGCTGCGCGCCATGAGCAACGTGTTCCAGGCCGACGGCGAGACGCCGATGCGGGCCGACGACATGCCCTCGGCGAGGGCGTTGCGCGGCGAGGAATTCGACGGGCTGGAGTTCGTCGCCAAGCCGGTGCGCGGCGCGCCGGAAATCCACCTCGTGGTGTCGGGCCGGCCGCTGCGCGACGGCGACAACGCCATCACCGGCGCTGCGCTGATCTATCACGACATCACCGCCTCGCGCGAAACCGAGCACAAGCTGCAACAGGCGCAGAAGCTCGACGCCATCGGCAAGCTGACCGGCGGCGTCGCGCACGACTTCAACAACATGCTGACCGTCATCACCGGCACGACGGAGACGCTGGTCGACAGCCTGCGCACGCAGCCGAAGCTGGCGCAGACTGCCGAGCTGATCGACCGCGCCGCCGAACGCTGCCGCGAGCTGATCCAGCATCTGCTCGCCTTCGCCCGCCGCCAGCCGCTGGAGCCGCGCACCGTCGACATCAACGGCACCGTGGTCGATATCGCAAAGCTGCTGCGGCCGACGCTCGGCGAGCAGATCGAGATCAGTTCGGTGCTGGCGCCCGATGTCGCCAGCGTCCATATCGATCCGTCGCAGCTCGCCAATTCGCTGCTCAACATGGCGATCAACGCCCGCGACGCGATGCCGAACGGCGGCAAGCTCTTGTTCGAGACCAAGAACATCGTGCTCGACGACGCCTATGCTTCTGTCAATCCCGACATCACGCCGGGCCGCTACGTGCTGCTCGCGGTCAGCGACACCGGCACCGGCATGTCGCACGCGGTGCAGGACAAGGTGTTCGAGCCGTTCTTCACCACCAAGGAGGTCGGCAAGGGCTCCGGCCTCGGCATGAGCATGGTGTACGGCTTCGTCAAGCAGTCCGGCGGCCACATCAAGATCTACAGCGAGGAAGGCCACGGCACCACGATCAAGCTCTATCTGCCCCCTGCCCGCGGCCAGGTCGAGGTCGAGGCCGCAGCGCCCGAGCCGGTGCGGCGCGGCAGCGAAGTCATCCTGGTGGTGGAAGACGATCAGCTGGTGCGCAACTACGTGGTCACGCAGCTCGGCAGCCTCGGCTACAAGACCATCGCGGTGCCGGACGCCCGCGCCGCGCTGGCGCTGGTCGACAAGGGCGAGAAGTTCGACCTGCTGTTCACCGACGTCATCATGCCTGGCGGCATGAACGGCCGCCAGCTCGCCGACGAAGTGAGAAAACGGCGACCCGGCCTCAAGGTGCTCTACACTTCGGGCTATACCGAGAACGCCATCGTGCATCACGGCCGCCTCGACGAAGGCGTGCTGCTGCTGGCAAAACCCTATCGCAAGGCGCAGCTCGCCAGCATGCTGCAGCAGGCGCTGGGTGAGTGATGTGAGCGCTTGCGGGTACGCCCGGCGTCTCGCGCGCGGATAGCAGCTCTGCTCTCTCTCCCGTCATTGCGAGGCGCGCAGCGCCGCGGCAATCCATTGCCTCAACAAGTGGCGAAATGGATTGCTTCGCTTCGCTCGCAATGACGGAGGAGAGGAAAGCTCACCGCGTCGCCAGCGCGACGCCGGCGAGCGTGAACAGCAAAGCGACAATCTGGGTCGGCCCCAGCGGCTCATGCAGCGCGACTGCGGAGGCGATCACGCCGATCACCGGCACCGCCATGGTACCGATCGCCGCCACCGAGGCCGGCAGGCGGGCCAGTGCTGCGAACCAGGCGACATAGGCGACGCAGAACTGGATCACGGTCGAATAGACCAGCAGCCACCAGCCCACCGCCGTGATGCGGTCGAGATGCGTGGTCTCGATCAGGAGGCCGATGATCGCGATCGGCACGCAGCCGAGGCCGATCTGCCAGGCCGCCGCCGGGATCGGCGGCATCACCAGCGGGTATTTCTTCGCCAGCACCGTGCCGAGCGCAAAGCCGAACGCGCCGCCGAGCGCCATGATGATTCCGGGCAGCTTCTCCGTGCTCGCGGAAATGCCGTTGCCGCCCATGATCGCGGCAAGCCCCGCGAACGCCATCACCAGCGCGATGGTGCGCAACAGCGTCGGCCGCTCGCCGAGCACCGGCCAGGCCAGCAGCGAAGCCCAGACCGGCATGGTGTAGGCGATCAGCGCGGTCTCGCTCGCCGGCAGCCAGAGCAGCGCGAGCCCCATCAGCACCATCCAGCCGGTGACGTTGAGCAGCGAATACAGCACGAGGCGCGGCCACAGCCTGGCCTCGACATGCAGGCTCTGGGCGCGGATCAGCGCCAACGCCGCCAGCAGCACCGCGCCGATGACGCCGGTGGTGCCGCGCAAGGTCAGCGGCGGCAGCTCGCTGAGCAGGAATTTGGTGGACGGCCAGTTGAATCCCCAACCCACGGAGGTGATGGCGAGGAACATCAGGCCGGCGGGCGCAAGGCGCGGCCGCCCGGAAGGCTTCTGGACTGTCATGGAACCCGGCAAGGGTGTGAAACGATGTGAGTCGGCCCCACCTTGCCCGCGATTTTGTCGCCCGACCATCACGCCGCTGACATGCCTGATCCGTAGTTTGCCCGTAGCCCTACGTGAGTCCCCAAAATTCAATCCGGGGCGGCGAATAAAAACTTCACCTGTGAACAGCGGGGCGAAACGCCAATCCACAGGGCTGAGGAATTTTTTTGGCTTGGGAATCCCTGAGGACTCACCGATAGTTGGCGCGATCACAGGCGCGGCACCAGCCCTGTTATCCCCCTCCCCTCCACCATATTTAGTGTTTGATTCAGAAACTCGTACTAGTCCTTGACGGGCGCAACGGACATGGCCTAGCTTTCAACCTGTTCGGCGCGAGTGTGTTTGGGTCCCCGCCGGTCGCTCCCACAAGGGTTCCAAAATGACCACTCCGCCAGGCCTTCGGGCCGCGGGTGAAGGGCTTGTCTGCCCTGATTTTGGGACGCCGACGGGGACGACGAACGGGCCGAGAAGGACCCGCAAACAGAGGCCGAAACCGGCCCGCAAGTGAGCGTACGCGTGACGTGTCGCGTGAGCGTTTGGGGCGTTGAATGCATGACCCGGAGGACCCGACCAGTCGGGCACCCCTTAGGGATTGTGCCGCCGCAGGGCCGGGCCAAACCGGCGCCGAGCGGACGAGAGAACAGGCCGGATCCACCGGCTGAGCTGCGGATGACGGGAGGCGTGCCCACACGTGTTCCGGACTCCGCGAATAGACAACATTCCGGCAACCTGCGGGGAAACGTGGGACCGGGCAGAAGAAGTGACGGGGCTCGACCATGCGAATCGAACGACGCAACACCACCAGCGGACAGTCTCCCTATGCCGGGATCAATTTCCGCCTGACCACCTCAGAGATCCGCAATCCGGACGGCTCGGTCGTGTTCCGTGCCGAGAACGTCGAGGTTCCGGAGTTCTGGTCGCAGGTCGCCTCCGACGTGCTGGCGCAGAAGTATTTCCGCAAGGCCGGCGTCGCCGCGCGCCTGAAGAAGGTCGAGGAAGAGACCGTGCCGTCGTGGCTGTGGCGTTCGGTGCCGGACACCGAGGCGCTCGCGAGCCTCCCCGAGAACGAGCGCATCGTCGGTGAGACCAGCGCCAAGCAGGTGTTCGATCGCCTCGCCGGCTGCTGGACCTATTGGGGCTGGAAGGGCGGCTACTTCTCGAGTGAAGACGATGCGCTGGCCTTCTTCGACGAGATCCGCTTCCAGCTGGCAAAGCAGATGGTCGCGCCGAACTCGCCGCAGTGGTTCAACACTGGCCTGCACTGGGCCTATGGCGTCGATGGTCCCGGCCAGGGCCACTATTACGTCGACTGGAAGACCGGCAAGCTGACCAAATCGAAGTCGGCCTATGAGCATCCGCAGCCGCATGCCTGCTTCATCCAGGGCGTCGGCGACGACCTCGTCAACGAGGGCGGCATCATGGACCTCTGGGTGCGCGAGGCGCGCCTGTTCAAGTACGGCTCCGGCACCGGCTCCAACTTCTCGAGCCTGCGCGGCGAAGGCGAAAAGCTGTCCGGCGGCGGCCGCTCGTCCGGCCTGATGAGCTTCCTCAAGATCGGCGACCGCGCAGCCGGTGCGATCAAGTCGGGCGGCACCACCCGCCGCGCCGCCAAGATGGTCGTGGTCGATGCCGATCACCCCGACATCGAGACCTATATCGACTGGAAGGTGAAGGAGGAGCAGAAGGTTGCGGCGCTCGTCACCGGCTCCAAGATCAACCAGAAGCATCTCAAGGCCGTGATGAAGGCCTGCGTCAACTGCGAAGGTTCTGGCGACGACTGCTTCGATCCCGAGAAAAACCCGGCGCTGCGCCGCGAGATCAAGCTCGCCCGCCGCGCGCTGGTCCCTGACAACTACATCAAGCGCGTCATCCAATTTGCAAAACAGGGCTACAAGGAGATCTCGTTCGACACCTACGACACCGACTGGGATTCCGAGGCGTATCTCACCGTCTCCGGCCAGAACTCCAACAACTCGGTCTCGCTGAAGGACGATTTCCTGCGCGCGGTGGAGACCGACGGCGACTGGAATCTGGTCGGCCGCACCACCAAGAAGGTCACCAAGACGCTGAAGGCCCGCGACCTCTGGGAGAAGATCGGTTACGCCGCCTGGGCGTCGGCCGATCCCGGTCTGCACTTCAACACCACGATGAACGACTGGCACACCTGCAAGGCGTCCGGCGACATCCGCGCCTCCAATCCGTGCTCGGAATACATGTTCCTGGACGACACGGCGTGCAACCTGGCTTCTGCTAATCTACTCACGTTCTACAGCACCAGCACAAAACGGTTCGACATCGAGTCCTACGAGCATCTCTGCCGGCTCTGGACCATCGTGCTCGAAATCTCCGTGATGATGGCCCAGTTCCCGTCGAAGGCGATCGCGGAGCTGTCCTACGAGTTCCGCACCCTCGGCCTCGGCTTCGCCAATATCGGCGGCCTGTTGATGACCATGGGCCTGCCCTATGACTCGAAGGAAGGCCGTTCGCTGTGCGGCGCGCTGACCGCTGTGATGACCGGCATCGCCTACAAGACCTCGGCGGAGATGGCCGCCGAGCTTGGCACCTTCCCCGGCTACAAGAAGAACGCCGCGCACATGCTGCGCGTGATCCGCAACCACCGCCGCGCCGCCCACGGCAACGCGACCGGCTATGAGGCGCTCTCGGTCAACCCGGTGCCGCTCGATCACGCCTCCTGCCCGCAAGCCGACATCGTCGCCCACGCCAAGCTGGCCTGGGACGACGCGCTGGCGCTCGGCGAGGTCAACGGCTATCGCAACGCCCAGACCACGGTGGTGGCGCCGACCGGCACCATCGGCCTGGTGATGGATTGCGACACCACCGGCATCGAGCCTGATTTTGCGCTGGTGAAGTTCAAGAAGCTCGCCGGCGGCGGCTACTTCAAGATCATCAACCAGGCGGTGCCGTCAGCGCTGCGTGCGCTCGGCTATCGCGAGAGCGAGATCGCCGAGATCGAGGCCTACGCCGTCGGCCACGGCTCGCTGTCGAATGCGCCCGGGATCAACGCCTCGACGCTGAAGGCAAAAGGCTTCACCGATGAAGCGATAGCAAAAGTGGAAAAGGCGCTGCCGACCGCGTTCGACATCAAGTTCGCCTTCAACAAGTGGACGTTTGGCGAAGATTTCATCCGCGACCAGCTCGGCATCGGCGCCGAGGCCATCGCTGCCCCCGGCTTCGACCTGCTCCAGGCCGTCGGGTTTACAAAACGCGAGATCGAAGCCGCCAACGTGCACATCTGCGGCGCGATGACGGTGGAAGGCGCCCCGCATCTGAAGGCCGAGCACTACCCGGTGTTCGACTGCGCCAACCCCTGCGGCAAGATCGGCAAGCGCTATCTCTCGGTCGAGAGCCACATCCGGATGATGGCGGCCTCGCAGCCGTTCATCTCGGGCGCGATCTCCAAGACCATCAACATGCCGAACGACGCCACGGTGGAGGACTGCAAGTCCGCTTACCTCTTGTCGTGGAAGCTGGCGCTGAAGGCCAACGCGCTGTACCGCGACGGCTCGAAGCTGTCGCAGCCGCTGAACTCGCAGCTGATCTCCGACGACGAGGACGAGGACGACGTGGTCGAGGCGCTCTACGAGAAGCCGATGGCCGCGCGTGCCGCCCAGGTCTCGGAGAAGATCGTCGAGAAGCTGGTCGAGCGCATCGTGGTGATGCGCGAGCGCGAGAAGATGCCTGACCGACGCAAGGGTTACACCCAGAAGGCGGTTGTCGGCGGCCACAAGGTCTATCTCCGTACCGGCGAATATGACGACGGACGGCTCGGCGAGATCTTCATCGACATGCACAAGGAAGGCGCGGCACTCCGCTCCTTCATCAACAACTTCGCGATTGCGGTCTCGCTCGGCCTGCAATACGGCGTGCCGCTGGAAGAATATGTCGACGCCTTCACCTTCACCCGCTTCGAGCCCGCAGGCCCCGTGCAGGGCAACGACTCGATCAAATACGCGACCTCGATCCTCGACTATGTCTTCCGCGAGCTCGCGGTGAGCTACATGTCGCGCTTCGATCTCGCCCATGTCGATCCGAACGAGTCTGGCTTCGACGCGCTCGGCAAGGGCGTCGAGGAAGGCAAGGAGCAGCCGGAAGAAGCGCCGCAGCACCAGGCGACGAAGTATCTGTCGCGCGGCCTCACCCGCTCGCGCACCGACAACCTCGTCATCATGCGCGGCGGCTCGGCCGCGGTGAGCCAGAACGCCGACAACGCGCCGGCCGGCGGCAACCGCGTGACCTCACTGGCCTCGCACGGCGCAACCGCGCGCGGTGCCTCCGACACCGTCGAGGGCGCGGTCGCCCTGAAGCAGGAAGTCAGCCACGACCTCTCGCCGACCGAGAAGCTCGAGGCCCTGCAAGCGTGGAGCAAGCCCGGCTCAGCCGCAGCCGCCACCCCGTCCAAGGCGGAGCGTCGCGCCGAAGCGAAAGCAAAAGGCTACGAAGGCGAGATGTGCTCGGAGTGCGGCAACTTCACGCTGGTGCGGAACGGGACGTGCATGAAGTGCGATACTTGCGGAAGCACGACGGGGTGTTCGTGAGACGCGGCCAGTATTGCTGTATCGCAACACTCTACTTTTGTTGGGGGCGCGTCATCCCCTGCCCCCAACAAATTCACTAGACATCCTAACTAGAGTTGACCTACCCTCGTTAGTTGTCCGCGCCGCAACCGACAACCATCTATCAGCATGTCAAAACTCATTACTTCAAGCCAATTTGTCACCGGGCTGCTGTGCGCGCTGAAACTACGTGGCGTCAGCAAGCTACCCCACCCTCACCAGCGTATAGCAGTCTGTCGTCAGTATAGGCTTGGGCGAGTTTGATTAGAGTGATCGGGGAGGCAATTTCCCCAAGCGTAACGAATAGTGCTTCAACCATCGCTTCGATCGCCAAGACTTTATGGTGACGATCGGGCTAAAAGCCTCAATTTATGCGCATCTCGGCGAAGACAAAATTCCATTTGCGTTCGACCAGCCTCTAGAAGGCATGGATGCAGAAGGCACCCAGAGCTTTCGGGCAAAGTGCCTCGACATCGGCAGGAAGATCCTTCTTTCTAATGGTAAATTGGAAGAGGTCGCCAACGAAAGGGCGCTTGGTTATGGCAATCGCGCTATGCTGATGCTCTCCAGCTATAACGTACCAACCCAGGTACTAACCTGCCTTTGGCGCGAGGGAGACTACAACGGTGCGGAGTGGTATCCTTTACTGCGTCGGCGCCGGAAGGAGTGAAGCAGAGACTGAGCTTCGTAGCCGCAGCAAGCGGAGGGCGGATTAGCCGCACGCGCAATCCGCCCCTTGGCTCGCAACAGTTTCAGCGGGTTACGCTTCGCTGACCCGCCCTACTCGCTGTAGATTGCGGAAGCACATCGCCTCCGCAGACCTCACGCCGCTTTCGCGGTCTTCTCTCCCGCCGGCGCCGTTTCCATTGCGCGCATGTAGAGATCGAGCAGGCTTTCACGTTCGTCGCGCTCGTCCTGGTCCTGCTTGCGCAGCTTGATGATCTCCTTGAGGATCTTCACGTCGAAACCTTCGCCCTTCGCCTCCGAGAAGACTTCCTTCTTCTGCTCGCTGAGTTCCGCCATTTCGGCGTCAAGGTTCTCGATCCGCTCGACGAAGGAACGGATTTTTCCGCCGGGAATGGTGATGTCGGACATGGTGCCTCCTGCTGAATGAGGTCGTGAAAATGCAAGCAAAGAGATGACCAATGTCTTAAGCATGCGCGAGCGGGGCGGAATGTTCATGGCTTGAACCATGCGTTGCTTCGCTTCGCTCGCAACAAGACGAGGAGCACAGTTCGGACAAATCATGTCGCGAAGACGCGAAGCTGTGCCCTCACCCACGCTGTCATCGCCCGGCCTGTGCGCAATTGCGCACATGGACCGGGCGATCCAGTACGCCGCGGCTTCTCGATTCAAGCATCGGCGTCTCTGGAATACTGGATCACCCGCTTTCGCGGGTGATGACACCGGTCTAGCCGTTTGACGCGTGAATCAGGTGGACCTGACATCAGCCGCACGCAACGTGATCCGCGTCAATTCGGAGGGACGGCCGAGCCGCAAGGCAAAGCCCGGCCACAGCGCGGTGCCGTTGTTGACGTAGAGCGTCATGCCGTCGACGTCGTAGCGGCCCGAGACGAAGCCGGCGTTGGCGCGCGCGGCGAGGCGGTCGATGCCCCAGATCAATCCGCCATGAGTGTGCCCGGAGAGTTGCAGGGCGACGCCGTGCGCCGCGGAATTGCGCGCGTCGGCCGGCTGGTGGTCGAGCAGGATGACCGGCGCGCCCTTGGGGACGCCGTCGAGCACCGCGGCGAGGTCGCGGACGGGATGCGTCCGGTGGCGCGACGCGCGGTCGGTGATCCCCGCGATCACCAATTGGCCGCCGCCGCGTCCGAGCACGATGTGCCGGTTCTCGAGCGAGCGCAGGCCGAGCGCTTCGTAATGCGCCATCCAGCCGTCATAGCCGAAGATATATTCGTGATTGCCCGAGATCACGTAGACGCCGTCGGCGGCGATCAGGTCGGCCAGCGGCGCGATGTCGCTCCGCCGCGCATCGATGCTGCCGTCGATCAGGTCGCCGGTGATCGCGATCAGGTCGGCGCGAAGCTTGTTCGATCGCGCGACGACCTCACGCGCCCATGACGCGGGAAACAGCCGGCTGATATGCAGATCGGTCAGGTGCAGGATGGTGTAGCCGTCGAACTCGCGCGGCAGTCCAGGGATCGCGACCTCGACATCGTGCAGCGGCGGAATGCGCATCGCCTGATGGACGCCGATCGCGGCGGCCGTGGCCGCCAGCGCGAGTAGCGCGTAGCGCACGCCGTCGGGCACGCCGACGAAGCCGCCGTGGATCACCGCGGCGACGATCAGCCCGACATCGAGCGCCAGTTGCAGCAGCGCCAGCAGCATGACCGCGCCGAACGCCCAGTTGAACAGCGCGACCACCGGACGCGGAAACTCCGGCGCGAACACCGATCCCGACGACAGCCTGTTCCAGCGGTGAAATTGCAGGGCGACCAGCACCAGCACCGCGGCGACGATCTTGGCCGCGAGCGGCCAATCGAGCGGCCAGATGAAGCGGGCCAGGATCAACAGACTGGTCAGGCCGAAGATGAGCTGGGGAATGGGTCTCGCTCCGGATCGGATCGTTGGCCACGCGGTTGGCGCTCCGCGAAGGTAGGGCGGATCGGCCGCAGACGGTAGCTGCCATCATGGACACATTTTCGGCAAGTCGCGCATCGCTGGAACGCCCTGCGCGCGCAGCTTTGCCCCGGGAGAAAGGCTGACGCGGCCGCAGCTTCGCGGGCGGGCCGCCAATGGCCGTGCGGAAGCCGGGGGAGGTCGCCAGGCACCTCCGTCACCGCCCTCTCCCACCGTCGCGTGGGGCGGGCAGCCTGCACAATTTCGGAATAATGGAAAAATACCGCTGAGTTGCCCGACGTGTCAAGTCGCTTTTCAACGTCCCGGCGGCCTCCCGCCTCCTTTGCATGGGGTTGTTCTCGCTGTTTTGGACTCGCAGCCCCGCGTCGTCTCTTCGGCGCGTTCCCGCGGCCGGCGGATTGACCCACACCGCGGCCGTATCCATATGCATCTGCATGAACCGGCCGCCTCGCCGGTTCGCACCCACCCCGGACACAGCCAATACCATCGGCTCCCCGTCCCAAACGCTCCGGAGCTCCCGTGGCCGCCCTCTCCATTCTCGATCTCGTCCGCGTCACCGAGGAAACCGACGCGACCGGCGCGCTGTACAATGCGCGCGATGTCGCGCGCCATGCCGAGGCGCTGGGCTATCGCCGGATCTGGGTGGCGGAGCACCACAACATGGCAGGCATTGCGAGCGCTGCGACGTCGGTCGTGATCGGGCATATCGCGGCGGGCACCAACACCATCCGGGTCGGCGCCGGCGGCATCATGCTGCCGAACCACGCGCCTTATGTGATCGCCGAGCAGTTCGGCACGCTGGCGCGGCTGTTTCCGGGCCGGATCGATCTCGGCCTCGGCCGCGCGCCGGGCACCGATCAGCTGACGCTGCGCGCGCTGCGCCGCACGCCGGAATCCGCCGAGAATTTTCCGCAGGACGTGCTCGAGGTGCAGGCCTTCCTCGCCGCCGCCGGTCCGAACCAGCGCATCCAGGCGGTGCCGGCCGCCGGCACCGACGTGCCGCTGTGGATTCTCGGCTCGAGCAATTTCGGCGCGATGCTGGCCGGCGAGCTCGGCCTGCCCTACGCCTTCGCCTCGCATTTCGCCCCCGAGCTGTTGAACCAGGCGCTGCAGATCTATCGCGCCCGCTTCAAGCCGTCGGAACAGCTACAGCGCCCCTACACCATGGTCGGCGTCAACATCATCGCCGCCGACACCGACGCGGAAGCGCGGCGCCTTGCGACCACGCAGCAGATGTCGTTCACCAACATCTTCCGCGGCGCGCGCGGCCTGAGCCAGCCGCCGATCGACGACATCGAGACCTATTGGTCGCCGTCTGAGAAAGTCCAGGCGATGCGGATGCTGGAGCGCTCCATCATCGGTTCGGTGGAGACGGTGCGTGCCGGCATCGATGCGCTGGTCGCGGAAACCGGCGCCGACGAGCTGATGATCGTCTCCGACGTCTATGATCACCAGAAGCGGCTGCGCTCGTTCGAGCTGATCGCCGAGGCTGGTGGGATCAAGACGGGCGGAATTAAGACCGGCGGAATTACTTGAGCGCGCCGCCGGGCGCCTGCGACTGCGCGAGCTTGCCCACGGTCACGTTGAGCGAGTTCTGCGCGTTGTCGCGCACCATCGACAGCTTGACCGAACTGCCCGGCGCCGCCGCATAGACCTTCTTGGTCAGCTCGTTCGCGCTCTTGATCGGCTCGTCATTGACCGAAGTGATCGCATCGCCGCGCTTCAATCCGGCCTGCGCTGCCGGGCCGCCGTTCTGGACGCCGACCACGACCGCACCGCGGAGATTGTTGGCACCGAGGCTCTCGGCAACGTCGGGGGTGATCGATTGCACCTGCGCGCCCATCCAGCCGCGCGTGACCGCGCCCTTCTCTTTCAGCTGCGGAATCACCGTCTTCACGGTGTCGGCGGGGATCGCGAAGGCGACACCGACCGAGCCGCCCGAGGGCGAGACGATCATGCTGTTGACGCCGATCACCTCGCCCTGCGCGTTGAAGCTCGGTCCGCCGGAATCGCCGCGGTTGATCCGCGCATCGATCTGCACGAAGTCTTCCGAAGGCCCCGTCTCCAGATCGCGCGCACGCGCCGAGACGATGCCGGCATTGACGGTATTGCCGAGTCCGAATGAATTGCCGACCGCGAGGATCCAATCGCCGGCGCGCGGCGCTTGATCCGCCATTTTGACGTAGGCGAAGTCGCTCCGTCCATCGACCTTGAGCAGCGCCAGATCGCTGACCTGGTCCTTGGCCAGGACTCTCGCCTTGTAGATCTTGTTGTCGCTGGTGCGGACATCGGCGGTGTCGCTGCCCGCCAGCAGGTGATTGTTGGTCACCGCATAGCCGTCCGCGGAAATGAAGAAGCCCGAACCGATCGAGGTCATCTCGGTTGGCGTCGACGTCGAGCCCGGACCACGCTTGCCGGGACCCGGAACGATCTTCCCCGGCATGTCCTGATCGGATCCGTCCGGCGCATCGGACTGGCCCGCAGAGTCGTCATCGTCTGCCGCCACCACCTTGGCGGCGACACCGATCACGGCAGGCCCGACCTTCTCCGCGAGGTCGGCGAAGCCGCCGGGACCGGCATCAGCGCCATGATCCGCAGGCGAATTCGCAGGCTGCGCGTGGGCGAGACTTGCGATCACGAACAATGCCGACGAGACGGCGGCACCGATCAGTGACGTACGAAGGCCGGCGAAAGCCAAGGTTCCGTGAATCATTGTTCGCATCCGTGGTTGGATCAGCCAGCTGCTGAGCGAGGCGCGACGTCGGCGGACCGTCCCCGCACGCGGCGGGCCGCACTACCGAGCGACCGATGCTAACGGAGCGCGGAGCAGACCGTTCCACCGATTCCCGAGATCATCGCGAACCTGTCCGGCTCACGACCTTTTCACGCCTTGCTCAATGCCTGTGCGATGTCGGCGACGAGATCGGACGGATGCTCGATCCCGATCGAGAGCCGGATTGTGGTATCGAGCACGCCGATCTTCTTGCGGATATCGGCGGGCACGCCGGAATGCGTCATCGTGGCCGGCAGGCTCGCCAGCGACTCGGTGCCGCCGAGGCTCACCGCGAGCTTGAAGATCTGCAAGCTGTTGAGGAATATCTCCGCGGCCTGCTGCCCGCCCGTGATGTCGAACGAGAAGGTCGAGCCGGCGCCGCTACTTTGGCTCGCGAACACCCGCCCCGCTGCCGATGCCGCATCGTGATGGCCGAGATAATGCACCTGCGCCACCTTGGGATGGTCGCGCAGATAGTCGGCGACGATCCGCGCATTGCGGTCGGCCTTTTCCATGCGCAGGCTCAGCGTTTCCAGCGAACGGCTGATCATCCAGCAGGAATGCGGATCGAGCTGGGTGCCGATCGCGCCGCGCAGTGCCTTGACGTCCTTCATCAGCTTCTTCGAGCCGAGCGCCGCGCCCGCGATCAGATCGGAATGACCGCCGACATATTTGGTCAGCGAGTACAGCGACAGATCGGCGCCATGCTCGATCGGCCGCTGAAACACCGGCCCGAGCAGCGTGTTGTCGCAGGCGATGATCGGGGTGAAACCCTGCGCCTTGCCGATCATGTCGGCGACGCGTCTGGTCAGCGCGATGTCGACCAGGCCGTTGGTCGGGTTGGCCGGCGTCTCGATGAAGATCATCGCGACACGGCCCTTCTTCATCGCCTCCTCGGCTGCGGCGCGGACCACGCCTTCGTCGAGGCCGTCGGCAAAGCCCACGGCCTGAATCGAGAACGCCGCCAGCGTCCTGGTGAACAGCGTCTCGGTGCCGCCATAAAGCGGCTGCGAATGCAGGATCACGTCGCCGGGCCGCGCAAAGGCGAACACCGTGGTCGAGATCGCCGACATCCCGGAGGAGAACAGCGCGCAGCTCTCGGTGCGCTCGTAGATCGCAAGCCGATCCTCGACGATCTCGCTGTTCGGATGATTGAACCGCGAATAGACCAGCCCCGCGCCCATGCCTTCCGGAGGCTCGCGACGGCCCGCGACGAAATCGAAAAAGTCCTTGCCGTCCTCGGCGGTCCGGAACACGAAGGTCGAGGTCAGAAATACCGGCGGCTTGACCGCGCCCTCCGACAATTGCGGATCGTAGCCGTAGTTGAGCATCTGGGTTTCCGGATGCAGCAGGTGGTTGCCGATGTGGGTTTTGGATGGAAACGGTTTGGTCATGGCCGGTCTCCTTGTCGCGGGACCGCCGCGGCTCGCAGCAGATTCCCGGAATCTGCCGCCAGCATAGCGCACCTTTATGGCGTTCGGCCAAAGCGCGGCATCGAACATTCTGGATAACGAACGGCCGGCGAAGCGCCCCGCGCCGCCGGCCGTTCAAATCGCTCACGCCGGGTTGAAGACGCCGCTACCAGCCGCGATCCACGTTGCGCACCTCGCCGGTGCGCGCGTCGACATCGACCTGCATCCAGCGCCCGAGCCGGTCACGGCCCTCGACCTCCCACTCATCGCCGAGGAATTGGGTGTTCGACACCGTCACGACGCCGATGCTGGTCGCCACGTCGAGTGCCGCCTCCATCGAGATCTGGCTGCCGGAATCATAGGCCATCGCCGGCGTCGCAGCGCCGATCGCAAGAGCCGCGATGGCGGGAATAATCAAGCTTCGCATGGTTCACTCCTCATGGAACGGGATGTTATGCCGCATAAAACGAGCGGTGCACCCGATCAGTTCCAGGAACCGCAACATCGGAACAGCACGAAACTTCGGCAGTCGCGGCAGTTTCGTGGCAGTTTCGGTTTCATCAAGGCGCGCCGCGCGGCTTGCGCGTTGACTGCTTCCACAACCGGAAGCCGCCCTCGAATGCGTTGGCGTTGTCGCCGAACCGCACCTTGGGCGGCGGATTGTCGACCTTGTCGGCATTGCCGCCGCCGAGCACGATGTAGTCCGGCTCCAGCGCGGCCGACAGCCGCGCGATGACGTCGTCGACGCTCTTACGCCATTTCTTGCGGCCACGCCGCTCGAGGCCCGCGGCCCCGACATAGTCCTCGAACGTTGCGTCTTTGCGGTACGGCAAATGGCCGAGCTCCATCGGCTCGAACACGCCGTCCACGATCATCGCCGAGCCGAGCCCGGTGCCGAGGCCGAGAAACAGCATCCGCCCGCCCTGGTAGCTGCCGATCGCCTGCATCAGCGCATCGTTGACGACCTTGACCGGCCGGCCGAACGCTCTGTGGAAAGCGAAGCCGGCCCAGCCGCGGCCGAGATTGTGCGGCTCGGCGAGCGGACGGTTGTGAACGACCGGTCCGGGATAGCCGATCGAGATCACGTCATAGGACCAGTCCCCGGTCAGCGCCTTGACCTGCTGCACCATCTCGATCGCGGACAGAGTCCGCCCCGACTCGAATTCGCGCTTGATGCGCACCTTGTCGGTCATCACCTTCACATGCGTGCCGCCGATGTCGATCGCCAGCACGATCCGCCGCGATGCCGGCTTCTTCCTTGTCCTGGTTGCCTTCTTGACCATCCATCCGCTCTTTCTTCTGCGTACCAAGTGGAGCAGAGAAACGCATTGCACGCCACAGCGCCGTTCTGCATCTGACTCCAATTTGTTCGCGAGGAACGAATCGGAATCGAGAAAATCGACGCGGCTCAAGCGTTAACAACATGCATACGCAAACGGTGCCCGCGCAATCGATCTTGTGCCATCGTGGGATTATTGCGCCCGACGCGGAGCATCATCGAGCCCGTCGCACATGTTGCAAGCGCTGGCCTCTCTGACGGCGCGGCCGGCGCCGTCACAGACGCGTTCTCCGTTCGACTCCATTTCGTTCGCGCAGAACGAATCGGAATCGAAAAATCGGCACGAAGCGATTCTTAACAACACGTTTGCGCAATTTGCGCCTGGCACGTTTCGTAGGGCGGATTGGCACAAGCACACCACCTCGCCTCTCACCGCCCACGCTTGGCACGGAGCCGTTTGCCGTCCGGCCCTGCGCGTCGAGTGAGCCGCCAATCTCCGAGATGACGTCAAAGCGCCTCCGCGACGGGTCCGTGCGCATGCTGGCGATGGCGGGCAGAGATCGCCAATCACCACCCGCGGGACCACCTCTTCACCGCCGGCAAGCTGGTGGCGTAGGCCTTCAGCAGGTCGAATTCGCGCAACGTCGCCCGCGCCCGTGCACGATGCTGGCTGCGCCAAATGAGATGGTCGACGAATTCCGCAGCATGGTACTCACCACGCCGCCACGCGGGCTCGCCGGCTGCTTTACCGCGCTGCGCGATGTCGATCTTCGCCGGGTGATCTCGCTGATCGCGGCACCGACGCTGGTCATGGGCGGCGAGAGCGACACCGTCACACGGGCCAGTCACAGCGAGGCGATCGCTGCAGCAATCGCCCATGCCAAACTCGTTCTGCTACCCGGCGTTCACATCCTCAACGTCGAACAAGCGGATCGATTCAACAGCGAGGTCCTGAGCTTCCTGGTTGCCCCCTGACTATGTTCCCGATCCGACTCCATTTTGTTCGCGCAGAACGAATCGGAGTCGAGCAAACCAGCGCAAAGCGAATCTTAACAACACGTTTGCAAGTTCGTTGGCCGAAGGCGTAATCCCGCGATCCGAGCAGGAAAGATGGCGGGTTACGCTTTTACGCGACCCGGCTCATATTCAAGCTCCGGTCTTAACGCCCGCATCTTCTGCGCCAACCTCCGGCTTGCGGTTTCCCCGGCCTGCGTCAGGCGGTTGACCAGCGCGACATAGTCCGCGTCGCTCTTGTGCTGGTTGAGCTTCGATTGGCCCTCGATCTCGTCGACGACGATGTCGATCACCCGGATCCCCGCCAGCATCTGCTCGCGCTTGCCGGGCTCCATCTGCGTGAGATCCCAAGGCTGCTTCGGCAACCGAGCCTCGGCGGCCGCAAGCAGCGCATCGCCATGGCCGCGGTTCTCGCCGTGATCGCGCAAATGCGCGACGCCGGACAGATGCACCGCCTCGTAGAGCCAGGTCGAGACATTGTCACGCGAAACGTACCAGTCATTCGAGATGTAGGCGTCGTCGCCGGAGACGATGAGCAGGAAGCGCCTGACGCCGTCGGCGAGCTCGACCAGCGGATTGTTCGCGGTGAGATGAATCTGCACGACCACCTGACCGTCACGCCGCGCGATCACGAACGGCACATGCGAGGCCCGCGGGCCGCGCGCATCGGCGGCGACGATGGCGCCAAAACCGCGCGCCGCCGCGAAGTCCAGCGCGCGGCCTTGCTCGATGCGAAACTGGGGACGAAGGATGTGCATGGCGGCGGCGCTCGCAGCTGGAGGGAGACGACCCAGCGAGGCTAGCGCAACTTTTGCCGGAGATCACCGCCATGCACCGTCCGGCTCAGCAGATCATGGCGTTGTCGCCATGGTCGCAGACGCCGCCCGGCTGGTCGCGCGGCAGCGCCTCGGTGTCGCCGAAACGCTGCGCCTGCATGTGCGGCGGAGCGCCGCTCCAGTGGCTGGCGGCGCGGGCCCTTGCGAACCCATAAGGGCCGGCCAGCGGCATGTCCCGCGCCATGGCTGACGTCGTCAACATGGCGAGCGCAACCAGGCCAGCCGCGATATGTCTCATCGCAGTCATCGAACGTCTCCGGTTGGATTCAACAGGATGGGACCATCTCGCCGGCCTGCCGAAGCATTCTCGCTGCTACCATGACGGATGGCGCGGCCGATTATTCCGCTCCGACGCAGCGAATTCGCGTACTCTGCGGCACGGTTCGACACATTCGATTGATCGGAACGTGACCGGCGGCTGGAGAAACATGTCGCGAGGAGTTCAAGGCTGCGTCCTCACTCTCACCTGTCATCGCCCGGCTCGACCGGGCGATCCAGTACGCCGCGGCCTCTCGGCCCAAGTACTGCTGCCTCAAGTCCTGCTGCCTCTGGAATACTGGATCACCCGCTTTCGCGGGTGATGACACCGGTGGTGTGGCAGTCGGATCACGAGCCATCCACTGCCGTCGTCCTGGCGGAAGCCACGACCCATCACCCCGAGTACCGGCCGTTGCGCGACGACGGCGCATGTCCGCCGTTGAACTGACCGCAACCGGCGGGTTACGCTGTCGCCGATCACGCAGCTCCGCTGGAAGGACCACCATGAACGGCAATCGATATTATGGCGTCCGCGTCGAGGGCGCGAAATACGGTGTGGGGTTCGGCTCGGCGCTGGCGATTGCGATCTCCTACACCAAGAACCATTCGATCCTGTGGGCGATCATCCACGGTATCCTGGGCTGGCTTTACGTCATCTACGCCGCGCTGTTCGGGTGATGCGGACAACATGAGCGTCATCTCGATCCAGTCCCAGGTCGCCTGGGGCCATGTCGGCAACAGCGCTGCCAGCTTTCCGATCCAGTTGCACGGCATCGACGTCATCGCGGTGCCGACCACGCTGCTCAGCAATCGGCCGGGCTATCCGACCATCCGCGGCCGGGTGCTCGACGTGCAGCTGGTCGCCGACCTCCTGCGCGGCGTCGAGGAGCGCGGCGCGATCGAAGCGGCGCGGATGATCCTCTCGGGCTATCTCGGCTCGGCCGACATCGCCATGGAGGTTGCCGATTTCGTCGCCCGGGCCAAGGCGCAGAATCCGGCCCTGCTCTATTGCTGCGATCCCGTGCTCGGCGATCGCGACCGCGGCATGTTCGTGCGACCGGACATCCCACCGCTGGTGCGCGACCAGCTCTGTCCGCTGGCCGACATCATCACGCCCAATCATTTCGAGTTCGAATTTCTGTGCGGCGCGCGCGTCGCGACGACCGATGACGTCGTTGCACAGGCGCGCACGCTGATGGCGCGGGGGCCGGCGACCATCGTCGTCACCAGTGCCGAGCTTGCCGGCACGCCCCATGGCGAGATCGAGACGCTGGCAATCGAGCGCACGGGAGCCTGGCGCGTGCGCACCCCACGCGTGCCGATCAGCCCGTCCGGGACCGGCGACCTGTTCGCCGCGCTGTTCGTCGCCGCCCGCCTCCGCGGCCTTGCGACCCCGGAGGCGCTCGGCCATGCCGCCTCAGGCATCCACGGAGTGCTGGAGCGCACGGCGCAGCGAGGAACCGAGGAAATGCGGATTGTCGAAAGCGCCGACGTGATGCGTGATCCGAAGCCGCGCTTCGCGGCCGTTGCGATCCCTGCATCCTGACATCCGGGAACACATTCCATGATCGACCTCACCACCCTCCTCACCTACGCCGCCGTCGTGCTCGGCCTGTTCCTGATCCCGGGTCCGGCCGTGCTGCTCGTGCTGGCGCGCTCGGTCAGCGGCGGGCCGCGCGTCGGCATCGCGACCGGGTTCGGCATCGCGCTCGGCGACCTCGTCCACACGGCGATGGCGACGTTCGGCCTGTCGGCCGTGCTGATGACCTCGGCGCTGGCATTCTCGATGGTCAAATATGCCGGCGTGATCTACCTGATCGTGCTCGGTGTCCGCGCGCTGTTCGAGAAGAACGACGATTTGCACTTGCCTACCTCGCAGCCGGTCGATCCCAGGCGCGCGTTTCGGCAGGCGATCTGGGCCGAAATGCTCAATCCGAAGACCGCGCTGTTCTTCCTCGCCTTCCTGCCGCAGTTCGTGCATCCCGGCCACGGCTCGGCCGTCGCGCAGTTCGCGACGCTGGGCCTGATCTTCGTCGTGATGAGCGCGGCCTACACCTCGCTGCTCGCGCTGGCCGCCGGGCAGATCAGCCCGTGGATCCGGCGGCATCGCCGCATCGGGCAGTGGCAGGGCCGCGTGGTCGGCACGATCTATATCGCGCTCGGCATCCGCCTCGCGTTTCAGGAGCGCTGATGTCTCCGCTCAAGCCACAAGCCACTTATGACGATTTCGCCCGCCTCGACATCCGGATCGGCAAGGTCGTCGAGGTGCAGCCGTTCCCCCGTGCCCGCAATCCCTCGTACCAGGTCGGCGTCGATGTCGGGGCCGAGCGGATCATGTGGTCGAGCGCGCAGATCACGAACTACGAGCCGGCGGCGCTGATCGGCTCGCTGGTGGTGTGCATCTGCAATCTCGGGCCGAAGAATATCGCGGGTTTCACCTCGGAACTCCTGATCCTCGGCGCCAGGGACGCCGACGGCCGGGTGATCGGGCTCGGCCCGCGCAGCCAGGTTGCGATCGGCGAGCCGATTTTCTGACATTGCAGAGATCACGGCCGCGTGATTCAAATCGTCTGGAATCCCCGTAGTTTACCGATGGGGGATCACCCGGATTCTCGGAAGCTTCGCGCACTGCTATTGCAACGCGCGAGAATCGCTTCGGCATGGGAATCGGAAGATGTCTGCAGTTTTCTTTCACTGCTCCGACGACAAGCACGTCATCCTGGATCGCATCGGCGCTGCCATGGACCTTTCGGAGGCACGGGTGCATGCGGAGCAGCTGGCGCGCAGCTTTGTCATGACACCGAGCGTGGAAGACTGGCGCAACTGGGCGGTCCACGTCACCGACGACATCGGCACTGAGATCTTTGAACTGCCGTTCACCGCCATACTCGGCGAGCTGCACTGAGGGCGCACCATGAACGCAATGGAACTTGCTCTGCGCCCGCTTCGCCGCCGCCTCGCCCATCTTATCGCGCGCTGCGTCCTTCTGATCGACGGCGTCGTCAACCCTTATCGCCCCGAGCTGTATTACATGCGCGGGCCCGGCCCGAAGTGCCGCGCCAGGCAGCAAGCCGTATTGCGCGACTAGAGCGTTTTCGAGCGAAGTGGATACCGGTTCGCGTGAGGAAAGCGCGTCAATACAAGAGTCTAGAGCCCCGTTCCGACCGGGAAAGGCTCTAGGTCGCGGCGTCCAGGACGAGAAAAGGCCGGCGGGCGTTACGCCACCGGCCTTCTCCTGCAGCTGCCGGTTCCCGGAGTCCGGTTCCGCTGCGATTCCAACTGGGCTTAAGCTTGCGACGACAGCTTTAATCAAATCTTAACGGCATGGCGGTGAGCTACCGCACAGGACTCCTTCGCCGTGCTGCGTACCGCGTGCTCCAACGTTCATCGTGCGATGCGCTGCACATCGTTTTTGCGCCAATCGCTCGTTGATTGTGCGCCACGCATCTTAGGGAACGCACGACTCAGTGTTACCCTGTGATGCAAACCGAAACGGAGAACTTCGGGATGCCGTACTACACCTTCGATCTTGTGGTGGGGGACGAGTTCCGCAATCAAGGAACAATCATCCTCGAAAACATCAGCCTCGCCTCCGATCGCGCCGATCAGCTCGCCAATGAGCTGTCGCAGGTCAAGCCGGAGCTGAAGGCACGCGGTTGCGCCGTGCGCGTCACCGACATTGACCGGCACGAGCTGTATCGGACGCCGCTCGATCCGGTGCCGCGCTGGCCCAGGACGGGCTAGCGTCCACGCCCGAAACATGCGCGGATCGCGCTCGTCAGCGCGCGGAAGTGGTCTTGTCGCGAACGGCGGCTGACGTTGCCACCGCTGCAAGATCGGTTGACGCGTCGTTCGATCACTTCTTCAGATTCAGCCGGCCGATGAAGTCGCGCTTGCCGAGCGGCGCGCCCTTGTGACGCAGGATGTCGTAGGCGGTGGTCGCGTGGAAGAAGAAGTTCGGCAGCGAGAATGACATCAGGAAGCCCTCGGCGGTGAACGGCATCGACCGCTCGCCGACCTTGAACGTCACCTCGCGCCCGAGCAACGCATTGACCGCGTCCGGCGTCAGGGCCGACAATTCGCTCTGCGCGTCCTTCACCAGCGCTTGCAGCGCGGCGTAATCCAGATCGGGCTTGCCGGACGGGGGCACGAACACGCCGTTCTTCGCCGCCTCCATCGCGCCGCGGGAATGATGCGCGAGCGAGACCACCTGGAAGCGGAGCGGCAACATATCCGGAAACAGCCGGGTCTCGACGATCTCCGCGGGATCGACTCCGTTCGCCTTGAAATGCGCGAGGCTCTTCTCAAGAAAGCCCGCGGTGGCGCCGAGGATCTGCAGATAGTTGGCAACGGTCGCGTCGTAGAGTGAAAAGGTCATGGCGAATTCCCCCAGATAGAATTTGTCTGCTTGCCGGAACACAGTTCCCGGAAATTCGGGGGAAGGCAAGCTGCACTGGGGGGCGCAAACCAAATGGTCCGGCGCGCAGCGCCGGACCATTTGGTGAGGCATCGTCCGCGTCAGCTCTGATGCGGTCCGCGCATCATCTTCAGGGCATCCTCGATATGGCGCCAGTCGCGGGCGTCTTCGGTCTCGCCCTTGCGCTCGCAGGCCACGGCATTCTGTGCGGCCTGCGCGATTGCCTCGGGGCCGTGCTTCAGCAACATCTGCCGCGCGATGGTGTGGATCTGCATCTCGGCTATCATGACGCTCTCCTCGGCTGTCTGACGCCGCAGGGACAGGCGTTCGGCGTATCCCGCGGCGCTGACATCAGAAACCGCCGAATGCCGTGTCTGGTTCCCGCGCGCGATACAATCAGCGGTTCCCACGCGCCGCCGCGGCGGTTACAGAGAAGCAACCAACGTCCCTTCCCGAGTGGCCATGGCGCAAAACATCTATGACGATCCCGGCTTCTTCGCCGGCTACAGCCAATTGCCGCGGCAGGTCCGCGGCCTGCTCGGCGCGCCGGAATGGCCTGCGATCCGCGCCATGCTGCCTGACGTCGCGGGCAAGCACGTGGTCGATCTCGGCTGCGGCTTCGGCTGGGTGTCGCGCTGGATGCGCGAGCAAGGCGCCTCCGGCGTGCTCGGCATCGATCTGTCGCAGAACATGATTGATCGCGCCAAGACCATGACGCAGGATCCGGCCATCACTTACGAGATTGCCGACCTCGAAACGCTGGAGCTGCCGAAGGCGACGTTTGATCTCGCCTACAGCGCCCTCACCTTCCACTACATCAGGGACTTCGACCGGCTGGCGCGCATGCTGGTTCGCGCGATCGTTCCTGAGGGGCATCTGGTCTTCACCATTGAGCACCCGATCTACATGGCGGCCACCCGTCCGGACTGGCTGCAGGACGCAGACGGCCGCAGGACCTGGCCGGTCAACCGCTACTTCATCGAGGGCGAGCGCAGAACGGATTGGTATGTGCAGGGCGTGCTGAAATATCACCGCACCATCGGCACCACGCTCAACGCGCTGATCGGCGCCGGCTTCACGCTGCGCCGTGTCGAGGAATTCTGCCCGACGCGCGAGCAGATCAAGGCGATGCCTGAACTCGCCGATGAACTCGAACGGCCGATGATGCTGCTGGTGTCAGCGCAGCGCTAGCGCCTGATCCGGAAAAGTGCGAAGCGGTTTTCCGAAGAGATCATGCGCAAACCAAGAGGATCACGCCGCAAGCAGCTTGTCGAATTCCTCGGGCGGGTATGATTTGCCGTCCTTGTCGGTGATCACCACCTGCCATCCCTCGCTGGCCCAGACCCTGGCCTTGGCGATGATGATGAAGGTGCTCTCCCGCTCGATCCTGACCGTTTCGTTCTCGCGTTCTGCGATCATCTTGTAGGCCAACGCTTGTCCCTCGCCGAGGTCGTCCATCCGGCGGTGTGATGGCAGCGGCTTTGGGCCGCAATTCGCTGGGAGTGTGACAATTTGGTGGAAGCCCCGCCGCAAGATTCGGCAGGCCGCAATTTACGGTCGCGGCTACGCCAGCTTGCCCATCAAGGTCGGCATATCCAGCGCCGACGAGTTGACATTGACGCTGCGCGCGAACCGCATCTGCGGTCCCTCGAAGGTGCAGGTCACGGTGTCGCGGAACGCTGACTCGACGAACGTCCAGGTCATCACGAAGGTACGCAGGTCGCGCCAGCTGCCGCTCGCGACCACCCGCATCACATCGGGCTGATACTCGTGATGCAGCTTGTTGCCGGTCATCGTCGTGGTGCCCTCGCGCGGCGCGTCGAGACCGACGTCGATTGTGTGGGTGCCCCTGCCATCCTCGAGCGTGAAAGTGCAGGTCTTGTCGCCGAAGCTGAGATTGACCGATTTGATCGCGTCGGCGTTCTCCGGCATCTGCCAGGTCTTGCCGGATATCTGCGCGGCGACCGGCGACGAGGCCGGCACCAACGCCGGCAACAATTGCAAGCCCGCGGTGCGCGCCTTCAGCTTCTCCGCGTCGGCATCGTTCTTCGCGACAGTGCCTGCGAACATCGCCGGGAAATGTCGGAACACCAGTCTGTTGAAACCGCTGCGCTGCGGAATGCCGGCCGTGATCGCCAGCACGGCATTGTGCTTGGGGAAGACGAAGCTGAGCTGGTCGAACAGGCCGTCGGCGTAGAACGTCTCGGGCCCGATCCACCATTGATAGCCGTAGGTGTCCTTGACGTGCGGCTGCTGCACCGCCGCCACCCAATCGGCCGGCAGCACCTGCTTGCCGTTCCACATGCCGTTCTGCGCGTACAGGATGCCGAGCTTGAGGCAATCGACCGTCTTCCAGCTCAGCCCGTTGGCGCCGGGCGAAATGCCCTCCGGCCCGACCGGCCATTCATAGCCCGAGACTCCAAGAGGGTCGAAGAAGCGCGGCTTCAGATAGTCGGCGACGGTCTCGCCGGTCGTCCTGGTGACGATCGCGGACAACAAATAAGTCGCCGCCGAGGTGTAGACCCATTTGGTGCCGGGCTGGTAGACCACCGGAATCTTGAAGAACTCGGCGACCCAGCTGGTCTTGATCGGCCGCCACGCCGACCCCGAGGTCATCGAGGCATGGCCGGTGCGCATGGTCAGGAGATCCTCGACCGTCATTGCCGCGAGCTTGTCGTCGACCACAGCCGGCAGCTTGTCCTTGAAGAACGACACCGCCTTGTCCTGCAAACCGAAGCGCTTGTCGGCCATCGCGAGCCCGACCGCGCTGACGGTGACGCTTTTGGTCAGCGAATGCATCATGTGGTTGCGGTCGGCGCGATACGGCGACCACCAGCCCTCCGCGACCACCCGGCCGTTGCACCAGAGCATGAAGCTGTGCAGCTCGTAGCCCTGGCGGTCGACCTCATCGAGGAAATCGAGGATCGCGGATGGCGCGATGCCCTGCTCGTCGGGCCGGCCGCGCGACAGCCCGTCCGCGAACGCGGTCTCGGCCTGCGCCGTCGCCGCAGTGCCGAAGTGTCCCTCGGGCGCCAGCACGACCGCAGCGCCACCCAGGAACAGTTGCAATGCTCCGCGCCGAGACGGCTGACCTGATGCGATGCCGTCAGTTTCTTGATTGTTGTTGGGCATAGGCCGTCCTCCGAAAGCAGAACGGAGGTTAGGTTTCCAGCCGGTCGTGTCAACGCACGCGGCGCGCAAGCCTCCCAAAAGAAAAATCCCGCCTTGGCGGGACACTCCAAGGCGGGGAAAGGTTCGTTTGGGTAGAAATCCACGCGCCTTAGAAAATGACAAGCGCGGGGAAGTAGCGGCACCAATTCTATTGGCCGCCATCGCGCCGGCAACAGGATTAAAGCGTCCTCAGCGCCGGGACTTTTTCCCGATCCGGCCGGCAAAAATCCCGAACCTTGCGTGCGCGCTCCGGTTCACTGCACCACGTCGAGCCTGACATTCGCGACGCCCTTGCCGATCATGCCGAGCGATTGCGCGGCAGAATAGGAGACGTCGACGATGCGCCCGGGAACGTATGGCCCACGGTCGTTGACGCGCACGGTGACCGAACGGCCGGTCTTGACGTCGGTGACGCGCAGCTTGGTGCCGAACGGCAAAGTCGGATGCGCGGCAGTCAGTTCGCGTCCGTCGAACTTCTCGCCGCTCGCAGTCTCCTGCGCGTCGCTGTAGAAGCTCGCCATGCCCTGCGATGCGGTCCTGGTGTCGCCGCCCTTGCGCGAGGCAAAGGGCGCGTGCTTGCGCGCGGCGGCCACATGGGTGCGCGAGGCCGATGACGCCGCCCGCACCGGCTCGGTCGATGGCGGCCGGCTCGCCAGCGCTTGCGAGCGCTGACTGACAACCGAGGACTGCGCGCAGGCCGCGAGCGACGCCGCGCCGATCACGACGGCGAACAGCCGGAGCGGCTTTCGCGCTTGAGCAAACAGGATGACGGGCGCAGCACCATGCGCACCGCGCTTGACCTCGACGTACGACATGACTGCATCGTCGCGTACCATGTTGCATCCCCAACTCGCGCCCCAGCCCAAGCCGAAAATCCAACCTCCAATGAGCCGAATCCAATCCGGGCGGAACGGTGGCGGAGCGCGGTCGGACGTGCCGCACGCCACGCGATTTCCGGCCAGGTGTGGTGGATACGCCACACAACCCAGGCGCTTGCGCTGGGAATGCGGTCCGGTGCCGCGCGCACATGCAGATGGACGCGCGCGCCGTCGGCCTCCGGTTTCGGTTCCCGAAACTCCCCAACCTCTCCACCCTCTCGCCTTGCTTTGGTCAAACCGGACTGGAGTCGTGGGGCCCGGGCCAGGGGTCGAAACAGAGCGAGGATTCGCCGGCCGCCATTTGCGGTTGACCTTGGACTGAAACGGGGACCGCCAATGCAATCGACACTTAAAGACGCTGATCCGCACGATATTTTCGCGATCGAACCGAGCTTCGCCGCAACCCGCCCGGACAATGCCGCAGCGCCCGCACAGCAGGCCGGCAAGGTAGCCGGGCAGCGCGAACCGTGGTTCGGCCCGAGCCTTGCGCCGTCGAGCCTTGCACCGTCGAGTCTCGCACCGTCGAGCCTTGCGCCCTCGTCCGCACCGCCGATCGCATCCGCCGCTGCGGTCGCCTCGGTGCCGCCGGTCACGCCGATATCAGCGGCACCGGTGCCCCCGGCGATGCCGGAATACAGCGCCAGCCACGATGGCAGGCTGGACGACATCAGGCTCGAGCGCGCGCCGCGTCCCACCAACAAATGGGCGATCCGCGCGTTCTGGTTCGTGTTCGCGATCGCCGGCGCCATGGGCACCGCGGCGTGGCAGCACTACGGACATCGCGTCAAGCAGGTGGTGGCGGAGTACGTGCCTCAGATCGAGGCCCTGACGTCGCTGCTGCCCGGCAAGACGGCCGCTGCTTCCGACCAGGCGACCCCGCCCACAGCGCAAGCCGCTGCCGATCAGCCGGCGGAAGCCGCTCCGGCCGCTGCGCCGCAGGACGTCGCGACGGCCGCGCCCGCTCCCGCCGCAGCCCCCGTTGCCGCAGCGGCTCCGGTCGCGCCCGCCACCCCGGCGGCGCCAGCCGCAGGTGCACCTGACCAAACGCAATTGTTGCAGTCGATGGCCCGCGACCTCGCGTCGATGGGGCAGCAGATCGAGCAGCTCAAGGCCAGCATCGACCAGCTCAAGGCCGGCCAGGATCAGCTGACCCAGCGTGTCGCTCGGACCACTGAGACCAGGGCCGTCGAACCGCGGCCGGTCCCGCCGCGCCCACGCGCGGCGATCACGCCGGCGGTCCCCCACACCGCGGTTGCTCCGCCGCCGGTGCGTCGGCCCACCCAGGCCTACATCCCGCCGCCACCGCCGGCCTCAGCCGCGCCGCTGCCGGCGCCGGCTCCAGTCGCCCCGCAATCGGCCGTCACACCGCGGCCCGTGCAGTCGCAGCAGCAGTCCAGTGTTGTTGACGCAGATGACGGCGGCCCGGTGGTTCGCCCGCCGATGCCGCTGCGCTGACGGGACTCGCAAAAGTCGGGTGGATTAGCGCAAGCGTAATCCGCCCCCTGGCCTGCGATGATGGCGGATTACGCCTCCCGCCTTCGCTCGTTGAGCTACGGCGGACGCAGTCGGCTAATCCGCCCTACGTTCTGGCGGCCTTACGCGCTCTGTCCCGGCGGCAGCACGACCACGGTCGCGCCCGGCTTGACGTGCTGGTAGAGGTCGATCACGTCGGCGTTGTTCATGCGGATGCAGCCCGAGGAGATCGCCTGTCCGATATATTCGGGCTGGTTGGTGCCGTGGATGCGGTACAGCGTGTCCTTGTTGCCCTGGTAGAGATAGATGCCCCGGGCTCCGAGCGGATTGGCCGGTCCCCCGGCGACCCGCTTCGGATACGGTCCGAGCCGCTCCTGGATGTCCTGGGTCGGAACCCAATCGGGCCACTCCGCCATGCGGCCGACCGTAGCGACGCCGGAGAAGGCCATCGCCTCCTCGCCGACGGCGACGCCATAGCGGATCGCCTTGCCGCCCGGCAGTACGTAATAGAGGTAGCGCGCGTCGGTATCGACCAGGATTGAACCTGGCTGCTCCTTCCGCGTGTAATCGACAATGTGGCGCTGGAACTGATCCGGAATCTTGGCCTCCGCATAGGGCGGATGCGCCAGCAATTGCCGATCACGCGGCGTCATCGCGGCATCCGTCACCGGCGACAGCGTCGCCTGCATGCAGCCGCCAAGCGCAAGTGACCCTACCAGCACCGCAGCAAGCCCCAATTTCGACACGATCATTCTCCCCTGCGTCAACTTGTGGCACTTGCTGCCGAAATCGTGCTGAAATCGTGGCAGCGCCGGCTGGAACACGGCTGTTTGATCGGTTCCTTCGGCAGGTGTGTCCTGGCGGTTGCAGTCGGTTCCCGCGGACGCTAGCCTTGCGACAAAATGTCTAAAACATCGGGAGGAATTCGATGCGTTACGCTTTGCTGATCGGCGGCCTGATTGTCGCGGCGACACCGGCCCACGCCGATCCGCGCGCAGCCTATGTCACGATGGTGCTGCAGGCTTTTGCCGCCAAGGTCGAATGCCCCGGCACCGACCTGGTCTATCAGGATCTCGTGCAGCGCGCGCAGGACATGCACCTGCCCGACGGCACCACCGAGCAGGTGCGCAAGGCGATCGCCTTCATGCACACCGGCGGCAAGATGGGCGAGAAGCAAGCCGACGATCTGATGACCGAAGTCGCGATCGCAACACAGTCCACCGACCTCGACCAACGCCGCGCCGGCAGCATGACGACATGGTGCCAGGACCAGAAGTCGCGGCTCGCGGGCTACATCAGGACGAAGTAGCAGACTTCAATTCTCAATCGAGCTCCGGCGGCGCGAACCAGTTGGTCAGCGACAAGCCGCCGTCGATCACGATCGATGCGCCGGTGACGTAGCCGGAGAGCTTGTGCGAGAGCACGGCGAGCGCCATCGGCGCGAGATCGTTCGCCTGACCTAGCCGGCCGAGCGGAATGTGCCTTGCCAGCGCGGGATCGGCAACGAAGCCGCCGGCCGCGATCGCGCCAGGCACCAGCGCATTGACGCGGATGCCATAGCGGCCCCAGCTCTTGGCAAGCTCCTTCACCAGCATCGCCATGCCGGCCTTCGCCGTCGAGTAATGCGGCAGGTTGCGCGGCGTGCCCGCATGCAGCGAGGTGAGCAGCAGGAACGAGCCCGGCGTCTTCGCCGCGATCAGCTTGCTCGCCAGCTCGCGCGACAGGTGAAAGCCGGCATCGAGGTTGACCGCGTGCATCTGTCGCCAGGTCTCGTCATCGACCGCCATCGCATGATCGGCTTCGCGGCGTGGCGGCGAGGCGCTGTGAACGAAATGCGTCACCTGCCCGAGTGCAGCTTGCGCATGTGTTTCAGCAAGGCGTCGCATGCCGCACGCTGCGCGAGATCGCCGACCCAGGGCACTGCGAGCTCGGGACGCGGCGCCGTCTTGATTGCGGCTGACACCCTGTCCTCGTGTAGATCGGCAAACACGGTGCGCACGCCCTCGCCCACCAGCGCCTGCGCGATGGCGCGGCCGATACCGTTGCCGGCGCCGGTCACCAGGGCCGCCTCGCGCGCGGAATCGAAGGGCGATGTGAACAGGCTCATGATCCCCTCCGAGGATTTGCTTCAGTACGGCGGCGCCTTGCGCGCCCGCTGCGCCTTGGCGGCTTCGATCCACCAGGAAAAATCGTCGGCAAAGCGTGGGAAGGCGCGTTCGAGCGACTTGCCGCCCTCGCCGATCGGCTTGCCTTCGGCCGACAGGGTCTGCGCGATCGGCCCCGCGCTGATCGTGCTCGACACCACCACCATGCCCATCTCCGACAGCGTGCCGTGCCAGGCGGTCGCGGCGCGCGCACCGGCGAACCGCCCGGCCGAGTAGCTTGCGATCGCGGCCGGACGCCAGAACCATTCCTCGAGGAAATGATCGGTCAGGTTCTTCAGCCCGGGCTGGATGCCCCAATTGTACTCGCCGGTGACGAACAGGAAGCCGTCAGCGTCGCGGATCTTGCCCGCGAGTGTTTCGAGCGCGGCCGGCGCCTGCCCTTTGGGATGCTCCTTGTACATCCGGTCGAGCATCGGCAGGCCGACCTCCCTGGCGTCGATCAACTCGACATCGTCGCCGCGGGCACGCAGGCCGTCGATGACGAAATGCGCGAGCCGGATGCCCATGCGATCCGAGCGGTAGGAGCCGTAGAGAACGAGAATGCGGTGCGTCATGATGCGCCGATCCTAGCACGGCACTGCGACAGCCGTCCCGCGGCGTGCCGCGCAAACGTTAACCGCCGCTCCGGCTCGTTCTCCTGCCATTAAGCAATTGGTCGCAGGCGCCGCGCCACGGCCCAAAATCGCCAGATTCCTTTTCTGGATATGATCTCGCTTCGAGAAGGAGAACCCGACATGCGGATCGCAAACCTGGTTTTCGCAAGCTCGCTCGCAGCCATCGCTGCCATGGCCACGCCAGCGCTGGCAAAGAGTGCCGAGCGGCAGAAAGCCGACGAGAAATCCACCGCCGCCACGCCGGCCGGCTGCCAGGCTTATCAGCAGGCCGCCGACGGCACCTGGAACCAGCTGCCCTGCGGCGAAGCGGGCTCCAATGGCGCGACGCAGCACCGCGCCGCGACCAAGGGCGCTGACGACGACGAGCACTGATCGTCGCGCCTCGCCCGCGCTTACACCGCCTTGCCGCCAGTGTCGGCCGGGCGGTGCGGCGCCTTCGACTTTCGAATGATCGGGACCGCCGCGGACCCGCATCATAAACCCAAGCTTAATGCGCACCCGGTACGGTTGAGGTCTCTCCTCTCGTCCAGAATGGCGCGCATCCCATGAAAATCGGTACTCTCCTGACGACCGCGATCGTCTCATTGTCCGCGGTCGGCGGCGGGCTCGCGGCTTATGTCGCTGTCACCAAGTACCAGATCATGGACAAGGTCTCGACCGCACAGAGCCGGCTCGACATCGTCCGCGCGGTTGGCGACATCCCGCGCTACATGAACCCCGAGCGTGGCTACGCCACCAACCTGCTGCTCGCAGCCGGCACGATCGATCCGAAGCAGATCGCCGAGCTCGACCGTCAGCGTCAGCTGACCGACGGCGCGCTTGCCAAGGTCAACCAGGTGCGCGCCACACTGCCGGGATCGCTCGACGACGGCGAGGCCGTCGCGAGCCAGATCGACGCGCTGAAGACGAAATTCACCGGGCTGCGCGACGCCATCGCGGCTGCCATCGCCGGTCCGGTCGATGCCCGCCGCGCCGCCGCCGGCAAGATCGTCGCCGACAATTCCGTGTTCAACGCCGGCGTCACCACGCTGCTCGACGAGCAGGTGCGCCGGCTCGCCGGCCTCGACGGCAATGCCTATCGCCAGGCCAACTACGCCAACGTCGCCTGGACGCTGCGCGACATCGGCGGCCTCAATGCCAGCCTGCACAAGGCGCTGGTCGGCGCCAAACGTGTCGCGACTGAGCCGGAGAAGCTCGAGCTCTATCGCTCGACCGGCCGCACCGAGCAGATCCTCTCGACCTTGCAGGAGCTGCGCAACAATCCCGCAACACCCGCGAACGTCATGACGGCGCTCGGCAAGATGCAGGCCGATTATGTCGAGCGGTTCGGCAAGGCGCTGAAGCTCGCCAAGGAAGGCGCCGTGACCGGCAAATACGAGCTGGATCTCGACACCTACTATCCCGAATCGCAGATCGGCCTCGCCGCCATCATCACCGTGCGCGAGGCGTTCTACGAGAATGCCGAGCAAGGGCTCGCGAGCGCCTATTCGTCGGCGCGCGTCAGCTTCGTGATTGCGCTGATCGGGCTGCTCGCGGTCATTGCCGCCAGCGCCGGCCTCATCGTGATGGTCCGCCGCCGCATCCTCAACCCGATCGCCGCCCTCACCGGCCGGATGTCGCGGCTTGCCGCCGGCGACGTCGCCGAGGCGATCCCGGGCGCCGCGCGCAATGACGAAATCGGCGCGATGGCCGCCGCCGTGCAGGTGTTCAAGGACAACAGGATCGAAGCCGATCGCCTCGCGACCGAGAAGGAAGCCGAGAACGACGTCAAGATGCGCCGCGCCCGCGTGCTCGACGACCTGACCCGCGCCTTCGAGGCCAAGGTCACCGAGCTGGTCGGCGGATTGTCGGCGGCGTCCTCGGTCATGGAGGATACCGCGCAATCGATGTCGGCCACTGCGGCCGCCACCAACCGCCAGGCCGCGGTCGTCGCCGCGGCCTCCGATCAGACCTCGACCAACGTCCAGACGGTCGCGAGCGCGACCGAGGAACTGACCTCGTCGATCTCCGAGATCGCCCGCCAGGTCGCGACCTCGACCGAGATCGCCGCACGCGCGGTCGACCATGCCCGCCGGACCGGCGACACCGCGCGCTCGCTGGCCGAAGGTGCCCAGAAGATCGGCGACGTCGTGACGCTGATCCAGAGCATCGCGGCACAGACCAATCTGCTCGCGCTCAACGCCACCATTGAGGCGGCCCGCGCCGGCGAGGCCGGCCGTGGCTTTGCCGTGGTCGCCTCGGAGGTGAAGTCGCTCGCCGGCCAGACCGCGAAGGCGACCACGGAGATTTCCGAGCAGATCACCGCGATCCAGACCGCCAGCGACGAGACCGTCACCGCCATCCGCAGCGTCGTCGACGTCATCACCGAGATCGACCAGATCGGCACCGCGATCGCGGCGGCGATCGAGGAACAGGGCTCGGCGACAAGGGAAATCTCGCGCAGCGTCCAGGAAGCCGCGCGCGGCACCCAGGAGGTCAATTCCAACATCTCCGGCGTGCAGCGCGCCGCCGACGACACCGGCGCCGCCGCAACCCAGGTGCTGGGCGCGGCCGAGCAGCTCTCGTCGCAATCGAAAGACCTCGCCGGCCAGGTCAACCGCTTCCTGTCGGACGTGCGGGCGGCGTAGCCGACGGCACGCCACGATCGCGGAACGACCACGGCTCTGTCCACGTCATCGCGAGCGCAGCGAAGCAATCCATTGTGCCGCAAGTGGAGGCATGGATTGCTTCGTCGCTGTCGCTCCTCGCAAGGACGTCGAGAGCCTCGCGCCCTACTACCCCCCGCGCAGGCCGAGCACGCGGCGGGCGATCGCCTGGCGATGGACCTCGCTCGGGCCTTCGTACACCCGCATCAGGCGGGCCTTCTGCCACAGCGCGTTGAGCGGCAATTCCAGCGTGACGCCGAGCGCGCCGAGCGTCTGCATGGCGTGGTCGCAAGCATCATAGGCCATCTCGGTCGCGAACACCTTGATCATCGAGGCCTCGTGGCGGATGTCCTCGCCGCGATCGGTCTTGTCGGCGGCCTCGCGCACCATCAGACGGCAGGCATGCATCCGCGTCGAGATATCGGCGATCCACCACTGGATCGCCTGGCGCTCGGCAAGCTTGACGCCGAAGGTCTCGCGCTGCTTGGCGTGCTCGCACATCATGTCGAGCGCGCGCTTGGTGATGCCGACGCAGGTTGATCCCATCTCGAGCCGCCGCGTGCGCAGCCGCAGCTGCATCGGCGCGTAGCCCTTGCCGACCTCGCCCAGCACCGAGTCCTTCGGGATGCGGCAGTCCTCGAACACGATCTCATAGGTCGAGCCGCCGCCGACCATCGGGATCTCGCGCTCGATGATGAAGCCCGCGGTACCCTTCTCGACGATGAAGGAGGTGATGCCGCCCTGGCGCTGATCGTTGCCGACCCGCGCCATCACGATGATGAAGTCGGCGGCGCGCGCATTGCTGATCCAGATCTTGCGGCCGTTCAAGACCCACTGGTCGCCCTCGAGCACCGCGCGCGTCTTCATTCCTGCGGGATCGCCGCCGGCGCCGGGCTCGGAGATCGCGATCGCCGAGGCCATCCGGCCCTCGATATAGGGCTGCAGGTATTTCTTCTTCTGCGCGTCGGTGCCGACCGCCTGCAGCATGCGCAGGTTCGGCGAGTCCGGCGGCAGCACGAACGGCACGCAGCTGCGGCCGAGTTCCTCATGCACCGCAGCCATCGTCCGCGTCGGTAGATCGTGGCCGCCGAGATCCTCGGGCGCATCGAGGCCCCAGAGGCCGAGCTCCTTGGAGACGTCGCGCAGCCGCTTGCGCTGTTCCGGCGTGAGTTCGGGATGATCGCTGCCGGGTAGTTTCGATTTCAGATATTGCGGCTCGAGCGGGATCAGTTCGCGATCCACGAATCGCGCGACGGTCTCGCGGATCATGGCTGTCTGTTCGTCATCGCTCATCGGAGATTCCTCGCCTGCGCTATTATGTTTCAGAAAACCAGTAGCGCATTTCTTCTCGGCGGGAATAGCGGAAACGCACGCTCGCGCTCACGCTCGCGCGATGGTTTCACCGCGCGGAATTCAATATCCCGCGGCGCGGTCAGCGCGTACTGAATCGCACCGGACGAGATGGCGCGTCGAGCAGTCGATCGCCAGCATGAGGTTTTTGGCAGCCAGCAAACGACCGGCGATCGCCGCACGAACGCGGCGCCTCGCCCTGACCTAACTTTATTCGGCAAACCCGACGTAGCTGACAAAGTCGCTATTGGCCTCGCGGTCGGAGCGCACCGCATTGGCGGCAAAGCTGTCGTCGGGATAGCCCATCGCGACGCAGGTCATGATCACCTGGTCTTCGGGGATGCTGGCGACCTCGCGCACGATGTCGGAGCGCATGATACCCTGGCCATTGATCACGCTGCCGAGGCCGCGATCCCAGGCGGCCAGCACGATGCCGTAGCAGAGCGCGCCGAGGTCGAAATGGCAGACCGCGCCGGGATCGAGGATGCGGTCATAGGTCAGCACCAGCGAGACCGGGGCGTCGAACTGGCGGAAGCCGCGCAGCACCCAGTCCTGCCGCATCGGCTTGTCGTCGCGGGCGATCCCCATGGCGCCGAACAGCTTCTTGGCGATGTCGACCTGGCGGCCGCGGTGCACGCCCTGGTACTCGCCATGGCTGACGATGTCGCGCTTGGCCTTGGCGCCGGCGATCATCTCCTCCATGTTGCGGCGGCGCACTTCCTCCAGCGGCGCCCCGGTCAGGACGTGGACGTGCCAAGGCTGGGTGTTCATCGAGGACGGCGCGCGCTTGGCCACCTCGATGATCTCCTCGACGGTCGCCCGGGACACCGGCTGCTTCTTGAACCCGCGCACGCTTTTGCGTGTCTGTACCAGCGTCTCGAATTCCATTCCGCGTTTCCCCCGTTTGTTCCGTGCGCACGGAATTTTCCCGCAGCTAACCGGGTATTTTATAGACAAAATCGGCTGTGGGAACTTGATCGGGCCAAGAATCCGATATCCAATCCGGCCACTGGTTTGGTTTAGGGAGAACCCAGATGAAGCGGATTTTCTTGGCGGCCGTGATCGCGACCTTTGCCGCCGGTTCGGCATTTGCTCAGGACGCCTCCTGCGAGACGAAGGCGGTCGGCAAGGACGGCAAGCCGCTGGCCGGCGCGGCCAAGACCTCGTTCATGAAGAAGTGCACGATGGACGCCTGCGAGACCAAGGCAGTCGGCTCCGACGGCAAGAAGCTCGCCGGCGCGGCCAAGACCTCATTCATGAAGAAGTGCCAGAGCGGCGCCTGAGCCCCCTCGCCGGCGCTCATTCGCTCATTTCAATCGGGACAGACCATCGGGTCGCGCGGCGCGCGGCCCGAACGGCTGTTGGCGGTGGCGAGCGACCGTCCCTTCGGCGCTCAGAACGAGACCCCGACCCGCACGCCCCTGCTCCAGACCCGCCGGCAGCGCTTCCTGGTGTTGCCGTGAAGCATTTCGAAGCGTTCGGGCAGCTGGATCGGCTTGGAAAACTCCAGGCAGGCCCCTCCGGCGGAATAGTCCACCAGCCGGCATTCGATCAGCGGCGTCTTCGGGTCCAGCTGGAGCTTGACCACACTGGAGACGCAACCCGACGGTCGAACACGCGCAAATCGCCGGGGGTGCATCAGGGCCGCCTCTGGTGGAATCGTACCGACAGATTCCCCGGCCCGCGTTAAGATTCCGTTCAGATGGATTGTTACGATTCGTGTCTGTCCGATGACGGATCGGCGCGCACCCGGGCGGCCGCCAGCGTCTCCGACGGTGCTTCCCCGAAATGTGACCGGTAGCTCCGCGAGAAATCGCTGAGGTGCCAGAAGCCGTAGGCAAGCGCACAGGCCTTAACGCTGGGCGCCCCGGCGAGCAGTTGCTTGCGTACCAGCCAGAGCCGGCGCAGCCGCAGATAGCGATGCAGGCTGATGCCCCGGTAGCGCTGGATGGCGTCGTGCAGCGTGCGCACCGACACGCCGATCTGCTTGGCGAGCTCGCCGCTGTAGATCGGATGGGCGACATCGCCGGCCAGAATGGCGCGCGCGTCGTTGAACACCTTGAACTGGCGCGTCGTGTTGGCGCGCGTCGCCCATCTGGCCGGCACGATCTCGGCGAACGCGTCGTCGATCGCGGCGAGCAGCGTCTCCTTGATCGAGGCCCCCGAAGCGAATTCCGCGATCGCAACCTGTTCCGACGTGACGAGCAGGACCTGCCTGACCACCTCGCGCAGCCGGTCCTGCGCGCGCTGAGAAATCTCGTGGATGCTGAAATGGAGACCGGGGTTCGGCCAACCGCGGTCGACGATCTCGGGCGTGAACATCACCGAGGCATATTGGCGCGCCGTCTGCTCCACCGATGTATAGAACGCGCCGCCGCCGCCGACTACGATCACCGCACGATCACGCTCGACGCCGTTGAAGCGCATCGGAACGCCATCGTCCATCGTGAAGCCGACAGCGGTGGTGTGCGGCCCAAGCTGTGCGTCGACGATCCGTGGAAAGGACTGGGTGTAATTGAGCTCGCATCCCGGCAAGCTCAGGATGACCTGCTCGGCCGAAATCTTCCGCACGAGTGGCGTGAAATCAACATCCAGATTTCGGATCGAACTCCGGAATGCATCAACATCGTCAAAACGAAAGACTCTCGGCACCAGCAATGGCGCCGTCAAATGACCGCTCCTATGACATGTTCTTCAAATGAACTGGTCTTCAAATGAACTGTTCTGCAAAATTTGTCGGCCGCGCCCACCTCGCGCCCGGGCTCATTGATGAATTCCAAGCACCAGATGCGAATCGTCCGACAAATTCAATCAGGGAAAATGCGGGTCATGCGCCCAGCCGGACAATCAGGCAAAGGTTCGCCGCTGCCGAATTTCGATAGTGTTTGCCGGGACATCCACCGTCGGGGTGGCCCTCCCCATCGAATTCTATACCTCTATTAAAGATTCGGCGGGCAGATTGACCTTGGGAACAATGACGTTCCTCGTCGCGGAACATTTTAGGTACCGCAATGACAGCCATTGCCTCGCCAGAACTTATTGCCAAGCTCGACCACGTCCTGAAGGCCGGCTCCCCCGATCTCCGCACGCGTATGCTACAGGAGGTGGCAAAGCTTTTTCTCGACGACGCTCATCGGCTCAGCGCGCAACAGGTCGAGATGTTCGACGGGATCCTGATCCGCCTGACTGACGACGTCGAGTTGCGGACCCTGACCACGCTCAGCCGCTCGCTTGCCGACTTGCACCTGGTGCCGTGCGAACTGGCGCGTCGTCTGGCCAACCATGACGACGCCGATGTCGCCGCGCCGATCCTGAGAAAATGCGACTGCATTCCGGATGCCGATTTGATCGACATCGCCTGGATGCGGGCCGAAGGACATCTCTGCGCGATCGCCGGCCGCAAGCAGGTCAACGCCGAGCTCGCGGACATTCTGCTGATGCGCGGCGACAGCAATGTGCTTCGCGCGCTGGCGCGCAATCCCGGCGCGGATATGACCAGCGCCGGCCTTGCCATGATGGTCGATGCCGCCGAGCGCGACGACGACATCGCAGACGCGTTGATCTCGCGCAGCGACCTGCCTCACCGCGTCCTTGCCGACCTCGTGATGCGGTCGACGCCGCCCCGGCAGGCCCGGCTGCTCAAGCTCGTGCGGCCCGAGCTTCGGGACACGATCCGCGCCGCCAACGCTGCCGGTGCGGCCCGCGCCTCCGCAAACCCGCCAGCCACGATCGACGATGCGGAGGCGCGGGCCATGGTGACGACGAAGCGCACCCAGGCCGTGTGAGTGTGCATGACATATGGCGACCGCAGGGCGGAGCGCGTCAAGCTCGACACGCGCCATCCCGTCAATCTGATGGGTGTCGACGGGACCTGGCGGCGGAGCTGCATCCTGCTCGACGTCTCGCAGAGCGGTGCCCGGCTCGAGGTCGAGGGGACACTCGACGTGCTGAAGGCCCAGGAATTCTTTCTGGTGCTGTCCTCGCGGGGGCTGGCGTTCCGGCGCTGCGAGCTGGTTCGTGTCGACGGCACCGAGATCGGCGTGAGATTCATCGAAGAACGACGGCGAAAGGGACGCCCCGTCATCCCCAGATGAGGATTGGCGGCCACCGCCTGAAGGGAAGGTTGACGAGATGACCGTGCAGAGAGCGACAGACATCGAGGTGTCGACCACCTCCGCCGCGCCATTGCGCGGAACCATCGAAATCGACTGCGCCGGCACCGCCTCGACCTTCGCGATCGATGAGGAGCTCGCGCATCGCCTGTGCGCCGATCTGGAGCGCTTTCTGACCCAGGCCCCGCGCCGGGCCCGCACGGCGCGGTTCTGATAACACCTGGGCTCCCGGCCGCCCGCGTCTACTCCCGCTTGAAGCGATAGTCGAAGCGATCGCCGTCGGCCGTGATCAGGCCGACCGTCGGAGCGGGAAAATGGATCGGCAGGATCAGCGTATCGGTCCCGGCGACCGAGGCAAAGAATTTCCGACGCGACCGTGCCGACTGCTTCGGATCCCAATCCGGCTTAGCCGACCACTCCGGCTCGCGGCACTGGATCGCGTGATGCATCAGGTCGCCGGCGACCACCGCGCGCTGCCCCTTCGAGACAATGTTGATGCAGCAGTGGCAGGGCGAATGGCCCGGCGTCGGCGTCAGCGTGACGGTGTCGTCGAGCGCGTAGTCGTCGTCGACCAGCAGCGCCTGCCCCGCCTCGACGATCGGCAGGCAATTGTCGCGAAACACCGTGCCGGGCGGATTGGCGCCTTTCGCATTCTCGGCCTCCCAGGCCGCGTACTCGCCTTTATGGAAAACGTATTTCGCGTTCGGAAAGGTCGGCGCCCAGCGCCCGTCGCGCAGCGTCGTGTTCCAGCCGGTGTGGTCGATATGCAGATGGGTGCAGAACACGTAGTCGATCTGCTCATAGGAGATGCCGAGCGCGAACAGCTCGTTGCGCCAACGCTCCTTGCCCGGGAAGTCGAACGGTGGCGGGTGCCCCTTGTCCTCGCCGGTGCAGGTGTCGACCAGGATGGTATAGCGCGGGGTCCGCACCACGAAGGTCTGGTAGGTGATCACCATCATGCCGCGCGCAGCGTCGAAGACCTCGGGCTCCATCGTCTTGAGGTGATGCTTGAAGACGGCGTCGTCGTAGGTCGGGAAGAAATCCTGCGGCCGCCGCCACGGCCCCTCGCGCTCGATCACCGCGTCGATCGTGATGTCGCCGATCCTGATCTGCTTCATGCCGTTCCGCTCCCGCTTTTTTTCCGAAGCGTAGCGGGCGGTATTTGGCTCCACAAGCCGAGCGCTACGCAGCGCCCCATGCCGCTTTGCATTGCTGGCGAGAAACGGCGATGCCGCATTTCATCCGAAATGTCGTCCATGCTGCGCCGATGCCCCATCGCGCGATTTCGACGACCCCGGCGGCAAGCGCCAATCGAACCCCGCCAACAGCGCGGCGCTGAAGGACGCGATGGTGCGGGCGATTGTCGCGGCGGATACCCTGAAAAACTAGACCGCGGGCGCCTGTTCTCCTTTCCTGTCATTTCACCGTAACAAAAATCGTGCGACTGAAGCGGCTCGCCCTATCGAGGACAACGCCATGACCGCACCAAAACCTTCCCGCCCCAAGATTGCCGAAACCGTCATCGAGACGACGGTCAAGCTGCGGGAGGTCAAGGTCGGACGTTGCTGCGAAGTGCTCGGCGACACCGCGATCGAATACAGCGAGCTCGGCGATTACTCCTATCTCGGCAGCGGCTGCATGGTCGCCGACGCCGTGATCGGCCGCTTCTGCGCGATCGCGGCGCAGGTCCGGATCGGTGCGCCCAATCATCCGCTCGAGCGCCCGTCCCAGCATCGCTTCACCTATTGCCCGGAATATTACACCGACGCCGCCGAGCGCGATCATGACTTCTTCAAGAACAGACGCGCGGATCGCGCCGTGATCGGCAACGACGTCTGGATCGGCCATGGCGTGATCGTGCTGCCCGGCGTCACCGTCGGCGACGGCGCGGTGCTGGCGGCCGGCGCGGTGGTCTCGCGCGATGTCGCGCCCTACACCATCGTCGGCGGCGTCCCGGCCCGGCCGATCAAGGAGCGGTTCAGCCGCAAGATCGCGGCCGAGCTGTCGCAGATCGCCTGGTGGAATTGGCCGCCGGAAACCATTTGGGAGCGCCTGCCGGAGTTTCAGTCCGGCGACGTCGAGGCATTCTGCGCGCGGTGGCGGGCTTGAGCTAGCTCCGCAAACCCGGCGCTTCTTGGCCGGTGCGCGCAACGTATTCGGTGTAGCCGCCGCCATATTGATGGATGCCATCGGGCGTCAGCTCGAGCACGCGGTTGGAGAGCGCGGCGAGGAAATGCCGGTCGTGCGAGACGAACAGCATGGTGCCTTCGAACTCGGAAAGCGCGTTGATGAGCATCTCCTTGGTGGCGAGATCGAGATGGTTGGTCGGCTCGTCCAGCACCAGGAAGTTCGGCGGATCGAACAGCATCTTGGCCATCACCAGCCGTGCCTTCTCGCCGCCCGACAGCACCCGGCACTTCTTCTCGACATCGTCACCGGAGAAACCGAAGCAGCCGGCAAGCGCGCGCAGCGAGCCCTGCCCGGCTTGCGGGAATGCGTCCTCCAGCGACTGGAACACGGTGCGCTCGCCGTCGAGCAGGTCCATCGCATGCTGGGCGAAATAGCCCATCTTGACGCTGCCGCCGATCGCGACCGCGCCGTCGTCCGGCTCGGTTGAACCGGCGACCAACTTCAGCAGCGTCGACTTGCCGGCGCCGTTGATGCCCATCACGCACCAGCGCTCCTTGCGACGGATCATGAAGTCGAGCCCGTCATAGATCCGCTTGCTGCCATAGGCCTTGTGGACGTTCTTCAGGCTGACGACGTCCTCGCCGGAGCGCGGCGCCGGCTGGAATTCGAACGCCACGGTCTGGCGCCGGCGCGGCGGCTCGACCCGCTCGATCTTGTCGAGCTTCTTGACCCGGCTCTGCACCTGGGCTGCGTGCGAGGCGCGCGCCTTGAAGCGCTCGATGAACTTGATCTCCTTGGCGAGCATCGCCTGCTGCCGCTCGAACTGCGCCTGCTGCTGCTTGTCGGAGAGCGCGCGCTGCTGTTCATAGAATTCGTAATTGCCGGAATAGGTGGTGAGCTGCCCGGCGTCGATCTCGACCACCTTGTTGATGATGCGGTTGATGAACTCGCGGTCATGCGAGGTCATCAGCAGCGCGCCCTCGTAACCCTTAAGGAACTGCTCGAGCCAGATCAGGCTTTCGAGATCGAGATGGTTGCTCGGCTCGTCGAGCAGCATCACGTCGGGCCGCATCAGGAGAATGCGGGCCAGCGCCACCCGCATCTTCCAGCCGCCGGAGAGCTTGCCGACGTCGCCGTCCATCATCTCCTGGCTGAAGCCGAGGCCTGCCAGCGCCTCGCGTGCGCGGCCGTCGAGCGCGTAGCCGTCGAGCTCCTCGAACTGGTGCTGCACCTCGCCATAGCGCGCGATGATGTCGTCCATCTCGTCCGCCTTGTCGGGGTCGGCCATTGCGGCCTCGAGTTCCCGGAGCTCGGCCGCGACCACGCTGACCGGGCCTGCCCCGTCCATCACCTCGGCGACCGCGCTGCGGCCGCTCATCTCGCCGACATCCTGGCTGAAATAGCCGATCGAAATGCCGCGATCGAGCGAGACCTGGCCTTCATCCGGGATTTCGCGACCCGAGATCATGCGGAACAGCGTGGTCTTGCCGGCGCCGTTCGGCCCGACCAGGCCGATCTTCTCGCCCCTCTGGAGCGCCGCGGAGGCTTCGATGAAAAGGATCTGGTGGCCGACTTGCTTGGAGACGTTATCGAGGCGGATCATGCTCAAATACTGGGGAATTAGGGGTTGCGGCCTCTTATTCGATCTCGGACGCGGGTGGAAGCCCATTCCGCGGGTTGCGCGCCGCGCGCCAATGCATGCCACGATCGTTGCCGATCGAATATGACAAGGAAATCCTTCGGCGATCGATTTGGGGCGTCACATGCAAGTCTGGTTCCTCTATCTCCTCGCGCTCGGTGCCGGCATTGCCGTGGCCGTTCAACAGGTCCTGAACGGCAATCTCAGGTCCCGCCCTGAACTCGCCGGCCTGGGCCGGGCTCGTGAGCTATCTCGGCGGGCTCGCGACGATGGCGGTCGTGCTGGTCGCAACGCGCGAGCCGGTGCCGTCCTGGAAGCTGGTCTCGGCTGTGCCGTGGTGGGCCTGGAGCGGCGGCATCCTCGGCGGCGTCTTCATCCTCCTGATGATCCTGCTGCTGCCGTCGCTCGGCGCCGCGACGCTGCTGGCGCTGGTGGTCGCGGGCCAGATGATCGCTGGCATCGCGATGGACCATTTTGGGATGTTCGGGCTGGCCCAGCATCCGGTGTCGATCTCGCGGCTGGCCGGCATCGCGCTGATCATCGGCGGCGTGCTCCTGATCAAGGATTGAGGCCATCGGCAAGCCGGCCGACGCGAATGATTCCCTGAATGAGAAAGCGCCGCTGAATCCAGCGCCGAATGACGTTATGACGCAACCACCCGCGTAGTCTTCGGGTGTGGACACCCGCCGATTCGTCGCTTAGCTGTAAGCACCCGCCCTCGTCGTGTTGCGTCCTGCGGGATCGACCATCCCAGTTCATTTGCGTCAAAAACAATTGCGCATCCCGCCAGCGTCGAGGGGGCCGCATCGCGGACTTCGGCGTGGGTCGGCGGCTGCGAGGAGCATAACATGACTCATCGTTTCCGTTTGGTCGCTGCATTGGTGGTACTACTGGGCAGCGGCGATGCCGCCCTCGCCCAGTCGCTGCCCGACTACATGGCACCGATCTCGGGCAAGACTTCATCGACGCCGGCCGACGTCGCGACCAAGGACGTGCTCGCGCTCAACACCGGCATGTTCGAGCTCTATGGCGATGCGGCGCGCATCTTCCAGAAGAACATCCTCGACAAGCATCCGGTGATCCTCGGCCTGTTCTCCGGCGCCGGCGGCCGCCTGATCCTGTACCGGCCGGGCAAGCCGCCGACCGAGGCGCCGCAGGTGCCGATCGTCTATCAGCTGCTCAAGTCGGTCGGCCACAGCACGATGGCGCTGGCCGAAGTGGTCGGCCCCTATGTCGACAATCCCGACGACAAGGCGTGGCGCGGATCGATGCAGGCCTATCGCAGCCGGATGCAGTCGGCGCTCGACGGGCTCGATGCCACGCCGATGCAGGCGGATTGGCGCGACAACAACCGCGCCATCCTCAAGAACAACCTCGCCTTCATGGACGAATGCCTCACCGCCGGCGCGATCCCCTTCGCGACGCTCGAGGCGTTCGGCAAGAAGCAGGCGCCACTGCTCGCCAAGAACGTCGCCTGGGCCGCGCAGACCCAGGTCGCGCACTGGATGACGGTCATGGCCGACTGGAAGAGCCAGCTCGGCGCCGACTGGGACAAGACCTACGGCGCGAGCAACACGATCTATGTGGCGCGGCAGAACAACGTGATCTTCAGCGTACTGGCGCAGTTCTTCGGGCCTGACGCCATCAACAGCCGCCTGATGCTGATCGAGACGATCTCCTTCACCACCACGCCGTCGGACATGCTGGAATCGCTGACCCGGATCATCGCCGACCGTTCGGTCGGTGCGCTGTTCTTCGGCAGCTACCATCTGATGGACTATGAATTGATGGGGGGCGATGCGCGCGAGGCGATCATCGCCGAGACCAAGAAGCGCGGCATGACGACCTTCCTGCCCCCGCTGGTGCCGTTCGGCTCCAAGCAATGGCCGACGCTGGTCACGCCGGGTCCGGGACCGGCCACCATCGCCGACCTCAAGTGAGGCCAAGGCGACGAGTGAGAAGGCTACGACCTATTGCGGCGTTGCAGTTGCGCTCGCTTTGCCGCAATACTTTCGCGTGTATTGCACCAATCGTTAAACCCCGGCGCGATATGCCGTTCAGATGTCGATGAAAGATCAGACCATGCGGCCTTCGCGACGCGAATTCGTGAAGTGGTTGTCGGCAGGCGGCATCACGGTCAGCCTGTCGCATCTGGCGCTTGCCAAGGAACCGGCTTTCGCCTGCCGCGAGACGCTGCCCGGGCGCGGCCAGTTCAACCCGGCGGCCAAGGGCGCCGGCCGCGTCGACGGCGTGGCGAAGGTCACCGGCGCAAAACTCTACGCGTCAGACTTTCGTGCCGCCGACATGCCGGGCTGGCCCGCGACCACCTCGCACGCCATCCTGGTCCGCGCCAATGATGCCACGCATGTCTATGCCGGCATGGACCTCGCCCGTCTCGATGGTCCGGCGAAGCCCTCGGTCGTCGTCACCGCAGCCGATCTCGACCGGATCGGCGCGCGGGTGCCGGAGTTCCACGCCGGCGATCTGTTCTGCCCGCTCGGCAAGACGCCGATCTATCTCGGGCAGCCGGTCGCGCTGTTGATCTTCGAGCAGTTCGACGCCTTCGACCGCGCGCGCCTCGCGCTGCGCGATGTCGGCTTCGTCAAGTTCGGCGACGAGACCGGCCCGGTCGTCCTGCCGAACTTTGGCGCGTATCGCTTCACGCGCGTCGCCGGCGCGACACCCGATGCGCCCGATATCTACTCGCCGATCCAAGCCGGCTGGGTGTCGCCGAGCCGCATCCAGAACGCGGCGCTGCCGGTCTGGCTGCCGCTCGCCACGGAGACCAAGGCCGACTACGCCAAGGCCGCGACCTATGGCGAACAAATCCGCGCCCAGCTCGACCGGGACGATCCGTCGCAGCTCGTGCTCGACCGCGAGTTCGAGACCCAGTCGGTCGATCCGATGTTCCTCGAACCGGAGAGCGGGCTCGCCTGGTACAGCGAGACCAGCGGCAATCTCGAACTGGTGCTCGGCGTGCAGTCGCCCTACGAGGCGACCGAGTCGATCGCTCATCTGCTCGGCAAGGCTCGCCCGCCGTTCCGGCCCTCGCACATCAACGCGCAATTCGCCCATGTCGGCGGCGGCTTCGGCGGCCGCGACCATACGCCGTTCGTGCTTTACGTCGCGCTGGCGGCGATGTTCTTTCCGGGACGGCCGGTGCGGCTGGCGCACGACCGCTACCAGCAATTCCAGGGCGGCATCAAACGCCACCCGATCAAGATGCGCTCGCGGATCGGGATCGATCGCAAGAGCGGCAAGATCACCGCATTTGCCGCCGACCATGTGCTCGACGGCGGCGGGCTCGCCAACTTTTCCGCCAATGTCGCGGTCGTGGCCGCGACCGCCGCGATCGGCATCTACGATATCCCGAAGGTCGACGTCACCACCGTGGCGCTGCATTCGCGCGGTGTCACCGCAGGCTCGATGCGCGGCTACGGCACGCTGCAGACCATGACCGCGCTCGAAGTCCTGATCGACGAGGCCGCGAGCGAGCTGAAGGTCGATCCGATCGCGTTCCGGCGCAACAACGCGCTGAAACAGAACGGCCGGACCATGACCGGCAATCCCTACATCGTGTCGGTGCGCACGCCTGACATCCTCGACAAGCTCGAGACGCATCCGATCTGGCAGCAACGCGCCGCAGCCAAGCAGAACGCGCCGGAAGGACGCCTGATCGGCACCGGGGTTGCCTGCGTCACCAAGGATTACGGTTCGGGCGCGGATTGCTCGCTCGGCCGGGTCGAGATCGATCCGGAGGGGCGGATCGCGATCCATTGCGATCATGTCGAGATGGGCAATGGTGTCGGCACCGCGCTGGCGAACCGGGTCGCCGGCCATCTCGGCGGCGTGGCCGACGAGGTCGCCGTCTCCCGGGTCGACAGCTATGATGCGCTCGGGCTCGTCACCTCGGGCGATCCCTACACGATGGATCAGAAGACCCAGGACACAGCCGAGAAGAACCCGCGCTGGGTACCCGCGATCAGCTCGGCCACCAGCGCTTCGATCGGCGCCCATGTTGGGACGCATTCGGCGGCCGAGGCGGCGCGCGTGATCTTCCGCTTCGGCCTGTGGCCGGCCGCGCTCGAGCTCTGGCACATCGGTAAGGCCGATCCGCGCGCCCGGCAGTGGGACAAGGCGCGCTGGCAGGACGGCCAGCTCGTGCTCGACGATCTCGCGCCGCTGCCCTTGCCGCAGCTCGCCGCGGCCGCACATGCGCGCGGCTTCGTCACCGGCGCAATCGCGCACAGCTTCTCGCGCTGGGCCTGGTCGCGCGCCCGCTTCCCGTTGTTCGGCGAGCAGTATCGCGCCGAGATCGATGCGCTGGCGATCCGCCGCGGCCGCGGTCGGTTCGAGCGGATCGACCGTGTCAGCGTCAAGTTTCCGCCGACCGACAACAACCGGATCGGCACCGCCTATACCTCGATGTGCGGCACGCTGGTGCGTGTCGAGATCGAGCGTGCGACCGGCACCTTGCGCATCGCCAAGGCCTACAGCGTGTTCGAATGCGGCCAGGCGCTGGTGCCCGAAGTGGTGCTCGGCCAGTCGCATGGCGGGTTCGCGATGGGCGTCGGCTACGCGCTGCTCGAAACCCTGCCGCCGTTCGAAGGCGGGCCCGGCAACGGGCAATGGAATCTCGGCCAGTACCTGATCGCGCGCGGCTCCGATCTGCCGCTGCACGATCTCGAGATCGAGATGCTGCCGCCGCTGACGCCGGACGAGCCGCCGAAGGGCATGGCCGAGGTGGTGATGATCCCGATCGTGCCGGCGCTGCTCAACGCCATCAACGACGCCACCGGCCATCGCTTCCGCTCGTTGCCGGTGACATCAGCCCTGCTCAAGGGAGCGCTTGCGTGACCACGCTCAACCTCACCATCAACGGCCAGAAGCACGGTCCGATCGAGGTCCGCGACGACCTCTCGATGAACGACTTCCTGCGCGAAATGCTCGGGATGACCGGAACCAAGTTCGGCTGCGGCGCCGCGCAATGCCTGAGTTGCGCGATCATCATCGATAACCCCGACGGCACCAGCATCACCAGCCCGACCTGCGTGGTGCCGGCGGCGAATTTCGACGGCATGACGATCCGCACCGTCGAGGGTCACGCCAGGGACGGCGAGCTCTCGGCGTTGCAGCGCGCCTTCATCGACCACTTCGCGTTCCAGTGCGGCTATTGCACGGCCGGTTTCCTCAACGAGGGCCAAGTGCTGCTCGAACGGCTGGCGAAGACGCCGGTCGCACGCGACCAGCTCGAGACCGTGATTGCGGACGCGCTCGATGGTCATCTGTGCCGCTGCACCGGCTACATCAAGTATCACCAGGCGGTGCGCGACGTGATCCTCGCCGATTCCAACCGCTATCTGACCGCCAACAAATGAGCCTGCGCGCGATGCCACCGGACACGCGGTTTCGGATCGTTGCAGTCGCGACGGCGCTCGCGACCAGCCTGTGCGCAGGTTATGCGGCATCGGAGAGCGCGAGCCACGCCCTCGCCTCGCCGGAAAGCTTTGCCGGCATCGAGAACGTCGAGCAGCGCTCGGCTGCGATCTTCACCGAGCTCGGCAAGGTGTTGACCCATCCGCGCTGCACCAATTGCCATCCGGCCGGCGACAGCCCGCGGCAGGGCGACATCAGCCGCATGCACCAGCCGCCGGTCACCCGCGGCGCCGATGGCCACGGCAAGGACGCGATGCGCTGCTCGATCTGCCACCAGCATGCCAATTTCGATCCCGGCCGCGTGCCTGGTCACCCGGAATGGCACCTGGCACCACGCGAGATGGCATGGGCCGGCAAGACCGTCGGCGAGATTTGCGCCCAGATCCGCGACCCCGCGCGCAATGGCGGCCGCAAGGTCGAGGAGCTGATCGAGCATATCGGCAAGGACACGCTGGTGGGCTGGGCCTGGCATCCCGGCTTCGGCCGCTCGCCCGCACCGGGCACGCAGGCGCAGGCCGGCGCGCTGGTCGAGGCCTGGGTCAAGACGGGCGCAACGTGCCCGCCGCCCTAGCGCGAAGAGACCATAGCGTTTTCGAGCGAAGCGGACGCCGGTTCGCGTGAAGAAAACGCGTCAAAAAAAGGCTAGAGCTTCGGTTCTGAGGACCGAAGCTCTAGTGTCGCTTGAAATACTGCACGTCGCGCTCGTGCTTCTCAGCCGCCGCGCGTGACTTGAAGGTGCCGAGATTGCGGCGCTTGCCGGTCTTCGGATTGACCTTGCGGGAATACAGCCGGTACTCGCCGGAACGCAGCTTGCGGATCATGACATCGCCTCGCCAATGCGTTTCGCATATCAACGAGACGCGCGCGCGAGCGTTCCTAGAAGCAGAGATTGGTCACGGCGTTGCCGCGCTTGTCCTTGATCACATAGGGACAGCGGGCGCGCTCCAGCGCCTTCTTGGCGTCCTCGTCGCCGAGCGCCGCCGCCCGCTCGTAATAGGCTTTTGCGGCATCGCTGTCCTTCGGCCCGCCGCGTCCGGCCTGCGCGAACGCGCCCATCCGCTCCAGCGCGCCCGGATGGTTCTGCGCCGCGGCCTTTTCGAACAGCGCCCGCGCGCCGGTATCGTCCTGCGCACCGCCCCTGCCTTCGGCGAGCATCATGCCGAGCTGGTACTGCGCCTCGGCATTGGTCTCGGCCGATTTGGCGAGCAGTTCGCGCGCACGCGCCGGATCGGATGCCGCGCTGCCGCCGAGCGCCGCAAGATTGCTGACGCCGCGCGCATTGCCGGCCTGCGCCGCGCGCTCGAACAGTTTTCGCGCCTGCGCTTCGTCCTTGGCGACGCCGGTGCCGTTGCCATAGAGCACGCCGAGCTCGACCATCGCCGACGTTGAGCCCTTGTCGGCCGCCTTGCGCCAGGCGGTTGCCGCTTCCGCCGTCTGCCGGTTGGCGGCATAGGCGCGGCCGAGTTCGTACATCGCGCGGCGCGACGATTTTGCCGCCACCGCGCAATACTTGATCGCAGTCGCGATGTCGGCCGATGCGATGTCGCCGACGCCCTTCACATCGGCCGGCTTGTCGGGATCGGAGGGATCGGCGGCGAGCCGGTCGCACAGCACGAGGTCGGCCGATTGCGCGTGGGCGAGCGCCGGAACCGCCAGCGCAGCGACGACGGCAATGGCTTGGAGAGGTCTGAACATGGGCGGCAGGTTGCGTCGCGGTGCGGGCAAATTCAAGGCTCAAGCCCGGTCTCGCGCAGCACCGGCGCAACATCCGCCGACGACAGATAGCGCAGCAGTTGATCGGCGGCCTCTGCACGCTGCGCGGCCGCGATGCGGCCTGCGGAGAAAACCGCCGGCGTCTGCAAACTCCGCGGGATGGGCCCGACGACCTCGATACCGCCCACCTGTTTCAACTCGCTAATCTGCTGGATCGCAAGATCCGCCTCGCCGCTGACGAGCTTCTCGGCGGTGAAGCCCATCGGAATGATCACTGCGCGGGCGTTGATCGCCTCCGCAATGCCGAGACGCTCGATCAGCCGCGCGAACAGGATCCCGCTGGCACCAAGCCGCGAATAGGCGACCGCCCGCGCGCCGAGCAGCGCCGCACGCAGCGCGGCCTCGGTCGCGATGTCGGGATGCGCGACACCCGCCTTCACCGCAACTCCGACATTGGAGCGCGCGAGGTCGACCGCGCTGTCCCGCGCGATGCGGCCCTCGCCGATCATCTCAATCAGACCCTCGCGGGTCAGGATCACGAGATCGGCACCCTCGCCGCCGCGCAGGCGGTCGAGCAGCGCCAGCGTCGGCGCGAAATCGGCATCGATCCGCACCCCGCTCGCTGCCAGATAGGCCTCGGCAAGGCGCGCGACCGCGCCCTTCAGCGCCAGCGTCGAGAGCACGCGAACCGAATTGTCCATCGCTTACGCCCGCCGCATCAGCTTGAGCGCGGCGGTGAGGCGCAGGCTGCGCTTGCCGGCCAGTGCGGTCGCTTCGAGCACCGCGCCCTCCGCGTCGCATGTGCCGGAAAAACCGATGCCGACCTCATGGCCGCCGAAGACCGGGTTCTCGCCCATCGCCGAGGTGTGCTCCTGATTGAGGATCTGGCCCTTCCAGCGGCCCTTCTCGGAGGTGTAGCTGCCGAGATAGTAGAAGAACGCGTCGCCGCCGAGGATGCGGCCGTCGTTGAGCAGCATCACGCCGGTGAGGCCGCCGTCGATCCCATCGAGCACGCGAATGTGGATCGAATAGAGCCCGTTGACGATGCCGCCGTCGCCGACACCGCCGGCGATCGGGATGTCGGCCTCGGTGATCGGCGTCATCACCGACTGGAACGGCACGCCGGGCAACTCCTTGAGCTCGCCCTTGAAACGATAGAGCTCGCCGTCCGGACGGCCCTTGGCGATCAGCGTCGCGTCATCGGTACCGGCCATCGCGCGGTAGTTCGGATCCGGATTGTGGCGAACGGTCTGGATCTCGACTGCGACCTCGTCGCCGTCCCTTGCGTAGGTGCCGATATGGGCGAACGCCGAATTGCCGCCGAGCAGCTTGCCGTTGCCGACATACATCACGCTGCGGCCGACGGCGCCGCCCAGCTCGAACCGGACCTTGTAGAACCCCTCAAACAAGCGCCGCGTCCCCGGCAGCCAATATCCAATCGTTATCTAGCGCGGTTCATAACGCGGCGAAACCGCTTTCGGCGGAACACCGCCTGCAAACCCTGTCGTCAAACGCAAAGGTCCGCCAAAGCTGTCGCCCTGGCGGACCCCATAGCGGTACCGGATGGCTCCATCCGGGTCTGATCGCGCTTACGCCGCGGCCATTAAGCCGCAGTCATTTACGCAGCAGCCTTGGCGCCGGTCGGCACCTCGGAGATGGTCTTCAGGATCTGCGAAGCGATCTGGTAGGGGTCGCCCTGGGAATTCGGGCGGCGGTCTTCCAGATAGCCCTTGTAGCCATTGTTGACGAAGGAGTGCGGCACGCGGATCGAGGCGCCACGATCAGCCACGCCGTAGCTGAACTTGTTCCACGGCGCGGTCTCGTGCTTGCCGGTCAGACGCTTGTCGTTGTCCGGGCCGTAGACCGCGATGTGGTCCATCAGGTTCTTGTCGAAGGCCTTCATCAGGCTCTCGAAATACTCCTTGCCGCCGACTTCGCGCATGTACTTGGTCGAGAAGTTGGCGTGCATGCCCGAGCCGTTCCAGTCGGTATCGCCGAGCGGCTTGCAGTGGAATTCGATGTCGATGCCGTAGCTCTCGGTGAGACGCAGCATCAGATAGCGAGCCATCCACATCTGGTCAGCGGCGGTCTTGGAGCCCTTGCCGAAGATCTGGAATTCCCACTGGCCCTTCGCCACCTCGGCGTTGATGCCTTCGTGGTTGATGCCGGCGTGCAGGCACAAATTGAGATGCTCTTCAACGATCTTGCGGGCAACGCTGCCGACGTTCTTGTAACCGACGCCGGTGTAGTACGGGCCCTGCGGAGCCGGATAACCCTGCTCCGGGAAGCCGAGCGGACGGCCGTCCTTGTAGAAGAAGTATTCCTGCTCGAACCCGAACCAGGCGCCTTCGTCGTCCAGAATGGTCGCGCGCTTGTTCGAGACATGCGGCGTCTTGCCATCGGGCATCATGACTTCGCACATCACCAGCACGCCGTTCTCGCGCGCACCGTCGGGATAGCAGGCGACCGGCTTCAGCACGCAGTCAGAGCTGTGGCCTTCAGCCTGCTGGGTGGACGAACCGTCAAAGCCCCACAGCGGAAGCTGTTCGAGGGTCGGGAACGACGCGAATTCCTTGATCTGCGTCTTGCCGCGCAGGCTCGGCGTCGGCGTATATCCGTCGAGCCAGATATACTCGAGCTTGTACTTGGTCATTGAACCTCTCTGTTGATGATGCAAAACCGTGAGGAACCGAAAGCCAGTCGGTCGCCGCACGCGTACCCGGCCACCATCGGCCGGCTCTTACTAAGCAATTAAAATGCCAGTCGCTGCACTGCGGCACCCGTCCCGTTCGCCGCTGTCCACAGCGGACCTCGCATTTTTAGCTGCGACATAGCAGCGCGGCTGGCATGCGCCGCGGTCAGCCAAAATCTTCTCTCCGCCCCCGCCGCCGCCCGTTTCTGCAGCAAATTCGGCTACGCCCGCATCAGCCGATTAATGCGGCGGCAGGGCTGTGTGACAGTTCGTGTCCGACCGCCGGGCGCCCAGCAACCATCGTCACGGCTCAAGCGTTGGTCAGCTGCATCCTGCCCCGCAGGAGGCAAACCTGGGTTTGCACACGAATTAGACAGATAATGACTATTTCTTGGTCAACTTGCACGCGACCGAGCTCGGGCCGATATCAAAATCACGGTAACCACACGCGAATGAGTCGGGCGCACCATGGAGGCTCGCTCCGGCCAAAGGAGACTTTGACATGATCACGACGGGCCAAAACCAAGGGCCAATCCAGGGATCGGCGACGATCTATCAATTCCCGGCAGGGGGCCGCGCGGCTGTCGGCGGACGCCGCTACGGCGACATGCGGTCAGCGCGCGAACTCGCTGAGGTCGAGACCTCAGCCTGCAGCGAGAGCTGGTACCATCAGGCCGCTATCGACGACGCCAAGCCGAGCCGCGATCACTGATGTCAGTGCGGCGGCGAGGCGTGACGCAAAAACGTCAGACAGCATCAAGACAATAGAGAGGGGTCGGAACACAGCGTTTCGGCCCTTTTTCATGCCAGCCTGTTTCATGCCAGCTCGCAGGCCGTCACCGGCCTCCTCGCATGCCGGAGTCTGGTCAGCCCGGCCCGCGTGAACTCGAGCGTGACGCCGCCGCCCTTGTAGCGCACGCCCGTCAGCGACAGCCGCTTCGTCAATGTCACCGCCTTGCCGTCGAGCTGCAGATGCGCGCGGGTATCGTTGTTGAAGAACGCCGCAATGAACTGCGTGCCGTCGGCACAATGATAATTCCGGAAGGCGGACTGCGCCGATGCCGCCGAGGAACCAAGAATTGCGAGAACAAATGCGCCGGCCAGAATGGCGCCTCCGCGATAAGTCATATTCTCCCCCCGAGAGGCCCGTTATAGACCAGTCTGCGCCGTCATTCCTGCGCCCAAGGTTGAGCCAGGATCCCAACAGCTGCAACAGGCCCGCCCGATGTCCGAAGCCCCTGCCCGTCACCTCAACCTCGCCGGCGCCAGCAATTTCCGCGACCTCGGCGGCTACCAGACGCGCGACGGCCGGACGGTGCGCTGGCGGCAGATCTTCCGCTCGAACCATCTTGCGCATCTCACCGAGCAGGACGTCGCCGTGGTGCGCTCCCTCGGGGTCAGGAGCGCATTCGATTTCCGCGGCGTCGCCGAGCGCGCCGAGGCGCTGTGCGGCATGAGCGAGGTGACCGTGCATTCGCTCCCCGTCGAGCCGACGGTGGTGGCCGCGCTGCGCGCGATCGCCGGCAACCGTGCACTGTCCGAAGCCGATGCGATCGACGTGATGCGGGAATCCTATCGCGGCTACGTGCAGGACAACACGGCGCGCTATCGCACGCTGTTCGCCCATCTGCTCGAGGATCGCGCGCCGCTGGTGATCCATTGCACCGCGGGCAAGGATCGCACCGGCTTTGCCTGCGCGCTGATCCTGCACGCGCTCGGCGTGTCCGAGCAGGTGATCGCGGACGACTATCTCTTGACCAATCAGTACTACAAACGCGATCCGGCCCACAGCACCGAGCTGCCCGACGACGTCAAGCAGGTGCTCGGCACCGTGCGCGCGGCATTTCTGGAGGCGGCGTTCGAGGCGATCGATGCCGACTATGGCAGCCTCGACGGTTATTTCCGTGAAGGCCTCGGGCTCGGCCGGGCCGAGCGCAAGGCGCTTGAAGACCGCTATCTGCAAGCCTGATCAGATCACCCTGATCAGATCACTTGATCGGTTCAATCGGCTCAGGCCGCCGCGGCCTCGAGCTCGAGCTCCGCATCGAGGTCGGCAATCACATCCTCGAATGCCGAGATCGCCTGCTGGATCGCTGCGATCTGCATCAATTCCCAGCTGCCCACTGGCCCCTTGCGATTCTGCAGTGCCACCACGAGATCGCGCCGCTGCTCCTTAAGCTGAACGAGCGGTAAACCGTGGTCCGGAAGATTTCCCATTCGCATAACCCCTACCTTGGCTGGAGGTCCGCTTCTAAGGGACAGGTTTCTGCAAACGACTTACAGAACTGCCGCAAATTTTACGCAACCGCCCCTACCCCGTAGTCTTACGTAGTCGGACGTCACGCAATCAGCCCGACGTGATCGCTTCCGGCTTCAAGGCCTCGTCGATCGCGGCGAACAGCGACTGGGTCACGCAATTGGTCGCCCATTCGCTGGTGTGAAGCTGCCCGCCGTCGTCGAGCTCGCCAAGCGGAATGCCGTCATCAACCCAGCGCTTCATCAGCATGAAGCGGCTGAACAGATTCACCTTGCGGCTCGCGGTGACCTCCGCGATGACAGGCATGATCACGTTGGCGAGATTGAGCGCAGCTTGCGTCCCGACGATCGCCTGCGTGTACTGGGAATCCATCACGATCACGCGAGCGGCAGCGCGGCGAGCACGTCGAGACCTGCCTCCAGCGTGGCGCGCACCTCGGCCGGATTGTAGCTCTTGTAGACCGCGTTGGTACCGACCTGCCAGATCACCAGCACCGGCGCCTCGGCGGTCACATCGGACTCGATGCGCGAATACTCTTCCGGTGCTTCCTGGCCGCCGACCCCGCGATTGATCACGTCGATCATCCGGCCGAAGAAGCGTTGCCGCAGCAGCATTTCGAGCCGCGGCGGGAACGGCAGGACATTGTCGGCGCCCGCCGTTGACGATGATCCCAGCGCCACCACCTTGATCTTGCGCTGATGCCGGAGCGCTTCCGCGAAATGCGGCATCGGATAGCTGAACTTGACGATGTCGAGATGGGATTCGCAGGGCCTCAGTGTCGGCATCGCAAACACCCTTGAGGTGAACGAAATTATCAATGCGCGCAGTGGGAGACGAATTTGGCGGCATTGCAAATGAATTCCGCCTGATCATAGTGAGCACTCAGCCAGCTCGTGCGTACGGAGACCCGCCATGAACGGAAAAGCCATCGTCATCACCGGCGCCCTCGGCGCGCTTGGCAAAGTGGTCGCCGAGGAAGCGCTGGCGCGCGGCGCGCGCGTCGCCGGCATCGATCATGCGGCGTCAACGCTTGCGGCGACCGCCGAGCGTATCGAGCTTGGCGGTATCGATCTGACCGACACGGCGCAGGCCGCGGCCGCAATCGACAAGGCGGCCGCGCATTTCGGCCGGCTCGACGGGCTGATCAACATCGCCGGCGGTTTCACCTTCGAAGCGGTGAGCGACGGCGATCCCGCGACCTGGCAGCGCATGCATGCGATGAACGTGATGACCGCCTTCAACACGTCGCGCGCCGCCATCCCGCATCTCGTCAGGTCCGGCGCCGGGCGCATCGTCAATATCGGCGCGCTCGGCGCGTTGCAGGCCGCCTCCGGCATGGGCCCCTACGCCGCCTCGAAGGCCGGCGTGCATCGTCTCACCGAGTCGCTCGCCGCGGAGCTCAAGGGCAAGGTCACGGTCAACGCCGTGCTGCCCTCGATCATCGACACCGCGGCCAATCGCGCCGCGATGCCGAAGGGCGATATCTCCAAATGGGTGACGCCAAAGGAACTCGCCGAGGTGATCCTGTTCCTCGCCAGCGATGCCGCCAGCGCCGTCACCGGCGCGCTGCTGCCGGTCAACGGGCGGGTTTAGGCGCTCGGCTTCATCGCGACGCCTTTCCGCTCGATCTGGCCGATGCCATATGTTGGTCATGACTACTGCGGAAGATATCGAAAAGGCCGTCGAACAGCTTCCTCCTCGCGAACTGGCCCGTTTTCGTGCCTGGTTTGAAGCGTTCGATGCGGAGCGCTTCGATGCAGCGATCGAACGAGACGCAAAGGCCGGGAAACTCGACGCCTTGGCGGACGAAGCCCTGGCAGCGCATCGCGCCGGGCAGTCGCGCGACTTGTGAAGCACGCGGCCTCCCCCAAATTTTGGGCTGCCTACCAGCAATTGCCTGTTCATATCCGGGAGCTCGCCGACGCGAACTTTGCGCTATTGAAGCGCAATCCTCGCCATCCATCTCTCCAGTTCAAGAAGGTCGGGCGATTTTGGTCGGTTCGGGTCGGCATGCGCTATCGCGCGCTCGCCGTCGAAACAGGCGAAGGATATCTTTGGTTCTGGATCGGCTCCCACGCAGATCGCCTGATCAGCTGACGCCGGCGAGACCGGCCAGCACCGCGCCTCAATCCGCAACCAGCAGCCGCAGTTTCGACCTGAAGCGGATACTCTGCTTGCCGGCGAGTGCCATGCCGTCGCCCTCGGCGGTCTGGTCAGTATAGGTGCCGGTGAAGCCGATGGTGACCACCTTGCGTTCCCACACCGGGCGCTCGCCATAGGTCGGCGAATGCTCCTCGTTGGTGACCTCGCCCTTCCACTTGCCATCGGCCGCGGTGTAGCTGCCATGGGCGAAGAAGAACGAGTCGCCGCCGCGCATCTGGCCGTCGCGCAGCACCATGACGCCCTGGTTGCCGCCAGAGACGCCGTCGAGAAATTCGACGGTGATGTGATAGAGCCCGTTCCGGATCATGATGTGGTCACGCCGTTGTCCCGGCCTCACAATAGCCGCTCGGGCACGATCTGAGCAAATTCCGTCCACGTCGGCAGCGGTCGATCCGGGCTATGCTGCTGCGAATTGAGTCGCGGCCAGATCGGCCGCCGGAGCCCTTACCGTTGGAAACCGCGCTTTATCTGCCCGTCAAGCACTTCCTGGAAAAGCTCGGCTTCGCGGTCAAGGGCGAGATCGGCGGCTGCGACCTCGTGGCGCTGAGCGGCGACGATCCGCCCATCGTCGTGATCGGTGAACTGAAACTCGCCTTCAATCTCGAACTGATCCTGCAGGCGGTCGATCGCGCTGCGGCCGCCGACGAGGTCTGGATCGCGGCCAAGGTGTCGGCCCGCGGCAAGGGCCGCGAGAGCGACGCGCGCTATCGCAATCTGTGCCGGCGGCTCGGCTTCGGCATGCTCGGGGTCACCGACCGCGGCGACGTCGAGGTGCTGGTGCCGCCGCCGACCACGGCGATCCGGCGCAATCCGAAGAAGCGCTCGCGCCTGATCGCCGAGCACCGCAAGCGCAAGGGCGATCCGGCCATGGGTGGCTCGACCCGTGCGCCGATCATGACCGCCTACCGCCAGCAGGCGCTGGCCTGCGCCTCTGCGATGTCGGGCGGCCCGCGCCGGGTGCGGGACCTGCGCACGGATATTCCCGACGCCGGCAAGATCCTGCAGCACAATGTCTATGGCTGGTTCGACCGTGCCGAGCGCGGCATCTATGTGCTGACCGATGCCGGCCGGGCCGCGCTGAAGCGCTGGCCGCAGCAGCCGATCACTGCATCAGGGGCCGAAGCCGCCCCGTAACCGACTGGGGGAGATCATGATCGTCGTCACCGGCAACATCACCGCCCGCCCCGAGACGTTCGACGAGGTGCGACGGCTGAGCCTCGCACACGTCCATCGCTCGCGCACCGAGCCCGGCTGCATCTCGCACGCGGTCCATGTCGACTGCGAGAACCCGCTCAGGCTGGTGTTTTTCGAGCAATGGGCCGACCGGGGCCGCGCTGGCGGCGCACTTCGCGGTGCCCGCGTCACGCGATTTTGTCCGATCGCTGCAATCTCTCGCGGCGGCCGCGACCACCATCGAACTTTATGACACTCACAAGATTGAGAGACTCTAGCTGCATGGCTGGATTGCCATCCCACATTCATATTGCAATGCAACATTGGGCGCCTTACGTATCTCCCGCGATTCAAGGATGAGGCGGCGATGAGCGGAGACTGGAACACCAAATACGGCACGAGGCGCGTGCGGCACGATCCGCCGACGCTGGAGGAGGCAATCTTCGCGGCCATCGGCATCACCGATGACGTGAAGGCCCAGGCCGAGATCGCATCGTCCCTGATGGGCCTGCCCTATGACGACGTGCTGGCCGAGGTGAAGAAGACCGCGCGCGTCAGCGCCCGCACCGGCACCGCGACCCGCGTGATCGCCGGCGAACAGGGCGCGCAGCGCTCTGTCGTGGTCGAGCGCCGCGTGGTTCGCCGTCTCGCGCCCGCCAAGCGCACCGGCATCTGAGAAACAACATCCGTTAGCTCAAAGAAAAAGGGCAATCCGCTGAGCGGATTGCCCTTTTTGCATTTGATGTGAAGCATGTACTCAGGCGGCCCGGCCCCAGCCGGACATCTGCATCACCATGCGCCAATAGGCGCGGTTCATGTCGACGATCGCGCGGGCGGCCTCGACCGGTGTCACCGGTGCAGCGGCCGGCGCCGGTTCAGCCTGGCGCTGCTCGGTCAGATCGATGCTGCCGGTGGACTCGCCGTGACGGAAGGTCAGCTGCGCACCGAACTTGATGGCAAGCGCACGCATCGCATCGTTCTGCGCGCCGGTGGTGATGCGCAGGCTCTCATAGCCTTTGGCATGGGCCTCGGCGATCAGCTTGCGGAACAGCGTGCTGCCGACGCCCTTGCGGCGGGCCGACCGCTCCACGCTGAAGGCGATCTCGGGCTGCGCATCCGGAGATTGCTCCGGCGGATGCAGCTCGGCCGCACCGCGGACGACCCCGTCCTCGAAATAGGCGATGATCACCGTGCCGTCGTTGGCGCAACGCTCGGCATAGCGGCGGATGAAGCTGTCGTCGATGAAGCCATGAAAACGATCATGGCGGCTGGTACGGTCCAGTCGCAGCAGGTGATCGCGCAGCAGAGGAAGTTCCTCCTGCTGGCTCAACGTCCGCACGGTGCCCGTGGCAGCCGTCGCACGGATGGAATCATAGTTCATTTCATAACTCCTCTTGGTAGCCCTCGAGGAGGCGTCGAGTCCCTAGCAGGCCCTATATTGTGCGTCGCAGCATATAATTCAAGTCTCTAGATTCATTTAAGTAAACAATGATGTGATCGTAAAATCACATCATTGCCTCATCATAATACCAATTGCGTCTGAGTGACCACGGCGACCAGCTTGCCATCCTCGGTCTCCAGCCTGGTCTGCCAAACCTGGGTCCGCCGCCCCCGATGCACCGGCGTTGCCGTCGCGATCACGGTCGCTCCCTCCTTGGCCCCGCCGATGAAATTGGTCTTGCTCTCCAGCGTCGTGGTGCCCTTGGCGTCCTCAGGCAGATTGATCACGGTGGCGGCGGCCCCGACCGAATCCGCGAAGGCCATCACCGCCCCGCCGTGGATGGTGTGATGGAGCGTGCAGAGCTCCGGCCGCACCAGCATCTTCGCGACCACGCGATCCTGGCTGGCCTCGATGAAGCTGACGCCCTTCAACTCCGCAAACGGCATCTTCATCGACTGGATCTTTTCGAGCGGCGTCATGGACACTCCCTGCTTCGTGGCCTTCTTCGAGATTGGTACCGGCATGATGGAGTGCCCGGCCGAGCCCGGCAATGACGTCCGAGGTAATGGCGACCATGACGTTCGTGAAGGCGTTGTGGGCGGAGCGCGCATGAATCCAACCGCCGTCATTGCGAGGAGCGAAGCGACGAAGCAATCCATGTCTCTGTATGTGGTGAAATGGATTGCTTCGCTTCGCTCGCAATGACAGGGAGAGAACGAAGCTAGCCCTTCTCCACCCCGCACCATTCCGCGACGAACAGCGCCATGGCCTTGGTCGCCTTCCGCAGCGAGTCCAGCTCGACATATTCATTGAAGCCGTGCATCGCCGCGCCGCTGGCGCCGAAGCAGAGGCTCGGGATGTCGTGGTTCAGCCCGTAGAAGCGCGTATCGGTCAGTGCGGTGAAGGCGCGATCTTCCACCGCGCCGCCATAGACCGCCTGATGCGCCTTGGCGAAGGCGGCTTCCGGCGCCTCGGAGTTCACCAGTTCATAGCCTTCCGACAGGAAGCCCGACCATTCCACCTGCGGCGGATTGTTGGACAGGAAGCGATGGTCGCGCGCCGCCGCCGACACGCAGGCCAGAATCTCCTTCTGGCACTCGGCGATCGACCAGCCCGGCAACACCGCGATGCGGCAATCGACGTCGCACCAGGCCGGCACGCTGGAGGCCCAGTCGCCGCCCTTGATGATGCCGGGATTGAAGTTGATCGGATGATTGACGTCCTTGAAATGGCGGTCGGCCTTGGCGCGCTCGTTCCAGGCGATCTCGAGCTTCTCCAGCGCGTGCACCAGGTGATACGCCGCCATGATCGCGTTCGCGCCCGCACCGGCCTCGAACACATGCACCGGGAAGCCGCGCACCTTCAGACGGAACCAGATCACGCCGACCTGCGAGCGGATCATCTTGCCGTTGGTCGGCTCCGGAATGAAGCAGGCATCGGCGCGATAGCCGCGCTGCAAGGTCGAGAGCGCGCCGACGCCGGTGCTCTCCTCCTCGATCACGGACTGGAAATGAATCCGTGCCGTTGGCTTGAGGCCGGCCTTCCTGATCGCATCGAGCGCATAAAGCGCGGCGATGGTGCCGGACTTCATGTCGCAGGCGCCGCGGCCGTACATCTTGCCGTCCTTGATCACGGGCGAGAACGGCGGCGTCTCCCACATCTCCAGCGGACCGGTCGGCACCACGTCGCAGTGGCCCTGCAGGATCAGCGATTTGCCGGCATTGGTCGCCGGACGGTAAGTGCCGACCACCGTGCGCGCCCTGGAGAAATCATGCTCGATCGGGCCGAAGCCGCGCAGATCCCTGAGATCGTCGAGATTGATGTGCCAGTCGTCGACCTCATAACCGCGCTCGCGCAAGAGGTCGCCGATCATGTCCTGGCACGGCCCCTCGGCACCGCGGGTCGAGGGGATCGCGACAAAGGCCTGCGTCGTCGCAAGCTGCGCATCGAATCCTTCGTCAACGGCGGCAAGGATTCGTTGTGGCGTCTCGGCAGTCATGCTTTGGCTCCATGGGGGATATCAGAAAAAAGCGGGAGCCGCAGCGTAGCCCGATTTCACCCGGCGGGGTATTGCGCAAAATAGGCATCCCGCAATGCATCTTCGAGGAGACGGCCTTCCGAATAGCCATCGAGCGTCGCAGGCCGCGTCACGCCGTCGAGCAGCCGCGGGCACGGCTCGGGCGCGCCGAGCACGGTGCGCACCGGAATGCGCTCGGCATAGATCGGCAGCTCGTAGTCCTCGTCGTCGTCGGCGACGCCCTTGGCGCGAACCTTGGCCGAAGCCTCCTCGATCTCCATCGCGATGAACGAGGTCGCCTTGATCTCCTGCGTGCTGCTGGCGCGCAGGCCCGCGGTGCGGTCGGGGAAGAAGCGGTCGACCATCGCGACGATGGCCCGCTCCTTCTCCGCGGGATCGGTCACGAGATAGGCGGAGCCGAACGCCATCACCGCGCGATAGTCGGCCGAATGGTTGAAGCCGCAGCGCGCCAGCACCAGGCTGTCGAGATGCGCGACCGTCAGGCAGACGCGCTGCCCCTCCGACTGGTTCTCCAGCATGCGGCTTGCGCTCGAGCCGTGCCAATAGAGCCTGGTGCCCTCGCGCCAGAAGAAGGTCGGCGTGCAGTAGGGCTGGCCGTCGATCACATAGGAGACGTGGCACAGCATCGAGGCGTCCAGGATCTTGTGCACGGTGGCGTGGTCGTAGAAGCCGCGGTCATGCCTGCGCTTGACCCGGTTGCGGGACGATAGGGGGTAGGACGGAGTGGATGCGCCTTCGGTCACGGTAACCTCGTCAGATCTGGAATCTGTCCAGAGTTGTAGCTGCTCATTTGGTCTGCGATAGTGCCAATTCCATGCGAAAAATTCCGACCAATTCCCGGACGCCCGCGGCGCGCAAGCCGGAGCTGCCGCTCGACCTCAGCGGCCCGCATGTCACGGCCGGCGCAGCCTCGCAGCAGCGGCTCTATCAGGCGCTGTGCCACACCATCGTCGGCGGCCTGGTCAAGCCGGGCGAGCCGCTGCCGCCGTCGCGAGCGCTCGCCAAGCAGACCGGCTTCCGCCGCAACGCGGTCACCACCGCCTATGAGCGCTTGATCGCCGACGGTTTTGCGGTGGCGACCACCGGCTCCGGCACCTTCGTCGCCGCGCGCATTCCCGCCCAGGCGACCGCGCCGCGACACGCCAGGATCGAGATCGAGCCGCCGCAGCACAATGCGCTGTCGCTCGGCTGTACCCATATCGACGAGCGTGCGCTGCAGCGCTTCCGTGCCTTTGCCGGCCGCAGGCTGCGCGCCTTCGGCTCCGAGCATCTGCACTACGGCGATCCGCGCGGCAGCAGCGAATTACGCGCGGCGATATCCGACCATCTGCTGTCGGCGCGCGGGCTGCGCTGCGACCCCGGCCAGATCATGCTGGCGTCGGGCACGCTGCACGCGTTGCGCATCGTACTCGGGGCGATCCTCAAGCCCGGCGACCAGGTCTGGTGCGAGGATCCCGGCTATCCGGCCGCGCGCCGCGCGATCGAGCATTGCGGCTATCGGCCGGTGTCGGTGCCGGTCGATGGCTCCGGCATGCGCATCGACAAGGGACGCGCATCCGCGCCGGCAGCGCGCGCCGCCTATGTCACGCCATCACACCAGTTTCCGCTCGGCGTACAGATGTCGATGCCGCGCCGGCTCGAGCTGCTCGACTGGGCCCGCGACGCCGGCGCGTTCGTGTTCGAGGACGATTACGACAGCGAGTTCCGCTATGACGGCGCGCCGCTGCTGTCGCTCGCCGGCATCGATCATCTGCGCCGCGTGATCTACATGGGCACGTTTGCCAAGACGCTGTTTCCGGGATTGCGGATCGGCTATTGCGCCCTGCCCGAAGCCTTGATCGGTCCGGTCACGGCGGCGCGCGCCGCGCTCGACCGCTTTCCCGGCACGCTGATGGAAGGCGCCGTGGCCGACATGCTGAACTCCGGCGCCTTCGCCGCCAACCTGCGCAAGGCACGCAAGCTCTATCGCGAGGCACGCGATGTGCTGGCGTCGACCCTACAAAATGCATCCGAAGGCGAGCTCACGGTTCCCGTGCCGTCACAGGGCCTGCATCTCGTCGCACGCCTGGATCCCGCGACCGATCCGCTGGTTGCAGCCCAAGCAAAGGCCAACGCCGGCGTCGGCGGCTGGCTGCTCGCCGAGACCTATCATCGCGCGCAGCCATTGCCCGGCTTCGTGCTGGGATTTTCCGGTCATCCGGTTCCGCAACTTGTCGCGTCGGCGGAACAACTGGCGAAGACAACGCTGACTGCGCTACGCGCGGCGCGCAAGGTATCCATCAAGTCATCTGCCAAGCCGCGGCGCTCTAGGAGAATCGCAGCCATCTGACTATGGTCGCCCGCGTTTTGGTCAGTGTCCGCTTACGGAGATACCGGATGCCCAATCGCAACGTCCTGTATCTCGTGATCGGCGCGCTGATCGTGATCGCAGGCATGCTCGGATACAACCTGTATCAGGCGAAGAAGCAGCCCGAAGGTCTGCAGATCAATGTCGGCCCCGACGGGGTCAAGATCCAGAACAAATGAGGGAGGCCGCGATGCCGCGCATCGGATTGGTCGCGCTGATCGGCGCCGTCGCGCTGGCAAGCTCTGCGTCCGCGCAAACCGTGATGCGCGAGGCCGATATCGTCGACCTTCGGGTCGGTCAGCGCGTGCTGGTCGACGACGGCTCCTGCCCGGCCGGGCAGATCAAGCAGGTCGTCGGCGCCAAGCTGAGCCAGAACGGCGTGGTGCGGACCCAAAGCTGCGTGCCGCGCCTCGCCAAAAAGTAAAACGCCCCGCTTCCCGCGAGGCGCCTGCTTCGTCATTGCATCGCTAACGCGCCGCTCAGTTCGAGACCGGCTCGAACATGCATTGCAGCGTCGGCTTGGCGATCTTGGTGAAGGTCGGGCCGATCTCGTTTTGCTTGGACGGCGGCACCCAGTCGGTCTCGATGGTCGGCACGCCGGTCTCGCTGATGCCGCGCAGCAGCGCCTGGCGCAGATCGGGATCGTCAACCGTCGCAGCCGCATGATCGTGCAGGCAGCCGCAGACGGCCTCGGGATGCGCCCAGCGGCCGAGCATGTGCGGCGCGCATTGGCGCACGAACTCGTCGCGCGGCTCAGGCACCCGGTACAGCGACCGGATCTGCATCGACTCCAGCGGGAGTTGGGATTGGGCTTGCGCAGAACCCGCCAAAACAAGCGATGCGAACATCGCGGCGGAGCAGATACGGAGCAACATGGGGAGCCTTTGCCGGCAGGTCTGTTTTTCGCGTCGCGCTCAGTTGGCCTGCGCCATCACCATCGGGGCCGAGGTGATGACCGGCGAGCCGTTATAGGAGAAGGTGCCGATCCCGGGCAAACCGTTGTCCGGCGTGCCGGCCATCGACGAACCGGCCATCACGAACGCGAAGGCGAGGATCAGGCTGATGGTCCGCATGTATCTGTCTCCGTCATTTCGATCCGACGCCCGGCGCCGTTGTGTTGACGGTTTGATAACGATCTGGCGTTTCCGGAGTTCTGCGGAACAAGCCGAAAATGGTTTCGTCGGCGGGAGAATTGTTTCGTCGACCGGGGAACCACGAAACATCAGCCGAAAAACACCAATGTATTCAGTACCGGCGCGGCGACAGTCCGCGCGTTCAAGATTTCGCGCGCCGCGACCGCCGCGCACCCCCGTTGGGAATTATCTCGCGCATTGAGCGGGCTGCGGCGCTTTCTTAACTTTCCTCTGCTGAGACAGGACGCAGCACCGCAAGGGTGGCCAACGGCGTTGCTGAACCGGGCAGCTCGCCGGCCGACTCATCTGGGCACCGTGCAACCAACTTCGCGGTGGCACGTTGTCGCAATCCCAATCCAACGAAGGATATCAGTCGTGGGCAATGGCAACACCGGTGTTGGCAATGAATCCGCGGCGAGCAAATCCGGCCAGCAGCAACAGATGACGGCCGCGATGCCGCAGCAGGGCGCGTATGTGATGGGCGACAATGAGTGCGCACCGCAGAAGCTGGTCCGCCTCGTCGGCTGCCGCGACTCGAAGCTCAAGCCAGGCCTCGCCATCGGGGCGAAGCCGTTCGGGCAGCCCAAAAGCTAACTCACTCGCCGCATCAGCCGACCCGGGCAAGCCGCTGCTTCTCCTACTGAATGAACTCGCTGCACTTCTGGACGGCGGCGGCATCGGCTGCGCCCCAAGGCATGATCGGCACCGATGACGTCGAGTTCTTCGGCGAGCCCTCGATCAGTCTGTCCGAATAAACCATGTAGACCAGCACGTTGCGCTTGGCGTCGCAGCCCCGCACGATCTGCATCTTCTTGAAGAACAGCGACCGGCGCTTGCTGAACATGTCGTCGCCCTGGCCGAGCTTGCTCTTGAAGCGGATCGGCCCGATCTGCCGGCAAGCCAATGAGATATCAGAAACTTCCTCGGCAAGGCCAAGCCAGCCCTTGAAGCCGCCCTTCTCCGGCACCGTGAAGTGACAGGCTACCCCCTCGACCTCGGGGTCGTCGACGCCATAGGTCGCGAGCTTGTCGTTGGGGCTCATCCATTTGAATACCGTCGAGCGGCGGAAGATCAGGTCCGGCTCGTCAGCCGCGGCCGCGGGTGCGGCCTGCCCCACCGCCAGCAACATCAAGAGCGCCGCGCACCCCCATCGTGACAACGGTCGCACGTCACACAGGCTCACAGTTCTCGACGTCATGGAGGTCTCCGCGGGGGTGGGTCCCGCCTATGTAGTGCGCAAACGCCGCACAGGAAGGCGCTGACAGTTCGGTGATCAGACCGGGGCGTTTAACCTCTTGTGAGGCTTTTTTGCTACGCTTTCGTCGAAAATACCCCGCTCACGGAAGGGTTAGATCGCTTGCGCTGGTGAACGCGTTGTGCGTCTGCGACAACAAACAGGTAGTTTGGACTGGGATTCGGAATATGCGCGCAGGCGGACGTCGGATTTCGATTTTTGATTCTGCGAATGGGCGGTTCTGGCAGTTTGCAATTCTGACGGCGGCCGGCACCGTCGCCGCCTCCACGCACGCTGACGCAGCCCTCTATTACTGGAACCGCGACTCCGCCTTTTACGGCGAGGTCGAGCCGATGCCGGCGCCGCACCGGCAAAAGCCGAAGCGCAGCACAGCGAAGAAGACCCCGGCGACCCAGAAGGAGACCGGCAGCAAGCCGCAGGGTCCTCTCATCATCTCGGTCTCGATCGATCAGCAGCGGGTCAGCGTCTACGACTCGAACGGCCTCTACGCCGAGAGCCCGGTGTCGACCGGCATGAAGGGGCATTCGACCCCGATGGGTGTCTTCAGCGTCATCCAGAAGCAGAAGTACCACCAGTCCAACATCTATAGCGGCGCACCGATGCCGTACATGCAGCGCATCACCTGGTCGGGCATCGCGATGCACGCCGGTGTGCTGCCCGGCTATCCGGCCTCCCATGGCTGCATCCGCATGCCGATGTCGTTTGCGGTCAAGATGTACAACTGGACGCGGATGGGCGCTCGCGTGTTCGTCACACCGGGCACGATCTCGCCGGAGAACTTCTCGCATCCGCTGCTGGTGACGCAGAGGGTCGCGCCGCAGCAGCCGGTTGCCGACGACATCCTGAAGATGGATGCGCCGCTCGGCGTGAAGAGCGACAAGGGCGCCGACAAGCAGTCCGGGCTCGATCTGCGCAGCAGCGTCGGCCATACCGCCTCGCTGCGCGACAACACCCACACCGCCGACGCCAGCGGCGCGATGCCGGCGGCGAGCGCCTCGGCGACGATGTCCGATGCCTCCTCCGCGCGCGATGCCATTGCGGAGAAGATCGCGGCCGATCCGTCCCAGCCGACGAAGCCCGAGACCGCGGCCGACAGGCCGGCCGAAACCAATTCCGTCGCCGCCGATGACAAGACGGTCGGTGAAACCACCGGCAGCACTGACACGGCGAAGTCCGAGGTCTCCGCGAATGACGCGGCCAAGGCGGCAGCCAAGGCCGATGAATCGAAGGCCAACGAGCCGAAGCCGGACGCCGCCAAGCCCGCCGTCGCCGAAGCGCCCAAGGCCGACGAGCCGAAGGTGGATGCATCGAAGGCTGATCCTTCGAAGACCGAAGCGCCCAAGGCCGATCCCGCCGAGGCAGCGACAGCAGCCGATAGCCTCGATGCCAAGAAGGACCCGGCACGGCTGCCGGGCCTCGCCAAGATCGACGTGTCGAAGCGCGCCGGCCAGATCGCCGTGTTCATCAGCCGCAAGGATTCCAAGCTCTATGTGCGGCAGAACTTTGCGCCGCTGTTCGACGTGCCGGTGACGATCGCGGCAAGCGACCGGCCGCTCGGCACCCATGTGTTCACGGCGGAAGCCGACAAGAGCGACGCGAACCTGCTGCGCTGGTCGGTGGTGACGCTGCCGAGCCGCAACGCCGCCCGCATCGACGTCGAGGAGCGGGCCGCGCATCGCCGCAAGGTGGCAGCCGCGGCGCCGGTCGAGGCCAAGCCACAGCCCGTGACGGACAGCCCGGCCGAAGCGCTCGACCGCATCTCGATTCCGTCGGACGTGATGGCGCGGATCAACGAGGCGCTGGGCAGCGGCGGATCGATCATCGTCTCCGATCTCGGCGTCAACCAGGGCGAGACCGGCGAAGGCACCGACTTCATCCTGCCGCTGCGTTAGACCAGCGGTCGTAGCCCGGATGAAGCGCAGCGTAATCCGGGACTGCTCTGTCCGCTGAAGGCGCGGCCCCGGATTGCGCGGAGCCCGTCATCGGGCGCGCGTCCGCGCGACCCGTTGGCTCCATCCGGGCTACTCGCGTCCAGCTATAACGCCTTCTTGAAACCTCGCGCCTGCCCCACTGGACTATGATCTCCCTCGCATCTGTTCCGGGGACGAGACCATGATGGATCGCAGGACACTGATCGTGGCGGCGTTCGCCGCGGCCGCAGGCTCCCGCGCGCTGCATGCCGAGCAGCCCGCGATGAGCCGGATCACGGCCTACGCCTTCTCATTCCCGGCCCTCGACGGCGGCGAGATTCGCCTGGCCGACTATGCCGGCCGTCCCCTGATGATCGTGAACACCGCCTCGCTCTGTGGCTTCACGCCGCAATATGCCGGCTTGCAGCAATTGTGGACCGAATTCCGCGAGCGCGGCTTCGTCATCATCGGCGTACCGTCCAATGATTTCGGCGGCCAGGAGCCCGGCGGTCCGACCGAGATCGCCGAAACCGCGCAGCACCAATACGGCGTCACCTTCCCGATCGCGGCGAAAGCGGTGGTCAGGGGTGCCAGCGCGCATCCGTTCTACCGCTGGGCGGCCGAGGCCCGGCCGAAGGACGTGCCACGCTGGAACTTTCACAAATACCTGATCGGCCGCGACGGCTATATCGCCGACGTCTTCCCTGAGTCGGTCACACCCGACGACACCCGCATCAAGACCGGGATCGCACGGGCCTTGGCGGTCGCTTGAGGCGCCGCGATAATCCCCGGAATTAACTGAGGATTTTTGAGTCGCGCCGGCCACCTTCATTGCCTTGGCGTCGCCACTGCGACTAGGGTACGATCGGTTGGGGGCGAAGCGGCCCGGTCGCGGCAAGACCGCAGCCCGGCGCGCGATCAGCAGGGAACACGCCATGCGCATTGCAGCAGGTCTGATTTTCGCAGGGACCGTATCGTTGCTCGCGTCGAGCGCAGCTTGGTCGCAGCAGACGCCGCCCGCCAAGGGCGCCGCCGCAGCGCCGGCAGCAGCTCCCGCGGCCGCAGCTCCGGCGCCTGCCGCCGCGGCGCCCGCGCCCGCCACTGCGGCGGCCGCCCCCGTGCCGCCGAAGCAAGCGCCGCAGCCGGCGCGCGCCGCCTGCAACAATCCGAACGCGCTCGGCGTCGCCCGCACCGTCGAGATCGACACCACCGGCGGTCCCGGCTTCGGCTTCGAGCATTTCAAGCAGCTCGACTTCCTGCGCGACCACGAGGTGGTGCTGACCTTCGACGACGGTCCGTGGCCGGGCAACACGCCGGCGGTGCTGAAGGCGCTGGCGGACGAGTGCACCACGGGCATCTTCTTCCCGATCGGCAAACACGCCACCTACCATCCGGAAATCCTGCGTCAGGTCTATGCCGCCGGCCACACCGTGGGCTCGCACACCTGGTCGCACGAAAATCTGAACAGCAAGAAGCTGACCGAGGATCAGAAGAAGGACGAGATCGAACGCGGCCTTGCCGCGGTCAAGTGGGCGCTCGAGACCTCGCCCTCGCCGTTCTTCCGCTTCCCGGCGCTGCAGCATCCGCCGGAAATGGTCACCTATCTCGGCAACCGCAACATCGCGATCTTCTCCTGCGATCTCGACTCCTTCGACTTCAAGTCGAAGAACTCGCAGCAGGTGATCGACACCGTAATGAAGAAGCTCGCCAAGCTCGGCAAGGGCATCATCCTGATGCACGACTTCCAGAAGCACACCGCGGAAGCCCTGCCCACGCTGCTGACGCAGCTCAAGGCCGGCGGCTACAAGGTGGTCGCGATGCGCGCCAAGTTCCCGGCGACCGTGCTGCCGCAATACGAGCAGGAGCTCGCCAAGGACGTCAAGCTGCCGACCGTGAGCTCGCGGCCGGTGAACAGCGTCGTCACCACGGTCGATCAGTAGCCGCATCGGCGATCGCAAAGCGTTTTCGAGCGAAGTGGACCCCCGGTTCGCGTGAAGAAAACGCGTCAGAAAAAGACTCCCATGTCAGCGTTGCGTATCGAGGGTTTCGTCATCGTCTCCGCCGACGGCCGGCTGGCGAATGCGCGCAATGTGATGCCCGACGAACTCAAGATCGAGGGCGACAAGAAGTTCTTCACCGCGGCGCTCGAGCGCGCCGATCTCATCGTCCACGGCCGCCATTCCCAGGAAGAGCAGCCGAACGCGCCGAAGCGCCGCCGCCTGATCCTGACGACCAAGGTCGCGGCGACAGCGCCGGACCCTGACAATCCGAAGGCGCTGCTGTGGAATCCCGCCGGCTGCCCGTTCGAGACCGCGAGCTGCGCGGCCGGCGTGACCGCGGGCATGGTCGCGATCATCGGTGGCCCCGGCGTGTTCGGCATGTTCATGGACCGCTACGACACGTTCTGGCTCTCGGTCGCACCGAATGTGCATATCCCCGACGGCGAGCCGTGCTTTCCCGGCGTCCCTGCCCGCACCCCGCAGCAGGTACTGGCAGCGCACGGCCTCGCCGCCGGTGCGTCAAAGCTGATCGACGCCGCGCAGGATGTCAGCGTCACGCCGTGGCGGCGCGCGGGTTGACGGCCCCGTAGCAGGATGGGTGGAGCGAAGCGATACCCATCGATTGCCCGGCAGAGATGATGGGTTTCGCTGCGCTCCACCCATCCGCCTACGCAATTGCGCTCTGCCCTACACGTCGCCATACGCCGGGTCGTCGCGGCGCGGGCCGCGGCCGTAGCCGGCGATGATGAACAGCGCGCCGATCAGCGACAGGTTCTTCAGCGCATCGATCAGCGTCCTGAGATTGTCGGGCGCCGGCTGATTCCAGAAATCATGGAAGTAGAAGGTGACGACGCACACGTAGATGATCAGCAGGAGTGCGAAGAACCGCGCCAGCACGTTCACCGCGATCATCAGCCCCGCGATGATCTCGAAGGCGCCGACCGTGATCGCCAGCAGCTGCATGAACGGCATGCCGACGAAGCTTTCGATCTGCTGCGTATAGGGCGCGACCACGGCCGGGATCGTCACCTTGGCCGCGAGCAGGTCCGCCGTTGCCTGGATGCCGAACAGCTTGCTCGCCCCTGAATAGAGGAACAGCACGGCAAACAGGATCCGTCCGAAGGTGATGAAAGCTGGCATGGGTCGGCCTCACTGGATGGCGGAAATCGGACGAAGCAGGCGGAGCGATTATGGCCGCCCCGCCTGCTTCGATCAAATCGAATCCATCTCGCTCACGCACGATCCGGAAAACTGCGCTGCGGCTTTCCGGACATAGCGTGCTCAAACAACCCCGTCAGCCGAACAGCGTCGGCTGCGCGCGGCCGGCGCGCTCCTGGGCCTCGACGGCGGCGACCGCGGTCATGTTGAGGATGCCGCGCGCCGTCACGCCGGGGGTGAGGATGTGCGCCGGACGCGCCGGACCGATCAGGATCGGTCCCACCGGCAATGCGTTGGCCAGCGATTTGATCATCTGGTAGGCGATGTTGGCGGCGTCGAGGTTCGGCATGATCAGGATGTTGGCCTCGCCCTCCAGCCGCGACTGCGGCAGCACCAGGCGCCGCGCCACCGCCGACAGCGCGGTGTCGCCCTGCATTTCGCCGTCGGCCTCGATCTCCGGATGCTTGTCCTTCAAGAGCTGGGTGGCCCGCCGCATCTTGCGCGAGGAGTCCGTATCATAGCTGCCGAAGTCGGAATGTGACACGAAGGCGACCTTCGGCTTGAAGGCGAAGCGCTGGACGTGGATCGCCGCGAGCGAGGCGACTTCGGCGAGCTCTTCCGCGCTCGGGTTCGGCCGCACCTGGGTGTCGGCGAGGAAATGGGCGCCGGTGGAGGTGATCATCAGCGCCAGCGCGGCATAGTCGCTGACCCCCGGCAGGAAGCCGATGATCTCGCGGACATGGCGCAGATGGCTCATGTAGCGGCCCTCGACGCCGCACAGCATCGCGTCGGCCTCACCGCGCGACACCGCCAGCGCCGCGATCACCGTGTTGTTGGTGCGCACCACCGTGCGCGCGGCCTCGGGCGTCACGCCGCGCCGGCCGGCGACGTCGATATAGGACTGCACATAGGAGCGGTAGCGCGGATCGTCCTCGGGATTGACCAGGTCGAAATCGCGCCCGGCCTTGATCGACAGGCCGAACCGCTTGATCCTGGTCTCGACCACCGACGGACGGCCGACCAGGATCGGCCGCGCCAGCTTCTCCTCGAGCACCACCTGGGTCGCGCGCAGCACGCGCTCGTCCTCGCCCTCGGCGTAGATCACGCGCACCGGCTGGGTCTTCGCCTTGGCGAACACCGGCTTCATCGTGAGGCCGGAGCGGAACGCGAAGCGCTCGAGGCTGGCGGCGTACTCGTCGAAATTGGCGATCGGCCTTGTCGCGACGCCGGATTCGATCGCGGCCTTGGCCACCGCCGGCGCGATGCGCAGGATCAGGCGCGGATCGAATGGGCTCGGGATCAGCGAGCCCGGGCCGAACCCTTGCGTCTCGCCGGCCTCGAAGCCATGGGCGACCGCATCCGACGGCGGATCGCGCGCGAGCTGCGCGATCGCATCCACGGCGGCATGCTTCATCGCCTCGTTGATCGCGGTGGCGCCGACGTCGAGCGCGCCGCGGAAGATGAACGGGAAGCACAGCACGTTGTTGACCTGGTTCGGGAAGTCCGACCGTCCGGTGCAGATCATCGCATCGGGACGCGCCAGCCGCGCCTCGTCCGGCATGATCTCCGGCACCGGATTGGCGAGCGCCATCACCAGCGGCTTGTCGCCCATCTGCTTGACCATCTCGGGCTTCAGCACGCCGGGCGCCGACAGCCCGATGAAGATGTCCGCGCCCGGAATGACGTCGGCCAGCACGCGCGCGTCGGTCTTCTGGGTATAGACCGCCTTCCAGCGGTCCATCGTGGTGTTGCGTCCGTCATAGACCACGCCGTCGATGTCGCAGACCCAGATGTTCTTGCGCTGCGCGCCCATCGAGACCAGCAGATTGAGGGTCGCGATCGCGGCGGCGCCGGCGCCGGAGCAGACGATCTTCACATCCGACAGTTGCTTGCCGTTCAGCTGCAGCCCGTTGACGATCGCGGCTGCGACGATGATGGCCGTACCATGCTGGTCGTCGTGGAACACCGGGATCTTCATGCGCTCCTTGAGCTGCGTTTCGATCTCGAAGCACTCCGGCCCGCGGATGTCCTCCAGATTGATGCCGCCGAAGGTCGGCTCCAGCGCGGCAACCGTCTCGACCACCCGCTCGATCGTGTTGGCATTGATCTCGATGTCGAACACGTCGATGCCGGCGAATTTCTTGAACAGCACCGCCTTGCCTTCCATGACGGGCTTGGAAGCCAGCGGGCCGATATTGCCGAGCCCGAGCACCGCGGTGCCGTTCGAGACCACGGCCACCAGATTGGCGCGGGCGGTGAGCGTCGCCGCCTCGGCGGGGTTCTTGGCGATCTCGGTGCAGGCGGCGGCCACGCCCGGCGAGTAGGCCAGCGCCAGGTCGCGCTGGTTGGCAAGCGGCTTGATTGCCTGGATCTCCAGCTTGCCCGGTCGCGGCAGCCGGTGATAGGCGAGCGCGGCGTTATGGAGTTCTTCAGACGATGACGACATACGTGCTCCCCGCGTTTCCGGCCCAAATTTCTCGTTTCTGTGCTAATCCAGGCAAAAGTCAGTTGTCCGGCAAATCGAGCCGGATGTGAAGCATGTCCCGCCGCTCCGATGCAACATCAGAGAATGCCCCCGTCAACAGGCCCGGGCGGCCCCGTTCGTCGATGCTGCACCTTCCGGCCGCGGATTGGCAATTTTTTCCCCCTGATGATCCGGAGTTGACCGAATGAAGAAAATTCTGCTCGGCCTGGTCGCCGTCGCAGTGATCGCGGCCGGCGGTTATTTCGGTTTCGACGTCTATGCCCAGCGCCGGGTGATCCGCGACGTCGAGGCCGCCTTCGAGCAGGTCCGCGCCAGCGGTGCCAAGGCGAGCCACGGCAAGATCGCCTTCGACACCAAGAGCCGCACCCTGACGATTGCGGACGTCGCCATCGAGTTCGGCGCTCAACCCCCTGTCAACGTCAGGATCGGCAGCCTCACGATGGCCGGCCTCGGCCAGCCGGACGCGGCACGAATCTCCGCCAGCAATGTCGATTTCAGCGACGTCGAGGCCGGCGTGGTAAACCCGACCCCGACAATCGCCACCCTCACCTACAAGGCGCCGCGGATCACGGTGAGGGACTATTCCGGTCCCGCCGGCCTGCCGCAGCTTCCGGCCTCATCGTCGATCCTCGAGCTGTACCGGTTTGGATTCACGCAGATCGCAAGCATCAGCGCGTCGTCGGTCACAGCGCCCAGCTTGACCGGAACGATGACCTTCAGCACTGCGGCACATGCCGGCGACGGCGCCGGCGGCACGTTCGACTATTCGGGCCTTGCGATCGAAAATCTGAAGGACGGCAAGATCGCCTCCAGCAAGACCGACAAGGTTGCGTTCAAGATCAATACGCAGCCGCAGACAGGCAAGCCGGTCACGATGACCGGCGACCTCGCCAATCTCGCCGCGACCGATATCGACGTCGGTGCGATGGCGGCAATGTTCGATCCGGCCAAGGCGAGCGACGACCGCGATTATCGGATCCAAGGCCACGTTTCGGCCGGCCCCTATGTGATCGCAGCGAAAACCGATGGCGCGGCCGCCATGCCCGGCCTCAACATGCGGATCGAGGGCGTGACCGTCGACGACGTCAAAATCAACCCGTCGCGGATGCAGTTGCCGGCGCTGCTGGCGATGATCCCACCGCAGGGCAGCGCGCCGCCGAGCCCGGCACAGGCGCGCGAGCTGTTGGAGAAGGTCGCCGGCCTTTATTCCGGCGCGGGAGTCGGCAATGCCGAAATCCGCGGTCTTTCAGTCGAAACGCCGCAGGGCCCGTTCAAGCTGTCCGCGGTGCGCTTCAATCTCGAGCATGGCAAGATCGGCGAGCTGGCGGTCGAAGGACTGGACGCCCGCGCGCCGAACGGCCCGCTCAAGGTCGGACGTTTCGCGCTGAAGTCGCTCGATGTCGCGAGCTTCCTGCGGCTTTCGGCGCAGTTCGCCGCGCAGAAGCCGTCGGCTGAACAGGCGCTCACGCTGTTTCCCCTGATCGAGGGCGTCGAGGTCAAGGGCGTCACGTCGCCCTACAAGGCCACCGGCAAGCCGGTCAACATCGATGTCCTCAGCCTCGACTGGGGTCAGTTCGTCGGAACGATCCCGAGCAAACTGCACCTGGTCGCGAAGATGGCGGCGCCGCTCGATGCCGCCGATCCGCAGCAGCAGGCGCTGGTCGCCGCCGGCATCGACCGGATGGCGATCGATGCCGATCTCGGCGCTGTTTGGACCGAGGCGTCACGCGCGCTCGCGCTCGAGCCGGTCAAGCTCGACATGGCCGGCCTGTTGAATGCATCGGCGAAGCTCGCGCTCGGCAATGTGCCGCGCGAGGCGTTTTCGACCAGCGCGGCGGAGTCTATGGGCGCAGCCGCGCAGATCGAGGCCGGCACGATCGAGTTCACCGTCCATGACCTCGGCGTCATCGATATCGCGATCGCCCAGTTCGCCCGCACCCGGAATGTCGGCCGCGACGAGGCGCGCAAGGCCATCCTCGACAGCATCGAGGCGCAAAGCGACGCGATCGGTGCCGCCAATCCGGATGCCACCGCCCTCGTCACCGCGATCAGCCAATTCATCGAGACGCCGGGACAGACGCTTGTCATCAGACTGACCCCGCGCGCCAAAGCGCCGGTGCTTCAATTGATGCAGTTGCTCAAGGCCGATCCGCAATCGGCGCTGGCGCAATTCAAGATCGAGGCGTCGACGGGGTTGTAATCAACGTCTCCCGTAGCCCGGATGGAGCGCAGCGCAATCCGGGAACAGTGTCGCCATCGGAGAGCCCCGGATTTCGCTTCGCTCCATCCGGGCTACGCACCTCCTCCGCGCGCCTACCCCTTCGCCGGCAGGTTGGTGCGGATGTGCAGCTCCTTGAGCTGCTTCGGCGTGGCTTCCGACGGCGCGCCCATCAGGAGGTCCATGGCCTGCTGGTTCATCGGGAACAGCGAGATCTCGCGCAGATTGTTGGTGCCGCAGAGCAGCATCACAATGCGATCGAGACCCGCCGCCATGCCGCCATGCGGCGGCGCGCCGTACTGAAACGCACGGTACATGCCGCCGAAGCGGTCGATGACCTCCTGCTCGCCATAGCCGGCGATCTCGAACGCCTTCACCATCGCTTCCGGCTTGTGGTTACGGATGCCGCCCGAGGCGATCTCATAGCCGTTGCAGGCGATGTCGTACTGGAACGCCTTGATATCAAGCGGATCCTGCGACTTGAGCGCGTCGAGGCCGCCCTGCGGCATCGAGAACGGGTTGTGCGAGAAGTCGATCTTCTTGTTCTCCTCGTCATACTCGTACATCGGGAAGTCAACGATCCAGGCGAGCTCGAAGCGGTCCTTGTCGATCAGGTTCAATTCCTCGCCGAGCTTGGTGCGCGCAAGGCCTGCGAACTTCCAGAACTTTTCGGGATCGCCGGCGACGAAGAACGCCGCGTCGCCTTCCTTCAGGCCGAGCTGGTCGCGGATCGCAGCGGTCCGTTCCGGGCCGATGTTGTTCGCCAAGGGACCAGCGCCCTCGCCGCCCTCGCGCCACATGATGTAGCCCAGGCCCGGCTGGCCTTCGCCCTGTGCCCACGAGTTCATGCGGTCGCAGAACGCGCGGCTACCGCCGCCGGTACCCGGGATCGCCCAGACCTGGTTCTTCGGGTCTTCCAGCATCCGCGCGAACACCTTGAAGCCGGAGCCGCGGAAGTGCTCGGAGACCTCCTGCATCACGATCTTGTTGCGCAGGTCGGGCTTGTCGGAGCCGTATTTGCGCACGGCTTCCGCGAACGGAATCCGCGGCCAGTTCCTGGTGACCGGCTTGCCCTTGGCAAAATCCTCGAACACGCCGGTGATGACCGGCTCCATCGCCGCGAACACGTCGTCCTGAGTCACAAAGCTCATCTCGACGTCGAGCTGGTAGAACTCGCCCGGCAGGCGGTCTGCGCGCGGGTCCTCGTCGCGGAAGCACGGCGCGATCTGGAAGTAGCGATCGAAGCCCGACATCATCAAAAGTTGCTTGTACTGCTGCGGCGCCTGCGGCAGCGCGTAGAACTTGCCGGGATGGATCCGCGACGGCACCAGGAAGTCGCGCGCGCCTTCCGGCGACGATGCGGTGAGGATCGGAGTCTGGAATTCGAAGAAGCCCTGCTCCTTCATCCGCTTGCGCATGGAATCGACCACCGCGCCGCGGGTCATGATGTTCTGGTGCAGCTTCTCGCGACGGAGGTCGAGGAAGCGGTATTTCAGCCGGATGTCCTCGGGATATTCCTGTTCGCCGAACACCGGCAGCGGCAGCTCGGCCGCCGGGCCCAGCACCTCGATCTCCTTGATGTAGATCTCGATCATGCCGGTCGGCAGTTCGGGATTGTCGGTGCCGGCCGGACGGCGGCGCACCTTGCCGTCGATCCGCACCACCCATTCGGAGCGGAACTTCTCGACCTCGGCGAATGCCGGCGAGTCCGGATCGGCCACGCATTGGGTGATGCCGTAATGGTCGCGCAGATCGACGAACAGCACGCCGCCATGGTCGCGGACCCGGTGGACCCAGCCTGACAGCCTGGCCGTCTGGTCGATATCGCTCTCTCGGAGCGCGCCGCATGTGTGTGACCGGTAGCGATGCATTTTAGTCCCAAAACTGATGTCGGAGGGTCGAATCGCGACAGGGCCAAATGCCCTATCCGAAGTTGCGGAGGGTTTAGCCGACGAGGCCCGGTGCGGCAACCAATGGAACGCCCGGTTTTCGGGTCAAACGGCAGATTTTAAGGACCGGCGCCGCCAATCGTTTGCCTATTCGGCCCGCAGGCCTATCTTCGGGATATGACCATCCATTTCCCGTTCCAGAACACCTATTCGGCGCTGCCGGCGAACTTTTTCGCCCGCGTCGCGCCGACCCCGGTGGCCGCCCCCCGGCTGATCAAGCTGAACCGGACCCTGGCCCTCCAGCTCGGGCTCGATCCGGACCTGCTGTCGACGCCGGAAGGCGCCGAAATCCTCGCCGGCAAGCGGCTGCCCGAGGGCGCCGACCCGATCGCCATGGCCTATGCCGGCCACCAGTTCGGCCACTTTGTTCCCCAGCTCGGCGACGGCCGTGCCATCCTGCTCGGCGAGGTCATCGACAGCGACGGCGTCCGCCGCGACATCCAGCTGAAAGGCAGTGGCCCGACCCCGTTCTCCCGGCGCGGCGACGGCCGCGCGGCGCTCGGTCCCGTCTTGCGCGAATACATCGTCAGCGAGGCGATGTTCGCGCTGGGCATTCCGACCACCCGGTCGCTGGCCGCGGTCGTCACCGGCGAGCCGGTGATGCGCGAGACCGCGCTGCCCGGCGCGGTGCTGACCCGCGTCGCGTCGAGCCACATCCGCGTCGGCACCTTCCAGTTCTTCGCCGCCCGCGGCGACACCGACGGCGTGCGGGCGCTGGCCGATCATGTCATCGCCCGGCACTATCCCGAGCTGACGGATGCTGCGCAGCCCTATCACGCCCTGCTTGCCGGCGTCGTGGCGCGGCAGGCGGCGCTGGTCGCGCGCTGGCTGTTGGTCGGCTTCATCCATGGCGTGATGAACACCGACAACACCTCGATCTCGGGCGAAACCATCGATTACGGCCCCTGCGCGTTCCTCGACGCCTACAACCCGGCGCAGGTGTTCTCCTCGATCGACGAGATGGGCCGCTACGCCTATGCCAACCAGCCGCGCATCGCGCTGTGGAATCTGACCCGGCTTGCCGAGTGCCTGCTGCCGCTGTTCGACAGCGAGCAGGAGAAGGCCATCGAGCAAGCGCAAGTGATCCTCAGCGAATTCCCGGAAAAATTCACCGCGGCCTATCAGGCCGGGCTGCGCGCCAAGGTCGGCCTGTTCACCGTACGCGACGGCGACGAGGCGCTGATCCAGGACCTGCTCGACGCGATGGCCAAGAACACCGCCGACTTCACGCTGACCTTCCGCCATCTCGGCGCGGCCGCGGCCGCGGCCGATGACGCTGCCGATGTCCGCGCGCAGTTCACCGATCCCGCAGCATTCGACGAATGGGCCGCCCGCTGGCGCCCCCGTCTCGCGCTGGAGCCGCAGAGCGCGGCCGAGCGCAAGACCGCAATGAATGCCGTCAACCCGGCCTTCATCCCGCGCAACCACCGGATCGAGGCGGTGATTGCGGCCGCCGTCACCAACGACGACTACGCGCCGTTCGAGGAGTTGCTGGCGGTGCTGGCGAAGCCGTACGAAGATCAGCCGCAATACGCAGCGTACGCCGATCCGCCGCTGCCCGAGCAGCTGGTGACGCAGACATTTTGCGGGACGTGAGGCACCGGCGTCATTGCGAGGAGCAAAGCGACGAAGCAATCCATTTATCCGCACATGCGGGCCGATGGATTGCTTCGCTTCGCTCGCAATGACGTGGGAAGACTGCCCCTCACACCGTCACCACGATCTTGCCGAACTGCGTGTTCGACTCCAGATAGCGATGCGCTTCGACGATCTCGCCGAACGCAAAAGTTCTGGCGATGATCGGCTTCAGCGCGCCGTCGGCAAGCCCGTCGAGAATGAACGCTTTCGCCGCCGCCAGCCGCGCCGGATCTTGAACCACCTCGTGCACGCGGTAGCCGCGCAGGATCAGGCTCTTGCTCAGCACCGTGAACAGCGGAAACGGCGTCGGCTCGGGGCTGAGCCCGCCATACTCGATCAGGATGCCACCGTGCGCCATCGCCGATGTCAGCGGCACGAAGACGGGGCCGCCGACCGGATCGAGCACCACACGCACGCCGTTCGAACCCGCGATCTGTTCCAGCCTCGCCTGCAGGTCCTCCTCCGCGGACGCGATCACATGCGCGGCGCCGGCGTCGCGCAGCGCCTGGCCCTTGGCTGAGGTCCGCGTCACTGCGATCGGGATCGCACCGATGCGATTGGCGATCTGGATCGCGGCGAGCCCGACGCTGCTCGATGCCGCCGTGATCGCGACGAACTCGCCGCGACCGAGCCGCGCAACATCGATCAAGGCGCCGTACGCCGTGAGATACTGCATCCACACCGCGGCCGCCGCCTCGAACCCCAGCTCCGGCGGATGCTTGACGACCAGCTCGGCCGGGAATGCCGCGAGCTCGGCATAGGCCGGCCACCGCGCCATCGAGATCGGCGGCACAATGCTGACGGCGTCGCCGGGCACGAAATCGCTGACGCCCTCGCCGATCGCTTCGACCAGCCCGGCGGCCTCGAGGCCGAGGCCGGACGGCAGCACCGGTGTCTCGATATAGGTCCCGTTCCGCATCAGGGCTTCGGCGCGGTTCAGTCCGAGCGCCTTGATCCGAACCCGGACCTCGCCGCGGGCGGGCGGCGCGATCGCAACATCCTCGATGCGCAGCACCTCGGGACCGCCGATTTGATAAAAACGAACCACGCGCGCCATCGGCAAAACTCCAAAACAGCTGATTTGAATGAGCTATGCCAAGGCGAATTCCGGTGATAAATCATCCGGCGGACTGAACAGTCAAAACTGGGAGTTTCGAATGATGGACCGCCTGACCAGCATGGCCGTGTTTCTCAGGGCGGTCGACCTCGGCTCCTTCGCCGCCGCCGCCGAGGCGCTCGAAATGTCCGGCCCAATGGTCGGCAAGCACGTCCGCTTCCTTGAAGAGCGGCTCGGCGTCCGCCTGCTCCACCGCACCACGCGGCGGCAGAGCCTGACCGAGTTCGGTCGAGCCTATTACGAACGCTGCCGCACCGTGCTCGCCGAAGCGGATGCCGCCGACGCGCTTGCGGCCGATCAGCTATCGGAGCCGCGCGGGCGGCTGCGGGTGACGATGCCGGCGCTATTGGGCCGCTACTGCGTGGCACCGTTGCTGCTCAAGCTGGCGCAGCGACATCCCGCGCTCGAGCTCGATCTTTCGTTCGGCGATTCCGTCGCCGATCTGATGGAGGGCGGCTACGACCTCGCGATCAGGACCGGCGATCTCGCCGCGCCGTCCGGCGTGATCGCGCGGCGCATCGCACGCCAGCGCATGGTGGTGTGCGGCTCGCGCGGCTATTTGAAAACCCATGGCAGACCGCGCACGCTCGACGAGCTCGGCAAGCATCAGGCGATCAACTACCGCCGCCTGGGCCGCGCGCGACCTTGGCTGTTCCCGCTCGACGGGCAGCCACCGCGCGAGGTGTGGCCGGCCGGGCGGCTCAGGCTCGACGATCTCGAAGCCATCGCCGACGCCGCAGCGCGCGGCATGGGGCTCGCGTGGCTGCCGTCCTGGCTGGTGCGCGAGCGCCTCGACAGCGGCGCGCTGGTCCGCGTGCTCGGCAGCGAAGGCGAACTGCCCTATGACTGCCATGCGCTATGGCTGCCGACGCCGCGACTGCCGCCAAAGGTCCGCCTTGCGGTGGACGCGCTGGCGACGGCGCTGCCGAAACTCGTGGCGTAGCCGCGCCCCCGATTGGTTTGCAACGATTTCGCGCCGACATCGTTGGCCGGACAAGTGGAACGCGCGGCCTCGTGTCATCGAGGTTCCGTTCCGCTGAACGGCAGCAGATCGGGCCGGCGTGCCCGGATAGCCGGTTCCGGCGGTCGCACCGCCTGAGCTCGGTCGCCGACACAAGAAAGGTTCCACGATGAAGATCACCAGCTTCAAGGACATGTATGTCGCCGAGCTTCAGGAGCTCGCAAGCGTCGAGGACCAGCTCGCCGTGGCACTGGCGCGGATGGCCGAAGTCGCGTCGCATCCGTCGCTCAAGGATGCGTTCAACCGCCATCACCGCGAGACCATCGTCCAGGGCGAGCGGTTGAAATCGCTGTTGCGCATGCACGGCGCCGATCCGCTGGAGCATACCGACCAGGCCATGCAGGCGCTGATCCACGAAACCGCCAAGATGGTTTCGCTGCTGCCCGACGATTATCTCCGCGATGCCGGCCTGCTCGCCTCGGCGCAGAAGCTCGAGCACTACGAGATCGCCGCCTATGGCAGCGCAGCCGCCCTCGCCGGCCAGCTTGATCTGCGCGACGATCAGCGGCTGCTGCACGACAGCCTCGAGGAAGAACGGCAGGCCGACGCGCTGCTGACGAGGCTCGCCAAGGGCGAAATCAACCAGGACGCCCTGGCCGCGTAACACTGCAGGATGCAGCTCAATCCACCTGGTGTCTCCGATGTGAGCGTTAACTCACCTTCCACCATGCTGCGCGCCCGGCCGCGGTAACCATAAGGCTTAACAGCGCGTCAACGCTCCCCCAACAAGTCTAACTGTTTCTGATGGGGGAGAATGGCCGGTGGACGCATTTGCATTCGAATTCATGGGACTGGCGATGATCGCGCTGTGTCTCGTCGTGCTGGCGATGCCGGCCGCACGCCGGCCGTCGAAGAACATGCGCTACGAGTGAGCCTGCCGACGGACAATATCCCGCCGAGGCGTCATCGAATGGCGATATGCTGATTGCGATGAGTCCCGGGCCTGGGACGCCAGTCAGGGACTTGACGCCGCTTGAACGATCCGAACGTCCAGCAGCCCAACACCCCGGCCGCCACTGCGGACTCCGCGCATTCCCCGCTCGAGGTGCTGCTGATCTTCCTCAAGCTCGGCGTCAGCTGCTTCGGCGGCCCGATCGCCCATATCGGCTACTTCCGCGACGAGTTCGTCACCCGCAGGCGCTGGCTCGACGAGCAGGCCTATGCCGATCTGGTCGCGCTCTGCCAATTCCTGCCGGGCCCGGCCAGCAGTCAGGTCGGCTTTTCGCTTGGCCTGATGCGCGCGGGCTATCTCGGCGCGCTGGCGGCCTGGACCGGCTTCACGCTGCCGTCGGCGATCGCGCTGGTGCTGTTCGCCTATGGCGCCGGCAGTTTGAGCGGTCCCGCCGGCACCGGCCTGGTACATGGCCTCAAGCTGGTCGCGGTTGCGATCGTGGCGCAGGCGGTCTGGGGCATGGCGCGCGCGCTCTGCCCCGACCGCGAGCGCGCCTCGATCGCGACGGTGGCGGCACTCCTCATCCTCGCCAGTTCATTATCGATCGCGCAGATCGGCGCCATCGTGCTCGGCGCCATCGCCGGGCTCTGGTTCTGCCGGGCAGAGCAAGCCAACGGCGTCATGCAGTTCGCGATGCCGGTGTCGCGCCGGGTTGGCATGGCAGCGCTGATCCTGTTCCTTGCCCTGCTCGCCGGACTGCCGCTCCTTGCCCGCGCATGGCCCGGCCTTGGCCTGTTCGAGGCCTTCTACCGCTCCGGCGCGCTGGTGTTCGGCGGCGGCCATGTCGTGCTGCCGCTGCTGCGTGAAGCGGTGGTGACGCCGGGCTGGATCGGCGACGATGCCTTCCTGACCGGCTACGGCGCCGCGCAGGCCGTGCCGGGCCCGCTGTTCACCTTCGCCGCCTATCTCGGCGCCGTGATCGGCGGCGTGCCCGGCGCGGTCACGGGACTGATCGGCATCTTCATCCCGGGGCTCCTCGTCCTGCTCGCCGCGCTGCCGTTCTGGGACGGCTTCCGCAAGCAACCCACCGCGCAGGCGGTGATGCGCGGCGTCAACGCCGCCGTGGTCGGCATCCTCGGCGCCGCGCTCTACAATCCGGTCTGGACCAGCAGCGTGCAGCGCCCGCTCGATTTCGGCATCGCGCTGGCGGGCTTCGTGCTGCTCACGGCATGGCGCGCCCCGCCGCTCGTGGTGGTCGTGCTCGGCGCGGCCGCCGGCATCGTCACCGGGTTCCTGCAATCGTGAACGGCCCTCAGCCATTTCGCGCGCCGGATTAAGATCGCCTTCACGGCTGGCGGCCAAAATACCGGCCTATGCCAAATGTTTCCAAACATGCGGACTCGGCCCGTGTTCCCGTGCTCGACCTGCTGCGGCTCGCCGCGGTCGGGGCCGTGATCCTGTATCACTACGGCTTCTGGGGCACCGCGTCGCACGGCGCGCAAATGGTGGCGATGCCGTATCTCGCCCCGGTCGCGCAATACGGCTTCCTCGGCGTCCCCGTGTTCTTCGCGATCTCCGGCTTCGTCATCGCGTACTCGGCCGAGGGCCGCACGCCGATCGGCTTCGCGATCGCCCGCTTCAGCCGGATCTATCCGACCTTCGTCATCTGCATGACGCTGACCTTCCTGGCGACGCTGCTGCTCGGCCAGGCCTATTTCCACGCCACCTGGCAGCAATGGCTGGCCAACCTGTTCATCGCCGCGCCGATGCTCGGCCAGCCCTACATGGACGACGCCTACTGGTCGCTGGTGATCGAGGTGGTGTTCTACGTCTGGGTCGCGCTGTTCCTGGCCTGGGGCATCTTCCCGCGGCGGATCGACATCATCATCGTGGCGTGGATCGCCATCACCTTCGCCAACGAGCTGACGCTCGACATCCCGCTGTTCGAGAAACTGTTCATGGCCGACGACAGCGGCTTCTTCGCCGTCGGGCTGCTGATCTATGAGCATTACCGCGGACGGCGCGATACCAGGCTCACCAGCCTGCTGACGCTGGCGATGGGCACGGCGACATTCCAGGCCGTGCACAAGCTGGAGCGGCTCGGCGTCCATACCCATGGCAGCTTCGATCCGGCCGTCGTCACGGTGATCTGCATCGTCTCGCTCGGCATCGTGTTCGCCGCCACCCGCATCAAGTCGGTGCCGCTGCCGGACAACATCGTCAGGGCGGTGGGCGGCATCACCTATCCGCTCTACCTGCTGCATCTGCAGCTCGGCTATGTGATCCTGCTGCTGATCACCCCGACACCGGACGCGCTCTCGACCGCGTTCGTGGTGGCGGGCATGGTCGTGCTGGCATGGCTGGTCTGGCGCTTCCTCGAATCTCCCGCGCATTATCACGTCAGGGACAAGCTGACGGTGCTCGCCTCGCGCCTCGGATGGCCATCGCGTCTTGTCCGCCCCGGCAATGCCTTGCTCACGGACGGTTGATCCCGCCCGATTGGTTGGAACGTCGCTATGCCCTGACCGTTGATCGCCATCTCACCGGACTCCGTCTCGATCCGGCGAAGCTCGATCAGCAGGGAGACTCGACATGGCAAGTGCGACAGATCGTGATCCGCGCCATCATACGCAGAAGATGCAGAAAGCGCTCAAGGACATCCGCACCCACCTCCGCGAAGACATCGAGAAGGTGGATGAGCCGCAGTTGAAGGCGATGTTCGAAACATCGGCCGAGGTTCTCGGCGGCCTCGAGAAGGCATTCAAGGACTACGAGCAGAAGAACGAGAAAGCCTGGCGTTGACGGGCTCGGCGCAAGAACGCGCCGATCGCCGTCATCAACGCCCGGCTAACGGACATTTGCTCTCCTCGAGCGAGCGAAATGCCTCGTCCGGCTTGATCGTGGTGACGAGCTTGACCAGGTCCCATGGTCCTTTCGACTCCGCTGGTGTCTTGACCTGCACGAGATAGAGGTCGTGCACCATGCGCTGGTCGGCGCGGATCGCCCCCTGTGGCGTATAGGCATCCGACACCGGCGTCGCCTTCATCTTCGCCATCACGACGTCCCCGTCGTCGGAATCCGTATCCTTCACCGCCTGCAGATAGTGCCGGACGGCCGAATAGACCCCGGCCTGGATCTGCGAGGGCATCGCCTTGCGGCGGGCGAAGAACGCATCGGCCCATTTGCGCGCTGCCGGCGAAACGTCCTCGAAGAAACTGGTCGCGATCAGGTCGCCCTGCGTGACCGAAAGCCCGGCAGCGACGATGTCGACGTTCTGGAACGTCATCGGCACCACCGCGATGCCCTGCTGCGCAAAGCCGAACTCCTGCGCCTGCTTCATGATCGTCACATTGTCGCCGGCGGCGTTGAGCGCCAGCACCTTGGCGCCGCTGGCCTGCGCCTGCAGCAGGAAGGAGGCGAAATCAGCCGTGTTGAGCGCGGTCTTGACGCTGCCGGCGACCTTCACCCCGAGCTTGTCGAGCTTGGTCCGCGCGATCGCCTCCACCGCGTGCCCGAACGCATAGTCAGCGGTGATGAAGAACCAGGAGCCCTGCACGGTCTTCGACACGCCGGCGACGACCGCATTGGCAGTCGAGGCCGCATCGTGAGTCCACTGCACGCTGGTCGGCGCGCAGGCCTTTTCCGTGAGTTCGACGGCGCCGGCGCCCGAGATCAGGAACGCCCGCTTGTTCTCGCGCACCAGTTCCTGCACGGCGAGCGCCGCGCCGGAGCTGCCGCCATCGGCAATGGCCTGCACGCCCTCGCGGTCGAACCAGCGCCGCGCGATCGCCGACGCCACGTCGGCCTTGTTCTGGTGGTCGGCCTGCAGGATCTCGATCGGCTTGCCGTTGATCTTGCCGCCGAAATCTTCCGCCGCCATCCGCGCCGCTTCCACCGAGCCCGGCCCCATCGCGGTGGCGAAGATGCCGCTCATGTCGGTCAGCACACCGATGCGGATCGCGTCGCCCTTGATCTCGGCGGACGCGCCGCCCGACAGCGTCACGGCAGCGACCAGCGGCAGCGTCGCGTCAAGCAACCATCGCACGATCAGGCTTCGCCTTCTGGCCATCAATGCCTCCCCTGCTTCATGTTCGCTGGATGGACGCGCCGCGCCCCGTCATGGCATCGAGCCAGGGACAGTCCGGCATCGGCGCCCGCACCCCACGTGCGGCTGCCGAGAGCCGCATCTCGCGCAGGCGTCCGCGGCCTTCAGGCTCCATATAGAGCCGATCGTGGCCCCAGAAACTCGGGCCGTCGAAGGTTTCATGCGGTTGCCAGGCGGCAGGATCGATGACGCGGCCGCCCCAGCCATATTCGACGAAGAAGCCGGACGGCGTCGTGGCGTAGAACGAGGTCACGAAATCATTGGTGTGACGCCCGAGCGTGAAGGCGATCCGTCCCTCGTCGAGCTGCGCCAGGTCGTAGCCCTGGCCGACGTCGTCGAGGCTGTAGAGTTCGACCATGAAATGATGCAGCCCGCGCCGGCCCGAGCCGACCATCGCAAAGCTGTGATGACGGCCGTTGACGTGGAAGAAGTACAGCTTGTACGGCGTCAACCCGAAGTCGCTGACCCTGAAGCCGAGCAGATCGCGATAGAACGGCAACAGCGGTTCGACATCCTCGACATTCAGCACAACATGGCCCATGCCGAGCGGCCCGGTCTTGAATCCCGAAATCGGCCGCGCCGGCACAAACGGCGTGTCCGCGATCGCGGGCCCGTGGAAGACCTCCAGCGGATTGCCGGCGGGGTCGCGGAAGGTGATCAGATCGGCAACGTGCCGCTCGTCCGCGAGCTGACGGGTGCCGCGACTGATCGCGGTGCCATGCCGCTCCAGCCGTGCCGCAAGCCGCTCGAGCGCGGCCGCATCGGCGACCTCCCATCCAAAGAAGCCGGCAGCGTCGCCTTCGCGATCGCTCACCACGAGGCGCTGCGTGCGGTCGTCCATCCGGAATGCGCGCGTGCCGCCACCACGATCGATCGGCTGCATGCCGAGCAGCCTGGTTGCAAAGCCGGTCCAGTCCTCGAGCCGTTGCGACTGGATGCCGATGTAGCCGAGCGCGTTGATTTCGCCATTGCTTTCCATTGGCTTCCTCCGTCCTTGTCAGGCGGCTTCCGCCACCACCGGATTGCGCAACACGCCGATCCCCGAAATCTCGACCTCGGCGACGTCGCCGGGCTTCATCCAGAGCGGCGGGTTGCGCTTCGCGCCGACGCCGCCCGGCGTGCCCGACACGATGACGTCGCCGGGCAGCAGCGGCAGAATGGTGGAGATGTAGGCGATCAGGCCCGGGATATCGGTGATCAGGAGGTCCGTCGTGGTGTGTTGAACCACCTGTCCGTTGATCCGCGTCGTGAGCGTGAGCTTCGACGGATCGGCAATCTCGTCGCTCGTCACCATCCACGGCCCGAATGCGCCCGTGCCGGCGAAGGTCTTGCCGGAGAGGAACTGGCTGGTGTGTCGCTGCCAGTCGCGGATGCTGCCCTCATTGTAGCAGGCGTAGCCCGCGACATGCGTCAGCGCCGCGTGCCGCGCGATGTGCCGTCCCCCCTTGCCGATGATGACGGCCAGCTCGCCCTCGTAGTCGAACTCATCAGACACGGTGGGTTTCACCAGGGGTGCAAGATGACCGATCTGGCTGCCGGCGTAGCGCGCAAACAGTGCAGGCTTCTCGGTGACCGTGCGGCCGGTCTCGGCGACGTGGTCGCGGTAGTTGAGGCCGACGCAGATGATCTTGTCGGGGTTTGGGATCACCGGATCGAAGGCGACTGCACTCAAGGCCAGGTCGGGCATCGATGCCTTTGCCAGCTCCGCAGCCTCGCCAAGCAATCCTTCCGCCAGCAGATCCCGCAAGGTTGGCGCACGATCGCCAAAGGCGGTCGACAACACCACAACGCCGTCATCGACGACACATCCGTATCCGGGTCCGTCAGCAGTCGAGAACGATGCGAGCTTCATCCAAATCCTCCTGGTTCATGCTGTCGACCAGCGCCGACAATTCCTCTGGGGTCTTCGCCAGTCCGACGATGTATCGATCGGGCCGGACCAGCGCGGCGTTCGCGTCGACGCTGTCGAGCCAGTCGTTCAGTGGACCTTGGCCGTCGCTGACCAGGACGATGCCGTGTTGGCGGCAGCGCTCATGCGTCGCGATATCCAGTCCGTCCAGAAGCTCCGGCCGCGCCAGCGCGGCAAACCGATAGCCGACGTGATCGTCAAGCCGGCGCCCGCTCGACAGCCTCGGCTGCGGGACCGGCGTGCCCGCCACAATGCAGCCGTGCCTGAACAGGCCCGGCCCAAGCCGCGGCTTGATGGTCGCCATCCGTCGCGGTTCTGCGCCCGCCTCCCGGCCCTCGATGCGCGTCGCGTTGATCAGGCTTCCGAGCCGGACCGCGAGCTCGATATATTCGCGGACGTGGGGATACCGTTCGCTCTGGTAGCTGTTCAGCAGGACGTCGCTCGCCTCGCCGCGGATCACGCGTCCGAGCTTCCAGGCGAGATTGGCCACATCGCGAATGCCCGCACACATCCCCTGCCCGAGAAACGGCGGAGTCTGGTGCGCGGCATCGCCGGCGATCAGGAGACGCTTCCAGCGCCAGTTCGATGCAATGACCGAATGAAAGCTGTAGGATGCCGCGCGCTCCAGATCGGCGTCGTCGGGGGTGATCCAGCGCGCCAGCAGCTTCCAGACATTCTCCGGATCGGTGATCCGCAGCACATCGTCATCCGGCATGATCGCAATTTCCCAGCGTCGCCGATCGCCGACGCTGCGGACATAGGTCGCCGGACGGCGGGCGTCGCAAAACTGCACGCTGTAGTCGCCGAGCTCAGGTTTCGGCCGCTTCAGGATCGCGTCGACCACCAGCCAGCGCTCGTGAAAGCCAAGATCGTCCATCTCCGAACCGATCAGCCGCCGGACCAGCGAGCGAGCGCCGTCGCATCCGACGACATAGCGCGCTTTCGCTTCCTCGAGCTTGCCGTTGGCAAGACTTTCAAAGCGGATCGCGACGTGATCGCTGCGTTGATCGATTGCGAAGGCGTCGGCGCGCAAGCGGATGTCGACCGATGCGTGGGTGCGCGCACCGGCGCGCAGCACCCGTTCGAGGTCGGGCTGATGGAAGCGATAGCTCGTGTGCCATCCGGTTGGGCCGATTTGCAGCGGCCGCGACCAGTCGAGGAACAGCTTGCCGTCGCCGTCGATGAAGTGCATGCCTGGCGAGACGTGGGTGAACGGCAGGATCTGGTCCGCCAGACCGATGGCCTGGAAGACGCGCATGACCTCATCGTCGAAATGCACGGCCCGGGGCAGCGCGTAGGCCGCGGCCTCGCGATCCAGCGCGATCACGCTGAGCCCCTCCAACGCCAGCAGGTTGGCCAGGGTCGCGCCCACCGGGCCGAACCCGACGATTGCGACGTCATAAAGCCCGCTGGCGCGTTGCGGCCCGTCCATGCGTTTCCCCTTTCCGTTGCGATAAGGCTTGCCACCCGGTCACGGACCGTGCAACGACGACGGCAGTTCTGTTCACCAGGTGAACACACCATGGACGTCAAACCGATCCGCGCGCTTGGCCGGGGCCTTGCCGTCCTCGCCGCGCTGAACCGCCACGCCTCCGCCAGCGCGCTGACGCTGGCGCGGGAGACCGGCCTGCCGCGGGCCACGGTCTATCGCTCGCTGAAAACCCTGATCGACACCGGCTATGTCATGCAGAGCCGTTCCGACGACCGGTTCACCCTGCTCCTGAAAGTGCGCGAGCTCTCCGACGGGTTCGAGGACGAGCAATGGCTGGGGGCAGCGGCGGCACCCGTGATCTTCGATCTCACCCGCAAGATCCTCTGGCCGTGCGACGTCACGACGCTCGAAGGCGCAAGAATGGTGGTCCGCGAGTCCACGCATCGCTTCGCACCGATGTCGATCGACCGGCGCATGGTCGGCGTGCGCATTCCATTGCTCGCCAGCTCCGCCGGTCTCGCCTACCTCGCATTCACCACCGCGCGCGAGCGTGCACTGCTGCTCGATCTGCTCGAGACATCAGGCGAACTGACCGAGCGCGCCGCAACGGAGAAGCAGTTGCAGAGCGTGCGCCGCCGCGGCTACGCCGTGCGCCAGGGCGGCCGCATCTGGCCGCACACCGGCACCATCGCGATGCCGATCCGCCGCGACCGGCACGTGATCGGCTGCGCCTCGATCATCTGGATGACCAAGGCGCTGACCGCGACGGAAGGAATCGCGCGCTGCCAGGCCCCGCTGCGCGACGCCATCCGCGCCATCGAGGCCCGGCTGCGCGCATTGTAGGCGCCAACCTTCCGCGCGAGGCCGAAGCCACTGTGATTGGCGAGTGCGGATGCAGACAAGCACCGACCTCTTTCATGTCTTTTCAGCGTCCTCACTCCGGCAATCCGGCCTGCCGCAGGGCACCGTTCATCTTCTCGATGTATTCAGGCGAGAAGCAATACATGCGGTAGAAGCTATCCGCCTCGCGAATGGTAAAGTCCGGCCGAAGCTTTAGTAACTTTGCTACTTCGGCTTTGGCTTCATCGATCCGATCAAGAAATGGCAGGGCATACGCCTGATCTAGATGGCTCAGCCAAAATCCCTCGAGGTAGGCATGCCGAAAATCCTCTAGGGCTTGTTGATATTCGCCCCGCCACCAATGACGTTTGGCCGGAGCATACCACCAAGCAAACGAAGCGTTGGGGCCTGCCAGCCGGATGCCCTTTTCAGACATGGCCGCACCTTCGTCCCAGTCTCCCATAAAGGCAAGTTGGTTACCCAGGACCCCGAGCGAGCGAGCATCGTTCGAATTGAGCGCGATGGCCTTTCGAGCTTCTTGCCTAAATAAATCGATCTGACATTTGGTGCTTATGGCGAGGGCGTAATTTCTCCGCACGTACGCATCGTCGGGCGCGAGTTCCACGGCCCGCGCAGCAGTGCGTACAATCTCCTCATTTAGATAAAGACGCTTCTCCGAGTGACTGACTTGCTCGGCCGGCAAGCCGGCCGCAAGAAATCTTTGCACAAAGAGAACGACAGAACGTGCGGCCCATCCAAGGGCGTTATTGGGTTGCTGTTGTGTCAGTTGCTTAGAGCATTCCAGGCCTTTGAGAACTACCGAGGACGAGCCCGTCGCGCCAGCCGTAATGCCGTAGACAAGGCATTCATACGGACTGAATTCGGCAACGGTCTTGTTGTGAAGTTTCGCGAAATCCGCGCCCACGATTGGGCCGGGATAGCCTCCGATTTGAGCGGCGGCGATATCACCGATTTCATACGCGTCGGTCCCGGTCTGCACGCCCTCGACGGTCCCATCGAAAGACCTCGACCATAGCTCAGAGCCAGTGCGCAAATCGGCAACCTGAATGCTGGCGCGAGCGCCGTCACCTAGCGGACGAACCTCTCCAGTGACAAGATAGTCGATCCCAGCTTTCCGTGCTGCCTCGATTGTGTTTCCGTCCCTCGAGAGGGTTGTGGACAGCGCGCGCGGGACGACACGCAGCGTGCTGAACTTACCGAGAGAGGACGCAAGCTGTTGCGTCATGACGTCAGCGAAGGGATCGAGGATCGTCGCCTTGACTGGATTTGCAAAGGGCAGCACCGCAACTGCCGGTCCTTTGGTGACGATCAACGACGATGACTGCACAGGCGCCGAGGCGTCGCTGCGTGTATGACTGTACAGGACGTCCCATGCCCGCCAATAGCCGGCGAGCCCTCCGGCAACGGCACCGACCGCAGCTATTGACGCAATGACCGTTCCGAATCTCTTAAAATAATGTCGAGCACGAGCCGCGACTGAGATGGATACACGCGCGCTCAATTTCGGGGCATTTGCAGGCTGATCTGCACTGTCCATCGTCTCCCCCGAAATCTGACGAGGGTACCGATGGTGGATTTGACTGTCCAGTCAGGTGAATCCGGTCGAGCATTTCCCCGCAGCGCAGCATGACACCGTGGAATTGCGGGAAAGCTCCTGCTGTCAGTTCAGAAGTGGAAGATAGCCCTCGAAACCATTCGTGGCGCGAATTGACGTAATGCGCCTTTCACCCTGCTGCGTGTCGCCGCCGTCCGTTGCCTCGCCCTCGGTGCAGACCGGATTGGTCAAGCGTCCCCATTCATTCCGGGACTCGCGAAGCCAGAACCCGGACTCGATTCCTCCACTTGTTTTGCGGTTCAATGGATCCCGGGCTCGTGCTTCGTACGGCCCGGAATGACGACGGTCGGTGCGACAAAACAACCCGACGGGCAACTCAGTAAAATCCGTCAACCACCTAGCACGAAAATATTTCGCTTTATCCGAAGGGCAACTCAGTGTATGAATTCCCCGTCTCACCCGACACGAGGGGCGCTTCGCGGTCGTCACGAACGTGGGTCGAGATGCGGTGGACGCCGATTGCGCAGTTGACGAACGTGCATGAGGCGGACGGCGAAATCGTGCAGGCCTGACGCCCTAGCGGTAGGTGTCTCTTCCGATTGCGCAAATGCGCGTTGTGAAGACGGTGACAACAAAGCCAAGTCTCGCCGGGGAGAGCACGTATAAGCCGTAAGCCATCGCGCAGGGAAAGCCGGGCTGCTCCGGTTACACCTGTGGTCCTACCCCCGAGCTTTCTACCCATTGCTCGGGGCCCATGGGTGCGATCGGCACCCGGCTTTCCCTGCGCCCTCTTCAAGAAGAGGGCCTGAAAACTGGCAAACCTCGGGTGCATTCCGCACTGCGAGACCGCGAGAACATGCCGAGCCATGCAGAAAGCCCCGTTCTGCCCTTTATGCAGGGCCAAAATCCCTGCAAGACCCTTGACATAGCTGCCCTTTCGGCAGAACGCGTGGGGTCAAGCCGTCATGGACTGTTCATGGATCTGATTAGCACGACCTCCGACCTCGCCGCCGCCTGCGACCGGCTCGCCAAACACAAGGTCATCACCGTCGACACCGAGTTCCTGCGGGAGACGACCTATTATCCCCTGCTCTGCGTCGTGCAGATGGCAAGCGCGGACGAAGCCGTCGTGGTCGACGCGCTGGCGCCCGGCATCGACCTCAAGCCGTTCTTCGAGCTGATGTCGAATGAAGCCGTGCTCAAGGTCTTCCACGCCGCGCGGCAGGATATCGAAATCGTCTGGCACCTCTCCGGCACGATTCCGCATCCGATCTTCGACACTCAGGTCGCCGCGATGGTGCTCGGCTATGGCGACAGCATCGCCTACGACCAGCTGGTCGATCGCGTCACCGGCCACCGCCCCGACAAGACCCATCGCTTCACCGACTGGTCGCGCCGTCCGCTGAGCGAGGAGCAACTGCATTACGCGGTCTCCGACGTCACCCATCTGCGCGAGGTGTTCGCCGCGCTCGATGCCGATTTGCGGAAGCGCGATCGCAGCGACTGGGTCAGCGAGGAGATGGAGATCCTGACCTCGCCGAAGACCTACGACTTCCATCCCGAACGGGCCTGGGAACGGCTCAAGACCCGCGTGCGCAAGCCGCGCGAACTTGCGGTTCTGATCGAGGTCGCGGCCTGGCGCGAGCAGGAGGCGCAGAGTCGCGACGTGCCGCGCTCGCGCGTGCTCAAGGACGACGCGGTCGGCGATATCGCCACCCATGCGCCGACCTCGCTGGACAAGCTCGGCAATCTGCGTTCGCTGCCGAAAGGCTTCGAGCGCTCGAAATGGGGCGCGGACATCATCGCCGCGGTGCAGCGCGGGCTGGCGCGTGATCACGCGACGCTGCCCAAGCTGGAAAAGCCGCGCAACAATTCCAATGGTGCTGCGACCGTCGAGCTGCTGAAGGTGCTGCTGCGCATGACCTCGGAGCGCCACGGCGTCGCCAGCAAGGTGATCGCCACCGTCGACGATCTCGAACAGATCGCCGCCAGCGACCAGGCTGAGGTCGCCGCCCTGCACGGCTGGCGGCGCGAATTGTTCGGCGAGGCGGCGCTCAAGCTCAAGCACGGCCAGCTCGCGCTGGCGATCGACAAGGGCCGCGTGGTGCGGGTCGATCGGGGCTAGCGCAAACGCGCGGTGCGCGCCAGGTTCCATCGGCACGCGGCCGGTGACCGAACGCTCCGCGGCGGCTTTCGACCGGCACAGGCGGAGGTTGCGTCACACGAAACCACCGCGCTTGCTAAGCCGCAAATTTCGTGTTGCAATCCCTTCACAATCGGATCGCGGCCGTTCGACTGTGCGTTTCACGACGTTGCTGTCCAAAGCTTCGACGTACAAGGCTTCGAGAGGCGAAACTTCGGACTTGAAGACTTTGGATCTGAAGACCCGGGAACTGAGCAGACGGCGGCAAGCCCGCTTGTGGCGTGGCACGTGGAAAACGTGGCCGCGTCTTTTTTATGTCTAAACTGGGAGAGAGACGATGCCGAAGGGTACCGTCAAATGGTTCAACCCGACCAAAGGCTACGGGTTCATCAAGCCGGCCGTCGGCGACAAGGACGTGTTCGTCCACATCTCGGCGGTCGAACGCGCAGGGCTGAGCACACTCAACGAGAACCAGACCGTCGAGTACGAACTGGTGGAGAACCGCGGCAAGGCGTCGGCAGAGAACCTCAAGGTTCACTGACACCCGCTGCTGGCGGAATTCATCCTGATGCCTCCCCCGGCCGCATCACCCGGGGGATTCGTCTCGAGGATATCTCGTGCCACCGCGCGCTAAGGCGCCGGCGCAATCAGCGTGCTGTCCGTTGCGGCGCTGCCTTGGGTCTTGCAGACGTCGCCTTCGAGCTTGAGCCGGCCACTGGCCAGCAGCCGCAGCGCCGCCGGATAGATCCGATGCTCGATGGTAATCACGCGCGCTGCGAGCGTCTCCGGCGTGTCGTCGTCGGCCACGGTGACCGCGCCCTGCATCACGATCGGCCCGGCGTCGGTCTCCGGGATCACGAAATGCACCGTCGCACCCGACAGCTTGACCCCTGCGCGCAGCGCCTGGCCGTGCGGATCGAGGCCGGGAAAACACGGCAGCAGCGACGGATGGATGTTGAGCATCCGGCCGTACCAATGCCGGACGAAATCCGCGGTGAACAGCCGCATGAAACCGCCGAGGCAGATCAGCTCGACTTGGCTGTCGTCGAGCGCTTTCTGCAGCACCGCCTCGAAGCCGGCGCGGTCCTTGCCGAACGGCTTGCTCTCGATGACGACGGTCGGAATGCCGTTCGCGGCCGCCTTCTCGAGGCCGGGCGCATCGGCGCGGTTGGAGATCACGGCCACGATCTCGGCCGGAAAATCCGCGGCCTTGGCGGCCTCGATCAGCGCGGCCATGTTGGAGCCGCGGCCGGAGATCAGGATGGCTGTGCGGCGCTTCATCTGGAGAGATCGAGATGACCGTTATAGATCACGCGATGCTCGTCCTTTGCCTCGATCACCTCGCCCAGCAGCGTCACGGTCTCGCCGCCGGCGGTGAAGGCCTCGGTCACCGCATCGACCGCATCCGGCCTGACGATCGCGATCATGCCGATGCCGCAGTTGAAGGTGCGCAGCAGCTCGAGCTCGGCGATGCCGCCCTGCTCGGCCAGCCATTTGAACACCGGCAGCACCGGCAGCCGCGCCAGATCGATGCCGACGCCGAGATGTTTCGGCAGCACGCGCGGGATGTTGTCGGTGAAGCCGCCGCCGGTGATGTGGGCGAGCCCCTTCACCGCACCGGTTTCGCGGATCGCGCGCAGGCAGGACTTCACATAGAGCCTGGTCGGCGTCAGCAGCGCCGCGCCGAGCGTCATGACCGGCGCGAACGGCGCCGGCGCGTCATAGGCCACGCCGGACAGCTCGACGAGCTTGCGCACCAGCGAATAGCCGTTCGAATGCACGCCCGAGGACGCCAGCCCGATCACGGCGTCGCCGGCGGCGATATCCCCGGTCGGCAGCAAGGTGCCGCGTTCGGCCGCGCCGACCGCAAAGCCGCCGAGATCGTAATCGCCGTCCTTGTAGAGGCCGGGCATCTCGGCGGTCTCGCCGCCGATCAGCGCGCAGCCGGATTCGCGGCAGCCCTCGGCGATGCCGGCGACGATCTGCGCGGTGGCCTCCGGATGCAGCTTGCCGCAGGCGAAATAGTCGAGGAAGAACAGCGGTTCCGCGCCCTGCACGACGAGGTCGTTGACCGACATCGCGACCAGGTCGATGCCGATGCCGCTATGGATGCCGGTCTCGATCGCGATCTTCAGCTTGGTGCCGACGCCATCGGTCGCGGCCACCAGGACCGGATCCTTGAAGCCCGCCGCCTTGAGGTCGAACAGCCCGCCGAATCCGCCGATCTCGGCGTCCGCGCCGGGCCGTGCGGTGGCCCGCACCATCGGCTTGATCAGATCGACCAGACGATTGCCGGCGTCGATATCGACACCCGAATCCGCGTAAGTGAGCCCGTTTTTGCGCTCGGTCATGCCCAATTCCAGATGATCAGGGGCTGGTTACGAGGAATTCCGCCCCCGCGCAATGGCTCGCGGCATTGCCGCCGCGATACTATGTAGATAACACCCGGCCGCCGCACAAAAGAGCCGGATATCGAGTAAAATCAGGCTTCTAGCCGGGAAGCGATCCAAGTTGAGCATTCCGAACATCATTACCCTCGGCCGCATCATCCTGGTGCCGGTGATCGTCTGGGCCATCGTGTCGAGCCAGATGGAGATCGCATTCGCGATCTTCGTGATCGCCGGCGTGTCGGACGCGGTCGACGGTTTCCTCGCCAAGCGCTTCAACATGACGAGCGAGCTCGGCGCCCTGCTCGACCCGCTCGCCGACAAGGCGCTGTTGGTGTCGATCTATGTCGCGCTCGGAATCTGGGGCGCGGTGCCGCGCTGGATCGTGATTCTGGTGGTGTCGCGCGACATCATGATCGTCTCTGCCGTGATTGTGTCATGGTTGTTCGACAAGCCGGTCGAGATGAAGCCGCTGATGGTGTCGAAGCTGAACACGGCGGCGCAGGTCGCGTTTGCAGCCCTGGTGCTGGCCTCGCTCGGCTTTCGCTTCGAGCCGCATCCCTACGACCTGATCCTGATGGGCCTGGTCACGATCTTTACTTTGGGTTCGGTGTCCCTCTATCTCGTGGAGTGGGTGCGGCACATGAGCACGATCGAGGCCCGGTAGGACAAGCGGAAGCCGGTTTTCCCGCGACAGGCGCAAAGCGCTGGCGCAGAGATCTTGCTAGAATGAAGTGGTTTGGAGACTTGCGTGGCCGGTAGCGTTCAACCTCGTCAATTGGCCTTGGCCCTGCCGCACGAGGAGAAACTGACCCGCGACGATTTCCTCGAGGGCCCCGCCAATGAGGCGGCGCTGGCGCTGATCGACGGTTGGCCCGACTGGCCGAACCGGATCATGCTGCTGGTCGGCCCCGACGGCTCCGGCAAAAGCCACCTCGCCGCGATCTGGGCCGAGAGCGCCGGCGCCCGCGCGACCGCGGCTCATGCGCTGACCGCCGACACGGTGCCGACGGCGCTTGCGACCGGCGCGCTGGTGGTCGAGGATTTGAGGCCGTCGGATTTCGACGAGCGCGCGATGTTTCACCTGCTCAATCTCGCGCGCCAGGACGATGCCTACCTGCTGATCACGGCCCGCATCCCGCCATCGGCATTCGAGATCGAGCTGCGCGATCTGCGGTCGCGGCTTCGCGCGGTGCCGACGGTGACGCTGCTGCCGCCCGACGACCAGCTGTTCCGCGGCCTGATCGTCAAGTTCTGCGCCGACCGCCAGATGAGCGTGGACGAGCCGCTGGTCAGCTATCTCTGCAACCGGATCGAGCGCTCCTACGTTGCCGTCCGCCAGGCGGTCGAACTGCTCGACACCGAGGCGCTGCGGCTCGGCCGGCCGGTCACGCGGACGCTGGCGGCGGAGCTGTTGCGCGACGCGTGAGCGGCGCTGCGGCTTGACGGCGCGGGCCAGCGGAACATCAATGTCATCGAAACGTCATCGCAATATCACATGGTCTCTGCGGCCCTCGGCTAGACCGCTCCGGCCCCTGCCCCGAACTGGACCAACACTTGATGGACTCGGCACAAGCAACTGAAATCAAAGAGAAAGAGGCGGAACTCCCACCCGCCCCCGCGATCGCGACCAGCCCCGAGCGATTCATCAACCGGGAGCTCTCCTGGCTGCATTTCAACCGCCGGGTGCTCGAGGAATCGGTCAATCTCGGCCATCCCGTGCTGGAACGGGTCCGCTTCCTGTCGATTTCGGCGAATAACCTCGACGAGTTCTTCATGGTCCGTGTCGCCGGCATCAAGGCGCAGGTCCGCGAAGGCATCACCGAGCGCAGCCCGGACGGCCTGCTGCCGGCCGAGCAGCTTGTGATGATCAACAAGACGGTGTCGCAGCTCGCCTCCGACCAGCAGGCGATCTGGAGCGACCTGCGCGACATCCTGGCCAAGGTCGGCATCCAGCTGGTCGACGGGCGCGACGTCACCAAGTCCGAGCGCAGCTGGATCGAGGATCACTTCCTCCATAGCATCTTCCCGCTGCTGACCCCGCTCGCGATCGACCCGGCGCATCCGTTCCCGTTCATTCCGAACCTCGGCTTCACCGTTGCGCTGCAATTGTCGCGGGTCTCCGACGGCAAGGCGATGAACGCGCTGATCCGCATGCCCGGGAAGATCGACCGCTTCATCCGCATCCCCTCCACCAAGGAAGGCGCGCCGGCGCGGCTGATCACGCTCGAGCAGGCCACCGGGCTGTTCATCGGCCGCCTGTTCCCCGGCTACACCGTCAAGGGCCAGGGCGCATTCCGCATCATCAGGGACTCCGAACTCGAAATCGAAGAAGAGGCCGAAGACCTCGTTCGCCTGTTCGAGACCGCGCTCAAGCGCCGCCGCCGCGGATCGGTGATCCGGCTCGAGATCGAGGCCACGATGCCGGAAGAGCTGCGCATCTTCGTGCAGCACGCCTTGTCGGCCGCGGACGATGAAGTGATCCTGGTCGACGGCGTGCTGGCGATGAACGAGCTGTCGCAGCTCACCCGCCTCAATCGCCCCGACCTCGAATTCCCGCCCTATGTGCCGCGTCATCCCGAGCGGGTGCGCGACCATGGCGGCGATATTTTCGCCGCGATCCGGCAGAAGGACCTCGTGGTCCACCATCCCTACGAATCCTTCGACGTCGTCGTCCAGTTCCTGCAACAGGCGGCGCGCGATCCTGACGTCGTCGCGATCAAGCAGACGCTGTATCGCACCTCGAACAACTCGCCGATCGTGCGCGCGCTGGCGGAGGCCGCCGAGGCCGGCAAGTCGGTGACCGCCTTGATCGAGCTCAAGGCGCGGTTCGACGAGGAAGCCAACATCCGCTGGGCGCGCGACCTCGAACGCGCCGGCGTGCAGGTGGTGTACGGCTTCATCGAGCTGAAAACGCACGCCAAGCTGTCGATGGTGGTGCGCCGCGAGGGCGGCAATCTCACCACCTATGTGCACACCGGCACCGGCAACTATCATCCGGTCACCGCGCGTATCTACACCGACCTCTCCTACTTCACCTCGGATCCGATCATCGGCCGCGACGTCGCGCGGGTGTTCAACTACATCACTGGCTATGCCGAGCCGAGCGACATCGAGAAGATGGCGGTGTCGCCGCTGACGCTGCGCAAGCGGATCATCGAGCACATCCATGGCGAGATCTCCCACGTCAAGCACGGCCGCGCGGGCGCGGTGTGGATGAAGATGAATGCGCTGGTCGACCCCGACATCATCGACGCGCTGTACGAGGCCTCCAAGGCCGGCGTGTCGGTCGAGCTCGTGGTGCGCGGCATCTGCTGCCTGCGCCCCGGCCTGCCCGGCTTGTCGGAGAACATCCGCGTCAAATCGGTGATCGGCCGGTTCCTGGAACATGGCCGAATCTATTGCTTCGGCATGGGGCAAGGCCTGCCGAGCACAAAAGCTGCTGTGTATATCTCGTCCGCCGACATGATGCCGCGGAACCTCGACCGCCGCGTCGAGGTTCTCTGTCCGCTGCAAAATCCCACGGTGCATCAGCAGGTTCTCGAACAGATCATGGTCGCGAACCTGAAGGACACCGAGCAGAGCTGGCAATTGTTGCCGGATGGGTCGTCTACGCGTATGAAGGCCGCGAAAGGCGAAGAGCCTTTCAATCTGCATGACTATTTCATGACAAATCCGAGTCTGTCCGGCCGTGGTAAGTCTCTCAAGGAATCTTCACCGCGCCGTCTCACGCGTCGCAACGAACGTCAGCAGCCATCGTCCTAAGGGGGCCTACCGGTGAAGCGGCCGCGGAAGCGCGCTTCCAGCGTCGCTGTGATCGATATCGGCTCGAACTCGGTTCGTCTCGTGGTTTACGAGGCGATGGCGCGCAGCCTTATCACCATCTTCAACGAGAAGGCGCTGTGCGGCCTCGGACGCGAGGTGCAGAGCACCGGCCTGCTCGCGACCGATGCCGTCAACAAGGCGCTGACCGCGCTGCGCCGCTTCCGCGCGTTGTGCAGGATCCAGCAGGTCGGCCGCGTCTACGCGATCGCGACTGCGGCCTGCCGCGACGCCAAGAACGGTCCGGACTTCATCGCCCAGGCCGAGCGGATCTGCGGCGCCAAGATCGAGATCCTCACCGGCCCGCGTGAAGCGAAGCTGTCCGCGCTCGGCGTCGTCTCGGGCATCCACAATCCGAACGGCATCGTCGGCGATCTCGGCGGCGGCTCGCTCGAACTGATCGACGTCAAGGGCAGCCGCGTGCGCAGCGGCGTCACTCTGCCGCTCGGCAGCCTCGCGCTGCAGGATCTCTCGAACAAGTCGCTCAAGCGCGCCGAACGCATCGTCAAGAACGAGCTGCTCGGCGTCGCCCAGCTCAAGACCGGCCGCGGCCGCACCTTCTACGCGGTCGGCGGCACCTGGCGCGCGCTGGCCCGCATCCACATCATCCAGAGCGGCTACCCGCTCAAGGTGATGCACGGCTATTCGATCCCGGCCGCCGACGCGCTCGATTTCGCGCAGCGGCTGCGGCGGCTTGCGGCCACCAACATGCTGGCCAATATCGAATCGATCGCCGATGCGCGGCGGCCGCTACTGGCCTATGCCGCGCTCGTGCTCGAATACATCATCCGCGTGGCGCAGCCGAAGACGATCGTGTTCTCGACCTTCGGCGTGCGCGAAGGCCTGCTCTACGAGATGCTGCCGCCGGCCGAGCGCGCCAAGGATGGGCTGGTCTGCGCCGCGCAGAACCTCAACGAATTGCTGTCGCGCTCGGCGCGCCACGCCCAGGAGCTGACGGCGTGGACCGACCGGCTGGTGCGCGTGGTCCGGCTGCGCGAGACCGAGGAGGACCGCAGGCTGCGTCACGTCGCCTGCCTGCTCTCCGACATCGGCTGGCGCGTGCATCCGGATCATCGCGGCGAGGAAACCCTCAGCCTGATCATGAACGGCAATTTCGGCTCGATCACGCATCAGGGCCGTGCCTTCGTCGCGCTGTCGGTGTTCTATCGCTACGCCGGGCTCAGCGAGGAGAACGAACCGCCGCCGCAGATCCGCGCGCTGGTGACGCCGGCGATGGACGAGCGCGCGCGCGTGCTCGGTGCCGCCTTCCGCGTCGCGCATCTGATCACGGCGGCGCGCACCGGCGTGCTGCCGCTGACGCATTTCCGCACCCAGGGCCGCAAGCTGATGCTGGTGTTCGAGCACCGGATGGTGGATCTGGTCGCCGATCGCGTCGGCAGCCGCTTCCGGCAATTGGCGCGGCTGGTCGGGCGCGCCGGCTCGATCGTGCGGCGCTAACAAGATCTCACGCCGCCTTGAAGTCTCACGCCGCCTTGGCGGCATGCTTGGCCTTGCGCAGCGCGTGGCGGCGCCACAGCGATCCGATCACCAGCACCACGACGATGCCAAGCACGGCGAGCGTGATCTCGCCGCCATTGCCGCCATGGGCGAATTGCGGCGTCATCCCGATCGAGGTCAGCCAGGAATCGAGCCTGGCGCCGAGCGGTCCGGCAAACAGCGCATCGAGCTTCGGATGCACCGCCGGATCGGTCGCGATGACGTCGCCGGCGATCCAGCCGAGCAGCGCGGCACCAGCCCAGACCAGGACCGGCAGCTTGGTCAGCAGCGCCATGATCAGCGCCGCACCGGCAACGATCAGGGGAACGCTGATGGCCAGCCCGAGCACCAGCAGCGGCACGCTGCCATTGGCGGCAGCCGCCACCGCGATCACATTGTCGAGGCTCATCACGATGTCGGCGACGACGACGATCTGAACTGCGGCCCACAGGTGCGAGGCCGCCTGCACGCCGTCCTCGTCCTCCTGCTCCGGCACCAAGAGCTTGGCGGCGATCACGATCAGCGCCAGGCCGCCGACCAGCTTCAGGTAGGGAAGCTCCATCAGGCTGGCGACGATGCCGGTGAAGATGACGCGCAGCAACACCGCGGCGGCGGCGCCGAGAACCATGCCCCACAGGCGCTGGCGCGGCGCGAGCCCGCGGCAGGCGAGCGCGATCACCAGCGCGTTGTCGCCCGACAGCAGGACGTTGATCCAGATGATCTTGCCGACGGCGACCCAGAAGGTCGGCGTCGCCATCTCGTTCTTGAACTCGGTGAAGAACGCGCCGATGTACGCCGGATCAAAGATCTGCCACAGCCAGTCCACAACGGGTCCTATTCGGCCTTGCGGCCGCCCCTGGCGGCGGTCGTCCGCCGCTCCCCAGTTCTAGTTCGACGCGGTCTCCTCAAGGAGACCGCGTCACTTCCAGTTGTGCGGCGTTAGCCGACGATCTCGTTGCCGGCGAAGAACTGCGCGATCTCAATCACCGCGGTTTCCGGGGCATCCGAACCATGCACCGAGTTCTCGCCGATCGACTTCGCATAGAGCTTGCGGATGGTGCCTTCGGCGGCCTTCGACGGATCGGTCGCGCCCATCACGTCGCGATACCTGGAGATGGCGCCCTCGCCTTCCAGCACCTGGACCACAACCGGGCCCGAGGTCATGAAGTCGACCAGCTCGCCGAAGAACGGGCGCGCCTTGTGGACCGCGTAGAAGGTCTCGGCCTGGCCGCGGGTCATCTGGATGCGCTTCTGCGCCACGATCCGCAGGCCCGCCTTCTCGATCACCGCATTGACCGCGCCGGTCAGGTTGCGCTCGGTGGCATCGGGCTTGATGATCGAAAAGGTGCGTTCAATCGCCATGATTTCGTCCTTGTAAACGTGGCTGGGAGTTGCCGGGGCTTATATCGGCGCGATGGGGTGACGGCAAGCGACCCTGTGACGCGTTAGCCTTTAGTTTTGATGCATTTTCACGACGAAAACCGTCGTCCGGGCGGACCCCGGTCCGCGATCGGGTTCGGCCAGCTTACCGCGATTTCACCTAGGTGAACCCATTCTGTCAGCGCCGTGCCGCCACCGTTCAGCTGCCGCCAGCTAGGCTCTCCATCGATCGGACGCCTTGCTGGCCCCATCCGCAAGCCTCACAGGACGTCTCGGGAAACGATGTCACCGCGGGCGCGTCACGCGCGCCCATAGCTCGAGGAGACGATCATGTTACGCAAGATTTCGCTCGCCGCCGTTGCCGCGATTTCGCTCGGTGCTGCCGCGCTCGCCCCGACCTCCGCGTCGGCCTGGGGTGGTTGGCATGGCGGCTGGCACGGTGGATGGCATCATGGCTGGTGGGGCGGCCCGCGCGTCATCGTTGGAGGTCCCGCCTACTACGGCGGTTACGGATATGGCTACGGCGGCTGCTATGTCCGCCGCGTCGTGCCGACCCCGTGGGGTCCCCGCTGGCGCCTGGTCAACCGCTGCTACTGATCCATCCGTTCCGTGCTCCCCTGACTTGCTCAGCCCCGGCCTCGCGCCGGGGCTTTTTTCATCCGGGGAACTCAACCGCGCGACCCGCTCCACGACCTCAAGGCGAGAGTAAGGCGGGAGCGGAAACCAATTTCGGGGTCGCGACTTGTCTTGGCGAAAATGCCGAACACGCGAGGTGGAACTTGCCAAGACAGATATTCGGAGACCTGCCAAGAGACCCGCCATGACGATGACAATGACCCAGATCGAAAACGATCCAGATCAGATCGATCACAAGACCTGCCGTTACATCTGCGATGCCGTGGGTGAACGACTCCAGCAGAGCATGCGGCCGGAGCCCGCGCTGTCGTCCCGCCTGCAGCAGCTCCTCGATGAAATGCACCGACGGGAAAACGACCGCCATTAGATGTTACGGGCGCGTGAGCAGCCCAATTGCGTTTTTGCAACAGCCTTCCGGAGAGATTTTACGAATAGACGGGGTTGCGTTTATCACCGGGTCCGGTGACAACGCGGCATGCTCTCCATCACTGACATTTCGGTCCGGATCGCCGGGCGGCTGTTGATCGATCACAGTTCTGTGCAAATCGTGCCCGGCGCGCGGGTCGGATTTGTCGGCCGCAACGGCGTCGGCAAGTCGACGCTGTTTCATGCTATCCGGGGCGACCTCCCGACCGAGAGCGGCAGCATCACGCTGCCGCCGCGCTGGCGGATCGGCAGTCTCGCGCAGGAAGCACCCGACGGACCGGAAAGCCTGATCAACGTCGTGCTGAAGGCCGACCTCGAACGCGACGCGCTGCTGCGCGAGGCGGAGACGGCGCACGACCCGCACCGGATCGCCGAGATCCAGACCCGGCTGGTCGACATCGACGCCCACTCCGCGCCCGCGCGGGCCGCGGCGATCCTCTCCGGCCTCGGCTTCTCGACCGCAGACCAGGCCCGGCCATGCGCGGAATTTTCCGGCGGCTGGCGCATGCGCGTGGCGCTGGCGGCGACGCTGTTCTCGGCGCCCGATCTGCTGCTGCTGGATGAGCCGACCAACTATCTCGATCTCGAAGGCACGCTGTGGCTGGAGAACCATCTCGCCAATTATCCGCGCACCGTGATCGTGATCAGCCATGACCGCGATCTGCTGGATACCTCGGTCGATCAGATCCTGCATCTCGATCGCGGCAGGCTGACGCTCTACAAGGGCACCTACTCCTCATTCGAGGAGCAGCGCGCCGCGCGCGAATTGCTCGACGCCAAGCACGCCAAGCGGCAGGCCGATGAGCGCAAGCGGCTGCAGGATTTCGTCGACCGCTTCAAGGCAAAAGCCTCCAAGGCGAGGCAGGCGCAGTCGCGCGTCAAGATGCTGGAGCGGATGAAGCCGATCACCGCGCTAGTGACGCAGGATGTGCATGAGATCTCGTTCCCGGCGCCGGAGAAGCTGCTGTCGCCGCCGATCATCGCGGTCGACGACGTCTCGGTCGGCTACGAGCCGGGCAAGCCGGTGCTCAATCGCGTCACCTTGCGCGTCGATACCGACGACCGCATCGCGCTGCTCGGCTCCAACGGCAACGGCAAGTCGACGCTGGTCAAGCTGTTGGCCGGCAAGCTCGCGCCGTTCTCGGGAAGGATCACGAAAGCCGACAAATTGTCGGTCGGCTATTTTGCCCAGCACCAGGTCGACGAGCTCAATCTCGACGGCTCGCCCTACGATCACATCCGCAAGCTGATGCCGGAGGCGCCCGAGAGCAAGGTGCGCGGCCGCGTCGGCGCGATCGGTTTCTCCGGCAAGGCCGGCGACACGCTGGTACGGAGCCTGTCGGGCGGCGAGAAGGCGCGGCTGCTGCTCGGGCTCGCGACGTTCTATGGTCCGAACATGATCATCCTCGACGAGCCGACCAACCATCTCGATATCGACAGCCGCGCGGCGCTGGCGGAGGCGATCAACGAGTTCCCCGGCGCCATCATCATGGTGTCGCACGATCGTTATCTGATCGAGGCCTGCGCCGACCGCTTGTGGGTCGTGGCCAACCAGACCGTGACGGCCTATGACGGCGATCTCGACGAATACCGCCGCATGATCCTGTCGGCCAATGACGGACGGACGGCGTCGCGCGAGCGCGTCAGGGAGCAGCCGGCAAAGCCCGAACGGATCAGGAATGAGAAGCGCGTTTCACCGCGGCAGCGGATCGCGCAGGCCGAGGCCGAGATCGAGCGCATCAACGGCATCATCGCCAAGATCGACACCGCGCTCGCGCTGCCCGATATCTTTACCCGCGATCCGAAGCAGGCCGCACAACTGACCAAGGCGCGCGCCGGCGCCGAGAGCGCGCTGCAACGCGCCGAGGAAGAATGGCTGGAAGCCAGCGGCGAACTCGACGAGGCCGCGAACTAGATTGGCCACCTTGCGGAGCCACATATTCGGTGTCGTCCCTGCGAAAGCAGGGACCCATACTCCGCGGCGGATGTGGTGAAGGGACTCGTCGTTCCGTGACTGCGCAACAATGACCATCAGTGGTTGGGTCCCTACTTTCGCAGGGACGACGTGTGGAGGCAGCCGTGGGATTTCATTCTTTCCGGTGTCATGCCCGCGTATGCAGGCATCGGCACTGCCGCTGCGGCGTATATGCCCTAACCGTGCGCAGTCTTTTTCTTCTTCGGCTTCGCGGCCTTCGGCTCCGGCGCCGCATCCGGGCCACGCTCGACGGACGACAGGCGCCCCGAGGTGAAGGTGTAGATGCCGGCACGCGCGCCGCGCGACCAGGTCACGACCGCGACGCGTTCGCCGCCCGGACCGCTGGACAGATTGACGCTGTCGGGGGCGCCGATGCCGCGCACCACATCGCATTCGGTGTGGCCGAGCGCGACGCTGCCGCCGGTCGGCTGCGGCGGCGGAGCACCGGGAGCCTGCGCATTCGCGTCGGTGGCGCCCGCCGGCGGCGCCATGCCCGGACAGCTGCCGTCGGCACTGACCAGATCGTCGTTGGTCACCGGCTTGTCCGGCGTCAGCGGCGGCGATTCGATCGAGATGTTGCGGATGAACACCCGTCCAGGGCGCGAGAACCAATCCGCGTCGCGCGAAAAGATGTCGGACGCGCCCGAACAGCCGGCAAGGCCTGGCGCAAGCACCAGCAACGCCAGCAGCGACTTCCGACTGAATGTTCCGTCTCGCACGATCGACAAGGCTCCTAACCCCATGAGGTAAGGGCTTGTCCGAACATCACTTTGCGGCATGACCGTGACCCGCCCCGAGAAAGGTCGAATTATCATTAATTCGTCGATATCGCTATTGGCGCCGCTGCCAGCGTCCGCGCTCGTCGGTCTGCCAATAGGTGACCTCGAAGCCGCGCGCCTTGCAGGCGGTCCAGCTCTCCCGTGCCGCGGCCACCGCGTCCGGGTCGTCGCCGTTGAACACCAGCACCACCCGCTCATAGCTGTCGCAGTCGGCCGGCAGCGCCGCATTGTCGACCAGGAAGCGGACATTGGCCCGGTTCGGATTGCCCTCCTCGATCGACAGGATGATCGGCTGGTCCTGCGCGTCGGCAACACGCGCCGTCGCGTGCGGCAGAAACGAATCGTCGCTGTAGGTCCACAGATGCGCGTCGAGCGTCTCGGCGCGCTCCTGCGACGTCGATTGCACCACGACGCGCCAGCCGCGCTCGAGCGACTTCTCGAGCAGCGGCGGCAGCACGCTCTCCAGCGTCATGTTCTGTAGATGGTAGAACAGAACCTCGGTCATGCGCCGGCTGACACTCTCTTACTTCTTGGCTTCATAATAGTCGGAGACCAGCCGCTCGAGCAGCCGGACGCCGTACCCCGAACCCCAGCTCTGGTTGATCTCGGTCTTCGGCGCGCCCATCGCGGTGCCGGCGATGTCGAGATGCGCCCACGGCGTGCCGTCGACGAAGCGTTGCAGGAATTGCGCCGCCGTGATCGAGCCGCCATTGCGGCCGCCGGTGTTCTTCATGTCGGCGAATTGCGAGTCGATCTGTTTGTCGTATTCCGGACCGAGCGGCATGCGCCAGACCTTCTCTCCGGTCTCGAGGCCGACCTTGGCGAGGCGCTCGGCGAGCTCGTCATTGTTGGAGAACATGCCGGCGTGATCGGTGCCGAGCGCGACCATGATCGCACCGGTCAGCGTAGCCAGATCGACCATGAATTTCGGCTTGACCTTCTTGGCCACGTACCAGAGCACGTCGGCGAGCACGAGGCGCCCCTCGGCATCGGTGTTGATGATCTCGATGGTCTGGCCGGACATCGAAGTGACGATGTCGCCCGGACGCTGCGCATTGCCGTCGGGCATGTTCTCGACGAGGCCGATGGCGCCGACCGCGTTGACGCGGGCCTTGCGCGCGGCGAGCGCGTGCATCAGCCCGACCACGCAGGCCGCACCGCCCATGTCACCCTTCATATCCTCCATGCCGCCGGCCGACTTGATCGAGATACCGCCGGTGTCGAAGCAGACGCCCTTGCCGACGAATGCGACCGGCGCCTCGCTCTTCTTGCCGCCGTTCCAGCGCATGATCACGGTGCGGCTTGGCCGCGCCGAGCCCTGCCCGACGCCGAGCAGCGCGCCCATGCCGAGCTTGGTCATAGCCTTGACGTCGAGCACCTCGACGGTGACGCCGAGCTTGCGCAGCTGGCTGGCGCGGCGGGCGAACTCCTCGGGGTACAGCACGTTCGGCGGCTCGTTGACGAGCTCGCGCGCCAGGTTGACGCCGTCGACGACCGACGATTCAGGCGCGAACGCCTTCTTGGCGGCAGCGACGTCGTCGACCGCGATCGAGACCTCGGCCCGCATCGCGCCGTTCTCGCCGTCCTTCTTCCTGGTCTTGTAGCGGTCGAACTTGTAGGCGCGCAGGCGGATACCGGTGGCGATCGAAGCCGCCTGGCCGGCTGCCATCGCAGCCTCGGACAATTCGGCGATGACGGTCATCGCGCCGCTGCCGGCGTTGAGCTTGCCGGCCAGCACACCGCCGAATTTGAGAAAATCCTTCTCCTTGAGGTCGGGCGCCTTGCCGGTGCCGATCACGATCAGGCGATCGACCTTGAGTCCCTCCGGCGCCAGAATGTCCAGGGTTGCCCCGCTCTTGCCCTTGAACTGGTTGGCGGCGGCCGCCCGCTTGACCGTCTCGGCGGCAGCCCCCAGCGCCTTCCTTGTGGTGGCGCCGAGCTTCAATTGTTCGTCGCAAAAGACGACCAGGATGCCGCGGGCGGACGCAGAGAATGGGACAAAGCCGACCTTGACGGCGTCGGTCATAGGAAAATCCTCCAGAACTCAGGGTGTTGCTCGGACCTGAGGCGGTCCTTCCGGCACGCGGGGTGAGCATTGCGATGGCGGTCCGGGAGCGGCCCGGGCCGGGCTTGGCACACACTATGACCTGTCGGCTGCGCCGCTGCCAAGCACCGGAGTGGCCCGAAGGCCACAAAAGCGATTAATTAACCATAAATTAAGCGCGCCTTGGCTCGGCCATTTTGTTGACGGATCAAAGGGATGGTAGTGAGAGAGTGGACACAGAGTGAGCCGGACGGGTCCGCGGCTCGACCATAGGGGAACCCGCCTTGACGGGATTGGTCGAAAGCCGCGCGTTTGGCTGCGTACAGGGGGTCTCGGGGGTCGTGCGGTAGCGATGGGGTCGATCGACAGGTACATCTTCAAAACGACGCTGGCGTCGTTTGCGCTTGTCCTGGTCAGCCTCACCGGCGTGATCTGGATTACCCAGGCGCTGCGCGGCATCGACCTGATGACCAGCCAGGGTCAGACGATCCTGACCTTCCTCGGCATCACCGGCCTCGTGATTCCGGCGCTCGTCCTGATCATCGCCCCGATCGCGCTGATGATCGCGATCTCCCATACGCTCAACAAGCTCGCGACCGACTCCGAGATCATCGTGATGAACGCGGCCGGCTTCTCGCCGTTCCGGCTGTTCCGGCCGTTCTTCTTCGCCACCTGCGTGGTGGCGGCGCTGGTCGCCTTCATCGGCGCCTATCTCGCCCCCGACGGGATGCGCCGAATCAAGCAGTGGGACGCCGAGATCACGGCCGACGTCCTGACCAACATCCTGCAGCCCGGCCGCTTCGCCCAGCTCGATCAGAACCTGACGATTCGGATCCGCGAGCGGCTGCCCGGCGGCGTGCTCGGCGGCGTTTTCGTCGACGATCGCCGCGACCCGCAGCAGCGCGTCACCATCGTCGCCGACCACGGCACTGTGCTGAAGAACGAGAACGGCTCATATCTCGTGCTGGAGGACGGCAATCTCGAGCGATTCGAAGTCGGCAAGCGCGATCCGACGCTGGTGGTGTTTCAGCGCTACGCCTTCGACATGTCGAAATTCTCGCAGGGCCGCGACGTCACGCTCGGGATTCGCGAGCGCTATCTCTGGGAGCTGATGTGGCCTGACCAGAACGACCAGACCTATCAGCAGCTGTCGGGCCAGTTCTTCGCGGAGCTGCATGATCGCTTCATGGCGCCGGTCTATCCGTTCGCATTCGCGGCGCTGACCTTCGCCTTCCTCGGCGCGCCGCGCACCACGCGGCAGAGCCGCAATTTCTCGATCGGCGGCTCGGTGTTCGCGGTGTTCGGCCTGCGCATGGTCGGCTTCGCCTGCTCGGTCGTCGCGGTGAAGACGCCGATCGCCGCGTTGCTGCAATATCTGATGCTGTTCGCCGGCATCGGCGTCGGGATCTGGATGATCGTCGGCGGCGTGGTGGTCGAACCGCCGCCACGGCTGCTGGAAGCGATCAACAGGAACAACGAGCGGATCGCACGCCTGTTCCGGAGGCCGGCTACCGCATGAGCATGGTCACAAACACGCTCGGGCGCTATTTCGCCGGCCGCTTCGTGGTCGCGGCGGTGGGCGTGTTCGCGGGCATCTTCGTGCTGCTCGTGCTGGTCGATTACATCGAGATGGTGCGCAAGACGTCCGGGCTGGTCGACGCCTCCGCCATCACCGTCGCCGAGACCTCGCTGTTCCGCGTGCCGCAATTGCTCGAGAAGCTGATGCCGTTCTGCGTGCTGATCGGCGCGATGACCTGCTACCTCGCTCTGTCGCGCCGGCTCGAGCTCGTGGTGGCCCGCGCCGCCGGCGTCTCGGCCTGGCAATTCATCTCGCCGGCGCTGGCCAGCGCGATCGTGCTCGGCATCTTCGCGACCACCGCCTACAATCCGGTCTCGGCCAATCTGCGCGAGCTCTCCAAACGGATGGAAGCCGAGCTGTTCGGCTCGGCGCCGGGCGGCGGCATCCAGGACGCGTCGGGCTTCTGGCTCAACCAGATCAACGACGAGGGTCAGGCGATCATCAATGCCGCGCGCAGCGAGCAGCAGGGCGTCCGGCTGACGGGACTGACGGTGTTTCGATTCGATACGGCGCTGCAGTTCAAGGAGCGAATCGAAGCGCGCGAAGCAACGCTCGAAGAAGGCCGCTGGGTGTTCACCGGCGTGCGCCGATACACCCTCGACAAGCCTCCGGTGGATCAGGACACCTTCTATCTGACCACCACCCTCACCCCGGCACAGGTGCGCAACAGCTTCTCCACTCCCGAAACTGTGTCCTTTTGGCAACTGCCGAACTACATCCGTTCGTCGGAGAGCTCAGGGTTCGCGACGGCCGGCTATCGCTTGCAGTATCACAAGCTCATCGCACAGCCGTTTTTGCTGGCTGCGATGGTGATGTTGGCGGCTTCTGTGAGCCTCCGCTTCTTTCGGATGGGCGGCGTGCAGAAGATGGTTTTGAGTGGCGTGGGCGCAGGCTTTCTGCTCTACGTGCTGTCGAAAGTAACTGAAGATTTGAGCAAGGCTGAGTTGATGCATCCCATCGCTGCGGCGTGGTTGCCCGTCGTCGTGGGTAGCCTCACCGGCTTCTTAGCCTTGCTGTACCAGGAGGACGGGTAGTGGCCAGTGTCGCTTCCCGCCAGTTGAGGTCGCCTGCTTGCGGGCGGCGCAGTGCTCTGCGCCGTCAACGGAGCCGTATGGCCGCGTTTGGCGTTTCGATCTCAACTCTTCTCGCCGCATTGATCGCGGTCAGCGCGCTCGACGTCGTCGCGTCGACGCCGGCTGCCGCGCAGGCGTTCACCTACAATCCGCGTCCGCCGAAGCCGCCCCGCCCGCCGGCCAAGAACGACGGGCAGATGCTCGTCCAGGCGACCGAGGTCGACTACGACTACAACAACTCGCGGATCTCGGCCGTCGGCAACGTCCAGATGTTCTACAACGGCACCAGCGTCGAGGCCGACAAGGTCATCTACGACCAGAAGACCAAGCGTCTTCATGCCGAAGGCAACATCCGCATGACCGATGCGGAAGGCAAGATCACCTACGCCAACATCATGGATCTCAGCGACGACTACCGCGACGGTTTCGTCGATTCGCTGCGCGTCGATACCGAAGACCAGACCCGTATGGCGGCGACCCGCGCCGATCGGTCCAGCGGCAATTACACGGTGTTCGACAACGGCGTTTATACCGCCTGCGCACCCTGTAAGGATGATCCGAAGAAGCCGCCGCTCTGGCAGGTCAAGGGCGCGCGCATCATCCATAACCAGACCGAGAAGATGCTCTATTTCGAGAACGCCCAGCTCGAATTCTTCGGCGTTCCGATGGCCTATCTGCCCTATTTCTCGACGCCCGATCCGACGGTGAAGCGCAAGAGCGGCTTCCTGATGCCGGGCTTCACCTCGTACACGGCGTTCGGCTACGGCGTCGAAATCCCCTATTATTGGGCGATCGCGCCTGACATGGACGCGACCTTCAATCCGCGCATCACGTCCAAGCAGGGCGTGCTGCTGCAGACCGAATTCCGCCAGCGCTTTGCGGACGGCTCCTATCAGATCCGGCTCTACGGCATCGACCAGACCGATCCCGGCGCGTTCGCCGGCCAACCCGGTGATCGCCAGTTCCGCTGGGGCGTCGACACCAAGGGTCAGTTCGCGCTGAACGACAAATGGGTCTGGGGTTGGGACGGCGTGGTGCTGTCCGACTACTTCTTCATGTCCGACTACCGGCTCGCCCAGTACAAGGACCCGTTCGGATCGTTCCTGTCGCTGCCGACCGAGGCCATCTCGCAGCTCTATCTGACCGGCGTCGGCGACCGCAGCTTCTTCGACGCGCGCGCGATCTACTATCTCAGCTACTCGGGCAACCAGAACCAGGTTCCGGTGGTGGCGCCTGTGATCGACTACAACAACGTGATCAACAGTCCGGTCCTGGGCGGCGAGTTCAGCTACAAGATGAACTTCGTCAACCTGACCCGCGAAACCGCGGTGTTCGACCCGATCACGACGACCGCCAACACCAACAGCCTGTGCCTGACCACGTCGGCCGATCCGATGGCGCGGACCCCGTCGCAGTGCCTGCTGCGCGGCATGCCGGGCACTTACACCCGGCTGACGGCCGAGGCGCAGTGGCGCAAGTCCTACACCGACCCGCTCGGCCAGATCTGGACGCCGTTCGTCAGCATGCGCGCCGACGCCATCAACGCCGACATCTCGAATCAGCCCGGCGTGTCCAACTACCTGCCGGTGGGCGACACCCAGACGGTTCGTCTGATGCCGACCGTCGGCTTCGAATACCGCTATCCCTTCATCAACGTGCAGCCGTGGGGCACGACGACCGTCGAGCCGATCGCGCAGGTCATCATCCGGCCCAACGAGCCGAACGCCGGCAAGCTTCCGAACGAGGATGCGCAGAGCCTGGTGTTCGACACCTCGAACCTGTTCTCGGTCGACAAGTTCTCCGGCTACGACCGCGTCGAGGGCGGCAGCCGCGCCAATGTCGGCGTGCAGGCCACCACGCAGTTCGATCACGGCGGCAGCGTCAAGGCGGTGTTCGGACAGTCCTACCAGCTGTTCGGGCTGAACTCGTTCGCGGTCGCCGACGTCACCAATACCGGCGTCGACTCCGGCCTGCAGAACGCGCGTTCGGATTATGTCGCAAGCCTCGCCTATTCGCCGAACCGCACCTACACGTTCAGCGTCCGCACGCGAATGGATGAGGCCACCTGGAACATCAACCGGTTCGAGGCCCAGGCCACCGCGAACTTCGACCGCTGGTCGGTCAGCCTGCTGTATGGCGACTACGCGGCTCAGCCGGAACTCGGCTATCTGACGCGCCGCGAAGGCATCCTCGCCAGCGGATCGGTCAAGGTGGCGGCGAACTGGGTGGTTCAGGGTGCGGCGCGCTGGGACCTTGAAGCGAACAAGATCAACCAGTATGCGATTGGCGCGGGCTATGTGGACGACTGCTTCGTGCTGGCTGCCAATTATGTCACGTCCTATACCTACCAGGCCGGCTCGACGCCTCCCGTCCTCAGCCACGCGATCATGTTCCAGATCGGGCTGCGCACGATCGCCCAGACCTCCACGACCAGCAGTGCGGCTGGCATGCAGTAACAAGCGGGGGCTTGTTTTGCCCGCGGGCCTGTGGCCCCGGCTTGAATTGGTTTAAACGGCTGACATGACGAGAATAACCATCGCCGCTCGCCCGCCAACGCGCCGCCATTCGCTCGTGCTGAGCTCCCTGCTGGCGCTCTTCCTCCTGCTGGGGGGTAGCCGGCTGCATGCCCAGACCATCGCGGTCATGGTCAACGGCGAGCCCATCACCAATTTCGACATCGAGCAGCGCTCCAAGCTGAACGCGCTGACCGGCGGCAAGGTCCCCGATCGAAAGGCCGTCCTCGACGATTTGATCGACGAAAAGCTGAAGATCAAGGAAGCCAAGAAGTACGGCGTCGATCCCACCGCCAACGACATCGAGCAGTCCTATGGCGGCATGGCGCAACGGATGCGGCTGTCCAACGACCAGTTGACCAAGGTGCTCGAAAGCAAGGGTATCCGGCCCGATACGCTGAAGCAGCGCATCAGGGCCGACATGGTCTGGACCAGCCTGGTCCGTGGCCGCTTCAAGGAGAGCCTCCAGGTCGGCGAAAAGGACGTCGCGACCGCGGTCAAGGAGACCGGCGATGCCCCCGACGCCGAGGCCTTCGAATACAGGATGCAACCGGTCGTCCTGATCGTGCCGCGCGGCGCGCCGCAGTCGGAATTCGAGGGCCGCCGCAAGGAAGCGGACAGCTTGCGCGAGCGCGTGACCAGTTGCGAGGAGGCCAACACCTTCTTCAAGTCGATGCGCAATGCCGCGATCCGCGAGATCGTGGTGAAGACATCGGCCGACCTGCCGCAGTCGCTGCGCGACATCCTGGACAAGACCCCGGTCGGTCACCTCACCCCTCCCGAGGTCACCAAGCAGGGCATCGAAATGGTTGCCCTTTGCGGCCGGAAGGCCACCACCGTGGACACGCCGAAGAAGCGTGAGATGCGTGACAAGATGTACGTGCAGAAGTACGAGGCGAAGTCGAAGGCCTACCTGCAGGAAGTCCGCAAGGCCGCGATGATCGAATATCCAGGCGGGCGATGATCGACTATCGTTGACGCATGGCCCAACCTCTCGCACTGACATCGGGCGAGCCCGCAGGCATCGGCCCCGACATCACGCTCGCAGCATGGCTGCGGCGCCGCGAGCTCGATCTTCCGCCGTTTTATCTGCTCGGCGACCGCGCCGCGCTGGCCGAGCGCGCCAAGACGCTCGGGCTTGCCGTTGCGTTCGCCGAAGTCAGTGCCGAGGAAGCGTCCGCGGCCTTTGCACGTGCCCTGCCCGTCGTCGCGACCGGCAAGGCGGCGACGGCGCGACCGGGCAAGCCCGACGGGAGCAGCGCCGACGCCGCGCTGGCGTCGATCCGTCAGGCCGTCGCCGATGTCGCGTCGGGCAAGGCCAGCGCCGTCGTCACCAATCCGATCGCCAAGAACGTGCTGTACCGTGCCGGCTTCCGCCATCCCGGCCACACTGAATTTCTCGCCGAGTTGGCCGCGCGCGGCGGGGCTGCGCCGCAGCCGGTGATGATGTTGTGGTCGCCGGCGCTGGCGGTCGTGCCGGTGACGATCCATGTATCGGTGCGCGAGGCACTGGCGCAATTGACCCCCGACCTGATCGTGTCGACCGCGCGGATCGTGCTCGCCGACATGAAGACGCGGTTCGGCCTCGCGGCGCCGCGGCTCGCCATTGCCGGCCTCAACCCGCATGCCGGTGAAGACGGCACGCTCGGCATGGAGGACGTCGAGATCGTCGCACCTGCGGTCGAGATCCTGCGCCGCGAGGGCATTGCCGCCCGCGGCCCGCTGCCCGCCGACACCATGTTCCACGCCGCCGCGCGAAAAACCTATGACTGCGCGCTCTGCATGTATCACGACCAGGCGCTGATCCCGATCAAGACCGTCGCGTTCGAGGATGCCGTCAACGTTACGCTGGGGCTGCCGTTCATCCGGACCTCGCCGGATCACGGCACCGCGTTCGATATCGCCGGCACCGGCAAGGCCAATCCGTCGAGCCTGATCGCCGCGCTGCGGCTCGCCGCGCGCATGGCCGCGGCGTCGAGCTAAGTGAGCGCGATCGACGATCTGCCGCCGCTGCGCGACATCATTCGCGAGCATTCGTTGTCGGCGCGCAAATCGCTCGGCCAGAATTTCCTGCTCGATCTCAACCTCACCGCGCGCATTGCCCGCGCCGCGGGCCCGCTGGAAGATTGCACCGTGATCGAGGTCGGGCCCGGCCCCGGCGGACTGACGCGCGCGCTGCTGGCGATGGGTGCCAAGCGCGTGATCGCGATCGAACGCGACGAGCGTGCGATCGACGCACTCAGCTATATCGTCAAGCGCTACCCCGGCCGCATCGAGATCGTGCATGGCGACGCGCAGCATTTCGATCCGCGTCCGTTGCTTGACGGGGCCAAGGCCAAGATCGTCGCCAACCTGCCCTACAACATCGCAACCCAGCTCTTGGTCGACTGGCTGTCGATCGAGCCGTGGCCGCCCTGGTACGACACCATGGTCTTGATGTTCCAGCGCGAGGTCGCGGAACGGATCGTCGCCCATGAGGACGAGGAGGCCTATGGCCGGCTCGCGGTGCTCGCCAACTGGCGCGCCGAGACCAAGATCCTGTTCGACATCTCGCCCGCAGCCTTCGTGCCGCAGCCGAAGGTGACGTCCTCGGTGGTCCAATTGATCCCGCGCGCCGCGCCCGCCCCGTGCGACCGCCGCCTGCTCGAGCAGGTCGCCGCCGCCGCCTTCGGCCAGCGCCGCAAGATGCTGCGCCAAAGCCTGAAAGCGCTCTCGGCCGATCCGGCCCGGCTGGCGGCCGCAGCCGGTATCGACGCGACACGGCGCGCCGAGACCATCCCGGTCTCGGGCTTTGTTGCCATGGCGAGGGAATTGGCCGATATACGGTCCACAAAATAGAACAACAGGAGAAAACGTAATGGCGCGTATGGTTCGCCAATCCCTCGTCAAATTCGATGCGCCGCTGTGCGAAACCATCATCGACACCCCGAAGCCGCAGGGACGCGAAGTGCTTGTGCGCATCGAGCGCTGCGGCCTGTGCCATTCCGATCTCCACATCCAGGACGGCTACGCCGATCTCGGCGGCGGCAAGAAGCTCGACACCACCCGCGGCATGACCCTGCCCTTCACGCTCGGCCATGAGATCGCAGGTGTCGTCGACGAGGTCGGGCCCGACGCGCCGAAGCATCTGGTCGGCACCAAGAAGGCCGTCTTCCCCTGGATCGGCTGCGGCCAGTGCCGCGACTGCCTCGCCGGCGACGAGAACCTCTGCGTCAAGCAGCGCTTCCTCGGCGTCTCGATCGACGGCGGCTTCGCCACCCATGTGCTGGTGCCCGACGCAAAGTATCTGCTCGATTACGATCCGCTGCCGGTCAACCAGGCCGCCACGCTGATGTGCTCCGGCGTCACCGCCTATGGCGCGCTGAAGCGCCTGGTCGATCGGCCGCGCCAGCGCAACCTGCTGCTGATCGGTCTCGGCGGCGTCGGCATGATGGGCCTGTCGTTCGCGCAGGCGATGTTCAAGCAGCCGATCACGGTTGCCGATCTCAGTCCCGCGGCGCGCGAGACCGCGCTGAAGAACGGTGCGGCGGCGGCCTACGATCCGGCGGAGCCCGATGTCGTCAAGCGCATGCTGAAGGAGAGCGACGGCGGCTTCGACGGCGTCGTCGACTTTGCCGGCAACGAGAAGTCGATGGCGTTTGCGGTGTCGACGGTGGCACGCGGCGGCAAGATCGTGGTGTCCGGCCTGATGGGCGGCCAGTTCACGCTGCCGATGGTGCAGTGGGTCTACAAGCGCATGACCATCGAAGGCTTCATGGTGGGCACGCTGGCCGAAGGCCAGGAGCTGATGGCGCTCGCGCGCGCCGGCAAGATCAAGCCGACGCCGATGAAGGAAGAGCCGATGTCCGACGTCCAGAAATGGATCGACGAGCTGCGCGCCGGCAAGGTCGTGGGACGCATCGTCCTGAAGAATTAAAGCATGGTCCGGAAAAGCGTGTAGCGGTTTTCCCTCGCGACAAACGCGGAGCGTTTGCGCGGAAATCATGCTCTTAGGACGCTAAAGCGCGTCATCGCGCTTTAGCCGACGTCCCGCCGGCCTCGCCCGACAACAGGGGGAGGACGCGAATGAGGAGGACACGTTCGATCGGGGCATGGGCGGCGCTCGCGCTCGCCCTCGCCATCGTGCCGGCCCTTGCGCAAAAGCGTTATGGGCCCGGTGTCACCGACAGTGACATCAAGATCGGCACCACGACGCCCTATAGCGGTCCGGCGTCGGCCTATTCGGCCGGCGCGATCTCGATCACCGCCTTTTTCGCGATGATCAACGATCAGGGTGGCGTCAACGGCCGCAAGATCAACTTCATCAGCCTCGACGATGCCTACAGCCCGCCCAAGACTGTCGAGCAGATCCGCCGCCTGATCGAGAGCGACGAGGTGCTGTTCCTGGTCAACCCGGTCGGCACCGCGCCCAACATGGCCGTGGTGAAATACATCAACCAGAAGCAGGTGCCGCATCTGTTCGTCGGATCCGGCGCCACGATCTTCAACGATCCCGCGCATTATCCGTGGACGATGAGCTGGACGCCGCATTACGCGTCCGAGGGCGAGATCTACGCCAAGTACATTCTGTCGACGCTGCCGGACGCGAAGATCGGCATCCTCGCGCAGAACGACGATCTCGGCCGCGACTACATCCTGGGCTTCAAGCGCGGGCTCGGCGACAAGGCCGCGTCGATGATCGTGTCGCAGCAGGCCTACAACACCAGCGATCCCACCGTGGATTCGCAGATCGTGTCGCTGAAGGCCGCGGGCGCCAATGTGCTGTTCATCGCCGCGGTGCCGAAATTCGCGGCGCAGGCGATCCGCAAGGCCTACGATATCGACTGGCACCCGCAGGAATTCCTTTCCAGCGTCGGCTCCTCGATCGCGGGTGCGATCCGTCCCGCGGGCTTCGAGGCCGCCAGGGGCGTGATTTCGGCGGCCTATCAGAAGGACCCCGCCGATCCGCAGTGGAAGGACGATCCGGCCATGCAGGCCTGGAACGTCTGGATGGACAAGTACAACCCGCATGTCGACAAGAGCGACTATTACGCACCCTACGGCTACAACATCGGCTATGCGGTGGTGCAGATCCTCAAGCAGTGCGGCAACGAACTGACGCGCGAGAACGTCATGAAGCAGGCTTCGCATCTCGACATGGAGTTGCCGCTGCTGCTGCCCGGCATCCGCCTGCGCACCTCGCCGACCGATTTGCGGCCGATCAAGCAAATGCGCCTGGTCCGCTTCAACGGCGAGCGCTACGTGCTGTTCAGCGATGTGCTCGAAAGCAACTGAACCCGCTTGCAATCGGTCCTCGGCCACCGGCTCGCCGCAATTGCGACGCGCTACGAGCCTCAATTAAGCCCTACCCGTTCCGGATTTGCGGCGCATTGCGACCCAACTCTTTACCGAGATTGGCGTCACCAGCGTTTGCGTAAAAAAGAATACCGGGGACGCGTATGTCAAATCGTTCAGCGAAATTCGCTGCGGCGCTTGCCGCCAGCATTGTGGCCGGGGCCAACTTCGGCGCCGTGGCCCAGAACGCCGCCACGCCGGCGGAAACCAATACGGCGAATGCCAAGACGGCCGACACCTGTCAGTCCGGGCCGAAGGGAACGGCGCCGGCGGGGAGCCACTGGTTCTATCACCTCGACCGCAGCACCCAGAAGAAATGCTGGTACCTCGGTGATGCCAGGAACAAGGTTGTCGCCAAGACCGCCACGGCGCAGCAGCAGCCCGCGGCCGCGCCCGACACCGCGACAGCCGACGCAGCGCCGCCACCGAGCCAGCCGGCGCCGGCAGCGCAGCCGGCGCCGCAACCGACGATGCGCAAATCGGTTGCCAACGCCCATGCCGAATGGCCCTCGCAGCAGGCTGCCGCCCCCGTCGCAAGCCCCGATGCAGGCCAGGCTGGCGGCACGCCGGCGCCGACCGATTCGGCGGCATCAGCCGCACCTGCCGGCGCGAACGCCCAGCCATCGGACGTCAACGCCAGGTGGCTGGACGCATCGAGCATGGCCGGAACCAACGGCACCCGGCACGCCGCGGACCAGCCGACCGTGGTCGCGCAGGCCGACACGACGCCGCAGCAAGCGGCCGCGCCGGCACCAGCGGCCCCCGCTGCGGCCGAGGCGCCCGCAGACAAGTCATCGTCCTCGACCCAGATGCTGCTGATCGTGATGATCGGTGCGCTCGCGCTGGCCGGCCTGGTCAGCGCGCTGGTGTTCCGCCTGACGCGCACGCGGACGCCGCCCTACCAGATCAAGGACGAGTGGCAGGCGCCCTGGGATTCGCTGCACACCGAGCCGGCGCCGCCGATGGCGTTGGTCAGCCGCGACCGTCCGTTGCGCCTGTCGGAGGCCACCCCGCGCCGTGCCGAGACCCCGATTCCGCGCCGCGCCGAGACGCCGGCGCCGCATCGTGAGGCGGCACGTGATCCGGCCCAGACCGAGCAGGACAACCGGCAGATCGCGGCGATGCTGCAGCGGTTGGCGCGCAGCGCGGCGAACTAGAGCCGTTTCCGTTCCGATGGAATCGGAACGGGGGTGATGCGATCCCCTGCGATCGCATCACCATCCCGCAGCGTTACTTCTCGAGCTGGCGTCGCAGGTCGCGTACGAACTCGGTCAAGCCCGTTCTCCGCTGGCGCTTGAGCCGTTCGGCCTTCAGAATCGACTGCACTTCAGCAAATGCGTCGTCGACGTTCTGATTGACCACGATGTAGTCGTATTCGGCCCAATGGCTCAGTTCGTCGGAAGCCCGGCTCATCCGCCCACGGATGACCTCCTCCGAGTCCTGTGCCCGCGTATGCAAGCGCTTCTCAAGGTCGGCCGCCGACGGCGGGAGGATGAAGACCCTCACGACGTCGGTCTCCGATTTCTGGTGCAGTTGTTGCGTACCCTGCCAGTCGATGTCGAACAGAACGTCCTGTCCTACCGACAGTGCCGCCTCGACCGGCGCGCGCGGCGTGCCGTACAGATTGTCGAATACCGTCGCCCATTCGAGCAATTCATCCTGCTTGACCATCGCTTCGAACGTCTGCCGGTCGACGAAGAAATAGTCGCGACCGTCGACCTCCCCCGGACGCCGCGCCCGCGTCGTCGCCGACACCGACATTTTCAGGCCCGGCTCGCGCTCGAGCAGCATGCGCGACAGCGTCGTCTTGCCGGCGCCAGAAGGCGACGACAGCACGAACATCAGTCCGCGCCGCTCTACGCCGTCAAAACCCTGCGCCGTCATCATTCACTCCAGATTCTGGACCTGTTCGCGGAACTGCTCGACCACGTTCTTCATCTCAAGCCCGGTATTGGTCAGCTCGACGTCGTTCGACTTCGAGCAGCAGGTGTTGACCTCGCGGTTGAATTCCTGGGCGAGGAAGTCGAGCCGCCGCCCGACCGGGCCGCCCTTGCCGATCATCTCGCGCGCCTGGGTGATGTGCGAGGCGATGCGGTCGAGCTCCTCGCGGATATCGGCCTTGGTCGCGATCAAGATCGCCTCCTGGCTGAGCCGGTCGGCGTCGAAGCGATCGGAGGTCTCGAGCAGGGCCGCGATCTGCTCGGCGAGCCGCGCCTTGATCGCGTCGGGCTTGCGGCCGGGCGCAGCCTCTGCGCGCCTGGCGAGCCGCTCGATCTCGTCCATCCGCTGCATCAGGATCTGGCCCAGCGCATCGCCCTCGCGGCGGCGCATTTCGACGAGGCTCGCGAGCGCCTGCTCGAAGGCCATCGCAGCCGCCTCGCGCGCCGCCTTGTCCTCGTCCTCGTTGCTCTCGGGCTCGACCACCTCGATGACGCCCTTGATGCCGAGCAATCCGTCGATGCTCGGCGCCACCGCGTCGATGCGTTGCGCGAGCTCACCCGCGACCTTCACTACGGCGGCCAGCACGTCCTCGTTGATGCGGATGGTCTGCGCCGCGTCGGTGCGCTTGACGCTCAGATTGGCGTAGACCGTGCCGCGCGACAGCACCTCGCCGGCGCGTTTCTTGGCCAGCGCCTCCAGCTCGTCCCAGCCGGGCGGCAGCCGCAGCCGCAGGTCAAAGCCCTTGGCGTTGACCGATTTCAGCTCCCACTCGAACGTATAGGGACCGCTCGCGCCATGGCTTCGGGCAAAGCCAGTCATGCTCGACAGCGCCATCGCGTGAAACTCTCCAACAGAATGATTTGAGACTCACCCCGAGCCTGCGGGACTCGTGAGCGGCCGGTGCGATCTTAAGACGGATTCCGTGAAAGTGGAATTACGTCCACTTCCGGGAAACGAGAAGTTAGCGCTGCACGACGGGCGGCGAGGTGGTCTGCTGGGCTGCGCCCTGGCGACCGCTGCGCGGCGGCTTCTTCTGATTGGTGGGCTTCGGCGGCGTGGTCGCCGTGGGATTGGTGTCCGCTGCGCCCGGCGCCGCGGCGGCAGGCGCCGGATCATCCGCAGGCTCGACGGTGTCGTTCTGGATCTGCTTTTCCGAGGCGCGCAGCTTGGCAACGTTCTTGGCGTGCTGGTCGTAGGTCTCGGTGAAGGCGTGGCCGCCGGTTCCGTCGGCAACGAAGAACAGGTCGCGGGTGCGCGCCGGATTGGCGGTCGCCTCCAGCGAGGCGCGGCCGGGATTGGCGATCGGTCCGGGCGGCAGGCCGTCGATCACATAGGTGTTGTAGGGCGACGGCTGCGTGATCTCGCTGCGCTTGATCGGCCGTCCCAGCGTGCCCTTGCCGCCGACCAGCCCGTAGATGATGGTCGGGTCGGATTGCAGCTTCATGCGCTGGCGCAGGCGATTGACGAACACGGCGGCGACGCGGCTGCGCTCGTCGGCACGGCCGGTTTCCTTCTCGACGATCGAGGCAAGCGTCACCAGCTGGTCCGGCGACTTCAGCGGGGTATCGGTATTGCGGCGTTCCCAGATCTCCGCGAGCACGCGCTTCTGCGCCTGCTGCAAGCGCTGGATCACCTGATCGCGCGTGGTGCCGCGCGGGAATTTGTAGGTCTCCGGCAAGAGCGTCCCCTCGCGCGGGATCTCGCGCACCGAGCCGGTGAAGATGTCGTTGTCGGAGAGCCGCGACACGATCTGCTCGGAGGTCAGGCCCTCGGGAATCGTGATGGCGTGCTGCACCACCTTGCCGTCGACGATGGTGGCGATGACGTCGCGCAGGCTGGCGTTCTTCTGGAACGAATATTCGCCAGGCTTGAGATCGGAGCTCGCCTTCAGCGCAAACACGCCGCCGATGAAGACCCACGGATTGACGTTGATCACGCCCTCGCGCGACAGCACGTCGGCGATGTCGCGCTTGCCGGCGCGCGCGGGGATGTTGACGATCTTGTCTTCCTGCAGCGGTCCCGGCGATTCCAACGCCTGCTTGCCGTAGTAGTACGTCGCGCCGGCGCCGAGCATCAGGATGATCAGGATCGTGAAGATGGCATTGCCGACGATCACGAAGGGATTGCGGGCGCGATCCGAACGCTTGGGCGGCGGCGGAACCTGTTCGGGCTCCAGCGCCGCGCGGGGACTCCTCGGTGAAATGGGCGGCCTCTCACTCATCGATGCAAACCAATATCCTGCCGGTTGAATCGTGGCCGGACAAACCCCTGTCCCGCCAATAGCATACGCCCGCTATTAGGAGTCACCGCGGAATACGGCAAAACGGTGGACTAGTTGTAAAGACCTACTAATTGGTCACGCGCTGCACGATCACGGAGGCGTTGGTGCCGCCGAAACCGAAGGAATTGGACAGCGCCACATTGACGTCACGCTTGCGCGACGTGTGTGGCACGAGATCGATCGCGGTTTGCACCGACGGATTGTCGAGATTGATGGTCGGCGGCACCACATTATCGCGAATCGCCAGGATCGCGAAGATCGCCTCGATCGCGCCGGCCGCACCGAGCAGATGCCCGGTCGCGGACTTGGTCGACGACATCGAAACCTTGGAAGCCGCATTGCCGAGCAGACGCTCGACCGCGCCGAGCTCGATCTCGTCGCCGACCTGCGTCGAGGTGCCGTGCGCATTGATGTAGTCGAGATCGGATGCGGCAAGGCCGGCGCGCTTCAGCGCCATGCTCATGCTGCGGAAGCCGCCATTGCCGTCCGGCGGCGGCGACGTGATGTGGAAGGCATCGCCCGACAGGCCGTAGCCGGTGACCTCGGCATAGATCTTGGCGCCGCGCCGCTTGGCGTGCTCGTACTCCTCGAGCACCAGGATGCCGGCGCCCTCGCCCATCACGAAGCCGTCGCGATCCTTGTCGTAGGGCCGCGATGCCTTGGTCGGGTTGTCGTTGAAGCCGGTGGACAGCGCCCGCGCCGCGCAGAAGCCGGCAATGCCGATGCGCGAGATCGGCGATTCGGCGCCGCCCGCAACCATCACCTCGGCGTCGCCGAGCGCGATCAGCCGCGCCGCGTCGCCGACCGCATGCGCGCCGGTCGAGCACGCCGTGACGACGGCGTGATTGGGACCCTTCAGGCCGTGCTCGATCGAGACATAACCGGACGCCAGATTGATCAGGCGGCCCGGAATGAAGAACGGCGAGACCCGGCGCGGCCCGCGCTCCTTCAGCAGCACCGCGGTCTCGGCGATGCCGGTGAGGCCGCCGATGCCGGAGCCGATCATCGTGCCGGTGGCGAACTGGTCCTCGTCGGAGGTCGGATGCCAGTTGGCATCATCAAGCGCCTGCTTGGCCGCGCACATCGCATAGAGGATGAAATCGTCGACCTTGCGCTGGTCCTTCGGCTCCATCCACTGATCGGGATTGAAGGTGCCATTGGAGCCGTCGCCGCGCGGAATGTAGCAGGCGATCTGGCTCGGCAGGTCCGACACCTCGAAGGTGTCGATCTTCTTGCCGCCGCTGTCTCCGGCGAGGATACGCGCCCAAGTTGCGTCAACGCCGCAGCCGAGCGGTGTAAGCATGCCCAGCCCCGTGACGACAACTCGTCTCATTTCCACGTCTCCGGCCAGCAATGCGCGGCTAATAGTAAGAAGCCGGGGGACCGCTCGACCGCGGTCCGTCCGGCCCCGTCAACTTCGCGATCGGCGTCAGCTCTTCGCGTTCTTCTCAAGAAACTTGGTCGCGTCGCCGACGGTCAGGATCGTCTCCGCCGCATCGTCCGGAATCTCGCAACCGAATTCTTCTTCGAAAGCCATCACGAGCTCGACCGTGTCGAGGCTGTCGGCGCCGAGGTCATCGATGAAGCTCGCGCTATCGACCACCTTCTCGGGCTCGACACCAAGGTGCTCGACCACAATCTTCTTAACCCGCTCGCCAATCTCACTCATCGTTCAACCTCGTTGTTCCATTGGACCCGACCCCAAGACGATACGAGCCATCGTGGTCGTCTCGATTACTCAGTCGCGCATAGTCTTGATTCGGCCCGGTCGTAGCCGACTAAAGCCCCGGCGAACGGCAGGCGTCGCCACGCCAATATACAGGGTTTCAAAATCCTGCAATGGCGTTCTTCGCCCATCCACGGGGGGTTCAGCTACCATACTTCCAAAGCCTTGACTACACGCCTGAACCGGCTCCCGAAACCGGCTTTTCGCCGCATTGCGAGAACCGGTAAGTAGCTCAAATCATGGCCATCCCACCGTTGACGTGAATCGTCTGCCCGGTGACGTAGGCGGCCTCGTTGGAGGCCAGATAGACCGCCGCTGCGGCGATATCCTCGGGCGTTCCAAGCCGCGCCGCAGGAACCTTGGCCAGGATGGCTTCGCGCTGCTTGTCGTTCAGCGCATCGGTCATCGGCGTCTTGATGAAACCCGGCGCGATGCAGTTCGCGGTCACGCCGCGCTTGGCGTATTCGGCCCCCAGCGTCTTGATCAGGCCGATGATGCCGGCCTTCGACGCGGTGTAATTGCCCTGCCCCGGATTGCCGGTGACGCCGACGATCGAGGTGATCGCGATGATGCGGCCGAAGCGCTTGCGCATCATCAGTTTGGTCGCGGCGCGCGCGAGGCGGAAGGTCGCGGTCAGGTTGACCGCGATGACGTCGTCCCAATCTTCGTCGCGCAGCTGCACGAACAGATTGTCGCGGGTGATGCCGGCATTCGCGATCAGGATGTCGACCTGGCCCATCGCGGCTTCCGCCGCCGGCACCAGCGCCTCGACATCGTCCTTGCTGGAGAGATTGCACGGCAGCACGTGCACGCGCTCGCCGAGCTTGGCCGCGAAGCCGTCCAGCACCTCGCGCCGCGTCCCCGAAATCGCCACCGTCGCGCCCTGCGCATGCAGCGCCTGCGCGATCGCGCCGCCGATACCGCCGGTTGCGCCCGTGACGAGCGCGGTCTTGCCAGTCAGATCAAACATCGAATTCTCCTTCCGGCTCTTTACGCCGACGCTGCCAGCGCATCCCTGGCCGCAGCAATATCGTTCGGACCGCCGACGGACACGCCGACCGCGCCGTCGGCGATGCGCTTGACGAGGCCGCTCAGCACCTTGCCGGCGCCGATCTCGAAGAACCGCGTCACGCCCTGCCCGGCCATATAGGCGACCGACTCGCGCCAGCGAACCGTGCCCGTGACCTGCTCGATCAGGCGGCGGCGGATCTCGTCGGGGTCGGTGATCGCGGAGGCCAGCACGTTGCAGACCAGCGGCGCCGCGGGCGCCTTGATGGTGACGGCGGACAGCGCCTGCGCCATCGCATCGGCCGCCGGCTGCATCAGCTTGCAGTGGAACGGGGCCGACACTGGCAGCAGCATCGCGCGTTTTGCCCCTTTGGTCTTGGCGATCTCGACCGCGCGATCGACCGCCGCCTTGTCGCCGGAGACCACCACCTGGCCACCGCCATTGTCGTTGGCGGCCTGGCAGACCTGGCCCTGCGCCGCTTCATTGGCGACCGCAACCGCCGCCTCGTAGTCGAGGCCAAGCAGCGCGGCCATCGCACCGGCGCCGACCGGCACCGCCTTCTGCATCGCAAGCCCGCGGGTGCGCAGCAGCCGCGCGGTATCGCTGACGGTCAGGCTGCCGGCGGCGGCCAGCGCCGAATACTCGCCGAGCGAGTGTCCGGCGACGAAGGCCGCGTCACGGCCGACCGAGAAGCCGGCCTCGCTCTCCAGCACCCGCAAGGTGGCGATCGAGACCGCCATCAGCGCCGGCTGGGCATTTTCGGTGAGTTGCAGCGTGTCGCCCGGACCATCCCAGATGATCGCGGTCAGCTTCTCGCCCAGCGCGGCATCGACCTCGTCGAACACCGCCTTGGCGACCGGAAAGGCGTCGGCCAGGGCCTTGCCCATGCCAACCGCCTGCGAGCCCTGCCCGGGAAACGTAAATGCTGCCGTCATCGGCGATCCCTACCTTGTTGAGCGTGATCCCCGCGCAAGCGCCTCGCCTGCCGCAGGGGAAAACGGTATCCGCCTCGCGCGATGCGCGCCACAGCGGGTCCAAGCCGATCCCTTGCAACCAATCCTTGCAACCGGCTCCGGACCGGGCCGTAAGACACTGATGGGGGGCGCGCTGTCAAGCCGCGCGGCAGGAACCCTGGGGATGCCGGACGGGTTCGGCGCTAAAATCCGCCGGCATTCTGGTCGGCATTAACCTTGCCGCCGGCCCGCGCCCGGCGGGCGCTGTTGACCAGCTGGCCCGGACGATCCTCATGGGCGGGCCTGGCGGTCGCCAGCCGCAGCACGGCCGCGTAGCCCGGCTGCACCTCCATCCGCCCGGCATAGCGGCTTCCGCTCAGGATGCGGTGGACGCGCGGCAGGTTATAGCAAGGCACGTAGAACAGCAGATGATGCTCGAGGTGATAGTTCACGTAATACGGCGCGATGAACAGCCGCTCGAGGATATTGGCCCGCGTGGTGCGGGTGTTGCGCAGGGGATCGGAGCTGTCAGGCACGACGGCATGTTCGGCGATGTTGCGGATCCGCGTGATCACCATCATCCAGGTCAAGAGCGGCACCAGCCATAGCAGCGGGTAAGCCCACCACACGCCCGCGGCGGCAAGGCCCGCGAACAGCAGCGCGTTGGTGACGCATTGCGGCCCGAGCTTCTGCCAGAAGTTGGCGGCGCGCCGCGACAGCGGCCACTCCTTCGGCCCGATCGCATTGAGCAATTGCGCCTTGCGCTGCTGGTAGCCGGTCTGTCCGGTGATGTCGCGGAAGAACTTCCGGCGGTAGCTCATCTTCGTGATCGGAAACGGCGCCGACAGCACGAGATCCGGATCATCCTCCTGCTGCGTCCGCGCGTGATGCTGCAGATGATAGCGGCGATAGCCGCGGGTTTCCGCGAAGATCGGATACGCACAGAACCACTGGCTCAGCGTGAGATTGGTCTTCTCGTCGGCCGAGAGACAGCCATGCGCGCCGTCATGCATCAGGATGGCAAGGCCGAGCTGGCGCGAGCCGATGATCGCAACCGCCAGCAGATAGGTCAGCGGATTGGGCCACCATGCGACCATCGCGATTGCGCCGATGATCAGCACCCAGGCATGCGCGATCAGGGCCACGCCCTTCCACGTCGTGCGCTCGCGCACGGACACAAGCTCGTCTTCGGTCAGGAAATCGCGGGCACGCATGCGCAGCGCGGTCATGAACTGGTCTCCCCGTCCGTTGAAGTGCTGGGATCGCCGACCAGGCGCAGGCGCGTCGTGTCAGCAGCCGGTGTCGATGTTGCCTGCTCGCCGAGCGCGCGCAGCAATTCGCGACACATTTCCTCGGCGCCGCGCCCCATCGCAAAACCCTCGACGATCACGCCGATCGCAATCGCCCAGAAGCGCCGCGAGCTCTCCTCGGGCGCGCGCAGCGAGCGCCAGCCGTGACGCTCGACCTGGCCCGCATAGGCGCGCGCGCCTTCGCTGTGCAGACGCTCGATGGTGCGCTCGACCAGCGGCGCGAGATCCTGTCGGCGCCGCGTCAACGTCAGGGCCTCGGCGAAGAAGGCGACCGTGTCGGTCGCGGTCACGGTTTCCGCCAAAGCGTGCGTGTACTCCCGCGGCGTGTGGGCCTTCAGGGCCGCCTGCTCGGTCGCGCGCGCGAGATAGAGCATGTCGCGGCTGGCGGCTTCGACGAACAGCGCCTCCTTGGTGCGGAAGTAATAGGTAATCTGGCTCGGGAAGGCGTCCGCGGCCGCGGCGATATCGGAGATCGAGGTGCCCGACAGCCCGCGCTCCTTGAACAGGCGGCTGGCCGCATCGAGCAGCAGCGAGCGCATCTTGCGCCCCGCCGACCGTGTCGCGCGCACCGCGTGTTTCGGATCGGGCGCAGGCATGCCGCTGGCGGTCTCCGAACCCATTGATCGTCCTCCCGAGATATTTGTATGATATACAAACAAAGAAATCAACGGGAAATGGCCGAAAGTTGCGTCAGCCTGCCCGGAGGGCTACGCCCTCCTGCAAATCCAGCGGCCGAGACCGGCTGCGCATGCTTGCTTTCGCGGCCAAAATCCGTATAAGCGCGCCATTCGTGGGCTCCGGCCGGGAGCTGAACGGACGGTCTCAGCAAACTCACGCGTTGATTTCCTCACCCGTTGATTTTGATGTGGCAGGGCCAGTCGGCCCGTCGTCCCGTGCTCCCGCCTTCTGAGCAGCTCGAGTCCTTTCCGAAGGTCTCGAAGGGCTTGTCGCCGGAAACCGCGCCAACACAGGAAAGGACAACCATGCCTCTTTACGAGCATGTTTTTTCTCGCGCGTCAGGATGCGAGCACCCAGCAGGTGGATGAACTGACGGCCCAGATGACGGGCATTGTCGAACAGGGCGGCGGCAAGGTCACCAAGACCGAGAGCTGGGGCGTGCGCTCCCTCACCTACCGCATGAACAAGAACCGCAAGGCACATTTCGTGCTGATGAACATCGACGCTCCGTCGGCTGTCGTCACCGAGATCGAGCGCCAGGAGCGGATCAACGAAGACGTCATCCGTTACCTCACCGTGCGCGTCGAAGAGCACGAGGAAGGCCCGTCCGCGATGATGCGCAAGGCCGACCGTGATCGCGAGCGCGATGACCGTGGCGGCGGCTTCCGTGGCGACCGCGAAGGCGGTTTCCGTGGTGACCGCGAGGGCGGCGGCTTCCGTGGCGACCGTGGTCCGCGCCGTCCGCGCGACGAAGAAGCTGCGACCGAGGAGTAATGAATCATGGCTGATGCTGGTGCCCGCCGTCCGTTTTTCCGTCGTCGCAAGTCCTGCCCGTTCACGGGCGCGAATGCGCCGAAGATCGACTACAAGGATTCCAAGCTGCTGATGCGTTACGTCTCCGAGCGCGGCAAGATCGTGCCGAGCCGCATCACGGCCGTGTCCGCCAAGAAGCAGCGTGAGCTCGCCCGCGCCATCAAGCGCGCGCGCTTCCTCGGCCTGCTGCCCTACGTGATCCGCTAATCGTTTCCGGCCGGCGGCATAAGCCGCCGGCCGCTTTATTCTCATAAGGCTTCCGGGTCGTCCGGTCGCCGATGGTTGGGGTTCTCGAGAGAGGACCCCTAACCGCTCAAAGGGGGCGGGACAGCTGATGATCGGGATCTTCACCGTTGCACTTGCCGCCGGCGCCGCGTCGGCGTTGATGTTCGCCTCGATCAGTTCGGGCGCGGCAATCTCGATACTGCTGTTCTATCTCGCACCGCTGCCGGTCATGGTGGCGGCGCTCGGCTGGAGCCCGCTTGCCGCCGCCATCGGCGGTGTCGGTGCGGCATCCGTGCTCGGCGCGATCTTCGGACTTCCCCACAGCATCGCATTTGCAATGATGGTCGCTGTGCCCGGCTGGTGGCTCGGCCATCTCGCGTTGCTCGGCCGGCCGATCGAGGCCGCAGCGGGCGATAGCGCCACGCAACAGCTGCCTGCGCTTGAATGGTATCCCGTCGGCCGCATCCTGCTCTGGATCGCAGGCCTCGCAATCATCACGACGGCCGCCGCGCTGCTCACGCTCGGCACCGATACCGACACGATCACCGGCACGTTGCGGCGTGGCCTGCTCAAGATGCTCAGCGCTGGTGACCAGGGCCAGCCCAGTGGAGAGATCGAACGGCTGGTCGACGTCCTGGTGATCTTCGCGCCGCTCGCGGCAACGGTCATCGCGATGATCACGCTGACGCTGAACCTGTGGCTGGCCGGCAAGATCACCCAAACCTCAGGTCGGCTGAACCGGCCGTGGCCGGAACTCCGCACCACCGCACTTCCCGCCATGACGCTGGTCGCGCTGCTGGTGGCCGCAGCCCTCAGTTTCGTCGGCGGCATGCTGGCGCTGCTGGCGCAGATCGTCACGATGGCACTCGTGATCACCTATGCGCTGGTCGGCTTCGCGGTGCTGCATACGCTGACGCTGTCGCTTGCCAGCCGCGGCTTCTGGCTCGGCGGCATCTACGCCGTGGTCGTCATGTTCGGCTGGCCGATCGTGGCGATCTTCGCGCTCGGCATCGCCGACGCTGTGCTCGGATTGCGCCAGCGCTATCTGCAAACCAGACCGCCGCCTTTGCCGGCGGAGTGAGATTCGATCCAACCACTTAAACCGATACTTAGCATCTCAAAGGAGAACGAAAATGGAAGTCATTCTGCTCGAACGCGTTGCCAAGCTTGGCCAGATGGGCGAAGTCGTGCGCGTCAAGGACGGGTTCGCCCGCAATTTCCTGCTGAAGCGCGGCAAGGCCCTGCGCGCCACCGAGGCGAACCGCGCCAAGTATGACGGCATGAAGGCCGAGCTCGAGGCCAACAACATCAAGGCCAAGGGCGAAGCCGCCAAGGTCGCCGAGAAGATCGACGGCCGCGACATCGTCATCATCCGCCAGGCGTCCGAATCCGGCCAGCTGTTCGGCTCGGTCACCGTGCGCGACATTGTCGCCGCGCTGGCGACCGATGGCGTGACGGTGTCCCGGCCGCAGGTCTGGCTCGACTCGCCGATCAAGGTGATCGGCCAGCAGAAGGTGACGATCGCGGTTCACCCCGAGGTCGAGGCCAGCGTCACCGTGACGGTCGCCCGCTCCGCCGACGAGGCCGAGCGCATCAAGCGCGGCGAGGATATCTCGACCCGCCAGGAAGACCAGGACGCCGCTGCCGAGGCGCTTGCCGCCGCCGGCGAGTTCTTCGATCCGGAAGCCCAGCACGACGACGAAGCCGCACCGGCTCCGGCTGCCGAAGAGAAGTAAGCCTCTCTCCATCGCTCAACAGACTGAAGCCCGGCCCTCATCAGGCCGGGCTTTGGATTCGTGCCGCCGCCTGATCGTCGAGCATTGCGATCGAGGCCAGGGCGGTCGCGGTGTGCTTCTCCTTGCCGTCAATGATGCAGAACACGTCGGCCGCGACGACCGCGACCTGGCGTCCCGGCTTGATCACGCGCGCGCGGCAGATCAGCCGATCGCCCGACGCCGGCGACAGCAGGTTCAATTTGTACTCCGCCGTCAGCGCCGGCTGGCCGCGCGACGTCGCCGCCGCGATCGTGGTGGCATTGTCGACCAGGAACGCCGTCACGCCGCCGTGGAACAGGCCGTGCTGCTGCAACAGCTCCGGCCGGCGGTCGACCGCGAGCGTGCATGACCCGCGCGACAGTTCGGCCACTTCAGCACCGACCAGACCCATGAAACCCTGACGGCCGACATTGTCGCGAATCCGCGTCGCGATCGGCGCGAAGTCCGGATCGATCCCGCTCATGATGTCCCTCCTGCTCGCCCCGGCGCACCCGGCGCCACCACCGCGCGGATCGCACACGCGATCAGCGTCTCGACCTGCTCGCGCGGATCGCCGGTGTGGCGGCCCGACAGATAGGCGCGGCAGAAGATCTGCGCCGGCCCGATGATCTGGCTGAAGAACAGCATTGGTGTCATCGGCAGCAATTCGCCGCGCGCCAGCAGCGGCGCGCGCCAGCGCTCGATGGCCTCGGCGAGCCGCGAATTCTCGCTGCGCTGCGCGCCGCGCACTTCCTCGCCCCACTCGCTGCGCGAAATCTCGAACAGGAAGCGCGCCTCGCGCCTGGACGTCACGACCCAGTCGAGATGGGCGTGGATCAGCCGCGCGACGCCTTCGCTGGCGCCGTGCGTATCGTTGAGGGAGGTGATGATCGCGGCGTGATAGGCCTGCAGGATTTCCAGGAACAGGGTTCCGGCGAGCTGCTTCTTCGAGGTGAAGAAGTGGAAGAAGCTGCCGTTGGAGGCACGGGCGCGGGAGCGGATCTCGGCGACCGTGGCGCCCTCGAAGCCATCGCGATCGAACACCGCCAATCCCGCCGCCAGCAGATCCTCGCGTGCCGTGCTCACTTCGCCTCTCCACCTAGATCAATACTCTAGAGCTTTGCTCTAGCGGCGGTCAAACGAAAACGCCGGGCCTCATGGGTCCGGCGTCGGCGATTACTTCGAGCTTGGCGCCTCCGGCGGACCGGAGCCTGGCGTCGTCGGGGGCGGCGGTGGCGGCGGCGCGGTCGCGGTCACCGGCGGCGCGGCGGGTGCCGGAGACGCGGCAGCGGCGGGCTCGGGTGCGGCCGGCGCCGGCGTGACCTGCGGAACCGGGTCGGAGCGCAGGGCAGAAGGCTCGCTGCTGCTCTTCGGCGCATCAAGCTTGGCCGCGTCGGGCTGGCTGGCAGGTCTCGCCGGCTTCTCGGCCTCGCCCTTGTCTTCGTGCCTCACAGCCGTCTGGGCCTTTGGCTCGTCGCTGGAGGTCTCGCCCTTCGGCGCCTCCTCCGACTTCGGCTCGTCGAGCGGCTTGCCGCGACGGCCGTGCTTCTGGCGCAACGGCTTGCCCTCGCTTGCGGCCTGCGGCGGCTGGCCGTCCTCCGGCTTGGCGCCCTCCGGCGTTTCGGTCGGGCGGGCCATGCGCCGGCCGCGGTGGCCCTGACGGCCCTCGCCCGGCGCCTGGGTCAGACCATCGGCATCCGGCTTTGCACCTTCCTGTGCCGCGCCCTGATGCTGCCGGCGCGACGGACGTTCGGAGGCCTGCTCCGGAGACTGGATTGCCTCCTGCCTGCCTTCCCTGCCCTTGGCTCCCTTGGGCTGATCCTTGGCCTGGTAACGTGGGTCGTTGGCACCGTTCGAAATCAGATAGGACGACAGCACGCCGGCCATGTCGCTCGATGTGGTGTAGTGCTGGCGCAGGAAGCCCGGCAGCGAGCCGGCCGGAACGGTCTTCAGCAGGCCGCGCGGGCTCTTGTGGCAGGCCGTGCAGGTGTTCGCGAAGATCTGGGAGGGGCTTTTGCCGGCCTCGAGGTTTTGTGCGCGCACCGACCCGGCCGACAGGCCAATCAGAAGCGTCACCGTCGCCAGACTGAGGGCTCGGCTCAACATTCCTTAAGTCTCCAGATTCCGGAAAAATCGCCGCCTGCACCTGATGGATCGGCTGCGGCGGTCACCTTTTAGACGATTATCGCGCGAATGGAAGCACGCGCGTGACGCATCCACGCAATTGTCACATTTTGGAATATCGGCTTTGAGCACAACGCAATAGCGCGATCCAATTCCCTGCCTATGTTTAGTTTGGGGACACATTGGAGTGATCAGCTCCGGTGGTGTCGGTGTGCAGCTTGCCGTTCCGTTGGTGTCTCGATGGACCGATTGTTGCGATACTTCTTGGGGCGCTTTATCCGCCGCGGTTCGATCACGTTCACGACCGCGAGCGGCGCTCAATTCACATGCGGCGACGGCACCGGCATTCCGGCGGCCGCACGCTTCACGACCAGGGCGGCCCAAGCCCGCGTGCTGGTCGATCCCGAACTTTATCTCGGCGAAGCCTTCATGGACGGCACGTTCGTGGTGGAACAAGGCAGCATCGCCGATGTGCTGGCCGTCCTGATGGGCCAGGCGGCCATGTTGCCGAACTTTGCCAGGCTGCAGGCCTGGCTGCGCTTCCTCGGGCGGCGCGCCCAGCAGATCAACGTGCGCGGCCGCTCCAGAAGCAATGTCGCCCGCCATTACGACCTCGACGGCCGCCTCTATTCGCTCTTCCTCGACGCCGACAAGCAATATAGCTGCGCCTATTTCGAGACCCCGGAGGCGACGCTGGACGACGCCCAGCTCGCCAAGAAGCGCCACCTTGCGGCAAAACTGCTGATCAAGCCCGGCCACCGCCTGCTCGATATCGGTTCCGGCTGGGGCGGGCTCGGGCTCTATCTTGCAGAGATGAGCGGTGCTGATGTCACCGGCGTCACGCTGTCGACCGAGCAGCTGCAGATCTCCAACGCCCGGTCCGCGGAGCGGAACCTGTCGCAATCGGCGCGCTTCCTGATGCAGGACTACCGCGACATCCCCGGCCCCTTCGACCGCATCGTCTCGGTCGGCATGTTCGAACATGTCGGGGTCGCCTATTACGAGACCTTCTTCAAGCGCTGCGCCGAGTTGCTGAGCGACGATGGTGTGATGCTGCTGCATTCGATTGGCCGCTCGACCGGCCCCGATGTCACCAGCCCCTGGATCCGCAAATACATCTTCCCCGGCGGCTACATCCCGGCCCTGTCCGAGGTGATGCCGGCGATCGAGAAGGCCGGCTTGCTGATCTGCGACATGGAGATCCTGCGGCTGCACTATGCCGAGACGCTGAAGGCGTGGCGCGAGCGCTTCATGGCGCGGCGCGAGGAGGCCGTGCGGCTTTACGACGAAGCCTTCGCCCGGATGTGGGAGTTCTATCTCGCTGCCGCGGAGATGTCGTTCCGGGTGCAGAACATGATGAACTTCCAGCTCCAGCTCACCAAGCGCCAGGGCATCGTCCCGATGACCCGCGACTATATCGGGCGCGAGGAAGCCCGGCTGCGGCTGAAGGAGGCCGACGCCGCCAAGCCCCGGCTGCAACTCGCCGGCGAGTAAACCCGACAGGATGGGTGCTGTCAGTTGCGGAGGCTGTAGGCCGACCCGCAATGGGCGAAGGTCGAGGCCGGACGCGCCAGATGGGCCGCGGCGGCCGAGATCAGCTTGGCGTCGCAAGGAGCTTTCCGGACCTCCGGACGCGCCGCCTGCTCCATGGCATCGACAAGCGCGACCAGCCAGCGGCGGTCCACACCGCCTGCCCGGCCAACCCTCGATCGCGCTGTCTGAAACTCTTGAGCCATCGCCGCCGTATCTTCCCTGAGCGGATACAACCCGAAATCCGCCGGGTCGTTCCCGCGATCCTTGCTGCAAAGAAAGTGCAGCAGGTGTGATCTGCTTCACAAAGGTCTGTCCCGGGCTGTCGTAGTGGTCCGGAATGACCCGAGAAACGCACCAGACGATGTTGGACCCGCAGCGCGATATCGCGACCGACTACGCCCTGATCGCCACCGGCGTGGTGGCCGCCTTGGTTGCGCTGGCTTTCCTCATCCTGATCTGAAGGAACCGGGGCCAGCCGCCGCCTCGCCTCTGCATGGGTCGGCTCGCGCCCAAAAAGGTTCAGGCTGCGTCCGGTTTTCGCCAACGACATTCCTGATCGGCCGCCCTCCGCCCGATCCTGGGCGAAACCCCGTCAAGCGGAATGCATCCGGCCGTCGCGATTCACACATCGCGGTGTGTGAATCGTGCATAAGAAAATATCCGTCCTTTCGCTTCGTGCCGGGCTGGCGCTTGATCGCCGCCCCACATCCGAAAATCGCAGCAACGACGCAATCAGAAGAATAAGCTCGTCCATGGCCTTGATTGATTCGAACGTCCACAAGCTCGCGCCTGACGCCGCATCGCCGACCTATCGGAATGCGCCGCACAACATCGAAGCGGAACAGGGTCTGCTGGGCGCCATCCTGGTCAACAATGACGCGTTCTATCGCGTCTCCGACTTTCTCGAGCCGAAGCATTTCTTCGAAATCATCCATCAGCAGATTTACGAGACGGCCGGTAGCCTGATCCGGATGGGCAAGGTTGCAACGCCCGTCACCTTGAAAACCTTCCTGCCGGCCGAGCTCGATCTCGGCGGCATGACCGTCAGCCAATATCTCGCTCGCCTCGCGGCCGAGGCGACCACCATCATCAACGCCCAGGATTACGGGCGCACCGTTTACGACCTCAGCCTGCGCCGCAACCTGATCCAGATCGGTGAGGAGATCGTCAACGTCGCCTACGACGCGCCGGTCGATTTCGCGCCGCGTGCGCAGATCGAGGACGCCGAGCGGCAGCTTTACGCACTCGCCGAGACCGGGCGCTATGACGGCGGCTTCCAGCGCTTTGCCGATGCGCTCACGGTCGCCGTCGACATGGCGGCAAAGGCATTCCAGCGCGACGGCAAGCTGTCGGGCATCTCGACGGGCCTGCGCGATCTCGACGCCCGCATGGGCGGCTTGCAGCCCTCCGACCTCATCGTGCTTGCCGGCCGGCCCGGTATGGGCAAGACCTCGCTCGCCACCAACATCGCCTACAACATCGCCAAGGCCTATGTGCCCGAGGTCCAGGCCGACGGCACGGTCAAAGCCGCCAACGGCGGCTCCGTCGGCTTCTTCTCCTGCGAAATGAGCGGCGAGCAGCTCGCCACCCGTATTCTCGCCGAACGCACCGGAATCCCGTCGAGCCACATCCGTCGCGGCGGCATCTCCGAGCTCGATTTCGAGAAGATCCGCGACTGCTCGATCGAGTTGCAGTCGCTGCCGTTCTATGTCGACGAAACCGGCGGCCTCTCGATCTCGCAGCTCACGGCCCGCGCCCGCCGGCTCAAGCGGCAGAAGGGTCTCGACCTGATCGTGATCGACTACATCCAGCTGCTGCAGGGCTCCGGCAAGAAGGGCACCGACAACCGCGTGCAGGAAATCACCGAGATCACCACCAACCTGAAGGCGCTCGCGAAGGAACTGAACGTCCCGGTGATCGCGCTGTCGCAGCTGTCGCGTCAGGTTGAAAACCGCGACGACAAGCGGCCGCAATTGTCCGACCTGCGCGAATCCGGTTCGATCGAGCAGGACGCCGACGTCGTGATGTTCGTCTACCGCGAGGAATACTACCTCGCGAACAAGGAGCCGCGCCCCGGCACCCCCGAGCACGAGAAGTGGCAGATGGAAATGGGCCTCGCCCACGGCAAGGCCGAAGTCATCATCGGCAAGCAGCGTCACGGCCCGACCGGCACCGTCGAGCTGCACTTCGAGGCCAGCGTCACCCGGTTCGGCGATCTCGCGGCCGACGGCCAGGTTCCGGATCACTCCCACTGATTCCGCTGCGCGGTTGAACGGCGCAAGCCTGCCGCGTACAACTGCGCCATGAACATCGTGACCGACGCGAAATCGCAGCTGACGCCCGAAGCCAACCTGCTGGCGGCCCACCCGGCCGCCACCGGCATCCTGACCATCGACCTCGACGCCATCATCGCCAACTGGCGCAAGCTCGAGAAGACCGCAGTCCCCGCCGAATGCGCCGCCGTGGTCAAGGCCAACGCCTATGGCTGCGGCGCCGAGCAGGTGTCGCGGGCGCTCGCCAAGGCCGGCTGCAAGACCTTCTTCGTCGCCAATGTCGAGGAAGCCGCCGCGGTGCGCGCCGCCGCTCCGCAGGCGACCGTGTATTCGCTCGGCGGCTTCTTCCAGCAGACCGGCGATGCCTACGCCAGGATCGACTGCAAGCCTGTGATCGGCGATCTCAACGAACTCGCCGAATGGGATGTGTTCTGCCGCCGCTCCGGCTGGTCCGGCGGCGCAGCCATCCATATCGACACCGGCATGAACCGGCTCGGGCTGACGGTCAGCGAAGCGCAGGGCATCATCCCGCGGATCAATGCCGGCGATCACGGCATCACGCTGGTCATGAGCCACCTCGTCTCCGCCGAGTTGCTCAACAGTCCGGTCAACGCCAGGCAGCTTTCGAGCTTCCGCGAGATCGCAAGCCTGTTCACCGGCGTGCCGGCCTCGCTGGCGAACTCCTCCGGCGTGTTCCTCGGCGCCCAATTCCAGTTCGACATGGTGCGGCCGGGCTGCGCGCTCTACGGCGTCAATCCGACCCCGGAGGCCGACAACCCGATGCAGCCCGTGGTCGACCTCAAGGCGCGCATCGTGCAGATCCGCAACATCGATCGCGGCGAGACCGTCGGCTATGGCGGCACCTGGACCGCGCGGCGGCCGACCCGGCTCGCGATCATCGCCGCCGGCTATGCCGACGGCTATTTCCGCGCCGCCAGCGCCAATGACGGCACCCGCGGCGCCGAGGTCGTGGTCGCCGGCAAGCGCTGCCCGATCGCCGGCCGCGTCTCGATGGATTTGATCGCGGTCGACGTCACCGACCTCGACAAGAACGCGGTGCGCCGCGGCCACATGGTGACGCTGATCGGCGAAGGCATCACCGTCGACGAGGTCGCGCATCATTTCGGCACCATCGGCTACGAGGTGCTGACCAGCCTCGGCCGCCGCTTCGTGCGCATCTACAAGGGCGGCGATGCGGTTGCGGCGACAAGCGACGCGAGTGTCGAGAAAGTCGACGCGGTCGCCGAGACGAGCAAACCGGCCACCACGCAAGCGGCGCCGCCAGTCATGCCGACGGCCGCGCCCGCTGCACCGCCACCACTGCCCTCCGCCTGACGGCATGAATCGTCGCGATCGTCTGACCGCATGAAGATCGCGACCTTCAACATCAACAACGTCAACCGCCGGCTGCCCAATTTGCTGCGCTGGCTGAAGGCGGCCAAACCGGACGTCGTCAGCTTGCAGGAGTTGAAGGCCAGCGACGCCGAGTTTCCGGCGGCCGCGCTCGCGAAGGCCGGCTACGGCGCGGTGTGGCAGGGACAAAAGACCTGGAACGGCGTCGCCATCCTCGCGCGCAAGGCCGATCCGGTGCTGATCCGCACCGCCCTGCCCGGCGATCGCGACGACCACGAGGCGCGCTACATCGAGGCCGCGGTGCGCGGCATCGTCGTCACCAGCCTCTATCTGCCGAACGGCAATCCGCAGCCCGGACCAAAATTCGAATACAAGCTCGCCTGGTTCAAGCGGTTGCGCGCCCACGCCGCCAAGCTGCTGAAGCAGGAGGTGCCCGTGGTGCTTGCCGGCGACTACAATGTCGCGCCGACGCCTCTCGACATTTATCCGACCCGCTCCTGGGACAAGGATGCGCTGATCCAGCCGAAGAGCCGCGCCGCGTTCAAGGCGCTGGTCGACCAGGGCTGGTGCGATGCGATCCGCACGCTGCATCCGGACGAGCCAATGTTCACCTTCTGGGACTACAAGCGCCAGCGCTGGCCGCGCGACGCCGGCCTGCGGCTCGATCATCTCCTGCTCAGCCCCGAGGTCGCCGCGCGGCTCGCGAAAGCCGGCGTCGACCGCGACATCCGCGGCGAGGAAGGAGCCAGTGATCATGCACCGGTGTGGGTGGTGTTGAGGTGATGGCGCCTGCCCCACCACAGCCGTCGTCCCTGCGAAAGCGGGGAGGTGGATTCACACTCGAAGTGCAACACTTGAGAGAAGGCCTCGAGAGGGGTTTGGAAGTCAAGGCATTTGCGCGGGGTGTTGTTGTAGGCGTTGATCGACTGGCGGAGGCGGCGCGTCGGGAAGGTCGCGAGATCGGTTTTGCGTGGAATGAAGCGGCGCATCCGACCGATCGCATTCTCGATGCCGCCCTTCTGCCAGGGCGCGTGCGGATCGCAGAAGAAGGTCTCGATCGCGAGGCGGTGCAGCTCCAGGTGACAGGCGAACTCGGTCCCATTGTCGAAGGTAACGGTCTGGCACAGGCCTTCCGGCAAGGCAGCAAACAAGCGGACGAGATGACGGGCGATACCGCGCGCGAGCTTGCTGGCGATGCGGATGCCGAGCAGCAGGCGCGAGGTGCGCTCGTGCACGGTCAGGATCGCCTGACCGTATTTGGAGAACATCATCAGGTCGGCTTCCCAATGACCGGGGGCATTGCGATCGGCGGCCTCGATAGGCCGTTTGTCCAAGGAAACACGGCCTTCTATGAAGCTTGCGGGACTGCCGCCCTTCTTGCCGCGGTAGCCGCGTTTGCTCTTGCCGCGTGGCAGATAACGCCGCCAGCTGAAGTCCGAGGTGCGCCGGATCTGGGCGTATATGAAGCGGTAGATGGTCTCGTGGGAGATCACCTTGCGGCCGTGTTCGCGGGCCAGCCGGCCCGCGACCTGCTCGGGCGACCAGCCCTGACCAAGGCGCTCCAAGACCGCGCGGCGCAGGCCGGGCTCCCGTTCGAGGCGTACGCCCGTCCAGCGCCGCGCTCGCATCTGTTGCTGGGCATAGCTGGGTTTGTAGCCGACCTGGGCGCCAGAATTGCGGTTCAGCTCCCGAGAGATCGTTGATGGCGAGCGATCCAGAGCTGCCGCGATTTGCCGCACCGAGCTGCCATTGGCTGAAAGCCGGGCAATCTCGCATCGCTCGTCCAGGGATAGCTGCTCGTAACTCCGCCCCATCGCAACACCTCCTCAAGGAAGTGTTGCACTTCGTTTGTGAACTCAGGGGACCCATACTCCGCGGCGGCTGTTGTTGAAGAGACGCGTCGTTCGGGCGTCGCTCAACAATGACTGCCTGTGGTTATCGGTCCCTGCTCCCGTGCGCAATTGCGCACTAGGCAGGGACGACGCCGAATATGTGGCGCTATCCGCGACCCTTGCGCCGGCGGGCCAATCGGTGGCATGGGCAAACCTCCTCTCGGAGCGAACAGGTGGGCTTTGTCTTCGTCCTGATCGTCGGCCTCGTCGCCGGCACCATCTCGGGCATCGTCGGCACCGGCTCGTCGATCATGCTGATGCCGGTCTTGGTCTATCAATACGGCCCGAAGCAGGCGGTGCCGATCATGGCGGTCGCCGCCGTGATGGCCAACGTGTCGCGCATCCTGGCCTGGTGGCGCGAGGTCGATTGGCGCGCTTGCGCCGCCTATTCGATCACGGGCATTCCGGCGGCAGCGCTCGGCGCGCGCACGCTGCTCGTGCTGCCCTCGCGCGCGGTCGATATCGCGATCGGCGTATTCCTGATCGCGATGGTGCCGGTGCGGCACTGGCTGGCGCGGCACAGGCTGAAAGCCAATCTCTGGCATCTCGCAATCGGCGGCGCGCTGATCGGCTACCTCACCGGCATCGTCGCCTCGACCGGCCCGCTCAGTGTGCCGCTGTTCCTGTTCTACGGCCTCAACAAGGGCGCCTTCCTCGCCACCGAAGCGGCGAGCTCGCTCGGGCTCTATGTCAGCAAATCGGTGACCTTCGAGCGGTTCGGCGCGCTGACACCTGATATCGCGTTGAAAGGCCTGATCGCCGGCATCTCGCTGATGGCCGGCGCCTTCATCGCCAAACGCTTCGTGCTGCATATGAAGCCGGAGGCATTCCGGCTGATCATGGACGGCATCATGCTGGCGGCGGGCGCGTCGCTGCTGTGGACCGCTATGATGAACTGAAGATCGATCATCCAGGGAAGCCCTAAAATGAAATCGCTCGAACTTTCACTGTTCGCCGATTACTTTCAATTCTACATCCAGGATGAACCTGCATCCGGCGACCTTTCCGCTGCGTGGACGGAGGAAGCGACCGATCGAATGCTCGCGATCGCGCCGGGGACGGTCGGGATCGGCACCGTGAGGAATATGGAAGTTCCAGTCGCGGTGACACTGCTTGAGCAGGAGCCCGACGACGATTCGGCTAACTGGGATCATGTGGTCGAAGCCAGCCTCGACCTCGCGTCCGGACGCGTCGTGATCGCCGGTTGCACCGACTACTTCCCCGATGCCGTGCGCATCGAGACCCCGCCAGGGTCCTATCGGGTGCGCGTCTCCTACGGCGCGCTCGACACGCTGTCGGAAAACGGCCTCGAGGGCGACGACCACTACCGGCTGCAGCTATGGCCGGCCGCCCCGATCGCGGTTCGCGTCCTGAAGCAACGATCGGCGTCGGGCCTCCGCTGACCCGACATGCCCGGGCACGGCGCGGCCGTCGGGCATTGCGACCCTTTGATCCGTGCTATGGAGAGGATCAGGAATCGAGCTCTTCTTCATGGCCAAATCCACCCTGTCCTTTGTCTGCCAGAACTGCGGCGCGGCGTATAATCGCTGGCAGGGAAAGTGCGACTCCTGTGGCGAGTGGAACACGCTGGCCGAGGAAGACACCACGGGCTCGGTGCCGGTCTCGATCCGCAGCAAGCGCAAGGGGCGAACGTTTGCGCTGGAATCGCTGTCCGGCAAGACCCAGGACGCGCCGCGGCTGTCGTCGGGCATGGCCGAGCTCGACCGCGTCACCGGCGGCGGCTTCGTGCGCGGCTCGGTGCTCCTGGTCGGCGGCGATCCCGGCATCGGCAAATCGACGTTGCTGACCCAGGCCACCTCCATGATGGCGCGCGCCGGCCACCGCGCGGTCTATATCTCCGGCGAAGAGGCGGTGGCCCAGGTGCGGCTGCGCGCCGAGCGGCTCGGGCTCGCCGATGCGCCGGTGCAGCTTGCCTCGGAAACCTCGGTCGAGGACATCGTCTCGACGCTGTCGGAAGGCGCGGTGCCGCGGCTGATCGTGATCGATTCGATCCAGACCATGTGGACCGACACGGTGGAATCCGCGCCCGGCACCGTGACCCAGGTGCGCGCCTCGGCGCAGGCACTCATTCGCTTCGCCAAGAAGACCGGGGCCGCGATCATCCTGGTCGGCCACGTCACAAAAGACGGCCAGATCGCCGGCCCCCGCGTGGTCGAGCACATGGTCGATGCGGTGCTGTCGTTCGAAGGCGAAGGCTCGCAGCAGTTCCGCATCCTGCGCTCGGTCAAGAACCGATTTGGCGCCACCGACGAGATCGGCGTGTTCGAGATGACCGGACTCGGGCTGCGCGAGGTCACCAACCCCTCGGAACTGTTCCTCTCCGAACGCGAGCTCGGCAGCCCCGGCACAGCCGTGTTTGCCGGCATCGAGGGCACCCGCCCGGTGCTGGTCGAATTGCAGGCGCTGGTGGCGCCGACCTCGCTGGGTACGCCGCGCCGTGCCGTGGTCGGCTGGGACCCGAGCCGGCTGTCGATGGTGCTGGCGGTGCTGGAGGCGCATTGCGGCGTCAAATTGTCCGGACATGACGTCTATCTCAACGTCGCCGGCGGCTTGCGCATCCAGGAGCCGGCCGCCGATCTCGCCGCGGCCGCCGCGCTGGTGTCCTCGCTGGTGAATGCGCCGCTGCCGACGGATGCAGTCTATTTCGGCGAGATTTCGTTGTCGGGCGCGATCCGCCCGGTGGCGCAGACCCCGGCCCGGCTGAAAGAGGCGCTCAAGCTCGGCTTCGGCCGCGCTATCCTGCCCGAACCGGGGGGCGATATGGGGCTCGCGCTCAACAGCGTCGGCAATCTGACCACGCTGGTCGCCGAGATTGCCGCGCGCGGAACGCCCCGCGGCGGCCGGGCTGCGCCACGGCACGACGAAGGTGCGCCAAGCGGCGACCCGGGCGGCTCCGGAGACGCTGATAAGGCTGGGAAAAATGCCACACCGGCCCGATTCCGTCGCGAGACCACCTAAAGCGGGCGTGACGTCTCAGCCCCTCGCCGCTATACATCCGCCGCGCGGGACAGGTGGTGTTGCGGCCTTGCCGGATGCCCCCAATGCGCCTCAGTTAGGACGGCACCGACTTTGCCGATTCGCGAGAGCTCTCACAGCGTAAGCCCTTAACAGCGTACCGAAACGTACCAGCGGACCTGACCAGCCGATGCCCGTAACAATACTCGATCTCGTCCTGCTCGGCGTGATGCTGATCTCGGGCCTGCTTGCCATGGTGCGCGGCTTCATGCGCGAGATCCTGTCGATCGCGGCCTGGGGCGCCGCCGCGCTGGTCACGCTGTATGCTTTCTCGAAGCTGCTGCCGACCGCCAAAACCTACTTCAACAACGACACGGTCGCGGCCATCGTCGTGGTCGCCGGCACCTTCATCGGCACGCTGATCGTGGTTTCCGTGATCACGGTGCGGATTTCCGACATGATCCTGGATTCCCGGATCGGCGCGCTCGACCGTACTCTCGGCTTCCTGTTCGGGCTCGCCCGCGGCCTCCTGATCGTGGTCGTGGCGTTCATGTTCTTCACCTGGCTGGTTCCGGACAAGCAGCGGCCCGACTGGGTGACCGGCGCGAAGTCCCGCGTGGTGTTGCAGGGAACCGGGGATTGGCTCATGACGCTCTTGCCTGACGACCCCGAGAACACCATCTTAAAGAAGTTCAAGAAGAATAAGCCAGACGACGATTCTGCGGCCGATACCAATGATCAGGCGACGCCGGCGTCGGGTGATGGCTATAGCAAACCTGCGCGTGACAGCTTGAAGAAGCTGATCGAGAAACCCGCGGGCCGATAAACTATTTGGGCCCTTACGAGAGGCGATGAACGAGATGCAGACCCCTTCGGATCATAGCGACCAAATGGATCTCGACCTCGGCCCGATCGAACTGCAAGACGACCCCAAAAACGACCCTCTCAGGTACCACCCCGATCTCGATGGCGACACGCTCCGCGAGGAATGCGGCGTGTTCGGCATCTTCGGCCATCCGGAGGCCGCCGCGATCACCGCGCTCGGCCTGCACGCGCTCCAGCACCGCGGCCAGGAGGCCGCCGGCATCGTCTCCTTCGACGGCAGCCGCTTCCACTCGGAACGCCGCCTCGGCCTGGTCGGCGACGCCTTCTCCCGCCGCGAGGTGATCGAGCGCCTGCCCGGGAACGCCGCGGTCGGCCACGTCCGCTACTCCACGACCGGCGGCACCATCCTGCGCAACGTGCAGCCGCTGTTCGCCGAGCTCAGCGCCGGCGGCTTCGCGGTCGGCCATAACGGCAACCTGACCAATGGCCTGACCCTGCGCCGCGAGCTGGTCAAGGGCGGTGCCATGATGCAGTCGACCACCGATACCGAGGTGATCCTGCACCTGGTTGCGCAGTCGAAGCGCACCCGCTTCATCGACCGTTTCATCGAGGCGCTGCGCACCATCGAGGGCGCCTATGCGCTGGTCGCGCTCACCAACAAGAAACTGGTCGGCGCGCGCGACCCGCTCGGCATCCGTCCGCTGGTGCTCGGCGATCTCGACGGCCATCCGATCCTGACCTCGGAGACCTGCGCGCTCGACATGATCGGCGCCAAATATGTCCGCGACATCGAGCCCGGCGAGATCATCGTGTTCGACGAGCACGGCGCGCACAGCCACAAGCCGTTCCCGCCGAAGCCGGCGCGGCCCTGCATCTTCGAATACATCTATTTCGCCAGGCCCGACTCCATCGTCGGCGGCCGCTCGGTCTACGACGTGCGCAAGGCGTTCGGCGCTCAACTCGCGCGCGAGAGCCATCCCGAGGTCGACGTCGTGGTGCCGGTGCCGGATTCCGGCGTCCCTGCCGCGGTCGGCTACAGCCAGTATTCCGGCGTGCCGTTCGAGCTCGGCATCATCCGCAACCACTATGTCGGCCGCACCTTCATCCAGCCGACCCAGACCGTGCGCGAGCTCGGCGTCCGCATGAAGCATTCGGCCAACCGCGCCGCGATCGAGGGCAAGCGCATCATCCTGATCGACGACTCGCTCGTGCGCGGCACCACCTCGAAGAAGATCGTGCGCATGATGCGCGACGCCGGCGCCCGCGAGGTGCATTTCCGCCTCGCCTCACCGCCGATCCTCTATCCCGACTATTACGGCATCGACCTGCCGGACCGCGGCGGTCTGCTGGCGGCGACCCATTCGCTCGAGGAGATGCGCGACATCATCGGCGCCGACTCGCTCGCCTTCCTGTCGATCGACGGCATGTACCGCGCGATGGGCTATGAGGGGCGCGATCCAGCCAATCCAAGGTTCGCCGACCACTGCTTCACCGGCGCCTATCCGACCCACCTCACCGACCAGAGCGAAACCGAGGCCCCGCCGCGCCAGCTCTCGCTGCTCGCCGAGGCGAGCTGACGCTATCACCACCGCTGTCGTCCCTGCGAAAGCAGGGACCCATAACCACCGGCCAGCGTGGCTGGTGACAGGGTTAGACACGACCACTTTCTTCCATTATCGCCGTCACGGCGTATGGGTCCCTGCTTTCGCAGGGACGACGATTTGTTAGAGTCCCTCCCATGACAAAACCTCTCGCCTCCCGGATTGCCCTCGTGACCGGCGCCTCGCGCGGCATCGGCTATGCGACATCAATCGCGCTGGCCAAGGCCGGCGCCCATGTCGTGGCGGTGGCGCGCACGCAAGGCGGGCTGGAAGAGCTCGACGACGCGATCCGCAAGGACGGCGGCAGCGCCACGCTGGTGCCGCTCTCGCTCACCGACTACGAGGGCATCGCGCGGCTCGGGCTCGCGCTGCATGAGCGCCACGGCAAGCTCGACATTCTCGTCGGCAATGCCGGCACCGCCGGCCCCTCGTCGCCGCTCGGCCATATCGAGCTGAAGCCGTGGAACGACGTGCTCGCAATCAACGTCACCGCCAACTTCCAGCTGATCCGCTGCATGGACCCGCTGCTGCGGCAGTCCGACGCCGGCCGCGCGGTGTTCGTGACCTCAGGCGTGGCGCACAAGGCCAGCGCCTATCTCGGCCCCTATGCGGCCTCCAAGGCCGCACTCGACGCGCTGGTGCGCTCCTGGGCCAATGAGACCGCCAACACCGCGCTGCGCGTCAACCTGTTCAGCCCCGGCCCGATCCGCACAAGGATGCGCGCCCAGGTGTTTCCCGGCGAAGACCCGATGACGCTGGATACACCCGACATGGCCGCCGAATTCATCGTGCCGATGTGCTCGCCTGCATGGACCGAGACGGGCAGGCTCTACGACTACAAGGCACGCACGCTGCGGACATTCCAGCCGCCGGCGTGAGGGGCACATACGAGCCGCACCTTCGATTGTCATCACCCGCGCATGCGGGTGATCCAGTATTCCAGAGGCAGCAGTGCTTGAGTCGAGACGCCGCGGCGTACTGGATCGCCCGGTCGAGCCGGACGATGACACCGTTTATGGCGCTTCGGCTTGCCATTCTCATGCAATTGACTCCGCGTCCGCCCCACGATTGACTGCCCTCCCCAGCGGCCCGGCCGCCAAGAAAACTCTCGGGAGGCATCATGACGCCGACGTTCAATCGCGCGCGCTCCATTCTCACCGGATTGTTTTTCTCCGCCTGCATCGCATCCTCAGCGCTTCTCATTGCGCCCGCGCCGACCAAGGCCGGTGACGTCCCGACCTTCGCGGTCGACGCCTCCTGGCCGAAACAGCTGCCCAACAACTGGATCCTCGGCCAGATCGGCGGCATCACCGTCGACTGGCAGGGCCACATCTGGGTGATCCACCGGCCGCGCTCGCTGACCGATGGCGAGAAGGCCGCGAGCCTGAGCCCGCCGCGCGCAAAGTGCTGCGTGCCGGCGCCGCCCGTGCTGGAGTTCGACGCCGACGGCAATCTGCTGCGATCCTGGGGCGGACCCGGCGACGGCTATCAATGGGTCGGCCGCGAGCACGGCATCGAGGTCGACGAGCGCGGCTTCGTCTGGATCGGCGGCAATGCCGATGACGACAGCGAAATCCTGAAGTTCTCGCTCGACGGCAAATATCTCGGCCAGATCGGCAAGATCGCCGCGCGCACCAACAGCAACGACTCGACCCAGCTCGGCCGGCCCGCGGGGATCGCGATCGACAAGGACGCAAACGAGCTCTACGTCGCCGACGGCTATGGCAACCGCCGTGTCATCGTGTTCGACGCCACCACGCTGGCCTACAAGCGGCACTGGGGCGGCTACGGCAAACTGCCGACCGACGAGAAGCAGCCGCCCTACGATCCGAGCGCCGCGGTGCAGGAGCAGTTCGGCAATCCCGTGCACTGCATCAAGATCGCCAATGACGGGCTGGTCTATGTCTGCGATCGCAGCCAGGACCGCATCCAGGTGTTCCAGAAGAACGGCACCTTCGTGCGGGAATGGTTCTACGAAAAGAACACCCGCGGCGACGGCGCGGTATTCGATCTCGCGCTGTGGCCCGATCCGAAGCAGACCTATCTGCTGAACGCCGATGGCGCCAACAACGAGATCCGCGTCATCAAGCGCGACGACGGCACCGTGGTCGGCACCTTCGGCCATAGCGGCCGCAATGCCGGGCAATTCGCCCTGCTCCACGTCATGGCGGTCGACCAGAAGGGCAACGTCTATACCGGCGAAGTCGACGGCAAGCGGATCCAGAAGTTCAAGCTGACCTCGGACGCGCTGAAGTAGGCAATGACGGTGGGATGACGCTTCGACGCAGTCATCCGGCTTTATGCGGATTGCCGCTCGCCTGAGGACAGGGTAAGCGGGAACCCGAACGACCGGCACAAGGCCCCACAAGAGGGCCGTCCGGATAAATCACAGTGGAGGGAATGTCTCATGACGACGACGCTCGCACGGCGCCACGCCGTGCTTCTCGCTTGCGCCGCACTCGGCCTTGCAACACCTGCCTTTGCTCAGGACAAGAACGTCAAGATCGGTGTGCTGAACGACATGTCGGGCCTCTATGCCGACATCGGCGGCCCGAACTCGGTGGCCGCGGCCAACATGGCGGTGGAGGATTCCGGCCTGCGCGCCAAGGGCTGGAAGATCGAGGTGGTCAGCGGCGACCATCAGAACAAGCCCGATGTCGGCGTCAACATCGCGCGCAACTGGATCGACAATGAGAAGGTCGACATCATCACCGATACGCCGAACTCCGGCGTTGCGCTGGCGGTGAGCAACCTCGCCAAGGAGAAGAACTCGATCGTGCTCAACTCGGGGGCTGCGACCGCCGACCTCACCGGCAAGGCCTGCAACGCCAACACGATCTCCTACACGTTCGACACCTACATGCTCGCCAACGGCACCGGCAAGGCGCTGACCAAGGCCGGTGGCGACAGCTGGTTCTTCCTCACCGCCGACTACGCCTTCGGCCATGCGCTGGAACGCGACACCTCGGCGGTCGTCACCGCCAACGGCGGCAAGGTGCTGGGCGGCGTCAAGCACCCGCTCAACACCGCGGATTTCTCCTCGTTCCTGCTGCAGGCGCAAGCATCCAAGGCCAAGATCATCGGCCTCGCCAATGCCGGCGGCGACACCACCAACGCGATCAAGCAGGCCTCCGAATTCGGTATCACCGCGGGCGGACAGAAGCTCGCGGCGCTGCTGCTGTTCGTCAACGACGTGCACGCGCTGGGCCTCAAGATCGCGCAGGGCCTCACCTTCACCGAGTCGTTCTACTGGGACATGAACGACCAGACCCGCGCCTGGTCGAAGCGTTTCCAGAAGGTCTCGCCGAAGGGCTCGATGCCGTCGATGACGGTCGCCGGCGTCTATGCCGGCGTGCTGCATTATTTGAAGGCGCTGGACGCGATGGGCGGCAATCCGCACGACGGCGCCAAGGTGGTCGCCAAGATGAAGGAGATCCCGACCGACGATCCCTTGTTCGGCAAGGGTCCGCTGCGGATCGACGGCCGCCGCATCATCCCGGCCTATCTGTTCGAGGTGAAGAAGCCGGAAGAGTCGAAATATCCCTGGGACTATTACAAGCTGATCGCCACCATCTCGCCGGAAGACGCCGCCAAGCCGCTCGAAGCGAGCGACTGTCCGCTGGTGAAGAAATAAGCCAGCTGCCGTAGCGTGGGCAAAGGCGCGCTAGCGCCGTGGCCACCATTGCGGCGTGCTCGCGATGGTGGGCACGCTTACGCTTTGCCCACCCTACGCTTTTCATTTCGCGGCTGACTTCGCCTTGGCCTGCGCGGGCAGCGACGCCCACTCGCGGTCAGCGCGCGGGCCGCCGGGATCGCCGGTCAGACCGACCAGCTGTCCGGGCTGCACGTCGAGCGTCTGCTTCCAGGTCTGGGTCTGGCACAGGAACCTGATCAGACATCCCTGGAGCTTCAGCCGGTCGTACGCATCGCGCCACAGCGACACCGCATAGGACTTGCCGTCCTCGGCATTGTAGATCTCGCCGTCGAACCGCCCCTCCGGCGTCAGCTTCAATCCCAGGATCAGCTGATGGCCGAGCAGCGCGCGCGTTCGCTTGTCGGGATCGGGATTGAGGCTGTCGCGCAGCGGCTGGCCACGCGGATCGAGCGGATCCTTCATCCAGACGATGAAGCCGCAGATGCGATCGCGCGCGGTGCCGCAGCGCTCGAGCCGGATGCGGGCCTGTCCGTTTTCGGTCAGCCAGGTGCCGCTGGGATCGGCCGGGATCGTCTCGGCGCGGCCGGTCGAACTCATCAGCAGGGCCGCGACCAGGCTGCGCAGAAACATGCGAACCAGAAAGTTCATTGCAAGGGACCTTTCAGTGTGACCTTTCAGCGTCGGGATGATTTCGAGGGACGCGCGCGGCGCGCCTCACTTCAGTTGCGCCATGAAGGCATCGGCACCCTTGTCGATGCCGGCGGTGGCGGCGGCGAGATCGCCGACGCTGGCCTTGATGTCGTAGGCGTTGGGATATTGCTTGCTGACGTAAGCACCGAGCAGCCGCGAGGTCGGGCCGTCGAACATCTCGACGGCATAGATCACCGAGCCGGTCATGGTGCCCTCGCCGTCGCGCGCCGCCTGCACGCCATTATAGATCGCGCCTGCCATATCGAAGCGCGACAGCGTGCCGAGCACCGGCGTGTTGGCAACCGCGCCGGTCAGCGTCAGCCGCACGCGAAACGTGTTCGGCCCGCGCGTATTCACCAGCATGAAGCGGCCACGCAGTTTGTCGGCGAAGCGGGTCTGCATGTAGGCGGCGAGCGTCTGCTTGTCCTTCTCGGACATCTCGCCGAACTGATGATCCGCGCCGCGATAGATCACGACCGGATCGAGCATCACCTTGTTGTAGCTCCGCCAGTCGACCGGCGGCGCATAGCGATACGGCACGCGGCCTGAGGAATCCGACGTATCGGGCGTCATGTAGGCGGTTGACGCCACGTCCGAATAGGCCACCGGCGTGACGCCGGCGCATCCTGCTGCGAGGACGCAAAGCGCCATCGCTCCCAGACCGCGTGTCGCGATCGAGCTCTCCATTCCAATCTCCTCATCCGAGCTAAAGCGGAAGAGCAGCTCGGCCGCAGCCGCGTCCGGGGCTAAAGTTACGGCTGCGGCCGTCACTGCCGATCTGGCTCGCCGTCCCGGCGCCGCCAGACCTTGCCTCAGTGCGGCCATCTATAAAACCGACCAGACGGTTTGTAAAGTTGCAATCGCAGGAAACCCGTCAGAAAAATTCCGGGCTTGAAGCGCGCAGGAGAAAACCTGTCGCGACGGCTTCGCGAATGACGGCCAGCGCTGTCACAAACCCGAGATGTTTGCTGTGATACCGGACCAATTGCCGGGGGATTTCAGGGGCCCGGTGCCGATCCAACGCCGCCAAGCGATCATATTCCGCTTGGGCGGCGTTGCGTTTTCAGGGCAGCGTCGGAAATTCAGCTGCGCTTGCGCGCCGAGACCGGCTTTGCGGCGCGCGCGCCGGCAGGCTTCGGCGACGCCGTTTGCGCCCTCGCCCTGGACGGCTTTGCTGCCGCGGGCGCGCCCTGCTCCATCGCGGTCCACTTGCTGTCGTCGAGCAACCGTTCGAACAGCCGGTCGCGCTCCACATCGGTCAGCGACAACATGCCGAACAGCGAGCTCAGCAGCAGTCCGCGCGCCGCTGCCCAGCGCAGCAGCGCGAGATCCGGATCGCGCGCCTCGGCCTTCATCAGCGCGACCTTCTTGATGTCCTGATCCCGCGGCATCGCCATCAATTCAGGATTCTCGTTCATCGCCGCCAGCAGTGCGAACGCCCCCGCCCGCGGCGTCGAGATCGCCTCGCGCAGCGTCGCGATCTGCGCCGACAGTTCGGGCTGCGCGGTGGTCCCGCGCACATTTTCGATGTAGCGGTTCGAGAATTCCTCGAAATGCGCCATCTGCTGCTCGAGCAGAGCGCGCAGCACCGCTTCCTTGGTGCGGAACTGATGCATCACGCCGCCCTTGCTGAGCCCGCTCTCGCGCGCGATCGCGTCCAGCGTCAGGCGTCCCGGACCGTCGCGCGTCACGATGGTGATCGCGGCGTCGAGCGCGGCGTTGCGGGAGCGTTCCGAGCGGGAAGGATTATCCATGGGCTACTTACTCAGGAAGGAGTCGCGTGAGAGCGCAGTATCTCAGCGGCATCGGTCAATCTCAAGCGCTGCATCCGATAGTGCCAGGCGGCGCGAACCACGTCTCCGCCATGCCGGCGGCGACCTCGGGAGACGCCTCAATTTCAGGAAGCGTCATCGAGTGCCCCGATCACTCACGCGCACAAGCGAACCTTCCGCAGCAGGCCATGGAGGAAACCGTGCGCCATGCGGCCGATGACCTTTTCCCCGCGACCGCGCGCGCGGGCGACAGCCTGGGCGTCGGCATGGCTGGCGGCGACGATCGTCGCATGCCTGCCGCCATCGAGCTTCAGGTCGGTCAGATAGACGAGGCTGCGCGACGTCAGCAGCGCCGCCTGCGCGTCGCTGAAGCGGGTCAACTCATCGTAGTTATCAACGGCCTCGTCGGTCACCATGCTCCTCCTGGCAGCGCGGCCTCCGGGCGAGGCACGCAACTTGATCCGGCATTGGCTTTATACAAACCAACCGGATGGTTTGTAAATGGTCAAAATAACGCAATCGTCATCGCGGCGGCCCGTCGGGCCGGTGTCGGACTGGCGCAGCCGCGTTCGTCCTCGAAGCATCGATCCACCAGCAGCCGGAACCCGCAAGCGATGACACAGCAGAAACAGACGACGGAAGCCGAAATCAGGGCACTGATCGACGCCTGGGCGGCGGCCGTCCGCCGACAGGACTATCCGGGCATCCTCGCCCGCCACGATCAGGACATCGTGATGTTCGACGTGCCGCCGCCGTTGCAGTCGCGCGGATTGGATGAATACAGAAAGACGTGGGACCTGTTCTATACCTGTTACCGTCCCTCGCACGCCTTCGATATCGACGAGATCGCGATCACGGCCGGCGATGATGTCGCCTTCGCGGTCATGGTGATGCGCTGCGGCCCGCCCGACGCCATTTTCCAGTTCAGGCTAACGATCGGATTGCGCAAGATCGACGGCGATTGGCGCATCACGCACGAGCACCATTCGGTGCCGGCGACGGATTAGAATTGTAGGGTGGGCAAAGGCGCGCGCGCCGTGTCCACCATTCCCGGCGTGCTCGCGATGGTGCGCACGCTTGCGCTTTGCCCACCCTGCGGAGTTGTCTTCACCGTCGCGCGCCAGGCGATGCCGAGCGCGAGCAGCAGCAGCGCGCCGGCCAGAAAGAACGGCGCGCCGGGCATCTTGAGCGGCGCGACGTCGCCGATGAAATAGACGAAGGGCAGCGTGAACAGGAACGGGCCGATCAGCTCGGACATGCTCTGCGCGCTCGACGTCGCGCCCTGCAACTGGCCTGCTGGTCGGCGGCGACGAGCTGCGTCGTCAAGGCGTGCGTCGCGGCGCCGAACATCGCGAAGCCCAGGGCGCCGCGGATACGTGCCGCGTTGGCGATGTCGTTGTCGACGAAGCCCTCGATCAGCTTGGGCAGGATCGGGATGATGATCCCGAGCGCGAGCATATCGAGCAACAGGGTGATGAGATCACCGCGCCGCTGGGCGCCTGTGGCACGGCGGCTGCGGCGGTATCAACCTCGTTTGACGCGTTTTCTTCACGCGAACCGGTACCCACTTCGCTCGAAAACGCGATGCCCGCTCACGACGGCCGTTTGCGCTTGTGGGCGAACGGATTGGCCTTCTCACGCAGCGTGATCCGGATCGGCGTGCCCGGCAGATCGAAGGTTTCGCGCAGCGAGTTGATCAGGTAGCGCAGATAGGATCGCGGGATCGCATCGGCACGCGAGCAGAACAGCACGAAGCTCGGCGGGCGCGCCTTCACCTGGGTGATGTAGTTCAGCTTCAGCCGGCGGCCCGAAACCGCCGGCGGCGGGTTGGCCTGGATCGCCTGCTCAAACCAGCGATTGAGCGCCGAGGTCGGCAGCCGCCGGTTCCAGACCGCATAGGCCTCCTGGATCGCGGTCATCAGGCGGTCGATGCCCTCGCCCATCAGGCCGGAGACCGCGACAACAGGCGCGCCCTTGACCTGCGGCAGCCAGTGGTCGGCATCGGTGCGCAGCTGCGAGATCTGGTTGGGCTTGCGCTCGACCAGGTCCCATTTGTTGACCGCGAGCACGATGGCGCGACCCTCGCGCTCGATCAAATCGGCGATGCGCAGGTCCTGCTCCTCGAACTTGTTCTGCGCGTCCATCATCATGACAACGACCTCGGCGAAGCGCACTGCGCGCAGCGCGTCGGCGACCGAGAGCTTTTCCAGCTTCTCCTCGATCCGCGAGCGGCGACGCAGGCCGGCGGTGTCGAACACCCGGAACTGGCGGCCCTTCCAGGTGATCTCGACCGCGATGGAATCCCGCGTGGTGCCGGCCTCGGGGCTGGTCAATAGCCGCTCCTCGCCGAGCAGATGGTTGATCAGGGTCGACTTGCCGGCATTGGGCCGGCCGACGATGGCGACGCGGATCGGGCGCTGCGCGGCCTCCTCCTCCGAGATGTCCTCATCGTCCTCGATCTCGTCGTCTTCCTCCGGCGCCTCGGGCACCAGCGCGCTCAGCGCCTCGTGGAGGTCGCCCATGCCCTCGCCGTGCTCGGCCGAGATCTGCACGGGATCACCGAGCCCGAGCGCGTAGGATTCCATCGCCCCGATCTCGCCATGCTTGCCCTCGGCCTTGTTGGCGACCAGCACCACCGGCTTGTTGGCCTTGCGGGCGAAGTCGGCGAAGGCGCGATCGGTCGGGGTCAGGCCGACGCGGGCGTCGATCACGAACATCAGCGCGTCGGCGAGCTCGATCGCGGTCTCGGTCTGCTCCTGCATCCGCGCCGTCAGCGAGCCCTTGGCGCCCTCGTCGAGGCCTGCGGTGTCGATGATGGTGAAGTCGAGATCGTAGAGCTTGGCCTGACCCTCGCGGCGGTCACGGGTGACGCCGGGCTCGTCGTCGACCAGCGCGAGCTTCTGGCCGACCAGCCGGTTGAACAGCGTCGACTTTCCGACATTGGGCCGGCCGATAATGGCGATGGTGAAAGACATGAACTATCCAAGCGCAATTTATGAAGCTGGAGTCAATGAGCTTCGGGTAGCCCGTGCCTCTTGTCGTTCGGTGGCCTCATCCTTCGAGACGGCGCTTCGCGCCTCCTCAGGATGAGGGTCTTGGACCCTCATGGTGAGGAGCGCGGCAGCGCGTCTCGAACCTTGAGGCCGTGGAATGCGCTACGTCACGCCGCCCGGCGATCAGCTCTAGCGGCTAAATCCGCCGCTCGGTAGTGGCGCGGGGAACGCGCCGCCGGATTGTTGCGTGGTCTGGGTCTGTTGCTGGGCCGGCGCGGCAGGCTGCGCCTGCTGGTCGTCGGCCGGCGGCGCGGTGGTGCGGCGGCGGACGATCTTCTTCGGCTTCGGATCCGGCGGCACCGCGGCGGGCGCACCCTCCTCGGTTGCGGCGTCGGGCGCAGCCGCCTGATCGGCTGGTGGCGCGGCCCGCTTGGCGTGCTTCCTGGCGCCCTTCGGCGGCTCAGCTGGCGGAGCCGGCTGGGCGGCGGCTGCCGCCGCGGCGTTCTGCTGGTCGAGCTGCTCCTGCTGCGAGCCCTTGTACAATTCCTTCGGCACGCCCTGCTCGAGGCCGGGCACGCCTTCGGGAAACACCGGCTTGCGGTCGCCCGGCAGCTTCTTCTTGGTGTCGAGGAAGTCGAGCATGTCGCTCGGGTCGAAATTGGCCATGCCGCCACTGCCGCAGCCGGCCAGCGCGCCGCAAAGCGCGGTGAGGACTGCGGCTGCGATCAGGCGTTGCGAGCGGCGCATGGTCGATCTCTCACTCAAACTCGGGTTTCGCGCCAAGTCAGCTCTCCAGGTCAGCTCTTCGCGACCGGCGGCAACAAGGCCTGCAGCGCTTCGGCGCGCGAACGCATGCTCGGCGGCGTCTCGCCGTCATTGGCAATCTGGTCGAGCCACTGCCGCGCCGCGGTGGCATCGTTGGCGCGCCAGGCCGACAGCGCCAGCAACTCGCGCGCGGAGTGACGGAACGTCGAATCCTTCGACGTCGCCACAGCCTCGAGCCGCTGCAGCATGTTCGGATAGGTCGTGGATTCCATCACGAGCTGCGCGGCGCGGATCCGCGCCAGGTCCTGGTCGGGGCCGCCGACGCTGCGGTCGGCTGCGATCTCGTCATAGAGTTTTGCGGCGGCCGGCTGATCGCGGGTCGCGACCTCGGCGGCCATGCGCAGCCGCGCCAGCGTGCGGTAGCCGGACGGCGCCTTGGTGACCAGGTCGGCAAAGGCAGCCGCGGCCTCGGCGTGCTTGTTCTGATCCGAGAGCTCGACGGCGCGGTCGAACGCCGCACCGGCCTCGGCGGCCTTCTTGGCCTCGAGATATTGGTAGCCGCGCCAGCCACCGACGCCCGCGACCACCAGGACCGCCAGCGCGATGATCAAGATCGAGTACTTGTCCCACAGCTTCTTGAGCTGATCGCGACGGACTTCCTCGTCTACTTCGTCAAATAATTCAGACACTTAAAGCTATCCCATCCCCTCGGGACCGCGAATCTGGGTGGAGCCCAGCCCCTACCCGATCCCCACATCGCGGCGGCGTTACCCTAACGGTGTGGCGGAGGCAAGGCAAAGCGAGGCGGATCAAAGCGTTAACCGGGGACGTTGTCCTGCCCGGATCACGCCCCCGCCAGCGTCTCCCGCAGCTGCCGCTTGATCACCTTGCCATTGGCGTTGCGCGGCAGCGGCGTTGTGCCGAGCGCCATGGTCTCCGGCACCTTGTAATCCGACAGGCGCTCGGCGCACCAGGCGCGCAGGCTTTCCGCATTCACCTCGCTGCGGGTCACGATCACGGCGTGGACGCGCTCGCCGAGCACCGGGCACGGCTTGGCGATGATCGCGCTCTCGACCACGGCCGGATGGCCGGCCAGCACCGACTCGACCTCGGCGGAATAGATCTTCAGGCCGCCGCGGTTGATCATGTCCTTCTGGCGATCGAACACGCGGACGAAATTGTCGGCGTCGACCGAGCCGAGATCGCCGGAATGCCAGAACCCGGCCGTGAAGCTTTCCGCGGTCGCTTTCGGATTATTCCAGTAGCCCTTGATCACGGAGGCGCTGCGGATCCAGAGCTCGCCGATCTCGCCGCGCGGCACCTCGCGGCCGTCGGCGCCCATCACGATGATCTCGGCGCCGGGACACGGCAGGCCGACGCTGTCGATATGGGCGGCGGTCAGTTCGCCCGGCATCAGGGTCGAGGGCGACGTCGTTTCGGTGGCGCCGTAGCAATTGGCGAGCTTCAGTCCGGGAATCTTGGCGTCGAGCTTTTCGATGGTCGCGACCGGCATCGGCGCGCCGCCGAAGCCGCCGATCCGCCAGCTCGACAGGTCATAGCTGTCGAAATCCGGCTGCATCAGGCAGAGATTGTACATCGCCGGCACCATCACCGTGTAGCTGACGCGCTCGCGCGCGGCCACCTTCAGATATTCCGACGCCTTGAACTCCGGCATGATGATCAGCGCGCCGGCACAGCGGGCCATGGTGGTGACGTTGGCGACCGCGCCGGTGACATGCGCGAGCGGCACTGCGGCAATCGAGCGATCGGCCTTGGTCAGCTTGAGGCAGGATGCGAACACCATCGAGGAGTGAATGATGTTGCAATGGGCCAGCATCGCGCCCTTCGGCCGGCCGGTGGTGCCCGAGGTGTAGAGGATCATCGCGGTGTCCTCCTCCATCACCTCCGCCGGCGCCGCGGCCGGAGCATTGTCGCGCAGGCGAGCGAATTGCGACGCGCTGTCGTCGCTGACCGCGATGCGGTGCTTCAGGCCGGGAATATCGGCGGCGGCCGGAATGCGGTCGGCAAGGGTGGCCTCGTGGACCAGGCACTTGGCGCCGCAATCGTTCAGCACATAGGCGATCTCGGGCTTCTGCTGGCGCGTGGAGAGCAACACCGTGACCAGTCCGGCATGCGCGGCGGCAAACATCGTCAACACGAACTCGATGCGGTTGCCGAGCAGGATCGCGACGCGGTCGCCGGGCGCAAGCCCGAGCTTTGAAAAGCCCGCCGCGACCTTGGCCGACTGCTCGGCGACGTCACGCCAGCTCATGCGCGTCGCGCCGCAGACCAGCGCCTCGCCGTCGCCATTCTGAGTAACCGCTTCAGCGATCATCGCCCACAGGCTGGCCGGCCGCTCCGCGAATGCCGGCACGACGCGGTCACCGAAGCGCGGCTCGAGCCGCATCAGCGGCAGTGCGTGTTGCGACCAGTCCATGCGTGCCTCGTCAGCTCTTCTTCATGCCGTAGACGTGCTCAGGCCCCGGGAAGGCGCGGCTCTTGACGTCGCGCGCATAGCCCGCGATCGCTTTCTCGATCGCGGGGCCGAGATTGCCATAGCGGCGGACGAATTTCGGCGCGCGCGGCGACAGGCCGAGCATGTCCTCCAGCACAAGCACCTGACCGTCGCAGGCCGCGCTCGCCCCGATGCCGATCGTCGGGACTGTGATCGACTGCGTGATCTTGCGCGCCAGCGGTTCGGCGACCGCCTCGACCACGATCGAGAAGGCGCCCGCCTCCGCAATGGCCTTGGCGTCGTTCTCGATCGGCGCCCAGCTCTCCTCCTCGCGGCCCTGGGCGCGGAACGAGCCGAGCGTGTTGATCGATTGCGGCGTCAGGCCGATATGCCCCATTACCGGAATGCCGCGCTCGGACAGGAACGCCACCGTCTCGGCCATCCGCGCGCCGCCCTCGAGCTTGACCGCGCCGCACAGCGTTTCCTTCATGATCCGCACCGCGGACTGGAACGCCTGCTCCTTCGACCCCTCATAGGAGCCGAACGGCATATCCACCACAACAAGCGCGGCCTGCGAGCCGCGCATCACCGCGCGGCCTTGCAGGATCATCATGTCGAGGGTGACCGGCACCGTGGTCTCGAAACCGTGCATGACGTTGCCGAGGGAATCGCCGACCAGGATCGCGTCGCAATGGCGGTCGACCAGTGCCGCGGTGTGCGCGTGGTAGGACGTCAGCATCACGATCGGCTCGCCGTTCTTGCGGGCGCGCAGATCGGGCGCGGTCTTGCGCTTGATGGCGGATTGAACAGACATAGTCAGGCTCCCATGACAGGCACGCCGATCACGACCGGGTGGAACGCAAACGCCAGCGCCAGATAGACGATGACACCGACCGCGATCGCGATCAGGTCGTTGGTCGGGCCGCCCACCGGGATCGGCGGCGCACCGGCATCGGCGCGGCGCTTCAGCGAGATCCGGTCATAGACCGCCCAGCCGAGAAACGAGCCGAACAGGATGATCGAGCCGAGGTCGCCATTGGCGAGCAGATGCGCGAATGCCCACAGCTTCACGCCCGCCAGCATCGGATGCTTCAGCGTGGTGTAGATGCGGCCGCGGATGTAGGAGGCGACGACGAGGATGACGGCGGGCAGCATCAGCGCCACCGTGATGTGCTTGAACGCGGTCGGCGGCGTCCAGACGTCGATCCAGCCGGTCGCACGGTAGTGGCCGAAACCCCAGATGATCAGCGCAAGGCCTGCGAACGACACCAGCGAATAGACGCCCTTGTAGGCCCCCTCGCCCATGGCATTGACGATGCCTGCGCGCAGGTCGCGCAGGCTGGTCAGCACATGGATGCCGAGGAACAGCACGAGACCCAGGATCATGACGAGCAGTCCCACGATGTTCCTCCCTGATTGATGCCCTCGCGTATCACCTTCAGACTGCGGAAAGCAATGCGTTGCGGCCTATGCCGTCATTCCGGGATGGCCCGCAGGGCCAGACCGCAGGTGCGCAACTGCGCACCGGGGATTCTCGAGATTACAGGGCGCACAAGCCAATTTCGAGATTCCCCGATGTGCAATTGCACATCTGAGGTTCGATGCTCCGCATCGCTCCGGAATGACGTTCCTCACGGCTTGCCGGCCGGCTTGGCGAGCTCCCGATTGTCGACATAGCGGATCATGATCGGGCGGCCGGCCAGCGCACCGCCGAGCCCGCCGGTGAATTTCAGCGGCAGGCAGGCATCCAGCGAGGCATTGATCGCGTTGAGGTAGGTGGTGCGGGTGTCGGCCGGGATACCCCGCGTCGAAAACGTCAGCCGCGGCGTGCCGATCATCTCGCCGGATCGCTTGAAGCTGAAGCGCACCGACATCTGCATGCCCGCACGCGCGTCGTCCGGCGGCGGCGGGGCCCAGCAGGAACGCAGCGCGGCGAAGAGATCGCCGATGGTATTGAGATCATGATCCGGCTTTCGGTACTTATCGGCCTGTCCCTCGGGCGGCACGGTCAGGATCGTGAGCTGGAGATTTTCGCCGTACGGATAATCCATCTCGGGAAAGCACGGCCCGGTGTTGAACACACTGCAATAAGACGGGATGCAAGGCCCCTCGTCGAGCACACTGCAAGGCGTGTGTGCGAACGGAGCCGGGTTGGTCTGCTGCCGCTGCTGCGTAGAGGCAGCGCTCGCGAACGCAAAGGCCAGCACGGCAAAAGCGAGACAGATGGCGACGCGTCGGAGCATGCAGACGGACCCGGATTGCGCTCCGGGGAACATGGTACCGCGGGCAGACCGCATCAAGCGGGGCCGGTTCACATCCTCGCGCTTCTCTCGCCACACCGTCGCTGTCATCGCCCGGCCCCGACCGGGCGATCCAGTATTCCAGAGACAGCGGTGATCGAACGGATAGGCCGCGGCGTACTGGGTCCCCCGGTCAAGCCGGGGGACGACAGTGCGTATGCAACGCTACGCCTTCTTCTTCACGTCCTTGACGTTGGAGAAGGTGATGCCCTCCGCCCGCTCGCGCGTGTAGCCGAGATAGAATTCGTTCTTGGCCATGAACACGGGATCGCCGTCGACGTCGTCGGCGATGCCGGAATTGTTGGCGGCGATGAAGGTGTCGAGCGCCTTGCGGTCGTCGGAGGAAATCCAGCGCGCCAGCGAGAATTCGGAGACCTCGAACTCGACCGGCAGCGAATATTCCGCGTCTAACCGCGCCTTCAGCACGTCGAGCTGCAGCGGACCGACGACGCCGACCAGCGCCGGCGCGCCGTCGCGCGGCCGGAACACCTGCACGACGCCCTCCTCCGACATCTGCTGCAAGGCTTCCTTCAGCTTCTTCGCCTTCATCGCATCGGTGAGGCGAACGCGGCGGACGATTTCCGGGGCAAAACTCGGCACGCCGACGAAGGTCAGATCCTCGCCCTCGGTCAGGGTGTCGCCGATCCGCAAGGTGCCGTGGTTGGGAATGCCGACGACGTCGCCGGCGAAGGCTTCATCCGCCACCGAGCGATCCTGCGCGAAGAAGAACTGCGGGCTCGACAGGCTCATGTTCTTGCCGGTGCGGACCAGCTTGGCCTTCATGCCGCGGCTGAGCTTGCCCGAGCACAGCCGGGCGAAGGCGATGCGGTCGCGATGGTTCGGATCCATGTTGGCCTGGATCTTGAACACGAACGCGCTCATCCGCGGCTCTGATGCATCGACCTTGCGCAGATCGGAATCCTGCGCGCGCGGCGCCGGCGCGAACTTGCCGAGGCCTTCGAGCAAGTCGCCGACGCCGAAATTGCGCAGCGCGCTGCCGAAATAGACCGGCGTCAGATGGCCCTCGCGGAACGCGGCGAGCTCGAACGGCTTGCAGGCCTCCGAGGCCAGCGCCAGCTCGTCCTTGACCTCGGCGACGTCGAGGTTGGGATTGCGCTTGCCGAGATCGGCGATGTCGATCTGCTCGGTGGCGCCGGTCTTGGCGCCGCCGCCTTCCAGCAGCCGCACGCCGCCATTGACGACGTCATAGGTGCCGAGGAAGTCGCGGCCGCGGCCGACCGGCCAGGTCATCGGCGTGGTGTCGAGCGCCAGCGTCTTCTCGATCTCGTCCAGCAGCTCGAACGTGTCGCGGCTCTCGCGGTCCATCTTGTTGATGAAGGTGATGATCGGGATGTCGCGCAGCCGACACACCTCGAACAGCTTGCGCGTGCGCGCCTCGATGCCCTTGGCGGCGTCGATCACCATGACCGCGGAGTCGACCGCGGTCAGCGTGCGATAGGTGTCTTCCGAAAAGTCCTCGTGGCCCGGCGTGTCCAGGAGGTTGAACACCAGCTCGTTGAATTCGAAGGTCATCACCGAGGTGACCACCGAGATGCCGCGCTCGCGCTCGATCTTCATCCAGTCCGACCGCGTGTTGCGGCGCTCGCCCTTGGCCTTGACCTGGCCCGCGAGGTTGATGGCGCCGCCGAACAACAGCAGCTTTTCCGTCAGCGTAGTCTTGCCGGCGTCCGGGTGCGAGATGATCGCAAAAGTGCGCCGGCGCGCCACTTCCTCTGACAGCGGCGAGCGGGACGGCGATTCGGCTGAAACTGAAATGTCGGACATGGCGGGCATTTGGCAGGGAAAACGGGCGCAATCAAGGGCGTTTTGTCGCAATGCGGAGCGGCGGCGCGATCCCCATATATGGCCGGAAAGGACGACCTTTCCCTCACCACATCACCCGCGGGGACGACCCTGCCTTATCCGGAGGGTTCGTTATGGCTTGGGCCATTCTGTTCACCGCAGGCCTGCTCGAGATCGGCTGGGCGATCGGACTGAAATATACCGAGGGCTTCTCGCGGCTGGTGCCGTCGGTGCTGACGCTGGCGGCGATGGCCGGCAGCGTGCTGCTGCTCGGCCTCGCGCTGAAGACGCTGCCGATTGGAACCGCCTATGCGGTCTGGACCGGGATCGGCGCGGTCGGCACTGCAACGCTCGGCATCATCCTGCTCGGTGAGCCGGCGACCGCGATGCGGCTTGCCAGCATCGCCCTGATCGTGTCGGGCATCGTCGGGCTGAAACTGGTCGGTTAATTACTTCAGGATTTGCACGACCCAATACGTCGCCGCGGCGACCGCGGCCGACGCCGGGATCGTGATCACCCAGGCGTAGACGATCGAGCTCGCCACGTTCCAGCGCACGGCGGAGAGCCGCCGTGCGGCGCCGACGCCGACGATGGCGCCGGTGATGGTATGCGTGGTTGAGACGGGAACCCCGAGATAGGTCGCGATGAACAGCGTCGCGGCGCCGCCGGTTTCGGCGCAAAAACCCTGCATCGGCGTCAGCTTGGTGATGCGAAGCCCCATGGTGCGGACGATCCGCCAGCCGCCCATCAAGGTGCCCAGCGCCATCGCGCTCTGGCAGGCCAGCACGACCCAGAACGGGATTTCGAAGGTGTCGCCGAGATGGCCCTGCGAGTAGAGCAGCACGGCGATGATGCCCATGGTTTTCTGCGCGTCGTTGCCGCCATGGCCGAGCGAATACAGCGACGCGGAGGCGAATTGCAGGATGCGGAAGGCGCGATCGACCGCGAACGGCGTCGAGCGCACCGAGAGCCAGGACACGATCGCGACCAGCACCAGCGCCAGCAGGAAGCCGACCAGCGGCGACAGCACGATCGCGAGCAGGGTCTTGGTCAGCCCGCTCCACACCGCCGCTGAGATGCCCGCCTTCGCCATGCCGGCGCCGACCAGGCCGCCGATCAGCGCGTGCGAGCTCGATGAGGGAATGCCTAAGCCCCAGGTGATCACGTTCCAGACGATCGCGCCGACCAGCGCGGCGAAGATCACGGTCGCATCCACCACCGACGGGTCGATGATCCCGGTGCCGATGGTGTTGGCGACATGCAGGCCGAACACCGCGAAGGCAACGAAGTTGAAGAACGCCGCCCAGAACACCGCATATTGCGGCCGCAGCACCCGGGTCGAGACGATGGTCGCGATCGAGTTCGCGGCGTCGTGCAGGCCGTTCAGGAAGTCGAACAGCAGCGCGACCGCGATCAGGATGGTCAGAACCGGAAGACCCAGCGTGGCGTCCACGTGATGCCCCGCTTTATTGTGTTTTCTTGAGCATGATCTCCGCGCAAACGTGTTCCGCGTTTGTCGCGCCGGAAAACCGCTCCACACTTTTCCGGATCATGCTCAGACTTGCTCGATGACGATGGAGTTGATCTCGTTGGCGACGTCGTCGAAGCGGTCGGCCACCTTCTCGAGGTGGTCGTAGATCTCCGCGCCGACGATGAAGTCCATCGTGTTGGCGTTGCGGTGCTTCAGGAACAACTCCTTGAGCCCGATATCGTGGAGATCGTCGACCCGGCCCTCGAGCTTGGTCAGTTCCTCGGTGATCTGGGTCAGCATCGAGACGTTGTGGCCGATCGCCTGCAACAATGGCAGCGCGCGGACGACCAGATTGGCGCATTCGACGATCAGGGTGCCGATCTCGCGCATCGGCGGCTCGAACTCGCGCACCTCGAACAGCATCACCGCCTTGGCGGTCGCCTGCATCTGGTCGACCGCGTCGTCCATCGCGGTGATCAGGTTCTTGATGTCGCTGCGGTCGAACGGGGTGATGAAGGTGCGGCGAACCGCGGTCAGCACCTCGCGGGTGACGCTGTCGGCGTCGTTCTCGAACTGATTGACGCGCTGGCAGAACACCGGGGTCTCCTCCCCGCCCTTCAGCATGTCCTGCAGCGCCAGCGAGCACTGCACGGAGGTCTGGGCGTGGCGGGCGAACAGCTCGAAAAACCGCTCTTCCTTGGGCAGGAAGGCGCGAAACCAGCGCAGCATGTCTCTGTTCCATCATTCTGGGACAGCCCTTTTAGCGACTGTCACAGAACTGTCATAGAGCATCTGGCGGGGAAAAAACCTGAAACGACCGCCCGAACGGGCGGTCGTCCACCGCTATGTCGGCCGAAATCCTGCCCCTGCCCTTACAGCGACCGCCTGAGCAGATGGGCCAACTCGCCGACCAGGCCGCGGCGGAACAGCAGCACGCAGGCCACGAAGATCACGCCCTGGATCACGGTCACCCACTGGCCGAACCCGGCGAGATATTGCTGCATGGCGATGATCACGAAGGCGCCGACCACCGGGCCGAAGATGGTACCGAGGCCGCCGACCAGGGTCATCAGCACGATTTCACCGGACATCGACCAGTGCACGTCGGTGAGCGAGGCGTTCTGCGCCACGAACACCTTCAGCGAACCGGCAAAGCCCGCCAGCGTGCCCGACAGGATGAAGGCGAGCAGCTTGTACTGGTCGGTCTTGTAGCCGAGCGAGATCGCGCGCGGCTCATTCTCGCGGATCGACTTCAAGACCTCGCCGAACGGCGAGTTGATGGTGCGGTAGATCAACAGGAAGCCGGCGAGGAAGCCGACCAGCACCACGTAGTAGAGCACCATCGGCTTCGAGAGGTCGAAGATCCCGAGCAAATGGCCCTGCGGGATGCCCTGGATGCCGTCCTCGCCATGGGTGAACGGCGCCTGCAAATACAGGAAGTAAAGCAGCTGCGACAGCGCCAGCGTGATCATCGAGAAGTAAATGCCCTGCCGCTTGATCGAGATGTAGCCGGTGACGAGGCCGAGCAGAGCCGCCGCGGCGGTGCCGACCACGATCCCGAGCTCCGGCGGCAGCCCCCACACCTTCAGCGCATGCGCCGAGACGTAGCCGGCGGTGCCGAGGAACATGGCGTGGCCGAACGACAGCAGGCCGCCAAAGCCGATCAAGAGGTTGAAGGCGCAGGCGAGCAGCGCAAAGCACAGCGCCTGCATGACGAAGAACGGATAGATCCCCGTCCATGGCACCACCGCCAGCAGCACCGCCATCACGGCGAACACGATCATCTCGTCGCGCATCGCGCGCGGCGTCATCGGAAGTGTATCGTCGGTCAATGCTGACATATCAGGCCGCCCGTCCCGTCAGTCCCGTTGGCTTCACCAGCAGCACCAGCACCATCAGGACAAACACCACGGTGTTGGAGGCCTCGGGATAAAAATACTTGGTCAGTCCCTCGATCACGCCGAGCGTGAAGCCGGTGATGATCGAGCCCATGATCGAGCCCATACCGCCGATCACGACCACCGCGAACACCACGATGATGAGATCGGCGCCCATCAGCGGGCGGACCTGGTTGATCGGCGCCGACAGCACGCCGGCGAGCGCGGCAAGGCCGACGCCGAGCCCGTAGGTCAGCGTGATCATGCGCGGCACGTTGATGCCGAAGGCGCGCACCAACGTCGGGTTTTCCGTCGCGGCACGCAGGTAGGCGCCGAGCTGCGTCTTCTCGATCAGGAACCAGGTGGCAAGGCACACCACCAGCGAGAACACCACCACCCAGCCGCGATAGATCGGCAGGAACATGAAGCCGAGATTGACGCCGCCCTTGAGCTGATCCGGGATCGAGTAAGGCAGGCCGGAGGAGCCGAAATAGTTCTGGAACACGCCCTGCACGATCAGCGCGATGCCGAAGGTCAAGAGCAGGCCGTAGAGATGGTCGAGCCCGGTCAGCCATTGCAGCATGGTGCGCTCGAGGATCATGCCGAAGATGCCGACCACGACGGGGGCGATGATCAGCGCCCACCAGTAGTTGATGCCGCCCAGATTGAGCAGGAAATACGCCACGAAGGCGCCCATCATGTAGAGCGCGCCATGCGCGAAATTGATGATGTTGAGCATGCCGAAGATGACGGCAAGCCCGAGACTGAGCAGCGCGTAGAACGAGCCGTTGATCAGTCCGACCAGAAGCTGTGCGTAGAGAGCCTGCATCGAATGAGCTTTCGCTTAGATAGATGAAGCCCGCCGGCCACGCGCATGGCCGGCGGGCGTGATCGTCACTTCTTCAGGAGCGCACAGGTGCTCTTGTCGAGCGGCGTGAAGGCCTGGTTGCCCGGCACGGTGCCGACCAGCTTGTAGAAGTCCCACGGTCCCTTGGACTCCGAGGGCTTCTTCACCTCGAACAGGTAGGCGTCGTGGGTGACGCGGCCGTTGGCCTCGACCTCGCCCTTGCCGAACAGCGGATCGTCGGTCGGGATGGTCTTCATCTTGGCGACCACCTTGGCGCCGTCATGCGGATTGCCGCCGAGCGCTTCCAGCGCCTTGAAGTAATGCGTGAGGCCCGCATAGACGCCGGCCTGCACCATGGTCGGGGGCGCGCCGTTCTTCATCCGCTCCGAGAAGCGCTTGGAGAACGCGCGGGTGTTGTCGTTGAGGTCCCAGTAGAAGGTCTCGGTGAAGTTCAGGCCCTGCGCGGTCTCGAGCCCGATCGCCTTGACGTCGGTGAGGAACAGCAACAGCGCGGCAAGCTTCTGGCCGCCCTTGACGATGCCGAACTCGGCCGCCTGCTTGATCGAGTTGGTGGTGTCGCCGCCGGCATTGGCGAGGCCGATGATCTTGGCCTTGGAGGCCTGCGCCTGCAGCAGGAACGAGGAGAAATCGGCGGTGTTGAGCGGATGCTTGACCCCGCCGACCACCTTGCCGCCATTGGCGAGGACAACCGCAGTGGTGTCGCGCTCCAGCGCCGCGCCGAACGCATAGTCCGCGGTCAGGAAGAACCAGGTGTCTCCGCCCGCCTTGACCAGCGCCTGGCCGGTGGCGTGCGCCAGCATGTAGGTGTCGTAGGTCCAGTGCACCGTGTTCGGCGAGCACTGTGCGTTGGTGAGGTCCGAGGTCGCAGCGCCCGAATTGATGTAGACGCCGTTCTTTTCCTTCACGACGTTGTTGACCGCGAGCGCGACGCCGGAATTCGGCACGTCGACGATGGTGTCGACCTTGTCGACGTCGAACCACTGGCGCGCGATGGTGGTGCCGATGTCGGGCTTGTTCTGGTGATCGCCGGAGATCAGGTCGATGGTCCAGCCCTTGGCCTTGAGGCCGGAATCCTCGATCGCCATCTGCGCCGCCAGCGTCGAGCCGGGACCGGCGAGGTCGGCGTAGAGGCCGGACTGATCCGACAACACGCCGATCTTGACGACCTTGTCGTCGGCGGAGGCAATGCTCGCGACGCTGAGCGCCATCGCGGTGCCGAGCAGAAGCGCAGAAATCGTGTTCTTCATGGGGATTCCCTCAGTCCTCAAATTTTCTGGCTCGGGCGATCAGACGCCGAGATAGGTATGCAGCTTATCCATGTTGGCGGACAGCTCCGAATTGGCGAAGCCGTCGATCACCTTGCCGTGCTCGACGATGTAGTAGCGGTCGGCAACGGTCGAGGCGAAACGGAAATTCTGCTCGACCAACAGGATCGTAAATCCCTGCGACTTCAGGCGCGCAATGGTGTGCCCGATCTGCTGGATAATGACCGGCGCCAGGCCTTCGGTCGGCTCGTCCAGCATCAGGAAGCGCGCGCCGGTGCGCAGGATGCGCGCGATCGCCAGCATCTGCTGCTCACCGCCCGACAGCTTGGTGCCCTGGCTGGTGAGGCGCTCCTTCAAATTGGGAAACAGCGTGAAGATCTGGTCGAGCGGCAGCCCGCCCGGACGCACCACCGGCGGCAGCAGCAGGTTCTCCTTCACGTCGAGGCTGGCGAAGATGCCGCGCTCCTCCGGGCAGAACGCGATGCCGAGCCGCGCGATTCTGTCCGACGTGGCGCGGATGATCTCCTTGTCGTCGAAGCGGATCGAGCCGGAGCGCTTGTTGATCACGCCCATGATCGACTTCAGCGTGGTGGTCTTGCCGGCGCCGTTGCGGCCGAGCAGCGTCACCACCTCGCCGGCTTTCACGTTGAAATTGATGCCGTGTAGAATGTGCGATTCGCCGTACCAGGCCTGCAAATCCTTGACCGCCAGCACCTCGGCGCCGGCCGCGGCCACCGGCTTCTCCGCGAGATTTGCCTCAGCCATGACCCGCTCCCAGATAGGCTTCCTTCACGCGCTCGTCCTTGGAGAGGTCGGCGTAGTTGCCCTCCGCCAGCACCTGCCCGCGCGTCAGCACGGTGATGATGTCGGAGAGGTTGGCCACCACCGAGAGGTTATGTTCGACCATCAGGATGGTGTATTTGGCCGAGATCCGCTTGATCAGCGCCGCGATCTTGTCGATGTCCTCATGGCCCATGCCGGCCATCGGCTCGTCGAGCAGCATCATCTCGGGGTCGAGCGCGAGTGTCGTTGCAATTTCAAGTGCGCGCTTGCGGCCGTACGGCATCTCGACCGCCGGCGTGTTGGCGAATTCGCTCAAGCCGACATCGTTCAGAAGCTCGTGCGCGCGCGGATTGAAGCGGTCGAGCACGCTCTTGGAGCGCCAGAAATCGAATGACGAACCATGCTGGCGCTGCAGCGCCACGCGCACATTTTCCAGCGCTGTCAGATGCGGAAACACCGCAGAGATCTGGAACGAGCGGACGAGCCCGAGCCGCGCCACGTCGGCGGGCGGCATCGCGGTGATGTCCTGGCCCTTGTAGCGAATCTGGCCGGCCGACGGCTTCAGGAACTTGGTCAGCAGATTGAAACAGGTCGTCTTGCCGGCGCCGTTCGGCCCGATCAACGCATGGATACTGCCGCGACGCACCTTCAGCGCGACGTCGCGAACGGCAAAGAAACCGGCGAATTCCTTGGTCAATCCGCTGGTTTCGAGGATGAACTCATCGGCCAAAAAGATTCCCCCATACGCCATCGCCGCGAAGCGCCTCGCCCGCGTGGCCAGTTTTTTCATGTCAGACAGGTCGTCGGTCCGTCTTGGAAACCGTCCGGCGCCCGCCTCCTCCGGGCCGGAATATGCCGTCATCTGCGGCAGTTACGCAAGGTGGAAAGCTGTGCAGTGCAGTATCGGCACGGCTTGTTCCGGTTGATCCTTAGTCGAATGGTATTTCCGCGGGCTTTGCGCCTCGGAAAGCCACCATTAAGGGTGTTTTGCTCCGCAGTCCGGCATTCATAGAATATTTCCGCCTTCTCGCCGAAGCTTTGGCCATTACATGATGAGCGGCACCAGCCTTGCATTTCCACAGCGCCAATTCCTCGGTCGTCAAGTCGATCCGGCAACGTGATGTCCTCAGCACGTGGCTGCGGCTTTATGCCCGCGGCCCGACCATCCCGCGCGTCGGCTAGCCGATGCCATTCACAAGCGCCGATCCATCGGTGATCAAATCGATCACGCAGCGCGTGCTGCTGAATGCCTGGCTGCGCGCGTTGCGCACGCCGGACGCGCTTCCCACGCTCGACGATTTCCACACCGACGGCAGTGCCGACGAGCGCGCCGACATGATGGGCTTCGACGTCGAGGGCAGCGGCGACGCCGCCCGTTTCATCATCACGCAGGAAGGCGCAAGGCTAACGACCGCCTATGGCAACGAGCATGTCGAGCCGCGGCTGCGCACCAACCGCTATCTGGATGATGCGATCGGCCCGGAGCGTTATGCCGGCGTGATCCGGTCCTATCGTGCCTGCCTGGCGCGAAAGCGTCCGACCTATACGGTCGCTGAAGTCACCGACGCCGACGGCAAGGATGTCTCCTACGAACGGCTGCTGCTGCCGTTCGGGCGCGGCGACACCGTCGAGCACATCATCGGCTCCTACAAGGCGATCAGCATCGAGGGCGGCTTCCGGCTGCACAATCTGATGGGCGTGAAGGCGAAGTCGGTCCCAGTCGTCACGGTGCGCGCGGTGATCGACCGCAGGTTCGTGCCGGCGGTCCGCCCCGCGAGCCAGGATTCGGTCGAGCTGACGTAAAGCGCTTTCGAGCTAAGGGGAGCGGCACCAAACATTCAGTGTCGTCCCTGCGAAAGCAGGGACCCATAGCCACCGAAGGCCATTGTTGCGCAGGGCTGGGGTCACAGCCTTTCAACAATTAGATCCTGTGGTTATGGGTCCCTGCTTTCGCAGGGACGACGTCGGACATGTTGTCCCGCCTTCAGACCGGTCATCCGAGGAGCCCGCAGGATGTGGGCGTCTCGAACGATGTAGGCCACCGACGGGACCTCATGGTTCGAGATGCGCGGAGCCTGCCGGCATCAGCCCTTCTTGCGCGCTTTCGCCAGCACTTCCTTGGCATAGATATCCGGCTTGAAGCCGACCACGCGCTTCAATCCGAGGTCGAGCACCGGACGCTTGATCATCGAGGGCTGCTCGGCCATCAGCGCCACCGCCTTGCGCTCGTTCAGCCCTTCCTTGTCGGCATCGGGCAGCTTCTTGAAGGTGGTGCCGGCACGGTTGAGCAGCGTCTCCCAGCCGACCTCGTCGCTCCATTGCTTGAGCTTGTCCTTGGCAATCCCGGCCGTCTTGTAATCGTGGAAATCATAGGCGACGCCGTGATCGTCGAGCCAGCCGCGTGCCTTCTTCATGGTGTCGCAGTTCTTGATGCCGTAGATGGTGATGGTCAAAGCCGTACCCCGCATGCGATTGCCGCGGGGAAACTAGCCTCGCAGCCATCGCAGCGCCAGATCGAAGCTATCAGGTCTCCACATCGATCTTGGCGGCACGTGTCTAGACCTTGCTGACGTCGATGATCGCCTGCACGAAGGCCTGCGGCGCCTCCTGCGGCAGGTTGTGGCCGATGCCGCCGGCGAGTTGGCGATGCTCGTAATGCCCGGAGAACTTCCTGGCATAGGCCGCGGGCTCCGGATGCGGCGCGCCGTTGGCATCGCCTTCCATCGTGATGGTCGGGATCGCGATCACGGGCGCCTGGGGCCAGCGTCGTCTCGAAGGCGTCGTACTTGGCCTCGCCCTCGGCGATGCCGAGCCGCCAGCGGTAATTGTGGATCACGATCTCGACGTGGTCGGGGTTCTCGAACGCGGCGGCGCTGCGGTCATAGGTGGCGTCGTCGAACTTCCACTGCGGCGAAGCGAGCTGCCAGATCAGTCTGTTGAAGTCGTGCCGGTTCCTGGCATAGCCCTCGCGGCCGCGCTCGGTCGCGAAATAGAACTGGTACCACCATTGCAGCTCGGCCTTCGGCGGCAGCGGCAGCTTGCCGGCCGCCTGGCTGCCGATCAGGTAGCCGCTGACCGACACCATCGCCTTGCAGCGCTCGGGCCAGAGCACTGCCATGATGTTGGCGGTGCGCGCACCCCAATCATAACCGCCGAGCACCGCCTTCTCGATCTTCAACGCGTCCATCAGCGCGATGATGTCGGCGGCGACCGCGACCGGCTGGCCGCTGCGCTTGGTATCGCTGGAGAGGAAGCGCGTGCTGCCGTAGCCGCGCAGATGCGGCACGATCACGCGATAGCCGGCCTCCGCCAGCGCCGGCGCGACGTCGGCATAGCTGTGGATGTCGTAGGGCCAGCCGTGCAGCAGAATGACAGCAGGACCTGACGCCGGACCCATCTCGACATAACCGGTATCGAGCACGCCGGCCTTGATCTGCTTCACCGGACCGATCGTGGTATGGCCGCCGGCCTTGACCGCGGGCGCCGCCGCCTTGGACTGCTCCTTGGATTGCGCGCTCGCCGATCCGATCAAGCCAAACCGGGACGCGGCGAGGATCCCGCCGGCGATGCCGAGGAAGCGGCGGCGTTGCTGGTTGGTGGGTTGGGACATGGCGATCTCCTTAACTCTGGTGTCGAAATCACTATCGCAGAGACCGCCCCCGCCCGCTTTCAGAGGACATGGATTTGTTCTTCAGACCGTCTTGATTTTGGCTTCCGTCGGCCTGTGCTAGCTTCCGCTCCGGATTCAGCCGCCGCCTGCCGGACTCTTCGAATTGACTTACCATTTCAACGACTTGACCCTCGATTCCGAGCGCCGGGAGCTGCGCCGCGGCGCTGCCCTGGTGGCCGTCGAGCCGCAGGTCTTCGACCTCCTGGAATTCCTGATCCGCGCGCGCAATCGCGTCGTCAGCCGCGACGAGGTGCTGGCCGCGGTCTGGCACGGCCGGATCGTCTCGGAGGCGACGCTGAGCAGCCGGGTCAACGCGGCGCGGACCGCGATCGGCGACAATGGCGAGGCGCAGCGGCTGATCCGCACCCTGCCCCGCAAGGGCCTCCGCTTCGTCGGCGATGTCCGGGAGGACAGCGCGTCCGCTCGTCCGGTTGCCGACAACGCCGCGCCGCCGCGACCGAGCGAGGGCCCGTCGATCGCGGTGCTGCCCTTCACCAACATGAGCGGCGATCCGGAGCAGGATTATTTCGCCGACGGGATCGCCGAGGACATCACCACCGCGCTCGCCCGTTGCAGCCGCCTCACCGTGATCGCGCGCAACTCCGCCTTCACCTACAAGGGCAAGGCGGTCGATATCCGCCAGGTCGGCCGCGAGCTCGGCGTCGGCTATGTGCTCGAGGGCAGCGTCCGCCGCGGCGGTGATCGCCTGCGCATCACCGGCCAGCTGATCGACGCCACCTCCGGCGCGCATCTGTGGGCCGATCGCTTCGACGGTGCGGCGAACGACGTGTTCGACCTGCAGGATCGCATCACCGAGACCGTGGTCGGCGCGATCGAGCCGACGATGCTGGTCGCAGAGGCCGAGCGGGTGCGGGCCGCGCCACCCGACAAGCTCGACGCCTACGATCTGCTGCTGCGCGCCTACAGTCTGAGGTACGAGTTCACGCCCGAGAGCATGGAAGCCGCGCTCGATTGCCTCGACCAGGCGCTGGCGCTCGATCCGACCTACGCGCCCGCGCTGGCGGCGTCGGCCTATTGCCATGCGATGCGCCATGTCCAGGGCTGGCTGAAGCCTGACGACTCCTACCGGGAGCGCGCGGTCGCGCAGGCCTGGCGCGCGGTGGAGCTTGCGCCCGGCGATCCGCAGGTGCTGTGGATGGCGGCGTTCGCGATCTGGAACATGGCCGACGAGATCGAGCCCGCGCGCGAACTGTTCGAGCGCTCGCTTGCGATCAATCCGAACTCGGCGATGGCGCTGGTGCTCGGCGGCTGGATCGAGGCGATGCGCGGCAACCAGAACGTTGGCCGCGCGATGATCGAGCGCGCGCAACGGCTCAACCCGCGCGACCCCCGCGGCTGGTTCGCGTCCGCGGCGCTCGCGATCTGCGCGGTGCTCGACCAGAATTTCACCGAGGCGGTGACGTGGGCCGACAAGGCGCTGGCGCAGAACCGTCGCTTCGCAGTCGCCCTCCGCGTCCTGATCGTGGCTCTGGTCAAGACCGGCGACTCCGCGCGCGCGACCCAGACCGCGCGCGAGCTGCTTAAGGTCGATCCGGAGTTTTCGATCTCCAGCTTCCTGTCGCGGATTCCGTTTCCGGTGCAATCGATGTCCGCGACCTATCGTGAAACGCTGAAGGCGGCCGGCGTCCCGGACTGACACCGCTCGGGAGGACGCGACGATCATTCGCGATGCGCCCGAAAACCAACGCGCTATGCTGACTTTGAGTTTTGTCGAGTTGACCCGTAGGCAACATCGCCTCGCGAGCCCTACCAATTCGGTAGTAATGGCCGGGTTGCCCGTCCGCTGATAGGATCGACCTGTCCAAGCAAAGGGGCGCCTGATGGTTCGGCTTCTTCTTTCGGTCGCGTTGTTCATAACGTTGTCTGGCATGGCATTTGGGCAGACAGCTCCAGCGCCGGAGATCGCCCCAAGTGGAAAGTTACGCGTCGGCATGATTGACATCACCGTGCTCGGTGGCGTGGCTGAGCCGGTCTCGCGGTTCATTGGGCAGAAGCTCGGCGTGGCGGTCGAACCCGTGATGTATCCTAGTCCGGATGCATACCAGCAAAGCTTCGGCAAAGGTGAATGGGACGTCGCAATCGGACCCCGAGTTCTTGCTCCTGCCGATAAGTCCACCTCTACCGCCGACCTGTGGGTCATTAGTCTCATCTATGTCGCGGCGCCAGGAAAGGAATTCCCCGACATCCCCTCGGTCGATAAGGCCGGTGTCAAGATCGGCACCATTCGCGGAGCTCCCTCGGAGCGCGTGCTCACCCGGGAGATCAAGGCGGCCGAGATCGTCCGTATCCCACTCAGCCCGACCATCGCGGCTGACGCGGCCGAGTTGCTGCGCTCGGGCAAGGCGGACGTATTTGGGGCGGACTCCGGGGTCGGATACCCTGCAGCCAATGCGTTGCCCGGTGCCAAAATCGTACCCGGCGCATTTGCGATGGTTCGTGTGGCGGCCGCGCTTCCGAAAGATCGCTCGGCAGAGGTGCAGGCTGCACTTGCGGCGCTCGTCGATGAAGCAAAACGGACGGGTGTAGTGCAGAGGGCGATCGACGCGACAGGCCTCAAGGGCGTGAACGTTGCTAAGAATTGACTGTATGACCCGCGACCACGTGCCGATCATGGCGGCTGCTCAGTTCGCTCAGCACTGCCATGCTAACAGGAGCAAGACTGATGAAAATCTTGCGCGCAATTTTTGCCGCATGCTCGATCGTGGCCTTTGGCGCTTTCGCTATGACGTCCGACGCGAGAGGTCAGATGCAGTCGCTCAAGCAGCGGCTGGTCGGTACATGGACCCTGATCGCCTGGGAGCAGAAGAAGCCTGACGGTACGATCGTCAGGCGCTACGGGACCGACCCGAAGGGCATTGCGTTCTTTGATACGGATGGGCGATACATCATAACGGTGATGAAATCAGACCGCCCCAAGTATACGAGCAACGCCTTGTGGCAAGGTACGCCCGAAGAGAACAAGGAAACGGCCGACGGAACGATAACCTATTTCGGAACGTATTCGACCAACGAGGCAGATAGTAGCATCGCAATTCACGTCGAGGGAAGTTCCTTTCCAAACTGGAATGGCACCGATCAGAAGCGCCTCGTTAGAATTGTGGAGGATCAACTGTCGCTGACTGTCCGTCCTCCCGGTAGGGACGTTGTCGACGTGATTTGGAAGCGAGCAAAGTGAATGGCTCGGGCGATTCCGCTGCTGTCCGTTGCGTTATCCATGGCGCAATTCCTGGTGTGATCCTCAATCTTGCGAGCCAACCTGCTGTGATCTGCCTGGGGGCGCCATACCGATCGACATTCGCGGGTGATTAAAACCACAGAGCAGGAAGTACACCGTATGCCTTCGCGCCGTAGTTTTCTGACCGGCACCGTCGCGACCGGCGTCGCGCTGTCAATGCAGCACGCCGTGACAACGGTCGCGCAGCAAAAACGGGTGATCGTTGATTCGCAGGTTCACCTGTGGCCGGCGAGCACCCCGCAAAGACCCTGGCTCCCCGGTGCCAAACCGCAGCTTCCGGAGCCCTTCACCATCGAGCGAATAATTCCGCTGATGGACGAAGCCGGCGTCGATCGCGTCGTGATCGTTCCGCCGGCGTCGCTCGAAGGCGAGCGCATCGACTATGCCCAGGAGGCGGTCAAACGGTACCCCGGCCGCTTCGCCATCATGGCGCGTGTCGCCCTCGACAAGCCCGACCGCGCGGCACGGCTTGCGAGCTGGCGCGACCAGCCCGGCGTGCTCGGCGTGAGGCTGAACTTCGGCCCCGGCGAAGCGGCATGGCTGACCGACGGGACCGCGGACTGGTTCTGGCCGGCGGCGGAGAAGGCCCGCCTGCCTGTGATGTTTCTCACATCGGGCCAGACATCGCTGTTCGCCGGTATCGCCGAGCGACACCCGCAACTTACGCTCATCATCGACCACATGGGCGTCGGCGCGGGTCTTCGCCCGCATGCCGATTCATCGGGATCCGCAAGCAACAACGTGGTGGCGGAAGCCATCGTCCAGGCTGCCGCGCTCGCAAAATATCCGAATGTGTCGGTGAAATTGTCGTCGGTCCCGCTGATTTCGACTGAACCCTATCCATTCCGTGACGTGATCCCGCATATCCACCGCCTGTTCGACGCCTACGGGCCGGAGCGATGCCACTGGGGGACCGACATAACCAATTCATTCGCGAGAGCCACCTACCGGCAGCGCGTAACGCAATTCACGGAGGAGCTTCCGTTCCTCAGCGAGAGCGACAAGAACTGGATCATGGGTCGCGCAATCCTGGCGCGGCTTCGCTGGACTTGAACCAAGTTGCTGCCGAGTCCGCTCTCGCCCTCGGCGACTTCGGAAGATGGCGGCTTTTCCGCAGGAGCGAACGCTTGGGCAATTTCGGAATACTAGAAGAATACCTTGATGCCTCACGTGTCAAGTTGCCTGGTCGAACGTCCGCCTTCTGGGAGGCTGATCACGGCCCAGGCGACGCCATCGCCGAGGTCGTTGATGCGACCATACGACAGCAGGAATGGAACCGGCTCACGGCGAGCTTGTATTCGCGCGAGAAGTGCATATACTCGGATTATTCGATTAGCCGTTGCGCCTTGTTGAATGGTCAAAGCGGCCCTCCTCCAAAGACATCGCCAGTTGAATGGATAACGCGCGATCCTGCGCACGATGGCGCATATGCGCATTGGAGACGACAAGATGACGACAGGTACAGTGAAGTGGTTCAACGGTCAGAAGGGCTTTGGTTTCATTCAGCCGAGCGATGGCAGCAAGGATGTGTTCGTTCACATCAGCGCCGTCGAGCGCGCCGGTTTGTCCGGCCTGGCTGAGGGCCAGAAGCTCTCTTTCGAGCTGAAGACCGACAAGATGCGCGGCAAGACGAGCGCAGAGAATCTCCAGCTGGCTTGAAACAGTTCGGGATGTCGCGCCTGACGCGTTTTCCTGAGATGGGCCAACATCGGCCCAGCACAACGTCGCAAGCCGGTGGCGTCATTCTCACGGATGTACTGGGATGACGTCGCAGCCCGCTCGATCCCTCTCGGCTGAGGATTGGGCGGGCTTTGGCGCCTTTATGGGAAGGGAATTTAAGATCAGCGATGGCCAGGAACCCGCCAGAGTCCTCGCCCGCAAGCCTTGCGCTCGCCGAGCGCAAGCGTATTGCGGCCGAAGAAGGCGCGCGTGCGATCGCCGACGTACAGCGCGAGGCGCAGGCCATCCGCAAGAACATGGAACGGCTGCGTGCGCTTCGCGAAGCCCGCGACGTCGAGGCTGCGGCCAATGCGGCGCCAGCTGCACGGCTCGCCAAGAGGACGCCACGGGCCAAGCGCGTGGCGAAGCTTTCCTAGTCGTCCCAGATCAACTCCCAGCATCAAATGCATCGATAGAGATGCACGACGACGCCCGCTCCATTCGGAAGCCTCAGATACGAGGCGGCTCACGTTGCAGGGGCATCGCTTCAGGTCGCAAAACAGCACATCGCGCTTTCTGCCATTCGGATTATCTGACGCGTGCCGTGGGAATACCGTTCAAGGTGTCCTGGCCTTTGTGGTGATAAGAAGAACTGGTAGCAAACTGCATTTGGATGTACTGTCACTCATCACCGGCCGAGGCTCTGCCCGTAGGCGTCGGTGGCTGAGAGACCCGCCAGCGCTCCCGCCTGCATATGCGATGGAGCGCGCGCATGGCCGGTCGGCACAGCGTCAATCGATTAGAACAAGCCTGGTTAGACCTCGCTGCACAGTCACGCGAAGCGATCCAGCGCTCGATCAGGTTGCTCAAGGAGACCTCACCTCCCGACACCTTCATCGGCCGCAAAACGCAGGAACCCTTCCCGCCGGAGGAAGGTGGCAGCGGCAATGAAGGGTGTCACCGTACCCCGCCGCATTAGGCTGAAATTGATCCGTCTATCGAGACCGCCAAATCGGTTAAGGGATTGCCTCGGATGCCCCGCAACGAACGTCGGCTCTGGTCGCAGGAGGAGGATGAAAAGCTCCTCAAATTGCGCGCTTCGAATTTGAGTATCCGGCTGATAGCGCTCGAACTCGGGCGATCGGAGGCAGCGATCAAGCTGCGCTTCAGCCATTGAGAAAGGTCTCCGGTCGCGTCCACGAACCGCAGCGAAGCGGACCATCAGCGTCCGGTACTGCAGCGCTGAGCAACGATTTACAAACTCGCCCGATCAGCAAGGCAGCAGCCGGCGCGACGAAATGCGCCGAATACTGCAAAGCAATGGGATTCGTGAATCGTCCATCTCCGAAGCACTCACGATGCAAGGCTCGGCGTCGCCCCTCGAACTTGCTCGACAGTGGCTCTACCTTTGAATGATACATCTGGATCGATCCAATCACCTTGCGCGAGAACAGGTGCTGCGCGCGAAAGCAGCAATAGACGTTTCGCGGGCGGTACTGGATGCGAGGTCGTCCGGAATCATCGGCCGGGCCGCTCGCAATGAACAGCTCGGTGAGAGACCTGCGCACGGCGGCGGAAAGCCGCTCAGAGAACGCGGCTCTTAATGTCTCGGTCCGTACAGCACGAACGCGGCATGAAACACCAGCATCTTGTCGGCACGACATCCACTGCCACGTCATCTTTATGGCAAGCTCTCTGATCTAATCGGCGTCGTAACCAAGGCCCGCAAGCAGCATTGGCCCGGATCCAGACGAAACCGCGCGCGGACGATGGAGGGTCGATCATCGGGACAGCGGTATCGTGCGCGGCGGCAAGTGCATCTATGATGCGACCTCAGAAGGCGGCTCGTCGCCGCAGATGCGCTGGTGATCAGCCCTTCACGAGGGGACACCCGCCATCTTGCAACGGTCGGAAGGCTTCTGCTGCCGGGATGGTGGCGCGCACTTTGTAGAAGTCGCCGAAGTATCTCGATTCGGCGGGTGCTTTTACCTCAAAGAGATACATGTTGTGGATTTTGCGTCCGTCCGCCCGGATGATTCCTTTGCCGTAAAGACGGTCGTCGGTCGGAATCTCCTTCATTTTGGCGGCGACGGCGCGGCCATCCGCGTCAGACTTTAGCGCTTCGACCGTCTTGAGATAGTGAGTCACGGCCGAATAGACACCTGCTTGGGCCGAAGTGGGGACCTTGCCCGGACGCTCAACCTGCCAGCGTTTCGTCCAGATGCGGTTGTTGTCGTTCATGTCCCAATACCAGGCCTCGGTCAAAACGACGCCCTGCGTTATCGGCAGACCAAGGGCTGCGATATCGCTCACCCACAACAGCAGACCTGCGATATTCTGCCCTCCTCTGACAACTCCAAACTCGGCAGCCTGCTTGATCGCATTTGTAGCGTCTCCGCCGGCGTTAGCGAGACCGATCACCTTGGCCTTGGAGGCTTGTGCTTGGAGCAGAAACGACGAAAAGTCACTGGTGTTGATCGGCACCCGGACCTTGCCCAGCACTTTTCCGCCATTGGCTTCAACGACCGCCCCTGCGTCACGTTCAAGAGCATACCCAAACGCATAGTCGGCGGTGACGAAGAACCAGGTATCGCCACCCGTCTGTACCGTCGCCTTGCCGGTACTATTGGCGAGCGCCCAGGTATCGTAGACCCAGTGAATGGTATTGGTGTTGCACTTCGGACCGGTGAGGTCCGACGTTGCCGCGCCCGTCACCAGGAACAGCTTGTTCTTTTGGCGGGCGATCTCGCTCACGGCCAGTGAAACGCCGGAATTCATGCCGTCAACGATCACGTCGACTTTTTCGACGTCGAACCACCTGTTGGCAATGCTGGCGCCCACGTCAGGCTTGTTTTGCATGTCGGCGCTGACGATTTCGATTTTCATGCCCTTGGCAGTTGCACCAAAATCTTCGACCGCGAGCTTAGCAGCCACGACCGCGCCAGGACCGCCGATGTCCGAATAGATGCTCGACATATCGGTCAATACGCCGATCTTGACGACGTCATCGGTATATTGCGCGTCGGCCGAATTGTTCACGAGAGCGGCCGCGACCAAGATCACACTGAAAATCGTTTTCATGTGCTACCTCGCAACTACGCCGCCATGCACGCTATCAGATTTTTCCGATCCGAGCGAGCGCTACCAAACCGTGGCGTGATTTGCTGCGGTTGCACAAAGGCGGCGGTATGGAAGCGTCGCTATCGAGGGCGCATGATGCGCTCATAGCTCCGCGGATATTCGTCACCCTGCAGTGGAGGCCCTTCCCACGTCAGGGGTTCACGACCTCAGCCGCGGCGGCGAACATGGCACGTTTCCCGCTCCGCCCGCGACTGATGGACCATATGCAGAAGCTCGTGCAATTTCGGTATTTTAGAAAAATACCCCTGAGTTGCCCGACGTGTCAAGCCGTTCGGCCGAAGCCGGGCGCCGCCGGCTCCTTTGCATGGGGTTGTTCCTCGGTATTTTGGTTGCCTCCCTGCGACGGCCCCTTTCCTTCATGTTGCTCCGCCGGTCCCGCCCGGCTCCAGCGCCTCGCCGAGTTCGAGCGGATGCGCCATGGTCTCATGCAGCGCGTCCTTGTCGAGCTCGCCCTCGGACAGGCTGATCACGACGCAGGCGACGCCATTGCCGATCAGATTGGTGAGCGCACGGCACTCGCTCATGAACTTGTCGATGCCGACCAGGATCGCGATCGACTGGATCGGAATGTCGGGCACGATCGACAGCGTCGCGGCGAGCGTGATGAAGCCGGCGCCGGTGACGCCGGAGGCGCCCTTCGAGGTGATCATGGCGATGCCGAGAATGCCGAGCTCCTGCCAGATCGTCAGATGGGTGTTGGTGGCCTGCGCCAGGAACAGCGTCGCCAGCGTCATGTAGATGTTGGTGCCGTCGAGATTGAAGCTGTAGCCGGTCGGCACCACGAGGCCGACCACCGAGCGCGAGGCGCCGAGATGCTCCATCTTCTGGATCATCTGCGGCAGCACCGTCTCCGACGACGAGGTGCCGAGCACGATCAGGAGCTCGTCCTTGATATAGGCGATGAAGCGGATGATGGAGAAGCCGGCCAGCCGCGCGATCGCACCCAGCACGATCAGCACGAACAGCACGCTGGTGAGATAGAATGTGCCGATCAGCGCTGCCAGATTGACCAGCGAGCCGAGGCCGTAGGCGCCGACCGTGAACGCCATCGCCCCGAACGCGCCGAGCGGCGCGACGCGGACGATGAGCCGGATGATGCCGAAGAACATCTTGGCGGCCTTGTCGATCGCCTCGGCGATCGGCTCGCCGGCCTTGCCCATCAGCGCAATGGCGAAACCCGACAGGATCGAGATCAGCAGCACCTGCAGCAGATCACCACGCGCCACGGCGCCGAAATAGCTGTCCGGAATGATCGCCATCAGATGGGCGACGATGCCCTGCTCTTTTGCCTGCGTGACGTAGGTGGAGACCGACTTCGGATCGATGGTGGCGGGATCGATGTTGAAGCCGTGGCCCGGCTGCAGCAGCTCGCCGACCAAAAGCCCGACCGCGAGCGCCACCGTCGACACCACCTCGAAATAGATCAGGGTCTTCAACCCGACCCGGCCGACCCGCTTGAGGTCGCCCATCGAGGAGATGCCGTGCACCACGGTGCAGAAGATGACAGGCGCAATCATCATCTTGATCAGCGCGATGAAGCCGTCGCCGAGCGGCTTCAATTGCTTGCCGAGGCCGGGATAGACGTGGCCGATCAAGACGCCCGCGACAATCGCGATCAACACCTGGATGTAGAGGATCTTGTACCAGGGCTGATGCTTGTGATGGGCTGCGGGCTTGATCGCGTCTGTCGTCATGAGGTGCCCCGGGCTGGAAGTGAACTCGAACTCGTGATGCCATCTTGGCGGAGCCGCACGCAAGCGACAATGGCCATTCGGGTCGCCGCGCACGCACACGAATCTGTCATAGACTGCGGCCGGCTCGCATCCGGAGGCTGACGATGGAATTCACCGCATTGTTTCTCGCCATCACCATCGCCATGCTGGTGGCCTGGCGTGGCCCGCGTCCGGTCGCGATCGGATTGTTCGCGGTGATCCTGGTTGCGTGCATCGCAACCTTGCTGCATCACGCCACCGACCACCTCACGCTGTCGTTCTGAGGCCGGCCATGACCGACACCCGGGCCGTGAGCCTGAATGCGCTGGCGCTCTATGGTCTCGCGCTGCTGCTGGCCGCGGCCTTTGCGGCGCAACTCGTGCTGCACGAGCTGCCCTGCCCGCTGTGCCTGTTGCAACGCACTCTGTTCGCGCTTCTGGCGATCGGACCGATCCTGAACATCCGCTTCGGACCGCGGCCGAGCCATTATGCCTTGTCGCTGCTGACGGCGGTGGTCGGCGCATCGGTCTCGACCCGGCAGGTGCTGCTGCACATCCTGCCCGGCGACGCCGGCTACGGGTCGGCATTGCTCGGCTATCATTACTATACGTGGGCGCTGATCGGCTTCATCGCAGCGATCGTCCTGCTCGCGGCGATGCTGCTGTTCGACCGCCAGTTCGATCACCGCACAGGACAAGGCACCGCGCCCGGCAAGTTCGCGCAAGGCGCCGTGTGGCTGGTGGTCGGGCTGACGGCGCTGAATGTGCTTTCCACCCTGCTCGAATGCGGCCTCAGTGCCTGCGCCGACAATCCGATCGTCTACGAGCTGCTGAAGCGCACTTAGGTGCGCTTCGGAATATTCAAGCCGCGCTCCACCGCCGGCCGCTTCAGACCACGCTCCAGCCAGGCCGCAACGTGGGTGAAGCGGTCGAACTCGACGAGTTCGCGCGCACCGTAGAAGCCGATCAGATTGCGCACCCAGCCGAGCATCGAGATGTCGGCGATGCTGTATTCATCGTCCATGAACCATTGCCGCCCCGCGAGATGCGCCTGCATCACGCCGAGCAGGCGCGCGGACTCGGCGACGTAGCGCTGCAACGGCCGCTTGTCCTCATAATCCTTGCCGGCGAATTTGTGGAAGAAGCCGACCTGGCCGAACATCGGCCCGATGCCGCCCATCTGGAAATGCACCCACTGGATCGCCTGGTAGCGGCGCGCGGCATCCTCAGGCAGCAGCTTGCCGGTCTTGTCGGCGAGATATTGCAGGATCGCGCCGGATTCGAACAGCGGCAGCGGCTTGCCGCCGGGACCGTTGGGATCGAGGATCGCCGGGATCTTGCCGTTCGGATTCAGCGACAGGAACTCCGGCGTCTTCTGGTCGTCCTTGTTGAAGTCGACGAGATGCACCTCGTAGGGCAGCCCGATCTCCTCCAGCATGATCGAGACCTTCACGCCGTTCGGCGTCGGCAGCGAATAGAGCTGCAGGCGGTCGGGATGCTGCGCGGGCCAGCGCTTGGTGATCGGAAAGGCAGACAGGTCGGGCATGGATGAACTCGTCGGAGGGCGGGCGTTTGGAGGGCCGAACCAATCTAGGTGATCCGGCGCGCCGATTGAAGCCCGCCCCCTCCGCGATTATTCAGCGTTCCGGCGCGATCCGCATCGCCTGTCCGATACTCGCTCCGACGGAACACCCGATCACGTCTTCGCGCGTTTCGTCTTGACGCGCTTGGCAGGACGAGCCGCCACACGCCGCTTCTTGGTCTTCGACACCTTCTTGGTCTTGGCTTTTGCTGATTTGGCCTTTGCCGATTTGGATTTCGCCGACCTGGCGGTCGACGTCCGGGTCTTCGCGACCTTCTTCCGCGCGGCGGCGGCCGCCCTCGGCCGGCCGGCTGCCGGATTGTGCTTCGTCGCGCCACCCTGGCGGCGCGGCGCGCGGGCATGCGGGCCGATCGCCGGCGCGACGCCACCGACCGCGGCCTGAAGGCCTGGGCGGACACGCGTGCTGGTCTGATCGACCGGCGTCGGCAACGCCTCAGCGGCCGGCGTCGCCGACAGCCAGAACGACAGCTCGGCGGATTTGACCTGGTTGTCGGCCGAGAAGTAGCTGTTCTGCCAGCTGTCGTCGGTTGCGAGGAAATGCCAGGCCGTGTTGGGGCTGGTTTGCAGCCAGTAGCGCCAGGCGTAGTGATCGTAGACGTCGAGGCAATGTGCCGCATAGGCTTCCGCGATCGCACGGTGGCCGCGGATGATCGCCATGTTCTCGTCGTTGTTGTAGGAGGCCTTGTAACCGAGATTGTGGCTGCCGGTGATGACGACGCAATCATCAGCGAACGGGTCGATCACGACGATCTTGTCGTGGATCACGGCGTGGCCTGCCTGGTTCAGCTCGGCCTCCCACTGCCCGAACGCGTCCGACTTGGTCACGCCGCGGGTATGGATCACGCGGTAATCCTCGGGCAATGGCGGGTCGCCCTTCTGCCGCTTGGCCGGCTTGGTCCCCGCGCCGCCGCCGGTGATGCCGACGGCGAAATCGCCCGATGCCTGGGGCGCGGTGACCGCGCCACGCACGAACAGCGACGGCTTCGCCTTCAACGCGTCGACGATCTTGTCGATGATGCTCGGCGAGCCCGGCTCGAACACCAGAAACACGATCGCCTGCTTGGCGCCGGCGATCGCGTCGAACACCATCTGCATGTCGGGCGGCGTCGGCTCGTTTGGTCCGGGTTTGCTGGCACGACGCTGCGGCGTGTTCGGCGAGAACCAGAGATCGACCGTGCCGCTGTTGTCTTCCAGCGTGATGGTCGGCAGCTTGGTGCCGTCGGTGCCGCGCAGCGCCGCCCCCTGCTGCGCCTTGCCGTTATTGCCTGATGGCACGGTGTCCTGCTTCAGCCGCTGCCAGTAGTCGGCATAGGCCTGAGCCATCGCCGGCGAGCGCGCGATGATCGTGTTGTTGGTCTGCGCGCACAGCGCATTCGACGTGCAATTGGTCGATCCGAACAGCACGGCCTGCGGCGTGCCGTTGACCAGCACCTGGAACTTGTTGTGGCCGATGCTGTTGCTCGGCATGAACCGGTCGATGACGGTCAATCCGGCCGCCTTGATCTGCTGGCGCTCCTCGGCATAGGCGTCGTTGGTGAGATCGCCGGTCTTCTTGCTGCCGCTGGGCATGTTGGACAGGATCAGGCTGCCGCGGCTGTGCACCGCCGCAAAATGCTGGATCAGCTCGGGATCCTGGAATTCGTAGAGTGCGAGCAGCAACTCCCCGTTTGAGGTCAACGCTTCGTCCGGCAACGTGGTGAGCGCCTTGATCATGTCTCCGGCAAGGTCGACGCGCAGCTGATCGCCGATCTTGACGATCCGCTCCTTCAGAACGTCGACCATCGCGCCCGCCGGCGATCCGTCGGTCAGCTTGTGGGCGGTGGCCTGCGTCGCGAGGATGCCGCGATTGAAATATGCCGACAGCGTTCCGTAGTTCGGGTTGAGCTGCACCTGATTCGAGATCAGCGGACCGAACGGCATCGGCGTCAGCTTGCCGGGGACGCCCGTCATCGGCACGATCTTGTATTTGTAGGTGCCCCCGCGTTTGGCGAAGACATCCTTCCAGAAGAACTTCTGGACGGGATCGTCGGCGGTGGTCCGGCCTTCGGTCGCCTGCTCGCCCTTGAACGTGGCCAGCGCCGGCAGCACGGTTTCGGTTCCCGCCTTGACGTCGATCCGGTGCACGGCGAAGCCGAGGCAATCCTTGAGCTTGCCGCCGAAGGTCCAGGCGACCACGGCCATGTCGTTGTTGGAGAACGCAACGGCTTTCATAACGCCTCCTCAAATCCGGTTTGTGAGAATCAAGCACATCGAAGCCCGCAGCAGGTCTGCCGGGGCCGTATCAATGAATACCCAAATCAGATCGCGCGACGATGACGCTGCGCTTGCGATCCGCACAATCGCCAGTGCCGCGCTCCACGAGATAGTGGATGGATTTGCTACCGAAAGCTGTGAACTGATTCACAGATCGCGCGAATGTATTGGCGGTCCGCGCGGCCTTGCCGCTCGGCGGCCGATAGGACAGATTTGGCTCGGGACAGCTCCAGCCGGCACGGACGACGAATGCCTCCAAGCCTCTCCGACGACGAACTCGCGACGCACCCGACGGTGTTCGCGGCCGATGCGCTGGCCGGTCAGGTGGTCGTCGTGTCCGGCGGCGCCGGCGGCATCGGCCGCGCCATCGCCTGGCTGTTCGCCCGGCTCGGCGCCCACGTCGTTGTCACGGGGCGCAATGCCGACAAGCTCGATGCGCTGGTCGATCATCTCGGCCATCGCGGCCTGAAGGCGTCCGCGCATGTCGCCGACATCAGGGATGCGGACGCGGTCAACGCGATGTTCGATGCGCTATGGGCCGAGCATGGCCGCATCGATCATCTCGTCAACAGTGCCGGCGGCCAGTTCCCGCAGGCCGCGATCGACGTCTCGATCAAGGGCTGGAACGCGGTCATCAACACCAACCTCAACGGCAACTGGTACATGATGCAGGCCGCAGCGCAGCGCTGGCGCGACCGCACACATCCCGGCAACATCGTCAATATCGTCGTGGTCACGACGCACGGCCTCTACGGCATCGCGCACTCGATCGCGGCGCGCTCCGGCGTGATCGGGCTGTCGCGTGCGCTGGCGGTCGAATGGGCGCCGCTGAACATCCGCATCAATTGCATCGCGCCCGGCGCGATCGAGACCGAGGGCTGGAACGTCTACAGCGAGGCGGCGCGCGCCACCTATCCGCGCTCCAACCCGATGATGCGTCCGGGCACCCCCTGGGACATCGCGGAAGCCGCGGTCTATCTCGCCGCGCCGTCCGGCAAGTTCATCACCGGTGAGATGCTGACCGTCGACGGCGGCGGCCAGCATTGGGGCGAGACCTGGACCACCGGCAAGCCCGACTACTTCAGGGGCGGCGAGTAAACGCGTCGCCGCCGCCCGTTCGTCATTTGCCGTCGTCGAAGCTGACGATGACGGCGGCATTCGCGATCAGGATCGGGTCGTTGCCGAGATCGGACGGAATCTCGAGCCCGCCCGCGATCGCCTTTACGGCCTTGGTCCCGTAGGGCAATTCCCTGGCGACAGCATCGGTATCGACCGCTTCGGGATTCGGCACCGCGATCGTGACATCGACGAACATGTCGTTGGCGGTCTTGCCGAGCATGCGGAAGAAGCCGAGGCTGGAATGGCGGATCGCGTCCGAGACCGCCCGCTTGGCAGCCTTGGTGGCGTCGCGGCCGTGAACGTCGACGCCCATGCCCATTTCGGTGATACAGCGCACGCGTGTCATGAAACTTTCCTGTTGTCGTTGGCGTGAGAGACTGATCCCTCCTTCGGCCGCCGGGCCCGCGGCGTCAAGCCGGATCCTAGCGCCTACGCGCTTTTGACCGGCGGGCGCCAGCATCCACGCCGCGAGACCCGGTGAGGATCGCCGCGGCATGGGGCGCCTGCATCCGTGAGCCGAACTTTCGGTCTTTATGAGAGCTCGCGGCCCGCGCTACTCCTGCTTCTGCAACACCGTGATGTGCAGGCGGCGGCGGATCGCCATGCCCTGGCGGCGGTAGAGCGCGATCGCCGAGACATTGCTGGTGAAAACGTGCAGGAACGGAATCTCGCCGCGGGCCACGATCTGGCGGCCGACCGCCGACAGCAGCGCCTGCGCATAGCCGCGGCCGCGATGCTCCGGATGCACGCAGACCGCGGTCATCTCGGTATAGTTCCCGGGCTTCATCCGCTCCCCGGTCATCGCGACCAGCTCGCCGCCGACGCGGATCCCGAAAAAGTTGCCGAGCTCATGCGTCCGCGCGCTGAACGGACCGGGCTTTGTCAGCGTCGTCAACGCCATCATCTCGGAAACATCGGCCGCACCGAGCCTGATGATCTCGACGCCGGACAGAGAAAAGGCCGCCGGCGCGCCGATCATCTGTTCGCCGGTCTCGGCCAGCAGCACCTTGAACTGCGGCGGCACGCTGACCGGATCGGGCGTGAACAGCACCGCGATGTCAGGCCCCGACAGCAGCGCACCGAGCGCGGCGAAGCTCTCGGGCGACATGTCGACCATGTCGGCGAAGGGCGCAATCGCGAGCGGGAAGCGCCTTGCAGCGGCGGAGCCTTCCGCGAGATCGCGCTGCCGCGTGGTCAGCGCGCTCCAGATCGGGCGATCAAGCGGATGGGTTGGCGGGACTTCGGACATGCGGCGCTTCGCTCCTGATTTTTCCAGAGAAGAGCAAGAAGCGCCGATGAAATCCAGCATGGCGTGATGCCGTTGCGGCTCACAATCACGCCAGCAGGAAAACCTCCGCTACGCCACCTTGAGGCAGAGCTCGGTGCCGCCCTTCAGCGGCAGCGTGATTGACACGAAGCCATTTCTGGGATCGCGCACGAACTCCAGGAAATCCGCCTCGGCATTGTCGTTCATGACATAGCCCCCGACGCGAAGCTGCGGGGCGACGATCTCGATCACCTGGCGCGCCAGCGTCGGGCCCTTCTCGCCCGGCCAGCCGTCGATCAGGATGAAGTCGACAGGGCCGCCGAGATCGCGCAGCGTCTTGCGTGCATCGCCCTCGCGGACCTCGGCGTAAGCGGCCAGGCCGGCGTCGGCAAGGTTGCGCTTCGCGGCAGCCACCTTGGCCGGCACGATCTCCGAGCCGATCACGGTGCCGCCGCCATTGTCGCGCATTGCGGCCGCGAAATAGAGCGTCGACATTCCGACCGACGTCGCGAACTCGGCGACGCGCTTGGCACGCAGGCCGCGGCACAGCAGGTAGATCAGCTCGCCCTGCTCCGGGTGGATCGAGAATCCCTGCTCGGCATAATCGTGCGGATCGCGGCTGCCGCTCTGCATCGGGTTGCCTCGCACCGGGGCCCGGCGCGTGGCCTGCAGGCGCTCGATGACGGCGGTGACGCGGGCGTCGGCAATCGCGCTGTGCGGTTCAGCATTGTACATGAAGGGCCTCCTTTGCGATTGCGTCATTGCTGCAGGATTTCGGCAGCCGCGCGGTCGAGAATTTTCGCGATCCGTCGCGCCTCGGCGGCATCGCAGCCGCGCTTCTGGCGCAGCGCGCTCTTCAGCGCATGACGGGCGCGGTGAATATCGTCGGACGCTTCGCCATCGAGATCGCTGACGCCGGCGAAGGCTTCGCGCACCTCCTCCATGCGGCGGCCGATCCGCGACAGCGCCTCGAGAATGGTGTCGGCAGTGGCGCGGTTCTCGGCGAGATGCGCCTTGCCCTGCTCGGTGATGCTGTAGAGCTTGCGCGCCGCGTCCTGGGTGACGCTGGCATGGCCGATCTCCTCGAGGAAGGTCAGCGCCGGATAGATCACGCCCGGGCTCGGGCTATAGAAGCCGTCCGACCGCTCCTCGATCGTCTTGATCAGCTCATAGCCGTGCGCCGGCTGCTCACCGAGCAGCGCCAGGATCACGAGTTGCAGGTCCTGCGACGAGAGCCGCCGCGATCCCGGAAAGTCGCCGCCGCCTCCCCGCCCGAAGAAGCCATGGCCGCCGCGGCCAAAGCGATGACCGCCCCGGCCGTGCCGGCCCATGGCGAAGAACCCGAACCGGAAGCCGTCGCCGTCCCGATCATGAAACCTTGATTTTCTCATTGGTCTTTTCCTTACTGAAAACATATCTTACGATATATCTACAGATGGCCATCCACAACCCACGTTTCCGTGAAGGTCTCGGGGCTGAAGCCGCAACCAGGCAGCCAAGGTCGCCACCGCCACCCCGGGCTTGCCGACGTTCGCGCCGCTGGCTTATGGCTTTGATATTCTTCCGGTCCGTCCGACTCATGCGCCCCAAAACCTTCGAAGCCCATTGCCTGCGCCTGCCCGCCACCACCAAGGTGGTGCAATGGGAGGGCACGTCGGTGTTCAAGGTCGGTGGCAAGATGTTCGCGCTCGCCGGCGGCACCATCGAGAGCACCGGCGGCTTCATGTTCAAGACCTCGACCATGGCCTACCAGCTGCTGATCGAGCAAGGTCTGGCGCGGCCGGCGCCGTATCTGGCGCGCGCCACTTGGGTGCAGCTGGTGCGGAACGACGCCCTGCCCGATCCCGAGCTGAAGGCCTATCTCAATCAGGCGCATGCGCTGATCGCCGCCAAGCTGACGCGGAAATTGCGCAAGACACTCGGCTTCGACCAGAGCTTTTTCGGTTCTGATTGAATCAGAACCGAAGCTCTAGCTTTTTGTTTTGACGCGTTTTCTTCACGCGAACCGGCGTCCACTTCGCTCGAAAACGCTCTAACCGGCGCGGCCGCCGCGCGGCTCAGCTGCTCCCCAGCGGCTTGTCGGAATCGCCCGACAGCAATTTCGGAAACAGCTCCTTGAAGGCGAACTTGTCGTCGCCCTTGGCGCGCTCGAAGCGCAGCACGACGTCAAAGCGGTCGCCTTCCCATTTGGTCGGCGGCGTGCCCTTGCTGACCGGGATCAGCGGCAGGATGTCGGAGATGATCGTCTTGTGCTCCCAGCACAGCAGCGCGACGCCCTTCGACGCCAGCACGGCCTTCATCAGCGCCGGCTCTTGCCCCTTGGCAAAGCCTTCGTTCGGTTTCAGGTGGCGGCGCGCGGAGAGCGCCGAGATCGTCTCGGCGGGACGGCTCGACGGCGGCTGATTGGGCGTGGTGCCCGGCGTCGCCGCATAGATCGCATCGGGCTTGGCATAGTCGCCGCCGGTGAGATCGGTGCCGAACAACGCCGCCCATGCGCCGGCGCGCTGCCAGCCGCGAAGCACCAGCGACTCGGTATCGGACACGCCGTCCGCGGTGAAGCCGGGCCCCGGCCAGCCGTCATCAGGCTTCTCGGCATGGCGGATGATGAAGAGCGTGAGCGCGTCCATGGCGGCCTCTCCGGAGCAGATATGGGGCGGAACGATCCTAGCCTCGATACAGCCTGCGGTTGATGAACCGCATCACAATTTGCGAAAACTCGACCGGTACTGCGCCGGCGAGACGCCGAGCCGCTCGGTGAACACGATGCGCATTCGATCGGCCGAACCGAAGCCGCAGTCGAACGCAACCGCTTTCAGTGGCCGGTCCGAGCCCTCGAGCAGCCGGCGCGCGGCATCGACCCGCGCCCGCTCGACGAATTCGTGCGGCGTGATGCCGGTCTCCTGCGCAAAGGCGCGGCCGAAATTGCGCACGCTCATGCCGACGGCCTCCGCCAGCGATTGCAGCGTGTGGCGCGCGCCGACATGCTGCATGACGTGCGCCTGCGCCCGCGCAACCGGCGAGGCCTCGTCGATGGGCGCGGTGAGATAGGGGCTGAACTGCGACTGCCCGCCCTGGCGCTGCGCCACCACGACCAGCCGCTTTGCGACCGCGACCGCGACCTCCGGCCCATGACGCTCGGCGACCAGCGCGAGCCCGAGATCGATCCCCGCAGTCACGCCGGCCGACGTCATCAGCCTCCCGTCGCGGATGTGGATCCGATCGGGGATCACGTCCGCGGCCGGAAAGCGCGCCGCGAGCCGCTGCGCGTTCTGCCAATGCGTCGTCACCTTGTGGCCATCGAGCAGCCCGGCGTGTCCAAGCGCGAAGGCGCCGGTGCAGATCGAGCCGTAGAGCTCAGCGCGCTGCGGCGCCCCGCGCAGCCACCGCGTCATTTCGGGATCCGGCGCGGCCTCGGGCAGCGCGGGCCCGCCGGCAACAAGCAGGATGTCAAACTTCTCGCTCGCCTCGTCGAAGCTGAGGTCGGCCGCGATCTTCATGCCGTTCGATGCGCGCAGCGGTTCGCGGCTGACGCCGACCAGCACCGTCTCATAGCCATTCCCGGCAGGCACAAAGCCGTTCGTTTCCGCGAACACGTCGACGGGACCGGCGACGTCGAGCGCCTGAACCCCTTCGTGAATCGCGACCGCGACCTTCTGAACCGCCATGCCTTCTCCCTGCCCGCTGGCGCGAAACGACGTCTCGTTGGCCCGATCCGGCGGCGCGCGATCGTTGCGGGATCGGCCCAGAACAAGCGACAACAGCGCCACCACGGACCACGCCGGAAGGCGATCCAGAACACACCGCAGAGACGAACGCCGCCCGCGTGATCCCACGCCACGGTCCCGTCTTGCCACATCGAGGAGCGTCTTGAAATGACCGAGATCATCGCGGGCATCCGCGTACCCGACAGCGCCATGGCCCGCGCCGCGACCCAGCTGGTGCGCGATTCCGAGGACGATTTGCTCTACAATCACAGCCGCCGCGTGTTCTTCTGGGGCGCGCTGACCGGCAACCGCCGCAAGCTGAACTTCGATCCCGAGCTGCTCTATATCGGCGCCATGTTCCACGACATGGGTCTCACGCCGGCGCATGCGAGCCCCGACCTGCGCTTCGAGGTCGACGGCGCCAACGCCGCGCGCGACTTCCTCAAAGGCTACGGCGTCGCCGAACGCGACATCGAGGACGTCTGGGCTTCGATCGCGCTGCACACCACGCCCGGCATTCCCGAGCATATGCGTCCGACCGTCGCGCTGGTCACCGCCGGGGTCGAGATGGACGTACTCGGCATCGCCTATGACGATTTCTCCGACGCGCACCGCGACCATGTCTGCGCGCATCATCCGCGCGAGGCGAACTTCAAGGAGAACATTATCGATCATTTCGCAGGCGGCACCATCAAGAAGCCGCATACCACCTTTGGCAACGTCAAGGCCGACGTGCTGGCGCTAAAGGACATGAACTACAGAAGGACGAACTTCTGCTCGATCATCCTCGGCTCGAAATGGCCGACATGAGGTCAGGGGACCTCAAGCGTGCGGACCGCGTTCCGGTCCGGGATCCCGACCGGCCGCCGCGAGTGAGAGCCGACCCAGATAGTGCGCCCAGCCCTTGTCATGGGCCGCGCACTGCGCCGCGTTCGGCAGGCCGCTATGGGTCATCCGAAGCAGCGTGCCGCTGTCCTTGTCGATCAGGTCGATCTCGATCAGGCTGGATCCCGGCGGCACTTCGGCGCCGCCCTCCCAGCCGAAGCTGTAGGCAAGACGATGCACCGGCACGACCTCACGAAACGCGCCGCGTGCCGCCCGCGACAGATCGCCGGAGACGCCCTTGAGCAGATAGAGCCCGCCTGGATGCAGCTCGGTCTCGGCCTCTAATCCCATCCAGCTGACGATCTTCTGCGGATCGGTCAGGAACGCGAACACGGTCGCGGGCGGGGCTGCGATCTGCATCTCGCGTTGGACGATGAAGGCTTCGGTCATCGGTCTATCCTCCATGGGCAGTCAGGTTTCGGGATAATTCGTGACAAGGATGGCGCGTCAACCCCATGATGGGGTGATGCAGATGTCCTCGACACTGAGCTGGCTGGTCGACGCCGCCGCCGAGACCGCGGGCGCCAACCGGTTGCTGGCGGATCTTGGGAGCCACCTTATCACGGATGGCCTGCCGCTTGCCGGCGGTACGCTGACGCTCGAAGTTCCGCACCCGCTGATCGCACGACGAACCTGGCTGTAGCGTGCCGAGACCGGCGAGGTGATCGAAGCGCTCGGCTTCGCGCCGGAACAACCCTTTGCGATGCCCGATATGATCGGATCCGGCGATGCCGGCCGGCGCTGGCTCGGCGCCCTCGCGCGCGGCCCGATCCACCAGGACACCATCGGAACGCGACCGGATGGCCCGACCCTGAGCTGGATCGGGACCGATCCCTTCACGCCTGCCGAGGCGGATCGATTGCGCGAGGCAGCGCGCTTCATGGCGGCACCGCTTGCCGCGCTTGCGGCGCGCGCGACATTGACGGCGGCGCTGGAGGCCTATCTCGGCCGGCGCAGCGCGGCGCGTGTGCTGGCATCGCCGTTGCGACGCAACACCGGCGAAACCATCCGCGCAGCGTTGCTGTTTGCCGACCTGCGCGGCTTCACGGCGCTCTCCGAAAGCCATCCGCCTGCCGAGGTGATCGCGGCGCTCGATGCCTGGTTCGACCGCATCGCCGGCGCGATCCACGCCTTCGGCGGCGAGGTGCTGAAGTTCATCGGCGACGGGCTGCTCGCGATCTTTCCGGTCACCACCAGCGCGCGCAGCGCATGCGAGGCGGCGTTGCGCGCGGTCTCGGCGGCGCGCGTCGGCATGGCGCATCTCGACACCGAGCGCCGCAAGCGGGGCTTGCCGCCATTGTCGTTCGGCGCGGCGCTGCATCTCGGCGAGGTGCACTGGGGCAATATCGGCGCCGCCGACCGGCTCGACTTCACCGCGATCGGCGCCGCGGTCAATCTGGTCAGCCGGCTCGAAGGCCTGTGCAAGCCGCTTGAGCAGAGCGTACTGGTCTCGGAGGCCGTTGCCGCCGAGGCCGAGACGCCGCTGGTTGCCCTCGGCACCCATGCGCTGCGCGGCATCGTGCGGCCCTGCGCGGTCTTCACGCTGCCGGAGGCGTGAGCCGGTCATCGGAACAGCCGCAGCCACGGCGCCAGGTGGAACGCGCTCATCAGCGCATACATCGGGACCATCCCCTGCAATGACAACGGCCCCTGCATGGCGCCGCAGATCATGTCGGCCGGCGCCATCGCGGCCAGCAGCGCCATGACCGCGAAGGTCGGCGCCGCCGCAAGCGACAGCCAGCGCGCCGCCGTCGAACCGCGCCCGCCGAGCCTGCCCTTCAACCAATCGTCACGTGTTTCGATACCGCTCATCGTTCGATCTCTCTGGAGATGATCCATGTCGTCATGTGCTAGGTTAGGACCGGGCCTCGGAGGGCGAGAGTGACAAGTGTGTCGGGATTCGAATGGACTCGCTGATTACAGCTGCGGCGCGCGCGCTCGCGGCGGGTGATCCCCTCGGCGCACTGAAACGGGTGGCCCTGCGCGACGATGCGCCGCGCGCTGGCGCTGCGCGGCATCGCGATGGCACGGCTCGGCGATTTCGCGCGTGCCAAGGAGCTGTTGCGGCGTGCCGGCCGCGCCTTCGGTCCACGCGAAGCGATCGCGCGGGCGCGCTGCGTGGTGGCCGAGGCCGAGATCGCGCTGGTGTCGCGCGATCTGTCCTTTCCCGGCAAGAGCCTCGCCGCGGCGCGCGCGACGCTCGCGGCGCGGGGCGATGCGCTCAACGCCGCCCATGCCGGCTATCTCGAGATCCGTCGCCTGCTGTTGATCGGGAGCCTCGATGCGGCCGAGCGCATGCTCGAGGACCTCGATCCGGCGCCCTTCCCGCCGGCTCTGCGCGTCGGCCATGAACTGGTCGTCGCCGGGATCGCAATGCGCCGGCTGCGCACCAAGCCGGCGCGCGAAGCGCTGGCACGAGCCAGGGACGCCGCGCACCGCGCCGGCATCGCCGAGCTTGCGGCCGAGGTCGAAAGCACGGCGCGCCTGCTCGCCACGCCGGCGGCACGCTTGATTGCGCGCGGCGGCGAGCGTCCGCTGCTGCTCGAGGAGGTCGAGGCCCTGATGGTGTCGAAGGCGCTTGTCGTCGATGCCTGCCGCTATGCCGTGCGCGATGCCCGGACAACTATTTCTCTGAATCGGCGTCCGGTGCTGTTCGCGCTCGCCCGCGCGCTGGGCGAAGCCTGGCCGCAGGACGTGTCGCGCAGCACGCTGATCGCGCGCGCGTTTCGCGGCAAGCACGCCGATGAATCGCACCGGGCGCGGCTGCGGGTCGAGATCGGACGGCTGCGCCGGGCCTTGCGGCCGCTCGCCGATCTCAACGCCACGCCCGACGGCTTCGTGCTGGAGCCGCACGGCCGGCGCGAGGTCAGCGTGCTGGCGCTGCCGGTCGAGGAGGAGCATGCGGCGGTGCTGGCGTTCCTCGCCGACGGCGAGGCGTGGTCGAGCTCGGCGCTGTCGGTCGCGCTCGGCGCCAGCCAGCGCACCGTGCAGCGCGCGCTCGATGCGCTGGCAGCCAGCGGCAAGGTGCAGCCGGTCGGCCGCGCCCGCGCCCGGCGCTGGATGACGCCCCCGGTGCCGGGATTCACGACGACGTTGTTACTCCCTGCCCCGCTGCCGAACGGCTAGCATCGGGCCGAGACTACAGGAGTCGAGCATGAAGAAGTCCGAAGCCGAGATCATCCGGGAATATGCCTTCGAGGGCGTCGAGAGCGTCGGCGGCGTCAGCTTCGACGGCGAGCAGGTCTGGTTCGCGGCCGGCGGCCGGCTGGTCGCGTTCGATCCCGACAGCGGCAACACCACCCGTACCCTCGACATCGCGGCCCATGCCGGCACCGCCTTCGACGGCAAGCACCTCTACCAGATCGCCGAGGACCGCATCCTGAAGATCGAGCCGAGCAGCGGACGCGTGCTGTCCACGATCCCCGCGCCCGGCGGCGGCCGCGACTCCGGCCTCGCGTGGGCGGAAGGTTCGCTGTGGGTCGGCCAGTATCGCGACCGCACCATCGTTCAGGTCGATCCGGACACCGGCAAGGTCATTCGCACCATTGCAAGCAACCGCTTCGTCACCGGCGTCTCCTGGGTCGATGGCGAGCTCTGGCACGGCACTTGGGAAGAGGACCAGAGCGACGTCCGGCGCATCGATCCGCAAACCGGCGAAGTCATGGAGCGGCTGGAGATGCCGAAGGGCACGTTCGTCTCCGGACTCGAATCCGACGGCAAGGACCGGTTCTTCTGCGGCAGCGGCTCGACCAACAACAAGGTGCGCGCGATCCGCCGGCCGAAGCTCAGCGGCGCGTGAAGCGACCAACCGCTCCACGCGCTGAGCCTGCTCACGCCGGTGCGGGCACCGCGGTGGGCCGCGCCGATGCCATCGGCCGGAAGGTCATCATGATCAGGAACGCGCCGAGGCCCGTGGCCCAGGAGCCGACATAGAGCCACGTGTAGCTCGCAAAGGTGTCGTAGATCAGGCCGCCGGCCAACGGCCCCGTCGCCATGCCGAGGCTGCCGGCCATCGCGGTGCCGCCGATCACGGTGCCCAACATGCGCAGCGGAAAATTCTCGCGGATCAGCACCGAGTACAGCGGCATGGTGCCGGCATAGATGAAGCCGAAGATCGCCGCGACCGCGTAGAACGCGGCAAGCTCGCGCACGAAGACATAGCCGAGCGCGCCGAATGCCTGTGCCAGCAGGCCGAGCACCAGCACGCGCTTGGCGCCGAAGCGGTCGCCGAGCAGGCCGAAGGCGATGCGACCGCCCATGCCGGCGAGCCCCTCCACGCTGTAGATCGTGACCGCGGCAACCAGCGGAATGCCGCAGGTAACCGCGTAACTCACCGTGTGGATGATCGGTCCCGAATGGGTGGCACAGCAGAAGAAATTGGTCGTGATCAGGATCAGGAATTGCGGCGAGCGCAGGGCCTGCGCCAGCGACAGCGGCGGCTCTCCGTTGGCGGAAACCGCCGCTTCAGGGGCGTCGCCTTGCAGTGCCGGCGGACGCCGCACCAGCAACGACACCGGGATCATGATCGCGCCGACGACGCCCGCGACGATCAGCATCGCGGTCCGCCAGTCGTGGTGGGAGATCAGCCAGGCCGCGAGCGGCGACATCGTCATCGGCGCCATGCCCATGCCGGCCGACACCAGCGACACGGCGAGACTACGATGGGTGTCGAACCAGCCGGTGACGCAGGCCATCATCGGGGCGAAGATCGCCGCCGTGGCCGCGCCGACCAGCGCGCCGAACATGAACTGAAAGGCCAGCAGCGAGGTCGCCCGGCTTGCCAGCGCCAGGCTTGCCGCCAGCACGATCGATCCGGTCAGCACCACCGGGAGCGGCCCGAACCGGTCCGACAGCGTGCCCCAGATCATGCTGGTGAAGGCCATCGCAAGGAAACCGATGGTCATCGCGCTAGAGATCCCGGTCACCGACCAGCCGGTCTCACGCGCCATCGGCTGCAGGAACACCGGCAGCGAGAACATGCCGCCGATCGCGACGCAGCCAAGCAGGCCGCCGGCCGCGACGATCACCCAACGATAGGTCGAATTGCTCATTCCGGAACTCCCATGCCGTCCGTTCTGGCTGGAAGACGAACGGAGCGGACTGGAACCGACAACGAAGGGCCGCGCCAGCTCATTTTTTTCGAGCCTGGCGTCGAGCGGAGCGGACGAAGGCCTCTGCACGCTGAGAGGCGATCATCGTGTCGGTCCGCCCTGCGACGGGAGGGGTTCCTTTTCTCTCGCCGCCGGTGTTTCCTCTATCACGGCGGAGAATGGGCATGCAGGGGTCGCTGGGAGAGAAGATCGGCAGTGGGCTTTTCGCGGATGTCCACGCCTGGGCGCCCGGTCAGGTCGTCAAGCTATCCAAGCCAGGCATCCCGCGCTGGGTCGTCCAGCACGAGACGCAAATAACCCGCGCGGTCTTCGCCGCCGGCGGCCCGGCGCCGGAGGTGTTCGGCGAAGTCACTCTCGACGGCCGCTTCGGCATCGTACTGCCGCGGTTCGATGGGCCGACCCTGTTGCAGGCGATGCGCACCGGCGCCATCACGCGTGAACAAGCCGGCGCAATTCTTGCGACGCTCTGCCTTGCCGTTCACAAGACGCGACCGCCGCCGGTCGCATTCTCGCTGCGCGAGGCGATGGACGCCCGATTGCGGTTTGCCGGCAGCGTGCTTCCGGAGCGCATCACCACCGGCGTCCTCGCGCTGATCGAGCACCTCGCGCCCGATGATGTGCTGTGCCATTCCGATCTTCACCCCGGCAACGTGATCATGACGGCGCAGGGTCCGAGATTGATCGACTGGCTCGGCGCGGCCCGTGCGCCCGCCGCCTACGAGATTGCGCAGTGCCATGTCCTGATGGCCGAGCTTGACCTGGAATACGCCGATGATCCGGAGCGGGCCACGGTCAATTCGGTTCTGCAGGCGGAGTATGCGCGGCTGGCCGCCATCACCCCTGCGGCGCTGACGGCGGCGATGCAGCCCTATTTGCCGATCGTCCGCGTCTTCCTTCTGCTCGGCGGGGCCAAGCCCGACATGCGGGAGCGGCTGATCCAGCGCGTCGAGGCGGCCCTGCGCTCGGATGGCTGAATTGAATGGTCGCACGCCAGTCTCAGCGACCGGCCAGACTGCATCCCGGCTGCGGCGCAATCTGGCCAAGCGGCTCGGACCTGCACCAGTGCCGTCCGCTTCGGCGATGATGTCCTTGAGCGACCCGGCCTCGTCGGCCTGCCAGATGAATCCATCCCGCCCTCACCACGTACAGCGGCACCTTGGTCTTGTTCGCGGCGATCTCCCTGATCAGGGCGAGAAATCCGCCTCGGTCGCCAGCATGCATTTGGTCCCGACCACCTTGCCGCCGAGCCGCGCGCGGTGCCGACCATCTGATGCGGCCAGACCCGGTCGGCGCCCAGCAGGAATAGGTGTTGCAAGGAGACGCGATCAGACCATCACTCCGCGGCTTCGCGCTGCGGGACGCCCTGCTCGACGTCGAGCTGCAAAATGTCGTTGAAGCGATTGAAGGCGCCGCACAGCGCGATCCGCCAGGTCAGCTCGACGATCTGCGCTTCCGAGAAATGCTCGCGCAGGCGCACGAAGACCTCGTCGCGGGTCCTATTCCAGTTGTTGGTGACGGCGATCGCATATTCGACCACCAGCTTGTCGAGCGAATCGAGCTCGGGGTGATCCTGATAGTCGAGCAATCGGTCGGCGCCCGCCTCCGAGACGCCCTGGATCGCAAGCTTCGGCGCGTGGTGCGACACGCAATAGTCGCACTTGTTCAACAGCGAGACCGTCACCAGCGCGAGCTCGAGATGCCGTTTCGAGATCACCGCCTCGTCGGCGAGATCGACCAGCAGGGACCACATGTGTTTGAAGATCGGCGGACGCAGCGCCATGACCCCGGCCTGGTTCTCGAACGCGCCATAAGTGGTCATCTTGTCCCACAGCGGTTTGAGCTCGGCCGGCAGGTCGTTCCTGGTCTTGATGGACACGCGTGACATGGATATTGCCTCGGATCGGAATTGAACCGATGCAACCTGCCCCGCTTCGTCCGATACCGCAAGCCGCCCGGCGGCATGGCAAATATCACGCCGGATCGGTGCCGCGCGCGCAGTGCCGGCAAAGGCGTCGCCCTGCCTAGAACGAGGTGCCGCCGCCGAACCTGAACTCCTGCACGATGTCGTATTTGCCCTTCGTGATCGGCACTGCGTAGTCGAAGCGCAGCGGGCCGAATGGCGACGCCCAGATCAGGCCGACGCCGACCGAGGTCCGCACCACGTTCTCGTCGTCGTATTGCAGGCCGCATTTGCAGGCAGCCGTATTCACCTCACCGGTCGCAGCCCACGAGGTCGGGCCCTGGTAATCCCACAGCGAGCCGGCGTCGGCATAGACCGCGCCCTTCAACCCGACCTCGGAGGGCAGGAACCAGAACGGCATCTGCAGCTCCATCGACGCGCCCCAATATTTGGTGCCGCCGAGCGCATCCCCGGTCGCCCCCAAGCTCGCATAGGTGATGTCACGCGGCCCGATGCCGCCGGAGGCAAAGCCGCGCACCAGATTCGGCCCCATCTGGAAATTATCGAGCATGCGCAGATCATTGTTTCCGACCTTGCTGAGCAGGCCACCCTGCAGATGGATCAGGCCGACGAGATCGGACACCAACGGCGTGTAGTATTTGGCGTCGACCGCGCTCTTCAGATAGGTCACGTCGCCGCCGACGCCGGCAAAATCCTGCTTGAAGTCGATCAGCAAGCCGTCGGTCGGGTTCTTGTTGTTGTCGAGCGTGTTGTAGGTCAGCGTATAGCCGACCGCCGAGGTCCAGGTCGCGCCCTGCGCCAGTTCTTCACGCACGGGCAGCGTCGATTCGCCGTCGCCATAGCAACCATATCCATAAAGCCCCGACGAGACCGAATTGGTGGGGTCGACGCCGTGGAGCACACTCTGGATGTAGGCGGGCGTCGGATTGAACGCGAGCGAGGTGTTGGCCGCGTTGTTGTTGCAATTATTATAGGCGCTATCGAGCGAGATTTCCTGCTGATAGAGCGAATAGCGCAGCTGGAGGGTCAGGTCCTCGCGCAGGGCAAGGCCGAGCCGCGGCGAGAACCCGATCGTCTTGACGCCATAGGTCGTGTAGGCCGTCGGCAGCTGCTCCTTGTAATAGGCATCGAGCCCGAGCGCGATGCGATAGTCGAGCAGATAGGGTTCGACAAAGGACAACGTCAGGCCGCGCGAGTACTGGCCGTAGCTGACCGATGCTTTCGCATACAGGCCGCGGCCGAGCAGATTGCGTTCGGAGATGCTGACCTCGGCGAGCGCGCCGTCGGTGGTCGAATAGCCGCCCGAGACCGAGAAGTCGCCAGTCGACTTCTCCTCCAGATCGACAACCAGGATGACGCGATCGCTCGATGAGCCGGGTTCGGTGGTGATCTTCACCGTCTTGAAGTAGTCGAGATTTTTCAATCGCCGCTCGGCACGGTCGACCAGCGCGCGGTTGTACGCATCGCCCTCGGAGATGTCGAACTCGCGACGGATCACGTAGTCGCGGGTGCGGCCGTTGCCGCGAATGTCGATCCGCTCGATATAGGTGCGTGGCCCTTCGTCCACATGGAACACGATCCCTACCGTATGGGACTCGAAATTCCGGTTGCCGTCCGGACGGACCACTGCGAAGGAGTAGCCACGGCGCGATGCCTCGATCTGCATCTCCTCGACCGACTTCTCGATTGCCTCTGCGTTGTAGAGCGAACCTACGCTGACGCGCGACAGCGAGCGCAGGCTGTTCGGATCGAAGCCGGCAATGCCGGACTGGAAGCTCACGGTCGCGACGCGGTACAGCTGCCCTTCCTCGATCTTGAAGGTCACCTGAAAGCCCTTGTGCTCCGGGTCATACTCGGCGAGCGCGGCCACCACCTGCACGTCCGCGTAGCCGTGCTTCAGATAGAAACGGCGAATCAGGTCGCGGTCGGCCTCGACACGGTCGGGGTCGTAGATGTTGGCGTTGCCGAGGAAGCTCAGGAAGTTGGTCTCATGGGTCTTGATCACGTCCTTGAGGCGCGATGCCGAGAAGCTGTTGTTGCCCATGAACTCGATGGTCTTGATGCCGGTCTTGGCGCCCTCGTCGACGGTGAAGACGAGATCGACGCGGTTGTTCGAGCGCTCGATGATCTCGGGCGTGACACGCACGTCGTAGCGGCCGGAGTGCCGATAGATCTCCGCGATCCGCAGCGCGTCCGACTGAACCATCGGCCGCGACAGCGTGCCCCGCGGCTTCGACTGTATCTCGGCCGAGAGCTGCTCGTCCTTGACCTTCTTGTTGCCCTCGAACGCGACGCGGTCGATCACCGGGTTCTCGATCACCGAAACCACGATCCGGCCGCCGACGCGATTGATCTTGACGTCCTGGAACAGGCCGGTCCCGACCAGCTCCTTGAGCGCGTCGTCGATGGCCGCCTGATCGAAATGGCCGCCGGGCCCGGGCCTGAAATAGGAGCGGACGGTCTCCGCCTCGACCCTGCGATTGCCTTCGATCGTGATCGCATCAACCGATTGAGCCGCCACCGGTGCCACCAATAGCCAAGTCATCAGCGATGTCCCCGACGTCCCCGGCATCGAAAAGCCCGTAAGCACGATCGCCGCGACAAGGCTCCGCCACGTCTTCATTCCACACCTCGCGAACAAGTCACCCGTTGTGACGGGATGGTGATGGCTGCGGTGTGGCTGCAGGATTGCGGGATTATTTCCAGTGATTTGGGACTGTGAGCGCAACGAGGCGTGACGCCCGCCCGGATTGTTTCCGCCTGCGTGCGCCGCTCACAGTTCAGAAACACTATGCTTACGAAAAGGCGTAATGCCGCCCACAAGCGACGCCTATGCTGGTCGATTGGTGGCTGAGCGCGCCGCAACGCGCGTGAAATGCCCTTATCATGAGGCTCGTGACGGACCATGCTTGCACATACGCCAAAGATCCTCGTCGTCGAGGACGATCTGCCAACCAGAGACCTGATCGCCCGCTACCTGCGCGACCAATCCTGTCTGGTCGCCACGGCCTCGAACGGCCGGGAAATGGATCGTTACCTTGCCGGGCACTCGCTCGATCTCGTCGTGCTCGATCTGATGCTGCCGGGAGAGGACGGACTGACCCTGTGCCGCCGCCTCCGCGGCGATTCGACGATCCCGATCATCATGCTGACCGCGAAGGGCGAGGACCTCGACCGGATCCTCGGGCTCGAGATGGGCGCGGACGACTATCTCGCCAAGCCGTTCAATCCGCGCGAGCTGCTGGCGCGGATCAATGCCGTGCTGCGCCGCCAGGCGCAGGCCGACCTTGCCGGGCGCTCCGGCCAGAGCGCCGCCCGCCTGCGCTTCCACGATTGGACCATCGATCTGCGCTTGCGCGAACTGCGCGATCCCGACGGCGCCCAGGTCACGCTGACCAGCGCCGAGTTCGATCTGCTGCAGGTGTTCTGCGAGCGGCCCGGCCGGATCCTGACGCGCGATGGTCTGTTGACCATGACGCGCAGCCGGCCGGCCAGCCCGTTCGGGCGCAGCATCGACGTGCTGGTCAGCCGGCTTCGCCGCAAGCTCGATATCACCGAAGGATCGTCTGTCATCAGGACGGTGCGCACCGGCGGATACATCTTCACGCCGCATGTGGAGGACGCATGAGCTGGACCCGCAGGATTGCCGCGCTGTTCAGCTTCCACCGGATCAGCGGCCAGATCGCAGCCCTGATCCTGCTGTCGCTGGTGCTGATCCACGCGCTGATCGGGCTTTACTTCACCAGCCAGAAACCGAAATCGTTCGCCGACCGGCCGATCCATCAGTTCCAGCTGGTTGCCAAGCTTCTGGCCGAGGCGCCTCAGGCCAATCGCCCAGCGCTGTTGCAGGCGGCCGACCGGGCCTTTCCCCGCTTGCACTTCACCTTGCGCGACGCCGCTCCAGGCTTGTCTGACAGGGCTTCGTCCGATACGCCCGGCGTCGACGATATCGATGAGTTTTCCGCGAAGGCCGCGGCGGCGGCGGTTCGGTTACCGGACGGAGCCCTGATCGAAGCGACGATCGGCCCGACGAAAATGCCGCCTTTCTTCGGCGCATTCTGGGTCAGCACGTTCCTGTTCCTGTTCGTCAGCGTCACGCTGCTCGGCGTCTGGGCCGGTCGCGCGCTGAGCGCGCCGCTCTCCGCCTTTGCCCGCGCCGCCGAGAATTTCAGCATCAGCCAGGCGGCCGCTCCGCTTCCGGAAACCGGTCCGCAGGAAATCCGCGCTGCCGCGGTCGCACTCAATCGCATGCGCGAACGCATCACCACCCTGATGAACGATCGCACGCGGATGCTGGCTGCCATCAGTCATGATCTGCGGACGCCGATCACCCGGCTGCGGCTGCGGTCCGAATATATCGAGAACGACGCCCAGCGCGCGGAGACCCTGCACGATCTCGACCAGATGCAGGCCATGCTGGAATCCGTGCTGTCGTTCCTGAGCGGCGGCAGCGCGGCGAAGCCGACGCTGGTCAACGTGGCCGCGCTGCTGCAGACGGTCTGCGAGCAATTCTCCGATTGCGGCCACGTCGTGCGCTACCACGGCCCGACCAGGGGATCGCTGCTGATTCGCCCCAGCGAGATCAGCCGCACCGTGACCAATCTGGTGGAAAACGCGCTGCGGTTCGGCAGCGAGGTCGATATCCGGCTCTCCGCATCCGCCGATCGGACCGTCATCGACGTCTCCGACGACGGTCCGGGGATTCCGGAGCACCTCCGGGCCGATATGCTGAAGCCCTTCGTCCGCGGCAACGAGGCCCGCACCATGGACGAGAAGAGCGGCTTCGGGCTTGGTCTTTCGATCGCGCAGGCCTTGGTGCGTGGGCACGGCGGCGAGCTGTCCCTGCACGACAACGAGCCGCACGGCCTTCTGGTCCGCATCGCGCTGCCGGGGGCCGTGCATCTTGGATCGGATCGCGCCGAAGCGAGCCCATCTCGCCCCGCGCTGCGCGAGCTCGTGTCGGGCTAACTCAAGTGAGCTTCTGAGAACGCGGTTTCAGCTCGTCCGGCGTGACACAGCAGTCGCCGCCGGAGGCTCAGCCCTTCTTCGTATCGCCGCGCGTGTGATGCAGCAGATTGTCGCGCAGCCTGACCACGCTCTTCTGCACGATCGGAAACTCGTCCCCGAGCCCGGTGGCCTCGACCAGCGACGCGTTGATCTCCTTGTCGAGCAGGCGCCGGCCGGCGGCCGTCAGGCTCACCCGCACCTGCCGCTCGTCGGCGGGATCGCGGGTGCGGCTGATATAGCCGCTCTGCTCGAGCTTCTTGAGGATCGGCGTCAGCGTGTTGGATTCCAGGAACAGCTTCTCGCCGAGCGCGCTGACGGTCTGGTCGTCCGCCTCCGACAGCGCGATCATGGCAATGTACTGGGTATAGGTCAGGCCGACCGCGTCCAGGATCGGCTTGTAGGCGCGGCCGAAGGCCAGATTGGCCGAATAGACCGCAAAGCACAGAAAATTCGACAGTTTTCGGCCTTTGCTTTCGGCCTTGGCGAGGCGGGTCACGGGCGGCTCCGGAGTTTGTGAAGTCCGGGTCAATATAAATCGTATCCGATTAAATCGGAAGTGCTTGACACGCCCGGGCACGCGGCTTATTTCGACACGCGTCCGATTAGATCGGATGCGATCTAAATTCAACCAGAGGAATTTGCCATGACCACCAATGCCAAGGTTCTCGTCACCGGACAGACCCACGTCACCGCCGGCTCGAACGGTGCCGCCCGCTCGCGCGACGGCTTCCTCGACGTCAAGCTGCCGCAGCCGCACCCGGCCGCCGAAAACCTGTTCGCCGCCGCCTGGTCGGCCTGCTACATCGGCGCGATCCAGCTCGCGGCCGGACAGCGCAAGGTCAAGCTCGCGAGCGAGCCCGAGGTCGACGCCGAGATCGATCTGAACCAGGCCGGCAGCGCCTTCTTCCTGAGCGCGCGCCTCAACGTCCACGTTCCCGGCGTGGAGCGCGACGTCGCGCAACAGCTGATCGAAGCCGCGCACGGCATCTGCCCCTACTCCAAGGCGGTGCACGGCAACATCGACGTCACGACCACCCTCGTTTGAGACCAGCACATGACGACCTCCGACGCGGACCGGCCGCTTGCCGGTTCGCGGTTGGACCGATCCAGACGAAAATCCGGAGTTCAAGATGACCAGTAAGCTGTTGACGGCGACGCGCCTCCTCGCGAGGACGGCCTTGTTCGCGGCGAGTCTCCTGACGATCCCGAGCGCGCAGGCGGAGCAGCCGGCCGGCATCGCCCGAACCGACCTGCAGCGCCACGACCTCAGCGCGGCCGGACGTGAAGCCGTGCAAGTGCGCGTCGACATCGCACCCGGCAAGGCGTTCGGCCGGCACACCCATCCCGGCGAGGAGATCATCTATGTGCTCGCCGGCACGCTCGAATACGATGTCGACGGCAGACCGCCGGCAACGCTGAGGGCCGGTGACGTGCTGTTCATCCCCGCAGGCGCGATCCACGCGGCGAAGAACGTCGGCGACGTCACGGCCAGCGAGCTTGCGACCTATATCGTCGAAAAGGACAAGCCGCTGCTGACCCTCGTGAGGTGACCGATCCCGCCTGCCCGCCCTTTCCTTCAGGGCGGGCGCGGCGGCATCAATTCACTTCGTGCCCTGAGCTTCGGCCTGCACGACCTGCCGCGCATTGAAGATCAGGAAGCTGATCGCGGCCATGATCCAGACGCCGATGCCGCCATAGAGCATCACCCAACCGAACCCGCTCGCGAGTGCCTGATGCACGATCGAGCCGGTCAGCTCCGGCGCCGAAGCGGCGTCGCCGGCGGCGATCCGCTCGGCGATTGCGCGAAGCTGCGCGCCGTCCATCGACGGCAGCACGGCCTTCAGATGCGCCAGCACGCCGCTCGCCAGGATGAACCCCATCAGCGCGATGTTGATCGACAGCGAGACCATGCGCGCGCTCATGTCGATGCCGGACGCCATGCCGGCGCGGTCGCTCGAGACCGAGCCTGTCGTCGTGTTGGTCACCGGCGTATTGGTGATGCCGAGGCCAATTCCGGCAAGCAGGCAGCCCGGCAGCATCGTCAGCCAGTCCGGCTGTGCGGCGGCACTGCCGAACTTCATCAGCATGAATCCGGCGCCGATGGTGAACAGCCCCGCCGGAATGATCAGGCCCGGCTGATAGCGCAGCGACAGCCGCTCGGCGAACGGCGGCATCACCAAGGTCGGCAGTGTGTAGGCGAGCAATGCAAGCCCCGCGGACACGCTGTCATAGCCGAGGCCGGCATGAAACCAGATCGGCAGATAGATCATGAACGGCCAGTAGCTCAGGTTCATCGCCGCCGAGCCGACGATCGAACCGGAGAATGCGGGTATCCGAAACACCGAGAAGTCGAACATCGGTCGACGGCTGACCTTCTCGGCAACCAGGAACGCGATGAAGCTCACGACGGAGACGGCGAAGATTGCAAGCCCCTTCGGACTGACGAAGCCGAGATCAGGCCCCTGCGTGATGTAGAACGCGAGGCAGAACACCGCGAGCGACATCGTCACGATGCCGGCGACGTCGAGGCTGCTGGCCTTGGGGTCTTTCGATTCGTGAACGCCGCCGATGGTCAGCACGAAGGCGATCGCAGCGAACAGCACGTGGACCAGGAACACCCATTCCCAACTCGACACCGCGACCACGGCGCCGCCGATGACCGGCCCGAAGCCGAGGCCGATGCCGAAGATCACGCCCCACCAGCCCCAGGCGACGGCGCGCAGCCGGCCGCCCTGGAATTCGTGCGACAGCACGGCGATCTGGCAGATCAGCAGCGCGCCGCCGCTCAGCCCTTGCAGGAACCGGGCGACGATCAGCATCTCGACGCTCGAGGCGACGCCGCAGATCAGCGAGGTGATGCCGAAGGCGGCGATCGCGACCAGGAAGACGCGCTTGCGCCCGTAGCGGTCCGCCACCGTCCCGATCGCCATCAGCACCGTGGTCACCGCGATGGTGTAGGCGTTCATGATCCATTGCAGCGCCTTGAAGTCGGCATGCAGCACCCGCTCCAGCGTCGGCAGGATCGCGGGAATGCTGGAGATCTCCAATCCAAACATCAGGCAGGCAAGGCATACGGCAGACAGCACGACAGCGCCGCGGCGGCTCAGTTCAGTTGACATGATCGGGCCTTTTGTTGTGACGAGCCAACGGCATACCGCGCGCTGGTGCCAGGGTGCTGGCAGCAGCGTCGGTCGATCGACTCACGATGTCTTGAGGCAGCAGCGGCAGGAATCGGGTGGCCGCGGCGCTTCACAACGCAAAGCTAGTCACCGCTTGAGCATTGGTGAATTCGATGACTAGATATTTCAGAGACAACAATTCCGGATGAATGACATGACCACCCTCGATGTCGATGCCGTCAAGGCGTTCGTGACGATCGCCGATCTCAACAGCTTCACCCGTGCCGCCGATGCGCTCGGCACCACGCAAGGCGCGATCAGCGTGAAGCTGAAGCGACTGGAGCGCCAGGTCGGACAGAGGCTGGTCGAGCGGACGCCGCGATCGGTGCGCCTGTCGGCACAGGGCGCGGTGTTTCTCGAACCCGCGCGCGCCTTCCTTGCCGCGCACGACCGCGCCGTCGCCGGCCTGTCGTCGGCGCGCCGCCGTTTCTCGCTCGGAATAGCCACCCATGTCGGAGCGCCCGAGCTCCCCACGGTGCTGGCGCGGCTGAGCGCGCATGACCCAGCACTCACGATCGAGGTCCGGCTCGATGATGCCCGTGACCTGATCGATGCCTTCGATCGCGCGACGATCGACGCGGTGATCGTGTTTCGCGAGGACGACCGCCGCGACGGCGACGTGCTCGGACCTGATCATTTCGGCTGGTTTGCCACGCCCGGCTTTGTCCATCGCTCCGGCGAGCCGTTTCGACTTGCAGCCTCCTCACCGTCCTGCGGCATCCTCAACACCGCGACGCATGCACTCGACGCTGCGGGACTTCCGTGGACAGAGACCTTCCTTGGTTGCGGCGCCTTTGCCGTTGCCGAGGCCGTTTCAGCCGGCCTTGCGATTTCGGTATTCTCGCGCCGGATGGCGCCTCCCGGCACGATCGAGGTTGGCGAAAAATTCGGCCTCCCTGCGCTGGCCCCGTCCGAGATCGTGCTGCTGTCGGCATTGTCCGACGCCGGATCCCGCGCGATCCTGAAGACGATCGTCAACGCCTTTCGCGACCATCATCGGCCGCCAGTTGATCGGACAGCAAGCAGCACCCCGGCAAAGGTCCTTCAGATGTGAACATCTGCAAGACCGGCTAGCGCCGCGGGCGGCCGGCGCGCTTGCCCTCGAACAGCGCGCGCTCCGCCGCCAGCGCCTTGGCGAGGAAATCGAGCGTCGCGCGAATGCGCGCGGTGCGCTTGAGATCGTCATGGGTCAGTAGCCACAGCGCGGAGCGCGGCTCGACGAGCGCCTTCGGCGTGACCCGCCGCAGCGCGGGCGCGACATCGCCGACGTAACACGGCAGCAAGGCCAGCCCCATTCCCGCCGCCGCGGCGTCACACAGCGCCGGCAGCGCATCGACGCGGCAGGCGATCGGCGCCGCATGAAGCTTCTCGCGCATCCATCCCGCGATGACGGTCCCCGCCAGCGCGTCGTCGAGCCCGATCCAGTCATGCGCCGACAGATCCTTGTCGCCGCGCCGGGCCAGATAGCTGCGCGATCCGTAGACCGCATGGGCAATATCGGCGATCCGCCGCCCGACCAGTAACTCGGACGGCGCCGGCGTCGGCCGGATCGCGATCTCGGCCTCGCGGCGCGTCAGGTTCGCCATCGCGTTGGAGATGATGATCTCCGGCTGGATCTCCGGATGCGCGGCGCGCATCGCGGGCAGATGCCGCATCAGCACCGTGCCGAGCGTATCGGTCGTCGTGATCCGGACCGTGCCCGATGGCCTGAGGTCCTGCCCCTCGAGCTTGCGCTCGAGCGCGAGCACCTCGTCCTCGAGCCGGGCCGCCGACGCCGCCGCGGTCTCGCCGGCCGGCGTCGGCGCGTAACCATCGCGAAAGCGCTCGAACAGCCGCGTCCCGATCACGGTCTCGATCGCGCCGAGGCGACGAAACACCGTCGAATGCGTGACGCCCAACCTGCGCGCCGCGCCCGACAGGCTGCCTTCGCGTGCAACCGCGAGCACGAGGCGGAGGTCATTCCAGTCGAGAGCACTGTGCATTTTTGCAAACTCGCTTCGCATTCTTCGGTAATACCTTATCACAAACAGACAGGCCATCTTCCGGGAATTCGATCGACCGGCGCGACACGCCGCCGGTTGTCCAGAGGAGCTGCAAGGTGACCAGCGAGACCACCGAGACATTCCGATTGCACGACACGCGGCCGGCGGCAGCCGATCCGGGGCGATGGCTGGCGCTGCCGGTGCTGCTGACCGGCGCCTTCCTGCCGATCCTCGACTTCAACGTCGTCAACCTGGCGCTGCCAGCCATTCGCGACAGTCTCGGCGCGAGCCCGGGCGAGGTGCAGTTCGTGATCTCGGCCTATGCCGCGACCTACGCGGTCTTCCTGATCACCGGCGGCCGGCTCGGCGACCTCTTGGGGCGACGGCGCATGTTCCTGACCGGCGTCGCCGGCTTCACGATTGCGTCGGTGATGTGCGGCATTGCCTGGTCGCCCACCGTGCTCGTCGCTGGACGAATTCTTCAGGGCCTCACCGCAACCGTGATGGCGCCGCAAGTGCTCGCGTCGATCCGCGTGCTGTTCCCCGCGGCCGAGCAGGGCCGCGCGCTCGGCTTCTACGGCGCGACGTTCGGCCTCGCCAACATCTGCGGCCAGGTGCTCGGCGGCGTCCTGGTCTCGGCCCATCCGTTCGGACTGGCCTGGCAGGCGATCTTCCTGATCAATCTGCCGATCGGCCTCATCGCCCTCATCGGCGGGCTGCTGTTCCTGACCGACTCGCGCGCCGAGCATGCCCAGCGGCTCGACATCGGCGGCGTCTTCCTGCTGTCGCTCACGCTCGGTCTCCTGGTCTATCCGCTGATCGAGGGCCGCGAATCCGGCTGGCCGATCTGGATCGTCGCAATGCTGCTGGGGTCGCCGCTGTTGCTCGCCGCCTTCGTCCGTTTCGAGGGCCGCCTGTCCGCGCGCGGCGGCGATCCGCTAGTCGCACTGCATCTCCTGCGCAACAGCGATTTCGTGATCGGGCTGGTGATGGCGCTCGCCTTCTACATGCTGTCGTCGTTCTATCTGACCTTTGCGGTCTACCTGCAAAGCGGACTGCATTTTTCGCCGCTCGCGGCCGGCCTTGCCACCCTGCCCTTTGCCACCGGCTTCTTCGTCAGCTCACTGGTGTCGTCGCTGGTGATGCAATGGCTCGGCGCGCGCACGCTGACGCTGGGCTTCGCGCTCCAGGTGATCGGCTTCGGCGTCGTGATGCTGTCGGTCGGCGGCGCGCTGCCGCAAAGCCTCGAGTTCGGCCTGATCTGCGGCGGGCTCGGCTTCGGCACCGTGATGCCGTCGGTGATCAAGGCCGTGATCGGCAGCATCGATCCGCGTCATGCCGGGCTGGCGTCGGGCATGATGATCTCGACATTCCAGATCGGCGCCGCACTCGGCGTCGCGGTCATCGGCGGCGTGTTCTACAGCCTGCTCGGCCCGCATCCGCAGGCCGACGACTACGCGCATGCCTTCACGATCGCACTCGGCTGCAACGTCGCGCTGCTGGCGCTCGGCGGCTGGCTGTCGCTGTGGCTGCCGCGAGAGCCCGCCGCGTGAATTGGCCGGAGGCAATCCTATTTCTTCGCGACCTCGCGCAGCGTGTTGTAGATCCACTCCTCGCCCTGCTTGATGGCCTCGACGCCGATCCTTTCGTCATTGCCATGCATCCGGCTCAGGATGTCGTCGTCGAGCGGATAGGGATAGATGCCATAGACCGGCACGTTGCGCTCGCGCCAGGCGGTGGCGTCGGTCCCAGCCTCGAACATCGTCGGCACCAGCACGGCGTTGGTCCAGACCCGCTTCGCGTTGCGCTCCAGCGCCGCATAAAGCTCGGTCTCGACCGGCGACCCCGGCATCTTGCTCCGCATCAGATAGGCGTCCCGCGCCTCCTGCTGCGTCAACGCGGTGACGATGCTGACCTCGATGCCGGGATCGCCGATCACGCGCTTGATCTCGGCAATCATCTGGTCTGTCGTCGTTCCCGGCAGCAGCCGCGTATTCACGACCGCCTTGGCGTCGCCGGGAATGACGTTGGGCTTGATGCCGGCATCGATCATCGTGATCACCATGGTGTCGCGCAGCAGCGCGTGCAGCAGCAGGCTGTCCTTCGGATTGTCGGCGACCAGCTTCTGTCCGGCCTTATCGAGATCGGCCTGGTCCCTTGCAGCCAGCAGCTGCTTGATATCGGCAGCCGTCTGCTCCGAACTGATCGGCAGCAGCGCCTTGAAATAGGCCTCGGTCGCCGGCACCAGCTTGACCGCCGGATCATGCACCGCGAGCTTGGCCAGCGCCGCGATCAGGCGGTCATTGGCCATCGCGCCGGCCGGGAACGGCCGCGAGGAATGGCCGGAGGGACCGGTCGCCTTCAACGCAAACGTTGCCGAGAGTTTCTCCGCCGTCGTGACGTTGATCTGGCGCACCGTGCCGTCGCGCTCCTGCAGCACATAGCCGCCTTCGTTCAGGGCGAATTCCGCGTCGATCTTGTCCCAGTGGTTCTTCGCCAGCCACACCGTGCTGTACTGGCCCTGCTCCTCGTCGGCCTCGGCGAGGAAGATCACGTCGCGCGACAGCGGCGTCTTCTCCTCGGCCAGCCGCATCACCGCGCTGGCGAAGACGGCGAGCCCGCCCTTGAAGTCCATCGCGCCGCGGCCATAGACGAAACCGTCCTTCTCGACGCCGGCAAACGGCTCGACGGTCCATTTCTCGTGCTCGACCGGAACGACGTCGGCATGCGCGGCCAGCAGCACCGGTTTCTTCGAGCCGTCACCGCGCAGCCGCGCGATGAAATGCGCGGCCTTGCCGTTCGGGGCGACGAAGATGTCCACCTCGGCGCCGAGCGGCGCGAATTGCGACTTCAGATATTCGGCGAGCGCCCGGGTGTCGCCCGGGCCATTCGAGGTGTCGAAGGCGATCAGCTTCTTGAGCAACGCCACCGTGCGGTCGCCATAAGGCTCGGCGGTACCGAAGCCGGTTCCGGAGAAGACGATGCCCGCGGCGAGCATCAAGGAAGCGAAATTGTTCTTGATCTTTGACGTCACGTTCTCGTTCCTCCCGTTTTCTAAAGCATATGCCGCGGGACAGCCTTCAGGCAGCCCTCGGAAACAGCAGTTTCAGCATGGCAGCTGCGACCAGCGTTGTCAGGGCAAGGCCTATGGAAAGATAGAGCGCGCTCGCATCGCCGAGGCGGTCGATCACGACCGCGTAGACCAACGGCGCCGCTGCCGGCAGGATGAAGCTCGGAACGATGAGCCGGCCGACCAGCGTGCCGTAGCTGCGCTGATCGAACAGGATCAGCGGCAGCGTTTCCCCGGGTGATGGTCAGAATGCCGTTGCAGGCGCCGTAGAGCAGCGCAAACGCGATTCCCATCTCCTTCGACCATCCGCTGAACAGGCCCGCGATGAAGGACAGCGGCATGATCAGGCAAGCTATCAGGTTGAGTGCGAGCGGATCGAGCCGTGCGCCGAACAGGATTTCACAGAGACGCGCGGCGGATTGCCCGATGCCGCGCAGCGTCGCGATCCATACCGCCACGGTGATCGTGAGCCCGAGGCCTGACAGCACCGCGATCATGTGCGCCGACATGCCGGCGTTGAGGAAGTTCGCGCCGGTCGTGATCACGGCATAAAGCCCGCCGGCCGCCGCCAATTGCCGCCGGCCGACCGCGAGCGGCTTCCGGGCTGCCGTCGCGGCAGCGGTCGGCACGCCGGCAAAACGCCGGTTGGGAATCAGCAGATGCAGCGGAATCGTCAGCAGCGCAAAGCCGGCATAGGCCAGCACCGCGATGCGCCAGCCGAAATGTTCCGAGAGCGCGTGGCCGAGCGGCCAGAACACGGTGGCGGCCAGGCCGCCGAGCAAGGTGATGCCGGACATCGCGCGGCGCGCCTCCGGTCCGCCGATCCGGGCCAGCGCCGCAAATGCCGCATCGTACAGCGTCAGCCGCATGCCGAGCCCGAGAACGATCCACGATGCGAAGTAAGTGCCGATCTGATGCGAGACCGCGAGACCGGCGCAGCCGAGCGCGTTGATGACGGCACCTGCAACCATCACCTCGCGGCCACCGCGACCGTCGACCCATTTTCCCGCAAGCGGCGACGTCACCCCCATCACCAACAGCGCTACGGCAAACCCGCCATAGACGATGTCGCGGCTCCAGCCGAGATCCGCTGATATCTGCTCGCCGAACCCGCCGATCAGATAATAGGTCGCGCCCCACGAGATCAGTTGCGCCAGCCCGAGGGCGGCCACGATCCGGCGTGCGATCACCGGGTTGCTTCCCTGTCCGAGGGGAGCGTGGAGGCGCCCAGCCCGAGCGGCCGTTGCATCAGGACGGTGTCGACCCATTGCCCGAGCTTGAAGCCGACCGATCTCAGCGTTCCCACCATCTCGAAACCCATGCGACGGTGCAGCGCGATCGATCCGGCGTTGCCGCTATTGCCGATCACGGCGATCATTTGCCGCCAGGGCCCCTCCTCCGATCGTTCGATCAGCGCCTGCAGCAGCGCCGCGCCAACGCGGCGGCCGCGCAGGGCTTCCGACACGTAGACCGAATCCTCGATGGTGTTGCGATAGGCGGGCCGCGGCCGGTACGCCGTCGCGTAGGAGTAGCCGGCCACGCGTCCGTCAATATCGGCCACGAGATATGGCAGCCCGGCGGCCAGCACGGCGGCGCGACGCCCAAGCATCTCGTCGAGCGTCGGCGGTACCTCCTCGAACGTCGCCAGCCCGCTGAGCACATGGTGCGCGTAGATGCGCTGCACCTCCGCCATGTCGACCTCGGTGGCGTCGCGGATCACGGTGTTCTCGCTGTTGCTCATCTTTCCATTCTCGTCTCGCGTCGGTGCACGCTGCGCGCACCATAGACCCATCTCGACGTCGCTGCGCGACAGTCCGACATCCGCCAGCAGGCGATCGTCAAGCTCGCGCAGCGCCTGCCAGCGGCGAATCCGCGAATGCGGCGAGACCACAAGATAGCGCCCCAGCTCGACGATGACGCCGCCAATGAACTTGAGGCCGGACAATGCCTGTTTCCCGATCTGTCGAAGTCATCGCTTGCCGGACTATGCGCCCCGGCCTTATATAAGGGAAGCTTTTGCATCTTATGCGCAGCATAAAAGATACTTTGATGAAGAGCCTCAACCTCGACTATCTCGAGAGCTTCGCCGTCGTGATTGACAGCGGCAGCTTCTCGGCCGCGGCCGAGCGATTGCAGCTGACGCAGCCTGCGGTGAGCCTGCAGGTGCGCCAGCTCGAGCGCAGCCTGAATGCGACCTTGATCGAGAGGGTCGGACGACGCGCCAGGCCGACCGCCGCCGGCGCCGCCCTGCTCTCGCATGCGCACCAGATCAACGCCGCCGTGACCTCGGCGGTCGACGCCGTCGCCCAGCAAACCACGGGAACCGCCGGCCGTGTGCGGCTCGGCACCGGCGCGACGGCCTGCATCTTCCTGCTGCCGCCGATTCTCAGGGAGTTGCGGACTGCATTGCCGTCGCTGGAGATCACGGTCACGACCGGCAACACCGCGGAGATCGCGCGGGCGGTCGAGGACAACACGATCGACATCGCGCTGGTGACGTTGCCGGTGTCGGGACGCAGCTTCGAGATCACTCCGGTCATGAGCGACGAGTTCGTGCTGATCGCGCCGCGCGACATGAAGCTGCCGGCGCGGGTCACGCCGGAGGTGCTGGCGACCCGGCCGGTGCTGCTGTTCGAGCCCGGCGGCAACACCCGGCGCACTGCCGACGAGTGGCTGGCGCGCGGCGGCGTGTCGCTGAAGCCGTTGATGTCACTCGGCAGCGTCGAGGCGATCAAGGAGATGGTGCGCGCCGGCCTTGGCTGCGCAATCCTGCCCGGCATGGCCGTCCCTGCCAGGACCAAGCAACACGACCTGATCGTCCGGTCGCTGTCGCCCAAACTCCACCGCCGGCTCGCGGTCGTGATCCGCCGCGACAAGCGCCTCGACCGCGGGCTGCGCGAGATGCTGTCGGCGCTGAAGGCGCTCTCGGCCGCGAAGGACAACGAGCGCTAGGGAGGACGCCGCGCGTCCTCCCTGCTCCACCGCTCAAGTCGCCTTGCGTTCCTGCTCGGCGATCTTGCGGAACGCGGCCTCGCCGGCATCGGTCACTGCCGCCCACTTCGCGTTCGGCGTGGTCTCGGCCTCGTAGTTGTCGTGCCAGTTCCACCATTTGTAGGTCGGGCCCTGTGGGTAGCCCTTCGGCGAATCCTCCCAGAGCTCCTGCCGACCGAACGGCGTGATGTCGAGATAGCTCCACACCGTGCCCATTGATTCATCGCCGCGGCTGTTGACGAAGTAGGTGCGGAAGATCCGCTCGCCATCACGGATGAACACGTTGTGGCCGTGCCACTCGGCGACGCCGAAGTCGGCGTCAAAACTATCGGTGATGGTGTACCACGGCATCTCCCATTCCATCCGCGCCTTCAGCCGCGCGATGTCGGCCTGCGGTGCGCGCGAGGCGTAGGCCAGCGTGGTGTCGCGCTGGTTCAGGTGCGAGAGGTGGCTGACCTGATCGGCGCCGAGCGAGCAGCCGCGGCAGGCGTGATCCGGCCAGCCGAACACGCCGGGCTCGAAGAACGCGCGGTAGATGATCAACTGCCGGCGGCCCTCGAACAGATCGAGCAGGCTCATCTTGCCGTTCGGTCCTTCGAAGACATACGGCTTCTCGACCGCCATCCAGGGCATCCGCCGCCGCTCCGCCGCCAGCGCGTCGCGCGCGCGCACATGCGCCTTCTCCTTCACCAGCATCTCCAGGCGCGCCGCCTCCCACGCCTCGCGCGACACCACCGGCGGGGTCTGCATCGCCGACAGTTCGCCGCGGTCGTTTTCTGCTGATTTGGTCATGATGCTCTCCATCTTTCGAATTGGACGAACTCCGGGACCCCTGCGCAGTTCCAGCGCCGGCGGCCGTTCGTCATTGGCCATGCCGCAATCTGGCGCGGCGGCCGTGATGAACGGGAGTGACAAGTGTGTCGGGATTTGCGCGCATTGGCGCCCCGCGGGCTCCTTGCATAATGCTTGCACTTTGCAAGCATTTATGCGAGCCTTTCGCCATGAAACAGACCGACCGTGCCTCCGACGACGGCCTGAAGCTCAGCGCCTGGCTGCCCTATCGCCTGTTCCTGGTCGCAGCCCAGATCGCGCGCCCGCTGGAGAGCTTCTACAGCGAGACATTCGGGCTGAGCCAGGCCGGCTGGCGCATCCTCGCCGTCATCGCCGAGCGCGATGCGGCCAATGCCGCCGAGATCGGCCGCGCCTGCGCGCTCGATCCGTTCGCGGTCAGCCGCGGCATCGGCCAGCTCACCGAGCTCGGCTTCGCGGTGCGGCGTCCCGGCAAGACCGACCGCCGTTACGCTGCGGTCAGCATCACCCGCAGCGGCCGGGCCGCGTTCAACCGGATCGCCGCACTCGGCAGCGCGATCGAGGCGCGGCTGCTGGCGCGCCTCTCCGACAGCGAGCAAACCACGCTCGATACCGCCCTCACCCGGCTCGAGGCGGAGAGCGCGCGGATCGACGTGGGCGGCTGGCGCGCGCTGCGCGACGACATTGGCGCGCCATGACCGCCGCGCTGTTCGCGCTGACCGCACTGCTCTGGGGCGGCGGCGCGCTGGCCACCGCGATGCAGGCCGGCGTCACGCCCGCGCCATGGTCGGTGGCGCTGCGCATGGTGCTCGCAGGTCTCATCCTGCTCGGCTACGGGCGGCTGCGCGGCGTGCCGCTTGCGATCCCGCGCAAGGACCGCTCGGCCGTCGCGTTGCAGGGCCTGCTGTTCTTCGCCATCGCTTTCATCGCCTTCTATGAAGCCACCGCGCGGATGCCGAGCGGCGTTGCGGCGCTGGTGCTCTCGACCTCGTCGCTGTTCGCCGCCGTGATCGCACGCGCCGCGCTCGGTGTGCCGATCTCCTCCGGCTTCGTGTGGGGCGCGCTGTGCGGGATCGCCGGGCTCGCGATCATCTTCCTGCCCGGCGCCGGCGCGCATGGCACCGCATCGCTCGCAGGTTTCGCCTGGGCGCTCACGGCGGCGATCGCGACCGGCGCCGGCACCACCGTCGGCGCGCGCAACCAGCGTGCCGGATTGCCGGTTTCTTCTGTGCTGGCCTGGGGCGCCTTCGTCGGCGCAGCCGCGAGCGCGCTGTGGGCGGTCGCGACCGGCACGCGGTTTGCGGTCGATTTGTCGCTGTCCTATGTCACGAGCTTCCTCTATCTCGCCGTCGCAGCGTCCTGCATCACCTTCATGCTGTATTTCGAGCTGGTACGCCGGCTCGGTCCCGGCCGCGCCGCCTACACGCTCGCGCTCGTGCCGCTCGTCGCCCTCGTGCTGTCGGCGCTGTTCGAGCACCTCGCGCTGGGCTGGCCGGTACTCGCCGGCGCCGCCGCGATCCTTGCCGGCAATGTGCTGGTGCTGGCACGGGCTTAGGTTTCGATCGGCTGCCGCGCCGGGCAACCAACGCAATTGACGCCCGGACAATATCTGACTAAAGTCAGATATGCTCGACCCCGTTTCCCGCGTTCGCCGCTTCAACCGTGCCGTCACCTCTGCGGTCGGCGCGCTCGACACCTCGTTCCTCGGCCGCGGCCGGCCGCTGGGGGCGGCGCGGGTGCTGAACGCGATCGGCCACGGACGTGCCGATGTCGGCGACATCAGGGATTATCTCGGGCTCGATTCCGGCCTGATGAGCCGCCTGCTGCGCAGCCTCGAGGACGAAGGGCTGATCGAGACCACCGCACATGGCGACGACGCCCGCCGCCGCATCGCCAGGCTGACGCCGACAGGCAAGCGCGAGTTCAACGCCTATGAGGCGATCTCGAATCGGCAGGCCAAGGACTTTCTTGGCCACCACAGCCAGCGCGAGGCGCTGCTGGCGGCGATGGATCTGATCGCCTCGGCACTCGGGCGCGACGGCACCTCGCTGGATGAGATGGACCCGCGCAGCGACGAGGCGCGCTATTGCCTCGGCGAGTACTACGCCGAGCTCGCCCGACGCTTCAAGCAGGGCTTTGACGTCAAACTGTCGCGCGATCCCGAGGCCAAGGACATGGTGCGCCCGCGCGGCAGCTTCATCGTGGCGATGTCGGACGGCCTGCCGCTCGGCTGCGTCGGGCTGAAAGGCACGGGCGGCGAGTTCGCGGAGATCAAGCGGCTGTGGGTCGCGCCGGCCGCGCGCGGGCTCGGCCTCGGCCGCCGCCTGATGGACGCCGCGGAGAAAGCCGCGCGCGAGCTCGGCATCGCGGTGCTGAGGCTCGACACCAACAGCGCGCTGGCGGAAGCCGGTCAGCTCTACCGCAGGACGGGCTGGACCGAGATCCCGCGCTTCAACGACGATCCCTACCCCGACCTGTTCTTCGAAAAGCGGCTCTGAGCGGCGTAGCGCGCGCGGCCGCTGCATGCCCGTGTTGTCCGGCACGTTGCGCTGGCCTAAGACAGCGTCATGACCGTTCGCCCCATCGTCCGCTATCCCGATCCGCGCCTCGCTCTGCCGGCTGAGCCGGTGGCCGTGTTCGACGACGCGCTGCGCGAGCTGGCGGCCGACCTGCTCGAGACCATGCGCGCCGCGCCCGGCATCGGCATCACCGCACCGCATATCGGCGTGCCGCTGCGCGTCGTGGTGCTCGAGCTCGACGCCAGTGAAGGCCCGCGCACCTACGTCAATCCGGAGATCATCCGGACCTCGCCCGAGATGATCCTGCACAAGGAAGGCAGCGTCTCGATGCCCGGCGTCACCGACGAGGTCGAGCGCCATGCGCGGGTCCGCATCCGTTATCAGGATCTCGATGGCAACATGCAGACCGAGGAGTCCGATGGGCTGCGTGCGGTGTGCCATCAGCACGAGATCGATCAGCTCGACGGCGTGTTCTGGATCAGGCGTTTGTCCCGCCTGAAGCGGGAGCGATTGATCAAGCGGTATGAGAAGCTGTCGCGCGGTTAAGCGAGATTCGTAAGGCGGGTTTGCGAAACGCAACCCGCCGAAACCAGCATCACTGGTGAGATTGGTCGGTGGATTAGGCCTCCGGCTAATCCACCCTACGGCACCGTGCGAGTCCGCCTGCGTTGCTAGCCTCCCGCCATCAAATCCTTCGCCAGCGTCATGTAGGCCGGAAGCGTCACCGGGTCGTTGGCAGCGTTGCCCGCCATCGGGTGCGAGGCGTAGCGCGCGATCACCATCTCGGCCTTGGGATCGATATAGATGCCCTGGCCATGCACGCCGCGCGCCATGTAGGCGCCATGCGCATTGTGCGTCACCCACCATTGATTGCGGTAGGATGCGCCGGGCAGCGTGGCGTAGCCGGCCGGCTTGAATTTCTCGGGATCGCCGCCGCGCGCGATGTCCTCGACCACCGTGGACGGCACGATCTGGCGGCCATTGAAGCGGCCGTGGTTGCGGATGGTCTCGCCGAAGCGGGCGAGATCGCGCAGCGTGGTCGAGAGACCGCCGCCACCGCTCTCGGTGCCGATCCGATCGACGTGGTAATGCGCATCCTCCTCCGCGCCCATCGGCGCCCAGATCCGCTCGGACAGCAGGTCGGACAAGGTCATGCCGCTGGCCCGCCTGATGATGAAGGCCAGCACGTCGGAATTGACGGTCTTGTAGGCGAAGGCCTTGCCGTGCTCACCCTGCTTCTGCTGTCCGCAGAGGAAATCGAAGATGTTGGTCGCGCCGTCGTAGCCGGGCGGGATCGGCGCCATGCCGTTGGCGCGCCGCAGCCCCCACACGTCGGAATTCCGGTCGGTATAGACCTCGGTGTATTTCAGCCCCGTGGTCATATCCATTGCCTCGTGCACGCGCGCGTCGCCGAATGCGCTGGCCTTCAGCTCCGGCACGTAGTCCGTGATCGGCGCCCGCGGATCGATCTTGCCCTCGGCGATCAGGATGCCGGCGAGCGTGCCGGTGAACGATTTCGTCACAGACATCGCGATATGCGGCTTGTGCGGTTTCAACGCGCCGAAATAGCGCTCGTAGATCAGTTTGCCCCGATGCAGCACGGCGATGCCGTCGGCGTAGCTGTCCTCGAGCATGCGCGCAAAAGTCTGCGGCCGGCCGTCCATCGTCACCGACGCGGATGCGCCGATATCGTGATCCTCGCGCGGCAGCTCCGATGCCGGCCCTGCCCCGCGCCAGACATTCACCGTCGGCACCAGCTGGCGGATGTTGCTCCAGGCCCAGCGCAGCTCGGGGAAGCTGCGGAACGAGCCGTCCTGGAACGTGATGGTCTTGTCCTGCGGCGGCGGAAAGCCCTGCATCCAGCCGAGCACTTGCGGATCGCTCTCGGCGGCGGTGAGATTTTGTTGTTGATTGGCGGCGGCTGCGACGGACATCAATGACGGCTCCGGGAGGGACGATACGGGATTCGTAACATAGTCAGACACCCGGCACACCCGGCATGTGTGCCGGCCAAAGGAGGACTTCTAGGCACAGGCGAAATCATGTAGCTTGCAACCTTTCCGCCGCAGACCTTTTCGCGTTCGCAAGACATTTTCCGTTGGAGCTCGGTATGGAACCGACCGTAAGACTGCGTCTTGGTGACCTGTTCGATGGGCCTTCCGATCTCATCGCGCTGCCGTGCTCGACGGCGGGCACCATCACCGGATTTGTCGCTCGTTCGCTGGTTCATCACTCAATTCCACATCCGAGCGAGCGAATGGAGCTCGGCACCGTCGAGATCGTGCCGTTTGAAGGTGCGGACAACATTGCGCAATACGTCGGTTTTGCTGCGTCGGTTCGCGGCAGGTATTCAACCGTCCCCGCCATCGAGTCGATCGGCCAAAAGCTGGGCCAGTTCACCCGCGATCACCCCTCGGTGAGGGCCGTCTCGGCTCCGCTCCTGGGAGCCGGCGCCGGCGGCCTGCGGAGCGAGAAGGTCGTGGCCGCCCTGAAGGCCGGCTTTTGCGCAACGGCGGCGTCTCATGCATCGCTGACCATCCATGTGCTTCACCGCGACGTTTATGAGCGTCTGAGAAACGATCGCCCCACCGAGACGGCGACAACCCCATCAACGGAGTCGCCGCGTGTCTTCATCAGCCACACGTCAAAATCGGACGAAGCCGTCGCGTGGGTGAAAAGCCTCGCGCTTTACCTGATCGAGCACGGCATCCAGGCAAGGCTTGACAAGTTTCATCTGCGGCGTGGCATGGATCTGCCGCAGTGGATGTGCAACGAACTCGCGATGGCCAAAAAGGTGATTGTCGTATGCGATGAAGCCTACAAGCAGAAGGCGGATGGGCGCCTTGGCGGCGTCGGCTGGGAGACAATGATCATTCAGGGAGACATCGCCAGTCTTCCGCCGGAGAGCACCAAATACCAGATCATCGTGCGAACGAACGACATCGCCGAGGGAACGCCGCTCTATCTGAAGACGCGATATGCATTCCACGCCCCGACCACGGACACGTCGCAAAGTTTCCGGCAGGAATTGCTCAATGAGCTTCTGGACGTGCCGATCATGCCGATTGCCGAGGCAAACGAGTTCCGGCTCTGATCCCGGCGAGGTCCGCGATCCACATACCAACGACATCGCGGATTGCTGCTTGCCGCAGATCCGCCCTACGCGTTTGCCGCCGCCCGCTCGATCGTGGCAATGTCGATGTTCTTCATCGTCATCATCGCTTCCATCGCGCGCTTGCCGGCGGCGCGATCGGCGCCGTTGACGAGTTCGAGCAGCCGCCGCGGCGTGATCTGCCAGGTAAAGCCCCAGCGATCCCGGCACCACCCGCACGGCAATTCCTTGCCACCGTGCGACGTGACGGCATTCCAGTAGCGATCGGTCTCCTCCTGGCTGTCGGTCAACACCATGAAGCTGACCGCCTCGTTCGGCGTGAAGTTGGAGCCGCCGTTCAGCCCGACGAAGCGGCGGCCGAGCACGGTGAATTCGACCGTCAGTTCCTCGCCCTGCCCGATGCCCGGTATCGGCGATATATGCCCCGCATCGACATGGCTGTCGGGAAACGTCGCGGCGTAGAACTCCGCCGCTGCGCGCGCCTGGCCCTGATCGAACCAAAGGCATGTGACGAGATCGGTCATGTGCAGTCCTCCTTGTGTGGGCAAAGGACGGTTGACGACGACGCCGGCCGACAGGCTGATGAAAATAATTCGCGGAACACCACCGCCTCCAAACACACCACTGTCGCCCTGGCGAAAAGCCAGGACCACGTCGAACCTGTTGCGATACCGCGAGCCATACGTCCGCATTGCCGCGACGGGAACCGCCCGGGCCTTTGCGTCTGGTTTCGCCCGCTTTCGAAACAGAGGGCGCAGGGAAGACCGGGTGCCGATCGCACCCATGGGCCCCGAGCAATGGGTAGAAAGCTCGGGGGTAGGACCACAGGTGTAACCGGAAACAACCCGGCCTTCCCTGCGCGATGGTTGTGCGGCTTATACGTGCTCTCCCCGGCGAGACTTGGCTTTGTTGTCACCGTCTTCGCAACGCGCATTTGCGCAATCCGAAAAGACACCTGCCACTACTAGGGCGTCAGGCCTGCACGACTTCGCCGTCCGCCTCATGCACGTTCGTCAACTGCGCATTCGGCGTCCACCGCATCTCGACCCGCGTTCGTGACGACCGCGAAGCGCCCTCGTGTCGGGCGAGACGGCGCATTTGTATACTGAATTTTCCTTCTGATAAAGCGAAATATTTTCACGCGAGGTGATTGACAGGGTTTGCTGAGTTGCCCGTCGGGGTGATATGTTGCAGGTCGCGCGAAGCAATTTGATTTGCATCGAGGCAACTCAGCCGCGCGACGTCTCCACTGTAGTCCGTAGCCCGGATGGAGCGCAGCGCAATCCCGGGACCGGGTCTGCCATTCGCAAGGACCCGGATTACGCTTCGCTCCATCCGGGCTACGATTGCGGTCAAAAGAAACCCAACATCGGCTGTCGGGGCACGCGCCGCGCATTCGTCCTCGGGACGCCTGGCAAGGACACGGAGAGACACGATGCCACCTATCATCACCGCCTTCGAGCGATCCCCCGACGGCGGCAAGGGGTTGGCGCGCGACACGCGCGTCCGCTGGGCGCTGGAGGAAGTGGGGCAGCCTTACGAAGTCCGCCTGGTTTCATTCGAGGCGATGAAGCAGCCCGCACATCTCACGCTGCATCCGTTCGGTCAGATTCCGACCTATGAGGACGGCGATCTCGCGCTGTTCGAGACGGGGTCGATCGTGCTCCACATCGCCGAGCGCCATGCGGGCCTGCTACCCGACAATGCCAACGCCCGCGCCCGCGCAATCAGCTGGATGTTTGCCGCGGTCAACACCGTGGAACCGGCGATCCTCGAACTCGTCACCACGAGGATCCTGGAGGGCGACAAGCCCTGGAGCAAAGCGCGTCTGCCGCTGGTGATGGATCGCATCCGCGAGCGGCTGAAACAGCTCTCCGCGCGTCTCGGCGAGGCCGACTGGCTCGACGGCCGATTCAGCGCGGGCGACCTGATGATGGTCTCGGTGCTGCTCAGACTGAGAGCATCGGGCCTCCTCGACGAATACCCGAACGTCGCCGCCTATGTCGCGCGCGGCGAAGCGCGGCCGGCTTACCGGCGGGCGTTCGCGGCGCAGCTTGCGGTCAACACGCGCTAGCGGCGGACGCAGCCCGCCTCACGTTCATCACGCGAAGACGCGATGGATCACGTTTCATTCATCCGGTCTTTCAGCGACGATACACATCGCTGTAACCCAACCGCGACGGCCGCATGACTCACGCAGCGTTGAGCCGGCGTGAGCGAGGATTGCATTTAACTCCGCCGTTGCTGCGCGCACTTATCCGACGAGGCCAGACTGCTTGGCCTCATCAACAAACGGAGAAACGCAATGACGAACGTCAAACTGCTGTCGGCTGCTTTGATCGCGGTTGCCATGATCGCGTCGCCGGCAATGGCGCGTGAAAGCCATGCAGTGTCCCGCCACGTCGCAGAGGCCAGCGCCGCCGTGCCGGCCGAGCCGGTCTACGTCAACGGCCGCGCCTGCATTCCGGCCCCGCGCGTCGGATCGTTCGCCACCGCGCCCTGGACCGGCGACAATGTCCCCTGCGAACCCGGTCCGTATTGATCGCGCCGGACGCATCGAGCGGCCGCTGGCCGCTTGATCGGCGCGCTATGTCACCGCTACGCTCGCTACGTCCGCGCATCAGTCGCGCGACACGGACAGCCCCGCGAGCAGCGGCGCGTAGGCGGCGAGCCGGCGGGAGACGAACTCGGTGAAGAACCGCACGCGCTTGGTCTTGCGCGTCTCCCCCTGGGTGAGAAGCCAGAGCGTTCCGTACATGTGCAGGTGGGTGCCAGGCACCCTCACCAGGAGTGGGTCGGCATCGCCAACGAAGCACGGCAGGGTCGTCATCCCGAGCCCTTGCCGGACGGCAACGAGCTGCGCCTCGGCGTCCGTGATCCTGAACGGAACCCCCGCGGCGCGCACCTCGCCCTCGTGGGCCCAGTCCGGGATTCCGTGAAGGCTGATGACGATCCAGCGCATCGGCTCAGGCGCGCCGGCGCGCCACGCGGCCAGTCGATCGCGCGACATGTAGATGCCGCCGAACAGCTCCGGTCCCTTCTGGCCGTGCAGATTGAGCGGCAGGGTCTTGCGGTCGTAGACGACGCGGATCGCGACGTCGGCCTCCCGGTTGGTCAGGTTTGCCAGTTCGCCGGACGACAGGATGTCCATCTCGATGTCCGGATACAGACGCGCGAACTCGGCGAAGTCCGGCATCAGCAGGTGTGTCGCAAGGGTCGGCGCCAGCGTGACCCGCAGACGCCCGCGCACGCTCTGGTCGCGCCCGAACACGCGCGTCTCCAGCTGGTGCGACGACGCTTCCATCTGGTCGGCGAATTCGAGCACCTCCTCCCCCGCAGCCGTCAGGCGGTAGCCCGAAGGCAGCCGTTCGAACATCTGCGCCCCGAGGCGTTCCTCGAGCTGGGCGATGCGCCGGAGCACGGTTGAGTGATTGACCCCGAGGCGCTCGGCGGCGGCCCGCACCGAGCCTCCGCGCGCAACCGCCAGAAAGTAGCGAACGTCATCCCAGTCGATCATGGTGCAATCCGGCACCACCGCGGCGCCCCTTCCGAAGCTCGTATCCGACACATCAGAAGCTCGTATGTGGGGAGACATTGGCGGTGATCAAAGCCTATGCCGGTAAGCGCGCAGCTCAATTCGCGAACGGCGGACACCGATGCCCCGCCGCTGGCGTCAGCCGTCCAGGCGGATCGATTTCGCACCACCGATGTGCGCGCTTGCGCACTCTACGCGTGAGGCCGGCGGGCCTATGTCGAGGCTCTCGGGGGCCCTCCCCCAAACGCGTCGAAGATGGAGCCTGAAGGACAATCATGGGAAAGCTTGAGGGTAAGGTTGCAGTGATCACGGGTGGCGCGACCGGCATCGGCCGCGCGGCAGCAAAGCGCTTCATCGAGGAAGGCGCCTTCGTCTTCATCTTCGGCCGCCGGCAGCAGGCGCTCGACGCCGCCATCGCCGAGCTCGGGCTCAAGGCTCGCGCGGTGCAGGGCTCGGTCTCCGATCAGGCCGACCTCGACCGGCTCTACGCGGCGATCAAAGCCGAGCGCGGAACCCTCGACGTCGTCTTCGCCAATGCCGGTGCAGGAAGCCAGCTTCCGCTCGGCAAGATCACCGCCGAGCACATCGACGAAATCTTCGATACCAACGTGAAGGGTTCGATCTTCACGGTCCAGAAGGCGCTGCCGCTGATGTCCGAGGGCGGTTCGATCATCCTGACGGGATCGAGCGCCGGCACCACCGGCGCTCCGGCATTCAGCGCCTACGGCGCGAGCAAGGCCGCCGTGCGCAACCTGGCGCGGACCTGGGCGGAGGACCTGAAGGGCACCGGCATCCGCGTCAACGTGCTGTCGCCCGGGCCGACGGCGACTGAACTCGCGGTGGAAGCGCTGGGCGAGGAAGGCATGAAGGTGTTCGCCTCGCTCAATCCGCTCAAGCGCATGGCCGATCCGGCGGAGATCGGTGCGGTGGCCGCCTTCCTCGCCTCGCCGGACAGCAGCTTCATGACCGCCAGCGAAGTCGCCGTCGACGGCGGCCTGGCGCAAATCTGACGGGCAACGCCGGCCGGTCACTCCATTCGATCTTCGCAACCCGCACGGCGCGGCAAACCAGAGGAGAAGCATATGAGTTACGCAATTATCGGCTTCGGCAAGGTCGGTCAGGCGCTTGCCACGGCCTTCGCCCGCAGGACCATCGAGGTGGCCGTCGCGAGCCGCCGGCCGCCCGCGGAGCTGGCGCCGCAGGCCCGGGCGATCGGGCCCACGGTCGTCGCCAAATCGCTGCGAGATGCACTCGCGGCCGACACCATCATCCTGGCGGTCCCGTTCGGGGAGCATCGCGACGTCGCAAAGGCGCTGCCGAACTGGCAAGGCAAGACCGTGATCGACGCGATGAACGCGTTGCTTCCGCCCGAGGAGATCGACGATCTTCCGTCCTCCGCCTTCGCCGCGAAGGCGTTCACCGGCGCCCGGTATGTCAAAGGCTTCAATCATCTGGTTGCGGCCAAACTGGCTGCCGATCCGGTCGTCGAGGGCGGCCACCGGGTGGTCTTCCTGTCCGGTGACGACGATGACGCGATCGCTCCGGTTGCGGCCCTGGCCAAGCAACTCGGGTTCGCACCGGTGAAGCTCGGAAAGCTCAACGAGGGTGGCGCGCTGGTGCACGCACGCGGCCGGGTCTGGGGCCCGCTGATCTTCCAGGATCTGTTCAAGAGGGAGCAGTGACCCACGATGGTGTAATTGACTCCGGGTGCGAGTGGCCCGCATGAGCAGCGAGTAGCCCGCGTGAGCGTAGCGACATGCGGGACGCGCACGAAGTCCCCGGATATCGCTTCGCTCACTGCGGATCACGCCTGCTCAATCAAGATGCCTTGGCCGGCTCGGACATCGTGATCCGGTTCTTGACGCTCGGACGCTCCTGCATCCGTGCATACCATGCCGAAAGCGCCTCGCACTCTGCCGGCACCGGCACCTTCACGAGTCCTGCGAAGATCAAGCCGCCGATCAGCGTGATGTCGGCCATCGTGAACGCCTCGCCGGCGACGAAGGGCTGTCGTTGCAAAATGCCGTCGAAGTAGTGCATCCCCCTGAGCGCCTTGTCGCGCTGACGGAATCCCCATTCGGGGTTCTGATAGATCTCGACATGCGGCCCCAGCCCCGGCGTGGCGTGGTGGAAATAGACGCTGATGGCGTCGAGCACCTCCAGTTCGGCACGCTTGCTCATCATGTGGATCACGCCCTTTTCGCGCGGCGTCCTGCCGGTCAGCGTCGGCGCGCCGTCGAGCGCGTCGAGGTACTCGGTGATCGCCGTGCACTCGCCAATGTAGGTGCCGTCGTCGAGTTCGAGCACCGGCAGGGTGCCGGAGTAGTTCTTGGCGAGGAATTCGGGCTGCTTGTGCTCGCCCTTGTAGAGATCGACCAGGACGAACTGCACGCGCGGCCGCAGGTTCTTTTCGGCCAAGGCGATGCGAACGCGGGCCGGATATGGACCGGTCGGAAAATCGTAAATCTTCATCATGACTCCTTTTTTGTCTACCTGTCACTTGGTAGGCCCGATATGAAGTCTTTCAATTTGGCTGGTCAAGCCCTACCTGTCACTTGGTAGATAACGAAGCAGTGAGAGGACCACGTGAGTTCAAGCGCGCGGGAGGCCATCTTGGCGGCAGCAAAGCGGACCGCGCAGGCGCGCGGCTATGGCGGCCTGAATTTCCGCGATCTCGCGGACGATGTCGGGATCAAGGCCGCCAGCATCTACCACCATTTCCCGAGCAAGGCCGAGCTCGGCGCCGCCGTGGCGCGTCGTTACTGGGAGGACACCGCCGCCCAGCTCGAGGCGATGCTGGCGGAAACCGCCGATCCGGTCCGCTGCCTGCGCCGCTATCCCGAAATGTTTCGCAAGGCGCTCGAGAACGACAATCGCATGTGCCTGTGCAGCTTCATGTCCGCTGAGGTCGACGACCTGCCCGACGCTGTGAAGACGGAGGTCCAGACCTTTGCCGACGTCAACGTGGCGTGGCTGAGCAAGCTGCTGGTGGCGGCGGGCCTGGTCAGTGCGAGAAAGAGCGAACAGCGCGCCCGCGCCGTCTTCGCGGCCATCGCCGGCGCGCAGCTCGTCGCCAGAAGCCGCTCCGATGTCTCGCTGTACGACGCGGCGATCGACAATTATCGCGCCGCGGGTCTGCTGCCGAAGTAGGTCGTCCATGGTTCAATCCAGCTGATATGGTGCATCGCGCCTCCGGCCGATCCACCCTCTCCGCCCCTCGCACTTCAACCGGCGCAAGGGCATGCAGCGGCATTCTCGCGACTGAAACGTCCGAGCCTTGCGTGTCGTTTCGCCGCTCTGAAAGCAGAGGGCGCAGGGAAGACCGGGTGCCGATCGCACCCATGGGCCCCGTGCAATGGGTAGAAAGCACGGGGGTAGGACCACAGGTGTAACCGGAAACAACCCGGCCTTCCCTGCGCGATGGCTTACGGCTTGCCGATGGCAACGTCGAACGCCTTATTACCAAAAGCCTCACGTCCAAGCGACAAGAAGTCGCCGAGTACGAAGTGCCCGCTTAGTTGGGTCAAACCAAGGCGAGTGTAGAGGACGTGAAAGGCGTGATCATCGATATCGCAGCCGTGCAGATTTGCGCTCGGCGTAACGCAACCTAGATCCGAGAGACGGTTGGCCGCGCTCTCCAAGAAGCCGCATCCGCCAAAGCCAGGCTCAAGCACGATCTCATCGGCGCTACGGATAGCCCACTCTGATAGAATGTCGGTGACAGTTTGTGGTGTATAGTAGGCGCCAATCTTCCGGCGTTCAGCCAGAATAGCGCGGGGCTCGGTCGGCCCCGTCCTGATGGTCGGCCGCTGGGATCCTCTCAAGATGTCATCCCCGCCAGTAGGAACTTCTTACGCGTCAGAAGGCGCACTTCCCTCGCTGTTACAATATTTACGTGGAAAAGATCTTAACTTCTAGCACTGACAGCCGTGCAAATTCAGCCCCCTACTCCCACTCAATCGTCCCCGGCGGCTTGCTCGTCACGTCGTACACCACGCGGTTGACACCCTTCACCTCGTTGATGATGCGCGTCGCGGTCTCGGCCAGAAACTTCATGTCGAACTGGTAGAAGTCGGCGGTCATGCCGTCGGTCGAGGTGACGGCGCGGAGGCCGACGACGTATTCGTAGGTTCTGCCGTCGCCCATCACGCCGACGGTCTTCACCGGCAGCAGCACGGCGAAGGCCTGCCAGATCGCATCGTAGAGGCCGTGCTTGCGGATCTGGTCGATATAGACGGCATCGGCGTTGCGCAGGATGTCGAGCTTGTCCTTGGTGATGTCGCCGGGACAGCGGATCGCAAGGCCGGGGCCCGGGAACGGGTGGCGGCCGACGAACACTTCGGGCAGGCCGAGCTCGCGGCCGAGCACGCGCACCTCGTCCTTGAACAGCTCGCGCAGCGGCTCGACCAGCTTCATGTTCATGCGCGCCGGAAGGCCGCCGACATTGTGGTGCGACTTGATGGTCACCGACGGGCCGCCGGTGAAGGAGACGCTCTCGATCACATCAGGATAGAGCGTGCCCTGCGCCAGGAATTCGGCGCCGCCGATCTTTTTGGCCTCGGCCTCGAACACGTCGATGAAGAGCCGCCCGATGGTCTTGCGCTTCACTTCCGGATCGGTGACGCCGTGGAGCTCGCCCAGAAACTCTTTCGACGCGTCCACATGGACCAGCGGGATGTTGTAGTGGTTGCGGAACAGGTCGACGACGGTCTTGGCCTCGTCGAGCCGCAGCAGGCCGTGATCGACGAACACGCAGGTGAGCTGGTCGCCGATCGCCTCATGGATCAGGACCGCCGCGACCGCGGAATCGACGCCGCCCGAGAGGCCGCAGATCACCTTGCCTCGGTCTACCTGGGCGCGGATCTTCTCGATCGCCTCCTCGCGGAAGGCGCGCATGGTCCAGTCGCCGGTCAGCCCTGCGACCTTGCGCACGAAGTTGCGCAAGAGTTTTGCGCCGTCGGGCGTGTGCACCACCTCGGGGTGGAACATCAGGCCGTAATATTTGCGTTTCTCGTCCTGGATGATAGCGAACGGCGCGTTCGGCGAGGTGCCGGCCACCGAGAAGCCGGGCGGCATCTTGGTGATGCGATCGCCGTGGCTCATCCACACCTGGTGCTTCTCGCCGTGGTTCCAGATGCCGTCGAACAGCTGGCTGTCGGTCTTGACCTCGACATCGGCGCGGCCGAATTCGCGGTGATGCCCGCCCTCGACCTCGCCCCCGAGCTGGGCCGCCAAGGTCATCTGGCCGTAGCAGATGCCGAGCACGGGAACGCCTGACTCGAAGATCAGCTGCGGGGCGCGCGGCGAGCCGGTCTCGTGCACCGATTCAGGCCCGCCGGAGAGGATCACCGCCTTCGGCTTCATCTCCTTGAAGGCGGCCTCCGCCTTCTGGAACGGCACGATCTCGGAATAGACGCCCATCTCGCGGACGCGGCGGGCGATCAGTTGCGTCACCTGGCTGCCGAAATCGACAATCAGAATCTTGTCATGCGCCGAGGCCACGGAAGGCGTCGACGAGTCGCGGGCTGTGTGCTGGGCTGTCATGGCAAGCAGATACGCGACACGGCCCGCCCCCGCAACCGCGCTCGACGGGGCGCCCACATTCTTCTTTGGGCATGGACAAATCGATATAGGTCAGTATTATTGACCTAATTTGGCCATAACAAAAGGAGGAAACCAATGGCGGATTTTCATGAGCCCTCGCGCCTCACCGCGCTCGGCCACGCCTGGATCGCCGCCTGGAACGCGCGCGACCTCGAGCGGGTGCTCGCACTGTATGCCGAGGATACCGAGATGACCTCGGACCGGATCCCGGCATTCGGCTTCGGCTCCTCCGGCACGGTGCGCGGCAAGGCGCAACTGCGGGCCTATTGGAGCGCTGCGCTCGCCAAACTGCCCGAGCTGCATTTCGAGCTGATCGACCTCTACGTCTCGCCCGACAGCGTCGTCGTGTTCTACCGGAACGAACGCGGCAACAGGATCTGCGAATATCTGCGGCTCGATGCCGAGGGCAAGATCCGGCAGGGCTCGGCGAACCATCTGGTGCATTGAGCTGCTGCGCCACTCCTTCTCTCCCGTCACCCTGAGGTGGCCGCTTCTTCAGCGGCCCTCGAAGGGCGACAGCCCGGCTCCATCCCCATCCTTCGAGGCCCGCCGAGCGCTGCTTGCGCAGCACTCGACGCGCACCTCAGGATGACGTCGGCGTATGGGGATGCAAAAACATATGACGAACGAATAACCAGGACCCTGCCATGAAAATCCCGCCCCTGCCGTTCACCGTCACCGACTGGAGTAACGTCGAACCTTCAGTGCATCCCGGCGAAACCGGGCAAGCGCTGTGGCGCACGCTCAATATCGGCGAGCTGCGGGTGCGGATGGTCGAATATTCGCCCGGCTACCTCGCCGATCACTGGTGCGATCGCGGCCATGTGCTCTATGTCGTCACCGGCGAGCTCGACACCGAGCTGCGCGACGGCCGCCAATTCACGCTGAAGCCCGGCATGAGCTACCAGGTCTCCGATTTCGGCGACGCCGCGCATCGCTCGTCGACGAAGACGGGCGCGACGTTGTTTATCGTGGATTGAGCTGACGCCTTCGTCATTGCGAGCCACCCGGTCGGCGCGAAGCGCCGCCGGATGACAGGCTCCGCGAAGCAATCCACCTCTCCACGCACGCGGAGAGCAAGAATGGATTGCTTCGTCGCTTCGCTCCTCGCAATGACGGCGGGTTGAGCCTGGTTCGCGCACTCACCTTCTCCGCGCCGCAACCTTCTTTACCTTGGTGTCCGACCAGACCAGCGGCTTGCCGCTCTTCGACGGCAGCACGAGTTGGCCGACCGCCTGGCCGGCCTGGTCCAGCAGCACCGAATGCGGCTCGCCGCGGGCATAGAGATGCGCCTCGCCCCACTGCCGCAAGGCAACGACGATCGGGAACAGGTCGCGGCCGCGCCTGGTGAGCACATATTCCTGATAGGCGCTGCCGTCCGACGCCGCCACCTGCTCGAGCACGCCCAGTTCGACCAGCGTTCGCAGCCGCGCCGTCAGCATGCCCCTGGCGATGCCGAGATTCTTCTGGAAGTCGCCGAACCGGCGCAGGCCGTCGAACGCGTCGCGCACGATCAGCAGCGACCACCAGTCGCCGATCGCATCCAGCGCGCGCGCCACCGGGCAGTCCGCTTTTGCAAAGCCGGTCCGTTTCATCGCGCTCCGCCTCCCTCGATCACGATTCCGAACTGGTCTTAAAATAGGACTAGACAGCGCGCGATGCAACTGGTCTCATGATAAGTCCAGATTGCGAATTGCAGCGGAGGCAAGATGACGAACCGATCGATGGCAGAGGCCCGGCCGGCCAGGCACGAAGACACCGCCGCCGACGACCAGCGCGGCAACGCGAGCGCCCTCTCGCCGGCCGTCGTGCTGCTGTTCGCCGTCGCCTGCGGGCTCAGCGTCGCCAACATCTATTTCGCCCAGCCGCTGCTCGACACCATGGCGCGGGATCTGGCCATCACGCCCGCGGTGATCGGCGGCGTCGTGACGCTGACCCAGATCGGCTACGCCTTCGGGCTGATGCTCATCGTGCCGCTCGGCGATCTCTGGGACCGCCGCAGGCTGATCGTCGGCCAGACCGTGCTGTCGGCGATGGCGCTTGCCATCGTCGGCACCGCGCCGAATGCCGTTGTGCTGCTCATCGGCATGGTGCTGGTCGGGCTGCTTGCCGTCGTGATCCAGGTGCTGGTCGCCTACGCCGCAACGTTGGCCGCGCCCGCCGATCGCGGCCGCACCATCGGCACCGTCACCAGCGGTGTGGTGTCGGGCATTCTGCTGGCGCGCTTTGCCGCCGGCGCGCTGGCCGATCTCGCCGGCTGGCGCGTCGTCTATCTGACCTCGGCCGCGCTGACGCTGGTGCTGGCGGCGCTGCTGGCCCGCGCGCTGCCGCGGCACGCACCGCAGCCGATGGCCGGATCGTCCTACGCGAAACTGCTGCGCTCGACGGCTGCGCTGTTCGTCGAGGAGCCGGTCTTGCGCGAGCGCGCGGTGTTCGCGCTGTTGATCTTCGCAAGCTTCAGCGTGTTCTGGAGCTCGGTCGTGCTGCCGCTCGCAGCCCCTCCGCTGTCCCTGTCGCACACCGCGATCGGCCTGCTCGGGATCGCCGGCCTTGCCGGCGCGCTGGCGGCGCGCAATTCCGGCCGCCTCGCCGATCGCGGCTGGGGCCAGCGCACCACCGGACTGTCGCTGCTGCTGATGCTGGCCGGCTGGGTGCCGATCGCCTGCCTCGACACCTCGCTATGGCTGGTGCTGGCCGGCGTCGTGATGATCGACTTCGCGGTGCAGGCGATCCACGTCACCAACCAGAGCCTGATCGTCGCCGCCCGGCCCGACGCCGCAAGCCGCCTGGTCGGCGGCTACATGGTGTTCTATTCGATCGGAACGGGATTCGGCGCGATCTCTTCGACGCTGGCGTACGCGGCCGCCGGCTGGCTCGGCGTCTGCATGCTGGGGGCTTCGATCAGCGCGATTGCGCTGCTGTTCTGGGTGATCGTGGTGAGCAGGACGAAGGTGCCCGCGGGGGTGTGCTCCAAGGCGTAGCGAGTTCATCCGTCATTGCGAGCCACCCGGTCGGCGCATAGCGCCGCCGGATGACAGGCTCCGCGAAGCAATCCACCTGCCCGCATGTGCAGGACGATGGATTGCTTCGTCGCTGCGCTTCTCGCAATGACGGCGGAGAAAGGCTCACGCCTTCTTCAACACCGAGACGAAGAATCCGTCGGTGCCGGTGCGGCGCGGCGTCATCAGCAGGCCCTCCGGCGACGGCAGCACAGCCTCGGCAAACGCCTCGGCCTTGTCCCACAGCACCGATGCGGTCTGCTCCGGCGGCTGCACCGAAAACTCCGGATGCCCTGCGACGAACGCCCTGACCTGCTTGCCGTTCTCCTCCGACAGCACCGAACAGGTGATGTAGGCGATCCGGCCGCCGGCCTTCACCAGCGGCGCGGCGCGCGCCAGCACCTCGGCCTGGTCCTTCAGCCGCACCTCGAGCGCACCGGGGCGCATCCGCCATTTGGCGTCGGGATTGCGACGCCAGGTGCCGGTGCCGGTGCAGGGCGCGTCGATCAGCACGAGATCGGCGGAGGCCTTGATGTCAGACAGCACCTCCTCCTCGCCGCGCGGCGTGCGGACGTCGCAATTGTGCACGCCGGCGCGCGACAGCCGCTCGTGGATCGGCGCGAGCTGGCGCTTGTCGCTGTCGGTCGCGATCAGCCTTCCCTTGCCTTGCATCATCGCCGCGATCGCCAGCGTCTTGCCGCCGGCACCGGCACAGAGATCGATCACCTGCTCGCCGGGCTTTGCCGCCGAGAACAGCGCGGCGAGCTGCGAGCCCTCGTCCTGCACCTCGATGGCGCCCTTGATGAAATCCTCCTCGGCATGGATGCCGGGATTGCGCGCATCGGCGCCGAGCGCGATGCGCAGGCCGAGCGGCGACCAGGGCGTCTCCCGGGCACCGAGATGCGCCAGCCGCGGCAGCACCTTCTCGCGCTTGCCGCGCAGCGTGTTGACGCGCAGGTCGAGCGGCGCGCGGCTCGCCATCGCGGTCGCCTCCGCCGCGCGGTCGTCGCCGAACACGTTTGCCAGATGCGGATCGAGCCAATCGGGATAGTCGCCCGCGACATGCGCCGGCGCATCGGCCAGCGAGCGCGAGGTCAGCGCGGCCTCCTCCGTCGCAGTCAGCGGCTCCGGCGCGAACCGGCCGCCGTCGCACAGCGCGGAAATGGTCGGGACATCCATGCCGCGCTCGAGCTTGAGCATGCCGAGCACGCGCGAGCGGGCGCTGTCGTCGTCCATCAGCCAGGCCGCGGAGGATTGCCGGCGCAGCACGTCCCAGATCAGGCCGGAAATCGCGGCGCGATCGCCGGAGCCGGCATAGCGGTGCGCGGTGCCCCATTCCTTCAGCGCTTTCGCCGCAGGAATGCGCTGTGCATCGATGGTGGCGATCAGCTCGATCGCGGCGGAAAGCCGGGCAGCGGGGGTCATAGAACTCTTCCGGTTGGGCGCATCAGATCAGCAGCAGCAGCCTGAGCGCGAAATACAGCCACATCGCCGCCAGCACCAGCACGCCGGCGAACCAGGCGAGCGAGCGCGGCCGCACGTCGTTGGAGGTGACGAACACGCCGGCATGGGCGAACCGCGTCACCACGAACACCCAGGACATCAGCACGATGAACAGATCGGCGCGGCGCAGCGGCAGCGCAATGGCGATCAGGACGTAGAACAGCACCGGCAGCTCGAACTGGTTGGCAAAGCAGTTGCCGAGCTGGGTCGCCCGCACCGGCCAGTTCGGCTCGCGCAGCGCGATATCGGCCATTTTGGTCTCGCCGCTCGCCAGCGTCCGCGTGCGCAACGTCGCCATCCCGAACAAGAGCGCGAAGGTGAGCCCAATCTGGATCAAGACCGGCAACAGAACCATTTGAACAGACATCAGAATCTCCTCAGCCCTCTTAGCCGCCGGAGCGGCCCAATACAATGAAGCGTACGCGGTAACCCATTGAACCATCACCCGAGCCCAGGTGACCAACTCCCAGGACCAATGGCGGTTTCAGTACTTGACGGATGACGCAATGAGCATCGTCACCCCGATCTTCGACGGCGCGGCGCTGGCGGCCGCAACTCTCGGCGATCTCGCCGGCTCCCTGCTCCAGACGGTCGATCCCGCAGCCGGCTGGTTCGACGACGCGGCGGATGGCGGGCTCGGCATGGTGATGTCGGGGCTGGCCGGCATCGCCGCGGCGCTCCTGGTCGCGATCCTGCTCTCGGTCTATTTCCGCACCGGCTATCGCTCGACGCGCGACATCGTCAGGCACTCCTTCGCCACGGCGCTGGTGCTCGGCCTGCTCGGCTTTGCCGTCTACGATATGCGGCACGACATGCGCGATTATTTCGGACCGAGCGCGGCGCCCTCGGACGCGCGAACCAATCTGCCCAACACCGGCCTGTTCGGAAGCCGCAGGAGCCCGCCGGCCGCCCCCACGCGCGCGATCAAGACGTTCGCGATCTAGCGCCACGCCCGAACCTCGTTCAAACAAGACATCAAACAACGCATCAAACAGAGCAGCGAACAAGTCGTCGAAAACGTCATCGTTCCGACTTCGCGCCGACCTATGCTCCGGGCGAAAGGATCGATCCATGGCCCAGTTCCGCCTAACGCAAATCTCCGACACCCACCTTGCGCGCCGCTTCACGCCGCTGATCGACAATTTTCATCGCGTCGGCGAACACATCGACGCGACGCGGCCCGATCTCGTGCTCAACTCCGGCGACGTCTCGTTCGACGGGCCGACCAGCCGCGACGATCTGGCGTTCGCCAAGCAATTGCACAACGCGCTGCCGGTCGATTGCCTGTATCTGCCGGGCAATCACGACATCGGCGACAACCCGACCGCGGTCGGCCCCGCGCCGGCACAGCTGCCGACCGAAGCGACCTGCGGCGCCTTCACCTCGGTGCTCGGCGAGGACCGCTGGCATTTCGACGCCGCCGGCTGGTGCTTCATCGGGCTCAATTCGCTGATCATGAACACCGGCCTCGACAGCGAGGCCGAGCAGTTCGACTGGCTGGCGAGCGCGCTCGACAAGGCGGTCGGCAGGCCGGTGGCGCTGTTCGTGCACAAGCCGCTCTATCTCGACCTGCCCTACGATGCCGAACGCGTCGAGACCTCGTTCCGCTACGTGCCGCAGCCGGCGCGGCGGCGCCTGATCGAGATGTTCGGCAAGGTCGATTGGCGGCTGGTCGGCAGCGGCCATGTGCACCAGCGCCGCGACTACACGTTCGAGCATGTCAGGCACGTCTGGGCGCCCTCGACCGGCTTCGTCATCTCCGACGCACGGCAGGAACCGATCGGCGTCAAGGAAGTCGGCCTCGTCGAGTACCGCTTCCAGCCCGACAGTTTCGAGGTCCGTCACGTCAGGGCGAAAGGCCAGGTCGATGTCGATCTGGATACGCTGCTCGGCAAAGAGCCGGCGTAAGCGGTGACGGCAGGCACCACCGTCATTGCGAGCCACCCGGTCGGCGCGAAGCGCCGCCGGATGACAGGCTCTGCGACGCAATCCATCGCTCGGCAAGCGGAAAGATGAATTGCTTCGTCGCTATCGCTCCTCGCAATGACGTGGAGAGAGCGGAGCGCACCAGTTCCGATTGAGGGCGTCAGCTCCGCGCCGCGTCGTTCAGGTCCCGCTTGATGACGGTGAGCAGCGCCTGCAGCGAGTCCTTGTTCGGTTGCGGCGCCGCCGGCGCGGGCCGCGCGCGCGGCATCTGTCGCGTGAAGCGAACCGGCTCAACGGCCGGCTCCTCCTCCTCGACGAATTTTCCATGCAGGACGTCGTCGCGGCGGCCCATGACGAACATCGTCGCCCAATAGCCGACGGCGAGGACAATGACCCCGGAAACAATGACTTCAAAAACCATGGCTACACCTGAAATATAGCCATATTGAATCAACTGCTGCGGGTCTCCGTCAAGCAAATGGGGGCCAAAAGGCCCCCAAAACCCCGCCAATGTGGCGTTTTTGATACTTTGTTGCGCGGAATGGGAGCCCAAACGCGCCCGGCTCACGCCTTGTCCGGCCCGACCCGCACCAGCTGCTTGCCGAAATTGGCGCCCTTGAGCAGGCCCATGAAGGCCTCCGGCGCGCTGTCCAGCCCCTCGGTCACGAACTCCTTGTACTTGACCTTGCCCTCGCGCACCCACTGCGACATGTCGCGCAGGAAGTCGCCATGCATCGCGGCGAAGTCGCTGACGATGAAGCCGCGGAAGGTCAGCCGCTTGGTCAGGATGTTGCGCATCATCGCGCCGGCCCATTTCGGCGCATGCGCTTCGGTGTCGTTGTAATGCGCGATCAGGCCGCAGACCGGGATGCGCGCGAACGCATTGAGCAGCGGAAACACCGCATCGAACACCGCGCCGCCGACATTCTCGAAATAGACGTCGATGCCCTTCGGGCAGGCTTCCTTGAGCTTGGCCGCCAGATTGGGATCGCGATGGTCGAGGCACTCGTCGAAGCCGAGCTCGTTCTTAACGTAGGCGCACTTGTCCTTGCCGCCGGCAATGCCGATCGCCCGCGCGCCCTTGATCTTGGCGATCTGGCCGACCGCCGAGCCGACCGCGCCGGACGCGGCCGCGACCACCACCGTCTCGCCGGCCTGCGGCTTGCCGATCTCGAGCAGGCCGGTATAGGCGGTCATGCCGGGCATCCCGAGCACACCGACCGCGGTCGAGATCGGCGCGAGCTTGGGATCGATCTTGGCAAGGCCCTTGCCGTCCGAGATCGCATGGGTCTGCCAGCCGGCGCGCGACAGCACGATGTCGCCCTTGGCAAAGCCGGGATTGTTCGACGCGATCACTTCGCTCACCGTGCCGCCTTCCATCACGCCGCCGACCGGCACCGGTGCGGCATAGGACGGACCGTCGGCCATGCGGCCGCGCATATAGGGATCGAGCGATAGCCAGATGGTGCGCAGCAGCACCTCGCCCGCGCCTGGTGTCGGCGGCGTGTAGTCCTCGAGCCTGAAATTGGCCGGCGTGGGCTCGCCATGCGGGCGCGAAGCCAGAACGATGCGCTTACCTTGGGACATGATTTCCTCTTGAGATGATTGGTTCGTGGCGCACACGTAGGCATGCAATCCGCCTCCCCGCAAGGGAGATGGATTTTGTTCTGATGCGCGCGGTGTTTGAAATTCTGTTTGAAATGACGGCCGTCATTCCGGGGCGTGCGAAGCACGAGCCCGGAATCCATTTATCCACCAACGCTGCGTGCCGATGGATTCCGGGCTCGGTCCTACGGACCGCCCCGGAATGACGGTGATAGACTTACACCCCGCCCGGATAGTTCGGGGCTTCGCGCGTGATGGTCACGTCGTGGACGTGGCTTTCGCGCAGGCCGGCGCCGGTGATGCGGACGAACTCGGCCTTGCCGTGGAAATCCGTGATGTCCTTGGCACCGACATAGCCCATCGCCGCGCGGAGGCCGCCGGCGAGCTGGTGCATCACGTTGCCGACCGGGCCCTTGTACGGCACCTGGCCCTCGATGCCTTCGGGGACGAGCTTCAGCGTGTCCTTGATGTCCTGCTGGAAGTAGCGGTCGGCCGAGCCGCGCGCCATCGCGCCGACCGAGCCCATGCCGCGATAGGCCTTGTAGGAACGACCCTGCCAAAGGAAGACCTCGCCCGGCGTCTCGTCGGTGCCGGCGAGCAGCGAGCCGACCATCGCGATGTCGGCGCCGGCGGCGAGCGCCTTGGCGAGGTCGCCGGAATATTTGATGCCGCCGTCGGCGATGACAGGCACGTCGGCCTTCTTCGCGGCCGCGACCGCATCCATGATCGCGGTGAGCTGCGGCACGCCGACGCCGGCGACGATCCGCGTGGTGCAGATCGAGCCCGGGCCGATGCCGACCTTGATGCAGTCGGCGCCGGCATCGATCAAGGCTTGCGCGCCGCCTTCGGTCGCGACATTGCCGGCCACGACCTGCACGGCATTGGAGAGCCGCTTGATGCGGTTGACGGCATTAAGCACATGCCGCGAGTGGCCGTGCGCGGTGTCGACCACGACAACGTCGACGCCGGCATCGATCAGCCGTTCGGTGCGTTCATAGCCGGTCTCGCCGACCGTGGTGGCGGCAGCGACGCGCAGCCGGCCGTGCTCATCCTTGCAGGCGAGCGGATGCGCCACCGCCTTCTCGATGTCCTTCACCGTGATCAGGCCGACGCAGCGATATTGGTCGTCGACGACCAGGAGCTTCTCGATGCGATGCTTGTGCAGCATCCGCTTCGCCTCGTCCTGACCGACGCCCTCGCGCACCGTGACGAGGTTCTCATGCGTCATCAGCTCCGAGACCTTCTGCCTGGGGTCGCTGGCGAAACGCACGTCGCGGTTGGTCAGGATGCCGACCAGCTTGCCGGGCACATTCTTGGCGGCGCCGGTGACGACCGGAATGCCGGAGATGCCGTTCTCCTTCATCAGCGCCAGCGCGTCGGCCAAGGTGGCGTCGGGGCCGATGGTCAGCGGGTTGACCACCATGCCGGATTCGAACTTCTTGACCTGCCGGACCTGCGCGGCCTGGCCCTCGGGATCGAAGTTGCGATGGATGACGCCGAGGCCGCCGGCCTGCGCCATCGCGATCGCCATACGCGCTTCGGTGACGGTGTCCATCGCGGACGCCATGATCGGGATGTTGAGCTGGATCGCGCGGGTGACGCGCGAGCGGATATCGACTTCCGAGGGAAGGACGTCGGACAGACCGGGCTTCAGAAGCACATCGTCGAACGTGAAGGCTTCTCGGATAGCCGGAAATCCCGTGGCCATTGCCAACTCCTTATCTGCGGCCCAGCCGCGATGGTCTTACGGATGAACGCCGCCTGCGGCGACGCTCACTGCGTCACCGTCGAATCGGCGCCCATCGGTGGGGTTGACGCTGGTCGATAGCATGGCGGCATGACGAATCAAAGCGTTTGCCAGCCATGCACAGGCCTTTTTGCAGGCCGATTCAGGGGACCCTGTAACCGGGCGGCGGCCCGTGGCGGCGGATCGCCTCGACCATCTCGCGGTGGCGCCGGTCCTCTCGCTTCATGTGGACCGCGATCACCGCATGGACCGACGGCACCAGCAGCAAGACGTGGAAAAACAGCCCGAAAATCGCGCAAAACACGATCAGGACCAGATTGAAGATGGCCGAAAACGGCTGTCCGTTCAGGAGCAGCCCGATCGGCGGCAAGAGAGCGGCTAGGACGTAAATCACGGCGGACACCTCCAACGCGGGCGGATGCATACCAGCGTCACGCAGGATTTAGGGCGTTTGGCCGGTTCCGCAATAGCGTGCCCGCGGACAGGATGATATGGCCCCCTCGCCCGCCTTTTTCAGCACGGCTGTCCTATTTTGATGAACAAGCAACGCCTGATCCCGCTCATCGTGGCCACCGCCCTGTTCATGGAAAACATGGACTCCACGGTGATTGCGACCTCGCTGCCGGCGATCGCCGCCGATATCGGCACCAGCCCCCTGACGCTGAAGCTTGCGATCACCTCCTATCTGCTGTCGCTTGCGGTGTTCATCCCGGCAAGCGGCTGGACCGCCGACCGCTTCGGCGCCCGCATCGTGTTTGCCGGCGCGGTCGCCGTCTTCATGCTGGGCTCGATCGGCTGCGCGCTGTCGGGCTCGGTGACCGATTTCGTGTTCGCCCGCATCCTGCAGGGCCTCGGCGGAGCGATGATGACGCCGGTCGGGCGGCTGGTGCTGCTGCGCTCGGTCGACAAGAGCGCGCTGGTCAACGCGATGGCCTGGGTGACGGTGCCGGCGCTGATCGGCCCGGTGATCGGGCCGCCGCTCGGCGGCTTCATCACCACCTATTTCTCCTGGCACTGGATCTTCCTGATCAACATCCCGATCGGGCTGCTCGGCATCTTCCTGGCGCTGAAATACATCGACCCGATCAAAAGCGAGGACCCCGAGCGCTTCGATCTGATGGGACTGGTGCTGGCCGGCATCGGCCTTGCCGGCATCGCCTTCGGACTGTCGGTCGCGGGGCTCAACCTGCTGCCGTGGCCGATCGTCGCCGCGCTGGTCGGGGTCGGCACGATCTCGATGACGCTCTATGTCCTGCACGCGCGGCGCACCGGCTCGCCGGTGCTCGATTTCGGGCTGCTGCGGCTGCCGACCATGCGTGCGTCGATCGTCGGCGGCTTCATGTTCCGGCTCGGCATCGGCGCGCTGCCGTTCCTGCTGCCGCTGTTGATGCAGGTCGGCTTCGGCCTGTCGCCGTTCCAGTCCGGCCTCGTCACCTTTGCGTCGGCGGTCGGCGCCATGGGCATGAAGACGCTGGCGGCGCGCATCATCAAGGCCTTCGGCTTCCGCAACATGATGACGGTCAACGCGGTGGTGAGTTCGGCCTTCCTCGCCGCCTGCGCCCTGTTCACGATCTCGACGCCGCTGATGCTGATCTTCACCATCCTGGTGGTCGGCGGCTTCTTCCGCTCGCTGCAATTCACCGCGATCAACACCGTCGCTTATGCAGAAGTCGAGGCGCCGCAGATGAGCCGGGCCACGACGCTGGTCAGTGTCAACCAGCAGCTCGCGGTGTCCGCCGGCGTCGCGGTCGGCGCGTTCTCGGTCGAGACCACGCTGGCGCTGCACCACGCGACCGAGCTGTCCGCCGACGTGTTCGCGCCGGCCTTCATCGTGGTGTCGCTGATCTCGGCGGCCTCGGCCTGGTTCTTCTGGCAGATGCCGGCCGACGCCGGCAACGAGATCGCCGGCCGCAAGGCGATCGATATCTCGAGCCGCAAGGGCGCCGAGAAGCGCGCCGCCGCCGACGCAGTCAAGGCCGCGACCGAGGACACCCAGAACGCCAGGGATCAGCGGCTGGGGTGAGGACGGTTAGCTCCGTCATTGCAATGACGAGGTGCGCGCTCGATCTATCACCGTCATCCTGAGGAGCCGCGTAGCGCCGTCTCGAAGGATGCACGGCCAACAGCCGGGCCGCGCACCCTTCGAGATGCGCTTCGCGCTCCCCAGGGTGACGGTCACGACGTTCCTATCGATGACGGCTGTTGCCTGCGAAACCCGGTCGCCACCACTTCGCATTCGCAAGACTCCAGCCGGCCTCGCTCAAGCATTGTTGAACGGGCCGTCGAAACCATGCCGGCTTTGCGGGGTAGTGCCGCGTGGTCCCTCAGGAGCGCGCCCGATGAACTCAATCGAATACACCAAGAGCAAGGTTCCCGAAGTCACGCTGGTGTTCTGGATCATCAAGATCGCCGCGACCACGCTCGGCGAGACCGGCGGCGATACCGTCACGATGACGCTGAACTGGGGTTACCTGGCGGGGACGATGCTGTTCCTGTTCGTACTCGTGGCGCTGGTCGCGGCGCAGATCGCCGCAAAGGCGTTTCAGCCGATGCTGTACTGGGCCACGATCGTCGCGTCGACGACGTTCGGCACCACCATGGCCGATTTCGCCGATCGCTCGCTCGGCATCGGCTATGCCGGCGGATCGACGCTGCTGCTCTGCCTGCTGCTGCTCACGCTCGGCCTCTGGTACTGGTCGCTCGGCTCGATCTCGGTCAACACCGTGAGCACGCCGCGGGTCGAGGCGCTGTACTGGACCGCGATCACGTTCTCGCAGACGCTCGGCACCGCGCTCGGCGACTGGATCGCCGATTCCACCGGGCTCGGCTACGAGGGCGGCGCACTGGTGTTCGGCGTCGCGCTGGCCGCGATCGCGGCAGCCTATTACTGGACCGCGATCTCGCGGGTGACGCTGTTCTGGCTGGCCTTCATCCTGTCGCGGCCGCTCGGCGCCACGGTCGGCGACTTCCTCGACAAGCCGGTCAGCGACGGCGGCCTCGCGCTGAGCCGCCCGATCGCCTCCGCGGTTCTCGCGATCTTCATCATCGTCTGTGTGCTGGTGCTGCCGCAGCGCGCCGGATCGCACCCGGCGCCGGCCAGCACGGCGGCGTGACCAGGGGACAGGTCAACGTCTCGCGGCGCGAAACCCGGTCGCCAGCACGTAGCGCTCGGACGAATCCTGACGGCTGGCCGCCGGCTTGACGTGGCGGACGGTGGCGAAATCGCGCTTCAGCTGCGCCACCAGCTCGGCGTCGGCGCCGCTCTGAAACACTTTTGCCAGGAACGTGCCGCCGGGGTTGAGCACCTCGCCGGCGAAATGCGCCGCGGTCTCGACCAGGCCGATGATGCGGAGCTGATCGGTCTTGCGATGGCCGGTGGTGTTGGCCGCCATGTCGGACATCACGAAATCGGCGCGGCCGCCCATCATCGCGATCAGCTTCTCGGGCGCGTCATGGTCGAGGAAATCGAGCTGCGCGAAGGTGACGCCGGGGATCTCGCCCATCTCCAGCAGATCGATCGCGACCACCTTGCCCTTGCCGTCGGCGGCGCCGGTGCGTTTCGCCGCGATCTGGCTCCAGCCGCCGGGCGCGGCGCCGAGGTCGACCACCGTCATGCCGGGCTTGAGCAGGCGATATTTGTCGTCGATCTCGAGCAGCTTGAAGGCCGCGCGCGAGCGATAGCCCATCGCCTTGGCCTTGGCGACATAGGGATCGTTAAGCTGGCGCTCCAGCCAGAGTTTTGACGACAATTTGCGCTTGCCGCCGCTCTTGACCGTGACGTGCAGCCGCCCGGTGGTGTCTTTCGCCATTTCATTTTCTCTTCTCCCTCGCCCCGCTCTTGCGGGGAGAGGGTTGGGGTGAGGGGCTGCTTCCGCAATGAAGGTGAGAGATGCGCTCGTGGAGAGTCCCCCTCACCCGGATTGCATTGACATGCAACGTAGCCGAAGCTTCGCTTCGGCGTCCACTTAGGGGACGGCCGCCGTAGGCGGCCTAGGCCTCTCCCCGCAAGCGGGGCGAGGCAAGAGAAGCCCTAGCACGCCCGCAGCGCGCCGTCCTCGCGCATCATCTCGACCAGCATGCCCTCGCGCAGGCCGCGATCGGCGACGCGGAGCCGCGGCATCGGGAACGCGTTGCGGATCGCATCGAGGATCGCGCAGCCGGCGAGCACCAGGTCGGCCCGCTCGACGCTGATGCAGCTGTTGCTGACGCGCGCCTCATAGCTCATGCCGAGCAATTTCTGGATCGTGGCGGTGACGTCGGCATCCTCCATCCAGATGCCGTCGATGCGGCGGCGATCGTAGCGCGACAGATTGAGGAAGACGCCGGCGAGCGTGGTCACGGTGCCCGAGGTGCCGAGCATGTGCATGTCGCGCAGGTCCCGGCCGTGCTCGGCCGCGAACGGCGCGACGTGGCGGGCGACCTCGTCGATCATCTGCGCGTAGAGATCGCGGGTCACGTTCCTGCCGCCGAAATGTTCGGCCAGCGTGACGACCCCGAGCGGGATCGACATCCACGCCTTGATGCGCGGCGGCGCATCGGGCGCGTTGGGATCGCGCTCGATCCGCACCAGCTCGGTCGAGCCGCCGCCGATGTCGAACAGGATAGCGCCCCGCCCCTTCGGGTCGAGCAGCGGCGAGCATCCGATCACGGCCAGCGTCGCCTCGGTCTCGCGATCGATCACCTCGAGCTCGATGCCCGTCGCGGCCGCGACGCGCGCGCGAAAACTCTCGGCATTGCCGGCGGCGCGGCAGGCCTCGGTGGCGATCAGCCGCAGCCGGCGCGCCTTGCGGTAGCGGATCTTGTCGCTGCAGATGGCGAGCGCGGCAATCGCCCGCTCGATCGCCGCCTCGCTGATCGAGCCGGTCGCAGCGATACCCTCGCCAAGCCGGATGATCCGCGAGAACGAGTCGACCACGCGGAACCCGTCGCCAGTGGGACAGGCAATCAGGAGCCGGCAATTGTTGGTGCCAAGATCGAGCGCGGCGTAGACGCCATTATCCGCGGCGGCCGCAACCAACCCTGACGGGGCTTCGCCGGCCGGGGGGCCGTCGCAAAGCCGCACATGGTCGTTCATCAAAACTGTCTTTCCGCAGGACCCCCGGAGCAATCCACCGGGAGCAATCCGTGGGCCCGCCGAATAATTGTCGTTCACGGAAACTTTAGCAGCGTCAAAGCCCTGCGCAAACTCCGTTCACATTGGCTCCATGCCCAATCGGGCGTTGTCGTTAAGGGGGGTGTGCGTTATCCCGTCTGCGCCCCCAAACGCCACCAAATCCGGGCATTTCAGGTCATTTTCGATGCAAGATCATACGCCGCCAGCCTCCCTCGAAAACGCTATCGCACTGCAAAAATACGGTGTCGGACAGCCTGTTCGACGAAAGGAGGACGACACCCTGGTGCGCGGCAAGGGCAAATACACCGACGATTTCTCCCTGCCCGGCCAGGCCATTTGCTGGATGGTCCGCTCCTCCCATGCCCATGGGATCATCAAGGGGATCGCCACCGAGGCCGCCAGGGCGATGCCGGGCGTGCTCGGGGTGTGGACCGGCGCCGACCTCGCGGCCGCCGGCTACAACCCCTTCACCTGCGGCCTGCCGCTGAAGAACCGCGACGGCTCTCCGCTCAAGCAAACCAACCGCCCGGCGCTGGCGACCGACAAGGTGCGCTTCGTCGGCGATCCCGTGGCCTTCGTGGTGGCCGAGACCGCCGCGCAGGCGCGTGACGCGGCCGAGGCTGTCGAGGTCGATATCGAGCCGCTGCCGGCGGTGACCGATGCGGCCGAAGCCGCTAAATCCGGCGCGCCGCAGCTCTATGACGACATCCCCAACAACGTCGCGCTCGACTACCACTATGGCGACACGGCCAAGATCGAAGCCGCGTTCGCCGCCGCCGCGCACGTCACAAAACTCGACATCGTCAACACCCGCGTCGCCGTGGTCTCGATGGAGCCGCGCGTCGCACTCGCGCATTACGACAAGAAGACCGAACGCTTCACGTTGCAGGTGCCGACCCAGGGCGTCTCCGGCAACAAGGCGATCCTGGCCCGCCTGCTCAACGTGCCCGCCGACAAGGTCCGCATCCTCACCGGCAATGTCGGCGGCTCGTTCGGGATGAAGAACCTCAACTATCCCGAATACACCTGCATCGCGCATGCCGCGCGCGAGCTGGGTCGCCCGGTGAAGTGGCTCGACGAGCGCTCCACCAGCTTCCTGTCCGACAGCCAGGGCCGCGCGCAGCTGATCCATGCCGAGCTCGCGCTCGACGCCGACGGCAAGTTCCTCGCGGTGCGGCTCTCCGGCTACGGCAATCTCGGCGCCTACATCACCGGCGTCGCGCCGGGCCCGCTGTCGCTCAACACCGGCAAGAACCTCGCCAGCGTCTACCGCACGCCGCTGCTCGGCGTCGACATCAAGACGGTCTTGACCAACACCACGCTGATGGGCGCCTATCGCGGCGCCGGCCGGCCCGAGGCCAATTACTACATGGAGCGGCTGATCGACGCCGCTGCCGACGAGATGGGCATCAACCGCTTCACCTTGCGCAAGCGCAATTTCATCAAGCCCTCGCAACTGCCGTTCCCAGCCGCCTCCGGCGTCACCTATGACAGCGGCGACTTCGCCGGCGTGTTCCAGAAGGCGCTGGAGATCTCCGATTACGAGAATTTCGCCAAGCGCAAGAAGGAGAGCAGGAAGAGCGGCAGACTGCGCGGCATCGCGGTGGGCTCGTATCTCGAGGTCACCGCGCCGCCGTCCGGCGAGCTCGGCAAGATCACCTTCGAGCCCGACGGTTCGGTGAAGCTCACCACCGGCACGCTCGATTACGGCCAGGGCCACGCCACGCCGTTCGCGCAGGTGCTGTCCGACCAGCTCGGCGTGCCCTTCGAGAAGATCACGCTCGAACAGGGCGACAGCGATCTCGTGCGGTTCGGCAACGGCACCGGCGGCTCGCGCTCGATCACCGCGACCGGACAGGCGATCGTCGAGGCCGCGGCACTCGTGGTCGAGAAGGGCAAGAAGGCCGCCGCGCACATCCTGGAGGCCTCCGAGGCCGACATCGAATTCGGCGCCGGCCGCTTCACCATCGCCGGCACCGACCGCTCGATCGGCATCATGGAGCTCGCCGAGCGGATGCGCGCCGGCAACATGCCCGAGGGCACGCCGGACACGCTCGACGTCGATCACGCCACCAAAGAGACCGCGTCGACCTTCCCGAACGGCTGCCATGTCGCGGAGGTCGAGATCGATCCCGAGACTGGGGTGACGCGGATCGTGCGCTACTCCGCGGTCAACGATTTCGGCGTCGTGGTCAATCCGATGATCGTCGCCGGCCAATTGCATGGCGGCGTCGCGCAAGGCATCGGCCAGGCGCTGATGGAGGAAGTCAGCTACGACGCCTCCGGCCAGCCGATCACCGGCTCGTTCATGGACTACGCGCTGCCGCGCGCCGGCGACGTGCCGTCGATGCAGGTCGGCGATCACCCCTCGCCGGCGAAATCCAATCCGCTCGGCACCAAGGGCTGCGGCGAAGCCGGCTGCGCCGGCAGCCTGGTCTGCATCGTCAACGCGGTGGTCGACGCGCTGTCGGAGTACGGCATCAAGCACATCAACATGCCGCTGACGCCGGAGCGGGTCTGGCGCGCGATCCAGGACGCCAAGGCGAAGGCGGCGTAAGGGCGCGTTGCTGTCGCCACTATCCTCCGCTGTCACCACCCGCGAAGGCGGGTGGTCCAGTATTCCGGAGACAGCAGCTGTTGAGCCGAGAGGCCGCGGCGTACTGGAACCCCCGCCTGCGCGGGGTATGACACCGTTGGTGCGGAGGGGCCTTGCCCCTTCCTGCTACGCCGCGGCCTGCTCGCGCGGCTGGGTGATCGCGATGTGCCAGCAATGCGCCAGCGGCACGCCGTTGCCGAGCACCAGCGCGTCGAGCTCGACGAAGCGATGGCCCTTCTTGTCGTAATTGCCGATCACCTTGGCGCGCGCCGTCAGCTCGTCGCCGATCTTGCCGGCTGAGAGCAGCTGCATCCTTGTGCCGACATGGATCCACGGCCCGAGGATCGCATTGTCGACCAGTACCTTGTTCATCACCCGCGGCAACAGGCCGGGATGGCCGAGGCCTTCGCGCAGATAGATCGGGTCGGTCTCCCTGATATCGGCAAGATAGTCCTTCGCGGCATCGCCGGACCAGTCGCGTGGGATGGTGCCGAGCCATTTGCCCTCTTCATAGGACGACGCGCTGACCGGCTTGCGTTCGGCGACCGCGGCGACCTGCTTATAATCGTCGAGCGCAAATTTCGGCGCTGACGCCGGCAGCGATGCGGTGCCGGTGGCGCAGAGCTCGGCGCGGCTATGGAGCTCGATCGTGAGCCCGTTGCCGGTCTCCCGGCCGGTCAATTCGGCGATCTCGCCGTCATAGACCGGCTTGACGAAGCGCGCCTCGATCAGGCCGCGTTCGAGGAAATCGCGGCCCCATCTCTCGACCGGCAGGTGCATCATGTAGGCCATCACGTCGACGCCGGGCACCAGCCCGCCGGAAAAGCCGAATTTTTTCGCAACCGTGTCGTCGTGGATCTTATTCTCCGAGAGCTTTGACGTGTTGTGCGCCTCGACGCGGTAGGTCAGCGAAGCCTTCGAATCCATCGGGTTTCCCCTTATTTCGGTGGTTTTTCTCGGGCAATCGTAGTCGAACCGGGCACCGAGACAAGTCTCTCGTTCTGCTCGCAATTTTCCGCCCGATGGAGTACACGCAGGCCGCGCTCTCCAACTCTTGAATCGATGACTGAAACCCCTGCTCCCACCCGCATTTATGTCGATGCCGACGCCTGTCCGGTGAAGGACGAGATCTATCGCGTCGCGATCCGGCTCGGCGTGCCGGTCAGCGTGGTCGCCGGCAATTTCGTCCGCGTGCCGCAGGATCCGCTGATCGAGCGCATCGCCGCCGGTTCGGGCATGGACGCTGCCGACGACTGGATCGCGGAACGCGCGCATGCGGGCGATGTCGTGATCACCGCGGACATTCCGCTGGCGAGCCGCTGCGTCAAGGCCGGCGCCGATGTGATCGCGCCAAATGGAAAACCGTTCACGGAACAGTCGATCGGCATGACCTTGGCGATGCGCAATCTGATGACCGATCTGCGTTCGTCGGGCGAGATCACCGGCGGGCCGAAATCCTACTCGCCGCGCGACCGCTCGACATTCCTGTCGGCGCTCGACCAGACCATCCGCCGCATCCAGCGCCGCCGCGCCGAGCAGGCGTCGGCGAACGGGGGTTAGCGATGGCTCCGCCTCCTCTCATCCAGCTCAAGGACATCAGCCTGACCTTCGGCGGCACGCCGCTGCTGTCGGGCGTCGAGCTGTCGGTCTCCGCGGGCGAGCGCGTCTGCCTGATCGGCCGCAACGGCTCCGGCAAATCGACGCTGCTGCGGATCGCGGCCGGGCTGGTCGAGCCCGATGCCGGCAGCCGCTTCGTGCAGCCCGGCGCCACCATCCGCTATCTGCCGCAGGAGCCTGATTTCGGGGAGCACAAGACGACGCTGGCCTATGTCGAGGCCGGGCTTGGTCCCGGCGACGACCACTACCAGGCGCGCTACCTGCTCGAACAGCTTGGTCTCAGCGGCGAGGAAGACCCGGCGCATGTCTCCGGCGGCGAGGCGCGCCGCGCCGCGCTGGCACGGGTGCTGGCGCCCTCGCCCGATATTTTGCTGCTGGACGAGCCGACCAACCATCTCGACCTGCCGACCATCGAATGGCTCGAGGGCGAATTGGAGAGCCGGCGCTGTGCGCTGGTGCTGATCAGCCACGACCGCCGCTTCCTCACCAATCTGTCGCGCTCGACCGCCTGGCTCGACCGCGGCCGGATCCGGCAGATCGAGCGCGGCTTCGGCGCCTTCGAGGAATGGCGCGACGAGGTGCTGGCGGAGGAAGAGCGCGAGCAGCACAAGCTCGACCGCAAAATCGTCAATGAAGAACACTGGCTGCGCTACGGCGTCTCCGGCCGCCGCAAGCGCAACGTCAAGCGGCTCGGCAACCTGCATGCGCTGCGCGACCAGCGCCGCAATTATCGCGGCGCCACCGGCAACGCCACGCTCGCCGCCGCCGAGGCCGACAAATCCGGCCGCCTGGTGATCGAGGCCAAGAACATCGCCAAGGCCTTCGGCGAGCGCAAGATCGTCGACGGCTTCTCGACCAGGATCCAGCGCGGCGACCGCGTCGGCATCGTCGGTCCGAACGGCGCCGGCAAGACCACGCTGGTGCATCTTCTGATCGGCAACGATCCGCCGGATTCCGGCTCGGTGCGGCTGGGCGCCAATATCGAGATGGCGACGCTCGATCAGCATCGCGAGAGCCTCGATCCGAAGCTGACCTTGGCCGAGGCGCTGACCGGGCGGCCGCGGCGATCATGTGATGGTCGGTGACAAGTCGAAGCACGTGATCGGCTACATGAAAGACTTCCTGTTCGCGCAGGAGCAGCGCGGCACGCCGCTGGAGGCGCTGTCCGGCGGCGAGCGCGGCCGGCTGATGCTGGCCCGCGCATTGGCCAAGCCGTCGAACCTCCTGATCCTGGACGAGCCGACCAACGACCTCGATCTCGAAACCCTCGATGTGCTCGAGGACATGCTCGGCGACTACGAAGGCACGGTGATCCTGATCAGCCACGACCGCGACTTCCTCGACCGCGTGGTGACGTCGGTGGTGGTGCCCGAAGGCCAGGGACGCTGGATCGAATATGCCGGCGGCTATTCCGACATGCTGGCGCAGCGCGGCGCCGACGTGAAGCGCGAGACAGTAAAGGCGGACGCCCCGACAGACGAGAAGAAGGAAGCGAGGGCCGCGGCCCCTGAAGCCGCGCCACGGCGCCGGCTGAGCTTCAACGAGAAGCACGCGCTGGAGACGCTGCCGAAGACGATCGACAGGCTGCATGCCGAGATTGCCAAGCAGCAGAAGCTGCTCGACGATCCCGATCTTTATGCGAAGGATCGCAAGACATTCGACACCGCGTCGGCCGCGATCGCCAAGGCGCAGCAAGAGCTCGCCGCCGCCGAAGACCGCTGGCTCGAGCTCGAAGTGCTGCGCGAAGAGATCGAACAGGCGTAAGCGCAATGTCCCCAGTCGTCATTGCGAGGAGCGGAGCGACGAAGCAATCCATCCTTCCGCATATGCGGCCCGATGGATTGCTTCGCTTCGCTCGCAATGACGAAAACTGAATGGAGTAGCCCATGACCACGCCCCTCGCCGCCAAGATCGCCAAGGACTACGGCACGCCCTGCGCCGTGATCGACATGGACCGGGTCGAGCGCAACATCGCGCGCATCCAGAAAGCCTGCGACGAGGCCGGTGTCGCCAACCGGCCGCATATCAAGACCCACAAGAACCCGATGCTGGCGCAGCTCCAGATCAAGGCCGGCGCCAAGGGGATCACCTGCCAGAAGCTCGGCGAAGCCGAGATCATGGCGGATAGCGGCATCGATAACATCCTGATCAGCTACAATCTGCTCGGCGACGAGAAGATGGCGCGGCTCGGCGCGCTGCAAGCCAAGGCCAACGTCACCGTCGCGGCGGATAATTCCGTCGTGGTCGCCGACCTGCCGAAGGCCGCAGCCGCCTCGGGGCGTCCGCTCTCGGTCGTGGTCGAATGCGACACCGGCCGCAAGCGCGCCGGCGTCGAGACCCCGCGTGAGGCGATCTCGCTGGCGCGCGAGATCGCGGCCTCCAAGGGTCTGACTTTCGCGGGCTTCATGCTGTACCCGACCGAGACCGGCTGGGCCGATGCGCAGACATTCTACGACGAGGCGCTGGCCGGCGTGCGCGCCCACGGCCTCGATGCAACAATCGTGTCCACCGGCGGCACGCCGAACCTGAAGAATCTCGGCAGGCTGAAAGGCGGCACCGAGCATCGCTTCGGCACTTACATTTACAACGACCGCATGCAGGTCGCGGCCGGCGTCGCGAGCTGGGACGATTGCGCGCTGCATATCTATTCCACCGTGGTCAGCCGCGCCGGCCCCGAGCGCGGCATCCTCGATGCCGGCTCCAAGACGCTGACCTCGGACACCGGCGGGCTCGAGGGCCACGGCCTGATCCTGGAACATCCCGAGGCCAAGATCGCGCGCTTCGCCGAGGAGCACGGCTTCCTCGACCTCTCCCGCAGCAACACCCGGCCTGACGTCGGCGACGTCGTGCGCATCGTGCCCAATCACGTCTGCGTCGTCGTCAACATGATGGACGAGGTCGTGATGGTGCGCGGCGACCAGATCATCGGCGCGTTGCCGGTGACCGCAAGGGGCAAGCTGCGCTGACTGATCGCCCGCGCATCCTTCGAGGCTCGCTCCGCTCGCACCTCAGGATGACGCTCTCTCGAAGCCGTCACACCCGCGCAACGGCGAAGCCGTTGTCGCTGGAGGTGCCGTAGCGCAGCGGAGGCCTCGAAGTGCGACGGCGGGCTGCGCTCCACCCATCCGAATCTACCCCCGGATCAGCGCTTGCAGCTCCTGGTCCAGCGCCGCGCGAAACACCTCGATCGGCCGCGCCAGGCGGCCGGCGGGCGGACGATGCACGACCCAGGCCCGGACCGCGGCCTTGAACCCCTCGATCCTGACCACCTTAAGCCGGCTGCGCAGCGCGCTCCGCTTCAGCGCGACCGGCGTCACGACGCCGATGCCGAGCCCGCGCGCGACCAGCGACAGCCGGAGCTCGCTGTCGAGCGCCTCGACCGCGACGTTGAACGGCAGATGCGCGGCTTCGAACTGACGCTTCAGCGTCTGACGGAAGCCGCAGCCGTCCTGGTTCATCACCCATCCCATGCGCGACAGCCATTCGAGGTCGGCGGATTTCGGCAGCTTGATGTCGCGCGCGACGACGAAGATGACCGGCTGCGCGCCGAGATCGTCAGCGGCGAGGTCCGACGGCGGCACGGCACCATCGGGAATGCAGATCGCCGCGGCATCCAGCTCGTTGCGCGACACCGCGTCGATCTGGTGCGGCGACAGGCCCGCCACGACGCGCACCGCGAGCGCGGGAAATTCCGCGCGCACCGCGTCGAGCGGGCCGGCCAGTCCCGCCTCCGACAAATACGGCGTCAGCCCAAGCCTGAACTCGCCGCGCACCACGCCGTCATTGGCGACGCCTGACTTGAGATCGTCGAGCATCCGCAGCAGGCGGCGACCCTGCTCGTAGGCCTCGATGCCGGCGGCCGTCGGCTTCAGCGGCTTCGACAACCGGTCGAGCAGCTGCGCGCCCAGCATCTCCTCGAGATTCTGGATCCGCCGCGTCACGCCGGGCTGGGTGAGGTTCAACCGTGACGACGCCGCGACGATCGATCCGGTCTCCACCACGGCGACGAACGCCACGAGGTCATGCGTGTTCATAACAATCTCGCATATTCTTCATTAGCTTATTTGAATTGTAGCATATTAGGCCGATCCCCTAAAGGGGGCCTCGCCACGTCCCTGCGAGGTCCCATGACCATTTCCGAAGCCTCCAAACTCTCCCCGGCGCGCACGACCTCCGTGCGTCCGCTGATCTGGATCGGCGCCATCACCACCGGCACCGTCGTCACCAACCTGTTTGCGCCGCAGATCCTGGTTGGCCTGATCGGCCGCTCGCTCGGCATGACCCCGCTGGAGGCCGGCCTGATCTCGACGCTGACCCTGCTCGGCTACGCGCTCGGGCTGCTGTTGCTGGTGCCGCTGGTCGATCTGGTCGAGAACAGGCGGCTGATCCTGCGCACGCTGGCCTGCGCCATCGTCGCCGCGATCGGCACCGCGCTGGCGCCGACGCCGCTGATGCTGCTGGCCGCCACCTTCATTCTCGGCGCCTCCTGCGCCGCGATCCAGATGGTGGTGCCGCTGGTGGCCTCGATGGTGCCGCCGGAACGGCGAGGACAAGCGATCGGCGACGTCATGAGCGGCCTGATGATCGGCATCCTGCTGTCGCGGCCGGCGGCGAGCCTGATCGCGGACAGCTGGAACTGGCGCGGCTACTATTTCACATCGGCCGTGCTGATGACGGCGCTCGCCTGCGCGCTGGCGCGTACGCTGCCGACGCTGCAGCCGGCGGCGAAGGTCAGCTACGGCGCGCTGCTGCGTTCGTTTCCAAGGCTGCTGCGCGAAGAGCCGGTGCTGCGCGTGCGGTCTTGGACCGCGGCGCTGGTGATGGCGTCCTTCACCGCGTTCTGGGCCGCGATCGCGCTGCGGCTGCCGGAGGCGCCGTTCAAGCTCGACGCCAGGGGGATCGCGCTGTTCGCCCTGATCGGCGTCGCCGGGGCGGCCGCGACCCCGATCGCCGGGCGATGGGGCGACCGGGGCTTTGCACGGCCGCTGCTGATCGTCTCGCACCTTCTCATCGTCGGTGCGGTCATCCTGTGCGCCTGGGCGGGCATGATCGAGTCGCGGATCGCGGCTCTCTCGTTGCTGGGCGTCGGCGCCATCCTGCTCGATTTCGGCATCACGACCGACCAGACGCTTGGCCGGCGCGCCGTCAATTTGCTGCGGCCCGAGGCGCGCGGCCGGATCAACGGCCTGTTCGTGGCACTGTTCTTCATCGGCGGCGCGGTCGGCGCCGCCGCGGCATCGGCGGCGTGGAGCTTTGGCGGCTGGACAGCGGTCTGCGCGGTCGCCGCGGCGTTCGGCGTGCTCGGGTTCGTCACCGACATCGCGACGAAGGTGGGGTCAGAATGAATTGTCCGATCCCAAGGATGGGTGGAGCGGAGCGATACCCATCATTTCGTTACGCGGACCAAGTCGATGGGTATCGCTACGCTCCACCCATCAACTTCAACCAATTCAACGCGCCCTTCCCGGCGGCCACGCCGGTCGCGAACGACGCCTGCAACAGGTAGCCGCCGGTCGGTGCCTCCCAGTCAAGCATCTCGCCGGCGGCGAAGACACCGGGCAACCGCCGCAGCATGAAATGCGCGTCGAGCTCGCTGAACGCGATCCCGCCCGCGCTCGAGATCGCGCGATCGATCGGCGCGATGCCGGTGAGTTGCACCGGAAGCGCGTTGATCAGCTGCGCGAGCTCTGCCGGCGAGAACGATGTCAGCGGCCGGCCGGACGCAATCGCCGCCTCCTGCATCAGGCCGATGCCAACAGGCGAGACTTGCGCCGCCTTGCGCAGGAAATTCGCGAGCGATTGCTTGCCGCGCGTCCCGCACAGGCGGGTGGTCAGCGCGGCGGCGTCGAGGTCCGGCCGCAGCGCGATCGTCAGCGTCGCCTGCCCGATACCCAGCACCGCCTCGCGCAACTCGGCCGACAGTGCATAGATCGCGCCGCCCTCGATGCCGGTCTGGGTGATGATCGCCTCGCCGCGGACCGTATGCGGACCGATCGTGAGAGCGACACCCTTGAGCGGCTGCCCCTCAAACCGGTCGCGGAAGATGTTCGACCACGCGACGGTGAAGCCGGAATTGGCCGGTCGCATCGGCGCCACGGCAACGCCCTTCGCCGCAACGAACTCCGCCCACGCACCGTCCGAACCGAGCCGCGGCCAGCTCGCGCCGCCGAGCGCGAGGACGGTCGCATCGGCCTTGATCGCATGCGGGCCATCCGGCGCCTTAAACAGCGGTGCGCCCTTCGCATCCCATCCGATCCAGCGATGCCGGAATGCGAATGCCACCCCCGCGGCATCGAGCCGCCGCAACCAGGCGCGCAGCAAAGGCGATGCCTTGAACGCCTCGGGAAACACGCGGCCGCTGCTGCCGACAAACGTCGGCTGGCCCAACGCCTCGCTCCAGTCGCGCAACGCATCCGGCGGAAACGCCTCGACCGCAGCCTTCAGGCGCGGCATCGCCTCGCGATAGCGATTGAGGAAATCCGGTAGCGGCTCGCTATGGGTGAGATTGAGCCCGCCGCGGCCGGCCATCAGCAACTTGCGGCCGGCCGACGGCATCGCGTCGTAGACGGTCACCTTTGCACCGCCGGCCGCAAGAGTTTCCGCCGCCATCAGGCCGGCAGGTCCGGCTCCGATGACGGCGACATGACTGGCGGGGGGTGATGGCATGCTGTGAGTGTAGGCCCAGCTCGGCGCCACAACAAAAGGTGTCATTCCGGGATGGTGCGTTAGCACCAGACCTCAGGTGCACAATTGTGCACCGGGGAATCTCGAAGTTCTCGGTGCGCAATTGCGCACCTGAGGGTTCGATGCTTCGTATCGCCCCGGAACGACTCGACCTACAGCTTGATCCCAGCCCGCGCGGCGGCCTGGGCGACGTATTTCTGCGTCTGCTCGAAGGCGCCCTGCAACGCTTTCGCGGTCGACATGTCGCTGATGTCAGCGAAGTGCGCGGCAACGCCGTCGGGCGTCCATTCCGACTGCGGCAGGTTGACGCCTTCGGTCTCCAGCACCCGGATGACCGCGAACGAGCCGGCACCGGCGCCCATGATGGTGCGGGTCGGCGCGTCCTCCGAGAGCAGGAATTCGACCGCCGGCGTGATCGCCTCCGGCTTCATCAGTTGCAGCGCCTGCGGCGGCAGCAGCTCCTCGGTCATGCGGGTCGCCGCGGTCGGCGAGATGGTGTTGACCTTGATGTTGTTCTTGCGGCCCTCTTCGGCGAGCACGTTCATCAGGCCGACCATGCCGGCCTTCGCCGCGCCGTAGTTGCCCTGGCCGAAATTGCCGAACAGGCCGGACGACGAGGTGGTCAGCACGATGCGGCCGTAGTTGCGCTCGCGCATGCCGGCCCACACCGCCTTGCAGCAGTAGAAGGTGCCGGTGAGATGCACGTCGAGCACCTTGGCCCAGTCGGCGACCTCCATCTTGGCAAACGACTTGTCGCGCAGGATGCCGGCATTGGCACAGAGCAGATCGACGCTGCCCCATTCATTGGTGGCGCGCTCGACCATCGCGGTGACCTGCTCGAAGTTCGAGACGTCGGCGCCATCGGCCATCGCGGTGCCGCCGGCCTTGCGGATCTCCTCGACCACGGCCTCGGCCGGCGACAGCGAGCCGCCGGTGCCGTCGCGCGCGCCGCCGAAATCGTTGACCACGACCTTGGCGCCGCGGCTGGCAAGCCCCAGCGCATGCGCCCGCCCAAGACCGTTGCCCGCGCCGGTGACGATAGCGACGCGTCCGTCAAACCTGATTGCCATGCTTGTCCGTCCTGCTTACTTCCCTTCTCCCCTTGTGGGAGAAGGTGGCGCGCGCAGCGCGCCGGATGAGGGGTTCTCTCCACGGGATGCGCGCGCGGAGGGAGACCCCTCACCCGGCTTCATCTCGCTCCGCTCGATTTCGCCACCCTCTCCCACGAGGAGAGAGGGAGCCTGCCCGAGCGGCATGAAAAGGTTGGGGACTTTTGAGCAGCGATGGATCGCCGGGTCAAGCCCAGCTAGGAGAAGCCGGCACGGCCGCGCGGCGCACTAGACGTCAGGGGTCATCGACCCGCAGGGTTTCAGGCTCTTGATCAGGTGCCCGTTCCAGCACTCGTGATGTTCCTGGGCGTGGCTGATCAAGCCAATCACCAGCAAACCGACCACGACAAGTCCGGCGACGAAGTTCTGCACCATGGCTGCCACTCCCCGGGGCCGCACCGCCTCAAGCGAGCATCATGGACATCGGGGAACACAGCCGTCAATGCGCGACTTGGATCAGATCAACTCGCTCCACCTCTCCCGCGTGCAGGAAAGGTGGAGTTACTCAGCAATCAATCAGCTGAAATAGATCAGGCCGAGCCAGTCGGCGACCAGGGCGGGCTTGTCCTCGCCCTCGATCTCGACCGTGACATTGGTGCGCGACAGCAGCTCCTTCGGCTTGCGCAGCGTGGCTTCCGCCAGCACGAAACGGCCGCGCACGCGCTTGCCCGACCGCACCGGCGAGATGAAGCGCAGCTTGTCGAAACCGTAATTGACGCCCATCGCGGTGCCTTCGAGCACCGGCATCACCTCGTAGGACATGATCGACAGCAGCGACATCGTCAGGAAGCCATGGGCGATCGTGGTGCCGAACGCGGTCTCCTTCTTGGCGCGCTCGGGATCGACATGGATGAACTGGTGATCCTCGATCACGTCGGCATAGGTATCGATGCGGCCCTGGTCCAGCAGGTGCCACGAGGAGACGCCGATCTCCTTGCCGACCATGCCCTGGTAGGTTTCCAGCGACACTGGCGGCTTCTTCCAGACTTCGTTCATTGCTAACCTCCGCTAACCGGAGGTCCGCACCTTCTGCAGCTCCGGAAATTCTTCCTCGCGGAACTCTATTCCGCGCAACGCATCGCTTCTGACATCGTCATGTTCGAGCCGGCGCAACTGCACGCGACGGATTTTGCCGGAAATCGTCTTGGGAAGTTCGGCGACCAGCTCGATCTTGCGGATGCGTTTAAACGGTGCGAGCCGCGTGTGCAAATGCTTGAAGATCGACAGCGCCGTCTCCGGCGAGCGCTCCACACCGGACACCAGCAGCACATAGGCCTTGGGGACCGCGAGCCGGATCGGGTCCGGGCTCGGCACCACGGCGGCTTCGGCCACGGCGTCATGCTCCAGCAGCACGCTCTCCAGCTCGAACGGCGAGATGCGGTAGTCGGAGGATTTGAACACGTCGTCGGTGCGGCCGACGAAGGTGAGATAGCCCTCGTCATCGGTGAACACGACGTCACCGCTGCGATAGATCTCGCCGTCGGTGCCGAGCAGCCTGCCGTCGTCGCCCTGATAGCCCTGCATCAGGCCCGCCGGCCGGTCGGCGCCGAGCAGCAAGGTCACCTCGCCCTCCTTGGCGGGGTGACCGTCATTGTCGGTCACCTGCACGCGATAGCCCGGCAGCGGCCGGCCCATCGAGCCGACCTTCACCTTCTGTCCCGGCGAATTGCCGGCCAGCGCCGTGGTCTCGGTCTGGCCATAGCCGTCGCGGATCGTCAGCCCCCAGGCCGATTTGACCTGGTCGATGATCTCGGGGTTGAGCGGCTCGCCGGCGCCGCAGACCTCGCGCAGCGAGACCTTGAAGCTTGCCAAATCTTCCTGGATGAACATCCGCCACACCGTCGGAGGCGCGCACAGCGTGGTGACGCCGCAGCGGCCGATGATCGCGAGCAGTCCTTTCGCCTCGAAGCGCGGCTGGTTGGCGATGAAGATCGTGGCGCCGGCATTCCACGGCGCGAAGAAGCAACTCCAGGCATGCTTGGCCCAGCCCGGCGAAGAAATGTTGAGATGGACGTCGCCGGGCTGCAGCCCGATCCAGTACATGGTCGAGAGATGGCCGACCGGATAGCTGCGCTGGCTGTGCCGCACCAGTTTTGGCTTTGCCGTGGTGCCCGAGGTGAAATAGAGCAGCATCGGATCGTCGGCCTTGGTCGGGCCATCGGGCGTGAAGGCTTCGGGTGCCTTCGCTGCATCCTCGAACGGCAGCCAGCCCTCATTGGCCTGCGTCGCGCCGACCACGATGCGGACCAGCTTGTCGCTGCCAAGGCCCACGAATTTCGCGACCTGATCCTGCGTCGCGACCACCGCCTTCGCCTTGCCGCGATCCAGCCGGTCGCGCAATTCGTCGGCGGTGAGCAGCGTGGTCGCGGGGATCACGACGACGCCGAGCTTCATCGCCGCCAGCATGGTCTCCCACAGCGGCACCACATTGCCGAGCAGCAGCAACAGATGATCACCGCGCTTCAGCCCCTGCGCGCGCAGGAAATTTGCCACCTGGTTGGAACGGCGCGACAGCTCAGCGAAGGAGAGCCTGCTCTCGCTGCCGCTGGCCGCATCGACGATCCACAGCGCCGCGCGGTCGCGGCTCTCGACATTGCGCGCCAGCTCGGCGTCGAACCAGTCCAGCGCCCAGTTGAACGGCACCGGATCCGGCCAGCGAAATCCCTTCACCGCTGCGTCGTAGTCGGTGCGGTGCTTGAGCAGAAAGGCGCGTGCGTCCTGAAATGTGGTCATCTTCTTCCGAGCCCGTTGATTGGCAACCAGCGTCACCTTCAACCGTAGCCCGGATGGAGCGGAGCGCAATCCGGGGCGGTCGCGCCGGTTGATAAAGCTGCTCCCGGATTTCGCTGCGCTCGATCCGGGCTACGCGAGAAGCAGCTATTTCCCAGCGAGGCTGCGAACGTGCTGGATAATTCCGGAAAAGTCGACCCCGCCATGGCCCGACGCGTCGAAGGTCTTGTAGAGCTCCTGCGCATGCTTGCCGAGCGGCGTCACCGCGCCGGCAGCATTGGCGGCATCCTGGGCCAGCGTCAGGTCCTTCACCATCAAATTGGAGGCGAAGCCCGGCCTGTAGTCGTTGTTGGCCGGCGAAGTCGGCACCGGACCGGGAACCGGGCAGTAGGTGGTCAGCGACCAGCATTGCCCTGACGAGGTCGAGGCGACGTCGAACAATGCCTGGTGCGACAGGCCGAGCTTTTCGGCCAGCACGAAGGCCTCGCCGACCGCGATCATGGAAATGCCGAGGATCATGTTGTTGCAGATCTTGGCCGCCTGCCCCGCGCCGCCGGCACCGCAATGCACGATCTTCTTGCCCATATTGGCCAGCATCGGCTGCGCCGCCGCGAACGCCTTCACCTCGCCGCCGCACATGAAGGTCAAGGTCGCGCCCTTGGCGCCGCCGGTGCCGCCGGAGACCGGCGCATCGACTGAAGCCATGCCGTACTTGGCGGCGAGCGCATGCGCCTGCTTGGCGCTCTCGACGTCGATGGTCGAGCAGTCGATGATCAGCGCGCCCTTGGCCATCGCGGGCAGCACTTCGCTCCAGACGCCGAGCACATGCTTGCCGGCCGGCAGCATGGTGATGACGACGTCGGCGCCCTTCACTGCAGCCACGCCGCTCTCGGCGATCGCGGCGCCATCGCTTTTGGCCTGATCGCGCGATGCGGCGACCAGATCGAACGCGGTCACCTTGTGGCCGGCCTTGACCAGATTGGCCGCCATCGGCCCGCCCATATTGCCGAGCCCGATGAATGCGACGTTTGCCATGGGAAGTCCTCCGCTTGCGACGTTTCTATTTGCTGTCTGGAAATTTCAGTTCGTCGGCGCCGATCTCGGCGAAGTACGGCGCCAGCATCCCCGGCGTCACGTCCTCGATCCGGCTGGGCTGCCATTTCGGATTGCGGTCCTTGTCGATCACGGCGGCGCGCACGCCCTCGCGGAAATCGTCGCTGGCGAACACTTCGAGCGCCGCGCGATATTCGCGCACCAGGCACTCCTCCAGCGTCTCGGTCGCCCGCGCCAGCCGCAGCAGCTTCAGCGTCACCACCATGCCGCGCGGCGATTTTTCGCCGAGCGTCTTCAAGGTCGACTGCGCCAGTTCGGAGCCATTGGCGTTCAGCGCCGCAACGATGTCCTCCATCCGTCCATGCGCGAACCAGCGGTCGATCTTTTCCTGGAGCGCGGCCACCGGACCTGCCTTCTCGCTAGTCGCAAAGCCGGCGATCAGCCGGTCGATCGCATCCGAGTTCGTACCCGGAGCGACCTTGGTCAGCGCCTCGCGCAGCGCGGGCAGCTTTGCGCTCGGCACCACGGCGTCGGCGAATTTGGCGTAAATTGCGTCCGGACCGTTCATGGTGGTGCCGGTGAGACCGAAATAGGTGCCGATCTCGCCCGGCGAACGCGACAAGAGATAGGTGCCGCCGACATCGGGGAAGAAGCCGAGGCCGACTTCGGGCATCGCGAGTTTTGTCCGTTCGGTCACGACACGGTGGCGGCTGTGCGCCGACAGCCCCACCCCGCCGCCCATCACGATGCCGTCCATGAAGGCAACATAGGGTTTCGGGAATGTCTTGATCCGGGCGTTGAGGATGTACTCGTCGCGCCACAGGATCTTGCCGAGGTCGCCCTTGACCTTTGAGCTCTCCCAGAGCGCGCGGATATCGCCGCCGGCACACAGGCCGCGCTCGCCGGCCCCTTCCAGCACGATAACGGCGACATCGGGATCGGCCTCGAACGCGTCGAGCGCCTTGTCGATGTCGTGGAACATCTCCAGGGTCACGGCATTGATCGCCTTCGGCCGGTTGAGCCGGATGATGCCGGCCGCCCCTTCCCTGCGCGCGATCAGATCGCCTTCCGCAACCACATCATTCATCGCGCACCCTCGATCAATTTGCGCGACACGATCAGCCGCATGATTTCATTGGTGCCTTCGAGGATCTGGTGCACGCGCAGGTCGCGCACGATCTTCTCGATGCCGTATTCGCTGAGGTAGCCGTAACCGCCGTGCAGTTGCAGCGCCTGGTTGGCGACCTCGAAGCCGACATCGGTGCCGAAGCGCTTGGCCATCGCGCACAGCATCGAGGCGTCGGGATCCTTGCGGTCGAGCGCCGCTGCCGCGCGCCACAGGAAGGTACGCGCGGCTTCCAGCTCGGTCGCCATGTCGGCAATCTTGAATTGCAGCGCCTGGAATTCGTCGAGCCGCTTTCCAAATGCCTTGCGGTCCTTCATGTAGGCCAGCGCCTTGTCGAGCGCCGCCTGCGCGCCGCCGAGGGAGCACGCCGCGATATTGAGACGGCCGCCGTCGAGGCCGGCCATCGCGATCTTGAAGCCGATGCCTTCCTCGCCGAGCCGGTTTGCGACCGGCACGCGCGCGTTCTCGAATATCACGGCGCGGGTCGGCTGCGCGTTCCAGCCCATCTTGCGTTCGTTATTGCCGAACGAGACGCCCGGCGTCTTGCCGTCGATCACGATCGTCGAGACGCCGCCGGGACCGTCGCCACCGGTCCGCACCATCGCCACCAGAAGGTCGGTGCTCCCCGCGCCGGAGATGAACTGCTTCTGGCCGTTGAGCACGTAGTGATCGCCGTCGCGCACCGCGCGGGTGCGCAGCGCCGCGGCGTCCGAGCCGGCGCCCGGCTCGGTCAGGCAGTAGCTGGCGATCAGCTCCATGGTGCAGAGCTTCGGCAGCCATTGCTGGCGCTGGGTGTCGTTGCCATAGGCATCGATCATCCAGGACGCCATGTTGTGGATCGAAATGAAGGCCGAGGTCGTCGGGCAGCCCGTCGCCAAGGCCTCGAAGATCAGCGCGGCGTCGAAGCGCGTCATCGCCGAGCCGCCGACATCGTCCCTGATGTAGATGCCGCCGATGCCGAGGCCGGCGGCCTCGCGCATCACGTCGACTGGAAAATGCTTTGTCTCGTCCCATTCGAGCGCGTGCGGCGCGATCCTCGACGCCGCAAACGCCCGCGCCATGTCGCGAACCGCGATCTGGTCCTCGTTGAGAGCGAACTGCATGGCGCGGTCTACCCTTGAAGGCTATCGGTCGTCATTGCGAGGAGCGAAGCGACGAAGCAATCCATTCTTCCACGCGGGGATGGATGGATTGCTTCGCTGCGCTCGCAATGATGGCCTGGGCTACACCATCACTTCATCGTCGGGATCGAGAACTCCGCACCGTCCTTGACGCCGGACGGCCAACGCGAGGTCACCGTCTTGGTCTTGGTGTAGAAGCGGATCGAGTCGGGACCGTGCTGGTTGAGGTCGCCGAAGCCCGACTTCTTCCAGCCGCCGAAGGTGTAATAGGCGATCGGCACCGGGATCGGCACGTTGACGCCGACCATGCCGACATTGACCTTGGCCGCGAAGTCGCGCGCGGTATCCCCGTCGCGGGTGAAGATCGCGACGCCGTTGCCGTAGTCGTGCTCCGACGGCAACGCCAGCGCTTCGTGGTAGTCGTGAGCGCGCACCACCGACAGCACCGGACCAAAAATCTCTTCCTTGTAGATCCGCATGTCCTTGGTGACGTTGTCGAACAGCGAACCGCCGAGATAGAAGCCGTTCTCGTAGCCCTGCATCTTGAAGCCGCGGCCGTCGACCGCGAGCTTGGCGCCTTCCTTGATGCCGATGTCGATGTAGCTCTTGACCTTCTCGACCGCCTCGCGGGTCACCAGCGGGCCGTAATCGGCCGACGGATCGACCGAGGTGCCGATCTTGAGCGACTCGACGCGCGGGATCAGCTTTTCCATCAGGCGGTCGGCGGTGGTCTTGCCGACCGGGACGGCAACCGACACCGCCATGCAGCGCTCGCCGGCCGAGCCGTAGCCGGCGCCGATCAGGGCGTCGACTGTCTGATCCATGTCCGCGTCGGGCATGATGATGGCGTGGTTCTTGGCGCCGCCGAAGCACTGGCAGCGCTTGCCGGTCTGCGCGGCGCGTTCATAGATATACTGTGCGATGGGCGTCGAGCCGACGAAGCCGATCGCCTTGATGTCGGGATCGTCGAGGATGGCGTCGACCGCTTCCTTGTCGCCGTTGACGACGTTGAGGATGCCGGCCGGCAGGCCCGCCTCGATCATCAGTTCGGCGAGCTTCATCGGCACGCCGGGATCGCGCTCCGAGGGCTTGAGGATGAAGGCATTGCCGCAGGCGATCGCGGGCGCGAACTTCCACATCGGGATCATCGCCGGGAAGTTGAACGGCGTGATGCCGGCGACCACCCCCAGGGGTTGGCGCATCGAATAGATGTCGATGCCGGGGCCGGCGCCCTCGGTGTACTCGCCCTTCATCAGATGCGGGATGCCGCAGGCGAACTCGGCGACTTCGAGGCCGCGCTGGATGTCGCCCTTGGCGTCGGGAACCGTCTTGCCGTGCTCGCGCGCCAGCAATTCGGCGAGCTTGTCGTAGTCGCGCTGCACCAGCTCGACAAACTTCATCATGACGCGGGCGCGGCGCTGCGGATTGGTCGCGGCCCACTCCGGTTGCGCCGCCTTGGCGTTCTCGACCGCGGCGCGGACCTCGGCCTTGGTGGCCAGCGCCACCTTGGCCTGAACCTCGCCGGTCATCGGCTCGAAGACGTCGGCCGTACGGCCCGATGTGCCCTTGACCTCCTTGCCACCGATGAAATGTCCGATCGAGCGCATGAATATCCTCCCTTGGAGACGTGAATCGCCGCTCCGCGCGGCGAGATCGCTTTACAAACCCTATTGACCCTGCATTTTATAGGATTCAAGTCCGATAAATTGCACCATAGATGTGCGGAAATGCTGGATCAAGGCGGCGGCACAATCGACTGGGACGACTTCCGTTTCGTGCTTGCCATCGTGCGCGGCGGGTCAGTTTCGGCTGCCGCCAAGCAGCTCGGCGTCGATCATGCCACAGTGATCCGCCGTGTCGACCGGCTGGAAGGCCACCTCTCCGCAAAACTGTTTGATCGCCGCAAGACCGGCTATCTGCTGACCGAGGCCGGCCAGCGCGTCGCCGACAGCGCCGAGGCGATGGAATCCACCATCGTCGCCAACCAGGAGGCGGTCGGCGGCTCGCGCGCACATCTCACCGGCACGGTGCGGATCGGCGCGCCCGACGGCTTCGGCAGTCATTTTTTGGCCTCGCGGCTGGTCAAGTTCACCGAGCGGTATCCCGATCTCGACCTGCAACTCGTCGCCACCGCGCGGCTGTTCTCGCTCTCCAAGCGCGAGGCCGACATCGCGATCAGCCTGACCATGCCGAAGGAAGGCCGCATCGTCGGCCGCAAGCTCCTGGACTACGCGCTTGGGCTTTATGCCGCACCCGCCTATCTCGCGCAGGCACCGGCCATTGCTGCACGCGCCGACCTGCCGCAGCACCGCTTCGTCGGCTACATCGAGGAGTTGCTGTTCACGCCGGAGCTGGATTATCTGCCGCAGGTCTCGCCAAAAATCTCGGCGAAATTCCGCAGCGCCAATCTGATCGCGCAGCTCAACGCCACCATCGCCGGCTTCGGCATCGCCGTGCTGCCGCACTTCATGGCATCAGCCCACCCCGAATTGCAGGCGGTGCTGCCGGACGAGGTGCGGATCTCGCGCACCTTCTGGCTCTTGATGCACGCCGACAGCAAGGACCTCGCCCGCATCCGCGCGGTTGCCGACTATATCTACGAGACCGTGGAGGCCGAACGCACGCTGTTTGGCGGGACGTGAGGCGGCAAGTCAGACCCGTCACCCTGAGGAGGCCGCGAAGCGGCCGTCTCGAAGGGTCGACGGCCACCAGCCGGGCCGTGCATCCTTCGAGACGCGCTGCGCGCTCCTCAGGATGACGGAATTGGCTTACTCCCCTTGCTCAGTGTCATCACTCGCGCATGCGGGTGATCCAGTATTCCAGAGACGGCCGTGCTTGAGCCGATAGGCCGCGGCGTACTGGGTCGCCCGGTCCCGTCACCGCCAAAGCTTCGACGAGGCCACAGATGCCTGGCACGCCGAAGCTTTAGCGGAGGCGGCGAGCCGGGCGACGACAACGGTGGATGGACAAAGCTTCACATCCTCTCAGGACAACGGACAACGTCCGGCGCACGCCGCTCGAAGCGTCAGTTCACCTTGGCCTTCTTCGTCGGCGCCTTCGCTGGCGTGGCCCGTCCCAGCACGGCCTCGCGGCCTGCGCTCAGGATCTCGTCGGACATTTCGCCATTGCCCGCGATCCGCGACATCACGATGGTGCCCAGCATGGTCGCGAGCACACCCATCGCCTGCTTGCGCGCGGCCTTGCGCGGCACGTCCTGGATCTGGTCGGTGATCATGTCGATCATCTGGTCGAGCTTGAGGGCAAAGGCCTTGCGGGTCTTCGGGCTCTCGCGGGCGATCTCGGCGCCGAGCGCCGGCACCGCGCAGCCCTGGCCCGGCTCGTCGCGATGAACAGTCGACAGATAGCCGTCGACGATGGTCGCCAGCCGCTTCTCCGGCGGCACCTCTGCGGTCACCTTGCGCCAACGCTCGTTGGCGCGGTCCATGGCGTAGTTGAAGGCCTCGATCACCAGCGCCTCGCGCGAATCGAAATGAGCGTAGAAGCCGCCATGGGTCAGGCCGGCGTCCTTCATCAGGTCCGCGACGCCGATGCCGTGGGCGCCCTTCTCGCGCAGCCGCGTCGCGGCCCGTTTCACGATCCGCGCGTGGGTCTCCTGCTTGTGCTCTTTCGAATAGCGCATGCCGCTCTCATGGAATGTTTCTAATCATATAATAGCAGATTTGCAGCCGCGACGCTGCATCTATTTCGTCTTATTCGGTGTCTGGGGTTCCCCACCGAGCATGGAAAACGTCGCGGTCGCGTGCACTGCAAGATTGCCCCTGCCGTCGCGGACGAAGCCCTCGGCGTAGCTGGTCTGGCGGCCGAGCTTGATCACCTTGCCCTCGGCCGCGATGGTCCCGGAGCGCGCCGAGAGCGGGCGCAGATAAGTCAGCTTGAGGTCGAGGGTCACCGAGGTCTGCCCCGCCGGCAGCAGGGTCGAGATCGCACAGCCCATCGCGGTATCGAGCAACGCGGCGGCGGTCGCGCCGTGCAGCAGGCCGATGGTGTTCTCCAGGCTCTCATGCGGCTCGAGTTCCATCACGATGCGCCCCTCCTCGACCGCGGCCATCCTGAAGCCGATCAGTTTGGCCATCGGCGGCGGCGGCAACGCGCCGTCGCGGATCGCCCGCATCGCCGCGATCCCGGACATCGGCAGCGCCGCTTTCGCCACCGGCCCGGGCGCCTGCCATTCCACCACGCGCGTGCGCGTCAGTTCGGACGAATGAAGATCAGTGATCTCGGCGGCGGTCATGACGGCTCCATTTATATGATGAAGATAATTCTATATGTCCACGTCCGCCGGCGCAACCGCCGCGCCGATGCTTGACAGAGGCCTGCTTTGTCCGGGACATGGCGCGGTCAATTCCTGCGCCGGGACAATTTCCATGGACATGCTCAATCCCCAGTGCGGCATCGCCCGCGACGACAGAGGCGTCGTCCGCCTCACGATCTGCAACGCCGGCAAGCTGAACATCGTCAGTTCAGCCGTCACCAACGGCGTGCGCGAAGGCTTTGAGCACCTCGCCGCCGATCCGACCATCCGCGCGGTGATCCTCGCCGGCGAAAGCGAGCGCAGCATGATCGGCGGCGCCGACATCAAGGAAATGGCGACACTCGACCAGACATCCGCCGAAGCCTTCATCAGCCGCCTGCGCGATCTCTGCGAGGCCGTGCGCAAATTCCCGGCGCCGGTGATCGCCCGCCTGCCCGGCTGGTGCCTCGGCGGCGGCCTCGAGGTCGCGGCCGCCTGCGACGTCCGGGTCGCCGCGCATGATGCAATGTTCGGAATGCCCGAGGTGCGCGTCGGCATCCCCTCGGTGATCCATGCGGCGCTGCTGCCACGCCTGATCGGCTGGGGCCGCGCCCGCTGGCTGATGATGACCGCGGAGAACATCGACGCCCCGACCGCGCTCGCCTGGGGTCTCGTCGACACCGTGGCAAAGCCCGGCGGCCTCGACGATGCCGTCGAGCACACGGTGAAGGCGCTGCTCGAATGCGGCCCCGAAGCGCTACGCATCCAGAAGGACCTCTTGCGCCAATGGGAAGAGCTGCCGCTGACCGAGTCGGTCAACCTCAGCGTCGGCGTGTTCGGAAAATCCTTCCAGACCGGCGAGCCGCAGCGGCTGTTGCAGGGGTTTCTGAATCGGAAGCGGTAGATTTTTTGCGGTTCGAAGCGCGGCGAACTCCGGCCTCGCGCTCTCCGTCAAACCAGCAATCCCTTGGCGACAATATCGAGCTCTTCCGCTCGCTCACCGGGTGTCGGATAGGTGGCGAGGCGCTCGATATCGTCCCCCAGCATTGCCAGCAATTCCGGAGACGCCGCAACGATGTGGAGCAGGACCCACCTTTTCCAGACGTCGTCATCCGTCTTTAGGACGCTGCGAACGTGAGGAGCAAGCGGCTCACCGATGCCCGCCAGAAACGGTTGCAGCACCTGAGCCACCGGCCAGTTGATGTCCTGCATCCATTCAAGGAGAGCCGGAAGGATCGGCTCGACCTCGGCGTGGCTCAAAGCAGTGATAGCCTTGGCTCTCCCGGTGTCCATTTTGTCTCTTGGTAGAAGCGCCGCCAAATCCGACCGCATCGTTTGCCCGTCCATTCCTGGTAAACCGCCACAGACAACCTAACAGACTGTTGACCGCGAACCCTAGCCCACTAGTCTAGGCTCAATTATGAGCCAGGTGTTCCAGATCGAGAACGTCGATCGCAGCACACCGGTCTCGCGGATCGCGGCGCTTGCTGTCAACAAGACAATCACTTTCGGGACAGACGCACGGGGGCACCACTCAAGAGTTGCAGGAGGACATATGGTCCAGAAGCGCGACGTTCCCGGTATCCGACCCTATGATGCTCCGGCCGGCGGCTGGGGCGCCCTCAAGGCCACCGCGATCGCGGTGCGCGACCAGATGGATCTGGTCGAGGCGCCGATCACGCTGCTCCGCACCAACAAGCCCGACGGCTTCGATTGTCCCGGCTGCGCCTGGCCGGACAAGGAGCACACCTCCACGTTCCAGTTCTGCGAGAACGGCGCGAAGGCCGTGACTTGGGAGGCGACCAGCAAGCGCGTCACGCCGGAATTCTTTGCCGCCCACACCGTTACCGAGCTGCTCGGCTGGAGCGACTTCCATCTGGAGAACGAAGGCCGGCTGACCGAGCCCCTCGCCTACGATGCCGCAAGCGACACCTACCAGCCGATCACATGGGATAACGCCTTCGCGCGGATCGGCGAGAGCCTGCGCAGCCTGCCCGATCCTAACATGGCCGAGTTCTACACCTCCGGCCGCGCCTCGAACGAGGCCGCGTTCCTGTTCCAGATCTTCGCGCGCGAATACGGCAGCAACAATTTCCCCGACTGCTCGAACATGTGCCACGAGGCGACCAGCGTCGGGCTGCCGCAATCGATCGGCATCGGCAAGGGCACGGTGTCGCTGGACGATTTCGACCATTGCGAGCTGATCATCGCGATGGGGCACAATCCCGGCACCAACCATCCGCGCATGATGGGCACCTTGTGGGAGGTGTCGCGCCGCGGCGTGCCGATCATCGTGTTCAATCCCTTGCGCGAACGCGCGCTGGAGCGCTTCGCCGATCCGCAGGACCCGATCGAGATGGCGACGCTCGGCTCGACGCGGATCGCCTCGACCTATTACCAGCCCAAGGTCGGCGCCGACGCTGCGGTGCTGAAGGGCATCATGAAGGCGCTGATCGAGAAGGACGATTCGAGCCACGACGTGCTCGACCACGCCTTCATCGCCGAGCACACCAATGGCTTTGACGCGTTCGCCGCCGACCTGCGCGCCACGCCGTGGGACAAGATCGAGACCGTCTCCGGTTTCAGCCGCGCCCAGCTCGGCGAGGTCGCCGCCGCGTACGCAAAATCCAACGCCACCATCGTCACCTACGGCATGGGCATCACCCAGCACATGCGCGGCACCGACAATGTGCAGCAGATCGCAAACCTGCTGCTGTTGAAGGGCAATTACGGCAAGCCCGGCGCCGGCATCTGCCCGCTGCGCGGCCACTCCAACGTGCAGGGCAACCGCACCGTGGGGATCACCGAGAAGCCCAACATCCAGATGTTCGAGGGCATCGAGCGCACCTTCGGCTTCAGGCCGCCGCGGCATCACGGCCACGATGCGGTCGCCGCGATGGAGGCGATCGACGACGGACGCTCGAAGGTGCTGATCTGCCTCGGCGGCAATTTTGCCATTGCGCTGCCCGACCCCGAACGCTGCACGGCCGCGATGCGCAAGCTCGAGCTTGCCGTGCATCTCGGGACCAAGCTGAACCGCTCGCATCTTCTGACCGGAAAGCAGTCGATCATCCTGCCGGTGCTGGGCCGCACCGAGCAGGACATCCAGGCCTCGGGGCCGCAGGTCGTCACCGTCGAGGATTCCATGTCGATGGTGCACGCCTCGCGCGGCAAGCTCACCCCGGCCTCGGAAAATCTGCTGTCGGAATCGGCGATCGTTGCCGGCATGGCGATGGCGACCTTGCCGGCGAGCAAGGTGCCGTGGACCGAGCTGATCGCCGATTATGACCGCATCCGCGACGCCATCGAGGGCGTCTTCCCCGACTTCAAGGATTACAACGCTCGGATCCGGATTCCCGGCGGCTTCCGCCTGCCGCTGCCGCCGACCGAGCGCAAATGGACCACGCCGTCGGGCAAGGCCGAATTCCTGATCTTCAAGGGCCTCGAGGAAGACCCCGTCCTGACGGACAAGACCGTGCTCAAGCTCGCCACCATCCGCAGCCACGATCAGTACAACACCACGATCTACGGGCTGAACGACCGCTATCGCGGCGTGTTCGGGCGGCGCGACGTGCTGTTCAGCAACGCGGCCGATCTCGCCGAACGCGGACTTGCCCATGGCGACCTGGTCGAGATCGAGACCGCGCTGCCCTCGGGTGAGCCGCGCCGCCTCACCCTGACCGCAATCGCCTACGACATCGCCCGCGGCTCGGTCGCCGCCTACTATCCCGAAGCCAACGGCCTGGTGCCGCTCGACTATCAGGACAAGGAAAGCGGCACGCCGTCGTACAAGTCGGTGCCGGTGCATGTTCGGCGAGCGGCTCGGGCGGCGTAGAGTGCGCAGCGGCCTTCGTAGCCCGGATGGAGCGCAAGCGAAATCCGGGGGCCGTCATCCGCGGATACGGCTTCCCGGATTGCGCTGCGCTCCATCCGGGCTACGACGGTCTCACCGCGCGTTCGCCGGCGCATGGACCGGCCACAAATCGGCCCGCCAGTGCAGCGCGATCGCGAGCATCGCGATGAAGCCGGCGGCGGCGAGCAGCGTGCCGGTCGCGGTGTAGCCGATCAGGTCGATCAGGCTGCCGGCCGCGAGCAGGCCGAGCGGCAGGCCGTAGATCACCATCATCCGCACGCCCATCACCCGGCCGCGCAGATGCGCGCTGGCATTGCGCATCAGCATCACGGCGGCCGAGATCATCGACATGCTCTGCGCGATGCCGGCCAGCAGCAGACAGGCCATCGCCACCGGCATGGTCCGGAGCTCGACGAACACCAGCAGCATCGCGTACCAGGCGAGCGTCGCGCCGATCAGAAGCCGCGCGATGCGCACGCCGCCGGCCATGCTGAGCGTGATCGAGCCGATCAGCGATCCCACCGCAAAGCTCGCCGAGAGATAGCCGAGCCCGGTCTGGTCGGTGTGGAAGATGTCGCGTGCCACATAAGGCAGCAGACCGTTGGTCAGCGGAAACGCGGTGAGATTGGCGAGGAAAGCGACGCAGAGCGCGGCGCGCATGCCCGGGCCGCTCCAGGCATAGACGATGCCCTCCTTGAGGTCGCGCAGCAGTTTCGATCCCGGCAGGTCGATCGCCGCATGGTCCACGGTGCCGTGCGACTTCGGACGGCTCATGCAGAGCATCAGGATGGCAGCGATGAAATAGAAGCTGGCGATCCCGACATAGACATAGCCGATGCCGAGCGCCGCGAACAATCCGGCGCCGGTCAGCGCTCCCGCGATCCGCGCCGAGTCCTGCGTGGTGCGCGCCAGGCTGATGGCGCCGACCAATTGCTCCGGCGGCATGATATCGGCGAGCAGCGCGCCGCGCACGCCGAGGTCCGACGGGCGGATCAGGCCCATGATCGCGACGATGATCATGACGTTCAAAGGCGCCAGATGCCCTGTCAGCGCCAGCGTCATGAGGGTCCCGGCCAGCACGGTATAGGCAAAGCGCATCACGGCGAGCAGATCGCGATGCCCCATGCGGTCGCCGATCATGCCGACCACCGGGGCCACCAGCGTGCCGACATATTGCAACGAGGCGAGCACCGTCAGGAGCAGCACCGAGCCGGTCTCGACCATGACGTACCAGCCGAGCACCAGCGTCTCGACCTCGAACGCCCACGAGGTGAGCAGGTCGGACGGCCATTGGAAGCGATAGCTGCGGATGCGGAATGGCGCGAGCGCGGAAGTCCGCGTGGTCCCGCTCACGACGCGATGACGCGTGTCACGGCGTGTCCTGCCCTTTTCTTGGTTCTTCTGGGGTCTCGATTCCAGATCTTGATTCTATTGGGAAATATTGCTGTTCCGGCAGCCTAGCGCCGACGGAGTCGGTGTCAATCGAAGCCGCCGCATGCGGCCATGCGCGGCGGGATCGGCAGCAGCGTGCTGCACTGCCCACCTCCGACTTCGCCCAACGCCGCCACCATTACCCCAAATGGCAATTGCTGCGCGACGCCGGGCCACAATCTCGTCCACAATGAAATGCGGTGGCTATGGGCCCGGTCGCCGGGACGACAGCATGATTGAGGTGGACTGCGCACCGCTCCCAACTCATCCGAATACGACATTTTGTCATGAGAGCCGCAGTTGCATTTTTTGCATCGCATCATATGATGTATGTAATTCAATCAAAAATCGCCGGCATTGAAGGAAATCCCGCCATGGCAACCAGCACCGATCCCGTCGTCATCCTCTCCGCCGCCCGCAGCCCGCTCGGCCGCTTCATGGGCGAGCTCGCGCCGCTCGCGGCCCACAAGCTCGGCGCGCATGTGATCGGCGCGGCGCTGGAGCGCGCCAAACTGGCGCCGGAGCGGATCGACGAGGTGTTCATGGGCAATGTGCTGCCCGCCGGCCAGGGCCAGGCCCCCGCCCGCCAGGCTGCGCGCGGCGCCGGGCTGCCGGATGCGACCGGCGCCACCACCGTGAACAAGGTCTGCGGCTCCGGCATGAAGGCGACCATGCTGGCCCACGACATCATCACGGCCGGCTCGGCCGAGATCGTGCTGTCCGGCGGCATGGAGAGCATGAGCAACGCGCCGTATCTGTTGCAGAAGGCGCGCGGCGGCTATCGCGCCGGGCACGACCGCATCATCGATCACATGATGATGGACGGGCTCGAGGACGCCTACGAGACCGGCCGCTCGATGGGCGATTTCGGCGAGGCCACCGCGGAGGCCTATCAATTCACCCGCGCCGACCAGGATGCGTTCGCGATGGAGACGCTGAGCCGCGCCCGCAAGGCGGTCGAGAGCGGTGCCTTCAAGGCCGAGATCGCGCCGATCACGCTCGCCGAGAAGGCGGGTCCCCGCATCGTCGCCAATGACGAGCATCCGCTGAAGGTCGATCCGGCCAAGATCCCCGGCCTGAAGCCGGCGTTCCGCGCAAGCGGCACCATCACGCCGGCCGCCTCCTCGGCCAACGCCGACGGCGCCGCGGCGCTGATCCTGGCGAAGCGCTCACTGGCCGATCGCGACGGACTGCCGGTGCTGGCCGAGATCAAGGGCCATGCCACCCACAGCCAGGAGCCGCAATGGTTCACCACCGCGCCGATCCCGGCGATCCGAAAACTGCTCGACAAGGTCGGCTGGAACGTCGGCGATGTCGATTTGTTCGAGATCAACGAGGCGTTCGCGGTGGTCGCGATGGCGGCGCAGCGCGACCTCGGAATTCCGCGTGACCGGCTCAACATCAACGGCGGCGCCTGCGCGCTCGGCCATCCCATCGGCGCCACCGGCGCGCGGCTGATCGTGACGCTGCTGCACGCGCTGGAAGCGCAGAATCTGAAGCGCGGCGTCGCCGCGTTGTGCATCGGCGGCGGCGAAGCCACCGCCATCGCGATCGAGCGGGTGACGCACTGAGCGGTAGCGTTCTCGTCATTGCGAGCAAAGCGAAGCAATCCATTGCTCAGCATACGCTGAAGCATGGATTGCTTCGTCGCTTCGCTCCTCGCAATGACGAAACTCGGGACAAGGCGCTCATGACACGGTAGCTCCGCGCCCTGAGTCCGAAAACGAGGGAACTATGTCGTTTTAGACATGGCTAGCCCGTGCCATATTGTGCGTCATGCAAAGCTTTCACCGCAATTGATCCGGAACCCAATGATCTCGAACTGGCTTGCTTCCGCCCTCGTCCGCCGCAACATCCATTACGGCTGGGTGATGGTTGCCGTCACCTTCCTGGCCGCACTGATCTCCGCCGGCACGGTCGGCGCGCCCGGCGTCTTCATCGTTCCCCTGCAGAAGGAATTCGGCTGGTCCACGGCCGAGATCTCCTCGGCGCTGTCGATCCGCTTCATCCTGTTCGGGCTGATGGCGCCGTTCGCCGCGGCGCTGATGAACCGTTACGGCCTGCGCAACGTGACGCTGGCGGCGCAACTGATCGTGGTGTCAGGCCTTGTCGCGTCGCTCGCGATGACGCAGGTCTGGCAGCTGATCGCGCTGTGGGGCGTCGTGATCGGGATCGGCACCGGCATGACTGCGCTGGTGCTCGGTGCGACCATTGCCACCCGCTGGTTCGTGGCACGACGCGGCCTCGTGATCGGCATGCTCACCGCGAGCGTTGCGACGGGCCAGCTCGCCTTCCTGCCGCTGCTCGCTGCGATCACCGAGCGTTATGGCTGGCGCGTCGCACTCGGATTCGTCTGCGTCATGCTCGGCATCGCCGCCTTTGCCGTGCTGATGCTGATGCGCGACCGCCCGAGCGACGTCGGCCTGCGCCCGTTCGGCGATGCGGGCACCGCGCCCGTTCCTGCGCCGCCGCCCGCCAATGCGCCGATCATGGCGGCCGCGCTCGGCACCCTGCGCGATTCATCGAAATCGTCGGTGTTCTGGATCCTGTTCGCGACCTTTTTCGTCTGCGGCGCCTCGACCAACGGCCTGGTCCAGGTCCATCTGATCCCGATGTGCCTCGACTTCGGCATCCCGCAAGTGCAGGCCGCGAGCCTGCTCGCTGCGATGGGCATCTTCGATTTCTTCGGCACCATCATCTCGGGCTGGCTGTCGGATCGCTACGACAATCGCTATCTGTTGTTCTGGTATTACGGGCTGCGCGGCCTGTCGCTGCTGTATCTGCCGTACTCCGACTTCACTTTCTACGGCCTGTCGCTGTTTGCGATGTTCTACGGCCTCGATTGGATCGCGACCGTGCCGCCGACGGTGCGCCTCACCGCGCAGCGCTTCGGCGCCGAGCGCGCCAATCTGGTGTTCGGCTGGATCTTTGCCGGCCATCAGCTCGGCGCCGGCGCGGCCGCGTTCGGCGCCGGCCTGTCGCGCACGATCTATCAGAGCTACCTGCCGGCGTTCTTCATCGCCGGCGCGCTGTGCGTCTTCGCTGCGCTGATCACGCTCGCGATCGCGCGACCGCAACCGAAGCCGGTGGCTGAGCCGAGGCCGGCAGCGGCCTGAGGCCGCCGCCCGCCACGGCCAGGCCGGCGTCCATGCCGGTGCTAGCCCTACTCCGCCGCAAGGCCGGTCGGCGTCGCCGCCTCGGCGGCTTCCTTGTTGTAATCGTGCACGACGCGGCCGAACGGCAGCGTCAGGTCGGCGATGTAATGATGCGCACCGACGACGCGCTTGACCGGGAAGTCCGCGACCGGCGCATTGACATGCGGCACCAGATGCAGCCGGCCCGATCCGATCCACGAGCCCTTGACGTTGATGTCGGTGAGGTTGATCGCCACCAGCTGGCAGATCTCGAGATGACCGTCGACGCCGGGGATCATCTTCAGATTGACTTGCGTCTTCGACAGCGTGGCGCGGGTGGCGTCGCCATTGCCCGCCATGCTCTCGTGCTTGTAGCCCATCGTGCCCATCGCGACGAGCTGGCCGGCGTATTCCAGCGTGCCGGTCAGCGTGTCCTTGACGATCTCGAGCTTGGGGTGGGCGTACTTCTTCGGAAAGCCCCAGATCTCGCGGCCGGCGGCGATCGGCGGATCATCGTCGAGATACATCTGGCACACGAAGTTGACGTCCTCGCCGTGCAGTCGCGCGGGGATCACGAGACCGGACTCGGTGTAGCTGCCGAAGCCGGAGCTGTCGGGCATCTTGATCCACTCGTAGTGCACGATGGCCTGCTCGACCGGGTCCAGCGGCTCAGGCAGTGCGGCGCGGACCAGCTCCGGCTCGGTTTCATAGGTGATGACCAGGAATTCGCGATCGATGAAGCGGTACGGACCGGCGGGATAGCTCGGACCGGCGGCCGGCATCGACGGAAGCTTGAACAGATCTTCCCTGCGCATCGCAATAACCCCTGTTGGCAACGTTTGCGCGGACGCTAGCGGCCGAGATTGACAGCGATGTGAGGGATTTCCGTCAGGTGCATGACCTCGGTTACGCCTGCGTGACCTCGGTTACGGCTGCTGCGTAATCTCGGTGACGCCTGCGTGACCTGCGTTACGCTGCGGGAGGCCAATGCTAACCATGCAGGCAAGCCATGCCGGAGGCGCCACGCGCGGGCGCCGCAATTGTCATCACGGCGTCATCGGCACCCTGAATCCTCGCCGAAAATTTTGGAGTGTCTGAGATGGACGCGCGCACCCCTCATCCTGACGATATCGAGCACGCCACGCCCGGCTGGCGTCCCGAGGGATGCGATCGCGTCGCCCTGGTCCTGCAGGGCGGCGGCGCGCTCGGGGCCTATCAGGCCGGCGTCTACCAGGCGCTGCATGAATCCAACATCGAGCCCGACTGGGTCTGCGGCGTCTCGATCGGCGCGATCAACTCGGCGATCATCGCCGGCAATCCGCCTTCGAGGCGGCTGGAGCGGCTGCACACCTTCTGGGATCGCATCACCAGCCGCAAGATCTGGCACTACACGCCGGACGGCGACATCTTCCGCAAGGCGCGCAACTTCACCAGCTCATGGCTGACGACGACGCTGGGGCAGCCCGGCTTCTTCACCCCGCATCAGACCAATCCGTGGCTCAGCCCGGCCGGCGCGCGCACCGCCACCAGCTATTACGACACCACGCCGCTGCGTGAGTCACTGTTGGAGCTGGTCGATTTCGACCGGATCAATTCCAAGAAGATGCGCTTCGCGGTCGGCGCCGTGAACGTGCTCTCCGGCAACTTCATCTATTTCGACAATGCCCATGACGAGATCATCCCCGAGCACATCATGGCGAGCGGCGCGCTGCCGCCGGCGCTGCCGATGGTGAAGGTCGGCACCGACCATTTCTGGGACGGCGGCATCGTTTCCAACACGCCGCTGCAGCATCTGCTCGACCAGGAAGACAACATGAATTCGCTGGTGTTCCAGGTCGACCTGTTCTCGGCGCGCGGCGCGCTGCCGCGCGACATCCAGGACGTGATGGCCCGGCACAAGGACATCATGTATTCGTCGCGCACCCGCTACAACACCGACGTCTATCGCAAGACCTACAATCTGCGCACCGCCCTGCACAATGCGCTCGGGAAGATCCCCGACGATCATCTGTCGGAAGAGGAGCGCCAGCTCAAGAAGGCGAACAGCCGGCTGCCGGGGATCACGCTGCTGCAGCTGATCTACCAGCAGAAGGCCTATGAGGGCGACGCCAAGGACCACGAATTCTCCGGCACCTCGATGCGCGAGCACTGGGCGAGCGGCCACGAGGACACCAAGCGCTCGCTGAAGCGCCGCGACTGGATCAAGATGCCCGAGAACGGCATGGGCATCGTGATCCACGACGTGCATCGGGAAGCGGAATAGCGGCGCGCCGTCCATCCTCCGTCATTGCGAGAAGCGAAGCGACGAAGCAATCCATCCGTCAACGCGTGTGGACGAATGGATTGCTTCGCTGCGCTCGCAATGACGATTGGGAAATCGGCCTACGGCCGCGTCGACATGTTGCGCGGCGGCCCGGCGGTGCGGATCGGCTCGGCGAGGCGCGCGAACTCGCAGAGCAGCGAGCGCGTCCTGCGCGGGTCGATCACCTCCTCGACCCAGAACTTCTCGGCCGAGCGGAACGGCGAGCGCAGCTTGTTGAGGCGGTCCTCGATCTCGCGCAGCTTGGCGGCGGGATCGGCGGCCGCGTCGATCTCGGCGCGATAGGCCGCCTCGATGCCGCCCTCGAGCGGCAGCGAGCCCCAATAGGCCGACGGCCAGGCGTAGCGCATCGAGAAGCGGTTGGCCGGCTGATGCACCACGCCGGCGACGCCGAAGGCGTTGCGGATGATGATCGTGCACCATGGCACCGTGCTCTGGTTGACGGCCGCCATCGCCCGCACGCCGTGGCGGATGGTCGCCGATTTCTCGGCCTCGAGCCCGATCATGAAGCCCGGGCAATCCATCAGGTAGACCACCGGCAGATGGAAGGTCTCGGCGAAGTCGACCCAGCGCACCACCTTCTGGCAGGCATCCGCGGTCCACGAGCCGCCATAATGGAAGGGATCGCTGGCGAGCACCAGCACCGCCCGGCCCTCGATCCGCGCAAGGCCCGTGATGACCGGCCGGCCGAAATTGGCGGCGACCTCGAAGAACGAGCCCTTGTCGACGACGGCCTCGATGATCGGCCGCATCTTGTAGACCTGCCGGCGATTGCGCGGCACCGCCTTCAGAAGCGATTCTTCGGCGCGTTCGGGATCGTCGGTGCAGGGAATGGTCGGCGGCACATCGTAGACCGACGACGGCAGATAGGACAGGAAACGCCGCGCATAGTCGAACGCCTCTTCTTCCGTCTCGACGGCCTGGTCGATCGCCCCGGCGCGGGTCTGGATGTCGGCGCCGCCGAGCTCCTGCTTGGTCAGATCCTGACCAAGCCGCTTCACCACCGGCGGACCGGCGACGAACATCGCCGAGCTCTTGGTCATGACAGAGTAGTGCGTGGCCGCGAGCCGCGCGGCGCCCAGGCCCGCGACCGAGCCGAGCCCGAGCCCGACCACCGGCACCCGCGCCAAGTTGGCGGTCGTGTACCAGTACCAGCGCGTGCCGCCGACGCCGCCGGGCAGATTGGCCGCGCCCTTGGTCTCGATCGTCTTCACCGAGCCGCCGCCGCCGGAGCCTTCGATCACCCGGATGATCGGCAGTCGGAAGTCGTGCGCCATCTCCTCCGCCATCAACGGCTTGGCGGAGATCGATGCATCCGCCGAGCCGCCGCGCACGGTGAAATCGTCGCCGACCACGACCACGGTGCGGCCGTCGACCCTGGCGCGGCCGAACACGCAGTTCGCCGGCGTCAGTTGCTTGAGTTCGTTGTTCTCGTCGTATTCGGCGATGCCGGAGATGGCACCGATCTCGTGAAAGCTGTTCCGGTCGATCAGCTTGTCGATGCGCTCACGAACCGTGAGCCGGCCCTGGTCGCGTTGCCGCTTGACCTTGTCAACGCCTCCCATCTCCCGCGCGAACGCTTCGCGCCGGGCGAGGTCGTCGAGTTCCGGCTTCCAGTTCATTCACTGCTCCCGTCTTGATGATTTTATTGTTGTTATGGCTGGCCACCGGAAGCGACTTGCGCTCGATCCGGTTGCTGAAGATGTCGCCGTCGGCGCCTTCGAGCAGGCTGCCGAGCGCGGCGGCGAGCTCGACCATCTGCGGCGCGACCTCGCGGTGCAGCCGCGCCTCGTCATACATCGCCGAGAGCAGGCCGATCGTGGTGACCACATAGGTCTGGTACTGCGGCGACCACAGCGGCACTGCGACGCCGTTGATGTGCGGGCTCCACAGGCCGCAGGCGACGACGTAGCCATGCTCCTGCAAATGACGGCGGTTGGCGGCGATGCGCGGCGTCAGCATCTTGGCGCTCTCGGGCAATTCGCCTTCCATCTCCGCGATCAGCGCGTCGCCGATCGCGGGATCGAGCGCTGCGGTATAGGCATGGCCGGCGGCGGTGGTCGCCATCGAAATCCGGCTGCCGGTGGCTTCATGCAGGCCGAGCGCGTTCGCCGCGCGGGCGAACTCCAGATAGACCAGATGAAAGCGGTCGGGGATCACGAAGCCCACGGTGCCGGGCAATTGATCGGCGACATCCTGCAGGCGCAGCCGGATCAGATTGCGCAGCTGCAAGCCCTTCATCATCGTGGTGCTCATCGCGACCGCGCTCGGGCCGATCCGGTATTTCTGGTCGCGCGGCAGATAGACCAGCTGTCCCATCCGCGTCAGCGTGTGCGTCAATCGCGACACCGTCGAACGCGGCAGGCCGCAGCGGTTCGAGATTTCGAGATTGCCGAGCCGGGCTTCGTGTCCTTCGAAGCACCGCAACACATCGAAGGCGCGCGACACCACCTGGATGACATCGTCATCGCCAGTCTCGCTGGCGAGCATTCCCTGCCTGCTAAGCCGTTCCGAGCGCCGTCCCATTTGCTTGGCTCCATTCCGTCATGCGGAATAAAATTCCACTTGCAGAACAAGCTACCTCAGGCAATCTGCCGCCACAACAAAAAGCCGTTCGCCGGATGAAATTTCCGCAAGACGGTATCGGAGACTGGAATGCCAGAGATCAAGGTCGTGACCGAAGTAGCCGGGCGTGTTTGCGCGCTTCCCGTCGAGGCCGGCAACAGCATCGGCGATGGCGACGAGATCGCGTTCGTCGAAGCGATGAAGATGGAGATACCGGTCACATCGACCGCAGCAGGCAAAATCAAGTCTATTCTGGTCAGGATCGACGATGTCATTGCCGAAGGCCAGGCTGTCGCGATCGTCGAGACCTGAGCGCTACCGGCACGCCACTCGGCGCGGACCAAATTCCCAGATGTCGTGTGATGGACGGCGGCTCCTTTGGGAGCGTCACGGCTCCGCATGCTATTTCGCTCTCGAAACATTCGCAGTTAGAAAGTTTCGCATGGCGATACATTTGCCGAGCAATCGCTCGTTTTGTGAACATCTGTTCGAAAACCGGCAGCTATCGGCTCGCGCCCGCTCGGCTCCATGCACGGCTGACGACGACGGGCGCTCAGTTGCGCGCGCCCAGATTGCGTTGCACAACAGGAGGCGATGAAACAATCGCCTCCTCCCGTCACCGCCAGCACCGTCAACTGGGCCCGCTCGCAGCCGCCGCTGCTCCGGTTTCTGCACACTTGTTACGCAGACTTCTTCCCGGAGGGCGCCGGCGCGGTCGCCGACTACATCCCAGAACTCGGCAAGGCCGACCCTGCCCATTTCGGCATCAGCCTGGCGACGCTCGACGGCCATGTCTACGAGGTCGGCGACACCAGGGTGCCCTTCACCATCCAGTCGATGTCAAAGCCATTCGTGTTCGCCTTGGCGCTGGACACGCTGGGTGCCGAGCGGGTGGAGAGCGTGATCGGCGTCGAACCATCCGGCGATCCCTTCAACTCGATCCGGCTCAATGCCGACAACCACCCGTTCAACGCGATGGTCAATGCCGGCGCGATCGCCTGCTCCGGCCTGCTCCATGCCGACAAGCGCGATGGCGCATTCGACTATATCCGCGAGGCGCTCGGCCGCTTCGCCGGCCGCGAGCTCGATGTCGACGAGGCGGTCTACGCCTCCGAGAGCGCGACCGGCGACCGCAACCGGGCGATCGGCTATCTCCTGCGCACCAACAGCGTGATCACCGAGAACGTGCCTGCGGTGCTCGACGTGTATTTCCGGCAATGCGCCATCCTCGTCACCGCGCGCGACACCGCCGTGATGGCGGCGACGCTGGCCAACCGCGGCATCAATCCGCTCACGGGCGAGCAAGTGGTGACGCCCTACGCGATCGCGCGCACACTGTCGGTGATGACCTCGTCGGGCATGTACGACTTTGCCGGCGAGTGGATCTACCGGGTCGGCATCCCCGCCAAAAGCGGGGTCGGCGGCGGCATCCTGGCGGCGCTGCCGGCCCGGCTCGGGCTCGGCAGCTACTCGCCGAAGCTCGACAAGCACGGCAACAGCGTACGCGGCATCAAGGTGTGCGAGACGCTGTCGGCGCATTACGACCTGCATATGCTCAACCGCAGCGACGACGCCCGCCACAGCATCATCGCCGACTACAATATCGGCAAGAATCCGTCGCGCCGCCTGCGCCGGCCGCAGGAGCAGGAGATCCTGGCCAGGCATTTCCAGGAGGTCCGCGTCATCGAATTGGTCGGCACGCTGTCGCTGTCCAATGTCGACTATGTGTCGCGCCGCTTGGCCGGCAGCCCGCGACCGGAGTTCGTGATCTTCGACCTGCGCCGCGTCACCGCGACGACCCGCGCCGGCGCCCGGCTGGTCTCCGAGGCTTTCCAGGAGCTGGCCGAGCTCGGCGTCACCGTGATCCTGTCCGGCATCAAGCGGACCTCGCGCGAATGGGCCACGATCAGCGAGTGGACCAAGCGGCTCGGCAACATCAGGGATTTCTATCTGCTCGACACCGCGATCGAATGGGCGGAAGACCAGATCGTCTATCGCTATGGCGGCTCGATCGATTTCTTTGAGACGACCGAGCTGTCCGAGCAGCCGCTGCTCGCCGGATTGAGCGAGGCCGAGATCGCCGATCTTGCCGCGCGCTGCACGGTCAGGACCTACCAGCCGAATGAGAAGATCATCGCCGCGGGCAGCGAGGCGACCTCGCTGTTCTTCCTGCGCAGCGGCGTCGTCCACGTCACCCTGCCCGACGGCATCCGGCTGGCGACGCTGACCGCCGGCATGGCGTTCGGCGAGATGGCGCTGCTGGAGCCGAACCGCTCGGCTGACGTGCTCGCCGACATGTCGGCGACCGCCTATGAGGTGGCGATCACCGACTTCGAGCGCTTCCGCGAGCACCACCCGCGCGCCGGCGAGCGCATCATGCGCAACCTCGCGCAGATCCTCGCCGAGCGGCTGATCGTGGCGAATGCCAAGGTGGATCTGCTGACGTCGGGGTAGGTGTCTGTTTCCCCTCTCCCCGTTCTTGCGCCGTTCTTACGGGGAGAGGGGAAGGGTGAGGGGCGGCTTCCGCAGCAAAAACCTCAAGTCGAATTCGCGGGAGACTCCCCCTCACCCGGATCGCATTTCGCTTCGCTGCATGCGATCCGGCCTCTCCCCGCGCGCGGGGAGAGGCAAAGACGTCAGCTCACCACTTCCGTCACCGGCTGCATGTCGATCTCGAAGGTCTCGAGAAACTTCGAGGTCATGATGTAGAAGCCGACCGAGAGTTGCAGCTCGATCAGCGCGGCGGGCGTCAGCAGCGCCGCGATCGCCTTGAAGGTCGCGTCCGTCGGCTTCTTCAGCTTGACGATCTCGTCGGTGAAGGTGAGCGCCGCGCGCTGCACCTCGTTGAAGCAGGCAGCCTGCTGCCAGTTCTCCAGCGCGGCGTTCTGCTCGTCGGTGACGCCGACATTCTTGCCGATGCGCTTGTGCGCGACGATCTCGTAGGGCGCCTCGCAGAGGATGCCGGTGCGCGTGATCGCAAGCTCGCGCACGACCGGATCGAGCTCGCCCTTGTGGCGGATCGCACCGCCGAGCCGGCAGTACTGCTCGAAATAGCTCGGCGAATGCGCCATCATGCGGAAGATGTTGGCGTTGCGGTTCTTGTCGAGGATCTCGCGGGTGCGCGGGCTTGCCTTCGCGGGATCGGAGTAGTCGATACGGGCCATTTCCTAACCTTGATCTTGCTGTCGTTTCTGTCGGGTTCGAAACAGTATCTGCCGGCCGTCGCAGGAGCAACACGCCCGAGTCAAATTGCCGCCGCATTCAAAGACAACCCTGCCACAGTCGATATTCGCTGAGTGGGGACTCATCAAAGCGAATGCTCGACGCGGGGTGTTCCGAGTAGAAAATCTGGCCGTCTTGCGTGTCATCCACGCAACGATGAGTCACGCCCAAGTCTAGGGGAAACGCATGAAGGAAGCCACCAAGAGGGCGGCCTCGGAAGCGCTTGCGCAAATGCTGGCGGTGACGGCGATGCTCGTCATCGCCAGCTTTGTCTTTTATTGGCGCTAAGGCATGATCCGGAAAAGTGTGTAGCGGTTTTCCGAAAGATCATGCCCAAACATAGTATCCGCAACTCGAGGGGCACGAGTGATCTGGTTCAGCCTGATCTCGCGTACTGACCTGATCGTTCGGCCCCTCATTTTGCCTTTGCGAAATACGGAACCAGCCGTCCCGCAAATTGCGTGAAGCGCGCCGAAACCTTGTCGCCGATGGCGAGATCGCTGTCGCCATGGGCCATCATGCGAAAGCCCTCGTCGGCATCGACCAACACGATGTTGTAGGGCACATGCGCCCGCGTCTCGGGCGTCGCGGCGCGGCAGACCAGCGAGGTCGCATACACCGTCCCCGTCCCGCTCGCGCGATGCTCGGCGAGATCGGTCGAGCCGCACGCCGCGCAGAAGCCGCGGCGGAAATATTGCCGCGCGGCGCAGGCGTTGCAGGTCTGATACCCAATGGCTTCCGCGCCCTTGGTCCAGTCGGCGATCGGTCCGCTCATCGCACGCGCTCCAGGAACATGCTGACATGCGACGACAGCACGCCGCCGTCGCCGTGCAGCAGCGCGACCGAGGCGTCGCGCACCTGACGGTTCTCGGCGCGGCCGGTCATCTGCAGATGGGTCTCGACCAGATGCGCCATCGCGCCGCCGACGCCGCAATGGCCATAGCTGAGCAGGCCGCCATGGGTGTTGAGCGGCATCTCGCCGTCCCCGTTGAAATATCCGGCGCGCACCCGCGCCGCCGCCTCCCCCCGCCCGGCGAGGCCGAGATCTTCCAGCAGCATCGCGAGCGTGATCGTGAAGCTGTCGTAGACCGCGGCGTAACGCACGTCCGAGATCGCGATGCCCGACGCCTGCTTGGCCTTGGCGATCGAAATCTCGGCGCCGAGCTCGCTCAACGCGGGCGCGGCCGTGACATGCTGATGGGTATGCGCCTGGGCGCAGCCGCGGATGCGAACACGTTGGTCACCGGTCGGCTCCCGGCTGATCACGCATGCCGCACCGCCGTCTGACACCGGGCAGCAGTCGAGCAGTTTCAGCGGCATCGCCACCGGCTTCGAGGCCATCACGTCGGCGACCGTGATCGGCTCGTGGAATTGGGCGCCGGGATGCGTCACCGCGTGCTTGCGCATCAGCACGGCAAACTCCGCAAGGTCCTCCTGCGTCACGCCGTATTCAGCATGCATATAGCGCGTCGCGACCAGGCCGTAATAGGCCGGGATCGTCGGCCCCAGCGTCACCTCGTAGTCGGGATGCCCGACCTGGGCCAGCGCCTGGATCGAGGCGTCGCGGCTCTGCCCGGTCAACCGGTTCTCGCCACCGACCACCAGCACGTGCTTTGCCACACCGGCATCGACCAGATGATGCGCAAGCATCGTCATCGCAAGCCCAGTGGCGCCGCCGACCTGCACGGCGTGGGCGTAGGACGGCCGAATGCCGAAGTGCTCGGCGAACACGGTCGCCAGCATGATGTGCGGCGAGACCGTGGAGTAGCCGCACAGGATGCCGTCGATGTCGGCGCGCTTCAGCCCGGCATCCGAGATCGCAAGCTCGGCCGCCTTGCTCATCAGGTCGAGCGAGGACAGGCCCTCATGCTTGCCGTAGGATGTGAGACCGACGCCGGTGACGAAGCTCATAGTGCTACTCCCTCCCCTCGTCATTCCGGGGCGCGCGGAGCGCGAGCCCGGAATCCATTTCGCCGCACTGTATGTCGCCCGATGGATTCCGGGCTCGCGCCAAGCGGCGCGCCCCGGAATGACAAGTGCAGAGACCCGTCGCTCATCATCAATACGACTTCGGAAGGCCAAGCACCTTCTCGCCGATGAAGCTGAGGATGAGTTGCGGGCTGATCGGGGCGATGCGCGGGATCAGCGATTCCCGCAAATAGCGCTCGACGTGATATTCCTTGGCGTAGCCGAAGCCGCCATGGGTCATCACCGCCTGCTCGCAGGCGTGGAAGCCGGCTTCCGCCGCAAGATATTTGGCCGCGTTTGCGGCCGGTCCGCACGGCAGGTTCTGGTCGTACTGCCAGCCGGCGCGCAGCACCATCAGCCAGGCGGCCTCGAGCTCCATCCAGCACTTCGCCAGCGGATGCTGGATCGCCTGGTTCATGCCGATCGGACGGTTGAACACGATGCGCCCCTTGGCATAGTCCGACGCCCGCTTCAGCGCGATCTGACCGAGCCCGACGGCTTCCGCCGCGATCAGGATACGCTCCGGGTTCATGCCGTGCAGGATGTATTCGAAGCCGCGCCCCTCCTCGCCGATCCGGTCCTCGACCGGAATTTCAAAATTCTCGAAGAACAGCTCGTTGGAGTCGACCGGCTTGCGGCCCATCTTCTCGATCTCATGCACGGTGACGCGCTTGCGGTCGAAATCGGTGTAGAACAGGCTCAAGCCGTGGGTCGGGCTGCGCACCTCCTCGAGCGGCGTGGTGCGCGCCAGCAGCAGGATCTTGTTGGCGACCTGCGCGGTCGAGATCCACACCTTCTGGCCGTTGACGATGTATTTGTCGCCCTGGCGCACCGCGCGGGTCTTGAGCTGCGTGGTGTTGAGGCCGGTGTTGGGCTCGGTGACCGCGAAGCAGGATTTGTCGCGGCCGTCGATGATCGGCGGCAGCATGCGCTGGCACTGCTCCTTGGTGCCGAACACCACCACCGGATTGAGCCCGAACACGTTCATGTGCACGGCGGAGGCGCCGGACATGCCGGCGCCGGATTCGGAGATCGTGCGCATCATGATCGCGGCATCGGTGATGCCTAAGCCTGAGCCGCCATATTCCTCCGGGATGCAGATGCCGAGCCAGCCGGCATCGGCCAGCGCGCGGTGGAAATCGACGGGATAGCCGCCCTCCTTGTCCTTCTTCAGCCAGTAGGCTTCGTCGAAGCGCGAGCAGATTTTTGCCACCGCGTCGCGGATCGATTCCTGGTTGGCGGAGAGTGCGAAATCCATCTGTCGTCTCCTATGCCTGCACCGCTTTGGCGACACCGTCGCGCAGCATCGCCGCGATCTCCTCGGTCGAGAAACCGGCCTCGCGCAAGATCGCTTCACTGTGCTCGCCGAGCCGCGGCGCCAGCCGGCTCGGCTCGACCCTGGTCTCCGACCAGCGTGCCGACGGCGTCATGCTGCGGATCCGCCCTTCGGTCGGGTGATCGACCACGGGGAAGACGCCGGTCGCGACCATATGCGGATCCTGCAACAGGCTCTCGAGATCGTGCATCGGCATCACGGGCACATCGGCCTTCTCGAGGATCTCGTTCCACTCGGCGGTCGTCTTGGTGAGCAGGATACGCGCGAGCTCGGCATAGACGACATCGATGTTGGTGGCACGGCCGGCGAAGGTCGCGAATTTCGGATCGCTGCGCAGATCGTCCCGCCCGGTCGCCTTGAAGAAGTTCTCCCACTGCTTGTCGTTGTAGACGATCACGCAGATGTAGCCGTCCTGGGTCTTGTACGGCCGCCGATCCGGCGAGAGGTGACGCGCATAGCCGCCCTTGTCGAGCGGCGGATCGTAGGTCAGCCCGCCCATGTGGTCGCCCATGACGAAACCCGCCATGGTCTCGAACATCGGGATGTCGACGCGCTGGCCCTGCCCGGTGCGGTCGCGATGCACCAGGCTCGCGCAGATCGCGCCGACCGCGGTGAGGCCGACGATGCGATCGACCAGCGCATTCGGCACGTAGCGCGGCACGCCGTCCGAGGTCTGCGCCATCAGCGCCGGCAATGCGGTGGCGCCCTGGATCAGATCGTCATAGGCGGGCTTGGCGGCATACGGTCCTTCCTGGCCGAAGCCGAACACGCCGGCATAGATCAGCCGCGGATTGATCTTGGCGACGACGTCGTAGCCGAGTTGCAGCCGCGCCATCGCCTGCGGGCGCACATTGTAGACCAGCACATCGGCCTTCGCGATCAGCCGCAGCACGGCCTCGCGCCCGGCCGGCTTCTTCAGGTCGAGGCAGATCGAGCGCTTGCTGCGGTTGGTGTTGAGGAACACCGGTCCCATGCCGGGATGCCGGGTCGGACCGATCTGCCGCGTCACGTCGCCATCGGGCGATTCCACCTTGATGACGTCGGCGCCGTAATCACCGAGCATCTGCGTGGCGTAGGGTCCCATCAGCACGGTCGTCATGTCGACGACCTTGATACCCTGCAATGGTCCCATCGTGCTGCTCGCTCCCCGGCTGTTGTGGATTGAAGCCTAGTAACGGGAGGTTTTCTCGGAGATCAAGCTGCGCCGAGCGTATGGGCGTATGCGCGGTGGCGGCCGGCGGTTTCCGCGAAGCGGAACGCTGGCGTTCCATCAGAGCCAGTGGGGTGGGCCAAGCGGCTTGTCCACCGTAGCTCGAAAAGCGAAGGCGGAAGCGTGCCCCCCCACCACGAGCACAGCGTAGATGGTGGGCACGGCGCAAGCGCCTTTGCCCACCCTACTGGCCATCACCGGCCACCCGTCATCACCTCGCGCGCCTTCAGGAGCTTTTCCAGTTCCGCATTCTGCTGCTCGAGCCGCTCGGCGATGCGCTCCTCGACCTCGGCGCCGGCTGCGCCCGCGGCCTGCTCGATCAGCTGCCTGATATTGTCCCGGAGGATCGCGATGCGATCGTTCACTTCCGACAGCGACAACGACGTCTCGATTCCCATGGTCCGTTCTCCCGGTGAGAAGCCGCTGCCAGCTTAGCGCGACGGGAGGCTGTGGCCTATCCTTTAACCGCCCCGGTGACCCCAATCCCTCCTGTGCATGGGGTTGTTTTCGATGTTTTCGATTCAACCCGGCCTGATTGCGTTTTAGCCCAAGCTTTTGGAGTCCACGCCTTTGGAGCTGATGCCCTTGGCCATCATCTCCCGCAGCGCGGTTTTCAGCACCTTGCCGTAGTTGTTCTTCGGCAGGGCATCGAGATAGACATAGCGCTTCGGCCGCTTGAAGCGGGCGATCGAGGCCAGACAATGCGCGTCGAGCCGGCCGTCGTCGGCCGTGGCGCCGTTCTCGAGCACGACGCAGGCGACGACGATCTCGCCCCATTCCGGATCCGGTACACCGATGGCCGAGACCTCGCTGACATCGGGATGGGTCAGCAGCGCTTCCTCGACCTCGCGCGGATAGATGTTGGTACCGCCTGAGATGATGACGTCCTTGGAGCGATCCGACAGCGTCAGGAAGCCATCGGCATCGAGCCGGCCGACATCGCCGGTGCGCAGCCAGCCGTCCTTCAGCGTCTCGGCATTGGCCTTCGGATTGTTCCAGTAGCCGAGCATCACGGTTGCGCCCTTGACCTCGATCTCGCCGGTCTCGCCTGCGGGCAACGGCCGGCCGTCCTTGCCGGTGATGCGCACGGTGACGACGCTCTGCGCCGTGCCGACCGATGCCAGCCGCTCCAGATAGCGCGGATGATCGCTCTGATGGTGCCAATCACGCGACAGCGCCGTGATGGTCATCGGCGACTCGCCCTGGCCGTAGATCTGCACGAAGCGCTGGCCCATCGTCGCCATCGCGTCCAGGATGTCGGCCGTGTACATCGGCCCGCCGCCATAGACGATGGTGCGCAGCCCCTCGCCGGTCTCGCCGCGCCGCTTCGCGGCATCGACCAGCCGGCGTACCATGGTGGGCGCGGCAAACATCACGACGTTGTCGAGTTGGCGGGCGAGATTGAGCACCTCGTCCGGATCGAAGCCGCCGGACTCCGGAATGACGTGGCGGCCGCCCATCCGGACATGCGGGAAATTGTAGAGGCCGGCGCCATGCGAGATCGGCGCGGCGTAGAGCGAAGCATCGTGCGGCGTCGCCGGATCGACATCGGCGAGATAGCACAGCGACATCGCAAGCAGATTACCGTGGCTGAGCATCACGCCCTTGGGACGGCCTGTGGTGCCTGAGGTGTAGAACAGCCAGGCAAGATCGTTGGTCTCGCGCGGCAGCGGCGCAGGCGCGCCCTCACCGCTCCGCATCATCTTGTAGGCGTCGCTGTCGACCGACAGCATGGTCATGCCGGCGGGGCAATCGTCCTTCGCTTCGGTCAGCGCGCCGATCGTGTCGTCGGAGACGAAGGCGAGCTTGGCGCCGCCATTGCCGCAGATCCAGGCCGCTTCGCGGCCGTGCAGCTTGGCGTTGATCGGGATCGCCGCGGCGCCGATCCACCAGATGCCGTAGAGGCATTCGAGGTATTGGGTGCAGTTCGTCGCAAACAGCGCGATGCGGTCGCCGGCAACGACGCCGTGATCGCGCGCCAGCGCCGCCCCGATCGAGGCGGCGCGGCGGGCGAAGGTTGCGTAGTCGGCGTCGAGGTCGAAGCCGGTCAGCAGCGCCGGCGCATCGGGACGCGCCCGCGCCGTCGCTGCCAGCCATTCGGCAATGTTCAAGCTACTGTTCAGACTACTTGGCCGGCTCGAGGATCGAGACGTAGTTGGCGACGGCGGCGCCGCCCATGTTGAAGATGCCGCCGATCTGCGGGTTCTTGAGCTGCATGCCCTCGGGCGCCTGGCCTGCGAGCTGCATCGCGCTCATCACGTGCATCGAGACACCGGTGGCGCCGATCGGATGGCCCTTGGCCTTGAGACCGCCGGATGGATTGACCGGCAGCTTGCCGTCCTTCTGGGTCCAGCCTTCCATGATCGCGCGCGCGCCCTGCCCCTTCGGCGTCAGGCCCATCGCCTCGTACTCGATCAGCTCGGCAACCGTGAAGCAGTCGTGGGTCTCGACAAAGGAGAGATCGGAGAGCTGCAGGCCGGCCTTCTGCAGCGCGCGCTGCCAGGCGACGGTGCAGCCTTCGAACTGCAGGATGTCGCGCTTCGACATCGGCAGGAAGTCCTGCGCATGCGCGGTGGCGCGGATGTTGACCGCCTTGCCCATGGATTTCGCGGTCTCCGCATCGGTCAGCACCAGCGCCGCGGCGCCATCCGACACCAGCGAGCAATCGGTGCGCTTCAGCGGACCCGCGACGAACGGGTTCTTCTCGCTCTCAGCGCGGCAGAACTCGAAGCCGAAATCCTTGCGCATCTGCGCATAGGGATTGGCGACGCCGTTCTTGTGGTTCTTGGCGGCGATCATCGCCAGCGCATCCGACTGGTCGCCGTATTTCTGGAAATAGGCCTGCGCGATCTTGCCGAACACGCCGGCAAAACCGCCCACCGTGTCGCCGTCCTCCGGCAGATACGACGCCTTCAAGAGGTTCTTGCCGATCTCCGGACCCGGCGTCCTGGTCATCTGCTCGACGCCGACCACCAGCACGATCTTCGCGGCACCCGCCTCGATGGCGCGGATGCCCTGATGCACGGCGGCCGATCCGGTGGCGCAGGCGTTCTCGACGCGGGTGGTCGGCTTGAAGCGCAGCGCCGGATTGGCCTGCAGCACCAGCGAGGCCGTGAAATCCTGCGGCGAGAAGCCGGCGTTGAAATGGCCGAGCATGATCTCGTCGACGTCGGATGCGGCAATGCCGGCATCGGCAAGCGCCTCATTGGCGACCTTGACGACGAGACCCTCGACGGTCTCCGCGTCGAACTTTCCGAATGGCGTGTGCGCCCAACCCACGATGCTGGCTGCTGTCATGGCCGTCTCTCCCTGTTCCTGTTCGGGAGTTATGTAGCGTATCTTCAGCTAGCTTTCAGCGTTTTCATCGCCTTGGCGCACATGGCGGTTATGCCTGCCCAGTTGCCGGCGCGGATATCGGCCGCCGGGCAGAGCCAGGAGCCGCCGACTGCGAGCACATTCGGCTCCGCAAGCCAGGTCGCCGCATTGGCCTCGCCGATCCCGCCGGTCGGGCAGACCCTGACGTTGGGGAATGGACCGGCCAGCGCCCGCAGTGCCTTGATACCGCCGGCCTGTTCGGCGGGGAAGAATTTGACGACGTCGAAGCCGTGCGCCAGCGCCTGCATCAGCTCGGAGGCCGTCGCGATTCCCGGCGCGAAGGGCAGCTTGCTGGCGGCGACCGCCTTCAAAAGTTCGGGCGTTGCGCCCGGGCTGATGCCGAATTTGGCGCCGAGCGCCTCGGCGCGCGCCAGATCGTCGGCATTGAGGATGGTGCCGATGCCAACCACCGCACCGGGCACCTCGGCGATGATCGCCTTGGCCGCATCGACCGCGACCGCCGTCCGCAGCGTCACCTCGAGCGTCCGCACGCCGCCCGCGACCAATGCTTTGCCGAGCGGCACCGCATCCTCGAGTCGCTCGATGGTCAGCACCGGGATCACAGTGGCCTGGCGGATCAGCTCGGCGATCTGCTCCTGCTTCGATGTGGTCGTCATTGCGAGGCCTTGCGGGATGGTGGGGGGCGGGGCGCCTTCTTCGGCGGCATGGCGTAACGCGGAATGATGGCGCCGGGATAGCACACCACGACACCGGCGAGGCGATGGCCGGCGCGCGCCGCCTCCTCGGGCTCGACGCCACCGAGCCGCGCGGCGAGATAGGCCGCGGCAAAACTGTCGCCGGCCGCCGTGGTATCGACCACCGGCTTGATCAGCGGCTCGGCCTTCACCTCGCGCGTTCCGCCGGCGGAGCGCACGATGCAGGCAGGCTCGACAAGCTTCAGCACCACCTCGGGGCTCGAGATGCCGGCGAGCAGCGCGGTGTTGTCCTCGTCGGGATAGAGCGGCGCCAGATCTTCGGTGGAGGCGAGCACGATATCGGCCGCCTCGAATGCGCTGCTGAAGACCTTTCGTGCGATCGCGAGGTCCGGCCAACCGCGGGCGCGAAAATTGGTGTCGAACGCGAAGCGCGTGCCGAGCAACCGCGCACGCTTCAGCGCTGTTATCAACCGCTCCCGCCCCTCCTCGCGCAGGATCGAGAGCGTGATCGCCGACAGATAGACGAGGTCGTATGTCGCGAGCGAGTTCAGGAGATCCTCCGTCTCGGGCAGGTCCATCAGCTCGCGCGCGGCGGCGCTGTCGCGCCAGTGGAAGAAGCGCCGCTCGCCCTTGTCGTCGGTCTGGATCATGTAGAGGCCGGGCAGCTTGCCCGCCAATCGCGCGACATGCTTGGTGCCGATGCCTTCCGCCGCCCAGCCGGCGATCATCTCATCGCTGAGCGCATCGTCGCCGAGCGCCGTGATGTAGTCGATGTGGACGCCGAGCCGGGACAGGTAGACCGCGGTGTTGAGCGTGTCGCCGCCATAGGAGCGCGAATACAGCCCGCCGAGCTGCCCACCCGGCGCCGCGCGCAGCTCGATCATGCATTCGCCGATGCTGGCAACCCTCGTCATGGCAAGGCCCGCGCGCCTGAGCGAGCTAGGCGGCGAACTTGCCGCCGAGCTCGTCCTCGATGTGGATGCGGATGATGTCGTCGAATGTCTTCTCGGCAGTGGTGAAGCCGAGCTGCAGCGCGCGCTCGGTGGCGAAATCGCGCGGCCAGCCGGAGACGATGCCGATGATGGTCGGATCTGGCACCCGCTTGATCCGCGCGGTGACGTTCTTGCCGGCGACGCGCTCCAGCGCGGCGATCTGCTCGCCGACGGTAACGGACATCCCGGGCATGCTGAGATTGCGCCGGGGGCCCATCGCGTTGAGATCCATGGTACCGGCATGGATCAGGAAGCCGACCGCCGATTTCGGCGAGGCGTGCCAGTGCCGCACGTCCTCGGAGACCGGCAACACCGCCTCCTCGCCCGCCAATGGCTCGCGGATGATGTTGGAGAAGAAGCCGGACGCCGCCTTGTTCGGCTTGCCCGGACGCACGCAAATGGTCGGCAGGCGGATCGAGATCCCGTCGAGCAGGCCCTTGCGGGTGTAGTCGTTGATCAGCAGCTCGCAGATCGACTTCTGGGTGCCGTAGCTGGTCAGCGGGGTGTGGAAGAACTCGTCGCCGATCTTCTCCGGGAACGGTGCGCCGAACACCGCGATCGAGGAGGTGAACACCAGCCGCGGCTTGTAGCCGCCGCCGACGGCGCGGATCGCCTCGATCAGATAACGGGTGCCGTCGAGATTGATCCGGTAGCCCTTGTCGAACTCGGCCTCCGCCTCACCCGACACGATCGCGGCGAGGTGGAAGATCACGTCTGGGCGCTCGGCGATCAGCGGCGCCGCGGCGCCGGCATCGGCGAAATCGGACGCGATGACATTGACCGGGATCGCGGCATTCGCGGGCTTCTGCGGCGCGACCACGTCCTGCAGGGTCATCTTGCTGATGTCCTGCCTGCCGAGACGGCCCTCACGCAGCAACCGTTCGGTCAGCTTGCGGCCGACCATGCCGGCGGCGCCCAGAATCAGAATGTGCACGACCCTGCTCTCCTTTTCTTGTGTTGTTGTCTTGGCTTGTTGTTCGAATTCAGCTGCGGGCCTTGCGCGTCATTCCTTCACGGCACCCGTCATCGCCGAGACATAGTGCTCAACGAAGAAGGCGTAAAGAATAACCAGCGGCAGCGAGCCGCATAGCGCCCCTGCCATCAGGGAACCCCAGCGATAGATGTCGCCGTCGACGAATTCGTTGACGATGGCGACCGGCACCGTCTTGTTCGGGGTCGATTGCAGGAACGTCAGCGCGTAGATGAACTCGTTCCAGCACAGCGTAAAGCAGAAGATGAAGGCCGAGATCAGGCCGGGAACGGCGAGCGGCAGCACGATCTTGATCAGGATCTGCCAGCGGCTGGCACCGTCGATCAGCGCGCATTCCTCGAGCTCGAACGGGATGGTCTTGAAATAGCCCATCAGAAGCCAGGTCGAGAACGGGATCAGGATGGTCGGATAGGTCAGGATCAGCGCCAACGGCGAGTCGAACAGGCCGTACTGGAACACGACGGTCGCCAGCGGAATGAACAGGATCGACGGCGGCACCAGATAGGCCAGGAAGATGAGCCCGCCGACGAGATTGGCACCCTTGTAGCGCAGTCGCACGATGGCATAGGCCGCCAGCACGCTCGCGATGATCGACAGCACGGTGGCGCCGACCGCGACATACATCGTGTTCCAGAGCCAGTGCGGATAGTAGCTCTCGAACAGCAGCTTGTGGATGTGCTTGAAGGTCGGATTCCAGATCCAGAACGGATTGTATTTGTCGAGGTCGAGCAGCTGGTCGTCCGGCTTGATCGCCGTCAGTCCCATCCAATAGAACGGGAACAGCAGGATGATGACGATGATCGACAGCGGAATGTACAGCGTCACGATCCGCCGCGGCACCGACTGCAAATAGCTCATGCCCTCGCTGTTGTCGGCGCGCGCCGGCGTCGACAGGATGGACTTGAGGTCGACCTTCTGGGCAGGAAGATCAGTCATTGCTCTCTCCCTGGCGCGCGCGGGGCCTGCCCCGTTCGCGCAAAAAAGCAGCAGCGGCGGCAAAGATCAGTCATTGCTCTCTCCCTGCTGCCACTTCCGGCGCTGCAAGCCGAACCAGGACACCATGATCGCGGCGAGCAGGAACGGGATCATCGCGCTCGAGATCGCGGCGCCCTCGCCCAATTGCCCGGCGATGATCGCGCGCTGATAGGACAGCGTCGCCATCAGATGGGTGGCGTTGACCGGGCCGCCGCGGGTCATCGCCCAGATCAGCTGGAAATCGGTGAAGGTGAACAGCACCGAGAACGTCATCACGACCGCGATGATCGGCGTCAGCAACGGATAGGTGATGAAACGGAACATCTGCCAGCGCGAGGCGCCGTCCAGCGTCGCGGCTTCATAGAGCGAAGGCTGCACGGTTTGCAGGCCGGCCAGCAGCGTGATCGCGACAAACGGCACGCCGCGCCAGATATTGGCGAAGATCACGCAGATCCGGGCCCAGGTGGTGTCACCGAGGAAGTTGATGTTCTGGGTGATCAGGCCGAGGTGCCTGAGCGACCAGGAGATGATCGAGAACTGGGAATCGAAGATCCACCAGAACGCCAGCGCCGACAGCACGGTCGGCACGATGAAGGGGATCAGCACCGCGGCGCGCAGCAGCGCCTTGAACGGCATGCGCTCGTTGAGCAGCAGCGCGAGATAGAGCCCGACCGCAAATTTGATGGCGCTGGCGATGGAGGTGTAGAGTAGCGTGTTGAACACCGACAGCCAGAAGATCGAATCGTCCCACAGCCACTCATAGTTTTCGGTGCCGATGAAATGACCGACCCGGCCGATGCGGGTGTCGGTGAAGGACAGCCAGACCCCGAGGCCCAGCGGATAGGCCAGGAAGAAGATCAGGAACGCCATCGCCGGCAGCATGAACCAGAAGCCGAGCCAGTTCTTGTTGTGGCGGAGCTGGTCCCAGGCGGACGCTTCGCGGATTTCGGTCTTCGCACGTCGCGGCGCGAGCGCAATGTCAGCCATGGGCGATGTCCCGATTGCTCAACGGATTGAGCATGACCACGCAAACTTCCAATGATGCATTCCAATGATGGTGCGGACGGCGGTCCTCTGCCGCCCGCACCGATCACATCAGCGATAGATGCGCTTCAGCTGCCGCTCGGCTTCGGCCATCGCGGTCTTGCCGTCCTTGGCGCCGGTGCAGTAGTTCGCGAACATGTCGACCACGATGAAGTCGGCGATCGCGGTCGCGGCCTTCTCGCCAGGCGTGCCGATGCCGGACGCCGGCAGCGCGCGCTTGGAGGCCTGGCCGAACACCGCATTCTTCGGGTCGGCGGTCCACACCGGAGCCGAGTCGTAAGCGTTGAGCGTGTGGGTCAGATAGCCCCGCGCGCCCGACAGCCACTTCTCGAAGTTCTCCTTCTCCAGCATGAAGGCGATGAACGCCTTCGCCGCATTCGGATATTTGCAGAAGTTGAAGGCGAGGATCGGAACCGCAAGCTGCAATTCGGTCGGCTTGCCGATCGGGCCGACCGGCCACAGCGCGTGGTCGATATCGTCGGCGAGCTCCTTCTTGCTCGGATCGTCCTTGGCCGCGACGTAGATCGAGATGCCGTTCGAGGTCAGGTACAGTTCGCCGGACAGGAACGCCTTGTTGTTGGAGGAGTCGTTCCAGGACGCGACGCCGGGAATGAAGGTCTCCGACAACGCCTTGGCGTATTCCAGCGCCTTCATCGTCTCCGGCGAGTTGATGATGACCTTGTCGTCCTTGTCGACGGTCCAGGCATTGAAGCCCCACAGGATGTTGTGCACCCAGGCGTTGGCGTCGCCAGTGGCATGGCCGAGCGCGAAGCCGGCCGGCGTATTGTTCGCCTTCAGCGCCTTGCACAGTTCGAGATAGGCGGGGAAGTCGGCCGGCACCTGCTTGAAGCCGGCCTTCTCGACCGCCGATTTGCGATAGGTCAGATAGCCGCCGATGGTCGCGACGGGAATGCCGAGCCAGTCATTGCCCTGCTTGCAGGTCTTGGCCGCGGCTTCGGTCCAGCCGCCGTATTTGTTGCCGAGATAATCGGCAACGTCGTTCATCTTGAGGACCTTGGTCGGGAACAGCTGCGGCAGCGTGTGCAGGCCCCAGGCGAGGTCGAGACCCGAGCCGGTGTTGGCGGCAACCGAGGCCTTCGGCTGCACGTCCTCAAAGGACTCGCTGAACACGTTCATCTCGGTGCCGGTGGCCGCCTTGAAGGCCACGACCATGGCGTTGAACGCATCGTCTTCCGCGGGCACGAATCGCTTCCAGCGCATCACGGTGAGCTTGGCGCCGGGCTCCGCCTTCCAGGGCGCGCTCTGTGCCCAGGCCTTGGCAAAGTCAAGCAGCGCCGGCCCGGTCAGCATCCCGGTTGCGGCCAGCGCGGTGCCGCCCTGAAGTAGCGAGCGGCGCGTAAAATCGTGCATCGTCCTTCCTCCCAATGACTGTGTTTTTATTGTTTTTGATCTGGCCTGTTGGTCGGCCATTCGGATCAAATCAGTCCGTCAGCCGTTCAGTCGCTTCCCCGTCGAATCGTCGAACAAATGGACCAGCGCCGGGTCCGGCTTGAGCCGAACCTTGTCGCCGGGATTGAACAGATGGCGCTCGCGGAACACCGCGACGACCTGCTCGCCGCCGAGCTTGGCGAACACCTGGGTCTCCGAGCCGGTCGGCTCGACCACCACGATCTCGGCTTCGGCGCCGTCATCGGCGATGGTGAAATGCTCCGGCCGCACGCCATAGACCGCGGGCTTGCCGTCGGAATTGGCCGGCGCCGATTTCAGCGGCAGCTTGACGCCGTTCGGTCCCTCGAAATAGGCGGCGCCGTTCACCTTCACATTACCCTTGAGGAAGTTCATCGCGGGCGAGCCGATGAAACCGGCCACGAACTGGTTCGCCGGGGTGTCGTAGAGCTCGAGCGGCGAGCCCATCTGCTCGACGATGCCGTCATGCATCACGACGATCTTGTCGGCCATGGTCATGGCCTCGATCTGGTCGTGGGTGACGTAGACCGTCGTGGTCTTGAGCCGCTGGTGCAGCTCCTTGATCTCGGTGCGCATCGCAACACGCAGCTTGGCGTCGAGGTTGGACAGCGGCTCGTCGAACAGGAACACCTGGGGATCGCGGACGATGGCGCGGCCCATCGCGACGCGCTGGCGCTGGCCGCCGGAGAGCTGGCGTGGATAGCGCTCCAGTAGCGGCGTCAGCGCCAGGATTTCCGCGGCGCGCTTGACGCCGGTCGCGATCTCCTCGGGCTTGGCGCCGCGCAGCTTGAGCGAGAAGCCCATATTGTCGGCGACCGTCATGTGCGGATAGAGCGCGTAGTTCTGGAACACCATCGCAATGTCGCGCTCTTTGGGCTGGACATTGTTGACGACGCGGTCACCGATCGAGATCGTGCCTGAGGTGATGTTCTCAAGACCCGCCAGCATGCGCAGCAGGGTCGACTTGCCGCAGCCGGAGGGGCCGACCAGGACGACGAATTCGCCGTCCTCGATCGGGATCGACACGCCGTGCAGGACCTCGAAATTGCCGAACGATTTCCGCACGTCGCGAATCTGGACCGACGACATCCACTTCCCTCCCTCAAGCTCCCGACGGCGTACGACGAGTGCCGCCACCGCTCTGTTCTGTGCCGGCCACGCTGGGTGCGCGGCTCTGCTGGACTGGCGTTATTGTCCGCAGTTTATCCGGTTTTGGCAATCGTTCGATTAGCAACCGCTTGGTAGCGCTGTCAATATCGGTTTGTCTGCGACCAACGTCGTGTTATGAGCGGCAAATGGCCCGAAAACGCATCACGCCAGGCAAGATCCGGCTCGCCGAAGTCGCGAAGCTCGCCGGTGTCAGTCCGATTACGGCCTCGCGCTTCTTCAGGAATCCGGAGGCGCTATCGGCCGGCAAGCGCGCCCGGGTCGAGAGTGCGGCAAAAGAACTCGGCTACGTGCCCAATCTCGCGGCACGCGCGCTTGCGTCGCAGCGTACCGAGGTGATCGGTGTCCTGATCCCGTCGCTGACCAACAACGTGTTCTCCGATGTGCTGCGCGGCATCTATGACGCGCTCGACGGCAGCCGCTACAGCATCCAGCTCGCCAACACCCGCTACAGCATCCTGCAGGAAGAACGCCTGCTGCGTCTTTTTCTGGCACAGAAGCCGGCCGGCCTGATCATCACCGGCATCAACCAGACTGCCGATTCCCGCAGCATCATGGAAACGGTCGATTGCCCGATCGTGCAGATCATGGAGCTCGGTCCCTCGCCGATCGACTTGATGATCGGATTCTCGCATTTTGACGCGGCAAAAGCCGCCATCGGCCATCTGCTCGCCCAGGGCTATCGGCGGATCGGCTTCCTCGGCGCGCGGATGGATCCGCGGGTGCAGCGCCGACTCGACGGCTATCGCGCCGCGATGGCCGAGGCCGCGCTGTTCGATCCCCAGCTGATTGTGACAACGGCGATCCCGACCTCGGTGACATTGGGCGGGACGTTGTTTGCCGACCTGCTCGCCAAGGCCCCCGACATCGACGCGGTGTTCTGCGTCAATGACGACCTTGCGCTCGGCGCGCTGTTCGAATGCAAGCGCCGGCACATGGCAGTCCCCGAGCAGATCGCGATCGTCGGCTTCAACGATCTCGAATTCATGGCGTCGAGCGAGCCGACGCTGAGCAGCGTGCGCACCAATCGCTACGAAATGGGCAGAAACGCTGCCATGATGGTGCTCGAGACGCTCGAGGGGCGCCGTCCCACGGACCCCGTCGTCGATCTCGGCTTCAGTGTCATGGAACGGCAAAGCTCAGCGCGACGCAGCTGACATCCGCTCGACACCGGCCCGCCACAAGGACGCAAAAAATGACAAAATGGTAGCGCAACCAAGTCCCTTCAACTAAGGTCCAATCCATCCAGCGAAACACCACTGCGTGATCGTCGAGGTTTGTAATGCGCGACGATTTGCGCAAGGTAGAACAGCGCTGAACCAGAGCCCTTCCATGGGCCCATCCAGAGTTTGCATTGCGGGAGAAACAAATGACAAAACCCCACACCAACGGGCACGGCGCCGCAGGCGAGACCACAAAGGGCAAGGGCCGCAGGCTCCGCTCCCAGGAATGGTTCGACAACCCGCACAATCCGGGCATGACCGCGCTCTATCTCGAGCGTTACCTCAATTACGGCCTGACCCGCGAGGAATTGCAGTCGGGCAAGCCGATCATCGGCATCGCCCAGACCGGCAATGACCTGTCGCCCTGCAACCGGCACCACCTTGAGCTCGCGCACCGCGTCCGCGAAGGCATCCGCGCCGCCGGCGGCATCGCGATGGAGTTTCCGACCCATCCGATCCAGGAAACCGGCAAGCGCCCGACCGCGGCGCTCGACCGCAACCTCGCCTATCTCGGCCTGGTCGAGATCTTGTTCGGCTATCCACTCGACGGCGTGGTGCTGACCACCGGCTGCGACAAGACCACGCCGGCCTGCATGATGGCGGCGGCAACCGTCAATCTGCCGGCGATCGTGCTGTCGGGCGGCCCGATGCTGAACGGCTGGCACGAGGGCCAACGCACCGGCTCCGGCACGGTGGTGTGGAAGGCGCGCGAACGGCTCGCCGCGGGCGAGATCGACTATGAGCAGTTCATCGAGATCGTCGCCTCCTCGGCGCCCTCGGTCGGCCATTGCAACACGATGGGCACCGCCTCGACCATGAACTCGCTGGCCGAAGCGCTCGGCTTCTCGCTGCCGGGCTGCGCGGCGATCCCGGCGCCCTATCGCGAGCGCGGCCAGATCGCCTACGAGACCGGCAAACGCATCGTCGACATGGTGTGGGAAGACCTCAAGCCGTCGGACTTCCTGACCCGCGAGGCGTTCGAGAACTGCATCGTGGTCAATTCCGCGATCGGCGGCTCGACCAACGCGCCGATCCACATCAACGCGCTGGCGCGCCATGTCGGCGTCGAGCTGTCGATCGACGACTGGCAGAAATACGGCCATGACGTGCCGCTGCTGGTGAACATGCAGCCGGCCGGCTTCTATCTCGGCGAGGAATATCACCGCGCCGGGGGAGTGCCCTCGGTGGTGCGCGAGCTGATCAAGCACAAGCGCATCCACGAGGGGGCGCTGACCGTCAACGGCCGCACCATGGGCGAGAACTGCAAGGACGCGCCGGCGCCCGACGGCGACGTGATCTGGGGTTACGACAAGCCGCTGGTGAAGGACGCCGGCTTCATCGTGCTGCGCGGCAATCTGTTCGATTCCGCGATCATGAAGACCAGCGTGATCTCGAAGGAATTCCGCGACCGCTATCTGTCCAACCCGAAGGACCTCAACGCCTTCGAGGGCCGCGCCATCGTGTTCGAGGGCCCGGAGGATTATCACGCCCGGATCGAGGATCCGGCGCTCGACATCGACGAGCATTGCATCCTGTTCATCCGCGGCACCGGCCCGATCGGCTATCCCGGCGGCGCCGAGGTCGTGAACATGCAGCCGCCGGCGGCGCTGATCAAACGCGGCATCCTGTCCCTGCCCTGCATTGGCGACGGTCGGCAGTCCGGCACGTCTGGTTCACCGTCGATCCTCAACGCCTCGCCGGAAGCGGCCGCCGACGGCGGGCTTGCGATCCTCAAGACCGGCGACAAGGTGCGCATCGACCTCAACAAGGGCAGCGCCAACATCATGATCTCGGAGGATGAGCTGCGAACCCGCCGCGCCGAGCTGAAGGCCAAGGGCGGCTTCCCGCACCCGGCCAACCAGACGCCGTGGCAGGAGCTCTACCGCCAGACCGTCGGCCAGCACGCCACCGGCGCCTGCCTCGAACTCGCGACGCGCTACCACGACATCGCCGGCAAGGTCGGCGTGGCGCGGGATAATCACTGACACTCTTCGTCATTGCGAGGAGGGCAGCGACAAAGCAATCCATAGCTCCGCACCGGAGGAATGGATTGCTTCGCTTTGCTCGCAATGACGGGACAAAAATCAGGACGAACTCTGGGAGATATGAATGTCAGACCGACTGAAGGGCAAACGCGCCGTTGTCACCGCCGCCGCGGCAGGCATCGGGCGCGCATGCGCGATCGCATTCGCGCGTGAAGGCGCCACCGTGATCGCCACCGACATCAACGAGAGCGGCATCGCCACGCTCGGCAAGGACGGCATCGCCGAGACCGCGCGGCTCGACGTACGCAGCACGGCTGACGTCAACAGCTTCGCCGCGCGCGTCGGCAAGATCGACATCCTGCTCAACGCGGCAGGCTTCGTGCATCACGGCACCATCCTGGAGTGCTCGGACGAAGACTTCGACTTCTCGTTCGACCTCAACGTCAAATCCATGCACCGCACCATCAAGGCATTCCTGCCGGCCATGCTCGAGGGCGGCGGCGGCAGCATCGTCAACATCTCGTCCTGCGCGGCGTTGCGGCCACCGGCCAATCGCTACGTCTACAGCGCGTCGAAGGCGGCGGTCTCGCTGCTGACGCGTGCGGTCGCGCTCGACTTCATCACCCGGGGCATCCGCTGCAACGCGATCTGCCCCGGCACCGTCGAGACGCCCTCGATGCTCGAGCGCGCGGCGGCCGCAGGCCCCGACGGACGCGAGAAATTCGTCGCCCGCCAGAAGATGGGCCGGCTCGGCACCGCAGAGGAGATCGCGGCCATGGCGGTCTATCTTGCGAGCGACGAAGCCGCATTCACCACCGGCGTCGACATGGTCGTCGACGGCGGCTTCATGCTCTGACGTCCCCGATCAAAAGGCATCCAGCATGAACAAGATCGACCTCAACGGCCGCTGCGCCGTCGTCACCGGCGGTGCGCAGGGCTTCGGCCGCGCCATCACCGAGCGCTTCGCCGCCTCGGGCGCCAAGGTCGCGATCTGGGATTTCGACCAGCCGCTGGCGGAGAAGACCGCGAAAGCGATCGGCGAGAACGTGATCGCGATCAAGACCGACGTTACCGATCCCGATGCGGTTGACGCCGCGCGCGATCAGACGCTGCGGGCGTTCGGCAAGATCGACATTCTCGTCAACAACGCCGGCATCACCGGAGCCAACAAGCCGGTATGGGAAACCGATCTCGACGACTGGCGCAGGGTGATACGCCTCAACCTTGAGGGTCCTTTCATCTGCTGCAAGGCGATCGTGCCTGTTATGATCGGCCAGAAATACGGCCGCATCGTCAACATCGCCTCGATCGCCGGCAAGGAAGGCAATCCGAACGCCGCGCATTATTCGTCGTCGAAGGCCGGCCTGATCGCGCTCACCAAGTCGCTCGGCAAGGAGCTCGCGCAGCACGACATCCTGGTCAATGCGGTGACGCCGGCAGCGGCGAAGACCGCGATCTTCGACCAGATGACGCAAGCGCATATCGACTTCATGCTGTCGAAAATTCCGAAGGCCCGCTTCGTGCTGGTCGAGGAGCTTGCCGCGATGGTGGCGTGGCTTGCGTCGGAGGACTGCGCCTTCTCGACCGGTGCGGTGTTCGACATCTCCGGCGGGCGTGCGACCTACTAATTCGCGCGCTTCACCGGCTGCCGAAGCGCCGCGACGAGATGATCGGCAAGCAATGATGCCGCGCGCGAGAGATTTTGCGCGCGGTGCAGCCGGATCTCCGCACGTGGCAGCCGCGGCATGCCGTCGCGCGCCGTCAGGCGCCGCAGCGCCGGCGGAAAGGTGCCCGACTTGACCACGGTCACGGCAAGGCCCTGGGCTGCGATCGCCTCGACCGCGGACAGGCTGTGGCTGACAAAGGCGAGCCGCCACGGCCGGTCGGCTTCGTCGAGCGCTTGCATCGCCCAGCTCCGGAACAGGCAGCCTTGCGGATAGAGCGCGACCGGCAGCGGATCGAGTTCCTCGACGCGATGCGATGCGCTTGCGGCCCACACCGCCTGCTCGGTGCGCAGTAGCTCGCCCTCGCCGCGGCCTTCGGGGTGCATCGCGATCACGAGGTCATAGGCTTCGCCGAGCCGCTCGGTCATCGACGACGTCAGCCCGGTCTCCATCTCGACATGGATCAGCGGATAGTTGGCGGTGAAATCCTTGAGCAGTGGCGGCACGATCAGCGTGCCGTAGTCGTCCATCACCCCGAGGCGAACCCGCCCGTCGGTGCCGTGCGCGCGCACCCGGCCGACCGCCTCGGCATTGAGGCTCAGGATGCGCCGGGCGTAACCGAGCAGCCCCTCGCCGGCCGCGCTCAGATCGACGCTCGAGGTGCTGCGGTGAAACAGCTCGGCCTGCAGCCGCTCCTCCAACCGCTTCACCTGCATGCTGACCGCCGATTGGGTCCGGTTCAGCGCCGAGGCGGCCCGGGTGAAGGAGCGATGGTCGGCGACCGCGACAAAGGCCTGCAGCAGATCCGGGTCCAGGATGGAGGCACTCATAACGATCTCTGATTTATCTGATCAAATCTATTCCATTCCATGATTATGCCGCCTTCCCTAGATTGCGCAAGCGAAGCAACGGGATCGAGGCGGTATGGGTGAGCTCTGGGGAATTTTGGCGGCGGTCGCGTCGAGCGCGATCGGCGGAACCTCGATCGGGGCGACCCGGTTTCTGGTCGGCGCCATCGATCCGCTGGCGATCGGTGCGTTCCGTTTCGGCATCGGCGTCCTGCTTCTGCTGCCGCTCGCGCTGCTCCAGCGCGGCAGCTGGCCGCCGCGGCGCGACTGGCTCGGCACAGCCGGCCTCGGCCTGCTGTTCTTTGCAGCGTTTCCGATCCTGTTCAATGCATCGCTGATCTTCACGACCGCAGCGCGCAGCGCGCTCGCGCTCTCGACACTGCCGCTGCTGACCATGCTGGTCGGCGCCGCGCTCGGCGCCGAGCCACTCACCGCGCGCAAGACCATCGGCGTGCTGGTCACCATCCTCGGCGTCGCGATGGCGCTGCTCTCCGGCCTCGCCGCGGCACCAGAAGGCGCCTGGCGCGGCGACCTGTTGATGGTCGCCGCCGCACTGTGCATGGCGCTCTACAGCATCTGGTCAAAATCCTATATCCGCCGCTCCGGCCCGATCCCCTTCACCACCCTGGCGATGGCGGCTGGCGCTGCGGTCCTGATAACAGCCTCGCTGCTGCGCGGCAGTTTTGCGCCGGTCGCCGATTTCGGTGCACCGCAATGGTTCGGCGCGACCTATCTCGGCGCCTTCGGCGCAGCGCTCACCTTCTATCTCTGGGCCTTCGCACTGGAGCGGACGACGCCGACGCGGGTAGCGATCTCGGTCACCGTCAATCCGATCGCTGCCTCGCTGGTCGGCGCCGCGCTGCTCGGCGAGCCGCTGAGCTGGAATCTGATGGCCGGCATCGTCACCGTGTTCGTCGGCATCTGGATCGCGACCACCACCCAGCCGCACCAGGCGCGCATGGCCGCGCCGGAGACGCACTGACCGGAGGCCGCTCGCCCGCAAGGCCATCAGCGAATCCGTGCTAGCCTGAGGTCCGGTCCCCGCGAACCTAAAGGCGGCACGCATTGAACATTTCCCTCTACGACGTCTCTGTCTGGGTGCTGCCGCTGGTCATCGCGATCACGTTTCACGAAGCCGCACACGGCTACGTTGCGCACCGGCTCGGCGATGACACCGCCTGGAAGCTCGGCCGCGTCAGCTTCAACCCGCTGAAGCACATCGACCCGTTCGGCACGCTGATCCTGCCTGCGATGCTGCTGTTCGCGCATTCGCCGTTCCTGTTCGGCTACGCCAAGCCGGTGCCGGTGAACTTCCGCAAGCTGAACCGTCCCAAGCTCGACATGGTCTGGGTGGCGCTGGCCGGTCCGGTCACCAACATCATCCTGGCGACCGCGGCAGCGCTGGCATTCCACGCGCTGCCATTGGTTCCCGCCGATGCCGCGAAATGGACCGCGGATAATCTGAAAAACGCGTTCCTGATCAATATCGTGCTCGCGATCTTCAATATGATGCCGATCCCGCCGCTGGACGGCGGCCGGGTCGCGGTCGGGCTGCTGCCGCGGCCGCTGGCCATCCCGCTGGCCCGGCTGGAGCCCTACGGCATGCTGATCCTGATCGGGCTCCTGATCCTGCTGCCCGTGATTGGCAGGCAAGTCGGCCTAAATCTTGATGTTATTTCAACGATACTGCGAACTCTGACCGGCTATGTGATCAATGCCCTTCTCCTCATTACCGGAAACACATAGCTTTCATGAGTGCACGACCCGATCGGAAAACCGGTGCCCGCTTGCCGGGGTCATGCGCGGGGACAGGAACGCGTCGAGGCCATGGTGATCAAAGCTGCCGATATGCTGATTGCACGACGCGCCGATACGCGTGCGCGGGCTGACTTTGCAACCTGGAAGATGATGGCCAAGCTGAACGGCGCCTCGGCGCTGCCGCCCGAAGCGCAGAATTTCCTCGCCATCTACAAGAAGCTCACAGAGCAGATGAGCGACGCCGAGGCCAGCGAGGCCACCATCCAGGAGATGTACCGCACCTACTATGCGGAGATGGGCGGCGCCGGCAAGGCGCCCGAGGTTCCGGCACGGACGCGCGAGCCGGTCGCCGACACCGGCAATGTCACCGCATTCCGCCGCCTGCCCGCAAAGAAGACGAATACGTCGAACCCGAACGCCAAGCGTCCGATGCCGGTGGCGCTGATCTTCGCCTGCCTCGTCGTGGTCTACGTCGCGATCCGCTACCACTGGAGATAGCGCCGTCGGCGCTTCTCTTCGTCTCCGATATTGATGACCGACACGCGGGTGGCGCGGCATCGCGCCGCGCGTCATCAGCCGCGCAATCGCCGCCGCGTGGAATATCGCGTGCACGTACTCGCGGCGGTGCCCTAGGCGCTGCGCCCGATGCCGGGCATAATGCGGAACTCAAAAAACAAAATCATACTGGAGGGAACATGAAGCATTCCATTGCAGCCCTGATCATGACCACAAGCCTCGTGTTCGCCGGCGCAGCGTCGGCGCAGACGATGGACAAGGTGGCGAAGGTCGGCGCGCTCGGCGATCAGTCCGGCCTCTATCAGGATATCGGCGGTCCCGGCTCGACGGTGGCGGCGCAGATGGCGATCGAGGATTCCGGGCTGCTGGCCAAGGGCTGGAAGATCGATCTGGTCTCGGCGGATCACCAGAACAAGCCGGATGTCGCGGTCAATATCGGCAAGCAATGGATCGATGTCGAGAAGGTCGACGTGTTCGTCGATCTCGCCGCCTCCAATGTCGGGCTCGCGATCGCCAACCTCGCCAAGGAAAAGAATGTCGTCAATCTGAACTCGGGCTCCGCCTCGTCCGACCTCACCGGCGCGCAGTGCTCGCCGAACACGGTGCATTGGGTCTACGACACCTACATGCTCGCCAACGGCACCGGCAAGGCGCTGGTGAAATCCGGCGGCGATAGCTGGTTCTTCCTCACCGCGGATTATGCCTTCGGCCAGGCGCTCGAGCGCGACACGTCCGCGGTCGTCACCGCCAATGGCGGCAAGGTGCTCGGCAGCGTCAAGCATCCGCTCAACAACGCCGACTTCTCGTCGTTCCTGCTGCAGGCGCAAAGCTCGAAGGCCAAGATCGTCGGCCTCGCCAATGCCGGCGGCGACACCACCAATGCGATCAAGCAGGCCGCCGAATTCGGCATCGTCTCGGGCGGCCAACGGCTTGCCGGCATGCTGCTGTTCATCACCGACATCAACGCGCTCGGCCTCAACGTCGCGCAGGGCCTGAACTTCACCGAGACGTTCTACTGGGACATGAACGAGCAGACCCGCGCCTTCACCAAGCGCTTCATGGAGCGTTTCAAGAAGAACCCGCCGACCATGGTGCAGGCCGGCGTCTATTCGTCGCTGATCCACTATTTCAAGGCGCTCGACGCGCTCGGCGGCAATCCGCATGACGGCCGCGCCGTGGTCGCCAAGATGAAGGAGATGCCGACCGACGATCCCTTGTTCGGCAAGGGCTCGATCCGCGTCGACGGCCGCAAGATCCACCCGGCCTATCTGTTCGAGGTGAAGAAGCCATCGGAATCGAAATATCCGTGGGACTATTACAAGCTTGTCGCCACCATCCCCGCGGATGAGGCCTGGCTGCCGCTCGAGAAGAGCGTCTGCCCGCTGGTGAAGAAGAGCTGACGCGCTACTTCTTCGGCTTGTTGAACGTGACCGGAAGCGTGAAGGAGAACTGGTCCTCGGTCAGCCCGGCGGGCGGCGCCGGCACCGGATCGGAACGGTGCACCATCGAGACCGCGGCGTCGTCGAACGCGACATCTCCGGACGTTTCCATCACGGCGACGGACAACACCTTGCCGAGGCGGTTGAGCACCAGGGCAAGCTTCACCTTGCCCTCCTTGGCCTTGCCGTTCTCCGGGAATTTCTTGTGCAGGTCGAGATAGGCGCTGATCTTCTTGCCCCATTTGGCGGTCAGCGCGAGCTTGTCCTTGCCGATGCCGGGATTGGGCGCCTTGGTCGTCTCCGACTGGCGCGCGTCGTCGAGCTTGGTCGGCGCGGCCGCTTCTGAAGCCTGCTGCGCCTCCTGGGCGTTGGTCTCGACCTTGGCGACCTTGGCCTCCTCCTCCTTCTGCTTCTTGGCGGTGTCTTCCGTCACGATGCGATCGGGATCGTCGGCCTCGACAGGCTTTTCCTGAGGCAGGTCGGTGTCCTTCACCTCCGCCTTCTGCTGCGCCATCTCCTGCACGGCCTGCTGCTCATCGGACGGCGCACCGGGCGGTGCCGCTTCTTCAGGGACATCCGGCGAGGAGAGCTCGATGGCATACTCGGCGCCTGCGGCGCCAAGTCCCTCGTCGCCGTCGTCGCCGCGCAGATTCGTCAGCGCCAGCGCCGCGCCGCCCAGATGCAGCCCGACCGCCGTCACCGCGGCGATCACCCAGAGCCGCTTCGAGGTCCGCAGATCGAGATCGGGGTTGGTGGACATCGCTGCTCGCCGTCAGGGTTTGGCCGGCTCGGCCGGCGCCGCCGCGGGCGCGCCCGGAACGCCCTCGAGCGTGACCAGCTTCACATGCGTATAGCCGCCGGCGCGCAGCAGCTCCATGACGCCCATCAGCTCGCCATAGGGCACCGTGCGATCGGCACGCAGGAACACGTATTTGTCCCGGCTCATGTCAGGCACCGCATCGAGCGAATTGATCAGCTCGGCCCGCTTCACGGCGTTCTCGCCGATCGCCAGCGTCAGGTCCGGCTTGATGCTGAGATAGGTCGGCTTGTCCGGCTTCTTCTGCGGCGTCGCGCTGGAGGTCGGCAGGTCGATCGGCAGGTCGACGGTCGAGAGCGGCGCCGCCACCATGAAGATGATCAAGAGCACCAGCATGACGTCGATGAATGGCGTGACGTTGATCTCGTGGGATTCCGCGAAATCGTCGTCGCCGTCGTTCTCGGAGATCGAGACTGCCATCGCTTACTCCGCCGCGGCGGCGCGCCCATGCGCGCTGCGCGGAACGTCACCGGGAATGCTGCCATGGGTGCGGTCGAGATCGCGCGACAGCAGCCGCCCCGCGGCGCCCGACGCGCGGTTGACCAGCTCGAGATAGACCTTCGTGACGCGCGAGAAATGGTTGTAGATGATGACAGCGGGGATCGCCGCGACCAGACCGATCGCGGTCGCCAGCAGCGCTTCCGCGATGCCCGGCGCCACCACGGCAAGGTTGGTCGTCTGCGACTTCGAAATGCCGATGAAGCTGTTCATGATGCCCCAGACCGTGCCGAACAGGCCGACGAAGGGCGAGGTCGCGCCGATGGTCGCGAGCAGGCCCATGCCGACGCGGATCTTGCGGGCTTCGGCGCGCACGATCTCGGCGAAGCTCGAGGCGGCGCGCTCCTTGATGCCGGCATCGCTCGAGATGCCCGCCGACAGACGTCCCTCGCGCATCGCGGCGGCAATGAACGACGACAGCACGCTGCCCTTGGCGCCGAGCGCGAACTGCGCTTCGGCCAGCGAACGCGATTCAGCGATCTTGGCGAGCGCGCCGCGCAGCTTGCTCTGCGCCACTGTCAGCTCGACCATCTTGGCGATGAACACCGTCCAGGTCACGAGCGACGCGAAGGCAAGGCCAAGCATCACCGCCTTCACGATGATGTCGGCGTTCAAGAACATATTCCACGGCGACAGTTCGTGCAGGCCGGTCGCGGTCGACTTCGGCGACTTGCCGTCGCCGCCGGCGGGCGACGCTTCAAGCGCCAGTGCCGGAGCCGCCGCGGCTTGTGCCGGCGCGGCCTGGGCTGGCGGCGCCACGGGCGCGGCCGGCTGAGCCACCGGCGCCGCCTGGGCAGCGGCCGCAGGCTGGGCCTGGGCGGCCGGCGGTTGAGCCGCGGGAGCGGACTGCGGCCGGGTCACGGACTGCGCGGCAGGCGCCGTTTGCTGCTGCGCCGAAGACGGCGCGGCCAGCATCAGCATCGCCAGCGAGGCGATCATGGCGGATGCAGCGGGGAACTTGAATGTCATCATCAGTTACACTTCAGCCCAGTGACGGATCAGGTTGTGATAAATCCCGGTCAATTTGACCGTTTCAGGGTCATCGCGCCCCAGCCGCTCCACCAGAGCCTGGATCGCAGTATCGAGATCAAAGATCAGGCTGCGCGCGTGAGCATCCCGTACCATGCTCTGCAACCAGAAAAAAGACGCTACTCGAACTCCCCGCGTGACCGGCGTGACCAGATGCAAGCTGGAAGCAGGATAAAGTACCAGATCGCCCGCCGGCAGCTTGATTTCATGCGATCCGTAGCGGTCCTCGATGACGAGTTCGCCGCCATCGTACTCTTCCGGCTCCGATAAAAACAGCGTGACCGAGAGGTCGGTGCGGATCCGCATGCCGGTCAGTCGGTCGCCGCGCACCGCATTGTCGACATGCAGACCGAAATGGTGCCCGTCGCTTGCGGCGTAGCGATTGAACAAGGGCGGAAAGATCCTCAGCGGGATCGCCGCCGAGATGAACCGCGGGCTTGCCGACAGCGCCGATAGGATGCGGTTGCCGAGCAGCCTGGCGACCTCGCTGTCGGGCGGCAGCTGCTCGTTGCGCTTGACCATGGCGGACGCAGCACCCGCGGTCGAGCGGCCGTCCTCCCATTCGGCTTGCTCCATGATGCGGCGGAAGTCCGCCACATCAGCCTTGCTCAATACGTTGGGAACACAGACCAGCATCTTGCGCCGCAGAGCCTCCGTCAGTAACGCGCAGACACAACCAGATACGCAGCGCGTCCCGGCGCTTCCAGCACGAAAGGTGTCGCACTCTGGTAGAGCGCATCGTAGTAGCGCTTGTCGAAGATGTTGTTGACGAACAGCTTCACGGTCCAGTGCTGGTCGATCTTCGCTTCGGCGAAGGCGTCGAAGCGCCAGTAGCTCGGGAGCGAGGTGCCCTGGTTGGCCGCGAGCAGCGTGCCGCCATAAATCTTCGAGCGGTAGACCGCCTGCCCGCCGAGCTCCCACATGTCGGTGAGCTGGTACTTCGTCAGCATGCTGAACGACTGATGCGCGACGTTGGCGAGCGGCAGCCCGACATTGGTCGGGTAGAGCAGCGGCTGCGGCGACGGCGCATTGGACTTCGTCACCTGCGACTGCATCAGCACGAGGCCGCCGAACACACTCCACTTGTCGGTGATCTTGCCGCCGACGCCGAGATCGATGCCGCGTACCCAGTAGGCGGCACCGGCAGTGATGCACGATACGGAGCTCGTGATCTGGGGGGTGGTGACCGGATAGGGACAGGTCGCCGTGCCGGTCGTTGGCGTGATGTTCTGCGCCTCGCGCGCGTTTTCCTTGTTGGTCTGGAACAGCGCGGCCGTCACCAGCAGGTGCCGGTCGAACAGCTCCCACTTGGTGCCGACTTCGATCGCCTGGTTCTTTTCCGGCCCGAAGATCTGGTTGGAGCTGCCGTTGAGGACGGGCGACAGGCCGCCATACGCCGTGCTGGTGCCGTCGAATTCTGCGCCCACCGGGTTCGACGACGTCGCGTACGCGGCGTAAACGCTGCCGTTCGGCGCGGGCTTCAGCGTCAGCCCGAGGTTGAAGTTCGGCATGCCGAACTCCGCGCTCTGCGCACCGAAGACCGTCGCGCCAGACACCGTGCCGTATCCGCTGGTCTTGATCAAATAGTCGTCGTAGCGGATGCCGCCATTGAGGATGACGAGATCACGGTAGTTGACGCTGTCGAGCAGATAGACGCTCGCGGTGTCGATCGCGAGGTTGGTCGGCAGACCGCTCAATGTCGGCGTCGACGTGAACGGCGTGTAGGTGTATTGCGGCGCGAATACATTGACGCCGGAAATCGAGCCGGCGCCGTTGAACGGCGTACCGGTCGTCAGCTCCGAACTCAAGCCGGTGTATTTGTCGATATACGAGGTCTCGCGCGAGATCTCGACGCCGCCGACCGCCGTGTGCCTGAAGCCGCCGGTGTCGAACTTGTAGGTCGCTTCGCTCTGGTTTGCGACCACGTCGGTGATCTGGTAGCGGCTCTGCGGATTCATCGTGATCGTCGAAGCCGAGAGCGGGCTCGCGACAACCGGCGACTCGGCAATTGTCCCGATGTAGTTGTTCATCGCACGCGACGCGCGGAACTTGTCGGTGAGGACGAGGTCCGGCGTGACATGGACTTCGGTGCTGACCGTTCCGATGTCCTGCTGAACCTTGAAGAAGTCGCGATTGACCAAGCCGTAGAAATTATTGGCGGGGGAGCCGAATTGAGGGAACGGACCGCCGGCGGTGCTGGTGAAGATGTTTCCTGGCGCCGGTGAACCCGGTCGGTAGTAGGGAACGCCGAAGTCCGGTATGCCGTGGAGGTCGGTGTGCACGTAGTCAGCGGTGATCTTCACCGCGTCGATCGGTGTCCACTTCGCCGCGACGAAGGCTCCGCTGCGGTCATCGGTGGTGTTGTTGCGCCCGGCGACGTTGGCGTCCTGGAACAGGCCGCCGGCGCGGATCGCCAGCGTCGGGCTGATCACCTGGTTGACGTCGAGTGTCACCCGCTTGGTCTGGTCGGTGCCAAACGTGGTGTCCATGTTGTAGAAGCTCTTCTCCGTCGTCGCCTGCTTGGTGACGATGTTGATCGCGCCGCCGGTGGTGCCGCGGCCTGCAAAGGACGAGCCGGGGCCGCGCAGGATCTCGACCTGTTCGGTGAAGAAGTTCTCGCGGACGCTGACGCCGGGATCGCGCACGCCGTCGATGAAGATGTCGTTGCGCGCATCGAAGCCGCGGATGAAGAAGCGGTCGCCGAACGCATTGCCGCCCTCGCCGGTGCCGAGCGTGACGCCCGCCGTCGACAGGATCGCCGATTTCAGCGAGGTGGCGTTCTTGTCTTCGAGGATGTCCTTGGTCAGCACCGTGACCGACTTCGGCGTGTTCAGGATCGGCTCGGGAAACTTGCCGGACGCCTGCAGACGGTCGCCCTTGTACGGCGCCGCCGGATCGGCGTAGGGGTTGCGGTCGGGGGGAAGACCGCCGGCATTCGGAAACGGCACCGGCGCCTGCTGTGCCTGCTGGTTGGCGCGCCGCGCGGCGCGGCGCAGCGCATTGCGGGCGCGGACCTGGTCCGATGGCGGCTTGGATGAGACGGGCTTCGGACGCGCGACCGGGGCATCGACGTTGACGGGCGGCAGGCTGGACTGCTGCGCTTCGGCTCCCGAAAACGACGCCACCGCGATCAGGCTCGCGACCGCGGAGACCTTCGTGGCGGAATAACCCGTATCATCAGCCGAACCGATTGCTGCTCCGAAGCGCAGCGATCTCGGCGCCTTCATATTGTTCATGTCTTGCACGCCCCCAAACGAAGTCAGTTCGATCGCGAAATGAAGCTGCGACGAACTGTCTCTTTCGGTTATCGAGCGTGACTTTTTTTATCAATGCGGCGAGCGCAACACTTCGCTTGAATCGCCCCAATTCAAAGCGATTCTAATCTCGCCTTTGAAATCGTTCTAAACTGAAGTTTTTAAGCATTCTAATAATCGTTCTAAATTGCTGCCTCGCATGGTTGCAGGCAGCGGCCGATGCGCCTTTCACTCGGCGCTTGGCGGCTTCATCAGTGAAAACAGCTCGTCGATGGTCCGCTGCGCGACCTGCCGCACGCGGTCGCTGTTCTCGAGGCCGGCGATATTGACGCCGTTGACGACCGCTTTGATCTCGTCGCGGAAGTCGGTGAGGAAGCGCAGCGGGTCTCGCTGCTCATTGGCGACGCGCGCGATCAATCCTGTCACCAGGAGCTGGCACGCCATCATGCGCCCGTTCAACTCATCCATCGCTGTCCTCGTCCGCTCACACCGTCGCTGCGCGATATGAACGACATCCCGCGGCGTTTCAACCGCGTCGCGCAATCTCGACGAGCCGACGCAGACGTTCTTGCAAAGAGACGCACGCTATTTCGCGGCGATGTGCTCCGCCTCCTCGCCGAGCAGCTTGATGCGGTCCTTGACCGCGCGGAGCGTGGCAAGGCCGCTCTCGACATGCTTGTCCGAGACGTCGCGCAGCACGTCGCAGGCGATCGCATCGCGCAGACTGTCGAGATCGTCGACCAGCCGGCGCCCGCTGTTGGTCAGGAACAGGCGATTGGCGCGGCGATCCCTGGGATCGGGACGACGTTCGAGCAGACCATGCTCGACGAGGCGGTCGAGCAGCCGCACCAGCGAGATCGGCTGCAATTCGAGGACATCGGCGAGATCGACCTGGGACAATCCCTCCTGCTCGCGCAAACGGAAGAGCACGATCCATTGAGCACGCGTGGTGCCTCGCGCCTTGGCGCGATGATCGATATAGTTGCGCAGCAGCCGGGAACTCTCGACGAGCTGCGCAATGAACTGGCGTTTGAGATCGCGCGACATAGGGGTCCTCGGTGCGTTTCCCAGACGGAATGTTGCTGCTCGTTTCTGACCTAAACCTTTCCAAATGTTTAGGATTCTCAAGCCTTGGTGTGTTTACACATTAAGTGCACGCATATTATATCCGCAAGCTCTGTGAACCGTTTCAATCACCCTTTATTGTTACGTCGAACCCAAGAGTCCGCATGTCAAAGTCACGCACCATCGGTTGGGTTTTAGTGATCGCTGCGGTCGGCGCCGCCGGTTATTTCGGCTGGCAAAAATATACACTCAACCAGCAGGCGACCGAGGCCGCGCAGAAGCGCGCCGCCCAGCGCCCGGCGGTTCCGGTCAAGATCTCGCCGGTCGAAAAGGCCGACTTCCCGGTCTACCTCACCGGTCTCGGCACGGTGCAGGCGTTCAACACCGTCCAGGTCCGCACCCGGGTCGACGGCCAGATCACCAAGATCGCCTTCAAGGAAGGCCAGTTCGTCAAGGCGGGCGATACGCTGGTCGAGATCGATCCGCGGCCCTATCAGGCAACGCTCGACCAGGCCAAGGCCAAGAAGGCCCAGGACGAGGCCAACCTCGCCAACGCCAATCTCGATCTGCAGCGCTACACCAAGCTCGGCGAGTTTGCGACCCGTCAGCAGCTCGATACCCAGCGTTCCACCGTGGCCCAGCTCACGGCGCAGATCGCGGCCGACGAGGCCGCCATCTTCAACGCGCAGACCCAGGTCGACTACACCACCGTGAAGTCGCCGATCGACGGCATCGTCGGCCTGCGCCTGGTCGATATCGGCAACATCGTCAACGCCTCGGCCCAGACCGGCATCGTGACGATCACCCAGATCGAGCCGATCACGGTGATTTTCACTGCGCCGGAGGACCAGCTGCCCGACATCAAGGCCGCGCTCGCCGTGGCGCCGCCGAAGACCATTGCGCTGACCACCGACGGCAAGAGGGTGCTCTCGACCGGAACCCTGGCGCTGATCAACAATCAGGTCGATACCACGAGCGGGACTGTCCGGCTCAAGGCGGTGTTTGATAACAAGGACCATGCGCTGTGGCCGGGCCAGTCGGTCTCCACCCGGCTGCTGGTCAAAACCTTGAAGGATGCCACCGTCGTCCCGGATGACGCAGTGCAGCATGGCACCGAAGGCCTCTACGCGTATTCAGTCAATCAGGAGAACAAGGCCGAGCTTCGCAAACTCAAGGTCAGCCAGTCGATCGACGGCAAGTCGGTGATCGATGAGGGCCTGTCGCCCGGACAGCAGGTGATCACCGCCGGCCAGTACAAGGTCTCGCCGGGAACCCTGGTGACAACGGCGGTGGCGAGCTCGGATCAGTCCCAGTCGAAGGTCACGCAGGAATGAGCGCCGGAATATCCGCACCATTCATTCGCTTCCCCATCGGCACCTCGCTGCTGATGGCAGGCATCCTGTTCATCGGCCTCGTGGCCTATCCGCTGCTGCCGGTCGCGCCGCTGCCGCAGGTCGACTTCCCCACCATCCAGATCACCGCGACGCTGCCCGGCGCGAGTCCCGAGACGATGGCGACCTCGGTCGCCCAGCCGCTGGAACGCCAGTTCGCGCAGATCCCTGGCATCGCCCAGATGACCTCGACGAGCTATCTGGGCACCGCGGCGGTCACCATTCAGTTCGACCTCAACCGCTCGATCGACGGCGCCGCCAACGACGTGCAGGCCGCCATCAACGCGGCCAGCGGCCAGCTGCCGAAGACCCTGCCCTCGCCGCCGACCTATCGCAAGGTCAACCCGGCGGACGCGCCGATCATGCTGCTGTCGGCGACGTCCGACACGCTGCCGCTGACCACGGTCAGTGACGCCGTCGACGCCCAGCTGGCCCAGCAGATCAGCCAGATTTCCGGTGTCGCGCAGGTCATCATCGGCGGCCAGCAGAAGCCGTCGGTCCGCGTCCAGATCGACCCGGCCAAGCTCGTCGCCAAGGGCCTGTCGCTGGAAGACGTCCGCGCCGCGATCAACATCGCCACCGTCGACAGCCCGAAGGGCAACATCGACGGCACCACCCGCGCCTACACCATCTACGCCAACGACCAGCTGCTGACGGCTGATCCGTGGAATGACGTCATCATCGCCTACCGCAATGGCGGGCCGCTGCGCATCCGCGACGTCGGCCAGGCCGTCACCGGACCGGAGGACGCCAAGCAGGCCGCCTGGGCCAATGGCCAGCGCGGCGTGTTCCTCGTCGTGTTCAAGCAGCCCGGCGCCAACGTCATCGACACCGTCGACAAGATCAAGGCGACGCTGCCCAGGCTGGTTGCCGCGATACCGCCGGCGATCAAGATCGAAGTCATCTCCGACCGCACCACCACGATCCGCGCCGCGGTGGAGGACGTTCAGTACACCCTGCTCCTGACCATCTTCCTGGTCGTGATGGTGATCTTCGTCTTCCTGCGCAGTTTCTGGGCGACCGTGATCCCGACCGTGACGGTGCCCTTGGCGCTGCTCGGCGCCTGCGCGCTGATGTGGGTGTTCGGCTACACCCTCGACAATCTGTCGCTGATGGCGCTGACGATCGCGGTCGGCTTCGTGGTCGACGACGCCATCGTGATGCTGGAGAACATCAGCCGCTACATCGAAGAGGGCGAGAAGCCGATGGCGGCCGCCTTCAAGGGGTCGCAGGAAATCGGCTTCACGATCGTTTCGATCAGCATCTCGCTGGTCGCGGTGCTGATCCCGCTGCTGCTGATGGGCGGCATCATCGGCCGCCTGTTCCGCGAATTCGCGGTCGTGCTGGCGATGACGATCTTCGTCTCGATGTTCGTGTCGCTGACGCTGACCCCGATGATGGCCTCGCGTTTCCTGCGCGCGCACAATGAGGAGAAGCACGGCCGCTTCTACCAGCTCAGCGAGCGCGGCTTCGACGCCATGCTGCGCGGCTATCAGAGCGTGCTCGACCTCGCGCTGCGCTGGAAGTTCACCACGCTGATGATCTTCTTCGCGACATTGGCGCTGTCGGTCTACATGTTCGTGATCATCCCGAAGGGCTTCTTCCCGCAGCAGGACGTCGGCCTGATCACCGCGACCTCGGAAGCCAACCAGGACATCTCCTTCGCCGAGATGAAGCGCAAGCAGGAGGAGCTCGGCAAGATCGTCATGCAGGATCCCGGCGTGGCGACGGTGGCGATGGCGATCGGCGGCAGCGGCCGTGCCGGCAATAACGGCACCATGTTCATCACGCTGAAGCCGCTGAGCGAGCGCGACGCCAACGCGCAGCAGATCATCGCCCGGCTGCGGCCGAAGCTGGAGAAGATCCAGGGCGCCCGGCTGTTCATGCAGGCGGCACAGGACGTTCGCCTCGGCGGCCGCCCGACCCGTACCCAGTTCGAGTTCACGCTGCAGGACGCCGACCTCAACGAGCTGAACCAGTGGGCGCCGAAGATCCTGTCGAAGATGCAGACGCTGCCGCAGCTTCGCGACGTCGCCACCGACCAGCAGACCAACGGCACCACGGTCGAGCTGAAGATCAACCGCGACACCGCCTCGCGCTACGGCATCCAGCCGCAGCTGATCGACGACACGCTCTATGACGCCTTCGGCCAGCGCCAGGTGACGCAGTACTTCACCCAGCTCAACAGCTACCACGTGATCCTCGAGGTGCTGCCGGAGTTGCAGGGCGCGATCGACACGCTGAACAACATCTACGTCAAGTCGCCGCTGACCGGCGACCAGGTGCCGCTGTCGACCTTTGCGAAATGGACCAGCGCGCCGGTGCGGCCGCTGTCGATCAGCCACCAGGGCCAGTTCCCGGCGATCACGATCTCCTTCAACCTGGCGCAGGGTACAGCGCTCGGCCAAGCGACGGAGGCGGTGCAGAAGGCGATGGTCGACCTCGGCGCGCCGCCGACCCTGAGCTCGAGCTTCCAGGGCACCGCGCAGGCGTTCCAGCAATCGCTGTCGACCGTGCCGCTGTTGATCCTGGCGGCGCTCGTGGTGGTCTACCTGATCCTCGGCATTCTCTACGAGAGCTACATCCACCCCATCACGATTCTATCGACGCTGCCGTCGGCCGGCGTCGGCGCGCTGGCGATCCTGATGGCGGCCGGCTTCGACTTCTCGCTGATCGCGCTGATCGGCATCATCCTCTTGATCGGCATCGTCAAGAAGAACGGCATCATGATGGTCGACTTCGCGATCGCCGCCGAGCGCGACCAGCATTTGGAGCCGGAGGCGGCGATCCGCCAGGCCGCCCTGCTCCGCTTCCGGCCGATCATGATGACGACGATGGCGGCGTTGCTCGGCGGCGTGCCGCTGATGCTGGGGACCGGCACCGGCTCGGAAATCCGCCAGCCGCTCGGCTACGCCATGGTCGGCGGCCTGATCGTCAGCCAGGCGCTGACGCTGTTCACGACCCCGATCGTCTATCTCTATCTCGACAAGCTCTCCAACGCATTTGCGAATTGGGGCCGCTCGCCGCGCGCCGACCATGACGCCGGTGATGGCGAGGACGGATCGGTCAAGCAGGCTGCCGAGTGACTTGACTTTGCCCGGATACCGGCACATCCGAAAGATGTTCGTTTCGGAGCCGGTATCGTGAAGATTGTCGCAAGATCGCTCGTGGTTCTGTTCAGCGCATTCGGCATGGCGGGCCTCGGCCACGCCCAGACACCGAAGGGCAAGACCACGCCCGCGCCGGCTCCAGCCGCCGCTGCCGCAACTCCACAAGCTGATGCATCCGGCAGCAACACCGGCTGGGTCGCGCGCTGCACCAGCGCGAGCCGTGACGCGCCGCTCGAATGCGCGATGGAGCAGACCGCCGTTCTCACCAAGACCGGTCAGCTGATCGTGCTGGTCAACATTCGTGTTCCCGGTGACACCCGCACGCCGGTTGCGCTGATCCAGCTTCCGCTCGGGCTGAACCTGCCTGTCGGCGCCAAGCTGCAGGTCGACGACGGCAAGGCCGTCGATGTGCCGATCCAGACCTGCGAGGCGCGCGGCTGCTACATCAACGCCCCGATCGCCGCCGACGTCCTGGCGCAGCTGAAATCGGGCAAGCAGCTCAAGGTGTCGTTCCAGAACCTCGGCAAGGAAACCATCTCGATCCCGATGCCGCTCGCCGACTTCGCGACGGTGTACGACAAGATCAAGTAACGCCGCGCACGCCGCAGGTCGCTAGCGTTCCCTCTTGTAGAGGAACGCGTTGTCCGGCTGCGGCATGCCGATGCTCTTATAGAAGCTCATCGAGTCAGGCGCCGACAGCAGCAGGCACATCGATTCAGGCCCGGCGAGGCGCCGCGTCTCCGCGATCAGGCGCTTGCCGATGCCATGTCCCTGATAGCCGCGATCGACCGCGAGATCGGACAGATAGCAGCAATAGGCGAAATCGGTCAGCGCGCGCGAGACGCCGACCAGCCTGCCTGCCTTCCGCGCGGTCACGATCAGGTTGGCATTGGCGATCATGCGCCCCATCCGGTCGGTATCCGTGAGCGGACGCCGCTCGCCGAGGCCCGATTGGCGCAGCACGTCGATGAACTCGTCGACGCCGATCGACGACTCGCGGGCATAGAGGATTTCGTCCATCACCTTAAACCTCTGTCGCAACAAGCCGGACAACACGCGAAACCATGGTCGATTATGCTTGGGCCCGGGACCAAGCAGTAGAAGATCGCAAACTCGCAGGCGCCGATTTGGCAGGCGAACTCGCTGCACCGAGATGTCCAGACCTCCAGCTAAGCTGTTGATTTGGAATGGTGTAACGGCAGCCTATCAGTTTCTGGGCTAACTCGCTGATTTTTCCCAACCGGTTTTGCAGTCCTGCCCTTTTCTGATCCGACTAGATCCGGGCACTTCTGAGAAGTTTGCAAGACTCTCGGGCGGGGGTCGGGTATGGGAAAATCGTACCAACGGAGAGACGCTTCTGCCGTTGTGGCATTCGCGCGGGAGGGTTCGGAGCTTGACGGTCCCCTACTAGCCTGTCGTGCGTCCCTAACTTTTTGTCTGAGCGGCCCCCACGGTATCAGCCATTGTCGCCCGCCGCGCTCCTATCGGCTTCGGTGGGCCGGTTGTGGTATCGCGCGCTGTCTGATGTTCCATTTCCGCGTCGAGTTCGGCGCCGATCAGGATCACGATTGCGGACAGCCAGATCCACATCATGAAGCCGATCACGGCGCCAAGCGAACCGTAGGTCTTGTTGAATGATCCGAAGTTCGCCGCATACCAGGAGAACAGGATCGAGGCCGCGAGCCAGCCTACTGCCGCGAATGCGCTTCCCCAGGTGATCCAGCGCCACTGGGGTTGCTCGCGCGAGGGGCCCAAGCGATAGATGAATGCAAGCGCCAAGGTGACGATCACAAACATTGCTGGCCACCGTGCAACTTGCAAGATGAGTTCACCGACCTCTGACAAGCCAAGATATTTGAGCGCAATCGGGAGAACGACCATGGCTCCGATCGCGAGCAGCACGAAACCGATTCCGGCAGCCGTAAATCCGAGCGAGATCGCATTCAGCCTGACAAAGCTGCGCTTCTCCCGCTCCGCGTAGACGATATTCAGAGTATCGAAAATAGACTTCATCGCCGCGTTTGCGCTCCAAAGCGAGAGGCAAAGGCTCACGACAAAAGTCAATCCGAGCGTAGCACCCCGCTGCGCCGCAACTCGTGTCAGTTGATCGCGGATGACGTCGAGCGCGCCGCCGGGCAGCAGGCCGGACAGCTTGTCCAACTGGAGGGCGAGCGTTACCGGATCGGCAAATAAGCCGTATACGGCCACAAGAGCAGCGATTGCTGGAAAGATCGCGAGAAGGCTGTAGAACGTCACACCTGCCGCCAAAGCCACGATCCGGTGCTCGGAGATGTTCTGGTAGACCCTCAGCAGGATGTCTTTCCAACCTCGCGCCGGAATCTCCGAGGGCATCGTTGCAAGGCGGCCGCGGCCCTCATCGGACTGCGGCCGATTTCCACGAACCTCCACAGTCGCCTCTGAAAACCGCCGAGCCCAGAGACCGGCCGCGACTAGGGCAAGGGTCATGGCGGTAGCCCAAAGCGGCGGGCCTGCCTTCTTGGTATCGACGTGCTCAGACCGGCGCATTCTCGGGTTTCCAGGGCTGCCCTTGCCACTCGCCTTCAGAAGTCTGAGACTCATCGGGCACCAGCGTCGCTTGGTCGCTCTTGGCCCCGTGTGCCGCGACCTCGCCGGAGCTGGCATCTGCCTTTTGTGCCTGTTTGGTGGCCTCGTCCTGCGCCGCATCCAGAGCGCGCTCGCCGACCTTCTTTGCGCTGTCGTACTGCTCCGATGCGAAATCCCTGGCCTGTTCCTTCATTTGGTCGCTCGTCTCTCCCATCATGCGATCTTCCACTCCGGTCGCCGGCAGCAGCGCGCCCATCAGCGCGCCCACAGCGATTCCTATCCCGGTCAGGAGCAATGGTTGTTCACGGCAGAACTCGACGAGGGAATTGCCCGTCTGCAACGTTCGTTGACCGGCTGCCTTCGTGGAGTCGGAGATTGACGAGGCGGTACGACGCCCGCTGTCGGCGATAGCTTCGTATCCTTCAGAGACGGTGCGCTGCATGGAATCAGTCATGGAGGCAGCGGTATCGCGAATGTTTTCACGAGTCTGCGCAGCAGTTTCCCGGGCCGATTCGACCATCGAGCCGGCAGCGTCTCGCATGTTCCGTCCCGTGTCATTGGCAGCCTTCTTGGTTTGATCCGCGGCCGAAGCAAGGCTATCCGCGACCTCGCTCCGGGCGGTCGAAACCTTGTTGCTCCATTCGCCGCTCTTCTCGGCGGCACCGTCGCTCGCCCGGTCGGCCACGGTTCGGACGCTCTCAGTGGCATCTCCAGCGGCATCCCGCATGCGACCTGCGGTCCGCCGCATCGGGCCGGCTGCTGAACCGGTGCGCGATCCCAGCATCATCCATGCAAGGCTCGCCCCCATGATCATGATGGGGAGAGGATTATTGACCGCTTGATCCCGTAGATTGCGCGTAAACGCCGCGGCGGCTCCCTCGCTGACCCTGTCGGCTAACTGATCAACTACGTGCCCCGGCGTCATACACGCCCGGAGCTCGTCCAAGGTGTTGGCAAGCTGCGTCCGCTGCTCTTCGGTCTCTCGTTCAAGCTGCTCGCTGTGCGTCATGGTTCTGGCTCACTTGTTCCTTGGCTACCGATGCGTCCCGCTGGAGCTGGTGGACGGTTCTGCCGGGCATGATGTTTTCGATCTTGAGGCGGCTGATTCCGATGAGGAGGAGAATGATCCCGAGGAGCAGCACGGCGCCGCCGACGATCAGGGCGGACCAGTATGGTGCTAAGCCATACCCATCTGTAAGAGCTGAAACTCCGGCTTGGAGCAGGATGACGAGTGCTGGAATCAGCAGCACCGCGCCCCCGATGACCATCCCGAGGCCCCGCCCGACGCTGGCAATGTTCTCAGAGAGCTCAGCGCGGGCGAGCTGGGCCTCCTTACGCATGAGCGAGGTGAATTGCGAAAAGAGGTCGCTGACGATCTGGGGGACTGGACGCGGATAATTGGAAGCAGCCATGGTACTCGCCTCAATTCGATTTTTCGGCGGAACTCTTGAGGAAACGACAGGCAGCGAAGCCTGCGATGATGGCGGCCCCAAAGAGCGCCAGCGGCTCCTTACGTCCCAGATCGTTGAAGCCTGTCATGAGGTCGCTGATGCCACGATTGCGCAGCGCGTCGGCGCCCTTTTCCAGTTGTGAAGCTGCCCCGTGCACGAACTCGGCGGCCTTTGGCATCTGTTCTTGAAGCTCGTCCGCCGCTTTGTGCACCGCCTTGGCCATTTGATCGGCTTGACCGGCACCTGCCTGCTTCTGCTGTTCTGCGACTGCTTCGACTTGGGTGATTGTGTCTGCTGCTTGCATGTCCGAGTCCTCACTCGCAGCTCGCACCGCCCCCGTTGCGCCCGCTGCAAAAATGCTGCTTCGGAACGCCAACAGTGAGGAGCCTTTGACGTTCCTTGCGCGCGGAAAAAACACGAGGGTCTAAGGAATGGGGACTTCGTCCCGAACCCACGACGACGCAATGGATTGGAGCAGCTGATATGTGCTTCGATTTCCGACCGTCTGGGAAACCTGCTGGTTGTCTATGGCATCAACTTCCAGCGCCCGGCGCAGAGCCAGAAAGTGCGGCAAGTGGCCAGCCCGAAAGCATCAACATCGCTGACCTTCTAACTGGCGTTTCTTGCCGCCCCCGAAGAGGCTGACCACCGACCATTCATGGCCTGCGCGGCACAGGCATCTTGGCCAGATCCGAGCAAGTTATGAGACAAATCAGATCGCCAACGACATCGAAACGTCGCGTCAAAACGTTGAGCATTACGTGCGCCGACCAGATGAGGGCCGCGGAGGACGGCTAAGGAAGCTCAGGCTCTTGAGCAATAAGGACTAGACCGCGAACGGCGCGGTCGCTATATCAGCCGCACCAATCAGGCTGATTTGCAAAACTCACCGCAGGCATTGCAAACCACTGAAATAAGCGCTGGAATTTCAAGTGCTTATTTGGGGAATGGTGTAACGGTAGCACAACAGACTCTGACTCTGTTTGTCTTGGTTCGAATCCAGGTTCCCCAGCCAATTCGCCCCCGGTGGCGCAACTAACCTGAAGAATTCTCACGACAGCGTCCCGTGTTGCTGCTCCTCGCAGAGGCGATGGTTCAGCCGGATCGCGGCCAGCTTGTCTGGAAGCGCGGCGTGCGGACAATTGCAACGCCGCGGCGGCGCAAGAGATTGCACGCGTGCGGTTAGCCGATGCCCGCCCCCCGGCCTCAGTACAATCCGCCCGTCCCCGACCGCATCACGGCCCGATCCGCGTCGGGCGAGATGCCCTGCTGGGTGCCGTCGATCACGTCGGTGCCGGCGACCATCCCGGGATCATAGTACGGCGGCGCCTGGCCCGGCTTGAAGGCTTCGAGCACCACGCCCTTCTGCCCCGGCGCGGCGCGCAGGCCGGTCTTGGCATCGACCAGCACGAGGCGGATGCCGACCGGCTGCTTGAACGGGGTGGCGGGCTTGTCGGCCAGCGCGAGCTTCATGAAGTCGCGCGCGATCGGCGCCGCGGTGTGGCCGGCCTGCGCGTTGCGGCCGAGCGAGCGCGGCTTGTCGTAGCCGACATAGAGGCCGACCACGAGATCCGGCGAGAAGCCGACGAACCAGAGATCCTTGGCCTCGTTCGAGGTGCCGGTCTTGCCGGCGAGCGGCTTGCCGACCTCCTTCAGCGCGGTACCGGTACCGGCCTGAATCACGCCCTCCATCAGCGAGGTGATCTGATAGGCCGTCATCGCGTCGAGCACCCGCTCGCGGCGGTCGACCAGCTGCGGCTCCGGCTGGTTCTTCCAGCCCTCCGGTGCATCGCAGCCGCGGCATTCGCGCTGGTCGTGCCTGAAGATGGTGTGGCCGTAGCGGTCCTGGATGCGGTCGATCAGGGTCGGCTTCACGCGGATGCCGCCATTGGCGATCATCGAATAGGCGGTGGCCATCCGCATCACCGTGGTCTCGCCGGCGCCGAGCGCATAGGCGAGATAGTTCGGCAGCTCGTCATAGACGCCGAAACGCTTGGCGTACTCGCCGATGACAGGCATGCCGATTTCCTGCGCCAGCCGCACCGTCACGGTGTTGAGCGACAGCCGCAGCGCATTGCGCAGCGTGACCTGGCCCTGGTATTTGCCGGTCGAGAAGTTCTCGGGGCGCCAGACATTGCCCTGCCCCTGGTCGATCTCGATCGGCGCGTCGATCATGACGGTCGATCCGGTGTAGCCGTTGTCGAGCGCCGTCGAATACACGATCGGCTTGAAGGTCGAGCCCGGCTGCCGGTAGGCCTGGGTCGCGCGGTTGAACTGGCTCTGGTCGAACGAGAAGCCGCCGACCATCGCGAGCACGCGGCCGGTGTGCGGATCCATCGCCACCATCGCGCCCGACAGTTCGGGGATCTGGCGCAGCCGGTACTGGCCCTCGACCGCCTTGCCGTCCTTGGTGAACAGCGGATCGGCATAGATCACGTCGCCGGGCTGCAGCACCTGCGCCACCGAGGTCGGCGTCCTGCCCTTGTACGGACCAGACAACAGCCTCGCCCATCGCACGCCTTCGAGCGTGATGATACCGGTCTCGCGCTGCTTGCTGATGGCGCCGCCGAGCTCGCGGCCGGGCTGGAAGCCGATCCGCGCCGACTGGTCGTTGCTCTCCAGCACCACCGCCATCCGCCACGGCGAGATGTCGGACAGCGACTTGATCTCGGCCAGCGGCACGCCCCAGTCGGCCGACAAATCGAGCTTCTGGATCGCGCCGCGGTAGCCCTGCTGCTCGTCATAGTTCACGAGCCCCGCCACCATCGCCTTGCGCGCCATCACCTGGATCTTGGGATCCAGCGTGGTTCGCACCGACAGGCCGCCTTCATAGAGCTTCTTCTCGCCATAGCGCTCGAAGATGTCGCGGCGGACTTCTTCCGAAAAATACTCGCCGGCGAAGGTGTGCGCGCCGTTGGTGCGGCTGGTGACGGTCAGCGGCTCCTTGCGCGCCTTGTCGGCGTCGGCCGCCGTGATCCAGCCGTTCTCCTGCAAGCGGTCGATCACGTAGTTGCGCCGCTCGATGGCGCGTGCGCGGTTGCGCACCGGATGCAGGCTGGCCGGCATCTTCGGCAGCGCCGCCAGGTAGGCCGCTTCCGAGATCGTCAGTTCGTTGACCGACTTGTCGAAATACACCAGCGAGGCCGCCGCGATGCCGTAGGCGCCGAGGCCGAGATAGATCTCGTTGAGATACAGCTCGAGGATCTTGTCCTTGGAATAGGCCCGCTCGATTCGCATCGCCAGCAGGGCTTCCTTGATCTTGCGGCTGAACGACACCTCGTTGGTCAACAGGAAGTTCTTGGCGACCTGCTGGGTGATCGTGGAGGCGCCCTGCGGACGACGGTTGGAACCGAAATTCTGGATGTAGGCAACGCCGGCGCGCGCCATGCCGGTATAGTCGACGCCGCCATGCTCATAGAAATTCTTGTCCTCCGCGGCGACGAAGGCGTTGATCACGAGCTTCGGCACCGCCTGGATCGGCAGATAGAGCCGGCGTTCCTTGGCGAACTCGCCGAGCAGCGAACCGTCCGCCGCGTGGACGCGGGTCATCACCGGCGGCTCGTAGTTCTGGAGCTGCGAATAGTCGGGCAGGTCCTTGGAGAAATGCCAGAACAGCCCTGCGACCGCGGCCAGACCAGCCAGGAACAGGATGGTTCCTGCCGTGAACAGGAACCCGAAGAACCGCAACAGAAATTTCATCGACCAGATTTCCGTGGCGGATGCGTCGCTCGTTCTGAGCGCGCTGCGTGCCACTTAGGCCGCCCGGTATATCGGTCGTACCAGGGACCTGCAATTCAACAGCGGAGAATTAAAGCGCCTCAGGCGTCAAACTTATGCCATAGAGCCCGGCTCGCGCGCGGGCGCCAAATCAGCCGGCCTCGCCGCTCCGGCGACGCTCCGCGAGGCCCGATCGATCTGCAGTGCGCTCGCGCTCCGATTCGCCCGCACCTCGCCGCAGCCATCCTGCCTCCAGCGCTGCACTTGCGCACGGGGCGAGTCGCGAAAGAAAAGCGCGTGCCGGATCGCGACATTCACTACCTAGTTGCCGCTTCGAGTTACTGGGACATCAGAAACCGGTGGACAGCGCCTGCGGGGCCACCAGATTAACGATCCGTTAACTATAACTACCGCAAGTTGTTCGAATACACGCGACTCGCGACGGGCTGATTTGCATGGCACTGCGCGGATTTAGACGGCCCTTTGCGGCCGACCCCAACGTCCTCGGATTTCCGAGGCCTCCGACATCGGCAATGGGGACCGAGGCCCTGGACCTGGTCTATCAGGCAGCGGATTTGTTCCGCAGCATCGAGGACAGGGCCCGAGCCGGCGAAGCCCGCGCCGAGGCTGCCGAACAGGCGCAGCTCGAAATCATCGCCGCGACCGAGCGCAAGCTGAGGGACGCGTCGCGGGCGCTCGAGGAAGCCCGGCGGCGCATCGAGTCCCAGCAGGAGCAGCTCGATGCCGCCGAATTCCGCGCCCAGGCCGCCGAAGCCGAGGCGCGTGAAGCCAGGCAATCGCTGGCCCTGGTCGAAGATGCCATCCGCCGGCGCCTGCTGCTGACGAGTGGGCACGACGACGGCCGGTCGACTGCCGTTGCTTGAGGCGCGCTGCCGATAAGCAGATTCGCAGCCCGGATGAGCGGAGGGATATCTGGGGCCCCGCATGTCGCGGAGCCTGTCATCGGGCGCGCGTTCGCACGACCCGTTGGCTCATGGGTCTACAGCTCTCTCACGATCAGTATCCGGCGGCGAGCCCCGAATTGCGGCGCGGATCGTTGGCGCCATAGAAGCGATTGTTGCCGACCGGCTTGCCGTCCAGCGACGGCGCGCCGACGATGATGACCGCAAGGTGATTGGCCGGCTGCGGCGGACCGAACTTGTGGCCCATGCCTTCCAGAATGTTCCGCGTGTCCGGCGACAGCGTGAAGTCCTCGAGATTGGTCGCCTCCGGCAGCCATTGCTGGTGGAAGCGCGGCATGTCGACGGCCTCCTGCGCGTCCATGCCGTAATCGATCGCGTTGATCATCGTCAGCAGCACGGCCGTGATGATGCGGCTGCCGCCAGGGGTCCCCACGACCATCACCGGCTTGCCGCCCCTGGTGACGATGGTCGGGCTCATCGAGGACAGCGGGCGTTTGCCCGGGACGATCGAATTGGCCTCCCCCTGCACCAGGCCGTAGAGGTTCGGCACGCCGACCTTGGCGGTGAAGTCGTCCATCTCGTCGTTGAGCAGCACGCCGGTCCTGGCCGCGGTCACCTTGGCGCCGAACCAGTCGTTCAGCGTGTAGGTGACCGACACCGCGTTGCCGTCCTTGTCGGCGATCGAATAATGCGTGGTGTTGCTGCCCTCGTGCGGCGGAACGCCGGGCTTGATGTCCCTGGAGACTCCGGCCTTGGCCGGGTCGATCGCGGCACGGATCTTCTCCGCGTAGGTCTTGTCGAGCAGGCGGTCGAGCGGATTCTTCACGAAGTCGGGATCGCCGAGATAGCTGTTGCGATCGACATAGGCATGGCGCATCGCCTCGATCTGGTAGTGCACCGCCTGCGCGGAGTGATAGCCGAGCTCCTTCAGCGGATAGCCCTCAAGGATATTGAGCACCTCGCAGATCACTACGCCGCCCGAGCTCGGCGGCGGCGCCGAGACCACGTGGTAGCCGCGATAGTCGCATTCGACCGGCGCGAGCTCGCGCACCTTGTAATTGTCGAGATCCTCTTGCGTGAGCAGGCCCTTGCCGGCCTGGCTCGAGGCGACGATGGCCGCCCCCACCCAGCCCTTGTAGAAACCATCGGTGCCGCGCTTGCTGATCTCGCGCAGCGTCTCGGCGAGCTCGTGCTGTGTCAGCCGCTCACCGACCTGGAACGGCTTGCCGTCGTTGAGGAAGATCGCAGCCGAGGCCGGATCGTCCTGGAAATCCTTGGTCGCGGTTTGCAGCATGCTGATATCGCCCTGGTCGAGCACGAAGCCGTCCTCCGCGAGCTGCAGCGCAGGTGCGATCACGTCCGCGCGCTTCATCGTGCCGTATTTCTCGCGCGCATATTCCATGCCGGCCACCGAGCCCGGCACCCCGACGGCGAGATGCCCCTTGGTCGACAGGCCGGGGATGACGCTGCCGTCCTTGTCGAGATACATGTTGGCGGTAGCGCCCTTCGGGGCGGTCTCGCGGAAATCCAGGAAGGTTTTGCGGCCGTCGGCGAGCTGGATGGTCATGAACCCGCCGCCACCGAGATTGCCGGCGGCGGGATAGGCGACCGCAAGCGCGTAACCGACCGCGACCGCCGCATCGACGGCATTGCCGCCCCGCTTCAACACCTCGACGCCGACTTGGGTCGCGAGATGCTGCGCCGAAACCACCATGCCGTTCTCGGCGGCGACGGGTGCGACGGAGGCTGCCCGCCCTGGCGCCGCCGACAGGATGCCGAGTGAAACAATCACGGCGACCATCCACCGCGCCTGCACCGTTGAATTTTGCATGGAAGGCTCCCCGGGGAATGCCGACTTGTCGCGGCTTTAAGGTGCTATCTCAACGGGTACATCTAGCAGGCCGCACGCGTGCGCACTATAGGCCCACGCGGCGTTCGCCGCGCGCCCGCAGCCGGCTGTGACGCCTGCCATAGGCCGCATAGATCGCAAGCCCGATCACGAGCCACACCGCGAGCCTGATCCAGGTGTCGAGCGGCAGGCCGAACATCAGGAACAGCGAGGTCGCTGCGGCAGCCGGGGCCACCAGCCAGATCGCCGGCGCCCTGAACGGCCGTGCCAGGTCCGGATCGCGCACACGCAGCGCCAGCGTGCCGATCGAGACCACCGTGAATGCGAACAATGTGCCGATCGAAACCAGTTCGCCGACCAGCCCGATCGGCAGCAGCCCGCCGAGAACAGCAGCGACGGTGCCGGAGAAGATGGTCGAGACATACGGGGTCTGAAATCGCGGATGGATCCTGGCAGCGATGCCCGGCAGCAGCCCGTCATGCGCCATGGCGCGGAAGATCCGCGGCTGCGCCAGCAGCATGATGAGGATCACCGACGTCAATCCGAACAGGATGCCGAGCTTGATGAAGGGACCGAGCCAGCCGATGCCGACAGCATCGATGCCGACCGCGATTGGGTCCGGGACGCTGAGCCGGTCATACGGCACGATGCCGGTCAGCACGAAGCCGACCGCGACATAGAGCGCAGCGCAGATCACCAGCGAGCCGAGAATGCCGATCGGCATGTCGCGCTCCGGCACCCTCGCCTCCTGTGCCGCGGTCGAGACCGCGTCGAAGCCGATATAGGCGAAGAACACCACCGCCGCGCCGCGGATCACGCCGGACCAGCCGAACACGCCAGGACCCGCATTCGGAGGGATCAGCGCGCCCTGCGGATTGCCCGCCGTCACCCAGTTCGCCAGCGTCACCGACGACGCCGCGGTGGCGAGAAACAATGCGATGACGACGAGCTTGACCACGACGACGAAACCGGTGAAGCGCGCGGACTCGCGAATCCCGACCACGAGCAGCGTGGTGACAAACGCGATGATCGCCATCGCCGGGATGTTGATGACCGCACCGGTCGACGACCACACGCCGCTGTTGGCATCGTAGGCGAGCGGCGCCGAGGTGAATTGCTGCGGCAGGTTGACGCCGAAATCGCACATGAAGCTGACGAAATAGCCGGACCATCCGACCGAGACCGCGATCGCGCCGACCGCGTATTCGAGGATCAGGTCCCAGCCGATGATCCAGGCGATCAGTTCGCCGAGCGTGGCATAAGCGTAGGTGTAGGCGCTGCCGCAGATCGGCACGGTCGAGGCCATCTCCGCGTAGCACAGGCCGGCGAAGGCGCAGGCGACGGCGCCGAGCATGAAGGAGAGCGTGACGGCGGGACCGGCATTCGCAGCCGCCGCGTGGCCGGTCAGCACGAAGATGCCGGCGCCGATGATGCCGCCGATGCCCAGCGTGACCAGTTGCAACGCCGAGAGCGAGCGTTTGAAGACGGGCGTCTCCGCGTCGCCGTCGGCCCGCGCCGCTTCCCGCAGCAGCTCGGAGGTCGACTTTCGATCCCAGAATCCGGCCAGGGTGTCGGTCACGCCAGATGCCCTCCGCCGCCCGGGTCCGGCAGGGCCCAATGCGATCGGCTGACTATAACGCGTCCGGCGTCCAGTCGTTCGAGCCGCGGACGAAGGACAGCGCGCTTATCCACCGCCAGGCGCGGTGGCGGCCCCTATCGGCAGGGATGGCGGCGTCCGTCGCGGCCAAGGAAGGTGCCGGACGCCGGATCGAATGAACGGTAACGTACGCAGGAAGAGGATGGCGCCGCCGCGGGCAGCATGGCGCCATTGGCGTTCACGGGGTTGCCGCTGCGTTGTGCCGCCTGGGCCTCGCCCCATGGCGTCAGGGCGCCGCCGTTGATCGCGCTGCGCCCCGGATTTTGCGCGTCGAACAGTGCCGGCTCCGAGATCTGGGCCGAGGCCGGCGTGAACGTCATTCCCACGAGCAGCATGGCGGCTGCGACTGCCGACGACCTGGTCATACGGCCTCTCCTATCGATCAATGAATATGTGCCGGAAGACGGCCGGGCCGCCCCCAGACGGACATAGGGACGGCGATGCTCCGGACACAGGGGCCACGGCGTCACGATGCTGCGAGCCGCCCGGGGCCTGGCTCCCGCTCAATGGTTATGCACGTCGGGCCGTGGGTCGGAGACGAAGCCTTCGCGGTTCGGCATCTTGATCGCCGCGAGCGACTTCGCGTCGAGCACGGCATTGGACGGCACGATGCCGTTGAGGCTGAGGATGAAGGCCGATACCGCATAGACGTCCTCATTGCTGAGCGACTGCGGCGCGTTCTGCGGCATCGCGCGGCGGATATAGTCGAACAGCGTCGGGGCATAGGGCCAATAGCTGCCGACGGTGCGGATCGGTTTTGGGCTCGCCAGCGTACCCTGACCGCCGACCAGGCGATCGCCGACGCCGCCCTGCCCGCTGTCGCCATGGCACGCCGCGCACTGCTCTGCGAACACGGTACGGCCGCGCTCGACGCTGCCGCTGCCCGGCGGCAGGTTGGAGCCGTCGCGATCGATGTCGATATTCCAGCCGGCGATCTCGGCAGGCGTTGCCGGACGCCCGATGCCAAAGCGATCCTCGGCCTGCGCCGCAGCAGCGGCAAGCATCGCGATCGCACCCGCGAGCAACGCCGCCTTGATGTTACGCCTGGGCATTGGTCACCTCGCCGTTCGCGTCGATGCGCTAGGGCCAGATCGCATTGTTATGGTAGAACGAGTTCAGACCACGCACCTTGACCAATTCCGCCAGCGTCGGCTGGACGTAGCCAGTCTCGTCGATGGCGCGGCTTTGGATCACCGCCGGGCTGCCGTCCCAGTGCCAGGGCAAGCGGAAGCGCGTCAGCGCCCGTGTCAGCACCGGCTCCTGCAGTTCGGCCTGCTGCCAGCTCTTGCCCTCGTCGAGCGAGACCTCGACGCTCTTGATCTTGCCGTGACCGCTCCAGGCGATCCCGGTGATCTCGTGAAAGCCGTGCGTGGTCAGCCTCTGCCCGCCGGACGGCCGCGTGATGATCGACTTGGCTTCCATGTAGAAGGTGAATTCGCGCGACGTGCCGTCGGGCATCGGATCGGTGTATTTCGAGGTCTCCTCGCGCGAATAGGCCGGCTCGGCGACCACCTTGAGCCGGCGCAGCCACTTCACGTTCATGTTGCCCTCGAAGCCCGGCAACAACAGGCGCAGCGGATAGCCCTGCTGCGGACGCAGCCGCTCGCCGTTCTGGCTGTAGACCAGCATGGCGTCGTCGAGGCATTTCTCGATCGGGATCGAGCGCGTCAGCGCGGCGGCATCGGCGCCTTCGGCCACGATCCATTTGGCGCCTGCCTGCAGGCCGGCTTCGTCCAGCACCGTCTTGAGCGGCACGCCGGTCCATTCCGCGCAGCTCAGGAGGCCGACGAGGTCGGACGCCGTCTTGCCGTAGGGCTTGGTGTAGACGGGATTGCCGGAGCATTCGAGGAAGTGGATGCGCGACTGCGACGGAAAGCGGCGGATGTCCTCCATCGTGAACACCAGCGGGCGATCGACCATGCCGTGCAGCATCAGCCGGTGCTCGGCCGGATCGATGGTCGGCACGCCGCCATGATGGCGTTCGTAGAACAGACCATTCGGCGTGATGATGCCGTCGAGCTCCTGCAACGGCGTGCGGCCCGAGGCGGAGATATATTGCGGCAGCGTCTTCGAGATGTTCTTGACGACGCCCTTCTCGTGAACCGATGGCGTGCCATAGGGCTGGCTTCCCATCGGATCGCCAGGCGCTTTCATCCATTCCGGCACGTTGGGCGGAAGATTATTCCCCTGTTCGGCAAGCGCGGGAGAACCGGCCACTCCTGAGATCGCGGAGCCACCGGCCAGTGCTGCGCCCGCCTGAAGGAATCGCCTGCGAGACGCCTCTCGCACCCGCTTGTCCGTCGTGTGTTCGCTCATCGACGTTTTCCTCTGACGTTACGAGTCGCAGCCTAGCACCAAACGCCCGAGGCGATGCAATGATCCCACGCGCAGAGCTGCATCAGATGCATGTTACTCGCGGGCGATCTGCATTGCTGTGCGAGGTACATTCGAAAGCCGAGGGCAGCGCCCATACGGACGCCGATGGTGACGGTCACATCCGTTCGCCAGGCAATTCGCTGGCCTGCTTCACCCAGGCGGCAAACTGCGCCTCGTCGAGCGCGTCGTTCTCGTGAATGTCGAGATAGCGCGTGTGCTGCTGCTTGGACTTGCCGGGCGGCACCGGATGCAGCGATGCGCCGCGAAAGAACGCCACTTTGACGTAGCGCGTGAAGACATGGATGCCGAGAAACCAGGTTTGTCCCTCCATGCCGTAGAGCGGCGAGTTCCACTTCACCGCCTTGTGCACGCCGGGAATGGTGCGCGCGATGAGCGCGTCAAGCTTGCGTCCGACGTCGTGCTTCCAACCCGGCATCGCCGCGATATAGGCCTGCACGGGAGCGTCGCCATGTCCCTTTGCGATCTGCGGATTGCCGCCCGAGAGCAGGCGCGGCTTTGCAGTGGTACGCTTCGTGGCGCTCTTCTTCGCGCGCTTCGCCGGCGTCTTGGACGTCTTACGAGCCATCGTACCCGCTCCCAGCGTATCGCGCGCAGCATCAGCCGCTCGAACCGGATCATATCGACAATGCGCCGATGTTGTCGTCATCGGCCGCGGACATTCGCGGCGGCGTATCGACGCGCGCGATCCTGCGCCGCGCGGTCCAGACCTAGCCGGTCACCGGCGGCGTGCCGTGGGTGTGGAACGACTCGATCGTCTTCAAGCCCCAGGCCTGTCCTTTCTTGCGTTCCTCCTCGGTCCACACGATCGGCTTCCAGTCCGGCGCGAGGATCAGGCGGGCACCGGCATTGGCGACCTCGACGCGGTTGCCGCCGGGTTCATAGACATAGAGGAAGAAGGTCTGCTGGATCGCATGCTTGTGCGGCCCGGTCTCGATATGCACGCCATGCTCGAGGAAGATATCCGCGGCCCGCAGGATCTCCTCGCGGCTGTCGAGCGCATAGGTCACGTGATGAAACCGGCCGCGCTTGCCGTAGTGATCGCGGGTGTAGGCGAAGTCGTAGCTCTTGTTCGACATGGTCATCCACATCGCCGCTTCCGTGCCGTCGTTGAGCACGATCTGCTCGGTGGTGCGGCAGCCCAGGTAAGTCTCGAAGAACAGGCGGTTGGCCTTGATGTCGACCGCAAGGCAGTTGAGATGGTCGAGCCGGCGCACATTGACGCCGCGCGCCGGAAAGCGCTGCGCCTGGTTCTTCAACGCGGGCTTCAGCTCGGCGGGCGCCTCGTACCACTCGGTCTCGTAATAGAGCTCGACGACATGGCCGTCGGGATCGCGGCAGCGGAACGCCGGTCCCTGCCCCATGTCACCGTCGACCCAGCCGATCTCGAAGCCCGAGCCCTTCAGCGCGGCGACGCGGCGCTCGAGCGCCTGCGGACTGCGCGCCCGCAGCGCCATGTGCTCCATGCCAGACGTGTTCGACGCCGTGAGCTTCAGCGAATAGCGCTCGTAATCGTCCCAGCCGCGCAGATAGACCGACTCGCCCTTGCGGCCGCTGACGGTCATGCCCATGACGTCGACGAAGAATTTGAGGCTCTCGTCCGGCTTCGGCGTTAACAGCTCGATGTGGCCGAGATGAGCGAGATCGAAGATCGGTTCCGGCTGCATGGGACGGTCTCCTTGCACGACGGCGCCGGACCGACCCTTCCTACGCGGGCGACGGCGGCGCCTCTCGATTTGTACTAGTGTACAAAGGATTAGGTCCCGTCAACAAATTGTTGGCGCCGGCATCGCGGCATGCTGATCGAGGCCGGTAGTCAGGCGACCGAGACGGCCTTTTCGCGATGCGAGGACAGCAGCTCGCGGATTTCGAGATCCGGCACCGGCCGGCTGAACAGGTAGCCCTGCATCTCGGTGCAGCCGAGGATGCGCAGCAGGTTGCGCTGCTGCTCGGTCTCGACGCCTTCCGCCGTCGTCGTCATGTCGCTCGCGGCGGCGATGTTCACGACGGCCTGGACGATGGTGGACGATGCGCCGGTCCCGGCGAGATCCTTGATGAAGGCGCGATCGATCTTGATCTTGTCGAACGGGAAGCGCTGCAGATAGCTCAGCGACGAATAGCCGGTGCCGAAATCGTCGAGCGCGATGCGGACGCCGAGCTCGCGCAGCTGATGCAGGACATCGAGCGCGGCCTCGTCGTCGCGGATCAGCACGGCTTCGGTGATCTCGAGCTCGAGCCGCGAGGGCGCGAGCCCCGACGCCGCCAGCGCGGCGGCGACATTCAGCGCCAGCGTCTGGCTCTTGAACTGGATCGGCGACACGTTGACCGCGATATGGACATGATCCGGCCACTTCACGGCTTCGCGGCATGCGGTGTTCAGCACCCAGTGCCCGAGATCGTTGATCAGGCCGGTGTCCTCGGCGACCGGGATGAAATCCGCAGGCGAAATGGTGCCGCGTTCGGGATGGCGCCAGCGCAGCAGCGCCTCGCAGCAGCTGACCCGGCCGTCTTCGAGATGAAGCAGCGGCTGATAGTGCAGCTCGAAATTGCCGTCGACGATGGCCTGGCGCAATTCCAGCTCCAGGCTGCGCCGCGCCTTGGCGCGCGCGTCCATGCCGGCCTCGAAGAAGCGGTAGGTGCGGCGGCCGTCGCTCTTGGCGCCATAGAGCGCGAGATCGGCGTTGCGCAGCAGTTGATCGAGCTCGAGGCCGTCGGCCGGCGCAACCGCAATGCCGATGCTGGCGTCGGTGGTGATGAGATGCCCGCTGCAATCGACCGGCTGGCGGATCGCCTGATAGATCGCGGCCAACAGCTGCATAGTCTGGGTCTGATCGCGTACCGCGGTCTGGATCACGGCAAATTCGTCGCCGCCGAGCCGCGCTGCGACGTCGGTATCCCCCAGGCAGGAGCGCAGGCGATCGGCCACGGCCCTCAGCAGTTCGTCGCCGATCTGGTGGCCGAGCGCGTCGTTGACGCTCTTGAACTCGTCGATGTCGATATACATGACCGCGAGTTGCTCGTTCGGCCCGATCGCTTTCAGCGCCTGATCGAGGCGTTGGCGGAACAGCACGCGGTTGGGCAGATCGGTGAGCGCATCATAATGCGCCATGTAGGCGATCTTGTTCTCGGTGCGCGTCCGCTCCGTGATGTCCTCGATGGTCGCCACCCAGCCGCCCTCCGGCAGCGGCTTGTTGACGATCTCGATCGCCCGCCCGCCCGGTGCCTCGGTCAGCTGGCGCGTCGCCTTGCCGAGCTTCACGTTGCGGATGATGGCATCGCAGAACGCGTCGACGTCGCCGTCGAACGAGCCGGTCTCCTGCCGGTGCGCGATCAGCCGCTGCATGGTGCAGCCCGGCTTTGCCACATCGGGCGAAAGCCCGAACATCTCGATATAGGGACGGTTGCAGATGATGATGCGCGCCGAGGCATCGTAGAGCACGAGCCCCTGCGGAATGTTGTCGACGGCGGTCATCAGATTGCGACGCTCGGTGGCAAGCCGCGCGTCGGAAATCTCATGACGCTTCAGCAACAGGAAGACGATCACGGCCATGATCGCGAACGCCGCCATCAGCAGGCCTTCGCGCTCGCTCCATTGCGCGGTCACGCTTCCGAACAGGCTGCCGACCAGCATGCCGGCACAGAACGCCAGGCCCTTGGTGGTGCCCGCGTCGGCATTTCCTGGTGATGAATTGCGGTGTTCGATGCGCACGCTGATCTCTCCCGGACGCGGCATCGTTACGCAGCACAAATGGAAAGGTCGTTACAAACCGCAGTTAGCAATCGGTTACACGATACCAGGCGACCGCGGGCGACCAACCAGGCCGGACGCCCCGTAAACCTACGGAGCTGCCGGCGCACTTCTCCGAGATGGTGAATGCCGCGTTAACGGAAAAGCCGCGAAACAATCGCCGCTGTGCCGGAACGCGACGCTCCGCCGCCGAAGCGGCGTGATATCGCGACACGACAGAAACAAATCGTCACCGGGAAGGAGTAGATTTAGCCGAACCGAAACTTCTGCGACTTAACGGTTTTTCCAATCCCGGGCAGGCATATTGGTCCGGACATTTGGATTTCGCGAACGAGCCAGGCGAGAACTGTGACATCCTTTGGACGTGTGATCTCTGTGCGCGGCTCGCAGGCCCGGGTTGGGCTGCTGGCGGGCGGCCAGATGCAGCTTTCAGAAATGCGCGCGACCGTCGGCCGGTTCGTCAGCATCCGCTGCGCGAGCTCGGTCATCGTCGCCATGATCACCGAGGTGTCCTGCGAAAACCTGCCGGCGTCCGACGAGTACATGGCGACCGCCTCGGTCGACCTGCTCGGCGAAATCCTCGGCGGCGACCGCCCGAAATTCCAGCGCGGCGTCACCCATTATCCGACCATCGGCGACAGCACCGACCTGATCACCAACCAGGAGCTGCGCACGGTCTACGCGCCGAGCGGATCCGACCAGATCAATGTCGGAACGCTGCAGCAGGATCGCTCCGTCATTGCCTATGTCGACGTCGAGGAAATGCTGTCCAAGCACTTCGCGGTGCTCGGCTCGACCGGCGTCGGCAAATCCACCGGCGTCTCGCTGCTGCTCAACGAGATCCTGAAGTCGCGGCCGAACCTGCGCATCTTCCTGCTCGACGTCCACAACGAATACGGCCGCTGCTTCGGCGAGCGCGCGCAGGTGCTGAACCCGCGAAACCTCAAGCTGCCGTTCTGGCTGTTCAACTTCGAAGAGATCGTCGACGTATTGTTCGGCGGCCGCCCCGGCGTGCCCGAAGAGCTCGACATCCTCGCCGAAGTGATCCCGATGGCGAAGGGCATCTACACCCAGTACCAGAATTCCGACCGGGTCGGTCTCGGGCTGAAGCGCGTCGACCCCAAGCAGGTCGGCTACACCGTCGATACGCCGGTACCCTATCGCCTGGTCGACCTGATCTCGCTGATCGACGAACGCATGGGCAAGCTGGAGAACCGCTCCTCGCGCATCATCTATCACAAGCTGATCTCGCGCATCGACGCTGTGCGCAACGACCCGCGCTACGCCTTCATGTTCGACAACGCAAATGTCGGCGGCGATACCATGGCCGAGGTGATCAGCCATCTGTTCCGCCTGCCCGCCAACGGCAAGCCGATGACCATCATGCAGCTCGCCGGCTTCCCGGCCGAAGTCGTCGATTCCGTGGTGTCGGTGTTGTGCCGCATGGCGTTCGATTTCGGGCTGTGGAGCGACGGCGTCTCGCCGATGCTGTTCGTCTGCGAGGAGGCGCACCGCTACGCTTCCGCCGACCGCAATATCGGCTTCGGGCCGACCCGCAAGGCGGTGTCGCGCATCGCCAAGGAAGGCCGCAAATACGGCGTCTATCTCGGCCTGATCACCCAGCGCCCGGCCGAGCTCGACGCCACCATCATCTCCCAGTGCAACACGCTGTTCACGATGCGCCTTGCCAACGACCGCGACCAGGCGCTGCTGCGCTCCGCAGTGTCGGATGCCGCGGCCAACCTGCTGTCGTTCGTGCCCTCGCTCGGCACCCGCGAGGTGCTGGCGTTCGGCGAAGGCGTGGCGCTGCCGACGCGGCTGCGCTTCAAGGAGGTGCCGCCGCACCAGCTGCCGCGCGGCGAGGCCACCATCGCCACCGTGCCGTCGGTCACCGCCGGCCACGACATGCACTTCGTCAGCGCTGTGCTGGAACGCTGGCGCGGCGCCACCTCGCATCGCGACAACGCACCGAACGACCCAGGATTGAATTCGAGCCTCAACTCGCCCGTGCCGGCACGCACGATGGCGCCGGCCGAGGCGCCGATGCTGCAGCCGTCGCTGGGCCTCGATCCGGATCGCTTCTCGCTGCTGAAGAAGCCGCTGCGCTAACATCGCGGCCGCAAGGCGCCGATGCGCCTTGTACCCAAAGCGCCTTGCACCCAAGCCGTCATCCACTATGGTTTCGCATGACGCCGCGTCCTTGCGGCACGCCGGAACCAGCTCATGACGCAGCCAACCGCAAAACGCTTCCCGACGCCCGCTCTCGACCAGCTCCCCGAGGATATCCGCAGCCGAATCCTGGCGGTGCAGGAGAAGTCCGGCTTCGTACCGAACGTCTTCCTCACTCTGGCCTATCGGCCCGACGAGTTTCGCGCGTTCTTTGCCTATCACGACGCGCTGATGGAGAAGGACTCCGGCCTCTCCAAGGCCGAGCGCGAGATGATCGTGGTGGCGACCAGCGCCGCCAACCAGTGCCAGTATTGCGTGATCGCCCATGGTGCGATCCTGCGCATCCGCGCCAAGAATCCGGAGATCGCCGACCAGATCGCTATCAACTACCGCAAGGCCGACATCACGCCGCGGCAGCGCGCCATGCTCGACTTCGCCATGAAGGTGAGCCGCGCGGCCGAGGAGGTCGCGGAAGGCGACTTCGCCGCGCTCACAGCCCACGGCTTCAGCGACGACGATGTCTGGGACATTGCCGCGGTGGCGGCGTTCTTCGCGCTCTCGAACCGGCTCGCCAACGTCACCGGCATGCGGCCGAACGCCGAGTTCTACACGCTCGGGCGGCAGCCGAAATAGAGGACGGCTCACAGAGGACATCTTGGTGGACTGGAGCGAGATCATCCTGCGGCTCGGCGCGGCCACCCTGGCCGGCAGTGCGATCGGGCTCGACCGCGACCTGCGCGGCAAGCCGATCGGCCTGAAGACGCTCGGCCTCGTCAGCCTCTCGACCGCGACCGTCGTGCTGCTGGCCTTGCATGGGGTCGATCCCGGGAAATTCACCGATGCGGTCAGCCGCGTGATCCAGGGCGTGCTGACCGGCATCGGCTTTCTCGGCGCCGGCGTGATCGTCCGGCGCGGCGATCGTTTTCACGTCCACGGCCTGACCAGCGCCGCATGCGCGTTCTTCGCCGCATGCGTCGGGATCGTCTGCGGCGCCGGACACTGGCCGATCGTCCTTACCGCGCTCGTGCTGGCATTCCTGCTGCTGACCTTCGGCAAGCGCACCGAGCGGTGGCTGCACCACGTGCTCGGCGGCAAGGAAGATCCAGCCAAGCCGGAGGCCGTCCCCGGTCAGTCGTCGGATGCCGGCCCGCACCAGCCGGGCAGATAGACCGCGTCCTTGCTGCGGCCGAGCGCCAGCCCCTTCTCCAGCGCCTTGGCGAAATTGTTCTCCACCGTCTTGCGCGGGATGTGGCGGCGCAGGAAATCGGCCCACAGGAATTCGCTGAAGGGCGTGGTGTCCTTGGCGAAGCCGCCGGCCCGGCGCATCTCGCCGGCAAGGCTGCGGAACGGATCGTCCTTGAGATCCTTGATCGACTTCGGAATGTCCTTGAAGTGGCAACGGTCGCCTTTGGAATTGTAGGGATAGACCCAGCGCTTGTTGTCCATCACGCCCCAGAACACGTCGCGCTCGACCATCGTGAGATCGCCGATCACCGTGACCAGGATGTCCTTGACGCCTTCCTCATGCAGCGCACGCGCCATGTGATGATGATCGACCACGTAGTAGCGATCGTCGGGACCGTGTACGACCGGGATCATGTGCTTGCCCAGCAGTTCGGCGCGTTTTTTGTCCGAGCTGTGCTCGCGCCAGCGCTTCCGCTTTTCCTTCACCTCATGCATGCCGACCGTCATCTGGGTCGGCCGCAGCGACATGATCGGGACCGGTTTGACGTAAGGCTCGCGCGTATGGGCCATGATTTGCACTCCCGTTTGACCGGCACCCCGGAATGGGTTCCATTATGACATGATGTCACAGGCGGACGAAAGAGCCGGTTCGACGGAACGAGTTTGCGAGCAAACGAGCCTGAAGGCCCGCACGATCCGCCTCGGCAATCGCGAGGTGGTGACCGAGGGCTTGGAGCTCAGCAGACATTCGCCATCGCTCCATCGCCAATGCCGCCACGCGGCTGTGGCTGTTCAAGAACGGTGTCAGCAAGGAAGCATGGCCCGACGCCGATCCCACGAACTGCCGTTGGTGCAGCCGTCAATGCCAGTCTCGGCCTGATCGTCTCGGGCTACGACGACGTTGCAGCGCAAACTGTGCATGCGCGAAAATCCTGCAAGCATTCCGACATCCGCATCGGCCATCGCTACGCGGAGATCCTGCACACGACCGACGACGGCCGTCTGCGGATCGACTACAGTCGGTTCCACGAGACGCTCGAAGGATGAATACCACCTCTGCGCGCATCAAGATTTTAGGTGTGAAGCGCGGCGAACATGCTAAACATGAGTGGCGACGCGACCGGACTGACAACAGTGAAGACGCAGCGGCCAATTTCCTCGGATGACGAGCACGTGGTGCTCAAATTCCGGCCGCGTACCTCGGCGCAGCCGCCCGGCAAGCGCGAGCAACCGATCCGACCGACCCGCCCCGCTTCCGTCGCCAACGACCTCTCCCGTTACGAGAAGCCGCGCGAGGAGCCGGACGATTTCCGGCAGCGCATGCTCGCCAACATCGCCGCCTTCGCCTTCACCGTGGCACTCACCGCGATCGGCATCTGGCTCGCCATGAGCATCGCCGATTTGCGCAAGACCCAGGATTGCGTGCTGATGGGACGCCGGGATTGCGCGAAGATTACCGTGATGCCGCGCACCTAGGCGGGCCGGAACCGTGCCCAAAAACCGTCCTGGCCGGCCCGGCCAAGCTCCATTGAACTAACGGCCCTGCTCCGATATACGGGCACACGACTCCGGCAGCAGCGATAGGGATTTCCGGGGCACCGCGCCCGCCTCCTCCAAGCCGACCCGGAATTACCTTCAAAATATCAAAGGCTTAATGATGTCCTCCACATTCGAGCAGATCGCCAACATTATCGCGGAGACGTGCGACATCCCGCGCGATACGATCAAGCCGGAGAGCCATGCGATCGACGATCTGGGGATCGACAGCCTCGACTTCCTCGACATCGCCTTTGCCATCGACAAGGCGTTCGGCATCAAGATGCCGCTCGAGAAGTGGACCCAGGAGGTCAACGACGGCAAGGCCACCACGGAGCAGTATTTCGTGTTGCAGAATCTCGCCGACCGCATCGACGAACTGGTTGCGGCCAAGAACGCGAGCACGGGCACGGGCTCGTAATCGCCCATCATGCAGCTTGAAACCTTTCAGCTGATCGATCGGATCGTCGACCTCAACCTCGACGCCAAGACCATTGTCGTCGAGGCGGATGTCCCGCCGGAGAGCCATTCGGTGTTCACCGGACACTTTCCGGGTTACCCGATCATGCCCGGCGTGCTGCTCACCGAAGCGATGGCCCAGAGCTCGGGCTGGCTGATCCTCGGTCTGACCAAGTTCGAGCGCATGCCCTTCCTCGCGATGGTCAAGGAAGCCAAGATGCGCGGTTTCGTCAGCCCCGGTTCGACGCTGACGATCGAAGCCAAGATCGAGCACGAAGGTTCAGGCTTCACCGTGACCTCGGCGAAGGTCCGCGTCGGCAAGGAGCTCAAATGCAATGCCGAGCTGACCTTCCGTCATATTCCCTTCCCCAGCCCGGACTTGCGCGTGCACATGGATGCGATGGCCGGCAAGATCGGGTTTCCGCAGCAGGCAATAAGTAATGGCTGAGAAGGAAGTCTGGATCACCGGCGTAGGCCTGCTCTCCTCGCTCGGCGAGGGGCTGGATGCGCATTGGCAGGCGCTGGGCGAAAAGCGCGTCAATGCCGACGACAAGCGTCTCGCGCCCTACGTGATCCATCCGATCGCCCCCGTGAGCTTCGACGCGCAGATCCCGAAGAAGGGCGATCAGCGCCAGATGGAGACATGGCAGCGGATCGGCACCTATGCCGCCGGGCTGGCGCTCGATTCCGCCGGCGTCAAAGGCAATCAGGAAATCCTGTCGCGGATGGACATGATCATCGCAGCCGGTGGCGGCGAGCGTGACCTCACTGTCGACCTGGCGATCATGAATGCCGACGCGCAGGGCAAGCTGCCGCCCGCCCTGCTCAACGAGAAGCTGATGAACGAGCTGCGTCCGACGCTGTTCCTGGCGCAGCTCTCCAATCTGCTCGCCGGCAACATCGCGATCGTTCACGGCGTGTGCGGGACGTCGCGCACCTTCATGGGCGAGGAAGCCGCGAGCATCGATGCTGCGCGGATCGCGGTCGCCCGCATCGGGGCCGGACAGAGCGACATCGCGCTGGTCGGCGCGGCCCATAACGGCGATCGCGGCGACCTCTTGATGCTCTATTCGTTCGGCGACTTCGCTCTCAAGGATCAATACGCGCCGGTCTGGGCGCGCAGGAATCACCCGGGCTTCGCCATCGGCTCGGCCGGGGCCTTCCTGGTGATGGAATCGCGCGAGCACGCCGAGGCGCGGGGTGCCAAGCCGTACGCCAAGCTGACCAAGGTGGTCGCGGATCTCGCCAAGCGCAAGCAACCCGGCGCCGTGACGAAGTCGCTGCAGGCGATGTGGCCGCAGCTCGGCGTCAGCGACGCCAATGCCATGCTGATCACGGGTGCGACCGGCGCGGAGCCTGCGACCGCCGAGGAGCGCGAATTCCTCGGTCAGCACCCGGACGTTGCCGTGCGTGCCACCGGGACGACCTTCGGGCACACCATGGAGGCCCAGTTCCCGCTCGGGCTCGCATTGGCAGCATTGTCGATCTCGCGCGGCGCGCTTTATCCGGCCAACGACCCGACCGGGCTGGAGGTTGAAAAGACCGAGGCGCCAACCCAGATTGTCGTGTTGGGGGTCGGCCACTGGCAGGGCGAAGGCATGGCGCTGGTCGAGGCCGTCAAGTAATTCGGCGCAAGCACCGACGGGGACACCATGACAGCACCACGCGATAAATTCGGCCGACCGATCGTTGTCGTGACCGGCATGGGAATCGTGACGTCGCTCGGCGGCGGCAAGACCGACAATTGGAAGCGCCTCACCGCGGGCGAGTCGGGCATCCGGACCGTCACCCGCTTCCCGCTCGACAGCATGAAGACGACGATGGCCGGCGCCGTCGATTTCGTCACCGTCGATCCGTTCTCCTCGACCAGCCTGTCGCAGCGCCTGGCGGAGATCGCAGCCGAAGAGGCGCTGGAGCAATCCGGCATCGGCGGCAAGGGCGACTTCCCCGGCCCGCTATTCCTGGCGGTCGCACCGATCGAGACCGAATGGCCGCAGCGGCTCGAGGTGGCGCGCGACGTTCCGACCAAGGACTTTGGCATCATCGAATACCTGGCGACCTGCAGCGGCGGCAAGTTTGCGCATTTCCACCGGCGCTTCACCTTCGGCTCGGTCGCACTCAGCCTCGCCGAAACCTTCGGCACCAAGGGCTCGCCGATTTCACTCTCGACGGCATGCGCATCCGGCGCGACCGCGATCCAGCTCGGCGTCGAGGCGATCCGCCGCGGTGAAACCGATGCCACGCTGTGCATCGCCACCGACGGCTCGGTCAATCCCGAAGCCATGGTGCGGTTCTCGCTGCTGTCGGCGCTTTCCACCCAGAACGATCCGCCGCAGGCCGCCTCCAAGCCGTTCTCGAAGAACCGCGACGGCTTCGTGATGGCCGAAGGCGCCGGCGCGCTGGTGTTGGAGAGCTACGAGGCCGCGATGGCCCGTGGCGCGCGCATCCTCGGCGTCGTCGCCGGCTGCGGCGAGCTGACCGACTCCTTCCACCGCACCCGCTCGGCCCCCGACGGCAAGCCCGCGATCGGCTGCGTCCGCAAGACGCTTGCGGACGCCGGCATGGAGCCCGAGCAGATCGATCACATCAACGCGCACGGCACCTCGACGCCGGAAAACGACAAGATGGAATATCTGGCCACCTCGGCGGTGTTCGGCGAGCACACCAAGAACATTCCGGTGTCGTCGAACAAGTCGATGGTCGGCCACACCATCTCTGCCGCCGGCGCGGTCGAGGCGATCTTCTCGCTGCTCACGCTCGAGCATCAGCGGATTCCGCCGACGATCAATTACGAGGTGCCCGATCCCGCGATCCCGTTCGATGTGGTCGGCAACAAGGCGCGCGATGCCAAGGTGACCGCCGTGATGTCGAACTCGTTCGGGTTCGGCGGGCAGAACGCCTCGCTGATCCTGACGCGCGAGCCGGCCTAGCCCGGCGCCCTCGCCTCGACAGATGAAACGCCTGATCCTCCGCACCAGGGCGCAGCTGCGTGACGCTGCCAAGCCCGTGACCGACGCTGCCATTGGCGCGTTGACGACCGGACTGTTGCGCACCACGCGCTATTTCGATCCGGAGAAGACCGCACGATTCTTCGGCCACGCCGCGCATTTCATCGGCCGTCGGCTGCGCGAGGATCGGATCGGCCGCGAGAACCTGACGGCCGCCTTCCCGGAGAAGTCACCGCAGGAAATCGAAGAGATCCTGACCGGCGTCTGGCACAACCTCGGACGCATCGGCGCCGAATTCGCGCACATCGACCGCATCTGGGATCATGACCCCCAGAATCCCGACAAGCCCGGGCGCGTCGAATTCTCGGCGCGGAGCAAGCAGCTGTTCGACCAATTGCGTGACGACGGCAAGCCGGCACTGTTCTTCGCCGCGCATCTCGGCAATTGGGAGCTCTCGCCGATCGCTGCCGCCGCGCACGGCCTCGACGCCACGATCCTGTTCCGGCGGCCGAACATCGAGGCCGCCGACCGCGCCATCGAGCGCATCCGCGCCGTCAACCTCGGTACGCTGGTCCCCGCCGGCCGCGACGCGCCGCTCAAGCTGGCGCAGGCGCTGAAGGACGGCCAGCACGTCGCGATGCTGGTCGACCAGTATTTGACCAACGGCGTTCCCGTCACCTTCTTCGGCCGCAAGACCACCGCGAACCCGCTGCTGGCGCGCCTGCGCCGGCAGATCGATTGCCCGATCCACGGCACGCGGATCATCCGCCTGCCCGATGGCCGTTTCCGCGGCGAGGTCACCGAGGAAGTGAAACCGGTGTTCGACGCGTCCGGCCAGATCGACATCCAGGGCACCATGCAGGCGATCACCGACATCGTCGAGGGCTGGGTCCGCGAGTATCCGGATCAATGGCTCTGGCTGCACCGGCGCTGGCGGTAGGCTCCACATTCGTCATTGCGAGCCAACGGGTTGCGCGAACGCGCGCCCGATGACAGGCTCCGCGAAGCAATCCATTTCTCCTGCATGCGGAGCGATGGATGCTTCGTCGCTTCACTCCTCGCAATGACGGATAGACCTACTTCCCGGTCTTCACGCGCGTCCACAGCCGGTTGATGATCCGCTGCGTCGCCGGATCGCGCGCCGTGATCACGAACAGCTTCTTCTGCATCGCCTCGTCGGGATAGATGTTCTTGTCGTTGAAGATCTTCGGATCGATCAGCTTCTGGCTCGCCAGATTGCCGTTGGCGTAGGACAGGAAGTTCGAGTTCTTCGCCGCGACGTCGGGACGGTAGAGGTAGTTGATCAGCTCATAGGCCTCGGCGACGTTCTTGGCATCGGCGGGAATCGCCAGATTGTCGAAGAACATCTGCGCGCCCTCCTTCGGGATCGTGTAACCGATCTCGACGCCGGTGTTGGCTTCCGCCGCCCGGCTGCGCGCCTGCATGATGTCACCAGACCATCCGACCACGAAGCAGATCTCGCCCGAGGCCAACGCGCTGAGATATTCGGATGAATGGAATTTGCGCACATAGGGCCGGATCTTGATGACGAGATCGGCGGCCTTTTCGAGGTCGGCCTGCCTGGTCGAATTCGGATCGAGGCCGAGATAGCTCAGCGCCGCCGGCAGGATGTCGTCGGCGGAATCCAGCATGTGGATGCCGCAATCCTTGAACTTGGCGAGGTTCTCCGGCTTGAACACCATGTCCCAGCTGTCGATCTTCGCATCGGGCCCCAGGATCTTCTCCGCCATCTTGACGTTGTAGCCGATGCCGGTGGTGCCCCACATGTAGTTGGCGCCGTAATTGTTGCCGGGGTCGTAGGTCGCGAGCTGACCGGTCACGACCGGCCAGGCGTTGGCGAGGTTCGGCAGCTTCGATTTGTCGAGCTTCAGAAACACCTTCGCGGTGATCTGCCGCTGCAGGAAATAGCCGGTCGGCACCACGACGTCGTAGCCGGACTTACCGGCCAGCAGCCGCGTCTCCAGCGTCTCATTGGCGTCGAACGTGTCGTAGATCACCTTGATGCCGGTTTCCTTGGTGAAGTCCTCGAGGACTCCCGGCGCCATGTAGTTCGACCAGTTGTAGAAGTTGACCGTGCGCTCCTCCGCGCTGGCGGACGCAGCGAACAACAGAACCGTGGCGACCGTACCGACGAGGCTGACGAGACGACGGCTCTGCTTCTGCATTCTGGTCTACCTCTTGCGACGATGCACCGCGTCCGACAGCCGCTCCAGCGCGGTGTCGAGCGTCGAGTCCTTTTTGGCGAAACAGAAACGCACGACCGACGTCACCGCATCCTGCTCGTAAAACGCCGACACTGGAATAGCCGCGACTTTGTAATCCCTTACAATTCGCCAGCAGAACTCCGCATCGGCCTCATTGAGGCCGAGCGGCGACAGGTCGACCGTGAGGAAATAGGTGCCCTGCGACTTCAACACCGGAAAGCCGATGCTCTCGAGCCCCTTGCTGAGGCGATCGCGACTGCGCGCCATGTCCTTGCGCATGTCGAAGAAATAATCGTCCGGCTTGCCAAGGCCGTAGGCGACCGCCGCTTGCAGATTGGGCGCGGTCGTGAAGGTGAGGAATTGGTGCACCTTCGCGGCGACACGCAACAGCGGCGGCGCGGCGCAGACGAATCCGATCTTCCATCCCGTCAACGAGAAGATCTTGCCGGCGCTGCCGACCTTGATGGTGCGATCGCGCATGCCGGGGATTGTGATCAACGGAATGTGCTCGCGGCCGTCGAACACGACGTGCTCCCAGACCTCGTCGCAGATCGCGACCACATCGAACTCCTGGCAGTACCGCGCCAGCAGCTCGAGGTCCTCGCGCGGATAGACCACGGCCGCAGGGTTGAGCGGATTGTTGAACAGCACCGCCTTGGTCTTGTGGTTGAAGACGCTGCGCAGCATCTCCTCGTTCAGCCGCCACTCCGGCGGTTCGAGCCGCAACAGCCGCGGGATGCCGCCGGCCTGGCGGATGATCGGCAGATAGGAATCATAGACCGGCTGGAAGCACACCACCTCGTCGCCCGGCTCGACCACGGAGAGGATCGATGAGGTCAGCGCTTCGGTGCCGCCTGACGTGACCATCACCTCGGTCATCGGATCGAGCTTGAGTCCGTGCCAGTGGCCGTAATGCGTTGCGATCGCCTGACGCAGTTCCGGAATCCCCATCATCGACGGATACTGGTTATAGCCGTTGATGGAGGCGTCCGCGGCGGCGCGGCGGATGTCCTCCGGTCCGGGATCGTCGGGAAAGCCCTGGCCGAGATTGATGGCGTTGTTGTCGCGCGCAGCCTGCGACATCGCCTCGAAGATGGTGACGGGAAGGTCCGCGAAGACCTTGTTCATGGAGGTCATGTCAGGGATCAGCCGCCGGTCTTGGTCGGCAGTCCCGCCGCCTTCCAGCCGATGATGCCGCCCGCGAGGTGCTTGTCGTAGGGCAGGCCCGCGGCCTGGGCGGCCAGCGAGGCCGTCACCGAGCGCTTGCCGGAGCGGCAGGCGAACACCACCTGCTTGCCCCGCGGATCGGGGATCGCAGCCGGATCGAAGCTCGACAGCGGCACCACGAGGCCGTCGGGATAGGCTTCGACGGCGACTTCATTGGGCTCGCGGACGTCGACCAGGAGATAGCGGCCTTCCGCTATGCCCTTCGACACCTCGTCCGGAAACAAATCTTCCACCTTGTGATCCGCCACGGAAATATCCTCCCGATATTGCTTGGCGAGCGTCGCATGGCTCGCCGTTCCGGGCCGCAAAGTCGCCTCTCGCGGCAAGAAAATCAAGCGTCCGAAACGGGTTAGATGCCGCGCAGAAAAGCTGGATCGTGGCCTAGATCGTGACCTGCGTGCCGACCTCGACCACCCGCCCGGTCGGGATCTGGAAATAGTCGGTGGCATCGTTCGAGGAGCGGCTCAGCGCGATGAACAGATGGTCCTGCCAGCTCGGCATGCCCGAATGGGCCGCCGGCTTCAGCGCGCGGCGGGACAGGAAGAACGAGGTCGACATGATGTCGAACTGCCAGCCCAGCTTGCGGGCGATCGCCAGCGTCTTCGGCACGTTCGGCTGCTCCATGAAGCCGAACTTCAGCGTCACCTTGGAGAATGTCTCGGTCAGCTGCTCCATCCGGACCCGCTCGGACGGATCGATGCGCGGCGTCGGCGCGGTCTCGATGGTGAGGATGACATTCTTCTCGTGCAGCACCTTGTAGTGCTTGAGGCTGTGCATCAGCGCGGTCGGTGCGCTGACCGGATCGCTGGTCAGGAACACTGCGGTGCCGGAGACCCGCTGCGGCGGCCGCTTCTCCAGCATCGCGACGAGATCGGCGAGCGGGAATTCCAGCTTGCGCGACTTCTCGAACAATAGCCGGCTGCCGCGCCGCCAAGTGTACATCACGACCATCATGGCGCCGCCGAGCGCCAGCGGCACCCAGCCGCCCTCGAACACCTTGAGCAGATTGGCGGCCAGGAACGTGATGTCGAGGAACAGGAACGGCGCCACCAGCGCGGCGGCGGCGACCGGCGACCAGCGCCAGACCTTCCAGATCACCACGAAGCCCATCATCGCGGTCACCACCATGGTGCCGGTCACCGAGATGCCGTAGGCCGACGCCAGCGCGCTCGACGAACGGAACATCAGCACCAGCACGATCACCGCAATGAACAGCAACCGGTTGATGCGCGGCATGTAGATCTGGCCGGAATGCGCCTCTGACGTATGGCGGATCTCGAACCGCGGCATCAGGCCGAGCTGGATCGCCTGCCGGGTCAGCGAATAGGCGCCGGTGATGACGGCCTGGCTCGCGATCACGGTCGCCATGGTGGCGAGCGCGACCATCGGGATCAGGGCCCAATCCGGGAACATCAGGAAGAACGGGTTCTCGACGCCCTTGGGATCGCCGATCAGGAGCGCGCCCTGCCCGAGATAGTTCAGCGCCAGCGACGGTAGCACGATGAACAGCCACGCGGTCTGGATCGGGCGCTTGCCGAAATGGCCGAGATCGGCATAGAGCGCCTCCGCACCGGTCACGGCGAGGAACACGGCACCGAGGGTGATGAAGCCGATCACGCCGTGATGCAGCATGAACGACACCGCAAGGATCGGATTGAGCGCGTACAGCACCTCGGGATGCCGCACGATCTGCGGCAGCGCGGCGATCGCGATCACGGCGAACCAGACGCACATCACCGGCCCGAAGAAGGCGGCAACCCGCGCGGTGCCGCGCGACTGCACCGCGAACAGCACGACCAGGATCACCACCGTGAGCGGCACGACATAGGGATCGAAGGTCGAGGTGACGAGCTTGATGCCTTCGATCGCCGACAGCACCGAGAGCGCCGGCGTGATCACGGCATCGCCGTAGAACAGCGCGCCGCTGATGATGCCGAGCAGCACGATCGCGGCTCCGCCCTTGGTCACCGCGCGCTGCGCCAGCGCCATCAGCGCCAGCGTGCCGCCCTCGCCATTGTTGTCGGCACGGAGCAGGATCACGACGTATTTGAGCGTGACGACGACGATCAGCGCCCACAGGATCAGCGAGAGCACGCCGAGCACCGCATGCGTCGTGACGGCGCCCTCGCCGCCGGCAGCCGCAACCACGGCCTCGCGTAGCGCGTAGAGCGGGCTCGTGCCGATGTCGCCATAGACGACGCCGATGCTGCCGAGCATCAGCGCCTTGAAGGTGGCGGTTGAATGCGCCTCGCCATGGCCGTTTACCGCGGGCGTTTCCGCCGCGGTGATCGCACTCTCGGATGACATGGGAAGCTGCGCCTCTGTCTTCTGCCGCACTGCACAATGCCGGGTTGCAGGCCTATACTCCCGGCAGGAATGCATAGGTTAGCACGGATTCAGGCCTCCACTATGCGTATCACGCATAGATCACGGTTTCTCAACGCCGGAATTCGCTGCCGGCTCAGATAGTTACCTGAGTACCCACTTCAACCACCCGCCCGGTCGGAATCTGGAAATAGTCGGTGGCATCGTTGGCGGAGCGGCTCATCGCGATGAACAGATGGTCCTGCCACTGCGGCATTCCGGACTGGGCCGACGGCTTCAGCGAGCGGCGCGACACGAAGAACGAGGTCGACATGATGTCGAACTGCCAGCCGAGCTTGCGAGCGACCGCGAGCGCCTTCGGCACGTTCGGCGATTCCATGTAGCCGAAGCGCAGCCGCACCGCGGTGAACTTGTCGCTGACCTTCTCCATGCTGACGCGCTCGGACAGATCGACGCGCGGCGTCGGCGCGGTCTCGATGGTCAGGATCACATTGTGCTCGTGCAGCACCTTGTTGTGCTTGAGATTGTGCAGCAGCGCGGTCGGCACGAAGCTCGGGTCGCTGGTCAGGAACACCGCGGTGCCCTTGACGATATGCGGCGGCCGCTTCTCCAGACTGTGGACCAGGTCGCGCAGCGGCACCTCGATGCGGCGCGTCTTGGCGACCAGGATCGCGGCGCCGCGGCGCCAGGTCCAGATCATCGTCGCCATCACGATGCCGAACAAGAGCGGCACCCAGGCGCCCTCGAACAGCTTCAGGAGATTGGCGCTGAAGAAGGTCATGTCGACGATCACGAACGGCAGGATCAATGCCGCCGCCGATGCCACCCGCCAGTTCCACAGCTTCCAGATCACGATGAAGCCCATGATGCCGTCGGCGACCATGGTGGTGGAGACGGCGATGCCGTAGGCCGAGGCGAGCCCGCTCGAGGTGCGGAACAGCAGCACCAGCAGCAGCACGCCGATCAACAGCAGCCGGTTGACCCGCGGCAGGTAGATCTGGCCGGCATGGGTCTCCGAGGTGTAGCGGACCTCGAAGCGCGGCAACAGCCCGAGCTGCACCGCCTGGCTGATCAGCGAATAGGCGCCGGTGATGACCGCCTGGCTCGCGATCACGGTCGCGGCGGTGGCGAGCCCGACCAGCGGCAGCAGCAGCACGTCGGGCACCATGCGGTAGAACGAGTTCTCGATCGCGCCAGGGTCGGACAGCACCACCGCGCCCTGCCCGAAATAGTTCAATAGCAGCGACGGCAGCACGAAGAACAGCCAGCCGGACTGGATCGGCTTGCGGCCGAAATGCCCGAGATCGGCGTACAGCGCCTCGCCGCCGGTCACCGCGAGGAACACCGCGCCCAATGTCACCAGGCCGATGGTGCCGTGGGTCAGCATGAACTGGAGCGCGTAGTACGGATTGATCGCCGCCAGCACCGACGGATCATCCATGATGTGGGCCACGCCCATCGCCGCGAGCGAGGCGAACCACACCACCATGACCGGCCCGAAGGCCGAGGCGACTCGGGCGGTGCCGGAGCGCTGCACCGAGAACAGCACGACGAGGATCAGGATCGTCAGCGGCACCACATAGTGCTCGAGATGCGGCGTGGCGAGCTTGAGGCCTTCGACCGCCGACAGCACCGAGATCGCCGGGGTGATCATGGAATCGCCGATGAACATCGAGGCGCCGACCACGCCGAGCGCGAGCAGCGGCCAGCTGCGCCGTCCGAGCGCGCGCTGGCCGAGCGCCATCAGCGACAGCGTGCCGCCCTCGCCATTGTTGTCGGCGCGCAGCAGCAGCAGGACATATTTCGCGGTGACGACCGTGAACAGCGCCCACAGGATCAGGCTGAGCACGCCCAGCACCATGATGCGGGTGACCGGCTGGCCGTGCGCGGCACCGCCGACCGCCTCGCGGAATGCGTAGAGCGGCGACGTGCCGATATCGCCGAACACCACTCCGATGCTGCCCAGTGTGAGGGCCCAGAAACTGGATGTGCCGTGCCCCGCACCCTGGATCGTGCCTTGAGTGTCCTGGGCTTCGCTGGATGTGACGCTGGCAGCCATGGCGAAGTTGGAACGCCCGATCGGTTGATTTTGATCCGCGCGGCTATCGACGCTTCCGCCCCGCCTGTCAACCAAGCAACACCGCCCGCGCGACGGTAACATGGTGTTTTTGGGGCTACGGCTTCAAGTCCGGCGGCAGCGGCGGATTTTCCCGCATCAACGTGATGGTCACGCGACGGTTGGCCGGCAGTGTCGGGTCGTCGGGAAACAGCGGCTGGCCGTCCGCCTTGCCGGAAACCGCGAAAACATGCGACGGCGGCAGTCCTTCCCGCTCGAGGATCTGCCGCACCGCATTGGCGCGGTCCGCGGACAGGTCGAAGGCGTCGTATTCGCTGCGCGCCGGCACGAAGCCTGCGGCTGTATGCCCCACGATCGCGATCCGCAGCGGCGTCGCCTTCAAGGGCGCTGCGAGCTTCTGGATCAGCCGGCGGGTGCGCTCATACGGCTCCCTGGAGCCGTCGGCGAACATCGAGCGGCCGTCCTGATCGACGATCTCGAGGTTGAGCCCCTCCTTGGTCTCCTCGAACATGATGTTCTTGGATATCTCGGTCAGCTCCGGCATGTCCTGCAGCGCCTGGCGCAGCGAGGCCGAGGCGAGCGCGAATTCGCGGTCGATCTTCAGCCGCGCGCCGTTGATCTGGCTGCGCTCCTGCTCGTCCGGGGTCGGATTGGCCGAAGACTCCTCCGGCGAGATGTGCTCGACGTTCTTGAGCTTCGGCCGGGTCGGCAGGCCGTCGGACTCGACGATGCCCGAATAGCGCACATTGGTCTGCACGCCGAAGGCGTCGCGCATCGAGCCGGCGACGATCTTCAGCTTGTTGTTGTCCATAGTGGAGAACGCGACGAGCATCACGAAGAAGCTCATCATCAAGCCCATCAGGTCGGCAAAGGTCACGAACCAGCCGTGACCTCCGGTATGGGCGTCGCCGCGTTTTTTCTTCGCCATTGTCGCGTTTCCCGAACCCGCCGGCCGGTCAGGCCGGCACCGGCTCGCCTTCCTCCTGGCGATGCTTCTCCGGCAGATAGGCCAGCAGCATCTCGCGCACCAGCGCGGGGCTCTTGGAGTCGCGGATCATCAGGATGCCGTCGATGATCAGCGTGCGGTTGGTCTCCTCGTCGAGCAGCTTGCCGTGCAGCTTGTCGGCGATCGGAAGACAGAACAGGTTGGCGACCAGCGCGCCGTACAGCGTCGCCAGCAGCGCGGTCGCCATGAACGGGCCGAGCTTCGACGGGTCGGTCATGTTGGCGAACATCTGCACCATGCCGATCAGCGTGCCGATCATGCCGAAGGCCGGCGCGCAGTCGCCGATCGCACGATAGATCTTGCTGCCCTCGTCGAGGTGCATCAGGAAATTGTCGCGGTCGCGCTCCATGTTGTCGCGGATGAATTCGAGGTCGTAGCCGTCGGCGACGTAGCGGATCCCCTTGGCAAGGAACGGCTCGTCGGTCTCGACCTTCTCGAGGCCGACCGGGCCCTGCTTGCGGGCGATCTCGGCAATGCGGGCGAGCTCGTCGACCAGGTCGCGTGCCGACAGCCGGCTCATGGTGAAGGCAAACTTGGCGCCGAGCGGCAGCCCGTGCAGCATCACGCCGAGCGGAAAGCGGATCATCGTCGCCGCGATCGAGCCGCCGAAGATGATGATCATGGCATGTTCGGAGATGAACATGTGCAGGTCGCCGCCCATGAACATCATCACCGCGATGACGATGATGCCAGCCAACAGCCCGGCGCCAGTCATGATATCCATAGGAGACTCCAACGCGTACGCAACCTGCCCGTCCTGGACGGCGCGCAGCCCAGTGGGGGCCGCGTGGAAAACCCTAGCGTTAACGCCATTAAGGACGCGTTACCGAATTTGGTAGGGATAACAACGGGTAAACGCCGGCCTTTTCGCGATGTCGTTGAAGATGCTGGCTTTCCGCATCGAACGCCGCCACGGCATGCGCAAAAGCCCTCCCCGTAGAACAACGGACATGAGATAGGTGGGCTCAAAGCGTTTTCGAGCGAAAGCCTGTCCCGGACTTGATCCGGGATGGCTACCGGTTCGTGTGAAGAAAACGCGTCAACACAAGAATTGAGAGCCCCGTTCCGATTCAATCGGAACGGAAAAGGCTCTCGAGGAAACGAACAAGCGAGCAGGACAGGATGAAGGCGGTCGTCGTCGAGCACTATGCGCCCATCGAGCAGATCGAGCTGAGGGAGATCGCCACCCCCGAACCCGGACCCGGACAGATCCGCGTCCGGATCCACGCCGCGAGCATCGGCTTCGTCGACGGGCTGAAGGTCGAGGGCCGCTACCAGACCAAGGACGCCCTGCCCTTTACGCCCGGTGCGGAATTCGCCGGCGTGGTCGATGCGGTCGCAAGCGACGTCGCCGGCATCGCGCCGGGGATGCGGGTGATGGGCGCGGCGCGCTCGGGTGCTTTGGCCGAGCAGATCGTGGTGCCGCCGGCTGTGGTCGAGATCATGCCCGACGGCCTGTCGATGGAGGCCGCAGCCGCCTTCCGCACCAACTACCTCACGGCGCTGTACGCGCTCGGCGAGCGCGGCTCGCTCAAGGCCGGCGAGCAGCTCCTGGTGCTCGGTGCCGCCGGCGGCACCGGCATCGCCGCGATCCAGATCGGCAAGCTGCTCGGCGCGCGTGTCATCGCCGCGGCCTCGACCGAGCAGAAGCGCAGCTTCGCCGCCAGCTTCGGCGCCGACGCCGTGGTCGACTACACCAGGCCCGATTGGCGCGACGCGCTGAAGGAGGCGACCGGCGGCCATGGTCCCGACGTGATCTTCGATCCGGTCGGCGGCGAGGTCTCGCTGCAGGCGTTCCGCTCGATCGCCTGGAACGGCCGCCATGTCGTGGTCGGCTTTGCGGCGGGCCAGATCCCCGCGCTGCCATTCAACCTGCCGCTCCTGAAGGGCGGCCTTCTGATCGGCGTCGACGCTGCCCAGATCGCGCGCCGCGAGCCGGAGGCGCAGGCGCGCGTGATGACGCAACTGTCGGCGTGGCTGAACGATGGCCGGCTGACGCCCGTGGTCGGCAAGGTGTTCGCGTTCGACGATTTCCGCGCGGCGTTCACCACCATGCAAACCCGCGCCGCGCTCGGCAAGATGGTGGTGCGGATCGGTTAGCGGGAAAGACAAACTGCCGATGTTGTCCTGGCAAAAGCCAGGACCCGTAACCACCGCATTCGGTGATGAACGGGACCGCGGCCCCAGCGTCGCACAACAATGAGCATTCGGGGTAATGGGTCCTGGCTTTCGCCAGGACGACGATGAGGATGGGTTTCGATTCACTTGCCACACTGTCGGTGTCATCACCCGCGAAAGCGGGTGATCCAGTATTCCAGAGGCAGTAATGCTTGAGCCGAGAGGCCGCGGTGTACTGGATCGCCCGGTCCCGTCTACGCCAAGGCTTCGACGAGGCAAGCAGTCCGTGGCGCGCCGAAGCTTTAGCGGAGGCGGCGAGCCGCGCGATGACAGTTGTGGACGAGGATACAGTTTCGCGTTCTCGCGACATGAATTGTCCGAGCTTTGCTCTTTCGTTCCGCCCTCTCCGTTGGTGAGGGCGCAGGGAAAGCCGGGTGCCGATTGCACCCATGGGCCCCGTGCAATAGGTAGAAAGCACGGGGGGTAGGACCACAGGTGTAACCGGAGCAATCCGGCTTTCCCTGCGCGATGGGTTACGGCTTATACGTGCTCTCCCCGGCGAGACTTGGCTTTGTTGTCACCGTCTTCACAACGCGCACTGCGCAATCGGAAGAGACACCTACCGCTAGGGCGTCAGGCCTGCACGATTTCACCGTCCGCTTCATGCGCATTCGTCGACTGCACAATCGGCGTCCACCGCATCTCGACCCGCGTTCGTGACGACCGCGAAGCGCCCCTCGTGTCGGGCGAGACGGACGCATTAAACATCTGAGTTGGGTCTGGTGTCAAGTTAATTTCTGAAAAGCCGAACGGATCGATCGCGGATCGATATCGCTGCCGCCATCCGCAATTCCATGCGCCTGCAGTGCGGTGACATCCACTTGGTTCCTATATTTTCGTTGCCGTGGCGGCGGGGAACGAGTTCAAAATGTTGACGTTAACCGGTGCATCTTGATCAATTTGCACGAGGGGTCGGCGGCGGGCCGCTATCTTCGAATGAATCCCAATACAGCCGACGTGTCGGACAGCCAACGGCTTCAATTGCTGATCGACGCGATCACCGATTATGCGGTCTATCTGGTCGAGCCAGACGGCACGATCGCAAGCTGGAATTCCGGCGCCGCCCGGCTGAAGGGATATAGCGCCGACGAAATCATCGGGCGACCGCTTTCGACCTTCTATACTCCCGAGGATCAGGCCGCCGGACTGCCGCAAAAGGCACTGGCGGTCGCCGCCGAACAGGGACGTTTCAGCTCGGAAGGCTGGCGGGTCCGCAAGGACGGAAGCCGTTTCTGGGCGACCGTCGTGATCGATGCGGTGAGAGATCGCAAGGGGTCGCTGATCGGTTTCGCCAAGGTTACGCGCGATGTCACCGAGCGGACCGAAGCCACCAAGGCGCTGCTCGACAGCGAACGGCGCTATCGCCGGCTGATCGAGGCCGTCGTGGACTATGCCATTTTTCAGCTCGATGCCTCGGGCGTCGTCGTCACCTGGAACCCCGGCGCAGAGCGGATCAAGGGCTACGCGCCGGACGAGATCATCGGCCAGCACTTCTCGCGATTCTACACGGAAGAGGACCGCGCAAACCGCGTGCCCGACCGCGCGCTCGAGCAAGCAAGGCAAAGCGGCCGGTTCGAAGCCGAAGGATGGCGTGTCCGCAAGGACGGCACCAAGTTCTGGGCGTCGGTGGTTATCGACAGGATCATGGACGAGAGCGGTGCCGTGGTCGGCTTCGCCAAGGTGACCCGCGACATCAGCGAGCGCCGCAACGCACAGGAGGAGCTCGCCAAGGTTCAGGATCAACTGCTTGCCTCGCAAAAGCTCGAGGCGGTCGGACAACTCAGCGGAGGCGTCGCGCACGATTTCAACAACCTGCTGATGATCGTGATCGGCAACCTCGAAACGATGGAGCGACATGGCCGGCAGCTTGCCGGCAATCCCAATTTCCAACGCGCCCTGTCTCATGCGAAACGCGGCGCACAGCGCGCAGCGAGCCTGACCAGCCGCCTGCTCGCCTTCTCGCGCCGACAGGCCCTGTCACCGAAACCGATCGAGCTGAACAACTTCCTCAACAGCTCGCAGGAATTTCTGCAACGAACGCTTGGCGAACGCGTCGACGTTCAGACCGTCGGCAGCGCCGGGCTCTGGCAGATTGAAGCCGATCCAAACCAATTGGAAGCAGCCATCCTGAACCTCGCGATCAATGCACGCGACGCGATGCCCGAAGGCGGCAAACTGACGATCGAGGCCTCGAACGTGTCGGCCGATCACGCATACTCCTTACGAAATCCCGAACTCAGTCCCGGGCAGTATGTGGTCATCAGCATCACCGACACGGGTGTCGGGATGAGCCACGACACGTTGAGCCATGCTTTCGAACCGTTTTTCACGACCAAGGAAGTCGGACACGGCACCGGCCTCGGGCTCAGCCAAGTCTACGGCTTCGTGAAGCAGTCGGGCGGCCATATCAAGATCTACAGCGAGCTCGGCTACGGCACCAACGTCAAGCTGTATTTCCCTCGCCACCGTGGGCCGGCCCTCGAGCAGGAAGAGATTGACGAACCGGTCGCCGTAGCCGAGTCGAGCAAGATCGAAACCATCCTGGTCGTCGAAGATGACGAGGATCTCCGCACCTATATCAGCGAGTTGCTGCGAGAATTGAATTATCGCGTGCTGATGGCTGGGAGCGCACAGTCCGCATTGACCATCCTGCTCCAGGAGCAGCCGCATATCGATCTCCTGCTCACCGACATTGTGATGCCGGGCATGAACGGCCGCGAGCTTGGAAAGCGAGCTGCCGAGATGCGGCATGGACTCAAGATTCTCTACATGACGGGCTACTCGCAGAACGCCGTGATACATCATGGCCGGCTGGACCAGGGCGTCGAGCTCCTGGAGAAACCGGTCTCGCAAGCCAAGCTTGCGTTGCGCGTGCGGGAAATCCTCGACCGCCGCTAGAGCGCGATGAGATTTGGTTGAATCGTCATCGCTTTGGCTCTTTGTTTGAACATGATCTCCGCGCAAACGCGTTCCGCGTTTGTCGCGAGGGGACCCGCTTCGCACTTTTTCGGATCGTGCTTCAGCCTGTCCGACCGATGCACCGCCGAGTGTTTGTCGGGCGGGCGGCCAGCCCGACGCGCGGAGCCGAAATTATCACAGGTTATTGTCCCGCAAGTTCCCGCCGCCTACCGTTCACTGACGAGAGCGTACTGGGCCGCACCATGCAGGATATGTTGAAGCACCTTGAGAAGCTTCGCCGCGACGCGGCGGAGTGCGCACTGATCCGCGACCTGGCCACCGACATCCGAAAGCGCGAGCTGTTCACCAGATTGGCCGACCATCTCACCGCACTCGCCGCAGAGGTCGAGAAGGCCATTGCCGCTGCCGCGGCCGGCAAGCAAGGCGATGCTGTCTAGGTCGCGTCCGTTTCCGCGACAGCACGCTTCCCAAGATCATCTCGCGCGCCGCTGGAAGATCGATTTAACCACCGGAAAGCCACCACGTCCGACCGCAGGAACCAAATTCGCAATAGGGCATTGTCATTCACCCAGCGGTTGAGAGGTAATATGCCGCCAGTATCGGTATGTGTGCCGATCCTGTAGCATTCCTTGTCCACAGGGGGGCCAATTAGCCGTCGTCTGCTGTATTTCAGGAATCTTCATCTTGGCACTTTTTGCATATCGAATATCGGCCACGACGTCCCGGTGGCGGGCGCCGACCACCGCCAGCAGGGCCGCGCGATGAAGACGGACAAGGCCATCTGGTACGTCTCGTTCGCCGTGCGAAACGACCCTGACGCCGGACATCACCGCTTCGCGCGCCAAACCCGCACCTTCACGACAGAGCAGGATGCCAAGGCGTTCGCGCGCACCCTGCTCGATCAGACGCGGGACGTCAGCGCCGGCACGATCAATCCGCATATGCCAAGACGCGTGATCGCGCCGGCCGCGATCACGGCCTGGGCCGGCGACAGCTGAGATCCACGTCCCCTTACAGGAAGCGCGCCGGCGAAAACGGGGCGAGCGGAATCTCCGGCGCCGTGCCGCTGAGCAATTGCGCGACCAGCCGGCCGGTGCGGGCCGACCCGACCAGCCCGACATGGCCGTGGCCGAAGGCATAGACCACGTCGCGCGAGGCGCTGCTGTGGCCGATGCAGGGCCGCCCGTCGGGCATGCTCGGGCGATGGCCGAACCAGGTCTTGATCCGCGACGGTGGAATGTCCCGGGGCAGTTTCGGGAACATGCTGAACAGATGCTCGCGCAGGATCTCGGCGCGCTTCCAGTTCGGCGCGGCGTCGAGGCCAGCGATCTCGACGGTGCCGGCGGCGCGCAGGCCCTTGTCGGTCCAGTTGACGACCATCTTGGCATCCGAGGCCATCATCGAATTGCGCGGGCCGGACTCCGGGTGCTCGATCATGACGTGATAGCCGCGCTCGGTCTCGAGCGGCAGCGGATCGCCGATCGATGCGGTCAGCTGTTTCGAGCGCGCGCCGGCGGCGACGACCGCCGCGTCGCAGGCGATCTCACCACGCTCGGTGACCACGGCGACGAGCCTGTCGCCGGCAAGCTTGAGGCCGGTCGCCTTGGCGGCGACGCGCTCGGCGCCGCTTGCGACGGCGTGCGCGGCGAGTGCTGCGACGTAAGCGCCGGGATCGCGGCAGCGGCCGGCCTCCTCGACCACGACGCCGAATTTGTAGCGCGGATGCAGATCGGGCTCGCGCTGGCGCATCTCATCCTCATCGAGCTCGAGCCATTCGATCCCGACGCGCTTGCGGATGCGCCAGCCGAGATCGCGGTCGAACGGCGCGCGCGAGGGAAACACATGCATCACCCCGCGCCGCTCGATCAGCTCGGGTACGCCGGCTTCTTCGGCGAGCTGCCGGTGCAGCAGCGGCGCATCCTTCAAGAGATCGCGCATCGCCCGCGCGGTGGCCTCGACCTGCGCCTCGGTCCAGCTCGACAGCAGATACCTGATCAGCCACGGCAGCGCCTTCGGCAGATACGACCAGCGGATCGCGAGCGGCCCGAGCGGATCCATCAGATAGCCCGGCACCTTCTTCCAGGTGCCGGGCTCCGCCGGCGGGATCACCGAATGCGACGACAGCCAGCCGGCATTGCCATAGCTCGCGGCCTGCGTGCCGCCGGGCTCGCCGGGATCGATCAGCGTGACGCGATGACCGGCGCGCAGCGCCTCGATGGCCGAGATCACGCCGACCGCGCCGGCGCCGATGATCGCGACGTGACGCCCCGTTCCGGTCATCAGCGCTTCGCCTTTTGATTGGGCATGATCTTCGGGCAAACGCATTGCGTTTGTCGCGGGGAAAACCGCTTCGCACTTTTCCGGATCATGCCTCGGGCACAAAGTCCTTGCCGACCGACAGCGCGCGCTGATCGACCAGGCAGTGCAGGATCGCCGGCTTGCCGGAGGCCAGCGCGCGCTCGAAGGCGGGCGCAAAGTCCTCGGTGCGCTCGACCCGCTCGCCATGACCGCCGAACGCCTTGGCGTAAAGCGCGAAGTCCGGGTTCCTGAGCTGGGTGCCGACGACGCGGCCGGGATAATCGCGCTCCTGATGCATGCGGATGGTGCCGTATTGCGCGTTGTCGATGACCACGACGATCAGCGGCGCGTCATACTGCACGGCGGTGGCGAACTCCTGCCCGTTCATCAGGAAGCAGCCGTCGCCGGCGAATGCGACGACGACGCGATCCGGATGATGCCGCTTGGCCATCACGGCCGCCGGCACGCCGTAGCCCATCGAGCCCGAGGTCGGCGCCAGCTGCGCGGCGAATGAATGGAAGCGATGATGGCGGTGGATCCAGCCGGCGTAATTGCCGGCGCCGTTGCAGACGATCGCATCCTTCGGCAGCCGGTCGCGCAGCCAGGTCACGACCTCGCCATATTGGAAGCTGCCGGGCAGCTCGCGCGGCTTGTCGGTCCAGGCAAGATAATCGGCGTGCGCCTTGGCCGCCTCGCCCGTCCAGGCCGGCGCGGCCGCGGGCTTCATGGTCTCGACCGCAGCCGCGAAGGCGGCAGGCGTCGCCTGGATCGCCAGCGCCGGCTGGTAGACGCGGCCAAGCTCTTCGGAGCCGGGATGGACGTGAATGAGCTGCTGGCTCGGCGAGGGAATGTCGAGCAGCGTATAGGAGGAGGACGGCATCTCCGACATGCGGCCGCCGATCAGCAGGATCACATCGGCGCCGGTGAAGCGATCCCTGAGCTTCGGGCTCGGGCCGATGCCGAGATCGCCGGCATAATGCGAATGGTCGGCATCGAACAGCGAGGCGCGGCGGAACGAGGTCGCGACCGGCAAGTCGAACCGTTCGGCAAAGCGCGCGATGCCCTTGGTGGCGTCGGCGGTCCAGGCCGAGCCGCCGAGCACCACCAGCGGTGCCTTGGCGGATGCCAGCATGGTGCCGAGACGCTCGAGATCGGCCGGCGCCGGCCAGCTCGCCGCCGGCTCGACCTTCGGCGCGTCGGCGACCGCCGCGGTTTCGGTCAGCATGTTCTCGGGCAACGAGATCACGACAGGACCGGGACGGCCCTGCAACGCGACACGGAACGCGCGCGCAACCAGCTCCGGAATGCGATCCGGGCGATCGATCTCGACCGCCCATTTCGCCATGGTGCCGAACACCGCCTTGTAGTCGAGTTCCTGGAACGCCTCGCGCTCGCGCATGCCGCTGTCGACCTGGCCGACGAACAGGATCATCGGCGTGGAATCCTGCATCGCGATGTGCACGCCATGGGCGGCGTTGGTCGAACCCGGACCACGGGTGACGAAGCAGATGCCGGCACGCCCGGTGAGCTTGCCATAGGCCTCCGCCATCATCGCCGCCCCGCCCTCGGCGCGGCAGATCACGACGTCGATCGGGCTGTCATGCAGGGCGTCGAGCGCCGCCAGATAGCTCTCGCCCGGCACGCAGGTGACGCGCTCCACCCCTTGCGCGACCAGCTGGTCGATCAGGATCTGGCCTCCGGTGCGGGCGTTGCTTTTGGTCATGTGGGCTCCCTGCGGCATTGGCGCGCGCTCGCGGCTCGCGCGGAATTTGGTCCCACGGGGGTAGGATAGTCGGAAATATGGCGCAAGGCCGAAGTCGCCGCGCAATGCGGCGGCCGCATTGAGCCATGCGGCCGGGATGGGACAGGCCTATTCTCCCGGAAATTCCGGGGCGATGCGAAAGCATCGAACTATGGTGCACTCTTGTGTACCTGAAAATCTCGAGATTGTGGCTCGAGATTCCGGGCCGCGACCTGTTCGCCAAGGCCGGCCTCGCCGACAATGCCGATCCGATCCGGCTGCCGGAGACGGCGGGTCATGCCCTAACGCCGCCGATTCTGATCAGAATAGAAATCCACGCAGGCCTCGGCGCGACGAATAAGGCCCGCGGTCCAGGATGACGGAATGACCGACAGGAGGAACCGGTCATGATAGTATTCGATAACGGGCCAGGCGGAGACGAAAGCGCTCGCGCCGCCGCCCACAAGCCCGAACACGACCGCCACCAGCAGCGCGGCAACCAGAAAGACCGGCAACACCAGCAACGCGATGACGATATCGAGAAGCAATCTCATCGTCTTCCAGACATCTCAGGATGCCACCGTACTTTTCGCTTGGCCTGAAGGTCCATGCCAATCACTGGCAAGCAACGCCGTCTGCAACGACTGCGCCGCAATTGCCTTCATGCAATGATCGACCCGTCGCTCATACTCGAAGAACCACCACCTCCAGAACCGCAAAGGGATGAGAAATCGGGAAGGATAGACCGGGATCGGTGCTGGCGCGTACAGCAGGTCCGGGAATCTGCCACAAAGCTCTGAATGGTTCTCCTTCGCGTACTCGCTCAGCTCCGTGATCAGCACGATGCGCTGGGCAGGCAGCCGCCGCAAGCACTGCTCGATCTCCCAAAACAGGCTTTCGCTCGAGACGGAGAAGTCGATCACAGCAAGATCGGCCTGCTGGAGCAGCGCGAGCAGAACCGGCTTCCAGTCATCGCGAACGTAGGGCTGCTCCCTTGTGTCCGTCATGGACTCGCCGTTCAATCCCGCGATCTGATCCTGCGTTCCTGTCTTGACGACGTTGCGCAGCCGCATGATCCGGCCGTAGCAGCCGATGCACGGCAACACGCGATTGGGAACGTCCGCGCGGGCTTCCTGCCTGAAGCCACGCAGGAAGATGATGCTGCATTCATTTCGTGCGCGGCGCCTTCTTGGCATGACCAGCAGCCACATCAGCAGCGATGCGCCTCCGACGCTGCCGACGATGGCCGCGAAGGAAGGCGTTCCGCCCGGCCCGGATGCACCCGCGAGCCACAAGAAGAAACACCACAGATTAACCGACAAGACGACGCGCAGAGACCAGATGACGGCCGCTACGAAAGCACCGCGGGTGTATGGAGGCCGCAAGGTGATTGGGGCCTCCGTAGCCTCGGCACCGGTCGCAGGCGTATCCAACAACGGCCCCCAGCAATGATGAAATCGTCCCGGCATGGTGCGGGAGCAACATTCAACCCTACAGCGAGCGCGCGATCAAGACCTTCATGATCTCGTTGGTGCCGCCATAGATCTTCTGGATGCGGGAATCGATGAACATCCGCGAGATCGGGTATTCCTGCATATAGCCGTAGCCGCCGTGCAGCTGCAGGCATTCGTCGGCGGTCTCGACCTGCTTCTGCGAGCACCACCATTTGGCCATCGACGCCGTCACGGTGTCGAGGTCGCCTGCAACCAGCCGTTCGACGCACCAGTCGACGAAGACGCGGGCGATCATCGCCTCGGTCTTGCGCTCGGCCAGCGTGAATGCGGTGTTCTGGAATTCGATCAGCGGCTTGCCGAACGCGGTGCGCTGTTTGGTGTAGTCCGCGGTGATCTTCACCGCGCGCTCCATCGAGGCGACCGCGCCGATCGCGAGCGACAGCCGCTCCTGCGGCAATTGCTGCATCAGCTGCACGAAGCCGTTGCCCTCCTCATTGCCAAGCAGGTTTTCCGGCGGCACCGCGACATTGTCGAAGAACAGCTCCGAGGTGTCGGAGGCATGCAGGCCGATCTTGTCGAGGTTGCGGCCGCGCCGATAGCCCTCGGCGCCGGCGGTCTCGACCACGATCAGCGAGATGCCCTTGGCGCCAGGCGCGCCGGTGCGCGCCACGACGATCACGAGGTCGGCGGCCTGGCCGTTGGTGATGAAGGTCTTCTGGCCGTTGATGACGTAGGAATTGCCCTGCTTCTTCGCCGTGGTCTTGACCGCCTGCAGATCGGAGCCGGTGCCGGGCTCGGTCATCGCGATAGCGCCGACCATCTCGCCCGAGGCCATCTTCGGCAGCCAGCGCCTTTTCTGCTCCTCCGAGCCGTAGTTGACGATGTAATGCGCCACGATCGCGCTGTGCACGGAGACGCCGGTGGTCAGCTCCGGCACCGTGCTCTCGAGGTCGTCGAGCACGGCAGCGTCATAGGCGAAGGTCGCCCCCAGGCCGCCATAGGCCTCGGGCACGCTCGGCAGCAAGGCGCCCATCTCGCCGAGCGCGCGCCAGGCGGAACGGTCGACCAGCTTCTGCGCGCGCCATTTTTCGGCGTGCGGCGCCAGGTCCTTGGCGAGGAATTTGCGGAACTGGTCACGGAAGGTGTCGAGCTCCTCGGTCATCCAGGACGATCGGTAGTGCATGATATCCCCGTGCTAAATCAGCAGACCGCCGCCGGCGACGATCACCTGACCACTGATGTAATTCGATTCCGGAGCGCAGAACAGATAGACCGCGTCCGCCGCTTCCTCCGGCGTGCCGCCGCGACCGAGCGGGATCATGCGGCCCATCGCCTCCAGCATCTGCGGCTGGACGCCGACCTTGATGTCGCGGCCGGCGACGTCGATGGTCTTCTGCTGGCTCTCGATCGGCTGGGTCAGGCGGGTGTTGATCAGGCCGAACGCCACACAATTGACGTTGACCTTGTAGCGGCCCCATTCCTTGCACATCGTCCGCGTCAGTCCGATCAGCGAGGCCTTTGCCGAGGAATAGCTGGCCTGCCCGGCATTGCCGTAGAGCCCTGCGATCGAAGAGATGTTGACCACCTTGCGGAATACCTCGCGCCCGGCCTCGGCCTCCTTCTTCGCCATCACCCGGATCGGCTCCGATGCCGCGCGCAGGATGCGGAACGGGGCGACCAGATGCACGTCGAGCATCGCCTGGAACTGCTCGTCCGACATCTTCTGGATCGTCGAGTCCCAGGTGTAGCCGGCATTGTTGACGATGATATCGAGGCCGCCGAACTGCTCGATGGCGGCGCCTACGAAACGATCGGCAAAGCCCGATTCCGTCACGCTGCCATTGACCGCGATCGCCTCGCCGCCGATGACCTTGATCTCGGCGACGACGGCATTGCCCGGCTCGGCATCGAGGTCGTTGACCACGACGCGCGCGCCTTCGCTTGCGAGCTTCAGCGCGATCGCCCGCCCGATGCCGCGGCCCGATCCGGAGACGAGCGCGACTTTGCCTTGCAGCTTCGACATGATCTCTCCCTAGAGCGCGATAATGGCTTCGCCGGCGAGCTTGATCTCGCCGTTCTGATCCTTCGTCGTCAGCGCGAGCTTGGCGCGCTTCTCGCCGCCCTGCTCGATCAGCTCGGTCACGGTGCCCTCGCAGGTCAGCCTGGCGCCGAGCTGGGTGATCGCGGCGAAGCGGGTCGCGAACGAGCGGATGCGCGACGGCGCCACCGCATCCGTCAGCGCCTGGCCGAGATAGCCCATCACCAGCATGCCGTGCGCGAACACGTCGGGGAAACCGGCCGCCTTCGCGAAGTCGATGTCGACATGGATCGGATTGTGGTCGCCGGAAGCGCCGCAATACAGCGCCAGGCGATGCCGGGTGATCGGCGGAAACTCCTTGTGGACGATGCGGTCGCCGACCGACGGAACGCCGGTCATGACGGCCTCGCATTGCGCACCACGATGGTGCGCGAGACATCGGCGACGTGGACGCCGTTCTGGTTGGTGACTGATGTATCGACCACGATCAGCGTCATCGCCCCGCCCTTCTTCTCGGTCACCCCAGTGACCCGCGGGTGGAACGTCAGGATGTCGCCGACCACAACGGGCGCGTGATAGTCGAAGCGCTGCTCGCCATGCAGCACGCGGGCGAGATCGATGCCGAGCGCGGTCAGGAATTCGAACGGATCGGGCGCGTCCATCATCTCGAGGCAAAACAGATAGGTCGGCGGCACCGGTGTCGCCTCGCCATCGCGATAGACCGGATTGGTCTCGCCGAGCGTGTCGAGGAAGAAGCGCAGGCGTCCCGGCTCGACGCGCGCGGTCACCGGCGTGAATTCGCGCCCGACGGCGGATTGATCGACCATGACGGCCTCAGGCGCGTTCGTAGAGCGTCACGACGCAGGCGCCGCCGAGGCCGAGATTGTGCTGCAAGCCGAGCCGCGCGCCCTCGACCTGGGTTGCCGCAGCGGTGCCGCGCAGCTGCCGGGTCAGCTCGTAGCACTGCGCAAGGCCGGTGGCGCCGAGCGGATGGCCCTTCGACAACAGCCCGCCGGACGGATTGGTGACGATCCTCCCTCCGTAGGTGTTGTCGCCGTCGTCGATGAATTTCGCGGCCTCACCCTGCCCGCACAGGCCGAGTCCCTCATAGGTAATCAGCTCGTTATGGGCGAAGCAGTCGTGCAGCTCGACGACGTCGAGATCCTTTGGCCCGATGCCCGCCGCCTCATAGACCTTGCCCGCGGCATCGCGCGCCATGTCGTAGCCGACCACCTGCATCATGTCTGACGCACCGAAGGTCGACGGCGTATCGGTCGTCATCGCCTGCGCGGCGATACGGACCTGCTTGTTGAGGCCGTGCTGGTCGGCGAACTTCTCCGAGACCAGGATCGCGGCGGCGCCGCCGCAGGTCGGCGGGCACGCCATCAGCCGCGTCATCACGCCGGGCCAGATCACCTGGTCGTTCATCACGTCGTCGGCGGTGACTTCTTTCCGGAACAGCGCCAGCGGATTGTTCTTGGCGTGGCGGCTCGCCTTGGCGCGCACCTTGGCAAAAGCATTCAGCGGCGTGCCGTATTTCTTCATGTGGCTCAGGCCGGCGCCGCCGAAATAGCGCAGCGCCAGCGGCACGCCGGGCGCGTCGACCAGCCTGTCGGCCGCGGCATCGAAATCGTCGAACGCGCTGGGGCGGTCGGTGAACACGGCGCCGAGCGCGCCGGGCTTCATCTGCTCGAAGCCGAGCGCCATCACGCAATCCGCAGCACCCGACTCGATCGCCTGCCGCGCCAGGAACAGCGCGGTCGAGCCGGTCGAGCAGTTGTTGTTGACGTTGACGATCGGGATGCCGGTCATGCCGACGCCATAGAGCGCGCGCTGGCCGCAAGTGGAATCGCCATAGACGTAGCCGACATAGGCCTGCTGGACCTTGCCGTAATCGAGCCCGGCATCGGCGAGCGCGAGCCTGGCGGCTTCGGCGCCCATCACATGATACGGCGCGTTGGCGCCGGGCTTGACGAACGGGATCATGCCGACCCCGGCAACATAGCTGCGTGACGTCATCGCGTGTCCTCCCGGAAATTACCCACTGGACTATTTATTACCCATGGGTAATATACGGGCGATCTTCCGGAGTCAATGCGACAACGACCGACGCGATGGACGCCAGCCCCCCCTCTTCCAGCAACGAGTCTCCCTGGCTGCCGTTCGAGAGCCGGCGCCGCGCCCGCGACGAGAAGCGCGAGGCGGTGTTGCGCACGGCGGTCGCGCTGTTCCTCGAACAGGGCTATCACGGCGCCACGCTGAACGAGGTCGCCAGGCGGCTCAACATCACCAAGCCGGCGCTCTACAATTACTTCCGCGGCAAGGACGAGATCCTCTACGAGTGCTGGTCGATCGGCAACGAGCTGGTCGACGACTGCATCGCCGAGACCTCGGCCGGCGGCGGCTCGGGGCTCGACAAGCTGCGCAAGCTGATCGTCCGCTATGCCGAGCTGATGACCGAGGACTACGGCAAGAGCCTGGTCCGCTTCGACATCCGCGATCTCAGCGAGCACAACCGCAAGATCGTGCAGACCGCCAAGCGGCGGATCGACCGCGCCTTCCGCGACTATATTGCCGCTGGCGTCAAGGACGGTTCGGTGAAACCCTGCGACCCGAAGCTCGCGGCGTTCGCGATCGCAGGCTCGCTGAACTGGATCGGACACTGGTTCCAGCCCGGCGGTGAGCTGAGCGGCCGCGCCGTCGCCGAGGAATTCGCGATCCGCCTCACCGAGGGCATCGCCAAAGCAACAACGCAAGTGACATCAACGCGCGAGACAACAACGCGCAAAGCAGCCGTTCCGGCTGCGCAGAAGGCGGGCAAACCGCCTCGGAAGGGAAACGCATCGAGGGAGGAGACGAGTGAACATCACGCACGGACTGCGGCGCGCGCTGCAGGTCAATCCAAACGGGCTCGCAATCGTCTGCGGTGAGGGGCGGCGCAACTGGCGCGAGGTCGGCGACCGCGTCGCCCGCCTCGCCGCCGCCATCCGCTCGCTTGGCGCCGACAATGGCGACCGCGTCGCGATCCTGTCGCTGAACTCCGATCGCTATCTCGAACTCTACCTCGCGGTCGGCTGGGCCGGCGCCGTGATCGTGCCGCTCAACATCCGCTGGTCTCCGATCGAGAACGAGGATGCGCTGCGCGACTGCCGCGCGACGATCCTGTTCGTCGACAAGGCGTTCGCGGCGGTCGGCGCGACGCTGGCAGGCGCCATCCCTGGCCTCAAGCTCATCTACGCCGACGAAGGCGAGACGCCCGCCGGCATGGAGAATTACGAGACGCTGATCGCGCAGAGCGAACCGATGGCGGATGCGATGCGCACCCGCGACGATCTCGCCGGCATCTTCTACACCGGCGGCACCACCGGCCGCTCCAAGGGCGTGATGCTGAGCCATGGCAATCTGATGGCCAATGCGCTTAACGCGCTCGGCGAAGGCCTGTGGCCGGCGAGCACGGTCTATCTGCACGCGGCGCCGATGTTCCACCTCGCCAATGGCGCAGCGATGTATTCGGTGCTGCTGTCCGGCGGCTCCAACGTCGTGATCCAGGGTTTTACGCCGGACGGCGTCGCCGCGGCCGTGCAGAAGGAGCACGTCACCGACGTGCTGCTGGTGCCGACGATGATCCAGATGTTCGTCGATCACCCGACGCTCGGCAGTTACGACCTGTCGTCGCTGAAGCGGATCGCTTACGGCGCCTCGGTCATCAGCGACGCCGTGCTGATGCGGGCGATGAAGGCGCTGCCGCATGTCGAGTTCACGCAAGCCTACGGCATGACCGAACTGTCGCCGATCGCGACGCTGCTGCACTGGAAGGAGCATATCGGCGACGGCCGCGCCAAGGGCCGGCATCGCGGCGCCGGCCGCGCGACGCTCGGCGCCGAGGTGAGGATCGTCGATGCGGAGGACAAGGTGGTGCCAACAGGCACCGTCGGCGAAATCGCGGTGCGCGGCGACATGGTGATGATGGGCTATTGGGAGCGGCCGGAGGAGACCGCGCGCGCCGTGATCGACGGCTGGATGCACACCGGAGACGGCGGCTACATGGATGCGGACGGCTTCGTCTACGTCGTCGACCGCGTCAAGGACATGATCATCTCCGGCGGCGAGAACGTCTATTCGGCCGAGGTCGAGAACGCGCTGGCCCAGCACCCGGCGGTGGCGCAATGCGCCGTGATCGGCATCCCGAGCGAGCGCTGGGGCGAGCAGGTCCACGCCGTGGTGGTGATGAAGAGCGGCGCCGACGCCACGCCGGAAGAGCTGATGGAGCACTGCAAGACGCTGATCGCCGGCTACAAATGCCCGCGCAGCGTCGACATCACCGCGACCCCGCTGCCGCTCTCCGGCGCCGGCAAGATCCTGAAGCGCGAGCTGCGCAGGCCGTATTGGGAGAACCGCGAGCGGCGGGTGAGCTGAGGCGTACGGCTTATGTATTGCTCCGTCATTCCGGGGCGGCCCACGGAACCGAATCCGGAATCGAGAGATTCCGGATCTATCGGCGAAGCAACGACGCATCGAGCCGATCGAGGCGCAATCGTTGTCTCCGACAACGCATCCCGACGATTCTCGATTGCCATTCCGGTCCGACCGGCCCTCATCGGCTCAGGCTCGCGCGCCAAAGTCTCACGCCCGCTTTTCCAAGGGCCGTCGTCAGATCTTCGGCAGAGAATGGCTTCGCCAGCAATTGGACGCCTTGCATAGCGGAGAAGCGTTGCCGCACATCCTCGTCCACATGGCCGGTCGCGAGCACGACCGGCAGGTCGGTATACAGGCTGCGAAGCTCCGCAACGAGTTCATCCCCCGGCCTGTCCGGCAGGCCAAGATCAACGACCGCGCCGATCAGCCCCTCGATGCCCGAGCGCGCCTTGGCGGCGGCCTCCTTGAAACTCGCAGCGCCATCTACTGCGAGCCCGGATTCCGCAAGCATATCCGTGACGAGAAGCTGCAAGAGAAACTCGTCCTCGACCAACAGGATGCGGCCGGGCTGCGGAGGCCCGCCGTCGAGCAGGCCACGGATTCGCGTTGCGAGCTCGGCGAATGAAAACGGCTTGCTGAGCAACTCGATGTCCGGATCGAGCCGTCCTTCACGAATGAGGACATCACCGGCATAGGCCGTCGTGATCAGCACCCTCAAGCCGGGATACTGCGCCCGCGCCTGATCCGCTAATGCCTTGCCATTGATTTGGCCGGGCAGGCCAAGGTCGGTGAACAACAGCTCGATTTGCGCATCACTTCTCAGCAAACTCAACGCGGCGCTTGCGTCTGCCGCCTCGAGCACCCTGTACCCGAGTTCACGAAGGCTGCCCGCGGTGGTAGCGCGGACATCCTCGTCGTCTTCGACCGCAAGGATCGTCTCCCCACCGCGGGCCCGCGGGATGGCCCTGAATTCCGAGCTGGCCTCGGCGCGAGAGACTGCCTGATCTGAAAGCATCGCGGCCTTGGGAAGATAGATGTCGATCCTGGTCCCGACGTGGAGCTCGCTTTCAAGCCTGAGATGCCCGCCGCTCTGTTTGACGAAGCCATAAACCTGACTGAGGCCGAGGCCGGTGCCCCTTCCATCGGTCTTTGTGGTAAAAAAAGGTTCGAACACGCGGTTCTGGATCTCAGGCGTCATCCCCATGCCAGTGTCGGCGACCGAGATCTTGACGTAAGGTCCGGCCTCGCCGTCGCCATCCTCCGACTCATCACGCGCGAGATCGATATTCTCCGCCATGATCGCGAGTTCGCCGCCATCCGGCATTGCGTCACGCGCGTTGACGGCGAGGTTGAGAATCGCCGACTCCAGTTCGGTTGGATCGACCTCGACCGCCCATAGCTGAGGCGGTATGTCCGTCCGTATCGAAATGCCCTCGCCCAGGGTACGTTGCAGCAAGTGCGACATGCCGGCGATCAATTCGGAAAGATCCACGCGACGGTATTCGAGAGGCTTGCGCCTTGCGAAAGCGAGCAATTTACTGGTCAGGACGACCGCTTGCCGGGCGCCGCGCGTGGCGTTGTCGAGCATGGTTACGAGTGCGCCCTCTTCGCTGCCAATGCGGCGCCTCGCGCCTTCCAGATTGCCCAGAACCACGGCTAGCAAATTGTTGAAGTCGTGCGCGATGCCGGCGGTGAGCCGCCCGACCGCCTCCATCTTGGCAGCATGACGCATGCGGTCTTCCAACGCCCGGCGCTCCGACACGTCGCGCACGCTCGCGAGGCGCGCCGGCCGGCCCTCCCAGCTGGTTTCTACGGTGCGGATTTCGGCATCTACCAGCCCGCCCCCGGGCTGATGGATTGCAATCTCGCTCATCTCGCCCGCCACGATCGGCAAGCCGATCGGCGATCCGATCAGCGCCAATGACGGCTGCCCGAACAGGCGTTCCGCCGCCGGATTGGCGAACAGCACAAACCCGGCTTCATCGACGACGATGATACCGTCGGCGTTCTTCTCGATGAGGAATTGGATGTCCGACTGCGCGACCTTTGAGCCAATCCGAGTATCCGTCATGCGTATTCCAACTACCGTTCGCGGTGGATATCACGCTTTGAATACGTTCGGCGCCTCCTTGAACGGTCCGCCCAGATGCATGCCCGAACCGTCGATGGAAAAGCGTCTGATCTCCTTGGCGTGCTCGCTGCCGCGCATCTTCAGCACCATCAAGCCCCGGTGCATGACTTCCTGCTCCTGGATGTACCGCAGCAGAATGATCGAGTCGGTCATCGTCGAAATGTGCTGTTCGCTGGCGCTCTCGCCACCGATCAGCGACTTGCTTGTCGCGGTGCAGAGACCCGCGATCTCCCGCTTCTTGATGAAAGACGTCAAGCTGATCAGGAACTCGCGAAAGCCGGTTTCAGGGGCAATGCGCTCCAGCGCGGACAAGCTGTCGACCGCGATCCGGTTCGGCTTGAACTCATCGACCATCCCCTGGATCGTGAGCAGGTGATCGGGCAAGCCCTGGGCCTCAGGGTACAGACTGACGACCTTCAGCTTACCGTCGGCTTCCATGCCTGCGAAATCGGCGCCCCAGCCGCTGGCGTTGCGGAACAGCTGCCCGCGACTTTCCTCGTAACCGAACATGAGGACTCTTTCTCCGGCCTTGACCCCGCCGGAGAGAAAGTTGGTGACCAGCAGCGTCTTGCCTGTGCCCGTCGCCCCGCTGACCAGCGTCACGCTGTCGCGGAAGAAGCCGCCGCCGCACATCTCGTCGATATCGGCATTGCCGCTCGTCACCCGCACCGTGCTCGAATGCTGCTCCAGCCGTAGCGACGAGAGCGGGATCGCCACCACCCCGCGTCCGCCCAGTAGCGTGAACGGCGCTTCGCCTTCGACGTGATGGCTGCCGCGCATCTTCAGAACCTCGATCGTGCGGCGGCGCTTTTCCCGATAGAGCACGTTGCGCAGAATGACAACGTTATCGGCAACGAACTCCTCAAGGCGATGGCGGGTGATCTCGCCATATTCGCTGTTTCGCTCCGCCGTCATCAATACGGTCAGCCCCGCCTTCTTCAGCGCCGTACTGATGTGAAACAGCTCGCGGCGCAATATCTTGGGGTCGCCGATGAAGTGATCGAACAACTGAGTGAGTGAATCCAGGACTACCCGCTGGGCATTGACGCTCTTCGCCGCGTGCTGAATACGCGACAACAACCCCGCAAGATCGAACTCGCCGATCACAAGCTCATCGTTCGGCGGCGGGCTCGCATCGACGAAGGCGAGCCGGCCCTCCCTCTTCCATTTTGCCAGATCCCAGCCAAAACCGCTCATATTGGCCTGGATGTCGGCGGGCGGCTCCTCGAACGTCACCAATACGCCGTTCTCGTCGAACTGGGTAATGCCGTGAGCGAGAAACTGGGTGGCAAATACGGTCTTGCCGCTGCCTGGCGTACCGCCGACCACGGTGGAGCGGGCTCTCGGCAACCCTCCCATCACCAACTCGTCGAAGGCTTCGACCCCGGTCTTGACGCGCTCCAACACGCCGGTGATCCCTGCTTCCTCAGCGCTCATGCCTCGTCCTTCCGGTCGATCCCGAGAAATTCCAGAACCCGCACCGTGTCGCCAAGATCGCCGACGATGCGTCGCGTGCGAGTCGCATCTTCGTAGGACAGGGTCGGTGTCGCAATGATGCGCGCACCTTCGGCAAGCTCCGGCCGATCCAATACGTCGATGATCTCGACGTCCCATCCATGCGCGCCGATGGACGTCCGCAAGCGGTCGAGATTCTGCTGGGCGCGGCGCGAACTGGCCGAATTTCCTGCGATATACAATCGAAGCAAGCGCGCGGCCACGGAGACATTGCCTTCTCGACTGACCGTTGGCCCAATGGCTGCAGCGCTGCCGGCGCCACAGCATCCGAGTTACGGAGGCTCCCAGTGAACCTGATGATTTCGTTGAAGGAACAACAAACAGGGGTTGGGCGCAAGAGAGCTAGAACTACCAGACCATTAGTAGGTTCGACGCATCTCGTGTGCTGAATGCGAAGTTCGTGCGATCTCGCGGCAGCCACTTCCACGAACTTCGCATTCACAAAGCAGACTCGAATCATAAATTTGCCAGCGTCCTTATCGAATCTGAAGTCCGCTCCGAATGTGCGGCAAAGGATGCGAACTTCAGATTCGGGACACTAGAGCGACTCCCGATCGGAAGGTGGATGGCGGCGGCGGCGGCCGCGCAAGCTTGCCGGGGCGATGCCCCGCTCGCGCACCCAGAGAATGGCGGCACTGCGCCGGTTGACGCCGATCTTGCGGTAAAGCGATGAGATGTGGTTGCGCACAGTGTTGTGCGACACGTTGAGTTCAACGCTCATCTCGAGGTCGCTCTTGCCCTGGCAGATCAATCCGAGGACTTCCTTCTCGCGCTCGGTGAGGGGATCAAGGTCCTCGGCCGCGGTGCCGGAGGGCGCGAAGGACAACGTCTTGATCCGATCGATGATGCTGCGAGCGAAGGAGGAGGTGTCCGCCAGCACCGACTCGATCGCAGTCATCACCTCCCGCTCCGTGGCCCGCCGTTCCGTGGATTCACGTTCCTGGATGACGCACACCTGCGTCGGCACGCCGCGGATTCTCACGGTTTCGGCGGACGCGAAACAATCGACGAAACCGGCATCGCGTGCGCCATCGTCGCGAAGCGGCAATTTCAGTTGCTTCACCTCACCGTCGAGTCCCTCCCGAGCGGTCCTGTCCATTCCCACGACTTGGCCGTTTACATCAACGAAAATAATCCCCCCGCGGGCAGCCGAAACGGTCCCCCTCAGCCGCCCGTTTTCGCGCGCGTCATCCGTCACCACATGGTCCATCGCTGGCTCCCTGCGTTGCTTGATCTGTCCGTTCTGCTTGGGTTGCCGTGTCAACGTCCGGCGGGAGCTCTAGTTCCTTTTGACCAAGCCGTTAGTAAATATCGGCTATGGCCGGGAACCCGGCGTTCGGGCCAGTGTCGGCGGTTATCTGATGCGATCCGCTCCGGCCGGCCGACGGGTCTGGGATCCTACAATCCGACCAGCTTCAAACTCAACTCCCGCAACCGCCTGCGCGCCTCGGCGTCATAGGCCTGCGCGTGGGCGCGGGCCTCACGCTTGCCGTCGAAGAACAATCCGCTTTTGTCCGCGACGTCGTCGTCCTCGACCAGACGCAGGATGGCGTCGCCGCCCTGCTCGACGGTCGAGATCGGCGTCGCGCCTGAGGCGCGCACCATCGTGGTGTTCATGTAGGTGGCCGGGTGCAGCGAGTTGACCGTCACCCCACTGCCTTCCAGCTCCGCGGCAAGATCGATCGTGAACATGATCTGCGACAGCTTGCTCTGCGCGTAGGCGCGTGCGCCGCTGTAGTTTTTCGTGATCATCACGTCGGCGAAATCGATCGGATGCTGGCCGAGCGAGGCGACATTGACGATGCGCGCCGGGGTGCTCTCCTTGAGCCGCGGCAGCAACAGATGTGCGAGCAGGAAGCCGGCGAGATAGTTGACCGCGAAACGCAGTTCGTGGCCGTCCTTGCTGGTCTGCCGCGCCGGCCCCTCGTTCTGCGAACCGATGCCGGCGTTGCTGACGAACACGTCGAGGCGCTGCTGGTCGTCGAGCACCAGCTGGGCGAACTCGCGGACTTCGGCGAGCGAGGACAGGTCGGCCTGGTAGAACATCGGCTCGCGCCCACTGACCCGCTTGATCTCGTCGGCGAGGACCTGCGCCCGCTTGGTGTCGCGGCCGTGGATCAGGACCCGGGCGCCGCGAGATGCCAGCTTCATCGCCACATAGCGGCCGACGCCGTCGGTGGAACCGGTGATCAGCACCGTCTTGCCCGTCATGTTCATCGAAATTGCCTTTCGATCGTCCGCCCAGCGCTGCCAGCAAAGATAAATCCCCGTTGTGGACTTTGCCATGGCATGCCGCAGCACCATCAGCCCCGAAACGGCGCCGAAATGACCCGTCAACGCCCCTCCTTGATGGCCACGAGGTGCACAATCTGTCGCGCGGCCTGCGGTCGCGCGGCGCCGCGCCGCGCGTCAAGGGACATGCATTCTGATAATCTCGGGGTGAACGACAAGACTCCGATTGAAGGATTTGCATCGGCAGGGATTTGGAATGTCCTCGACCATTCCAGGCAGGCACTCGCGGAAGGCTGCCTCGCTGGAACCATTCGGCATGCTCCTGCTCTTCGCAGCGCTGACTGCGCTGCCGATTGTCCTGACGGTGCGTCTGGTTGAGCTCGCGCTCGTGCTGCCCGCGCTCAGCCTGGCGTTGTTCGCAGAGGCAGCCATTGCCGCGCTCGCGGCGCGCGTGATCCACGCGCGCACGAGCGTGGCGAAACTCACGCTGTGGGATTTTGCCGGCGCCTTCACCTTCATGGGATGCGCCGCGGCGATCCTCGGCGAGCCGGACCAGGCGGCGCTGTTCTTCGAGGAAGAAGCAGCAATCCGTCCGGGCTAGCATGATCCGGAAAAGTGTGAAGCGGTTTTCCGAACGGATCATGCTCAAAAAAAGCGCAAGCGCGATGACGAATGATCGCATCGCGCTTGGCGACCGTAATCCCAGGCCGGGCCCCTCTGGCAGCCACAAGCTGCGATGTCGGACTGGAACTCAGTTGGAGTGGCCCTGCCTCGACCGGCGACGTGACAACGTCATGACGGATCTGCCGTCGGCATGACGGCAGATCCGGCTTCGTCGAAGCGGCCCACTCCCCGACCTTAAAGGGGATGATCCATGTCCGAACTGTTCTCACTCGACGCCCTCAGCGCACTGCTGCAAGTCGTCGTCATCGACCTCGTGCTCGCCGGCGACAATGCCGTCGTGATCGGCCTCGCCGCGGCCGGCCTGCCGGCGCAGCAACGCGGCAAGGCGATCCTGATCGGCATTGGCGCCGCGACCTTGCTGCGCATCCTGTTCGCCCTCGTCACCACGCAATTGATGCAAATCGTCGGCCTGCTGCTCGCCGGCGGCATCCTGCTGCTCTGGGTGTGCTGGAAGATGTGGCGCGAGCTGCGTGCCAGCGCGCACGAGACCACGGCCGTGGATGGCACCGGCGGCGCGGAGGTGCCGCGCAAGACGCTGTGGCAGGCCACCACCCAGATCATCGTTGCCGACGTCTCGATGTCGCTCGACAATGTGCTGGCGGTCGCGGGCGCGGCGCGCGAGCAGCCGATCGTGCTGGTATTCGGCCTCGCGCTCTCGATCGCGATGATGGGCGCCGCTGCCACCTTCATCGCACGGCTGCTGCAGAACCACCGCTGGATCGCCTATGTCGGCCTCGCCGTGATCCTCTATGTCGCGATCGACATGACCGTTCGCGGCGCGAACGAGATCGCCAAGGTCGCGCCGGCGTGATCGGCGTGGGCGGTGGCGGACGTTCACCTCTCCCTTGGGAGAGGTGATCGGGAGCGCGCGGTGGAGACTCGGCGCCTCAGTGGATTTCCGACGAGCGCTTCAGCGCGTCCTTCAGCTTCTCGAGCGAAAAGTCCTTGCTGCGCGCGATGTCGAGGATCGGGGTTTCGCGGCGGCCGCAGAGTTCGGCGGCCTCCGGCAGCTTGGCCGCGATCTCGTAGGGGATCACGATCGCACCGTGGCTGTCGGCGTGGATCAGGTCGTCGGAGCGCACCGTCATGCCGGCGACACGGACCTCGCCGCCGAAGCTTTCGGCGTGCACCCAGGCGTGCGACGGGCCGATCGAGCCGGCCAGCGCCTGGAAGCCCGGCGCCCATTGCGGGATGTCGCGGATCGAGCCGTCGGTGATGACGCCGAGGCAGCCGAGCGCCTTGTGCACGGCGCTCTGCACCTCGCCCCAGAACGCGCCATAGCCGACGTCGGGACCGTCGATGTCCTGGATCACGGAGATGCGCGGACCGAAGCCGGTGCCGACGTATTCGTAATAGTCGATGCGGCGCTTCGACTGCTCCTCGGCCGACAGGCCGGATTTCAGCACCGAGCGGATCGCGACCGTGCGCGCATAGCCGACGATCGGCGGCAGCGTCGGGAACGGGCAGACCAGCGGCTTCACGGTGTAGCCGATCAGACGGCGCTCCGGCGCGACAATCTCCATCGCGTTGCAGATCGTCGGCGTGTCATAGCGTCCCAACGCCTCGAGGACGGAAGCAGGCAGCGGGGCGGAAGCGGATGTCGTCACGGCGTTTCTCTCCTGATTTTTGGCGTTCGCTGAGCCATCTCAGCCTATAACCGAGATCAGGGGCGAACCCAACCGAGCCCCGCTCATGGCTGATATTTGGGCGTCACAGCTCCATGACCGTCATCCTGAGGAGGCGCGCAGCGCCGTCTCGAAGGATCGACGGCCCAGCTGCGAGATCGTGGCCGTGCATCCTTCGAGACGCCGCTACGCGGCTCCTCAGGATGACGGGTCGGGAAGTCAATGCAGATGCGTCGGACGATCGTCGTGGTCCGTATCCGCGACCGGCGCCGTATAGGAAGCAGCAGTGGCCGGCGACGCCGCGCTCGCCCCCTGCGTCTGCGCCGCAAGCTGGCGCTCCTGGTCGCGATAGGACTTCCAGCCCCACGGCAGGCTGATCAAATAGGCCACCGAACCCGCCGACAGGATGTGCCAGGGATAGCCGATCAGCAGCGCGACGAAGAACACCACCGACACGAACACCGGCAGCACCATCTCGGGCGGCACCCGCATCTTCACCGTCTTGCCGGAGAACACCGGCAGCCGTGACACCATCAGGAAGGCGATCAAGAGCGTGTAGAACGCCGTCAAGGTCGCCGGCGGCATCGGCACGCCGAGGAAGGCGAGATAGATCGGCAACAGCACGGTGATCGCGCCGGCCGGCGCCGGCACGCCGGTGAAATAATTGGCGGCGAAGGCCGGCTTGTTCGGATCGTCGATCGAGGCATTGAAGCGCGCCAGCCGCAGGCCGCCGGAGATCGCGAACACCATCGCGGCGATCCAGCCGCCATTGTTCAATTCATGCAGCTGCCAGAAATACAGGATCAGGCCCGGCGCGACGCCGAAATTGACGAAGTCGGCGAGGCTGTCGAGCTCGGCGCCGAATTTCGACTGGCCCTTGATCATGCGGGCGACGCGGCCGTCGATGCCGTCGAGGATCGCGGCGAACACGATGGCCGCGACCGCAAGCTCCATCCGCCCTTCAGTCGACAGCCGGATCGCGGTCAGGCCGGCGCAGATCGCCAGCAGCGTGATCATGTTCGGCACCAGCATCCGCACCGGGATCGGACGGAACCGGCGGCGGCGCAACTCGATGGAATTGGGGTCTGATGGCATCATGGACCACAATATAGCAAGCGCCGCCCGGCTCCGCCATCGGAGCCGGAACCGGCTGATCGACCGGCTGAAACAGCGTTAATCGGCGCGGTAGGTGCGGCCCGGATCAGCGCCGCGGAAATCCGCCAGGATGGTCTCGCCGGCAACCGCGGTCTGGCCTTCGGACACCAGCGCCTTGGTGCCCTCGGGCAGGTAGACGTCGAGCCGCGAGCCGAAGCGGATCAGGCCGAAACGCTCGCCCGCCCCGATCGACTGGCCTTCCTTGACGAAGCAGACGATGCGGCGCGCCACCAGGCCCGCGATCTGGACCACGCCGATCCGCCCGTTCGAGCTCGAGATCACCAGCGAATTGCGCTCATTGTCCTCGCTCGCCTTGTCGAGCTCGGCATTGATGAAGGCGCCGGGGCGATAGGCGATGCGGTCGATGCGGCCGGCCACCGGGCTGCGGTTCACATGGCAGTTGAACACGCTCATGAACACCGAGACCCGCGGCAGCGGCTTGTCGCCGAGGCCGAGCTCGGCCGGCGGCAGCGCCTGCACCACCATGGAGACCCGGCCATCGGCCGGCGACACCACGATGCCGTCGCGCAGCGGCGTCACCCGGACGGGATCGCGGAAGAACAGCGCGCACCAGACCGTGAGCAGCGTCCCGATCCAGCCCAGCGGGGTCCAGATCCAGAACAGGATCAGGCTCGCCAGCGCGAAACCGCCGATGAAGGGATAGCCCTCCGGGTGGATCGGCGGGATCTGCGCACGGATGGAATTGGCGATCGACATCAGAACTCGCTGTGGTACCCCGCCCCTGCGGCGGGAGTGGCCTCAAGGCGCGATCGTCGCGCTTTGGTTGGTCGTTTCAGGCATGATCTTTTCGGAAAACCGCTTCGCACGTTTCCGGATCATGCCCTAATCGACTATTCCGCGGCGGTCGGCAAGGGCTTCTCACCCGCGTCAGGGGTGGAATCCTCAGAGGATTCGGCCACCGCCGGCGGCAGCCGATTCGGCGCCGTGCCGTCGTCGCCGACCTGGGCGAGCCGTTCGCGAGCCTCCTCGGCCTCACGCTGCCGGTTCCACATGCTGGCATAGAGCCCGTCGGCGGCCAGGAGCCGCGCGTGGGTGCCGCGCTCGGCGATCCGGCCCTGGTCCAGCACGATGATCTCGTCGGCGCCGACGATGGTCGACAGCCGGTGCGCGATCACGAGCGAGGTGCGGTTGCGCGACACCCGTTCCAGCGCGCCCTGGATCTCGTGCTCGGTGTGGCTGTCGAGCGCCGACGTCGCCTCGTCCAGCACCAGGATCGGCGGCGCCTTCAAGACCGTGCGTGCGATCGCGACGCGCTGCTTCTCGCCGCCGGAGAGCTTTAAGCCGCGCTCGCCGACCTGGGTCTCGTAGCCCTGCGGCGACATCCGGATGAAGCCGTCGATCTGCGCCAGACGCGCCGCCTCCTCCACCTCGTCGTCGCCGGCATCCCAGCGGCCGTAGCGGATGTTGTAGCGGATGGTGTCGTTGAACAGCACGGTGTCCTGCGGCACCATGCCGATCGCCTGTCGCAACGAGGCCTGGGTCACGGTCTTGATGTCCTGGCCGTCGATCAGGATGCGGCCGCTCGAGACGTCGTAAAGACGGAACAACAGCCGCGAGATCGTCGACTTGCCGGCGCCTGACGGACCGACGATCGCAACCGTCTTGCCGGCCGGCACCTCGAAGCTCAGGCCTTTCAGTATCGGCCGGTCGGATTCATAGGAGAAGCGGACATCCTCGAAGCGCACGCTGCCTGTCGACACCACCAGCGGCCTGGCGCCCGGAATGTCCTTCACCTCGGGATCGCGCGCCAGCACGTCGAACATCTTCTCGATGTCGATGATCGCCTGCTTGATCTCGCGATAGACCATGCCCATGAAGTTCAGCGGCTGGTAGAGCTGGATCATCATCGAGTTGATCAGCACGAAATCGCCGACCGTATGGGTGCCGTTGCGGATGCCGAATGCGCACATCAGCATGGTCGCGGTCAGCCCCGCGGTGAAGATGATCGCCTGCCCGGTGTTGAGCACCGCAAGCGAAGTGTAGGTCTTCACGCTGGCCTGCTCGTAGCGCTCCATCGAGCGGTCGTAACGCCGCGCCTCGCGCTCCTCGGCGCCGAAATACTTCACGGTCTCGTAGTTGAGCAGCGAGTCGATCGCCTTGGTGTTCGCCTCGGTGTCGGAATCGTTCATCCTGCGGCGGATCTCGATCCGCCACTCGGTCGCGACGTAGGTGTAGTACATGAACACGACGACCGTGATCAGCACCGCGAGCACGTAGCGCCAGTCGAACTGCCACAGCAGCACGCCGGCCAGCAGCGTGACTTCGACGATGGTCGGGATCAGCTGCAGGATCACCATCCGCACGATGGTCTCGATCCCGGAACGGCCGCGCTCCAGCACCCGGGTCAGGCCGCCGGTCTTGCGCTCGAGATGGAAGCGCAGCGACAGCTCGTGCATGTGGACGAAGGTGATGTAGGCGAGCCGCCGCACCGCATGCATCGCGACGCGGGCAAAGATGCCGTCGCGCCACTGCGTCAGCACCGCCATGATGATGCGCACCGCGCCGTAGCTGATCGTCATCAGCACCGGCGAGGCGATCAGCCAGACCATCCAGTTCGACGATGCGACCGGCGCCGAACCCGTGCCGTTCAGCGCATCGATCGCCCATTTGAAGGTGAACGGCACCGACAGCGTCGCGAGCTTGGCGAACAGCAGCAGCACCACCGACCAGATCACCCGCATCTTCAGATCGGCGCGATCGCCCGGCCAGATATAGGGCCAGAGATGAACGAGGGTGCCGAGGAGCGTGCCCTTCTCGGCGGCCGGCGTCGTGGCCGTGGGCTGCGCGGCGCCGGTCACAGACTGTTGCGGCGGCACCATCAGGAGCCCGCTCGCGCCGTCATGGCGCGCCGGTGCGCTGCCACATCTTTTCCACGATTTGCCATTGTGCCCGTCATATAGATCGTTTGAACGCGGCGTACAGGCTTATGACGAAAATTGTTCGCGATTCGCGGGAATTTGCGGGATTTTTTGGCCCTCAATCCCCATATGCTGATCTTGACCCTCTTTACGCTGCAGTGCCACAAGGATCGTATGAACCAAATCAAGACTGTCTGTGTTTATTGCGGCTCCGGCCCCGGTAACAATCCCCGCTTCGTTGAAGCTGCCGTCGCGCTCGGCAAGGCCTTTGCCGACAACAACGTGCGCCTGGTCTATGGCGGCGGCTCGATCGGCCTGATGGGCGCCGTCGCCAAATCCACGCTCGATCATGGCGGCTCGGTCACCGGCATCATTCCCGAATTCCTGCGCGCGCGCGAGAATGCGCTGACCTCGGTTCAGGAGATGATCGTCACCCCCGACATGCATGAGCGCAAGCGGCTGATGTTCGAGCGCTCGGATGCATTCGTCGCGCTGCCCGGCGGCATCGGTACGCTCGAGGAGCTGGTCGAGCAATTGACCTGGCAGCAGCTCGGCCGTCACTCCAAGCCGATCCTGCTCGCCAACATCGACAACTTCTGGGAGCCCCTGCTCTCGCTGTTGAACCACATGCGCACGACCGAGTTCATCCGGCCGACGCTGCCCATCAACGTGCTGATGGCCGACCGCGTCGACGAGATCCTGCCGCGGCTGCGTTCGGCGGTGGCCGGCAAGCCGGCGGCCGCGAAGGAACTCGCCCCCGAGGTGGCGCGGCGGCTGTAGAGGAGCGCGGGCGCCAAACTATCCCCGTCATCCTGAGGTGCGAGCGGAGCGAGCCTCGAAGGATGAACGGCCCCGCTGGTGGCCGATTCATCCTTCGAGACGCGCTACGCGCTCCTCAGGATGACGGATGAGATGCGTGTAGGCTAGCCAAACTCACTCGCTCGGAAAGGTCACGGCCTCGACGCGGTTGCCGTCGGGGTCGAGGACAAACGCAGCGTAATAGCGCACGCGATCGTGCGGGCGCAGGCCCGGCGGACCGTCGGATGCGCCGCCCGAAGCCAGCGCGGCGGCGTGGAAGGCGTCGACCTCGGCGGTGGTCTTGGCGCGCAGGCAGATGTGGGTGCCGCTCTCATGCGGCACGGGCGCCATCGCAGCGCGCAGATTGATCCAGAATTCGGGATAGGCCTTGCCGAAGCCGATCGTCGCCGGCCGCGTGACCAGGCGGCTCAGGCCAAGCGCGGCCAGCGTCGGCTCATAGAACCGTGCGGCGCGTTCGAGATCGCGGACGCCGACGGAGACGTGGTCGATCATGTCTGTCCTCCCTCGTCATTGCGAGGAGCGAAGCGACGAAGCAATCCATCGATTCGAGCATGCGGACGGATGGATTGCTTCGCTTCGCTCGCAATGACGTCCCTTTCGTGCCGTCACGCCAGTCTCACGCCGGCGCGCCCGACTTCATCAGCTTGTAGACCAGTGAATCCATCAGCGCCTGAAATGACGCGTCGATGATGTTCGGCGAGACGCCGACCGTGGTCCAGTTCTCGCCGGTCTCGTCCTCGCTCTCGATCAGCACGCGCGTCACCGCCTCGGAGCCGCCATTGAGGATACGGACGCGGTAATCGATCAGCTTCAACCCGTCGATGTATTTCTGGTACTTGCCGAGGTCCTTGCGCAGCGCGACGTCGAGCGCATTGACCGGGCCGTTGCCTTCGGCGGCCGAGATCAGATGCTCGCCGTCGACATCGACCTTCACCACCGCGAGCGCCACGGTGACGCGCTGGCCGTTGGCGTTGTAGCGCTGCTCGACATTGACGTCGAACTGCTCGACCTTGAAATATTCCGGCACCTTGCCGAGCGTGCGGCGTGCCAAGAGGTCGAACGAGGCGTTGGCGGATTCGTAGGCGAAGCCCGCGGCCTCGCGCTCCTTCAGTTCCTCGACCAGCCGCGTCAGCCGCGGGTCGCTCTTGTCATAGGCGATGCCGGCGCGGTCGAGCTCGGCCATCACATTGGAGCGGCCGGCCTGGTCGGAGACCAGCACCTTGCGGTGGTTGCCGACCAGTTCCGGCAGCACGTGCTCATAGGTCTGCGGATCCTTCATCACGGCCGAGGCATGGATCCCGGTCTTGGTGACGAAGGCGCTCTCGCCGACATAGGCCGCATGGCGGTTCGGCGCGCGGTTCAGCATGTCGTCGAGCGTGCGCGACACCTTCATCAGCGTCGCCATCTTCTCGGTGGTGACGCCGATCTCGAATCTGTCGGCGAACTCCTGCTTCAGCTTCAGGGTCGGGATCAGCGAGCAGAGATTGGCGTTGCCGCAGCGCTCGCCGAGGCCGTTGAGCGTGCCCTGGATCTGCCGCGCGCCGGCGCGCACCGCGGCCAGCGAATTGGCCACCGCCTGCTCGGTGTCGTTATGGGCGTGGATGCCGAGATGGGTGCCGGGCACATGCTTGACGACATCGCCGACGATGGTCCCGATCTCATGCGGCATGGTGCCGCCATTGGTGTCGCACAGCACCACCCAGCGCGCGCCCGCCTCATAGGCCGCCGTTGCGCAGGCGAGCGCGTAGTCGCGGTTCTCCTTGTAGCCGTCGAAGAAATGCTCGCAGTCGACCATCACCTCGCGGCCGAGCGCCTTGGCGGCGGCGACGCTGTCGCGGATCGAGGCGAGGTTCTCCTCGTTGCTGGTCTCGAGCGCGACCCGGACCTGGTAGGCCGAGGATTTGGCGACGAAGCAGATCGCGTCGGCCTTGGCCTCGAGGATGCCGGCAAGCCCGGGGTCGTTCGAGGCCGAGCGGCCCGGCCGCCGCGTCATGCCGAACGCAGTGAAGCGCGCGTGGTCGAACGCGGGCTTGCTGCCGAAGAACTCGGTGTCGGTCGGATTGGCTCCGGGATAGCCGCCCTCGACATAGTCGATGCCGAGCGCATCCAGCATGCCCGCGATCACCCGCTTGTCCTGCAAGGTGAAGTCGACGCCATTGGTCTGCGCGCCGTCGCGCAGCGTGGTGTCGAACAGATAGAGGCGCTCGCGGCTCATGCGTGGCCTCCGGGCGTGGCAACGCCGTCGAGCGTCTTCTGCATCGTGGTGTTGGCGAGCCATTCGTCGCCGATGGTGATCGAATTGCGCTGCTGCGCGACATAGCCGCGCTTGCGGAAGAATTCGAGCGCGGTATCGCTGGCATCGACCTTTAGGGTCTTGGTGCCACGGGCGCTCGCGATCTTCTCCAGCGCATCGCACAGCGCAGCTCCGACGCCCTGCCCGACCGCGCGCGGATGCACATAGAGCATGTCGATGTGATCGGCGCCCTTCAGCGAGGCGAAGCCGACCGGCGCGCCCTGCAACGTCGCAATCAGCGTCAGCTGGCCGGCGAGCTTCTTGCCGAACGCCTGCTCGTCGTCGGCCGCCGCCGCCCAGGCCTCCTGCTGCGCCTCGCTGTAATCGTCACCGGTCAGATCCATGATCGAGGCCGCGAAGATCGCCGCCAGAACGGCTGCGTCGTCGGGCAGATACGGGCGCAATGCGGGTGCGGAACGGCTCATCGCGCGACCTCCCAGGTGGTGCCTTCCTTGGAGTCCTTGATCACCACGCCCATCGCGGCGAGCTGATCGCGGATCCGATCGGACTCCTTGAAGTCCTTGCGCGCCCGCGCCGCGCTGCGCTCGGCAAGCAGCGCCTCGACGGCCGCGGCATCGACGCCGCTCGCCTGCTGCTTGCGCGCCTCCCACGCGGCCGCGCTCTCCGACAGGAAACCGAGCAGCCGCAGCGAACCGGCAAATTCCCTGCGGCGCTGTTCGCTGCTCGACGACGCGCTGCGCAGGCCGTGCAGCACGGCCATCGCCTGCGCCGTGTTGAGGTCGTCGTAAAGTGCCTCGACCACGGCCTGCGACGGCGCGCCGGGCTCGGCATCGGCCGCGACCGCATACCAGTCGTCGAGTGTCTTCGCGCTCTCTTCGGCGCTCTTCAGCGTCCAGTCGAGCGGTGAGCGGTAGTGCGTCTTGAGCATCGCAAGCCGCAGCACTTCGCCTGGCCAATCCGCCAGGAGATCGCGGATCGTGAAGAAGTTGCCGAGCGACTTCGACATCTTCTCGCTTTCGATCTGCAGGAAGCCGTTGTGCATCCAGACATTGGCCATGCGGTCGGAGTGGAACGCGCAGCAGGTCTGCGCCAGCTCGTTCTCATGATGCGGGAACACCAGATCGATGCCGCCGCCATGGATGTCGAATTTTTCGCCGAGATGCTTCCAGGCCATCGCCGAGCACTCGATGTGCCAGCCGGGCCGGCCCTCGACCGCAATGCCTGCCGGCGACGGCCAGGACGGCTCGCCCGGCTTCGACGGCTTCCACAGCACGAAGTCGGTGTTGTCGCGCTTGTAGGGCGCGACGTCGACGCGGGCGCCGGCGATCATCTCGTCGAGCGAGCGCTTCGACAGCGCGCCGTAGCGCGGCAGCACCGAATTGGCCGCGTTCATCGCCTGCGGCGAGAACAGCACGTGATCCTCGGCGACATAGGCGAAGCCGCCGGCGACCAGTCTCTCGATGATTGCCCGCATCTCCGGGATGTGCTCGGTCGCGCGCGGCTGCACCGTCGGGGCCAAGCAGCCCAGCGCGGTGACGTCGTCCTGATACTGCTGGTAGGTCAGCTCGGTGACCTTGCGGATCGCCTCGTTCAGCGGCACGCCGGGATAGTCCCGCGCAGCGCGCTCGTTGATCTTGTCGTCCACGTCAGTGATGTTGCGGACATAGGTCACGTGATCCGCGCCATAGCGGTGGCGCAGTACGCGGAACAGCACGTCGAAGACAACAGCGGCGCGGCCATTGCCGATATGGGCGAAATCGTAGACCGTCGGTCCGCAGGCATACATGCGGACATTGTCGGCATCGAGCGGCACGAACGGCCGCTTCTCCCGGGTCAACGTATCGTAGAGGCGCAAATCCATGGGTACCCATCCCTTGCGGCCGGGCGTCCAGTGATTCTCAGGCGATTGAGAAAAGACGGCCTCAGCCAGCGAATCGCTAGCTCATAATCTCGCGGCAAATGCTGCAGATGGCGAGGTGGCCGTTCATGGTTCCACCGTGTCTCATGACCCCTCCATCGCGTCAAGGGGCTGTTTTGGAGCCCATTACGGCCGCCCGCCCAGCAAAATCACGCCAATGCCCTCATGGTTAATCATTATTAAGGATTTGGGCGTACCGGAAGACCAGCGGATCCCCCGCCATTTCACTGGTGCACCATGCGGCCGATTTCAGCATTGATTGCCTGCACGCTCTTCGCTGTCCCGTCCTTCCTTGCCCCCTCGGCCGCGCTGGCCGACAGCCGCGTCTTCATCGTCGCCAACCAGGCCGACGGCTACGGCATCGACCAGTGCCTGGCCCGTGGCGACCGCTGCGGCGCCTCCGCCGCCCGCGCCTATTGCCGCTCACGCGATTTTGCGCAGGCCACCAATTACCGCCGCGTCGATCCCGACGAGATCACCGGCGCGGTTCCGCACGCCGCAAACGAGAAATGCAGCGGCAATGCTTGCGGTGAATACGTCGCCATCACCTGCCAGCGCTAAGCCAAGCCGCTGGATAAACGGGGTTACTGCCACACCGGCGCCCCGGAAACGACGTGACGCTGCCCCGAGAAACCGCTATTGCAGCGGCCTTGCCTGCGCGCTTTGGCGTTGATCGCCGGGCGGCGTCGTTTTAATGGCCGGATATGCCCAATCGCTCGCGTTCTCGCTTCTCCCCCTGGTTTCTGACTTGCGCCGTGCTGGCCGGCATCGCCCTGCCCGCCACGGATGCGCTGGCGCAGGTGCCCCCGGGCCCGCCCGGCCCGGCGCCGCAAGGCGCGCCGCAGGCCAACCCGATGTGCAGCCGGCTCGAGGGCCAGCTGGCGGCGATCGATCGCGGCGGCGGCAGCGGCGATCCGGCACGGGACGAGCAGATCCGACGCTACCAGGACGCGGCGACCCGCCAGCAGGGTGAGCTCGATCGGGTGACGGCGCAGGCGCGGCGCATGGGCTGCGACAGCTCCGGCTTCCTGTCCCTCTTCAACAACAATTCGGCGCAGTGCGGTCCGGTCAACAACCAGATCCAGCAGATGCGCGCCAATCTCGACCAGATGACCGCCAATCTGGAGCGGCTGCGCTCCGGCGGGCTCGGCGGCGCCGACCGCGAGAACCAGCGCCGCTCGGTGCTGACCGCACTGGCGCAGAACAATTGCGGCCCGCAATACGCCGCGGCCGCATCGCGCGGCCCGGGCAACTTCCTCGAGAACCTGTTCGGCGGCGGTGGCGGTGGCGGCGGCAATCCGAACAGCCAGCTGCCCCCGCCCGACCCGCAATATGGCGCGCAGTCCGGCACCTTCCGCACCGTCTGCGTCCGCACCTGCGACGGCGCCTATTTCCCGATCTCGTTTGCGACCAGCCAGGCGCGCTTCGCCGCCGACGAGCAGATCTGCAAGGCGCAGTGCCCGGCCACGGAGGCCAGCCTGTTCGCCTATCGGAATCCCGGCGAGGACATCAACCAGGCGGTCTCGATCAACGGCCAGTCCTACTCGTCGCTGCCGAACGCCTTCAAGTACCGCACCGAGTTCAATCCGTCGTGCTCCTGCCGGGCGGCCGGCCAGAGCTGGGCCGAGGCGCTGAAGGCGGTCGACGATCAGGCGTCCGCCGCGCAGCAGGGCGACATCATCGTCACCGAGGAGAGCGCGCGGAAGATGCAGCAGCGCGCGCAGACCAAGGCCGCCGCCGGCAAGAAGGGCGCGCCTGCAGCCGCCGCTCAGCAGCCGGCTGCCGCTGACGCCACGGCGCCGGCCCCGGCCGCGCCCGCGAGCGACGGCCAGATCCGCACCGTCGGCCCGACCTTCATCCAGCAGAAGAAGCAGTAAAGGTTACCCCTCAAACGCCTCCGCCGACGCACGCGAGGTGCGCGTCACCAGCTTGTCATCGGGCGTCGGCAGTGCCTTGCCGAAATCGCGGAAGCGGTTGGTGATGGGATAGCGGCGGTCGCGGCCGAAATTCTTGCGCGTCACCTTCACGCCCGGCGCCGCCTGCCGCCGCTTGTATTCGGCGATGTTGAGCAGGCGATCGATGCGGGTCACGACATCAGGCTCAAAGCCGGCTGCGATGATGGTCGCAAGCGGCTCCTCGCGCTCGACGAGACGCTCCAGGATTGCGTCCAGCACGTCGTAGGGCGGCAGCGAATCCTGGTCGGTCTGGTTCTCGCGCAATTCCGCGGTCGGCGGCCGGATGATGATGTTGACCGGGATCACCTCGCCCGACGGCCCGAGCGCGCCGTCCGGCTTCCAGGCATTGCGCAGGCTCGACAGGCGGAACACCTCGGTCTTGTAGATGTCCTTGATCGGGTTGAAGCCGCCGTTCATGTCGCCGTACAGCGTGGCGTAGCCGACCGACATTTCCGACTTGTTGCCTGTGGTCACCACCATGGCGCCGGTCTTGTTGGAGATCGCCATCAGCAGCGTGCCGCGGGCGCGCGCCTGCAAATTCTCCTCGGTGATGTCGCGCTCCAGCCCCTTGAACACCGGCGCCAGGATCGTCTCGAAGCCGTTCACGGCATCGGCAATCGGCAGGATCTCGTAGCGGATGCCGAGCGCGGCGGCGAGCTTGGCGGCATCGTCGAGCGAGACCTGCGCGGTGTAGCGGAACGGCAGCATCACGCCGCGCACCTTGTCGGCGCCGAGCGCATCGACCGCGATCGCCGCGCACAGCGCCGAGTCGATACCGCCGGAGACGCCGAGCAGCACGCCGGGAAAACCGTTTTTGCGGACATAGTCGCGCAGGCCGAGCACGCAGGCCGCATAATCGGCCTTGTCTCCCTCGAGCTGCGGCGTGGTCGGCCCGGAGCAGCGCCAGCCATCCGCGGTCTTGCGCCAGGTCAGCGTCGTGATGTTCTCCTCGAACGCCGGCAACTGCGCCGCCACTGACAGATCGGCATTCAGGGCGAACGAGGCGCCGTCGAAGATCAGCTCGTCCTGGCCGCCGACTTCGTTGAGATAGACCAGCGGCAGCCCGCTTTCGGTGACGCGCGCCACCACGATCGAGAGCCGGAGATCGGCCTTGTCGCGGGCATAGGGCGAGCCGTTCGGCACCACCAGGATCTCGGCGCCGGTCTCGGCGAGGCACTCGACGACGTTCTCGTAGTCCTCGGATTCCTCGAGCCAGATGTCCTCGCAGATCGGCACGCCGATGCGCACGCCGCGCACGGTCACCGGGCCCGGCGCCGGGCCGCGGGCGAACAGCCGCTTCTCGTCGAACACGCCGTAATTCGGCAGATTGGCCTTGAAGCGCAGCGCCGCGATGCGCCCGCCGTCGAGCAGCGCGCAGGCATTGTAGAGCTTGCCGTCCTCGACCCAAGGCGTGCCGATCAGAACAGCCGGGCCGCCATCGGCGGTCTCGCGCGCCAGTTCCTCGACCGCCGCACGGCAGGCCGACTGGAACGCCGGCTTGAGCACCAGATCCTCCGGCGGATAGCCGGCGATGAACAGCTCCGACAGCACCACGAGGTCGGCGCCGTCGGCCTTGGCTTTCTCGCGCGCAGCACGCGCTTTCGCGGCGTTGCCGGTGACGTCACCGACCGTCGGATTGAGTTGCGCCAGGGTGATCTTGATCTGTTGTTCGCTCATCCGCTTAAGTTGTCCTGCACAAGAGCAAACTTCAATGGCCCTTCGGTCATGGTGCGATTGCAGAAATCGCACCATGACCGTCGTTCTTTCGTTTTGAGCATGATCTGATCGGAAAACCGGTTCCCACTTTTCCGGATCACGGTCAGAACGCGCCCAGGCGTTCGGCGAGCGCGAACAGCCAGAACAGCCCGGCCATGATGAGCGCGACGCCGACGGCGGCCGAGCCCATGTCCTTGACCCGGCCGATCTGCGGATCGTGATCCATGGTCAGGCGGTCGGCGAGCTTCTCGATTGCGGTGTTGAGCAGCTCGATCACCAGCACCAGCACCACGGTCGCGACCAGCTCGACCCGGCGCATCACGGTGGCGCCGACCAGCCACGCCAGCGGCAGCGACAGCGCCAGCGCCCCCACCTCTTCGCGGATCGCCTGCTCCGAGCGAATGGCGAACGCCAGCCCGTTGCGCGAGTTGATGGTGGCTCGCCAGAACCTCAGCAAGTCACTGCCCCCACACGTCCCAAATCACATGCCCGCAGCGGCCGGCATCGGCTTGGCCTTGCCGGCGCGCTCCTGCTTCAAGAGCTCGGCGATCAGGAAGGCCATGTCGATCGACTGTTCGGCATTGAGGCGGGGATCGCACACCGTGTGGTAGCGGTCGTTGAGATCCTCGTCGGTGATGGCGCGCGCGCCGCCGATGCATTCAGTGACGTCCTGCCCGGTCATCTCCAGATGCACGCCGCCGGCATGGGTGCCCTCGGCCGCATGGATCTGGAAGAACGACTTCACCTCCGCCAGCACGCGGTCGAACGGCCGCGTCTTGTAGCCGGAGGTCGAGGTGATGGTGTTGCCGTGCATCGGATCGCACGACCACACCACCTTGCGCCCTTCGCGCTGCACGGCGCGGATCATGCCCGGCAGATGGTCGCCGACCTTGTCGGCGCCGAACCGGCTGATCAGCGTCAGCCGTCCCGGCTCGTTGTCGGGGCTGAGCACGTCGATCAGCTTCAGCAGCTCGTCCGGCTTCAGCGACGGACCGCATTTCAGGCCGATCGGGTTCTTGATGCCGCGGAAATATTCGACATGGCCGTGATCGAGCTGACGGGTGCGATCGCCGATCCAGATCATGTGGCCCGATGTCGCGTACCAGTCGCCGGTGGTGGAATCGACCCGCGTCATCGCCTGCTCGTAGCCGAGCAGCAGCGCCTCGTGGCTGGTGTAGAAATCGGTGGCGCGCAGCTCGGGATGGCTCTCGAGGTCGAGGCCGCAGGCGCGCATGAAGTTCAGCGCGTCCGAGATGCGGTCGGCGAGCTCCTTGTAGCGGCGGGACTGCGGCGAGTCCTTCAGGAAGCCGAGCATCCATTGATGCACGCTGCCGAGATTGGCGAAACCGCCGGTGGCGAAGGCGCGCAGCAGGTTCAGCGTCGCCGCCGACTGCCGATAGGCCATCAGCTGGCGCTGCGGATCGGGAATGCGCGCTTCCGGCGTGAAGGCGATGTCATTGACGATGTCGCCGCGATAGCTCGGCAGCTCGACATCGCCCTGCTTCTCGGTCGGCGAGGAGCGCGGTTTGGCAAACTGCCCGGCGATGCGGCCGACCTTCACCACCGGCAGCGCGCCGGCATAGGTCATGACCACGGCCATCTGCAGCAGCACGCGGAAGAAGTCGCGGATGTTGTTGGCGCCGTGCTCGGCAAAGCTCTCGGCGCAGTCGCCGCCTTGCAGCAGGAACGCCTCACCGTCGGCGACCCGCCCCAGCGCCTTCTTCAGGTTGCGCGCCTCGCCCGCGAACACCAGCGGCGGAAAGCTCGCGAGCTGGGCCTCGACATCGGCCAATGCCTTGGCATCGGGATAATCGGGCACCTGCAGCACCTTCTTGGTGCGCCAGCTATCGGGTGTCCACCGCTCGGACATGAGGTCAACTCCTGAGCAAAAACCGCGACTTAATCGCCGGGAAAGCAGGGCTTATACACAGCCGCCCGCTCCCCCGCTAGAAGGATTCCGGCAATTCCGTCAAGCCCTTGCAAGAAAAACCGAATTCGCCTTTGCTGGACCATACCATGAATGCCAGCCAAATAGCCGTGGCCGAGGCCACGCCGGACGACGTTTTTAGCGACGATATCGTCGTGCCGGCGGCGGACGGCTATCCGCTCGCCGCGACGCTGTTCCTGCCGCGCGGCAAGAAGCGCCGCGCCGTGCTGATCAATTCGGCGACCGCCGTGCCACGCAAGGTCTATCGCGGCTTTGCCGGCTACCTCGCCCGCCGCGGCGCGGCCGTGCTGACCTATGACTACCGCGGCACCGGTGACTCGAGACCGCTTGCCGCGACCGGCTTGAACAAGCCGAAGTCGCTCTCCGGCTTCAAGGCCACGATGGCTGACTGGGCCGCGCTCGACGCCACCGCCGCGGTGAGCTGGATGCGCGACCGCTACAGCGATCTGCCGCTCGCCTATGTCGGCCATTCCTTCGGCGGCCAGGCGCTTGGCTTGCTGGCCAACAACACCGAGATCCCGCGCGCTCTCCTGATCGCCGCGCAGGCCGCCTATTGGAAACTGATGGCCTCGCCCGAACGCTACCGCGTCGTCGCCTTCATGAACGGCATCGGCATGCCGCTGGCGCGCACGCTCGGCTACGTGCCGGCCTGGGCCGGCCTTGGCATGGACCTGCCGCGGGGCGTGTTCGAGCAATGGCGAAGCTGGGTGATGCGCGAGCGCTATCTGCTCGACGATCCCGCGCTCGCGGCGCGCGCGAATTTCGCGAAGTTCAACGGCAAGCTCCGCGCCTTCAGCGTCACCGACGACACCTGGGCGACGCGGCCCGCGGTCGAATTGCTGTGCTCCGCGTTTACATCGGTCACGCCTGAGATCGTCTCGATCCGACCCGCGGACGCCGGCGTCAGCAAGATCGGCCATTTCGGCTTCTTCCGCAGCGAGCACCGCGACACGCTGTGGCGCGGCGCCGCGGAATGGCTCGAGGCGGAGGGATGAGCGCAAACCTTCTCCGCCGTCGTTGCATCCCCACGCGGCCCCAACTTCAGTGTCATCGCCCGGCTCGACCGGGCGATCCAGTACGCCGCGGCTTATCGATTCAGCAAAGGCTGTCTCTGGAATACTGGATCGCCCGCTTTCGCGGGCGATGACAGTTGTGGATGAGGACGCCGCTTCGCACTCTCGCGACATGAATCGTCCGAGCTTTTGCATTTCGTTTCGCCGCTCTTCAATCAGAGGGCGCAGGGAAAGCCGGGTGCCGATCGCACCCATGGGTCCCGCGTAATAAAAAACGCGGGAGGTAGGACCACAGGTGTAACCGGAAACAACCCGGCTTTCCCTGCGCGATGGTTTTACGGCTTATACGTGCTCGCCCCGGTGAGACTGGGCTTGTTTGTCACCGTCGCTGCGAAACGCTTTCGCGTTCCGCGGGAGACACCTGCCGCTAGGGCGTCAGGTCTGCACGACTTCGCCGTCCGCCGCATCGCGCACGTCGTCAGTGCGCGAGCGGCGTCCACCGCATCTCACCGCAACACTCCTGACGATGCGCAGCGCCCCTCGATCGGGTGAGACGCGCATATTGAACATCTGAGTTGGGTCAAACGCCAAGCGGAATATTTTCTTAGCAAGGACTGGACAGGGCTGATCGCATTGATCCGGTTATGGAATTTAACCTTTCCTGTAGGGGCTTTACACCACCTTCCGCGCCGCCGCCGTCTTCGCATCCCCCGTGTTCGGCGTCCCCGTCGGCTCGATCAGCAACAGATGCACCTCTTCCCGCGCGACGGGGCGGTGCTCGACGCCCTTCGGTACGATGTACATCTGGCCCGGCTTCAGCGTCACGGTGCGGTCGCGCAGTTCGATGTCGAGCACGCCTTTCAGCACCAGGAAGAAGTCGTCGGTGTCGTCGTGCTTGTGCCAGACGAACTCGCCCTCGACCTTCACTACCATGACGTCGCAGGCGTTGAATTGCGCCACGGTGCGCGGCGACCAGTGGTCGCTGAATGTCGACAGCTTCTGTGCAAGATCGATCGCGTCGTTCATGGATGCCTCCGGGCCTGGCATCGATAGATGGCGGCCACCACAAATGAAAGAGGCCGCTACGCGGGCGGCCTCCTTGATCATTTGTCTATATCACTTGTCTGTCGTGCTCGGCGGCTTCTGGCCTTGCCCCTGTCCCGTCGTGGCGGCCGAGCCCTGGGCGCTGCCGGAACCGCTCGAACTCTTGCTTGAGCTCGCACTGCCGCTGGAGCTTGCACTGCCGCTGGAGCTCGAGCTGGCCTGAGCCAGAGCGAGGGACGTCGAGGCGACGAGAACTGAAAGGGCAACAGCAATCGGTCGGATCATTTTCTTCTCCTCCGTCGTTCGGGACACCGGGATCAATGTCGGCGGGAGTGAGATGTTCCGAACCGCGGCTGGTTGCGCGCGAACTCAAAGCAGGGTTCGCAACACAGATGCGATCGCCGCGCCCTCGGGACGCGGCGATCGCATGCCGTTGATTGCATCAATCTCGATCGGCGTTTTACTGGAACGTGGTCGCCTTGTGATGGCCGTTGATATCGCAATGCGCCTCGCCGTTGGCGGCCTTGCGCGCCAGCAATTCGCGTTCGGCCTGGTACCAGAGCTGGTCCATCCGGCCCGGCGGCTCGCCGGCGTCCTTCCATAATTCGTAGGCGCGGGTCCGAATCTCTTGCTCGGTTGGGCCTGTCATGAGCGGCTCCCTCAATCCGTTGAATTCATATGCTTGAAAAATCAACTTCTGGTTCGGCACAAGGTTCCAAACGGCCATAACCCTTCCCGGCCCGCCAATTCTGCGGGATTTGGCGGCCAAGGCAATGCTGTATTGACGCCGCGCAACGGTAAAATTTGTCCTCACGCCCCGCTCTCGTGGGAACGAGGACATGGGCGCCCGGCGCGAGGCCGGGCATGACGCAACCCGCCGTCCTGCGGTCGAGGTCGTTCAGTGCAGATTCGCGGTGAAGAAACCGACCGCCAGCCTGACGGACTCGGCATGAACCGCATCCCGATCGGTCCCGTCGGGATCGCGGCATACGGTCCGTCCAATCACCAGGCGCCCTGCCAGGGTGCAGGTCCCGAAGAAGACAAAGTGGCCTGCGCCCGGAAACAGCTTGAGCGTGGCATGGGGGACCGCCTTGCCGAGCGCTTCGGCACCGGAGGCCGGCGGCGTGATCTCGTCGGCGCTTCCCGCGACGACCGCGACCGGGATCGATATGGCGCCGAGACTCTCCGGCGTGAACGAAGGCACGGGCCCCGGCGCCATTGCGAACACGGCGCGAACGCGCTCGTCACGATAGGACTGGCCGGCAAGACCGTAGCGTTGCCGGAAATCGGGGTCGGTCGCCAGGCGTGACAGGCTCTTCTGGCGCAGCTCTGCAGCGCCCAACTGCGACGTGCACAGCGCGTCGGCGGCAGGCGAGCGGCAGAACGCCGGAGTGCGTTCCGGGTCGGTGATGCCGCCGGCGATGGCGATCACGGTGTAGCCGCCATATGAATGGCCGGCGGCGCCGATCCGCGCCGGATCGATCCGGTCGCCGAAGACGCTGTCCGCACGCATGGCGTCGATCACCGCGCTGAGGTCGACAGCGCGCAACCACGTCAGCGTGTAACCGTCGACCGTCGTAGGTTCGGATCCATTGTTGCCGGGGTGATTGACCGCGACGGCGATGAATCCGTGCGCCGCAAGCGCTGCGCCGAACCAGGCGAGAGTGGATGCGGAGCCGCCAAAACCGTGGGACAACAGGATCAGCGCGCGGCGGGGCCCCGCCGCCGGCGCCGCATCGGGTGCGGCGCTGCCGGTGCTGACGAGTGGGATGATGCGTGGCCCGATCCATTGCGGTTGCTCGCGCGCATCGGCCACGGCGGGGTACCAGATGGTGACGCGGAGCGCGTGCAGCGTGGCGCCGCGCCAATCGTAGGGCTCGGCAGGACTGAAGTCGCGCTTGGCGACGCCGACTTTGAAGACGGCGTCCTCTGCAGATGCGAGGTCCGGTGCCGCGAGCAAGATCAGCCACAGCGCCAGAAACTTCATCTGCCCTTCCTCTGCCGCGCGAAAACGCCCCCGCGGTGGACGCGCCCTACTCCGCCGCCTGGCGGACGTGGCGCGCGGTGGGCGTGCGCATCGTCACCAGCTCTTCGGAGGCGGTCGGATGCAGCGCGACGGTGGCGTCGAAATCGGCCTTGGTCGCCTTCATCTTCACGGCGATCGCAACCACCTGCGTGATCTCGGCGGCGCTGTCGCCGACGATGTGGCAGCCGAGCACGCGGTCGCTCGCCCCGTCTACCACGAGTTTCATCAGCACGCGGGTGTCGCGGCCGGACATCGTCGCCTTGATCGGGCGGAAATCGGCCTTGTAGATGTCGACGTGGGAAAACTGCGCCCGCGCCTCTTCCTCCGTCAGGCCGACCGTGCCGACCTCGGGCTGCGAGAACACCGCGGTCGGGATCGTGGCGTGGTCGACCTGCACCGGGCGCTTGCCGAACACGGTGTCGGCGAAGGCATGGCCCTCGCGGATCGCGACCGGGGTCAGGTTGGTGCGGTGGGTGACGTCGCCGACCGCATAGATGTTGTCGACCGAGGTCTTCGACCAGCCGTCGACCTGGATGCCGCCATTGGCGGGATTGATGGCGACGCCGGCCGTCTCCAGCCCGAGATTGGCGACGTTGGGATGCCGGCCGATCGCGAACATCACCTGGTCGGAGGCGATGCTCGAGCCGCTCGACAGATGCGTGGTGTAATCCTTGCCGTGCTTGTCGATCTTCACCACCGTGCAGCCGGTGATGATCGTGATGCCGCGCTTCTCCATCTCGGCGCGGACATGCGTGCGCACGTCTTCGTCGAAGCCGCGCAGGATATTGTCGCCGCGGTAGATCACAGTCACGTCCGAGCCGAAGCCGGCGAAGATGCCGGCGAATTCCAGCGCGATATAGCCGCCGCCCTGGATCACGATCCGCTTCGGCAGCTCCTTCAGGTGAAATGCCTCGTTGGAGGAGATCACGTGCTCGATGCCGGGGACGGCCGGGCCATGGTTGGGCGCGCCGCCGGTCGCGATCAGGATGTATTTCGCCGTCACCTTCTCGCCGGTGGCGAGGCGGAGCGTGTGGGCATCCTCCAGCACCGCGCGGGTCTTGACGATCCTGGCGCCGGACTTCTCGACATTCGTGGTGTAGGCGCGCTCGAGCCGGGCGATCTCCTTGTCCTTGTTGGCGACCAGGGTGGCCCAGTCGAACGAGACCTGGCCGATGCTCCAGCCGAAGCCGGCGGCGTCCTCGATCTCCTGGTGGACATGGCTGCCGATCACGAACAGCTTCTTCGGCACGCAGCCGCGGATCACGCAGGTGCCGCCCATCCGGTACTCTTCGGCGACCATGACCTTCGCGCCGTAGTTCGCGGCAATGCGCGCGGCGCGCACGCCGCCCGAACCGCCACCGATGACAAACAGGTCGACGTCGAACTCGGCCATGGCAGTACCTCTCTCTTCCCCTCGCCCCGCAAGCGGGGCGAGGTCACAGGCATATAGGTATCGTTCTCAGATATCCTTGCCGCGCTTCTTCATCTCGGCCTTGAACTGGCCGTTGATGATCACGCCGAACTGCTGCGCCCATTGCTGCATATATTGCAGCGATCCGTTGATTGCAGTGGGTTCAGCGACCAGCAGCTTCTGGCCGAGCGGCGTCTTGTAGAACGCGACGAGATCCTTCAGCTCCTGCTCGGTGAACTCGGCGGCGTAGATCTGGGCCATGCCCTCGCCGATCTCCTTCTCGCTGCCCGCGAACTGCTTGGCGACGACCAGCGCCGTCTCGTCGAGATCCTTCTGGTAGTTCAGGTACTGCTGCAAGAGACCGGTCTTGGTCTTCTCGATGATTCCGGGAACGGCGCCGTTGTACATCACCGCGACGTTCTTCATCGCCAGGATTTCCTTGGCGTAGCCGATCGCCGCGGGGGTCGACTGCTTGACCTTCGGCATGGGCGGCAGCTGCGGCTGCTGCGCCATCGCCGGTGCGGTCGCGAGCGCCAGTCCGACCGCCAGGGCCGCTGCCGACAAAAGTCCCGAAAAACGCTTCATTCCAAGTCTCCTTGCTTGCGGCCTCATGGCCGTTCAACAACCCGAATTCCCTGCGCGCCGGCCAGAACGGCGACGCTGCCAAGCCCGATGAACAGGCCGTGTTCGACCACGCCCGGGATCACGCTGAGCAGACCGGCCAGACGCGGCGGGTCGCCGATCCGGCCGAGATGGGCATCGACGATCCAGTGGCCGCCATCGGTGACAAAAGCGTGACCGTCCTTGCCCTTGCGGATGATCATTTGGCCGGACACGCCGGCTTGCGCGAACGCCCGCGCCATCGCGGCCTGGGTCGCGGCGAGCCCGAACGGGATCACCTCGACCGGCAGCGGAAAGCGGCCGAGCACGTCGACCCATTTGCTGTCGTCGGCGATCACGATCATGCGATCACTGGCGGCAGCCACGATCTTCTCGCGCAGCAGCGCGCCGCCGCCGCCCTTGATCAGGTTGAGCGCCGGGTCGATCTCGTCGGCGCCGTCGATGGTGAGGTCGAGATGGTCGATCTCGTCCAGCGTGGTCAGCGGCACGCCGCAGCGGATCGCATCGGCCCGGGTCGCCTCCGAGGTCGGCACGCCGATCACCTTCATGCCTGCGCGCACCTTGTCGCCGAGCAGCTCGACGAAGTGCTTGGCGGTCGAGCCGGTGCCGAGGCCGAGCTTCATGCCGTCGCGCACCTCTTCGAGCGCGCGCGCCGCCGCCTGGCGTTTCAGTGCGTCCATGTTCACGTGCCGATAGCCCCTCAATTGTCCGTTCCGGGCACGCCATCGGGCGGCCCGGCGGGCGCATATCTAGCCTCGATTCACGGGCAGGAATAGCGCCATCCGGACCGGTCTTTAGGCCGAAACGGCATTCACCGCGGCCAAAATCGCCGAAAACAGCTCTTTGCCCTCGGCGCGCATCCCGGGATGGGTGAAAATGTCGGACTGGCTGGGAACGCGGCGTCCCGGCAATTTCATGGCACGCCTGCATCTGCTCTTGCATCGCAGCGCACGGCCCGATAGCCAAAAGCATCATGCCCGCCTCATCTCCCCCCATCATCGTCTTCGATCTCGACGGCACGCTGGTCGACACCGCGCCCGACCTGATCGGTGCGCTCAATTATGTGCTCAACCGCGAGGGCCTGGCGCCGGTGCCGCTGGCGGCGGCACGCAACATGATCGGCGCCGGTGCGCGCAAGCTGCTGGAACGCGGGCTCGAGGTGGACGGCCGCACGGTCAGCGTCGGCGATCTCAACCGCCTGACCAAGGATTTCGTCGACTTCTACGCCGAGCACATCGCCGACGGCTCGCGCCCGTTCGACGGGCTCGAAGCCGCGCTCGACCAGCTCGCCGCCAAGGGCCATCGCTTTGCGGTGTGCACCAACAAGCTGGAATGGCTGTCGAAGCTGTTGCTCGACCGGCTTGGCCTGACGCCGCGCTTTGCCGCGATCTGCGGCCAGGACACATTCGGCGTCGCCAAGCCCGACCCGGCGTTCCTGCGCGAGACGGTCGCCCGCGCCGGTGGAAAGCTGCCCGGCGCCATCATGGTCGGCGATGCCGGCCCCGATGTCGGGGTCGCCCGGCGTGCCAGCGTCCCGGTGATCGGCGTCGACTTCGGCTATACCGACGTCCCGATGACCGAGCTGAAGCCCGACCGGCTGATCAGCCATATGCGCGATCTGCCGGCCGCCGTCGCCGCCCTGATCGCGGCATAACAATTCCGCAACATGCTGATATCGCTCGGCAATACTTTGCCATGCGATTTTGCCGTTAACCATCCTTTAACGAGCGGGCCACCCCCTGTTGCGCCTCTGTTCCGACGCTCCTATGGTCGGCGCGGGGATTGTGGCTGATTGCCGCAGTAGAGTGTGGATCATGCGTCGTATCATCGTAATCGCGGCCGCCGGGCTGAGCCTGGCCGGCTGCTCCTCCTTCTCATTGGATTCGTTCAAGTCGGCGCCGCCGCCGATGCAGGTGCAACTGGACTCGGCGCCGCAGGGTGCCGATGCCGTGACCTCGCTCGGACCGGGCTGCAAGACGCCCTGCTCCGTGTCGGTCCCGACGCCGGAGGCCAACTTCTCTGTCACCTTCAATATGCCGAAGTTCCAGCCGGCGACGGTGCCGGTGACCGTGACCCGCACGCCGGGCGACTTCACGAGCCCGGCCACCACGACTCTCGATCCGAGCCCGGTGTTCGCCGAGTTACAACCCGCCGGCCCGCCGCCGCGCGCGCACAAGGCGATGCGCCCGAGAAAGAAGAAGCCGAAGCCGGCTGCCGCCGCGGCTCCCGCTGCCGCCGCTCCGGATTCCGCATTCCCCGCTCCGGGTGCGGCACCGCCGCCGGCCGCCGCGCCGGCACCGACGCGCTAGCACTGCGCGAGATTTGCACTGCACAAAAGCCCGGCCGCAAGCCGGGTTTTTTCTATTGTGTGGAGGCACATCGGCGATTGCGATCATGCATCACGCGATATGGCTCACCTATCGCTTTGCGATCGGCTTTGCATGTTGCGTATCCTCCCTTGGAACGCATTGTGACAACGTGCCAACATGCATAGATTGCGAATGCGCGGCGCCGATCACGGCGCGGCAGGCAGGGAACTGGTTTCAGCACTTTGGTTGAAGGCCCGGGTTGAATGAACGTCTCAACGCAAGCGCATCCTGACACGCTGTTTCGGCCGATGACCGATCCGTTCGGCCGGACCATCCGTTACCTGCGCGTCTCCGTCACCGACCGCTGCGACCTGCGCTGCTTCTACTGCATGTCGGAAGACATGACCTTCCTGCCGAAGGCCGATCTGCTGACGCTGGAAGAGCTCGACCGGCTCTGCTCGGCCTTCGTCGCCAAGGGCGTGCGCAAGATCCGCCTCACCGGCGGCGAGCCGCTGGTCCGCCGCAACGTGATGGGCCTGGTGCGCTCGCTGTCGCGGCATCTGACCACCGGCGCGCTCGACGAACTGACGCTGACCACCAACGGCTCGCAGCTCGCCCGCTTCGCCGGGGAATTGGCCGATTGCGGCGTACGCCGCGTCAACGTCTCGCTCGACACGCTGGACGGCGCAAAATTCCGGGCCATCACTCGCTGGGGCGACATCGACAAGGTGCTGGCGGGCATCGAGGCGGCGCGGTCGGCCGGGCTCGCGGTCAAGATCAACGCCGTCGCGCTGAAGAACATGAACGAGGACGAGATCCCGGCGCTGATGGAATGGGCGCATGGCAAGGGCATGGGCCTGACCCTGATCGAGGTGATGCCGATGGGCGACATCGGCGAAGGCCGGATCGATCAGTACGTGCCGCTGTCGCTGCTGCGCGCGCGGCTCGAGAAGCACTACACGCTGACCGACCTCGCCGACGACACCGGCGGCCCTGCCCGCTATGTCGCCGTCGCCGAGACCGGCGGCAAGCTCGGCTTCATCACCCCGATGACCCACAATTTCTGCGAGTCCTGCAACCGGGTGCGGATCACCTGCACCGGCACGCTGCACACCTGTCTCGGCCATGAAGACGCCTCCGACCTGCGCCGGCCGCTGCGCGCCTCCGCCGACAACGACCTGCTCGCGGCGGCGATCGACCGCGCCATCGGGCTGAAGCCGAAGGGGCACGATTTCATCATCGACCGCCGCCACAACCGCCCGAGCGTCAGCCGCCACATGAGCGTCACCGGCGGCTAGCATCCATCCGTAGCTTTCCGGATGCCCTTGCCGCTCCCGTTTTACCAAGGCGGGACAACGGTTTGCCGCGCCGTCAATTTGCCCATTTTCCGATTGACGGCGTTCCGCGGCGCTGATTTGGTGCCTCAGCTTTCACGCCAGTCTGGCCGGATAGGCCGTTGCCCTCCCGTCGGCTCCCGCCGACGATCCGGCAGCCAAGAACGGCGGAAGCGGATTTCGGGGGAGGATGAACGTTTGCAACTGCTCCTGAAAGTGAGCCGTGGCTCCGTGCGCCTGTGCGCGGCGGCCAGATGATGCTTGAAATATTCGGCGCGCCGATGGCGCGGCCACGGAGATCTTGATGCGCCCATTGTTGGCACTCAGTCAGGCCATCGACCGACTGAACGAGAAGATCGGCTATGTCTGCAATCTGCTCGTGCTGATCGCCTGCCTGGTCAGCGCCGGCAACGCCATGATCCGCTACGCGTTCAGCTATTCCTCGAACGGCTGGCTCGAGGCGCAGTGGTACATGTTCGCGATCCTCGTGATGTTCGGCGCCTCCTACACCTTCAAGCGCAACGAGCACGTCCGCGTCGAGATCCTCTATCTGATGCTGTCCGAACGCGGCCAGCTCTGGCTCGACCTGATCGGCACGCTGTGCTTCCTGATCCCGTCCTGCCTGCTGCTCGCCTATTTGTCCTGGCCGTTCTTCTACCAGGCCTATGCGGTCGGCGAGATGAGCGGTAATGCCGGCGGCCTGCTGCGCTGGCCGATCAAGTTCGTTATCCCGTCCGGCTTCGTGATGCTTGCGTTGCAAGGCGTCTCAGAGGTGATCAAGCGGATCGCCGCGCTGCAGGGCTATGTGACCATCGACGCGAAGTATGAGAGGCCGACGCAATGATCACGCTGGAGATGATGCCGCCTCTGATGTTCGGCGGCCTGATCATTGCGATGCTGATCGGCTATCCGGTGGCGTTCACGCTCGCCGCGGTCGGCCTGTCGTTCGGGTTCCTCTCGATCTATCTCGGCTTCTTCGACCTCAACTTCCTGCAGGCGATCCCGGGCCGCATCTTCGGCAGCGTGCTGTCCAACGAGCTCCTGCTCGCGATCCCGTTCTTCACCTTCATGGGCGCGATACTGGAGCGATGCGGGCTCGCCGAGGACATGCTGGATTCGATGGGCCAGCTGTTCGGCCCGATCCGCGGCGGCCTCGGCTATTCCGTGATCATCGTCGGCTTCATCCTCGGCGCCATCACCGGCACGGTGGCGGCACAGGTGATCGCGATGGCGCTGATCTCGATGCCGGTGATGATCCGCTACGGCTACAACATCCGCTACATCACGGGCGTGCTCGCCGCCTCCGGCACCATCACGCAACTCGTCCCGCCCTCTCTCGTCCTGATCGTGCTCGCCGACCAGCTCGGCAAGTCGGTCGGCGACATGTATCTCGGCGCCTGGGGCCCGTCGGTGTTCCAGATCCTGCTGTTCGCCGGCTACACCTTCCTGCTCGGCATCTTCAAGCCGAGCCATGTGCCTGCGGTGCCGATCGAAGCGCGCACGCTGACCGGCTGGGCGCTGTGGAAGAAGTGCCTGCTCGGCATCATCCCGTCCGCGGTGCTGATCTTCGTCGTGCTCGGCACCATGATGATGGGCCTTGCGACCCCGACCGAAGCCGGCGCCATGGGCGCGGTCGGCGCCATCGTGCTCGCCGCCATCCACCACAAGGATTTCAGCGCAACCGGCCGCAAGGTGCTCATCGTCGGCGTGATCGCCGGCGGCATCGGCACCATCATCGCGATGCTCTACACCGAGAACCTGATCTTCAAGCTCGCCTTCGCGATCACCTATGCCGCGGTGGTCTGGATCTGCCTCGAGGCCGTCAAGATCCCGGACCTGCGCGACCTGATCAAGCAGGGCTACGAGACCACCATGCGCATCACCTGCATGGTCACCTTCATCCTGATCGGCTCGACCTGCTTCTCGGTGGTGTTCCTCGGCGTGTCCGGCGGCACCTGGCTCGAGCACCATCTGACCTCGCTGCCCGGCGGCGTCTGGGGCTTCCTCATCTTCATCAACCTGTTCATCTTCTTCCTGGCATTCTTCCTCGACTTCTTCGAGATCGCCTTCATCATCCTGCCGATGATCGCGCCGATCGCACAGAAGGTGCTGGCGCCGGTGGTCGGTCCCGACGCGGCGCTGATCTGGTTCGGCGTGATGCTCTGCGTCAACATGCAGACCTCGTTCCTGCACCCGCCGTTCGGCTTCGCGCTGTTCTATCTGCGCGGCGTGGCGCCGAAGGAAGTGAAGAGCTCCGACATCTACTGGGGCGCCATGCCCTGGATCGGGCTGCAAGCGATCATGGTGGCGCTGGTGATCGCCTTCCCGGTCGTCGTCACCGGACTGCTCGACAAGCCGCTCGACGTCGACCTCAACAAGGTCAAGATCGAGGTGCCGCAGATCGAGCTGCCGCCGCTCGATTTCGGGCAACCGAAGCAATAGCCGACGTCAGCTGCTTCGGCGTGCCCTGCGGGAGCGGGGCACGCCGGAACCGTTGACGGCGGCGTCGAGTCCTGTGAAGGGGATAGGGATCGTCCTCCAACTCACAGACCGCCGCTCATGCCCCAACCGCATCCCGCCCGCTCGTTCATCCGCCCGCTCGTCGCCTCCTTCAGCATGGTGTTTGCCGCTGCAGTAGCCCATGCGGAGCCGGCAGCCGACCTTCGCGCGCTGGCGCAGCAGGAGCAGCAACCGCTGCTCGACACCCTGCGCGACCTCGTGCAGATCGAATCCGGCAGCAAGGACATCGAAGGCCTCAACCAGATCGCGGCGCGCATCGCCGGCCAGCTCAAGCAGCTCGGCGGCAGCGTGGACATCCTGCAAACCACCGACATCTATCGCCTGGACGATACGCCGGAGACAATCGGCCCCGCCGTGCAGGCCGTGTTCAAGGGCACCGGCAGCGCCAAGATCATGCTGATCGCGCATATGGACACGGTGTATCTCAAGGGCATGCTGAAGGACCAACCGTTCCGCGTCGATGGCGACAAGGCCTACGGCCTCGGCATCGCCGACGACAAGCAGGGCATCGCCACCATCCTCCACAGCGTGGCACTGTTGCAGAAGCTCAACTTCAAGGACTACGGCACGCTGACGGTGCTGATCAACGGCGACGAGGAGATCTCTTCGCCGGGCTGGCGCTCAACCATCACCCGCCTTGCCGCCGAGCAGGATGCCGTGTTCTCGTTCGAAGGCAGCGACGCCAGCGGCACGCTCCGCCTCGCCACCAGCGGCATCGGCTCGGCCTATCTCACGGTGCACGGCAAGTCGTCGCATGCAGGCGCACGGCCGGAAGGTGGCGTGAATGCGCTGTATGAGCTGTCGCACCAGGTGCTGCAGATGAAGGACCTGTCGAAACCCGAGCAGGGCCTGAAGCTGAACTGGACGGTGTCCAAATCCGGCACCAACCGCAACGTGATCCCGGCCGAGGCCTCGGCGCAGGCCGATGCGCGCGCGCTCAAGGTGTCCGACTTCGACGCGCTCGAGAAAGCTCTGCACGACAAGATCGAGAACCGTCTGCTGCCCGACTCCAAGGTCGAGGTGAAGTTCGAGGTGCGCCGCCCGCCGCTGGAGGCCACCGACGCCTCGCGCCGCGTCGCCGGCCACGGCAAGACGATCTACCAGGAACTGGGCCTGCCGCTGAACGTGGCCGAGAGGGCGACCGGCGGCGGCACCGACGCCGCCTTTGCCGCGCTCAAGGCCAGGGGCGCCGTGGTCGAAGGCATGGGCCTCTCCGGCTTCGGCGCGCACTCCAACGATGCCGAATACGTGCAGCTCAACAGCATCGTGCCGCGGCTCTATCTGACGACGCGCATGATCATGGATCTGTCGAACGGCAAGGTGAAATAAGCCGGCAGGCCCGCAGCACGGGATCGCGAGGCGTTCACGCGGACGCCGGCTGTGCCTTGGCGAGGCGGAAGCTCAGCGTGAACTGGGCGCCGCCGGACGCCAGGTTCTCCACCTTGACCGTCGCGTCGTGATCGTCGATCACGCCGCGCACGATCGAGAGCCCGAGCCCGGCGCCATCGGTGCGCTGGCGCTGGCGGTCGCCGCGCCAGAAGCGCTGGAAGATCAGGCCCTGCTCGGCGGGCGCAATCCCCGGCCCGCAGTCGCGCACCTGCACCGAACCGTCCGCGTGCACCTCGACATCGACCGAGGTCTGGTCGGCGGTGTACTTGATGGCGTTCTCCGCCAGATTGAAGATCGCGCGTTGCAGCATCTCGGCATTGCCCCTGACCTGCACCGGACCGTCGGCGCCGCGCAGCGCGATGTCCTTGTGCTGCGCCAGCGCGTAAGGCGCGATCGAGCCGACCACCTCGGCACAGACCGCACGCAGGTCCGCGGTCTCGCCGGGATCCAGTACCAGCGTATCGAGCTCGGCGATCTCCAGGAGCTGGCTGACGATGCGGCTCATGCTTTCGATGTCGGCATGCAGCTCCTTGGTGCCCTTTGCCACATCCAGCGTCTCGATCCGGGTCGTCAGGATCGCGAGCGGCGTGCGAAGCTGATGGGCGGCATCGGCCGTGAACTGGCGCTGCGCGTGAAAGCCCTCCTCCAGACGGTCGAAGGCCTGGTTGACGGCGGTCACCAGCGGCAGGATCTCGCTTGGAATCCCTTCGGTCGGAAGCCGGATATCGGTTCTGGCAGGTCCGATGCTCCTGGCCTCCTCGGAGGCCCGCAGCAGCGGCACGACCGCGCGGCGGAAGATCAGGATGTCGGTCGCAAGCAGGATCAACAGGATCGGGATGGTGATCCAGCCGACCCGACGGAAGAAGTTGGAGACGATGTCGTCGATGATGACGTCGCGATGCGACAGGTCCTCGGCAACCTGGATGCGCAACGTCTGGCCGCCGAGCAGCTTGGTGACGCTGGCACCGGAAATCCGGTCAGGCGCAGCCGGCAGCCGTGGCGGCCCGCGATGCGACGAAAACAGCAGATGATCGTCCGCATCGTAGATGTCGTAGCGGTAACGGCCATAGGCGTCGGAATAGAGCCCTCGCAGGCTGTCGGGCAAATTGAGCTGCACCTTGCCGTCCGAGTCGACCGCGAGGTTCTGGCCGAGATCGGCGGCCTGATCGCGCATCGCCTCGCGATGCAGATGGTTGATCTCCGAATTCAAGAGCCACAGCAGCAGCAGCGGCAGAAAGATCGCAGCGACCGCGACCGCCACGATATGCAGGAAAACGATCCGCGAAGTCAGCGACTTGAAGCGGAACACCGCTATTTCTCCTCCGCCATCAGATAGCCGACGCCGCGAATGGTGTGGATGATGACCTTGGCCTGGTGCTCGGCGAGCAGCTTGCGCAGGCGCGACACGTAGACCTCGACCGCGTTCGAGGCGACCTCGCCCGACAGGCCGAAGATGTGATCCTCGACGTTTTTCTTCGGCACCACCCGCCCCTGCCGCCGCAACAGGATCTCCAGCACCGACGTCTCGCGCGCCGAGAACACGTGCGGCGCGCCGTCGACGAACACCTGCCTGCTCTCGGTATCGTAGATCAGATTGGCGAGCTTGAGCGAGGAGCCGAGCAGCTGGCCGGGCCGGCGCAGGATGGCTTCGAGCCGCGCCACCAGCTCTTCCAGCGCGAACGGCTTCGCCAGATAGTCGTCGGCGCCGCTGCGCAGGCCGTTGACGCGGTCCTGCAATCCGTTGCGCGCGGTCAGCACCAGCACCGGCAGTGGATCATTCCTGCGGCGCAGCTCCGACAGCACCGACAGGCCATCGCCGTCTGGCAGGCTGAGATCGAGGATCATGGCGGCATAACTGACGCTGCGCAGCGCATCGCGCGCCTCGGCAACGCTGTTGACGATATCGGACTCATATCCCGCCGCCATCAACCCGCTGGCAAGTAGTCTCGAGAGTTCGACATTGTCCTCGACGATCAGAAGGCGCATCGCAGCAATCCTGTCTTCATTCCATCGCTCTTCTGTTTGCACACCCTGTCGCGATACGCCAGCGACGCAACAAACTCTGCAACAGACTACGCGTTGGGCAAGTGCGATATGCAAACGACACGGTTTTGAGCACAACGCCCGGAGTGGCGCTCATAGCGCTATGTTTTGGCTATCTGGGGCCGCTCCGATCCCCACGCAAAATAGATAAACCCGCACGCACCGCAATCAAAATTCGAGGTCCGGACCGGCGATTGAACACGGCGAATGTAAGGCTGGCGTCAGCTAGCCCTGATAACAGTTTCCCTGTTCTCTCCGAGAGATCGACGATGGCCCACGATGCGGCAAGACCTCGTCTCTCGCGCGAGATTTCAAGCAGAATTGGCCAGGCGGGCGATGTCATTTCGAATGAAGTATATGGGCTTTGCGGCGATGCCGATGCTGGCGCTGGTGATCGCCGGCGCCTGGTTCGTGACGCGCACCGACGGCGTCGTGAGCGCAAAGGCGGCGCAGGAGACGGCGCCGCAGGACGTCAATGTCGAGCAGCAATATGTCGCGTTGAACGACAAGCAGGCGGCCTCCGTGAAGATCATGGCCGCCGAGCAGCGCTCGTTCCGGACACTGAAGAACACGGTCGGCTCGATCGACTTCAACCAGAACATGCTGGTGCAGGCCTTCACTCCGAATCCCGGCAGGATCGTTGACACGCCGCTCAACGTCGGCGACGAGGTCGCGAAGGGCGACAGGCTGTTCACGATCGACAGCCCCGATCTGCTGCAGGCGGAGTCGTCGCTGCTCGCCGCGGCCGGCGTGCTCGAATTGCAGACCAGGACGCTGGCGCGGGTCAAGCAGCTGTTGAAGACCGGCGGCGGAGCGCAGAAGGACGTCGACCAGGCGACATCCGATCAGCAGACCGCCGAAGGCAACTACAAGGCCGGGCGCGACGCGGTGCGCATCTTCGGCAAGACCGACGCCGAGATCGACCGCATCGTCGCCGACCGCAAGGTCGATTCGATCCTGGTGGTGCCGAGCCCGATCTCCGGCCGGATCATCGCCCGCAATGCCGCGCCGGGTCTCTACGTGCAGCCCGGCAATGCGCCGGCGCCCTACTCGCTGGCCGACATCTCGACGATGTGGATGGTCGCCAACGTGATCGAGACCGATGCCCCGGCCTACCGCATCGGCCAACCGGTCGAAGTGCGGGTGCCCGCCTACCCGAACGAGGTGTTTCGCGGCCGCGTGTCGACGCTCGGCCTCAACATCGATCCGAATTCGCACCGTCAGCTGGTGCGTTCGGTGATCGACGATCCCCAGCACAAGCTGCGCGCCGGCATGCTGGCGAGCTTCACCATCGAGACCGAACCGCCGAAACTGTCGGTCAGCGTTCCCCTCGACGCCATCGTGCGCGAGGGCGACGGAACGATGACGGTTTGGGTCACGACCGACGGCCGCAAGTTCGACCGCCGCACGGTGACGACAGGCATGGAGCAGGACGGCTGGCGGCAGATCCTCTCAGGTCTCGGAGCCGGCGAGAAGGTCGCCTCCACCGGCGCGATCTTCCTCAGCAACAAGTTCGCCAACGCGGCCACCGGCTAGCCCGTGCCAACCGCGCTCCGGTCCGCTCAAGAGTAAGTGCAGTACCTTGATCAAGAGCCTCCTTCAATTCGGTCTGACCCGAAGCGCCGTCATCGTGCTCGGCCTCGCCGTGTTCTGCGCCGCCGGCTTCGCCGCTTTCACCAAGCTGAACATCGAGGCCTATCCGAATCCGGCGCCCGTCATCCTCGAGATCACGGCACAAGCCGCCGGCCTCTCCGCCGAGGAAATGGAGAAGTACTATACGATCCCGATGGAGGTCGGGCTGTACTCGACGCCGGGCGTGGTCAACATCCGCTCGACCTCGTTCTACGGCCTGTCGTTCGTCCGGGTCACCTTCAGATACGGCGTCGACTATTATTTCGCGCTCTCGCAGGCCACCAACAACCTGACGCAGAACGTCCAGCTTCCCGGCAACCAGATCCCGCAAATCCAGCAATCCAGCCTGGTCGGCGAGATCTACCGCTACCAGCTGGTCGGTCCGCCGAATTTCGGGCTGACCAATCTCAGGACCTTACAGGACTATGTCGTCGCCCGCCGGCTGATGACGCTTCCCGGCGTGGCGCAGATCAACTCCTGGGGCGGCACCACCAAGCAGTTCAACGTCGACGCCGATCTGGCCAGGCTCGAAGCCTACAACATCACCGTGCCGCAGCTGATCAGCGCGCTCGGCAACGCCAACATCAATGTCGGCGGCCGCGAGATCGCGATCGGCCAGCAATCCGTCAACATCCGCGGCATCGGCCTGATCAATTCCGGCGGCGATGACGACGTCACCAAGGGCTACCGGGTCGCGGACATCGAGAACGTCGTCCTGACGCAATCCAACGGCCTGCCGATCCAGATCAAGGACGTCGCCAAGGTGTCGGTCGGCTATGTGCCGCGGCTCGGCATCGCCGGAAAGGACAAGGACGACGACGTCGCCGCGGCGATCGTCGTGATGGGACGCACGCAGCACACCAACGACATCGTGCCGAAGGTCGAGGAGGAAGTCGCCAAGATCAACAGCGACGGCACCCTGCCGCCCGGCGTCAAGGTGGTCCCCTATTACGATCGCACCTCGCTGGTCAGCGTGACGACCCATACGGTGCTGCACAATCTGATGTTCGGCTGCCTGCTGGTGTTCGTGATCCAGTGGGTCTTCCTCGGCGACCTCAGAAGCGCGCTGATCGTCAGCGCCAACATCCCGTTCGCGCTGTTCTTCGCCATCATCATCCTGGTGCTGCAGGGCGAGGATGCCAATCTGCTGTCGCTCGGCGCCGTCGACTTCGGCATCATCGTCGATTCCGCCGTCATCATGATGGAGAACATCTTCCGCAACTTCCAGTCCAGTCCGGAGAACCGGCTGCGCGTGCTGCAGAACCTCGCCGAGGGCTACTGGGGCGACGATCCCACGACGCGCAACGGCCGGCCCACGCCGGGCTGGACCGAGCGGCTGCGCATGATCTTCGTCAGCGCATTGCAGGTCGACAAGGCGGTGTTCTTCACCGCGGCCATCACGGTCACCGCGTTCGTGCCGCTGTTCACCATGCAGGGCGTCGAAGGCCAGATCTTCGGGCCGATGGCGCGCACCTACGGCTACGCGCTCGCGGGCGCGCTGCTGGCGACATTCACGGTGACGCCGGTGCTGGCCTCGCTGTTGCTACCGAAGCACATCGAGGAGACCGAAACGGTCATCGTGCGCGCGCTGCGCAGGGCCTACACTCCCGTGCTGCGCTGGTCGCTGACCCATCTGAGGGTCGCGGTCGCAGCCGGCATCATCTTCCTCGCGATCAGCGGCCTTGCCGCGAGCCGGCTCGGCAGCGAATTCCTGCCGGCGCTCGAGGAAGGCAATTTCTGGATCCGCGCTTCGATGCCATCGACGATGTCGCTCGAGGCCGGCACCGAACCGACCCGGAAGATGCGCGAGATCCTGCTGCGCCACCCCGAGATCATCACGGTGGTGTCGCAGCACGGCCGTCCCGACAATGGCAGCGACGCCTCGGCCTTCTCCAATGTCGAGCTGTTCGCGCCGATCAAGCCGTTCGACCAATGGCCGCCCGGGCTGACCAAGGAGAAGCTGACCGAGGAGTTGCAGAAGGAGTTCGACGACGAACTGCCCGGCGTCACCTTCAACTTCTCGCAATATATCCAGGACAACGTCGAAGAGGCCCTGTCGGGCGTCAAGGGCGCGAACTCGGTCAAGATCATCGGCCCGAACCTCGCCGTGCTCGAGCAGCTCGCGGCCAAGGCCGCGGAGGAGATGGCCAAGATCCGCGGCGTCGCCGATCTCGGCATCTTCCATCTGGTCGGGCAACCCAACCTCAACATCAAGGTGAACCGCGAGAAGGCCGCGCGCTACGGCCTCAACTCCGGCGACGTCACCACCGTGGTGCAGGCCGCGCTCGGCGGCACCAGCGCGACGACGGTGCTCGAGGGCGACCGGCAGTTCGGCGTGGTGGTGCGGCTCGATCCGAAATTCCGCCAGAGCATCGACGAGGTGCGCGAGATCAAGGTCGCCTACCAGACGCCGTCCGGCACCAACGCCTATATCCCGTTGAGCGAGCTCGCCGACATCTCGCTCGATACCGGCGCCTCGTTCATCTATCGCGAGCGGAGCCAGCGCTATATCCCGATCAAGTTCAGCGTGCGCGGCCGCGATCTCGGCAGCACGGTGGCGGAGGCGCAGACCCGCGTCGCCGAGGCCGTGCAGCTTCCGACCGGCTACCGGATGATCTGGTCCGGCGAATTCGACAACCTCGAAGCCGCCAAGGCGCGGCTGATGATCGTGGTGCCGGTGACGCTGCTCTTGATCTTCGTGCTGCTCTACAGCCTGTTCAACTCGCTGCGCGACAGCCTGCTGGCGCTGGCCGGCATCCCCTTCGCGGTCGGCGGCGGCCTGATCGCGCTGTACCTTGCAGGGCTCGATTTCTCGATCTCGGCCGCGATCGGCTTCATCTCGCTGTTCGGCGTCGCGGTCATGGACGGCATCCTCAACATCACCTATTTCCGCGAATTGCGGGCCTCGGGCATGAACATCGCGGAGGCCGTGTTCAACGGCGCCGAGCAGCGCATGCGACCGATGCTGATGACCGCGCTGTCCGCCGGCGTCGGCCTGTTTCCGGCCGCGCTGTCGCACGGCATCGGCAGCCAGGTGCAACGGCCGCTCGCGACCGTGGTGGTCGGCGGCATGTTCATCGGCCCGCTGCTGCTCCTGATCGTGGCGCCTGCCCTGCGCAAGATCTTCCTGTCGCGGGCGAGAGAAGACGTGCCGAGCGAAGACGGCGCGCCCGAAGCACCGCCCGGTGCGGCACATGAGGGGGGCAGCTGATGTCCGGAACCGCCGCAAGGATCGTTGCCGCACTGGCGCGGAGCACGAGCCGCGCGCTGCGTCCGGCGCTCGGCGCGGGCGCCGCCGGGCTGTTGCTGGCGAGCTGCGCCGTCGGCCCGAATTTCACGCCGCCGCCGGCCCCCGACGTCGATCGCTACACCCCGGAGAAGCTCGCTTCCCCCAGCGCGAATGCCGGGGGCCCCAGCGTGCCGAAGCAGCATTTCGTCAGCGGAGAGGATGTCTCGCTGCGCTGGTGGGCGGCCTTTCGCTCGAAGCCGCTCGACGAGTTGATCAAGATGTCGGTCGAGCACAATCCGTCGCTGCAAGCGGCCGAAGCGTCGATCAAGATCGCGCAATACAACGCGCTGGCGCAGCGCGGGCTGTTCTTCCCGCAGGTCGGCGCAAACTACACGCCCTCCCAGCAGCAGATTTCCGGCGCGTCGCCGTCCGGCCCGGGTGGCCAGTCGCCTTCGGTGTTCTCGCTTCACACCGCGCAACTGAACGTCAGTTTCGTGCCGGACATCTGGGGCCAGAATATTCGCCAGGTCGAGAGCCTCGACGCGCTCTCCGAGCAGCAATTATTCCAGCTGGAGGCGGCCTACCTCGCGCTGACCGCCAATGTCGTCACCGCGGCGATCCAGGAGGCATCGCTTCGCGGCCAGATCGCCGCGATCCAGCGCGTCGTGAAGATCGAACGCGGCATCCTGGACATCGTGAAGAACCAGTTCAACGCGGGCGGCGCCGCCCAGGTCGACGTGCTGGCGCAGGAGGCCGCGCTGGCCCAGTCCGAGCAATTGCTGCCGCCGCTGGAAAAGCAGCTCGCGGTTCAGCGCGATTTGCTGACCTCGCTGGCCGGGCAATTCTCCGCCGACGAAATCCTGCAAAAGTTCACGCTCGACCGCCTGGCGCTGCCGGCAAACCTGCCGGTGAGCGTGCCGAGCAAGATGATACGCCAGCGTCCGGACGTCAGGGCCGCGGAGGCGCAGCTGCATTCGGCCAACGCCCTGGTCGGCGTCTCGATCGCGGCGCGGCTGCCCAACCTCACGATCACGGGAAATACCGGCGTCGCCGGCTTCAGCCTGGCCGAGCTATTCACGCCCGGCACCAGCTTCTACGTGATCGCGGCGAGCGCGACCCAGCCGCTGTTCGACGGCCTGACGCTTTACCACAAGCAGAAGGCCGCCGAGGCGGCGGTGGACCAGGCGGACGCGCTCTATCGCCAGGCCGTCGTCACCGCGATGCAGAACGTCGCCGACGCCTTGCGCAGCCTGCAGGCCGACTCGCGTGCGCTGCAAGCCGCGGTCAAGGCCGAGCTCGCCGCGAAGGCCAGCCTCGACATCATCCAGAAGCAGCTCTCGCTTGGGCAGGTCAGTCAGGTGGTCGTGCTCAATGCCCAGCAGGTCTATCTGACGGCTGCCGTGGTCCGCGTTCAGGCCCAGGCGACGCGCCTCTCGGACAGCGCGGCCCTGTTCATGGCGCTTGGCGGCGGCTGGCCGACAAACTGCGCATCCGACGACTGGCGCAAATGCGTCATGGAGGACGTGCCCGCTCCCGCTCCGCAGCAGGTCAGCGAAAACACGCCCCCTGCCCGCTGACATCCGCCGCACAGAGTTACATCAGGAGGAGCCGACCCATGAAAAATCTGCTCGCCCCAGCGGCAATCCTGGTTGCGATCTGGGCCGGAGCCGCGGCCGCGCAGAGCGCGGTCGGCGGTCCGAAAAAGCCAAGCAATCTGGGCGGCCCCACCGTGCAGAAGAACCCGGTGGTCCGCACAACACCGAGTGCCGTACCAACGCCCCCTGCATCGCCGCCAAAGCAACCGCGAAAGAAATAGCGGCACGCTTTCGCAATTGAGCCGGCTCCCGAGATTCACCGATGGGCTCGATGAGACACATATGAAAAACACAACGCGTCTGTTTGTCGTCGCCGCGGCTGCCATGATGGCATCGGACGTCTGCGCGGCACCTGTCGACGTCACAAGGCTGCCGTCACAACGTCTTGCAAACGTCGTTCAGGTCCGGCTCGCCTGTGACCAGAACTGCCATTGCTGGCGGACGCTCTATCGGGAGCGAAGCCATCGCCGGACAATCGACGAGCGCCAGGATCCGAATTATTGCCCGGGCGGCGGGCACTATAACGGCCATTACCGCACCGGGCCGGGCACCGGATTGAGCTTCGATAGCCGGCTTCCCGTGCGCTCATTGCCGTTTCCGTTCTGATCGACGAGGTCGCGCGAATGCCGCCACAAGATGCTGCGGACGAGCTCCCGGCGACGGCTGCCTACCAGATGACGACCGCGCAGATCAGTGCCAACGGCACGGCGGCGCCGCCGATCACGACCCAGCGGCGCATGTCAGCCGGATCTCTGGAATATCTGAAGATCTGCACGGCCACGAAGAGGCAGACCGCGGCACCGAGGATGATGCGAAACAGATCGGAGGGGGTGTCGTAGGCCGACCAAATGGTTTCGTTCTGCGGGCTCGCGACGCGAGCCGTGATCACCACCACGAGGGTCAGAAACAGCGTCCGCAGGATAAGACCGAGGAAACGCATATGGCGCCCTGATTCACACTGCCGCGGCAACGATAGCACGAATCCGGCCCAAAAAGCATTCATTTGGCTACACTCTCGCCAACTCCAAACAAAAATCCCGGAGCCATGCCCCGGGATTCCTGCTCACGTTGAAGGCAGCGTCGTCAGGCCTGGGAGTGCCGCGCCATGAAATTGTCGTAGCCGACTTCGGCGACCTGGAACCACTGATAGCCGTTGTTGGAGAACGACGTCAGGGAGTCATAGACCTTCTTGAAGTTGGCGTTGCTCGCCGCCACCTCGTTGTGCAGCTCCTTGGCCGCTTTGAAGGAGGCCTCCATCACCGGTGCCGGAAACGGACGCAGCTTGGTGCCGCTGGCGAGCAGCTTCTTCAGCGCGAGCGGATTGGCCTGATCGTAACGCGCCATCATCCAGTTGTTGGCGAGATGGCCGGCCTGCTCGAGCACATTGCGATAGTATTTCGGCAGCGCGTTCCACTTGTCGAGATTGATCATCGCCACCAGCATCGGGCCGCCTTCCCACCAGCCGGGGAAGTAGTAGTTCGGCGCGACCTTGTAGAGACCGAGCTTCTCGTCGTCATAGGGGCCGACCCATTCCGCCGCGTCGATCGTGCCCTTCTCGAGCGCCGGATAGATGTCGCCGCCGGCAAGCTGCTGCGGCACGCAGCCGAGCTTCTGCATCACGCGCCCGGCAAAGCCGCCGATCCGGAATTTCAGGCCGTTGAGATCGTCGACGCTGTTGATCTCCTTGCGGAACCAGCCGCCCATCTGGCAGCCGGTGTTGCCGGCCAGCAGCGAGGTGACGTTGTAGCTCTTGTAGAACTCGTTCAGCAACTCCTTGCCGCCGCCGAGAATGTACCAGGCCTGGTTCAACCGCATGTTCGGCCCGAACGGCACCGAGGAGCCGAAGGTGAAGGTCGGATCCTTGCCGAAGTAATAATACGGCGCGGTGTGGCCCATCTCGACCGTGCCGTTCTGCACCGCATCGAGCACCTGGAGGCCGGGCACGATCTCGCCGGCGGCAAAGGTCTGGATCTGGAATTTGTTGTCGGTGGCCTCGCCGACGGCCTTGGCCATCAGCTCGGCGCCGCCGTGCAGCGTGTCGAGCGTCTTCGGCCAGCTGGTGGTCAGGCGCCATTTCAGCTCCGGCATCGACTGCGCGATCGCCGGCGCTGCGACGGTCGCGGCGCCGGCGACGCCCAGTCCCGTCACCTTGATGAAATCCCTGCGCTTCATTTTTGAATCCTGCCCTGTGTGATTGTGTTGTCCGAGCGTCGACTGCTTTGCATCGTCGCGCCGCTTTTCTTTGCCGTCGTGACCGGTCACCGATCACGCGCCGCCTTCGTGCCGAGGCTTGGAGTGCGAGCATGGAACATCCCCTTGCCGAATGCCAGACGCAAAAAACCCGGCCTCCTTGCGGAGGCCGGGCTACTTGAGTTGAATTTTCTGCCGTTCTCTTCTCGCGAACGCTTGGGACGCCGTTAGCCGCGGGTACGCGAGCGGATCATGAAGCTGTCGAAGGTGTATTCGGCGACCTGCCACCACAGATACTGGTCGGAGCGGTAGGCCTGCATGGCGTCGATCGACTTCTTGAAATCGGCATTCTTGGCCGAGATCTCACCCCACAGCTCGTTGGTCGCCTTGAGGCAGGCCTCGAGCACTTCGTTGGTGAACGGACGCAGCTGCGTGCCGCTGGCAACCAGCCGCTTCAGCGCGGTCGGGTTCTGCATGTCGTAGCGCGCAGCCATCCAGCTGTTGGCGTTGGCGGTCGCGTTGGTCAGGATCGCCTGATAGTTCTTCGGCAGCGCGTTCCACTTTTCCAGGTTGCAGTAGGCGTGCACGGTCGGGCCGCCTTCCCAGAAGCCCGGATAGTAATAGTACTTGGCGACCTTCTGGAAGCCGAGCTTCTCGTCGTCATAGGGACCGACCCACTCGGCCGCGTCGATGGTGCCCTTTTCGAGCGCCGGATAGATGTCGCCGCCGGCGAGCTGCTGCGGCACCACGCCGACCTTCTGCAACACCTGGCCGGCGATGCCGCCGATGCGGAATTTGAGGCCGGAGAGATCGGCGACCGTCTTGATCTCCTTGCGGAACCAGCCGCCCATCTGGGTGCCGGTGTTGCCGCAGGGGAAGCCGATCACGCCGAACTTCTTGAAGAACTCGTTGCCGAGCGCCTCACCGCCGCCCTGGTACCACCAGGAGTTCTGCATGCGCGCGTTGAGGCCGAACGGCACCGAGGCGTAGATCGCAAAGGTCGGATCCTTGCCGACATAGTAGTAGGACACGGTGTGGCACATCTCGACGGTGCCGTTGGAGGTCGCGTCCAGCGCCTGCAGGCCGGGCACGATTTCGCCCGCCGCGAACACCTGGATCTGGAATTTGTTGTCGGTCATTTCGGCGACGTACTTCGCCACCTGCTCGGCACCGCCATAGATGGTGTCCAGCGACTTCGGGAAGCTCGAGGTCAGGCGCCACTTGATTTCAGGCGAGGACTGCGCAATCGCCGGCGCAGCAACCGCCGTCGCGGCAGCACCGGCCGCCGACACTTTCAAAAAATCACGACGCTTCATCGTAAGGCTTCTCCTTGAGGGGCGTTTCCCAATGACCGCAAGCGGTTCTCCGGCAGCACGCAGGAAGGCCTGCCGGGGCGCTCTGGGTCGGCCCTTTACCACGGAAGGAGCCTTCACGGAAACGCGACAATGGCATGACCGCGCCAATTAAACGAAAGTCTGATGGCGCAGGAAATCGGCTGGAAAATGCGGGCTTGGGCGGTGGCGATGACGCCCTGAGCCCACGCGCGGCGCAAGCCTGCGATCAGCGGTAAATCGCCGCGTGCGGGCCATCCGGCTCGTCCGCTCCCCGGCCAATCAGCGCCGCGTCGTCTCCCGCGCCTTCTTGGCCTTGTCGGCCAAATGTCGCCCGCGCCGGATCCAGCTTTGCGCGGTGGTCTTGCTGACGCCATAGATCTTGGCGATCGCCTCGGCGGCCTCGCCGATCGAGTCGGATTTCTTCGCGGCGTTGAACGCGAGGCGGGAAGCCTCTTCGCGCTTCTCCCGCGTCAGATGCTTGCGGCGTGGTTTCTTTGCTTCGCGTGATGCTGCCATGTCGACGGTCGCCCCACGACCCTTCTGCAAGTTCGGCCTCACCCGTGACCGCCTTCGACCAATCCAAGGGTGGTACGATTCGGCCTCTGTCGCACAAACATACAGGGCGAAACCGATTCAGCAATCGTCCAGAGGCACCAGGGGCGACAGCCCTGTGAAGAAAGGCCTGCCGGACGCCGGCATCCCGGGCCGGTCGGCTCGCCGGGACAGCACCCTGGGCTCAGGCGGCGGCAATCACGCCTTGCAGCTGCTCGCGGACCTTGCCGCCGATCGCGCGGTAAATCGCCGCGTGCGGGCCGTCCGGCTCGCTCTCGACCACCGGGGTGCCGGCATCGGAGGCGGTGCGGATCGCGATGTGCAGCGGGATCTCGCCGAGGAACGGCACCCCGAGCTTCTCGGCCTCGTGGCGGGCACCGCCATGGCCGAAGATGTCCGAACGGGTGCCGCAATGCGGGCACTGGAAATAGCTCATGTTCTCGACGATGCCGAGCACCGGCACGTTGACCTTCTTGAACATCGCCAGCCCCCGCCGTGCATCGATCAGCGAGAGGTCCTGCGGCGTCGAGATGATGACGGCGCCCTTGAGCGGGACGTTCTGCGCCAGCGTTAGCTGGGCGTCGCCGGTGCCGGGCGGCATGTCGACGACCAGCACGTCGAGGGTGCCCCAGGCGACGTCGCGCAGCATCTGGGTGATCGCCGACATCACCATCGGCCCGCGCCAGATCATCGCGGTGTCCTCCTCGACCAAAAAGCCGATCGACATGATCGACAGGCCGAAGCGCTGTAGCGGGATCATCTTCTTGTCGTCGTTGAGCTGCGGCTTCTCGCGGATGCCGGTCAGCCGCGGCACCGACGGGCCGTAGATGTCGGCATCAAGCAGCCCGACCCGCAGGCCGAGGTCGCGCAGGCCGAGCGCGAGGTTGAGCGCGGTGGTCGACTTGCCGACACCGCCCTTGCCCGAGGCAACCGCGATGACGGCGGCGATGCCGGGGATCTCGGCCTGGCGCGCCATCGGCGATTGCGCACCGGGCGGGTGCGGATGCCGGTGCGCGGATGCGGGCGGGACGCCGCCGGCCTGCCGCGGCGGAGACGCCGCAGCGCCCGCCTTGCGCTCCGCGGTCAGCGCGATCATCGCGACGCTGACGCCGGGTATGGCGCGCACGGCGTTCTCGGCCTGCGCCCGCACGCTTTCCCAGGCGCGGGCTTCCGCGGCGTCGACATTGATCGAGAAGAACACCTTGCCGTCGGTGACCGTGATCGCCGACAGCACATTGGCGTTGGTCAAGGGGACGCCGCGCGGCGACATCACCTTGGCAAGGCAATCGAGAACCTGTTGCTGCGTCACGCTCACCGCGCATCTCCCAGAAAATTCAAGGGAGCACCCATAGAGCGTTGCAGCGCAAAAGGCTACCTCGCTCCGACGTCGTCGTGCCGCTCGACCGGTGCTGCCGCGCCGCCTTCCTTGGCGGCCTCGTAGTTCAATTCGATCATCACCCCGTTGGGGTCGTTGACGAAGATCTGCCACAGATCGCCGCCGGGAACCTGGCGCGAGTCGAACTCCATGCCCTTGGCCTGCAGCCGCTGCCGCATGCCGTCAAAACCCCGGCTGGCAAAGGCGACATGATGGACGACGCCGGAATCCGGCTTTTGTGCCTCGTCGGTCGACGAAATATCGACCAGATGCACCACCGCCTTGCCTTCGCTGTACATCCACGCGCCGGGGAACGCGAAGTTCGGCCGCGCACCCTTTTCCAGGCCCAGAATGTCCTCATAGAACCGCACCGTGGCGGCGAGATTTCGGGTCCGGATATTGAAATGATCGAGCACACCGACGCTCATGCCCATGCGAGACACTCCCTTTTTTGTGAGGTTCTTTGGTGCGGCAATCCTAGCACAAAACCGGGTCCTGCCATCCCGCCAAGGCCGTTGCCCTCCGCTGCACAGGAGGTATGGTGCGGCTCCTTCCATGGACGGAATGCCCTGCCCGGCGCGCCGTTGCCGGCACGCCCCCAAGGGGCGATCACCACGGCAAACCACAAGGTCTCAGACACAAGGTAGCAGATATGGCTAAAGTCGCTTTTCTCGGTCTCGGCGTAATGGGCTTCCCGATGGCGGGGCACCTCGTGAAAAAGGGCGGCCATGAGGTCACCGTGTACAACCGGACCGCGGCGAAGGCGAAGCAATGGGCCGACAAGTTCGGAGGCAAGACGGCGCCGACACCGAAGGGTGCCGCCGAAGGTCAGGACTTCGTGATGTGCTGCGTCGGCAACGACAACGACCTGCGCGCGGTCACGATCGGGCCGGACGGCGCGTTTGCCGGGATGAAGAAGGGCGCGACCTTCGTCGATCACACCACCGCCTCCGCCGAGGTCGCCCGCGAGCTCGATGCCGCCGCCGCCAAGGCCGGCTTCAAGTTCGTCGACGCGCCGGTGTCCGGCGGCCAGGCCGGCGCCGAGAACGGCGTGCTGACGGTGATGTGCGGCGGCAGCGAGGACGCCTATGCCGGCGCCGAGCCGATCATTACCGGCGCCTACGCGCGGATGTGCAAATTGCTCGGACCGGCAGGCGCGGGCCAACTGACAAAAATGGTCAACCAGATCTGCATCGCCGGCCTGGTGCAGGGCCTCTCCGAGGGCATCCACTTCGCCAAGAAGAGCGGCCTCGACGTCACCGCGGTGATCGAGACCATCTCCAAGGGCGCCGCGCAATCCTGGCAGATGGAGAACCGCTACAAGACCATGAACGAGGGCAAGTACGATTTCGGCTTCGCCGTCGAATGGATGCGCAAGGACCTCTCGATCGCGCTGGCCGAAGCCCGCCGCAACGGCGCTACCCTGCCCGCGACCGCGCTGGTCGACCAGTTCTACGCCGAGGTCGAGAAGATGGGCGGCAAGCGCTGGGATACGTCGAGCTTGCTGGCGCGGTTGCAGCGTTAACGCCTCGCATCCGGCCACGGTGACCCGCGCCCGCGGGTCACCTGCCCTGCGGCGGCGTCTGCCATGGAGAATTCCCCCTTGAAGGTGCGCGCTACCAAAACTTCGAAAACAACCCCATGCAAAGGAGCGGGCCGGCCGCCGGCATTCGATTTGGCAGCTTGACATGTCGGGCAAATCAGGGGCACACTTCCATTATTCCGAAATTGTAGCTGGTAGTCGGCGGTTAATGCACTGCCACCGTAGTCGCAGGACTATGGGGTCCTATGAGGCTACGAGGCGCGGAAAACCGGCAAGTCTGCGGCGTCTGTGAAGAAGGCGGTCAAGAAGGTCTAACCTCAGCCGCAGGGGCAAAAGACGACGATACTGCCGAGGTCGGCAGTATGGTTCCGCGAAAGGAACAAAATTCCGGCTCCTCCACGTGTATTGAGAAAATCTGGGAGCAGATTCACACGGGTTATTTTTGCAGCGGCCGGCCTACGCGATGATAACCCCGAGGGGCAGGTGATTTTCATTTCGTATTTTTTCAGCCCTAAACTAAAGACGGCTGCTACTGTCAGCGATCCAGATTGACCCCAGCATGATCCGGATGCTGGGGTCGCTTTCTTTAGGCGACCTGAGCTGGCATCGACCGATCGCGCATAGGACAGAGACGGTTAGCGGGCGGTCCGCTAGGGCGGCGTCCCTCCCGGCGCTCTGGAACGCTCCGGACGCTGATGGATTTTCCGGTCATGAGCGCGGGCGATTACCTGGTGAGGGCGGAACACTACCGGCGGGCCAAAGAGACGGCCGACGACACGTTCACTCGCTATTTTCTCGAGCGGATGGAGCACAGTTATCGTGTCCTGGCTGCGAGCGAAGCAGCCCTCGCGGCTTCGCTAGAAGTGGAGGAGAAACTGAACAATCGGCACGACTAGCCGAACCTATCAGCGTCATAGGTCGCGTTACTCCGCCTTCGGATGATAGTCAGCCGGGCGCTGACCGCCGCCTCGGTAAGGCCGAGCTTCTGGGCGATCTCGCGCCGTGTCATCCCGGTCTCCCGGATCAATTGCAATAGCTCCGTTCTCTTCTTTAGCGGACCACGATCCTGCTGGCATGAACCTCTCCAATGATGAAATGCCAGCAGTAATTGCAGATTCTTGGAGCCGCGTCCGCCCGGTCCGTGGGCCGATCGGGAACCAGTTACGGCATCTGCGTGTAGTCCAGGACGAAAGCCGCCAAGGGATTGTTAGATGCAACTCGCAACGCTACCGGCCACAGCCTTCAAGTCGCCGGCCATTAGCCTCTCGGGCATTGTCGACTACAACATGTACACCGCCTTTCGAACGCAGTTCGACAACGCGGCCGATAAAGATCTTGTCGTGATCGAACTGTCGACCTTGGGCGGCGACCCCGAGGTCGCCCGAATGATGGGGGAGGACGTGCGGTTCGCGAGCGAGACGGAGCCGCAACGTCGCTTCGTGTTCCTCGGTAAGGCTGTGATCTATTCGGCGGGCGTTACGTTCATGAGCTTCTTTGCGCGGCCGAACAGGTACCTCGCGCGCGGCACGCGACTGATGATCCATGAACGCAAGCTTTCGAAGAGCTTGGTGATCGATGGCCCTTTAACAACATGCATTGCGGTTGTGAGAGCGACGCTCAACGAAATCGAATGCTCGATCGCCATACAGAACGAGGGCTTTCAAAATCTTATACTGGGCTCGAACGTAACGATCGATGAGGTCATGCAGAAGGCGCCGTCAAATTGGTATTTGGAGGCGCAGGAGGCGAAGACGTTGGGTCTGATCGAGACGGTTCTGTAACGCCGGAAAGGATGCAACAAGGCTTACTCAGCCTCAGACGAAGGGCTCGGTGGGGGGAGCCCGTAGCGCTTGGCCCGATCGGCGGCCAACTTCCGATAGTCCTTTGCCTGCTGAATGAACTGCGCTTTCAGCCTGGGATCACTCTCCGCGGCGGCGAGGCGCTCAAATTGCAAAGCGTGCTCAATATACTCTGTTAGTAGCTTCATGGTTGCCAAGCGCCAACGCCTTGCTTCGCCGCGCGCTCCGCTCGAAGAACCGGCTCGGGGTGTGGATGCGAGGCTCGGCGGATCATCCGGTAGACGGAAGATCGTTCAAGAGCCTCGACCTGGCAAGCAACCTTCCTCCAGTTATCGGCCACCTCATGGAAGCGGGTCCGGTTCAACTGGTCAGCCCATCCAGCCATTGCTTCATAGGCTTCGGCACGTTTCATCATTTCAGCTGGTGACATGTGAGTAGTCTGGACCGATTGGAAAATCCCGCAATCACATAGAGCAACAAGTCGGCCTTGCTGCCGTGCATAAGGAAATGCGGGAACCATCATCCTGCCTCGGACTGAGCAGCATGTTCGAGTTCGATCACATTATTACGGTGACGGTGCACTTAATTCTTCGCGCTCAATCGTGCTGCTCCACAGACGCCTTAGGCCCGCGTTTGCCTGGTTTGAGAATGCGGCCCGTCTTGCGCTCGATGCGGGCGAGGAAACGCTCGTCACCGAGCGGCCGCCCGATGCTCTCGGCGGCACGCAGGCTCTCAAACAGATCCGCCTCCGGTTCGCATGCCATGAGATCGGCGAAATCCGGGAAGCGATCGCGCACCGGCGCCAGCGCCGAGACGCCGTCGTCCTTGCCGCGCAGATGCGCGCGCGTGCTCGACCAGTGCCAGTCCTGGGCGCGTTGCACCAGACGCGCCCGCACCGGATTGAGTGACACGTAGCGCAGCGCCGCGGCAAGATGCGGCTCGTCCATCGCGACGCCGCCGAACCGGCCTTGCCAGAAATGACCGGTGCGTTTGCGCCGCGCCTGGATCGTTCCGGCGTAGATGCGATGCACGCGCGCCAGCGCGCGGCGCAGCCCGTCGGGATCGGACGGTACCAGGATGAGGTGAACGTGGTTCGGCATCAGGCACCAGGCCCACACTTCAACCCCGGCCGCGGCGCAATGGGCGGCGAGCAGGTCGCGGTAGAGCGCATAGTCGCCGTCGCCAAAGAAGGTCCGCGCGCGGCCATTGCCACGCTGCGTGAGATGGTGCGGGCAACCGGGGATCACGACACGGGCAAGGCGAGCCATGCCGTATGATGCACGTCGGGGCGTGGTCTGTCACTTGAATGCACTGTCACCGCAATTACAGACAAACATCGTGGGGACGTCACCGTCGAACACTAGCTGGACATAATCTTCAACGAACACGACGGAAGACAATCGTTCCCCTCAATTGCGCTTTTGAAGACGTTCACCGCTTTTGTCTCCTTCTCAGTCGAACGGCAGCAAACTCGGCAGTCATACGGGCCATCCGCACCGGTCCCCTCGATGTTCTGATGTAGAATTGCTCCATAGAAGGTGCGGCAAGGAACGCGTCGGCGGCGACTCGCCATAGTGGTCGTACGTGCCGATGAGATCACCCCTGAGTGTGAGACCTTATTGAAGGACAAGTTCGTGGTTTACGTTGTCCTGCGACCAAGATCTGAACCGATTCAAAAAAGACTGTCCAAGCAGCAAAGGGGCATTGGCGCGTGCGATGCTTGCGGGAACATTGGTCACCGTTCGATCTCCAACCTTCAAAGATCTGATGATGAATGTCCTCGATGAGACAATCGAACCATCAGCAAGGCGGTGGTTCGCCGATCCAGTAAAGTCGCTTTCGTTGATCGTGCCGGTCCTCATCAAGGTTTGAGCAACATTGGCCGGGATCGAAACGTCGGAGGCTCCACTGTCAACAACGAAGTTTAACTTCAAGGTGTCGTTTATGAGAGCGGGCACGTAAAAGGTCCCGTTGCCTGAAACCATCCTCACGCGCACGTCGCCCGCGGATAGTTCGGTCGCTATCTGAGGTGCCGCGGGCCGAAGCACGCCGAGACGGGCCAATGCCGCCTGGGCAAAACGATTTCCGTGGTCTGCGGCTAGCCTGTACAGGCGGACGGCTTCGCGCTCATCTTTTGCCAACCCGCCATCGCCGCGCTCGTATGCAGCTGCCAGATTTGCCTGACCTTGAGCGTTGCCACCCTCTGCAGCCATTTTGAAGAACCGAACTGCCTCGACGACATCTTTCGGCAGTCCTCCGACTCCACCCAAATAGGCAAGTCCTAGATTCGCCTGCGCCTGCGCATTCCTGTGTTCTGCTGCGAGCTTATAAAGCCGTACTGCTTCGGCCTCGTCCCTAGCTAACCCACCGGAGCCGCGCAAATACGCCGCGCCCAAGTTGGTTTGCGCCTGATCGTTGCCTTGTTCAGCTGACAGTTTGTAGAGGCGCACAGCTTCACGATCGTCTCTTGCCAGCCCGCCCGCTCCACGCTCATAGGCAAATCCGAGGTTCACCTGGCCAACGGCGTTACCTTGGTCGGCCGAAAGCTTGAAAAGTCGTACGGCTTCGCGCTCGTCTTTCGATACCCCTGCGTGACCTCGCGCGTAGGCAAGCCCGAGGTAGGCCTCTCCGAGAGCATTGCCTTGGTCGGCCGACAATTTGTACAGGCGGCCCGCTTCGCGTTCATCTTTGGTGACCCCGCCGCGTCCCTCGAGATGAAAGATCCCGAGATAGACTTGCGCGAAGGCGTTATCACGCTCTGCTGCCGTTCTGTATAGACGGGCGGCCGCGTACTCATCCTTGGCCAAGCCGCCACGTCCCGTTTGATATAATCTGCCGAGATTATATTGCGCCGGCGCGAAGCCCTGATCTGCGGAAAGCCCGAAAAGACGGGCGGCTTCACTATCGTTTTGGGGCAGCCCGCCGCGTCCCCCTAGATAAAGAACTCCAAGGTCGTTTTGACCTTGCGCATTCCCGTGATCTGCAGCGAATTTCGAGAGGCGGAGCGCTTCGGCGTCATCCTTCGGGATGCCGCCCTCGCCAATCAGATAAAGCGACGCCAGGTTGGCCGCACCTTGAACGCTGCCACCCTCGAACGCCTTGGCGTATTGCCGCCGGGCCGCATCAAAGTTCTTTGCGGCCTGATATGCCCGACCGAGCTGGAGGGCAATCCTGGGCTCGTTTGGAGCCACCTTCGCTGCGCGCTCGCATGCATCGATTGCGACCTGTGCGACGATCTTTTCAGAACTGACGCCAGCGACTCCCGCCGGTCGCGTACTATCAAATGGATGAGCCGCAACTTGATCGCAGGCTGCTAGAAGTTCAACGACCGGCTTCGCGGCAGCGGAAATAGAGGAACAACCAAATCCAATCAAGAGTCCGACGGAGATCCAAATCAGCCTCACCGCACTCCTCCCGTGAGACGAACTGAAAGTGTTTCGCTAAAATAAGACCAAGCCTATCCGTCCGGCTCGCTCCTGCCAATGCCGGATGTTCGAGAAGATGTGCGGCGGCAAGCCCAAAACTCTCGGTTGATTAAGAATCCCGCTCCTTCAGGGACAGCTCGCGCCCGCCCAGTATCCCTTCGCCTGTCCCGCCGGAGGCCTGACGCGGCCAGGGAGGGGCCCTCTGGGAGCTGAGCACAGCTGCCAGGTGTCCTTGCTGGTCGCTGTCCAGCCGAACGCCAATCGACGCTCGTCTCTTTCGAGATGACCGGCAGCGAGCCTGGGCCGGGCGTCCCGTGCTGAGTGAGATAGCCGACCCGGTTCATAGCACGACGCAATTTTTGCAATCATGTCCGCGCAATTGCGGGGGGAAACGCACCAGACTTAACCCATGTTAGTGTCGGAACCCGCGAAGGCCATCAGCGTGTCGATGCCTAATCCTTGCTAGCCCCGGATAGGCGACCGGCCCCAGCATCGGCCAATTTAGGCCCCCAACGTGCTGGGGCCGTTCTTCGCTTCCGACTGCTTCGTTGTGAATGCGGGCACTACAGCCGGAGCGCAACGTGCGGCGATGTACGGCGGATACGATCATCGCACGGATGGCGCCGAGTACAGATTCATAGCGCTGGCGGCGATATCGTTCGCAGCGCTCATCGTAGGCGTCGGCGCTCTGTTGATCAGCTGAACATGCTTCCGAAGTGGAACTGGATCAGTCCACGAAATTCTCCGACGGTCACCCTTGGGTCTGCTCTCAAGTCCGGACCTACTTCTATTGGGGTAGCTATTTCTGCGGAATTGCTGCGATTGCGAATGAAAGTAGGATTTCGCTGCCGGTTATTTCATTAAGATCGATGTTTCAAAATGTTTCCGGTTAAGGGGCCGTCTCGTCAGGCGGCCCCTTTTCCTTTGGCGCGGGCCGTCCCTGGGAGAAATCAGAGCGCTCATTTACATATGCAAATGCCCGTCACGCGAGCGGCAGTCTTAGGTGACCTTGGGAGTGTCCAGAATCTTTCCCTTACCCCACGGGCGCTCCTCGGCCTCAGCTCCCTGCCGGACGCTGAGGCCGTTTGCTGAGGTTAAAGGCCCCGGCTTGCGCTCTCGCTGGGGCTCGTTTCAGGCGAATAGCGACTGGTTCGAGAAGCCTCAATTAGGCGCTGCGCCTGACTTCGGCGGCTATCACGTTTTCAAGTTCTTTCGCCGCTTCTTGTTCGGTGATGCCGCTAACAAGAGCTACTTCTTCGGACAAGCGATCAACGGCCGTCGTGTAGAGCTGCCGTTCGGCGTAGCTCTGGTCAGGGCTGGCAGCGCGCCTGTGGAGATCGCGCATCACTTCGGCAATTGCAACGATATCACCCGAATTGATCTTGCTTTCGTACTCTTCAGCAATCCGGGACCAGTTGCCCCGCGCCTTATGAGGTGGTTGACCCAGGATTCGTCGTGCGTGCTGGATGGTGCTGGGGTCGGACAACCGACGCATTCCGGTTTTGGCCGCTCTGCTCGTTGGAACGCGTAGTGTCATCTTGCTCTTCTCGAAATAGACGACGAAGAACTCGAGGCAGGCGCCGGCTACAGTCTGCTCTTCGATCGCAACGATTTGACCGACACCGTGCGCAGGGTAGACGATGAGGTCAGTCGCCTTGAATCCAAAGCGCGTCTTGTTGCTTTGGTTTCCATCCGCTTGAGCGGCAGCGGACATCGCTGACTGCGGATGGCCTGAATGATTGGTGATAGACTGATGGTCAAGATTCATTTCGCAACATGCTCCATGACATCTGAAATGGGTTTCTTGCCAACTCGAGCTCTGATCAATGAACGCATTAGAAACAGATTGCGTGGGGCTCAGAAAAAATGCCGCCCCATCTATCCCTCATCAATAAGCTGCGGGCGCGAGCGCCGCCACGATAATGACGTCAGCTGTCCATTCGGTTCGGCGGCGTGACTTCTTGGCAACGAGTTCGCAGCATACAAATCCAGCAGTTGCCACGCCTGCAGGCAAGCGAGTGGTAATGGTGTGCGAGGAAGTTATGCAGGGAACTTTTGCGCGATGTGGCCGCCGTCACGTTGTGCGTTGACCGGTGGCTCGGGCCGGTTTGGCGAGTTCCGCTCAGACCGATCGGTGCACTGTCTAGCAGTTTGGGGAAGCTCTCTGTGCGCAGCGGTGAACGCTACATGCTTGCGCAACTTCAACACCAGGCAGGACGCTGGTGCGTTTATGAGGATCGGTGCTGTCCCAGTTGTGGTGAGCGATTGACCTCGGTCTTGCGCTTGCTGCTAACCTTTAGTCGGTCCAAGTACGGTCCCCACACCGCCCGCATTCAAACATATGAACGACAATTCCGCTTTCAGATTCCATGATTGTTCTGACAAGGGTAAGTGTAGCTCCACAAAAGCGGCAGTCATGATGTGACCGGTCCGGGACCGTGGCGATCTTCTCAGCTCGAAATAGGTCCACGCCAGCCGCGCCATTGTTCTGGAAATGAAGTCGCAATGCGTTACAATTGTCTGGCAAATGCTCGGGCAGCGTCGCCGCCACAAAGGCATTGAACCGCTAACGGGTTCAAGTGGGAAAAGCCCGCACGTACCTTACGGCGATTCCAACCCGCGCGGTGTTGCGCGATACCCACTGTGGACAACAATACAATATTCCCGCGCCGGATCTCGGTCCCGGGCAGTCCCAGCAAGCTGATTTGCTAGGCTACCGGCTGCGGATTTGAGCAGACTGTGCGGTTCCGAAATCAGGGATCCATCATATGCCCTCGACCTGCCGTGCGCGACGGGGTGGCCTGATTTATGCTTCGAGATTGCCGACCGTATATGGAGGCGCGCAATGAGGCAGGACCTTTTGGCGATCTGCGGTGGAATACTTGCCAGTGGCGCTATTGCTTGGACCTTGTGGGGCAATCCGGTGAGCGTGCCGCACATGTACGGGCCAAAGACGATAGCAGCGGATCAAGACTTGCGACTCGTCTCCCAGCGAAGTCCATATATGCGGGACGAGCGTTAGAACCGTCATCGTTCTCCAGGCCACCACGTTGACCGCCGGTTCAGCGCGGAGATTTCGTTCGTCCGCAAGAACACCAAGTGGCTGTGCTTGGACGCGTGCCCGGCGTGTCGGGAGCATTCTTTGAATTGCGCTGACACTGCTGGAGTGCACTCAACTTCTAGTCGGGCGGTTTAGTGCACTGTCAATCTCGAGATACGTCGAGCCTGCTGGCGCGTCTGCAGCGTTAACGCCTCCTTGCATCCGGTCATGGCGACCCTCGCAGGCGGGTCACCTGCCCTGCGGCGGCATCTCCCGATGTTCACAAGCGCTGCGGCGCGTGCAAGTGCGCGGCTTTGCGCAACGGCGCACCGCCCGCGCAAAAGTTAATTTAACCTCCGGTTAACGAGTTTCTTTAGCTCTTTAAGTCATCGCTTAATGATTTGGCGTCACAGATAGACAATGCAAAAGGCCCGCGCGGTTCGCTGGCAGGATTTGTGTTGTTTATGAGTAATCCCGCAGAAAAGCCTGAAGTTGTCGCGCTTCCGGCAGGACCTCAGGTGACGGTGCCGGTGAACAGCCGGCGCGTCGCCGCGCAGCGGGTGCGCGAGGCGCGGGATCGGTTAACGTCAACCAGTGGAACCCGCCCGGCGTTCGACGCCGAGCTGCTCCGCCAATACGCCCAGACCCGGATCTCGGCCTCCTACGTCGTGATGCTGCTGGTGGTGGCCACCGGCGTGCTGTTCGGCCTCTGGATGAAGCCGATCGTGGCCGGCGCCTGGACCGTCGGCATCCTCTGCGTCCACGTCGCGATCATCCGCAGTTGCGCCCGCTTCCTCGCCGAACCGACCTCGGTCGCGGTGACCCGCAAATGGCGCACGCGCTTCGTGCTGCTCGACCTGCTCTACGGCCTGTGCTGGACCGCGATCCTGATCCACCCCGCGGGGCGCGATCTCGCCTCCAACACGCTGATGATGTTCCTGATGCTGCTGGTGATCGCGGTCTCCAGCATGCTGGCGGCGAGCCTGCCGATCGCAGCGCTCGCGGCGACCGTTCCGGTGACGGTCGGGATCGCGCTCGACCTCGTGCTCAACGGCGCATTCGACAATTACGTGCTGGCGCTGCTGGCGCTCGCCGCCGAGGGCTATTTCGCCCTGCTGGCGCACCGCCTGCATTCGACCACATTGGCAACCTTGGAGGCCCGCGCCGAAAAGGATGCGCTGATCGGCGAACTGGAACAGGCCAAGGCGATCTCAGACGAAGCACGGCACCGCGCCGAATCCGCCAATGTCGCCAAGTCGCGCTTCCTGGCCCAGATGAGCCACGAGCTGCGCACGCCGCTCAACGCCATCCTCGGCTTCTCCGAGGTGATGAAGAGCGAGATCTTCGGCGCGCATGCGGTGCCGGTCTACAAGGAATACTCCGCCGACATCCATAATTCCGGCGTGCACCTGCTCAACCTTATCAACGAGATCCTTGACCTGTCGCGCATCGAGGCCGGCCGCTACGAGCTGAACGAGGAGGCCGTGGCGCTGGTGCATGTCGTCGCCGATTGCCATCATCTCTTGAAGCTGCGCGCCTCGAGCCGCGGCATCACCATCCACGAGGTGTTCGAGCACGGCATGCCCCGGATTTGGGGCGACGAGCGCGCCATCCGCCAGGTCGTGCTCAATCTGCTCTCCAACTCGATCAAGTTCACCCCGCAGGGCGGCGAGATCTGGCTCAAGGTCGGCTGGACCGCGTCGGGCGGGCAGTATCTGAGCGTCAAGGACACCGGCAGCGGCATCGCCGAGGACGAGATCCCGGTGGTACTGGCCTCGTTCGGCCAGGGCTCCAACTCGATCAAGTCGGCGGAACAGGGTGCGGGCCTTGGCCTGCCGATCGCGAAGAGCCTGATCGACATGCATGGCGGCACCTTCACGCTGAAATCGAAGCTGCGCATCGGCACCGAGGTGATCGTGACCTTGCCGCCGGAGCGGGTGATGAGCGCGCTGGCACCGATGGCGGAAGAATCGCCGCCGATGCAGCCGGAGCCCGCCGAGCCCACGATGGCCGCCGACCGGAAAAGCGTACGCCGCAAGTCGATCATGAGTGCCGGCACTGGATTGTAGAGCATGTCGCGGAAACACGTGACGCGGTCTTGGCTGCCAATAAATGCAAGGCGTTCGCGCGACGACCATGCTCGCGACAAAAAGCCGGGGCGTGATGGCGCATCCCGCTTCGGCCGGCTTGCACTGGCGGCCGAAACGGTTCAACAGTTGAAGAATGAGCTCAGAGACACCGTGTATCGCAGTCTGCATGATGGACCCCAGGACGAAGCTCTGCTTCGGCTGTGGCCGCACGCTTCCGGAGATCGCGCGCTGGCACAAGATGGACAGCACGGAGCGGCGGTCGGTGATGGCGGCGCTGCCGGCACGGATGACCGAGGCCGGGCTCCAGCGCATGGAGCCGCGTCCGACGCGCGCCTGAGCACCGCCGCGGCCGGAGGTGCATGGTGACCCGCATCCTCCTCGTGATCCTGCTTCTGATGGCAACCGCCGGCGCCGTCGTCGCCTATGGCGATCCCGACCAGATCGCGCGCGCCAGGGAGAACCTGACCCAGATCTTCGGCCGCAGCATCACCGCCTCGGCGTCCACGTCCACCTCCGCCCCCGCGGTGCAGATCGCCCGCAGCCAGGGCGGCGAGTTCGCCTTCCGCGCCAAGATCAACGGTGTCAGTGCGCCGATGGTGATCGACACCGGCGCGACCTCGGTGGTGCTGACCTGGGAAACCGCCAAGGCGATCGGGCTGCCGACCGACATGCTCGACTACAATGTCGACCTCGAGACCGCCGGCGGTCACACCAAGGCGGCGCGGCTGACGCTCGATCGTCTCGCGGTCGGCAAGCTGGTCGAGAAATCGGTCCCGGCGCTGGTGGTGCAGCGCGGGCAGATGAAGACCAATCTGCTCGGCATGAGCTTCCTCGACCGGCTCGAGAGCTGGGGCGTCCGCTCCGACACGCTGAGCCTGACCGGCTATCCCGACGTCACCGGCAGCATCAACACCCCGAGCCGCCACCGGCGCCCGCGCACGGTGGTCGACTAGCGCTAGCGCGTTTTCGAGCGAAGTGGATAGCGGTTCGCGTGAAGAAAACGCGTCAATACAAAAGTCCAGAGCCCCGTTCCGATTGATCGGAACGGGAAGGCGCTCGCGCGATGACGCCAGGTTGAATCGTCAGGCCGCCACCGCTGCGCGTGCGCGATCGTCAACCAGCGCGATCGCATCGCGGAGCACATCAATCCCGGCGCCCGGCCGAACGCCGTTCTCCGCGAGATGCCTGCGGAACGCGCGCGCGCCGGGGACGCCGTGGAAGGCGCCGACGAAATGGCGCGTGATCGAATGCAGCCGCGTGCCCTCGGCCAGTTGCCGCGCGATATAGGGCAGCATCGCCGCGAACACATCCTTCATCGTCGCGTGCGGCGGCGCTTCGCCGAACAGCTCGGAATCGACGGTCAGCAGCCGCCACGGCTCCTGATAGGCCGCCCGCCCCAGCATCACGCCATCGACATGCGCGAGATGCTGCTTTGCTTCGGCAAGGCTCGTGATGCCGCCATTGATGATGATGGGCACATCCGGCAGCGCCGCCTTGAGGCGATAGACCCGATCGTAGTCGAGCGGCGGGATGTCGCGGTTCTCCTTCGGCGACAATCCGTTCAGCCAGGCCTTGCGGGCGTGCACGACCAGCACATCCGCACCGGCGGCAATGACGCCGCGTGCCAGGGTATCGAGCGCGACCTCCGGATCCTGGTCGTCGATACCGATCCGGCACTTCACCGTGACCGGAATTTGCACCGCGCGCTTCATCGCCGCGACGCCTGCGGCCACCAGCGCCGGCTCCGCCATCAGGCAGGCGCCGAAGCGGCCGTCCTTCACCCGATCGGACGGACAGCCGACATTGAGGTTGATCTCGTCGTAGCCGAACTCCTCGCCGATCCGGGCTGCGGTGGCGAGATCGGCCGGATCGGAACCGCCGAGTTGCAGCGCCACCGGATGCTCGCGGGCATCGAAGCCGAGCAGCCGCGCCCGGTCGCCATGGATGATGGCGCCAGTCGTCAACATCTCCGTATAAAGCCGCGCCCTGCGCGACATCAGGCGATGGAAGACGCGGCAATGCCGGTCAGTCCAGTCCATCATCGGAGCCACGGAAAAGCGATAGTCTTGCGATTTCAATTATTTACCTTAGACTTCAACAGAATGAACCATGGCCATGTGCACTCCAAATTAGCCGAAATTGCACACGGATGTACCCGTTTTGACCTGTCAGTGCACACGTCGCGCACACGAAATAGGGACTACACACGGCCGCGGCCAGCTTCATTCAGCTGCCGTCCGGGAACTGGCGCGTCCAGGTCCGCCGCAGGAACCGCTACGTGGCAGCAGAGATCATTCGCCGCCGCAAGGACGGCGAAGACTGGCCGCTCGACATGGAGCGCAGCCTTGATCGCCAGCGCCCCTCAAGCCGCGCGCTGCCGTTCGCCTGGCCCGCTTCGCGCTCAACCACCTGGGTCTGGTCGGAAAGTCTGATGAGCGAGACCGAGTTGAAGATCGAGGATCTGCATTTTCACGATCTGCGCCATGAAGGTGCAAGCTGCACGCTTGACTGCACCATCACCAGCAGATGTATCCGCCGTCGACGAGAAGAATGGGTCCCGCTACATAGCTTGCGCCGTCGCTGGCGAGGAACGGCATCGTGTAGGCGACCTCGGAAGGCTCGGCGAAGCGTCGCATCGGCGTCATCTTTTCTTTTCCCACCGGCATGCGCAAGTTGGCTAATCGCCGAGTATGCTGCACCGCAACTGTGTCCTGTTTTCTCCAAGACGGCAGCCTCTTTCGCCAGATATATATCGATCGGTGCTGGGGTCGCTCTGCATTCCAGAACAAGTAGGCATCGACCGAGGTATCCAAGACTTGTCGAACATCAATCTCAAGCTTCTGCATACCTTCTTGCTCGCTGCAGAGCACGAAAGCTTCCGGAAAGCAGCCGAAGAATCGAACCGATCCCCATCAGCCGTAAGCATGCAGGTCCGCGATTTGGAGGAGCAGATCGGCGTCCTGCTTTTTCGTAGAACGCCGCAGAAAGTGCTGCTCACGCCTGAGGGTCGGATCTTGTTCGAGCAGGCGAAGCGAGCGTTACAGGAAGTGCAGTCCGGGCTCGATTTGCTGACGGAATCAGCGCAGTCCCGCAGCCGCCACATCCGGATGGCCTGCGTTCCAACGCTTGCGTCCGGATGGCTCCCCAATATCCTGGCAACGTTCAAGGTCCGCTATCCGCGAAGCCAGGTGCAGCTGATGGAGATATCCACGGCGCCGATGCTTGAACTGCTGAAACGCCAGGATGTCGAGTTCGGCATCGGCCCGCAAGTTGCGGACATGGGGGATTATGAGTTCGAGCCGATCCTTGAGGATCCGCTTTTCGCGTGTGTCCCGCCGGCGTTCGACGAGGGGCAATCGAGCATCGGCTTCGCTGATCTCGTCGAGAAGCCGGTCATCCTGCTCTCGAAGACGACTGCCGTCCGGGGACTGATCGATGAGACGCTGGAGACGCTCGCGGTTCGCCTCGACGTGCAATTCGAAGTTCAGGCGGCCACCACGGCGTTGGCTCTGGCCGCCTCGGGCCTCGGCATCGCAATCGTACCGCGGGTCGCTCTGGTGCAGGCCGGCGCGCAGCAGTTTCGCGTGGTGCCGATCTCCGACCACGTCAAGCTACGCCAAATCGGTCTGATCACCACGCGCGGCCCGGTGCGGCGTCCGAACACCGAGCAACTGATTTCATTGATCCGTTCGAGTCTCGCCCAGCTGCGCTGACGCCCTCGCGCTCAGAGCAATTTCAGAAGCGCGTCGACGACCTGACCGGTCGTCGCATGTCCGCCGATGTCACGGGTCCTCAGCGCGGCGTCCTCCAGCCCGGCGCGGACAGCAGCTTCGATCCTGTCGGCACCAAGCCGCAACCGGTTGTCACGGTAGCGCTGATCCAGACGCCGCAGCATCAGGATCGATGCGAGGATCGTTCCATAGGGATTGGCAAGTCCTTTTCCGGCGATATCGGGGGCAGAGCCATGCGAAGCCTGGAAGAAACCAATCCCGTCACCAACCTCCTCGGATGGCGACATGCCCATGCCGCCGACGGTCGCGGCGCCGAGATCGGAAATGATGTCGCCGAACATGTTCTCGGTGACGATGACGTCGAAATGGGATGGCTTGTTGACGAGGTGAACCGTCATCGCGTCGACCAGGACGTGCTCGGCTTCGATATCGGGATAATCCCTGGCCACCTCGTCGAACACGGCACGGAAGAACGCATAGGTGCGCAACACGTTGGCCTTGTCGCAGCAGGTCACCCGGCGCCGTCCGTCCTTTGGCGACCCGTTCCTCGATCTGGCAAGTTCGAACGCGAACCGGACGATGCGCTCGATCCCCTTCCTGGTTTGGACGAGCGTATCGACCGCCACTTCTTCGCGCAACAGCGCCCCGGCGCCCCGCGCGGCGTAGAGGCCCTCACTGTTCTCCCTCACGATGACGTAATCGATCGAACCCGGCCGCCCGAGCGGCGACGGCACGCCCTTGTAGAGCTTGATCGGCCGCACATTGGCGAACAGGTCGAGCTTGAAGCGCAGCGTCAGCGTGAAGTCCAGTCCGGCTTCGGTGCCGTCACGATGAACCACGCCGGGAATGCCGGCGGCGCCATGGAGAATGGCGTCGGCGGCACGACAGCCCTCAAACGAGGTTGCCGGAAACGAATCCCCCGCTTCAAGGAAGTGGGTGGCGCCCGCCGGATACTCCACAAACTGGAGTGTGCCGGTCTGGACCCCGGCTTGCAGCACCGCGACTGCCGCACGAGCGACTTCAGGTCCAATACCGTCCCCATGTACGACGGCGATCTTGTAAGTGTCCTTCATGATACTCGCTCGATAAATTGTGCCTGGTGATGATGACGTCGCGGACGAATGTCGGATCAATCCAGCTTGATCCAGACCCCCTTCGTGTTGAGGTATTCATCGAGCTGTTCGGTGCCGCCCTCGCGGCCGTATCCACTCATTTTGTAGCCGCCGAACGGCATCGCGGGATCGATGGCGTGATAGGTGTTCACCCAGACCGATCCAGCGCGCAGGCTGCGCGAGATGACGTGGGCCTTGCTCACGTCGCGCGTGAAGACACCGGCAGCGAGCCCGTATGGCGTCGCGTTGGCTCGCGTCACCGCCTCGTCGAGCGTGTCGAACGGCAGCGCCGAAATGACCGGGCCAAAGATTTCGTCGCGGGCAATCTGCATGCTGTCGGAGACACCGGCGAACACGGTCGGCTCGACGAAGTTACCCTTCGAGAGATTCCCCTCCCTCACTCTTCGGCCGCCGGTCACCACCCGCGCGCCCTCGTCGCGTCCGCTTCTCAGAAAGCCTTCGACCTTGTCGAGCTGCCGCTCGGAAACCAGAGGTCCGATCTCGGTCGAGGGATCGGCGCCGTCGCCGATTTTCAGGGCCGCGGCAAACCTGCCGAGCCGCTCGACCAGTTCGTCGTGGACCGCTCGCTCGACGAACAAGCGCGAACCTGCAATGCAGATCTGGCCTGAATTGGCGAACGCAGCCATCGCGGCAATCGGGACAGCCTTGTCGAGGTCCGCGTCGGCGCAGACGATGACCGGTGATTTTCCGCCAAGCTCCAGCGACACCCGCTTGAGATTGCCGGCCGAGGCGCGAATGATGGCTTGGCCGGTTGCGGTGGAGCCGGTGAAGACGATCTTGTCGACACCGGAATGTTCGGCGAGCGGCGCGCCCGCTTCCGGTCCGGTCCCGGTCACAACGTTGACGACACCGGGAGGCACGCCTGCCTCGTTCATCAAATCCGCGATCAGCAACGGCGTCAGCGGCGCCTCCTCGGAGGGCTTGAGCACGATCGTGCAGCCGGTCGCAAGCGCCGGTCCGATCTTCCAGACCGACGCCGCCGTCGGCGCGTTCCACGGGATGATGGCTCCGACCACGCCGACCGGCTCTTTCCGCGTGAACGAGACGATGTCGCCCGGAAGCGAATTATCGACCGTCTGGCCGTGGAGCGCCGTCGCCATGCCCGCGTAGTATCTGAGCATACCGAGCACGCGGAGCTTGTTCGCCCGTGTCCTGACGATCGGCATTCCCATGTCGGCGGTGTCGGACTGGCTGATCTCTTCCCAGTGCTTCTCGAACAGCTCGGCGATCCGCAACAGCAGCGCCTGCCTCTCGAACGGCTTGAAGCGGCTCCACGGCCCGTCGAAGGCGCGACGAGCCGCGGTGACGGCAAGACCGATATCGGCCGCATCGCCACGCGGAACGCGACCGATCACTTCCCCGGTCGCGGGATTGCGCGTCTCGAACACCTCCCCTGAACGGGCGTCCACCCATGCGCCATCGATGAACATCTTTCGGGTTTGTCCATCGATGGGGAATCGGATTTCGGTCTTTGTCATCAGTCTGCTCCTGTCTCACCTGAGGCGGCCGGCGAACGCCTCGCCTTCGTTTGATTCATATTCTCGTGGCGGCGATCGCCCTCCGCGAACCGCCTCTATGCAGCCGGCTGCTGCTTCCGCAGCAAGCGCACGAGCTCGGGAATGTAGGCTTGGCCGCGGCCGCGCTCGACGACTGCCGCGAGCGCGCCGGCAACGCCGTCGGCGATCGTCCTGGAGGCGCCCGATGTACCGGCCATCGTCCGGTAGTAGTCGATATCCTTCAGCGCATTGCCGATGAAGAACGGCACCGCAGCGACGTCGTCGTTTACGATGGCGGGCGTCAAGCGCTGCAGCGCGGCGCCGGCGCCGCCGCCCTTGGCGAGCACATCGACGAAGACCGCCGGGTCCACGCCGGCGTCAGCAGCCTGCGCGGCGGCCTCGCCGAGCAGCGCCATGAATCCGATCGAGACATAGTTGTGCAGCAGCTTGAGCCGATGGCCGAAGCTCACCGGGCCTACCCGCTCAACACTCTCGGTGAAGGATGCAAGAACCGCGCGGACATTTTCAAGGTCTTCTTCATCGCCGCCGACCAGCAGGTTCAGCGTCCCTTTCTCCGCATGCACTGCCGTGCGCGTCATTGGCGCATCGAGGAAGCGTCCGCCCGCCGCCCGGACGGCAGCAGCCATCCGCAACGTCGATTCCGGCAGCGCGGTCGAGCAATCGACGATGATGGTCCCCTTGCGCAGCCGCGACAGAACGCCGGTCTCGCCGGTGAGAACCGCTTCGACCTGGGGTGAGCCCGTCACGCAGAGGATGATGAGGTCGGACAGGTCAGCCAATCCGCCTGGACTGTTGCAGGCGGTGGCGCCAAGGCCGATGAGATCGTCGACGGGCTGGTTGCCTGGATGATCGAGAAAGGCCAGAGGAAAGCCGCCCCGCGCGAGAACGTTCTTCGCGATGCCATGGCCCATCAGACCGACTCCGATGATTCCCACTCTCTTCACGGTAACCTCGCTGATCATTCACATCTCTGGTTGGACCGGACGGCGGTCCGCGTGCCCTGCGGCACGATCGTGCTGGGAGTCCATTCGCTAGTGGACGGCGGCGTACATGATCTGCTGCTCGGTCGCTTCGGTAGCCTTGATCTCTTCGACGATCTTGCCGCGCTTTGCGACCAGGATGCGGTCCGAGAGTGCCAGCACCTCGGGCAGGTAGGATGAGATCACGACCACGGCGAGGCCTTCATCGGCAAGGCCATTGATGAACTGGTGGATCTCGACAATGGCGCCGACATCGACGCCGCGCGTCGGCTCATCGAAGATGATGAGCTTCGGCTTCTGGATCAGCGATCTCGCGATGACGACCTTCTGCTGGTTGCCGCCGGAGAGCTCGATCACCCTGGCCTTGTCGTTGTTCGACCGCAGCTGAAGCCGGCGGGCCCATTGCCGCGCCAGCTCCTTCGCCTGCGTCATGGAGATGACGGACAATGGGTTCGAGAGGCGCGAGAGCTCGCCCAAATGGAGGTTCTCGGCCACCGTCATCGTCTCGAAGAAACCGTCGAACTTGCGATCTTCCGTGACGTAGACGATGCCGTCGCGCACCGCCTTGCGCGGCACCCGATAGCTAACCGATTTTCCGCAGTACTTGATCTCGCCGCCATGGAAGAAGTCGCGTTTCAGCACGCCCGCGACCACTTTCATCATTTCGGTCCGGCCGGCGCCAACCAGTCCGAACACGCCGGTCACCTGCCCGGCGAAGATCGAGAACGACGTGTTGCGGACCACCGTGCCCAAGGACAGGTTCTCGACGCTGAGCACCCGCTCTCCGTACGGCCGGGGCGGACGGCCGCGGTCACCATGCAGCGTTTCCGTCAGGTTGCGTCCGACCATCGCCTGAATGATGGTATCGCGCGTGAACGCTGCTTTCACATCCGACGCAACAAGCCGCCCATCGCGAAGAATGGTGATGCGGTCGGCCAGTTGCAGCGCCTCTTCGAGTGCGTGCGAAATGAAGATGATCGCGACCTTGTCGGCCACGAGACGGCGGATCAGATTGAAGAAATGCCGCTTTTCTTCCGGCGTCAGCGTCGCCGTCGGCTCATCGAAGATGATCACCTTCGCGTTGTGATGAACGGCGCGCGCAATTTCGACCATCTGCTTTTGCGCAGCTCCGAGCTGCGACACCTGCGCGGTCGGATCGACCTGGAATCCCATGCCGGCCAGGAACTGGCGGGCCTGGATGTAGAGGCCGCGCAGCCGATTGAAGGTCTTTTCCTCGCCCAGATAGATGTTCTGGGCCACCGTCATCGACGGCACCAGATTGGTTTCCTGATAGACCATGACGACGCCGTTCTTCAGGCCTTCTGCGGGCGTCGAAAGACTCACCGGCGCGCCATTGAGAAACATCTCTCCGGAGCTGAGCTTGTAGACCCCGGCGAGGATCTTGGTCAGGGTCGATTTGCCGGCACCGTTCTCGCCCAGAATTGCGTGGACCTCTCCGGGCGAAACGGCGAAATCGACGTCCTGGAAAGCCGGGATCTTTCCGAACAGCTTGGTTCCTTTGCGGATCTCGAGGATGGGCTGCATTCGATCTACTCCGAAAGGACCGCCGCCGGATCGCGAATCTCCAGAACCGCGTTCGAGCCGCGGCTGGCGACATAGAGCGCGCCGGCGTATTCGGCTGCGGCCACGGCGCCATGCCGCGTGCCGTCCGCGCGCGAGTGAAAGGACCCGGCAGGCGTCGTGTTCGCGTCGCAATAGGCGACAAGCCCGTAGGACCGCGTGACGGAATAGGGCTTCAGGATGCCCATCTGCTTGAGCTGACTTCCCTGCATCGGCTCCTTGAAGCTGCGGCCGGAGCGGAGTGAAGGCGCCATCCAGTACTGTTCCGGCACCTCGTTCACCATGCGCGTCCGGTATTCATCCTCGCGCAGGATGAATTCCACGAGTTGATTGCGCACGGAATAGAAGCAGAGCCACATGCCACCGGCGGCCGCACGGGTCAGACGAGCCGGATAACCAGGCAGGCCCGCGGCCAGTTCGAGAAGCTTGCCGTCCGGAAGCGTCACCGCAACGATGCGGTGCTTGAGGCACTCGGAGACGATCAACCGACCTGCCGATGCGGCAACGCCGGCTGGCCACGCCAATCCAGTGGCCACGACCTTGATCTGGTCCTCGGCCAGATCCACGACGGCAACGCAACCGGAACTGTCCAGCATCATCAATGCCCGTCGCCAGTCATGCGCGCCCAACCGCTTCGACCCGTTGCACACCGCAAGCGTCGACTCGTCCAGCCATGCGATCGCGGTCGGGCATCGCAGGACGTCGCCTGACGGCTGCACCACCTTGCCGTCGAAGCGGCCGCCCCGCACGACGATGCCCTTGCCATCCAACCCGATCGCGAGCGCTTCACCCAGTCCGGCCATCGCCGAGATCGGCGCGTCGAACCCTGCCAGTCTCTCCGGGCCCGAGGAGGCCGGTTGGAGACGAAGCAACTCCGAGCCTTTCGAGGCAAACAACCCAGCGTCGATCGCGACGAGATTATCGACCTCGTCGACCTCGCAGAGCACCGGAGCCAGTTCGAGCTTCTGGTTCGGCAGGAACGGTCCGTCGAGCACGGGCACTGTAACGGCCCCTTCGCGACGCCCGAGCAGTTTGTCGATCCATTTCACGAGCGACGGCCCCAATAGCTATCCACGCCGCAAAATGCGGGGTCCGCCCCCTGCAGCCGGTAAGTCCCCATCCGGTTGTTGAAGATCCCGCAGAGATAAAGCACGCCCTTGTGCTCCCGCATCGAGGTGATCATGGGATGCTTCTCGCCGCCCTGATCCCAGTAGCTTTCGAGGATCTCGCCGCGCTCGCTGAACTTGAGCACGCATCCGGTATTCAGGTTCGGCATCAGCCAGGCGTCTTCGGAACAGCGCCGCGACATCCTCTTGCGGAAGCCCGGCAATTCGAGTGACAGGTCGAGCGCGGGTGTGCGCATCCCCATCAACGCCAGCCAGTAACTCCCGTCGGACGCGCGATTGATGTTGTCGGGATAGCCGGGAAGATTCGAGATGACGACCTCGACCTGGCCCTTTTTCGGTCCGTCGAAATAGTACCGGCTGATCCGACAGGCCCAGCTCTCCGCGAAGAGCAGAGACTGGTTGTCGTAGGACATGCAAATGCCGTTCGGAAATACCAGGTTCTTCAGCACCGTCCGGGTTCTTCTGGTCTTCGGATCGTAACGGATGATGCGGCCGTTGCCTCGACTCTCGAGTGCGTCGGAATACCAGTCGTGCATCTCGAACCGCGTCGTCGCCTCGCTGAAATAGATCGCGCCATCTGGCGCGATGTCGAGGTCATCCGCGAGCTTCATGTTGGAATCGTCGACGATCGACAACAGACTCCGGTTCGTCTCCGCAGTCAGCCGATGCACCGTGCCGTTCATCTCGACCTGATAAAGTCCCATTCCGGCGACGCAGACATTGAGATGCCCCTGGCGATCGAACGCCATTCCGAGCGGCGACCCGCCGATATGCGCCAACACCTCCCAGCGCTGATAATCGGGTGGAAACCAGCGCAGGATGTCGCCGTGACGGTTGCCCGTGTAGAGATTGTCGTCGCGATCGAAGATGACGTCCTCCGCGCCCTCCAGAATGCCGAGGCCGATGACGCCGACGTCGCGCAGCGTATCGTTCGGCGCCATCGCGCCGGCGCCCTGCTCGGTCGCAATGGCGTCGGGCATCCGGGCGTAAGCAGGCGAGATGTAGACGCTGCGCAGCAGCTTGTGGCGGTTCTTGACCCAACGCACGTCGAGGAAGACCGCGGCGACGAGGATCAGGCCCAGCGCGAGATCGGTCCCGGGGCCGGAGATCGCGAGCGCGAGGAAGCTGTTTGACAGGAGCAGCACGAAAACCGCTCCCATGGTCGCCTTCGCGACCGTGCCGCGGCCTCCACCAAGAGAGATGCCGCCCAGCACCGTGGCGGTGAGCGCCTGCAGTTCGAGTCCTGCTCCGACATCCGATGCCGCGCTTCCGATGCGGCTCGCAAACAGGAAACCGGACAGCGCGACGAGGGTGCTGCAGCAGACGTAAGCGCTGAAGATGGTCCAGCGGACGTTGATGCCTGCATTGTACGCGGAGCGGCGCGCGCCACCGACGGCGAGCAGGTGCCAGCCATATCGCGTGCGGGACAGCACGATGTGAATACCGATTGCGATCACGGCCGTGATCAGGAACGAAACCGGCAACAGCCCGATCTGTGCGGTGCCGAGATACTCGAAGACCGCAGAGTCCGACACGTTGGTCACGATCGCAGTCGAGAACTGCGGAAAGATGATCTCGAACAGCGATCGAAAGATGATGAGGCTGACCAACGTCGTCAGGAAGGCCCGCATCCTGACATAGCCGACGAGGAACCCGTTCAGGGCACCGCATATGGCTCCGACCGCCAGCGCGGCCAGAAGCCCGGCGCCGGCGTTCCAGCCCTCGACGTTCATGCCGATCAACGACATCAGCACGGACAGCGCGAACACCGAGCCGACCGACAGATCGATGCCGCCCGAGATCATCACGATCGTCAGACCGAGGACGATCAGTCCGAACTCGGCAAATTGGCGCGCGAGATTGCCGAGCGTCGTCCATTCGAAAAAGTGCGGGACGAACGGCCCCAGACCGAAGACGAGCAGCGACAGCGCCAGAAAGGGGATCGCACTGTCGACCCATTTCTTGGTGAGCACCTCCCCGACCACGTGATCGGGGAGAAGCCTGTAACGCCACCGAACGATATCCGACGAAAAGCTCATCTGGCCTGTTCCATGCGTACGCCGGCTTGCGACCGGACGCGCTGCATCTCTCTCACTTGAGTTCGTCGAGCGTCCAGCAATTGCGGCCGGTCGCGTTGGTCTTGTCGACCCGCGTGATCGGCCCGAAGAAGACGTCCTTGACGGCCCCCGCCTTGCGGTTGCTCTGCAGCAGTTCGGAGATCTGGCTTGCCGCGACCTCGCCCTGGATGTCGGCATGGAAGTTGTAGATGACGGTCAAGAGTCCCTTCTTGACGCTGTCGCAACCGGTCTGGCTGCCGGCGCCATTGGTGACGATCGTGACCTGGCCGGTCTTGCCCGCGGCCGCGACGGCCGCACCGGCGCCAACCTCGGCATTGTCCCAGATGCCCATCACGCCACAGAGATCGGGGTGCTGCTGGAGAACCGTCGCGGTGATCTGGCGCGCCTTGTCGGAGTCATAATTGGCGGCCTGGTCCGACACCAATTGAAGGTCCGGATTTGCGGCCAACACCTCGTTGATGCCCTGGCGCATGTAGATGTTCGCCGCCCCGGTCTCGACGCCCGCAAGCCAGACGACCTTGGTGGACGGGCCCCTGCCCTTGGCACAGGCCTTGGCGAGTTCGCCCATCTCGAGGCGGCCCATCTCGATCCAGTCGTTGCCGACATAGGAATCGGTCTGGGTCGCCGACTGCATGTTGACCTGGAGCACCGGAATTCCGGCCTCCTGAGCCTGTTTCAGCTGTCGCGCGTAGGTCTGCACGTCCGGATTCTGCACGATCAGCAGATCCGGCTTCTCGGCGATCGCACCCGTCAGGGCACGAATGCCGGCCTCGGTGTTCATGTTGGGGTCGCGCACCTCAAGCGTGAAGCCGTAGCGTGCGGCATGCCGTTCCCACACCGTCACCCAGGCCTGGTTGAGATCGAAGCCCTGGGAGATCGGAACGAAGATCACCTTCTTGCCCTTGAGGGCTTTCAGGTATGCCTCGCGTCCGACCTGCTGAACCTCAGCGGCCATGCCCGGCGTTGCGGACGCAAGCCCGCCAAGCATGAGGCCGGTCAACAGCAATCTGCGCAGAATGGAAATCATGATGCCCTCCCGGTTTGAAGTTTCTTGAGACGCGGCCCTAGATGTCGCCGCTTTGCGACGTCTGCTCATCGCGCGGATTGAGCACCGCATCGATTGCCAGAGCAGCAAGCAGGATCACGCCCTTGATCAGGTTCTGGGCGGTGAAGCTGATGTTGAGAATCGTCATGCCGTTGGTGAGAACCCCGACCAGAACCGTGCCGACGACCACGTTGCGGACGCCGCCCTGCCCGCCGCTGAGGCCGATTCCTCCGAGCACAACGACAAGGAGCACGTCGTAGATCAGCGTCGAATTGTACAAACGCGTATTGATGCCGGAGACCACCGCACACATCAGAATGCCCGAGAGAAAGGCGATCAATGCGCTGGCGGCGTATTGCGAGATGATCACCGGGCGGGTCGGCAGTCCGATGGTACGCGCTGCAAACGGATTGTCGCCGGTCGCGTAGATGAATCGTCCGAACCGGGTCTTGCGCAGGAACAATGCGACCAGCCCAGCGAGCAACGCCGCCGCGCAGACCGAGACGGGAATCCCGGCAATCGTCCCCGTGCCCAGGAAGGTGAACCAGTCATGCCCGGTCGGGGCGTAAACGACGTCGGATTTGAATACGATCCGTCCGGCACCGTAGATCACCGATGCAAGGCCGAGGGTCGCGAAGATCGGCGGCACATCGGCCACGGCGATGAGCGTCCCGGTGCCGATGCCGACCAGGATGACGAGAAGCCCGCCCACGACAAGCGACCAGCCGAACGGCACCCCGGTGGTCGACAGCCAGATGCTGAACGCAACACCGATCACCATGACCGCGATCATGGTCAGGTCGATGCCGCGGCCGACGACAACCAGCGCCATGCCGACGGCCAGGATGCCGAGCGTTGCGACGTTGTTCAGCAGGGTGAGAATGTTTCCGGCGGTGAGGAATTTCGGCAGGAACAGCGAGAACGCCCCGATCAGGACGAGCGTGATACAGAAGATCACCTCTTCCTGCGTCAGCTTGAACGACCGCATTCTGCGCCCGAGATGCTCCGAACTGCTCATTGTCCGATCCGGATTTGCCGCGCTACTCGACCGCCGCCGGTCCGGTATTCGGAAACGCGACAGAGCCGGCCTCTCATGCCAGATTGATCGCCCGCGACCATCGTCTCCTGCCTGAAGTTGGTTGTTGTTTGTCCGGCAAGACAAGCGATCTCGCCCTGCTGCTTGCAAGGCGCTTTTTCTGAACCCCTGTTTGGCTTTTCTGATCTACCCACGCTTCCCGCTGGAACCCGGTGTTGCATTGAGAAATGCTGAGGCCCTGTTCAGAAATACTGCGCTGCTCCGGCATTGCTTCATCACTCGGCCTACCTAAGATGGAAATCCGATCGTCGCTTGCGTCGATCACAACGAAGCCAGGTCAACCTGGCCGATCAGGGAGGTCTAACCGTGAAGATTCGCAAACTGCTGGCGCTTGCGGGTGTGTTGTTTGGCATGAGCGGCGCAGCGTTCGCTCAAAGTCAGGCGGACGACGAGTGCCTGAATCCCGGGAACGACGAGCTCTTGAAGCAGGGATGCGCCTATCTCGACGAGTTCATGAAGGCGTTCAATTCGCGAGATGCGGCGGCCTGGGCCAAGACCGTCCACTATCCGCACATCCGGATCGCCGGCGGACAGGTGCAGGTCTGGAACACGCCGGAAGAATACGCGCAGTCGAACGATGCGTCGCAGCTGGCGCAGGCCTCGACTTGGGCTCGCTCAGCCTGGACAGTTCGCAAGCTGGTGCAGAAGTCAGACGACAAGCTCCACTTCGTCACGCGGTTCACGCGTTACGACGCCAACGACAAGCCGATATTGTCGGCCGATTCCTTCTATGTGATCGTCAAGAAGGATGGGCGCTGGGGCGCTCTGGTACGATCGAGCTATGTCGGCGTCATCGGCAAGAAGACCGCCTTCTGACGCGCCGCCCGCTTTCAAGGCGAACATGAGCAGCGGACGTCAACCGGGTGACGTCTGCATTGCCCGCAGCGGCGCAGGCACGTTGAGGCGGCGCTTCGCGCACCTTCATACCTGGACCGACGTCAGCTTCTTCAGGCAACGCAGCGCGAACGACGACCGGCTGTGGCGGATGCCCGGAATGCGATAGAGCTTTTCGCGCAGGAAGCGTTCATAGCCGGCGGTGCTTTCGACCGCGACCTTCACCAAATAATCGTAATCACCCGTGGTGAGATAGGCTTCGATCACCTCCGGCAAGTCCGCGAGCAGTTGCCCGAAACGTTCGAGCACTTCCTCGTCGTGGCGGTCGAGCGTCACCTCCAGGATCACCGTTTCAGGCAGGCCGAGCTTGTCCTGATTGAGCAGCGCGACATAGCCATCGATGTAACCCTGGGTCTCAAGGCGCTTCAGCCTGTTCCAGCACGGTGTCGTGGAGAGCCCGATCCTGTCGGCCAGTTGCGCCGTCGTCAGGCGCGCATCCTGCTGCAAGGCGCGCAGGATCTTGCGATCGATCTCATCGAGCCGAAGCGCGTCCTTGCGCGAGGCCTTGACCGGCGCAGCGGCACGTCCGACCGAAACCATACCAAGAACTCCATTCTGGTCGTGTAGGCGAAGTGCAGAATTTCTATATCGCAAATCCTATATACACCCAGACAAAAAGAACAACAATCCCGCGATTTAGCAGTACGTATATACTGACAAAGCGGGGTTTTTGCGGTGTTTCTTCTCGAACTCCAGACCAGCGACATTCACGCTGCGCTCGGCCGCCTGCTCGACCAGACGCGCGTTGCGGGGCTTCGGCTCGCGGCCGTCAGCGCCCGAGCGGAAGCGAACGAATGCCGCATCTCGGCTTCCATAGACGTCAAGGACCGCGACGTCATCGAGCGGCTCGCCCGCCGCGTCGGCGCGCTGTTTTGCATCGATGCGATCGAGGTGAAAGGCGGACACCAATGCCCGACGCCAACATCATGCCCGACACCATGATCCCGCAGCACGAGGCGGCGCGACCCGCGGAGCACGCGCCGCTGCAACTGCATGTGCCGGAGCCCGCGGTGCGCCCCGGCGGCACGCCGGATTTCTCGAACATCCGGATCCCGAGCGCGGGCAAGGTCGATCGCCCCGAAGTCGACGTCGACGCGGAGGCGATCCGCGACCTCGCGTTCTCCGTCATTCGCGTGCTCAATCGCGACGGCAAAGCCGTCGGCCCCTGGGCCGGCTCGCTCTCGGATAGCGAATTGCTCGAGGGCCTGCGCCACATGATGACGTTGCGCGCATTCGATGCGCGCATGCAGATGGCGCAACGCCAGGGCAAGACGTCTTTCTATATGCAGCATATGGGCGAAGAGGCCGTCAGCTGCGCCTTTCGCAAGGCTCTCTTACCGGGAGACATGAACTTTCCGACCTACCGCCAGGCGGGTCTCCTGATCGCCGGCGGCTATTCGCTGGTCGATATGGCCTGCCAGATCTATTCCAACACGCACGATCCGCTCAAGGGACGCCAACTTCCTGTGTTCTATTCCGCCAGGGAGCACGGGTTCTTCTCGATCTCGGGCAATCTCGCCACCCAATACATCCAGGCCGTCGGCTGGGCGATGGCCTCTGCGATCAAGAACGACAACAAGATTGCGGTCGGCTGGATCGGTGATGGAGCAACGGCCGAATCCGACTTCCACGCCGCGTTGGTGTTCGCCTCGACCTACCGCGCGCCGGTCGTGCTCAACATCGTCAACAATCAATGGGCCATTTCGACCTTCCAGGGCATCGCACGCGGCGGCTCCGGCACGTTCGCGGCGCGCGGCCTCGGCTTCGGTATTCCGGCGCTCCGCGTCGACGGCAACGATTACCTCGCGGTTCATGCGGTGGCGAAATGGGCCTGCGAGCGGGCGCGCCGCAATCTCGGCCCGACCCTGATCGAGCACGTGACCTATCGGGTCGGCGCGCATTCCACCTCCGACGACCCGGCGGGCTATCGGCCGAAGACGGAGTCCGATGCCTGGCCGCTGGGGGATCCCGTGATCCGGCTCAAGAACCATCTGATCGTCCGCGGCGCCTGGTCGGAGGAGCGGCACAAGCAGACCGAAGCCGAGATCCTCGACACCGTGGTCGCGGCGCAGAAAGCAGCCGAAGCCTATGGCACGCTGCATTCCGAGCAGCGGCCTTCAGCGCGCGACATGTTCGAAGGCGTCTTCTCGCAGATGCCCCCGCATCTGCGCCGACAGCGCCAAGAGGCCGGAGTCTGAGCCATGCCGCGACGGACCATGATCGAGGCGATCCGCGATGCCATGGACGTCATGATGGCGCGCGACGGCGATGTCGTCGTGTTCGGCGAGGATGTCGGCTATTTCGGCGGCGTGTTTCGGGCAAGCCAGGGACTGCAAGCCAAATACGGAACCAGCCGCTGCTTCGACACGCCGATCAGCGAGCTCGGCATCGTCGGCGTCGCGGTCGGCATGGCCGCCTATGGCCTGAAACCCTGTGTCGAAATCCAGTTCGCCGACTACATGTACCCGGCCTACGACCAGATCGTGTCCGAAGCCGCGCGGTTGCGCTACCGATCCAACGGCCAGTTCACCTGCCCGCTCGTCGTACGCATGCCGACCGGCGGCGGCATCTTTGGCGGCCAGACGCACAGCCAGAGCCCGGAAGCGCTGTTCACCCATGTCTGCGGCATCAAGACGGTGGTGCCATCGAACCCGAGTGACGCCAAGGGTCTGCTGATCTCGGCGATCGAAGATCCGGATCCCGTGATCTTCCTCGAGCCGAAGCGACTCTACAACGGTCCGTTCGACGGCCATCACGACCGGCCGGTGACCCCATGGTCCAAACACGATCTCGGCGAAGTCGCCGATGGACATTTCGCAATTCCGCTCGGCAGCGCCGCGATCCGACGACAGGGTAGCGCCGTCACCATCCTGGCCTACGGCGCAATGGTTCATGTCGCCGAGAGCGCGGTGACCGAAACGGCAATCGATGCCGAGATCATCGACCTCCGCACGCTGTTGCCGCTCGATCTCGATACCATCGAGGCCTCGGTCAAGAAGACGGGACGTTGCGTGATCGTGCATGAGGCGACATTGACCTCGGGCTTCGGTGCCGAACTCTGCGCGCTGGTGCAGTCGCGGTGTTTCTACCATCTGGAAGCGCCGATCGTCCGGGTCGCCGGCTGGGACACGCCCTATCCGCATGCGCAGGAATGGGACTACTTCCCCGGACCGGCGCGGATCGGACGCGCGCTGATCGAAACGCTGGAGGCCTGAGATGGCCGAGCGCATCGTCAGGCTGCCCGACGTCGGCGAGGGCATTGCGGAAGCCGAGCTCGTGGAATGGCACGTGAAGGTCGGTGACGTCGTGCGGGAAGACGCCGTGCTCGGCGCCGTGATGACCGACAAGGCGACCGTGGAAATTCCCTCGCCCGCGGATGGCCGCGTCAGCTGGCTCGCCGGCAAGGTGGGCGACGTTCTGGCCGTCGGCTCGGATTTCGTTCGGCTCGAGGTGACCGGCAACAGCGAACCGGTGACGCAGACAAAGAAGCCGCCACCGCATGCGGCAAGCCTTTCGGCCGGACAGCCTGACGATCCCGCAAGCGCCCTGCGCCCGCAAGCGAGCGCGCCGCCCGTGCCGCCAAGGCCGCAGCCCGCCGCAACGCCGTTCGAGCGCGCAGGCGAACGGCCCTTGGCCGCTCCCGCGGTCCGGCTGCGTGCGCGCGAAGCAGGCGTCGATCTGCGCCAGCTTCGCGGCACAGGTCCGGCTGGACGGATCACCCACGATGACCTCGATGGCCATCTGGCGCGCAGCCCTGCCGCCACGGCGGCGGCCTATCAGGCGAAAAACGCGGTCGAAGACATCAAGATCGTCGGCTTGCGGCGCAGGATCGCCGAGAAGATGTCGATCGCAAGCGCGCGGATCCCGCACATCACCTATGTCGAGGAGGTCGATGTCACGTCGCTCGAGGATCTGCGTGGCAAGCTCAACGGCCAGCGACGATCCGATCGGCCGAAGCTGACGCTGTTGCCGTTCCTGATGCGCGCAATGGTGCGCGCGATCGCCGAACAGCCGATCCTGAACGCGCATTTCGACGACGAGGCCGGGATCGTACATCAGCACGCGGGCGTCCACATTGGTGTCGCCACCCAGACACAGACCGGCCTGGTGGTCCCCGTGGTCCGGCACACGGAAGCGCTCGACCTCTGGCGTTGTGCCGCAGAAGTCGCCCGGCTCGCGGAAGCCGCCCGGAACGGCAACGCCACCCGCGACGAACTCACCGGCTCGACCATCACCATCACTTCGCTCGGCGCCCTGGGCGGGCTTGCGACGACCCCCATCATCAATCATCCGGAGGTCGCGATCATCGGCGTCAACCGAATTGCCATCCGGCCGCATTGGGACGGTACGGCGTTCGTGCCGCGCCGGACCATGAACCTGTCGTCAAGCTTCGATCATCGTGTCATCGACGGGTTCGACGCGGCTCAGTTCGTGCAGCGCATCAAGCTGCTTCTGGAAACGCCGGCCATGATCTTCATTGACGCGTAGGACGATGACCGAAATCACCTGCAAGCTCCTCGTCATCGGCGCCGGCCCCGGCGGCTACACCTGCGCGATCCGCGCCAGCCAACTCGGCATCGATACGGTCGTCGTCGAGGCCGAAAAGCCCGGTGGAACCTGTCTCAATGTCGGGTGCATTCCTTCGAAGGCCCTGATCCATGCGGCCGGCGAATATGAAACCATTGCGCGCGCGGCAGAAGGCAACAATGCGCTCGGCATTTCCACGACGACGCCGACGCTCGACTTTGCCAAGACCATCGCCTGGAAGGACGATGTCGTCCGGCGTCTGAACGGCGGCGTGGCCGGTCTGCTGAAACGAGCCGGCGCCCGGTATGTAACCGGCCGCGCCTCGTTTCGCGACGGCAAGACCGTCGAGGTCGTAACCCAATCCGGCCGACAAACCATCCATGCCGAAATGGTGGTGATCGCGACGGGCTCCGAGCCGGTCCCACTGCCGTTGCTTCCCTACGGCGGTCGCGTGATCTCATCGACCGAGGCACTGTCTCTTGCCAACATTCCGAGGCGGCTGGTCGTGGTCGGCGGCGGTTATATCGGCCTCGAGCTCGGCACAGCATTCGCGAAAATGGGGGCGGCCGTCACCATCGTCGAGGCCGCGCCGCGGATCCTGCCGCAATATGATGCTGAGCTGAGCGCGCCCGTCGCCAGGCGCCTGGCCGCGCTCGGAGTTACAGTGTTGACCGGCGCGAAGGCAAAGGCGCTGGTCGCCGACGGCACGGCACTCGCGATCGAGACCGCTGCCGGCGAGCAGACAACGCGCGGTGCCGACAAGATTCTGGTGACGGTCGGCCGCAGACCCGCGACCGGCGGTTTGGCCCTCGATCAACTCGATCTCGACATGGACGGCCCCTTTATCCGCATCGACGACCGATGCCGGACCTCAATGCACGGCATCTCGGCGATCGGCGACGTCACGGGAGAGCCGATGCTCGCGCATCGTGCCATGGCGCAAGGCGAGATGGTGGCCGAGATCATCGCCGGCCAGCGCCGCGCCTGGGATCGGGTTTCGATCCCGGCGATCTGCTTCACCGATCCAGAGATCGTGACCGTTGGCCTGTCACCGAGCGAGGCGATCGAAAAGGGGTTCGATGTCAAGACCGACCTCTTTCCGTTCAAGGCCAACGGCCGCGCACTGACGCTCGATCGGGAAGACGGCTTCATCCGGACCGTCGCGCGAGCCGACAACCATCTCTTGCTAGGGATCCAGGGCGTAGGCGCCGGCATCGCCGAACTTTCGGCCGCCTTCAGCCTTGCGCTGGAGATGGGCGCGCGCCTGGAGGATGTCGCCATGACCATCCATGCCCATCCAACCCAAGGCGAGGCCTTTCACGAGGCCGCGCTGAAATCGCTTGGGCATGCAATTCATATCTGAGCACGTGGACACGGACCTTCGCAGCACCGCGTCTCAGACCGACAAATCGGGAGGCGCCGCTTGCTTGATCGCCAGGTTCAAGCAGGCTCATGGTCGTGGGCCCGGCTCGCTTTGGTCGAGTTCAACAAAGGAATCACCTCGCGGCCGAACGCCGGCAGCTCGTCGGTGAAATTCAGGAACGCGCAGAGGATCATGTCGACGCCGATCGCCTCATAGGCACGGATGCGCTCCGCGATCAGCTCGGGGGGACCGAACAGACGGGTCTTGAAGCCGTCATTCGGCTGGACCAGATTGGCGTGGCTCGAATCTGCCCACATTCCGATCTTTTCGGCAGTCGACGCACCGGCCTGCTTCACCTGATCGGCGAAGGCCTGCACGATCTCGGGATCGGCGCCGGCGATGATCGCTTCGAGCTGCTCGAGCGCTTCCCGTTCGGTCGGCCGCTGGATGACGAAGCCATTGAGCCCGAACTTGACGGTGCGGCCTTCCGCCTTGGCAAGCGCGCGGACCTCGTCGATCTGCTGTTTGGCCCCCTCCACCGTGGTTCCGTTGAGAAAATACCAATCCGAATACTTCGCGGCCATGCGGCGTGCGGCCTTGGAATTGCCGCCCTGGAAGATCTCCGGGTGCGGCTGCGAGATCGGTCTCGGCTTCAACCAGGCGTCGTTGATGCTGTAGAAGTCGCCCTTGAAGGTGAAGCGATCCTGGGTCCAGAGGCCCTTGAGCACCTGGATGAACTCTTCCGAGCGGCGATACCGTTCGTCATGCTCCAGCCAGGGCTCGCCAAAGGCACGAAACTCGTCCTTGAACCAGCCGGTGAGGATGTTGATCGCAAATCGGCCCCTGGAATAGACGTCGATCGTCGAGCCTACCTTCGCGATCATGGCCGGGTGCCAGAAGCCGGTGTGAATTGCGCTGATCAGTTTCAGCCGCGAGGTCTGCGCGGAGAGCACTGCAGTGCAGGTGATCGCCTCCTGCTGCAACTCCCAGCCATGGCTCGCGATGAAGCGCGCCGGCGCCAAGCCATACTCGAAGCCGAGCTGTTCGGCCTCGCGCGCGAGCGAGGCGTTGTAATCCAGCGTCCAGTCGGTGCGCTGCGGAACATTGCTGATGACGAAGCCGCCGCTGCCGAGCGGCATCCAATATCCGAAACGAATCGCCATGATGCGCAGCTCCTGCTCATGCAATCGGGGTTTGGACCGGCTCCGCAGCCGCCGCTCCGGCCGCTGCAGCACCAAGATAGAATTCGGCAACATCGTCCCGGCCGGCGAGTTCTGCGGCTGTGCCCGAAGTGGCCACCCTGCCGTTCTCCAGCACGTAGCCGTGATCCGCAAATTGAAGAACGAGATGAGCGTTCTGCTCGGCCAGCAGAAAGCTGACGCCCTCATTCCTGTTGAGATCGCGGATGATGTGGAATATCTCTTCCACGATGATCGGCGCAAGGCCCATCGAGGGTTCGTCGAGCAGCACGAGGGTCGGCCGCGTCATCATCGCGCGCCCGATCGCGACCATCTGTTGCTCGCCGCCCGAGGTCAGGCCGCAACGCACGCCACTGCGCTGCTTGAGTCGGGGAAACCAGCTGTAGATGCGCTCGAGGTCGTCGGCGAGCGCACGACGGCTCGGTCGGCGCACGAACCCGCCGCTGAGAAGGTTCTCCTCGACCGTGAGCTGGGGAAAGACGTGACGGCCTTCGAGAACCTGGACCACCCCCCTGGCGACAAGGTCGGCGGGATCCAGCGTTCCGGTGACCTCGCCGCGCCACGTGATTGTGCCGCGGCTCAAGTGTCCGCGCTCGGACGCGAGCAGATTCGAAATTGCCTTCAGCGTAGTGGTCTTCCCGGCGCCATTGGCGCCGAGAAGAGCAACGATTGATCCCTCTTCGACCCTGAGCGAGACGCCGCGCAAGGCCAGGATCGCCTGACTGTAGAGGACCTCGATGTCATCGACTTCGAGAAATTGCGACGTGGTCATGGTGATCCCTTTGGCGATCCCTTCGGCGAACCCTTCAAGGCAACATCAGTTGGTTGCATCGCGCGGCGTGATGCCCTTTTCCCTGGCGTAGGCGGCGGCCCGCTCATAGATCAGCGGCAACAGCAGCTCGCGGTCGGATTTCACCCAACCGTTGGACACCACGTTCCACTTCTCGCCGTCCCACTGCAGCACCTTGCCTGCGCCGCCGCCCTCGTGGTCCTTCGCCGAGAGCTTCAGCGGCTGCTGAAGACCGGTAGCGCCGATTTCCGCAAGCCGCTTCTCGGAGAGGTCGAGATGCTCGAGGCCCCACTGCGCTTCCTCGCCGTTGATCGGCCGCACACCGAAATGCGCCTGGGCGGTCCGGATCGCCTCCACCGCAACGATCGCCTCGTCCACGCCGGAATTGTAGTAGACGGAGCCGAAACTCTTCGGGTCCTTGAGATCGCTGAGACCCTTGTCGAGAATGTGCTGCTTGAGCTTCTGATGGATCTCGAAATTCGCGCCGGCGGGGAACGGCGTGATCGCGAGATAGCCCTTGGCCACGGCACCGGCGGGACGAACGTCCTCCTCGGAGCCCGACCAGATGCCCCCGATGATGTGATCGACCGGAAAGCCCACCTTGGCAGCGGTCTTGATCGCAACCGGCGTCATGACGCCCCAGCCCCGCAAGAACACCCAGTCAGGCTTGAGCTGGCGGATCTTGGCCCATTGCGCCGATTGTTCATTGCCCGGATGCGGCACCGGAATCTGGATGTCCTCGAAGCCATACGTCTTGGCAAGATGGGCAAGCGGGACCTGGGTTTCCTTGCCATAGGGCGAGTCGTGATAGACGGTCGCGATTTTCAGGCCTTTCAGCTTGTCCTTGCCGCCGACCTTCTCCGCGATGAAATTGACTGCCGATGACGCCTCGCTCCAGAAGCTGAACACGACCGGGAAGCTGTACGGGAACACCCGCCCGTCGATCGCCTCGGTGCGGCCATAGGCGATCGTCACCAGCGGAATCTTGTCGGCCACCGATTTCTCGGTCAGCGCCTTCGAAATCGGGTCGCCATGCGGCAGGAAGATCGGCACCGGCGAACCGTTCTTGCCCGCCTTCACCCGCTCATAGCACTCGACGCCCTTCTCGACTTCCCAGTTGGTCTCGCATTCGTCCCAGACCAGCTTGATGCCGTTGATGCCGCCTTCGACCTCGTTGATGTAGCGGAAATAGTCGATCTCGCCGGCCCAGACCGGAATGCCGCTCGACGCGTAGGCTCCGGCACGAAACGTCGCGAGCGGGAAGTATTGTGTTTTGGGCTCTTCCGCCGATGCGGTGGTGCCGGCGACCGCCGACAGCACCAGTGCTGCCAGCCCGATCGCCCTGCTCGTGATCCGTGTCTGTTGCCGCAAAGACATCTGCTTACCCTCCATGTGATGCAGAATTCAGGTCGACGCGGCTGTGGTTCACATCCGCGCATGATGGTTTGACCGCTTGCTAGCGGTCGAAGCGCGAAGCCAGCTGCGTCCATGCCCGCGACAGCAACGCAGCGAGCCCTCTCGGCTCCTTGATCAGGAACCAGACGATCAACGCACCGAATAGCGCCCTCTGAAGATTCTCGAGTTGTCCGGCATCGATTGCGCCCCCGAACAATCCACCCCCAACATGATCGAGCAGGATCGGCAGCAGGATCATGAAGGCGGCGCCCAGATAGTTGCCGCTGACGCTGCCCATGCCGCCGATAATGATCGCAAACATCACCTGGAACGAACGGTCCAGGTTGAAGCTGCGCGCATCGACCGTGCCAAGATAGGCAAAGGCCCAGAGTGCACCTGCGATTCCGATCACCAGCGAGCTCACGAAGAACGCCTTCAGTTTTCCGGCGGAAACCGGAATACCGATCACCGCGGCCGCGGTATCCATGTCGCGGATCGCCATCCAGGTCCGGCCGGTCTGACTGCGAACCAGCCGCGTCGCGACAGCCGTCACGACGACGACGGTCGCCAGCGTCAGGAAATAGCGGCCCGTCGGGCTCGAGAGATCATGGCCGAAGACTGCAAGCCGCGGCGCCGAGATCGAGCTTGAGGTCGAGTAGTTCGAGAACCAGCCATACTGATTGAACAACCATTCGAGCAAAAATTGCGTCGCCAGCGTCGATGCGACGAGGTAGAAGCCTTTGATCCGCAGGCTTGGCAGCCCGGCTACGACCCCCACAAGCCCGGAGATGATGCCGCCGAGCAGCAGGCTGACCGGCAGCGGCAGTTCCGGCAGGCGCAGCAGCAGATTGTATGTCGCATACGCGCCGACCGACATAAACCCGCCGGTGCCGAGCGAGGCCTGACCGGCGTACCCCATCAGCAGGTTCAGCCCCAGCGCGGTGAGCGACATGATCAGAAACGGAATCAGAACGGCATTGAGCCAATAGTCGTTCGCCACCAGCGGAATGCCGAGCAGCCCTGCGAGCAGCAGCACCGCCGCGCCGACGCGCAGCCGATCCCGCATCGCCTGAGCGGTATTATCCGTCGCGCTGAACCCTTCGATGGCGTCGGTGCCGATCGCAGACATGCATCAAATCCTTTCGATCGGCGCTTCGCCGAACAGGCCGGCCGGGCGGATCAGAAGGAAGGCGACCGCCAGCACATAGGCAAACCAGGTCGACACGCTGCCGCCCAGCAGGCTTCCGAGATAGATTTCAGCGAGGCTGTCGCCGGCGCCGACGATCAGCCCGCCGATGATCGCGCCGGCGATCGAGGTGAATCCGCCGATGATGAGCACCGGCAGCGCCTTGAGCACGACCAGGGTGAGCGCGAACTGAACGCCCTGGCGTGCACCCCAGAGCAGCCCCGCAATCAGGGAGACGAAGCCGGCAACGCTCCAGACGATCTGCCACAGCGTCTGGAGCCGAATCCCGATCGAGAGGGCGGCCTGGGGATCGTCGGCGATCGCACGCAGCGCGATCCCAACGCGTGTCCTGTTAAAGAAGATCGAGAGCGCGATCACGAGAATGCCGGCCGTGCCCGCGGCCGCCAGGTCGAACTGGCTGATCTGAACTCCGCCGATCTCGATCGGGGTATCGACGATCCCGAGATCGAGTTCGTGCACGCTCGCGCCCATCACGATCTGCGCGACGCCCTCGATCACGAAGGAGACACCCAGCGTCGCCATGAACAGCGTGATCTGCGGCCGGTTGACCAACGGCCGCAGCACGACGCGCTCCACCGCGATCCCGAGCGCCACCATGACCGAAAGCGTGATCAGCGCGGCCAGCCAGAAATCGATACCCTTGTCGCGCAAGGTCACGAAGGTCAGCGCCGCACACAGCACCATCGACCCCTGCGCGAAATTGAAAACGCCGGATGCCTTGAAGACCAGCACAAATCCGATCGCAACCAGCGAGTACATGACTCCGGCAAGCAGGCCGCCAACCAGCGTTTCGACGAAGAAGCTCATCTGGACCTCAATGTGTCGTGCCCAGGTAAGCGGAGATCACGTCCGGGTTCCGACGCACGTCCTCCGGAGACCCATCGCCGACCTTGCGGCCGTAATCGAGCACGACCACGTGATGCGACAGCCCCATCACGACGCTCATGTCGTGCTCGATCAGTACGATGCTGGTGCCGAGGCTCGCGTTGGTCTCCAGAATGAAGCGGCTCATCTCCTGCTTCTCGTCCTGGTTCATCCCGGCCATCGGCTCGTCCAGCAGCAGCAGGCTGGGGCCACCGACCAGGGCACGCGCAAGATCGACCCGCTTCTGGACACCGTAAGGAAGCGTCGCGACAACCCGGTCACGGTGTTTGGTCAAGTCGAGAAAGGCGACGATCTCGTCGACCCGCTGGTTGAACTCGCGCGACTCGCGCCGGTCCCGACCGACACCGAAGGCGTGCTCGAGCATCGTCGAGCGGCAATGCCGGATCAGTCCGGCCAGCACGTTGTCGAGCACGCTGAGATGCCGGAACAGGGCATTGTGCTGGAAGGTCCGGCCAATGCCCAAATGCGCGGCCTGCGCCGGGCGGATGCGGACAAATTGCTCACCATTGAAGGTGATGCTGCCCCTGTCGGCCCGGTAGACTCCGTTGATGATGTTGAGCAGCGAGCTCTTGCCGGCTCCGTTCGGCCCGATCAGCGCGCAAATCTCGCCTCGCTCCACATCGAAGCTGAGGGCATTGAGCGCCTTGATCCCCTTGAACGACAGCGAGACGTCACGCAACTGCAGAATGGGCTCGGCCATCGCTCATCACGCCTCGACGGGCTGCCGCGGAGCGACGCCGGCCGCCTCGCGCTCGCGGCGCTTGACCGCCTCAATGTCGCGATAGGCCGCAGCGGGATGACTCGAGGGCAGATACGGGCCCTCTCCGAACAGCTTCTCCCGCAGAGTGCCGGGACGATAGCCGCTCGGATAGACGCCGCGCTTCTGCAGCTCCGGAACCAGCAGGTTGACGACGTCCTCGAAGGTCTCCGGCGTCACCGCGTAGGCGAGATTGAATCCGTCGACGTCGGTCTCCTCGACCCACTGCTGCAGGATATCGGCCACCGTCGACGCCGAGCCGACGAACACCGGACCGAGCCCGCCGATACCGCCCCAGCGCGCCAGTTCCTCGATGGTCCAGGACTTGCTGCCACTGGCGAGATTGTCGACGACGGAAACGATCGCATTGGTCTCGACCTTCTTGACCAGATCGGTCGGCGCGTATTGCCCGAAGTCGATGCCGCTCCAGCCGGACATGAACACCAGCGCGCCGTCATAAGAGGCGTATCGCTGATACTCCCTGAACTTTGCCTCGGCCTTGGCGTCGGTTTCATCGACGATCACCGTAACCAGATTGTAGGTCAGGACCTTGCGCGGATCGCGGCCGGCTTCAACCGCCAGCCGCCGTACCTCGGCCACGTAGGACTTCAGGACCGGCTTGATCGGAGCGGCGACAAACACGCATTCGGCGTGCCCGGCAGCAAAGGCCTTGCCGGCACCTGAGGCACCGGCCTGATACAGCACCGGCGTCCGCTGCGGCGACGGCTCACAGAGATGATAGCCCGGCACGTCAAAGTATCGCCCCTTGTGCGCGATCTCGTGAACTTTCGACGGGTCGGTGAATATCCGCTTCCCGGCATCGCGCAGGACGGCCCCCTCCTCCCAGCTGCCCTCCAACAACTTGTAGAGCACCTCGGTGTATTCGGCCGCCACCTCGTAGCGGTTGTCGTGTCGGCGCAGACCGCCCTGGCCGATATTCTTTGCCCCACTCTCCAAATACGAGGTCACGATGTTCCAGCCGACGCGCCCCTTGCTGTGATGATCCGCAGTCGAAAGCCTGCGCGCGAACGTGTAGGGATGCTCGAATGACGTCGATGCCGTGATGCCGATGCCGAGATGTTCGGTAGCCAAGGCAATGGGAGCGACCAGTTGCAAGGGGTCGTTGACGGGAATCTGCGCGGCCTGCTCAAGCGCATGGAACAGAGAGTTCTTGTAGACGTCATAGTAGCCGATCACGTCGGCGATGAAGATGCCGTCAAATATCCCACGCTCCAGCGTTCGCCCGAGGTCCTGCCAATAGTCGAGATCCTTGTACTTGTAGGAACGATCTCGCGGATGCGCCCAGACGCCGGGAGACTGATGGCCGACACAGTTCATGTCGAACGCATTGAACCTGATCTGTCGCGCCATTCGCACTTCTCCGTCGTGTCGCTTGGCGCGACACCGTTGGCTCATTTCGCGCGACATCTCGCCACAAGACGCGATCGATCGTCCATCGCGTTTATCGATCTCTTTCGAGATGCTTCTTTCGTTGTACCTCGCTACCGGATGAGAAACTCACTCTTCGTACTCGAGCCTGACATCGAAATCATGCAGCTCAACTCTCGATATATGCACCGAAGATAACAGGCTTCGCTTCGATCGCATGAGACGATGCATAGACCTGGCGTCGATGAGATGGCGTGTTATGAGCTGATCATGATCGCGGACATCGCAACCTCGATGTGCGACTTCACCTCACTGCGGGCATCGGGCAGAATGCCCGCGCAGCAGAATCGTTCTCCGCGCATCCTGCCGCTCCAAACGATCGTGCTCCATCAGAACTGAAATTCAGTCTGGCTCTCGTCGACCCGCGGACTATTCTTCGGAACAACAAGACCCGTCCATTCAAGGACCGATCGAGCGATCGGACACAGCACGATGACTATTCATCCCGGCATACCGAACATCACCGACGACGCCCTTCACAAGCGCTTCGCTCCAATCTTTGAGACGATCGCAGCGGGCGCGGTGGCGCGTGAACGAAACCGCACGTTGCCGACCGAGCAGATCAGACTGTTGAAGGAGGCGGGCTTCGGAGCCCTGCGCGTGCCGATCGAGTTCGGAGGGCTCGGCGCAACGCTCCGCCAGACGTTTGACCTGCTGATCGACCTCGCCGCCGCGGACTCGAACCTGCCGCAGGCGCTGCGGGCACACGTCAACCTGGTTGAAGACTTGCAACTGAACGAGAATGAGGCCATCAAGGCTCGGTGGCTCGGCGCAATTGCAAAGGGCGCCCTTTTCGGTGTCGCCGTTACCGAGCCAGGACTTGGCGCGGTCGATCGTTATCGGACCGCCATCACTTCAGACGGAACTGGGCTTCGGCTCAATGGGCTGAAGTATTACACGACCGGCACGCTGTACGCCGATCACCTGCTCGTCGCGGCCGACCGGAACGGCAAACGAGTTACCGTTATTGTCGATACCGGCCAGCCAGGTGTCGGCGTCGCGGACGATTGGGACGGCTTCGGCCAGCGGCTCACGGCAAGCGGCACCGCGGAGTTCAAGGATGTCGCGGTGACCGAGGACCGGATCATCGGCCCCGGCTATGGAACGGAAGGCCGAGTATTCGGAACGGCTCACGTCCAGCTGATCCTGCTCGCCACCCTCGCAGGGATTGCGAAGCGCGCCGCGGCGGATACCGGCGACTGGATCAAGGCACGAACGCGCACGTTCACCCATGCGGTCGCTGACCTGCCACGCAACGATCCCCTGGTGCAGCAGGTCATCGGCCAGCTCCTCAGCGCGGCGTTTGGCGCGCGGGCAACGGTGCTCGCCGCCGTCGACGAGCTGGCGCGGACGCTTGACGGCCGTCACCAGGACCCTCAACAGCTCGATGCCTCAGAACTTGCGGCGGCGCAGGCCCAGGTGACCGTCATCAAGCTCGTGCTCGACGCCGTAACCACGCTTTTCGAGGTAGGTGGCGCCTCGCTCAGCTCGGAGACGCTCGCCATCGATCGGCACTGGCGCAATGCTCGGACCATCGCTTCCCACAACCCCGCGATCTTCAAGCTCCGCGCGATCGGCGCGTACGAGTTGAACGGCGAGACCCTTCCATATGCCTGGAGTGCCGGTGTTCGTTCAACAAGGCAGCGGAGCAACTAGGCTTGCTTCTGATAACCTGGCGGCCTGCCCCAACTCAAATATCGAAAACAACCCCATGCAAAGGAGCACCCCGGCTGGGATCGTCGTCTAGCTCCCGACCCGCATCGCCCGATGGAACCGGCGCGACGCCGGCCGGTCGCCTATCCAACCGGGGGCCATCAGCGCCGGTATGGAACACCTAACGCCGATGGCGCCGCCTGGCGGCCGACAAGGCCGCCCACCGCCAGCAGGGCGAGAAGATACGGCAGCATGATCAGCAGCGCGTTGGGTACGTTGACACCGAGCGCGGGCAACTGGAATTGCAGCGCGGTCGCCGCCCCGAACAGCAAACAGGCCAATACGGTCCCGCCGATCCGCCACTTGCCGAAGATGACGGAGGCGATCGCAAGATATCCGGCGCCGCGGGTCATGCCCTCGGTGAAGGTGTGGATGTCGCCGATCGACAGGAAGGCCCCGGCGAGCGCCGCCATCAAGCCCGCGAAAATCACGCAGGCATATCGGATGCGCCCGACCGACAGGCCCGACTTGTCGACGGCCTTGGGCTCCGCGCCGGCCGCATGGATCGCGAGACCGATCGACGTGTAGCGCAGCACCAGCGCGGTGACGATGATCACGGCGACGCCGGCGTAGAGCAGCCACACCTGCTCGAATACGGCCGGACCAATGATCGGAATGTCGCCGAGCAGCGGCGGCTTCACCTTGGCAAGCCCGGGTATTTCCGCGCGCGACCGCGCGCCGAAAATCTCGCGATAGGCGAGCGTGGTGGCGCCGAGCACCAGGATATTGATGCCGATGCCCGATACGATCTGGTTGGCGCGCAGCGTGTTGCTGAGGAACGCCTGCAGCAGCGCGACCGGGACGACCGAGACGATGCCGATCAGGAGGCCAATCAGCGGATCGCCGCTCGCCCAGGCGCCCACAGCGGCGGCAAACGCCGACATCAGCATCATGCCCTCGATGCTCATGTTGAGCACACCGGCACGCTCGGACACCATCTCGCCGATGCCGGCGAGCAGCAGCGGGGTCGCCAGCCGGATCGAGGAGCCCAAGAAGACCGCAAACAGCTCCCAGGTCATCGCTGCTCCCACTTCTCGATGAAGAGGCCGGCGCCCGCCAGCGTCACGACGATCAGGCCCTGAATCACCAGCACCAGCGCGGTCGGCACCGCGGCGACCATCTCCATGTTGATGCCGCCGGAGCGCATGAAGCCGAACAGCAGCGACGCGGCGATCACGCCCGGAATCGAGCCGCGCGACAGCAGTCCCGCGACGAGGCCGTCGAAGCCATAGCCGGACGAGAATCCGTCCTTCAGCGTGTATTGCTCGCCGAGCAGCATCAGCGCGCCCGCAAGACCGCCGAGCGCGCCGGCGGTCGAGAGCGCGAAAATGACGGTCCTGGCGTAGGAGAATCCGGCCCGCTTGGCCGCAACGGGATTGAGACCGATCGCGCGCAGGCGAAAGCCCAGGATGGTACGCGACAGGACCACGCCGACGATGACAGCGAGGATCAGTGTCAGGGGCAGCCCGACGTGAACCGGGAAGGAATAGTCGCCGGTCAGCAGCGGAAGCTGCGTCGATTCCGGAATCTCGAGCGATTCAGGCAATGTCGCCGAGCTCGTCATCGGCTTGCGCAACAGCGATGGAGACTGCACGGACCAATAGAGCAGCCAGACCCCGATGAAGGAGAGCAACAGGGTCGAGATCACCTCGTTGGTACCCGACTTCACCTTCAGCACGGCGGCAAGCGCGCCCCAAAGCGCGCCGGCAATCACGGCCGCTAGCGTCGGGAGGATGAAGGCGAGGCCCAGCGGCAGCCCGCTGACATGGCCGTAGAGCGCGACCGCGGTGGCCGCGATGCCGCCGACCGCGATCTGGCCCTCGCCGCCGACATTGGTCAGGTTGGCGTGGTTGGCGAGCACGAAGCCGAAACCGACCAGCGCGAACACCGAGCTGCGGTTGAGCGACGCCGCGAGCGCGAACGGCGAACCGAGGGTCCCGTCAACGAACGCTGCGACCGCCTTCGGCACGGAAACGCCGATCAGCGCGATCAAGACGAGCCCGACCGCGGACGCGAAAGCCACCGCAAGCACGGGCACGATGAGTGCCGGACGCAGCGCAAATCGCGGCAACGCCGCCGGCGGACGCTCCTGATTCACGGCGGTCATTGCGGCTGCCCCGCCATCATGGCGCCGATCGCTTCTTTTCGCGCCGGATCGGCCGGGCAGGATCCCATGATGCGGCCCCGGTAGAGCACGATGATGCGGTCGGCAACGGTCAGGAGCTCATCGAGCTCGGATGACACCAGCAGCACCGCAATGCCGCGACCGCAGGCTTCTCGGATGTGGCTGTAGACTGCGGCGACCGCACCGACATCGAGGCCGCGGGTCGGCTGCGCTGCAACCAGGCACGACAGGTTCGGCAGCGTGATTTCGCGGGCGAGCACCGCCTTCTGCTGATTGCCGCCGGAGAGCGAGGAGAACAGCGATCCCGGTCCGCGGGCGCGGACGTCAAAGCGCTGCATCAGGACGTTCGCCTCGCGCTCCAGCGCGGCGCGGTTGAGGAAGCCGAAGCGGGTGAACTCGTCGAGCCGGTTGAGATAGATGTTTTCGGCAAGGCTCATGCCGAGCACGCAGCCGACGGCATGACGGTCCTCCGGCACGATGCCAATGCCGGCCGCCGTGATCTGCTGCGGCGATCGGCCGGTCAGGTCGGTCGCGCCGAGATGGATGCGTCCCTCGGTCGGCTCCATCATGCCGGCAAGCACGGCCGTCAGTTCACTCTGACCGTTGCCCTCGACGCCGGCGACGCCGACGATCTCGCCGCGATCGACCGTGAGCGTGAAATTGTCGAGCCGGGTGACACCCTGACTGTCCTTCACGGTCAGGCCGTCGATCTGCAGCGCCTCGATCCTGGTTTTCGCAGCCGGCCCATGACCGACATGCGTGACGGGCTCGAGCCCGAGGATCGATGCCGCGGAGGTGTCGAGCGCGTCGACATTGCCCTGGATCATCGCGCGCACCAGCGCGTCGATATCGCCGGCCGGATCGCTCGATGTTGCCACCGTGCGGCCGCCGCGCAGCACCGTGACGCAATCGGCGACCTTCTTGATCTCGGCGAGCTTGTGGGTCACAAGCACCACCGCGCGGCCGCCGGCCGCGACCCGGCGGCAGACATCGAGCAGCGCCGAGATTTCATCCGGAAGCAGCACCGCGGTCGGTTCGTCAAGCACGAACAGCTGGGGATCGCGGATCAGGCACTTGACGATCTCGACCCGCTGCCGCTCGCCGACGGAGAGCTGCTCGATCTTTGCGAACGGGTCGAGCGGCAGGCCGTATTCGGCGGCAACCTTCTCGAGCTGCTGCGCGCACTGCTTGCGGTTGAGAATGCCGCGCTCGCGGCCCAGCAGCACATTGTCGACGACACTCATGTCGTCGACGAGGCTGAAATGCTGGTGCACCATCGCGATGCCCTGCGCCAATGCGTCCGCCGGCCCGGCGGGCTGGAACGGCGCACCGCGATAGCGCATGACGCCGCCATCGGGCCGGTGCACGCCGAAGATCAGGTTGCACAGCGTCGACTTGCCGGCACCGTTCTCTCCCAGGATGCAGTGCACCTCGCCGCGCCGGAGCTCGAGCGAGACCTCCGACAACGCGGTGAAGCTGCCGAACCGCTTCGTCACCTCCGACAGGGTGAGCAGCGGCTCGGCTGCGGCTGCGACCGATGCCTGGGACATGACGGTCATCAGGCCTCAGCCCTTCAGCACTTTGATCTTGCCGTCGAGCAGATCCTTCATGATCTGGTCGAGCTTCGCCTTCTGCTCGGGCGTCGCACCGCAGATCACCATGCTGGACGCCTCGGGCCCCATCTTGAGGCCGAACTCCTTGTAGCCGGCCTTCCACGAGCCCTTCACCGCCTCGTCGATCGCATATTGCACCTGGTAGCCGGTGCCGGTGATCGAATAGGCGACGTAGAGCGGATCGGTGCCGCAGCGATCGGTGTAGCTGCCGATGATGTGGGTGCCCTTCTCCTTCGCCGCCTGCTCCATTCCGCGCAGGCCGAGGTTCAGGATGTGGTAGTGGATGTCGGCACCTTGCGCGATCGCGGCCAGGGTTGCTTCCTTGGCCTTGGCGACGTCGTCGAAATCGCCGGTATAGTTCTCGGTATACTTGATGTTCGGGTTGATCGACTTCGCGCCGTTGCCGAATTCCTTGCCGGCGTTGACGATCGAGGGAATTTCGAGGCCGCCGACATAGCTGATCGCGCCGGTCTTCGACAGCATCGCGGCCGCGGCACCGGCGACATAGGCGATCTCGGCCTGCTTCACGTCATAGCCGGCAACGTTCGGCGCGCTCTCCCCGTCATTGCCGCCGACGATCGAGAAATGCACCTTGGGAAAGCGCTTTGCGATCTTGTACACCGACGCCTGGGTCTGGCCGCCCACGCCGATCACCAGTTCATTCTTGCTCGCCAGATTGGTCAGCGCCTGATCCATGTCGGCGTAGTTGATGTTCTCGATCATCTGCACCTGGACCTTGTCGCCGTACTTCTTTTCGGCGGCCATCAGGCCGTCATAGGACGACTCCATCCATCCCTTGTCGGACTTCGATCCCGGAATGAGGATGCCGACCTTGAGCGGATCGGCGTGGGCCGCGTTTGCGGAAAGCGCAAGCGCGCCGGCAAGCAGCGCGGCCTGAAAAACCAAACGGCATGACCTCATGGAAAAACCTCTTGCACAGCGCGTTAAATCGTCCGGCAACGTTCGCGCAGCAAGCGGCATGCCAGAGGTTCAATGCATTGATTTCACTCAATAATCACATTGAGAAGTCCGCTCGAAACAAACAAATGCTTACTTTTTATCCAGACCGCGTGAGCATTTGTCGGATTCATGGGCAAAGGGACCGGCGCGCAAGCGAGCCGGCGTTGAAAATCCTCGCGAAATATCTCTGGCAGCGAATTTGCACTTCCTCATCGCCATCCATGCACCGAGCGCGCAACGCGATCCGCACGCCGGCCTCGCTTGAGAGGAGAGGACCATGAAGACGAGTGAACAACGCGCGGAGCCGACCTCGGGCGGACGGCTTGGACTCGGCAGGCAATACACATGGTGGGCGACCGAAACCGACGTGAACATGGCGATGCCGCAGCCGACGCCGGTTGCCGTGACCATTGCGTGCGCGCCGCAGAACGTCACGGTCGATCTCCTGCGCGCCGCGATCATCGTCATCGACATGCAGAACGATTTCTGCGCGGCCGGCGGCTGGGTCGACCACATCGGCGGCGACTATCGCCCGGACCGCAAGCCGATCGAGCCCCTGCAACGCCTGCTGCCGGCGCTGCGCAAGGCCGGCGTGCCGGTGATCTGGGTGAACTGGGGCAATCGGCCCGATCTGGCCAACATGCCGCCGAACCAGATTCACCTCTACAAGCCGAAGGGCACCGGCGTCGGGCTCGGTGATCCCCTGCCCGGGAGCGGCGCGCACGTGTTGGAGAAGGATTCATGGGCCGCCGCGATCGTCGATGAGCTGCCGCAGGAGCCGCAGGACATCAAGGTCGACAAGTATCGCATCAGCGGCTTCTGGGACACGCCGCTCGACAGCATCCTGCGCAATCTCGGCGTCAGGTCGGTGCTCTTCGCCGGCGTCAATACCGACCAATGCGTGATGCATTCGCTGACCGATGCCAACTTCCTCGGCTATGGCTGTCTCCTGGTCGAAGATTGCTGCGCCACCTCGTCACCGGACTTCTGCACCGAGGCGACGGTGTGGAATGTGAAGAAGTGCTTCGGCTTCGTCACGGACTCCTCCGCCATCATCAGCGCGCTCGAGAAGCGCGGCTGACGTGGGTACGGCCGACACGACGGGACGCGGACCGGACGCCGATATCGGCGCATTCGTTCCCGGACCACCGGTTGCGCTGGAGCCGACGGCCACCGGGCCACTGCGTGGCCTGGCCTTCGCAGCGAAGGACCTGATCGATGTCGCAGGCCATGTCACCGGCGGCGGCAACCCTGACTGGCAGCGCACGCATCCGCCGGCGGCAGGCTCGGCACCGGCCGTGAACCGGCTTCTGGCCGCGGGCGCTTCATTGCGCGGCAAGACCGTGACCGACGAACTCGCCTTCAGCCTCGAAGGCGTCAATGCCCATTACGGTACGCCACTGAATGCGGCCTGCCCGGATCGGATCCCCGGTGGATCATCGTCGGGTTCAGCCGCCGCGGTGGCCGCCGGCCTGGTCGACTTCGCACTCGGCACCGACACCGGCGGATCGGTGCGCGTGCCGGCGAGCTTCTGCGGCCTGTTCGGCTTCCGCCCGACCCACAACGCGATTCCGTTGGCGGGCGTCGTCCCGTTCGCGCCGTCCTACGACACGATCGGTTGGCTCGCGCGCGAAGCCGCAACGCTCGCCGCGGTCGGCGATGTCCTGCTGCCAATGACCGCGCCGCCGCGCATCACCAGATTGATCGCCGTGCGCGACGCGCTCGAGCTGGCCGATGGCTCGGTCGGCGCGGTCATGCGCGACGCCTGCGCAAAGCTCGGCGTCAGCGACGAGATTACGATCTTTGACGACCGTGGCGACGACTGGCGCGAATGCTACCGGGTGCTTCAGGGAGCAGAAATCTGGCGCGAGCTGGGCGCCTGGATCACGGCAACGAAGCCGGCCTTCGGCGATAACATCGCCCCGCGCTTTGCGGACGCAGCGTCCATCACCTCAGCAGAGGTCGCACGTTGGACGCCGATTCGCGCGGCCTTCGCGGCGCGCGTCCGGGCGAAGCTTGCGGATGGCACAGCGCTGGTGATCCCAACGGCACCCTCGCCTGCCCTGCGGAAGGACGCCGGCGGCGAGGAGATCGGCGCCTTCTATCAAAGGGCATTGGCGCTGACCTCGATCGCCGGTCACGCCGGCTTGCCCCAGATCACGGTTCCCGTTGGCCTGGTCGATGGCTGCCCCGTCGGCCTGTCGATCGTCGCCCCGGCCGGTCACGACCGTGCGCTGCTCGATGGCGCCCGCGCCTGGGCGCTTCCATTCACGGCCAGCAGACTGACATGACCGAACGTCTCTCCTCCAGCGCAGATCACAATCCAAAGCCGCGGCGGCGACCGCGCCGCTCCGCCGAGCAGAACCGTGCGGAGATCCTGCGCGCGGCGACGGCCGAGTTCGCCGCACATGGCTATGCCGGTGGCCGCATCACCCGGATCGTCAAGAAAGCCGGCGCCAACCCGCGGATCATCTACGAGTTGTTCGGCAGCAAGTCCGAGCTTTATGTCGCAACCCTGGAAAGCGCGCTCAGCGCGCTGCGAACCGAAGAGCTCACGCTCGACGTGATGCATCTCGATCCGCTGGAGGGACTGCTGAAACTGTTCGATTTCATGAACGGGCATTTCGAACGCAACGGCCACCTCGTGAGCCTGCTGCGGACCGAGAACCTGCTGAAGGCGCGCTTCATGAAGAAGTCGCCGCGCATCCACGAGATGTCCTCGCCGGTTCTATCGATGACCAAGCGCCTGCTGGCGCGCGGTGTCGCCGAGGGCGCGCTTGCCCCCGATATTGATCCGCTGCGACTTTACGTCATGATCGCTGCGTTGAGCCAGTTTCATCTGACCAACGTCCACACGCTGTCTTCGATGTTCGCCAGCGACCTTGCAGACCCGGCGTGGCGCGCCAGCCGACGCGACGACGCACGCAAGATGCTGGCGGCCTATCTGAAGCGAAGCTGACCTTCGGTGAAGGTCTGCCGGCATCAGCGGACAGCTATTGCACCTCCATCAGCCTCGCCTTCGCCGCGAGAGGCTGCCGGCCGAGGATGAAGTCCGCGGCCTTTTCCGCAATCATGATCGTCGGTGCGTTGGTGTTTCCAGAAACCAATCGCGGCATGATGGACGCGTCGATGACCCGCAATCCCTCGATGCCGTGGACGCGAAGGCGATCATCGACGACGGCAAGCGGGTCGGAACCCATCTTGCACGTGCCGACCGGATGATAGATGGTTTCGGCGGTTTGACGCACATAGGCATCGACGTCTGCATCTGAATTCGCGCGAGGACCGGGGGCATATTCTTCGCCTCGATACGGGTCGAACGCCTTTTGGGCGATGATGTCACGGCCGATCCTGATGCCGTCGCGCATGTTGGCCCTGTCCTTTTGTGCCTCCAGATAGTTCGGCTGGATCGAGGGATGCTGCCGCGGATCCGCCGATCTGATCTTGATCGTGCCGCGACTTTCGGGACGCGCGATGTTGAAGTAGGCCATGAAGCCGTGCTCGTTGGTGATCTGGCGACCGTGATCGCTATACATCAACAGAACGAAGAAATATTGCAGATCCGGTGCGACCAGATCGGGTTGCGATTTCAGGAACGCCATCGCCTCCAGTCCATGGGACGTCGCCGGCCCCGTCCTGGTCAGCACATACTGGATGAAGGCCTTGGTGGCGCCGAGCGGCTTGGTGTGCTTGAGGAACGAGATCGGCTGGGTGCAGCGCTGCTTGACGCCGCAGGCAAGGTGATCCTGCAGATTCTGGCCGACGCCTTTCAGCTCGTGGACGACCTTGATCCCGAGCGATTGCAGATGATCGCCATCGCCGATCCCCGACAGCTGCAACAGTTGCGGCGAGTTGATCGCGCCGCCCGACAGGATCACCTCGCGCTCGGCCCGCAGCGTGTGGAGCTGGCCGTTCCGGATATACTCGACGCCGACGGCGCGGCCGCCTTCGACCAGGACGCGCGACGCCAGCGCCTTGGTGATCACCTGGAGGTTCGGACGGCTCATGACCGGATGCAGGTAGCACCGCGCCGCGCTGGCGCGCCGGTTGTCACCGATGGTGCTGTCGACCGGACCGAAGCCTTCCTGGTCCGCAGCGTTGAAGTCGTCGGTCGCGGGAAATCCGGCCTGCTTGCCGGCTTCGAACCATGCCCTGGTCAGCGGATGGGTGATCTCCTTCATCCTGCTCGTCAGCAATGGGCCATCGCCGCCGTGATAAGCGTCGGCTCCCGTCTCGCGTCCTTCCGAGCGGATGAAATAAGGCAGGCAGTCCGCGGCAGACCAGCCTCGATTGCCGAGCTGCGCCCACATGTCGTAGTCGGAGACATGGCCGCGGATATAGACCATGCCATTGATCGCGCTTGATCCGCCCAGCACCTTGCCGCGCGGCCAGAACAGGATGCGGTCGTTCAGATGCGGCTGCGGATCGGTGTGGTAGTGCCAGTCGACGCTGCCCGACTTCATCAGCGCGAGGTATCCCGCCGGCATATGGATGAACGGATTGGTGTCCCTGCCGCCGGCCTCGAGCAGCACGACCTTGCTGTCCGGGGATGCTGACAGACGGTTCGCCAAGACGCATCCGGCCGAGCCTGCGCCGACGATGACGTAGTCCACCATGTTTTCCTCCGGCTTCTTATGTTTGGTGACGCCCGCGCGGCCGCGGCGCTCGAGCTAGGCCCGCATCAGGGTACGCGACGGGGTCTCGTTGGGCCCATTGATGACCTTGCCTGTGGTCGGGTCGAACAGGCGGATGCGGTCGAGTGCGGGAACCAGGCTGATCGGATCGTCAGGCGCCAATTCGAGGCGATCTTGTGTGATGGCGCAGATCTCCTGTCCTCCGATATCCGCGTAGATATGAATTTCGGGACCGGTCGGCTCGACGACGGACACCTTGGCCGGGATGCCCGCGCCGCTGGTATCCGGCCGCAGATGCTCGGGCCGGATGCCGTACTTCACGACCTGCCCCGCGGTCACATTGGCGCCCGGCGGCAAGGGCAGTGAGACGCCGTTGGCGCGCACAACCAGCCGGCCCGCTTCGGCGGCGACCTCGCCGGACAGGAAATTCATCGACGGCGAGCCGATGAACTCGGCGACGAACAGGTTCGCCGGACGGTCGTAGATGTCGAGTGGCTTGCCGATCTGCTCGATGTGGCCGTCGCGCAGCACCACGATGGTATCGGCCATCGTCATCGCCTCGATCTGGTCGTGGGTGACATAGACCGTCGTGGTCGACAGCTTGTGGTGCAGCTCCTTGATCTCGGTTCGCATCTGCACGCGCAGCTTGGCGTCGAGGTTCGACAACGGTTCGTCGAACAGGAACACGGAGGGATCCCGCACGATGGCACGGCCCATCGCCACGCGCTGGCGTTGACCACCGGACAACTGCCGCGGCTGGCGGTCGAGATAAGGCGTGAGATTGAGGATCGACGCGGCCCACTCCACCTTGCGCCGGATCTCCTCTTTCGGGACCTTCTTGAGCTGCATCGAGAACGCCATGTTGTCGAACACGCTCAAATGCGCGTAGAGCGCGTAGTTCTGGAACACCATCGCGATGTTGCGGTCCTTCGGATGCAACTCGTTGACCACGACATTTCCGATGCTGATCTGGCCCGACGTGATCGGCTCGAGACCCGCGATCATCCGCAGCAGCGTCGATTTTCCGCAACCGGACGGCCCCAGCAGCACGACGAATTCGCCGTTGGCGATCGAGAGATCGATGCCGTGCAGCACCTCGAACCCGCCATAGGATTTGCGTACGCTATTGATGGTGACCGATGCCATGACTGAACCCTTCCGCTACGCAGCCGCCCGCGCCGACAAAATGTGCTCCGCAATCTCGACGAAGCCCTCGCCGCCCCGCTTGTTGGCCACGAAGGCCGGCGTTGCAGCCATCGCGCCTTCGAAGTCCCGGACATTCGCGACACCGCAGGCATATGGAAAGAACCCGAACATGGGCGCGTCGTTCGGACTGTCGCCACAGAACACAATGCGGTCCCTGGCGGCATCGAGATCGAGGCCCAGCCTGTCGCGCAGGAAGATCCGGGTCATGGCGAGCTTGTCGTAGCGGCCGAACCATCCGTTGACGTGGATCGACGACACCTTGGCGATGCCGCCTGCGCTCTCGAACAGCCACACGATCTTGTCGACGGCATCGCGCGGCAGCGGCGGCACGTCCTCGCAAAAGTCGATCGCAAGATCCGCCTCGCGGTAGAGCTGGTCGGCGGAGATCGCAGCTCCCGGCACCTCGGACAGGATCCGCTCACTGAGCGCCCGCAGCTTGTGCCGGTTGGCGGCGCGTTCGGCTTCGCTCGCAATGAACTTGCGCTCCATCTTGCGCGCGACCGGATCGTGCCGGAAGTAGAACGCGCCGTTCTCCCCGATCACGCCGTCGACCGGCCAGAACCGCGCAATCATGTCGCACCAACCCGCCGGCCGGCCGGTGACCGGGACCACGGCGAGGCCGGCCGCGCGCAGACGTTCCAGCGCGGCGTAGGAGGCCGCGGAGAGCTGGCCGTCCGTGGTCAGCGTGTCGTCGATATCGGTCAGGACGCAGACGATCCGACGCGCGGTCTCCGCGGGAAAGCACGAGATCGGCTTCATGAGGGCGCGCCCTCGGCGAACGCCGCGAGGCGCGCGTTCCAATCGAGCATCTTCGGCCAGAGGTCGGCGTGGATGGCGCGCAGCTCGGCATAGCGCGCGACATTGGCCGCGACAGGCTGGAAGATCCTGGCCGGCGGCCGTGTCATCGCCGCGGTTGCCTCGGCAATGGTCCCATACCAGCCACAGCCCTTGGCGGCGGCAATCGCAGCACCGAGCGACGAGGCTTCGCGTGCCGTCGAGCGGGACACCGGACGCCCCGAGGCATCGGCCAGGATCTGCAGCCAGAGATCGCTGTCCGACCCGCCGCCGATCGCCGAGAACTGCCCGATCTCGCCGCCGGTCACCGCCGCGATCTTCTCGGCTTGCGCGGCAACCTCGAGCGCGATGCCCTCCAGCAACGCGCGATAGATCGCGCCGCGCCGGGTCGAGCCCGACAGCCCGGCGATGACGCCGCGCGCATAGGGGTCCCAATAGGGGGTCATGCAGCCGAGCCAGTACGGCAGCACCACGACGCCCCCCGCCCCGATCGGACATGTTGCGGCTTCAGCTTCGAGCGCCTTGAACGTGCTGCGCTGCGCCGCCGGATCGATCCCGAACATCTCGCGCGCCATCCAGTCGACCAGGAACGTTCCGGTCCGGACGCACTGCTCGTAGATGTAGCCGTCGTCGCACACCGCTTTCTCGGTGCGGAATGCGCGGTCATAGGCATAGTTGAGGCCGTAGCTGCCTGAGACAACGGCCGTGCCCAGATTGATGTAGGCGCTGCCCGGCGAGGTGACGCCGGCGCCGGTGCTGGCGCATTGGCCGTCGCCACCGCCGGAGATGACCGGCGTCCCGGCGGACAGACCGGTGAACGCGGCTGCCGTCGGCGTGACCTCACCCATCCGCATGCCGGGCCGCTCCAGCGACGGCAGCTTTTCCGCGGCAATGCCTGCGGCATCGAGGATCTCGACCGACCAGGTGTTGCGCGTCATATCGAGCAGCCCGGTCGGATCGGCTGACGCCGTCGATGTCCGCCACTGACCGGTCAGGCAATGCGTCAGATAGCCGTGAACCTCGGCGAACCGTGCGGTGCGCGCGAAGATGTCAGGCTCCTGCTCCGCCATCCAGATGATGCGGTACAGGCACGGCAACACGTCCAGCGGCTTGCCGGAAATCGCATGGACGCGTTCGGCCCCGAACGACTTGCCGAAGCGCACGACCTGCGGCCGCGCCCGCTCGTCGAGCCAGGTCATGCCGGGCCTGATCGCGGTGCCGTCCTCGCTGAACGCACTGAACGTCTCGCGCTGATTGGAGATCGCCAACGCCGCGATGCGGCCGGCGCCGACCTGGTCGGTGATGCCGCGCAAGGCGGCCGCCGTCGAATCCCACCACTCGTCCGGGTTCTGCTCGAAATAACCCGGCTGCGGATTGGCAAGGCCGATCGCCTTGCGTCCTTCCGCGACGGCACGACCGCTGCGGTCCCAGGCGATCGCCTTGGTCGCCGAGGTCGAGCTGTCGATACCGATCACCAGATCCTTGGTCATGCCGCCTCATTCCACAAGACGCGAAGGCGGCCGAGGTCGCCTTCGCAAGTTCTTGTCGTGCGGGCCCCTAGAGCAGGCCGGCATCCTTCACCTTGGCATCGATGTCCTTGGCCAGGGCATCCATGCACTTCTGCGGGTCGCCGCCATAGGCCTGGCCGGTGAGCAGCTTGCCGAGCTCGGTCGGGATCTCGTTGGTCGACAGGCCCGCCCACAGCGCCATGTGCGGCTCGGTCGCCATCGCATTGTCGATCACCCACTTCACCGTTTCGAGGTGCCGCGTGGTGCCGGCGCCGACCTTGGCCTTCGCCTTGACCCGTGGATCGGCGAACGAGGAGTTGCGCATCGGTGCGAAGCCGCCGAGCAGCGTGCAGCGCGTCATGATCTCCTTGCAGCAGCCCCACTGCATGAAGATCCACGCCGCTTCCTTGTTCTTGGAGTATTTCGACAGCGAGATGCACGAGCCGCCCTGATGGCCGAGATTGGGCTGCTCGTTGAATCCGGCATCCGACGGCGAGCGCAGCTTCTTGGCGGTCAGCGGCTTCGCCGGCTCCCACAGGCCCTTGACCTTGGAATCGTCGGCGTCGAGACCCGGGAAGAATTCATCCCAGCTCTGCACCAGCGCCACCTGGCCCGAATGCATCATCTCGAACTGGCCGTCCCAGGTCGATGCCGTCGAGTTCGGCGGCGAGACCTTCAGCAGCTCCTGGTACCATTTCAAGCCGGCAACGCCCTGCTCGTCATTGCCCGAGAATCTCTTGTTCTTGTTGAAGATCGACCCGCCATGGCCCCATACCGCCTGGCTCCAGTCGCATTCCAGCGAGTAGTGGCCGGACTTGGCCTGCAGGCCGGTGCCGAACACGCCGTTGCCTTTCTCGGCTTCGGTGATCTGCTTTGCGGCAGCGAGGAAATCCTCGTAGGTGGTCGGCACCGCGATCTTGTGCTTCTCGAGGATGTCCTTGCGGTACATCAGCGTGAAGATCGGAATGTCGAACGGAATGCCCATCCACTGTCCTTCGACCTGGGCGACGTTCTTGACCAGCGGCTTGGAGAAGTCGTCCCAATCGAAATCCGGCATCGCCAGTTCCGGCTTGTCCTTGTAGTAGGCCACCGGATCGACGCAGTCGGGCTGGAACATCGAGATCCAGGACTGATCGAGATAATAGAGGTCATAGGACCCGAGCTGGCCCTGCACGTCCTGCGTCGCCTTGGCGAGCACCTGCTCGAGCGGCACGATCTCGACCTCGACCTCGATGCCGGTCGGATCGGTGAACTCCTTCTTGATCTGGTTGAGGATCACCGACGGCGGCGTCGACTCGGTCGAGTAGCGGATCTTGGCGCCCTTGAACTTGCTGCCGACGTCCTTCAGCCATTTGGCCTGATTGTCCGGCAGCCCCTCGGCATAGGCCGCGCTGGTGAGCATGTTGTCGGTGCGCAAGCCCCTGGGGTTGCCGAGCATGCCGGCCCCGAAGGCGGAGAAGCCGACGCCCGCCAATCCCATCCGGCGCAGGAATTCGCGCTTGGATATCTGCTTGTTGGTGTAGGCGTTGGCGCTATCGACGATGAATGTCTGCTGGTCGAACTTCTTGAAACTCATAGATACTCCTCCCAACGTTTTGTTTGACTTTGTAGTCCCGATCCGCGCGCCTACTCCTTGAGAGATCCGAGGGTCAGGCCACGGACAAGTTGCTTCTGAACCAGCAGGATGAAGATGAAGCTCGGGATCACGGCGGTGGTGCCGAGAGCCGCGATGAATCCCCATTCCGAGCCGGTCGAGGTGACGAAGGTCGTGATCTTGACCGGTAGCGTCCGTATCGAGTTGGTCAGGAACAGCGACAGCAGGAATTCGGTCCACGAGAAGATGAAGCAGAGCACGGCGGTCGCCGCGACACCGCCCTTCACCATCGGCAGCACGACGCGCCAGAATATCTGCAAGCGCGAAGCCCCGTCGATCATGGCGGCTTCGTCGACGTCGACCGGCACGTCGTCATAGAAGGACTTCATCAGCAGCACGGCAATCGGCAGGTTGATCAGCGTATCGACGATGATCAGGCCAAGCCGGGTGTCGAGCAGCGACATGTAGTGGAACATGAAGACCACGGGCACGATGATCGCGATCGGCGGCATGAAGCGCTGCGACAGGATCCAGTTCAGATAGGCCTGCCGCCCGTAAAAGCGCATCCGTGACAGCGCGTAGGACGCCAGCACCGCCAGCAGCACCGTCAGCGCGGTCGCACCGATCGCGACGATCAGGGAATCGATGATGGTCTGCCGGCTGTCGTAGGAGCTCGCACCGCCCACTCCAAAGGTATTGCCGGATTCGATCGCAAGCTCAGCCCGCGACTTTCCGAGCATGGTGACCTGATAGTTCACCAGCGTCGGCTTGAAGTCGAACCAGACGATCCCGTCCTTGTCGAAGATCGCCGATGTCGGCTTGAACGACGTCAACGCCCACCAGAACAGCGGGAACATGAAGATGCCGACCACGAGCACCGCGGCCACGTCACGCAATCGCTTCTGCCAGAATGTTTCCTGCATCAGAACCGCACCTTGAACAGCTTGATGAACAGGCTCGAGGTGACGATCACCAGCAGCAGCGTGAACAGTGAGATCGTCGAGGCATAGGGGAAGTCGGCGTTCTTGAAGTAGATGGTGCCGGCGTAGGACGTCAGCGTCTCGGTCGCGGTGCCCGGCCCGCTATCCGTCATCACCTTCACGTAGTCGTAGATGCGGAACAGATCGACGCCGCGGATCAGGACTGCGAGCGCGATGATCTTGGAAAGCATCGGCAAGGTCAGCCGGAAGAAGGCCTGGCTCGTGGTCGCGCCATCGATCGCGGCGGCCTCGAACGGCTCCTTCGGCAAGGCACGCAGCCCCGCCAGCATGATCAGGACCATGAACGGCGTCCATTGCCAGATATCAGCCAGCAGGACGCCCAGCAGCGCCGTGCTCCCCGAAGCCAGGATCGGATGCTGCGGCGGCCACAGGCCGAGCGACACCAGGCCGGTGCTGATCACGCCAAAGGATCCATCCAGCATCAGCAGGAACATCATGCCCGTGACCGCAGGCGGCACCACGAGCGGCAACGTCATCAGCGCACGCAGCAGCCCATAGCCCTTGCGATCACTGTCGAGCAGCAGCGCGATGGCAAGCCCAAGGCAAAGCTCGATCAGAAGCGCCGTGACGGTGTACAGATAGGTGTGGCCGATCGCACCCCACACCCGGTCGTCGGCGAACAGCTTTCCCCAATTCCAGGTGGGATTGAAGACATTCAGGCGCGTGATCGGGTTGCGCTTGAAGAACGACAGCCAGAGTGCATAGAGCAACGGATAGACACCGAACGCCAGGATCAGCGCGGTGATCGGCGCGAGCCACGGAAACGGGTGCTCCGAGGTCAGAAATCGCGGCCAGGCACGGCGGCGCGGCGTCTCCGATACCGGCACGTCGACAGCCAGACTAGGTACCTGGTTCGAAACCATAGACGTTTCCTCGCGCATCTTTTTTCTCATGGCGCCGGGCTCTGCGGCCGGTTCGCCTCGTTCTCGGGGTCTTCAGGGCCGGCGCGGCACTCCGGTTCGGGACGATCGAGCCGCGCGCGGCACCAGCGCTCTCGCCGTTGCCACGTCGGTGACCAGGATGGTTGCGTAATTGTTGTTGAGCGCGGCGAACACCGCGTCGATCTTGTCGGCGCCGCCGGCAATGCAGATCCGTTCGGGCACCTCGGCGATTTCGTCGAGTGTCAGGCCGATCATCCGGTTGTCGAGCGCGCCGAGCAGCGGCTTGCCATCGCGATCGATGAAGCGCCCGCTGACCACGCCGACCGCTCCGCGCGCGACATATGGCCCGATGTTCTCCGGCGACATGTAGCCGCTGCGCATCGCGGTGCCGGCATCGTCGACGCTGCCGACACCGAACAGCACCTTGTTGCTGGTGCGGATGATCCTGAAGGTCTCGACCAGCGCCGGCTCCTGCACGAACAAGCGCTTGATCTGGGCGGTCGAGACGATGCCGGGCGCGTGCAGGTTGACGCAGCGCGCGCCGAGCCTGGTGGCGATGTTGGACGTGCACAGCTCCGGCGAAAACTCCGTCGTCCCGATCGAACAGCCGGTGATCTGCGCGACGGTGACGCCGGGAAGCTTCATTTCGGGCAGCGCCGCCGACAGCGCCTGCACCGTGCGCCCCCAGGACACCCCGAGCACATCGTCGGGCTGCAACCGCTCGATCAAAAGCCGCGCGCCGGCCATGCCGATCCGCTCATGCACCGGCAGCCGGCCGCCATCATCAGGCACGACAAGGCAATTGGTCAGCCCGTAGGCGTCCGCGACCTCGCGCGCGAGACCGATGGTCTGCAGATGCCGCGACGACACCGCGATGGTGACGATGTTGCGGTCGCGGGCCTCCTGCAGGAAGTTCACCACCGACGCGCGCGAGACGCCAAGCTGATCGGCGACCTCCTCCTGCGTCATGCCCTCTTCGTAATAGAGCCACGCCGCCCATACGACGGGATCGCTGTCGAACTCGGCGGGAATCGACAGCGCCCTGCGCTTGATCCGCGGCGGGGTCACTTGGCGTTGCAGCGTCCGGGTCATCGACGATCCAGTTTCGACGTTCTGTACAAAATGCACACCGAGTTGACATTTGTCAATTGTCTCGCTTAATTGCCAATCGCTTTTGTCAAATGTCACGATCAGGGCGCGACACCGAAGATGTGGCGCGGGATGTTGTCGATGCCGAAGCAGAACTGGACCGCTCTGATTGACGATATGGTGGCTGGCCGCTGGACCAATCCGCTGACCGGCGCACAGATCAAGGTGCCCTACGATTCCATCGTGATCGAGGACAGCCTCGACGGTCGCGAGGCCGACCTGGTCGCATCCCTAGCGCTCGGCGAGCGCCTGGCGCTGGTCGCCGATGAAGCGACTTACGAGGCGATGGGCGCGCGCGTCGAAAAAGCCCTGCGCAAGCTCGGCCCGATCAGGACCATCGTGATGGAGCAGCCCCACGCCGACATGGTCGAAGTTCGCGGCCTGACCGAGGAGTTGCGCGGCTTCGATGCCGTCGTCGCGGTCGGCTCCGGCACCGTCAACGACCTCTGCAAATACGTCACCGGTCTCGACGGGCGGCGTTATTGCGTGTTCGCGACCGCGGCGTCGATGAACGGATATACCTCGTCGACGGCGTCGCTGACGCTCGACAGCGGCTTGAAGGTGTCGCTGCCATCGCACACGCCGTCCGGGTTCTTCGTCGACCTCGCGGTATCCGCTGCGGCGCCGGCTTTCCTCGCCGCATCCGGCTTTGCCGACTGCCTGGCGCGCTCGGTCGCGCAGAACGACTGGTGGATGTCGCACCGGCTGTTGGGCACGGCCTATTTCCAGGAACCCTACACGATCCAGGCCGCCGACGAGATCGAGCTCAACAAGCGCGCCGGCAATCTGCCCAAGGGCGACATCGAAGCCATGGGTTATCTCTATCGCGTGCTGACATTGTGCGGGCTCGGCATTTCCTTCACCGGCATGTCGCACCATGGCTCGATGGGCGAGCACCAGATTTCGCACTATATCGATTGCTTCGCCGGCAACCGGCATCCCGGCAGCCTGCACGGCCAGCAGGTGGGCATCGCATCCCTGAGCATGGCGCGGTTGCAGCAGCACATGCTGTCGAGCGATCAGCCGCCCTCCGTTCAGGCGACACTGATCGATGCAACCGACATGGCGCGCCGCTTCGGCGACGAGGTCGCAGCCCAGTGCCTTGCGGAGCTCAAACGAAAGGCCTTCGACGCTGACGGCGCCATCGCATTCAACCGCAAGCTCGAGGAGACCTGGCCCGCGCTGCGCCGCGAGCTGGCAGGCTTCACCATTCCGGTCGACGAGATGAAGCGGCTGCTCTCGGCTGCCGGCGGCGCCACGACCGCCGCCGAGCTCGGCGTGCCGATCGACCTCTATCACGAGGCCATCATCCATTGCCGCGAAATGCGCAACCGCTTTTCATTCCTCGACATCGCCGCGGATGCCGGCACGCTGGCCGCGTTTGCGCAAGGCGAAATCTAGCGGGAGGGCCGTGACATGACTGCAAAGCCGCTCATCGCCGTGACGGGCGCGAGCTCCGGGATTGGTGAGGCAACCGCCCGCGCCTTCTCTGCCGCCGGCCACCCTGTGCTCATGATGGCCCGGCGGATCGACCGGTTGGAGGCCATGCGCCTGTCCAACTCGATCTGCCGACAGGTGGATGTGCGCGACCGCGCGGCGCTGGCCGCGGCGGTGCGCGAAGCCGAAGCCAAGTTCGGCCCCGTCGACATGATGTTCGCCAACGCCGGCATCGCAAGGCTTGGCGACATCGGCAAGCAGGACCCGGCCGACTGGGACGAGATGATCGCCATCAACGTCAATGGCGTGATGAACAGCGTCCACGCCGTGATGTCGGGCATGATGGCGCGCCGGCACGGCACGCTCGTGATGATGAGCTCGATCGCCGGGCGCAAGGTCTATCCCGATCATACGGTCTATTGCGGAACGAAGTTCTTCGTTCATGGCGTGTCCGAGAGCCTCCGCGAGTATCTGTCGGCGTATGACGTCCGCGTCATCGTGATATCGCCGGGGATTATCGAGACCGAAGTGCTTGACGGCGTGAAGGACCCGGTGACCCTTGCCAATTACAGAGCCAACAAGGCCGCGATCGGTGGCGGCATCGGGGCCGAACATGTCGCAGACCTCATTCTCGACGCCTACAACCTTCCACAGAACGCGCTGGTGCAGGAAATCTGCATCACGCCGACCCGGCAGAAATTCTAAACGCCGGCCGCACCAACCGCCAGGGACCAACGATGACCGACACCGAACTTCAGCTGCGCGAGATGATCATTGCGAAATGCCGCTGGATGAACGCCACAGGACTGAACCAGGGGACGTCCGGAAACATCTCGGCGCGCCACGGCAACACCATGCTGATCTCGCCATCCGCGACGCCCTATGACTCGCTGACTCCAGACATGATCGCGGCGATGCCGATCGACGGCGAATACGGATCATGGGAGGGACCGCTCAAGCCCTCCACCGAATGGCGCTTTCACCTCGACATCATGAAGGCGCGTCCCGAAGTCGGAGGCATCGTTCACACCCATTCCACCTATTCCACCGTGCTGGCGATCGCGCGCAAGGAGATTCCGGCGTGCCACTACATGATGGCGGCGTTCGGCGGCATGAACGTACGCGTCGCCGGCTATGCCAGATTCGGCACCAAGGAATTGTCCGAGAATGCGCTGAACGCCCTGGAGAACCGGACCGCCTGCCTGCTTGCCAACCACGGAATGATCGCAACCGGCGCATCGCTGGAGAAGGCGATGTGGCTGGCAGTCGAGCTCGAGACGATCGCCCGGCAGTACTATCTCACGCTGGCAATCGGCGGACCGGTCATCCTGAGCCAAGCCGAGATTGCCGAGACCGCGGCCGCGTTCGGCAGCTATGGCGTTCAGGATCCGCCCAAGGGGCTTGGCACCCGTCGCGAGAGTGCGTGACCGGCTTCCTGCTGGAGAATCTCCGACCTGCACCTGCGGACATTCGCTGACGAGGATCACTGCGACAAGGGCGATAAGAAGCGTCAACTCGTCTGGTCATGCACCCGACCCTGGAGCGCATTCGCCGAGCCGCGCCGTTCGTCACGCGTGCCGCACCACCTATCAGCTGGATGGCAGACCGCCCGGCCCGGCCTGCGAGACGACGAGCGTGGCGAGAATTGTCCTGTTGCTGATCTCGAGCTTGCGGAAGATGTGGTGCAAGTGAACCTTGATTGTCCCGTCGGCCACCTTCAGGCGGCGGCCAATCTCCTTGTTCGACAAGCCCTCCGACACCAGGCTCATGATCTGACGCTCGCGGTCGGTCAGCACCGCCAGATATTTCTCCGGCATTGCGGTTTGCGCACAAGAGAGCGCTTCCTCGCACGCGGGCGGCGGCAACATCTTCTGGCCGTCCGCGACCTGCCGCAACGTCTGTACGAGCGTCTCCGGCTCCTCGTCGTTCAGGATAACGGCATAGGCCCCCGCTGCCGCCAACACGGCGAGGTCGCGATCCTCGACCGAGGTGGCGAGGAATACGAGCCGCGCAGCAGCCGTCCCTGCCTTTGCGACGTCGAGCATCGCCTGCCCCAGAACGTCGGGCATCGACATATCCAAAATGGCTATATCGGGCGCCAAGCTTCGTATTGTCTCGAAACAGCTCGCACCATCGTTGCAACGAGCGACAACCTTGAAATCATGTTCTGCTTCGAGCAGGCAGTTCAAACCCAATAAGACAACTGGAAATCTACTCGCAATAACCACACGACTGAAATGCATTTACGACCAACCCTCACGTCCCTCCAGTTCGGCTCGGCGCCCCGCGTTCCTTAATCAGGCTACTCCAATATGAGGCTTTTCAGTAAGGTTTTGTTGTCGCGGGCATCCGGGAATCTACGGCCAACGCACGCGGAGAAGCATTATTCCGACAACGCATAATCGCAACGGTGGCCCAACTCACCCCGGGCGAGTACCCTCGACAGGCAGCCATGGCCCATCCGGGCTACACCAGCGGCTTTCATATTATGGTCGGCATGCAAACAATGCCTATAACCAAAGGTATATAGGGATATTGGGGATTAGCATCTAACATTCTTAAATATTTTCAGAGTGGGCTCGGGACTTTTCGTCCTCAGATTTGCTGCTTCAAACGACCAAGGCGGATTTTTCATACGACGTTGTTTTTAACTGGGCGGAACCAATCACCGAACATGAACCGGATTCAACCGATCAGCCCATTGTTTCATTGTAGCGTCCAGGAGAGTTTCCATGAGACGACGATATCCTTTTTCCATTGTGCTTGTTGGTGAAAATAGTCTTCGCAAAGAAGGTCTTGCCAGAATTCTGAATTCGGAAAGTTTTCAAGTCCTGGCTTCAATATCCGATGCCGACGGCTTGCTTGGCGGCGACGCGCATCAGAAAGCTCCGACCAGCCAGCCGCTGCTGCTCCTCATTGTTCATACCGGCGATGATTTCCGCCCGACAATCGAGCAGATCGAATCCTTCAAACGTCGTCACGTCGACGGGCGCGTGGCAGTCGTCGCCGATCAATATCGTGTGAGCGACCTCGCTGCCGCGCTTCGCGCCGGCGCCACCGGATACTTCATCGACGTGATGAATTGCGACGCGTTCATCAAGTCGATCGAACTCGTCATGATGGGCGGGACCGTGTTCCCGCCGGCCTTCCTGACGTCCGCGCTCGATGCCGAAGAACACGACGCAGACGATGCGCCGGCCCCGATCGACGACGATCGTGCCGTCGCGGAGGCCGATGACCGGCTTGCTCGGCAATTGTCGCCGCGGGAAGTCTCCATTCTGCAGTGCCTGATCGAAGGCGACTCCAACAAGTGCATTGCACGCAAGATCAATATCGCCGAAGCCACGGTGAAGGTTCACATCAAGGCGATCCTTCGCAAGATCCGGGTGCAGAACAGGACCCAGGCCGCGATCTGGGGCCTGAACCATCGGCCTGCGGCCTGGCCGAAAAGCAACGGCTCTGCGCATCAAGCCAATGATGCCGAGCGGCCGCTCCCGCTGAAGCGGGAAGCTCCCAGGATCGCACGAGCGAGCCAGCCGGCGCCACTCGGCACGCTCGACCACGCCGTGAAGTATTTTGAAGTGCCACTCACGAACGGCCACGCCCACGGCGGCATGAACTCGAAGATCGACGGGGCGATCCGGCTTCGCAAATAGCTGACGCCTTCCCGCTTGACGTCCCGCCGGGTTACCCCAGCGGGACGTCGCGCGAACTGCGACCGGGCTTGACCGATCTATCCTCCATTTGCATCCGCGTGCGGCTGAACGACGGGAGCTCCGGACCAAACGGGAGTCGTTGGGAGCCAACCTCTGCAAGGGCCCCCGGACGGGCGGACCGTTGTTGTTAGCGGCGTCTTTCGGCGAGCAACGACAGCAGACCACCGAGCACCAGTGCGGCGAGGAACGTCAGCGCGAACAGCAGCGGACCGTTGGGACCGGAGGGTATCATCACGGCTTCCGCGGGCAGTAGCGTTTGACCCGCAGCGAACCTGACCACGTCATGCGCCGGCGCGCCGTCTTGGTTGTCGAGCGCGGCATCCTTCTCCGCGCCCTCCATGACCTGCTTCAGACGTTCGAGTTTGGCTTGGGCGCTGAGATAGGTCGGATGACGCGGGCCCAACACGGCCGAAAGCCCGGCCAATTCCCGCTCGGCCGCGGCGTACCCCTCCGTCGCCTGTGCGCGCAGCCGCCCGCGCAGATATTCGGACGCAACCCAATTCGCCAGGCTGGCCGCGCGCTCCGGGTCCGACGTGGTCACCGCGATCGAGATCAGATAAGACCGCGGATCGTTGGTGACGGTGATTTGCTTCATGAGATGTGTGATCGCGAGCTCGCGCGGCGTTGTCGCGGGATGAGGCCCGAAGTACTGCCCGACATGGGACAACACCCGCTCCAGGCGGCTCGGGCGCGTGTATTCCGGGTCCTGATCGAGCCGCAGTGCCGACACCACCGCGCTGGCGGTGCCGCGCGACCGGATGATGCGCGCCGAGCTGTCCACGACGGCGGCCGCATCGACGGCTGCTGTCGATTGCAGCCTTTCGCCGGCGATGTTTTCGTTGCGGACGAAGTCGAGCTGAATGATGGCTTCGCCGGTGTATCGCGATGCCATGAACATGAATGCGACCAGAAAGGCGGCCAGGGCAACCACGACGGTTCCCGTGACGAGCCGCCGGTGCCTCCATACGACACCCAGCGCATTATGTACGACCTGCTCATAATGCATGCGGGGGGCGTTGATCGCGCCTGTCTCGACAAACATGTCCTGATCTCCCGAACGGGGGTTGGTCCCCGATCTTTGCGAGTGGCCAAGGCGGTTGGCCAGTAGCCGATGGCTCAGTGACGTCATCGTATGAAAATCCTGAAAGTGGCCCGGTTGAAAAGCGCGCCGACCAGCGCACGGGCCTGAAGGCGGTCGGCTACCCTGAGCAGATCCAGAAACAGGTGCTCGCCGTCGGATCGGCCGGCCAGTTCCGTCCGGCCATCGCACCCGTCAGCTTTTCGGTCGACGAGAGCGCCGACGATATCGAGCAGACCCCGCTGATAGGAATAGCGCGAGACCGTGCAGCCGAGCAGCCGCGCCTCCCTGCTGCAGCGGATCTGCGCCGGAGCAAAGCTGAGCGTAGCCGCCCGAAACATCGGCAGGTCGGCTTCGGTGTCGCCGATCGCAATCGTCTCGGCGTCCGGTCCCAACACCCGGTCGCGCAGGGCCGCAAGGCCTGTCCCCTTGTTGACGCCCTTTGCTACCACGGTGGTATCGCTCGTGGTCTGACGGAAGCAAAGCCGGTCGAGCCGCAGCGTCGTGATCAGATCACGCACGGTCAGCGTTGGCAGCGGGACCGGGACGCCCTGGCCGACGGTAAAGCGGCGCATCCGCGATAGCAGGCTCTGGGGCTTCTTCTCGATCATGTAGGCTCGGATGGAATATCTGTGGCGCTCGTCGAGAAAAACGCCGGGAAGTTGTCGCAGCGCTCTCCTGAATTCGTCGAGCTGAACCAGCGAGTCCTGATCGAGCAGCGGCAGTCCGTGCCCGGCAACGGCATCCCACAAATAAGCGCCGCTTTCCGCCACGCCCCCGGCCAGTCCGTAGGCTTCACAATAATCCTTGACCTCGTAGACCGACCGCGCCGTGTTGAGCGCGACCGAGCAGCCGTGCTTTGACAGCAGGGAAAGAGCCTCAATGCCGGCCGCCGTCGTGGACGGATAACCGAAGATGCGCCGATCCACGACGCCGTCGATGTCGAGGAACACGAGCGGCGAGCGCCAGGACACCGCTCGCGAGGGCCGACATCGCGCACCGCAGAATCGAGCGGTCTGTACGGTCAGGAAATCCCATGCACCGAGGAAGCGGCGGTGCTGCTCCTGCTGCTGCTTGCCGCACTGCACGACACTGAAAAGATTCTCCTGCGCGGTCTCCATCGCCCACAGGCCGGCCAGCAGCTTGCTGATGAAGAGCCGGTCTGCAACCGACGCGTCGCCGGAATGCTCGACGTAACGGCGGACCAATCGATCCTCCTCGTCGGGCGACAGCTCGAAGCTCAAGATGGCCTCGGCGAGGTCGTAAGCCGGATCGACGCTGTTCAGCAGGGTCTTGCCGAGGCCATGCCCAAAATAGCCCGTCTTCAACAGGCCCGTCCCGCCCCCGATCCACCCGGCAGGTCCCATGTTGCCATCGATCAGCGTGGGATATGGGCAATGCAACCGATAAAGCCGCTGCTGGATCAGCGACCGCATCGGTACGTCGAGCACGAAACTGCCATACGCGCGGCCGAACGCCTCCGCCAGCAGCGTCCAGCCGTTCTCGTACACGGCCTTGCCCGCTACACGCGACTTCGGCAGCGCCAGCAGACGGGTGCGCGCAGCAACGTAGCAGGCCACCCGGTCGATCCAGGAATCGCGATTCAGTCCGACGTCCATGGCAGCCTGCTTTTGCGGCAGCCACTCGCTGTAGAGGATGCCGTCGCGCAGCCCAAGGATCGGCGCAACGAATTCGGACAGCCGCTGCGCGACAAGGAACGCCGGGTAACCGAGGTATCCCAGTCCAACGCTCTTCGCCACGAAGTGACGGATCTCGCGATCGCCTTGCGCAGTCTGCAGCTGCACCTTGAATATTCGCTTCAGCGTCGCGCCTCGCTTGGCGCCCGCGCCGTGCTGTGGACCGCCGTCGAGTTCCTCCGCCCGCCAGCTATCCAGCACCTCGACAGCGGCGAACCCGCGCGGTGCAAGGTATTCGGCCAATCGTGCCTCGACGATCCCGGGATCAAGCAGCTGCTGCTTTCGCCAGCGCTCCGGCTCGAGCGTGATCACCAGGCCGTCCGGCAACGCCGCCGCCCAATCGGGCGTTGCCGGATGCGTCGGTACCAGCGCCCTTATCCTGGAAAGGTCGAAGCCCGCCTGACGCGCGATATCGACGGCAAGAACGATCGTGCCTCCCGAATTCGGCGGGTCGTCGACAATGACGAGCGTGAAGCCCTGCCGGGCGTATTCCGACAACTGCCTGCGCTCCGACTTGCTCGGGCCCTTCTTCGGCTGCACCGTGAGCTCGGCGATCCGGCCGTAACCTTCAGCCTTGAAGAAGGAGCACAACAGCGCGGAAAAGTAGGTGCCGGCCGTTCGCAAACCCAGGACGAGAACCGGATGCGACCTGTCGGGAACCTCCCGCATAAATTGTCGCCCCAGCTCGAACACATCGACAGGCGTCAGATCGAGCCGATTGAATGCGGACGGGATGCCCAGGCGAATGTCGCGCAGACCGGACGGGAACCGCCAGCGCAACAACGCCGACAGCTTCCCGATCACCTCCGCAAACGGCCCCGCATCGCCTTCCGATTGCATCAGGCCGGCAAGGAGCATGTCGAGCCCGTTCTGCCACTCCTGTCTCCAGCGACGAAGCTCAGACCTGTGCCGCAACGGCCACGTCTGCGCGACGTTATCGGTGGTCCATGATGCGAGACGCCCGAGCCGGGTTTTTGCCAGCTGCGAAGGTATGCGCAGCGTGTGTCCGCGCAGATATTCGTCGACGCCATTCAGAATCGAGCACGAAAGCAGATATATGTTTGTGGCAACGTCCCTCGCCTGCCAGCCCGGTTCAACATCGCCGAGCCGGTCGAGCTCGGCGGCAAGTCGCTCGCTCGCTTCGCCGACCGTCAAATGAGGATCGAGGCACCAATCGTAGGCGGAATAGAACCTGGTCTCGGCCGGCAGGGGGTCCAGCACCACCGTCGATCGCTCGATTATCGCCTGCCTCTCCAGCATCAACATCGCTATCTCGGCTCCGATTCCCCAGACGTTACGCTGCCGACCCCGCTTCGATTTCGGACACATCGCGCCGGGCGTATTGATCGATGGCGCGTGCATAGACCGCCATCAGCGCGTGATAATTGGCGTCGGCGGTGAAATACCGGTCAAACGTCTCTCGCGCGGCGTGGCGCATTCCGGTCAGTGCTGATGGTTCGGACCAGAGGGAGCGCACAGACGCCGCGAGGTCGTCCGCGTCGCCTGCTGCAAAGCACACGCCGTTGCGCCCATCGACGATGTCGGCCATCGCGCCATGTCGGGGAACGATAACGGGCGTGCCCTTGGCGAACGCCTCGATCACGACACGAGGAAGTGCCCCCTCGTAACACTGCGACGGCAGGATCAACGCTGCCGCGGCACCGACCAGTTGGTAGACGTCGTCGTGGGACACGCCGTGCAACCAGTCGATCGCCGCATTGCGGGCGGCCGCCTCGCGGACCAGCCCATCAAGCGGGCCGTCGCCGACGATCTTCAGCGGCACGTCGAGTCCCCGCCAGGCCTCAAGAAGCGCTTTAATGCCTTTTTCCTCGGAAAGCCGGCCGACATAGACGGCGTAGCCGCCATCGCCGGCGCCGACGCGCGGCTCGGGAAACAGGAAGTTGGGCTTTACCACGATCTTCTCCGCGGGAAGCCCTCCTTCGATGAACTTCCGGCGACTGAATGCGCTCAGGGCGACATACGCATCGACCGCGTGCTGCCAGGTCCCGAGCAAGCGATGCGTCGCAAGCATCGTCGCGACGGTCGCGCTCGCCGCCGTGCTATGCCGGTAGCAGTTGTGCGCAACGCCACGCCAGAGCGTCGCCTTGCCGAGGCAATCCTCACAAGGCTTGCCATCGCGGAACAGCAGCGCATTGACGCAAACCAGACGGAAATTATGCAGCGTCTGCACCACGGGAACGCCCTCGGCATGCGCGGCGTAATAGGCGGCCGGAGACATCAGGGGAAACGTGTTGTGGAAGTGAACGACCTGCGGACGGTGCGAACGGATCAATCGCCGCATCTCGACAACGGTCGGCCGGCTCCAGATCGTGCGGCCCGCGAGCGCCAGACGGCCCATGTCGTCGATCGCGTCGTTGGAGAGACAATACTGCGTCACTTCGTGGCCGTGCGCCCTGAGCAGCGCAACCTCGGCCGCGACGCATTGGTCCTCGCCGCCGGCGAGCTTGTAGAAATTGTGCGCCACGAGAATGTTCATCGAGGTCCTCCTGCAGCCGCGGCTTCCATGGCGGGCACGGTCTGACCGGACGCCGCGACGGGCGGAATCGGCAGGCGGCAAAGCTCGCCGTTGCTGACCGCCGGCGCCTGCCGCGTGCACTGCCCCATCAGGCGCAGCACGGTTTCCAGCCGCTGCCACTGGTCCAACTCCTCCAGCTCCCAGGAATGTCCCCAGAGATGGAAGACGCCGCCGCGTGCAATGACCTGAGACAGCAGCGTTTCCGCGAGCGCGGGCCAATCTGCGGTGCGGCCTTGGCGGATGTAGCGCCAGAGATTGACGAAGGCCCTCCGCTTGATCGCATTCCTCGCCAGCGCGGAACCGCGGTGCGGAAACGCCTGGACCGTCGTCGGTATGTGCAACAGGCCGGCCAACGGTTGCGGAAAACCGAGCGCGAGGAGCTCGACGGTGCGCAGGCCGATATATCCCGCGCTCTGGACCATGCGCACATGCTCGCTGCGGTAGCGGCCGATCGGCGGGCAGAAGCACTCGCAACGAACGCCCGTGCCGTCCTCGATCCAGGACTTGGAATCAATGATCTCCCGCGAGGCCGTTTCTGTCGTCACGGACGTCAGATCGACATGATGGAGCGTGTGTGCGCCAATCTCGAAGCTCTTGCTCAGCGCGCGCAACTGCGTGGCGGACATGGTCGGTCGTTCGCGCGTCGTCGCCGGCACGTAGAAGGTGCCCTCCAGTCCGTATTTCGCGAGCAATGCCGCCACACGATGATCCAGGGGGTGGCCATCATCCCAGCTGGTCGTGATGTAGGCCGGCAACGTCATGCCCCACCTCCCACCACACTCAGGCGATGCCGCGTCCGGACGTTCGCCTGAGCGGCGGCGAGCATCCGATCGATGCGGGGCATCGCGATGCTTCGCTGTATCAGGCGGAAAAGCCCGCGCGGCGACCATCGCAGGTCGAGCAATTTGAGCTCGGCCCGTGCGAAGGCGCGGATTTCCGCTATCAGCGCCGGCTCCTGCTCCGGTGCCTCCATCATTGTCAGGAAGGCCGACAAGGCGCTTTCCACAAACGTCCGCTTGCTGAGGGCCACGCGCCGATCGATGGTGCGAATATCAGTCGCCACGTCGCAAAGCAGGCCGGCCAGGTCGTAGGCCGCCGGGTAGCTTTGGTTGAATACGGCGCCGGCACATGCCGGCTTGTCGGCGTCGACGAGCGTGAGAATGCGATGCGTAGGATCGTAAAGAATGTTCTGAAGGCAGAGATCACCGTGTGGACTGCCCGACGCCCAATGCGGCTGCAACACGGTGACAAGAACCCGGGCCATGGCCGCCAGCACTTCGGGAGGCTGATCGCTATCGGCGGCAAGGGACTTGTTGAGGTCGGTGCCGGCGGCCATCGTCATCACCAGAGCCGGCGGCGCTTCGGAGACGTGAAGCGGCAATGGCGCGCGTAAGGTCCAGTCATGAACCGTCCTGCCGTCAACCGAGCCGTGCAGCCGCACCTGGGCATCGAACTGCCGCTTTGCCGTTTCGATCGCGGCCGGCTCATCGGGATAGAGCTTGACGGCCAGATCGCGATATCCTTTCCAGACCGCATCGTCCCTGCCGGCGCGGATGCCGTAGATCCGGCCCTGGAATCCTTCTCCGATTTGCCTGATGTCCAGTTCGACGGCCGGATTCGGTTGCGCGAACTGTTGCAAAACCCGCACGATGGGAGCGCGGACGTGATCTTCAGGAGCGGGCCTGGCCGCGATCGTCAGGAATGCGATCCAGCGGGCCGCCGAGCCCGCTACGCTGCCGGCCAATATCCCGTAAGCTGCTCCGAGCAATCCCCATTCGACGGTAAATGCCCAGACCGCTACCGCCGTGACGAACGCTCCGACCGACGTCGCCATCACGACCGCCCGCGGCCGTTCCATGCTTGCCATTGCGTTGGAGGCCGACGCGCCGGCGGCAGTCGCAAGCACGGCCAGCGCGAGGATCGTCACCACGTCCCCTCGCCCGTCGTATCCGTGATCGTGGTAGACCACGCTCATCAAGGCGTCGCCGCTGAAGAAAATCACGAACCAGAAAAGCGACATGACGCCGACGAGCAGAAGCGCATCGCGCGACGCCTGACGGCGCAGTCTCTCGACGCCTCCCTCCTTGAAAGCAAGGACCGAGCGCGGCGTCAGCGTGTTGCGGAACGCGCTCAGCAATGGGTTGGCCAGAGACGCAATACTGTTGCAAGCCGCGAAAACGCCGGTTTCCACCAGGCTGATCAAGAGCGGCAGCACCCAGTAGGTGACATAGCTCTGGATCGTGACCGTGATCTGTCCGGCGCACAGCCATTTGCCAAGTCGCCAGCTGTCCGCGGTCGCCTGCCGCACCTGGCCCGTCTGAACCGAGAAATTCCGTCGCGCCAGATAGAGCCAGACGAGGCTTGTCAACGCGCAGGCGCCGCCCAGTGCGACGGAGGCACTGACTGCGGACATTCTGCCGGTCCATCCGAGCCAGGCCAGCGCAGGCAGTTGCACCGCCGCCACGCCGGCGTCCAGGATGAAGGCGTTCGCCACATTCAAATGTGCGAATGCGTAAGTCCGATTGAACTCCCGCTGCAATACGAACGGAACGGTCAGCACCAGCGTGCAGACCAACCAGGTCAAATCCCTCCCGCCCCATAGCACGATCATCACGATGGTCACGATCGCCAGCACGACGATAGCGGCCACTGCCAACCACGTGCTGTGCAGCAGTGCGAGTCCGGCATGCTGCGCGGGGGTACGCGACGAGCGGTGCCGCTGAATCGTATAAGGCATCAGGACAAGGGCGTCCTGGACCGCGAGCACAAATCCCAATACCGACAGTCCGATGGCGTAGATGCCGAGTTGGCTGGGCTGGGTGAAACGACCAACCAGCACCGTCGACAACAGGCTGGTGCCGCTCACGATCGCCTGGTCCGCCAACGCCAAGACATGCGTTCCAAAGATGATGCGCGCGATCGCTGCCCACGCTGCGGCGCTGCGGCTGGTGGGTTCTCGGACGGCGTGGCGGTCCGGATGCGGCAGCGCGTTGCGGTCCACACCAAGCGCCACGGAACGGTCTTTCATTCCAATTTTCGGCATCCCAACCTTCGACTCACCCGGCCTCACGCGACGGCATCGCGCCGGTCGACCTTCGACTTCGCACGGCGCGCCGCAACAGCTCACCCGCCGCAAGGCAGGAGAATCCGGGGACGATGTAGGCATAGCGTCGCCACAGACGCCGCGGCTCCGAGCACAGCCGGAACAGCCATTCGAGGCTATGACGCTGCATCCACAGCGGCGCCTGACGCTTGGTTCCCGCGAGGAAATCGAATGCTGCGCCGACGCCGACCATCACCGGCGCCTCGATCTGTTCGCGATGCGCCGCCATCCACCGCTCTTGCTTCGGCGTGCTCAGGCCGACCCAGACGACGTCCGGCCGCGCGGCGTTGATCATGTCGACAATCGCGCGGTCTTCGTCCGGCGTCAGTGCGCGAAACGGCGGCGAGAAGGTGCCCACCACTTGCAGTCCCGGAGCGGCGCGAACCAGCGTTTCCTTCAGCTTCTCGGCGAGGCCGACATCTCCGCCATAGTAGAATTGCCGATAACCCCGCCTTGCGGAAAGCGCCGTCATCGCCCGCATCAGGTCCGGTCCGTAGACCCGTTGCGTGCGCCTCTTGCCGACCAGGCGCAGGAAATACACAAGCGGCATCCCGTCCGGGGTCACCATGCCGGCCTCATCGTGGATCTTGCGCAGCGACGGATCGCCTCGACATTCCATCACGCCGTGCACGCCCGTGACGCAGACATATTCGCGGCGTCGTTCCTCGATCCAGCGCTCGAGCGTCGCAACCGCGTCGTCCATGGTAATGGCGCTCACGCCGACACCGAGCACGTCGCCACGATCAAGCGCTGGGTTGGCCCTGGCAATCACTGGGGCACCTTCCACACGAGCTTGTCGGCCTCGCGCGGATCGGACAGCAGTTTGTCGAAATATTCGATGGTCTTGCTCAGTCCTTCGACCACGCTCACGACCGGCGCCCAGTGCAGCAGCTCGCGCGCGCGGGAAATGTCCGGCCGGCGCTGGCGCGGATCGTCCTGCGGCAAGGGCCGGAACTCGAGCCTGGAGCGCGACCCCGTCAGCGAGATGATGAGCTCGGCGAGTTGGCACATGGTCATCTCGGTGGGATTGCCGAGATTGACCGATCCCTCGATGTCCACGGTCGCGTTCATCAACCGCGTCAAGCCATCGATCAGATCGTCGACGTAGCAGAACGATCGTGTCTGCATTCCCGTGCCGAAGACCGTGATCGGTTCACCCCTGAGCGCCTGCACGATGAAGCTGGACACGACGCGGCCGTCCTGCGGATGCATGTTCGGGCCGTAGGTGTTGAAGATGCGGGCGATGCGGATATCCAGCCGATGCTGCCGCCGGTAATCGTAGAACAGTGTCTCGGTGCAGCGCTTTGCCTCGTCGTAACAAGCGCGCGGTCCGGCGATGTTGACGATGCCGCAGTAATCCTCGGTCTGGGGATGGACGTCCGGATCACCATAGACCTCGCTGGTCGACGCCTGAAGGATACGGGCATGCAGCCGCTTGGCGAGGCCCAGCATATTGATGGCGCCGAGCACGCTCGTCTTCGTGGTCTGGATCGGATCGCGCTGGTAGTGAATTGGCGATGCCGGGCATGCGAGGTTGTAGATCTCGTCGACCTCGACATAGAGCGGGAACGTGACGTCGTGCCGCATGACCTCGAATGCAGGCTCGCCGAGGAGCGGTTCAATGTTCCGGCGCATCCCGGTGAAGAAATTGTCGACGCAAAGCACCTCGCATTCCTGCTTCAGCAGCCGTGCACACAGATGTGAGCCGAGGAATCCTGCTCCCCCGGTGACCAGAACACGTCTTTTCACGCTGGCTCTCCGCCGTTTTGCATGTTCGCCGAACAGTCTCCGGCGGTCCTGATCTTGCGTGAGCCAACGGGCAGCCGACAGTCGCGCTCATGGATAAGCCGCAACGAATAGGAGCTATCCGGCGCGAATCGAGGGGTACCACCAGCGAAGTACCGCCGACGCGCGCCTTATTAGCCCGTGTTTTTCCGCACTTGGCCCACACAACCACTAGTCTTGAGGCCGCCGGCCATGGCGCGTCTGCGCCGATCCAGCCGGCCACGCGTGGAGTTCTTCGTGGACAGTGATCACCGACCGATTGCTTCCGGCACCGGCGCGTCGACGCCGATCCGACGCTTGCTGATATCGTTGTCGGCGGCGTGCCTTTCCGTGCTGTTGTGCTCCGGCATAGCGTCGGCAGGCCAGACCACCTACCATCTTGCGCCCGGCGACCGCATCACGGTGACCGTGTTCGGGCAGCCAGAACTCTCGGGCGATCACCTGATCGATGATGCCGGCACCATCAGCCTTCCGCTTGCCGCCGCCATCGAGGTCAAGGACCTGACCGTGTTCGAATGCCAGGAGCGGATCAACGACCAATTGCTTGCCGAGGGACTTCTCCGGACCCGATCCGTCGGCGTGCGCATCGCCGAGCTGCGGCCGCTCTACGTGCTGGGCGACGTGCGGCTGCCGGGCGCCTATCCGTTCCGCTATGGCAGCACGACGCAGAGTGCCGTGGCGCTTGCCGGAGGATATGGCCCCGTCGACGCACTGCGCCAGACCGCGCTCTCCGACTATCTGCTGGCAGAGGAACGTGTCCGCCAGCTCACCAATCAGAAGCGCACCATGCTCATCCGCCAGGCTCGTCTCGAGGCGCAGCGCGACGGCAAGGACAGCTTCTCCCCGCCTGATCTCGGCAACGCAGCCAACGACAAGGAAACGCTCCGGATCATCGCAAGCGAGCAGGACATGCTCCGGGTCCAGGCTGCGATTCTGCAAGGCCAGATCGACCTGCTTCGGTCGCAAAAGCCGCTGCTGAAGGAGCAGATCGAGGCCAACAGCGAGCAGGGCAACGCCGGGAAGAAGCAGCTCGACCTGATCCGGCAGCAGATCGATCGATATGCCAACCTTCTCCGACAAGGATTGGGGACACAGAACAACGACTTCAATTACCGTGTCCTCGAGGCAAACCAGGAAGCGGCGGTCTGGCGATCGCTCTCGGACGTGTCCCGCCTGCAGGTCGATGCGGGAAACGTGGATTTCAGGATCAAGGAGGTTGACGCGGCATTCAAGCGCCAGGTCGCGATAGATCTGCAGCAGACGCGCGATCAGCTCAACGACCTCGAGATCACGCTGCCGGCGGCCACTGCGGTTCGCGACGCCCGATGGCGGAACGTCGGCGGCGGGGTTGGCGCCAAGCATTTGATCAGCATCACGCGCATGCGGAATGGCAAGGCCGTCGTCTCGGATGCCGACGAGACGACGTCCGTTGAGCCCGGCGACGTCATCGAGGTCAAGAACGAGATGCCAGGCGGCATCACGTCGAGCGACCAGGCCGCCGCGCAATCGCTTGGATCGCGATCGTCCGGAACTGAACAAGCCAGCGGCCAGGACTTCACCAACCCGATTGCCAGATAGCCAGGTGGCGCCGCCATACGAACTGCCGCCCATGAATCCAGCCTGGGCTTTTCAGGAGCCATGACAGCACCCGCCGCGACCGCGCACACCCTATCCCCGGACCGCTACGTCCTCCTGCCAAGTTGCGTTCTCATGGGTTATGCGCTGCTCGGAACGGGCTTTGCCTTTTTTGGTTATCGACAGATCCTCGTCGGCGAATTCACCTTGATCGCGGCGTTGCTTGCCCTGCTTCAGGCAGGCTGCCTGATCGTCCCGCTCGCGTCTGCCCCGGGCCTTCTCCGCGGCCACCCGTCGCGAGGTCCCGTCGGCCGGCGCAGGCTGAGGCACTCGGCCTGGCTCACGGCGTTGATCTGGGTCGTCTCGGCCCAGCCGGCGCTGTGTGGCCCCGTCGAGGAGCCCTGCCCGGCCGATACCATTCCGATTCAGCCGGACGAGCCGATCCAGGCCGCAGTCGATCGTGCCCAGGAGGGCGCGGCCTTTTGTCTGAAGAACGGCATTCATCGCAGCCAAGCTGTCCGGCCACGCAAAGACCAGCGCTTTTATGGAGAAGGCCGGACAATCCTGAACGGCAGCCGCGTTCTCACCGACTTCAGCCGAGAAGGCGCTTACTGGGTTGCCGAGGGCCAGAACCAGCAAGGACGCCGGGTCGGATCATGTGTCAAGTCGGCGCCGGCCTGCAATTTGCCGGAGGCCGTCTTCGTCGACGACGTTCCGCTCACTCAGGTGTTGACGAAAAGCGAGGTGACGGCCGATCGCTTTTACTTCGATCATTCAGCTGGAAAGATATTCCTCGCCAATGACCCTGCCGGCCATAAGGTCGAAGTCACTGTCGCGGCATTCGCGTTCGGCAGTACTGCACCCGGCGTCCTGATCAAGAATCTCATTATCGAGAAATATGCCAGTGTCGGCCAGAAGGGGGCCGTCCAGGCTCAGGATGCCAACGGCTGGGTGGTCGAGAATTGCGAACTTCGGCTGAACAGCGCGGCGGGGATCGCGGTGGGCTCCGGCACCCGGATCCGCGACTGTGACGTCCACCACAACGGCCAGATCGGGATCACGGGCGTCGGCCACGACGTCGTGATCGAACGCAATCACGTGTTCGAGAACAACACCCGCGCGTTCAATCCCAACTGGGAAGCCGGCGGCGTCAAGCTTGCGGTCAGCTCGAACGTCGTGATGCGGGATAATCTCGTCTACAACAATCGTGGCCCGGGCCTGTGGTGCGACATCGAATGCCGCGATGTTCTCTACGAGGGCAATATCGCCGAAGGAAACAGCGAGGCCGGAATATTTCACGAAATCTCGTTCGCGGCTGTGATCCGCAACAACAAGCTTCGACACAACGGCCTCGGCAAGGGCGGGTTCTGGGGTAACAACCTCCTGATTGCCGCGTCCCAGAACGTCGACGTGTATGGCAACGAGCTGATCGTAAGCGCTGGGAAGTGCGGCGTCATCCTTGTCGACCAGGGCCGCCGCACCAAATCGGGTGAGCTCTACAAGACCCGCGACAACCACATCCATGACAACGACATGACGTTCGAGGGTGCAGTTTGTGCCGGCGCCGCCTCCGACGTCGGAGCTGACAGCGCAAACGCCGATGTCATCGAGACCGGCAACAACCGGTTCGATCACAACGTCTATCGCATCTCTCGTGGAGGCGCACCGGTCAGATTCGCGTGGGGGCGTGCCGTCCTCGATTGGGACCGACTGCAACACGCCGGGCTCGAACAGCACGGCAGTCTCCTCGTCCATTGACATGACCCGGGGTCACGATGCTCGCAAGCCGCGCACATCGAATGTCATTCCATGATCAGTGCGATTTCGGACTACCACCTCGTTTCAATCGGGACTTTGAAACGCTCCGGTTAAGCTCGCGTTCGACGTTGCTCAATCCTTCCACGATTGGTGCAGTTCAGACAGCTACCGAGACAACATGGAGGCGCGAAAATGCGAGGCAGGAAAACGGCGCTCGTCACGGGTGCCGGTGGGTTCATCGGCCACCATTTAGTCAAGTACCTTGTCGGACACGGATACTTCGTCCGCGGCGCCGACATCAAGTCTCCCGAATACGAAGAGACCGCCGCCGACGAGTTCATGATTGCCGACTTGCGTGAGCGCGCAGAGTGCCTGCGCGTCACCGAGAAAATCGACGAGGTCTATCATCTTGCCGCCGACATGGGCGGCATCGGCTATATCAGCACGCAACACGCCGAGATCACGCTCAACAACACCTTGATCGATGCGCACATGCTGCAAGCTGCACAGCACAACAAGGTCAAGCGCTTCCTGTTTTCCTCGTCCGCCTGCGTCTATCCGCAACATCTGCAGCGAAGTCCCGACGTCGTCCCGCTGCGCGAGGACGATGCGTTTCCGGCCGATCCGGAAGAAGGGTACGGGCTCGAAAAGCTCTATACCGAAAAACTCTGCCAGTACTTCACCGAGGACTGGCACCTGCCTACGCGCGTTGTCCGCTTCCACAACGTCTACGGCCCGCTCGGCACCTATGACGGCGGCCGCGAAAAGGCGCCCGCAGCTCTTTCGCGCAAGATCGCCGGCCTGCGCAGCGGAGACGAAATGCCGATCTGGGGCGACGGCAAGCAGACACGCTCGTTCATGTACATCGACGATTGCGTCGAAGGCATTCATCGCATCATGCAGTCGGACTATTCCCTGCCGCTGAACCTCGGCACGGACGAACTGGTGACGGTCGACGAACTGGTCGACATCATTGCCGCGATCGCCGGCAAATCCGTGATCAAGCGTCACGACATATCGAAGCCGCAGGGCGTGCGCGGCCGCAACAGCGACAACTCGCGGTTAAGGACGGTCCTCGGCTGGGAACCCGGAACGACGTTGCGGCAGGGCCTCGTTCCCACCTACCGCTGGATCGAAGGGCGGGTTCTTGGCAAGCCCGATCTCTCCAACATCGCAGCCGCATAGCACTAGACGTCCTCCGGCATCGCAGCCGGAGGACATCTTCCATTGGATCGAACGGAAGCCAGTATCATGACCGACCAGGGGCTGCACCTGCGCCAGGCGAGCCGCGCGAACCTGCCCTCTGGCAGCCCAGCCGGCTTTGGATTGGTCCGCCGGCATCGCAAGTCGATCGTGGCGCCCCTGCTGTTCAGTGGCGATCTGGCCGCTGCATTGTACGCCGGCTGCTGTACCAGCTTACTGGCCCAAGCGGTCGGACTGCCGGCACCGGAGCATCTTGGGGTCGCGGTGCTCCTTGCGGTTTTCGCGTTCTTCGCAACCGGACTCTACAGCGGTCCGGGTCCGGAGCCCTACCAGCGTTTCCGGCAGCGCATCCGTGGCGTTGGCATTGTCGTGGCGATGTGGAGCATCGTCACGATGGCGCGGGGCGGCGGCGGAAACATCGTCCATCTGATCTTCGTCGAGACCGCTTATGCGGCTTGTCTCCTCTTGATCGGCCATTATGTAGAGGCCGCGCTGCGAACTCTGCTGATTAATTTCGACTTGTGGGATGGCTCAACCGCCCTGATCGGTCCGGTCAGTCAATACCGCGACCTCGCACGATACTCCCGGCAGAACCAGTTCCTCAAACGTATGCTGGATATCGTACTCGCTGTTCCGCTGGCGCTGCTCGCGCTGCCCGTCGTGGCGCTGGCCGCGATATTGATCAAGCTGATCGACCCGGGTTCGGCTTTCTTTGCCCAGCAGCGCATTGGATTCCGCGGAAAGCTGGTGAAGATGTACAAGTTGCGGACCATGTATGCCGACAGCGGCCGTCTGCTGGAGGAGCATCTCAATCGTAACCCGCATGCGCGTGCCGAGTGGCAACAATTCTTCAAGTTGCGGAACGACCCACGCATTCTGCCTGTTATCGGCAATTTCCTGCGCCGTTCCAGCATCGATGAACTGCCGCAGCTCTGGAACGTCATCCGTGGCGACATGAGTCTGGTCGGCCCGCGCCCTCTCCCCGCTTACCATATCGAACAGCTCGATGAGGAATTCCAGTCACTGCGCACGAGCGTTCTGCCGGGCCTCACCGGACTGTGGCAGGTCTCGTCCCGCAGCGACGGCGATCTGCAGGTTCTGAGAGAACAGGACCTTTCCTACATCCGCAATTCGTCATTCTGGCTGGACGTGTACATCATGCTGCAAACGCTGCCCGCCGTGCTGGGGGCAAAGGGAGCCCGTTAACCGTCAAGCCGTGCCCTTGAACCGGCTTCGAAGCCGAGGCGCGCGTTCAGCGCGGCGGACGGAAGGCCTGCTCACGATGGTTGCCGCGGGACCGCCATGGACCACCGTCCAAAGCGGCACGTGTTTCAACCTGCTTGAGCCAGGTGACAGCTAGGAGGAAGGCCGGTGATCGTGAGCTATTGTCGCGTTGGTCCACTCGAACCCATCGAGCGACTTGACGCCCAGAAGCGCGACCTGGCCGCGCTCGGGGCGCAAGAGCACTTTTGCGAGAAGGCCAGCGTCTTCGGAAAGATGCCGGAGCTGGAGCGTGCGATCAAGGTCACCCGCAAAGGGGGACGTGATAGCGATCACGAAACCCTATCGCGTGGCACATTCGACCCGCGGCGTGCTGGCGCTCATCGAGCGGCTGGGCCGCAAGGGCGTCGGCCTTCGCATCCTCGGCACGCCGATCGACACGAGTACCACGACCGGACGGATGATCCTCGGATCGGCGCCGCTTTGGTCGCTTGGCGCTTCCCCGCTGCGGTCTGTGCTGTGGGATCTGAGCATCGGCTGGTGGCGCGGACGATGACGGCCGCTTCGGCGTGCGGCGGGACGCCACGCAAGACGCCGCCGCCTTGGATTTCTGTTCTGACGGCATGTTCGGCGCATCCGATTCCGGACACTTAGCGTTGCCCGACATCCACCGCGCGACCTCTCCGACTGTGATTGTGGATCACAGAAGTCTCGATACAGATATACCCCATACATGCGGGGCGCCCGCCGCTCCCCGGGAAAGCACGTCGCGTCGGCGCGGGGGGACAACTCTGGTGACGATGCAGTACCGAATCCGCAGCGGCGAAGCCCGTACCCCCAGTGAAGTACTTCCAAAAGGCATTCCGATAGCCCGTGTTTCTCGGCAACAGGGGCGTACGCAACCACTAGTCTCGGGCCGTCGGGTCGACAACATGACCACGCGAGCACCAACGCGAGCCTGTGCCACGATGTATCGAACCTTCACCAGCGACGATCGGATATCGACAATTTCCGCAAACCGATACCGCGCCGCCGGGTGGGGACAATCTGCAAGGCGCGAAAACCGGCTCTGGCTGGAACGAAGTCCAATTGCCCGCTGATGCCTGCTGACGCCATCAGCGGTGGTATCGGGGGAATTGTTGCGTAGGAGAGAGCGGCGCCGCCACGGGCATACGAAGGGTAAACCACCAAGATGAATACTCCGATCTGTCCTCAATGCAAGCATCAGGGAGACGCTTGCTTGCACTGGCAGGCGCCCCGCTTCCTGCGCTGCCGCGAATGCGGCACGATCTTCCGTGATCCCTACCCAGACGAGTCGGAGCTTGCGGACTATTACCGCGAAGGATGGAAACAACCTGAGCAGAACACCGTCGAAACCGGCGCTACGGATGAAGCGGTCGCCCGATGTCTCGTGGATTCACTGACAGATACGCTGGGCGTACGTGGCCTTTCCGGCATGCGCATCCTGGATTTCGGTGCTGGCCGCGGCGCAATGACTTTCGAATTGATGAAGCGCGGCGCCAGGCTCGCCGCTGTCGAACCGTTCGGGTATCAGTTCCTTGCCGAACGTGGCATTGCAGTCTATCGGGATCTTGCAGACCTCCCGGAAGGATCCAGCTTCGACGGGATTGTGTCCCTCGAGGTCATTGAGCACCTTCGTGACCCAGGCCGCGTGCTGGCGGGCTTGTACGAGCGCTTGTCACCGGGCGGCTGGCTCCTGATCACCACTCCGAATGCAGCTGGTTTCCCGGCACGGCTGATGGGTCAGCGTTGGCGCGAAGCTGCAAGGCCGGGTCATATCGTCTTCTTCACTCCCGCAGCGCTCGCCAGGCTCCTGAAGAAGAATGGGTTCAACCGCGTCCAGCGCCAGCGCTGGCATGTCCGGTATCCCGAGGCTTCCCCGTTACGTGCGCTTCTTCACGTCGGCATGCAAAAGCTGGCTATCGACGGAGGTCTGCGTATGGTCGCCTACCGGCCGTAAGCGAGGGATGAATGCCTGACTGATCATGACCACCCCGCTCCCAGTTTCACGTTCTGCAGGCCTGGGTGACCGCTACACCCTCGCGCTCTGCTGCGCCCTGGCAGGATATGCGCTGATGGGAAAGGGTTTCGCCTATTGGGGCTACCGGCCGTTTTTCGTCGGCGAGATCGCCTTCCTGGTCGGGCTCCTTGTGCTGTTGCGATCGGGTTGCCTGGTGGCCGTATTCGCATCCGGACCGAGCCTCCCTCTCGCGGTGGCCATGGGCTGGGTCCTGGTGCGCACCTTTCCTTATCTCAACACCTATGGTGTCGACGCGTTGCGCGACAGCGTAATCCTCGTGTATGGGGGCTTCGCCTTCGTCGTTGCCGCTCTTCTGATCGAAGACTATCGACGCATCGACACGATCATTGGTTACTACCAGAGATTCCTGGATATCTACGTTCCCCTCGTCCCCATCCTGTTTCCGCTCAGCTTCTATTTTGCAGACGAGATACCGACCATACCCGGCACCAGTGTCGGCCTGATCTGGCTCGGCGCCGGCGAGGTCGCGACACACCTTGCAGGCGCCACCGTGTTTGTCCTCGCAGGCTTGCGCAAGCCAACTCCGATCTGGACGGCCTGTCTCATCATGGCCGTGGTGATGGTCAGCGCCGTTAGCCGTGCTGCCGTTCTTGCATTTGCCGTGCCTGTCGTTCTGGCGGCGCTGGTGCTCGGCAAGCTGCGTCCCGTCCTGATCGTCGTCGCGGCCGGCACAATGCTCCTCGCCACTTCCTACGCGATCGAGATCAGCGTCTCCGGCTACCAGGAAGCCCGCGTCTCGACCGAACGGCGGGTCAGCGTTGCGCAGATCGTCGAGAATATGGCCAGCATCGTCGGCCAGGGAGGCGCCCAGACCGAGGACACCACGCAGTGGCGCGCAAATTGGTGGCGGACCATCGTTGAGAAAACGGTGCATGGACCGTATTTCTGGACCGGCCGCGGATTTGGGGTGAACCTGGCTGTCGAGGACGGGCTCGCGAGGGCCAACAGCGAGCGGCCCCTGCGCAGCCCGCACAGCGCCCATATGACGATCCTGGCGCGCGCGGGGGTGCCGGGGCTTGTGCTGTGGGCAGCTTTTCTCGCCGTTTGGTATGGCACGCTGCTTCGCGCCATGGCGCCGGCCTACAGGCGCGGGCACGCCGAATGGGCCGCGCTGATGCTGTTCATCGCCTGTTACGCCTCATCCTGCATCATCAACGCTTCGTTCGACGTCGCACTCGAGGCTCCGATGCAGGGGATCTGGTTCTGGTGCCTGATCGGCTTCGGCATCGGCACGACGATGATCTATCGCTACCTTCAGGGTTCGGATGAACGCGAAGCACCGGCAACCGGCTCGCCCCTGCCGGCCAGTGCACGCGAAGCGTCGCCGCCTGCCTGAGAGGGGCCCTATCATAGTGAGCCGCGTCTGCTCTGAAGCATGCCTGCGGATGACGATCTCAAAAACTCCCCGAAGGGGTAACACCGATGAACCAAGTGGCGCAAAGACCTGTCCGCTAACATCCGCCATGCAGTGGCACCCGTGGGGTAGAAGCAATGTCGGCGGACGCAGAGGTTTTCGACTATGTCATCGTCGGTGCCGGGGCCGCGGGATGCGTCGTGGCCAATCGGCTCGCGGCCACCGAAGCCTACACTGTCTGTCTGCTCGAGGCGGGCCCGCCGGACTACAGCGTGTTCCTGCGTGTCCCCGCCGGGGTCTACAAGGCCGCATCCATTCCGAAATACGCATGGCAGTACGAAACGGAGCCGAACCCGGCAACGGCAAACCGCGCCATTCCGATCCCGCAGGGCAAAACGCTCGGTGGCTCGACCGCCATCAACGGAATGAACTACAACCGGGGCCATTCCGACGATTTCGATGGTTGGGCCCGACGCGGCAACCGGGGATGGGGCTACGCCGACGTGCTGCCGTACTTCAAGAAGACTGAACGAAGAATCGGGACATGCGACACCACATACCGAGGTATCGAGGGAGCGCTGCCCATCACCGACTGCGATTGGAAACACCCGCTCTGCGATTCATTCATTGAGGCTGCGCACAACCTCGGACTCCCGCACAATTCCGACTACAACGGCGCACGGCAGGCAGGTTTCGGATACTACCAGCGCTACATCGAGAACGGCTGGCGCGTCAGCGCAGCGCGGGCGTTTCTGCGACCCGTTGCCAGGAAGAAGAACCTGGAGATTCGAACCCGAGCCCAGGCAACCGCCGTGCTGTTCGAGGGAAAGCGAGCGGTCGGCGTCCGGTACGCGCAAGGACCTGGCCGTCCCACCCGTGAAGTGAAAGCACGCCGCGAGGTGATCCTCACCGCGGGCGCCGCGAACACACCGAAGCTGCTGCAGGTTTCAGGCGTCGGTTCACCGGCATTGCTCGCCGACCTCGGGGTTCCGCTCCTGCATGAGCTGTCTGGCGTCGGCCAGAACCTGCAAGACCACTACATGATCCATTTCATCGTCCGGGTGAAGGGCAAGACGGTCAGCGGGCACGGCTTGAGTCTGCTTCGGGAAGGCACCAAATGGGTCCTCGGCCGTCCGAGCATTCTCGCCCTCAGCCCGTCTCTCGTGTACGGCTTCGCCAATTCGCGCGATCTCTGTTCTACTCCGGACGTTCAAATCGACGTTGCCATCGGGAATTACTCCAATCTCCGGGAGCGGTTTCCCGTCCTCAAGCCCGGTTTCTATCAGCTGCGGCCGTACAGCACCGGGTTCGTCCGCGCGAGCTCGCCAGATCCGTTCCGGGCCCCGATCATTCAGCCCAACTTTCTCGTGGACGAGAGGGACCAGCGCGTTGCCGTCGACGGCATCCGGATGATGCGGCGGTTGCTCGCCGCCCCCGAGCTTCAGCCTTACTACTACGGAGAGGAATTGCCCGGTCCTTCGGTCTTGAGCGACTCCGAGTGCCTGGAGTTTGCGCGGGAAGCCGGACTGACATCATACCATCCGTGCGGGACATGCCAAATGGGCCCGCAGGACAATCCGGCGTCTGTCGTCGATGATCAATTGCGTGTCCACGGTTTGGAGAGCCTGCGGATAGCCGATGCTTCGATTATGCCCGCCGTGCCCTCGGCCAACACATCCGCGGCCGTCTTCATGATCGCAGAGAAAGCCGCAGACATGATACTTGGACTTCATCCCTTGCCTGCAATGCATTCTGATCCTTCCGACCGAGTCCAGCGTCCTCAGCGCGCCTTGACGGCGTAGATCCGAATCCAGAGGCCAAGCTGGTTAAAGGTAAATGGAGGACCGGTCCTTGAAGAGACGAATCCTCGTTGCTTCCGACTTCAACGCGAAAGATCGAGCCCATTTCGCATCGTCCTACGAGTTCTGCCGTATCGTCACCGAGTGCGATCATGCCGACCTCGTCGCGCCGGGCATCGACAACTACCTGACGAAAAATCTCGGCGGCATCCTGCCCTCTCACGACAGCCAGAGCGTCCAGAGCGACTTCAACAGGCTGGTCAACGGTGTCCGCAAGGGGCTCGGACTGAAGAACGCGCCGACGATCGAGCGGGTCGAGCTGGAGCAGAACTACGACGTCTTCTTTTTCGTGGCCTGGAGCCCGCAAAGTTTCGTTGAGCTCTCGCGCATCCGAAATTGGCGCGGTCGCTGCAAGATCGCCGTGGCGTATCTGATCGAGCTCTGGTCCAGCACGCTCGAGGAGGACCGCCATTACCTGAGACTATTGGACCAGTTCGACCACGTGTTTCTGCTGCACAGCGCAAGCATACCGCGCCTCTCCGCGTATACGGATGCTCCCTGTTCCTTCCTGGCGCCCGCCGTCGATTGCCTGACTGCCACGCCGTATCCGTCGCCCCCCGAACGGGTCATCGATGTCTATTCGATGGGCAATCGCGCGGTGGGACCACATCGGCAATTGGTGGCGCTGGCAGAACGCCGCAACTTCTTCTACCTCTATGACTCGCTCTCGAGCGGCAATTCCCAGGTCAAGGATTGGCGGGAGCACCGACTGCTTCTTGCCAACACCATCAAGCGCACCCGTTACTTCATGGGCTTCAATCCCGCGGCAGTCGCGGGCGCAAACTCGCGCAAGGTCGCCGGCGAACAGGTCCTGCCGTCGCGCCTGTTCGAGGGCGCCGCCGGGGGCGCCGTCATCCTTGGAAACGCGCCGCAGTGCGCCGAGTTTAAGGAGTATTTCGATTGGCCGGATGCGGTGATCGAGGTCTCTCCGCAGATAGACGACATCGCCGCCGTGATCGAGGACCTGGATGCGCAGCCGGAGCGGATAGCGCGCGTGCGCCGAACGAACGCCGTACGCAGCCTGCAGCGGCACGACTGGGTCTACCGCTGGGAGCACATCCTGTCTGCAATCGGAGTGGAGCCGTTGCCGCAGCTCCACGATCGCAAGTCCCGGCTCAGCGAAGTCGCAGCCGCCGCCATGTCGCCATTGCCGGCATGACGCACAGCCCGAGATGCCCGTTCTGCCGGTCGTCATGAAAGCGCGGAAATATCCTGCTCGCGACTGTGACATTTGCGGCCGCCATCCGGCCTACCCCCAAAGAGTGAATGTCGCGCGGCAAGAACTGGCGTCTAATACACTCAGAGGTTTGAGCCGTTGTTCACCTTGGAGAACCGGGCGTATGCGCACAATTCGGTCTGAATCACCACTTGTGCCGCCGGTGATCACGACACCACCGGAGACGTCAGACGTCATCTCGACGCATTTCGAGAATGTGCGGCGTGTGCTGGCGGAAGTTCAGGTGCACGCGGTCCAGAGACTGGTCGATATTTTCCGTGAGGCCCGCGACCGGGGAGCGTTCATTTACATCGCCGGAAATGGCGGCAGTGCGTCAACCGCCTCTCACTGGGTCAATGACCTTGGCAAGGCCACCAAACGCTCGGGTTGCCGACCGCTGAAGGTCATGTGCCTGTCCGACAACATGTCGTGGTTCTCGGCTCTGTCGAACGATGAAGGTTACGAGCGGGCCTTCTCGGGCCAGCTCGAGAACTTCGCGACGCCGGGCGATGTGCTGACCTGCATTTCCGCGAGCGGCAACTCCGCGAACCTGGTTCGCGCGGTCGAACTGGCGCGAAGGCAGAAGCTCACTACCGTGGCGCTGCTCGGATTTGACGGCGGCGTGCTGCGGGGTCTGGTGGATGAGCCCATGTGCGTCGAGACCGAGAAAGGCAAATACGAACTCGTCGAGGACGTCCATTCGGCGATCTGTCATGCGGTCACAAGGTGTCTCGTTGCCGACAGACCAGGTTTGAACTAATGGCCGCCCTCGACGGCACTTCTCGCCAGGCTCGCATCGAAGGCCGGATCTACGACCGGCCGACGCAGGCGGTCATCCTGGCCGGTGGCCGCGGCACGCGAATGCAGCCGATCACGAACGATCGGCCCAAGCCGATGGTGCCGGTTCTTGGGCGCCCCTTCCTCGAGTACCAGATCGAGCAATTGCGCGACCAGGGTTTTGAACGTGTCCTGATCCTCCTCGGATATTTGCCCGAGGTCGTACAGAACCATTTCGGCGATGGACGTGACTGGGGTGTGCACATCGAGTACTCGGTCACGGAGCCCGATCAACTGACCAGCAGCCGAGTGGCGACTGCTCGGCACATGATCGATCCCTGCTTCCTGCTGCTGTACTGCGACAACTACTGGCCGATGCAGATGGAGCGGCTGTGGGCGCGGTTCAGCGAGGCCGGGAAGCCCGCTTTGATCACCGTCTATAACAACAAGGATCGTTACTCCCGGGGCAGCGCCCTGCTCGATCGCGACGGTCATGTCAGCGTGTTCGATCGTTTGCGCACGACCCCCGGACTCCAGCAGGTCGAAATAAGTTACGCGATCCTGACCGACCTCGCCCTCGCGTTGCTGCCGGAGCAGGATATGCTGCTCGAGGAGGCGATCTATACACCGCTCGCTCGACAAGGGCGGCTCACGGCCTATGCGAGCGATCACCGCTATTACAGCGTCGGCTCGCTGGACCGGCTGCCCACGACGGAAGCCTTTATGCGGCGCAAGCCGACCGTGATCCTCGATCGTGACGGGGTGCTCAACCGCAAGCCGCCGCAAGCGCAATACGTGCGGAACTGGAATGAGTGGGCATGGTGCCCGGGCTCTCTCGAAGCACTCCGGCTACTGCACGACCGCGGCTACCGCACGATCATCGCCTCGAACCAGCCCGGCATTGGCCGCGGCGTCATGAGTGAGGCCGATCTCGAAGCCGTACACGACCGCATGAAGCGAGACGTCGCGCAGGCGGGAGGCCGGATCGACGCGATATACTACTGTCCGCATGGTTGGGAAGACGGCTGCGAGTGTCGCAAGCCGAAACCCGGTCTGCTTTACCAGGCCCAGCGCGACTTCCACCTCGATCTCACGCGCACGCTGTTCGTCGGCGACGACGAGCGCGACGCCGACGCAGCGGCAGCGGCCGACTGTCTCTTCCAGCGCGTGACCGATGCCTGTTCGCTCCTCGACCTCACCCGGCAAATGCTGAATGGAACCCCGGAATATGCCTGACAACAAGCGCATCCTGATCACGGGCAACGATGGTTATATCGGATCGGTCATGGCGCCCTGGCTCCAGCGCCAGGGCTACGATGTGGTCGGTCTCGACACCGGATATTTCTCTGCCTGCACACTCGTCCCCGACCTCGGCGAGGTCCCGACGATCCGTCAGGACCTGCGCGAGGTTACCGCCAACGAACTCGCCGGTTTCGACGCGGTGATTCACCTGGCGGCGCTCAGCAACGATCCGATCGGAAATTTGAACGAAGCCTGGACGCGGGAGATCAACTCGCAGGGAACGATCCGGCTCGCGAAGCTGGCGAAGCAGGCGGGCGTCCGGCGTTTCATTTTTTCATCCTCCTGCATCATGTACGGGACCTCCGAAGCGGCCGTCGTCGACGAAACTGCGCCGCTCGCGCCGCGCACCGAATACGCCCGCTCCAAGGTCGAAGCGGAGATGGCGCTGCGCGCCCTCGCCGACGATCGCTTCTCTCCGACCTATTGCCGCAACGGGACCGTCTACGGCCTGTCACCGCGGATGCGGTTCGACACCGTCCTCAACGATTTCATGGGCAATGCCTTCACGACAGGCCGCATTGTGATCCAGAGCGACGGTACGCCCTGGCGGCCGGTCGTCCATGTCCAGGACGTTGCGCGTGCGTTTCAGGCGGTGCTCGAGGCACCGTTGGAGAGCGTGCATAACCAGGCCTTCAACGTCGGTGCTGACCAACTCAACCACCAGATCCGCGATCTCGGGCAGATTGCGGCACAAAGCGTTCCCGGTTGCGAACTCGCGAGCGTGCCGCAGCCCGGAGCTGATCAACGCACCTACAAGGCGGATTTTGCCAAGTTCAAGCGAACCTTTCCGGAATTCAGCTTCCGATGGACGGCGACGGACGGAGCGAGGGAGCTCTATACCGCATTCCAGAGCATCGGCCTGAAGCATGGTGCATTCAAGGACAAGCGTTTTACGCGTCTGAGCTGGTTGCGGCATCTGCTCGACAGCGGAACGATCGACGAGTCGCTCAGGTGGACGGAGATCCGTGCCAATGTGAGCCGAATTCGAGCCTAAGTGTCGACAGGTCAGGAGGCCGAGCGCAGTGGAAACTCTATCGACGCGGGAACTCGAGCGTGCATCCGTTGTCCCGAACACGGAGTGGCTCAGACCGGCTTACGCCAGCTGGCGTCCGACCGATATCGTCATGACACGGACCCCGCTGCGCATCAGCTTCGCAGGCGGCGGCACAGATTTGCCGGAATTCTACGAGGTTGAGGAAGGCGCCGTCCTGAGCGCGGCCGTCGACAAATACGTCTACGTGACCGTGAAGCGCCACAGCGACCTCTTCAACGAGCCGATCCGGCTCAACTACTCACGCACCGAGCAGGTCAATACGATCGAGGAGATCGACAACAACATTGCGCGTGAGTGCCTCAAGTTTCTCAACATCGAGCCTCCGATCTTCATCAGCACCGTCGCCGACATGCCGGCGTCCACCGGCATGGGCGGATCGAGCGCCTTCGCAGTTGGATTGCTCCACGCGCTCCATGCCTTCCGCGGCGAGCGCGTCACCGCCGGCCAACTGGCCGAGGAGGCCTGCCACATCGAGATGGAAGTGCTCAAGGAGCCGATCGGCAAGCAGGACCAATACGCCGCCGCGTTCGGGGGCCTCAATCTGCTCCGGTTCGGACGCGGCGGCCGCGTCACGGTCGAGCCGCAGCCGGCCCGAAGCGGTTCTGTCGCCTACCTGTTCAGCAACATCATGATGTTCTGGACCGGCCATCAGCGCCCTGCCGCCTCGGTACTCACCGAGCAGCGAAGCAACACGTCACGAAACCTGGACGTTCTGCGGCGCATGCGCAACGACGCCTTCGAGTTTCGTTCCATCTGCTCCGGTCAACAGATCGCGCTCGAGCAGGTGGGCGAAGCTCTTCACCGCGGCTGGACGCTGAAGCGGGGTCTCGCCTCCAAGATCACCACCTCGGAGATCGATGACTATTATACGCGGGCCCTCGAGGCGGGCGCCGAAGGTGGCAAGCTGTGCGGTGCCGGCGGCGGCGGCTTCCTCATGTTCATCGTGAAGCCGGAGAAACGCGAGCGGGTGCGTCAGGCGCTCTCGGAGCTCCCTTTGGTGTCGCTTGGCTACGAGGTACACGGCTCGCGCGTGCTTTGCCCGGCCGGGTGACCCTGGCCTTGGAGAATTCGATGATTTTCAAGACCACCGAAATTAAGGGCGCTTGCACGGTAGAGCTGGAAAAGCGAGCCGACAGCCGCGGGTTTTTTGCCCGCGGCTGGTGCAGCCAGGAGTTCGACGATCACGGCCTGCCCAACCGGATCGCCCAGATGAACATCTCCTTCAACCGCCAAAAGCATACGTTGCGCGGCTTCCATTACCAGGTCGCGCCCTATCAGGAGGACAAGCTCCTGCGCTGCGTGCGCGGCGCCGTCCATGACGTGCTGATCGATCTGAGGCCTGACTCGCCGACGTTCATGCATCACATCACGGTTGAGCTCAGTGCCGAAAACTACCGCATGCTCCTCGTCCCGAAGGGATGCGCGAACGCCTTTCTGACGCTCGCGGACGAGACCGAGGTCACGTATCTCGTATCCGAATTCTACACGCCGACCGCCGAGCGCGGCGTGCGCTGGAACGATCCAGCGTTTCGCATCAAGTGGCCCGCCGAGCCCGCCGTCATCTCGGAAAAGGACTGCAGCTGGCCTGATTTCGTGGACGAGCACCGGCTCGTCGCGACTGCCGATGAGGGGTAGATAGCATGTTCATCGTCGACCGCGAGCTCGAGCGGCTGCAACGCACCGGCACCCCGATCAGGGTGGGAATGGTGGGCGCCGGGTTCATGGCCAAGGGTATCGCGCGTCAGATGCTGCAGTACACCAAGGGCATCGAACTCGCTGCGATCTGTAACCGTCACCTCGATGAGGCCCGCAAGGCCTACGCGGAATCCGGTGAGAGCAACGTCACGCAAGTGCGCCGCGTGGATGAACTCGACGACTGCATCACCCGGAGCCGGCGCGCGATCACCGACGACCCAATGCTTCTTTGCAACGCTGACGGGATCGATGTGATTCTGGAGGTCACCGGCACGATCGAATTCGCGGCCGGCGTGGTGATGCAGGCGATCGCCCGAACCAAGCATGTCGTCATGATGAATGCCGAACTGGACGGCACTCTCGGCCCGATCCTGAAGACGTATGCCGACCGCGCCGGGGTCGTCATCACCAACACGGAAGGTGACCAGCCAGGCGTCATCATGAATCTGTACCGGTGGGTGAAGGGACTGGGTATCAGGCCTGTGCTGTGCGGGAACATCAAGGGTCTGCACGATCCCTACCGCAATCCCACGACCCAGGAAGGGTTTGCCAGAAAATGGGGGATGAAGGCCCCGATGGTTACGTCTTTCGCTGACGGCACCAAGATATCCTTCGAGAACGCGATCGTTGCCAATGCAACGGGCATGCGGGTCGCGCGGCGCGGAATGCACGGTCCGGTCGTCGAGGCCGGCACCCCGATCCAGGAAGCGGTCAACTGGTACCCGGTCGATGAGCTTCTCGACGGTCCCGGCATCGTGGATTATTGCGTGGGAGCGATGCCAAACCCGGGCATATTCGTGCTTGGGACGACGAACGATGCGGTCGAGAAGCACTATTTGTCGCTCTACAAGATGGGAGCAGGCCCCCTCTACTGCTTCTACTGGCCCTATCATCTTTGTCACTTTGAGGTCCCGTTCACGGTTGCACGCGCGGCGATCTTCAAGGATGCAGCCATCACTCCGCTCGGCGCGCCGTGTGTCGATGTGGTCGCAGCCGCAAAGAGGGATCTCAGGGCTGGCGAAGTCCTCGACGGGCTTGGCCACTACATGACCTACGGCTTGTGCGAGAATGCGCAGGTCGCTCACGCCGAGCACCTTCTTCCGATCGGCCTAGCCGAAGGTTGCCGTCTTCGGCGGAACATTGCGCGAGACCACGTGCTCGCGTATGACGACGTCGAGATTCCGGCAGGCCGAATCTGCGACGCGCTGCGCCAGGAGCAAGACACCGTCTTCTTCGGCAGGCCGTCATTCATACGCCCTGCGGCTGCCTAAGGCGGCGTCATCGCGCGTTAGCCTGTTGTCGAATCTCCTCGGAAAACCGCTTCGCACTTTTCTGGATCACGCTTAGGTCAACATCGATATGATGGATTGAAGCTGATCGGATGCGGCCGTCACGAGCCCGTCGAACGACGTCTGACCGTGGGCCGCGGCTCGCAAGATGGATTCGGCAACGTGGGCCTTCAGACCGAACACGGATTGATCGGCCGGCACGCTTGCCATGACCGTATCCAACGCATCCCGCATCGTCTGGATCAGTTCGGAGCTGTACTTCATGGCTATCCTCCGCAGCGTCAGAATAGACCGCATGCGCGAGGCCACCACTCACAACGGCGCGATTCCGGATTGCCTTTTCTTAATGCGATGACCCGATCGTGAATCGGTAGCAGGTTATAGCTCCTTCTCGGCAAGTGCGCGAAACGCATCAGGCACCGACCGAACCGCCTCCAGAGCGACTGAGCCGTATCCGATTGCCTCCCAGCCGAAGCGGTCGCGGATCTTGTCGATCGCGCAGTCCGCCGCCCAGCGCGCGATGCCTGCTGGACTTCCGGGGCGGAGCGCGTCATCGGCCAATCCGAGCGGAAGCTCCAGCGCAAGGTCCCAATGCTCCTCGAGATGCGAGACCGAGATCGCCAACAGCGAAATGATCCCCTCACGGGGATGATCGGCAAGCGTTGCACGCACCAGGTTCTCGGCGAGCCGCGCCAGGATCACCGTCGTGCACACCGGCGCGTCGAGCGTGATCGCGCGGGTCACCGATTTCATGTCTGCGAAGCGCACCCGCACCGTCACGGTTCGTCCGGGCCGCGATTTCGCCCGCAGCCGTGTGGCGACGCGGTCGGCGAGATGCATCAGCGTCGGCCTGATGACCTGCATGGTCGCGGGCTTGCGGCCGAGCGCCGATTGTGCTCCCGCCGATCGCGCGCGCCGATGCGGCTTGAGTTGTCGCGGATCGCGATTGCAGGCCAGCGCGGCGAGCTTCTCGCCTGCCGCCGGACCGAGCAACCGCGTCAGCGAGCGTTCCGACAATGTCGCGAGTTGACCGATCGTCGCAACGCCGATCGCCTCCAGCCGTGCCCGGGTCACCGGCCCGACGCCCCACATCAACTCGACCGGCAATTCGTGAAGGAAGCTGAGCTCCGCGTCGGGATCGACGACGACAAGGCCGTCGGGCTTTGCGACCTGGGAAGCGATCTTCGCCAGATGTTTGGTGCGCGCGACGCCCACCGAGATCGGAAGACCGAGTTCGGCGCGCACCCGCCGCCGGATCGCCGCTGCGATGTCCGCCGGCGCTCCGAACAGATGCGTGCAGCCGGCAACGTCGGCGAACGCTTCGTCGATCGAAATGCGCTCGACCAGCGGCGTGAAATCGCCGAGCACCTCGATGGCCGCGTCGCCCAGCCGCTGGTAATCCCTGAAATGACCGCCGACAAAAATCAGCTGCGGGCACAGCTCGCGCGCGTCCCGTCCCGACATGCCGCCGCGGACGCCGAAGGCCTTGGCCTCATAGGAGGCCGCAAGCACCACCCCGCCCCCGACGGCGATCGGCTTGCCGCGCAGCGACGGATCAAGCAGCTGCTCCACCGACGCGTAAAATGCATCGAGGTCCGCGTGCAGAATGGTGGCTGCCGCTGCCATCTCGACCTGCTTGTGCTCGCCCGACCAAAAGAACAAACTAAGAACAAATCGAAATCCAGTCAACGTGGAATTTGTCCTCCCTTCGCGTGCGCTCGCCGCGCGAAGCAATCGGCCGGCCTGTCCTTCGGCAGGCTTCCCTCCGTCGACGCCGATCTCGGCTCGCTGGAGATCGAGACCGCTGCGCGGCAATCGAAGCGAATCACGCGAGCCGCGGCGGCAGTCGTTCGACCAATCGCGACGACACACAATGCGCCGACTGCCGCAGCAATTCGCTCACTTGCCGGCGTGCGTTGACGGGCAGGCTTTTTCAGGTAGATATCCTGGAATGACCGACCACTCTCATCAGGTGGACTTCCAGGCTGCGGCCACCCTTTACAAATGGCCCTCTCTCAACAACGCCAGGCGAGAGGATCGCGCACCCTATATGGTCGCCAACGCAACGCTCGACCAATGCATTCGCGATTTCATGAGCAAGCCCGACAAGACGCGGCATCTCTACGAGATCCGGACCAAGGCGCAACCTCCGCTCGTCCCCGATGTGCTGTCACCCGAGCACGTGATCGAGCTCTCCAGGCTTCGCGAGTTTCTCTGAACAGCTTGCGCTACGGCGATCGCGACGCGTCGCGTTGGCGGGCAGACTTATCCATCGGTCGTGCGCCTGGGACCGGATTGTTTGCCCCTCGGGGAGCCGTTACACTTCGCTTGACTCTCTGACTGACCGACACCGGCATGGGAGACCGCCGGCTGCGCGATCGGCTGATGGGGCATCGAGAGGCGCCACATGAGATTCAATCTGGCGATCTTGAGTGTGCTGGCTGCAAGACCGGAACAGCGGATTCCGCTCGAGGAGGTCAGTCGCGAGGTCAAGCGCATGATCGCGGCGGGCGATGCGGCCACGAAGTTGAAGCGATCGTCCGAGCTCGGCGACGCCGACGTGTTCCAGTCCGGATGGGCTTCGATCAATGAGGCGGGGCTGCAGATCACGGAGGCCGGGCTTGCGCTATGGAGCTCGCTTGCAGCGTCCCGCGCCGAGCAGGAGCTTAACGCGCAAGAACTCGGTAAACAGGAGCTCGGCGAATGGCAGAGCGAGCGCCTTGAGGCCGTTGCTGCCGACACGCCCGATGCGATCAGCGATGCTGGTGTCGACCAGCCCGACGACATCGATCGCCGGCTCGTGCACGCCAGAGATGACGGCCAGGCCGAGCGCACGACCTCGAACGCCGGCGGCTCGGCCGCATCGCTCGATCTCTCCGCGCAAGGCCCGATCGTGCTCGAACCGGCCTTCGGCTCGATCCACGCTGCGGGCCCGAACGATTCCCGGCTCTCGCAACTCCTGACATTGCTCGGCAGCAGTATACCGCGATTTGCTCGGGCACGGCGCCGGCGTTCGGCGGGCGGCGTAGAGGATCGGACAACGGCCAATCGCATCGGGGTGACGGGACTTGCCGTTGCATGTCTCAGTCTGATTTCGGTCGTTGCCTGCGTTGCCGCAGCGATCGCGCTCGGCCAGAACTCTTCGCTGAAATCCGAGATCGTCATGCTGCGGCGGGAGCTCGTGCCGCTGCGGGAGCGCGTCGCCAAGCTCGAGCAGGACGCAGCCAGGCGCGAAGCCGCGCAACAGGAAGAAGCGCAGCAGAAAGCCGAGACAGAAAAGCGAGCGGCGATCAGCGAGCAGACCGCACTCAGTCTCTCGCGGGAAGAGACTCAATTGATCAGGGAGTACATCAAGGCAGCGCCTTCGGCCGGCGCGGGCGGGCCGCCGATCAACGTCGGCGATCCCGCGAGCGGCGGAATGATTCCGCTGCCGTCGCCGCTGACCGAAAAGATTCCGAGACTCGCCGGTGCGCGATTTGCCATCCGCAACGGCGCCATCATCATCAGCACAAGAAACAGCCGCCGCGTCGATGCCGTGCTGATGAACTAGATCGCGGCGAGGTCGGGTCGCAGGGGCGAGCTACCAAAATAGCGAAAACAACCCCATGCAAAGGAGTCGGCGGCCCCATCAAAGGTAATATTGCACCGCTACGGCTGATTGTTCGGCGGCCGCTCGATGAACTTGCGGCTGCCGTTCAGCAGCTCGAGGTTGTTGGCGATAACCGGGTTGCCGGGATCGAGCGAATACGCCTTCTCGAACTTGCGCCGCGCGCCGCTGAGATTGCCGCGCAGCATGAGGGAATAGCCCTGGTCGTTGAGGATCTGGACGGTCTCGCCGCCGATCCGGATCGCCTGCGCATAGGCCTGATCGGCAAGATCGAAGCGGCGGATCTTGTCGTAGCTCGCGGCGAGCCCGACCCAGGCCGTGACGTCCTTCGGCGCCTTCTCGACCGCATCCTTGAAATAGCGCTGGGCGATACCGTAATTGCCGCGGTTGTAGTGCTCGAGCCCCAGCCGCACCGGCTCGTCGGAGGGATAATATTTGACGTCGGTCGGCTCCTGCACGGGGTCCCCACCGGGCGGATCCACCGGAGCGACGATCGCGGCCTCGCGGGTCGTGTAGTCACAGGCACCAAGGCCGGTCGCCAGGCCGCAACAGATCAACGCCGGCGCGAGACGACGCAATCCTCGTCCCGTTCCCCAAGTCCAGCGCATCTCTTGCCCCATTCGAAACATCATCGCGAAACTACCTAACAAAACAGACAGCACGACCGAAACACCGGGTCAGTACCAGAACCTCACGTCGCCACTTCCCTTCAAGCTCCAGCCGCGGCATCCGCCCGCCCCGCCAGGATCGGAAAATCGAGATCCCAACGGGCAATGCCCAGGGTGCAGCGAGCCTTCAGCTGGTTACCTGCCTCCTCCGCCTACCCCGACAGCCACCGATCCTCCGGTCCCTGCTCCCAGTCCGGTCGTGTTGACGTTCTGAATCGTCGTGACGGGCGGCGGCTGGCCCATCGCCCTGGTCGGATCGCCCATGTCGGGAAGCTGATCCAGCGGGCGCTGCTGAGTGCCGTAGCGGGTGATCGCAGTACCCGTCCGTCGCGCGTCGTAGGCGATGCGGCGGTCGCCGACATAGGCCGGCCACGGGTGGATCGTGTGGGTGACCGCGTTGACCTCCTTGGCATTGCCGGCACTCATCGTGATGGTGTCGGAACGCTGGATGTAGCGGTCCATCTCGTCATGCCCGTACACGCCGTAGCAGCCGCCGAGCAGGAACGGGGCGAGCAGTGCCAGATATCGGATGGTCATCTCCCGCCTCCCCTAGTTCAGCGTCTTCACGACCGGCTGGTCGACGACCACCGCCGGTGGCGGACTCACGACCGCGTTGGGCGCGATGATATGGCCATACGGTCCCTTCACGTCGCCGCCGGAATTGACGTAGTCGTCGTAGCGCTTGCGGACTTCCATCTGGCCGTTGAGGAAGAAATCGACATCGTTGGCCGGCAGGCGGGAATCGAGCGGCGATGCCAGCTGCTGGCCGGGCGCCGCCGGCGCGACCAGGCGCGGCGTGACGATAATGACCAGGTCGGTTTCCTGCTGCTGATAGGACTTGCTGCTGAACAGAGTGCCGAGCACCGGCACCGAGCCGATCCAGGGCAGTTGCGAAACGTCCTGCTGGTTCTTTGTCTGCAACAGGCCGGCGATGGCAAAGCTCTGGCCGTCGCGCAGCTCGACCGTGGTGCGCGCGTCGCGGCGGGTCAGTGACGGAACGCTGGTACCCTGGATCGTGACCGTATTGGTGAAGTCGAGCTCGCTGACCGAGGGCTCGACGCGGAGATTGATCAAGCCGCGCGAGAGCACGGTTGGAACGAACGCCAACTCGACGCCGAACTTCTTGTAGTCGATCGAGACGGTCGGAAAGCCGGATGTCGACTGGGTTGGCACCGGCACAGGAAATTCGCCGCCGGCCAGAAAGCGCGCGGCATCACCGGAGAGCGTGGTCAGATTAGGTTCTGCCAGTCGGCGCGCCAGTCCTTTGGTTTCCAGCGCCGTGATCAGCATATCCACCGAACTGCCGTTGCTAGTCCTCACGATGCTGGTCAACAGGCTTCCGAACGGGGTCGGAGATACGCCGCCGGCAGCACCGACGAGGGTTCCTGCCGTACCGAGTAACGGAATGGACCCAGCCGGAGGGCCTACATTCGGCATGCCAACGCGGCCACTGTTCGTGCTGATTGAATTTGGCCCGCCAGCTCCGCTATTGGCAATATTTGATCCACTGGCGTTCGCAGCGTAGAGATTCACGCCGAGGTCGCGCCCCGCCTGCCGGTTAACCTCGAGGAAGCGCACCTCGAGCATAACTTGCTGCGGCGCAGCAACGTTCATCGCATTGACGACGATGCCGCCCTCGGGAACGCTGCCCTTGGCAATCGCCAGGGCCCGCTCCGCGGCGACCGCATCGGCGGCCATTCCGCTCAGCACCACCTGGCCTTCCGAGGCGGTTACGCGAATGCCGCGCGTCCCGGTGCCGTTCTGGATGTTTTGTTGCAGATTGCCGATATCGAACGTCACCTCGACATCGAGGATGCCGATCTGCTTCATCGCGCTGTCGAACAGGATGACGTTGGTAGTGCCGGTCTTCTTGCCCTGGACGTAGATCAGATGGTCGCTCAGCGACTTCACGTCGGCGATGTCGGGCGAGCCCGCGACGATCGACGAAAACGCGGTGTCGACCCTGAAGGTGCGCGACTTGTTGACGATCACCTTGACGCGCTGGACGTCGCTCATCTCGCTGACGAAGACGCCGGAGGAGGATGAGGATGACGGCGCACGCCGATCCGCGGCGGCGGCCGGATCGATGCAATGAAACAGGGCAAGCGCAGCGCCGAACGCCATCGCGCTGAAGGCAACCAGCCCAAGTCCCGCATCAACCGAAACGCGACTTCCCATCATGCCAATCCCCTTCGCCGCGTTTCCGCGACGACCCCCGTAAATCTACGACCCCGGCCCGATCACTCCCGTTCGTGCACCACGCCGTAGAGCTTACAGTTTGTCCGACTACAAATAGTTACTTCACGAATTCCCATTTCCCGGCGCGCCGAGCGAAAGCAAAACGAGCTCGCTCCGGATATCCCCACACGCCAGGCCGCAAATGGCGGCCCTCAGATCATCTCCCGTCACGCGCCCCGATTGCAAGGCAAGAGCCCTTCGGCGCCGCGGCGAGCCCGGAGAAAACTCCCCAATGTTGCCACCGCGCACCACTTCCCTAGCCCGCTTGGGCTATTTGCCAGCCGTCCAGCAGGCCACGGCCGATCCGGCGGCGCGTCAGCCCCCCGATCGTGAGGCGAATCGGCCCTCCTCAGTATGGAATATTGGTGGTCGCGCTCGGCGCGTTGAGCGCCGTGCCCCAGATCGGCATTAGCATGGTGAAGTTTAACTGCTGGGCTTTCACGACGATCGCAGATCCCGACGCGTTCGTGGTCACCGTCGTGGTCACCGTCGGCGTGAGACCGGCGCCATACAGGAATGGGGCGATGGTCTGCTTGTCCGGATCTGCCAGATAGTCACCGGTGCAGGTGGATGGTGACTGGGATTTCAAGACGGCCGGCGTGTAGCACTTGATCATGTTCGCGCGCGCGCTGGCATCAGCAAGCATGCGCAGCGACTGCACCGTGATCGTATAGCGCCCGAAATCGAAGATCGCGAAGATCATGGTGAACAGCGGCACGGCGGCGAGGCAGAACTCCAGGGCCGCCACGCCACGCTGGTCGAGCCTTCTCATGACGGCACCAAGAACACGTTTTGAACGTTCGGCTTTGCTGCCCCATCGTTAGTACAGGTGGAATTGTCCAGCCTCGTATTGCCGATGAATGATATGGAGGCGGCTATGACCTGGTAGCAGCCGGTGCTAGGAGCGCCCGAGGCATTGCCGCCATACTGGACTGCGCTGTTCGGAACATACACCGTGCCGTTGAAATAGCTGGTGGAGCTGCCGGTGATCTTGACGGTGTTGTTGCTCACATCCTCATAGATGAGGAGATCTTTCATCAGGGCCTTTGCCGACGCAGACAATACGGACGGCCCCGCAGGCGACTTCATCGCCGTTAGCTGGATCGTCGGGTTACCGCTGATCGTGAGCGTTCCTCCGCCGAAAAATATCAGGGTCGCAGTTCCTGTTACGGGTGGACTGCCACTGCCATTAATCCTGAGGTTCCCCGTAATGTAGTACGTGCCGCTAAGCGTTATTTTATTGTTCACCGCCGCAGGCAGCGACGGGCTGCCGTTGGTATTGACGCACGCGCCGGCTTCGTAAGATACGATTGTCGAACCGCCGCACGACTTGTTCGGAAAATCATTCGGCACCTTCAACGCCCCAATAGCAGTGGCCAATCCACTCAATGGATCGGGGATCGGTTGCTGATAGGTTTGCACACCCGTGCACTGGCTTCCGCCCGTCTGTGAGCAGCCGCCGACCGTGTAGCTCGGCGCATTCACCTGGATGCCGGAATTGCCCTTGAAGCCGATTGCATTATCGGCCGAGCTGTTCGACGAAATGCCGCAGCTCGGCGAATTGACGGTCGGGCTGCCCTGGAACGTGATGGTGCCTGATATCGCCAACACACACGGCGGTTGCGACAGGGGGCTGATCTGGGCGACACCGGTCGCGTTCACCGTAACTGTCGAGAGGCCAAGCATTGCGGCCAGATATGCCGGCTGCTGCTGGGTGACGACGGCCTTGACGAAGTTTCCGCTGGCGCCGTTCCACGAAGCCACCGTCGTGACCGTGACGGTTTGCGTGATCCCGCTCGGCTGGCTCGCGGGACAGTTGGTGCCGGGATAGGACGAATCGCCCGAATTGCAGAACGCGTTCTGGGCGGCGGCCTCCTTGCCGCGCCAATCGTAGGCCTGTGCATTGTCGCAGGTTGTGCCCGGCTGTCCCGCCGGGGCGCTATCGCACGCCACCCGCAAGGCGCCGGCATAGGCGGCCGCATCTGCCGCCCCCTGGGCGCGCTGCTTGACCGCGTACCACGACGCCGCCTCGCCACCGAGCGCCATCATTCCGATCAACGGCACCAATGCAACCACGGTTGCGAAAGCGGCTGAGCCTCGACGGCAACGGAGCATATTGCGCATGGTCACTCCTATTGAAACCGTTCCGAGTAATACAGCGTGTACGCACAGGAATTGCTGGTGCTGCCGCTGTTGCATAGCGCCGACTTCAACACCATCGGCGTCAACGTGATCGTCGTCGAGTAGTAAAAGTATTTCGGCTTGGAAGGCGCCGAGTTGGTCGAATCGCAGACGGCATAGGTGTCACCGCACCTGAACTGGAGACTGTTGATCGGGAAACGAGGATCGGCCTTGGCGACCGCCGTCGTCACCCAAGTGCTGTTCGCGTTGGTGACGTCAGGTGGCGTCGAATACTGGATCGATTGCCCGAACGCGCGCAGCGCCGCGAACGCCGATACGTACTGGAAGCCGGCCAACGCAAGGTCGGCAAGCGGCAGCAGGATTACCGTCATCAGGAACAGAAAGATGATCGGCATCTCGAACGCGACCGCGCCGCACTGATCGGCGATCAGGGAACGACGGCTCTTCCGGCAGGGCAAAGCATGCAGCACGTTGGCACCTTCACGCTACGGTTCGACGAATGCTCACTCTCATGGCTCATTTCAAACCGAGATTGGCGAATGTCCGGATGAGATGCAGGAACGGGCTTGCACCCAGGATGACGAACATCGCGGGGAGCAGGAACAACACCATCGGGACCGTGAGCTTGGCGCCCAATTTGTGCGCCCGCTCTTCCAGCTTGGTGATGCGCTCCCGGCGCAAATCGACGGCGATGCTGCGCAGCGCCTGGCTGAGCGGCGTGCCGTATTGCAGGCTCTGGCTGACCATGGTGCCGAAGCGGCGGAGCCCTTCCGACGTCATCGCCAACTTCTCGAATGCGTCGGCGCGGTTCGGCAGGATCCGCAGATCGTTGAGCAAATCGTGCAACACCTGGGCGATCGCAGGATTGGTCTCCCTCATCTCGTCCGCCACGCGTTCGATCGCGCTCTCCAGACCCATGCCCGCCTCGCTGCACACGACGAGCAGATCGATGGTGTCGGGCGTCCCGGTCCGGATTGCCTTGTCGAAGCGCCGCTTCAGAACCAACAGAATCAGACGCGGCAACATGATTCCGATCGCCACGCCAAGCAACGTGAGGATGATCGCGTCGCCGAACGAACCTCCGACGATCTGCGAAAGCGAGAAAGCCGCGGCCGGAAACGCAAACGTGCTGACGGTCTTGAAGCCGATCCAGATCGGCAGCGTGCGGTGGTGATTGAACCCCGCCGATTGCAGAATCATCCGCAAATCGTCGAGATTCTCCTGGCCGTAGAAGCGACGGTAGCGCTGGCCGACCGATGAGAGCCAGCCGATCAGGTCCTTCGATGCGGCCGCCCGGTCGGGAATGCCCAGCACCGCGTTCGACACCCGCGTATCCAGCGCGCGAATGTGGACTTCGCGGATGATCAACAGGAAGGTCGCGGCCGCGGCCACGACGGCCAGGGCGGCCAGACTGACAGCAGCCGTCATAGCGTCGTCTCCCTTGTGATCATCCAGCGGATCACGAAGTGTCCCGACACGACCGAGCACACCACGAAGGCGAGCAGCATGTGTCCGACCGGATCGTACAACAGCAGATCAACCGATGGCGGATTGATCATGTAAAGCAGCCCACCGACGATCAGCGGCGCCGCCGTCAGCGCGCGCGATGAAAAGATGACCTCACCCGCCAACGCCTTGGCACGCTGCGCCAGTGCAACCCGCTGTCTCACAGTCTCGCCCAGCGTCGCCAAGGTCTCGGCCAGGCTGCCGCCAGTCTTCAATTGCACCGCAAGCGTGACAGCGAACATCGCATATTCCGCCAAGCCCGTTCGCCGATAGACCGCTTCCACGGCTTCCTCCGGCGACCTGCCGAAATTCAGTTCGTTGCAGACGATCGCGAACTGCCCGGCCGTGGGTTGCGGCATCTCCTTGGCGATGGTGCGAAACGCCTCGTGGACAGGCAGCCCCGATCGAACGGTGCTCGTCACCAGCTGCACGGCATCGGGAAGCTGACGGAACAGGAGATCGGTGAACCGGCGCTGCTGCCATCCAAACAGGCCGCGCACGACCAGGAGGGCCAGGATCGCGGCTGCGATGGCGGCATACTCGCCGGGAAACTTCAGGATCCCGTTCACATAGATGATCGCCGCCGCCACCAGGCCTGCTGCCAGCAGCACATAGACCGGGCGCACCAGGTAGACGATATCCGGACGGTAATTGACGAAGCGTTGCAGCAGATACCACCGCGATGTCTGCGCCCTGCGACGGATCGACACCAGATCCTCCGCTTCAGCGATCGGCAGCACGACCTCTAGGCGCCGCTCCATCCGCCGCTGTCGCGCATCGAGCCACAGCGTGTTGGCCGCGGCACAGAGAAGAAGCACCAGGACGATGATCAGGGGCGTCGACATCAGATATGCCTCATTGCCTCGGACCAGGCTCGATCGAGCCCGTAATAGACCAAGCGGCTCTTGAACTTCGGGACCGCATTGGTGGACCTGTAGGTGCCCGAGATCCGCCCGTGAATGTCCTCGTCCTTGTACTCGAACAGCGCAATGTCGTTGGTGGTGATCACTTCGCCCTCGAGCCCGATCACCTCGCTGACTTGCACGATGCGGCGCTGGCCGTCGCGCATGCGCTCGACCTGCACGATGAGATCGAGGGCCGCGACGATCTGGGAGCGGATGGCGCGCGACGGCAGATTGACCTGCCCCATCTGCACCATGTTCTCCACGCGCGTCAGCGCATCGCGCGCGCTGTTGGCGTGCACCGTCGAGATCGAACCGTCATGGCCGGTGTTCATCGCCTGCAGCATGTCGAATGCCTCGGCGCCGCGCACCTCGCCCACCACGATGCGGTCCGGACGCATACGAAGCGCGTTCCACAGGAGATCACGCTGCGTGACCTGCCCGGTGCCTTCGAGGCTCGGAGGCCGCGTCTCGAGGCTGATCACATGCGGCTGCTGGAGCTGCAATTCCGCAGCGTCCTCGATCGTGACGATGCGCTCGCTGTGGTCGATGAACTGGCTCAGGGCATTGAGCAGCGTCGTCTTGCCCGAACCGGTTCCACCGGAGACCAGAATGTTGAGCCGGCAGCGGGAAGCGATCTCCAGCAATTGGCCGATGGCCGCGTTCATCGTTCCGTTTTCGATCATCCCGGCGATGTTGTAGCGCCGGCTCGGAAACTTTCGGATCGAGATGCAGGGACTGTGGATCGCCAGCGGCGGCAGGATGATGTTGACGCGGCTGCCGTCAGGCAGGCGGCAGTCCACCATCGGGCTGGATTCGTCGACACGCCGACCGACCTGCGACGCAATTTTCTGGGCGACCGAGGCGATATGGTCGTTGTCGCGGAAGCGGACCGCGACGCGCTCGAGCCTGCCGGCCCGCTCGACATAGACGTTGCTCGGCCCGTTGATCATGATGTCGTTGATCGTCTCGTCGAGCAGCAGCGGGCGAAGCGGCCCGTAGCCGGTCATGTCGTCGGCGATCTCTTCTGCCAGGAAGAGCTGCTCGCGGCCCGATAGCTCCAGCCGCTCCTGATTAGCGATGCCGTGGATGATCTCCTCGATCTGCCGCCGCAGCACGTCGCGGGGGACGGTCGTGGCGACCGACGGCTCGATCTGTTCGATGACCCGCTCGCGCAGCGACGCGGGCATCACCGGGTGGTGCGACGGCTCGTCATGCTTCGGGGTCGATGCAAACAGGCTGGACGCCGATGGCGCCGCCGCGGCCGACTCCATCGGCGGCAAGGCCGGCGGGACCGCATGCACGCTTGGTGCCGCTGGCGGCGCGACGAGCACCGCACCGGGCATCCGCACTGGCATTTCGTCTGCACGCCTGCCGAACTTTTTCATAGCCCGAGCCACCTCTTCCAGCCTGCCTTCTTCATTGAACCGACGCCGGTGATCTCCCGTACGATCGGCGCAAGGTGCCGCCGGAGCCTGGATACATGCTTGAGCGCGGGAACACCGAGGTTGACGGCCTGAGTCATGCCCTTGCCGAGATCCGGGATCACCATGTCGGGTTCGGCGCCCAGCGCCTTGACGATCGTCGCCCGCGGCAGGCCGCCGGCGCGATCGGCGCGATTGAGCAAGGTGAAGACGCGATCCTTGCCGGCGATGTTGGTGACGGCATTGCGCAGCGCATGGGCGTTGCGCAGGCCGGTCACCTCGGCTTCCAGCAGAACCAGCACGTGACGCGACATCTGGATGACCGGATAGATCGATGCCGGGAACGGCACCGGCACGTCGACGACGACGTAGTTGAAGCGTTGCCGAAGCAGGCCGATCACATGGCGGACGCCGGCTTCGGTGATGTCGAGCTTGGCGTCGAGGTCTTCGTCGCCGGAAATCAGGCAAACCCGATCGTTCACCTCGATTGCCGCGCGCTCCAGGAACAGCGTGTCGGCCCGCATCGGGTTTTCCAGCGCAATGCGCAAGCCCGGACCGGGGCGGACGCCCAGCATCACCGCGGTCTCGCCGCCCTGCAAATGCAGGTCGAGCAGCGCGACCTTGGCCTTGGTGGTCTCGGCCAGTTGCAGCGCGAGGTTGATCGCGACGCTGGTCGCTCCGGCACCGCCCTGCGCACCGCAGATCGAGACCACATGTCCGCCGCGGTCGCTCTGGGCGGGTGCAGTGTCGCCGCCCAGCAGCTTCGGGCGGAGCTGGTCCAGTACCATGTCCCGCGTGATTGGCGTCGGAAGGTACTCAGTAAGGCCGATTTCCATCAGTTCGCGATAGAAGGTGATCTCCCTGTTCTCGCCGATCAGGCACACCTTGACATCGGGCGGACAGACGCTCGCCAAACGCTCCAGTTCAGTGAAAGGATCATCGATCCCGCTGATGTCGGTCACCAGCGCGGTCAGATCGGTATCGGTCTCGAGCATGCGCGTTGCATGACGGATGGTGCCGCGCCGGATCACCAGGTTGCTGCCGTCGAGACCCTTGCGAAGCGCCGCCGCGCTCAGCTCATCATTCACGAAGCAGACGATGCGGTTACGCGCGAGTGCGGACGTTGTCTCTGCCGGTGATTCCACGATTGCCATGTTCACACTCATCAACGTTTCTCCGCGCTCCTGCCGACGTCTCCGGCCGCAGCCGTGGTCTGGGGTTCGGGCCCCGCCTGCACGTCGCAGCCCACGCTGGCGTCGTCGTCCAAATCCTGCTTCCTGACCGAGTATTGCTTGACCTCGTTGCCGGTATAAATCGCCACCATCGTGCTCTGGCCGGCAACCGCACTCTGGCGCGCCAGCTCGGGCGACACGTCGCAGCTCGATGTCGCACCGGTGTCGGCCTTGTCCCATTGCTCGGCCGCAGCCCGGACCACGAGCGAGAGCGTTCCAAGCTGCTTGGCGACGGCGACCTTCTTGACCTGGCTCGGCTTGAGCTCCAGCGAGACGGTCTGCGCCGTCTTGCCTGCGACGGCATTGACGACCGGACGGCCCCCCTGCGCAATCTCCTGGTCGATCGCAATGACGCGTACGTTAGACAGAACAGTCTCACTGACAGCTCGCTTCACCGGAGCCGCCTTCTCGAACACCTGGGTCAGCACCACGTCGACATTGTCGCCCGGCCGGATCAGGCCCGAGACGCCGGTCTCCTCGTCGACCTTGATGCTGATGGCGCGGCTATCCGGCGCCAGAACGCTGGCAAGGAAGCCCCGATCCTTCGGACGCAGGATGTCGTCTAGGGTAATGGCACTGCCGGCGTCGACGAACCTGCGAACCAGAGAACCGGGAAGTCCGGCCTTGGTATCCGGGCTTTCGAGGATCGCCCCGGAGGGGACACGGTCCGGCGCCGCCTGGCGCACGGCGAAATCCTCGTCCCGCGCCAACGTTCCCTTCGAGAGCACACGTGTCGCGACGAAGTAGCCGACCGTCGGAGCCGCGACCGGCGGCTTGCCGATAGCTTCTACGACCGTATGTTGCTTCGGTTGGTTCACGTTGTAGGCAATGAGCCCGAGCGCCGTCGCCGCCAGCAACAGCACCATGATGATCGAGAAGCGCAATGCGGACGACATATCAAAATCCTTTGCTCAAAATGGTCCAGATACCACCACACGCGATGGCGACTCCGTAAGGCAGCGGCGCATGTCGCAAATGACGCCAGCGCTCGACCACGTAAACCCTTCGCAGCAGCGACGATCCGGCAGGCGCCAGCTTCGGTTGCGGCAGGCGTCGCATCGCCAGATGCACCGTGGCCAGACCGCCGCCGGCCATTGCGGTTACCATCAACAGCTCGATCACGCTGGCCAGTGGGAAACCGATCGCCAGGGCAACCAGCAACTTGACATCGCCGCCGCCGATCATCCCGCGCTGGTAGATCACGAAGAGCAGCAGAAACAGAATCGCAGCGACGATCAGCGACTGGCCGATCTGGATCGGGTTGGCCAATTGACCGGCGATCCCGAGGAACGCCAGCGCCAGACAGATTTCGTTTCGGATCAACCGTGTCGCGATATCGATCGTTGCGACATAAAACAACAATGCGATTTCCAGACACGCGGTCGTGGACGCAATCCAATTCATGAAATAAAACGCCTCTGGGAACGCGGGGGCATGAAATAATGCCCCCGATAAATGCCGCCCTCGGGACTTAGTGGTTTGAAACCGCCGTAGTGACCGCGGTGCTGACCGCGGTGATGGCACCGGTCAGCGCGGTCGTGAGAGGACTCGTCCCCCCAGCGGTACCGAACGCTGCAGCCACGGCGGCCACGATACAGGCGGCAACGATCACGTACTCGAACGACACAACGCCGTCCTTGTCCGCACGCAAACGCTTCAAACCTTCCAGAATCATGATGTAAGACTGTAACATGGGCAAAAGCCCTCCTCTCAAATTCGCAAAATGGTTATGCGGTTGATAGCCGTTAGCTGAAAAACCAGCCAACGGCGCTCAACATTGGACCTTAATGGTTTGAAACCGCCGTAGTGACCGCGGTGCTGACCGAGGTGATGGCATTCTTCAGCGCGGTCGTGAGAGGACTCGTCCCCCCAGCAGTACCGAACGCTGCAGCCACGGCGGCGACGACGCAAGCGGCAACGATCACGTACTCGAACGATACGACGCCGTCCTTGTCCGAGGCGAGGCGCTTGAAGGCTTCGGTGGTCTGGATGTAGAGCTTCAACATAGGAAAATATCCCTTTTACATGAAATTTACGCAATATGTTGGCAGGGCAAAATCCAAGGCCAACTAGGATTTTCTTATAATGCGTCGCGAGAAATCTGTCGATTGGTAATCGTTTATTAACCCTACCTGCGGCGCGACTGGCGCCGTGTTCGGCCGCGGCAATCCGCGACCGTTCGCACGATATCCCTTAAATTATAGGCGTTTCGACATTTCGCGACATTTCAGCCTGCCCGCTCCGTGCGAATACGGTGACCGCACATCCAGAGCGCGATACCGACGAATCCGTCGCGCGAACGAGGCCGACGGTGGCAGCGTCGCGATCCGGCTTCGCAAAGTTCCCGCCGGTTGTCCTTCACAGGGATCGACCTTCTCAATAGCACGTCCCGGAATCCCCTCCGAGCCGCCCGCAACCCTCCCCGTTGGACTGCCGCCACTGCGTGACCGCCAGCGGCACCTTGTTCGCGTCCGCCGGTGCGGCCGGCAGTCTGCTGTGCTCTTCATCGAGCAGCTGCGAATGGAGCTTCTGGATCTGGATGTTTCGCTCGAGCAGGGAGATTGTTCTTGCCTGAACCTGCTCCGCCAGCGTCTTGCGCAGGGCGTTCTCCCGATCGAGCAAGTCGGGAAACGGCAACAGCGGCCGCACCGGTTCGGTTGCCTTGATCACGCAAGCCGCCCTCGCCACCGCCTGCGCAATCTGATCCGGAAAGCTGTTGCGACATTCTACGAGCGCGCCGCTCAGATTGACCGTTTCCGCCACTGGTGACGGTGTGCTTGTCACTTCCGGGGGCGGCGCCGGTGTCGTTGTTGCCGCTGGTGTCGGCTCGGTGGCCGCTGCTGCCGTCTCCGTTGTCGGGTCTGCTGCCGGTCCCGCATCCTTTTCGTTGGCCTGCCGCGCAGCGCCGCAACAGGACAGCAGGATGCAGAGCGAAAAGACGACCACGCATCTCGCGCGCTTCAACCAGGCCGCTCCCTCCTGATCGCTGATCTGACGGCAAACTAACCCGATCGACGTACCTCCTTCGGTCACGCCCGCAAGCAAGAATAAAGATGTCTGTGCATCAGGGGCGCAGAACCGTCCCCTCCTTTAGCGATAAAAATTCCAATCTTCGAAAAACCAAATCCGCAAAATCAAGTGATCGTCTCAAATATCGCCCGGCGCCAAACGGCACGTCAGCTCGTTGATGGTAAATGCATTCCGGCTGCGCAGGCAATAGCAACCTTGCCTGGCGACAGGCGTCGGCGCGGCCGGATCAGCATGCGCTGGATGAGATACTCCTAACGCGCTGGCGGAACTTTCCGCTTCATCACCGCCGAGTCCTTGCTTTAGGATCAGGCATTTCAACAGGGGGCGCCGCCGTGCGCGCCCCAAGGAATTTCAAGAACCAAAGCGTACATCGACTGATCCGGCGTCATGGGGCTCGAGATGACCGATCGTATTGCACTCTTCATCGATGGTGCGAACCTGCACACCACGGTCAAGAACCTCGGCTTCGAAGTCGACTTCCGGCGCTTGCTCACCGAGTTCGGCAAGCACGGGCAAATCGTCCGCGCCTATTTCTACACGGTCGTGAGAGACGATGACGAGTTCAGCAGCCTTCGGCCGCTGGTGGATTGGCTCGACTACAATGGATATGCGGTCCGACGAAAGTCGGCCAAGCAGCATGACGACGGCGACGGACGGCGGCGCATGAAGCGCAGCATCGGCATCGAGCTCGCGGTCGACGCACTGGAAATCGCGCCGCGCATCGACCAGGCATTCCTGTTCTCCGGCGATGGCGACTTGCGCGCCGTAGTCGAAGCTGTCCGGCGGATGGGCGTGCGCGTCACCGTCATTTCCAGCATTCGAACCAAGCCTCCGATGATCGCCGATGAGCTTCGCAGGCACGCCGACGCCTTCGTCGAACTCGAGAGCCTCAGGCAATCGATCGAGCGCCCGCCGCATCCGATTGCGCCGGAGTGACGACGTAAGCGCCTCCCGACCTCACCCGCCGGGCTCGCCTGCAAACAGGAGCGCGGTGCTGCTGTCCGTACATCACCGAGTTGCGCAGCGCGGTTCGAGACTTCACTATGATCCGAACGCAACTGCGGAGGGAAGAACCAATGTGGCGGTCGGTCGGCTGCCTGGTGTTGCTGCTGGCAACGACGAGCGCGGCGCCAGCAGCTTCTTCCAGGTTCACCTGTGACACACCGCGGGGCAAGCGGGTCGAGCCCGGCGCCTCGGGCAACACCATTCAATGGATCGAGGACGATCTGGAGACGGTCCGGCCTGCCGTGGTGATCGATGGCGAAACTTTCACGGTCACCTGGGGAACGTCGGTCGCGGCGGAAGGCAAGCCAGCGAAGCTCACGACCTATGTCTTCGCCGCCGCCCATCGGACCGCGTCATCGATCTTCGCAACCCGCGTCGACGAGTCCACTGCCGAGATCTACCGGTTCTATTTTGGCAGCAAGTCGCTCTACAAGCTGACCAGCCGCCTGGAGGCCCCCTCGTCCGACTCGAAGGCCACGCCCTTCGTTGCAGCCTACCTTGCGAGTTGTCGGGAGCAGTAGGCGATGACCGGCCGTTATTAAGGCGGACTTAACCGATCTTCCCTGTTCTGGTCGCCAGTGTTGCCCGTCGGCACGCCTCCGACTTGCAGCCAAAATTGCCGCCAAACCATTGGATTTTAATAAAGATATCTGGATTCGCGCGCGCCCATCCGCAGCGATGCCGATCCCACTTAGAGCCATTGTGTGGCTGAAATGTCATAGGTTGCGGAACCATCCGCTGTTAGCCTTCCGCAGATTCTTACGTAATATTTTTGTGAGTAGGGGCGGAAGTTATGAGATCGGCATACACGGTAATTGCGTGCCTCTGCCTGGCGGCAACGTCAGCGCGTGCCGAGGTCTTTTCCATTAACGATGCCTTGCGCCAGGCCATGTTGACCAACCCGGGCGTGGGCGAGGCTTCCGCGAACCGGCGTGCGACCGAAAGCGAGCTGAGACAAACCCAGAGCACGCTGCTGCCGCAGGTGCGCGTCGACGCCAGCTACGGTCCGGAGAAATTCGATCAGCCGCCCGGCGTCATCAACACCGTGCAGACGCCGACCGTGGGTTCAGGCCCGTGGCGCAATGGCAGCCAGGAATCGGTGGTCGTGCGCCAGCTGCTGTGGGACGGCTTTTCGTCGATCTATGACGTCTGGCGCCAGACCGCGCGCGTCAATGCGGCGGCCTCGCGCGTCAAGGAACGAACCGAGCTGCTCGCCCTCGACGCCGCCGAAGGCTACATGGACGTCGTGCGCTACATCCGCCTGGTGAGCCTTGCCCAGCAGAACGTCGCCAATCACGAGAAGATCTTTGCAAACGTGAACTCCCGCTTCTCCGGCGGCCGGGCCGGCGAAGGCGACCTCGAGCAGGCGCGGGAACGCGTCGAGGCCGCCCGTGCGGCGCTCGCGGAATTCCAGCGCAGCCTCGATGACGCGCGGGCGAAGTACCGCAAGGTCGTCGGGCTCGAGCCGATCAACGTCCGCTTCCCCGCCCCTCTCGGTGGATTGCCGAGCAGCCGCGACGAAGCGCTGGCGACCACGCTGCGCTTCAATTCGACCATCGCCGCGGCCCAGTCCGACGCCGACGCCGCCAAGCATGCGTTCAAGGCGACCGACGGAACGTTCGGCCCGAAATTCTACCTCGAGGGCCGCGCCACCCACTACGACAATTCATTCCCATACGTGACGGCGCCGGGAAGCCCTGCCGTGACCCATGAGGATTACAGCGGCAAGGTGGTGATGTCGTGGGACATCTTCCGCGGCGGCCAGGATGCCTGGAACAGGTCGGAGAAAGCCGAGCGCTATACCGAAGCCACCATGCGCCACGCGCGCTTGCAGCGCGACGCCTATGAGTCGATCGACAAGGCGTGGAATGCCCGTACGATTACGGCCACGCGCATTTCGGCTCTGACCCGTCAGCTGGAAGCGGACCGCAAGACCATCGCGGCATTCCAGAAGGAATACGAGCTCGGCCAGCGCTCCCTGATCGATCTGCTCAACGCACAGAACCAGTTCTTCAACGCGTCGGTCTCGCTCACCTCGGCCCGCAGCGTGGTCGTTTTCGCCGACTACCAGTTGCTGGCCGCGATGGGCACCTTGATCGAGTATCTGAAGGCCCCGCCCCCGGTCGATGCGGCGCCGACCGACATGCTGTCGATTGGCCTGCCGCGCTACTCGTTCCCCACCCTGCGCGTGAACCTGCCGCAGACCGGCTCCGAGCCGCTGCAGGTCGCCGTTCCGGCCCCCACTGCCGCTGCCCGCCCCGCCAAGGGCTACAAGGGCTATGCCGCAGTTCAGCCGAAGGATAACGGCTTTGCGGACCGCTTCACCGGTTCGACGACGACGGCTTCGGTGCCTGGATCCGCGGAATGGATGCAACAGCAGAAGAATGCCGCTGACGGTCCGAACGTCATTTACGCCGACCCGTCGGTCACGGCGAATGCCAGCTCCTATGCGTCCACCAGGCCGCACTGGCTGCTGTCGGCCTTCCCGAGTTCCGCGCAATAGCCGCCACTTGGCCAAAACCAGGGCTAAGATCAGGACCATGACTTCCGAAAGGGCCCCAGAAGGGGCCCTTTCGATTCCCGTATTAATACTTAAAGCAAGTTTCGCTGATTTTGTTCGCTGTTTGTTGTAGTCTCCAAGCAATCGTTGAATGCGATTTCTGCATTTCCATTTTGGTTATCGAGGTTTCAGTTGTTGTTTCGAACCCCCAGCGCGGTGGCTGATGCCGGCCGCTCCCCGTCAGATGATTCAACTTCAACGGCTGCCGCGACGAGCCGGCCGCGCACGCTCGGCGACGATCCCCTCACCGCATCGCTAACCTATCTCGCCGCCCATCACGGCCGCGCCGTGAGCCGCGAAGCGCTGCTCGGCGGACTTCCGATCACGGATGGACGCCTGTCGGTTTCGCTCTACGACCGCGCCGCGCGACGTGCGGGCCTTGAGACCGAGGCCGTCAAGCGCGCGATTGCGGACATTCCCGCGCTGGTGCTGCCGGCCGTCCTCATCATGAAGGACGGCTCCGCGCTCATCCTGCTCGGCGTCGACCCGGCGAACAAGTCGATCAAGATCGTCGAGCCGGCGACACCGCAGACCCCGCGCATCGCCGGCATCGCCTCGCTCGCTGCGGACTATACCGGCTACGCATTTCTGGTGCGAAGCGCAGCGCAGGCCGATGCGCGCACCGTCGCCGCAGGAGACATCCCCAGGAACCACTGGTTCTGGTCGGTCGTGAAGGCGCACTGGCGCAGCTACGGGCACATCGCGATCGCGGCCTTCCTGACCAACGTCCTGGCGCTGGCGACCCCGCTCTTCACGATGAGCGTCTATGACCGCGTCATCCCCAACGGTGCGATCCCCTCCCTGATCGCGCTCTCGATCGGCATGGGGCTCGGCATCGTCTTCGATTTCATCTTCCGCATGGTCCGCAGCCGCATGATCGACGTCACGGGCAAGACCATCGACGTCGTGCTCGCCGCCAATATCTTCGAGCATGTAATGGCCGTGAAGATGGCGCAGCGGCCGACCTCGGTCGGCATCATCGCCAATCAGCTCCGCGACTTCGACTCGGTGCGCGAATTCTTCACCTCCGGCAGCGTGGTCTCGGCGACCGACCTGCTGTTTGCCATCCTGTTCGTCGGGGTGCTGTTCATCATCGCCGGGCCGCTGGCCTGGATCCCGCTGATCATGCTCCCGCTCGTCATGCTGATCGGTTTTCTGCTGCAGCGTCCGCTCGATCGTGCGATGAAGCGCCTGCAAGCCGAATCCGCCGCCCGGCACGGCGTGCTGGTCGAGTCGCTGTCGAGCCTGGAGACCGTCCGCGCGACCGGCGCCGAGGCCCGCATGCAGACCTTGTGGGAGCGCTCGGTCGCGGCGACCGCCCGGTCCGGCGAGGACGTCCACTTCTGGTCGTCGATGTCGCTGACCAGCGCGAGCACCGCGCAGCAGATCACCAGCCTGCTGATGGTGATCGTCGGCATCTTCCTGATCCTCGACGGCAAGCTGAGCGTCGGCGCGCTGGTCGCGGCCAACATGCTCGCCGGCCGCATCCTGGCGCCGATCGCAGGCATCGCCTCGGTCATCACCAAGGGCACGCAGACCTTGTCGTCGCTCAAGGCGATCGACCGCATCATGTCGATCGAGCGCGAACGCTCGCCGACCCGATCCTACGTCGCTAGGCGGATCGACGACGGCAAGGTCGCTTTCGAGAACGTCTCGTTCGCCTATCCCAACGCGCCGGGCAACGCGCTCGAGAAAGTCAGCTTCAAGATCGAGGGCGGAGAAAAGGTCGGCATCATCGGCCGGGTCGGATCCGGCAAGACCACGGTCGGCAGGCTGCTGCTCGGATTCTACGAGCCGAAGGAAGGCCGGATCATGGTCGACGGCGTCGACTCGCGCCAATACGATCCTTCGGACCTGCGCGCCGGCATCGGCTTTGCGATGCAGGACACCGACCTCTTCTACGGCAAGCTGCGCGACAACATCGCCCTCGGCAAGCCGGAGGCGACCGACGAGGAAATCCTGCTGGCCGCGCGGCTCTCCGGCGTCGAGAGCTTCATCGCCGGCCATCCGATGGGCTATGACATGCCGATCTCGGAAGGCGGCCGCAGCCTGTCCGGCGGCCAGAAGCAGGCCATCGGGCTCGCGCGTGTCCTGATCCGCAAGCCCCGCGTGCTGTTCCTCGATGAGCCGACGGCGCATTTCGATATTCGCAGCGAGCAGGAATTCCTCGAGCGCCTCAAGGGGCTCCGCGACGAGCGCATGACGATCATCATTTCGACCCATCGTCTGTCATTGCTCAACATGGTCGATCGCCTGCTGCTGTTCGACAATGGCCGTCTGGTTGCCGACGGCCCGCGCGACAAGGTGCTCGCCTTGCTCCAGGGCAAGCCCGCGTCCACGCCGCCGTCGCCCGAGAATACGATCCAGCCGAAATCTGCATAACGAGCGAATATTATGGCGTCTTCCGATTTTGCTTTCGCAAACGACATCCGGTCCGCGGCGCTGCTGCGCACGCCCCGCACCTCACGCATGCTGCTGTGGACCTCCTGCGCGCTGCTGGCGACGTTTGTGGTCTGGGCGCATTTCGCGGTGCTCGACGAGGTCAAGCGCGGCAGCGGCCGCGTCGTGCCGTCGCGGCAGATGCAGGTGGTGCAATCGCTCGAAGGCGGCATCGTCGGCGACATCCTGGTGCGCGAAGGCGACATCGTTCAGCAGGGCCAGTCCCTGATGCGTATCGACGACACCAAGTTCGCTTCCGAGTTCGGTGAGATCCGTGAGCGCCGCGCGGCGATGGCGGCGCGGGTAGCCCGCCTCGACGCCGAGGCGCGCGGACGTAGCGAGCTCACCTTCCCGGACGATCTCGACAAGATGGTTCCTGCCGCGGTCGCGACCGAGACCAGCGTGTTCAAGATGCGGGGCCAGAAGGTCGCGCAGGACATCGACGTGCTCAACCAGCAGGTCACCCGCCTCACCGGCTCGCTGAAGCTTCTGGAACGCGAGCAGACCCTGACCCGCAAGCTGTATGAGCAGAAGGTGGTGCCCGAGATTGAGATGCTGCGGCTCGATCGGCAGGCCACCGAGATGAAGGGGCAACTGGCCGAGGCGCAATCGAAGATCGCCAACATCACCGCGTCGTTCCGTTCGCAGGCCGACGAGGATCTGGCCAAATCGCGTGCCGACCTCGCCGTGCTCGACGAAAACATCAAATCCGCCCAGGACCGGGTGCGCCGCACCGACCTGAAGGCGCCGGTCCACGGCATCGTCAACAAGTTGAACATCAGCACCATCGGTGCCGTCGTGCAGCCCGGCGCCAATCTGATGGACATCGTTCCGCTGGACGACACGCTGCTGGTGGAGGGACGGATCCGTCCGCAGGACATCGCCTTCATCCGTCCGGACCAGGACGCGGTGGTGAAGATCAGCGCCTATGATTCCTCGGTCTACGGATCGCTCAAGGGCAAGGTCGAACGCATCAGCGCCGACACCATCGTCGACGACAAGGCGGAGAAGACCGAACGTCCGGAGACCTTCTATCGGGTCATGGTGCGCACCGATAAGAACCATCTCGGCACCGAGCAGCATCCGCTGCCGATCATTCCGGGCATGGTGACCACGGTCGAGGTGCTGACCGGTGAAAAATCCGTGCTGGACTACATCGTGAAGCCGGCCCGCCTGCTGCGCGACGAGGCCCTGCGCGAACGCTGATCGCGGCCCGCGCATGGTTACCCGTTTATGACCTGCGGTCGTTCAATTTCGAACGAACCGGCAAACCCTGGATTGACCGCCTTTCCGACAATGCCAGGCGGCAGCCCCTCCACTTAACTCCGCTTAAGCGGCCAAGGCGTCAGTCTGCGCCCCGATAACAGCGGGGACGCAGATCGGCGCACAGACGTTGACGGTCCCCGGTATTGGGGACGTCATATGAAGTCGCTGAAGATTGCCTCGTCGGCGGTCATGGCCGTGGCTGCACTTTCAATAAGTCTTTGCGCAGCCTCATCCGCATTTGCCGCGGACGAACTGTCTCTCGGCAGCTCCGCCGGCGAGCTTACGGCGACGGCGGACGCCGCATCGAACCGCCCGCCGGCCACCTTCTTCACCATCACCGACGTGCTGGCCAAGCTCGACCGGCAGCGTGGCCGCGGCCCGAACGCGCTTCGCACCGCCGCGCTGACGCCGACGAACACCGCGACCGACGCCTCGCCCGCGGCGAAACCGCTGCCGCCTGTCGGCGCCGAGCCGTTCGGCCTGTTCACGTTCCGCGCACCGGAGAACGGCCTGTGGCGCAAATGGCGCGGCCTCGAATCCGATCTCGCCAAAGAGCAGACCGTGCTCGCGCATTGCCGCGAGAACGCGGCCGCCTGCCCGCCCAATGCCGCGCAATTCCTCCGCCTGATCAACGCGGTCAAGTCCAAGTCCGGACGCGACCGGCTGGATGAGGCCAACCGCGCCGTCAACCAGGCGATCCGCTATGTCAGCGACTTCGCACAGCATGGCGAAGCCGACCGCTGGACCGCCCCGCTCGCCACTTTCGCGACCGGCAAGGGCGATTGCGAGGACTACGCGATCGCAAAATACATCGCGCTCAGCGAAGCCGGCTTCCCGCGTGAAGAGCTGCGCCTGGTGCTCGGCCGCGATCGCGCCATCCGGCAGGATCATGCGGTGCTGGCGGCGCGGCTCGACGGCCGCTGGCTGATCCTCGACAGCCGCCGCGCCGAGCTGATCGACGACGGCGAGCTCGGCAACTTCACGCCGATGTTTGCGATCAACGAGCACGGCGTCCAGCTCTTTGCAGCGCCCTACGCCAAGCGACTGCCGCTCGGCGACGAGCTCGATGCCACACCGGCGGCCGCCAATGCGGCAGAGGCCGAATGGACCGGCATGGAGCCGCTCGAGGCCGCGGACCCGCTCCCGGGCTTTCTGCCCGTACTGATGTAGCGGCCCCGATCCAACAAAAATCCGCGGAGTTGGCCTCCGCGGACTTCTCTTTTTAGGGCTGGCGCGGCCTAGAACGTATGGATGCTCGCCGCCGCCGGCACGCCGGTGCTCACATGGGCAAGGTCCACCTTGTCGCTGCCGGTGCCATTGGCCGAATACCAGAGCTCTCCCGTCGTATTGTTGAAGAAGAACTTGTTGGTGCTGGCGCTTTCGTTCCAGGCGGTCGCCGCATTCTCTGTTCCGCCGGTCGTCGCCGACGACGTGAACTGACCCGCCGTGATCGCGGTCGACGTGCCGATCGTGAGGTTCTGACTGGCGACATCGACAAAGATCTTGTCGGCCAGGGCGGAGAAGTCGGTAATCGTGTCGTGTCCGCCTCCCGAACCCGGCAGGACGAAGATGTCGTTGCCGCCACCACCGGTCAGGCTGTCGTTGCCGCCGCCGCCGATCAGGGTCTCATTGGCGGAGCTGCCCTGGATCGCATCATTGCCCGCCGTACCCTGAAGGGTCGTGCTGCCATTGATGTTGATATTGATGGTGCTGGAGGCCGTATCGCCGTCACCGTCAATCGTCGCCACGTTGAAGCTCAGATTCTCGGAGAGATTTACCGTCGACTCAACTCCGACGCTGACCAGGTCGACCTTGCCGCTGCCCGTCACGTCCGTGAACTGGACCGTGTAGAGCTGCATGCCGGCGGGCGCTGCCGGCGTCGACCATTCGTTGGCAATCGAGGCGTGCGCGGACGGATCGAAATCACCGGACACCGATGTGATCGACGCCGTGTGTACACCGTCCCAATAGGACACGACGTAGTGGATGTCGTCCCCGGCCTTGTAACCGGAGAAGGTGTAGTTGGCGACAGATTCGGGTCCCGGAGGAACGAACGCTGCGTTGTGAACCGGACTGGCGCTCGCACCGCTCGTGAAGTCGAACAGCATCTTCTCGTTTTGATCGAAGTTGTTGTTGCCGACACCCCAGCCAACGGTAGATCCGTTCACACTGCCTTGGCCGCCGCCGGAGGCGGTGCCCGAAATAACCGCCAGTTGGTCGGCGCCCGAGGTCAGAACCTGCTCCTGAGACGGACCCGAGCCGAAGGCGCTCGAACCGCCGACATTCTCGGTCGTCACCGCAGTAAAGGGCTCGAGCAATGTGAACGTGTAGTGATCGGTCGTCGGATCCACGGTCAGCGTGAAGATGTCGTTGGCTGCCGACGGAGCCGCGCCGACATAGGCGGTCAGTGTGTGCCCCGATGCGTCGATCGAGTAATGCACGGCCTGGCCGTCGAACGTCAGGCCCGCCGGCGGTGTGTCGCCGGCGAGGGTCAAGGCATATGCACCGAAACCGTCGGCACCGGAGATCACGGGCAGGTTGCCCGTGACGGACAGCCCCGCGACATCCGCGATGATCCCGTTGTCGATCGTGCCGAAATGCGGACCGTCATCGTGGAACGTGACGTGGGTGCTGAGATCGAGGTTCTGGCTGGCGCTGTCGCCGTCCTTGTCGGTCACCGTCGCCGTCAACGTCACCAGGCCACTGGTCAAGCTGATGCCTTCGCCAGTATCCGGGCTCGAGGCGGTGTTCTCGTGCACCGCACGATCCTGCGTCAGTGCCACATTGCCCGTCACCGGGTCGACCGTCAGCGTGAATACCAGCCACGCCGCCTGGCCCTCATGGCCGGCCACATAGCCCGAGATCGTGTTGCCGCTCTTGTCCAGCACGACGCCGAGACCGGAGTTGCTGTCGATCAGGTTGGTCGCCGTGCCGTTGCCCGCGATGTTCAGCGCATAGGTCAGCGACTGCTGACCATCCGCGCCGGTCTTCACGGTGAACGCGCCGGCGAAGCTCTCGGTGTCCAGCGTGTGGCCCTGCGTCGCGACCGCATCCGGCGTCGTACCATTGACGCCGGCGTTGGTCGAACTCGACAGATAGGCCTCGTAAGTGTTCAGCGAGTTGACGTTGCCGCTCAGCGAGATCGACGGGCCGTCATCGTGGAACGTAATGTGGCTGCTGAGGTCGAGGTTCTGGGCGGCGCTGTCGCCGTCCTTGTCAGTCACGGTTGCGGTCAGCGTCACCAGACCGTTGGTCAGGCTGATGCCCTCGCCGGTGTCGGGGCTCGAGGCAGTGTTCTCGTGCACCGCACGGTCCTGCGTGAGCGTCACACTGCCGGTCGCCGGGTTGACCGTCAGCGTGAACACCAGCCAGGCGGCCTGATTCTCATGGCCGGCCACGTAGCCGGAGATCGTGTTGCCGCTCTGGTCGAGCACGACGCCGAGACCGGAGGCGCTGTCGATCAGATTAGTCGCGACCCCGTTATTCGCAATGCTCAGCGCATAGGTCAATGATTGCTGACCGTCTGCGCCGGTCTTCACCGTGAACGCGCCGGCAAAGCTCTCGGTATCGAGCGCATGACCTTGCGTCGGCACCGCATCCGGCGTGGAGCCGTTGATGCCGGCGTTGGTCGACGCCGACAGATACGCTTCATAGGTGTTCAGGGAGTTGACGTTGCCGCTCAGCGAGATCGACGGGCCGTCATCGTGGAACGTGATGTGGCTGCTGAGGTCGAGGTTCTGGCTGGCGCTGTCGCCATCCTTGTCGATCACCGTCGCGGTCAACGTCACCAGGCCGCCGGTCAGGCTGATGCCCTCACCGGTGTCCGGGCTCGAGGCGGTGAGCTCGTGCACCGCGCGGTCCTGCGTCAGCGTCACGCTGCCGGTCGCGGTGTTGACGGTCAGCGTAAACACCAGCCACGCGGCCTGGCCCTCATGGCCGGTCACATAGCCGGATACGGTGTTGCCGGTCTGGTCCAGCACGACGCCGAGGCCGGAGGCGCTGTCGATCAGGTTCGTCGCGGTGCCGTTGCCAGCGATGCTCAGCGCATAGGCCGTGGTTGCATTGTCGGCACCGGTCACGACGGTGAACGCGCCGGCAAAGCTCTCGGTGTCCAGCGTGTGACCCTGCGTCGGCACCGCATCCGGCGTCGAGCCGTTGATGCCGGCATTGGTCGCAGCCGAGAGGTACGCCTCGTAGGTGTTCAGCGAGTTGACGTTGCCGCTCAGCGAGATCGACGGACCGTCGTCGTGGAAGGTCACATGCGTGCTGAGATCGAGGTTCTGGACGGCACTGTCGCCGTCCTTGTCGGTGACGGTCGCGGTCAGCGTCACCAGGCCGCCGGTCAGGCTGATGCCCTCACCGGTGTCGGGGCTCGACGCGGTGTTCTCGTGCACCGCACGGTCCTGCGTCAGCGTCACATTGCCTGTTGCCGGGTCGACCGTGAGCGTAAAGACCAGCCAGGCGGCTTGGTTCTCATGGCCCATCACATAGCCGGAGATCGTGTTGCCGGTCTGGTCGAGCACGACGCCAAGACCGGAGGCGCTGTCGATCAGGTTGGTTGCGACCCCGTTATTCGCGATGCTCAGCGCATAGGACGTGGTCGCGCCGTCGGCGCCGGTCACGACGGTGAACGCGCCGGCAAAGCTTTCGGTGTCCAGCGTATGACCCTGGGTCGGCACCGCGTCCGGCGTGGAGCCGTTGATGCCGGCGTTGGTCGCGGCCGAGAGATAGGCCTCATAGGTGTTCAGCGAGTTGACGTTCCCGCTCAGCGAGATTGACGGGCCGTCGTCATGGAAGGTCACATGCGTGCTGAGATCGAGGTTCTGGCTGGCGCTGTCACCGTCCTTGTCGGTGACCGTCGCGGTCAGCGTCACCAGGCCGCCGGTCAGGCTGATGCCTTCGCCGGTGTCCGGGCTCGAGGCCGTAAGCTCGTGCACCGCACGATCCTGCGTCAGCGTCACATTGCCGGTTGCCGGGTCGACCGTCAGCGTGAACACGAGCCAGGCGGCCTGGTTTTCATGCCCGGTCACATAGCCTGAGATCGTGTTGCCGGTCTGGTCCAGCACCACGCCGAGGCCGGAGGCGCTGTCGATCAGGTTGGTTGCGACGCCGTTATTCGCAATGCTAAGCGCATAGGCGGTGGTCGCATTGTCGGCACCGGTCACGACCGTGAACGCGCCGGCGAAGCTTTCGGTGTCCAGCGCATGCCCCTGGGTCGGGACTGCGTCCGGCGTCGAGCCATTGATGCCGGCATTGGTCGAAGCCGACAGATACGCCTCATAGGTGTTCAGCGAGCCAACCCGTCCGCTCAACGCAATCGACGGGCCGTCGTCGTGGAAGGTGACGTGGGTGCTGAGATCGAGGTTCTGGCTGGCGCTGTCGCCATCCTTGTCGGTCACGGTCGCGGTCAAGGTCACCAGGCCGCCGGTCAGGCTGATGCCTTCACCGGTATCCGGACTGGAGGCAGTGAGCTCGTGCACCGCACGATCCTGCGTCAGCGTCACATTGCCCGTCGCCGGGTCGACGGTCAGCGTGAACACCAGCCAGGCGGCCTGATTTTCATGACCGGTCACATAGCCGGAGATCGTGTTGCCGGTCTGGTCGAGCACCACGCCGAGGCCGGACGCACTGTCGATCAGGTTAGTCGCGGTGCCATTGGCTGCGATGCTTAGCGCATAGGCGGTCGTTGCATTGTCCGCACCGGTCACAACGGTGAACGCGCCGGCAAAACTCTCGGTGTCGAGCGTGTGGCCTTGCGTCGGCACCGCATCCGGCGTCGAGCCGTTGATACCCGCGTTTGTCGCCGCCGACAGATAAGCCTCGTAGGTGTTCAGCGAACCAACCCGTCCGCTCAGCGAGATTGACGGGCCGTCATCGTGGAACGTGACATGGGTGCTGAGATCGAGGTTCTGGGCGGCGCTGTCACCATCCTTGTCGGTGACGGTTGCCGTCAGCGTCACCAGGCCGCCGGTCAGGCTGATGCCCTCACCGGTGTCCGGGCTGGAGGCCGTAAGCTCGTGCACCGCACGATCCTGCGTCAACGTCACATTGCCCGTCGCCGGGTCGACCGTGAGCGTAAAGACCAGCCACGCCGCCTGGTTCTCATGGCCCGTCACATAGCCCGAGATGGTGTTGCCGGTCTGATCGAGCACGACGCCAAGACCGGAGGCGCTGTCGATCAGGTTGGTCGCGGTGCCATTGCCCGCGATGCTCAGCGCGTAAGCGGTCGTGGCATTGTCAGCACCAGTCACGACGGTGAACGCCCCGGCAAAGCTTTCGGTGTCGAGCGTGTGACCCTGGGTCGGCGCAGCATCCGGCGTCGAGCCGTTGATGCCGGCATTGGTCGAAGCCGACAGGTACGCCTCGTAGGTGTTCAGCGAGTTGACGTTGCCGCTCAGCGAGATCGACGGGCCGTCATCGTGGAACGTAATGTGGCTGCTGAGGTCGAGGTTCTGGGCGGCGCTGTCGCCGTCCTTGTCGGTCACGGTCGCGGTCAAGGTCACCAGGCCGCCGGTCAGGCTGATGCCTTCGCCGGTGTCCGGGCTGGAGCCGGTGAGTTCGTGCACCGCACGATCCTGCGTCAGCGTCACATTGCCCGTCGCTGGGTCTACCGTGAGCGTAAAGACCAGCCACGCGGCCTGGTTCTCATGACCGGTCACATAACCGGAGATCGTGTTGCCGGTCTCGTCAAGCACCACGCCGAGACCAGAGGCACTGTCGATCAGATTGGTCGCGGTGCCATTGGCTGCGATGCTCAGCGCATAGGCGGTCGTTGCATTGTCGGCGCCGGTCACAATGGTGAACGCGCCAGCGAAGCTTTCGGTGTCCAACGCATGACCTTGCGTCGGCACCGCATCCGGCGTCGAGCCGTTGATACCCGCGTTTGTCGCCGCCGACAGATAGGCCTCATAGGTGTTCAGCGAGTTGACGTTCCCGCTCAGCGAGATCGACGGACCATCATCATGGAACGTGACATGCGAGCTGAGATCGAGATTCTGGCTGGCGCTGTCGCCGTCCTTGTCGGTCACCGTCGCGGTCAAGGTCACCAGGCCGGCGGTCAGGCTGATACCCTCACCCGTGTCGGGGCTCGAGGCGGTGAGCTCGTGCACCGCACGATCCTGCGTCAGCGTCACATTGCCCGTCGCCGGGTCGACCGTGAGCGTGAACACCAGCCATGCGGCCTGGTTTTCATGGCCGGTCACATAGCCGGAGATCGTGTTGCCGCTCTGGTCGAGCACCACGCCGAGACCAGAGGCGCTGTCGATCAAATTGGTCGCGACCCCGTTGGCCGAGATGCTCAGCGCATAGGCGGTCGTTGCATTGTCGGCACCGGTCACCACCGTGAACGCGCCGGCAAAGCTCTCGGTATCCAGCGTATGGCCCTGGGTCGGAACCAGATCCGGCGTCGAGCCGTCGATGCCGGCATTGGTGGAGGCCGACAGATAGGCCTCGAAGGTGTTCAACGAACCAACTCGCCCGCTCAGTCCAATCGACGGACCATCGTCATGGAATGTGACGTGGCTGCTGAGGTCGAGATTCTGGGCGGCGCTGTCGCCGTCCTTGTCGGTGACCGTTGCCGTCAGCGTCACCAGGCCGCCGGTCAGGCTGATGCCCTCACCAGTGTCGGGGCTCGACACAGTGAGTTCGTGCACCGCGCGGTCCTGCGTCAGCGTCACATTGCCCGTAGCCGGGTCGACCGTCAGCGTGAACACCAGCCAAGCGGCCTGATTCTCATGACCGGTCACATAGCCGAACACCGTGTTGCCGGTCTGGTCGAGCACGACGCCGAGGCCAGAGGCGCTGTCGATCAAATTGGTCGCGGTGCCGTTACCAGCGATACTTAGCGCATAGGCGGTCGTTGCATTGTCGGCACCGGTCACAACGGTAAACGCGCCGGCAAAGCTCTCGGTGTCGAGTGTGTGACCCTGGGTCGGCACGGCATCCGGCGTCGAACCATTGATGCCGGCATTGGTCGCAGCCGAGAGATAAGCCTCATAAGTGTTCAGCGAGTTGACGTTCCCGCTCAGCGAGATCGACGGGCCGTCATCGTGGAACGCGATGTGGCTGCTGAGGTCGAGGTTCTGGGCGGCGCTGTCACCATCCTTGTCGGTGACGGTTGCCGTCAGCGTCACCAGGCCGCCGGTCAGGCTGATACCCTCGCCGGTGTCCGGGCTGGAGGCCGTAAGCTCGTGCACCGCACGATCCTGCGTCAGCGTGACGTCGCCGGTCGCGGTATTGACCGTCAGCGTGAACACCAGCCACGCCGCCTGGCCCTCATGGCCGGCCACATAGCCGGAGATCGTGTTGCCGGCCTGGTCGAGCACCACGCCGAGGCCGGAGGCGCTGTCGATCAGGTTGGTTGCGGTGCCGTTGCCTGCGATACTCAGCGCATAGGCTGTCGTCGCATTGTCGGCGCCAGTCACGACGGTGAACGCGCCTGCAAAGCTTTCGGTATCGAGCGTATGACCCTGGGTCGGCACCGCATCCGGCGTCGAACCGTCGACGCCCGCATTGGTCGCGGCCGAGAGATACGCTTCATACGTGTTCAGCGAGTTGACGTTCCCGCTCAGCGAGATTGATGGGCCGTCATCATGGAAGGTGACATGCGGGCTGAGATCGAGATTCTGGCTAGCGCTGTCGCCGTCCTTGTCGGTGACGGTTGCGGTCAAGGTCACCAGGCCGCCGGTCAGGCTGATGCCTTCGGCGGTGTCCGGGCTCGAGGCAGTGAGTTCGTGCACCGCACGATCCTGCGTCAGCGTCACGTCGCCGGTCGCGGTGTTGACCGTCAGCGTGAACACCAGCCAGGCCGGGTCGTTCTCATGGCCGGTCACATAGCCGGACACCGTGTTGCCGGTCTGGTCCAGCACGACCCCAAGACCGGAGGCGCTGTCGATCAAATTGGTCGCGGTGCCATTGGCTGCAATGCTCAGCGCATAGGATGTGGTCGCATTGTCGGCGCCAGTTACGACGGTGAACGCGCCGGCGAAACTCTCAGTATCGAGCGCATGACCTTGCGTCGGCACCACATCCGGCGTCGAGCCGTCGATGCCCGCGTTGGTCGCAGCCGACAGATACGCTTCATACGTGTTCAGCGAGTTGACGTTCCCGCTGAGCACAATCGACGGACCATCATCATGGAACGTGACATGCGAGCTGAGATCGAGGTTCTGGCTGGCGCTGTCACCGTCCTTGTCGGTCACCGTCGCCGTCAACGTCACCAGACCGCCGGTCAGGCTGATGCCCTCGCCGGTGTCCGGGCTCGAGGCGGTGAGCTCGTGCACCGCGCGATCCTGCGTCAGCGTCACATTGCCCGTCGCCGGGTCGACCGTGAGCGTGAACACCAGCCAGGCGGCCTGGTTTTCATGGCCGGTCACATAGCCGGAGATCGTGTTGCCGCTCTGGTCGAGCACCACGCCGAGACCGGAGGCGCTGTCGATCAAATTGGTCGCGGTGCCGTTGGCTGCGATGCTCAGCGCATAGGCGGTCGTTGCATTGTCGGCGCCGGTCACGACGGTGAATGCACCGGCAAAGCTCTCGGTGTCGAGCGCATGACCTTGGGTCGGCGCGGCATCCGGCGTCGAACCGTCGACGCCCGCATTGGTCGCGGCCGACAGGTACGCCTCATAGGTGTTCAGCGAGCCGACTTTGCCCGTCAGCGCGATCGACGGACCATCATCATGGAACGTGACATGCGTGCTGAGATCGAGATTCTGGCTGGCGCTGTCGCCGTCCTTGTCGGTGACCGTTGCCGTCAGCGTCACCAGGCCGCCGGTCAGGCTGATGCCCTCACCGGTGTCGGGGCTCGACGCGGTAAGCTCGTGCACCGCACGGTCCTGCGTCAGCGTGACGTCGCCGGTAGCAGTGTTGACCGTGAGCGTGAACACCAGCCAGGCGGCCTGGCCCTCATGGCCGGCCACATAACCGGAGATCGTGTTGCCGGCCTGGTCGAGCACGACACCGAGACCGGAGGCGCTGTCGACCAGATTGGTCGCGGTGCCATTGCCGGCGATGCTCAGCGCATAGGCTGTGGTCGCATTGTCGGCACCGGTCACGACGGTGAACGCGCTGGCAAAACTCTCGGTATCGAGCGTATGGCCCTGCGTCGGCACTGCATCCGGCGTCGAGCCGTCGACGCCGGCATTGGTCGCAGCCGACAGATATGCCTCATAGGTGTTCAGCGAATTGACTGTCCCGCTCAGCGTGACGGACGGGCCGTCATCGTGGAACGTGACGTGGCTGCTGAGGTCGATGTGCTGGCTGGCGCTGTCGCCGTCCTTGTCAGTCACGGTCGCGGTCAAGGTCACTAGGCCGCCGGTCAGGCTGATGCCTTCACCGGTGTCGGGGCTCGACGCGGTGTTCTCGTGCACCGCACGATCCTGCGTCAGCGTGACGTCGCCGGTCGCGGTATTGACCGTCAGCGTGAACACCAGCCACGCCGCCTGGCCCTCATGGCCGGCCACATAGCCGGAGATCGTGTTGCCGGCCTGGTCGAGCACCACGCCGAGGCCGGAGGCGCTGTCGATCAGGTTGGTTGCGGTGCCATTGCCCGCGATGCTCAGCGCATAGGCCGTGGTTGCGCCGTCGGCGCCGGTCACGACCGTGAACGAACTAGCAAAGCTCTCGGTGTCGAGCGTGTGGCCCTGGGTCGGCACGGCGTCCGGCGTCGAGCCGTTGATACCGGCGTTGGTCGCTGCCGAGAGGTACGCCTCATAGGTGTTTAGCGACCTGACCGTCTCATTCAGTGAGATCGATGGGCCATCGTCGTGGAACGTGATATGCGTGCCGAGATCGAGGTTCTGGCTGGCGCTGTCGCCGTCATTGTCGGTGACCGTTGCCGTCAGCGTCACCAGACCGCCGGTCAGGCTGATGCCTTCATGGGTATCCGGGCTCGACGCGGTGTTCTCGTGCACCGCACGATCTTGCGTCAGCGTCACGTCGCCGGTCACGGTGTTGACCGTGAGCGTGAATACCAGCCACGCCGCCTGGCCCTCATGGCCGGTCACATAGCCGGAGATCGTGTTGCCGGTCTGATCGAGCACGACGCCGAGGCCGGAGGCGCTGTCGATCAGGTTGGTCGCAGTGCCGTTGCCCGCGATGCTCAGCGCATAGCTTGTGGTTGCGCCATCGGCGCCGGCCACCACCGTGAACGCGCCAGCGAAGTTCTCCTTGTCCAGCGCATGGCCCTGGGTCGGCGACGCATCCGGCGTCGAGCCGTTGATGCCGGCATTGGTCGAAGCCGACAGGTACGCCTCGAAAGTGCTCAGCGCGCTCGTCGTCCCGCTCAGCGAGATCGCCGGACCGTCGTCGAGGAACGTCAGATGCGGCCCGACATCGGCTTGCGCTGTCGCGGTCTGGTTGCTGTTATCCGTCACCGTCGCCGTTAGCGTCACCATTCCGGCGGGCAGATGCACACCTTCGTTGATGTCGCCGCCCACTTCCCCGCTGCCCTCGTGCATCGAGCGCAGATCGGTGAGCGTGATATGGCCGGTCGCGTCCACGGAGATCGTGAAGTCAGCGAGGCCGTTCTGGCCGCCTTCCCGGCCAACAACCTGCCCGTTCTCCACGAACAGGAACACGTGATTGCCGGTCTGCGAATCGATCAGACCGGTATCGACGCCTGGCGCGCTGATCGACAGCGCAAAGGTCAGCGACTTCTCGCCGCCGGCCGCGGTGATCGAGAACGGGATCAGCCCCGTCGCCACGGTCGAACCTGCCGGTCCCAGTCCGGAACCTGCGATGCCATTGGTCGCAACGGTCAGGAAGCTCTCGTCCACCGTAAGATCCGGCGCGGTGCCCAGCGAAATGGTGGGCTTCGGAACTTCTTGGTTGAGCACGAAGCCGGTCGGCGGCGTGTCGGTGAAGCCCGGCAGCTCTTCCTGCGGAGCCAACGCGTTGGTGCCGACGGGACCGAGATCATCCACCGCAAACGGACTGAAATTCGCTCCGCTCGCCTGCGCATTGCCGTTCGAGTTGCCGCCATTGTCGGCCGCAGGCAAGACGGAGCCATCCGTGCTGATCGGGAACAGGCTTGCGAAGTCTTGCACCGAGACGTCGCGACCGGGCGCCATCTCGATCGTGATGTTGCTCTGGTGATCCGCGCGGGAGTCGAAGAACGGCTCAACCGTGACGGTCGACTGGTTGTCGAACAGGATGATCAGCTTTTCGCCGATATGAACCAGCGTGATCTTTTCGTTGGCGATCGACGAGAAGTCGACCTTCGCCTTCTGGTCGTAACCAAGGTTGACGACCACTGCCTGATCGGTCAGCGGCTTGGTCAGCTTGTAAATTCGAACGGGAGCCGAATTGGTGGAATTGCCGGTGCCGGTAGCCTGAGCGACCTGAAACGAACCCTGCATTATCAACTCCGCAAAATGCGTTTAGAGGAAAAATTGTAGAAAAATTTAGTTTTAGGCTATTGTTAACCCTCCCCCCGGTCAAGAAATGTATTTGGTTAATCAATGCTTTCCCTGCGAGTGTGGTAAAGATCGAACAGGTCGAGGCTGCAAGAACAACGGCTTAGCCGAATTGGCTCGGCCCAAAGGCGGTCTGGCCGCCCGGCCCAATTTCATGTTGCCGACGATTTTGGAGTGGCCGATGCGGGTGATTCTTCAGGGATGCGCCGCCATTTTGCTTGGCGGCATGGCCGGCGCGGCATCCGCGCAAGCGCCAACACCGACGCCCGTCCCACAGCAGACCACGGTCGAACGCCAGGTCCGCACCCTGGCCAACCGGGACACCCAAATCGGCATTTACCTCAATGTGTTACCTGACTGCACGTCGGGGCCATTGCCAACCATCAGGTTGGTCACGCCGCCCACTGCGGGAAAGGTCGTGATGAAGACGGCGAAGGCCAAGGCCACCAATTACAAGGCCTGCCTGGCGCTCGAGGTGCCGGCCTATGTCGCCTTCTACAAGGCGCCGCCGGAATTCCTTGGCGACGACGCCCTGACGATCGAGGTCAAGTACCAGGGCGGCCGCACCGAAATTCAGAAGATCACCGTCAAGGTCAGCGGGCCGGGCAACCAGCAGAAGATCTGACGGCGCGGCGTTAGAGCGGATCGCCCTCAGCGGTCTCCTGCTCCACGTCGCGTGAGACGTCGCTCGGTGCAGCAGCGGCCGGCTGGCCAAGCTGCGCCCTTTCCTCATGGCAATCGCTGATCCGGCGGGCGACCACCCGATCCATCCGCGGCGCCTGACCGTGGACCTCGTTGACTTCGGTGTAGGCCTCATCGCTCAGCACCGTGATGACGGTGGAGACCGGCCCCATGTAGTCGCACCGGTTGGAGAAGATGTACTTGTTGCTGATCTTCTCTGGCCTCGATGAATGGCAGTTTCCGATCGACGGTGACGAAAAGGTCGCCTTCATCGCCTGGGTCGGGTCGACACAGCGGGTCATCTCGCGCTCGAGCAGCTTCTGCCGCCCGTTCGACGGCGACACCAGCTCCATCGTCCGCACGAAGCGCCACATGCCTTTGCGGAAGGTCGGCCCGTTGAAGCTTTCCTCGGCCGCGGTGCCGTGCGACGCAAGCAAGGACACGGCAAGTGCGATCACGGCGCCAAGCGTGCATGCGCAGACCTTCGAGTGCCCGAAGTCCTCACGCGATACCATGTGTTGAATCCTCAATCGGCCGCACGATGCGCTTCGCGTGACTTCGGCTCGAAGCACGCCCAGCCTGACGTCATTTCAGAACACTTCGCGTTAAGGTCAGGTAAACACTCGCCCTTTTGGCTACGACTCTCCACCGTCAAGGGCGAGGCACCGGCCGCCAAAGCCCATCCCTCGGCACGCCGATGCCGGGCCGGCTGTTCCTGATCTCCAGCTAATGCTGCACGCGCCCGGCGGCCGACTTTTCAGGACTGGCGGCCGTCCCGTCGTCGCAGTCGCCGATCCTGGTCGCGACGACCATATCGGTCCTCGGATGCTCGCCGGTGCTGACCTCATTCAGCTCGGTATAGGCCTCGTCACTGCGCACCGTAATGACGGTGCTGACCGCGCCCATGTAATCGCATCGGTGCCCGAAGGTGTATTGATTGCCGACCTTTTCAGGCTTGTCGGAGACGCAGCTTCCGACCGGATCCGGCGAAAAGGTCGCCTTCATCGCGAAGGTCGGGTCGACGCAGCGTGTCGTTTCCGCGTTCAGCACCCGATACTTGAAATTCTTGTTGGCGGTCCTGACCACGTCGAGCGTGCGGATGAAGCGCCACAAGCCCTTGCGGAAGCTCGGGCCGGAAAACGATTGATCGCCCTGCGCTGCCGCGGACCGGCCGTTGGAGGTTTGAGGAGATGGCGTCTGCGCCTGAGCCGACAGCGCAGACGCCGAGACCATCATCACGGTCAGGAGCGAACCTGCGATTGCACCACGGAAGTCCATTCCCACCCCCGATGTTCGCGCGGCCCCGTTCGCGATGCGATCCGGTCAGGCGCTGAAAGCAGTTCCTGCGAAACGACTCAAATACCTTCCACCACTTGCAGGCCAATTGTGGCCAGTAAAGGCACGTTGTCGCAGCCTGACAGTCTTCCTCTCAATTCCGTTCCAGTGCAGCAAACCTGCAACACTCAGCGCCCGACCCCCGTGCCGACCGCTGTCGCAGGTTTGACCTTGGAGGCTTTTTTTGCTCATTTAGCGCCAGATATTTTTTCTCATTACTTAGCCTATCGCTGGACGAGGGGGCACTGATGCGTATTCGAATTGGCTACATGGTCGCGGGAATTCTGGCTTTGGGCGCAGCACTGTCGGGCAATTCCCGGCCAGCGGCGGCCGCTGATCTCGGCCTGATCACCAAGGCTCCGGTCGGCACCTGCAGCGAGATCGTCTTCACCTGCGAGAACGGCCATCACTATCCGCTGTGCCCGCGCGCCGTGTCCGTCGAGGGCGAAGTGGTCACCGCCTCGCTGCTGACCGGACGTGGCGGCATCCATGTGCGGCACGTTCCGATGGGCGTCGGCTATCGTTATGCCGGCCGTGGCGTCTGGCTGGATGGCTTCCGGGAAAACGCGCTGCTCAACTTCGGCAAGCACCAGCAGATCGCCTGCACCATCGCGCACTCATAAGAGTGCGCGCTTCTGCGTCGCTCCGATCGGTGTGACGCAGAGCTCTTCAAGCCGCGAGGTTGCTCCTCACCCCCTGGTGCGGAGCACAACGCGCGACGAGCGCGAGAACATATAAGCCTTCGGATAGACGTAAACCGGGCAGTAGTCCTGCCACTGGTACAGCTGCCAATTCCATTTCCAGCAGCCCGATTCGATCTGAGGCTCCTGCACGAAGTCCAGCCGGTACGGCGGATCGCCAAACGGGTAGACCTCGCCAGATTTCGCCGCCGTCGACGACAGCACGACGATTGAAGCGGCCGCGGCAATGATCACGGAAAATGACTTGTTCATAACGCCCCTCGATCGAATGACGTGATGGCGCGAGAGTGCCAAATCCGCCGGCCCTGATCAAGGTGCCGGCCGCAACACTTGGACGCGAATCGACTGTTCTAGACCGCGCGATTCTGTGTCGGCGAGCGGCCGCCGCCATCGGCGACCAGCACTGCTCCGGTGACAAAGGACGCCTCGTCGGACGCCAGGAACAGGCAGCATGCCGCGATCTCGGCGGGATCGGCCATCCGCCCCAAGGCGATCCGCCGTTCGACAGCGCGAAACTCGGTCTCGGCCGTGGTGCCGTTCTGCTCCGCGAGCAACCGCATCTCATGGGCGCTCATCGGCGTCCGCACCCAGCCGGGCGCGACCGCGTTGGCGCGGATGCCGTCGGCGCCATGCGCGTAGGCCAGCGAACGCGTATAGGCGACGACGGCCGCCTTGCTCGCGGCGTAGCTTGCACTATCCGGGCTGGCATTGAACGCGGCAACGGACGCGATGTTGACGATCGCGCCGCCGCGCTGCCGGAGCAACGGGAGCGCAGCGCGACAGACGCGCATCGTCCCGGTGAGGTTGACATCGAGCGTTTTGGCCCAGACCTCGTCGGAGACGTTTGCGGGCTGATCCGGCACGATCAAACCCGCCGCGTTGACGACAATGTCGAGCCACGCGCCGGAGGCAGTGACGGCCTTGGCAACGTCATCCGGACGCGTGACGTCGCCATGGATCGCCTGCCCGCCGCACTCGGCCGCCGCGGCCTGAAGCTCGGCGTCGCCGAGGCCGAACAGCACGACGCGCGCGCCGCTCCACGCCAGCAGCACGGCCGTGGCCCGGCCGATCCCGGTGGCCGCGCCGGTCACCAGCGCCGTCTTTCCTTCCAGCCGCGGCATCAGACTCCCCACTGCCGTTCGACGGCAAATCCGGTTTCGGGCAAGGTCGAACCGCCGTCGACCACGATGGTCTGCCCGGTGACGTATCTGGCTTCAACGGAAGCGAGGTAGAGCATCGCGCAGGCGATGTCGTCGGCCCGGCCCATCTGTCCCATCGGAATGAAGCGTTCGAGCTTGGCCTTGTTCTCCGGCGCGCTCATGCTGCCGCGGCCGGGTTTCTCGATGAAGCCGGCCTCGACGCCATTGACCGTGATGCCGTCGCGCGCCAGCTCGAAGGCGGCGCCGCGGATGAACGCGTTGACGCCTGCCTTGGCCGCCGAGTAATGCGCGCCGCCGCCCATCGCGACGCGCGCCGACACCGACGACGTCACGAGGATCCGCCCGAACTTGTTGGCGCGCATATGCGGACTGGCGGCCTGGGCGAGCCAGATGCTGGCGTTGAGATTCAGCGCCAGCGTCTCGTCGAGTTTTGCTTCGTCGAGTTCATCCAGCGAGGCCCACGGACAGCCGCCGGCATTGTGCACGACGATGTCGAGACGACCGAATTTGGCGGCGACACCATCAATCATGGCGCGCAAGCTGCTGCGATCGAGTCGATCGAACGGAGCGCAATGCGCCGCACGTCCATCGGCCGCCAGCTCGCGCGCCAGCGCTTCGGCCACATCGAGCGTCCGGTTGGCGATCACAACGGTCGCGCCCGCCTGCGCGAATCGCGTGACAATCGCGGCGCCGATCCCGCGGCCTCCACCCGTGACGATGGCGACCCGGCCATCAAGATTAAACGGAGGCGGTTGCATCAGATTGCTCCCGCGTCGCGCAGCAAATCAATGAATTGCGCGAACACCGCCGTATGCTTGTCGACGTCGCGCGCCGAGGTCGCCGGACACATCAGCAACATGGTGTGAAATGGCGTAACCAGGATGCCCTCGTTCATGTAGAACGCATGCAGCAAGGTCTCGAGATCGGGTTGCCGGCCGGCAATGACATCGGCACCGCTGCGCGGCGGATGCGGCATGAACATGATCTCGGCGCGCGCGCCGATCTGCGTGACATGCCAGGGCAGACCGGCCGCTTCGATCAACCGGCGCGCGTCCTGTGCGAGCCAGGTCGCGGTCCCGATCATCCGCTCATAATTTGCAGACGTCAGCACCTTCTCCAGCACCGCGCGCATGGTCGCGAGCGTCAGCGCATTGCCGGCCAGCGTACCGCCGAAGCCGAGATGTGCGGACTGCCGCACGCGCGGATTGACGTGAGGCACGAGCTTCCAGAGCCGCTCGGCGATCTCCTGGCTGAGGCCGAACACGCCGGCGGGGATGCCGCCCGCGATCGCCTTGCCGGCGACAAGAATGTCGGACTCGAGGCCATACGCCTGGCTGTAACCGCCCGGCCCGCAGGACAGTGTGTGGGTCTCGTCGATGATCAGCACGGTGCCGCTCCGGCGGGTCAGGTCGCGCAACGCTTCGTGAAATCCGGGATCGACCGGGATCATGCCAAAATTCGTCATCAACGGCTCGGTCAGCACGCAGGCGACGTCGCCATGCGCCAGCGCCGCCTCGAGGCCCGCGACATCGTTGAACTCGACCACCCGGCTCACCGCGTCATGATCGATGCCGTTGGGATGGATCATGTTGCGCAGCCCGACCCGGCCGTCGCGGATCTCGACATGCGCCTCCTCGACACCGCCATGATAGCAGCCGGAGAACACCAGCACCTTGCGCCGGCCGGTGATCATGCGCGAGATACGGATCGCGGCGCGGTTGGCGTCGGTCGCCGACGTCGTCAGTGTCCAGTATTTCGGACCGAAGCGGCGCGACAATTCGGCGCCGACCCAGATGCTGTCCTCCGTCGGCAGCATCATGGTCGCGCCGCGCTTGAGCTGATTGAGTGCCGCCTCCGTCACCGCCTCGGGCGCGTGCCCGCACATGCCCCCGGTGTCGCCGAGACAGAAATCGATGTAGTCGCGCCCGTCGATGTCCCTGATATGCGCGCCCTGCGCCTCCTCGACATAGACCGGGAAGCCGCCGGCCCAGCGTCGCATCCAGTGCGACGGACCGCCATAAAGATAGTGCTGCCTGCCGTCTTGCCACGCCGCGTCCGATCGCGGATGCAGCGCGCGAAAACGCTCCTGCTCGGCATCGAGCAATCGGTTCAGAACGCCTGAGCGTTCGGCAGTTGCAGATGTCATAGCGCGATCCAGGCGGTCTTGAGGTCGGTATAGGCGTCGAGCGCGTGCAGCGACTTGTCGCGTCCGAAGCCGGATTGCTTGAAGCCGCCGAGCGGCACCGTGATGTCGGCGCCGCCATAGGCGTTGACGTGCACAACGCCGGCCCTGATGGCGCGCACCATGCGATGCGCCGTCGAAAGGTTTCCGGTCCACACTGCGGACGCAAGTCCATAGGGCGTCGCATTGGCAAGCGCGACAGCATTCTCTTCGCTGTCGAACCGCGTGACCGACAGCACCGGGCCGAACACCTCCTCGCGCCACACCTCCATCGCCGGCGTCACCTCGGTGAGGATCGCCGGCGCCATGAAGTTGCCGCCGCTGTCGGCGCGGATCTGCTCGCCGCCAACCAGCCGCTTCGCGCCCTGCGCTTCCGCGCGGACAACAGCGTCGAGATTCTTGCGCAACTGCACCTTGCTGGCGACGGCACCGATATCAGACGTCAATTCGAGGGGATCGCCGACGCGAAGCCTGGCGGTGGCCTCAAGCAGCTCAGCCATGAAGCGATCGTAGACCTGCGACTGCACGAGCAGCCGCGAGCCGGCGACGCAGACCTGGCCCGAATTCCGGAAGATGCCGTTCGCGGAGACCTTGGCCGCATGCTTGATGTCGGGCACATCGGCGAACACGATATTGGGCGACTTGCCGCCAAGCTCGAGATGCACGCGTTTCAGGTTCGACCGCGCCGAACATTCCAGCAGCCGCCGCCCGATCGCGCCCGAGCCGGTGAAGGCGAGCGCGTCGACATCCATATGCAGCGCAAGCGCCTCGCCGGCCGATGCGCCGCGGCCGGTGACGACGTTGAGCACGCCATCCGGCAACCCCGCCTCGGTCGCGAGCTCGGCAAGCCGCAGCAGCGTGAGCGATGCAAGCTCCGGCGGCTTGACCACGACCGAATTTCCGGCGGCGAGCGCCGGACCGATCTTCCACGCTCCGATCATCAGCGGAAAATTCCACGGCACGATCACACCGACGACACCGAGCGGCTCGCGATGCACCAGCCCGAGCACGTCGCCTGAGGTTGGTGCGATCTCGCCATACACCTTGTCGATCGCCTCGGCGTAGTAGCGGATCGTGCCGGCCGCCGACAGCGGTTCGGCCTTGTAGGCCATGCCGATCTCGGTGCCGTTGTCGCGCACGCCGAGCACCGCGATCTCGAGGGCGTGCCGCTCGATCAACTCGGCGAACCGCAGCAGCACCTTCTTGCGCTGCGTCGGGACCGCGCGCGACCAGCTGCCCTGCTCGAACGCCTGCCGCGCATGCCTCACCGCGGCGCCGATATCGGCCGCATCGCCGTCGGCGATGCTCGTCAGCAGCTGGCCGTCGATCGGCGACACGACGTCAAGCCGCGCCTCGCCGACCGCCTGGGCAGGCCGTCCGCCAATGAAGAGCTGCTGGGCCGGAATGGCAGCCGAGCGGTGTTGATCGATCTGGGCTTGCTGCATGCGGGATCATTGTGACGGTGGCGAACGCGACTCCCGACCGGGATCGCTGGCATGTTGCAATCCTCGCCAAATCAAGGCTTTGGCAGCAATCAACCGATAGGTGGATGTCACCGCAGCGAGCGTCCCCATAGCGTGATCGCACGATGGCCGAACGCTCCCGCACGCTGGGTGCAAACCAACTCGTCCACATCCCTCACGCCGCCGGCGAGCCGAAGGTCATGCCTGAGATGACAGAGCCCCGCATTCTCCTGATCGGAACGGGAGACACCAAGGCCGACGAACTGCTGTTCATGAGCGAGTGCATCGCGCGCGCCGGCGGCCGCACGATCATGATGGACATCAGCGTGCTCGGTGATCCGCCCTATCAGCCCACACATGACAAGCATGCGGTGGCCGCCGCCGCGCAGACCACGATCGCGGCGATAGCATCCAGCGGCGACGAGAATTCCGCGATGTCGCTGATGGCGATCGGCGCCACCAATCTAGCGCGCGAGCTCGCCGCGCGTGATGCCATCGACGGCATGATCGCGATCGGCGGCACGATGGGAACCGATCTTGCGCTCGACGTCGCGCAGGCGCTGCCGCTCGGCCTGCCCAAGCTGATCGTCTCGACCGTCGCGTTCTCGCATTTGATTCCGCCCGAGCGCGTCGCCGCTGACCTGATGATGATTCTGTGGGCCGGCGGGCTCTACGGCCTCAACGGCACCTGCACGGCCGTACTGTCGCAAGCCTGCGGCGCGATCGTCGGCGCCGCGAAGAGCGCGATCAAGCCCAGCCTGGACCGGCCGGTGGTCGCGATCACCTCGCTCGGCAAGAGCTGCCTGCGCTACATGGTCGAGCTGAAGCCGCAGCTCGAACGGCGCGGCTATGAGGTCGTCGTCTTCCACACGACAGGCATGGGCGGCCGCGCGATGGAATCGATCGCAGCTCAGGGTGGCTTCGCGGCGGTGCTGGATCTCTCCTTGCAGGAAGTCGCCAACCAGCTCACCGGCTCGGTGGTCAACTCCGGCGCCGACAGGCTGAAGAATGCGGGCCGTGCCGGCATTCCGCAGATCGTCGCGCCCGGCGCGATCGACATGGTCGACTTCCCGGCTTGGCTCGGCGTTCCCAAGGAGCTGTCGGATCGCCCGTTCCACGCGCATAACCGGCTGCTCGCGTCGGCGACCTCTGGGGCCGCCGATCGGAAGCGCATCGCCCGCGCGATTGCCGAGAAGTTATCCAGCGCCACCGCACCGGTGGCCTTCGTGCTGCCGGCCGGCGGCATCCAGCAATGGGACCGCGAGGGCGAGGCGCTGCACGATCCCGATGCCCTCGCCGCTTTTGTGGATGCGATGCGCGCGGCGATTCAGCCCCCGGTCGAGCTGCACGAGATCAAGGATCACATCAACAGCGCCGCATTCAACGAAACAGTGCTCGGCATCTTCGACCGCTGGGTCGCGGCCGGCGTTGTCCGCCCCGGCCGGGCGACGGCTGCCGCATGACAAGGCCGCACGCCCAGGCGCTGGTGCTCGACTTCGGCGGCGTGATCTCGAAGACGCTGTTCGAGACCCATGACCTGACCGAGCGCACGCTCGGGCTTGCCCCGTGCACGCTGAAATGGCTCGGACCGTTCGCGCCCGACAGCGACCCGCTATGGGCGTCGATGCAGCGCGGCGAGATTTCGGAGCGCGACTACTGGCTGACGCGCAGCCGCGAGGTCGGCCGCATGCTCGGCGAAGACTGGCGCGACATGGAAACTTTCGTGAAACGGGCGCGCGGTGCCGATCCCGATACCGTGATCCGCCCCGAGGCGGTGCGCGCGATCGAGCTCGCCGCCGATGCCGGGCTCCGGCTCGCCATCCTGTCGAACGAGCTCGACCTGTTCTACGGCGCCGATTTCCGCAACCGCCTGTCCATCCTGGAGCGCTTCGAGACCATCGTCGACGCGACTCATACCGGGATCCTGAAACCAGACCCCCGCGCCTACCAAAGCGTGCTGGACGAACTGGCGCTCGAGGCAGACAATTGCGTCTTCGTCGACGACCAGCGCCGCAACATCGCAGGCGCCGTTGCGCGCAACATGCGCACGGTGCTGTTTGATGTGCGCAACCCGGCCGCGTCCTACGGCGAGGCGCTGCGGCATTTCGGGCTGCAGTTCGAGTAACAGAGGCGATCATGCGCGACAGAAACTTTCTGGTTGAGAACAACGCCAAGCCGATCTGGCACCCGATGGCCCATCCTGCCGAGATGCGGGCGCAGCCGCCGCGGATCGTGATGAAGGGCGAAGGCGTCGAAGTCACCGACATCGACGGCAAGACCGTGATCGATGCGGTCGGCGGCTTGTGGAACGTCAATCTCGGCTACAGCTGCGATCCGATCAAGCAGGCGATATCAGACCAGCTCAGCGCGCTGCCGTATTATTCAGGCTTCCGCGGCACCTCCAGCGGTCCCTCGATCGAGCTCGCCTACGAGCTCACCGAGTGGTTCAAGCCGGAAGGCATGGTGCGCGCCTTCTTCACCTCGGGCGGATCGGACTCGGTCGAGACCGCGCTGCGGCTGGCGCGGCAATACTGGAAGATCAAGGGCCAGGCCGATCGCACCAAGTTCCTGGCACTGAAGAAGGGCTATCACGGTACTCATTTCGGCGGCGCCTCCGTCAACGGCAACGCCAACTTCCGGCGCAACTATGAGCCGATGCTGCCCGGCGTGTTCCATATCCCGGCGCCGTCGAGCTACCGCAATCCCTTCAACGAGACCGATCCCGCAAAGCTCGCGCAGCTCTGCGCGGCGGCGATGGAAGAGGAGATCGCGTTTCAGGGCGCCGACACCATCGCGGCCTTCATCATGGAACCGGTGTTAGGTGCGGGCGGCGTGATCGTGCCGCCGGACAACTTCATGAAGCTGGCGCGTGAGATCTGCGACCGTCACGGCATCCTGATGATCGCCGACGAGGTGGTCACCGGCTTCGGACGCACCGGCGCATGGTCGGGCTCGCGGCTGTGGGGCGTGAAGCCCGACATGATGACGATGGCCAAGGCGATCACCTCGGGCTACTTCCCGCTCGGCGCGATGCTGATCGGCGAAGCCGTCGCCGAGGCCTTCGAGGCCGACACCACGACATTCGGCTCGATCGGCCATGGCTACACCTATTCGGGCCATCCGGTCGGCTGCGCCGCCGGCCTGGCGGCGCTCGCCGAGACCCGCCGCCTCAGGCTCGACGAGAACGCCGCTGCGCGCGGCAAGGACCTTGCGCAGGCGCTGGCCGCGCTCAAGGCGAAGCATGCGCTGGTCGGCGATGTCAGGGGCAAGGGCCTGATGGCTGCGCTCGAGCTGGTCGCCGATCGCGACAGCAAGAAGTCAGCCGACAAGAAGACGATGGCCAAGGTCGCCGACGCCGCCTACGAGGCGGGCGTGATGCTGCGGGTCTCCGGCAACAACCTCATCCTGTCCCCGCCGCTGATCCTCACCACGGCGGACGTGAAACGGATCGCCGAAGGAATCGACGCCGGCCTTTCAGCGGCCGGCTGACAGTGCGCTGACGCAGGCTATGGCGCGCTCGAACACCGCGCCATCGGCCTTGTCGCGATCGAGGCAGTCGGCCAGCGACGCGGCCGACATCGTCTGAACCGTGCAGAAGATCCGCATGAAGTCGGCCGCGAGCGCGACCTTGCGCGGCGCGGGTTGTCGGTCCCAGTCGTCGCTGCTCAAATAGAGCAAGGACGCATCGTTGGTGCCGGCTTCGGCCGCTGCGCCGAGCGCGGCTGGGGCTGTCGCCAGCAACGCCAGCAGGGCGCCGATGCGATACATGCGGGCCTTCATTTCGTATCCCGGGCGTTCACCATCGGCGGGACGTCGAGCGCGGGATTGCGATCGAAGAAATTGAACGGCCGCAGCCGGAAGCCGTGCCACAGGCCGGGCATGACAGGCCAATCCTCGGCGCGCGGCACGTGGCGGAAGCCGACCGTGTACCACAGCACGAGATCGCGATCCTCGATCGGCCGCTTCGCCGCGGTCCATTTCGGCAGGCCGTCGACCTCAGGGTTTCCATTCGGGTACATGCCCGCGGCATAGCGCTCGTCACGGGCATAGGCCGAGGTCCATAGCGTGTAGGCGCTGAAGCCGGCACGCAACTGGATCGGATCGTCCTTGGCGAGCACCGAGACGTCGGAATGGCCGGGCATGATCTGGTAGCTGGTGCGGTAGCCGTGTTTGTTGGTCCTGCCCGCGCTCTCGATCCTGAACTGCGCCGCGTTCAGCGGCGTCGTGATCGGCCCTTCGGTCGGAACCGGCCTGGTGTCGACCTGCCACAGGCTCTTGCGCTGGCCCTGCTCCAGCCGGCGGACATTGAAGCGGTCCTCGACCAGGCGGTTCGCGGTGCCGTCGACGTCCATGTCGATCCGGAACGTCATGTAGTGATCGTGGTTGACCGCCAGCAGTCCTTCGTCGACCAGTGTGCCGTAGGCAGTATCCTGCGCGGCGGTCGGGTCGCTCAGTGTCTTGCTCGCCACGCCCTTGGTGGCGTCGATGCCGTAGGCGCCGAGCTTGACGTCGATGTTGCCGGCGCGGTCGAACACGTAGTCGACCAGATAGTCGTAATTGCCGACCACCGGCGCCATCCGCACCACCAGCTCATTGTTCGGCCGCACCTCGGCGGTGTTGTTGAGCAGTTCGCTGTGGCGCCAAATCGGATCGCCGGTCGGGCGCTCGAAGATGCAGACCGCGCCCTTCGAGACGACCGGATTGCCCTTGGTGTCCGAGATCGTCAGATCGAGGTAATGTGCGCCTTCTGGGCAATCCACGCCGCGCTGCAATTCGCTGGACAGCACGCCGAAGCCGTACTCGCCGATATCCATATAGGCGCGAAACGACCAGGTCGGCGTCGGATCCATATAGGGCACGAACATCTCGCTCGCCGAGATCTGATAGGCGATGTCGCGGAAGCTGCCGTGGTCGTCGTAGCGGATCAGCGACAGCACCGCGCCGACGCGCGGCTCGAGGCGGACATGGAACGACCAATTGTCCCAGCGGACCTGGCCGCCCTCCACCTTCACATTGCTGCCCTCGGGCGCCATGATCTCGATCGGCTTCGGCGGCTTGCGGTATTTGCCGGAGTCGGCATAGGCGTGCGAGGGCGTCTGCGGCGGTGGCGGCACCACGCCGAGATCGGTCACCGACAGCACCGTCCTGCTCTTGAGATCGACCTGGGCGAACAGGTTCTCGATCGGCTTGCCCCACAGATTGTTGGCGGCGCCTGACGTGTCGACGCAGGGCACGTTGAGCAGGCGGCGGCCTTTCAGCGTCGGATCCGTCATCGGCCCGACCGTCAGCGGAAGGCACAGCACGTTCTTGAAATCGGTGATGCCGCGCTTGGCCATCGCGGCGATCCAGCGCGGGTCCTGCTTCGGCAGATCACCGGCGGACATCAGCTCGTCGATGGTCAGCGCCGCCTCATGATCCCTGATCTCCTCCCAGCCGATGAGACTGCGCGCAGCGAGGTCGATATGCGCCTCGTAGAGATGCCCGCCGCTTAGCAGCGTCGCAGTGGCGCGCCGCGTGAACGGTTGTCCGGGCTTCCACGCCCGCACTTCGTCCTTGGGATCCTCCTCGACCGTCATGGACACGACCCGCGTCGCATCGTCGAGCTTGCCGGCGCCGCGGAGGATATCGGAGACGGAGCGGATCTCGTCGGTGGTGAGCCCATCCATCGGGTGCATCGCGGCCGCCTACGGCCACATCCTGCGCTCGGCCTGCGCGGCCGTCGGCACCGTCAATGTCGCCACGATCAGACCCGCCAATGCCCATCCGCCATGCCGAAATACCAGAGCCATCACGCCCTCCACTCAAAGCCAGAACAGTCAGAATACAAGCAATGGTGACGGCGTGAAGGCCTGCCTCATCCGGTAACCCGTTCTGACGTGGCCGGCAGGATCGCGGCTGCGGCCGGCCGCGGCGCGGCACGGTGGACATCGAGCAGCCGCACGCCGAGGCGATCGCGCAACGCCGGCCAGAGGCCGCGGGGCGCCACGATCATCACGACGACGGCGATGACGCCGAGCCCGACCAGATACCACCCGCCGGACAGGCCGAGCGGCCCGGTCATCAGCTCGCGCAGGCCGAAGAAGATGATGACGCCGAGGATCGGGCCTTCGAGCGTGCCGATGCCGCCGATGATCACGATGAACATCATGTAGACCGACCAGTTGACGTCGAACGCCGCCAGCGGCGCGATGAACAGATTGCCCATGAAGCTGAGCGCACCGGCAAGCCCGCATCCCGCCGCCGACAGCACGAAGGCGATGAAGCGGTTGTGGCGGACATCGACGCCGACGCTCATCGCCGCAAGATCATTGTCGCGCACGCTCATCAAGCCGAGCCCGAAACTCGAGGTCATCATCTTGTACAGCGCGGCGATGGTGACGAGAGTCAGGCCGCCGGCGAGCCAGAACATCGTCGGCTCAAACCAGTCGAAATCGATCAGCTTGCTAGTGGCGAGCGGCACGCCGGAGGTGCCGCCGACCGCCTGCGACTTCATCGTGAAGGCGCCGATGATCTCGGCGAACACCCACATCGCGATCGAGAAATAGGCGTCGCGCAGCCGAAACAGCGGAAACGCGATGATGGCCGCGACGGCTGCGGCCACCAGCGGCGCCACCGGCAGCACCCAGATCGGGGTGACCTCGAGCCAGCCGGAGGTCAGGAACAGCGCATAGGCGCCGAAGGCGATGAAGACTTGGTGGCCGAGCGAGACCAGCCCGGCATAGCCCGCCAGCAGGTTCCACATCTGCGCCATCGTCAGTAGCAGCAGGCATTCGGTCGCGAGCCGCAGCACGCCTTCGTTGAGCACGAAGGGCGCGCCGGCGATGATCGCAACCAGCACGATGGCAGAGGCCAAAAGAATTGTCCGTGTCGGCATCGGCGTCACACCCTGCTCGACACGAGACCCGACGGGCGGATCAGCAGCATGATGAAGAACAGGAGGTGCGCATAGAGCAGCCCGGCATTCGGATCGATCTTCAGCCCGATCAGTTGCGCCATGCCGAGCGCGATGCCGCCGAGCAGTGCGCCCCAGAACGAGCCGAGCCCGCCGAGCACGACGACCTCAAAGGCGATCAGGAGCCGCTCGGCACCCGAGAACGGCGTGAAGCTCGAGCGCACCGCAAGCAGCACGCCGCCGATCGCGCCGAGCGCCAGCGACAGGCCCATCACATAGTTGTAGACCCGGTCAGGCTTGACCCCGGACAGCCTTACGATGTCGCGGCGGTCGGCGGTGGCGCGCACGATCCGACCGAACTCGGTATGGCGCAGCACGAGCTGCAGCGCCATGAACAGCAATGCAGCGAGTACCAGCGTGAGCAGCGGCATGATGCCGATGTTGAGGCCGGCAACCTCGAGGCTGGCCCGCGACAGCTCGCCGACCTGGAGGCTGCGCACGTCGGCGCCGAAGATCTCGACCATCACGTTGCGCAGGATCACCGAGACGCCGAAGGTCAAAAGCAACGGCGACAGCGGATCGGGTGAGGTCACGACGCGGTTGACGATGAGCGCCTGGTACAGCCAGCCGACCGCAAAGGACAGTGCGATCACCGGGATCAGCATCAACAGCGGCGAGACCTGCGGAAACAGGTTGGAGAGCAGCACGGCGCAGAATGCGCTCAGCACCATGAACTCGCCATGGGCGATGTTGACGACGCGCATCACGCCGAACACCAGCGCGAGCCCGATGCCGAGCAGGCCATAGAGCCCGCCTAGCAGAGCCCCGTTGATCAATGTCTCAACCCAGATCATGTTCGTTGCCAATCCTGGCTAGTTACCGAAATAGGCGTGGGTCAGCTGCTCCGGCTGCATTCCTTGCGCCGAGCCGGTCAGCGACACCCGCCCCTTCAACAGGCAATAAATTCGTTCAGAGGTCGCGAGCGCGCGCTTGACGTCCTGCTCGACCAGCACGACGGCAGTGCCCTCGCGGCGGATATCGGCAAAGGAGCGATAGATCTGCTCGACCACGACCGGCGCAAGCCCGAGCGAGATCTCGTCGCACAGCAAGAGCCGCGGGTTCGACATCAGCGCGCGGCCGATCGCCGCCATCTGCTGCTGACCGCCCGAGAGTTGGCCCGGAAACATCCGGCGACGCTCTTCGAGAATCGGAAACAGCTCGAACACCCGCCGCAAGGTCCAGCTTCCCTTGCGCCGATTGACGCTGCCCATCAGCAGGTTCTCCTCGATGGTCAGTGAATCAAACAGCAGGCGGCCCTCGGGCACCATGATGAGGCCGAGCCGCGAGACGTCCTCGGCCGGCATCTGCAAGATGTCGATGCCATCGAAATGCACCGCCCCCTGCCGCTCCTCGTTGAGCCCGACCAGCGCCTTCAGGAACGTCGACTTGCCGGCGCCGTTGGCGCCGACCAGCGCCACCGCCTCGCCGTCGGCGACGGTAAAGTTCATGTCGAACACAGCTTGCAGATCGCCGTAGAAGATCTGCAGGCCGTTCACATCAAGCAACGCCATCGGCCTTCAATCCCATGTAGATCTCGCGCACCACGGCGCTGTCCATGACCTCAGCGGGCGGCCCCTCCAGCACCTTGCGGCCGAAATCGAGCACCAGGATGCGGTCCGACACCGCGCGCAGCGCGTGGGGAATGTGCTCGATCCAGATCATCGTATGGTCTGCCTTCACCGACTGGATGATCGCGACGAGGCGCTCGACCTCAGGCTCGGTCAGCCCGGCGGCGATCTCGTCGAGCAGGATCAACTTCGGCTTCGACGCCAGCGCCTTGGCGAATTCCAGCCGCTTGCGGTCGATCAGCGGCAGGGCGCCGGCGAGCTTGTCGGCCTTGGCGTCAAGCCCGGTCCGCTGCAACACCTCCATGGTCCAGTCCGATGCCGCCTCGCCATACAGGCCGGCACCGTAGGACGCCGCGACCAGCGCGTTCTCGTAGACCGAGAGATGCGGGAACGGCTGCGGAATCTGGAACGCGCGCCCGAGCCCCATCCGCGCTCGGCGATGCGGCGGCAGCTCTGATATCTCAGCGCCGTCGAGCATGATCGACCCGCCGTCGGTCTTGAGCAGGCCGACGATCAGGTTGAGCAGCGAGCTCTTGCCGGCGCCGTTCGGACCGATCACGCCGAGGCATTCGCCGCGCGCCAGAGCGAAGCCAACATTGTCGGCGACAACGATCTCGCCGAAGCGCTTGCAAAGCCCGCTGACGCGCAGAAGCGGTGCCATCTCAGGCCAGCTTGGAGAGCAGCTGAAGATCGGCCTGCTTCGGGATGAACGGCGCGGTGCCGTTGTGCACGATCAGCAGTTCGTATTTCGACTTGCCGCCCTTGGTCTTGCGCCACTGCCCGCCCGACAGCGAGGTCACCGCGACGTTCTTGATCGGCGTTCCCTTGAACTTCACCGGCCCGACCACCGTCTCCATATCGAGACCCGCGATGGCATCGCGCAGCGAATTCTTGTCCTTTGGGTCGCTGTTCTGCAATGCGGCGAGCGCAACCTCCCACAACGCATGCGCGTAACCGATCGGTTGGGTCCATTGCTTGCCGGTCGTCTTCTCCCATTCGGCAGCTAGTTCAGCCGCGCTCTGCCCGGTCAGCGAGGATTTGAACGGATAGGCCGGCGTCCACCACACTTCGGTGGACATGCCGTCGCCGCGATCGCCGAGCGCGTTCACCGCACTCGGAAACAGGAACGCTGCCGCCACCGTGCAGATCTGCGGCTTGAAGCCAGCCTGCGCCGCCTGATTCCACAGTGTCACCCAATGATTGCCGTACGTGAAGCCGGAGACGATGTCGACGCCGCTGTTCTTGAACGACGACACCTGATTGGTGAAATCGTCGGTCGCGATCTGGAATTTGCCGGCGGAGAATTCCTGATAGCCCGCCGCCGTGATGCCGCCGGGCAGACCGACCTTCGGGTCGGAGAACGCCTGGCCGGCGGGATTGTCGATGTAGAGCGTGCCGACCTTCTTGTTGGTATCGACCGACTGCCACATGCCGAGGAAATTCTTCACGACGTCATCGGCGCCCCAGAAGAAATGATAGCTGTAGGGAAAACCCTTGTCGGGCGTCGACTTGCGCGGAAACATCCAGCCCTGCCACGGTACCATGGTCGAGATCGAGGGAATGCCCCGGGCGTCGGCGAGCTCCTGCACGGGTGCCTGGGCGTCGCCGTCCTCGATAAGGATCAGGTCGCATTTCTCCCGCAGCACCAGTTCGCTCGCAACCACCGACGAGCGGTTGGGATCGGACTGATTGTCCTTGAAAACAAACTCGACCTGCCAGGTCTTGCCGCCGATCTTCAGGCCGTCCTTCAGCCGCGCCTTGACGCGTTCATGGATCCAGGTGTCGGGCTCGGCGAAAGGTGCGCGGACGCCGGAGAGGCAGCCGACCCAGCCGATCTTGATCGTATTGCCGGCAGCCCTCGCGATGTTAACCAGCGGCACGTTGGTCGCCGATGCGAGGCCGGTGATACCGGCGGCCTTCAGCAGCGTGCGCCGGTTGAACGAACCAGCTCCCTTGCCGTTCTTCGTCTCAGTCATGTCCCTCTCCCTCCACAACCAATAATGAAACTATCCGATCACGGACCTACGCCGCCGAGCGTTGAATCGCGTTGCGGCTCACCGCGGCAAATTTGCACAAGGTGTTCTCGATGATCTGGCGCGGGATGCCGCGCACGATGAAGACCAGCCGCGAGCGCCGGTCCGCCGACGGCCAGCCGGCAAGCGTGATCGGCGGATGAAACACGTGCTGCACGCCATGCACCACCATTGGCGCATCGGGCTGCTCGGCGACATGCACGATTGCCTTGAAACGCAGCAGGTCTTCACCCTTGAGGGCTGCGACATAGTCGAGCCAGTGCATGAACGCCTCGCGCTGGATCGGCTCGTCGATCACAAGGCTGAAGGACGACACGCCTGCATCGTGCGTGTGGTGGCTGTGATGCCCGCAATCCTCGCCATGGCAATGGTGATCGGCGCGATCGTGCGGTGCGTTCGCCGCCTGCGCCGCCAGATTGAACCAGTTGACGACGTCGGCCGAGCGGGACGACGGATCGAACAGTCCGGCATCGAGAATCTTCGCTGGATCGATGATCCCGTTCCGCACATGCGCACGCGTTGCGACCGGATTGATCGCCGCAAGCTGCGCGTCGAGCCGCGCCAGCGCATCGTCGGCGGCAAGATCGGTCTTGGTTACCAGCAGCCGGTCGGCCACCGCGATCTGCCGGACGGCTTCGCCATGCGCCTTGAGCGTATGCGCGCCGTTGACGGCATCGACGGTCGCGACCACGCCGTCGATCCGGTAGCGGCCGACCACATCGGGTGCCGTCATCAGCGTGTGCAGCACGGGCACGGGGTCGGCGAGCCCGGTGGTCTCAACCAGCACGCGGTGGAACGGCGGGATCGTGCCATCAGCCCGGCGCGACGCGAGGTCGGCCAGCGTCTCGATCAGATCCTCGCGCACCGAGCAGCAGATGCAGCCATTGTCGAGCAGCGCCAGGCGATCCTCGCTGCTCTCGACCAGGAGATGATCCAGCGCCACCTCGCCGAACTCATTGATGATGGCGACGACGCCATTGAGCTCCTTCTGGCGCAGCAGATGGTTCAGCACCGTGGTCTTGCCGCTGCCAAGGAAGCCGGTCAGCACCATGACCGGGATCTGATGCACCGCTGCCATCACGCGCTCCGCTCGTAGACCTTGCGGCCCTCGAAGAAGGTCATCTCGACCCGCGTATCGGCGAGTTGATCCGGCGGAATGTCGAAGATCATCTGGTCGAGCACGATCAAATCGGCCGATTTGCCGACCTCGATCGAGCCGATCGTCTGGCCGAGCCCGGCCGCACGCGCGGCGTCGATGGTGTAGATGTCGATCACGGTTTTGAGGTCGAGCGCCTGCTCGGCCCATAGCGACTTGCCGGGAAAATCGCCGGTGGGATTCTGCCTCGTTACCATGCCCTCGATGCCCTGCCAGGGATCGGGGATCGGGATGACAGGCCAGTCCGAGCCGCCGGCCATCAGCGCCCCGGCCTCCTTCAAATCCCGGTTCGGCCAGAAGCGCTGCGCGCGCTCCTCGCCCATCGCGGCCTTGTGCGCCTCGAGGAAGACGGTCGGGTACCAGATGATCGGCGACAGATCGGCAGCGACCCCGAGCTCGGCGAAACGCTTGATGTCGTCGGGCGCGATATAGCTCGCATGCGCGATCTGGTGGATCAGATGGGTCGGGCCGTTGAAGCTGCGCACCACATCGACGGCGTCGAGCGCCTGGGTGACCGCGGCATCGCCGGCGCAATGGATCTTGGCGGCAAGGCCGAGCTTCTCGCAGCGGCCGAGCCAGCGGATCAGGTCCGGCACGGTCAACATGGTGGCGCCGCGGAAGCAGCAGCCGCGCACGGGATCGGCGACATACGGCTCGTGGAAGGCCGCGGTCTTGGCGCCCGGCACGCCGTCGAGGAACACCTTCACATAGTCGGGCTTCACATGCGCGCCGCGGTAATCCTCGCGCAGCGCAAACAGCTCCTCGCCGGACTTGCCGAACATGAAGCCGGGCTCGACCACCGGCATCGCGCAGACCGCCCAGGCCGTGAGCTCGCCACGATCGTCGAGCCCCTTCAGCGCCGCCAAGATCGGCTGCATGCTGGCGGCGTCGATGAAGGCGGTGACGCCATAGGCATTCAGCACCGAGATCGAGCGGCCCACCGCCGCGCGGTCCATCTCGGCGGTGTAGTGACCGGAGGCCGCGAGCGCGCGCTCGACCAGGCCCGAGGCGGCCTCGATCATGATCCCGGTCAAGGTCCCGGTCTTGAGGTCGCGGCCGATCTCGCCGTCGGTCGGATCGGGGCTGTCGGCCTGCACACCGGCCAGCCGCAGCGCCGCCGAGCTGGCCCAGCGGTTGTGATAGGTGTCGTCGCGCAGCACCACGGGATGTCCGAGACACGCCGCATCGAGCAGCGCGCAGGACTCCGCGGTGTTCATCTCGTTCAGCAGATTGTTGCCGAACTGCCCGCCGACGATCCAGGCGCCGGGCTTGGCGGCCGACGCCGCCTTGTGCAGGGTCTCGGCGATCCCTGGAATGCTGTCGGCGTTGGAGAAACGCAGCTCGTAGAGATCGGCCTGCCCGCCCATCATGATGTGATTGTGGATGTCGACGATCCCCGGCATCGCCATCCGGCCGCCGAGATCGACCGTCGCGGTCCCCTCGCCGATCAGCGATGCGACGTCGCGCTGCTCGCCCACGGCGATGAACCGGCCGGCCTTGACGGCCGCGCAGCTCGCCCAGGGCTGCGCCCGGTTCGACGTGTAGATCCGGCCGTTGCGGAAGACCGTGTCGGCGAATGTCCTGGTCATGCGGATCAACTTCTCGATTGGGAAAGCCTGGGGCGCGCACGGTGCGGTGCACGGCGGCCGAACCGCACACGACACCGGCGTGACGCCAAAGGTTCGGCATGTCGGCATTTGGAACAATCCACCGTCCGGTGGATGCTCCGCCACCTCCCCGCAAGCGCAGGGCTATTGCGAATTGCCTGCCTCCGCGGGGGCGCACTGCCAAAACCTGGAAAACAACCCCATGCAAAGGAGCCGGCGGCGTGCCGGCACTCGACATGGCGACTTGACATGTCCGGCAAATCAGAGGTATTGTTCTATTATTCCGAAATTGTGTGACGCACCTCAGAATCCCAGCGCCAGACCGTCCTTGCGGTGGTCCGAAGCGCCGAACAGGACGCCGCGGGCATGGTCGATGCGGATCGCCTGGCAGCCGCCGATCGGTTCCTCGGAGAAGCGGGCATCGTGGCCACGGGCGCGCAGCTCGTCGCGGACATCCGTCGAAATCGTCGTCTCCAGCGACAGTGCGCCGTCGAACGCGAAGGAGCGCGGCGCCTCGGCCGCGGCCTGGACGTCCATCTTCATGTCGAAGATGTTCGAGATCAGATTGGCGTGGCCCGCGGCCTGGTAATGGCCGCCCATCACGCCGAATGACATCACGGTCTTGCCGTCCTTGCGCAGCAGGCCCGGGATGATCGTGTGCATCGGCCGCTTGCGCGGCCCGAGCGAATTCGGATGTCCGGGCCTGGCGCGAAAGCTCCAGCCGCGGTTATGCAGCAGGATGCCGGATTTCGGCGCGTAGATACCGCTGCCGAACGGATAGAACAGCGAGTTGATCAGCGAGACCGCGTTGCGATCGCGATCGACCACCGTGACATAGACCGTGTCGCGATGTTCGATATCGTCCCAGACCGCGGGCGCGGAAGCCCGGTTCATGTCGATCTTGCTGCGGATCATCCCGATATAGTCTTCGGCAAGGAACGCCGGCGAATCGACCGTGCCGGTCGCGGGATCGCAGAAAAAGGCGTCGCGTGCGCGGTAGGCGGCCTTGGTGGCTTCGGCGAGCAGATGGATGCGATCGGCTTGCGCCAGCGCGCCGACGTCGAAGCCGGCGAGTGTGCGCAGGATCATCAGCGCGGCCAAGCCCTGCCCGTTCGGCGGACATTCAACCACATCGTGGTCATGGTAGCGCGCCGAGATCGGGCGCACATAGTCCGACCTCTGCGCCGCGAAGTCTTCGCTGCTGTGGGCACCGCCGAGGGCACGCAGAATGCTAACCATCTCGTCGGTGGCCTCGCCCGCGTAGAATGCCTCGCGACCGTGCTGGGCGATCCGGCGCAGGCTGCGGCCGAGCGCAGGCTGGGTGCGGATGTCGCCGACCTCGGGCGCCTTGCCGCCGGGAAGGAACTGCGCCGCGGCGTTGGCATCGATCTCGATCCGCGCCCGGAAGCGGCGCCAGTCCTCGGCGACGCGCGGCGTCACGCAAAAGCCCTGCTCGGCGGCCGCGATCGCCGGCCGGAAGATTTCTTCCAGCGACTTGCTGCCGTGATCGGCGACCAGCCGGCACCAGGCATCGATCGCGCCAGGCACGGTCACCGCCTCGGGCGCGGTCGGCGGAATGTCGCGGGCGCCGCTTGCGGCAAATTTCTCGACGTCGGTGCCGGCGGGCGTGCGGCCCGAGCCGTTCAGCGCAATCGGCTCGCCCGCGTGAGGAGAATAGAGCGCAAAACAGTCGCCGCCGATGCCGGTCATCTGCGGCTCGACCACGCCCTGCACCGCGACCGCCGCCACCGCGGCATCGACGGCATTGCCACCAGCCTTCAGCATCTCGACCGCGGCCAGCGTCGCCTGCGGGTGCGAGGTTGCCGCCATGCCACGCTCGGCAACCGCCACCGAGCGGCCGATGGCCATGAAATCACGCATGTCGAATCCTTCAATGTCTGCGAGCGGCAGCCGCTCGCCAACATTGTCGAATACGACACCGGTCCTTGCGGGACTCTCGGCTGGCGCAGGCGGTGGCAGCAATCCACCGTACGGTGGATCGGGAACGGCCTGCGGCAAAATTAATCGACGGGCACGTTCGATGTTGTCCCTGTGAACTCAGGGGGCCCATAACCACAAATGCTGATTGTTGTGCGCAGTTGGAACGACGAGTCCCGTTCACAACACGGGCCGCGGAGTATGGGTCCCGGCCCCCGTGCGCAATTGCGCACTAGGCCGGGACGACGCGTGGATAGAGCCGTGAGCTCACACCCTCAATGCGGCCGCGACATCATCGCCACGACGGCGGAGCGGGTCTCGACGCCGAGCTTCTCGAAGATGTGGATCAGATGGGTCTTCACCGTCGCCAGCCCGATGTTCAGGCACTCGCCGATCTCGCGGTTGGTGCGGCCGCAGCACAAGAGCTCGACGACTTCCATCTCGCGCGAGGTCAGGCCGTAGCGCGCCGGCTCGTCGGCATTCGACGATAGCCGGCTGGTCAGGTTGAATTCGAGATAATCATGGATCTTCTCCGCGATGTTCATGCTGCCGTCGGGGATGGTGCAACCCGGCGCCCACAGCACGCTCATGCCGGCGACGATCCGGTCATTGCGGCGGAAGAAGAACTCGATCATGTCGGCGACGCCGCATTGCCCGGCGAAGGCGCGGTAGGTCGCGGCCTCCTGGGTCGCGCATTGGTTGAGCGCCACGCTCAGCCGCGCGATCGGCCGGTTGCTGGCGGAGCGCGGATGCAACGGATCGAGTCGGTTCATGCCGGCCAGATACTGGTCGTGGAAACTCGGCGGCACGTTGCTGGAGAGCACGAAGCGGTTGAGGGTCAGGTTGCCGTCGACCTCGTAGAACGCCGTCGCCGACCCCTCGAGAATTCCGCGTGCGAACTGAATGGCTTGCGTAGTTGCCGGATCCGGTCGGCCCAGAAGCGCGATCATGACCTACCTCCCGATGTTTCCCGATGGCGAACGTCTGCGCGTCGCATGCCCGTCACGCTGGGGCAGCCGCAGGGCATAGTCAAGCAAATTGCGGGCCAAGCGCGCATCCTGAAACGGTTACGCCATGGTAACCCGACGGCCCCCTCCACCATCCGGTTGATTGCGAGCGGCGTGGCGCATGCGGAACTTTCGCATGTCTCCCAATGGCATCGCTGGATCAAGAATGAATTCGCGTCGCATCATGGCCGCCTTCCCGTCGGCGGCTGACGAACAAGTCACGCTCGCCAACTGGCGTCAACATCCGTTCAACGAGTGGGCATTCCGCAATGTCCGCGAACTGCTGCCGACCGCGAACATCACGCGCGCCGCGGCGGCAGCGCCGCTGTCGTTTGCGCCGCGCTATCTCGACGACGTCAGCTTCGCCGACCCACGCGGCGAGGAGATCGGCGTCGGCGAGGCGCTGCGGACCAGCCACACCGACGGCATCGTGGTGTCGCATCGCGGACAGGTCGCGTTCGAATGGTATGCCCACGGCCTGGCGCCGGATGCGCCACACCTGATCTTCTCGGTCAGCAAGTCGGTCGCCGGCACGCTGGGCGGCATCCTGGCCGATCACGGCAGGCTGGATCCCGACGCGCCGGTGACGCGCTACATCCCGGAGATGGAAGGCTCGGTCTATGGCGGCAGCTGCACGGTGCGGCATCTGCTCGACATGAGCGTCGGCATCCGCTTCGACGAGGATTACATGGCGCGCGACGGCGACGTCATGAATTACCGGCGCTCGACCGGCTGGGAGCTGCCGGATCCCACCATCCCGCCGAGCAATCTGCGCGACTATCTGCGCACACTGCGGCCAAACGGCGCGCCGCATGGCCAGACCTTCCACTACGTCTCGACCAACACCGACGTGCTCGGCTGGGTCTATGAGCGTGCCTGCGGCATGTCCTATGCAAAGATCCTGTCGCACTATCTGTGGCAGCCGATGGGCGCCGAGCACGACGCCTACATCAGCGTGGATTCACGCGGCGCAGCGCGCGTCGCCGGCGGCATCTGCGCGACACTGCGCGACCTCGCCCGATTCGGCGAGATGATGCGCAATCACGGCATCAGCAACGGGCGACAGGTGGTGCCCAGCTGGTGGGTCGATGACATCAGGCAGAACGGCAATGCCGAGGCCTGGTCGCGCGGCGACCTGACCAAGGTGTTCCCGAACGGCAATTACCGCAACAAATGGTACACGCTCGACCGGCGCGAAACGCCGTTTGCCGCGGTCGGCATCCATGGCCAGTGGATCCACATCGATCCGGCCAACGAGACCGTGATCGCGCGCGTCTCCTCGCAGCCGCTGCCGATGGACCTCGATCTCGATCACATGTGGATGCGCGGCTATCGCGCGATCGCGGCCAGACTTTCCGGCAAGGCGTAACCGACTGACGGCGCGCTATTCGATCGGCGGCCGCCGCGTGTGCCAGTCGGTCACCGACTGGAATGCGGCCCCGGCGCGGACCAGCACGTCCTCGGCGAGATGCGGTCCGACCAGTTGCATGCTGAGCGGCATCCGGTCGGACGCCATGCCCATCGGCAACGTGATGGTCGGGCTGCCCGAGAAGTCGAACACCGCCGTGAAGCGCAGGATGCTCAGGAGCACGGTCGGATCGGCGCCGTATTCGCTCATCTTGCTGAGCGTCGGGATCGGTACCGGCATGGTCGGGATCAAGAGGAGATCGATGTCCTCGAACATCGCAGCGAGCTGGCCCGCGAACTTCAGCCGCTCGTGATGGATCGCGGCGATGTCGACGCCGCTGGTCGCCCTGCCCTGCTCGATCAGCTGGGCGAGATCAGGCCCGTATTCCGACTTGCGCGCCGGGTAGGTGTCGAGATGGGCTTCCGCCGTCTCCACCGAGCACATCGCAATCCACTGGCTGACCAGCTTCTGATAGGGCGGAAAATGCATCTCTCGGATCTCGGCGCCGAGATCCGAGAGCGTGCGCTCGGCTTGCACGAGCGCGGCGACAACCTGCCGATCGATGCCCTCCTGGGTATATCTGCGATCGACGCCGATCCTCAGCCCCCTGATGCCGTCGGCGATACCGGCCAGATAGTTCGGCACCGGCGCCCGCAACGCGGTCGGATCGTTGGAGTCGGCGCCCGCAATGACGCCGAGCATCGCTCCCGCATCCGCAGCGCTGCGGCACATCGGCCCGACGTGATCGAGCGAGTCCGCCAGCGGGAAGACGCCGTGCCGGCTGACGCGGCCCCAGGTCGGCTTGATGCCGGTCAGGCCGCAGGTCGCCGACGGAAACCGGATCGAGCCGCCCGTGTCGCTGCCGATCGAGCCGTAGCAAAGACCCGCCGATGTCGCGACACCGGACCCGCTCGACGACGAGCCCACCCAATAGTTCACGTTCCACGGATTGAGCGGTGCCTGAACGGACGGATGGTGGCTGGTATAGGCGCCTTCCGTCATCTTGAGCTTGCCGAGCGTCACCGCCCCGGCGACTTCGAGCCGATCCACGATCGTGGCGTTGAAGGACGGCACGAATTTTGCGTGGATCGTGGTGCCGCCTGCGGTCGGTGCGAACGTCGTGTAGCAGAGATCCTTCAGCCCGATCGGAACGCCGTGCAGCGGACCGCGCCAGATGCCCCTGGCGATCTCCGCATCGCACTGCTTCGCCTGCCCCATCGCCCGCTCGGCAAGGACGTGCGCGTAGCCGTGAAACTGGCCGTCCAATTTGGCGATCCGGCTCAGCATCGCCTCGGTGATCTCCGAGGACTTGGCCTCGCCGCGCTGGATCAGCCCGGAAATCTCGGTGATCGACTTGTAGTGCAATGGATCTGCTGACATGTCGCTGTCGCCCCCAGCTAGAACTGCACGCCGCGCGTCAAGGCGCCATCCACGACGAGGTTCGTCCCGGTGATGAAGCTCGCCGCCTTGCTGGCGAGGAACACGGCGGCATTGGCCATCTCCTGCGGCGTGCCCATGCGGCCGGTCGGGTTGAGTGCCAGCGCGGTCTTGTACAGTTCGGGATTGCCGTCCTTGATCATGTTCCAGACGCCGCCCTCGAAATAAGTGTTGCCCGGCGACACCGAATTGGCCCGGATGCCTTTGGCCGCGAGCTGATAGGCAAGGCCCTGGGTGTAGTGGATGATCGCGGCCTTGAAGGTGCCATAGGGACCGCTGGCGAAATCGACTTCGCGTCCCGACACGCTGGAGATCGTGACGATCGCCGCCGCCGCGCTCTTCTCCAGATAGGGCATCGCGGCGTTGACGAGCCGCACCGTCCCCATCATGTCGGTGGAGAATTCCTTCTCCCAGCTCTCCTCGTCCTGCCCGATCGAGAGCGCGCTGACATTGGCGACCACGACATCGATGCCGCCGAGTTTTGCAGCCATATCGGCGACCCAGGCCTTCAGCGCCGGTCCGTTGGAGACGTCGACTGCACCGCCGAACGCAGCGACACCCTTGGCCTTGAGCGCGGTGACGGCTGCCTCGACATCCGCCTGGTTGCGCGCGCAGATGCCGACATTGGCGCCCTCGGCCGCGAACGTGTCGGCGATCGCTCTGCCGATGCCCTTGGTGCTGCCGGTAACGAGAACCTTTGCTCCCTTGAGTCCCAGATCCATGTCCATTCCCTCCGTTATTATCGATTGTCGAATGCAAGTCCTCGCCGCGCGGCCGGCCGCTCAAAGCAGCAGCTGCGCGCGCACATTGTCGGCGTTGACTTCCTCGCCGGCCAGCGATCGCGTGATCTTGCCTTTTTCCATGATGTAGCAGCGCTGGGCGATCTCCAGGATGGTGTCGAGGTTCTGCTCGACGAACACGATCGTGGTGCCGAGCTCGGTGCGGAACGATTTCAGCGCCTCGCAAATGTGCTGCACGATCGACGGCTGGATGCCCTCGGACGGCTCGTCGAGGATCATCAGCGCCGGATTGCCGATCAGCGCCCGGCCGATCGCGAGCTGCTGTTGCTCGCCGCCCGACATGGTGCCCGCGATCTGGCGCCGCCGTTCCTTCAGCCGCGGAAAATACGTGTAGACCAGCTCCGGCAATTTTTTTCCGTCGGGGCCGCCGATCAGCTCGCCGACCTGCAAATTCTCCTCGACGCTCATCTGCGGAAACACGTCGCGGCCCTGCGGGATGTAGCCGAAGCCGGCGCGCGCCCGCGCATCGGCCTCGAGTTGGGTGACATCCTGATCCATGAAGCTGATGGTGCCGCGCCAGGTTTGCAACAGCCCGATCAGGCAGCGCATCAGGGTCGATTTGCCGACGCCGTTGCGGCCGATCACGCCGACGATCTCGCCGCGCGAAACCTGCATGCTGACGCCTTGCAGGATCGGCGTTGCGCCGTAGCCGGCCCAAAGTCCCGACACGTCCAGAATGCGATCAGTGGGCATGGGTCTTACCGAGGTAGATTTCCGCGACCTTCTCGTCTTCCAGAATGGCGTCGAGGCTGCCGCGCGCGAAGATCTTGCCGAGATGCAAAACGGTGACGCGTTGCGCGACCTGCCGCACGAACGCCATGTCGTGCTCGACCACCAGCACCGTCATGCCCTCGGCATTGAACGACTTGATCAACTCGCCGGTCTTGTAGGTCTCTTCGGGCGACATGCCGGCGGTGGGTTCGTCCAGCAACAGCAGTTGCGGTTGCAGGGCCAGCGCCATCCCGATCTCCAGCCATTGCTGCTGGCCGTGCGACAGCGCACCGGCGAGCTTGCCGGAGTCCTCGGCCAGATTGAGCAGCGCCAACAGCCGCTCTTCCTCGGCAGCACATTCCGCGCCCGACAGACGTTCCTGCAACGCGATCTGGAGGTTCTGCCGCACCGGCAGTTCCTTGAACACGCTCGGGGCCTGCATCTTGATGCTCATGCCGCGCTGCACCCGCGCAAACGGCCGCTCGGCAGTGATATCGGTGGAGTCGAAGAAGATGCTGCCCGTGCTCGGCGGATAAAGGCCGACGATCAGCTTGAACAGCGTGCTCTTCCCGGCCCCGTTTGGTCCGATCAGACAATGGACCTCACCGGCATTGACCGTCAGGTCGACCTCGGAGACGGCGGTCAATCCGCCGAAACGCTTCGATACGCCTTTCACCTCGACGAGTGCCATGGCTCAGGTCTCATCCGATTGCAGGCGGCCGGTATCGGCTAATGCGGGGCCCTCGTCGCGACGCCGGCGCTTGCTCCACCAATCGACCACGAGCTTGCCGATGCCGAGCACGAAACCCTGCGGCGCCAGCATCACGGTGGCGAGCAGCAGCACGCCCATCAGCACCAGCGCCGCCTGCTGGCTGTAGACCGTGATGGTCTGGAAGCCGAACAGCAGCAGGAAGGAGCCGACCAAGGTCGCGGTCAGATCGTTGCGCCCGGAGAACGCGACCCACACGATCGGCATCGCCGCCGCCGGCAGGCCGATGCTGGACGGCGTGATGAACTGGCCCCAGGACGTGTACAGCGCGCCGCTGAGCCCGGCGAGGCCGCTACCGATCACGAAGGTCAGGAGCTGATATTTGCGGACGTCGTAGCCGAGCATCTCGGCGCGCTGCGGATTCTCGCGCGTCGCCACGATCACGTTGCCGACGCTCGAATTCACCAGCATGCGCAGCGCGCTGTAGACGATCACGATCAGCGCGATCATAAGGTAATAGAGCGCCGATCCCTCGATATCGAAGCTGCCGACGGTGAGCGGGTCCATCCCCTTCATGCCGTTGAAGCCGTTCAGCCGCGCCGGGCCGATATGCCATTCCGGTCCGGCGGTCTGGCCAAGGAAGAAGGCAAGCACGAGCGTGGCCGACAGCGTCACGATGCCGAAGAAGATCCCGCTGATGCCGCCCCAGATCATGAAGTAGCCGAGGATTCCGGCTGCGATCATCGCGATGACCACCGAGAGGACCAGCGCGGCAATCGTCGCCGTCCCGCCGCCCATGTTGATGGCGAGCACGCCATAGCCGTAGCCGGCGATGCCGAAGAAGAAGGTCTGGCCGAACGACAGCATGCCGCCATAGCCCCACATCAGGCAGAGCCCGAGCGCCATGAAGATCCAGATCAGGAAATAGGCGAAATTGCCGACATCATAGGAGTCGGCGAACAGCGGATAGATCAGCGCGCCCGCCAGCACGGCCAGGAAGCACGACCAGAAGATCTTGCCCCGTCCGAGCGTCTGCGGGCCCTCGAGCAGCTTCAACATCGGAAATTCCCGTCTAGCGCCCACGACGCACCAGCACGCTGGATAGGCCTTCAGGCAGCACACGTATGATCAGGATGACGGCAAACAGCATGCCGATCTGGCCGATGATCTGTCCGTAGCTCGCGTTCAGCGCCATCCGGATCATCGCCAGGAACACCGCGGCCGGCGCGGTGCCGAGCAGCACATTGGCGCCGCCGATCACCACGGTGACAAAGCTCTCGACCACGAAGGTCGCGCCCATGGTCGGGATCAGCGTCATGGTCGGCGCATAGAGCGCGCCGCAGAGGCCGGCAAGCGCGGTGCCGATGCCGAAGCTGATGGAATAGATCCGCCCGGTGCGCGCGCCGAGCGCCTTCGCCATCGCCGCATTCTGCATCGTCGCGCGCGCGATCACGCCGAACCGCGTCTTCATGAAGATGATATAGAGCCCGGCCAGCACCGCCACCGCAGCGCCGAACAGCACCAGGCGGTAGGTCGAGAACGTATAGCCGCCGATCGCAAAGCTGCCTTCCGGCGTGCCGATGCCGCGCACCGCGGAGCCGACGATCAGCAGCATCGACTGCGTCACGATCAGGCTGAGGCCCCAGGTCGCGAGCAACGAATCGAGCGGACGCTTGTAGAAGCGCCGCACGATCAGGAACTCGACGATCATGCCGATGATCCCCGCAGTCAGTGCCGCCAGGATCTGGGCGATCGGCAGCGGCACGCCGAGGTTCACGAGGCCGACGGTGACATAGGCGCCGCACATGATGAACTCGCCATGCGCCATGTTGATGACGCCCATCATGCCGAACACGATGGCGAGGCCCGCCGCCGACAGGATCAGGAACGCGAAGACGTCGGCGAACTGATAGAATACCGAGAAGAGCTCAGCCGACATTCCAGTCTCCGTGACCACGGCGCCGCATCAGTGCGGCGCCGGTTCGCTTCAAGTTCGAGATGCAATGCACGAGCAAGATTCGTGCCCATATGCATTACGATTTGCTGGGAAGATGACTCGGCGTGTACTGATCCTTGTCGTTCTTCTTGGTGAGGTCGCAGCCGATCTCGCCGAGCCAGTACGGCTGGATCGTGCCGTAGTCCTTCTCCACCGTCACCTCGTGCTTGGGCCCGACCGAGATCAGGCGCATGCGGTGCGAGGTGTGCTGGCTCTTCGGATCGATGCAGACCTTGCCCTCGGGCGCATCAATACAGGCGTCGCCGGTCGCGATCACCTTGCGCATGTCCTCGAGCTTGGTCGACTTCGCCTTCTCGACCAGCGTCTTGTACATGTAGAGCGCGTTGTAGGCGTTATAGCCCATGTCGTTGATATAGAGCTCGTCGGGGAACTTGGCGTGCCAGCGCTTCTTGAAGTCGTTGGCTTCGGGCGTATCGATCTCCTCGAACCAGTTCGCGGTGGCATGCATGTTGTTGAGCGCCGGCGGCTTGAACCGCTTGTGCTCGAAGCCGAGCATGACCTTGATCGAGGACCCCATCGGCAGGTTGAGATTGGCCGCGGCGGCCTGCTCGAAGAACGAGTCCTGCGCGGCGCCGACATTGATAGTCAGCAGCCAATCCGGCTTCGCCTTCTGGATGTTCTGGATGGTCTGCGCGAACTGCGACACGCCGAGCGGGATGAATTCCTCGCCGACGACCTCGCCGCCGAGATCCTTCATGATCTTCCGGTTCCATTCCGCGGAGATCTGGCCGAAATTGTAGTCCGCGGCGATCACATAGACCTTCTTGCCGAACTTCTCGACCATCCAGGGGATCAGCGTCGAGAATTGCTGCTCCGGCACCGCGCCCATGCTGATCATGCTGGCATCGCAGACGCCGCCTTCATACTGGTTCGTATAGAAGTACGGCGTGGTGGTGCGATCAACGATCGGACGCAGCGCCTCGCGCGAGGCCGACGTGATGCCGCCGATCAGCACGTCGACCTTGTCGCGATTGAGCAGCCGGCGGCCGAACTCCTGATAGCGGGCATTGTCACCTTGGGGATCAAGATGAATCAATTCGATCTGCCGACCGAGGATGCCGCCGCTCTTGTTGATCTCCTCGACCGCAAGCTGCGAGCCGTGCAGCTTGGGCATGCCCATGAACGCCAGGTCGCCGGAGACGTCCTCCAGCAAGCCGATCTTCAGCGGCGGTTCCGCCGCCCGAGCGGCGCCAATTGCCGCGGTCCCGAGCATTGCACCGAGCAAAGCCATTCCCACTACACGCCCCGAATACATCGCCATGTCCTCTGTCGTTGAAGGATGTTGAAGTTTCACGCCTTGAGGTAATTCTTCAGAATCGACGCCCCCATCGTGTATTTGGGGTCGACCATGTTGCCGAGCCGCATGCGGCCGGCCTGGCTGAGCAGCATGTAGGCGTCGATCTCATCGAAGCCGTAGTCGGCGCTCATCCAGCGCACCAGCTCGCGATAGGCGATGCGCGCCGCGTCTTCGAGCGGGCGGGCGCTGCCGATGGTCATGATGAAGTCAGCCGTCTCGAGCCGCGGCCAGGCGAAGCTCCAGTTCTTGATCAGGTCGATCTGCAGCGTCACGGTCGCGCGCTGCTCCAGCGCGACGCCCGACAGCTCGCCGTCCCCCTGCGTGGCGTGGCAGTCGCCGACATAGAGCAGCCCGCCCTCCCTGTGCACCGGAAAATAGATGATCGCGCCGGGCGCGACATCAGGCAGGTCCATGTTGCCGCCGTGATAATCCGGCTGCAGCGAGGAGATCGCCTCGATCTCGGGCGACACGCCGATGGTGCCGATGAACGGCTCGTAGGGCAGCGTGATCTTGTCGTTCCAGCGCACGCCGCTGCGGTCGACATGCAGCTTCTTGACGCGTTCCGGTAGCGGCGGATTGAGCAGTGCCGTCGACGCGGTGCCGACCAGGCCGCCGAATTCCGGAATGATGCAGGTGGTCCCGGCCGGCTGCGCGCCGCGGGTCTCGACGTCGCGGATATAGACGGCGAGGCAATCGCCCTTTTTGGCGCCCTTGACCGCGATCGGTCCGCATTGCGGGTTCAAATAAGGGAAATTCAGCTTGGCGGTCGGACTGTCACTCTCGCTGGTGAGTACACCGCCGAACGCGTCTTCGGTCTCGACCACGACGACCCCGCCGGGATCGATCGACAGCGTCGGCTTGGCATAGGGCCCATAGACGTAATGGAACCCGCCCTGTTGCTCGATCGTCAAACTATGGGTCGTGCCGGTCGCGCCCTTGGCGACGGCGCGCTTGGCCATGATGGAATTCTTCAACCAGTCTTCGGTCATGCGAACGGCTCCTCAACTCAGATCGCGGGATGGCGCTTGTGCCAGTCGGTGACGCGTTGGAAGGCATCGCCGGCGCGAACGAGGCCTGCTTCGTCGAAGTGACGCCCGACAAACTGGAAGGCCACCGGACCACCGTTCGGCGCGAAGCCGCCGGGAAGCGTCACGGTCGGGCTGCCGGTCATGTCGAACGGACAGGTGAAGCGCAGCAGCCCAGTGATCAGCGACGGGTCCTCGCCGAGCGCCGCCATCTTGGCCAACGTCGGCGCAGCGAAGGCCTGGGCCGGCACCGCGATCAGATCGACCGTGTCGAACAGCAGTCGCACCGCGCCGCGGAACGCTTCGCGCCGCAGCACGATCTTCTGATAGTCCATGGCGGACTGCGCCCGGCCGAGATCGAGCAGGCCTGCGAGCGCCGGACCGTATTCGTCCTTGCGGGCGGGATAAGTCTCCTCATGCGCAACCGCCACCTCGATGCCGCACAGCGGGAACCAGTCCTCGATGACCGCTTTCGGATCGGGGAAGGTGATGTCCTTGATCGTCGCGCCGAGATCGGCCGCGACACGCAGCCCCTCGCTGAGCACCTTGCCGGCCGGCTCATCGGTGCCCTCGCTGGTCCAGCGCCGATCGACGCCGATTGCCACGCCGCGCAAATCTCCGGTCAGGCCGGCAAGATAATCGGGCACCGGCAATGGCACCGACGTGGTGTCCTTCGGATCCTGGCCCGCGATCACGGCAAGGATCGCGCCGCAATCGGCCGCGCTGCGGGCCATCGGGCCGATGTGATCGAGCGTCGCCGCGAGCTCGTAGGCGCCGTAGCGGCTGACGCGGCCCCAGGTCGGCTTCAGCCCGGTGATGCCGTTGGCAGCCGAGGGGAAGCGGATCGATCCACCCGTGTCGGTTCCAAGCGAACCGAAGCAGAGCCCCGCGGCGGTAGCGACGCCGGAACCGCTCGAGGACGCGCCGGACCACAGATCGGCATTCCATGGATTCTTCGGCGGATCGATCTTCGGATGATGATCGGCATAGGCGCCCTCGGTCTGCTGCAGCTTGCCGAGGATGATCGCGCCGGCGTCCTTGAGCCGCGCGACCACCGTGGCATCTTCGCTCGGACGGAAGTCGCGATGGATCGTCATGCCGTGCGCGGCCGGCACGCCCTTGACCCAGCACAGATCCTTGACGGCGATCGGCACGCCGTGCAGCGGCCCCTTGATCTTGCCGGATGCGATTTCCTTCTCGGCGGCCGCAGCCTCGGAAAGCGCGGCCTCGGCCATCACATGAGCGTAGCTCTTGAGCTTGCCGTCGAGCTGCTCGATGCGTCCGAGCATCGCTTTGGTCACCTCGACCGGCGAGAGTTTCCTGGCCTGGATTTGCTGCCCGATCTCGATCAGTCCGAGATAGTGAAGTTCCGTCGTCGGCATCGTTTCTCATCCCCGCACTTGGCACGACGCAAGCGCAGGCACTGCCCATCACCGCGCATGCGCCTCCGGCTTGACGACACGGTCGTGTCGCCAATGTGTTTGGCGGCAAATGCAAAAAGCCACCCGCCCCTCCAAAACGAAGGTGACGAATGGCTCAAATGCCGCGGCTATGAACTATCGCGTGGGGCCCGGATCGAACGGAGCACTCTGCGCGGCGACCGGGACGTCATCGGCCAAATCGACGCGCGCTGGGTTCGACAGGTAGCCCTGTAGGAGAAAATTCTAAGGAGATGTGCAGCGCGTTGTCAACGAGGCTGGCTGCACAAATTTCGCGAGGTGCATGCGCAGCAAATCAGCATGACCTCTTGCACCGACCTCTGCGAAGATGATTTCCTTCGCGCGTCGCAATGAAAGTCGTCGATGACAAAGCCGTCCATTCCCGTTGGCATCATCTGCTCGCAGCACGGGCCCTATCAGGCGATGGGGCGCGAGCTCCTGAAGAGCTCGATGATGGCGGTCGACGAGATCAACAGCCAGGACGGCTTCGACTTCTCGATAGCGGCGCATGTGCGCGATCCCCGCGGTGTGGTTTCCGAATATCACGCCGCCTGCGACGACCTCATCCGCAATGTCGGCGTCGAGCACATTGTCGGCTGCTACACCTCGGCGTCGCGCAAGCAGGTGCTGCCGATCGTCGAGCGCACCGACCGTCTGCTCTGGCATCCGGCCCGCTATGAAGGGTTCGAATGCTCGGACAATGTGATTTATGTCGGCGCTTCGCCCAACCACAATGTGCTGCCGCTGGTGCGTTACGTGCTGGACAATCTGTCGCGCGAGATCTTCTGCGTCGGCTCCAACTATGTCTGGTCCTGGGAGACCAATCGCGTCACCCGCGAGCTGGCGACCGCAGCCGGAGGCCGCATTCTCGCCGAGCGGTTGCTCGAACTTGGCGAGAGTGCCGTCGGCCATATCGTCGACGAAATCGTGCGCCGCCGGCCGCCGGTGGTGTTCAACACACTGGTCGGCAGTTCGAGCTACGATTTCATTCGGGCCCTTCATGCCGCGACCACGGCCGCGGGTCTCCAGATTCCGATGGTCAGCTGCAGCCTGTGCGAGCCGGAGCTCAAGATCGTGGGGCCCGCATCGGCCGGATGCATCACGTCATCGGCCTATTTCGAGAGCATTCGCCTGCCCGAGAACCGGGCCTTCGTCGCGCGCTGGAAGGCGCGCTACGGCGAGCACAGCAGCCCTTCGGTGGACGGGCAATCCGCCTATGTCGCGGTCTATCTGCTGGCCCGTGCGTTGCAGCGCGCCGGCACATCCGATATCGGCGAGGTGCGGCGCGCCGCGGCCGGCCACCGCTACAATTCGCCGCAAGGCCCGGTCTGGATCGACGGCAGCAACAACCACTGCGTCCTGACGCCGCGGCTCGCCGTCTCCAACACCGAGGGACAGTTTGACATCTTCTGGGAAGCCGACGCTCCGGTTAAGCCGGATCCCTATCTGACGCAGCTCGACGTCGCCGCCAGCCCTGCACGGGATGCAACGTCGCCAAATGCGCCGCATTTACGGGTTGTGAAATGACCAAGCCGTCTTCATTTTCGCTGCGCGGACGCAAGGCCCTCGTCGCCATCAAGGACGAGCGCGATGCCTCCATCGTCAGGCGTCAGTTCGAGCGTCTCGGGATCGACATCGTCACATGGGATGGCGATGCCCGTATCGACTGCCGTCCGGACGTGACGCTGATCGACGACGAGTACCTGCCGCTTGCCTCCCCGGTGCAGCGTACCTCGCTCGGGCGAAGCCCGGTCATCGCCCTGCTCGGCACCGAAACGCCGAGCCGCCTGAAGCTGGTGCTCGAGCTCGATCCGGCCTCGTTCCTGGTCAAGCCGCTGCGCTCGGCCGGCATCTATGCCGCGCTCGTGCTGGCGTTCGAACGACGCCAACGCGGCGACGAGCTGAAGCAGCAGGTGCTCAAGCTCGAACAGCGCCTTCGATCTCGCCGCATCGTGCTCGCCGCGGTGCTCCAGGTGATGCACACCCACGCGCTGGCCGAACCGGCCGCCTTTGCGTTGATCCGCCGGGCCGCCATGGAGCAGCGCAAGACGATCGAAGAGCTCTCGGCGGAGATCACCGCAAAGGGCTCCCTGCCCCGCGCAACGGGCTAGACCAGCATCGCCGATGCCAAATCGCGGCGGCCGCCACGGGCCGAAGTCAGTTCACGACCTGCCGGCGTTCATCCGGCGTCAGCTTCTTCAGCTGCTCCTTGCTCAATTGGCCGTCGCCGATCACCTGAAAGGCGCTGTTCGGGTCGTACTGGCTTCGCTTGTCGCTGCCGCGCCGCTTTTCCTCGTCGCCGCCGTCGCCGCCGCCATAGCCGAGCACTTCGACGATGATGACCGAAGGCTGCTCGTTGGCGCTCGGCGGCGGCGCGGCGGCCTGCTTGGCAGAGGCGCCGGCCGTGTTCGAGGCCTCGCTCAGGGCGCCCATGTTGGGCGCCTGGACCTGCGGCACGCCGATCACGCCGCCCTGCGCTTGGATGTTGGCGGCGTTGACGATATGCAGCGCTGCGATGTTGACGAAGCTCGAGGCGCGGATACCCGCTTCGCCGGCATCGACAGTGCCGAGCGGCGCGATCAGATCGACCGTGCCGCGCGGCACCTCCGGAATCGGTTGCAGAGTTGCAATACCGGCGCCGCTCGACGGCACCACCGGGGATATCGTGATATTGCCGTAGCTGTCGTAAGCGCGCTTCGGCGGCGTATAGATTACCGTGGTCTTGGCGCCGCGACCGGCGTTGATGTCGCCCTCCGCCGACCAGATCACGATATTGCCGCCGAACGTGGTCATGATGCGCGACAGGCCCATCAGCACGCTGTTCTGGGAATAAATCTGGATGTTGCCCGCGCCTTGCGTGATGAGGCCCGCATCACTGCCCGGCAGCAGCCCCTCGGTCCCGATCGTGACGCCGCCGCCCGGCGTGAGGAACTGGATGTCGCCACCGAAATCGGTGTGAACGAAGCCGCTTTGAATCGCGTAGTTCGGCGCGCCCGGCGTGCCGGTTGCAGCGGTGAACATCCTGATGTCGCCGCGATAGGCGGACGGATTCGGGAATAGCGCAGCGATCGCCTCGCGCCCGCGCAGATAAGAGCCGGCGCGCGGGCCGTTCGTATCGGTGTATTCGCGCCCGCCGGCAGTCAGTTCGGCATAGTAGACCTGCCGCAGGAAGACGCGCTGCTGTTCGCCCGGCAGCGTGAGGAAGTAGCCGAGCGCATCGGCCTTGGCTCCGCCGTAGCCGAAGCGCTCCGTCAGCCAGGCATCAAGCTCATCACCATAGGTCTTCGCCACCTTGCCGTGCTGGTCGGCGAGCGGCCCGGCGCCTGCGAGATTGTCCGGATCGAGGTAGAGCCTGGCAAAGCCGGTCCAGTCGACTTGTCCGACGCCAATCTCCCCTTCACCGACGCCAGCCTGCATGACCACGTCTGCGCCGGGCCGCTTGTCACGGGCAGCCAACGCCCCGATGCTTTCGACGGTCGCCGTCGATCCCTGATAGATGTTCCTGGCCGCGGTGATTTCGAGCGTGCCCGGGCCGGCAATCGTCCAGCCTCCGCCTACTCCGGATTCGAGCCCCGGCCAGCCCGCATAGATGACGCTGCCGCCGGCCGCGATGACGGACACATCGTTGGGGTCGTTGTGCAGGATCAGGCCCTTGGTATTGACGATGTCACCGCCCGCCAGCATCCGCAGCGGTCCTGCCGCCTGATAATAAACTTCGCTGGAGTCGACGCCGTCAGTGGTCCTCCGCACCGTAACGGTCTGGCCATAGGTGATCCCGGTGATGTCGCCGTTCACCGCATAGATCCGCGCGGGCTCGCCCTGGTTCTGCGCGGGGTTGCCCTTCACCGTGTTGGCACCAAAGGCAAAGGGGTATCCGCCCGTCGGGTAAGAGTAGACACCAAATCCACTGATGACATCGTTCACTTGCGCGAAGTTGCCCCAATAATTCGAGGCCGTGATGACCTGTCCCCAGGGTTGGGTGATCGAGATCGCCCAAGCCGGCTGGAATGGTGTCGCGAGCGCCGATACCGGCGCCATCGACGCCCCGATGGCGTTCGTTGTGCTGAAGATCGATCCTTCCGCCAGCATCTCGAACGCGCCGCCATTCTCTGACGGCAGCAGCATTCCATCCATCGAATTGTAGATGTTGCCGTTCGCGGCGATCGCCCGCACGGTCGAGGGCAGGAACTGGAAGCCGAATGGCGCACTGCCCGGCGCGAGCGAACCGCCCGCGGCGAACATGTTGACGGCGGTCTGCCCCGTCCACAGCGTGAACCAGCTGGCGCCCTGGCCGCTGGTGCTGCCGTTATCGGCGGCCGTCACGCCGGTGACACCGACCCGGCCCGGATCGAGGATGGCTCCGACAGCCAGATCGCCACGTGCACGGATGTCGATCACGCTGTCGCCCGGTGCGAAATCGCCGCCGGCGGCCGTGATCATCGAATAGGACGTCAACGGATTGGACGGCCGCGGATCTGCCCCGCTGTCGTTGCGGAGGTTGTTCGCGATCATGCTGCCGAAATCTCCCGTCACGACATCCATCGCACCGCGCAGATTGACGAATTGATTGCCGCCGATGCCGACGTCGCCAGCCTTCACCGACAGCGTGCCGCCGCCGGTCTGCACCAGGCTGCCATCGGCCATCACACGGCCGCTGCCACCGACAGCGATGACGACACCGCGGCCGGCGCCGCCGATCGTGCCGCCGGCTTGCAATGTGACATTGCCGCCGCCGAGCGTACCAAGACCGGAGAAGGCTGAGAGTCCCAAAGACAAGATGCTGGGGTCACGGATTTGATCGAGCGTATAGCTGCCGAAATTGATGCCCCAGGCGGTCCTCTGACCGATCTCCGAGCCACCCTGGCGCCATAGCCACGACCCAATCTCGGTCGTGCCCTTCGTCAGCGTCCCGCTGACGTCGCCTTGCGCCACCAGCAGGAAATCGCCGCCATGCTCGGGGTAATACATTCGCTGCGAGCCGAGCGCTGATTCATAGCTGGCATTTGCCGATCCCAGCACAGTGCCATCCGTCACCGTGCCGCGGTCGACGTTATAGTCGGCATTCGCTGCCGTCCCGGTCTCCCTGATCGCGGTGCCGGCCGTGTAGACGCCGAACGGCGACTGCTGATCGTAATTGCCGCCGGCGAGAATTTCGAGATCGCCGGTGCCGGTGCGCACGACGCTGACACCCAGTGTGGTCGGCTTGTTGATGGTGACGTTATACGGATCGTTCAACACCACGTTGCCCGAACCGGCCAGCGCATCGGCTGTCTGCAGCATGCGGCTGTCGGCGCTCGCGAGATCGGCGCCGCCGACCAGGCGCATCGACCAGGATTGCGTGCCCGCCGCGAGCATCGGGGCGATCGGCCAGATCTGACGATCTCCCGGTCCAACCAGATTGATGTTCGTCATGCCCGCCGGAAGCACCGTGCCCACGGGAAGCGGCGTGTCGGCCGGGAATGTGTAACCGCCGAACAGCACAAGGCTGGTGCCCGCCGGCAGCTTCACGGGCTCAAGCACCAGACTGATCGCTGAATTGATGAAAACCCGCCCGGTGAAGTAAAGATTCTTCTCGAACACGGTGCCGGCCGGAAATACTGTTCCGGTGAGGATCGTATCACCCGGGTTGTAAATCTTGTCCGGCGTGATGATGCGCCCGCCATTCACTATCCTTGCCGGATTGGGCGGTCCCCTCACCGTGAAGTCCTCCGCCAACTTGATCGCTACGGGAAGCGGATTTGCGGCGTCCGGGCTCTGTATGACCTCTCCGCCCTCGAGCTGCAGCTCCAAGTTGATCGTGCCATCGTTCGGAATGGTCGAACCGCTGCCGAGGACCACACCACCCGTCGTGACAGTATAGCCGTCAGGTAACGTGCCGGAGGCAATCACGGTCACGGCATCTGGTGACGCCGGCGGCGGTGCGAAGCCGTCATTGATGCTGCCATTGATCTTGAGATCGCCGGCGGCGCGCACCACGAGCACGCCTGGCTCGCCGGAGCCACGCACGGCCGGATCGGCATTCCGCCCATAGCGATAACCGGAGAAGTCGAGATCGCCCTTCGTCGACAGATCCCCGTCCGACGTAATCGCGACGCCCGGCCGAAGATGGAAGGCCGAGCCATAGGCCGAGAGCCCGGCCAGGCGGTTCCGCAGGTCGCCATTCTGGAGCGCTGCATTGATGAATGCCGTGCTGTCCTGATGCAGACCGTCGAGATAGGCCTGATCGATGATGCTGCCGCCCGGCAGGTCATAGGTGCGGAAGCCGTTCAACGCGATACTGCTGGCACCGCGAATATTGAACGGGCCGCGCGCGTTGATCGCGATGTCGTTGGCGCCCGCGCCGTCGCCGCCAGCGCCGCCGCGCCGTGGCGCGTTGAGCTCGATCTTGCCGCGCGAGACGCCGTCCGGTGAGCTCATGTCGATGGTCGCGCCGGCAGCCAGCGTCATCGTGCCGTGCGTGGTGGTGAGCTCGACATGTGCGGTGTTGTTGGCTTCGATCGGCGCGCCGTAGCTGTCGGTCTGCAGCACGTTGCCGTGGACATCGAGCACCGCATTCGCCGTCAGCGTGAGATCGTCGCGCGCCGACAGGCGGACGGTGCCGGGCTTGGCGCCGCTGGCGTCGATCCTGCCATCAACCGTGAGACTGCCTTGATCGACCGAGACCGTCAGGTAGCGCGCCTTCACACCATCGCCGATCACAAGGCTGCCCTGCCGAAGATCAAAGCTGCGAGCGTTGAAGAAACCTGCATCGTTGAGCTTGGCGTTCAACGCGGCGAAATCGCCGAAATTCTGCGCTGCGACCGTGAACTGCCCGCTGTCGTAATCGCCGGTCGACGATCCCCTGAGCGTGCCGTCGAACGAGACCTGCCCGTGCGCGGCGTCGATCGCCTTCGCCGCGATCGAGCCCGCCGCATTGTTGGCGGCCGAGACATCGATCACCGAACCCGCATTCTGGATGATATTGCCGCCGGCGGAGCTCAGGATGAGATCGCCGCCCCAGCTGAACTTGGTGACGTCGAAGAAGGCGATGCCGCGGCCCGACAGGTCGACGGTCGCGTTTGCGCCGAGCACAACATCGTGCGTCGCGTTCAGCGTCAGCTTGCCGGACGGCAAGGCGAACGCAGTGTCGACAAAGACGCTATCACCGGCGAAGGCGAGCGTGCCGCCGAGATCCGTCACGCCACGCGTATCGGCGGGAGCGGCCCCCGCCGGCGCGACCAGGCGCAAGGCTGCGCCTGCGCTGACATCGAGCTTCGCGCCTTTGCTCGCCGTGATCAGCGGGGTTGCGATGGTGAGCGCGCCGCCCTGCAAGGCACCATTGCTGTCCTGGCCGAGACCCACCTTCAGCGTGCCGTCGCTGTTCGCGGTGATGCGCTTCGTCGCTGTCAGGCTCACATCCGAGAAACCAAGCGCGAGACGGTTCAGCGTTGCGCCATCGGTCGGCTTGCTCAGCGCAGCATCGTAGCCGAACAGGATCTCGCTGGCCGTGATGGCGAGATGGCCGGATCCTGTGCCGGGCCCGCCGGGCAGAACACCGGCAGGCACCTGGCTGCCATAGGGGTTCGATGGGCTGCCGTCGCCGCTGCGGATGCCGTTCCAGACCAGCGTATCGGCCGTGATGCTCGCGGTGTCGCTGGCGGAGCCGAGCCCGTAGATGGCCGGCGTATTCAGAACGAATTTGAGCGGGTCGGCCGAGGCGCCCTGCCGCGTGGTGTCCAGGCTGACGCTGCCGATCAGATTGAAGGAACCGCTCGCCGTGATGATGAGCTGCTCAAGTGCCGGACTGCCCGCGCTTGTCGAGGGCCGCAAAAGCCTGTCGAGCACGTTTTGGGTCAGATTCCATCCTGGCGGAAGCTGGCCTGCGGCCTGCGCTGCCGCGAGCGCCGCCTCGGTGCCGACATTGACCTGCTCCTGCGTGACGTTGAGATAGCGCGCGCCGAAATTGACGTCGCCCATGGTGAGCCCGCCCGGCGCGGCCAGCACGATGCTGCCGTCGGTCAGCAGCGAAGCACCGCTCGCGATGCTGATTTGTCCGGACCCGACCGCATCGAGAAACTGGAACCAGCCATTGGCGACCCCGAGCACGGCCGTACTGCTGGTCGTGCTCGTCGACGTCGGGTCCAAATTGCCATAGACATAGCCGAGCGTGGAATCGATCGCGTTGGTTTTCAGGCCGCGCGTATCGATGCTCGCCCCGCCTGCCATATTGACCGACGTACCGACAAGAAACACCTGCCCGGCCCGGATCGCCGCGCCGTCGAGCAGATTGACCGTCGAGTTTCCGTCGAAATAAATCTTGGCACCGGCCCCGGAATTCGTTTCCACGGCGTACACGCTCGTGCCGCCCAGCAACAGCGTCGGTGCATTGAAGGCGTTGATGTCGTCGCTCGATATGGACGTGTGCCCGGCGATGGGCACGGCTCCAGGCGGCGTGATGTCAAGCACGACGGATTGCAACGGCCTGATCGACAGCGTGCCGTCGACGCCGTCCTTCGCACCACCGAATAAGGCCGTGCCGGCGAACGACAACGACTTCGCGTTGTCCGGCTGCGAGAGCAGGATGATCTCGAGGACCTTGCCGTCCTCCGGCAAGCGCGGCCGGAACCCGCCGAATAGGGCCGTTTGCGCGCGCGCGAAATCGGCATAGCTGGTTTCGTTGTACTGCGAATAATGCCGCGTGGTCTGGCCCGAGGTGAGGATCACCCGTGTCGGCAGCGTGTCCCGGATCGCGCTGTTGGCAACCCCGAGATAGCCCGGCGTGACGACGGAGCCGTTGCCGGCCGCCACGGGCGGCACCACAGTCGTTCCGGTCGCGCCGAGCTCGACGCGATAGCCGCCCGGCAGCAGCGCATAGCTCGACGGCAGCAGCGTGTAGGTGCCGGCGGGCAGTCCTGGTACGCCTGAAGGAAGCGTGATCTGCTGGCCGATCGCCGGATCTCCGGCGCCGTTGGTCGCGATCGCCGGCGCATAGTCGGCTGCGTAACCGGGCAGGATGGCATAGACCTTGTTGCCGGCCGCGCTGTAGCTGTTGGCCGGATTGGCATTGACGAGCGCCGTCTTCAGCACATCGACCGAGCCGCCGCGACCGGAGATGAAGCCTGCCCCCGTGAGCGAGCCACCACCGGACAGGTCGAGCACCGACCCGGGCTCGCCCACGACCGAGCCGGCAGTGAGCGAAATCCCGCTCGCAATCCTGATACCGTTGACATGATCTTCGTAGGAAGCACTCGCCAGATTGTACAAGGTGCCGTCTGCGCCTTGATAGGCGATGCCATCCGAGGTGCCGCCAAACGGCATGGTCAAGCCGGCCGCGCTCGCGGACGTGATGCTGCCGCTGCGGAACGTGATACGCGCGTCGGATGGGGGCGGGATAAGCGGCCCGTTGTCGAGCTGCGTCGCATTGAACCAGATCCGACCAAGCGGTGCGCGAACCACGCCGCCCTGGTCAATGTTGGCGGCAATCAAATCCAGATCACCAAAGGCCGAAGCCGGAACCGGCGGCGTCTCGCCGTCATTGCGGCGAATGATGAGATGCGCATCGGGATCATAGGCAGCGGACGGCGAGCTTGGACGGAGCCCAACCTTGATCAGCGCGAGGGCACCGCTCAACGGATAGATCTGGTCGGCAGTCAACGCGAGGTTTTCAACATCGAGCCCGCCGGTGCCGAACCTGATATCGCCATTGCTCTGCAGCGCGACCTGATGAAAGCCGCGGGCATCGAATGGAATGCTGACAGGACGTCCGATGTCCGCGTCCCCACTGCCCTGTTGGCCGGTGGCCCCGAACTGGACCGGCCCGTACACATCGATCAGGTCGCCGGCGACGGTGAAGCTTCCGCCCGTCGCCGGATTCCGGACGCCGACATTGTTGATCCCGGGGGAATATCCCACCGCCGTCTGCGCATCTTCGGCGTTGTAGACGCCATCGAGACGGACATAGGGCGCCGACAAATGGATCGTGCTGTTCGGCGTGTCGGGCGCCGATGCGATGACGCCGCTCGACAGCCGAAGACTGCGCGACAGGCTGAGATTCACATTGCCGTCAAAGATCAGAAGATCGCGCGTATAGAGCGCGAGCGAGCCGAAGCCCCCCTTCTCGACCTGGTTGACGCCAAGCACAGTCCGCCCGAACTGCAGGGCCGGATCGGCCCGCCCCGGCGACAGACCGGCGGCAAGGCCGCTGCCGGGTGCGTTTTGCATGAGCGTGATATCGCGCGACCGCTGGAATTCCGGAGGCAGGTCGCTGCTGGCATAGGGCGAATTGGCATTCGGCTGCCCGACGATGTAGCCGCGCCACGACATCGTCAAGTTCAGCGCGCCGCCGGATGCGCCGCTGCCGCCGGCCGCCGCGCGCAAGGTGCCGTCGAGCGCCATCCCGAAGCTGGAATAGAGCGAGATCGCTCCGCCGTCGCTCGCGGCAGGCGTCGGGACATAGCCGTTGCCGCTGAGCACATCGACCACCGCAGAGGTGCCCGACGCGTCGATCAGCGCACCGGGGCGAACGATCACGAAGGCATCGCTGACGACGGGATATTTTGGATCCAGCGCGCCGGTGCCGCCGATCCGGATCGTGCCGCCGTCCGGCACCGCCGCATAGGAGATCCCGTTCTCGTCGCGCCCGACCGCGTCGCGCGCCGAGACGTCCAGCACCGCATCGTCGCCGATCCAGAATGAACGCGTCAGCCCGAACTCGCCGTAACCGGAATTGTACCTGGTATCGCCGGGCGCGTCCTGCAGGCTGGTGATCAGGATGTTGCCGGCCGGCGCCGTGATCGCACCGTCGATGACCGTCTGGCGATTGGCGTAGATCGAGACCGAACGTCCGGGATCGACGTTGATCGACGCGCCCTTCGCCAGCGTGAAGTCATGCAGGCTCCAGAATGTCACATCGGCGCCGACGCGCTGCGTCGCGCTGTGCGCGAACGGACTGAGCGTAAATCTGGGCGGCGTCCACAGTTCCGCGGCATCCGCGACCAGGCTCCCGCTCGGCGCGGTGTAGCTGCCCTGGCTGAAGCGATAGACCGGCACCTCGGCATCCACGCGCGTGCCTTCGCCGATCCGGATGCCGGTGTTGCTGCTGATGTTGTAGGTCTTGAAGCCGGATTGGAAGATCGCGGGATCGAGCACCAGCGCGTCGGCGACGGCCTCGCCGATCGCGATCTCCTGGCCCGCGTTCAGCGTCAGCGTACCGCCGCCGGCAAAACCATAGGCGCGAATGGCGCCATCGAGGATGAGCGGGTTGGTGAAGAACTGCGTCCCGGCGAGATGCGAATAGTCATTGGCCACGAGGCTGACATTGCCGCCCTTGCCACCCTGCGTCTTGCCGTTCGCCAGGATGGCGCCGCCCGACGACACATCGATCAGCGACCCGCTCGCCAGCGTGATACTGCCGGTGGTCGAAACCGTGAAGTTGCCGCCGTCGAGATGCGCCCGGCCGGATCCATCCGTACCGGTCAGCTCATTGCTCCACAGCCCGCCGAGATCAACGGCGACGTTCTGGCCAACCGTGATCTGCGCCTTGCCGTTGGCGTCGTTCAGCGCCCGCCATTGCTCGTTCTGATTCTGACCGAGCACCGCATGCATCAGGTTGGTCAGCGTCACGCTGCCGCCACGCGCCGTGACGTTGGCGCCGACTTCGACGTGTGGCGCCGTGAGGATCACCTGTGCGCCGGGGGCCAGCTCGAGCGGCGCCGCGACCAGGATGTCCTTGCTGCTCGCAACGTTGAGGCCGCCGAGCCTGGCGGCATTGAGTGCGTCCGAATTGAAGAATGCGGTCCCGATGCGATCGTCGGGCAAGGCCGACGTGGCGTCCAGCGCGCCGGTGATCTCGGGCGTTCGGCCGAACACGACCCGCGCTGTCGATGCATCGGTGAGGCCAAGTCCCGAATAGCCGCCGAGCGCGAGCTTGCCCTGCAGCGGTGCAACGTCCTGTGACAGCTTGTAGCCGTCGGTGGTCCCGGCTGGCCGCGCCGTCGTCTGGCGCACCCCGGTGATGACATCGGCGACGATGTCTGCCTCGAACATCGCCGTCGGCGTCGACAGGATGAGAGCGCCGGCGTCGCGGCCGATGGTGTAGCCGTCTTCCCAGCGGGTGGTGACGCGGCCCTTGCCGAACGGGCTGGTCCAGATTTCGGTCAGATTCGGCGCAACCTTGCCGCCGAGCTTGTGCTCGCGAATGAAACCTGAGCCAAGGCCGTAGAACTGCATGTCGGCGCGGGCCTGGTCGGCACTGTAGAGCCGGCCGTCAGCGCCAAGGAAATTGCTGGTGCGGATATAGCCGCCCTGATAGCTGACCGAGCCGCCGGAGACATCGAACACCGCCCGCTGCTGCGCGACCACTTCCTGCGCCGACAGCGTGACGGTGCCGCCGACCGCGGCCCATTCGCCGATCCGATGGGCGGTGTTGGCGAGATATCCCGAGACCTCGAGCAGGCCGCCCGGCGTATAGTATCGGTCCGTCGCATAACCGCCGGCGCCCGCCGGCACCAGCACCAGGTCGCGCGCGTCGATCCAGACATCGGCATTTTTCAGCGTGTCCCCATCGCGATTGACGGGCGAGTCGCGCAGCTCATTGCCCTGCACGTTGATCAGGAGGTTGTTGGCCGACATCGGCAGCAGCACGCCGCGCACGCCTGAGACGTCGATCACCGATCCACTCTCGGCGAAGACGCGGCGGCCGGCGCTGACCGCCACCTGGCCGCCCTGCGCCTGCGTGATCGAGCTGTCCTTGAAGGTCACGGTGCCGCCGCTGACGATCTCGATACGTCCCTGATCCAGCCGGTCGGCCAGCAGGGACAGATTGTCGAACTGGGCATTGGTGACCGGAGCGTGGCTGAAAGCGCCGGAATTGGCGACCAGCTGGCTGCGCTGGCTGTCGAGCGCGGTGTCGCTGCTGTCGAGCTCGGGCAGGATCGCGGTCAGGCTGCCGCTGGCGAGCGTGACGCTGCCGGCGGCGTCTGAGGCTGCGTTGAGCAGATGGATCGTGCCGCGGGTGTTGACCGAGCTCGTGGCGACAAGCACCCCGTCCTGGGTGATGCTGCGGCCCGCGAGCGTGATGTCGCCCTGCTGCGCGAAGATCAGGCCGGAATTGCCGACGGCTGCTGCGGCGTCGCGCACGATCGGCGCAATCTCGTTGCCGCGCGTGGTCGAGGGCCTGGTTGGCGTCGGTGCTGTAACCCGGGCGCAGCAGAAAGTCGTTGCCGGCGGCGAGCTGTACCTGGCCCCGCGGCGCGCTGATCGAGCCGGCATTGCTGACCTCACTTCCCATCAATAGGACGAAGCCGCCGCCCTGCGTCACCGACGAAGGCGCGTTGGTCGCGATCAGGGCACCGGCCTCGACCGTCACGGTGCCACGGGCGCCGGTGAAGCTCGGCACGTATTGGCCGCTCGCCTGTTGCGAGTAGATGCCGTTGGTGAGGAACTGGGTATCGGTGATCCCAGCGGTCGAGGCGATCAGCGAACCGACATTCACCTGGCTCGCGCCGCCGAAAATGATTCCGTTCTGGTTGATCACATAGACCGAGCCGTCGGCCTTGACATTGCCGAGGATCTGGCTCGGCGCCGGAGAGCCGACCACGCGGTTGAGCGCCACCCAGTTCGCATTGCCCTGCTGATCGAAGCTCAGCGTGGTGCGCGCGCCGACATTGAACGAATTCCAGTTGAGGATCGCCTGCGGCCTGCTCTGCTGGATGCCGACCTGGGTCTGGCCCGCGGCATCGACCGCCTGCGTCGGCGCATTCGCCCCCTGCCATCCCGGCGCGGCCTGCAAACCGCCGGGCGCCAGGCCGTTGGGCACGGCGACCTGCGGCAACGTCACCGACCGTTGCGAAGTCTGCGCCGCGCTGCGCGCTGCATTCTGCAAGCCCTGCATCGCCTGGATGGCGCGCGTCGCCCGCGCCATCGCATCCTGGCCTTGCTTGCCGGCGGCGGCCGCATCCTGCGCGGCCGATTGCGACGCCGCCATCGCGGCAGCCGATGGCGACGCCGTCCAGGCCGATCCAAACGGGCGCGCGGCCACCGGGGCGCTGGCAAGGAGCGCCACGACGCTGGCGCTGCCGAACAACGCAGCGCGAACCGTCATGCGAGCGTGGGACCTGGAGGAACGGGGAACCATGGGATCGCTTTCTTGCGCGGGCGACGTAGAGCCGACGTTTCGTCCCGGCGCCGGCACCGAGACCCTCGCGGCTGTGACGATCCCTGATGGCTCGGCCCGCACGCCGGACTCGAACTTTTTTCGCAAACCCCGCCCGCCGCCTCCTCAGCTCAGCAGCACGATGCCGCCGGGAAGTGTTTTCGCTTTCACGCCAAACGCTTGCTCGAGCTGCACGAGAACCTCGTCGATCCGGTCGATATGGAAACGGCCATTGATCAGGTGCGTGTTCAGCTCGGCATTGACGACGAAGATCCGGCCCGACCGGTACCGATTCACCTCTTCCACCACCTTCGGCAGCGGCGTGTAGCGGAAGATCAGCAAGCCCTCCTGCCAGGCCGCCTCGACGGCCGGATCGATCGCGACGATATCGCTCATGCGCCTGGCGTCATAAGCGACCTGCTGCCTTTCGCGAACGATGCGGGCATTGCCCTGGTGCTCGACCCGGACCTCGCCGCCCAGGCAGGTGACGCGCACCTCGGCGCCGAGGTAACGCACGTCGAACGAGGCTTGCGTTGTAACCGTTTGACCGCTGGACGCGATCACGGTCACAGGCCGCAACAGCTGCGGCGGCGTCGCGATCGATGCTTGTCCCGAGATCAACTCGATCCGGCTGGTGTCGCGGTGGTCCGGCCGCAGTGCGATGCTGGTTCGCGTGTCGAGGTTGATCGAGACGCTGTCGCTCAGGGCGAGCTTGCGCTGCTCGCCCGTCCCCGTCCGGTAGTCCGCCGCAAGCTCGGACCAGGACGGCCAGAGCGCGAGCGGCGGATGCAGCGCGACCACTCCGGCAGCCACCGCGGCGGTCGCAAGTCCGCCCCGGAGCACGAGCCTGCGGGTCATCACGCGCTTTGCCTCGCCGTCGAGCAAGGCGCCGAGCGATACAGGATCGTAGCGGAGGTTATCGCCGGCGCTGCCAACGGTCTCCCAAAGCTTGCTGGCATTGGCAAAGGCCGTCGCATGGGCTGCGCTCTGCTGACGCCACAGCTGGAATGCGTCGGCATCGGCGACCGTCGCCTCTCCGGACGTCAGGCGCCGCACCCAGGCGTGGGCCTCCCGCTCCGTTGCGCCGAGCCCCATCGTCGATTTGCCGCCTTCCCGCGTCATGCAGACCTGCCTCGCAGCGCAAGCCGTCGGCCGTCGCCGCAATCAGACCGTGCGCTTGCCCATTTGACGTTCGTCATAGCCAAAAACCGCACAATTATTTTCCGAGCCGCATGGCACAATGTTCCAGAGCGAGGCGGAGCTCCTTCTCGACCAGGCGCAACGAGACCCCGAGCCGCTTGGCGATTTCCCGCTGCGGCATGTCCTGAAGCCGCGCCGCCAGCAGGATGACCCGGCGGCGCGGCGTCAGTTCCGCGATCGCCTTCTCCAGCGCCTCGATCTCGAAGCGGGCTTCCGCAATCTGACCCGGCCCTGGCGCGTCGTCGACAATATGAAGCAGATCCTGAACCTCGCTGCGCGCCAGACGCCGCTTCTCGGCGCGCTGCCGATCGATTGCGACGTTAAAGGCCATGCGGAACAGATACGCGGCCGGGCTTTGCACCGCCTCCGCCACCTCGGCCCGCCCGAGACGTACATAGATGTCCTGCAACGCGTCGCTGGCAAGCTCCGTCGATCCCAGGCGACGGCTCAGCCGCAGCTTGAGATCATCATAGCTGGCAGCCAAGAAGCTGCGCAGCATGGTCCGGTTTGCGTCGCTCATTGCGGCACGCTCAATTCGCCTCGCTACGGATGGCGTCGATGCCGGCGCAGTCCTGCGCCTGTTGCGACGGGTGCGGCACAACGACCATCGTCAGGGGTTGCGCGATGCCTGGCGGAGGCACCTCCCGCATTTTCAATCCACGCAGCGTCGCCTGGATCGCGCTGTCGACGCGCGCATCGCCGCTCCTGCTGAGAAGCCTGGTCTGCTGGACGGCTCCGGTTGGGGCGAGCCAGAACTGCACGGCGATCCGGTACCGGCCCGGCCGCAACATGGTGTCCCGGCAGAAAGCGTCGCGAACGCGCTCCTGCACCACGGCATAATAGCGGGCTCGCATGATCGGATCGCCCTTGGGCGCAGCGCCATCGGGTGTCGCTGGCTGCCCGCCAACCGGAGACGAGGGCACGATCACCACTGCATTCTCCGACGTCAGACGGCCGACAAGGCCCGTTCCATCAAGCAGGATCTGCAGCGCCTCGGACGGCGCGAAAACTCCCCTCACCTCGCCCGAGAGCCGACCGGTTGCAAGCCTCGCATCGTAGAGCACCTCGCGCCTCGATGTGGCGCCGTAGCTCTCCAATGCGGAGGTCAGGGGTTGCGACGGGATATCGAACGTGATGCGCGGCGCAGGAGCGATCGGACCTTGTTGTCCCAACGCGACATCGGTACTTGCGCCCAGCACGCAAAGGCAGACCAAAACGCACATTCGACGAGCGTCTGAGGGGCGCCCCGCCAAGCCCCTCGCAAGAGATCCAATGCTCATCGTATCCGCGTCGAATGTTTCCCAGGCGGGCCGCTGTGTCCAATCTGCAACGTTAGCGGCGAAGTATGACAACGGTGCGTAGGCCCGCGGAGGCGATCCGCAGCTCGACGGCAGTCTCTATTTCTTCAGTTCCGCATAGAGCTGCATCACCCGTTGCGGCAGCACTTCGATCCGCGGCACGCGGAGCGCATGGCGCTCGCCGAAAATCCGATCGAGCTGGGGAAACTTGTGCTCCCCGATCCCGAAGGCGAAAATATCGGTGCCGCGTCGCCGCAGCTGCTGGGCGGCACGGCGCGCGTCCTCGACGAGATATTGCGGATCGGGCACATCGATGTCGGACGGTTCGCCGTCGGTGAGGACGAGCAGCACCTTGCGGAACGCCCGCCGTCCGGCGAGGTAGCCGCCGGCATGGCGCAACGCCGCCCCAAGCCGGGTGGAATGGCTGCTGCCAAGTCCGGCGAGACGCGAACGGACGACGGCGTCCATCGGTTCCTCAAAGCCCTTGATGCGCAGATAGCGGACGCGCTCGCGGCCGTCGGAGCTGAAGCCGTGCACCGCGATCGCGTCATTGGCGGCGTCGACCGCCGAAGCCATGATCGCGGCCGCCTTGCGCTCGACATCGAGCACCGTCCGGCCGCGGCGGTCGCGGTCCGCGGTCGATTGCGACAGGTCCAGCAGCAGCAGGATCGCGAGATCGCGCGGCCCCGGCGCATCGCGCTGGTAGACCCTGGGCTCGCTGATGCTGCCGGCACGCCGCTCGATCGTCAGCGCAATCGCTGCGTCGATGTCGAGCGCATCGCCGTCGCGCTGACCCTTTTGACGGACCCGGCGGCCGATCGACGCGTCGCGGGTCAGTTCGGTGATCCAGCGCAGCGCCTCGGTGTCCGTCGAAGGATCGAACGGCTGCGCGGACGTGGCGGCATCGGCTTCCAGAATGGTGGTCCAGTCCGCCCGCTCGGTACGCGCCGCGTAGTCCCATTCCGGGTAGGTCGCGGCCGGAAATCCGTCCAGCAGGGTCACCGCGCGGGCCTTCGCGCGCAGCGTCTCGTCCGGCTTGGCGTTATCGTCACTCGATCGGCCGCTCGGATCGTCGCGCCGTTCGATCCGCACCGAATCGATGGCAAGTTCGATCGTCTCGGTCGGACTGTCCGGCTGGTCGCCGAAATCCCACAGCGCCAGATTGTCATCGCGATAAGTGGGTTCGACGACATAGCTCTTGGCATTGAATTGCAGCCGCATCTGCCCGATGTCGTTGCCGAGCAGCCCGCCGATCTCGCGGCTGATGGCGGGGTCCGTCCAACGGCCGGCGGCGTCGGCAAACAGCCGACGCCCCTTGGTGACCCACGCATCCGGATCCTGATAGCCGGGATCGATCAGCGCCCGCGCTAGCCGCGTCATCAATCCGGCCGCAGTTGCCTGCCCCGACGGCGTCGCGGTGTGGAACGGCAGCCACAGCCGGCGCAGGCCGGGCATCTCGCGCAGCGCCAGCGTCTCGACCCTGGCATCCTCGACCAGCGAGACCAGCGCGATCTGCAACGCCTTCAGCCGCCCCACAGGAAAGCGGACGGTGGAATGCGCCAGATGCGCGGCGGCATGCGCGACCGCCGCGAGATAGATCAAGTCCGCCGCCTCGCCTTCGAAGCCGGGAAAGGTCTCCGGAAGGCCGATCAGGCCGGCGGCCAGCGAAGTCCGCCGCGGCACCGGCGTCGGCGCGACGGCAAGCTTGCGGAAGCGCAGCTTCCTGTTCCACAGCGCCAGCATGGTTGCCGCGAGGCGTTTCTCCAGCCGGGCAAAATCATCGCCGGTGCGGCCGACGGCGAACAGCCGCGCCGACAGCGGATCGTCGAGCGCGAAATAAGCGCGCCGCCGCGAGGCGCGGCCGCCGCTTGCGCGCAGGCCGGCAAAGACCCAGGCGGCAAAATCCTCGCCGTCGGCATGCGCGAGCAGCGGACCCAGGCGGGAAATTGCAAGGGTCACCGATTCCGGTCCCATATCCGCGAGCTGGCCCAGCGCGGCAAGGGCGGTGCTGAGCTCTCCGGCACTCGCGAGTTGCGGCAGCACCTTGGAGATCTCGGTCAGCAACGCATGGGCGGCGCGGCTTCCGGCGTTGCGGCCGACGTCCCGGGTCGCACGTCCGATCGCGATCAGATCATCGGTCGATCGCAGCGCCGGCCATTGCTCCGACAGGCGCAAGAAAGTCAGGACAACGGTCTGGCCGAGATTGGCCGCGAACAGCTCGTGCACGGTCTCGTCCCAGGCCGCGAGATGATCAAGCTGATCTGTCCGGTGCAAAGCGGCTCGCGCCGCCTGGACGGCCGCGCCGAGATCATCGTGGCCGCGCAGCAGCGCTGCGAGCCGGCGACCGGATCGGAAGCTATCGAGCGAACTGATTTGCGCGACCGCCACCTCCGAATGTCCATTCACGCGCAGGCCGAGATCACGTCACGCAACGTGTTCCTGGTGTCGGTGTCATCGGTCAGCGGAACCACGATCGTGGTCTCGCAGGCCTTTTCGAGGCTAATGCCGCATCCGATCAGGCGGCCGGCATTGACCAGCATCCGGGTCGAGGCGCCCTCGTCGAGGCCCTGGCCCTTCAGGTTTCGGCTGTGTTGGGCGATCTTCACCAGGAGATCGGCGAGATCAGGCTCGATGCCGGCCTCGCGCGCGACCACCTCGGTTTCGGCCGGCCGGTCGGGATAGCCGAAATCCAGCGCCGCAAAGCGCTGCTTGGTGGATTCCTTGAGGTCCTTGATCGCGCTCTGGTAACCCGGATTGTAGGAGATCACGAGCTGGAAGTCGGAATGGGCGTGGATCAGCTCGCCGCGCTTTTCCAGCGGCAGCACACGACGATCGTCGGTCAAAGGATGGATCACGACCGTGGTGTCCTGGCGCGCCTCGACGATCTCGTCGAGATAGCAGATCGCGCCGAGACGCACGGCCGTCGTCAGCGGCCCGTCGCTCCACACCGTACCCTGTGCATCGAGCAGCCAGCGGCCGACCAGATCAGCCGCCGTCATGTCCTCGTGACAGGCGACGGTGATGAGCGGCCGGCCGAGCCGCCAGGCCATGTATTCGATGAAGCGGGTCTTGCCGCAGCCGGTGGGGCCCTTCAGCATCACCGGCATGCGGCTCGCATAGGCTGCGCCGAACAATTCGACCTCATCCCTGAGCGGCCGGTAATACGGCTCCTCCCGGATGCGGTACTGGTCAAGCAGCAGTGCGGGATTGGACAAGCTCACGCCTCCCATGATCGCGCAGGCAGCCGTTCGCAATCGTTCGAGATCACGATGCGAGCAGTTCCTTGAGCTTGGCGTCGATGAAGGCGACGTCGACCGGATTGGTCCCCGGTCCTCCCGCGAAGTGGCCCCAGATCGACGGCACCGGCACGAACTCGGCATTCGGCATGTGCGCGACCTCGTTCTCGCTGTCTTCGGGCGGGAAGTAGAGATCGGTCCGGCCCGGCATGACATAGGTCTTGGCCTTGATCGCACCGAGCGCGGCCTTGAAACCACCCTTGTAGATCTCGTTGGCGCTGATGTCGCCGTTCTGCCATGTCCACAGCATGGTCAGCAGATTGTTGGGATCCTTCGGCAGGAAGAAGCCCTCCCAGAACGCCACCAGAAAATCCTCCAGCGACGAATAGCCCATGGTCTTGATGTCGAGCTGCTCGCGATAGAACGCTTGCGAAAAGCCCCAGCCGGCATAGACGCGCGCGGCGGCGCGCAGGCCGCGGGCCGGCTTGTCGGTGTACCAGCCCTCCTTCCAGGCAGCATCCGCCGTGAGTGCGGCCTTCACGCCTTCGAGGAACACGTAATTGTGGCGCGAGCATTTGGCCGAGCCGCAGAACGGGGCCAGGAGATCCATCATATCCGGATAGAGCGCACCCCAATGGAACGTCTGCAACGCGCCCATCGACCAGCCGGTCACCAGGCGGATGTGCTTGATGCCGAATTGCTCGGTCACCAGCCGGTGCTGGGCCCGCACATTGTCATAGGCGGTCACCTGCGGGAAGCGCGGTCCGTTATACGGCTCGGGCGTGTTGCTCGGCGACGACGACAGGCCATTGCCGAGCATGTTCGGAATGATGATGAAGTATTTTGCCGGATCGAGCGCCATACCCGCTCCGATCAGCCATTCGTTGTCGTAGTGCTGGCCGGAATACCAGGTCGGATAGACGATTACATTGTCCTTGGCCGCGTTGAGCTGGCCATAGGTCTTATAGGCGAGCTTGCAGTCGCGGATGGTCGCACCGCGCTGCAAGGCCAGATTGCCGAGATCATAGATCTGATAGTCGACGCTCATTGCTGTACCCTTCTTGCTTGATTGAGCTCGCGCTTACGCGGGACGCGCTACTTTTTCGGCCGACGCTTCCACCCGCGCGATCGCCCCGTACACGATGCCGGCGACCAGCGCGGCCGATATCGCAGTCGACAGCCCCGGCATCAGATTCTCAACCGCAAAGGCGCATAGCGAGCCGATGCCCCAGGCGATGAACGGCTTCGCCCGCCAGTCAACGTCGGCGCGCGCATCGGCACGCAACAGATATTGATCGACCAGGATGATCGCGCCGATCGGCGGCACAAGGATGCCGAGCAGCGACAACCACTGGATGAAGAACGCCCAGACGTTGCCGGCGGCAACCACGATGCCGATCGCACCGAGGATCACGGCCATCAGCCGCATGTTGGTGCCGAGGATCCGCGACCAGCCGGTGGCCGCATTGTACAGGCAGTGCGAGCACACCGAGCCGAGATTGGTGTAGAGGAAGATGAAGGCGAGAATGCTGAGCCAGGTGAGCTGCTTGCCGTTCATGAAGCCGAACATGTTGTCGACGCCGAATGGATTGGCGTTCGGCACCGCAAGCGCCGCCGTCATCACGCCGCCGACCAGCATCGCCACCAGATTGGCGAACGGGAACGCGCTGAAGGTCGCGAACAGCGACGCCCGCGGGCTCGGCGCCCAGCGGTTGAAGTCCGCGGTCACGGTTCCGGCATCGATGAACAGCGCCAGCACCACCGTGAGGCCGACGCCCATCGACATGCTGGCAACGCCGTTGTTGCCGGCATAGCCGAAAATCGCCGCTGCAGTCGTGGTCGAGGCCGCATCGGCCGCGACCCAGAGGCCGAGCACGACGAACAGCGGCACCGACGCCAGCCCGATATAATGTAGCCCCTTCACGCCGACGAAGGTGATGCCGATATAGAGCACGCCTGCGACGATGGTCATCGCCACATAGTTAAGGCCGTAGGTCGAGGAGATCAGCGCGCCGGTGATGCCGGTCTGCACCGCATACCAGCCGAGCAGCAGGGTCGACAGCAGGCCCGAGGCCAGCACATAGCCCTTTTTTCCGAACACGATGCTCGCGATCAGCGCGAAGTTCATGCCGCGCCGCGTGCCGATCAGGCCGAGCGCGCCGACATAGGCGAACATGATCAGATTGCCGATGATCATCGCCACCAGCGCATTCTTGAACCCCATGCCGAGCACCAGCAGCGATCCGGTCATCGCGCCGGTGATGATCATGGGAAAGCCCAGCCACACCATCGTGACCGAGAAGGCGCTGCGCCGGGCGCTGATCGGCACCGGCTCGTGCTCGAATTCATGGCCGAGAAGATCGTCGATTTGCTCCTCGGTCTGGTGAACCAGTCCGCTATTCGATTGACCGCTCATGATGTCGCCCCTGTTTGCCGGATGTGAAGATGCCCGCCATTGCCTCGAACATGCGCCGGCGCGATTGCTCGCGCCGCCGCCGATCGTCGATGTCGCCTAAAGCGCGATGAGATTTGGTTGAATTGTCATCGCGCTTTGGCTCCTTGTTTGAGCATGATCTTTCGGAAAACCGCTTCGCATTTTTCCGGATCATGCTTTAGCGATGCGCGACCTTCTGGTTCGGAATGCCCTCGATCGGACATTCGTCGGTTCCGACGCTCGGGCGCGTCATGGCCTCGACCATCTCCCGCGTCCCCTCGGGGTCCGTGATCCAGTTCTTGTAGAAGGTGTACGGGCACACCGCGTGGCCACGGTCGCCCTCGCCCGAGTTGATCAGGCCGGTGTAGCCGCGGTGCATCAGCTTGAAGAGATGGTTCTGCGACTGCATGTTGCGGCGGGCATCGCGGATCAGCGACACCGACAGCTGGGCGTACTGGATCCCGTTCTCCTCGGTGCCGCACTCGCCGAGCGTCCTTCCGTCGAAGCCGATCAGTGCGGAATGGCCGAAGTAGGAATAGACGCCGTCGAAGCCGGAAGCGTTGGCGACCGCGACGTAGCAGTTGTTGGCCCAGGCCATCGACTTCGAGATCTGGATCTGCTGTTCCTTGGCCGGATACATGTAGCCCTGGCAGCGCACGATCAGCTCGGCGCCGCGCATCGCGCAGTCGCGCCAGATCTCCGGATAATTGCCGTCATCGCAGATGATCAGGCTGATCTTCAGCCCTTTCGGACCTTCCGAGACGTAAGTACAATCGCCGGGATACCAGCCCTCGATCGGCACCCAGGGCATGATCTTGCGATACTTCTGCACGATCTCGCCCTTGTCGTTCATCAGAATCAGGGTGTTGTACGGCGCCTTGTTGGGATGCTCCTCATGGCGCTCGCCGGTCAGCGAGAACACGCCCCAGACCTTGGCCTTGCGGCAGGCGTCGGCGAAGATGCGGGTTTCCTCGCCCGGCACTGACGACGCGGTCTCGTACATCTCCTTGGAGTCGTACATGATGCCGTGGGTCGAGTATTCCGGGAAGATCACGAGATCCATGCCCGGCAGGCCGAGCTTCATGCCCTCGACCATCTTGGCGATGTTGCGCGCGTTTTCCAGGACCTCGGCCTTGGTGTGCAGGCGCGGCATCTTGTAATTGACCACGGCGACGCCGACCGTGTCCTTGCTGCTCGATATGTCTCCATGCAACATGTCTCGACTCCCTTTCGTGAACGATAATTCCCGCTACACGGCCATGTGCAGCTGGATCAGATCATCGGTGAGCTCACCGATCGCGCCCTTGGCGACGACGCGCCCCTTTTCGAGCAGCGCGAAGCGGTGAGACGCGCGCCGCGCGAACGCGACATTCTGTTCGACCAGCACGACCGTGATCCCGCGCTCGCGGTTGAGGCGCATGACCACGTCCTCGATCTGCTCGACGATGTTCGGCTGGATGCCCTCGGTCGGCTCGTCCAGCAGGATGACCTTGGGCTGGGCCAAAAGCGCGCGCGCGATCGCGAGCTGCTGCTGCTGGCCGCCGGAGAGATTGCCGCCGTAGCGGTTGAGGAAGTCTTTGAGCACCGGAAACAGCTCGAGCACCCACTCGTCGATGCCGTTGGCCGATTTCGCGGCGAAGGTCCCGAGCGTCAAATTCTCCCGCACGGTGAATTTCGGCAGGATGCCGCGGCCTTGCGGCACATAGGCGATGCCGGCCTTGGCGCGCTGATAGGTCCGCAGCGGCGAGATGTCGGCACCGTCGAGCGCCAGCCGTCCGGTGCAACGGTCCATCAGGCCGAGGATGCTGCGCATCAAGGTGGTCTTGCCGACCCCGTTGCGGCCGAGCACCGAGAGGAATTCGCCGCTGCCGACCGTCAGGTTGATGCCCTGCAAAGCACGGCTGTTGCCGTAGAACGCGTCGACGTCGGTCAGCTCAAGCATGGCTGATGCCTCCCGATCCCAAATAGGCGCGGCGGACTTCGGGATGCGCCTCGACTTCCGCCGCGGTGCCTTCGGCCAGCATCTGGCCCATATGCATCACCGAGATGATGTCGCCGATCGCCTTGACGAAGCCCATGTCGTGCTCGACCACGATCAGCGTGTGCCTGCCCTTCAGCCGGGCGAACAGTTCGGCGGTCTTACGGGTTTCCTGCGCCGTCATGCCCGCGGTCGGCTCGTCCATCAGGATCAGCTCGGCGTCCTGGGCGACCAGCATGCCGATCTCCAGCCACTGGGTCTGGCCGTGCGACAGGTAGGCGGCCGGCCGGTCGAGCTGCTCGGTGAGCCCGACCAGTTCGGCAAGGCGTTCGACATCCTCGCGAGCTGAGTTGCCGATGTTCCAGCGCAGATTGCCGAGCACCGAGGTGCGACGGGCCCGCGCCACCTCGAGATTCTCTGAGACCGACAGCTCGCGGAACACGCTCGGCACCTGGAACTTGCGGCCAACGCCGGCGCGGGCGATCTCGTATTCTTCGAGGTCCTGCAGCGCCGTGCCGTCGAAGTTGACGGTGCCGGCGCTCGGCTTGACCTTGCCGCAGATAATGTCGAGCGCGGTGGTCTTGCCGGCGCCATTCGGCCCGATCAGGCAGCGCAGCTCGCCTTTGCGCACACTCATGTTGAGCGAATTGAGCGCCTTGAAGCCGTTGAAGCTGACCGAGACGTCGCGGAGATCGAGATGCGAGCTCATGTGCTGCCCTCCGTCTGGCCGACGCCTTGTCCGGCACCTTGCGCGACGCCGCGGCCGGCGGCCTGACGCCGCCGCACGATCCAGCGCAAGGCAGCTTGCGCAAGGCCGGCGAGCCCTTTCGGCAGGAACAGCACCACGAGCACGAACAGCGCGCCCATCACCAGCGTCCAGGTTTCCAGGAACGCCGCGGATTCCGACAGCGCGCCCTGCATGCCCGCCACCAGCACCGCACCGAGGAACGCGCCAACCAGGCTCTGCCGGCCGCCGACCGCGCACCACACCACGACCGAAAGCGAAAGTTGCACACCGAGGAAGGTCGGCGAGGCAAACTCCATCACCACCGTGTAGAGCATGCCGGCGAGCCCCGCGATCGCCGCCGACAACGCGAACACGAAGATCTGGTAGAGCGCGACGTCGTAGCCGAAGTAGCGCACCCGGCTCTCATGGTCGCGGATCGCCTGCACGATCAGGCCGGCCTTGGACTTGGTGAAGGCGAACGCCACCAGCAGGCTGAGCAGGACGCAGCCGGCGACGAGATAATAGGTGGCGCGGCCATAGGCATCGAACGCGACGCCGAACAGCTCGAGCTGGGCGAGATCGGTGATGCCGTTGAAGCCGCCGGTGTAGCTCTGTTGGTCGATGATCACGAGATTGATCACCACCATGGTGGCGAGCGTGATGATCGAGACATAGACGCCGGTGACGCGTCCGCGGAACATGAACCAGCCGAGCGCCGCCGCAACCAGTGCCGGCACGATCAGGCCGGCCGCGATCGCAAAGGACAGCGAGCGGAACGGCTCCCAGAACCACGGCAGATGCGCGACATTGTTCCAGACCATGAAGTCCGGCAGCCCGCTGGCGCCGGTATGCACCGGCACGGTCTTGAGCTTCAGCGTCATCGCCATGGCGTAGGAGCCGAGCCCGAAGCTCATCGCCTGGCCGAGATTGAGGATGCCGCCGAAGCCCCAGGAGAGCCCGAGCGACACCGTGAGGATGCCAAGCACCAGATAGCGCGCGACCTTGTTGAGTAGGAAGTCGTTGTTGAGCAGCACCGGCAGCGCGAACACCACGGCGCAGACGATCAGCAGAGGTGCAAGCTGCGCGATCAGGCGCTGCAATCCGCTGGAGTGAGGAACATGCGACGGCATCGATCAGCGATCTGTCTTTCAGGCCCGCACGCGTGCGGTGAAAAGCCCTTCGGGGCGAAAACGGATGAGGACGACGATGGCGAGCAGTACGATCGCCTTGGCCACCGTGTCGTTCTGCAGGAAGGCGATGCCGCCGGAGAGTTCGCCGAGGATGAAGGCGCTCGCCACCGTCCCGGCAAGGCTCTGCACGCCGCCGAGCACCACCACCATGAAGGCATCGACCACGTAACCGGTGCCCATGTCGGGAGACACGCTCTTGAGCGGCGACACCAGCGCGCCAGCGAGTCCCGCAAGGCCCGCGCCATAGGCGAAGGTCAGTGCATAGACCCGCTTGGCGTTGATGCCGAAGGACGCTGCGACCGAACGGTCCTGGATGATGGCGCGCAGCTTCATCCCAACCGTGGTGCGGTTCATCAGCAACCAGGTCGCCCCGAACAGCGCGATCGACACCACGAACAGGAACACGCGATACGACGACACCGGGATGCCGAACACATCCATGCTGTCGGACAGCGCCGGCGGCAGCTGCACATAGCGCAACTCGCTGCCGACCATCAGCCGCACCGCCTGCTGCAGCATGATGCCGACGCCCCAGGTCGCGAGGATCGTATCCAGCGGCCGGTTATTGAGCAGGCTCAGGACGAAGCGTTCGATGACCCAGCCGAACGCGGCCACCACAAGGAAGATCGGCACCAGGCTCGCCAGCAGGCCGAGCCCGAGATAGGTGTGGAACACCCAGGCGGCGTAAGCGCCGAGCATCACGAACTCGCCATGGGCGAGATTGATGATGCCCATCGAGCCGTAGATGATCGACAGGCCCAGCGCGACCAGCAGCAGGATCGATCCGATGCTGAGGCCGGTGACGATTTGTTCGATGAATTGGTCCACGTCGGGATCCGCTTTTCGATGTTCGTGTTGTGCGCCCTGCCCTCGCACGATGCGTGCGAGGGGCATGCGTTGCGGGACGCCGGCCGCCGGCGCCGCACGCCGACGGCCATTGTCGCCCCCGTCGTCAGCTCTTCTCGACCAGGCCCTTCTCGGTGCAGGACTGCCCGGGATAGGCCGCATACGGCACCGGCTTCAGCCACTCCTTGGCCTCGACGAGAATCTCGAACTGGCCGTTCGACTTCGCCTGGGCGATCTTCGGCCACAGCCAGGTGTGCAGGTTCTCCGGCTCGATCTGGACCTTGCCCTGCGGCGCGATCATCGCCTCGCCCTTGACCGCATCGCGGATGTTCGGCGGCGTGAGGTCGCTGGTGGCGAGCTTCTCGACCGCCTGCTTGAACAGATAGGTCTGGAAGTAGCAGGCCTCCGAGACGAAATGCGTCACCTTGTCGGCGCCCCAACGCTTCTTGTAGGCCTCGACGAACTTCTCGTTCTCAGGGGACTTGTGCACCATGAAGTACGGCGCCGAGGTGAAGTGACCGGCGGCCGCCTCGCCGCCCATCGCCGCGACTTCGTTCTCCGACGTCGTCAGGCTCGCCATCGGCATCTTCTCGGGATCGAGCCCGGCCGCCTTGTACTGACGATGCAGCGCGACCACGGAATCGCCGACCACGGTGGAGAAGATCACGTTCGGCTGCGTCGAGCGGATCTTGTTGATGACGGACGAGAATTCGGAATGGCCGAGCGGCACATATTCCTCTGCCACGACCTCGCCGCCGAGTTTCTCGAGCAGCTTCTTGCAGTAGTTGTTCTCCTCCTTCGGATAGATGTAGTTGGAGCCGATCAGATAGAACTTCTTGCCGAATTTCTTGACCAGCCAGGGCACGAATTCGTCCTGCTGCTGGTTCGGCACCGCGCCGGTGTAGATCACGTTCTTGGAGCACTCGCGGCCCTCATAGAGCGTCGGATACCAATAGAGATTGTTCTGCCGCTCGAACACCGGCAGCACCGCCTTGCGGCTCGCCGAGGTATAGGAGCCGAACACGCTGACGCATTTGTCGCCGACGACGAGCTTGCGCGCCTTCTCCGAGAACGTCGCCGGGTCGGACGCGGGGTCCTCGACGATCGGCACGATCTTGCTGCCCTTGATGCCGCCGGCGGCATTGATCTCCTCGATCGCGAGCAGCGTCGCCTTGTTGAGCGATTCCTCGATGATCGCGGTCGTCCCGGTCAACGAGAACAGCACGCCGACCTTGATCTCGCCGCCCGCGGCGTAAGCAAGGTCGGCGTTCTTGATCCAGAGATGCGGCAGTCCGGCGCCGGCAAACGCGCCAAGCGCTGCGGTATTCCTCAGCAAAGTCCGCCGTGAAATGCTCATCCTTAGCTCCCTTTTCAGGACTGAAAAAACAAAAAGCCCTCCCGATGCGCGCTGACGCGAGCATTGGGAGGGCTTTGTTGCCGGTTGTGTCGAAGGCGGCGCTGTCGCCGCCGGCCCCGCTATTGGGGCTTACTGTTGATGATCGTAGCCAAGCAGTTCGAACGAGTCAACAATCGCCGCGGCGACTGCACTTGCCGACACGCGACGATCCATCGCCTGCCGCCTGATGAAGCCGTAAGCTTCGGTTTCCGGCATCTGCCGCGTCGCCATCAAAATCGCCTTGGCGCGCTCCACGGTGCGCATCGAGCGCAGATTGTCGTCGAGCTTCTCGATCTTGCTGCGCAACCGCCGCTCGTAACTGAATTGGCTGCGCGCCAGCACGAGGCTGGACAATACCGCATTCTGCGTGAACGGCCGCGGCAGCACGGCGTTGGGCGTCGCATGGCACAGCGCGTCGGCATGCACGGTCTCCGTCGCCGGCAGGATCACGACCAGTGCGGAGCGCGCATCGCCGGGGATCCACGGCAGACGCCGCGCCAGATCCGGCGAATATTCGCAATACACCACGTCGGCATCGGCCGGCACGCTCTCCGGCATCGGCCAGACCTGACGCACCCGCATCCGGAAGCGCTGCAATTCGCGCAGCAACATGCCGACCTGGTCGTCGACCGGCGCCACCACCACGGCCGACAGATCGGCGAGCTCCTGAACCATGGTCTTGCGTCCGCCGACGTCTCGGCTCAGCTGCGGCTTACGCGACATTTCGTTCATTGGACGCTTCCTGTTTGCGTTGCACGACCATATCCGATCAGGAACGGATCGGCGTGCACCGGCTCCTTCGACTGGCTGACGACATCGAACTGCCCCTGGCGATTGGCGCGCCCGATCCGGGTCCACAGATCAGTATGCCCCGACATCGGGTTGACTGTCACTGCACCTTGCGGCGCATCAAAGCTGGTGCCGAACACCATCGATCGCAGCACTTCGGTGTCGAGCGAGTTGACCTGCTCGAGCGCCTTGGCGAACAGATGCAGCTGGAAATAGGAGGCCTCGGCGCACATGTTGGTCGAGATATCGGAACCGAACCGCTTCTTGAAGCGCTGCACGAACGCGTTGTTGGCGCTGCCCTCGACGCCCTGGAAATATGATGCCGCCGTGACGTGTCCCTCGCCGACATCGAAACCCATGGCGGCGATTTCGGCTTCCGTCGTCGTCAGGCTCGCGATCGGGGTCTGCTTCGGATCCAGCCCGACATTCGCATAGGCCTGATAGAGAAACACCGTGCCTTCGCCGACAACGGTCGAGAAGATCACATCCGGCCTGACGCGCTTGATGTCCTGGATGATCGGCACAAAGTCCTGCCAGCGCGCAAAGACATTGACATAGCGCTCGCCAACGACCGAGCCGCCGTTGGACTTCAGCAGCTCCCGCATCACCCGGTTGGATTCGCGCGGAAAGATGTAGTCCGACCCCACGAAATAGAATCGCGTCCCGAACGTATCCATCAGATAGCGGCATAGTGCGAGGCTGTTCTGGTTCGGTGAGGAGCCGGTGTAGATGACGTTGGGCGACGCCTCGAACCCTTCATAGAGAGTCGGGTACCAAAGCAGGCCGTTCAGCCGCTCGACCACCGGCAGCACCGCCTTGCGGCTCGACGAGGTGTAGCAGCCGAAGATGGTACTGACCTGGTCCTCGACCATCAGCCGCTTGGCGTAGTGGCCATAGGCCGCCGAATCCGAACCGGGATCGTAGGCGACGGGAACCAGCTCGCGGCCGCAGATTCCGCCCGCTTCGTTCACTTCCTCGATTGCGAGTTGTGTGCCCTGATACTGGGTCTCCTCGATCACCGACATGAAGCCGGTTCGCGAGAACAGCACTCCTATCCGCCACGGAGCGGAGGTCGTTTGGGTAAGGTTCGACATGATCAGGCCCTCGACAGAATTGGAGGGACGAGAGGGATTATTATTCTTGTTGCTCTCGAACAGCATTGCCGGGAGCGAAAGATTGCATGTCGTCTGCCGCGAGACAAGGACCCTCGCCGCTCATCCTGTCAGCGCCGCTGACGCGAAAGCAGGCAGACGATAAATGTGTCGTCGCCGGCGGAGCACCGGTGCGGCGCCCTGCGGACTGCCTATCTCCGGTAGCTGCACCGGCGGTTTCCCGTCGCAAGACATGTCCGGCCGATCGCCTCACGTACATCAACCGGAAGGTTGAGAGCCGCAAACATATTGATCGCTAATTTGCGATGCCTCATTCGTACGGGCTCGCATCAGCGCAGGCTCGGCAGATCGAGCCCGTTGGCACGGGCGCAGCCGATCGCCGTCTCATAACCGGCGTCGGCATGCCGCATGACCCCTGTCGCGGGATCGTTCCACAGCACGCGCTCGAGCCGGCGCGCCGCGTCCGGAGTGCCGTCCGCGACGATCACCATGCCGGCATGCTGCGAATAGCCGATGCCGACGCCGCCGCCATGGTGCAGCGACACCCAGGTGGCGCCGCTCGCACAATTCAACAGTGCATTGAGCAGCGGCCAATCGGACACCGCATCCGAGCCGTCGCGCATTGCTTCGGTCTCGCGGTTCGGGCTCGCCACCGAGCCGCTATCGAGATGATCGCGGCCGATCACGATCGGCGCCTTGAGTTCACCCCGCGCCACCATCTCGTTGAAGGCAAGACCGAGGCGATGACGGTCGCCGAGCCCGACCCAGCAGATCCGCGCCGGCAGGCCCTGAAACTTGATGCGCGCCTTTGCCATGTCGAGCCAATTGTGCAGATGGCTATCGTTCGGCATCAGCTCCTTGACCTTGGCATCGGTCTTGAAGATGTCCTCGGGATCGCCCGACAGCGCCGCCCAGCGGAACGGACCGATGCCGCGGCAGAACAGCGGACGGATATAGGCCGGCACGAAACCCGGAAAATCGAACGCCTGCTTCAGGCCCATGTCCTTGGCCATCTGGCGGATGTTGTTGCCGTAGTCGAGCGTCGGGATTCCCTGGGCGTGGAAATCCAGCATCGCCTGGACGTGATCGACCATCGAGGTCTTGGCCGCTGTCTCGACCGCCTTCGGATCGGCGACGCGCCGCGCCTCCCACTCGCCGAGCGTCCATCCCTTCGGCAGATAGCCGTTGATCGGATCATGCGCGCTGGTCTGGTCGGTGACGATGTCAGGCCGCACGCCGCGGCGTACCAGCTCGGGAAAGATCTCGGCCGCATTGCCGAGCAGGCCGACCGACACCGGCTTGTGGCTCTTGGCCGCGTCGGCAATGATCGCCAGCGCTTCATCGAGGGTCGCCGCCTGGCGATCGAGGTATCCCGTGCGCAGCCGCATCTCGATGCGGCTCGGCTGGCATTCGACGGCGAGCATCGAGGCGCCGGCCATGGTCGCGGCCAGCGGCTGCGCGCCGCCCATTCCGCCGAGTCCCGCAGTCAAAATCCACTTGCCGGCGAGGCTGCCGCCGTAATGCCGGCGACCGACCTCGACGAACGTCTCGTAGGTCCCCTGCACTATCCCCTGGCTGCCGATATAGATCCACGACCCTGCCGTCATCTGGCCGAACATCATCAGGCCCTGGCGGTCGAGCTCATTGAAATGATCGAGCGTTGCCCAATGCGGCACCAGGTTCGAATTCGCGATCAGCACGCGCGGCGCATCGGCATGGGTGCGGAAAATGCCAACCGGCTTGCCGGACTGCACCAGCAGCGTCTGGTCACCTTCGAGCTTGCGCAAGGACGCGACGATCCGGTCAAAACTCTCCCAGTCGCGCGCCGCACGGCCGATGCCGCCATAGACCACGAGCTCGCTCGGGCGCTCGGCGACGTCGGGATCCAGATTGTTCATCAGCATGCGCAACGGCGCTTCGGTCAGCCAGCTCTTGGCGCTGATGTCGGTGCCGCGGGGAGCACGGATGATGCGTTCATTATCCAGTCGGCGGTTCATGACGGATGTCCCTGTCGGATAAGCAAGTCTTTCTAAGTGAGTCTTGGAAATGGATCGGATGCGAGGACCGCGGTCGCAGCGGCAGGCAACGCACCGGATTCGATCAGCGATGCGGCCCGCGCGAGATCGTCGGCCATGTAGCGGTCGGCGGCGAGCGCCGGCACCTGCGCACGCAACGCGGCAATGACGGCAGCGAGCGGCGCGCTGGTCGCGTGCGGCGCGCGCAGCGTGATGCCCTGCGCCGCGACCAGCAGCTCGATCCCGAGGATCGCCGCGAGATTGTCGGCCATGTCGGACAACCGGCGCGCGGCATGCGCGGCCATCGAGACGTGATCCTCCTGATTGGCGCTGGTCGGCGTGGAATCGATCGAGCACGGCATCGCGCGCTGCTTGTTCTCGGCATAGAGCGCGGCTGCCGTCACCTCGGCGATCATGAAGCCGGAATTGATGCCGGGCTGCGGCGTCAGGAACGGCGGCAGGCCGAAATTCAAGGCGGGATCGACGAGGGTTGCGATCCGGCGCTCGCTGGTCGCGCCGATCTCCGAGAGCGCCAGCGCGATCTGGTCGGCCGCGAACGCCACCGGCTCGGCGTGGAAATTGCCGCCCGAGACGATCTCGCTGGTCTCGACCAGGACCAGCGGATTGTCGGTGACGGCATTGGCTTCAACGATCAGCCCGCGCGCGGCTTGCGCGAGCAAATCGAGCACGGCGCCCGCGACCTGCGGCTGGCAGCGCAGGCAATACGGATCCTGCACGCGCTCGTCGCCTTCGAGGTGCGACTGCCTGATGTCGCTGCCGTCGAGCAGCGCGGTCAGGGTCGCCGCCGCGGCGATCTGCCCGTCATGACCGCGCAAGGATTGAATTTCGGGGCGAAACGGCACCGTGGACGCCATTGCCGCATCGACCGACAGCGCACCCGTCACCAGCGCGACGCACACAAGACGATGTGCACGCAACAGGCCGGCGATCGCGTAGGCGGTCGAAAATTGCGTGCCGTTGATCAGTGCGAGCCCCTCTTTGGGACCGAGCGTCAGCGGCGCAAGGCCGGCAGCGGCCAGCGCCTCGCCGCCCGGCACGACCTTGTCATCGAGGAATGCCTGCCCCTCCCCGATCATGACCGCGGTCATATGGGCGAGCGGCGCCAGATCGCCGGAGGCACCGACCGAGCCCTGCTGCGGCACCAGCGGATAGACACCGCGTGCCAGCATGCCCTGCAACTGCTCGATGACCTCGCGCCGCACGCCGGATGCGCCGCGGCCGAGCGAGATCAGTTTCAACGCCATCATCAGGCGTACGATCGGTCCGGGCGTGGCCGGACCTACGCCGCAGCAATGCGACAGGATCAGATTGCGCTGCAGCAGCGCAGTCTGGTCGGGCGCGATGCGCGTCGACGCCAGCTTCCCGAAGCCGGTATTGATGCCGTAGACGGGAATGTCGATCTGCGCGGCCTTCGCCACGATCGCCGCGGCCGCCTCGACGCGCGGCCAAAACGAGGGATCGAGCGCGATCGACGCGCCGGCGAGCACACGCGCGAGCACGTCGAGGCCAACCGTACCGGGTGTTACGACGATCGGTGCGGCAGCAGCGCTCATTGTCCCCTCCACACCCGGCCGTGCAGCGGGTTGAAGCCAATGCGATAGACCAGCTCAGCGGGCCGCTCGATGTCCCAGATCGCCAGATCGCACCATTTTCCGGCATCTAACGTACCGATCTCGGCGAGCATGCCGAGTGCCCGTGCCCCTTCCCGCGTCACGCCTGTCAGACATTCAGCGACCGTCATCCGGAACAGCGTCGCGCCCATGTTCATTGCAAGCAGTAGCGAGGTCAGCGGCGAGCTGCCGGGATTGCAATCGGTCGCCAGCGCCATGTGCACACCGTGCCTCCGGAACAGCTCGACCGGCGGCTTCTGCGTCTCGCGAATGAAATAGAATGCACCGGGCAGCAGCACCGCTGATGTTCCCGACTTTGCCATCGCAACGGCACCGGCCTCATCGGTGTGCTCCAGATGATCGGCCGACAGCGCGGAGAATTTTGCGGCGAGCGCCGCGCCGCCGAGATTCGACAGTTGATCCGCATGCAGCTTCAAGGGCAATCCGAGCGCACGCGCCGCCTCGAACACCCGCGCCGTCTGCTCTCCGGAAAATGCGATGCCCTCCATGAAACCATCGACGGCATCGGCAAGGCCCGCCTTGGCCACGGGCGGCAGCATCTCGTTGCAAACCAGATCGATATAGCGGTCCTTGTCGCCATCGGCTTCTGGCGGCAGCGCATGTGCGCCGAGAAACGACGTGCGGATCGCAACCGGCCGTACGCGGCCGAGGCTGCGCGCCGCCGCAAGCTGCCGCATCTCGGTCTCGGCGTTGAGGCCATAGCCGGACTTGATCTCGACCGTGGTTGCCCCCTCGCCGATCAGCGCGTCGAGCCGCGGCAGCGCGCCGGCGACAAGCTCGGCCTCGGTCGCGCTGCGCGTTGCGGCCACGGTCGAGACGATGCCGCCGCCCGCGCGCGCGATCTCCTCATAGCTTGCGCCCTTCAGGCGAAGCTCGAACTCATGCGCGCGGTTGCCGCCATAGACCAGATGGGTGTGACAATCAACGAGCCCGGGCGTGATCCAGCGGCCGCCGCAATCGATCCGTTCTATGGCATCGCCATCCACAGGAAAGTCGGACTGCGCGCCGGCATAGACAATGCGGCCGTCGCGCGTCGCGATCAGGCCCTGCTCGATCTCGCCGAGATCGACGCGGTCGCTGCGCATCGTGGCGAGCCGGGCATTGTGCCAGATGCGGTCGAAGCGCTCTGCCATGCGATCGTCCCCTCGGGCTGGGATGCTTGACTTATATGTCTAGACATATAATCGTGTCGACGTTCTGTCCAGCCGGCGTGGAAAAATGACACGACTGCATTTCGCATGTGCGCTGCTGCCTTCGGGCTGGGCCAATGATGTGCAGCTTGTCGTCGCCGACGGCACGATCGCCTCATTGACGGCAGGCGTTGCGCCCACTGCCGGCGACGAACGCCACCAATTGGCCATTCCGGGGTTGGTGAGCCTGCACAGCCACGCCTTTCAGCGCGGCATGGCCGGCCTGGCCGAACTGCACGGCGACACCACCGACACGTTCTGGACCTGGCGCGAGACGATGTATCGCTTTGCGCTGACGATGACGCCGGACGACGTCGCCGCCGTTGCCACCCTGCTCTATGTCGAGATGCTCGAACGGGGCTTTACCCGCGTCGGCGAGTTCCACTATCTGCACCATGATCGCGACGGCTCGCCTTACGCCAATCCGGCCGAGATGGCCGTGCGCATCGCGGAGGCGACTGCGGCCTCCGGCATCGGGCTCACGCTGCTGCCGAGCTTCTATGCGCACAGCACGTTCGGCGGCGCCGCGCCGCATGCCGGGCAGCGCCGCTTCATCTGCTCGGTCGATCAGTTCGCGGCGCTGATGGCAGCCTCGCGCGAGGCGATCCGGAAACTGCCGGGCGCCACTATCGGCATCGCCCCGCACAGCCTGCGCGCCGTGGCGCCGGATGAGCTCGCAGCGATCATTCCGCTTGCCGAGGGAACGCCAATCCACATCCACGCTGCCGAACAGCTGCGCGAGGTCGAAGATTGCCTTGCCTGGTCCGGGCAGCGGCCGGTCGAATGGCTGCTCGACCATGCGCCCCTCGATCAGCGCTGGTGCCTGATCCACGCCACCCACATGACGGAAAGTGAAGTCGCCGCGCTCGCCCGCAGCGGGGCGGTCGCCGGCCTTTGCCCGACCACTGAAGCAAGCCTCGGCGACGGCATCTTTTCCGCCCGCGAATTCCTTGCCGCGGGCGGCCGGTTCGGCGTCGGGACCGATTCCAACATCCTGGTCGGCGTCGCCGACGAACTGCGCCAGCTCGAATACGGCCAGCGGCTGAAGCACCGCGAGCGCAACGTGCTGTCGGGGCGCCCCGGCGCATCCACCGGCCGCGCGTTGTTCGATCACGCGCTCGGAGGAGGTGCGCAGGCTCTGGCGCAGACCAACGCCGGGCTCGCGCTCGGCGCGCGCGCCGACATCGTCAGCCTCGACACCACGCACCCGTCTCTGGCGGGGCGGTCGGGCGATGCGTTTCTCGACGGCTGGCTGTTTGCGGCCGGGAGCGATGCGATCGATTGCGTGTGGGCCGGCGGCGACAAGGTGGTCGTGGACGGACGGCATCGGCTGCGGGACAAGGCGCGCGAGCGATTCAACGCAAGCATCCGGAGGCTCGTCGCATGAGCCTCGCTTCCGATCGGGCCAAGCCCCGTGTGGCCGGCAAGCCGACGCTTTACAAGCGGATCCGGCTCGACATCGAGACGCGGATCCTGACCGGCGAATGGCCGCCGGGCCACCGCATTCCCTTCGAGCACCAGTTGATGGCGCGCTATCGCTGCTCGCGCATGACCGTGAACAAGGCGCTGTCGGAATTGGCGCAAGCCGACCTGATCGAGCGGCGGCGGCGGGCGGGCACCTTCGTGCGCCGACCGCAGCACATGTCGGCGGTGCTCAAGATCGCCGACATCAGGGCCGAGATCACCGCGCTCGGCCGCAGCTACGGCTATCAGCTGATTGATTGCCGGCGACGCACCGCGACCGCAGCTGATCGCACCCGGCTCGGCGTGAGCGCGGCCGGCAAGGTGATCGCGATCGCCTGCCGGCACAGTGCCGACGACGTGCCGTTCGCCGTCGAGGACAGGCTGATCGATCTCTCCACGGTTCCGGAGGCCGCAACCGCAGACTTCGCGCGCGAACCGCCGGGATCGTGGCTGCTGCATCACGTGCCGTGGACCGAGGCCGAGCATACAATCAGCGCGGTCGTTGCCGACGACCACACGGCCAAGGCGCTCGACATCGCGGTCGGCGCGCCCTGCCTCGTGATCGACCGCTACACCTGGCGCAGCGCGCGCACGGTGACCGCGGTACGGCTGCATTATCCAGGCGAGACGCACCGGCTGGTGGCTCGCTTCAAGGGAGGCTGAGGCCGTCTTGCGCGGCATATTTCATGCAATGCATCGTCAGCCACCGACATGCCTCATGCGGCAATCCGCCGCGACTGAGTGAAGACATCAACCGGGTTCAATCCATCTCAAGGGGTCGACTATCATGCGTTCCTTCAAGCTATTGCCCGCCATCGCAGCGCTGCTCGCGTCCACCGCCGCGTTCGCGGATGACGTCAAGGTCGGCGTCGGCATCTCCGGATGGACCGGCTTCGCACCGCTGACGCTCGCCAGGGAGGCCGGCATCTTCAAGAAGAACGGCCTCGACGTCACCTTGAAGAAGATCCCGCAGAAGGACCGCCATCTGGCGATCGCCTCGGGCGACATCCAGTGCGCGGCGACGACGGTCGAGACCTGGATCTCCTGGAACGCCAATGGCGTCGCGACCAAGCAGATCTTCCAGCTCGACAAGAGCTACGGGGCCGACGGCATGGCCGTGCGTAACGACGTCGCCGCGATCAAGGACTTGAAGGGCAAGACGGTTGCGGCATCGGCGCCGGGCACCTCGCCCTATTTCGCGCTGGCCTGGATGCTGAAGAAGAACGGCCTCACGGTGAAGGACGTCACCGTGGTCAATCTGGAGCCCGCCGCCGCCGCGCAGGCCTTCGTCTCCGGCCAGAACGACGCCGCGATGACCTACGAGCCCTATCTGTCGACGGTGCGCGCCGCACCCGACAAGGGCAAGATCATCGCCACCACGCTCGACTATCCGATCGTGATGGACACGTTCGGCTGCACGCCGAAATTCCTCACCGACAATCCGAAGGCGGCCCAAGCGCTGGCCGACAGCTATTTCGAGGCACTCGACATGATCGCCAAGGATCAGGCCAAGGCCTACGAGATCATGGGCGCCGACGTGAAGCAGTCCGGCGAGCAGTTCGGCAACTCGGCAAAATACCTGCGCTGGCAGGACAAGGCCGCCAACCAGAAATTCTTCGCCGGCGACTTTCTCACCTTCAATAAGGACGCGGCGGAACTCTTGCTCGAGGTCGGCATCATCAAGGCCGCGCCGAAGATCGAAGACATCTACGACGCCAGCTTCATCAAGTAATGCGTCCTCTCGAGCCCACCACATCGAAGCAGCGCGTGGCCTATGGCCTCGCATTCTTCGTGCTGTTCGTCGTTCTCTGGTCCTGGGCGACGTTCGGCGGCCATGTGTCGAAGACATTTCTCGCCAACCCGCTGACCATGGTGCAGGAAGGCTACGAGCTGCTCGCCAAACAAGGCTTCCTGTTCGACATTGGGATGACGATCTGGCGCGTCATCGGCGGGTTTGCGCTTGCCGCTTTGATCGCGGTGCCGATCGGCGTGCTGATGGGGGCCTACAAGCCGGTCGAGGCGTTCCTCGAACCCTTCGTGTCCTTTGCGCGCTATCTGCCGGCGTCTGCCTTCATCCCGCTGCTGATCCTGTGGGCCGGCATCGGTGAGTTGCAGAAGCTGCTGGTGATCTTCATCGGCGCCGTGTTCCAGATCATCCTGATGGTAGCCGTCACCGTCGGCGCCACGCGACGCGACCTGGTCGAAGCCGCCTATACGCTCGGCGCCCGCGACAGCGGCATCATCCGCCGCGTGCTGCTGCCCTCCGCCGCACCGGAGATCGCCGAGATCCTCAGGCTGGTGCTCGGCTGGGCCTGGACCTACGTCATCGTCGCCGAGCTGATCGGCTCGTCGTCCGGCATCGGCCACATGATCACCGACAGCCAGGCGTTGCTCAACACCGGGCAGATTATCTTCGGCATCATCGTGATCGGGCTGATCGGCCTGATCTCCGATTTCCTGTTCAAGGCGTTCAACGCCTGGCTATTCCCGTGGAAGCTCGCATGACCCTGCTTCGGATCGATCAGGTCTCGCGAACCTTTGCCGCCCGCGCCGGCAACGCGCCGACGCGCGCGCTCGAGCCGACCACGCTCGACGTCGGCGACAACGACTTCGTCACCATCCTCGGCCCCTCCGGCTGCGGAAAATCCACCCTGCTGCGGATCATCGCCGGCCTCGACCGGCCGACCAGCGGGCGGGTCGCGCTCGACGGCCGCGCAGTCACCGGCCCCGGCGCCGATCGCGGCATGGTGTTTCAGTCCTATACGCTGTTTCCCTGGCTGACGGTGCGGGAAAACATCGCCTTCGGTCTGCGCGAGCGCGGCATATCGCAAGGCGAGCGCCGTGACATCGCCGACGCGTTCATTCGCCGGGTCGGGCTGTCGGGCTTCGAGAATCACTGGCCAAAGCAATTGTCCGGCGGCATGCAGCAGCGCACCGCGATCGCCCGGGCGCTCGCCAACGATCCAAAGATCCTGCTGCTCGACGAGCCGTTCGGCGCGCTCGACAACCAGACCCGGGCCTTGATGCAGGAGATGCTGCTCGGGATCTGGGAGCGCGACCAGAAGACGGTGCTGTTCGTCACCCACGATATCGAGGAGGCGATCTTCCTCGGCAGCCGCGTCATCGTGATGAGTGCCCGCCCCGGCCGCATCAAGGCGGAGATCGCGGTCGATCTCCCCCATCCCCGCTCCTACAAGATCAAGACCACGCCCGAATTCGTCGCCCTCAAGGAGCGGCTGGTCGAGGAGATCCGTACCGAAGCCCTCAAGGTCGCCGAACAGGCCTGACGGTCAGCCAGATTTTAGTGGCTGATCATCCAGGGACGCGCAGTCGGAAAACCCTTTGCCCCGCTTTTGGTCTTGGTCATCAGCCGCGCCGGCTTCTTCTTTCCCGACGAGGAGCAGCAGCCGCAGCCCGGGCCGTGCGCGGCCTTGTACTGATCGAGCGTCTTCGGCGCGTGCCGGCTCTGCTCGTTGGTGGCGTGGGCCTTGCGCTTGTGCGAAGGCATGCAGAAGAACGCCGGCGCGGTGAGGATCACGCGCGGCGACGTCGTCTCGCAGCTTGGGCAGTCCTGCGGCAGGTCGCATTCCGCCATCGGCCGCATGTCCGTGAACGGGCCGCAATCATTGCATAGATATTCGTAGATCGGCATCTTCTTAATCCTTGCGCAGTCGTGTGACATCCGGCGATGGATGCGGGGCGGCCAAGTCGCAGCCGTCCCGCACCCTTCGCGCAGGGATCACCTAGAGCATCACTTGTCGGGCGAGATCGGCATCTGCACGTCGCCCGTGATGTGCTTGATCGGCCCCGCCGACGACGGCATCACGTCGAAGTCGAAGATCTCGGTCGGCAGCCACAGCGTGGCGCAGGCGTTGGGCACGTCGACCACGCCGGAGATGTGGCCCTGGCACGGCGCGGTACCAAGGATCGAGTAGGCCTGGGCGCCGGAGTAGCCGAACTTCTTCAGGTATTCGATCGCGTTCAAACAGGCCTGGCGATAGGCGATATGGACGTCGAGATAGTGCTGCTTGCCGGCCTCGTCGACCGAGATGCCCTCGAAGATCAAGTAGTCCTTGTAGTTCGGCGTGATCGGCGACGGCTTGAACACCGGGTTCTTGATGCCGTACTTCGACACGCCGTCCTTGATGACGTCGACCTTGATGTGCAGCCAGCCGGCCATCTCGATGGCGCCGCAGAAGGTGATCTCGCCGTCGCCCTGGCTGAAATGCAGATCGCCCATCGAGAGCCCGCCGCCCGGCACATAGACCGGGAAATAGATCTTCGAGCCGCGCGACAGATCCTTGATGTCGCAATTGCCGCCATGCTCGCGCGGCGGCACGGTGCGGGCGCCTTCGAGCCCGATCTTGGCCTTGACGTCGCCCTTGGCCTGGCCGGCATGCGCGGTGGGCGCGAACGGCGGGTTGGCGAGGCCCGGCACCCGGGTCGGGTTGGTCGCGATCAGCTCGGCTTCGCGCGCATTCCAGGCCGCCAGCATCTTGGCATCGGGCAGACAGCCGATCAGGCCGGGATGGATCAGGCCGGCGAAGTTCACGCCGGGGACGTGACGCGAGGAGGTGTAGAGGCCCTTGATGTCCCAGATCGACTTCTGCGCCAGCGGGAAATGATCAGTAAGGAAACCGCCGCCATTCTGCTTGGAGAAGAAGCCGTTGAAGCCCCACAGGCTCTCCTTCAACGGACCGACGTCGAGCAGGTCGACGACCAGGAGATCGCCGGGCTCGGCGCCCTTGACGCCGATCGGGCCGGACAGGAAGTGCACGATCGACAGGTCGATGTCGCGCACGTCGTCGGCAGAATCATTGTTTTTGATGAAGCCGCCGGTCCAGTCGACGGTCTCGATGATGAAGTCGTCGCCGGGGCTGACCCACTCGACGATCGGAACCTCGGGATGCCAGCGGTTGTGGATCTTGTCGTTTTCATAGGCCGACTTGCTGAGATCGACCTTGATCAGTGTATCTGGCATCGCATTGCTCCCCTTCGCTTACTGGTGGTGGTTACACAGACAGATATTTCGAAATCTGCGCGGCATCGACGCTGTCGCGCGGATCGTCGCGGACGATCTCGCCGTTCTCGATGACGAGCACGCGATCGGCGATGTCGAGCGCGAAGCTCAGCACCTGCTCGGAGACGACGATCGACAGCCCACGCTCATCGCGGATCCGCTTCAACGTGCGCGCCATGTCCTTGATGATCGACGGCTGGATGCCTTCGGTCGGCTCGTCCAGCAACAGCACCTTCGGCTTGGTCGCAAGCGCACGGGCGATCGCGAGCTGCTGCTGCTGTCCGCCCGAGAGATTACCGCCGCGGCGGCCCTTCATCTCGAGCAGAACCGGGAACAACTCGTAGATGTCGCCGGGCACTTCGGAGCCGCCCGACACCACGAGCCCGGTCTCGATGTTCTCCTTCACCGTCATGGTGGAGAAGATCATGCGGCCTTGCGGCACGTAGGCCAGGCCCTTCGCGACCCGCTCGTAGCTCTTCATCGCGCCGAGCTCGGTGCCGTCCATCGACACCGAGCCGCTCTTGGCCGGCAGGATGCCCATCAGCGACTTCATCAGCGTGGTCTTGCCCATGCCGTTGCGGCCCATGATCGCGACGATCTCGTTCGACGCGACCTTGACGTTGAGGCCGTGCAGCACCTCGCTCTGGCCGTAGGCGACGTGAAGATCATTGATTGCCAGCATCGACGCCGCTCCTAGGACTGGATGGTCTTCTTCACCTCTCCCCATCGGGGAGAGGTCGGCGCGTAGCGCCGGGTGAGGGGTAACAGCTCCCACGAGGAAGCAAGACCCCTCACCCGGATCGCATCCAGCGATGCGATCCGACCTCTCCCACAGGGGGAGAGGTGAACCGGGTTTGCAGGTCGATCGACCGTGATCATCAGTCAGTGGCCCAAATAAACTTCAATGACCTTGGGATCGTTCTTGACGTGGTCCATCGTCCCCTCGGACAGGATCTGTCCCTGGTGCAGCACGGTGACCTTGTGGGCGATGTCCTCGACGAACTTCATGTCGTGCTCGATCACCAGCACGGAGCGGTCCTTGATGATGCGATTGAGCAGCTCGGCAGTCTTGGCGCGCTCGGACACGCTCATGCCAGCGACCGGCTCGTCGAGCATCAGCAGGTCCGGATCCTGGATCAGCAGCATGCCGATCTCGAGCCACTGCTTCTGGCCGTGGCTGAGCTGGTCGGCATAGGTGTTGAGGCGGTCCTTCAGGAAGATCATCTCGGCGACCTCCTCGACCCGCTGCTTGACGGTATCGTCGCGCTGGAAGGTCAGCGAGCCGAACACGGTGCGGCCGCGCGGGAAGGAGATCTCGAGGTTCTCGAACACGGTGAGATCCTCGAACACCGACGGCGTCTGGAACTTGCGCCCGACGCCGGCCTGCACGATCTCGTTCTCGCGCAGCTTTGTCAGCTCCTGGCCGCGGAACTGGATCGAGCCTGACGTCGCCCGCGTCTTGCCGCAGATCAGGTCGAGCACCGTGGTCTTGCCGGCGCCGTTCGGGCCGATGATGACGCGGATCTCGTTCTCCTCGACATAGAAGGAGAGATCGTTGACGGCCTTGAAGCCGTCAAAGGACACGGTGAGACCGGAGACCGCGAGCAGGAATTCCTTGGGCTGATGGCCGACGAGCATGATGGTCCCTCCTCACTCGGCCGGTGCGCCGTCGGCGATCATGCCGGCCGCCGATTTCGATTTGCGCGATGACAACAAACGATCGATGCGGGGCTGGACGTGGTCCGCCCAGATGCCGGACAGCCCGTTCGGGAAGGCGAGCACGACCGCGATGAACAGCGCGCCGAGGCCGAACAGCCAGAGCTGCGGGAAGGATTCCGAAAGGCTGGTCTTGGCGAAGTTGACCAAGAGCGCGCCCCAGACCGCGCCGAAGATCGACATCCGGCCGCCGACCGCGGTGTAGATCACCATCTCGATCGACGGCACGATGCCGACGAAGGACGGCGACATGAAGCCGACTTCGAGCGTGAACATCGCGCCGCCGATCGCGGCGAACACCGCGGCGGCGCAGAACGCGAAGATCTTGAAGTTGGCGACGCTGTAACCGGAGAAGCGCACGCGATCCTCCTGCTCCCGCATCGCCACGAGGATGCGCCCGAGCTTTGTCAGGCGAATGAACTGCGCGGCGACGATGCATCCGAACAGCAGCACAACCTCAACGAAATACAGAATGAACTTGGCGTGATCGGTGCGGATATCCCAGCCGTGCAGCGTGCGCAGGTCGGTGATGCCGTTGATGCCGCCGGTGTAGCCCTGCTGCCCCACAATCAGGATGGTGAGGATCGCGGCGATTGCCTGCGTGATGATCGCAAAGTACACGCCGCCGACCCGGCGCTTGAACATCGCAGCGCCGATGATCAGCGCGAAGAAGGCGGGAACCAGCAGTATCGCCAGCAGCGTGACCGGGAAGCTATGGAACGGCTTCCAGAAGAAGGGGAGCGACGTCAGCTGGTTCCAGTCCATGAAGTCGGGAATGCCCGGCGTCGACTGGATCTTGGTGTTCGCGACCGACGATGCCTCGAGCTTGAGGTACATCGCCATGCAGTAACCGCCGAGGCCGAAGAACACGCCCTGCCCCAGGCTCAGGATGCCGCCATAGCCCCAGCACAGCACGAGCCCGATGCCGACGAAGGCGTAGGTCAGATATTTGGCGACCAGATTGAGGCGGAAGATATCGAGCGACAGCGGCAGGACGAGAAACAGCAGCACCGCGAGCGCAAGGAAGCCGAGCAGTTCGGAGCGATTGAAAAAGCGCGAGTTGATCATGACCAGCCTGCTTGTTCTTATTTGCGGACCTTGAGCGCGAACAGCCCCTGCGGACGCACCATCAGGATCGCGACGATGGTCAGCAGCGTGATCACCTTGGCCATCGATCCCGACAGGAAGAACTCCAGCGTCGACTGGGTCTGCGAGATCGAGAAGGCGGAGGCGATGGTGCCGAACAACGAGGCGGCGCCGCCGAACACCACGACCAGGAAGGTGTCGACGATGTAGAGCTGGCCGGCGGTCGGCCCGGTCGAGCCGATCATGGTGAAGGCCGAGCCGGCGATACCCGCGATGCCGCAACCGAGACCGAAGGTGTAGCGATCGACCTTCTCGGTGTTGATGCCGACGGCGCCCGCCATCACGCGATTCTGCACTACGGCGCGCACCTGCTTGCCCCAGCTCGACCAGAACAGGATGTAGAACACGACGATCGTGATCAGGATGGTCAGCGCCATCACGAACATGCCGTTGATCGGGATCTGGATCGAGTCGGTCGCCTGCCAGGAGCCCATCATCCAGTCCGGCAGTTCGACGCCGACCTCACGCGCGCCGAAGATCGAGCGATAGGCCTGCTGCAGGATCAGGCTGAGGCCCCAGGTCGCGAGCAGCGTATCGAGCGGCCGCTTGTAGAGATGACGTATCAGCGCCCACTCGACCAGCATGCCGAGCGCGCCGGAGGCGATGAATGCCAGGATCATGGCGATGAAGAAGTATCCCGGGAACAGCCAGGGCGCGACATGCTGCACGGCGTTCGACGTCATCCAGGTGACGTAGGCGCCGAGGATCATGAACTCGCCATGGGCCATGTTGATGACGCCCATCTGGCCGAAGATGATGGCAAGCCCCAGCGCCATCAGCACGTAGACGGAGAACAGGATGAGCCCGGCAAATCCCTGCATCGCGAGGATGGCACCGAGGTCGCTGATCGAATAGTCGCCGAACATCTGGTTCTCCAGTCCAAGGGGCTGGCGCCGCCGGTCAAGCGACGCTCGTTCCGCGGCGTGGACGACAACGTCCACGCCGCGATGCGTTGTGGAGCTTCGTAGCCCGGGTGAGCGGCAGCGATACCCGGGACGGTCCCGCATATCGCGGAGCCTGTCATCGGGCGCGCGTTCGCGCGACCCGTTGGCTCATGCGGGCTACCGGCTCACTGGTAGCCCTTGGGGAACGGATCCGGCTCGACCAGATCGGCGGTCTCGTAGATCAGCTCGTACTGGCCGTCGGCCTTGGCGCGTCCGACGCGGGTCTTCGACCAGAGGTGATGGTTCTCGTGGATCCGGACGTAACCTTCCGGCGCGCCCTTGAACTCGACGCCGGGGGACGCTGCCGCAATCTTGTCGATGTCGAAGCTCTGCGCCTTCTCCACGGTCAACTTCCACAGCCACGGGCCGAGATAGGCAGCCTGGGTGACGTCTCCGATCACGGTCTTCTCGCCCCACATCTTCTTGAACGCGGGCACGAAGGCCTTGTTGTTCGGATTGTCGAGCGACTGGAAGTACTTCATGCAGGCATAGGCGCCCGCGATGTTCTCGCCGCCGATGCCGTCGATCTCGTCCTCGGTCACCGAGATGGTGAGCAGCGTCTGCTTCGACAGGTCGATACCGGCCGCCTTGAGCTGCTTGTAGAACGCGACGTTGGAGCCGCCGACGATGATCGCGTAGATCACGTCGGGCTTGGTCAGCTTGATCTTGTTGATGACCGAGTTGAACTGGGTCGAGCCGAGCGGGAAGTATTCCTCGCCGACCACCTTGCAGCCCTGCAGATGGTTCTCGATGTGCTTGCGCGCGATCTTGTTCGAGGTGCGCGGCCAGATGTAGTCCGAGCCGAGCAGGTAGAAGCTCTTGGCGCCCTTGGTCTTGTTGACCCAGTCGAGGCCGGCGATGATCTGCTGCGTCGCCTCCTGGCCGGTGTAGATCACGTTCTTGGACTGCTCGAGGCCTTCGTAGAAGGTCGGGTAGTACAGCATGCCGTTGTATTGCTCGAACACCGGCAGCACCGCCTTGCGCGAGGCCGAGGTCCAGCAGCCCATCACGGCGGCGCATTTGTCGTTGACCAGCAGCTTCTTGGCCTTTTCGGCGAAGGTCGGCCAATCGCTGGCGCCGTCTTCCTGGATGAACTTGATCTTGCGGCCGAGCACGCCGCCGGCGGCGTTGATCTGCTCGATCGCGAGCTTTTCGGCCTCGACCGAGCCGGTCTCGGAGATCGCCATGGTGCCGGTCACCGAATGCAGGATGCCGACCGTGACTTCGCTATCGGTGACTGCAAGACCCGTGGTGTTGACCGCGGAGGTTGCGGGAACGTCGGCAAATGCCGGACGGCCCAGCATCGAAACGGCCGGCAAGGCCGCCATTCCCATCAAGAGCTTGCGCCGGAGCGGAGACTTCAGGCCTGGTTTTGTTTCGTCTGACATGAGCACCCCATCTGGTTCGAGAACGCTTATTGATGAGGCGAGGATTGCTTACTTTTGTGCAGCGCACTGATACGTGAGATCGCGTATACTGCACCGCAAAATAGCGACGTAGGTTTTTGGTACGGGATTTGCCCGCGATCAGCGCATCGTGGACCAGGAGTAAGAGCGAAGTGGCAGGGCGGCAGCGGATAGACCGCGTCAGGCGCCAATACAATCAATGGGTCGCCAACCAGACGCTGGAAGACTACGCGCTGCGCTTCACCGCCAAGAGCGCGCGGCGCTGGTCCGCCGCCCGCGTCGCCAACACCGCCCTCGGCGCGATCTCCTTCCTGGCGCTGGAGGCGATCGGCGGCACCATCACGCTGAACTACGGCGCGATGAACGCCTCCGCCGCGATCCTGGTCGTCAGCGTCATCATCTTCCTGTGCGGGCTGCCGATCGCGTATCACGCCGCCAAATGCGGCATCGATATCGACCTGCTGACCCGCGGCGCCGGCTTCGGCTATATCGGCTCGACCATCACCTCGCTGATCTACGCCTCCTTCACCTTCATCTTCTTCGCGATCGAGGCGGTGATCCTGGCCAGCGCGCTCGACATGTGCTTCGGCATCCCGCGGCCGATCGGCTATCTGATCAGCGCGGTCGTGATCATTCCGCTGGTCATCTACGGCATCACGCTGATCAGCCGCTTCCAGCTCTGGACGCAGCCGCTGTGGATCATCCTCCACATCATGCCGTTCGCGGCGATCGCCTGGGCCAATCCGCATTCCTTCACCGAGTGGCGCACATTCGCCGGCGATCACGGCGATCCCGCAGGGAGTCTCGATCTGCTGCTGTTCGGCACCGCAGCCTCGGTGGTGTTCGCGCTGGTGGCGCAGATCGGCGAGCAGGTCGACTTCCTGCGCTTCCTGCCGCGCGACCGCCGCACCTCGCGCAAGGCCTGGTGGATCGCACTGCTCGGCGCCGGTCCAGGCTGGATCGTGCTCGGCGCGCTCAAGCTGCTGGCCGGCTCGTTCCTCGCCTTCTTCGCGCTCAGCCACGGCGTATCGGCCGAGCATGCGGCCGAGCCCGCCAACATGTATCTCGAGGCCTTCCGTTACGTGCTGTCGCAGCCGGATCTCGCGATGGCGCTGACCGGCACGTTCGTGATCCTGTCGCAGGTCAAGATCAACGTCACCAACGCCTATGCCGGCTCGATCGCCTGGTCGAACTTCTTCTCCCGGCTCACCCACTCGCATCCCGGCCGCGTCGTCTGGCTGGTGTTCAACGTCGTCGTCGCGCTGCTGTTGATGGAGATCGGCGTCTACAAGGCGCTGGAGCAGACGCTGGCGCTCTACTCCAACGTCGCGATCGCCTGGGTCGGCGCGCTGGTGGCCGATCTCGTCATCAACAAGCCACTCGGCCTGCGGCCGCAGCACATCGAGTTCAAGCGCGCGCATCTCTGCGACATCAATCCGGTCGGCGTCGGTGCGATGACGATCGCGACCGTGGTCTCGATCAGCGCGTTCTACGGCCTGTTCGGCCCGACCGCGAAGGCGCTGTCCGCCTTTGTGGCGCTCGCGGTCGCGTTCATCACCGCGCCCCTGATTGCCTGGGCGACCGACGGCAAGTACTACATCGCGCGCAAGCCGAAACGGAGCTGGCAGAACATTGAATCGATCCAGTGCTGCATCTGCGAGCATGCGTTCGAACCCGAGGACATGGCCTCCTGCCCGGCCTATGCCGGGCCGATCTGCTCCCTGTGCTGCTCGCTCGACGCGCGCTGCCACGACCTCTGCAAGCCGCATGGCCGGATCGGCGCGCAGGTCTCGGACGCGCTCGGCAGGGTGATGCCGCAGCCGATCTATGCCCGCCTCAATTCGCAGCTAGGCCATTACCTCGGCGTGTTCGCCGTCTCGGCCGGCCTTGTGGCGCTGGTGCTCGGCCTGATCTATTTGCAGACCACGGCAGCCGTGCACGCCAACGAATTGTTGGCCGACGTGCTGTGGAAGGTGTTCTTCGCGCTGACCCTGATCATCGGCGTCGTCGCCTGGCTGTTCGTGCTGGCGCAACAGAGCCGGCGCGCCGCCGAGGAAGAGACCAAGCGGCAGACCACGCTGCTGATCCAGGAAATCGACGCCCACAAGCGCACCGATGCCGAGCTGCAGCGCGCCAAGGAAGTCGCCGAGTCAGCCAATCTTGCCAAGAGCCGCTACGTGGTGGGCCTCAGCCACGAGCTCCGCTCGCCGCTGAATGCGATCTCCGGCTACGCGCAGCTACTGGAGCAGGACGACAGTCTCCACATTCGGCCGCGCGAGCAGGTACGCGTGGTCCGCCGCAGCGCCGATCATCTGTCGGGACTGATCGACGGCATTCTCGATATCTCCAAGATCGAGGCCGGCCGTCTCTATCTGTCGCGCGACGAGGTGCGGCTGAACGATTTCCTCGAGCAGCTGGTCGGCATGTTTCGCCTGCAGGCGGCAGCAAAAGGCATCAACTTCGTGTTCAGGCGACCCGCCGTGCTGCCGGTCGTGGTCTATGCCGACGAGAAGCGGCTGCGGCAGATCCTGATCAACCTGCTCTCGAATGCGATCAAGTTCACCCAGTCCGGCCAGGTGCAGTTCGTGGTGCACTACCGCAGCCCGGTCGCCGAGTTCGAGGTGATCGATACCGGGCCGGGCATCCAGCCCGACGACCTCGAGCGGATCTTCGCGCCGTTCGAGCGCGGCGCGCTCGGCGTCACCCAGCCGCAGACCGGCACCGGGCTTGGCCTGACCATCAGCCGCCTGCTCGCGGGCGTGATGGGCGGCGACATCAAGGTGTTGAGCACGGTCGGCACCGGCAGCACATTCCGCGTCAAGCTCTTGCTGTCCGAGGTCACCAATCCGCGCCGCGATGCGCCGGTCGATGCTCCCGTGTACGGCTATCACGGTCCGCGCAAGACGATCCTGATCACCGACGACGATCCGACCCATCGCGACCTGCTGCGCGAAATCCTGGCGCCGCTCGGCTTCATCCTGCTCAGCGCACCGGATGGACCGGGCTGCCTTGCGTTGGCGCAGCACTGCCGTCCCGACATGTTCCTGCTCGATATCTCGATGGCCGGCATGGACGGCTGGACGATCGCCGAAACCCTGCGCTCCGAGGGCCATCACCAGGCGCGTATCCTGATGATCTCGGCGAGCGCGCTGGAGGCCCATGGCGCGCCGCTGGCGCAGCCATTCCACGACGGTTATCTGATGAAGCCGATCGACATCCCGCGGCTGCTCGAGGCCATCCGGCAGTTGCTCAAGATCGAATGGCAGTACGAGGCCGAGCCGGCCTCGCCTGCGCAATGGAAGCCCGACAGCGGTTCGCGCCCGCCGGTGAGCTATGTCGAGGAGCTGATCGGCCTCGGCCAGCTCGGCTATATCAGGGCGATCCAGCTCAAGCTCGACGAGATCGGCAATGAACATCCCGAACATGCCGACTTCGTCGGCCAGATGCGCACGCTGATCGACCGCTTCGATCTCGATCAATACATGGCGACGTTGAAGACATTGCACAGCTATGACCATTGAACCAAGAAAGCGCGACGTCGCGCTCGTCGTCGACGACTCTCCGGAGACGTTGCGCCTGCTGACCGACGCGCTCGACGGCGCCGGCATGACCGTGATGGTCGCGCTCGACGGCGCCTCTGCGATGCGCATCGTCGACCAGATCACCCCCGACATCGTGCTGCTCGATGCCGTGATGCCGGGCATGGACGGTTTCGAGACTTGCCGGCGGCTGAAGCGCGACGCCGGGCTCGACGGCGTGCCGATCATCTTCATGACGGGGTTGGCCGAAACCGAGCACATCGTGCGCGGGCTGGAGGCCGGCGGCGTCGACTATGTGACCAAGCCGATCGTGGTCGAGGAGATGCTGGCGCGGATCCGGGTCCATCTCGCCAATGCGCGGATGACGCAGAGCGCCCGCGCCGCGCTCGACGTCTCCGGCCGCTACCTGCTCGCGGTCAACAGTTCAGGCGCGCTGCTCTGGGCGACGCCGCAGGCGCAGCGGCTGCTGTCGGACACACTCGCCGACGCCGCGGACAATTTCGTGCTGCCGGAGCCGATGCCGCAATGGCTCGAGCAGGCGCAGAAGGGTACGGCGGGAAAGAAGACCGCGACGGTGGCGTCGTTCCCCGGCAATGAGCAGCTACGGCTGCAATATATGGGCAAGCTCGGTCCCAACGAGTTCCTGCTGCGGCTCGCCAAGGACACCAGCGGCGACATGCCGGCCGAATTCTCGAGCGAGCTCGGCCTCACCACCCGCGAGGGCGAGGTGCTGTCCTGGCTTTCCAAGGGCAAGACCAACCGCGACATTGCGCAGATCCTGGGCTTAAGCCCGCGCACCGTCGACAAGCACCTCGAGCAGATCTACGCCAAGCTCGGGGTCGAGAACCGCACCGCCGCCGCGGCAATCGCGGTCAACGCCAGGCATCGGAAGTCTTGATCTAGCGCCTCTAGCCTTTCGGATCGGCGGGCGCAGCAGTTTCTTGTTCCGGCGGTTTCATCTTTCGCCACTGCGCCGGCGTCACGCCCATATGGCTCTTGAAGGCGCGCTGAAAGGCGGCCTCCGATTGGTATCCGACCATCTCCGCAACGGCGCCGGTCGAAAGCGATGATCCCTTCAACTCATTTGCTGCGAGCGTCATCCTGATGTCGGTCAGCAGATCGCTCGCCGATCGCCCGAGCTTCTCCTGGAACTGCCGCGCCAGCGTGGCGCGCGACATGTTGCACAGGCGCGCCAGCTCCGGCAGCGGCCATGCGTGCGCAGGCGCGCTGAACATTGCGGCCACCGCCGGCGCAAGCCTGGGATCGCCGACCAGAGCGAGAAGTCCCTGTGATGTTGCATCGATCTCGCTCGCAAGCCGCAACACCAGCGTGAACATTGCCGTCGACAGCGCGTTGAGCATGGCGTGGCCGCCGAGATGATCGTCGGCCGTTTCGCTGCGCATCAGGGACACAAGTCCGGCGAGCTGGGCAGCCGTCCCCTTTTCCGTACCTGCGCCGGCATGCACCACAAGACGCGGCGGAAGATAACTGCGCAACAGACGGTCGTGCGGAGGTGCAATCGCGAAGTGCCCGCACAGCAGGTCAAGCCGCTCGTCCGAGCCGAGGTTTTCGCTGATCGTGAAATTCCGCGCCGCCCGGTTACGCGCCTGCAGCGGCGCCGCCCCGCTTCCGTCGTGCATCACGTGTCGCGGGTTGCCGGGAAGCAGCAGGATGTCTCCGGCCTTCAGCAGCAATGGCTGTCCGCCCGCGGGATCGTCCAGAATCGCCGAGCCGGCAAGCACCGCGTGATAGGGGATCTCGTTGGTCACACCCGGGCCCTGCTCGATACGCCAGGGGACGCTGTAACTGCAGCGAATATCGAGCCGCCCGCGCACCGGCATCATTTCGAACAGCCGACTGAGCCAATCCACCACCAGTTCCCCCGAGGCAATTTATGAGACGATTGAGCATATATTCGAGCAATATGGACATTCAATGTCTCATTTCACGCTCCTATTGTCACTCCGTACTTGCTCACAATCGCAAACATGGAGTTGCATCATGTCTCGCCTCTCAGTCCCTAACCTCGAAACCGATACCGGCCCGTCCGGCCAGATCTACGCCCAGATCAAGAAGGCGGCCGGCAGCGTCCCGAACGCCTATGCGGCCGTCGCCGCCCACGGCCCTGCCGCGCTCAAGTCGATCCTCGCCGCGGATGCGGTGCTGGCCGGCGGCAGCCTGTCCAAGCGCGATCGGGAAATCATCAAGCTCGTGGTCAGCACCGCCGGTGGCTGCGATTACTGTGTCGCCGCGCATTCCCATCTCGCCAAGCTTGCCGGCGTCAAGGCCGACGCATTGAAGCAGATCCGCGACGGCGCACTTACCGGCGATGCCAGGCAGGACACGCTGATCGGCTTCGTTCGCAAGCTCGCGCAGTCGAGCGGCACCGTGAGTGACGAGGACTTCGCCGCGATCAAGGCTGCCGGCTACAGCGACGCGCAACTGGTCGAGATCAGCCTGGCGTTCGCGACCATCATCTTCACCAACGTCTTTAACCGCATCAACGACACCGACATCGACTTCCCCGCCGTCGCGTGAAGCGACCGGGCGATGTCACACAAGGGATCACGACTATGACAACGCTTTCCAGCACAGCTGACAACCGGATTGTTCGCGCACTGTACAGGTCCGGCCTGCTCGCCGAGGATCTCGACTATCACGTCGTCCGCGCCGCGATGGTGATCATGTTCCTGTTCTTCGGGTACCAGAAGTGGTTCCCCTACGAATTCGAACGGCTGGTGCCGTTCATCAGCAACGGGCCGCTGATCTGGTGGCTGTATCCGGCCTTCGGCCATTCCGGCGCCAGCTACTTCCTCGGCGCCTCGGAGTGGACGTTCGGATCCCTGCTGCTCGCAGGCTTCTGGGACAAGCGGCTCGGCGTGCTCGGCGCGCTTGGCTCGACCGGCACCTTCATCGCAACCGTCACCATCATCCCGTTTATGCCCGATGGCTGGGACGTTGCCGCCGGAGGTTTCCCCGCGATGACCGGCAACGTGCCCTTCCTGATGAAGGACGTCGTCCTGCTCGCCGTCTCGCTTTACTTGCTGAGGCAGGACGTGGTTCGTCTGACCAGGCAATAGATCTCGGCTGATCGCGATTGAGCGCCGGTGGGCCCTCGCGCACACCGGCGATCGCGCACGCCGGCGGATTGAGGCGCAGCATCCCTCGAACACGGCAACATGGTGGCCGCTGTTGCTGCGCAGGCACGGCGGCCCAAGGCCGCTTAAGGCCAAGCATAACCCATTGCCGGATTTGCGGAATGGCCTCCGTTCGGCGCGATCGGCGGCGTGGCCTCCCGCCCGGTGCCGGTGCATCGTTTGTTCCCATGCACGAACGGTCCGCAGCCCTCCGCCATGACCATAGTTCCGCCGCGCGGTCTGGGTTACAAAATACGCCGGTGTTGTTCTGGGGTGGGTTGATGAAGAAGGACGACGTCACGTGTCCGCGCTGCGGGGCTGGATTCCGACGCCTTGAGCTGGCATCCGGATCAGCAAGCAAGGGCGAGTATCGCTGCCCGGTCTGCGAGACAACGCTCGAGCAGTTCGAGGGCGACAGGCTCGTTGCCTATCGCCTCACCATCCAGCCTTCCATTCGCGGGTTGAAGACCTGATTGGCGACGGCGCATCGCATGCCGGCGCAATCCCCGATCACGATCTCCGCTTCAAGACATAACAGTCCATGATCCAGCCGTGCTGCGCACGCGCCTCCCGCCGCGCGGCGACGATGCGAGGTCCTGTCTCTGCGAGCTCCCCCGCCATGATGATCTGATCGGACATGCCGAGATAGGCGCCCCACCAGATCGTCAAGCCCGCAGCATCCAGCGTCTGGAAGGCGGCGCCGCCGTCGAGCATTACCACGATGGTATCGACGCCGGCGGGCCAACCGCCCTCGCGCAACCGCCGGCCGGTCGTGACCAGGAATGGCTCGCCGATCTCGTTGAGCGGCAGCGCATGCGCCGCGCACAGCGCCTGGATCGAGGTGATGCCTGGGATCGTTTCGATCGTGGGCTGCGGATCGAGCCGTTGCGCGATCCGCAGGCTCGAATCGTACAGCGAAGGATCGCCCCAGATCAGCAGCGCAACCCGCCCCTCGCCGCCGAGTTGGCGCACGATTTCCTGCGACCAAGTCGCAGCGACCGCATCGTGCCAATCGTCGACGCCCTTGCGGTAGTCCTCCTCGGCGGCGTCACGCACGGGCAGGTCGAATTCGGCCATGCGCGTGCGGTCGTTGCTCAAGGCTTGCGCGCAGATCGTCCGGCGCAATTCGGCGAGGTCCGACTTCGCGGTCCCCTTGCGTGGGATCAGGATCAGGTCGGCGGCGTTGATCGCAGCGATCGCAGCGAGCGTGAGCTGCTGCGGATCGCCGCAACCGATACCAATCAGGGACAGCGTCAACATCGCCGCGTCACTTGTCTTCCGGCGCCAGCGCGCCGAACAGGATGATCGCAGCCGCCGTGGCAATATCGGCATGCGTGAGCTGTTCGGCCAGCTCTGCGATCGTGCTGCGATGAAGCCGCTCGTCGGCATGGCCAAGCGACTCCGCCAGCAGCGCGGGCGTGTCGGGGGAAAGTCCGTGCGCAATCAACTGCGCGGCCAGCGCCGGGAAGGTGCGCCGCCCCATATAGACGACCGTGGTCGCTTCCGGATCGGCCAGCGCCGCCCAATTCAGATCCGCCGGCAACCCGCCGGTGACGTCGGCGCCGGTGACGAACTGCACCCGGCGCGAGGTCAGCCGTCGCGTCAGCGGAATGCCGGCCTGGGCTGCGGCAACCGAGGCCGAGGTCACGCCGGGAATGATCTCGTAGCCGATGCCGGCCGCGCGCAGCGCGCCGATCTCCTCCTCGAGCCGTCCGAAAATGCCGGCGTCGCCGGACTTCAGCCGCACCACCCGCACACCGGTCGCCGCATAATCGACCAGCAGACGGCTGACATGATGCTGCCGTGTCGACAGCCGCCCGGCGCGCTTGCCGACCGCGACGAGATTGGCGCCGGGGCGCGCGAGATCGAGGATCGCGCCCGATGCGAGGTCGTCGTAGAGCACCACGTCGGCCGCGCGCAGCCGCGCGGCGCCTTTCAACGTCAGGAGTTCGGGATCGCCGGGACCGGCCGAGACGAAGGAGACCAAGCCGCTCATCGGTCCTCCGCAATCAGATGGAAGAATGTCCCGGTTGCATTGCCGCGCCGCGATCCGGTCTCCGCAACGATCGCGCCGGCCGCATCGCGCACCACCGCGAGCGGCGTGTCCGGCTGCGCGATGATCGTCGAGTAATGAAACTCGTGGCCGCGCAGGCGCGCACCGGGGCTTTGGCCGGGCATCGGCGAAACGAGCTCGGCAAGCCGGTAACCCAGATGCATGCGCCGCTTGGCATAGCTGGTCTCGAGGCCGAGCAGCCCCGCCATCTGGTGGCGTGCGCCGTCGGCGTCGGTCAACGCTGTGCCCAGTACCATGTAGCCGCCGCACTCGCCATGTACCGCCCTGGTCTCGGCGAAGGAGCGCAAGCCACCGAGGAAACGCCTGCTGGCGGCGAGCTGGCCGGCATGCAGTTCAGGATAGCCGCCAGGCAGGCAGCAGACGTCAGCATTCGCGTCGGGCCCTTCGTCGGCGAGCGGCGAGAACGTCACGATCTCTGCACCGGCCGCGCGCCAGGCTTCCAGCATGTGCGGATAGATGAACGAGAAGGCGGCGTCCCGCGCGAGCGCGATGCGCTGGCCGGGCGGCGTGAAATCCAGGCTGCGCGTGGCCGATTGCGGCGACCAGGGCTGGGCTGATTTCAGCACGGCATCAAGATCGACGTGCTCGGCGATAAAGCGTGCGGCTTCATCGATCAAGCCGTCGATCTCGGCCTGCTCCTCGGCCTGCACCAGGCCGAGATGCCGCTTTGGCAGGGCGATCTCGGCATGGCGCGGCAGTGCACCCAGCACCGGAATGCCCGCATGGTCCATGGCGCTGCGTACCAGGGCTTCGTGCCGGGGACTGGCGACACGATTAAGGACGACGCCGGCCAGCCGGACGCCGGCGCGAAAATCGCGCAATCCCGCCGCGACCGCTGCCGCCGTCTGCGCCTGGCCAGAAGGATCGATCGCCAGCAGCACCGGCCATCCCATCATCTCGGCAATGTCGGCTGTGGCGCCGGTGCCGGACAGGCCACGCGTCGCGACGCCGTCGAACAATCCCATCGAGCCCTCGGCCAGCACGAGGTCGGCGTCGGCACCGCGGCTCGCCAGATGCGCGATCGCATCTGAGGCCATCGCCCAGCTATCGATGTTGACCGACGCACGTCCGGTCGCCACCGCATGAAAGGCCGGATCGATGTAATCCGGCCCGCTCTTGAGGCATTGCACCGTCAGGCCACGATTGCGACAGGCACGCGCCAACGCCAGCGTCAACGTCGTCTTGCCGACTCCCGATGCCGGTGCCGAGATCACGAGCCCCGCGGTCACCGCGATGTTTCCGGAAAGCGCGGCGTCTCTCCCACCGGACGGTAGCGGCGGTCATAATCGGCCGCATAGAGACGGCTTTCGGCGAAATCGCCGGCGCCCAGCGTCCTGCCGACCAGGATCAGCGCGGTGCGTTCGAGCTCAGGACCAACCGCGGCCTCGAGCGTCGCCAGCGTGGCCCGCACGATGCGCTGATCCGGCCAGCTCGCGCGCCAGACGATCGCCACCGGGCAATCCGCGCCATAATGCGGCGTCAGCTCGGCGATGACCTTGTCGAGCAGATGGATCGACAGGTGAATCGCGAGCACCGCGCCGGTCGCGGCAAACGCTGCGAGCGTCTCGCCGTCCGGCATCGCGCTCGCCCGACCCGGCGTGCGCGTCAGCACCACCGATTGCGCCAGGCCGGGCAGCGTGAGCTCCGACTCCAAGGCCGCCGCGGCCGCCGAGAACGCCGGCACGCCCGGTGTCACCGAATAGGGAATGTTCAGCGCGCGCAACCGGCGCAGCTGCTCGCCCATTGCCGACCAGATCGAGAGGTCGCCCGAATGCAGCCGCGCGACATCCTTGCCCTCGGCATGCGCCGCCGCGATCTCGGCGATGATCTCGTCAAGCGACAGCGGCGCGGTGTTGACGATCCGCGCATCCTTCGGGCAATGCGCCAGAACACCCGCGGGCACCAGCGATCCAGCATAGAGACAGACCGGGCACGAGGCGATCAGGTCGCGGCCGCGCAAGGTCAACAGATCGGCAGCGCCAGGCCCGGCGCCGATGAAATGCACCGTCATTCATCGTCTCCTTCCGCGATCGCGGCAGTGGCCATCCGATCCTGCGACGTCGCCCGGACCGCGATCAGGCGCGCATCACGCCCGGCGGCCGCGAGCGCTACGGCTTCGGCCACCGAGCCCGTTCCGAACCTGGCTCTGATCAACTCGGATTGCGTCGTGGTCTTCACGTCAGCCAATAGCTCGGCGGGAATGCCGCAGATCGGCAAACCCAGCTCGCGTGCAAACGCCTTCAATACCACTGCACCCGCCTTGTCACTCACCGTCGCGACTGCCGCGAGGCCTTCGGCACCGCCGGCGGCATCGAGTGCGTCGCGCAGCGACGCGACGCTGGCACTGCTGGTGAATCCCAGGCCCGCGACCTTCATCGGATAGCGCTCCATTGCACGATCGGCCGCGCCGCCTTCCAGGAACGATATCGCCCCAACGGCTCGGCCTGGGCGATCTCGAGGCGCATCAGCTCGCCGCCATGGCGCTGGTGCAGATCGGACAGCAGCGCCTCGGTCTCCAGCGTCACCGCATGCGCCACCAGCCGCGTTCCCGGCGCGATGCGCAGCCAGATCGCATCGAACATCGCAGCATTGAGGCCGCCGCCGATGAACACGGCATCCGGCGCCGCAAGGTCTGACAGAATGCCCGGCGCCTCGCCTTCGATCACGGTGATCCGATGCGCCAGGCCGAAACTCGCCGCATTGCTGCGGATATTGGCGGCGCGTTCGCCGCGGGCTTCGACCGCGATCGCCGTTCCGCCGCACAGCGTCCACTCGATCGAGATCGAGCCCGAGCCGGCGCCGACGTCCCACAGCCGCTCTCCAGGCCGCGGCGCAAGCGCCGACAACGCGAGCGCACGCACCGGCCGCTTGGTCAACTGCCCGTCATGAACAAAGAGCGCATCGGGAAGACCCGAGCTGCGTGCGATCCCCTGGCCTCCCTTCGCCTCCAGCGCAACCGCGACCAGGTCGTCGCCCGTATCGCCTGAAAAACGGTCCGCGCGATGCCGCGTGATAGATTCGCGCGGTCCGCCTAGCGCGGAAAGTATCGACATCGCCGACGGTCCCCAGCCACGTTCGGTGAGCCAGCCCGCCAGATCGGAGGCCGCCTTGCCGTCCCGCAGCAGGCAGATGATCCGTGCGTCGCGCGCCAGATGCGGCAACAACCGCTCGAACGGTGCGGCATGAAGGCCGAGGCAGACGACATTCTCAAGCCGCCAGCCCAAGCGCGCGGCCGCGAGCGAGAATGTGGACGGCGCGGAGTGTGCGATCCATTCGCCGGGTTGCAGCTTCTCGACGAGGCTTCCGCCCGCGCCATGCCAGAACGGATCGCCCGAGGCGAGCACGGCCGTCGGACGGCCGCGGCATTCCAGCACGATGTCCGCATCGAACGGCACCGGCCAGGTAAGCCCGCGATCGGTAATGCCGGCCAGCGCGAGATGCCGTTCGCCGCCGAACACCACCTCCGCTTCACCAAGCGCCTTTCGGCTTGCATCGGAGAGCCCGGCAAGGCCATCTTCGCCGATACCGATGATGGTCAACCAGGGATTACTCATGATGCGCGCCCTGATCCTGGGCGGAACGGCCGATGCCAATTTGCTTGCCGCAGCGATTGCCCGCGCCGGCATCGAGGCGATCTATTCCTACGGCGGCCGTACCGCGGCTCCTGCCGAACAGCCGCTGCCGACGCGGATCGGCGGCTTCGGCGGCGTCAACGGTCTTGCCGATTATCTGGATCGCGAAGCCATCACGCATGTGATCGACGCGACGCATCCGTTCGCGGCCGAAATGACCCGCAATGCGATCGCCGCCTGCGCGCAAACCGGAACACCGTTGCTCGCGCTCGAACGCGCGCCATGGGTGAGAACTTCCGGCGATCGCTGGATCGAGGTCGCCGACATCGCAGCCGCGGTCGCGGCGTTGCCCGAGAGCCACACCAACGTGTTCCTCGCGATCGGCCGTCAGCACATCGCGCCATTCAGCGCGAAACCGCAGCATGCCTATACGCTGCGATTTGTCGATCCGCCGGGGGAAACGCTGCCATTGCCCGATGCAGAGATCATCGTCTCGCGTGGACCATTCACGCTCGAGAACGAACTCGAGATGATGCGCGAGCGTCGCATCGCGTGGATCGTTGCCCGCAACTCCGGCGGAACCGGCGCACGCGCCAAGATCGACGCCGCCCGCGCGCTTGACCTTCCCGTCATCATGATCACGCGGCCGCATCTGCCGGACCGGCCGCGGGTTGAGCGTGTCGGTGACGTGATGGAGTGGCTTGGTCATCGGACCTGCCTCGGCGCATAGACCCAGCGGCCGACCCGCCGCGTCGCCGAATTGCCGACAATCACGAGCGCCCGCATATCGGCCATCTCGGGCCCGGCGTCGCGCAGCTCGACCGTCTCGATCCGTTGCTCGGGCGTGCTGACGGCGCGAGCGAAAATCACGATGCGCTCGCCGCACCCCGCCTCTTTCAAAATCTCGAGCGTCCGCGCAAAGCCATCAGGGCGGCTGGCCGAACGCGGATTGTACATCGCGATCGCGAAGTCGGCTTCAGCGGCGAGCCGCAACCGCTTCTCGATCAGCGGCCATGGCTTGAGATTGTCGGAGAGATTGATTGCGCAGAAATCATGGCCGAGCGGCGCGCCGGCGCTCGCCGCCGCCGCCAGCATCGCGGTCACGCCGGGGAGAACGCGAATCGCGGCGTCGTGCCACTGCGGCGCATCCTCCAGCGCTTCAAACACGGCCGATGCCATCGCGAACACACCGGGATCGCCGGAGGACACCACGACGACGTGGCGCCCCTCGGACGCCAGCCGCAGCGCCTCGCCGGCGCGCTGCAACTCGACGCGATTGTCCGAAGGATGCAGCGTGAGCCCGGCGCGCGGCGGCACGCGCGTCACGTACGGCGCATAGCCGACGATGTCGGTCGCCGCCGCGAGCGCAGCCGTGACTTCCGGCGTGATCAGCGCCTCGTCGCCCGGCCCCAATCCAGCGATGGTCAGCGTGCCGGTCATGGCGCCGCCTCCCTGCGCTGCCCCTGCCCGTGCACCAGCACGATCGCAAAGTACGGAGCGTCGGCCTCGCCGATCTCAGCGAGCCGCGCGACGCGCTGATCCGGCATGGTGCCGCGCTCGACCAGCCACGCATCGTCGAGACGGCCCGCGGAGGCGAGCGCGCGGCGGATCTTCGGAAGATTGCGGCCGGTCTTCATCACGACCAGCGCGTCGGAGCTCCGCATCCGCTGCGCAAGCTCGGCCTCCGGCAGCGTGCCCATCAGGACCGTGGTCACATCGTCGGCGAGCGCGATCGGTCGGCCGACCGCATTCCAGCAGCCGACCATGCCGGGAATGCCGGCGATCACCTCGATTTCGACGCGCCCCTGCAGGCGCGCATGCAGGTGCATGAACGAGCCGTAGAAATAGGGATCGCCCTCGCAAAGCACGATGACATCGCTCTCACGCGCGAGCCGCGCCAGCCGTTCGGCCCATGCGTCATAGAAATCGGCGAGCAGCCGCGCATAATCCGGACTGTCGAACGCGATCTCCGTGGTGACGGGATACTCCATCGGATATTCGTTGACGCTAGCGGCGAGCATGCCTTCGACGATGCGCCGCGCCTGCCCCACCTGTCCCTTCTTGCGGAAGTAGGCGACATGCTTCGCGGCACGCACCGTGCGGTCGGCGCGCACGCTCATCAGGTCCGGATCGCCGGGGCCGAGCCCGCAGCAGATGATGCGTCCCATCGTCATTCGCTCCGGCTCGCCAGCGCATTGACCGCGGCAACCGTGATCGCCGACCCGCCGAGCCGTCCCTCGACGGTCAGCGCCGGCACGGGCGGCCCAGCCATCAATGCCGCCTTGGACTCGGCCGCGCCGACAAAGCCGACCGGACAGCCGATGATCGCCGCCGGCCGTGGGCAATCGGCGTCCTCCAGCATGTTGAGCAGATGAAACAGCGCAGTCGGCGCGTTGCCGATCGCGACGATGGCGCCGCCGAGAAGCGGCCGCCACAGTTCGAGCGCAGCAGCGGAGCGCGTGTTGCGCATCGACTGCGCGAGCGCGGCAATTCTGGGATCACCGAGCGTGCAGATCACGGCGTTGCCGGCCGGCAGCCGTGCGCGCGTGATCCCCTCCGACACCATGCGCGCGTCGCAGAGGATCGGCGCGCCCGCCTGCAAGGCGGCGCGGGCGCGCGCGGCCATTCCGGGCGTGAAGCGGACATACGTCTCCAGGCCCACCATGCCTGCGGCATGAATCATGCGCACGACCACCGGCTCCTCGTCGGGCGTGAAGCGCGCAAGGTCGGCTTCGGACCGGATCGTGGCAAAGGACTGCCGATAGATCGCCGCGCCGTCGGTCTCATAAATGTGCGGCATCAATCGCCTCCCATCAGCACGGAGGGATTGGCGATGATGGCGGCGCTGGTCAGCCCGCGCAGGACCGGCGCATCCCGCGTCGTGCCGCATCGAACGAGATCGAAGCCGTCGCGCGACGCGACGAGGGTGACGTCGGCAGAACCTGAACGGGCACAGCCTTTGGCGCAACCGGAGACGTGGAGCCGGAATTCTGCCGGGATATGCCGCGCGAGCACCGACGCCAGCGTCCGCGTATCGGCATGCGCCTCGGCGCAGCGCGGCGCGCCGCTGCACGCGATCACGCGCAGCGCCGGATCATCGGCCTCAGTGACGAGGTCGATCCGATGGGGTATCTCGCGCATCCCCTCCGCCAGCAGCATCCGCCACGGCGTCATGCGAAGGGCCTGCCCGCAGGCGGCGAGATCGCCGAGCGTCTGGTGCGGCATTTGCCCGAAGGCAATGCCGACCATCGCACCAGTCGGATAGAGGCCCGGCGCAGGCTCTGGCGACCCGGCCACGGGCTCGGCATCGCCACGAAGGGAGCCGGGCAACCTGACGCCACTGGCCAGATGAGCCGCCATCCGTCGTTTCTCGCCCTGAGCGCCGCCGGAGGCGACGAACCATTCGGCCAGCGCCAGTGCCACCTGCACGGCCTCGCTCCGCGTCACTGAAAGCCCGAATTGCGCGCCATCGGCGCGCACCAGCAGTCCCCCGTTGCGATCGCGCTCGATCCTGATATCCGCCGACGCGCGGGCAAGCACGCGCTCGCGGCCATCATCGATCGCGAAGCCGAACTTGGTGGGAAGATCGAGCGAAGCACTGGCAAGTGCGCGCTCAAGCTCGGCAGCAAGCAAGGGCGTATCGTCATCGGTCGTCCAGAACGGCGTCACCAGCACGTTGCGCTGCGCCTCGGTGCCCGAGTCCGCGTCCAGCAAGTCGAGCCCGGCGAGCCCATCGATCAAGGGCGGATAGCCTGCATCGCTAACGCCGCGGATCTGCAGATTGGCACGGCTAGTCAGGTCGATCAGGCCGTTGCCGTATTGCCCCGCCAGCTCTGCAACACCCGCAGCCTGTGCGGCCTCCAGCCTTCCCCCGCGCGGGCGAATGCGCAGCACGAGGCCATCTCCCGACTGCATCGGCCGCAGCGCGCCGGGGCACCAGCCCTTGACCGCGATCGCGCTCATGAGGCCTCCTGCAACGCCGCCGCGATCGAGTTCCGCCGCGTCTGCCACAGCGAGGCGTCACGCAAGCGGGTGAAGCAGGTCTCGATCGCTGCCAGCGCCGCCGGATTCTCCCGCGCCATGAACGTGCGAACCTCGTCATTGCCGAGCGTCGCATCGTAATAAAGATCGAACAGATGCGGTGGCACCGCGCCGGCAAGATGCGCGAACGCCGCCATGTGCTCAAGCGTCGCTGATATCTCGGCAGCACCACGGAAGCCATGGCGCATCATGCCGGCGATCCAGGCCGGATTGGCGGCGCGCGAGCGCACCACCCGCGAGATCTCCTCGGTCAGTGAGCGGGCATGCGGCTGATCCGGCCGTGTTGCATCGAGGTGATAGAGCGACGGGGCCGTTGCGCCGAGCCGCCGGGCCGCGGCGGCGATGCCGGCCTCATGCGCGGCGTAGTCGGCGGCCAGCAGCAAATCGGTCTCCGGCAAATCCTGGGTATGAACAAAACTGTCGGCAGCAGCGAGCCTGGCTTCGATGCCGGCACGATCAGGCCGCATCTCGCCGTCGGCCGCGAGCGCCCACGACGATGCCGACAACCAGGCTTCGCCGGCCGCCTCGCGCGCCTCCGGCGTAAAGACATCAAGGATCGACGCAATGCCGGCCCCATAGTGTCCGGGGCGTGGGCCGAACACGCGCGAGATGCGCTGCCGGTAAGGATTCTCGTCGCCCTCATCGTTGCGCTCGGACAACGCCTCGCTCGCCGCTTCGAACAATTGGGCCAGCCCGGAAAAGACGTCGCGGAACAAGCCCGACACGCGCAGCGTGACGTCGATGCGAGGACGGCCGAGCTCCGCCGGCGCAATGATGTCGTAGCCCGATACCCGGCCCGACCCGTGATCCCAGCGCGGCGCGATGCCGGCGAGATGCAGGGCCATCGCGAAATCCTCACCGGCGGTGCGCATCGTCGACGATCCCCAGAGATCGACGACCAGTCCTTTCGGCCAGTCGCCGTGATCCTGCAAATGACGACGCAGCAGCTCCTCGGCAAGCCTCACGCCCTGCGCATGCGCCGACGGCGTCGGCACCGCGCGCGGATCGACCGCAAACAGATTGCGCCCGGTCGGCAGCACGTCGCTGCGCCCGCGATAGGGCGATCCCGCCGGTCCCGGCGCGACACGCCCCCCCGCAAGCGCCGCGCGCAACGCGGCCTTCTCCGCGTCGGCGCAAGCGCCCTGCCCGAACACATGCAGGCCGTCGCCAAATTGGCTTTCCTTGAGATCGCAGACGAAACGATCAATCTGCGGAATCGCTTCGGCTGCGGAAATCGAGGTTGCGAAACCGAGATCCTCCTCCAGACCGGCGATCCGCGCTTCCTCGCGGATCGCAGCAATCAGGCGCTGCCGCCGCGCCGGATCGAGGCCGTCAGCGGTCGAATATTCATCGAGCAGGCGCTCGAGTCTGCGCAAGCCTTCCGGGACCGCGGCCTGCGCCAGCGGCGGCGGCAGATGACCGATCGTCACCGCACCGATCCGGCGCTTGGCCTGCGCCGCCTCGCCGGGATCGTTGACGATGAAGGGATAGACGACGGGCAGATCGCCGATCAGCGCCTCCGGCCAGCACACGGGCGACAGCGCAACCGATTTGCCGGGTAGCCATTCCAGCGTACCATGCGCGCCCATATGGACCACGGCATCGATGCCCTGCTGCCGTAGCCACAGATAAAACGCGACATAGGCATGGCGCGGCGTGCGCGAGAGATCGTGATAATCGGCGTCGCGCTGGCCAACCTCACCGCGCTCCGGCTGAACCACAATGACCGACTTGCCACATTCGATCGCGGCGAAATGAAAGGCGCCGTCTCGGCAATCCGGATCATCCTCCGCCGCGCCCCATGCGCGCGCGAGATCGTCCTGTAACTGCTGCGGGAGGCTGGAGATCGCCGCGCGATAGTCGGCGACGCCCCATGTTAGTTTCGAGCGGAGCAGCACCTCGCCCAGCGACTCCACCGGCGCAAGATCAAATCCCGCGGCCGCGAGATCGGCCAGCAATGTCTCGACCGAAGCAAGCGCATCGAGGCCCACGGCATGCGCGATCTGATGCGGACGGCCCGGGTAGTTCGAGAGCACGAGCGCGAGCGTCTTGTCTTGCGCCGGCTTGCTCGCAAGTCGATGCCAGGCTGCGACGCGCGCGACAACAGCTGCGACGCGCTCGGCATCCGGCCGATGTGCCAGATGCGCGAACTGCAGATCGGCATCGCGCTCGCCCGGTGATTTGAAGCTGACGACGCCGGCAAACAGGCGGCCGTCGACCTCCGGCAGCACGACATGCATCGCCAAATCGCCGGGCGAAAGGCCACGCAGCGACTCCGTCCAATCCTCGCGCCGCGCCGTGGATAGGGCGACCTGGAACACCGGACACGCTACGGCGTCGAACGGGCTCGTGCCGTCATCGCCAGCCGCGGAGAACGCGGTTGCGTTGACAATGGCGGCCGGCGTGGATCGCGCGAACTGCGCGCGCAGCCAATCGGCGACACCAGCCGCCTTCAGCGACGTGACGAAGACGCCGTGGGCATCGAATCCCTTCGCCCGCAATGCATCGATCAGTGCATCGACCGGCGCCGTGTCGCCGGCCGCCAGATACGAACGATAGAAGGTCACCAGCACGAGCGGCCGGCCATCCGACGCCGGCAGCGCCGCGACCGCACCGCGCCCGGAATCGTAGACGCCGATCTCGGGAAGATCGATCTCGCCGACAACAGGTCCGGCATAGAGCCCGGACGCCAGCGCCAGTTGCGCGATCACGGCCTGTGCGGCAACGGGGCCGCCCTTGTCGCACAGCACTTTCAGGCGACGCAGTGTCGAGACCGGCAAGGTCGAAAATTCATCAAGCCGCAGATCGTCGCGTCCGTCCGCCGGCAGCACCACCAAAGCGATGCCGCGTTCCTTTGCCAGACGGTGCACCGCGGCCAGCCCGTATGACCAATAGGGCTCGCCGCCGATCAGCCGGATCAGGATGCCGCGCGCGTGCGACAGCGTCCGCTCGATATAGGTGTCGACCGACAGCGGATGGCGCAGCTCCGCGAGATTGGCGAGCCGCAGCGGCGGCAGCGCGGCGCGGCCGCGACGCCAACCGGCCGCGAACGCAGCGAGATCGCTGTCGGAAAACGACAACACCACGAGATCGGCCGGATCCTGGCCGAGGTCCCTTGGCGTTGCGGTCTCTTCAAGGCCGCGGCTCTCGCGGAAGACGACATGCATCAGACACCAAGCCGCGCCCTGATCGCGGATTCATCGATATCGCCGTGTTCGCCGATCACGACCAGCTTCGACTGCCGCGGGCGCATGCCCCAAGGCATGTCGAACTGATGCCGCACCCGCTCGCCGACCGATTGCACCAGCAACCGCATCGGCTTGCCTTCGACCGCGATATAGCCTTTGGCGCGCAGCACGTTCTGCTCGCGCGCCAACCCCTTGATCGAGGCCACCAACGCATCGATATCCGTAACCTCCGGAAGATCGATCACCACCGAATTGAAATCGTCGTGCTCGTGCTCCTCCTCGCCGTCGTGATGCGAGGGCCGTGACGCGAGGTCATCCTCCGCCGCCGCCTCAAGGCCCAGGATCACGCGGGCATCGATGGCACCGTCGACGATCGGCAGCATCGGCACCTCGCGCGGCATCTCGGCCGCGATCACTTCTTTCGCCGCCTTGATCCCCTCCGCCCCGGCGAGATCGGCCTTGGTCAGCAGCACGACATCGGCACAGGCGATCTGGTCCTCGAACACCTCCGACAGTGCCGTCTCGTGATCGAGATTCTCATCGGCCGCGCGTTGCGCGTCGACCGCGGCCACGTCAGGCGCAAAGCGGCCGGCGGCGACGGCCTCGGCATCGGCCAGCGCGATCACGCCGTCGACCGTGATCCGCGAACGGATCTCCGGCCAGTCGAACGCCTTGAGCAACGGCTTCGGCAAAGCGAGGCCCGATGTCTCGATCACGATGTGATCGGGCTTCACGGGTCGCGCCAACAACTGCTCCATCGCCGGGATGAAATCGTCGGCGACGGTGCAGCAGATGCAGCCATTGGCGAGCTCGACGATGTTCTCGCTCGGGCAATTGGCATCGGCGCAGGATTTCAGGATGTCGCCATCGACACCTTCGCTGCCGAATTCGTTGACCAGCACCGCGAGCTTCTTGCCGTTGGCGTTGCGGATCAGGTGCTGGATCAGCGTCGTCTTGCCGGATCCGAGAAAGCCGGTCACGACGGTGACCGGAACCTTGGCGAGGGTAGTCATTCGGCGGCCTCCGGCACGACGGGAAGAGGTGGAATGCGGGCGAGCGATTGCTTGCGGAAGATTTCGGGACGGCTGCGCCACGGCACGATGCCGTCGGGCGCCGCCGCATAGGCGGACGCGCCGGCGATCACATCCCTGGCATTGGCTTCGGATAAGCGGCCGTAGACATAGGACCATCGCCCCGGCGCGCTGAGCGCGACCGAGCAGCCCTGGCTGCACGCCGACAGGCATTCCACGGGAACCAGATTGACGTCATCGGGCACGCCAGCCTCGACGAGGGCGGCATGCAGGCGCGCACCGGGCGCGGCCTCACCTTCGCCCAGCGTCTGGCCGGCGCGGCAGGTGATACAGACATGAAGTGTAACGCTCATCGCCCTTCCTGGATTGACAACGGGAAGCGATGAGGCACACGAACCGATGCGAACAGGTTCGTTCCCCGTCGCGGAACACCCCGTCCGCCGGTCTCACAACTGCTGCGCTGGCAGGTCTCCCGGCTTGCGGAGCAGGATTTCTCCCTTCGATCCCCGCCTTCCCGATCCCCTTGGGGAATCAGTGGCTTTGGGCATCTCTCCGGTCACGGTCGCGGGGGCGGCTGCTTTTCAGGCCCGACTTGAGCCCTATCGCATTCCCTCTTCGCCTGTCATAGGACAGGAACCAACGCGGGCCCACCATTCGTCCGCGGCTCGAACTTGTCAAGCCGAAGGAACGCCATGACGTCTGAAGGAAACGGGGCCGAAGACGAGATCGTCAGCAGCGATGCGTCGCTGGACGCGCGCCACGCGACCAAGATGGCGAAAAAGAAGGTCGCCCGCGACAAGATCATGGCGACCAAGAGCGGCGAAAAGGGCCTGATCATCGTTCATACCGGCGCCGGCAAGGGAAAATCGTCCTCGGCCTTCGGCATGATCGTGCGCTGCGTCGCGCACGGCTTTCCCTGCGCCGTGGTGCAATTCATCAAGGGCGCCTGGGATACCGGCGAACGCCGCCTGCTCACCGGGCATTTCGGCGACCTCTGTCAATTCCACGCGATGGGCGAAGGTTTTACCTGGGAAACGCAGGATCGCGCCCGAGACATTGCAGCCGCCCAAGCGGGCTGGGAAAAGGCCAAGCAGCTGATCGCCGACCCGAGCCTGCGTATGGTGGTGCTCGACGAGATCAACATCGCGTTGCGCTACGACTATCTCGCAATCGCCGATGTCGTCCAATTCCTCACGACGTCGAAGCCGCCGATGACACATGTCGTGCTCACCGGACGCAACGCCAAGGACGAATTGATCGAGATCGCCGATCTCGTCACCGAGATGACGCTGGTGAAGCATCCGTTCCGCTCCGGCATCAAGGCGCAGCCGGGCGTCGAGTTCTGACGGACAGCACCATGGCGCGCGCGTTGATGATCCAGGGAGCGGGCTCGGACGTGGGCAAGTCGCTCATCGTCGCCGGCCTCGCGCGCGCTGCCACGCGACGCGGCTTCCGCGTGCTGCCGTTCAAGCCGCAGAACATGTCGAACAACGCGGCCGTGACCATCGACGGCGGCGAGATCGGACGCGCGCAGGCCTTGCAGGCGCTCGCCGCTGGCGTCGAGCCGCACACCGATATGAACCCGGTGCTGCTGAAGCCGGAAACCGATGTCGGTGCCCAGATCATCGTGCACGGCAAGCGCATCGCGACCGCCCGCGCGCGCGACTATGCCGTCATGAAGCCGTCGCTGATGGGCGCAGTGCTGGAGAGCTTTGAGCGGCTGAAGGCGCGCGCCGACCTGGTGATGGTCGAAGGCGCCGGAAGCCCGGCCGAGGTTAACCTGCGCAAGTCCGACATCGCCAATATGGGCTTTGCGCGCCGAGCCGATGTCCCGGTGGTGCTGGTCGGCGACATCGACCGCGGCGGCGTGATCGCGCAGCTCGTCGGCATCAGGACGGTGATCGATCCCGACGATGCCGCGATGATCCAGGGTTTTGTCATCAACAAATTCCGAGGTGATCTCTCGCTGTTCGATGACGGCTACCGCCTGATCGAAGCCCGCACCGCCTGGCGCGGCTTTGGCGTGCTGCCGTGGTTCGCTCGCGCCGGCGAGTTGCCTGCCGAAGACGCGCTCGGGCTCGGCGAGGCGCGCAGGCCCGGCCGATGCAAGATCGCCTTTCTGGCGCTGTCGCGGATCGCCAATTTCGACGATCTCGATCCGCTCAAGCTCGAACCCGACGTCGATCTCGTGATGGTGCGTCCAGGTCAAGCCATTCCGGGCGATGCGCGGCTCGTCATCCTGCCCGGCTCGAAATCGACCCGCGGCGACCTCGCCTTCCTGCGTGCGCAGGGCTGGGATATCGATCTGCTCGCGCATCATCGCCGTGGCGGCCATGTGCTGGGTCTGTGCGGCGGGTACCAGATGCTTGGACAGATCGTCGCCGACCCCGAGGGGATCGAGGGTCCTGCCGGCGAAACGCGCGGCCTCGGGCTGCTCGATGTCACGACCACCATGACCGAGCAGAAGACGTTGACCCGCGTCAGTGCGGTACACGCCGCGACCGGCCAGCCGATCAGCGCCTACGAAATCCATATCGGGCGCACCGACGGCACGGATCGCGCGCGGCCTTTTGCATCGCTCGACGGCGTGGCTGAAGGCGCGGTGTCCGCCGACGGACGCGTTCACGGCAGCTATCTACACGGCCTGTTCACCTCGGACGATTTCCGCACGGCCTTCCTCGCACGGCTCGACATCCCCGCCGCTGATCAGCCCTATGGCGCCAGGGTCGAGAGCGCGCTCGACGCGCTGGCCGAACACATCGAGACCCATCTCGATGTCGAAGGCCTGCTGGCGCTGGCGCGCTAAACCGACAGCGCAGCGGAAAGACGTGACCATTCAGTCTCGCTGCCCGGCAGGCCCAAGCGCAGCCAGCCCGGCTTCTGCTGGAAGACGCGCGACCAGATTTGCGCACGGGCCAACTTCGCCTGCGCAGCCAGCGCATCGCCGACGTCGTAGAGGCGAAACAGCGACGTGCCGCCGACCAGCTTCCAGCCCTGCACTTGCGTTTCTGTATCGAGCCTGACGCAGTCATCCGCCAGACGTGCAGCGGTGGCCTTGGCCCAGTCCTGATCGAGCAAGGCGCGCCGTCCGATCGCAATTGCGGCGCCCGAAACCGGCCATGGGCCCACCATCGCGGCAAGCGCGGTGATGACAGCCTCGCCGCCAACGGCGAAGCCGAGCCGCAGGCCGGCGAGCCCGTAGAACTTGCCGAATGAGCGCAGGATCAGGAGGCCTGCTCGTCCCGCTTCCGGTGCAAGCGACAGGTCGGGCACGGCATCCGCAAAACTCTCGTCGATCACGAGCCGGCCGACGCGCGGCAGCAGCGCGAGCAGTTCGCGCCGGTCATGCTGCCGTCCATCGGGATTGTTCGGATTGACGACGACGGCAAGATCGGCGCCCGCGAGCGCGGCGAGATCGGACACCTCGGCGACATCCCAACCTGCCGCCGACAACACCGCGGCATATTCATTATAGGTCGGCGCCAGGATGCGCGCGCGTCCGCGCGGCGCCAGATGGGGCAACAACTGAATGGCGGCCTGCGCACCGCCCATCGCCACGATCGGCGCCTCTGTCCCATAGGCATGACGCGCGGCGGCGTGCAGCGATTCAATCTCGGATCGCGACGGCAACGCACTCCATTGCCGCGGCTCCACATCGACCAAGGGATAAGGCACCCGATTGATCCCGGTCGACAGGTCGATCCATTCTTCCGCAGCGCCGCCGAAGCGTTGCCGGGCGACGTCCAGATTTCCGCCGTGCTCTCGCATGTGCCGCTCTTACAGCAACGCCAGGGCGACGAACACCCCGGCCAGCAGCATCATGGCATGACGATAAAGCTGCAGCCCCGCGAAGATGTCGACGGCAAGCGGATCACGCGCCCCCTCATTCAGCCACGGCTCATCCGCGACGTGACCGTGATAGATCCGGGGGCCGCTGAGCCGCACGCCGAGCGCGCCGGCCATCGCCGCTTCCGGCCAACCGGCATTCGGCGAGCGATGGCGGCGCGCATCGCGCAGCATGCATGTCCATGCCCACGAACGGTTCGGGGCGAGCAGCACGAACAAGAGGCCGCTCAACCGTGCCGGTATGAGATTGGCGAGATCGTCGATCCGGGCGGCGGCCCAGCCGAAGGCCTCGTGCCGCTCGCTGCGATGCCCGATCATGGAGTCCAGCGTGTTGATCGCCTTGTAGCCCAAAATTCCCGGCAGGCCGAACAGCGCGCCCCAAAACACCGGCGCCACGATGCCGTCGGAGGCATTCTCGGCGAGGCTCTCGATGGTCGCGCGCGCGATGCCAGCGTCGTCGAGCGTTGCCGGATCGCGGCCGACGATCTGCGCGACCGCCAGACGTGCGGCCGCAACGTCGCCGGAGGCGAGCGGACTGGCCACCGCAGCGACGTGGTCATGCAGCGAGCGCAACGCCACCAGCGGCCACGCCAGAACACCCACAAGAACAACGCGCACCCAGCCAGATGCGAGCGCGGACTGAACCGACCAACCGATTGCCGTCGCCGCTGCGATCACCAGGATGGCAGCCGCAATGCCCGCCCCGCGCCGAAGCGCAGGCGCGTCAGCGTCCCGGTTCCAGCTGCGGTCGAGAAGATTGATCAGCCGGCCGAGCCAGGTCACGGGATGCCCGATACGGGCAAACAACGCGGACGGCCAGCCGATCAAGGCATCCACAGCCATCGCCACCGCCATCGCTCCCGCAAAAAACACGCGCCTTCTCCTTGCCGCGATCCCCTGATGCGCAAGGCATCGGCCGAGTGCAAGCCCTCCGAGGCAGATTTCGGCTTTGTGTTTCCCCGCGATTGGTGGTTAGAGCGGACGTAACAGGAGATCATATGGCCGTCATTCTGATCACGGGTGGAGCACGCTCCGGGAAAAGCCGGCGCGCCGAGCTGCGTGCGCAGAGCTTTCCGGGACAGCCGGTCTATATCGCCACCGCCGAGGCGCTCGATGCCGAAATGGCGGAGCGGATATCAAAACATCGCGCGCGGCGCGGCAACGACTGGATCGAGCGCGAGGTGCCGCTCGACCTCGTGGAGGCACTGGCCGCGACCGATGGCGGCGGCGCAAGGCTGGTCGATTGCCTGACGCTGTGGCTGTCCAATTTGCTGCATGCAGAGCGCGATTGGTCGCGCGAGGTCGCGCGGCTGGCAGAAGTGCTGCCGCGGCAGCACAGCCCGGTCATTTTCGTCACCAACGAGGTCGGTCTCGGCATCGTGCCCGACAATGCACTGGCGCGGATGTTTCGCGATGCCGCCGGCTTGATGAATCAAACCATCGCCGCTGCGGCCGACGAGGTCGAGTTCGTCGTTGCGGGCCTGCCCATGAAGCTCAAGTAATGAAGCTTGAACGGACTCCGAGATCGAACCAGCCCAAGGCGCCACAATGATCTCATTCGACGACACGTTTCGCCGCCAGCTGCACGAGCTGTTCGTGTGGCGGCGCGACGTGCGGCGCTTCCGCACCGATCCGCTGCCGGATGGCACGATCGAGCGGCTGATCGAGATCGCCTGCCTGTCGCCGTCGGTCGGGTTGAGCCAGCCCTGGCGGTTCGTCATTGTCGAGGATACGGCGCGGCGCCGCGCCGTGATCGACGACTTCAAGGCCTGCAACGCCGATGCGCTGCGGTCCTATTCCGGCGAGCGCGCCACGAAATATGCCGCCCTGAAATTATCGGGCCTCGAAGAGGCGCCCGGGCACCTCGCCGTGTTCGCCGAGAAGAGCGATCAGATCGGCTCCGGCCTCGGGCGCGCGACGATGCCGGAGACCTCCGACTACTCCGTGGTGGCCGCGATCTGCTCGATGTGGCTTGCCGCGCGCGCCGAAGGCATCGGGCTCGGTTGGGTCTCGATCCTCAATCCGTCCCGCATTCACGCGATCCTGGAGATTCCGGCCGCCTGGAAATTCATCGGCTATCTCTGCATCGGATACCCCCAGGCCGAGTGCGACCGTCCGGAGCTCGAGCAGGCCAAGTGGGAATCGCGGCGAGGTCCGGATGAATTCACCATCCGGCGCTGACGAATCCGCGACCGGCGGCGGCGCCGCGACGGGCGGCGTTCACTGGCGCATTGACATCGCCTCCGTAATTTTTCCCCTCCCGGAGCATAACGCGATCTGCGCGGTGCATCGCGGCGCCTTCCGGACGCTGCTCGGCGCCGACCCGACGCCGCCCGCCTGCCTCGGCTATTTCGCGCGCTATGAAAATGCGTTCAGGGCCGCGGCAGCCGCAAAAATTCTGCGCAAGCGTATCCCTGTTGGAACAAATCTGCATCTTACCAGTCGCGACATCGCCCGAAAGCTGCTAGAAGCCGACCAAATCGAACGTGGAGAGCGATCATGAGCCAGTCCCAGACCGCGCAAGCCCAGCATCTGCCGGTGGCCACAAGACAGGTCGGCCGGCTTGCCCAGTCCCTGATGGCGATGACGCTCGGCCTGTTCATCGTCGGCGTGGTCGGCTTCTCGCATATCGACGTGATCCACAACGCCGCGCACGACGTGCGCCACTCCAACGCCTTCCCCTGCCACTGACTCGTCGGCATGAGCACGTTCCGCTCGATCGTCTTCTCGTCAGTCATTGCCGGATTCATCGTCGGCCTGATCGTCACGGCGGTCCAGCAATTCGGCACCGTTCCCCTGATCCTCCGAGCCGAGGTCTATGAGAAGGCGCCCGCGCACAAGCACGAAGCCGCCGCGTCACCGCACGCCGTCCTGGTGCACGATCATGCAGACGCTGCGCATGCTGCGGAGGCCTGGGAGCCGAAGGACGGCCTGGAGCGCAATCTCTATACGGCAGGCGCGAACATCCTGACCGCGATCGGCTTTGCGCTGCTGCTCTGCGGCTTCTTTTCGGTGCGCAGCGGCGCCACCGGCGAGGCGATCTCCTGGCATGAGGGCCTGATGTGGGGCCTTGCAGGCTTCGCCGTGTTCACCATCGCCCCGGGCCTCGGGCTGCCGCCGGAATTACCCGGCGTCCCCGCCGCGCCGCTGCTCTCGCGCCAGATCTGGTGGACGATCGCGGTGCTGGCGACCTCGGCCGGCCTCGGGCTGATCGTGTTTCGGCGCTCGGCGCCTGCCGCGATCGCCGGCGTGGTCCTGATCATGCTGCCGCATCTGATCGGCGCGCCGGAGCTCGAGCATGTCGAGACCAACGTGCCCTCGTCATTGTCGCATCAGTTCGTGGTCGCGGTCACGCTGACCAGCCTGGTGTTCTGGTCGCTGCTCGGCAGCCTGACCAGCGCCGCATTCGCCTATTTCGACCGGCCGGCGGAGGCCTGACCTCATCGCTTGATGATGACGGACGCCGTCTGTCCGGCCGCGCGTTGCGGATTTCTTTACCATGCCCGGCCCGGACAAGGGCAACGTCCCTCGCCGGGTTCCCGCTCTGCCCCACCCAATTGCAGCGGCCGGGTTTACGCAACCTTAGACGATTTGGTCCACATCTGATGCGTGCACGACGCAATCGGAATGAAGCGGCCGATGTCGCAAAAGTCGAACCTTGAGGGGCACAGGCTGGCCTTTGCCGATCATGCGACGGCTGATCTCGCAACGCAGGCTGACGCAGCTCGCGGCGCGGCGACGGAGCACGGCGCGTTGGGCCAGGCATCCCGTGCCTCGACAAGTCAATCCTCGTCGCGGATCGGCGCGCTGTTCGCCGCGTTCCGTGACGCCGACTGGCTGACGGCCGATCGCGTCACCGCCTTCACCCGCGTCTTCCTCCTGCTGTTCACAGGCTGCATCGCGATCATCCCGTGGGCTGCACCGACGATGGATGTCGGCCCCGACTTCGCGGCATTCTGGACCGCGGCCAAGCTCGCGCGTGAAGGCCACGCCAGCGATGCCTATGGTGACGCTGGCCGCGCCGCCGTCGCGGCCGTGCTCGGTCACAAGACCTACGCTCCGTTCTTCTATCCGCCAACCTCGCTGCTGCTCTGGCTTCCCTTTGCGCTGGTGCCGTTTGCAACGGCCGCAATCATCTGGGTGGTCGCGACCGGCGCCGCCTATGCAGCGGCGGTGAGAGCCATCCTCAAGGGCGGATCAATCGTTCCCGCACTCGCCTTTCCCGGCGTATGGGTGTGCGCATTGTTCGGACAGAACTCGCTGTTCTCAGCCGCCCTACTCGGCGGATCGGCAGTGACGCTGGACCGCTCTCCGGTGATCGCCGGCGTCCTGCTCGGATGCTTTGCCTACAAGCCGCAGGTCGCCCTGCTTGCCCCGCTGGTGCTGATCCTGACGCGGCGCTGGCGCGCGCTCGGTGCTGCGGCCGCAACGACGCTGGTTCTCGTGCTGGCGGCGACCGCGAGCTTCGGGATCGAGCCGTGGTACAAATTTTTTGACGTTCTGCCGGAAGCCGGCGCCTGGAGCCTCGGCGGCCAGCCCGGCTTCGAGAAATTCGCAAGCCCCTATGCAGCAATCAGGCTGGCCGGCGGCTCGAGCAACGTTGCCTGGGTCGTTCAGGTGGTCGCGGCCGCGATCGCGATGATCGTTCTGATCGCGATGCTGCGGAAACGCCGCAGCGGCGCGGCCGAGATCGCGCTGATGGTGGCGGTAACGCCGCTGTGCGTGCCGTCGCTGGGCAGCTACGAGGTGGTGATGCTGGCGATCCCCGGTGCATGGCTGATCTCGCAAGCGCTTGCGCAGGGCTGGCTGCCCTATGAGCGCATCGTACTCGCCGCGCTTTATGTGACGCCGTTCGCCATGGTGCCCGCGAGCGCCAACGGCGTGCAACTAGCGCCGATCGCCTGCGTCGCGCTCATTGCGCTTGTCGCTCGACGGATTGCGCATCTGCCCGCTTCTTGTGACGCGCCGGCCGATATCACAAATTGCTGAGTAGCTCGAGGCGCAAGCCCCGCAGCAAAGCTTTTCGGCTTACTACCCAACACATTCCGCCGTCGTCCCTGCGAAAGCAGGGACCCATAACCACCGATGGTCATCGTTGCATGCGACTGGAACGACGAGTCCCTCTCACAACATCCGCCGCGGAGTATGGGTCCCTGCTTTCGCAGGGACGACCCGTGGAAGGAGTCACGCATCTCCCAGCATACGGTATCAATAAGCAGCTTCCGCCTCTACTCGCCGCGCGTCAGTATCGACTGCCGGACCGCATGCCAGCTCTCCTCATCCGGCGCGCAGAGCAAGCCGCCGGTCAGATTGACCGGCTTGTAGGGCGATCCGTCGAAATGCGCGCTGTAGCCGCCGGCCTCGCGATGCAACAGCCAGCCCGCGGCGTGATCCCACGGCATCAGCTTGTTGTAGAACAAGAGATGGCAATGGCCCGAGGCAGCCATGCGATACTCATGCGCGGCACATCGGAGCCAGGCACTGGCGCCGAGCTTGGACAGATTGCCGGCGACGAGCGCGCGCAGCGGCTCGGGCAGAAAGTTGACGCCGACCACCGCGTCCATCTGATCGATCGGCACCGCCGCGGCCACCTTCAGATCATGCCGCTTGCCGTCCGGCAGCTCGAGCCACGCCCCCTCACCACGCAGCGCGAATGCGGTGTCGTTGCTGACTGGATCATGGATCGCACCGAACACGATCTCGCCGCGCATGGTGGCGGCCACCATGCTGCCGAACAGCGGCAGGCTCGAGGTGAAATTCCGCGTGCCATCGATCGGATCGACGATGAAGGCGAGCTCCGCGGTTCCGACCTGATCGAGTGCGGCCGGATCGCGCGCGGTGCCCTCCTCGCCGATCACGGCGGCATTCGGGAACGCCCGCAGCAGCGCCGCCGAGATCGCCTGCTCGGCGAGCTCGTCGGCCTCGGTGACGACGTCGAACGCCGATGTCTTGGTGCGGACCTCGATCTCCCGCACGCGGCGAAAGCGCGGCATGATCTCGCTGCGGCCGACCTCAGTGAGGATGCTTCCGATGGTCAGCACATCGGCATGGGATAGTTTCACGCGGCATTCTCCTGCGTTGCCCAGGCATTCTACCGCAGAAATGTGACCACGTCGCAGTCAGCGGCGCTGGTTGTAGACATCGATGCAGACGGCGCCGAGCAGCACGAGGCCCTTGATCACCTGCTGATAATCGATGCCGATGCCGAGGATCGACATGCCGTTGTTCATCACGCCCATGATCATGGCACCGACCACCGCGCCGCCGACCCGGCCGACGCCCCCATAGGCCGAGGCGCCGCCGATGAAGCAGGCGGCAATCACGTCGAGCTCGAAGCCGAGGCCGGCTTTCGGCGTCGCGGTGTTGAGCCGGGCTGCGAACACCAGGCCGGCGAGCGCGGCGAGCACGCCCATGTTGACGAAGGTGAGAAAGGTCAGCCGCTCGGTCTTGACCCCGGACAGCTTCGCCGCCTTGGCATTGCCGCCCACCGCATAGATCTGCCTGCCGACCACGGTGCGCCGGGTCACGAAACCATAGAGCGCGATCAACGCGGTCATGATCACCAGCACGTTGGGCAGGCCGCGATGCGAGGCGATCAGATAGGCGAAGTAGAGCACCGCACCCGCCAGCGCGATGCTCTTGACGATGAAGAAGGCATAGGGCTCGACCTCGATGCCGTGCGCCTGCTCGCGCGCCCGGCTCTTGGCGCTGGCCAGCACCAGCACGAACGCCAGCGCGACGCCGATCAGCAACGACGTCGGGTACAAGGTTCCGGCGCTGGGAAACAGCTCGGGAATGAACCCCGACGACAGCTTCTGGAAGGTCGGCGGGAACGGTCCGACCGACTGGCCCTGCAGCACCGCGAGCGCCAGGCCCTTGAACACCAGCATCCCTGCCAGCGTCACGATGAAGGACGGAATCTTGAAATACGCGACCCAGTAGCCCTGCGCCGCGCCGATCGCAGCGCCCAGCAGCAGGCAGGCGACGAACGCGATCGGGTAGCCGACATGGTAATGCACCATCAGCACCGCCGCGACCGCTCCGACGAAGCCCGCGACCGAGCCGACTGAAAGGTCGATATGCCCGGTGACGATCACCAGCAGCATGCCGAGCGCCATGATGACGATGTAGCTGTTCTGCAGCACGAGATTGGTGAGGTTGAGCGGCTGCAGCAGCGTGCCGTCGGTCACGATCTCGAAGAACAGCATGATCGCAAGCAGCGACAGCAGCATGCCGTAGCTGCGCAGATTGTTCTTGATGAAGCCGGAATGCTTCGGGGTCTCGGGAAGTGACACCGTCTTGTCGGTCATTGTGCCGCTCCTCCGGACCGCGCCACGTCGTTATCGACGCCGGACATCCTGACATTGCGCATGATGGCGCGCATGATCTTCTCCTGGGTCGCCTCGCCCCTGGCGAACTCGCCGACGAAGGCGCCGTCATTCATCACGCAGATCCGGTCGCAGATGCCGAGCAGCTCGGGCATCTCCGACGAGATCACCACGACGCCCCTGCCCGCCTCGGCAAGCTCGTTGATGATCGAATAGATCTCGTATTTCGCCCCGACGTCGATCCCGCGCGTCGGCTCGTCGAGCAGCAACACTTTGGGATCGGTCATCAGCCATTTCGACAGCACCACCTTCTGCTGGTTGCCGCCGGAGAGATCGCCGGTCGCCTGATACACGTCGGAGCAGCGTATCCGCATCCGGGTGCGGTAGTCGCTCGCCGCCTTCAACTCCACCACATCGTCGATCACGCCGCGCTCCGATACCTTGCCGAGGCTCGCCACCGTGACGTTCTTGCGGACGTCGGCGGCAAGGATCAGCCCGAGCTGCTTGCGGTCCTCGGTCACATAGGCAAGTCCGGAAGCGATCGCGGCCGGCACGCTGGACAAATCGGCCTCACGCCCCTCGAGGCGAACCTTGCCGGTGACGTTGGTACCCCAGGCGCGGCCGAACAGGCTCATGGCGAACTCGGTGCGGCCGGCGCCCATCAGGCCGGCGATCCCGACCACCTCGCCACGGCGCAGCTTGAAATCGACATTCTTGATCACCTGCCGCTCGGGATGCAGCGGATGATACACCGACCAGTTCTCCACACGCATCACGGGCTCGCCGATCTCGGCGCTTCGATCCGGAAAGCGGTGCGCGAGATCGCGGTTGACCATGCTGCGGATGATGCGGTCCTCCTCGATCCGCTCGGTGCGGCAGTCGATGCTGTCGACGGTGCGGCCGTCGCGCAGCACCGTGATGCGGTCGGCGACCCGCGCAACCTCGTTCAGCTTGTGCGAGATCAGGATCGAGGCGATGCCCTGCTCGCGGAAGGTCAGGAGCCGATCGAGCAAGGCCGCGCTGTCGGCTTCGTTGAGACTTGCGGTCGGCTCGTCGAGGATCAAAAGGCGCACCCGCTTGGACAGCGCCTTGGCGATCTCCACCAGTTGCTGCTTGCCGACGCCGAGGTCGGTGATCAGCGTATCCGGCGACTCCCGCAAGCCGACCTGCGCCAGCAACTCGGCGGTGCGCCGATGCACCGCGTGGCGGTCGATGACGCCGAAGCGCGAGGGCGGATGCGACAGGAAGATGTTCTCGGCGATCGACATCAGCGGGATCAGCGCCAGCTCCTGATGGATGATGATGATCCCGAGCGCCTCGCTGTCATTGATGTCGCGGAACCGCCGTTCCTCGCCGTCGAACACGATCGATCCGTCGTAGCTGCCGGCCGGATAGACCCCGCTCAGCACCTTCATCAAGGTCGACTTGCCGGCGCCGTTCTCTCCGACCAGGGCATGGATCTCGCCGGCTTCCACGGTGAAGCTGACGTCGCGCAGCGCCTGCACGCCCGCAAAGCTCTTGCTGACGCCGCGCATCTCAAGCATTGCCGTCATCGGATCATGTCCTGCAGCGTCGATCGGCCTTGGTGCGGTTCGCCGCCGCTCCGCCGGCCGCTCTAGTCGAATTGCGAGCGCTTATAGTAGCCGCTGTCAATCAGGACTTTCTCCCAATTGGTCTTGTCCACCACGACCGGCTTGAGCAGATAGGACGGAACCACCTTGACCCCGTTGTTGTAGGTCTTGGTGTCGTTGACGCTGACCTCCTTCTTGCTCAGCACGGCATCGACCATGTCGGCGGTGACCTTGGCGAGGTCGCGGGTATCCTTGAAGATGGTCGAATACTGCTCGCCGCGCAGCATCGCCTTGATCGAGGGCACTTCCGCATCCTGACCGCTGATGACCGGCATCGGTTGGTCCTTGCTGCCGTAGCCGACGCTCTTCAGCGAGGATATGATGCCGATCGACAGGCCGTCATAGGGCGAGAGCACCGCATCGACGCGCTTCTTGCCGTAAAAGGCGCTGAGCAGATTGTCCATCCGCGCCTGCGCGGTCGCGCCGTCCCAGCGCAAGGTGGCGACCTTGTTCATGCCCATCTGGCCGCTGCCGACCACGAGCTTGCCGCTGTCGATGTATGGCTTCAGCACCGACATCGCGCCATCGTAGAAGAAATAGGCATTGTTGTCGTCGGGCGAGCCGCCGAACAGCTCGATATTGAACGGACCCTTGCCGTCCTTCAGCCCGAGCGCATTCACGATCGAGCTGGCCTGAAGCACGCCGACCTGGAAATTGTCGAAGGTCGCGTAGTAGTCGACATTGGGCGTGTCGCGGATCAACCGGTCATAGGCGATCACCGTGATGCCCTGAGCCTTGGCCTGCTTCAGCGCGTCGGACAGCGTGGTGCCGTCGATCGCGGCAATGACCAGCACCTTGGCCCCCTTGGTCACCATGTTCTCGACCTGGGAAAGCTGGTTCGGGATGTCGTCCTCGGCATATTGCAGATCGGTGCCGTAGCCGCGCTCCTTCAGCACCCTGACCATGTTGTTGCCGTCGTCGATCCAGCGCGCCGAGGATTTGGTCGGCATCGCAATGCCGATGGTGGCCTTGCTCTGGGCGTACGCGTCCGATGCGGCCACGGAGAGACCTGCCAACGCCAGCGCGAACAAGGTGGTCTTCAACTTGAACATGCTTCACTCCCTTGGTTTTTTTGAGTTGGTTTACCGTTGCCGTGGACAGCGTCAATCGACGGCTATCATTGGTAGGCTGGCCGCAGGTCTACCGCGATCTCGGATCGCGCAGGGACCGTCACCGACCGAAATTTTTCACCCGCGAGTCATGTCGTGGGACGGACGAGGCGCAGGAATGAAGCGGAGGATCATAAGCCGCGTCTCCCGGCATCGTCGGCGAGCGCCAGCATCGCCGGAGAGCCCTGGTGGTGCGGTACTTGTTTCCAGCAACCTTTGGTGGACGTTGCCCTTGCCATATGCCTGCCAGCACCGACTGGTCATTTATTTAACTGTCCGAATAAATTGATCGGCGAATCGAGGATCATGAGGTGGTGCGTCTGCCTATGGCAACCTTCGGTCGGAGTGTGCCCCCACTATGCTAGGGATGCAAGCATCATTTATTTCACTACATGAATAAATTAATCGGAACTGCCAGCCGGCGACAGTGGCTTAGGCGTCGATCTCCGAGAGATCGTCGACGACCAGCAACGCCTCGGCAAAATCGTCGCCGCTGAAATAGGTGCTGCGGGTGATGATCGTGGGGATGCCCGCCTGCGCCGCAGCAGCGAGGCCGTTGCCGGAATCCTCGACGGCAATGCAATCCGACGGACCAAGCGCGAGCCGCGCCAACACCTCGACATAGACGTCGGGGGCCGGCTTCTTTCGCGGCACGTCGTCGCCGGCAACGATCGTCTCGAACAGGCCGGCCCAGTCCAGCCCGAGCGCGACCGAGAGCAGCGCATCGATATTGCCATGTGAGGTGGTCGTGGCGATCGCCAGCCGCTGGCCGCGGCGGCGCGCACCGGCGAGCCAGGCGCGCACCCCCGGCCGCAACGGGCAGCCGCCCGCGGCAATCAACGCGGCGTAGCGCGCGGTCTTGATCCTGTGCAGGTCGGCGATGTCGGCGAATGTCAGCGACGGAACCGCATTGCGCTGGTCGAACGCGCGAATCCGCTCCTTGCCGCCGGCCACCCGGAGCAACCGCCCGTAAGTGACCTGATCCCAGAACCAGTCGAGCCCGGCTTGGGCAAACGCCTCATTGAAGGCGCGGCGGTGCACCTCCTCGGTTTCGGCCAGCGTGCCGTCGACATCGAAGATCAAGGCGCGGGCGTTCGCAATGATGTCGCGCATCCCGGATGTCCGGATCAGTGCGAGCGCCTGGTTCATCGCCCCTCGCCCGCCCCTTTCGCGAACACGCGGCTGGCCAGCACGTCGCCGGCCTCGATCGACATCACGTCGTCGGCCGTCAGCGTGCGGTCGAGCTTCGCCACGATCCGGTTGGCCTGGCGCAGCCGGATGCGGTCGAGCGCGTTGCGGATCGAGCGCGCGTTGGAGAACAGCGGCTGTTCCTTGCGGATGCCGATGTAGCGGGTGAAGGCCTCGCGTGCCTCGGGGGAGAAACGATAATTCTGTTGCTGCAGCATCAGCTCGGCAATCCACAGCAGCTCGCCGTCCGAATAGTCCGGGAAGTCGATGTGATGCGCGATGCGGGAGCGGAAGCCCGGATTGCTCTGGAAGAACTTCTCCATGCGCTCGCCATAGCCGGCCAGGATCACCACCAGATCCTCGCGCTGGGCCTCCATGATCTGCAACAGGATCTCGATCGCCTCCTGGCCGTAATCGCGCTCGTTCTCGGGACGGTACAGGTAATAGGCCTCGTCGATGAACAGCACGCCGCCCATCGCTTTCTTCAAGATTTCTTTCGTCTTCGGCGCGGTGTGACCGATATATTGCCCGACAAGATCGTCGCGCGTGACGCTGATGACGTGACCGCGGCGCACGAAGCCGAGCTTGTGCAGGATGCCGGCCATCCTGAGCGCAACCGTGGTCTTGCCGGTGCCGGGATTGCCGGTGAACGACATGTGCAGCGTCGGGAATGTCGTCGCCAGCGCCATCTTCTGCCGGATGCGTTCGACCAAAAGCAGCGAGGCGATCTCGCGGATGCGGGTCTTCACCGGCTTCAGGCCGATCAATTCGGAATCGAGCTGGTCGAGCACGTCGCCGATGCCGAGGTCGGCGAATTCATGCCGGAGGTCGATGGTCTCCGGCGGCGTCTCGCGGATCGCTTGTTCGATATGTTCTTGCGCTTGCGTCATCATCCTCTCGCTTTCGAAAAAAGCTCCGTCGTCGCTGCGGCGACGACGGAGAAGTGCATCCGGACCAGACGGTCGAGGGAGCAACCCGCCTGGCTTGCCAACCGGACGCGGTCAATGATCGGCGTAGCGTTCGCCCTCGGGGCGATCAGCCGCATAGGCATGTGTCGCGTAACGAAGGTTGCGTCCGGCAGCCTCCGAGCGGTCGAGCCGGAAGCCCGGCTCCTCCCGCGGCCGGTTGACGATGAAGGACAGCCGAACCGACTCCCAGCCATGGCTGGAATCGAAGCCGGATATCCGGATGTAGCTGTTACCATAGACCCGCCGGCAGTCGGCGAGCTCCTTCATGATGCCGGCCGCATCGCGCAGGTCGAACATCGGCAGGCCCCACATGTCCCAATAGGTGTTGCGGGGATGCGGGTCGTCGGTGAACTCGATGTTCACCGCCCAGCCCTTGTCGAGGCAGTATTGCACCTGCGCAGCGATCTGCTCGTCGGTGAGATCGGGCAGGAAAGAAAAGCAGCCTTGGGTCACGCGCATGAGAAACTCCTGTCAGACCGCCATGCTCGGCGTGGGAACGAAATCGGGGGCGTCCGTCGATTCGTAATTGAAGGTGACGTCCTTCCAGACCTCGAGTGCCTCGCGCAACGGCGTGCAGGTCTGCGCCGCCTTGGCCAGGATCTCCGGTCCCTCATGGACGTAGTCGCGGCCCTCGTTGCGGGCGAGGATCATGGCTTCCAGCGCGACGCGGTTCGCAGTGGCGCCGGCCTGGATGCCGCGGGGATGGCCGATGGTGCCGCCGCCGAATTGCAGCACGACGTCCTCGCCGAGCAGGTCGAGCAGCTGGTGCATCTGGCCGGCATGAATGCCGCCGGAGGCCACCGGCATCAGCTTATTGAGGCTCGCCCAGTTCTGGTCGAAGAACACGCCATGCTCGAGCTGCATCGGGTTGAAGTCCTCGCGGCAGATATCGTAGTAGCCGCGCGTGGTGTTCGGGTCACCTTCGAGCTTGCCGACCACGGTGCCGGCATGGATGTGGTCCACACCGGCGAGCCGCATCCATTTCGCGATCACGCGGAACGAGACACCGTGGCTGCGCTGCCTGGTGTAGGTCGAGTGGCCGGCACGGTGCAGATGCAGGATCATGTTGTTCCTGCGCGCCCACTTCGCCATCGACTGGATCGCGGTGTAGCCGATCACGAGGTCGATCATGACGATGTTGGAGCCGAGCTCATGGGCGAACTCGGCGCGCTCGTACATGTCCTCCATGGTCGCCGCGGTGACGTTGAGATAGGTGCCCTTGATCTCCCCGGTCGCGGCCTGCGCGCGGTTGACCGCCTCCATGCAGTACAGGAAGCGCTCGCGCCAGTGCATGAAGGGCTGCGAGTTGATGTTCTCGTCGTCCTTGGTGAAGTCGAGCCCGCCTTTCAGCGCCTCATAGACGACGCGGCCATAGTTGCGGCCGGACAGGCCGAGCTTCGGCTTCACGGTGGCGCCGAGCAAGGGGCGGCCGAACTTGTCGAGCCGCTCGCGCTCCACCACGATGCCCGTCGCCGGACCCTGGAACGTCTTCACATAGGCGGTCGGCAGCCGCATGTCCTCGAGCCGCAGCGCCTTCAGCGGCTTGAAGCCGAACACGTTGCCGATGATCGACGCCGTCAGGTTTGAGATCGAGCCCGGCTCGAACAGATCGAGATCATAGGCGATGTAGGCGAAGTAGCTGCCCGGCGAGTTCGGCACCGGATCGACGCGATAGCACTTCGCTCGGTATTTTTCCGCAGCTGTCAGCCGGTCGGTCCACACCACGGTCCAGGTCGCGGTCGAGGATTCACCCGCCACCGCCGCGCAGGCTTCGGTCGGATCGACGCCGTCCTGCGGCGTCACGCGGAACAGCGCGATCACGTCGGTGTCCTTGGGCTCGTAGTTCGGCTCCCAATAGCCCATCCGCTTGTATTCCATCACGCCGGACTTGTAGCGATCCTTACCGCGCACCGTGATCGACTGCTGCATATTCATCAAAATCTCCTGTCGTTCGCCGCTGTTGCTCAGGCGGCCTGGGTGATCTTTCCAATCTGCGGATCGAGCCCGCCGGCGCGATAGCGACGGGCCATTTCAGGCAGCGCCACCACCTTGATCCGGGCGGCATTGCCGGCGGTGCCGAACTGCTCGAAGCGGTCGCGGCAGAGTTCGCGCAGCGCATCCATCGCGGGCTTGAGGAATTTGCGCGGATCGAACTCGCTCTTCGATTGCACAGCGACCTTGCGGAAGGCTGCGGCCATCGCGAGGCGGCAATCGGTGTCGATATTGACCTTGCGCACGCCATGCTTGATGCCGCGGACGATCTCCTCGACCGGGACGCCCCAGGTCTGCGGCATCTCGCCGCCGAACTGGTTGAACAGGTCCTGCAGCGGCTGCGGCACCGAGGACGAGCCGTGCATCACCAGATGCGTGTTCGGCAGCCGCGTGTGGATCTCCTCGACCACGCGCATCGCCAGGATCTCGCCGTCGGGTTTGCGCGTGAACTTGTAGGCGCCGTGCGAGGTGCCCATCGCGATCGCCAGCGCGTCGACCTTGGTGGCGCGGACGAAATCGACCGCCTGGTCGGGATCGGTGAGCAGCTGATCCTGGCTCAGCTTGCCTTCGACACCGTGACCGTCCTCCTGCTCGCCGCCGCCATGCTCGAGCGAGCCGAGCACGCCGAGCTCACCCTCGACCGAGGCACCGACCCAGTGCGCCATGTCGACCACCCGGCGGGTGATGTCGACATTGTAGTCATAGTCGGCCGCGGTCTTGGCGTCGGCCTTGAGCGAGCCGTCCATCATCACCGAGGTGAAGCCGTAGCGGATCGCGGTGGCACAGGTCGCCTCTTCATTGCCGTGATCGAGATGCAGGCAGAGCGGAATCTGCGGATACATCTCCTCCAGCGCGTCGATCATCTTCGCCAGCATGATGTCGTTGGCATAGGACCGCGCGCCGCGCGAGGCCTGGATGATGACCGGCGCATCGCAGCCGGCCGCCGCTTCCATGATGGCGAGGCCTTGCTCCATGTTGTTGATGTTGAAGGCCGGCACGCCGTAGCCGCGTTCGGCGGCATGGTCCAGCAATTGCCTCAATGTGATCCGCGCCATCGTGGCGTCCTCCTTTCAATTCGCTCGTTGCATGAGCTGTTTTGCTGCGGCTTTGACCGCCGCCGGCGTGATGCCGAATTCGCGGTACAGCACGTCGGCCGGCGCGGAGGCGCCGAAGCCGGTCATGCCGACGAACGCCCCGTTGTCACCGAGCCAGCGCGCCCAGTCGCCTTCGACCGCAGCTTCCACGCCGACGCGCGGTGCGCTGCCCAGTACCTGGGCGCGATAGTCGCTCGGCTGCTGGCGGAACAGGTCGAAGCACGGGGCCGAGACGACCGCGGCCTGTACCCCGTCTTCCGCCAGCAGCCTTGCGGCTTCGAGCGCGATCGCCACCTCCGAACCCGTTGCAATCAGGGTGACGTCACGCGCGAAGGCCGGCTCGACCAGGACATAGGCGCCGAGCGCGACCTGGTTGTCCTTGATATCGGTGCGAACCGTCGGCAGCGCCTGCCGCGACAGGCAGAGGATCGACGGCGAACTCTCTGCCTTCAGCGCACAATCCCAGGCTTCCGCGGTCTCGACCGCGTCGGCCGGACGGAACACCAGCACGTTCGGGATCGCGCGCAGCGCCGCCAGATGCTCGACCGGCTGATGCGTCGGCCCGTCCTCGCCGAGCCCGATCGAGTCATGAGTCATGACATGGATAACACGGATCCCCATCAGCGCCGCAAGGCGGATCGCCGGCCGGCTATAATCGGCGAAGCTCAGGAAGGTGCCGCCATAGGGAATGAAGCCGCCATGCAGCGCAATGCCGTTCATCGCCGCCGCCATGCCGTGCTCGCGGATGCCATAGTGGATGTAGCTGCCGTCGAGCGTGTCCGGTCGCACCGAGACCTGCGACTTCGCCTGCGTGAGATTGGAGTGCGTCAGATCGGCCGAGCCACCCAGCAGATTGGGCAGCGCCTCCGCGATCACGTCGATCACCTGCTGCGAGGCCTGTCGCGTGGCGAGCTTCGGTTGCTCGGTCGCAAAGCGTTCGACGAGCGCCACCATGGCCTTGGTATAGGCGCAGGGCAGTTTCCGGTTCAGCGCGTCGTGGAACGGCGACCGTTCGCCCTTGTCGGTCTTGCCGGCGGCACGCGAACGCTCGATCCAGGCGCGTCGCGCGTCGCGGCCACGGCCGCCGAGCTCGCGCCACTCGGCCAGCACCGCATCGGGGACCTCGAAGGCCGGATACGGCCAGCGCAGCGCGCTGCGGGTCTTCGCCACCTCGTCGGTGCCGAGCGGCGCACCATGCACCTTCTCGCTGCCCTGCCGGTTCGGCGCACCGAACCCGATCACGGTGCGGCAGGCGATCAGCGACGGACGATCGCTCGACCGGGCCTGCCGGATCGCCGCGGAGATCGCCTGCGGATCGTGGCCGTCGATGCGGCCGACGTTCCAGCCGCTCGCCGCAAACCGCGCCGCCTGGTCGTCCGAGCAGGACAGCGAGGTGGCGCCGTCGATCGAGATGCGGTTGTCGTCGAACAGCACGATCAGCCGGTTCAGCCGCAGATGGCCGGCGAGCGAGATCGCCTCGTGGCTGAGGCCTTCCATCAGGCAGCCATCGCCGGCGATCACATAGGTGTAGTGGTCGACGAGATCGTCGCCGAAGCGGGCGTTCATCAATCGCTCGGCGAGCGCCATGCCGACCGCAGTCGCAATGCCCTGCCCGAGCGGCCCGGTCGTGGTCTCGACGCCGGGCGTATGCCCGTATTCCGGATGTCCCGGGGTCTGCGATCCCCACTGCCGGAACGCCTTGAGCTGATCGAGCGTCATGCTCTCGTAGCCGGTGAGATAGAGCAGCGCATAGAGCAACATCGAGCCGTGGCCGGCCGACAGCACGAAGCGGTCGCGGTCGGGCCAGGCCGGATCGGCCGGGTCGAACTTCAGGAAGTCGGTGAACAGCACGGTCGCGACATCGGCCATGCCCATCGGCATGCCGGGATGGCCGGATTTCGCCTGCTCCACCGCGTCGATGGCGAGGAAGCGGATGGCATTGGCCATCTCGTCATGGCTGACGTCGGGGCGGCTCGCAACGGACGCAAGTGCGGTCGTCATATCGTTCGCCTCTTTCGTTCGATCAGTTGCAGGATCAGCGGGGTCAGGATCAGCTGCATCGCGAGATCGAGCTTGGCGCCGTGCACCACGATCGAATTGGCGCGCGACATGAAGCTGTTCGGGATCATCGAGAGCAGATAGGGAAAATCGATGCCGCGCGGGTTCTTCAGGCGGATCACGACCATCGATTCGTCAGGGGTCGGGATCCAGCGCGCGATGAACGGGTTCGACGTATCGACCGTCGGCACGCGCTGGAAGTTGATGTCGGTCTCGGTGAATTGCGGGCAGATGTAATTCACGTAGTCCGGCATGCGGCGCAGGATGGTGTCGGTCACCGCCTCGGTGGAGTAGCCGCGATGGCTGCGATCGCGATGCAGCTTCTGGATCCATTCGAGGTTGATCACCGGCACGACGCCGATCTTGAGGTCGGCGTGCTGCGCGACATTGACCTTGTCGGTGACCACGGCGCCATGCAGGCCCTCGTAGAACAGCAGGTCGGAATTCTCCGGCAGCGCCTCCCAGGCGGTGAAGGTGCCGGGCTTGGCGCCGTAGAGCCGCGCTTCCTCCTCGTCGTGCACGTAGTGCCGTGTCGTTCCGGTGCCGGTCTCGGCATAGTCGCTGAACAGCTTCTCCAGCTCCTCGAACAGATTGGTCTCGGGGCTGAAATGGCTGAAGTGCTTGTTGCCGTGCTCGGCCCGCTCCGCCATCAGGCTGCGCATCTCGGTGCGGTCGTAGCGGTGGAAGGCGTCGCCCTCGATATAGGCCGCGATCACGTTCTCGCGGCGGAAGATGTTCTCGAACGTCTTCTTCACCGAGGTGGTGCCGGCGCCGGAGGAGCCGGTGATCGAGATGATGGGATGCCTGCGAGACATACGTTCCCCCTTCAGCGGAACAGGCCGCGCCGCGCGAACAGCGGGGCATCGCTGCTCTCGAACAACGGCTCGACGGTCAGGTGGATCGCATCGACGTCGCGCACGGCGCGCGTCGATCCCATGATAAGCGGCACACGTTGATGCGGCGTGCGTGCCGACAATTCGAGGATGCGGGAGCGGCCATTCGACGCGGCGCCGCCGGCCCATTCCATGATCAGTGCGATGGGATGCGCCTCGTAGAGCAGGCGCAGCCGGCCTTCGCGATAGCCCTGGCGCGCATCCGCCGGATAGAGGAACACGCCGCCGCGCATCAGGATGCGGTAGGCTTCCGCCACCAGCGAGCCGATCCAGCGCATGTTGTAGTCCTGCCCAAGTTCGCCATTCACCCCGGCGAGGCAGTCGTCGATGTAGTTGCGCACCGGGCCGCTCCAGTGCCGCCGGTTCGAGGCATTGATGGCGAATTCCGAGGCGTCCTGCGGCACCCGCAGGTCACGTGCCGTCAGGACGAACTCGCCGCTGCGCGGATCCAGCGTGAAGCAGTCGACACACTGGTCGAGTGCCAGCACCAGCACGGTCTGCGGACCGTAGATGAAGCAGCCGGCGGCGCATTGCGCCGTGCCGGGCTCGAAGAAGGTCGAGAGAACGTCGTTGCCCTTCGGCCGGATCGAGAAGATCGTGCCGATCGAGATGTTGTTTTCGAGATTGGCCGATCCATCGAGCGGATCGATCGCGACGCAAAGCGGCGCATCGGGATCGAGCGTCTCCGGCAGTTCGGCCTCCTCCGACAGCACCGCGGCGACCGGCGCCGTGCGCAGCGCGTCGCGCATCAGGCCGTCCGCGACGATGTCGATGGTCTTCTGGCGATCGCCGTCGGGATTGACGCCGCCGCTGTCGCCGCCGATGCCGGCGAGCGGCCCGGCGGCAATGGTGCGCGACAGCTCGATTGCGGCCGCCGCAAGCGCTTCGATCACCGCCACGGTCGCGGCGCGCAGCGGGTTATGCCGCGTCGGCCACTCCAGATGGGCATGCAATGCAGGACGAATCTCCACCGGCCTCTCCCTATGATCGCGCCCTCTGTCCCGAGGCTTCGAGAGGCGACCTCAGAGAGTCGCCCTCGCCGTATCAACGCGCGAATTGCCCAATTAGGGAAATTTTATTATCTTTGGTCCGGGCAAAGTATTTCTTATGGAGCTTGTGAGATATGGCCGGCAACTTCTCGCGGGACCTGACCATCCGCCAGCTGCGCGCGCTATCGACCCTGCACGAGGCCGGCTCGATCACCTCGGCGGCGAACCGGCTGAACCTGACCCAGCCGGCGGTGACCCTGCAGCTCCGCAATTTGCAGGCGCTCGCGGGATTGCCGCTGATCCAGCGCACCGGCGACGGCATGGCGCTGACCGATGCCGGCGCGCATGTGCTCACACTGGTGGAGCGGATCGAGGCGGCGCTGAAGGATTGCGAGCAATCGCTCGACATGATCGCAGGCCGCAGCGGCGGCCGCGTTGCGATGGGCGCGGTCTCGACCGCGAAATACTTCGTGCCGTTCGCGATCGCGGCGTTCTCGCGCCGCTTTCCCAAGATCGAGGTCACGCTGCGGATCGGCAACCGCGAGGAGATCCGCGACGCGCTGCGCGGCTACGATCTCGACATCGCGGTGATGGGCCGGCCGCCGGCCGATGTCGAGGTCGAGATGAAGCCGCTCGGCCGGCATCCGCACTTCATCATCGCAGCGCCCGACCATCGGCTGGCGCGGCGCCGGCACATCGCCCCGTCCGAGCTCGCCAACGAGACCTTCATCACCCGCGAGCAAGGGTCAGGCACGCGGATGCTGATGCAGCAATATTTCGAGCGGGTCGGACTGGAGCCGAAGCTCGGCATGGCGATGGACAGCAACGAGACCATCAAGCAGGCCGTGATGGCCGGGCTCGGCATCGCCTTCATCTCGCAGCACACCGTGTTCCATGAGCTGGAGGACGGCCGGCTGGTGGTGCTCAAGGTGAAGGGCCTGCCGATCGTCCGGCAATGGCACGCGATCCGGCGCACCGACAAGATCCTGCTGCCGCCGGCACAGGCCATGCTGGAATTCCTCGGCAAGGAGGGCTGGCGTTATCTGCCCAATTCACGCTAGCGCCGCACCATCGACCGATCGAAAAAATCGAATTGGCGCCGTATGTTAACCATTGAAGTTCCAGCAGACGCGTGTCACATCTTGAGCGCGGTCAGTGGCGGACCGTATCCCTGCGAGGGAGGATGAACTGCAAAACCAGTCCCCGCCGATGCCTGACTTCAAGGCGTTATTCGAGGCGGCGCCCGGCCTCTATCTGGTGCTGACGCAGCCCGACTTCCGCATCGTGGCAGTAAGCGACGCCTATCTGCGCGCCACCAGGACCGAGCGCGCTGCGATCCTTGGACGCGGGTTGTTCGAAGTATTTCCCGACAATCCGGACGATCCGGCCGCCGACGGCGTGCGGAACCTGCGCGCCTCACTCGAGCGCGTGGTCCAGTTTCGCCGTCCCGACACCATGACGGTGCAGAAATACGACATCCGCAAGCCCGAATCGGAGGGCGGCGGATTCGAGGAGCGCTTCTGGAGCCCGCGCAATACGCCGGTGTTCGGGCCGACCGGACAGTTCACCTACATCATCCATCGGGTCGAGGACGTCACCAGCTTCATTCAGCTGAAGCAGCGCGGCGCCGAGCAGGCCGAACTGACCGACCGGCTGCGCGAGCGCACCGAGCAGATGGAAGCCGAGATCTTCATGCGCGCGCGCGAGGTCGAGGCCGCCCGCGAGCAGCTCGAAGCCGAGCAGAAGCTGCGCCAAGTGCAGAAGATGGAAGCTGTCGGCCACCTCACCGGCGGCATCGCGCACGACTTCAACAACATCCTGACCGTCATCACCGGCCTGATCGACATCCTCGCCGAGGCCGTCGAGCACGATGCCGCGCTGTCGTCGGTCACCAAGATGATCAGCGATGCGGCCTTTCGCGGCGCCGAGGTGACCAAGCATCTGCTGGCGTTCTCGCGGCAGCAGCCGCTGCAACCGCGCGAAGCCGATCTCAACACGCTGGTGCAGGACACCGCGCGGCTGCTGCGCCCCTCGCTCGGCGAGCAGATCGAGATCGATACCGCGCTCGAGCCCGACGCCTGGCCGGCCTTCATCGACCCCAACCACATGGCGACCGCGCTGCTCAATCTCGCCGTAAATGCCCGCGATGCGATGCCCGACGGCGGCAAGCTGATGCTGGAGACCAGCAACGTCATCCTCGACGAGGTCTATGCCGCCGCCAATCCCGATGTGCGGGCGGGTGAATATGTGATGGTCGCGGTCAGCGACACCGGCGGCGGAATCCCGGCAGCGATCCGCGACAAGGTGTTCGAGCCGTTCTTCACCACCAAGGACACCGGCAAGGGCACCGGGCTCGGGCTCAGCATGGTCTACGGCTTCATCAAGCAGTCCGACGGCCATCTCAAGATCTATTCCGAGGAGGGCCACGGCACCTCGATCAAGCTCTATCTGCCGCGCAGCATGGGCGACATGGTCGACGTCGAGCCGCCGCCTGCGGTCGACACCCGCGGCGGCCATGAATCCATCCTGGTCGTCGAGGACGATCCGCTGGTCCGCAACTATGTTAGCGCCCAGCTCGAGCAGCTCGGCTACCGCACCATGGTCACCGCCAACGGCCCGGAAGCTCTGGCGGCCGTCGACAAGGGCTTCGTCTGCGACGTGCTGTTCACCGACGTCATTATGTCCGGCGGCATGAACGGCCGGCAGGTCGCCGATGCCGTGATAGCCAGGCTCCCCTCGGTGCGCGTGCTGTTCACTTCGGGCTATACCGAGGACGCGATCATCCATCACGGCCGTCTCGACCCCGACGTGACGCTGTTGCCGAAGCCTTATCGCAAAGCCGATCTGGCGCGGATGATCCGCCAGGTGCTGACCCAGCCTCCCGCCTCGGCGGTCGCGGCCAAGTAAGCGGTCCGCTCCGACATCACGCGTCTCCGCGCGGTTGTTTGCTCCGGTCGGCCGGCGCGGCACATCCGGACAGGAAGAGAGCCGCGCAGGCTTTGGCGCGCGCCTCCATCTCGCTGTGCAGCGGCGCGGGCTTGTGCCCGAACATCACGTCGCGCTGCGGCTTGAACACGAGCATGCCGAGCAGCATGCCTGCGGCCGCCTCGACATCATCGAGCACGATCCGCCCTCGCCGCTGCTGCACGCCGAGCCAGCTCGCCAGCGCGGCGATCGACCGCTGCATGGCCTTCTCGTAGAACGTCTCGGCGATGTCGGGGAATTTGTCGCTGTCGGCGAGGATGATGCGCTGAAGCGCGATGACCTCGGCATCGAGGATGAGTTCGGCGCAGGCCAGCAGCGCCCGCTCCAGGGCCGCGGCGATATCGCGGCCATCGCAGGCGCCGAGATTGACGCTGGATATGAAGCGGTCCATCCGGTCCGTCACCATGCCTTCGAACAGCGCCAGCTTGGTCGGGATCAACCGGTAGAGCGTCTTGGTGGAGACGCCGGCGCGGCAGGCGACGTCGGCGATATTGGCCGCGGCAAACCCGCGCTCGGAGAACTCGCGGCGCGCGGCCTCATAGATCAGCGCGCGCGTCTCGTCGTCGGAGCGAAGCTGCGGCCGCCCGCGGCCGCGCCGCTCCGGTGCGGCCTGCTCTGTCTGGTTCTTGTCATTCCGGTTCATCCGCGAGCCATGCTTTTAGATGATGACTGTCATTCTATTGACAGTCCCAATATGGGCTCTATTTTGGAAAACATCAAGTTTCCTAATTACCCCCGTGACCGAATGCCGAGATTGGCAAGGTTTCCAAAGGGATAGAACGGATCAGGAGCGCCGCCATGAGCCAGCATGAGACATCATTCAAGGCCGAGAGCCAGGTTCCGGCCGAGACCGCCAAGCAGTTGATCGCCACCCCCGAAGCCGCAAAACCTCCTGCCGCCAAGGGCACGCTCCGCCGCCTGCTGCTTGCCGGCGCAGCGCTTGCCGTCCTCGCGGGCGGCGCCTGGTACGGCTGGGACTACTGGACGGTCGGCCGCTTCCAGATCTCGACCGACGACGCCTATGTGAAGGCGGACAACACGACGATCGCGCCGAAGGTTTCCGGCTATCTCAGCGCGGTGCTGGTCGGCGACAACGAGCATGTGCGCGCCGGCCAGATCCTGGCGCGGATCGACGAACGCGATTTCAAGGTCGCGCTGGATCAGGCCAAGGCCGACGTCGCCGCCGCGGGCGCTGCGATCACCAGCAAGCGCGCGCAGCTCGACGTGCAGCAATCCGTGATCGAAGCGGCCCGCGCGACGCTGGCGGTCGACACCGCGAACCAGACTTTTGCCGAGCAGGAGAACAAGCGCTACACCGATCTCGCCGGCACCGGCTTCGGCAGCGTGCAGAACGCGCAGCAGGCGCAGTCACGCTACGCCAGCGCACAGGCCGCCGTCGCCCGCGATACCGCAAATCTCGCCTCCGCGCTGCGTCAGGTCGAGCTGCTCAAGGCCGACATTGCCCAGGCCATCGCGGCGCAGGCGCGCGCCACCGCGCTCCAGCATCAGGCCGAGTTGAACCTCGGCTACACCACCATCACGGCCCCGATCGACGGCGTGGTCGGCAACCGCACCTTGCGCACGGGCCAGTTCGTGCAGGCCGGCACGCAGCTGATGTCGCTGGTGCCGGCCACCGGCGCCTATGTGATCGCGAATTACAAGGAGACGCAGCTCACCAATGTCCGCAAGGGCCAGCCGGTCGAGATTGCGGTCGACATGTTCCCGGGACAGGTGGTGCGCGGCCATGTCGACAGCCTGGCGCCCGCCAGCGGCCAGGAATTCGCGCTGCTGCCGCCTGATAATGCCACCGGCAATTTCACCAAGGTGGTGCAGCGCATCCCGGTGAAGATCGCGCTCGACGCGACGCCGGTCGAGTTGCGGCCCGGCATGTCTGTCATCCCGAGCATCGCGACCGCATCGCAACCGGTCGAGGCGCCGCGCTCCAGCGCCTCTCCCAAGCTCGCAGTCGCCTCGTTCAAGTAAACGATACCAAAACAGGTGATGTCATGTCCGACCTCGCGCTCTCCTCCCCGGCCGCTGCGCCGCGCGCAGCGGCCGTCACAGCTGATCCCAACCGGGCCAGCATGGCCGTCTGGATCTCCATCGTCGCCGCGATGATCGGCGCCTTCATGGCGATCCTCAACATCCAGATCACCAACGCTTCGCTGCTCAACATCGAGGGTGGTATCGGAACCGGCGTCGACAACGGCTCCTGGATCTCGACGTCCTATCTGATCGGCGAGATCGTGGTGATCCCGCTGACCGACTATCTCAGCCGGGTGTTCTCGTTCCGCAAGATCATCATCGGCTTCGCCACCCTGTTCGCAGCGTTCTCCGTCGCCTGTGCCTTCACCCATGACCTGCCGTCGATGATCGCGATGCGCGGCCTGCAGGGCTTCTTCGGCGGCGTACTGATCCCGATGGCGTTCACGCTGGTCTTCACCAAGCTGCCGAAGGTGCAACAGCCGGTCGGGCTTGCGATGTTCGCGCTTGCCGTGACCTTTGCGCCGGCGATCGGTCCGACCATCGGCGGCTATCTCACCGAGAATTACGGCTGGCAGACCATCTTCTTCGTCAACGTGGTCCCGACCGCGGTCATGGTCATCACCCTTTATTTCACGTTGGAACGGCAGCCGATGCAGCTGCAGTTGCTGCGCGAGGGCGACTGGCTCGGCATTATCACCATGGCGATCGGCCTCTCGTCATTGCAGGCCGTGCTCGAGGAAGGCAACAAGGACGACTGGTTCGGCTCGCCCTTCATCGTCAAGCTCGCGGTCATCGCAGCCGTCAGCCTCACTCTGTTCGTCTGGATCGAGCTCGTCGTGGAGAAGCCGCTGATCCGGCTGCGCCTGTTGACCCAGCGCAGCTTCGGCTTCGGCACCATCTCGGCGGTGTTCGTCGGCTTCGCGCTGTTCGGCTCCGTCTATCTGCTGCCGGCCTATCTCGGCCAGGTGCAGCGCTACAATGCCGAGCAGATCGGCCAGGTGCTGGCCTGGACCGGCTTGCCGCAGCTGATCCTGATCCCGCTGGTGCCGAAGCTGATGCAGCGCTTCGATGCCCGCTACATCGCCTTCACCGGCATGATCCTGTTTGCGGTCTCGTCGTTCATGAACATCCAGATGTCGCTGGATTATTCCGGCGATCAGTTCTTCGTCCCGAACATCGTCCGCGCGGTCGGCCAGGCGATCATGCTGGCGCCGCTGTCGGCCGTGAGCCTGGGCAGCGTCGCACCGCAGGATGCGCCCGCGGCCTCCGGCATCTCGAACATGATGCGCAACCTCGGCGGCGCGATCGGCACCGCCCTGCTCTCGACCATCGTCACCAAGCGCGAGCAGTTCCACTCCAACATCATCGGCCAGTCGGTCGACCTCGGCCGCGAGGAAGTGCGCACCCGGATCGCCGAGGTCACCAACTACTTCCTGAGCCACGGCATCTCCGATCCGGCGACCGCGCACAACCAGGCGATCGTGGCGCTCGGCAATATCGTCAAGCGGCAGGCGCTCGTGCTGGGCTTCAGCGACACCTTCGCCGTGATCGGCATCGTGCTGGTGTTCGCCGCGATCGCGATCCTGTTGACCGGAAAGCCGAAGAATGTGGCCGGCGGCGCCGGCGCACATTGACCCATTTTGCTTTCGTCGGGGCGACGGCCAGCGGCCGTCGCCTTCAGCTTGCCTCGCGCAGCCTGAAGCGCTGGATCTTTCCGGTCTGGGTCTTCGGCAGCGTCTCGACGAAAGCGATCGCGCGGGGATATTTGTAAGGCGCGATCGTCGCCTTGACGTGATCCTGCAACAGCTTGACCTCGGCATCGTCGTTGCGCGCGCCCTGCTTCAGCACGATGAACGCCGAGACGATCTGCCCGCGCTCCTCGTCGGGCGCGCCGACCACGGCGCATTCGGCGACATCGGGATGTCCGAGCAGCGCCGCCTCGACCTCGGGACCGGCAATGTTGTAGCCCGCCGAGATGATCATGTCGTCGGCGCGCGCCACGAAGGACAGCCGGCCGTTCTCGTCGCTGACAAAGGCATCGCCGGTGATATTCCAGCCGTCGCGGACATATTTGGTCTGCCGGGAGTCCGCGAGATAGCGGCAGCCGGTCGGGCCGCGAACCGCGAGCTTGCCGACCTGCCCCGGCGGCAGCTCGTTCATGTCCTCGTCGACGATCTTCGCCTGGTAGCCGGCAACAGGTGTGCCGGTGGTGCCGCCGACAGCGCTGCCCACGCGGTTGGTGATGAAGATATGCAGCAGCTCGGTGCTGCCGATGCCGTCGAGGATCGGCTTGCCGGTCTTCCTGGTCCAGCTCTCGAACACCGGTGCCGGCAGCGTCTCGCCGGCCGAGACCGCGAGCCGCAGCGACGACAGATCGGCTCCCTTGTCCATCGCGGCCATCATCGCCCGATAGGCGGTCGGCGCGGTGAAGCAGATGGTCGCCTTGTAGGTCTCGATGATCCGGATCATCTCGCTCGGTGCCGCGTTCTCCAGCAGCGTTGCCGTGGCGCCGAAGCGCAGCGGAAAGATCGCAAGCCCGCCGAGGCCGAAGGTGAAGGCCAGCGGTGGCGAGCCGACGAACACATCGTCCGGCGTCACCTTCAGCACTTCCCGCGCATAGCCGTCCGCGACGATCAGGAGATCGCGGTGGAAATGCATGGTCGCCTTGGGTTCGCCCGTGGTGCCCGACGTGAAGCCGAGCAGCGCGACGTCGTCGCGGCCGGTCTTCACCGCATCGAACTTGACCGGCTTGTTCAGCGCGATCCGGTCGAGCTCGGCGTCGTGGTTCTGCGTGCCGTCGAAATTGACCACCTGCTTGAGGAATTTGCTGGTCTTGGCGCAGGCCACCAACTCGTCCGCGATCCGGCTGTCGGTCAGCGCCAGCGCAATCTCGGCCTTGTCGACGATCTTGGCGAGTTCGCCCGCGCGCAGCATCGGCATGGTGTTGACGACGACGGCGCCGGCCTTGGTCGCCGCGAGCCAGGCCGCAACCAGCGCCGGATTGTTGCCGGAGCGGATCAGCACGCGATTGCCGGGCTTGACCCCGTAATTCTCCACCAGCGCATGCGCGAGGCGGTTCGACCAGTCGGTCAGTTCCTTGTAGGTGCGCTGACGGCCATTGCCGATCAGCGCGATGCGATCGCCCATCCCCTGCTCGACGATGCGGTCGGTCAGCTCCACAGCGGCGTTGAGATAGTCGGGATAGTTGAACTCCGGCCGGTCGAGCAGCAGCTGCGGCCATTGCTCCGATGGCGGCAGGTTGCGCCGCGCGAAATCGTCGACATGCCCGGATGGGCCGAGCCCGGGAAATTCACCTGACATTCGATTGCCCCTCGCTTTCCATCCAGAAAGGCCAAAGACCAACATCGTATCGAGGACGCCCGGCAGCGTTCCAAGCGCCAATCATTTTATACTTAAAATAATTCGGCGCAAGGGTGGAGAATAGCTGCGATCCCCTGGAATCTCAGATTTGTGTAAGCTGCTTCAGTCGCGCCACCATCTCCGACTCCGGGTCGGCGAGCGGCGCGATCGCGGTGAAATGATTGGCGTCGGGCACAATGCCGAACCGCGTCGTCACGCCTGCTCCGCCCCAGGCATCGACGATGGTCCGGCTCTGGCGGTGATATTCTGCGCTCTCGGCGCCGCCGACCACGGCATCGAGCGTCGCGCCGGGAGGAGCTTTCCAGAGCAGCGGGCTCACCGCCCTTGCTGCGTCGCGGTCAAGGCCGAGCGCCTTATTGATGGAGGTGCCGACCAGCGGCTCGAGCTCGAACAGGCCGGAGATCGCGTAAGCAGCCCTGACCAGATCGTTCGGCAGCGTCGCATCATAGGCCGGCCAATCGGTCGCCAGCATGCATGCGGCAAGATGTCCGCCGGCGGAGTGCCCCGACACGACCAGCGGCCGGCGGAGTTTTGCAAGTTCACGGCACGCCGCGCGCATCTCGCCGATGATGTCGGCGACCGAGACATTGGGGCAAAGATCGTAGCTCGGCACCGCGACGCCGATGCCGTGGCCGTTGAGGCCGCGCGCGCAGTGGCTCGACGACGAGCCGTCGAGCGCCTGCCAGTAGCCGCCATGGATGAAGACCACGAGCGGCCCGTCGCCATTGTCCTCGAACAGATCGATGACGTTGCGGCTGCCCGGGCCATAGCTCAGCCGCCGCGGCGGATGCTGCTCGCGATAGGCCGCGGAGTCCCTCGCCCAGCCGGCCATCAGCGCCGGGTTTTCCGGCACCCGGGCCCGGTTGTTGTATTCGACCTCGTAATCGATCCCGCTCACGGCTTAAGCAGTCCTTGCCTTGGCGGAGCGCTGGGCCGAGCCCTTGGCCTTGGCGAGCAGCCGCATCAATTCGCGGATGTCCTTCGGCGACAAGTCGCCGAAAATATCGGCGATCCATTTCTCGTGCTCGGCCGCCATCTTGCGGAATTCGGCCCGTCCAAGCTTTGTGAGCCGGATGAATTGCACGCGGCGATCGGTCTCCGAGGTGCGGCGGTCGAGATGGCCTGACTCAACCAGACGCTCGACCAGCCCGGTGACGTTGCCGTTGGAGACCATCATCCGCTTCGAGAGGTCCGACAGCGTCATGCCGTCGGACACCTTGTCGAGCTGCGCCATCAGGTCGAAGCGCGGCAGCGTGACGTCGAACTTCTCGCGCAACTGGCTGCGCACCTCGCCTTCAATCAGCGTGGTGCAGGTCAAGAGCCGCAGCCACAGCCTGAGCTCGGTGCCGTGATCGTCTGGCAGTTCGACGGCTTTGGTTTCGGAATCGAGGATCATGCGGCGATCGTGCCTCCGCGGCGGGTTCCGGCCGGACCGGTTGTTTTGAGCTTCAAGCAATTCGCGACGCGCCGCAAGGACAATTGCGAATCTTGCCTGAACTCCCGGCGCGATCCCGCAATTTCTTTAAACTTCAAGCAATTGGCGCGGCGCTTGCATGTTGCGCTACTGGTAACCTGACGCAATGTCACATCGCTTGCGGCGGTCGCGCGCGTCAGACTAAGCTGAGGCCAAATAAAGCGGGCCGAGGCATCGGGCCGGCGGTTTGGGGGAGAAACATGAAACATCTGACGAAGCTCGTGGGATTGGCGGCGCTGCTCGGTATTGCGGCGACCCCGGCATCCGCACAGGAGAAGATCAAGATCGGCGTGCTGGTCACGACCTCCGGCCCTGCCGCGGCTCTCGGCCAGCAGGTTCGTGACGGCTTTGCCCTCGCCGTGAAAGATCTCGGCGGCAAGATGGCCGGCCGCGAGGTCGAGATCGTCAACGCCGATGACGAGCTGAAGCCCGACGCTGCCGTGGTCAAGGTGCGCGGCCTGCTCGAGCGCGACAAGGTCGATTTCGTGGTCGGCCCGATCTTCTCCAACATCCTGCTCGCGATCCATCGCCCGGTCACCGACAGCAAGACCTTCCTGATCAGCCCGAATGCCGGCCCCTCCAGCTACGCCGGCAAGGAGTGCAATCCGTTCTTCTATGTGACGTCTTATCAGAACGACCAGGTGCACGAGATCCTCGGCAAGGTGGCGCAGGACCGCGGCTACAAGCGCGTCTACCTGCTGGTGCCGAATTATCAGGCCGGCCGCGACTCGGTCGCCGGCTTCAAGCTCGACTACAAGGGCGAAATCACGGAGGAATCCTACACGCCGCTGAATACGCTGGATTTCCAGCCGGAGCTGTCCAAGATCGCCGCCCAGAAGCCGGACGCGCTGTTCACCTTCATGCCGGGCGGCATGGGCGTGAACCTCGTCAAGCAGTACAAGCAGGCCGGCGCCACCGTGCCGGTGCTGTCCGCCTTCACCGTCGACGAATCTACCCTGCCCGCGCAGCAGGACGCCGCGGTCGGCATGTTCGGCGGCGCCAACTGGGCGCCCAACCTCGATAATCCGCAGAGCAAGAAATTCGTCGCGGCCTATGAGGCGGCCTATAACGGCGTACCCGGCACCTATGCCATGCAGGCCTATGACGCGGCGCTGTTGATCGACAGCGCGGTCAAGGCCGTGAAGGGCGACCTCTCCAACAAGGACGCGGTCGCCGCCGCACTGCAGAAGGCCGACTTCACCTCGCTGCGCGGTAACTTCAAGTTCAACAACAACGGCTATCCGATCCAGGATTTTCTACCTCACCAAGGTCGCCAAGCGGCCGGACGGCAAATTCCAGACCGAGATCGTCGAAAAGGTGTTTTCGAACTACGGCGACCGTTACGCCAAGGACTGCGCCGCCAAGTAAATCACAGGAGAAACGACAGCCATGAAAGACGAGATCGCCGGCATCACCCGCGCCAATGAGGGCATGCAGGGTATTTCCTGGAGCATCCTCGGCCAGACCTACGTGCCGAAGAGCCGCACCGAGCATTCCTTCTCCTGGCACGCCACTTTCCCGCCGGGCACCTTCGTGCCGCCGCATATCCATCCCGACCAGGACGAGTATCTCTACATCCTCGAGGGCAAGCTCGACTTCATGCTCGACGGCGCCGATGAATCCGCCACGCCTGGCGATCTGGTGCGGCTGCCGATGGGCAAGCCGCACGGCATCTTCAACAAGTCGGCGCAGCCGGCCAAGACGCTGTTCTGGGTGTCGCCGACGCGGAGGCTCTACGACCTGTTCTGGGCGATCCACAACATGAAGGAGCAGAACCCGGACGACGTGGTGCGGCTCGCCGCCGAGCACAACATCCACTTCCTGCCGCCGCCTCCGGCGTAACGAAGGCGCCGGCCTCACTCCGTCATCCTGAGGAGCGCGAAGCGGCGTCTCGAAGGATGCACGGCCCGCCGGTGGCCGTCGACCCTTCGAGACGCGCTTCGCGCTCCTCAGGGTGACGGGTCAATCTTCGTCATTGCGAGCGCAGCGAAGCAATCCATCGCGCGGCACACGCGGAAGCATGGATTGCTTCGTCGCTACCGCTCCTCGCAATGACGGCGGTGAAAGCTTCACATCCTCTCAGGGTGATGGATCGGACGTTGCCGCTCACCACGAGGGGTGGCAGCTCCTGCTCCGAGGCTGCTCTCGTTCCGGCGTCCCTACTGCCGAGCCACCACGCGCGCGGCAAAGCCAGCTCCTCTCCGTCATCCTGAGGAGCCGCGAAGCGGCGTCTCGAAGGATGCACGGCCCCGCCGGTGGCCGTCGACCCTTCGAGATGCGCTTCGCGCTCATCAGGGTGACGGGTTGGACATTGCCTCCTCACTACGAAGAGTAGCAGTCGCTGCTCCGAGGCTGCTCGTTCCGGCGTCCCTACTGCCGCGCCACCACGCGCGCGGCGAAGCCGGCCTTAGCGGCGTAGCCGCGCACGATCGCCTCGCGCGCTTCGTAATTGAGGATGGTGTCGACATCGGTGAAGCCCTGCGGCGCGAGCTGCTCGACGGCGTCGATCACGCCCTCCGGCCCGCCGCGTCGATTGGAGGCGACGATGTCGGCGGTCATCGGCAGCCGCTGCCGCTCATAGGCCGCCAGCGCCTGGCGCGGATGCTCCGATCGCGCCAGCATGTCGGCAAGGCAGCGCGCATCGAGAATGGCCTGCGAGGCGCCGTTCGAGCCCACCGGATACATCGGATGCGCGGCATCGCCAAGCAGCGTGACCCGGCCGCTCGACCAATAGGGCAAGGGATCGCGGTCGCAGCACGGATACTCCCAGAACTCCGGCGTTGCGTTGATCAGGCCGGCGAAGTCGACCTGCGGAATCGTGAAACCGGTGACATAGGGCATCATCTCGTCGCGCCGGCCGAGATTGGACCAGCCTTCGCGGCGCGGCGGCGGCGAGGTGCCGTCACCGATCCGCACCAGCACCGCCCAGTTGGTGAGACGGCTCGCCGGGCTCGAACCCGGTGCGATCGGATAGATCACGGCCTTGGCGTTCAGCCCGCCGGCGATGATCATCGAACGTCCGGTCAGGAACGCCGGCCAGTCGGTGGCGCCGCGCCACAGCATCAGCCCGTTCCAGCACGGCCCGCCCTCGTCCGGAAACAGCGTTTGCCGCACCTTGGAATGGATGCCGTCGGCGCCGATCAGGATATCGCCGCGCGCCGTGTGCACATGCGCCCCGCTGCGATCGAAGAAATACGCCGAGACGCCGCCCTCGTCCTGCGTGAAGGAGCCGAGCCGACAGCCGGTGCGGATCGCGTCGGTGCCGAGCCGCTCGATCACCGCTTGATGGATCACGCCTTGCAGGCGGCCACGATGGATCGAAAATTGCGGCACCTCGTGGCCGGCATCGAGGCCGCGCTTCTCGTGCCAGACCTGCTGGCCATGCCGCGTCAGATAGAACAGCTCAAAGGTGCGGATCGCGACCTCGTCGAGCTTGTCGAGCAGACCGAGTCCTGCCAGCTCGCGGATCGCATGCGGCAGCGTGTTGATGCCGACGCCGAGTTCGCGGATCGTCTCCGACTGCTCGTACAGCTCGCAAGCAATGCCGCGCGAGCGCAGCATCAACGCAGTGGTGAGGCCTCCGATTCCGCCTCCGACGATAATCGCCTTCATCGTCCCTTACTCCACTCACAACAGGACGTTTTACGCTTGGCCTAGGGTCGCATGGCCCGTTGCCCGGCCGCAAGCGGGTTTGTGGCCTTGCCCCTCGGTTGAGCCGTGTCGGTTCGCCTTAGGATTAACATCGGCTCAGCGGATTCCTTTCTTTCCCCGTCACCCTGAGGAGCCGCGCTTGCGCGGCGTCTCGAAGGGTCGACGGCCACCAGCCGGGCCGTGCATCCTTCGAGACGCGCGTTCCGCGCTCCTCAGGATGACGGGTTTGGCAATCGCGGCGCTCTCATCAATCCGGCACCACCGCAATTGCCTGGATTTCCACCTTGGCGCGGTCCTCGATCAGGCCGGCAACCTGGATCGCGGTCATCGCCGGAAAGCGCCGGCCGATCACGTCGCGATAGACCGTGCCGATCTCCTTCAGCCGCGCGGAATATTCCTTGCGGTCGAGCAGAAACCAGGTCATCGACACGATGTGCTCCGGCCCGGCGCCGCCGGCGGCGGCAACCGCGACGATGTTGCGCAGGGTCTGGCCGATCTGCGCCACGAGATCGTCGGTCTCGAACACGCATTGTCCGTTCCAGCCGATCTGGCCGGCGATAAAGATCTGTTTGCCGCGCGCGGCCATGCCGTTGGCGTAGCCGATCGGCTTCGACCACCCTTCCGGTTGCAGGATCTCGATCATCTCAATTGCCCTCGAAGGCGGGTTTCCGCTTGGCGGCGAAGGCCTCGAAGGCGCGGCGGAAATCGCCGGTCACCATGCAGATCGCCTGCGCCTGCGCTTCGGACTCGATCATCTCGTCGACGCCCATCGCCCATTCCTGGTTGAACATCGTTTTCGTCACGCCATGCGCGAACCACGGCCCGTCCGCAAGCGAGCGCGCCAATTCCTGCGCGGCGGCGGCAAGCTCCGCCGGCGGCACCAGGCGGTTGTGGAAGCCCCACGCAAAACCTTCGTCGGCGCTCATCGCGCGGCCCGTATAGAGCAGATCGGCGGCATGGCCCTGCCCGATCACCCGCGGCAACAATCCGCAGGCGCCCATGTCTGCGCCGGCAAGGCCGACGCGGGTGAACAGGAAGGCGGTCTTGGCCTGGGGCGTCGCCAGCCGCAGGTCGGATGCCAGCGCCAGCATTGCGCCCGCGCCGGCGCAGATGCCGTCGATCGCGGCGACGATGATCTGCGGACATTTGCGCATCGCGCGCACCACCTCGCCGGTCATCCGGGTGAAGGCGAGCAGGTCCGGCATCGCCATCCGTGTCAACGGCTCGATGATCTCGAACACGTCGCCGCCGGAGCAGAAATTGCCCTCGGCGCCGGTCAGCACGATGGCGCGGACATCGGAGGCATATTTGAGGTTGGTGAAGAGGTCGCGCAGCTCCTCGTAGGACTCGAAGGTCAGCGGGTTCTTCTTGTCCGGCCGGTTCAGCGTGATGGTCGCAACGCGACCGCTCGCGTCCGTCGACCAGCGGAAGTGCTTTGCGGGATAATCCCTGAACGGACGGAGCTTTGCTTTCATCTCGGACATGATGGCTTCCTTCACCCGGTAAAGACTTCGCCGCCGGCAACCGCGACGGCTTGTCCGTTGATTGACGATGCGCCCTCGGAGGCAAGCCAGAGGATGCTGTCGGCGACCTCTTCCGGCGTCACCAGCCGCTGCATCGGATTGACTTTGGCGAGCGCGGCGCGGGCTTCCTGTTCACTGCGCCCGGTCTTGGCGACGATATTGGCGGCGGCGTCCGCCACCAGCGGCGTGTCGGTGTAACCTGGGCAGACCGCATTCACGGTGACGCCGCGCCGGGCATATTCCAGCGCCAGCGAGCGCGTCAGCCCGATGACGCCGTGCTTGGCGGCGACATAGGCCGAGACATAGGCATAGCCGGTGAGACCCGCGGTCGAGGCCACGTTGATCACCCGGCCGCGGCCGCGCTGCGCCATTCCGGGCAGCACGGCCTGCGTCACCAGGAACACGCTGGAGAGATTGCTCGCCAGCATGTCGGCCCACAGCGCCGCGCTGGTCTTGTCGAACGGCGCGCTGCCGGCCTTGCCGGCATTGTTGACGAGGATATCGATCGGGCCGGCCTGGGCCTCGATCTGCGCGACACCTTTGGCCACAGCAGATTCATCCGTCACGTCGAGCGAAACGGCGGCACCGGCCTGCTGGCCGAGCGATGCGGCCGTCGCCTTCAGTGCATCGATCCGGCGTCCGGCGATGCTGACGCGCACGCCGGCTTTTGCCAGCGCGATCGCCGTCGCGGCGCCGATGCCGGAACCGGCACCGGTGACCAGCGCATGGGCGTTGGGCCAGAACCGTGTCATGCCTTGCCTCCCGCTGCGGCGCGTTCGAGATTGGCCTCGTATTGCGCCTTGCCCGACAGATATTGTTTCGGCCAGGCGACTTGCTTGACGCCGATCTTGGCGGCCTCATGCAGCGTCCAGGCCGGATCGGCGAGATGCGGCCGGGCGATGGCGCAGAGATCGGCGCGGCCGGCGGCGATGATCGAGTTGGCGTGGTCCGCCTCCGAGATCGCGCCGACCGCGATGGTGGCGATGCCGACCTCGTTGCGGATCTTGTCGGCGAACGGCGTCTGATAGAGCCGGCCATAGACCGGATGGTCGTCGGCCCAGACCTGCCCCGAGGAGCAATCGATCAGGTCGGCGCCGGCTGCCTTGAACAGCTTTGCGAAAGCCAGCGCATCCTCGGGCGTGTTGCCGCCCTCGGCCCAGTCGTGACAGGACAGGCGCACCGACATCGGCTTGTCCTCAGGCCACACCGCACGGACGGCGCGGAACACTTCCAGCGGATAACGCGCCCGGTTCTCGATCGATCCGCCATAGTCGTCGCTGCGGCGGTTGGTCAGCGGCGACAGGAAACTCGACAGCAGATAGCCGTGGGCGCAGTGCAGCTCCAGAATGTCGAAACCCGCACTCGCGGCGCGCATCGCCGCCGCGACGAACTGCTCGCGCACCTCGTCCATCTCGGCGCGGCTCATTGGCTCCGGGATCTGGCCGTCGGGCAGATATGGCACTGACGAGGCCGACACCAGCGGCCAGTTGTGGTCGGGCAAGGGCTCGTCCATGCCCTCCCAGGCGACGCGGGTCGAGCCCTTGCGGCCGGCGTGGCCGAGCTGGATGCCGATCTTCGCATTTGAATTACGATGCACGAAGTCGACGATGCGCTTGTAGGCGGCCGCCTGCTCCTCGTTCCACAGGCCGCAGCAGCCGGGTGTGATCCGGGCCTCCGGCGAGACGCAGGTCATTTCGGTGAACAACAGGCCGGCGCCGCCGAGCGCGCGGGAGCCGAAATGCACCAGATGGAAATCGTTCGGAACGCCCTCCTCGGCCGAATACATCGCCATCGGCGAGACGATGATCCGGTTGTGCAGCGACAGGCCGCGGATGTGGAACGGCGTCAGCATCGGCGGCGTGACGCGGTCGTTGGTGGCGGGCACGCCATTGCGCTCCGCGAACCAGCGCTCGTAGCCTTCGAGCCAGGTCTTGTCGCGCAGCCTTAGGTTCTCGTGGCTGATGCGCTGCGAGCGGGTCAGCAGCGAATACATGAACTGCTCGGGCTCCAGCGTGTCGGCATAGCGCGAGCCGACCACCTCGAACCACTCCATGGCGTTGCGTGCGGCATTCTGGATCCGCGCCACGTCGACCCGGCGCAGCTCCTCGTAAGCCTTCAGCACGCCGGGAATACTGTCCTTGGTCGCGCCGTGGATCTTGAACTGGTTGGTGAGCTCGATCGCATCCTCCAGCGCCAGCTTGGTGCCCGAGCCGATCGCGAAATGCGCGGTGTGGGCGGCATCGCCCATCAGCACGACATGGCTATTGCCGTTGAACGTGGTCCACTTGCCGCAGATCAGCCGCGGGAATGACAGCCAGGCCGAGCCGCGCAGATGCCGCGCGTTGGAGACCAGATGATGCCCCTCGAGGACTTCACTGAACACGTTCTCGCAGAACGCGATGGAATCGCCCTGCTCCATCCTGTCGAGGCCGTGGGCGAGATACGCCTCCTCGGTGGTCTCGACGATGAAGGTCGCCGCGCCCTCCTCGAACTTGTAGATATGCGCCTGGAACCAGCCGTGCTCGGTCTTGCGGAAGTCGAAGGTGAAGGCGTCGAAGGGCCGGTTGGTGCCGAGCCAAATGTAGCGGTTCGGCCGCATCAGCATATCGGGCTGGAACCCCTCGACGTACTTGGCGCGGATCTTCGAGTTGACGCCGTCGCACGCCACGATCAGGTCCGCATCAGGGAATTCGAGATCGGAATTCACCTCGCGCTCGAAGATCAGTTCGACCCCGAGCTCCTCGGCCCGCGCTTGCAGGATGTTGAGCAGCCGCTTGCGGCCGATGCCCACGAAGCCGTGTCCGGTGGTGCGCATGCGGCGGCCCTTGATCAGGACCTCGATGTCGTCCCAATGGTTGAAGGCCTGCTCGATCGTGTCTGATGTGACCGGATCCCATTTGCGCATGTTGTCCATGGTCGCATCCGAGAACACCACGCCGAAGCCGAACGTGTCGTAGGGCCGGTTGCGCTCGACCACGGAAATCACGTGGGTGGGGTCCAGCATCTTCATCAGGATGCCGAAATAAAGCCCGGCCGGCCCGCCTCCAATGCACACGATCCGCATGGCGTTCTCCCGTTGGCTTCGGCGGCCGGGCAGGCATCCTCCCTTCGGCCGATACGGCATATTATTTTATACTTAAAATAATTGTCAAGGGCGGGATGGGCCGCGCCCCCAGCTGTCGTCCCTGCCTAGTGCGCAATTGCGCACTAGGCAGGGACGACGCCGAATATGGGGCGACTGGCACCATCCACTCGTCATTCCGGGGCAGCCCGAAGGGCTGAGCCCGGAATCCATCAGGCCGCATCATGCGCGGCCGAATGGTTTCCGGGCTCGTGCTTCGCACGCCCCTCAGGTGCGCAATTGCGCACCTGGGAATGACGATGGGGAAAGGCCGAGCGTCGCGGCCTTCAATGCACCGCGGCGTACAGGATCTTGTCCTGGGTCGCATCCGCAGCGTCGAACTCGGCGACGATGCGGCCGGTGCGGGCGACCAGGATGCGGTCGGAGACGGCGAGGATCTCCGGCAGGTAGGACGAGATCACCACCACCGCCTTGCCCTCGTCGGCGAGGCGGCGGATTTCACTGTGGATGTGCGGGATGGTGCCGACATCGACGCCTCGCGTCGGCTCGTCGAAGAAGATGATCGAGGGTTCCTGCACCAGCGTCTTGGCCAGCACCACCTTCTGCTGGTTGCCGCCTGACAGCTCGATGATCCGGGCCTTGCGCTGCAACGCGCTGATCTTCAGCCGGTCGACCCAGTAGTTGGCGAGCTTGCTGCGCCTGGCGCGCGACAGCAGGAAGCTCCAGCCCTTTCGCGTGGCCAGGCTGCCGATATAGACGTTGTCGTCGACCACCATGGTCTCGAAGAAGCCGTTGGCCTTGCGGTCCTCGGTGATGTAGGCGATGCCGTCGTTGATCGCCTGCCGCGGCACGCGGTAGCGGATCGGTTTGCCGCGCAGCCGGATGGTGCCGCCATTGACCAGATTGCGCTTCAGCGCGCCGTACACGATCTTGGCGATCTCGGTGCGGCCGGAGCCGATCAGGCCGGCGATGCCGACCACCTCGCCGGCATAGATCGAGAACGACATGTTCTTGACCGCCATGCCCATGGTGACGTTCTCGACCGTCAAGACCTTCTCGCGGCGCTGATGGGTCTTGGCCTTGCCGCCATAGACCGCCTGCGCCACCTCGCGGCCGACCATGTGCTGCACCAGCGCATCACGCGTCAGCTGCCTGGCGGGCGCCGTAATCACCAGCTTGCCGTCGCGCAGCACGGTAATGCGGTCTGCGATCTGCAGCGACTCTTCCAGCGCATGCGAGATATAGATGATCGAGACGCCGCGGGCACGCAGGTCGCGCACCAGGTGGAAAAAGTGGACGATCTCCTCCGGCGTCAGCGACGCGGTCGGCTCGTCGAAGATGATGATGCGGGCCTTGTTGTAGATTGCGCGGGCGATCTCCACCATCTGCTTCTTGGCGGTGCCGAGCAGCGCCACGGGCGTCGCCGGATCGACATGGAAATTGAGCGACTGCAACAGCTGCTGGGCCTGGATGTTCAGCGTCCGGAAACGCGTCAAGAGCTTCTCGTTGCCGAGCTCGATGTTCTGCGCCGCGGTCATGGTCGGCACCAGGCTGGTCTCCTGATAGACCATGCAGATGCCGGCATTGAGCGCGTCGCGCGGCTGCTCGAAATTGGCGGGCTTGCCGTCGAGCAGATAGTCGCCGGAGGTCAGGTTGATCGCGCCGGCGATCGCCTTGCACAGCGTCGACTTGCCGGCGCCGTTCTCGCCGACCAGCGCATGCACCTCGCCGGGATAGAGATCAAAGTTGACGCCCTCGATGGCGTGGACGCCGCCATAGATCTTGGAGCCGTTCGAGATCCGCAGCACCGGCTCGCGGGTTGCCGATTGAGGCGCGGGCGTTGCCTGCATCACACCGTCATTCATCGCAGGTCTCCCGTGTAGCGCAGCAGGCGCCCCGCGCCGCGCGCGGCGATCACGATGCCGGCGGGCGTGGCGCAGGCGGCGCTGATGCCGTGAAAGCGGCCGCCGGCGCGGCTATGCAGGCTGTCGACCGCATCGCCTTCGGCGTCGAGATGCACCAGCAGGCCGTAGGAGCGCGGCGGCGCCCACGGCTTCTGGATGCCGAGCGCCTTGACGCTGCCGATCTGCATCGGCTCCAGGCAATCGCTGCCGCCGGCCAGTGCCGGCGCCACCCAGTAGTCGGGCGGCATCGTCGCCATCATCTCCTCGCGGAAATCGTCTTCCTTGAGCACGAACTCGATCAGATGGGTGCGGCGGGCGAACATGCCGAGCAGCAAGCCGCCATGGCCGTCCGGATGCAGCCGCGCCGGATAGCCCGGCATGTTGGTCGCGACGATCTCGCGCGGACCAAGGCCGTTGCCGCCGAGCGCGAACCGGCTGAGGCGATGCGCCCAGCTCTCGGTGAGCCACAGGCTGTTGCCGTCCGCGGACACCATCACGCCATAGGGGTACGGCAGATCGCGCAGCAGCACCTGCGGATTGTCGAGACCGGCGCCGCAGCTGATCAGGCGGCCAGCGGCGCGTTTCTCCATCAGATCGTGCCGCCACTCGCCCGGACGGCGGCCGGCGCTGCCTTCGACGGCATAGATGCGGCCATCGGGTGCGGCTGTGACGGACAGCAATCCTGTGAGCGCGCTGCCGCCGGCCGACTCCAGCCAGCGCGGCGCGGGCTTGGCCGGATCGATCGCGGCAAGGCCCCTGCCCGCGACGCACACCAGCAGGCGGCCGTCCGGATGCAATGCGAGCCCGCCGGCATCGTCCTCGAACTCGGCAACGAGCGTGCGTGTCGAGAAATCCGCGCCGCTGAGCTTCAGCACCCGCCGGCCGGCGGACACATAGACCGCATCGTCGCCGGCGGCGATGACGTCGTCGACGCCGGACAGCGGCTCGCCGATCGGCACAGCGGAATCGAGCCGGTCGTTCGGGCTAAGCGCACCGTCGAGCGGCGGGATCGCGTTCTGGCCGCCGTCGCGATCGATGACGCTGCGGATGTCGCGCAGCAGATGATCGAAGAATCCCATTATGTCGTCACCCTGCTCTTTGCGCCCCAATACGCGTCGTAGCCGGTCCAACTGTCGTCGACGCCGTCGAGCTTGATGCGGCCGATCCGGTTGTTCTCGAGCCCGCCGAGATAGAGGTAGCCCTTGTGCTCGCGCATCGAGGTCAGGGTCGAATGCGAGATGCCGGTCGGGTCCCACCAGGATTCCAGCGCCTCGCCCTGCTCGTTGAACTTGAGTACGCAGCCATGGTTGAGCGCCGGTGCCAGCCACTCGTCGGTCGGCACCTGCTTGACCATGCGCAGCCGGAATCCGGGCTTGCGGCACGACAGATCGAAGGTCGGCGTGCGGATACCGACCAGCGCCAGCCAGTAGGTGCCGTCGGAGGCGCGGTTGATGTTGTCCGGGTTGCCCGGCAGCTCATCGATCAGCACCTCGGTCTTGCCCTTGTTCGGGCCGTCGATCCAGTGCCGGAACACCTTGCAGAGCGAGGTCGACGCGATCAGGATCGACTTGCCGTCATGGGAGACGCAGATCCCGTTCGGGAAATAGAAGTGGTTGATCACCGTCCGCGTGGTCTTGGTCGCGGGGTCGTAACAGACCACGCGGCCGTTCGGCCGGCCCTCGAGGATGTCGAGGGTGTTGGTGGTCATCTCGTAGCGTGTGGTGCAGTCGCTGAAATAGATCTTGCCGTCGGGCGCGATGTCGAGATCGTCAGCCATGCGCAGGCGAGAGTCGTCGTTCAGCTTGTACCAGGTGCGGTTGGTCTCGTCGGTGACCTTGAAGATGCGGCCGTCGGGCGCGACGCCGTAGACGCCCATGCCGGCCACGGCGACGATCAGGTTCTCGTCGCGGTCGAACTGCATGCCGAGCGGCCGGCCGCCGATATGGGCGAACACCTCGCGGGTCTCGAAGTTCGGCCCGGAGAAGCGGATCACATTGCCGTCGCGGGTCGAGCCGTAGAGCCGGCCCTGGCGATCGAGGATGACATCCTCGGGCCCTTCGACCTGGTCGACGCCGATCGCCTGCGCGTTGATCAGCCGGTCGTTCTGCGCGTAGGGCGACGCCGCGCCGGGCTGCACCGCGGGCGCCGAGGCCAGCGGAACGAAGGCCGGATTGACATAGATCTTCTGGATCGCCTTGCCGCGGTTCTTCGACCATTTGACGTCGATGCCGACGGCGGCGAGCAGGATCATGCCGGTCACCGCCGAGGTGACGTAGCCCGGGATGCCCATCCGCACCAGGCCGTTGATGAGGAGGAAGATGATCAGTGCGCCGATCATCGCCCGCCACACCGTGCCCTTGCCGCCGGCCAGCGACACGCCGCCGAGCACCACCGCGGTCAGCGCCTGGAATTCCCAGCCGACGCCGGTGGTGGAATCCGTCGAGGCCTGCCGTGCCGCGTAGAAGATGCCGCTCGCCGCGCACAGCGTGCCCGACAGCACATAGGTCATGAACAGCATCAACCTGACGCGGATGCCGGCATGGCGCGCCGCCTTGCGGCTGGCGCCGATCGCGGTGAGATGCCAGCCATAGCGCGAGCGCGACAGGAAGATGTGGCAGATCAGGAGCACCACGAACAGCGTCGCCGCGTTGACGGGGATGCCGAGCACGCTGCCGCCCCCGACGAAGTCCCAGGCGTCGCTGTCGATCGAGTTGGTCGCGAACACCTGGGCATAAGAGGTGTTGAGCAGGTTGACCGAGGCGCGCAGGATGATCAGCGTCACCAGCGTGGTCAGGAACGGCCGCGTCTTCAGGAAGCCGATCAGGAAGCCGTTGATGCTGCCGAGCAGCGCGCCGACCAGGAGCGTCGCCGGCACCGCAAGGCCGACCGGCCATTCGCGCACCAGCAGGAAATACAGCGCGGCGAAATTGCACAGCGCGAAGATCGCGCCGACCGACAGGTCGATGCCGCCGGTGACAAGGCAGAAGCCCATCGCCAGCGCGACGAAACCGAATTCGGCGAACAGCCGCAGCAGCGATACCGAGTTCTGCACCGAGGCGTAGTCGGGAATGGTGAGCGCGAAATAGGCCCACAGCCCGATCATCACGGTGAAGGGCACGACCGGCTCGAACCACTGTTTCAGCAACAGCTCCGACAGCAGCAGCCGGGGTGAGAACCGCCGCACCGATGCGGCAAGGGAATCGACAGCCATCGACATCGTCAACCACTCTTCTTGATTGAGCATGATCTTGCGGAAAACCGGCTCCCGGCTTTCCGGATCGTGCTTTGATCAGCCGGCGCGGGAATGCCCCCCGCGCCGGCTGCCCCGCGCCTTGTTAGTTTTTCTTGGGTAGCGCGAAACAGTTGGCGCCGGAGGCGTTCGACTTGTCGAGCCAGATCGGCCGCGTGTAATAGGACAGGTTTTTCGTACCCGGCTTGTCGCTGGACATCAGCAGGGTCTCGGCCGCGAACATCAGGTCGTGACCCTGCTCGGTCGCCTTGTAGCTGAGGAATTTGCTGAAATTCCCGGAGTTGACCTGGTCGCAATCAAGCTGCGAGCCCTCGCCGGAAGCGAACACCTTGACGTCGTCGATCTTGCCGGCATTGCGGATCGCCTGCGCGGCGCCCGACTCCATGATGCCCCAGAAGCCGATCGAGGCGCAGAGATCGGGATGCTGCTGGATCACGGTCGCGGTGATGTTGAGCGCGGTGTTGGCGTCCCAGTTTGCCGCCTGGTTCGACACCACCTTGATGTTGGGATCCTTGTTCAGGACATCCATGATGGCGCCGACCTGATCGACGCTTGCGGCCGCGGTCAGTTCGCCCTGTACGATCTGCACCTTGCCCGACTTGCCGGAACCGGTGCCGCAGGCCTTGACGGTCTCGTTGGCGAGCATCCTGCCGATCTCGCGCCAGTCGACGCCGACGAAGGCGCCCGACTTGTAGTTCGAGGCCATGTTGACCTGGATCACATGCGTGCCCTGGCTCTCGGCGCGCTTGAGATCCTTCATCAGCAAGGTCACGCTCGGGTTCTGCACGATCAGCACATCGGGCTTCTGGTCGACAAGCGCGGTCAGCGCCTGCTGCATGGCCGACGGATTGTTGTTGGGATCGCGCACGACGTATTTCATGCCGCGCCACTCGGCCTCTTCCTGCACCACGCGGCCCCATTCGTCCGACAGCGGCACGCCGAGCGCGATCGGCAGATAGGCGATGGTCTTGCCCTGCAGCGACTTGTCGTAGGCGGCGCGCAATTCGCGCCCGGCCTTGGTGCCCTCCTCCTGCGCCGATGCCGCGAATGGCATCGCGGCAACCGCCACACCGGCGAGCAGGATCGTCCAGAACTTGGTCGTCTTCATCGTCTCCTCCACAAGAAATGCTTTTTGATTGATTGGGATTTGTTTTTGATTGGCGCGAGGGGCGCGCTCAGTCGAGTTGTCTCAGTCGCCCTGTCGCGCGGTCTCCTCGTCGCGGGGATGCAGCCAATTGTCGAGCACGATGGCGGCGAGCAGCACCACGCCCTTGATGATGTTCTGCACCTCGCTGTTGACATCCATGATGGTGAAGGCGTTGAGCAGCGTGCCGATCAGGATGCAGCCGACCACCACGCTGAACACGCTGCCGCGGCCGCCGATCAGGCTGATACCGCCGATCACGACGACCAGCACGACGTCGAAGATCATGGTCCCCTGCGTGATCGCCATCTGCATGCTGCCTGTCGTGCCGACCCAGACCAGGCCTGCAATCCAGGCGAGCAGCGCAACCAGCACGTGCTCCAGCACGATCAGCGGCCGCAGCGGAATGCCGGTCAGCCGCGCGGCCTCGGGATTGTCGCCCTGCGCATAGATGAAGCGGCCGATCGAGGTGCGCGACAGGAACAAATGCATCGCGATCGCCGCGACCGTGAACACCAGGATCGGAACCGGGATGCCGAACAGCCGTCCGGCGCCGAGATACATCAGGCCCGGTGCATCCTTCGGCGCGTAGACCACCCAGGCCGGCGCGATCCAGAACGCGAGCCCATAGATCACGAAGCCGGCGGCCAAGGTCACGAACAGCGCCGGCGCCTCGACGAAGGCGACCATCACGCCGTTGACGACGCCGATCAGCACCGCGATCGCCAGCGCCAGCAGCACTGCCGTGAAAACAGGCATGCCGTTCTGCATGTAGATCAGCGCGATGGCCCAGGAACCCGCCATGATCGCGACCTCGGAAAGGTCGATGCCGCGGCTGATCACGATCAGCCCCATGCCGAGCCCGAGCACGCCGAGTATCGAAATACTTCGCAGCAGATTCAGGAGATTGGAGACGGTGGCAAAGCCGTTCAGCGTCAGGCCGAATACGACAAGAAGCGCGATGGTGATCAGGAGCACGATCTGCTCCTGGCTCGGTTTCGCAAACATTGCAGCCGGGCGAGATGATGCCGCAGGGACAGCAACGCCGCGCGATGGCGATTGCACGCTCATCGTTTCCTCCAGGTATTATTTTGCTTGAGACTTTAAGAGTGGCAACTCATATTCGTCAAATGCATTCGACGGATACGGATAGATTATTTCCATGCATGTACGTGACGTCGACCTGAACCTGTTCGTGGTGTTCGACGCGATCTATTCCGAGGGTGGCGTCAGCCGCGCCTGCTTCCGCCTCAACCTGACGCAGCCCGCGGTGAGCCATGCGCTGAGCCGGCTGCGCGCGATGTTCAACGATCCGCTGTTCGTGCGCCGCAACCATGTGATGACGCCGACCCCGCTGGCACGCCAGATCATCACCACGGTGCGCCAGGCGCTCAACGGCCTCGAGACCACGCTGACCCACACCGACCGGTTCGATCCGGCGCGGACATCGAAGCGGTTCGTGATCGGCCTGCGCAACAATCTGGAGGCGCCGATGCTGGGCGCGCTGATCAACCGGATCAGCGCCGTGGCGCCGCTGGTCGAGATCGCCACGGTGCGCTGCGAGCGCAACAATCTGGAGCGCGAGCTCGCCGCCGGCACGCTGGATGTCGCGATCGATACGCTGCTGCCGCTGTCGGCGGAGGTGCGGCGCGAGCAGATCCTGACCGAGCATATTGCGGTGTTCGCGCGACGTGGCCATCCCGAGCTCGGCGCGCGGCTCGCCAAGAAGGCTTACTTGCGCATGGAGCATGTCTGCGTGACGTCGCGGCGCAGCGGCGTCTCGTTCGAGGATTTTCAGCTGCAGCGCCTCGGCCTGACCCGCACCGTGCGCCTGACTTGCCAGAATTTCGCGACCGCCTGCCACGTCGTGAGCCGCAGCAACATGCTGCTGACGGCGTCCGAAAGCGCCGCTTCGGTGCTGGAAGATCCCGGGCAGTTGCAGTGCTTCCCCTGCCCGTTCCCGATCAGCCCGCACGTCAACTATCTCTACTGGCACGCCACGGCCGAAGACGACACCACCAATCAGTGGCTGCGCGAGCAGCTGCGCGCTGCCGCAGCGCTGCTGGCCGGCAGCCGCTTCAGCAAGAAGAACCGGCGCGCGGCCAAGACGCGCCCGAAGATCGCGATCCCGATGGCGACCAGTCTCGCTGCGGAATAGCGGCCGGGCTGGAAGTGGCTATTGGCCACACCCTTTCGCGCGGGCAGGCGCCGCTTCGCTCGACCGACCTCATTTTGGAGCCGGGGCTGGTGGAGGTCTGGTTTGATCCTCCAAGGATCGTTCAAATAGATGTCGCGGATTAACGAAATCAAGTCAGACGTCGTGGCCGTTACACTAATTAGATCAGCGAGAGACTCCGGAATTTTGCTTTCGTGGCCCCGTAGCACGACGAGCTTTCGATCCGGATTCTCCACCATATGCGCCTTAAACAATCCGGCCTCGAATATGCAGAACGACCAATCGTAGCTATCGCTCGTGTAGTAGAGGATGAAGATGTCAGACGACAAAATCTCCTGTTCGATTAGATTTCGAAAATCTGCACCCTTATCGAATTTCCCCGCATGAGAGATCTCGATCGCGCTTCCTGCGTAGAGTGCCAACCTGTCTCCGAATTCCTTGACCGCTGGAGTATCGGCCGGCATCTTATGACTGATAAAAATCTTCATAATATTTCTCCAGAATCAGCAATCAGGCCAATTCGCCGCTACTAAGCGGTCCTAAAATTTTGATGATGTGCGCGGGCGCAAACCAATAGCTGCGCAGCACCCACTTTGGCTTTATTAGCCACGTAACACAACTCTAAAGTGCGAAAAAGAACTGAGCACCTGGCCTTTCGGCACAACGGCCGCGCGCGATACCGCGCCCTGCGTTCGGGACTATGTCAGGAGGATCGAACCGGTCGGACCTCCCTGCTCGGTCTCACAAGCCGCGCAAGCGTCTTGCGCCCAGACGGTGTAGCCTTGTGGTTATCTGGTGTGACGGGACCGGAAAGAACGCGATCAGCGTCGGCCGTGGCGTCACCGTCGCGGCGAGGATCGATATCAGATTGCGGGGTTCAGCCATGCGGTTCCGCGCTTGAATCGGCTGCTGGGGGCAGGCATAAGAACCCCCGTCTCTCCTTAAAAAATGCCCATAGCCCAAGGATTTATGATGCCCGCCTATCGCTCCCGCACCACCACCCACGGCCGCAACATGGCGGGTGCTCGCGGCCTCTGGCGCGCCACCGGCATGAAGAACGAGGATTTCGGCAAGCCGATCATCGCGGTGGTCAATTCCTTCACCCAGTTCGTGCCCGGCCACGTCCATTTGCAGAACCTCGGGCAATTGGTGGCGCGAGAAATCGAGAAGGCCGGCGGGGTGGCAAAAGAGTTCAACACCATTGCAGTCGATGACGGCATCGCGATGGGCCATGACGGCATGCTCTACAGCCTGCCCTCGCGCGAGCTGATCGCCGACAGCGTCGAATACATGGTCAACGCGCATTGCGCCGACGCGATGGTCTGCATCTCCAACTGCGACAAGATCACCCCCGGCATGCTGATGGCGACGCTGCGGCTCAACATCCCGACCGTGTTCGTCTCCGGCGGTCCGATGGAGTCGGGCAAGATCCTGCTCAAGGGCAAGAAGCGCGCGGTCGACCTGATCGACGCGATGGTCGCGGCCGCCGATTCCAACGTGTCGGATGAAGAGGTCGAGGTGATCGAGCGCTCGGCCTGCCCGACCTGCGGCTCCTGCTCCGGCATGTTCACCGCGAATTCGATGAACTGCCTGACCGAGGCGCTCGGCCTCGCCCTGCCGGGCAACGGCTCGGTGCTGGCGACGCATGCCGACCGCAAGAGCCTGTTCGTCGAGGCCGGCCATCTGATCGTCGATCTCGCCCGCCGCTATTACGAGCAGGACGACGCCAAGGTGCTGCCGCGCAACATCGCGAACTTCAAGTCGTTCGAGAACGCGATGACGCTCGACATCGCGATGGGCGGCTCCACCAACACCGTGCTGCATCTGCTCGCCGCTGCGCGCGAGGGCGAGGTGCCGTTCACGATGGCCGACATCGACCGGCTGTCACGAAAAGTGCCGGTGCTCTGCAAGGTCGCGCCCTCGGTGCAGGACGTCCACATGGAGGATGTGCATCACGCCGGCGGCATCATGGCGATCCTCGGCGAGCTCGATCGCGCCAAGCTGCTCACCACCGACGGCCCGACCGTGCATGCCACAACGCTCAACGACGCGCTGAACCGCTGGGACGTGGTGCGGACCACGAGCGACAAGGTGCGCAACTTCTATCGCGCAGCGCCGGGTGGCGTGCCGACCCAGGAAGCCTTCAGCCAGGACCGCCGCTTCGACGAGGTCGACGTCGATCGCGAAACGGGCGTCATCCGCGATGCCGCCCATGCCTACTCCAAGGACGGCGGCCTCGCGGTGCTGTTCGGCAATCTTGCGGAAGACGGCTGCATCGTAAAGACCGCCGGCGTCGACCAGAGCATTCTGACATTCTCAGGTCCGGCCCGCATCTTCGAGAGCCAGGACGCGTCGGTCGACGCCATCCTCACCAACAAGGTCAAGGCCGGCGATGTCGTGCTGATCCGCTATGAAGGTCCGCGCGGCGGCCCGGGCATGCAGGAGATGCTCTACCCGACCAGCTATCTGAAGTCGAAGGGCCTCGGAAAGGCCTGCGCGCTGATCACCGACGGCCGCTTCTCCGGCGGCTCGTCGGGCCTGTCGATCGGCCACGTCTCGCCGGAAGCCGCCGAGGGCGGATTGATCGGCCTGGTCGAGGAAGGCGACATCATCGAGTTCGACATCCCGAACCGCAAGGTCAACCTCAGGGTCGATGATGCCGAGCTGAAGCGCCGTCGCGCCGCGATGGAAGCCAAGGGCAATGCGGCATGGAAGCCGGCGGCGCCGCGCAAGCGCGCCGTCTCGACTGCACTCAAGGCCTATGCGGCGTTCGCGAGCAGCGCGGCGAAGGGTGCGGTGCGCATCCTGCCGGAGTAGGACCGCGCGAAGCGCGTCAGCGCTAAGTCATTTGCAAGTCGGCCGCTTCGATCCGGATGCGGTCGGCATGCAGTGACCAGTCGCACAGCGATTGTTCCTGACAGAATTTGACCTTGGCCATCTCGGTGGCCTGGCCTTCGCTCAACGCGTCGATCTCAAGCGCGCCCTGGCAGACCTCGCGCTGGCGGCCATTGCCGCCGAGCACGTCCTTCATGAAATGAACGACGAAGCGTGACATGAAACCCTCCCTGCTGGACCGGAAGAGCCGGGAGTACCGCTTTAGCACTAACGCGAAATGGGGTTGAGTTAATTCGACGCGCGCGGGTGCGGCGCTTTGCGCGGTGGAAAACTAGGCGCCGGCCTGCGACAGGCTGGCGGCGGCGATCGCGACGATCTGCGCAAGACGGCGGCCGATTCTCGCGGGCGCGTTGCGGAGCAATGACTGGACCTGTCGCATGATCATCTTCCTTCCGTGCCCGCAATGGTCGGGCACACCGGGAACATGGCGATATCAGGCTAAGCCGTCGATATCTCAGGGAAAATAACAACGGGCGTGTTGCGGGATGACGGTTCGGCAGTGGGTTTGTTGCCCGAATCGCGGCGCTGGCGAAGGAGATTTTCTCCGGCTTCTCGGGGCCGCCGCGTCACGCCGCCACGCTTCTCGTTTCGCTGTTAAGGGACACACCGGTGGAAGGGTTCCCCCCTTGCGGGGGCAGGATTAGGGAGAGGGGTACCGCACGGCACACTCTCTCACTTTGGACCCCCAACACGCGCGATCGAAATTGCGACGATCGGTCTTCGTCGATGCTCTCGCCCGGGGCCACTCCTCTCCCCACCCTCCCCCGCAAGGGGAGAGGAGCCTGGCCAGTGTGCTCACTCCACGAAGGCGAGAGCTACCACCGCGCCCTACCCCGGCATGAACCCGAACGCCTTCTCGAATCGTCGCGCATACACCGGCCAGACCTCGGGATTGATGATGCGCGGCGGGCGCTTGCCGTCGAGGGCGTCGAGGATCTGCTCGGCGGCGATCCGGCCCATGTTGATGCGCGCCTCGCGGGTGACGCCGGCGGTGTGCGGGCTCGCCAGCACGTTGTCGAATTGCAAGAGCGGATGATCCGGCGGCGGCGGCTCCTTGGCCCAGACATCGAGGCCGGCACCGGCGATGCGCTTGTCGCGCAGCGTCTCTTCCAGCGCCTTCTCGTCATGGATGAAGCCGCGCGCGGTAGTGACGAAATAGGCGTGCGGCTGCATCAGCGCGAATTCGCGCGCACCGATCATGCCTCGACTCTTGCTGTCGAGCGGACAGGAGATCGAGACGAAATCGGCGCGGCGCAGGAGATCGTCGAGCTCGACCTTTTCCCCGCCCCGCTTGGCCATCTCCTCCGCCGTCAGATACGGATCGTAGGCGATCACCTTCATGTGCAGGAGGCCCTTGCACAGCTCCGCGATGCGGCGGCCGACATTGCCGAGACCGACGATGCCGACGGTCTTGTGGTTCAGCTCGTTGCCGATCAGGTCGTTGCGATTGACGTTGGCCTCGCGCCGCAGCCGACGGTCGGACTGGATGATGCGCTTCGACAGCGTCAGCATCATGCCGAGCGCGTGCTCGGCGACCGAATTGGCGTTGCCGCCGGACTGGTTGACCACCAGCACGCCCGCGGCGGTGCAGGCATCGACATCGACGGGATCGAAGCCGGCGCCGTTCGAGGACACGATCAAGAGGTTCGGCGCGCGCTTCAACAGCTCGGCATGGGCATGGAAATGCGGCGCCAGCTCGTCGCGGGCGGCGCCGATCTGATAGGCATGCGCGTCGGCGAGCACCGGCGCGAACGTCGCCTCCGGCGTCTCGTTCTCCAGGCGATCGAGCCGGACATCCGGCCGCTTCTTCAGGATGTCGACATAGATCTCGTGGGCGAGGTATTTGACGTAGAACACGCGCTTGTTGTTGACGGTCATGTCTTCGAGCAGCCTTCAGTTTGGGAAGCCATAGAGTCGTGCCGGATTGTCGACGAGGATGCGGTGCCGGGTGGCGGCATCCGGCGTCCACTCCTGGAACAGCGTCAGCAGATGGCCGGCGTCGGGCATCTCGCCCTCCACGCGAGGATGCGGCCAGTCGCCGCCCCACACCAGTCGTTCAGGATTGGCCGCGACCAACGCTTCGTGGAACGGCCGCGCATCCGGATAATCCGGCGACCGCCGGCTCAGGCGATGCGCGCCCGACAGCTTGGCCCAGCACCAGCCCTCATCCACCGCGCGCAGCAGGCTCTGGAAACCGGCGGTGTTGATCCCTGCGGCCGCATCGGTGCGGCCCATGTGATCGACCACGACCGGCAAGCCGAGCGCCTTCAGCGTCGGGATCGTGTCCGGCAGATCCTTCACATCGATCCAGAGCTGCAGATGCCAGCCGAGCTCGCCCATCACGGCCGCATGCGTCTCGGCGACGCCAAGCGGAATGCCGCCGCGATAATGCAGCTGCCCGCCGCGAAAGAAATGGTTGAAGCGCAGGCCGCGCACGCCGAGCACATGCCATTGCCGCAGCGTGCCCGCCGCGACGTCGGCATCGGCCACCGCGACGCCGCGCAGGCGAGCGGGCTCACGCTGCAACGCATCCAGCATTGCCGAATTGTCGTGGCCGTGTGCACTGCCCTGCACCAGCACGCCGCGGCTGAACCCGAGTGCATCGAGCATGCCGAGATAGCTCGCAAGCGGTGCGTCCGGCGGCGTGTAGCTCCGATCGCCGGCATAGGGAAAGCGGTCGGCGGGGCCGAACACATGCGCATGCGTATCGCAGGCCTTCGGCGGCAGCTTCTCCCGCGGCGGCGTCACCGGACGCGGCGGCAGGCAGGCTGGAATCTCTGATGCAGCCATTGGCTTACTCCGCCTTCATGCCGGCGGCCTTGATGATCGGCCCCCATTTGTCGTAGTCGGCCTTGATCTTGGCGGCGAATTGCTCCGGCGTGCTCCCGATCGAAATCGCGCCGAGCTTGCCGAGACGCTCCTTCACGGCATCGGTATTCACCGCCGCGACGAAATCATGCGAGAGCTTCGCGACGAGGCCGGCCGGCATGTTGCCGGGACCAAGCAGCCCCCACCACACCTCGGTGTCGTAGCCCGGCTCGGTCTCCGCCATGCTCGGCACGTCAGGCAGAAACGGCGCGCGCGACGCCGTCGTCACCGCCAGCGCGCGAACCGTGCCGGCCTGCAACTGCCCGACCGATTCCGGCCCGTTGTTGAACGACATCGGAATCTGCCCGCCAAGCAGATCATTGATCGCCGGCGCACCGCCCTTGTAGGGGATCGCACTGATCTCGATTTTTGCGAGATTGTTGAGCAGCTCGCCGGCCAGATGGGTCGACGTGCCGTTGCCGGCATGCGCGAACGACAGGCTGCCCGGCTTCGCCTTCGCCGCGGCGACGACGTCACCGACCGACTTGAACGGCGAATCCGCGCGCACCAGCAGCACGTTCGGCGACGACGCGAGCAGCGAGATCGGCGAAAAATCCTTGAACGTATCGTAAGGCAGCCTCGGATAAAGGAACGGATTGGTGGCGTGGCCGCTCGCCACCATGATCAGGTTGTAGCCGTCGGGCGCCGAGCTCGCGATCGCTTGCGAGGCAATCACCCCACCGGCGCCGGGCCGGTTCTCGACCACGATCGACTGCGTCCAGCTCTTCGACACCTCTTCAGCCAGCGTCCGCGTCAGCACGTCGACGCCGCCGCCGGGCGGATACGGAACGAGAATGTGAACGGCCTTGGCCGGGTACGGCTGCGCGGACGCGAGCCCGGCCGCGATCATCGCCGCGACCGCGATGGCCATCCGCCAGACCCACCGGGCCATGCACGCCTCCCGTCGTTTATCGTTGCTGCCTGTATCGCATGTTGCGGCAGGCGTCAGGACCGCCGAATTCCGCAGATCGCGATGCGGCCGGGGCATGTTGACAATCACATGCACGGCGTCAAGTTTTGTGCCGCAAGCGGCTACGGGAGCGTTTTCGAGCGAAGTGGACACCGGTTCGCGTCAAGAAAACGCGTCAAGTAAGAAAACTGGAGCTCCGTTCTGATCCAATCAGAACGGAAACGGCTCCAGCAGGTCGCGCGAGCAGGGAGAGCAGGATGGCGGCCGCGGAACAAGCCTCGTCCAAGGATAAAGCCAAGGATAAGTCCCAGGATGCGGCGACCACCTGGCACGGCATCGTGCTGCAGACGCTGAAGCGGAACGAGATCAAGCTGGTGCCCTATGTGCCCGACCGGGTGCTGACCACGCTGATCAAGGACCTGCACGCCGATCCCTATTTCACGACATTTCCGACCGCGCGCGAGGAAGAGGCCGTCGGCATCGTCTCGGGCGCCTGGATGGCGGGGATGCGCGGCGCGGTGCTGATGCAGACCTCGGGATTTGCCACACTCGCCAATGTGCTGGCCTCGCTCGCGGTGCCCTACCAGATCCCGCTGATCATGTTCGTCTCCGAGCGCGGCACGCTCGGCGAGTTCAATTACGGCCAGGCGCTGGTCTGCCGCACCATGCGCCCGGTGCTGGATTCGCTTGCCGTGGAGCATCACACCATTACAAGGCTCGACGAGCTCGAATTCATCGCCGACCGCTCGATCAAGCAGGCCGTCACCACCCAGGCGCCGGTGGCGCTGATCCTCTCGCCGCTTTTGACCGGCGGCAAGACCTTCGACAAGTGAGATCAGCCATGACCAACACTCCCGCACGCAACACCAAGGTGATGAACCGCTTCGATCTCACCCAGCGCCTCGTCGCCGGGCTGACGGACGAGGCCGTGATCGGCGGCATCGGCAACACCAACTTCGATCTGTGGGCCGCGGGCCACCGCCCGCAGAATTTCTACATGCTGGGCAGCATGGGGCTCGCCTTCCCGATCGCGCTCGGCGTCGCACTGGCGCAGCCGAAGCGGCGCGTGTTCGCGCTGGAAGGCGACGGCTCGCTGTTGATGCAGCTCGGCTGTCTCTCGACCATCGCGACGCTGGCGCCGGAGAATCTCACCGTGGTGGTGATGGACAACGGCATCTACCAGATCACCGGCAGCCAGCCGACCCCGGCCGCCGGCCATACCGACATCGTCGCAGTCGCGCTCGCCAGCGGCCTTGCCAACAGCTCCTGGGCCGCCGACGAGGACGATTTCGAGCGGCTGATCGAACAGTCGAAGCAGACCGCAGGCCCAACCCTGATCGGCGTCCGCATCGACGACAAGCCCGGCACCGGCACGACAAGACGCGATCCCGTGCAGATCCGCGAGCGGTTCATGAACGGGATGGGGGTGCGGCAACTGCTGTAGGGCGGTCTATCGCAATATCTCCAGTCGTCATTGCGAGCGGAGCGAAGCAATCCACCTCTCCGGCCGTGCGGGAAGTGGATTGCTTCGTCGCTTCGCTCCTCGCAATGACGAGAGGCAACGAGAGCTTCCCGCTCAATTCATCCGCAGCTCGGTGATGTGCCGCGGATCCGGCGCGAGTTCGCCGCGCTCGACGCGCTTGACGATGTCGGTCAGCGCGGCATTGGCATTGCAGGCGATGCCGAGCTTCTCGCCTTCGCGCACCACGAGACCGTTGAGGAATTCGATCTCGGTGCGGCGGCCCTTCTGCATGTCCTGGCCCATCGAGGGGCGCTGCGCCGACGAGGTGCGCTTGGCATCCTTGAAGCGCTGCTCGTCGCAGGCGCGGGTTGCGGCCTCGTCGCCCTCGCCGGCGCGGGCGATCGTCGAGGGCGGCAGATGCAGGATCTCTTCCAGCTGATAGCCCTGCGCCTGGCCAACGCGGATCGCCTCGCTGCCGAGCCGGGTCGAGAATCGGCGCAGCGGCTCGCTTTGCAGCACCTCGCCGCCCGCTAGGCCGGTGCAGGCCGACAGCCCGTTGCCCATCACATTGGCAACGAGCTTGGACCAGCGCTCACCCCAGAGATTCGAGGTGACCTTGGCGCTGTCGGAATAGCCGACCAGCCGGCACACCTCCTCTGCCCGGGCGGTGATGCGGCCATGCACCTCGCCGGCGCGGAATACAGTGTGCGCCGCCCCGCCCTTGCCGGCGCCGCGGTGGATGTGGCCGGGCTCCGGCAAATTGACGGTGATGCTGCTCGCGATGCAGCCGAGCGTCTTGCCCCAGCCGACGATGCCGGCGATGGTCTCCTCGTTCATGCAGTTCTGCAGCGACACGACGTAGCCGTCAGGCGCCAGATATTGCCGGATCAGCATGGTGGCCCAGGCCGTGTCGTAGGACTTCATGCAGACGAACGCGATATCGACCGGCTTCTCCTTTGCGAGCCGCTGCGCGTCGGTGATATCAAGCGCACGCACCGGCACCGAGAACTCGGCGACATCCATTGCGTGGGTAACGCGCAGCCCGTGCTTGCGCATGTGCGCGACGTGCTCGGGCCAGGGATCGATGAAGGTGACGTCCTCCCCCGCCTGCACCATATGCGCACCGGCGTAGCCGCCGACCGCACCGGCGCCGACGATCGCGATCTTCCGATCCATGTTCCACCCTGCTCTTGATTGGGGCGGACGCTGGCTGCGTTCGCCGATTGCGCGCCAGTCTAGGCGATCGAGCCGCCAGGCCAACTGGCTGCTTCATGAAAAAAGCGGGCCTGTGCCATGCGAAAATCCTCGCGGGCGATCTGCCCGCGAGGATCTCGACAAGTAAGAACACGCCCGATCAGTCGATGATCTTCACGATCCGGCGGGTGCGCCGGCTCCACGATCACGCGGCGATCATTGACCACGGCATAGCGATATTCGCTGTAGCGCGGCACCGGGCGCAGCACGACGGTGTCGGGCAGCGGCTCGCCGACCACGACGCGCTCACGCACCACGACCGACGGCTCGTCGCGCGGGATCGCGGTGATCACGGCATTTGGGATTTCAAGGCCGGCACCGACTGCGGCGCCGACCGTGCCGCCGACGATCTCGCCGACCGGGCCCGCGATCTCGCCACCGGTCCGCGCACCGTTGGCGGCGCCCGCTGCAGTCGTCGACTGCGCGAAGGCCGAGCCGGACGCGAGCAGCGAGGCGGCAGCGACAAGGGAAACGGCAAAACGCTTGTTCATGGTTGTCCTCCTCCGAGTTGCAAGACGCCCCTTCAACATCGCAGGGAACGAGACGTTCCAGTTCCAGCGCGCAACTTGAGCGCAAATTTCAGTTCCGCCGCAACTCGTTTCGGTTCCCACGCTAGTGAAAGATGCCGCTCCGGATCTTGTCCGTAGCGGCATTCATCATTGGTTCAGATTCAAAGACCGGTTCAGTGCAGCCGCGCGCCTTTCACTGCGGCGGTTTCGGATCGGCTCGCCGTCGTGGCGCGCGCCGTCGTGGCGGCGGCGCAGCCGCCGGCTTGATGCGAATCCGCATCGTCCCGCCTTTCGACTCGATCTCGAACGCGTTGGTCCTGCGCACCAGCTCGCCGAGCGTGCGGAAGCCGTAGGTCCTTTGATCGAAATCCGATGCGAGATTGGCGAGCTGCCGGCCAACCTCGCCGAGCGTCACCCAGCCGTCTTCGCTGGCCATCTGGCTGATGACGTTCTTGAGGATCGGCGTGGCGGCGTCCGGCGGCTGCAGCGGCTGCGGACGCACCGCCGCATCCTTATGGCTCGTCGCGCCACCGCGCAGATTCTCGGTATAGACGAACCGGCGGCAGGCCTGCCGGAAACTCTCCGGCGTCTTCTGCTCGCCGAACCCGAACACGTCGATGCCGTGCTCGCGGATGCGGGCGGCAAGCCGGGTGAAATCGCTGTCCGACGACACCAGGCAGAAGCCGTCGAACCGGCCGCTGTGCAGCAGGTCCATGGCGTCGATCACCAGGGTGATGTCGGATGCATTCTTGCCGGTGGTGTAGGCGAATTGCTGCTGCGGGATGATGGCGTGCTTCGACAGGATGTCGGCCCAAGCCCTGGACCGCGGATTGGAGAAGTCGCCGTAGATGCGGCGCACGCTGGCTTCGCCGATCTTGGCGATCTCCTCGAACAGCCCGTCGGCGATCTTTGCGGATGCATTGTCGGCGTCGATCAGGACGGCGAGACGGGGCGAGCGGAGTTCGGACGGCATGGCGTTTCTCGGCTGGGACACGATGGATCGAGATTCCGGTCGACGGCTCCGGAACCGGCGCAGCCGTCGTATCGGAGCACATCGCGCGTCCCAAGCATAGAGTCACCGGCTGTCAGACAGCGTTTCGCCGCCGCGGCAAGCTTGGTGCCGTACGGGTCAGAGCACCTCGCCCATGTCGATCGCCCGCCTGGCGAACTCGATAGCCTTCTCGGCGGTGATCGCATCCGCCGTCGTCGTCGCCTCGTCGCGCACCGAAGGCGGCGAGGCGATCCGGATCTTCTTGCCGTTCGAGCGGCGGATGGTCGCGCGCCAGCGATCGACATCGCGGCGGTAGGCATCGATGACGAAGTCGCGATAGGCGATGCCGCTCATCAATGGCTGAATCGATGGCGTGTCCAGCGTCGGCGGCAGGCTTGCAAGCTGGCGCACCATCTCGACGATGGCCTCGACGGCATGCTCGCGTGCGACGCCGCTCGCGTCGCGGAGCAAAAAGCTCACCGCCGCACCGATCTGCGCACGCGCGCGATCCTCGCTCGCAAAATCCGAATCGACCTGAACTGACATATGGGGAAAACGCCTCCGTGCAACCAAGCGACGTGTAATCGGCCCCCCGTTAAAGCCGGATTATCCGTTAGCCCCCGATTTCTCGGATGCCGTTAACCCGGTCTTGATGGCGGTTCGGAAACTGGCCGAAGCGGCATCCATAGCCGATCGGATCACAAGGGGCCCGTGCTGCCAATCTGCTCGTGATCAGCAATTGACATATTACTGCTATCCGTGTGACATTTTATTAAAGAGCCGCAAGAGCCCGTCCAACAGCCCGCCAATGTCCACCTGGGGAGGACAGCAATGACCATTTCCGACGTCACGGCATCGGCCGGAAGCCGGGCTCCAGCCGCCGTTGCACGAACCGCGCAGGCGCAGCAGGTGGCCGATATCGCGGCACGGCTCGAACGCCTGCCGCTGACCTCCTATCAGCGCTGGATCTTCGGGATCATCGCGACCGCGTGGTTCTTCGACAGCATGGATCTCGCCGCGCTGACTTTCGTGCTCGGCTCGATCCGCCAGACCTTCGGCCTGTCGACGGCGGAGGCCGGCCTGCTGTCGAGCATGAGCTTCCTCGGCATGTTCATGGGCGCTGCGTCCGCCGGCCTGCTGGCCGACCGGTTCGGCCGCGCCCGCGTCTTCCAGGTCAGCATGATCTTCTGGGGCCTGGGCAGCCTGTTCTGCGGTCTCTCCACGACGGCGACCGCGCTCGGCGCATCCCGCCTGCTGCTCGGCTTCGGAATGGGCATGGAGTTTCCGGTCGCGCAGTCGATGGTCTCGGAAATCATGCCGGCCAGGAACCGCGGCCGCTACATCGCGTTCCTCGAAGGATTTTGGCCGCTCGGCTTCATCGCGTCGGGGCTGTTGACCTACTTCGTGCTGCAGGCCGCCGACTGGCGCTGGGTCTTCATCCTGCAGGCAATCCCGGCCGTCTTCGTGCTGGTGGTGCGACGCTATGTGCCGGAATCGCCGCGCTGGCTCGCGTCGCATGGCTATTCGGAGCGGGCCGAAGCGACCGTGCGCGACATCGAAACCAGGGTGCGCGATCGCCTCGGCAGTCACGATCTGCCGCCGGTGGTGCGGCAGCCCGCCGCTCCCGCCTCGGAAGTGACCGGCCTGAGGACGCTGTTTTCAGGCGTCTACGCCAAGCGAACCACGATGTTGTGGACGCTGTGGTTCTTCGCGCTGCTCGGCTTCTACGGCCTGACCACCTGGCTCGGCGCACTGTTGCAGGCCAAAGGATTTCCGATCACCAAATCGGTTTTCTACACCATCCTGATCTCGCTCGCGGGCATCCCCGGCTTCCTGATGTCGGCGTGGCTCGTCGAATCCTGGGGCCGAAGGGCGACGCTGGTGATGAACCTGCTCTGCGGCGCGATCGCCTGCCACTTCTACGGCTCGGCGGCGGACCAGACCCAGCTCATCATTGCCGGCCTCTGCATGCAGTTCTTCCTGTTCGGCATGTGGTCGGCGCTCTACGCCTACACGCCTGAACTGTACCCGACCCATGTCCGGGCGACCGGAACCGGCTTTGCCTCCGCGGTCGGCCGAATCGGTTCGCTGATCGGCCCCTATGTGATCGGCGTGATCCTGCCGGCGGCCGGACAGGGCGGCGTGTTCGCGCTCGGCGCCGGCGCGTTCGTGGTGGCCGCGCTTGCGGTGCTGTTGCTCGGCGAGGAAACCCGCGGCCGGACGCTGGAGAGCATTTCGCACTGATCAATGCATGACCCTTCGCGGCCCCCGATTCGCTTAGACTGATAGGCCGGCCTTGTCAGTGCCCATCGGGCGTGTGAGATATCTGCTGTACAGCAGTGATCCGATGGCAGATTCGAACAAGCGATCCAGCACGGCGCGCGCGCGCGCGACAGGGAGCCGTCGGCCGGCACGGCAATCATCCGCCGCCGGCGACAAGCCGCGCGCGTCCGCGCAGACCGCTCTCCCGCAGAGCGACGTCACCCTCACCGATCGCGCCTATGCCGAGCTGGAAGAACTGATCGTGACGCTGCAATTGCCCCCCGGCACCGCGCTCTCCGAGCTCGTGCTCGCCAAGCGGCTCGCCATCGGCCGCACCCCGATCCGCGAGGCATTGCAGCGGCTGTCGCGCGACGGCCTCGTCAACATCCTGGCCCGTCGCGGCGTGCTGGTGTCCGAGATCGACCTGCGGGCCCAGCTCCGCCTGCTCGAGGTGCGGCGCGAGCTGGAGCGGCTGATGGCGCGCGGCGCCGCCGAGCGGGCCACCGGCGAGCAGCGCGCGCAATTCTCCGAGATCGCCGCCGGCATGCGGCGCGCGGCGGAGAAATCCGACGACCTGCTGTTCATGCGGCTGGACCACCAGTTCAACACGCTGGTCTCCGCGGCGTCGCGCAACGAGTTCGCCGCCCGCGCCATGGGCCTGATGCATGGCCTGTCGCGCCGGTTCTGGTATCAGCACTATAAGGAAGCGGCCGATCTGCCGCTCGCGGCGCGCCTGCACGCCGACGTCGCCGAGGCCATCGCCGACCGCCGCATCGACGCCGCCGGCGCGGCCTCCGACAGTCTGATCAACTACATCGAGAGTTTCGCGCGTTCGACGCTGTAAGAGCTTTCAGAACTCGACGACCGTGCGGATCGATCGCCCGCGCCGCAACGCCTCGAAACCATCGTTGATGCCGTCGAGGGTGCAACGGCCGGTGATCAGCTCGTCGAGCTTGAGCCGGCCATCGAGATAGGCCTGCGCCAGCCAGGGAAAGTCGCGCCGCGGCCGCGCGCCGCCATAGCTCGAGCGGCGAAATCGCTTCTCGCCCATCAACGCGCCCCAACGGAAATTCACGTCGTGCGAGACGTCGATCTTGCCGAGCCAGATCACCTCGCCGCCGGGCCGCACCGCCTCCGCAGTCTGCCGAAACGCCTTGGGGTGGCCCGCCGCCTCGAGGATGACGTCGGCGCCCCGCCCGCCCGTCGCCTCTCTTGCGAGCCGGACCGGGTCCTCGCGCGCCGCGTTGACGATTTGCGTTGCGCCGAGCTGTCGCGCCAGTGCAAGTTTTGCATCGTCGAGGTCAACCGCGATGATCGCACCAGCGCCCGCAAGCCGTGCGCCCTGCACCGCTGCGAGCCCGACCGCGCCGCAGCCGGTGACCATCACGGTATCGCCGTGGCCGATCTCGGCGACGTTCAGCGCGGCGCCGACGCCGGTCATGACGCCGCAGCCGATCAGGCAGGCGCGGTCGAACGGGATGGCCTTGGGCACCACGATCGCCTGCTGCGCCGGCAACACGACATATTCCGAGAACGCGCCGAGGAACATCAAATGCGCCAGGCTGCTGCCGCCCTCGAGTTGTGCCTTCGACGCGCCGTCGAAATGCACGCCTTCCGCGCCCCTGGCGAGATAGGTCTCGCACAGGATCGGTTGCGCGCGATCGCACTGAAAACAGTGCCCGCAATGCGGATTCCAGGACAGGATGACGTGATCGCCGACGCTGATGTCGCGCACCGCACTGCCGACCTCCTCAACCACGCCGGCCGCCTCATGCCCGAGGATCATCGGCAAGGGATAGCGCAGCGATCCGTCGATCACCTCCAGATCGGTGTGGCAGAGCCCCGCGGCCCGCACCTTCACCACGACGTCGGTCGACGTGGGCGGTGCCAGCGAAACGCGCTCGATCGAGAGCGGCGTTCCGCTTTGATGCAGTACCGCCGCGCGACAGCTCAGGGTCATCTCGAGGGGGCCCTTTGTCGGAGAAACGAGATCAGGCCGGCTGTCCGAACCGCAGCGCGGCGACTGCCTCGTCGAGATCGGCCGAGGACAGCTCCCATTCATTGCCGAAATTGGCGACCACGCGCCGCATGAACGCCGCGTGCAGCGCTTTCGCGGCAGCGGCGTCGCGCAGATGCTCATAGAGCAGCGCGAAGGCCAGCTGTGCCGGCTCGGGCCCCTCATAGCTCCATTCAAAGCCGTGCTCGGTGAGCCGGAGTTGGTCGTAATGCGGTGACAGCGGCTCGCCGTCGACCAGGACGGAGATGCCGTCGATAGTGCGGTCCCCGGTGTAGCTCGCCATTGCATCCTTCCCGTGCCGCAACATCACATCAAGATCCTGGCGAACGGACCTTGAGGTCCTTCTTCACGACCTCGGGGAAGATCCACATCGCGACCGTGGCGAACACGCCGAGGAAAGCGACCGCGTAGCTCGGTCCCTGCTGTCCAAGATAGACCATGAAGACATACCCGCAGGCCGCCGTGGCGAGGCACGCCAGCGACAGCATGAGCTTGATGTGGCTGGGCATCGCGATCTCCCTTCAGGCCATCCAGATGTGAAAAGACGTCGCCGCCACGCCGACCAGCAGCACGAGTGCTGCAAACATGGCGCAACAGGACAGCCGCAATCCCGCGCGCCCGTCGCGCCACCAGTCCGGCAGCGCCTGAAACAGTCCGGGCACGAACAGCAGCAGCAGACCGCCCACGACAACGACGGTGGTCCAGCGCAATTCGGCCAATGCGAATGCCAGCGTGCCCGCGAGCAACAGCACCCACAACACGGCGGTCATCGTCACCGGCAGAACGGCGCGGCCGCGCAGCGGATACATCCCGGCCAGTTGCAGGAAGCCGATGCAGCACACGCTCCACAGCACGCCGAACCAGGCAAGCCCTGTGAGATTGGGTTCAAGCTGCGGCATGCGGCACCGATTGCTCCTTCACCACGACCCGCGGGGTCCGCGCCGTTCGCCGCATGTCGGTCTTCACATAGCGTGTGCTGTAGCCGTTGAAGATGTGGCCGAGCAGGCCGCGATTGAGATCGGAGGTACCGAACACATAGTCCATCACCGGGAAGGTCAGGTTCATGTTCCGCTCCATCATGATCGATTGGTTGTGATGGGCGGTATGGTGCCGGCGGATGGTGTTGACGAACGGCATGTTGCGCACGAAGGCGTTTTCCTCGACGTGGCAGCAGAAATGCATGAATTCGTAGATCAGGTACATCGTCGTGGTCGTGGTGATCAGCAGCCAGCCGACATTCGCCGAGATCACCAGACCCGCGACGATCGCCGGCGGGATCGACATCAGGGTGAACACGACCAGCGCATAGGGCGGAAAGAAGGTGACGCGCCAGTCGTGATGATCGGCGAAGCGCATCTCCTCCTCGGTGAAGAATTGATGGTGCATCAGCGTGTGGCGGCTGTAGATCGCGCGCAGGAGCGGCACGTTCGAGGGCCGGTGCATGACGAAGCGATGCACCGCCCATTCGAAGAAGTTGGCGATCAGGAAGACCACGGGAATGGTGAGGTATTCCCACCATTTCACGGCGTGCACATTGGCCAGATAGACGTACAGCGCCGTGAATCCGATCGTGTAGATCAGCACGACATGCAGCCAGCCATTGTACCAGCCCACCACGCGCTCGCGGTAGGTCGCGCGATATTTGCGCTGGCGGTCGGTCATCCCTGTTGCAGCCAACTCCATCGCCGGTCCTCCATGCGCCTCATCTGACATATCAGTAGCACATCAGATGCGAAAGGCAAGCTTCGTCGGTGGTCCGGATGCGATCGGGAACAAGCGCCTGGCGCGCGGAACCAATGAAAAGGCCGCCCCGGACGATGTCCGGGGCGGCCTTTGGTCTCGACAGATCAGACGATCAGAGCAGGCCGGCGCCGCGGGCCCATTTGTACTTGGCGCCGAGCACCTCGACCGGCAGTTCGGTCGAATAGGCGTAGGCCGGGATGCCGTTCTGGTAGAGATATTCGGCGGCCTCCTCGACCTCGACGTCGCCGGCGAGCGAGGCGACGATCGGCTTGACGAAGCCCTTGGCCTCCATCTCCTTCTTCACCTCGACCATGTTGCGCGCGAACACCATCGGCGGCGTCACGATGGTGTGCCAGTAACCGAGGATCAGCGCGTGGATGCGCTCATCCGACAGGCCGAGCTTCACGGTGTTGACATAGGTGATCGGCGGCTCGCCGCCGGTGATATCCACAGGATTTCCGGCCGCGCCGAACGGCGGGATGAATTTTCTGAACGCCGCATCGAGGTCCGGCGGCATCGACATCAGCGACAGGCCGTTGTCGACCACGGAGTCCGACAGCAGCACGCCGGAGCCGCCGGCGCCGGTGATGATCAGCACGTTCTCGCCCTTCGGCGTCGGCAGCACCGGCACGCCGCGGGCGAATTCCAAGAGCTGCCGGAGCGAGCGGGCGCGGATCACGCCGGACTGCTTGAACACGTCCTCGTAGATCTTGTCGTTGCCGGCCAGCGCGCCGGTGTGCGACGACGCCGCCTTCGCACCCGCAGAGGTGCGGCCCGCCTTGAGCACGACCACCGGCTTCTTCCTGGAGACGCGCTTGGCGGCTTCGGCGAAGGCGCGGCCGTCCTTCAGGTCCTCGCAGTGCTGCGCGATCAGATTGGTGTTGGGATCCTGCTCGAAGAAGGCGAGCAGATCGTCCTCGTCGATATCGGACTTGTTGCCGAGGCCCACGATCGCCGACACGCCCATCTTGGCCGAGCGCGAGAAGCCGATGATCGCCATGCCGATGCCGCCCGACTGCGACGACAGCGCGGCGTGGCCCTTGACGTCATAGGCGGTGCAGAACGTGGCGCAGAGATTGGCCGGCGTGTAGTAGAAGCCGTAGATGTTCGGCCCCATCAGGCGGATATTGTACTTCTTGCCGACCTCGACGATCTCGGCCTGCAATTCCGGCGCGCCGGCCTCGGCGAAGCCCGAGGGAATCAGCACGGCGCCGGGGATTTTCTTCTCGCCGCATTCGGCCAACGCGCCCGCGACGAATTTCGCCGGGATCGCGAACACCGCGGTGTCGATCACGCCGGGCACGTCCTTGACGCTCTTGTAGGCCTTGTAACCGAGGATCTCTTCGGCCTTGGGGTGGATCGGGTAGATCTCGCCCTTATAGCCGCCGTTGATGAGGTTCTTCATCACGGAGTTGCCGATCTTGCCGTCCTCGGCGGAGGCGCCGATCACGGCCACGCCCTTCGGCTGCATGATGCGGTTCATCGCGGCGACGATTTCTTCGGTCGGACGCGGCGCCGGGCGTGGCTTGTAGTCGAAGTCGACGACGATGCGGACGTCGGCGGCGATCGCGTTCTTGCTGGTGGCGAACACCGGATTGAGGTCGAGCTCGACGATCTCGGGGAAATCGCTGACCAGCTGCGACACCTTGACGATGACGTCGGCGAGCGCCTCGCGGTTGACCGGCTCGCCGCCGCGCACACCCTTCAGCATCTCATGGGCCTGGATGCCGTCGAGCATCGACAGCGCGTCGTCCTTGGTCGCGGGCGCGAGGCGGAAGGTGATGTCCTTGAGGATTTCGACCAGCACGCCGCCGAGGCCGAAGGCTACCAGCTTGCCGAACGAGCCATCGGTGATCGAGCCGACGATCACCTCGGTGCCGCCCCCCAGCATCTGCTGGACCTGGATGCCCTCGATCTTGGCATCGGCCTTATATGTCTTGGCGTTGGCCAGGATGGTCTCGTAGCTCTTCTCGGCGTCAACGGCGCTCTTGACGCCGACAATCACGCCGCCGGCCTCGGTCTTGTGGAGGATGTCCGGCGAGACGATCTTCATCACGACCGGGAAGCCCATGTCGGAGGCGATCCGCGCGGCCTCGGAGGCCGACTTGGCGACGCCCTCCTTCGGCACCGGAATGCCGTAGGCGTCACAGACCACCTTGCCTTCGGGCGCGGTGAGGCTCGTGCGCTTGTCGGCCTTGACCGCATCGAGAATTTTGCGGACCGCATCCTTCGAATTTGACATCGGCTTCCTCCTGGGACAATTTCCTGGCATTTGGTATGCCAAAAACGCAATTGTCAAGGTCGGTCGCCCCCCAAAAATGCCGAAAAATATGCACGTCTTGACATTCTGGTATTTGGCATGCCAAAAATCTAAGGTAATTTCTTCTGCTAAGAAGACGTCTCCAAGAGGAGGAGACGAGTCGTGCCTGACCCGAAACAGACCAAGGCGTCGCCCAACATGGCTGACACAGATATCGCCATCGTCCGCATCGCGCCGGAGACAAGCTTCAAGAACAAGGCCTATGAAGCCTTGAAGGAAGCGATCCTGAAGATGGACATCTACGCGACGCCCGAGCCGGTGATGCTCGACGAGCGCGCATTGTCCGAACGCCTCGGCGTCAGCCGCACGCCGATCCGCGAAGCGATCGCGATGCTCGAGCAGGACGGCTTCGTGAAGACCGTGCCGCGGCGCGGCATCATCGTGGTCCGTCGCACCAAGTCGGAGATCGTCGACATGATCCGCGCCTGGGCGGCGCTGGAGAGCATGGCGGCGCGCCTGATCACCACCACCGCGCGCAAGAAGGACATCTCGGCGCTGCGCGACTTCTTCAAGGACTTCAGCGACGACCGCCTGCCGCAGGATCACGTCGAGGAATATTCCAGGGCCAACATCGCCTTCCACCAGGCGCTGATCGCGCTGTCGGAATCACCCGTATTGGTCGACCTCACCAACGACCTCCTGCTGCATGTGCGCGGCTATCGCCAGCTCACGATCGGCCGCAAGGACCGCACCGCGACCTCGCTGCCCGAGCATCTCGGGATCATTGAGGCGCTGGAGGCGCGCGACACCGAACTCGCCGAGAAGCGGTCGCGCGATCACACGCTCGGCCTTGCCGCCTATGTCGAGGCGCACGGTCAGGAACTGTTCACTTAGATACTTCGAGTCCACACGCTTCTGACGACAAACAGATCGTCCGAACAAGAACGATCAGGGAGACGATGCCGATGCTGAATACCGCTACGAAATCCGAGGCACCGGGCACCGAGCAAGAGCTGACGGATGGTTTCCACCTCGTCATCGATGCGCTCAAGCTCAACGGCATCGACACCATCTATGGTGTGCCGGGTATCCCGATCACGGACCTGGGCCGCATGGCCCAGGCGGCGGGCATTCGCGTGCTCTCGTTCCGCCACGAGCAGAACGCCGGCTATGCGGCCTCGATCGCCGGCTTCCTCACCAAGAAGCCCGGCGTCTGCCTCACGGTGTCCGCGCCCGGCTTCCTCAACGGCCTCACGGCGCTGGCGCATGCCACCACCAACTGCTTCCCGATGATCCTGGTCTCGGGCTCCTCCGAGCGCGAGATCGTCGATTTGCAACAGGGCGACTATGAGGAGATGGACCAGCTCGCGATCGCCAAGCCGCTGTGCAAGGCGGCGTTCCGCGTGCTGCACGCCCAGGACATCGGCATCGGGCTTGCGCGCGCCATTCGCGCCGCGGTATCGGGCCGTCCGGGCGGCGTCTATCTCGACCTGCCGGCAAAGCTGTTCTCGCAGGTGATGAATGCCGACGCCGGGAAGAAGTCGCTGGTCAAGGTGATCGACGCGGCGCCCGAGCAGATCCCCTCCCCGTCGTCGGTCAAGCGCGCGCTCGACGTGCTGAAGAGCGCCAAGCGCCCGCTCATCATCCTCGGCAAGGGCGCGGCCTATGCCCAGGCCGACGAGGCGATCAAGAGTTTCGTCGAGAAGAGCGGCGTACCGTTCCTGCCGATGAGCATGGCCAAGGGCCTGCTGCCCGACCTGCATCCGCAATGCGCCGGTGCGGCGCGCTCGACCGTACTGAAGGAAGCCGACGTCGTGATGCTGATCGGCGCCCGGCTCAACTGGCTGCTCTCGCATGGCAAGGGCAAGACCTGGGGTGAGGCCCCGAAGAAGTTCATCCAGGTCGACATCGAGCCGAAGGAAATGGATTCCAACGTCGAGATCGTGGCGCCCGTGGTCGGCGATATCGGCTCCTGCGTCTCCGCGTTCCTCGATGCGATGGGCGCGAACTGGGCTGCCGCGCCGAGCGATTGGCTCGCGACCATCGCCAAGAAGCGCGACGACAACGTCGCCAAGATGGCGCCGAAGCTGATGAGCAACGCCTCGCCGATGGATTATCACGGCGCGCTCGGCGCGCTGCGCGCCATCATCGCGGAGCGTCCAGACACCATCTTCGTCAACGAAGGCGCCAACACGCTCGACCTCGCCCGCGGCGTCGTCGACATGCACAAGCCGCGCAAGCGGCTCGATGTCGGCACCTGGGGCGTGATGGGCATCGGCATGGGCTATTCGATCGCGGCCGCGGTCGAGACCGGCCTGCCGGTGCTGGCGGTCGAAGGCGACAGCGCGTTTGGCTTCTCGGGTATGGAGGTCGAGACCATCTGCCGCTACAAGCTGCCGATCTGCGTCGTGATCTTCAACAATGACGGCATCTATCGCGGCACCGACGTCAACGGCACAAGCGACGATCCGGCGACCACCGTGTTCGTCAAGGGCTCGCGCTACGACAAGATGATGGAAGCCTTCGGCGGCGTCGGCGTCAACGCCACCTCGCCGGACGAATTGAAACGCGCGGTCAATGCGGCGCTGGATTCCGGCAAGCCGACGCTGATCAACGCGGTGATCGATCCGGCGGCGGGCTCGGAGAGCGGCCGCATTGGCAACCTCAATCCGCAGAGCGTCCTGAGCAAGAAGAAGTAAACCCCTCAACCCATCACTCCCTGCGGGTGCAGGGGCAGACCAGAGTACGGAGCAATAGATATGACCAAGGCGCTGAAGGGCGTTCGCATTCTCGATTTCACCCACGTCCAGTCGGGTCCGACCTGCACGCAATTGCTGGCCTGGTTCGGCGCCGACGTGATCAAGGTCGAGCGTCCCGGCGTCGGCGACATCACGCGCGGCCAGCTGCAGGACATCCCGAACGTGGACAGCCTGTACTTCACCATGCTGAACCACAACAAGCGCTCGATCACGCTCGACACCAAGAACCCGAAGGGCAAGGAAGTGCTGACCGCGCTGATCAAGCAGTGCGACGTGCTGGTCGAGAATTTCGGTCCCGGCGTGCTCGATCGCATGGGCTTTCCCTGGGAGAAGATCCAGGCCATCAACCCGAAGATGATCGTCGCCTCGATCAAGGGCTTCGGCCCCGGCCCGTATGAGGACTGCAAGGTCTACGAGAACGTCGCGCAGTGCACCGGCGGCGCCGCCTCGACCACCGGCTTCCGCGACGGCCTGCCGCTGGTCACCGGCGCGCAGATCGGCGACAGCGGCACCGGCTTGCACCTCGCGCTCGGCATCGTCACCGCGCTCTATCACCGCACCCATTCCGGCAAGGGCCAGCGCGTCACCGCGGCGATGCAGGACGGCGTGCTCAACCTCGCCCGCGTCAAGCTGCGCGACCAGCAGCGCCTCGCCCACGGCCCGCTCAAGGAATACAGCCAGTTCGGCGAAGGCATTCCGTTCGGCGATGCCGTGCCGCGCGCCGGCAACGATTCCGGCGGCGGCCAGCCCGGCCGCATCCTGAAGTGCAAGGGCTGGGAGACCGACCCAAACGCCTACATCTACTTCATCACCCAAGCCCCGGTCTGGGAGAAGATCTGCGACGTGATCGGCGAGCCCTCCTGGAAGACCGACCCGAACTACGCCAAGCCGCCGGCCCGCCTGCCGCGGCTCAACGAGATTTTTGCCCGCATCGAACAGTGGACGATGACGAAGACAAAATTCGAGGCGATGGAAATCCTCAACAAGGACGACATCCCCTGCGGTCCGATCCTCTCGATGAAGGAGATCGCGGAAGACCAGTCGCTGCGCGCCACCGGCACCGTGGTCGAGGTCGATCATCCGACCCGCGGCAAGTACATCTCGGTCGGCAACCCGATCAAGCTGTCGGATTCGCCGAGCGACGTTCAGCGCTCGCCGCTGCTCGGCGAGCATACCGACGAGATCCTGCGCGAGGTGCTCGGCTTCAGCGATCACCAGGTCGCCGAGATCCATGACTCCGGCGCGCTCGACCCACCGCGCAAGCAGGCTGCCGAGTAAGGCCTGCGTTCAATCAACACCATAAATGGCCGCGGGCAACCGCGGCCATTTTTCATTGGTAGCGTCCTGTTCGATTATCTCTTCGGCGCGAGCGGCGACGGCCGGATCGGATCGTAAACGAACGAGCACTCCGTTTGCTTTCGGCGCTCAGCGTCCTTCAGATAGCAATTCTGAATGTCGATGCTGTCGCTCTCACAGAAGGCACTTCGCCTTCCGCATATGTTTCCGGCCATGTCCTTGTCTTCGGGGCAGGCGCAGAGGCCTTTCTCTTTGTGATACTGCTGCGCAGTCATGGGTTGCGCCGCGACCAATGTCGGAACGGCGACGAAGGCTGCGAAGGCGAGAACGATCAGCGTTCGCATGACGGGCACCTCCTCCTTGGACGTTGAAGTGAAAGCCCGCATGACGCCGCCTCCTTCAAAAGAACGAAATCGTCGGCATCGCCGCGCGGACGATAGAGATACTTCCCAAATCAAGCCGAGAACAGCACCAACGCGCTGACCGGCCCGGCGTAAGATACCGCAACAAAACAAAGGGTGCGGCAGCATGAATGTTCGCTCGGGTGTCCTGGAGGCGATCGGCAATACGCCCCTGATCAGGCTGCGCGGGCCATCGCAAGCCACCGGCTGCGACATCTACGGCAAGGCCGAATTCCTCAATCCGGGCGGCTCGATCAAGGATCGTGCGGCGCTGGCGATCATCGACGACGCCGAGCGGCGCGGCGAGCTGAAGCCGGGCGGCGTCATTGGCGAAGGCACCGCCGGCAATGTCGGCATCGGCATCGCGCTCGTCGCCAATGCGCGCGGCTATCGTTCGGTGATCGTGATGCCCGACACGCAGAGCCAGGAGAAGCAGGACCTGCTGCGGCTCTACGGCGCCGATCTGCGCCTGATCCCCGCGGTGCCCTATTCCGATCCTCGTCACTACGCGCGCTATTCCGGCCGTCTCGCCGCGGAGCTCGGCGCCTTCTGGGCCAACCAGTTCGACAATGTCGCCAACAGCGACGGCCATTATCGCACCACCGGTCCCGAGATCTGGCGGCAGACCGACGGCAAGATCGACGGCTTCACCTGTGCGGTCGGCAGCGGCGGCACCTTGGGCGGCGTGGCGCGCGCGCTCAAGGAGCGTAACGCCGACGTGAAGATCGCGCTCAGCGATCCCATGGGCGCCGCCCTCTACAACTGGTTCACCAGGGGCGAACTGACGACCGAGGGCGACTCGATCACCGAGGGCATCGGTCAGGTCCGCATCACCAGGAATCTCGAAGGCACGCCGATCGACATGGCCTACCGCATCACGGACCAGGAAGCGCTGCCCATCCTGTTCGACCTGATCGAGCACGAGGGATTGGTGCTGGGCGGCTCCAGCGCGATCAACATCACAGGCGCCATGCGGCTCGCGCGCGAGCTCGGCCCCGGCAAGACCATCGTCACCATCCTCGCCGACGGCGGCCAACGCTACCAATCCAAGCTCTTCAATGCGGATTTCCTGCGCAAGAAAAATCTGCCGCTGCCGCGCTGGATGAGTTGAGGCGGCCGGCCGGCGTCACGGAATCGTGCTTCCGATCAACTGCCCTCGCCGCTGGTCTCGCCATCTTCCTCCCCTCCGGCAAGTCCTCAGCGTCACCGAGCTCTCATAGGTCGGCACTTTTTATGATGGCCGGCCGGATGGCGGCCAGAAGGGCCGATTTGGGATACCAATCGGCCCATTTTGCTGCATTGCACAGCCGCGCATGCTGCTATGCAAACAAGTTCGTTGTATCTGGCATCTGGTATACATAGTTTGGCGGCAGATGATGAGCCGGCCCGTTGCTGGCCTCCAGCCAAAGGGGACGACAATGTCCAAGACCACTGCCATCAAGACCACCGCCATCGCGCTCGCGCCCGCCGACACCCTGCTCGGCCGCCTGCTGGCTTCGATCGACCGCCTTCTGATGAAGAGCGCGGAGATCTCCAACCGCAACGGCGACCTGCCGCGCTTCGGCCTCTAAGGCACCGGGATTCCACGCGCGCTTCGCCGGCCGGTGTTTCGGCGCAAGATGCGACCTGACATTGAACCTTCGACCAATGGCCCCGATTTTCGGGGCCATTTTTTTTGCGCGCTGAACTAGTGTTCGCGCGGCCCCGAATCTTCTGTGGCATGCGGTCTTCTGCGGCATATGCGCACGCCGCACCTGCGACAGCTTGAACCTTGGCATATCGAATACCAAGATGGCCGCGCCGCGCCAAAAGCAGAATGACGATAAGCGCGCACTGGGAGGATCAATGTCGGACATGGTTCAGGCAACTGCGGCCCCCGCGGCCGCGCGTGTCAGCGACACCTATCGCTGGACGCAACTCGCCATCGGCGTCGCTGCGATGGTGATGATCGCAAACTACCAATACGGGTGGACGTTCTTCGTCCCCGACATCCAGAAGAAGTTTGGATGGGATCGTGCCTCGATCCAGTGGGCCTTTACCCTCTTCGTGCTGTTCGAGACCTGGCTGGTGCCGGTCGAGGGCTGGTTCGTCGACAAATACGGTCCGCGCCTCGTCGTGCTGATCGGCGGCATCCTGTGCGCGATCGGGTGGGCGATCAACGCGCAGGCGACCTCGCTGAACGGCTACTATCTCGGCATGATCATCGCCGGCATCGGCGCCGGCGGCGTCTACGGCACCTGCGTCGGCAACGCGCTGAAATGGTTTCCCGACAAGCGCGGCCTCGCCGCAGGCATCACCGCAGCCGGCTTCGGCGCCGGCTCCGCGCTCACGGTGGCGCCGATCCAGGCGATGATCAAGGACTCCGGCTTCCAGACCACCTTCCTGTATTTCGGTCTCGGCCAAGGCATCATCATCGTGCTGCTCGCCTTCTTCCTGCTTGCGCCGAAAGCCGGCCAGGTGCCGCAGGTGGTGCAGAACGCCAATCTGATCCAGACCAGGCGCAACTACCAGCCGACCGAAGTGCTGCGCCAGCCGATCTTCTGGCTGATGTACTTCATGTTCGTGATCGTCGGCGCCGGCGGCTTGATGGTGACGGCGAATCTGAAGCCGATCGCGGTCGACTGGAAGGTCGACAGCATCCCGGTGACGCTGATCGGCGTGACCATGACGGCGGTGACCTTCGCCGCGACCATCGACCGCGTGCTCAACGGCCTGACGCGTCCGTTCTTCGGCTGGATCTCCGACATGATCGGCCGCGAGAACACGATGTTCATCGCCTTCGGCATGGAAGGTTTCGGCATCTGGATGCTCTATCTCTGGGGTCACGATCCGATCTGGTTCGTGCTGCTCTCGGGCTTCGTGTTCTTTGCCTGGGGCGAGATCTACTCGCTGTTCCCCTCGACCTGCACCGACACGTTCGGCGCCAAATTCGCCACCACCAATGCCGGCCTGCTCTACACCGCGAAAGGCACCGCCGCGCTGCTGGTGCCGATCGCCAACTACATGCAGCAGTCGTCGGGCCATTGGGACAGCGTGTTCATCGTTGCGGCCGGCGCCAACATCCTGGCTTCGCTGCTCGCGATCGCGGTGCTCAAGCCATGGCGGAAAATCGTGGTCGCGAAATCGGCGACGGCGTAAGCAACGTACCCGCTCTTCCGCTCACGAAATGCCCGGCGGATCGCCGGGCATTTTTCGTTTTGCGGCACCCCGCCGAGAAGCCGGATCAGCCGAAAATATGCCAGTTTTGCTGCGTCGCAGCAGAAGATCAGCTTGCTTTCTGGAATATAGTATACCAACCTCGCCCGAGCGCTTGCGACGATACGCCACAAGAATTGCGACACTGGGTCTCACGAAGACCGGGCGCGCTCGGGAGGACTTGATGGTTTCCAGCAATACGGCCGCAACACAAGCTCAACCTTCGTCCAGCGGCTTCCGCTGGCTGCAACTCGTCATGGGCATCGTCTGCATGGCGATGATCGCGAACCTGCAATATGGCTGGACGCTGTTCGTCGATCCGATCGACGGCGCACACCATTGGGGCCGCGCGGCGATCCAGTTCGCCTTCACGATCTTCGTCGTGACCGAGACCTGGCTGGTGCCGGTCGAGGCCTGGTTCGTCGACAAATACGGTCCGCGGATCGTCATCATGTTCGGCGGCATCATGATCGCGCTGGCCTGGGTGCTGAACTCCTATGCGGACTCGCTGACCCTGCTCTACGCTGCGGCCGTGGTCGGCGGCATCGGCGCGGGCGCGGTGTATGGCACCTGCGTCGGCAATGCGCTGAAGTGGTTTCCCGATCGCCGCGGCCTCGCCGCCGGCGCGACCGCGGCCGGCTTCGGCGCGGGTGCGGCGATCACCGTCGTGCCGATCGCCAACATGATCGCCGCGAGCGGCTATCGGACCGCGTTCTTCGATTTCGGCATCGGCCAAGGCCTGATCGTCTTCATCCTCGCCTTCTTCATCCAGAAGCCCTCGGTCATGATCCCGCCGAAGAAGAAGCAGCTCAATCTGCCGCAGACCAAGATCGACTTCACGCCGCCGCAGGTGCTGCGCAGCCCGATCTTCTGGGTGATGTACCTGGTGTTCGTGATGGTCGCCTCCGGTGGCCTGATGGCGGCGGCGCAGATCGCGCCGATCGCGCACGACTACAAGATCGCCACGACGCCGGTCTCGCTCGCCGGCTTCCAGATGGCCGCGCTGACCTTTGCGATCTCGCTCGACCGCATCTTCGACGGGTTCGGACGGCCGTTCTTCGGCTGGGTCTCCGACAATATCGGCCGCGAGCACACCATGTTCATCGCGTTCGGCACCGGCGCGCTGATGCTGCTGACGCTGTCGACCTGGGGCCACAATCCGCTGGTGTTCGTGCTGGCGACCGCGGTCTATTTCGGCGTGTTCGGCGAGATCTACTCGCTGTTCCCGGCGACCTCCGGCGACACCTTCGGCGCGAAGTTCGCGACCACCAACAACGGTATGCTCTACACCGCGAAGGGCACCGCCGCGCTGCTGGTGCCGGCCGCCAGTATCGTTGCCGCCAGCTATGGCTGGCAGGCGGTGTTCGTGATCGCGGTCGCGCTCAACGCCACCGCGGCGTTGATGGCGCTGTTCGTGATCAAGCCGATGCGCCGCGCCTTCATCCACGGCAACGAAGCGGCCGCCGCGACCGAGACCGCGCCGGGCGCCAAAACCGCCTGACAAGACCGCCTGATCTCGCGATCGCCTGCCGGACGGATCGAGGCGCACCCCGGTGCGCCTCTTTCGTTTGGCATCGTCAGGGATACCAGATACCAGATGGCCGGGACGGCGGTGATCGCTCGCCGGCTCAACATGTCAGCAAACCTGCCTATTTAAGCTGTTTCCCGGTGGTAGATTGCTGCAATCCGCCCGTTGACAATTGGTATTATGTATACCAGACTAGGTCACCGATGATCCCAAGGAGGTTGCCATGCAAGTCGGAGATATCCTGCGCAAGAAGACCCCTCGCGTCGCTACGGTCCGCATGAACGAGACGGTCGCGATCGCCGCGCAGCTGATGCGTGCCAGCAATATCAGCGCGCTCGTGGTCAAGGATGTCGTCCGCACCGAAGGCAACACCTGCGCCGGCATGTTCACCGAGCGCGACGTGGTGCGTGCGATCGCCGCGCACGGTGCGGCCGGCGCCAACATGAAGGTGTCGCAGTTCGTCTCGGTGCAGCAGCTGGTGTCGTGCAATTCGAGCGACACGCTCGAGCACATCCGTCATCTCATGACCAAGCACCACATCCGCCACGTGCCCGTGATCGACAATTACAGCCTGATCGGCGTCGTCAGCATGCGCGACATCTCGGCCGCGTTCGACGAGGAAGCGACGGCTGCGATGGCGCGCACCGTGACGGCCTATCAAACATCCGAGCAGGCCCAGCCGACCCAATAGCCGTCTCGATCTCGTCGCTCTCAGCCAGGCGCTGCGTGGTCGATCACCGGCGCCTGAGCGGATCGGATCATCGAAGCCTTCTGCCCCGCCCTCGCGCGGACCACCGCGCGCCCCTTCATTTCCGCATGGGCGCGCCACAGCTGGCCGGTAGACATTTGCCGGACAGGACTGCATCCTTCCCTCGACATCCAAAAACAGCACCGTGCGCGGCCGTCCGCGTCGCGGAAAATTCTGATGGAAACGAGGGCAGAATGATCAAGACACGCTTCACCGAAATGTTCGGCGTCGACCACCCGATCGTGCAGGGCGGCATGCAATGGGTCGGGCGCGCGGAGCTGGTCGCCGCCGTCGCCAATGCCGGCGCGCTCGGCATGATCACCGCGCTGACGCAGCCGACGCCGGACGATCTGCGCAAGGAGATCGCGCGCTGCCGCGAGCTGACCGACAAGCCGTTCGGCGTCAACCTCACCATCCTGCCCGCGATCAAGCCGCCGCCCTACGCCGAATATCGCCAGGCCATCATCGAGAGCGGCATCAAGATCGTCGAGACCGCCGGCAACAAGCCGCAGGAACATGTCGACGAGTTCAAGAAGCACGGCATCAAGGTGCTGCACAAATGCACCAGCGTGCGCCACGCGCTGTCCGCCGAGCGGATGGGGGCCGACGCGATCTCGATCGACGGCTTCGAATGCGCCGGCCATCCCGGCGAGGACGACACGCCCGGCCTGATCCTGATCCCCGCCGCGGCCGACAAGGTGAAGATCCCGATGATCGCCTCCGGCGGCTTCGGCGATGCCCGCGGCCTCGTCGCCGCGCTGGCGCTCGGCGCCGAGGGCATCAACATGGGCACGCGCTTCATGTGCACCCGGGAGAGCCCGATCCATCAGCTCGTCAAGGAACGCATCGTCGCCAATGACGAGCGCGAGACCGAGCTGATCTTCCGCACCATGCGCAACACCTCGCGCGTCGCCAAGAACGCGATCTCGACCAAGGTGGTGCAGATGGAGAAGGAAGGCGCCAAGTTCGAGGACGTCCGCGAACTGGTCGCCGGCGCCCGCGGCAAGATGGTCTACGCGACCGGCGATGCCGACGAAGGCATCTGGTCGGCCGGCCAGGTGCAGGGCCTGATCCACGACATCCCGACCTGCGCCGAGCTCGTCTCGCGCATCGTCCACGAGGCGGAAGCGATCATCCGCGAACGGCTCGAGGCGATGATGTCCGGGGCCAAGCGCCAGGCTGCGGAGTAAGCGGGCGGGAGCAAAGGCCGTTGTCCGTCACCCTGAGGTGCTCGCGAAGCGAGTCTCGAAGGGCGACGGCCCACCGACGGGGCCGTGCATCCTTCGAGACGCGCTTCGCGCTCCTCAGGATGACGGGGTGAATCGATCAGTTCTGCTCGCATCAGACGACACAACGAGAACAAGCCCGAGAACAAGCCTATGAAAGCCTATGTCTACGGCGCCAATGGCGCAGAAATCACCGATGTCGCCAAGCCCGTGCCGAAAGGCACGCAGGTACTGGTCAAGGTGCACGCCTGCGGGCTGAACCGCGCCGATCTCGGCATGACCAAGGGCCACGCCCACGGCGCGGCCGGCGGCGTCGGCACCGTGCTCGGCATGGAATGGGCCGGCGAGGTCGCCGAGCTCGGCCCCGATGCCAGGGGCGTCAAGGTCGGCGACAAGATCATGGGCTCCGGCGGCGCAGCGTTCGCCGAATACACGCTGGCCGATCACGGCCGGCTTTTCCGGGCGCCGTCGAACATGAACTTCGACGAAGCCGCCACGCTTCCCGTCGCACTCGCCACCATGCATAACGCCGTCATCACCAATGGCGCGTTGCAGCCGGGCCAGACCGTGCTGATCCAGGGCGCGAGTTCCGGGGTCGGCCTGATGGCGATGCAGATCGCGAAACTGAAGGGCGCCAAGCTCGTGGTGGGATCGTCGACCGATCCGATGCGGCGCGGCCGCTTGACGGAATTCGGCGCCGATCTCGCGGTGGACTCGAAGGATCCCGGCTGGGTCGATCAGGTGTTGCAGGCAACCGCGGGCGAAGGCGTCGACCTGATCGTCGATCAGGTCTCGGGGCCGGTCGCCAACCAGAATCTGAAGGCGACCAAGGTCAAGGGCCGCATCGTCAATGTCGGCCGGCTCGGCGGCACCCATGGCGACTTCAACTTCGACCTGCACGCGGCGCGCCGCATCCAGTATATCGGCGTCACCTTCCGCACCCGCACGATCGAAGAGATCCGCGCGATCTTCGACGAGGTGCGCAAGGACATCTGGCCGGCGGTCGAAGCGCGCAAGCTGCAGCTGCCGATCGACCAGGTCTACAAATTCGCCGATATCGGCAAGGCCTTCGAGCACATGGAAGCCAACAAGCACCTCGGCAAGATCGTGGTGACGCTGTAGGCGCGTAGGGCGGATCAGCGCAGCGCAATCCGCCATCCCACCTTCGACGCAACGGCGGGTTACGCCTCCGGCTAATCTTACTGCGTCATAATTCTGCCTCCGCCGTCATTGCGAGGAGCGATAGCGACGAAGCAATCCATCCAACCGCGTTTGCGGGCCGATGGATTGCTTCGCTTCGCTCGCAATGACGGCTGGATTCGTTCACGGCCTCTCAGGATCGGCTGAAAGAGCGTGTGACGCAGTAGTACTAACCCGGCCTACGCGCGCTGTGGGAGTTCGGGTGGTGGAAGTGAAGCGCACCTCATTGGTTGTCCTGCTCGCGGGCGCGGTGGGCTTCGCGCTTGGAGCAGCCCTATTTGGCTTCGCTGCCCTGTCGATCGGGATCTCCTGTCTCGGTCATGTACAGGGAGGCATTCACAGTGACTGGACCGCTGTCGTGCTCCTCGGCGCCTTCGCGTGCTTTGGTCTGGGCGGAGTTGCAGGGAGCAAAGCAACCGTCCGCCTCGCCAAATACTGGCACAGCTAGCCGACCGGTCCGGGGCTCCAATAGTCCCCCGCAAGCGGGCTGACTTTTACGTCGCGAATGACTCCGATCTCCAGACTCGGATCGAAATAGCGCATCGTCCGCTCATTGAGGTCGATGATGCGGCCGGGCCTGAGCGGCCCCACATCGTTGATCTTGACGATGACCTTCTTGCCGACAGCCTCGACCAGGGCATATTTCGGCCTGGCGCCGAATTGGACGCCACCGAACTTCCGGCGCAGGCTTGTCTTGATGGCCGCCGCCCAGACCGTGCGATCGTAGCGCTCGCCGGAGGCTGTGCTCGGACCGCCCTCTTCCTTGCCGGGCTTGAACGGATTGTACATGGACGCTGCGCCAACGATCGCATCTCCACAGGCAGCATTGACGACGTCGCTTGAATGAACGGTACCGATTTCACTTCCAGTAGCGGGGCCAAAAATGGCGAGCGCAACCACGGCGCCGCAGACTGCGGCGCTCGAGCCGAACAGCATCATAACTCCTTGACTGATTTTTTCGATCGTTTGGTTCCCGACTCCGCAAGACAAGGTCGAACGAACGTGGAGGCGTTCACTCGGACCGGTACTTTTGCGGACTCGCGCCAATTCTGGCGACGGAACCAATGTGGGAACCGCAGCGGTCCCACACAGTGTTTTTGGTTATTGCGCCCGACTAAGCCAGAGAATGCGTCAGCAACATGACTGAACCGAACTTCTTCGACGGCGCGTCAACGGTGTGTCGACGTCACATTCCGCACCCTGCTTTTGACGGGGCATGCGACCACTGCGCTGATGGGGATAACCGAAAGTGACACCGCGCCGAATTCTCAATCGAGGCGCTGCTGCCGGATCAGAATCGATCATCATCGCATCGACGATTACCAATCGTCGTAGAGCCATTCCCTCGGCATTCGCGGCGGCGCTCTCGCGTAAGGCGGCTCATATGTCCGCTGCGGCTTGCGCGCAGTTGGAGCCGGCGGCGTCGGAGGCGCCGACGTCTTCGGCTCGGAAACCTTCGCGAGCGCCCGTTTCAATTCTTCCTGGCTTGCCTTGAGTTCCTCGATGGCTTTTGAGCTCTCGCGGGCCGTTTGCTGCTGGTCCGCCTTGAGCTGTTCGATGTTCCGCTGCATGTTCGCGAGATCGCGCGCAATGGTTTGCAGCAGCTCAGCTTGATCGGGAAGCGCGGGAGGAGCTGGCGGCGCGCTGTCCTGCGTTGCTTTCGGCGTTGCGGTCGAAGGCGCAGGCGTCGGTTGCGGTGGCGGGGCGTCCGCCGCGGCAACTCGAACCGCAGATGGAGCGGGCTGCGCGGGAAGCGGCGGATCGTCCGGCGGCAGTGACGGAGCTGACGCGAGCTGCGGCACCCAGCGGGCGACAGCCAGCTTGGCCCGCGCACCATACGACGACTGCGAAGCCAGGACAGCGACAACGACACACCCCGCCATCGACAAGGCGGCAAGGGCCCGGAAAGCCGGCCTTCCCGAAGATGGTTGCGGGCCGGGCCCGGCCGATGCAGGAGCGGGGGCAGGAGCAGGCGCAGGTCCAACCGAGGGCGGCTCAGCTTCAGCCGGCGGCGGGGATGCAGCGTCGCGCTCCATCCTTGCGAGCTGCTCGCTCAAACGCGTGAGCTCTTCATCAGCGCGGGCGATCTGCTTGTGGGCTTCCGCAAGTCGCTCATCGGCGCTCGCGATCGGGCCCTCACCAGGCTCACCTGCATTCGGCGTGGGCGTGGAGTTCATTGGCGTGTCCCTCTTCCGTCCAATGTCATCCAAGACTGTGTCCTCTCGGCATCCGTCAGGGTCGATCAGCGACCAGCCTCCGGTTCAATCTTGTCAAAGCCATGGTCATGATAGCGCGCCTGCCGTCTCGCGATAAGCAGGATCGTCCAGTTGCGGTGACGATGACTGTTGCCCATTCGACACGACGGGCAACTCAGCAAAATCCGTCAACCCCTCGCTGCAAAAATATTTCGCTTTATCCGAATCGAAGCTTGATGTATGAACTCCCCGTCTCATCCGATCGAGGGGCGCTTCGCGATCGTCACGGGTGTTGCGATGAGATGCGGTGGCCGCCGCGTGTGTGACTGACGAGCATGCATGAGGCGGACGGTGAAGTCGTGTGGTCCTGACGCCCCAGTGGCAGGTGTCTCCCCGCAAGGCGCTTAGGCGCTCTTGCGGAGACGGTGACAAGCAAGCCCGGTCTCGCCGGGGAGAGCACGAAGTAAGCCGTAAACCCATCGCGCAGGGAATGCCGGAGTGTCTCCCGCTGAACCTGTATGCTCGTGTGCGTTTTTGTTTCCACTTTTGCACACGGGACCGCGGGTGCAGCGCGCACCCGGCATTCCCTGCGCCCTCTTCCGAGGGCGAACGAATTTGCAAAGCTCGGGCGAAACGCGCCGCGAGAACGACGCTCGATGCCTGGATGAACTTGATGAGGTTGGTGAAGTTGAGCAACGCATGCCCTGGATTCGGAACAGTTCGCAACAACTCTCTCTCGATATTCGCTCTTGCAAGTGAGTTGCGATTGCGCATGACGCGTGACTGACGACACTTGATGTTCACAGATGGCCTGCTAAACCGCCGCCCATGAGCTCTTCCGACACCAGCGCAGCCTCCACCAAGACCTCCGTCGCGGCGATCTCGATCCTCGCCAGTGGCACCATGGCGTTGGCAAAATTCGTCGTCGGCATCGCGATCGGATCGCTGGCGCTGATCTCGGAGGCGCTGCACTCGTCGATCGACCTGGTCGCGACCATCATCACCTGGGCGGTGGTGCGGGTGTCGGACCAGCCGGCCGATGCCGAGCATCATTACGGCCACGGCAAGTTCGAGAGCGTCTCGGCACTCTTCATCATCGCCCTGCTCTATGTGCTGGCCGGCGGCATCCTGGTCCAGGCCTACAGCCATCTCCGCGAAGGCGCGCCGCCGCCGTCGATCTCGGCCATTCCGTTCGTCGTCCTGCTGCTCGATATCGGCGTCAATCTGTGGCGCGCCCGCGCGCTGCATCGCGCCGCGCGCGACACCAAGAGCCAGGCGCTGGCCGCCGACGCGCTGCATTTCGCCTCCGACGTGATGGGCTCGCTGGCCGTCATCGTCGGCCTCGTGCTGGCCGGCCTCGGGTTCTGGTGGGGCGACGCCGCGGCGGCGATCGCGGTCGCCGTGATGATCGCCCTGCTCGGCCTGCGCATGGCGCGGGAGACGGTCGAGACCCTGCTCGACCGCGCGCCGGAAGGCGCGCTGGAAAAGGCCACCGCCGCCATCAAGGCCGTGCCGGGCGTGGTCGACGTCGAGCGCCTGAGGGTCCGCATGGTCGGCGCGACGCACTTCATCGACGCCATCGCCACCGTGCCGCGCACCTACCCGATCGACCGCGTCGAGGACATCAAGTGCCGGGCGCAGGAGGCTGTCAGCAAGACCTTCGGCGATGCCGACCTCACCTTCACCGCGGTGCCTGTGGCGCGCGACAATGAGAGCGTGCGCGAGCGCATCATGGTGATCGCGCGCAACTCCGGCCTCGCCATCCATCATGTTACCGTTCACGACATCGGCGGCAAGCTGATCGTCAGCATCGATCTCGAGGTCGACAGCGGCATGGCGCTCGATGCCGCGCACGACATCGCTCACGAGCTCGAGCGTGCGATCCGCGAGGATTTTGGCGAGGACGTCGAGGTCGACACCCATATCGAGCCGCTCGAGCCGGAACTGCCGTGGGGAACCGACGCCGCACCCGAGCGTATCGAAACCATCAAGGCGGCGCTGACCGGATTTGCCGATGGCGGCGCGATCCACGACATCCATAATGTGCGGGTGCGCAACACCGATGCCGGCGAGATCGTCAACTTCCATTGCCGCGCCGCGCCCACGATGAGTGTGATCAAGGTGCACGAAGGCGTCGACGAAATCGAACGCAAGATGCGCCGCGCGTTCCCCACCGTGAAGCGTGTGATCAGTCACGCAGAACCCGAGCGCGCGTAATTCTACGGAGCCGTTCTCCTTTCGGACTCACTTTGCGCATCCCGATTCTGTTTTTGACAAGAATTATTTCGCATTAACGAATCGTTGACTCTCGACAGTCCCGGAAATCTGGATTCAAATGATCATGATTCGGATGCATCGTGGGGAGCATCCGAACCGGGTAAAAATCAGCTTAGAGCGGGGGTCTAAGGCATGGCGCGCGCGCATGCAGCGAACGCGTGCGTCCAATCCGATTCGATCAAGGGATTGGCGCAGTCGATCGCGAAACCGGCTTATCACAGGCTCTTGACGGCCGAACCTGCACTGCGCCGCGCTGTGCCTACTCTCATCATCGCCTTCCTCATCACGATCTGCCTCGGCGCCTTCGTCCAGGTGATCGACCAGAACCGGCAGAAGCGCGGCGCGATGAAGCGCGACCTTGCTGCGCTCTCGGACATCCTCGCCGAGCGTCTCGATCGCCTCACCTCGGTGCGTCGCGAGCGGCTCGCCAATATCGAACGGATGCAGGAGCTGCTGCCGGACCTGATCCCGTCCTGGGGCATCGCCTATGGCCGCCACGTCATCATCACCAGCGCCGATCACCGCGTGCTGGCACGGGTGCCGATCGATGGCGCCGGCGAGAACGACCGCATCCTCGACATCGTCTCCACCGCGCAGCTCCTGATCGCGCCGGGCCAGCAGGGCACCGTCAGCGACATGACGCTGCCGAACGGCAGCAGCGCGCTGGCGATCTCGGCGCTGGTCAAGTCGCTGCCCGGCCAGGTCGTCGTCATCCAGGAGATGAACGAGCCGATCTGGGGATCGGACGCCGCCCTCTCGGTGACGCTGTCGGCGACCACGAGCTTCGTGGTGCTGATCCTCGGCTTCGCGTTCCACTGGCAATCGACCCGCGCCCGCGAGGGTGACCTGATCAACGACGCCGTGCGCGGCCGGATCGACACCGCGCTGAACCGCGGCCGCTGCGGCTTGTGGGACTGGGACCTGTCGCGCGGCAGGATCTTCTGGTCGCAGTCGATGTTCACCCTGCTCGGCCTCGACACCCGCAACGACCTGCTCACCTTCGGCGAGGTCAACGCGCTGGTGAACTCCGACGACATCAACCTGTTCGACTTCGCCGACCAGCTGATCTCCGGCAAGATCGATCACATCGACCAGAGCTTCCGCATGCGCCATGTCGGCGGCCACTGGATCTGGCTGCGCGTGCGCTGCGAGCTCAGCCATGCCGCCGCCGACGACGGCCTGCACCTGATCGGCATCGCGGTCGACATCACCGAGCAGAAGAGCCTCGCCGAGAAGTCGGTGGAAGCGGACCTCCGCCTGCGCGACGCCATCGAGACCATTCCGGAGGCCTTCGTGCTGTGGGATGCCGATGACCGCCTGGTGCTCTGCAACTCGCACTTCCAGCGGCTGCACAAGCTGCCGGACTCGGCCGTCAGCCCCGGCACCTCCTACGAGACCGTGATCGAGGTCGGCAGCATGCCCGAGGTGCGCACCCGCCTGCACGAAAGCGGCGTGCCGGCGCCGGGCGCCCGCACCTTCGAGGCCCAGCTCGACGACGGCAGCTGGCTGCACATCAGCGAGCGCCGCACCAAGGACGGCGGCTACGTCTCGGTCGGCACCGACATCACCCGCATCAAGGCGCACGAGCAGAAGCTGGTCGACAACGATCTGCGGCTGCGCGCCACCGTGATCGACCTGCAGCGCTCGCAATCCGAGCTCGAACGGCAGGCCGTTGAGCTCGCCGACCTCGCCGAGAAATACTCGCAGGAAAAGACCCGTGCCGAGGACGCCAACGCCGCGAAGTCGAAATTCCTCGCCAATATGAGCCATGAGCTGCGCACGCCGCTCAACGCCATCATCGGCTTCTCCGAGATCATGGGCTCCGGCCTGTTCGGCACGCTCGGCTCGGACAAGTACGAGGAGTACTGCCACGACATCCTGACGTCGGGGAAATACCTGCTCGAGGTCATCAACGACATCCTCGACATGTCGAAGATCGAGGCCGGCCGCATGAAGTTCGACATGGAGCCGCTCGACCTCTCCGGCATCCTCGCCGAGTCGCTGCGGGTGGTCTCCGGCCGCGCCGAGCACAAGGGCCTGTCGCTGGAGTCGGACATCGAAAGCACGATCTCGGTCGTCGCCGACCGCCGCGCGGTCAAGCAGATCATCGTCAACCTGCTCTCCAACGCGGTGAAGTTCACGCCCGACCACGGCCGCGTGCTGGTGCGCGGCCAGATGCTGGACGACTCGATCGTGCTCCTGATCGCCGACAGCGGCATCGGCATCGCACCGGACTCGCTGCGACGGCTCGGCAAGCCGTTCGAGCAGGTCGAGAGCCAGCTCACCAAGAGCTACCAGGGCTCGGGTCTCGGGCTTGCGATCGCGCGCTCGCTCACCAACCTGCACGGCGGCTCGATGAAGCTGCGCTCCAAGCTCGGCGTCGGCACCGTGGTCCGCGTCACCCTGCCCCGCGATCCGCGCTCGCTGCAGACCAGGCTGCCGGAAGCGGCCTGAAGCCCCCACGCTACTTCGCCAGCACGTCCTTCAGCAGCGCGGAATCGCCGAGCACGGCCAGCGTCTCGCGCGGCGTGAGATGCGTGACGGCCTCGTCGAAGCTGTCGCTTGCCTCGATCCGCGCACGCGCCACCGCGCGATGAAGATCGATGTCGCCCGGGCCGCTGCGCCGCGCCGGCGGCAGCGACGACAGATGCCGATGCAGCAGGCCGGCATCCTCCCGCAAGGTCGCCAGCGCGGGCGCAGATGCGTGGGCAGGCCGCGACGCCAGTTCGTTGGCGCGGAGCAGCACGCTCGGCGGACCGCTCTCCTCCGGCGTCACGAACAGCCCGCGCATCGCAGGCTTGGCCGTCCATGCGCCGATCGGGATCGCGCACAACAGGCCAACGATCACCGGCGACATCCACAGCAGCAGCGGCAACGATACCGCATAGGCGCTCGCCGCCATCGCGACGCCGCAGGCGGTGGGCACGCCGTACTTGCGGTACAACTCGCGGCGCTCGACCTCGCCGTCGTCACGCCGCTGGGTCTGCCAGCCTGCGTCGCGGCCGAGCAGGATCTCGATGACGGCAACCGACTGGAACACCATCATGACCGGCGCGATCATGGCGGAAATCAACACCTCGGCGATGACGCCTAGAAGCGCGCGGAAGCCACCGCCGAATTGCCGGCGCAGGTCCGACCGCGTCAGCAGCAGGACGTAGCCGAGCAGCTTCGGCACGATCAGCAGCGCCATGGTGAGGCCGAACACCCAGGCGGCGAGCACGGGGTCCTGCGCCGGCCAGTTCGGGAACAGCGAAAAACCCTTCGGAAAATATTCGGGGCGAATGAAGCGCGCCTGCAACGAGATCAGGATTCCGAGCAGCAGGAACGACAGCCACATCGGCGCGGTGACATAGGAGCCGATCCCGGTCATGAAATGCAGCCGCGAGATCCAGTGCAGGCGGCGCGTCCTCAGCACGGCGAGATGCTGCAGATTGCCCTGGCACCAGCGGCGGTCGCGCGCGGCAAAATCCAGCAGCGACGGCGGCACCTCCTCAAAACTGCCGCCGAGCACCGGCGCCATGTAGATGCCCCAGCCCGCGCGCCGCATCAGCGCCGCCTCGACGAAATCATGGCTCAGGATGTGCCCGCCGAACGGCTTGCGCCCGGAGAGCTCGGGCAAGCCGGCCTGCTCCGCAAAAGCCTGAATCCGGATGATGGCATTGTGTCCCCAGTAATTGCCCTCGGAGCCGTGCCACCACGCGACACCGGCGGCGACCATCGGCCCGTAGAGCCGGCCGGCAAATTGCTGCAGGCGGCTGAACAGGCTGCGCGCGTTGACGATGACGGGCAGCGTCTGCAGCAGCGCCGCCTGCGGATTGGTCTCCATGGCATGAACCATCCGCACCATGGTGTCGCCCGACATCAGGCTGTCGGCGTCGAGCACGATCATGAACTGATAGCCGCCGCCGAACCGCGTGATCCACTCACCGACATTGCCGGACTTCCGCGCCGTGTTGTCGGCGCGATGCCGATAGTAGAGCCGTCCGCCGCAGGCCTCGCTCAGCGCGAGGAACGCCTGCTCCTCGGCGATCCAGATGTCGGGATCGCGGGTGTCGCTCAGCACGAACCAGTCGAAGCGTTCGCCCTGCCCGGTCGCCTCGACGGACTCGTAGATGGCGCGCAGGCGCGCCATCAGTTGATGCGGATTCTCGTTGTAGGTCGGGAGCAGCACCGCGGTCCGGCTCGTGAGCTGCGGCAACGGGCCATCCGCAGAGATCGGCAACGCGTTGCCCTTGCGCCGAAGCAGCACGAAGAAGCCGGCCAGCCCCGAGGCAAACGAGAACGCGATCCAGGCCAGCAGTGCCACGAACAGCACCAGCACCATCCACTCCATGATCGTCACGCCGCCGACCTGGACCACCATGTACATCTCGTAGGCGCCGGCGCCGCTCAGCGCGACGGTCAGCATCAGCACGAAGGCGCGGCGCATCAACATGCTTGCACCGACCGACACCGGCTTGCTCACCGCATGCGGCGGCTGACCGAGATCGGCGGTCGCCATCGCAAGCGGGCTCTCGTGTGGCAGGAAGCCGTCGGCCGCCGCGGCGACGTCCCGACGAGGCGACGTGACTATGGCGCCCATCGATAGACCCAGATCTCCGAGAGCGGCTTGTCGTCCTGCGCGAGATGCGCGCGCAGCTCGATCGGCTCCTTCTTGACCGCGCACTGGAAGCTGAGCCGCCATCCGCCGGTATTCGGGTTCGGCTGCGTGACGATGTTCGTGATCTCGGCCTTCTCGGCCGACACGACACCCTTGATGCTCGCAGGATCGATCCCCTTCAGATTGTCGCCGAACAGGTCGAGCACGAACAGCTTGCTGTTCTCGCCATGTGCGCCGATGCCAGTGCGCGTGAAGCGCGCCAGCGAATGCGGCTTCGGCGCATCAGGTCCCCAGTGCAGCCGGTAGGTGAGATTGGTCTCGCTCTTGGCTTTGAGCGGCGCCTTCGGCCGCCAGAACGCGGCGATGTTGTCGTGGATCTCCTCCCTGGTCGGGATCTCGAACAGGATCACCGCGCCCTCGCCCCAGTCGCCGATCGGCTCGACCCACAGGCTCGGACGCTTCTCGAAGCTCGATTCGATATCCTGATAGGCGAAGAAATTCTTCTCCCGCTGCATCAGCCCGAAGCCATGCGGATTGATATCCTGGAACGTGCTGATCTGAAGGTCGCGCGGATTGCTCAGCGGACGCCACAGGCTCTCGCCCTTGCCGTTGTAGATCGCAAGCCCGTCGGAATCGTGCACCGACGGCCTGAAGTCGTCGACCTCGTTGCGGTCGTTCGGCCCGAAGAAGAACATGCTCGTCATCGGCGCAAGACCTATGTGCTCGAGATCGGCGCGCGGATAGAGCGATGCCTCGACATCGAACACCGTGGTCTTGCCGGGCCTGATCGTGAAGCGATAGCTCGCCGCGCAGCTCTTGCTGTCGAGCAAGGCATGAATCACGAGCGAGGTCGCGTTGGGCACCGGACGCTCGAGCCAGAACGCCTTGAAGAACGGAAACTCCTCGCCCTTGGCCTCGCCGGTATCGATCGAGAGGCCGCGCGCCGACAGGCCATAGGTCTCATCCTTGGCGACGGCGCGAAAGTAGCTCGCGCCGAGGAAGACGCAGACCTCGTCGTAATAATCCGGCTTGTTGATCGGCGCATGGATGCGAAATCCCGCGAAGCCGAGATCCGCCTCGGTGAAGGGGGGTACCGTATCACCGAACGAGAACATGTCCTTGCTGTAGCCGATCTCGCTGACCTTGCCGTCCGCGACCTCGAAGATCTGGACCTTGTTCTTGTAGAAGAAGCCGCGATGGAAGAACTGCGCTTCGAACGGCAGCTTCGCGCCGCGCCACAACGCGCGCTCCGGCACGAAGCGGATCGAGCGGTACTGGTCGTAGTTCAGGTCGGTCAGGCCGTTCGGCAACTTCTCGTCCGGTGCCACGAACGATTTGGCTGCGAGGCTGCGCGCCAGCTCCCTCACCGTCGACGGGTTGAACGGCGCGTCCGGCGTGTTCCCTGCGGCTGCGGCCTCACGCTGCGACAACAGCAAGAGTGTCGGCAACACGGCCGATCCGTGGAGTAACTGGCGACGATTCAAAGCGGCTCCTCTCGCTGATCGGGACGCCGCAATGAAACCGTTCAACCGTCCGTGAGTTCCACCGTTGCTACGTGAAGCAAACGATTGCGTTCGGCGCCTAGCCCTGCGCTCTGAAGCGGAACCGTCGTGACAGAGCCTCGGCCGATGTCTGCGCGCTTACGTGCTCTCCAGCGTCGGCGCGACCTCGCGCGCGACCTGCACGAGCGCTGCGATCAGCGGCGTCATCGGATCGCGCTGCGGGATCACCAGGCCGACGCTATAGTCCACCACCGGATCGACGATCGGAATGCTGCGCACGGCATCCGCAAGGCCGAGCGTTTCGGCGAGCTTGGCCGGCATCACGCTGGCCCAGCGTCCGGTCTTCACGTGGGTGTAGAGCACGAGCAGCGAATTCGATGTCAGTGTTGGCGTCGCCTCCGCGCCGACCGAGGTCAGCGCGCGATCGATGATGCGACGGTTCTGCATGTCGGGCGTCAGCAGGCAGAGCGGCACGGTGCCGACCTCCTTCCACGTCACCTGCTTGCGGTCGCCGAACATCGCATCCGGCGCCGTCAACAGCCGGTAGCTCTCGTTGTAGAGCGGGATGGTGCGGACCTTGCCGATCGGCTCGTTCTCGATGTAGGTCAGCCCGGCATCGACCTCGAGGTTCTCCAACAGGCCGAGCACGTCGGCCGACGTGCACGACTGGATGCGGAAGCGGACATCGGGATGGCGCGCCCGGAACGGCGTGGTGAGCGCGGCCACCATGCCGAGCGCGGTCGGAATCGCGGCGATCCGAATCTCGCCCGACAGCTTGTCCTTCAGGCTGTTGATCTCCTGCTTCATCGCGCGCGCGTCGCCGACGATGCGCCGCGCCCAGTCCAGCGTCCGTTCGCCCTCGGGCGTAAAACCCTGGAAACGGGATCCGCGCTGCACCAGCATGACGCCGAGGATCTCCTCGAGCTGCTTGAGGCTGGTCGACATGGTGGGCTGGGTGACGCCGCAGGCCTCCGCAGCCCGGCCGAAATGCCGTTCCTTGGCCAGCGCCAGCAGAAGTTCCAGCTTGTCGATCAAGGTTCAAATCCCTTCGGAAAACGGTGCCCCGGGCGGCAGCCCGACGCGGCCATAGGTAGCACGATCGGGGTGCGATCCCGAAATCCAAAGCGCCCCGGAAGTGCGTGATTCCAGAACATTATTGCGATCCCGGATCGACCCATTCGACAACTCTATTAATCGCGTTTCGCAATCGCCGCATGAGACAGCTTTATTGATGTTTCGAACGATTCCAACTCAGATGCGCAAAGCAAAAAACAGATCGTGAGAAGCGCTGATGACGGTGGGATACGAACCTTGGGACAAGGCGCGCGGCGCCGAGATCATCGCCGAGCATGCCGGGCTTGAAGGCGCCACGCTGGTGATCCTGCACGCGTTGCAGGAGGCATTCGGCTACGTGCCGGAGCCGGCGATCCCGATGGTTGCCGAGGCGCTCAACCTGTCTCGCGCCGAGGTGCACGGCGTGTTCACGTTCTACCATGACTTCCGCAAGCAACCGGCCGGACGCCACGTGCTCAAGCTGTGCCGCGCCGAGGCCTGCCAGGCCGCCGGTGGCGATGCGCTTGCGGCGCGCGCGGAGGCCAAGCTTGGCGTTGCTCTGGGCAATACCACGGCGGATGACCGCGTGACGCTGGAGCCGATCTATTGCCTCGGGCTGTGCGCCACCGCGCCGTCGGCGATGCTGGACGGCCGCGTGGTCGGCCGGCTCGACGAAGCGCGGATCGACGCGCTGGTCGCGGAGGCGCAGCGATGACGATGCGGATCTACGTCCCCCGCGATGCCGCGGCCGTCGCCGTCGGCGCCGACGATGTCGCGCTCGCCTTCGAGCAGGCCGCAGCAGCCCGTGGCGCAGCGATCGAGATCGTCAGGAACGGCTCGCGCGGGCTGTGCTGGCTGGAGCCGATGGTCGAGCTTTCGACCGGGCAAGGCCGTATCGCCTTCGGTCCGGTGACGCCGGCGGACGTGCCTGCGCTGCTCGATGCGATGGCTGGTAACGGCCAGCACGCCCTGCGGCTTGGTGTCACGGACGAGATTGCCTGGCTGAAGCGGCAGACCCGGCTGACGTTCGTGCGCTGCGGCGTGGTCGATCCGCGCTCGGTCGACGATTACCGCGCCCATGGCGGCTACAAGGGCCTCGAGCGGGCCCTGACGCTGACCTCCGACCAGATCCTTGCCGATATCACGACCTCGGGCCTGCGCGGCCGCGGCGGCGCCGGCTTCCCGACCGGCATCAAGTGGAAGACCGTGGCGCAGGCCAATGCCGACCGCAAATACATCGTCTGCAACGCCGACGAGGGCGACAGCGGCACCTTCGCCGACCGCATGATCATGGAAGGCGACCCCTTCGTCGTGATCGAGGGCATGACGATCGCGGGCATCACGGTCGGCGCCACCAAAGGCTACATCTACATCCGCTCGGAATATCCCCATGCGGTCGAGGCGATGAACGCCGCGATCGCGGCCGCCCGCCGCGCCGGCCTGCTCGGCAAGCGGATCGGCGGCACCAAGCATGAGTTCGATCTCGAAGTCCGGGTCGGCGCCGGCGCCTATGTCTGCGGCGAAGAGACCTCGCTCTTGGAAAGCCTGGAGGGCCGCCGCGGCATCGTCCGCGCAAAGCCGCCGCTGCCGGCGCATAAGGGCCTGTTCGGCCGTCCGAGCGTGATCAACAACGTGCTGTCGTTCGCGGCAATCCCCTTCATCCTCGACAACGGCGCCAAGGCCTATGCCGATTTCGGCATGGGCCGCTCGCGCGGCACGATGCCGATCCAGCTCGCCGGCAATATCAGATATGGCGGCCTGTTCGAGACCGCATTCGGCGTCACGCTCGGCGAGCTCGTCGATGAGATCGGCGGCGGCACCTTCACCGGACGGGAGGTGCGCGCAGTGCAGGTCGGCGGCCCGTTAGGCGCCTACTTCCCCCGCGCGCTGTTCGACACGCCGTTCGACTATGAGGCGTTTGCCGCGCGCGACGGCCTGATCGGCCATGGCGGCATCGTGGTGTTCGACGACACCGTCGACATGGTCAAGCAGGCCCGCTTTGCGATGGAGTTCTGCGCAGTCGAATCCTGCGGCAAGTGCACGCCGTGCCGGATCGGCTCGACCCGCGGCGTCGAGACCATCAACAAGATCATCAACGGCGAGCGCGTCGCCGAGAATCTCGCCGTAATCGAAGACCTCTGCAACACCATGAAATTCGGCTCGCTGTGTGCACTCGGCGGCTTCACGCCCTACCCGGTGATGAGCGCGCTGAAACACTTCCGGGAAGATTTCGGTCCCGCACCGGCCCGGCTGCAGGCCGCGGAATAACAGGAGATCACGATGTCGCTGATCCAGGAAATCGATTTCGGCACGCCCAAGTCCAAATCCGAGACGATGGTCACGTTGACCATCGACGGCAACCAGATCACCGTGCCCGAGGGCACCTCGATCATGCGCGCGGCGATGGAAGCCGGCACCCAGATTCCAAAACTCTGCGCGACCGACATGGTCGACGCCATCGGCTCCTGCCGGCTCTGCCTGGTCGAGATCGAGGGCCGCGCCGGCACGCCGGCCTCCTGCACCACGCCGGTGATGCCCGGCCTCGTCGTGCACACCCAGAGCGAGCGGCTGAAGCAGCTGCGCAAGGGCGTGATGGAGCTCTACATCTCCGACCATCCGCTGGACTGCCTGACCTGTGCCGCCAATGGCGACTGCGAATTGCAGGACATGGCGGGCGCCGTCGGCCTGCGCGACGTGCGCTACGGCTATGAGGGCGAGAACCACGTGTTCGCCAAATCGCATGGCTGCGAAAACGACAATTGGATGCCGAAGGACGAATCCAATCCGTACTTCACCTACGATCCCTCGAAGTGCATCGTCTGCTCGCGCTGCGTCCGTGCCTGCGAGGAGGTGCAAGGCACCTTCGCGCTGACGATCTCCGGCCGCGGCTTCGACAGCCGCGTCTCGCCCGGCATGAGCGAGAGCTTCCTCGGCTCCGAATGCGTCTCCTGCGGCGCCTGCGTGCAGGCCTGCCCGACCGCGACGCTGACCGAGAAATCCGTGATCGAGATCGGCCAGCCCGAGCACTCGGTCATCACCACCTGCGCCTATTGCGGCGTCGGCTGCGCCTTCAAGGCCGAGATGCGCGGCGAGGAAGTGGTGCGCATGGTGCCGTGGAAGGACGGCAAGGCCAATCGCGGCCATTCCTGCGTCAAGGGCCGCTTCGCCTGGGGCTACACCACTCACAAGGAGCGCATCCTGAAGCCGATGATCCGCGAGCGGATCGAGGACCCCTGGCAGGAAGTGTCATGGGACGAGGCGTTCAACTTCGCCGCCGCGAAGTTCAAGGGCATCCAGCAGAAATACGGCCGCGACGCGGTCGGCGGCATCACCTCGTCACGCTGCACCAATGAAGAAACCTATCTGGTGCAGAAGCTGATCCGCGGCGGCTTCGGCAACAACAATGTCGACACCTGCGCCCGGGTCTGCCATTCGCCGACCGGCTACGGCCTGTCGCAGACCTTTGGAACTTCGGCCGGCACGCAGGATTTCGATTCGGTGGAAGACACTGACGTTGTCATGATCATCGGCGCCAATCCGGCCTCGGCTCACCCTGTATTCGCCTCGCGGCTGAAGAAGCGGCTGCGCCAGGGCGCCAGGCTGATCGTGCTCGATCCGCGCCGCACCGAGATGGTGGAATCGCCGCATGTCAAGGCGCTGCATCTGCCGCTGATGCCCGGCACCAACGTCGCCGTGGTCACGGCGCTCGCCCACGTCATCGTCACCGAAGGGCTCGTCAACGAAAGCTTCGTGCGCGAGCGCTGCGACTGGAGCGAGTTCGAGGAATGGGCGGCCTTCGTCGCCCAGGACAAATACAGCCCCGAATCGACCGCGATCATGACCGGCGTCGATCCGAAGGATCTGCGCGAAGCGGCGCGGATCTATGCCACCGGCGGCAACGGCGCGATCTATTACGGGCTCGGCGTCACCGAGCACAGCCAGGGCTCCACTACCGTGATCGCGATCGCCAACCTCGCGATGGCGACCGGCAATATCGGCCGGCCCGGCGTCGGCGTGAACCCGCTACGCGGTCAGAACAACGTGCAGGGCTCCTGCGACATGGGCTCGTTCCCGCACGAACTGCCCGGCTACCGCCATATCTCGGGCGACGCCGTGCGCGAGCAGTTCGAGGCGATGTGGAACGTCAAGCTCAACAAGGAGCCGGGCCTGCGCATCCCCAACATGTTCGATGCCGCGATCGAAGGCACCTTCATGGGCCTCTACGTGCAGGGCGAGGACATCCTGCAATCCGATCCGAACACCAAGCATGTGGTGGCGGCGCTGTCGGCGATGGAATGCGTCATCGTCCACGACCTGTTCCTGAACGAGACCGCGAACTACGCCCATGTGTTCCTGCCCGGCTCGACCTTCCTGGAAAAGGACGGTACCTTCACCAATGCCGAGCGCCGCATCCAGCGCGTCCGCAAGGTGATGACGCCGCGCAACGGCTACGCCGACTGGGAAGTGACGATCCTGCTCGCCAAGGCGATGGGCTTCGAGATGCACTACAGCCATCCGTCGGAGATCATGGACGAGATCGCGGCGCTGACGCCGACCTTTACCGGCGTCTCCTACGCCAAGCTCGACGAACTCGGCTCGGTGCAGTGGCCCTGCAACGAGAAGGCGCCGGAAGGCACGCCGGTGATGCATATCGGCGGCTTCGTGCGCGGCAAGGGCAAGTTCATCGTCACCGAATATGTCGCGACCGACGAGCGCACCGGTCCGCGCTTCCCGCTGCTGCTCACCACCGGCCGCATCCTCAGCCAGTACAATGTCGGCGCGCAGACAAGGCGCACCGAGAACGTGGTCTGGCACGCCGAGGACCGGCTGGAGATCCACCCGCACGACGCCGAGCAGCGCGGCGTGCGCGACGGCGACTGGGTGCGGCTGGCGAGCCGCGCCGGCGAGACCACGCTGCGCGCCGAGATCACGGACCGCGTCGCGCCGGGCGTGGTCTACACCACGTTCCATCACCCCGACACCCAGGCCAACGTCATCACCACCGACTTCTCGGACTGGGCGACCAACTGTCCGGAGTACAAGGTGACGGCCGTGCAGATCTCGCCGTCGAACGGCCCGTCGGACTGGCAGAAGGCCTATGACCAGCAGGCACGCCACTCCCGCCGCATCGCGCCGGTGGTGGAAGCCGCGGAGTAGCGATGCGCGAACCGGTCCACAAGGCGATCCGGAAGGTCTGGCGCGACGGCGTCTTCAGCGACGGCGCGCGCCTGATCCCGGAAGAGACGCCGCTGGCGCTGACCTATAATGGCGGCACCTACGCCGTGATGATGGGCTCGCCCGAGGACCTCGGCGATTTCGCCGTCGGATTCAGCCTGAGCGAAGGCATCGTGCAATCGGCCGACGAGATCGAGACGCTCGACATCGTCGAGCTCGATGACGGCATCGAGCTCAGGATGTGGCTCAAGCCCGACAAGGCCGAGCAGATCGCGCAACGCCGCAGGAACATCGCCGGCCCGACCGGCTGTGGCCTCTGCGGCATCGATTCCATCGCCGAGGCGGTCCGGCCGGCCGCGGTGGTGCCCGCGGGCCGCATCTTTTCGCCGCGCGAGATCATGACCGCGGTCGCGGCAGTCGCGCCGCTGCAGGAGATCAATCACCAGACCCGCGCCGTGCATGCCGCCGCGTTCTGGACCGCCGCGCGCGGCATCGTCGTGGTGCGCGAGGATGTCGGCCGCCACAATGCGCTCGACAAGCTTGCCGGCGCGCTGGCCCGCGACAGGATCGACGCCAGCGACGGCATGGTGCTGCTGACCAGCCGCGTCTCGGTCGAAATGGTGCAGAAGACCGCCGCGATCGGCGCGCCGTTGATCGCCGCCGTGTCCGCGCCCACAGCGCTTGCGGTGCGGATGGCGGATGCCGCCGGCATCACGCTCGCCGCGATCGCCCGCGCCGATGGATTTGAAATCTTCACGCATCCGGAACGCGTCACAGGCGCGGTGCCCGGCAAGGAGTCCGCTTATGTCGTCGTCGCCTGACAAGCTGGTCTATATGGCGAACCAGATCGGGAAGTTCTTCCACAGCCAGGGCCACGACCGCGCCGTGCAGGGCATCTCCGAGCACATCTGGAAGTTCTGGGACCCGCGGATGCGCAAGCAGATCTTCGCCCATCTCGACGCCGGCGGCGCCGGCCTCGATCCCGACGTGCTCGACGCGCTGCAGAAGCTGAAGCAGCAGGCGTAGCTGAAATTGGAAGCTTGCTCAGCTCTCTCACCGTCACCCTGAGGAGCCGCGGAGCGGCGTCTCGAAGGGTCGACGGCCCGGCTGGTGGCCGTGCATCCTTCGAGACGCACTACGCGCTCCTCAGGATGACGGACGTGATATCGTAGGGTGGGCAGAGGCGCGCTGCGCCGTGCCCACCTTCAAGTGCCGTGCTGGAATGGTGGGCACGCTACGCTTTGCCCACCCTGCGCAGGTGAGCTAACCCCTCTACCCTACGATCGCATTGAACACGCAGCGCACCTCGCTCTGGGTCTCGCGCAGGCGGGCTTCCAGAGCGGAGAAATCCGGCGTGTCGCCGGCGCGCGCCATCACGCGCAGCAGGTCTTCGCCCGCGGTCTCCGGATTGAACTTGCCGGTGACGCAGAGCCGCAGGATCTGCGTCAAATCATGATAGAGCCGCGCCGCCGAGCGCAGGATCTCAGCCTCGGACTGGCCGAGCAGGCCGAGCTTGGCGGCATTTTCGAGCACCTGCAGCGTCGAGACGCTGAGGATCTCCGGCTTCGCCGATGCGTGCGCGAGCTGGAGATATTGCGCGATGAAATCGATGTCGACGAGCCCGCCGGCGGCGAGCTTGAGGTCCCAGACGTCGTTTTCGCCCTTCTCCAGCGCGATCGCCCGCCGCATGTCGGCGACGTCAGCCGCGGTCGACGCGGCGTCGCGCGGCCGGGTCAGCACGCTGCGGATGATCGCCTCGATCCGCTCGCGGAACTGCGGCGACGACGAGATCACGCGGGCGCGCGTCAGCGCCATGTGCTCCCAGGTCCACGCCTCGCGCTCCTGGTAGTCGGCGAACGCGTCGATCCGCGAGGCGACCGGGCCGGCGCGTCCCGAGGGACGCAGCCGCATGTCAACCTCATAAAGCACGCCATAATTGGTGCGGGTCGTGAAGGCGCTGATCAGGCGCTGGGTGAAGCGGGCAAAATACTGCGCGCCGTGCAGCGAACGCTCGCCGTCGGAATCCGGCGCCTCGCTGTCGAAATCGTAGAGCGTGATCAGGTCGAGATCGGACGACGCCGTCATCTCGCGGCTGCCGAGCCGGCCCATCGCGATGATCGCGGTCTCCTGCCCCTTGATGCGGCCATATTGCGCGGCGAACTGGTCGGTGACGAGGCCGTGCACGGTGTGCACGATGCCCTCCGCCACATCGGCAAAGGCCGTGCTGGCGTGCTGCGCCGACACCGTGCCGGACAGGATCCGCGTGCCGATCAGGAACAGGCTCTCCTGGCCGAACAATCTCAGGCGATCCAGGAAGTCCTCATAGGACGACGCATCCTGCAGCGTGGCGGCAAGCCGCTCCGACAATTCCTTCTTGTCCGGCATCGCGCCGAAGAAGCGTGGGTCGACCAGGCCATCCATGATCTGCGGCTGCCGCGCCAGCATGTCACCGAGCCGCGGCGCAGCACCGAGGATCAGCGCCACCAGCGCGACGAAATCGCGGTTCTGGCTGAGCAGCGAGATCAGCCGCCCGCCCCGTTGCAGCGCGCCGAGGAAACGGTCGAACGCCACCACCGCATCATCAGGCTCCTCGGCATGCGCAAGGCCGTCGATCAAGCCGGGAATGAATTCGAGGAACGCCGCCCGCGTCGCCTCCACGCGCAGCGCGCGATAATCGCCCGCGATCCATTGCTGCACGGTGCCCGCGACCGCGACCGGCTTCTTGAAGCCGAGCTGGGCGAGATGCTCGATCAGCCGGCCGTCGTCCGGCCCTGCACCGTAGTCGACATCCGGCAGCTTCGCGGTGCCGGTCGGATCGTCGCCCTCGAACAGCTTGCCGTAATGGTTCTGCACGATCTTGAGCTGGCCGAGCAGATCCCTGGCGAACGCCTCGCGATTCGCGTAGCCGAAGAAATGCGCGAACCGCTCGACGTCGTCAGGCGCTTCGGGCAGCGCGTGGGTCTGCTCGTCGGCAATCATCTGCAGCCGATGCTCGACCCGGCGCAGGAATTCGTAGGCCCTCGTCAGCTCGTCGCGCGCCTCGAAGGTGATCCAGTTGCTGTTGGCGAGCACGTCGAGCGCCTCCAGCGTCGGCCGCACCCGCAGCTCCGGATGGCGGCCGCCGGCGATCAGCTGCTGGGTCTGGGCGAAGAATTCGATCTCGCGGATGCCGCCGCGGCCGACCTTGACGTTGTGGCCCTCGACCGAGATCTCGCTCTGGCCGCGATAGGTCTGCATCTGCCGCTTCATGTCGTGGACATCGGCCAGCGCGGCAAAGTCCAGATGCTTGCGCCAGACGAACGGCGCCAGCTCGCCGATCAGCGCCTCGCCGGCCCTGGGATCGCCAGCGCAGGGCCGCGCCTTGATCATCGCGGCGCGCTCCCAGGTGCGTCCCTCGCGCTCGTAATAGTGCAAGGCTGCGTCGGTCGAGATCGCGACCTGGGTGGAGGCCGGATCCGGGCGCAGCCGGAGATCGACCCGGAACACATAGCCGTCGCCCGAGCGCTGCTGCAGCATCCGCGCCATCGCCTGGGTGACGCGCACGAAGAACGGCTGCGGCTCGATGTCCTCGGCGAGCGAGGTGGCGCTGCGGTCGAAGAACACGATCAGGTCGATGTCGCTGGAGTAGTTCAGCTCGCCTGCGCCCATCTTACCCATCGCGAGCACGATCAGGCCCGAGCCGATCTCCGGATGCTTGGGATCGACAGCGGTCATCCGGCCGAGCGCGACCTCCTGCCGGAACAGATAGCGCAGCGCCGATTGCACCGAATTCACCGCGATGTCGGTCAGCGCCGCCGTCACCCGCATCACCGGCCAGACGCCGCCGATGTCGCACAGCGCGATCATCAGCGCGGCCTCCGCCTTCGTGCGGCGAAGTAGAGCCATCACCTCGGCCTCGCTGCCGGCGGCGAGCACCTCGCGCGAGGTGGTCTCGATCAGGCCCGCGAGATGCTGTTCCGGGTCGCATGACAGGATTCGGATCAGCCGCGCGGCATCGGCGCGGGCGAGCTCGAACAGATAGGGCGAGAACTCGGCGATGCCGCGCAGGATGTCCCGTGCGAACGGATATTCCAGCAATGCATCGAGTGCGCTCGACTGCGCCGGCTCGAGCTCGGCGAACCAGTCGGTCAGGCGTTGATCGGCGGATTGGGGCGCGGCGACATGCGGTCCGTCCGCGAACCGCGCGGCCAGACAATGTCGATCCGCGTTCCCCGGCGCGGCGGCATTCATGCCGCCTTCTGTGGCACATCCTGCGTTTGAGCCGCAAGCCTGTCACTGCCGCCGGCCCGCGCGGGCAGCACCAGGGTCGCCACCAGCCCGGGATGGGAATCGCCGAGCCTGAGCTCGCCGCCATGGAGCGTGGCCACCGCCGAGGCCAGGCTGAGGCCAAGACCGGAACCGGGTAAGGTGCGGCTCGCCTCGAGCCGGACGAAGCGCTCGACTGCGTGCTTGCGGTCGCCCTCGGGGATACCGGGGCCATGGTCGATGACGCTGAGCAGCACCTGGTCACCCTCGCGCCGCGCCTCGATCAGGATCTCGCGCGCATCGGCCTTCATCGGCTCCACGCCCGGATCCGGCTTGCCATATTTGATCGCATTCTCGACCAGGTTGGCGAGCGCCTGGCTGATCAATTCGCGGTTGCCGTGGATCGGCGCCGGCGCAGTCCTGACCTGCAGCGTCATGCCGTCGTCCTCGGCGAGCGGCTCGTACAGCTCGTGGATGCCGTTGGCGACGTCGGCGCCGTCGAAATCATCCATATTGCCGCGCGCCTGGCCGGACTCGGCGCGTGCGATCATCAACAGCGCATTGAAGGTGCGGATCAGGCCGTCGGACTCCTCGATGGTGCGCTCCAGCGCCGCACGATAGTCGGTCTCGGTGCCCGACCGCGCCAGCGCCTCCTCGGCGCGGTTGCGCAGCCGCGTCAGCGGCGTCTTGAGGTCATGGGCGATGTTGTCGGAAACCTCCTTCAACCCCGTCATCAGCGCCTCGATGCGCTCCAGCATGGCATTGAGATTTTCCGCGAGGCGGTCGAGCTCGTCGCCGCTGCGGCCGACCGGCAGCCGGCCCGAGAGATCGCCCGCCATGATCCGCTTGGTGGTGCCGGTCATGGCGTCGATCCGATGCAGCACGCGGCGCGCGACGAAGATGCCGCCGCCGAGGCCGAGCACGATGACGACCAGGATCGACCATTGCGCGGCCTTGGCGACGATGCCGAACAGCCGCCGCCGCTCCTCGAGGTCGCGCCCGACCAGCAGGCGGAAGCCGTTCTCCATCTGGGTGACGCGCACCAGCGCGCGGTGATCGGTCTGGTCCTGGTCGTCGAGCCGGCGATAGGCGGTCTCGGTCCAGCCCTGCATGCTCATCACGCCCGGCGCCAGCGCGCCGACATTGCCGGCCAGCATCTGCCCGTTCGGCGCCGTCACCAGATAGAGGTTGGCGCCCGGCCGCAGCGCACGGTTGCCCATGGTGCCGAGCAGGCCGCGCAGGCCGCGGCGGTTGTAGATGTCGGTGATCTCGCTGATCTCGACATTGACCGTCGTCGTGATCTGCTCGGTGATCAGCCGCCGCGTGTTCCAGGCGAAGTAAGCCAGCAGCGAGGCGGCAAACAGCGCGAACAGGAACAGATAGACCAGCGTCAGCCGAAACGCCGTGGTCCGGATCAGTTTACCGAATGCCGTCACGGATCATATACCCCGCGCCGCGGATGGTATGCAGCAGCGGCCGCTCAAAGCCCTTGTCGATCTTGGAGCGCAGCCGCGAGATGTGCACGTCGATCACGTTGGTCTGCGGATCGAAATGATAGTCCCAGACGTTCTCCAGCAGCATCGTGCGCGTCACCACCTGGCCTGCATGCTTCATCAGATATTCGAGCAGGCGGAACTCGCGCGGCTGCAAGGTCAGCTCGTCCTTGCCGCGGGCGACGCGATGCGACAGCCGGTCGAGCTCGAGATCGCCGACCTTGTAGGTGGTCTCCTCGGCCGGTCCGACATTGCGCCGCGACAGCACCTCGACGCGCGCGAGCAGCTCGGCGAACGAATAGGGTTTCGGCAGATAGTCGTCACCGCCGGCGCGCAGGCCCTTGATGCGGTCGTCGACCTGGCCGAGCGCCGAGAGGATCAGCACCGGCGTCCGGTTGCCCTTGTCGCGCAGGATGCCGATCAGCGATAGCCCATCCCGCTTCGGCAGCATGCGATCCACCACCAGCACGTCGTAATCGCCGGTTTCGGCCATCGACAGCCCTTCCTCGCCGTCGGAGGCGAGATCGGCGATGTAACCGACTTCGCGGAACGCCTTGACCAGATAGTCGGCTGACTCGCGGTCGTCTTCGATGATCAGGATGCGCATTTGCGGAGCGGTTGCGGTCACGGGAATGGGCCCTCTGTCAGCATGGCGCGGCCGGCCTGCACATGCAAGACGACCGCGCATAATCTGTAAATTGAGCTGCCGCATGATCTGACCGGAAAACCGGTCCCCAGTTTTCCGGAACGTGCGGGTTGGGAAAAAGTGGGCGGTGAAGCTGGGGGACTTCACCGCCCTGAGACCTTCCGACGGAGGGGGGCATATTCCATCGAAAGGCAACATAGGGAGCGAGCAAGGGGCTCACCCCCCGGAAAGCGCCGTCGGCGGGGGCGACGAATGCCGGCGACGCTTTCCAACTCATATGTAGTTATCCCTTGGCCAGCGGCACTGCCACAAAGCGCGACGAACCGCCGCTCTTCACGCGCATGAGAACGCTGTTCTTGTTGTCGCTGCGGGCCGCGGTGATCGCATCACGGACCTCGCCGGCAGTGCCGACGGACTTGCCGGCGACCTCGAGGATCACGTCGCCTTCCTTGAAGCCCCGCTCGGCGGCAGCACTCTTGGGATCGACTTCGGTCACGACCACGCCTTCCTTGCCGGCGCCGGCCACGCTGTTGGCGGGAGCCACGGTGAGGCCGAGCTTCGGCACATCGGTGCCGCGCGACGAGTTGCCCCTGTCGCTGTTATCGGTGTCAGCCTTGGCTTCCAGATTGTTCGGCAACTGGCCGAGCGTGATGTTGACGACCTTGTCCTGACCCTTGTGCAGCACGTTCAGCTTCACGGCATTGCCGGGCGCGATGCCGCCGATGGTGCGGGCGAGTTCGCGCGCATCCTTCACCGGCTCGCCATTGACGGCGGTGATGACGTCACCGGACTCGATGCCGGCCTTGGCCGCGGGGCCGTTGGCCTGCGGTTCGGCGACCAGCGCGCCTTCGGCCTTCTTCATGCCGAGGCTGTCGGCGATGTCGGAGGTCACCGGCTGGATCTGGACGCCGATCCAGCCGCGGCTGACCGAGCCCTTGTCCTTCAGCTGGGCGACGACGCTCTTCACGGTCGCCGCGGGAATCGAGAACGCGATGCCGACGCTGCCGCCGGACGGCGAGTAGATCGCGGTGTTGACGCCCATCACCTCGCCCGAGACGTCGAACGCCGGGCCGCCCGAATTGCCCTTGTTCACGGGCGCATCGATCTGGATGAAATCGTCATACGGGCCGTTGCCGATGTCGCGGCCGGAGGCGGAGACGATGCCCGCGGTCACGGTGCCGCCGAGGCCAAACGGATTGCCGACCGCCAGCACCCAGTCGCCGATGCGCGGCTTGCTGTCGGAGAGCTTGGCGAACTGGAAGTTCGGGCCACCCTCGACCTTGATCAGCGCGAGGTCGGTCTTCGGATCGGTGCCGATCACCTTGGCGGAATAGGTCTTGCCGTCATCGGTCGTGACTTCGACCTTGTCGGCGCCGTCGACGACGTGATTGTTGGTCACGGCATAGCCGTCAGCCGAGATGAAGAAGCCGGAGCCCTGACCGGTCACCACGCCACCGCCACGCGGCCCACCGCGCAGACCCGGGGGCAAGCCATCCGGACCGCCGAAGCGGCGGAAGAAGCGCTCCATCGGCGAACCCGGCTGGAACGGCGAATCGTCATTGTTGCCGCCGTCGTCCTTGGCGACCTTCTCGCGGATGTTGACCTTGACCGAGATCACCGACGGCTTGACGCGCTCGACGATGTCGGCGAACCCGACCGGCTGCTGGACCTTCTTGACCTCGTTATTGACCTGCGCATGCGCGGGGGTCGTGAACAGGTCGGCGGGATTATGCGAGGGGCTGAAGCCGTAGGTGGCGGCACCGAGGCCAGCCACGACCGAGGCCATCAGCGCGAGTTTGCGGGCGGAAAACAGCGCGCGCTTCGGCGCCTTGTAGGACGGAAGGGTCGAGAGGTCGGGACGTTCGGTCATTGGCTGAAATCTCCAGGGCCAGAATCATTGGTGCGGGGCGAGCACCTGATGCATCTGAACATGGGGTCATCAGCCTTACAGCGCGCTGGCTGCGGAATTAAACTTTGGTAATTGAGCGCGCCGATGCTGCGGCAGAATAACGCAGGCAAAATAACAGCTTAAAGCCGGAACTAAACCGGCTTGTCCGGCGCGGATTCAGCCGCCAGCAGCCGTTCCAGGCGCGCCTCTTCGTCGGGCGTCAATCCGGGGGCGGAATCGGCCCCACCGGGGCGCGGATTTGCCCTGCGCCGACCGAGCCGCCAGAGCGCAAAACCGCCCAGCAGAAGCGCCAGCGGCGGGGTCAGCCACAGCACCAGCGTATGCTCGTTGAGGCGCGGCTTGAGCAGCACGAATTCGCCGTAGCGGGCCACCAGGAAGTCGATCACCTGGGCGTCGCTGTCGCCGGCCGAGATGCGCTCACGGACCAAGAGGCGGAGGTCGCGCGCCAGCGGTGCCTCCGAATCGTCGATCGACTGGTTCTGACAGACCATGCAGCGCAGCTCTTTCGAGAGCTCGCGCGCCCGCGTCTCCTTGGCCGGGTCGGTCATGATCTCGTCCGGCAGCACGGCACGCGCCGGCATCGCACCGAGCAGCAAGGTCGCCGCGAGCATGGCGGCTGCGAGGCTGCGCTTCCGCATCATTCGGCCGCCTGCAAGGCGCGCGCGGCCGCCTTGGCCGGCTTCGGCGCACCGACCCGCAGGCGGCGGTCGGACAGCGACAGCAACCCGCCGAACGCCATCAGCACCGGCCCCCACCAGATCATGAGCACCAGCGGCTTGTGATAGATGCGCACCGCGATCGTGCCGTCGGCCGAGGCATCTCCCAATGAGATATAGAGCTGGCTGGCGCCGCGGGTCAGCAGCGCGGCCTCGGTCGTCGAGGCGCCGCGGGTCGTGAAATTGCGCTTCGACGGCGTCATCACGCTGATCTTTTCGCCGTCACGGGTCACGGTGAATTGCGCGACCATCTCGCGGAAGTTCGGCCCCTGCCGCGGGTTCAGGCCGTCGAGCCGCAGCTCGTAGCCGGCGACGCGGGCCGTGTCGTCTGGCTTCATCGAGCCGATATATTCGCTGTTCCAGGTGGTCTCGCAGACGATCCCGATCAGCGCGATGCCGAGACCGGCATGCGCGAAGGCCGTGCCCCAGGTGGCGCGCGGCAGGCCGCGCGCACGGCGCAGCGAGAGCGACAGCGGAATCCTAAACAGCGCGACGCGTTCGGCGAGATCGCACAGCGCGCCCATGATGACGAAGGCCGCAAGCCCGATCGCAAGCGGCGCCAGCGTCGCGCCGCCATAGGTCCAGGCCAACACCAGCGCGATCGCAACCAGCGCGACGATACCGGCCACCATCAGCCGCTGCGCCGCGCCGAGCAGATCGCCGCGTTTCCAGGCCAGCAGCGGCCCGGAACGGCACCGCGAGCAGCAGCGGCACGAACAAAGGCGCAAAGGTGAAATTGAAGAACGGCGCGCCGACCGAGATCTTCTCGCCGGTCAGGACCTCGAGCGCCAGCGGATACAGCGTGCCGATGAACACCGTCGCGCAGGCGGTGGTGAGCAGGAGATTGTTGAGCACCAGCGCGCCTTCGCGCGAGATCGGTGCGAACAGGCCGCCCTGCTTCAGCGCCGGCGCGCGCCAGGCATAGAGCGACAGGCTGCCGCCGATGAACACGAACAGGATCAGCAGGATGAACACGCCGCGGGTCGGATCGGTGGCGAAGGCGTGAACCGACGTCAGCACGCCGGAGCGCACCAGGAACGTGCCGAGCAGCGACAGCGAGAAGGTCAGGATCGAGAGCAGCACGGTCCAGACCTTCAGCGCGTTGCGCTTCTCCATCACCAGCGCCGAATGCAACAGCGCGGTGCCGGCCAGCCACGGCATCAGCGAGGCGTTCTCGACCGGATCCCAGAACCACCAGCCGCCCCAGCCGAGTTCGTAATAGGCCCAGTAGGAGCCCATCGCGATGCCGAGCGTCAGGAAGATCCACGCCATCAGCGTCCACGGCCGCACCCAGCGCGCCCAGGCGGCGTCTATCCGCCCTTCCAGCAGCGCCGCCACCGCGAACGAGAACGAGATCGAGAAGCCGACATAGCCGAGATAGAGCATCGGCGGATGCACCGCGAGGCCGATGTCCTGCAGCACCGGATTGAGGTCGCGGCCCTCGAGCGGCGGATTGGCGATGCGCAGAAACGGATTCGAGGTGATCAGGATGAACAGATAGAAGGCGCTGGCGATCCAGGCCTGCACCGCCAGCACATGCGCGCGCAGCGACAGCGGCAAATTGTTGCCGAACGCCGCGACGAGGCCGCCGAACAGCGCCAGGATCGACACCCACAGCAGCATCGAGCCTTCATGGTTTCCCCACACGCCGGTGATCTTGTAGAGCAGCGGCTTCAGCGAATGCGAATTCTCGTAGACATTGGCGACCGAGAAATCCGAGGTGACGTGCAGCGTCACCAGCGCTGCAAACGACGCCGCGACGAACAGCAATTGCGCGAGCGCGGTCGAGCGCGCGACGTTCATCAGCGCCGCATCGCGCCAGCGCGCGCCGACGATCGGCACGATCGACTGGATCAGCGCAAGGGCGAGCGCGAGCACCAGCGCGTAATGTCCGCTTTCGGCGATCACCGCATGGCTCCCTGGGTCGGCGCCGCGGAGGCGCTCGGCATATTGTTCGGCTTCTTGCCGTAATCGTCCTTCCAATGACCCTGCTTCTTCAGGGCATCGGCGACATCCTTCGGCATGTAGGTCTCGTCATGCTTGGCGAGCACGGTGTCGGCGCGGAACACGCCGTCCGCATCGAGCGCGCCTTCGGCAATGACGCCCTGCCCTTCGCGGAACAGATCCGGCAGGATGCCCTTGTAGGCGACCGGCAGCGTCGCGCCGCCGTCGCCGACGGTGAAGGTCACGGCAAGATTGTCGCCGCGCTTCAGCGAGCCCTGTTCCACCAGGCCGCCGAGGCGGAAACGCTTGCCCGGGCCGAGATGCTTTTCGGCGACCATCGACGGCGTCGAGAAGAACACGATGGAATCGCGCAGCGCGTTCAGCACCAGACCCGCGGCGATCGCGAGCACGGCGAGCGCGCAGCCGATCAATGTCAAACGCCGTTGCTTCCTGGTCATGGTCTATCCTTGCTCATGACGTTCTCCGAAAACCGCTGCGCTCGTTTCGGCGTCATGATTTATCCATCCAACCCGAGATTCTTCAGCCCTTCATTGAGCTGACGCAACCGGACCGCATCCTTGGCGACAGCCTGACGAGCGTCGGCAAGCGCGCTCATCGCCTTGTCGCGCTCCCCCATCACGAGATAGGCGCGCACCAGCCGCAGCCAGCCCTCGACGTCGTCGCCATTGGTCTTCAGCCGCGTCGCCAGCCGATCGACCATGCCCTTGATCATGGTGCCGCGATCGGCCTCGCTCATGTCTTTCGCCGCAGCCATCGCACCGTCCGGCAGTCTCGGCGCGCTGACGCCCGGCGGGACGTCTGGCACGCTGCCGCCGACCCGCACCAGCGCGGCCTGCACCAGCGGCCGCCACGGCGCATCGGACGGCGCCTTCGCCAGCATCTTCTGCCAGAGCGCGGCGGCGTCGGCCGTGCGACCGTCCTGCTCGGCGGCGAGGCCGAGGAAATAGTTCGCCTTGGCATCATCGCCATTGAGCGCGACCGCGCGCTCGAACTCCGCCTTGGCCTCCGCGGTGACGACGCCGCCGGCGCTTCCCATCAAGGCCTCGCCGAGATCGGCGCGGCGATCGGCGCTGTCGCCGGCATAGCTGATGGCGTTACGATAGGCGCGCACCGCGTCATCGTAGCGGCCGAGCCGCGACAGCACCGGCGCCAGCACGGTCCAGCCGCGGCCGTCGGTCGGGTTCTTCTCCAGATGCGCCTCGACCTGCGCGACCAGATTGGCGAGCGGCTGGTTGGCATCGGCGACCTTGCTGCGCTCGGCAAGCGGAAAGTCGCCGAGCCGCGGCGAGCCGAGCGCGAGATAGAAGCTCGAGGCAATCACCGGCAGCCCGACCAGCGCCACCACCGCCGCAGCGCGGCGCAGCGTGAGACTGCCCGTTACCGGGGTGTCGCGTCCGCTCTGGTCGGCGGCGGCGAGCAGCCGGCGGCTGATCTCGATCCGCGCGGCGTCCGCCTCGGCGGCGCCGATGATCCCTGAGGCCATGTCGCGGTCGATTTCGGCGAGCTGGTCGCGGTAGACCACGACCTCGCTGCCGCCCGAGTCCGCGCGCCCGCGCCGGCTGAGCGGCCACAGCACGGCAAAGATCGCCGCGACCGTCATCAGCGCGAACACAAACCACAGCGTCATCAAGCGGTTCCCGGATGGAACGGCGGCTTCCGGCAAGCCACCTTAGAATCGCTTTACACCACCGGCGGCGAGCCCGGCAATTGACAATTGCTGGATCGGCGGAAGGTCGAAATCAGGCGGTTTTCCAGCGTCGTTGCGGCGGCCGGGCAATGGTGTTTCCCGGTAAAGGCGCGCACGATCAAAAACCGCGAAACAACCCCATGCAAAGGTGCGGCGGCCGCCGGCCCTCGAATGACGACTTGACACGCCGGGCAACTCAGCGCCACACTTCCATTATTCCGAAATCGCGCGATCGCTCTGTCCCAGCGCTCCCGCTACCCCGCGCGCGACGACTTTCGCTCCCCTGTCACGGCATTCTCCGCCGCCCGGTTCATTAGCGAGGCGTAGTCGTGGCCGAACAGCACCTCGCAGAAGCGGATCGCGGCCTTGACCTGCTGCTGGCGGAAGGCGCGGACTCGGGCGTCGCCGCCGCGCAGTGACTGCACCAGCCCCTCGGTCGATTGCTCGACATAATGCTGCAGGTCCGAGAAGGTCCGCAGCGTCACCTCGTTGATGGCGAGCTCGCTGGCATAGGTGCGGCACACCGCGACGAAATCGATCAGGGCGGCGGCGTCCTCGACCTCGGACGGGTCGATCTTGGCGCCGGCCGTGATGTCCTTGTCGGCGCGCTGGCGCAGGATGCGGCGGACCCGGCCCGGCACGCTGTCGATCTCCGATTGCAGCGCGTTCGAGGTGTCGGCGCGGACCGACGTCAGCTGACGGCCCCAGGTGGAGTCGTTGCGCAGGTCGAGCTCGGTGCGCAGGCCGCGGACCCCGTCATGCAGGGTCTTGAGCTGCTCGCCGACATAGTCGAAATGCCCGCGCTTGATGTCGGTGCGCAGGCAGGCCGCGACGAACGACAGATCATGCAGCGCGATGGTGACGGCGACGCCGTAGGGCGTGGCCGCAACCCGCAGCTCGTCGTCGGAGGCTGCCATCTTGATCGCGAGGCGGACGATCTGCCACGGCGCGGCGAGCCGCTGCGCGATCAGCGACAGCGCGAACGGCAAGAGCTGCGGCGTCTGCAGCGACGGCAGCTTCAGCGCCTCGGTGGCGGAGGCGATCTGGGAATCCGCGAACACGCGGATCTGGCTTGGCAGCCGGCTGCCCAGGGTTTCCAGCGCCTCGCGGGCCTGCAGCACCAGGCCGATCGGCAGCAGGTCCTCGACCACGCTCGGCGGGCCGACCCGCGCCAGCGCGCGCTGGCGGTCGTCCTGGCTCGGCCCTGCGACCTTGAGGATGGCCTCCGCAGCCGCCAGCTGGAATTTTCGCGCGGCGACTTCCATCGGGCCGCTCTCGGTGGCCGCCGCCAGCGCCGCCTCGAATGCGCGGGCCGCCTCCGGCGCGCCCTCGCGGGCCAGCCACTGCCAGATCGGCAGCAGTGAGGCGCGCCGCAGCTGGCCGGGCCGGGTCGGGAAATTGGTCTCGGCGAGGAACGGCTCGAGCGGCCGGAACAACAGCCGCGCCGGATCGTCGCTGCGCGGCTCGATCCGCTCGTCCTCCTCGGCCCCGCGCACGATCTTGCGCAGCTGCTCCAGCACCAGATTGGCGACGGCGACATCGTCGCCGCGTTCGACCGCGCGCTCCAGCTCGCGCATCAGCAGCGCCTGCGATTGCGGCGGAAGCTGCGCGAGATAATCCCTCAGCCGCTCGGTCGATTTTTGGCTCATGCGCCCGGTCGTGAAAGCTTGGTGCCCGGCAAACGCCGCAGCCCGTCCGCCCGCGATGATAGTGGTTGGCGCGTTAAGAACGCGTTTAGGAAGAATGAGGGCGCAAGGAACGATGCGGCGGCGGCGAACATCGTCATTCCGGGGCGCGCAGCGAACCTCAGATGCGCAATTGCGCATCGGGGAATCTCGAGATTCCGGGTTCGATGCTTCGCATCGCCCCGGAATGACGATACCCAACGAGCGTTCCCATGAGCTGGTTTCATGGAATTGCTCGCCTACACCGCCGGCAGCACCAGCTCCGCCCGCAGACCGCCGATCGGAGCGTCGTTCAGGGTGAGCTTGCCACCATAAAGCCCGGCGAGATCGGTCACGATCGACAGGCCGAGCCCCGAGCCGGGCTTCGATTCGTCGAGCCGCTGGCCGCGCCGCGCCACCTGGGCGCGCTCGGCCTCCGACAGGCCGCGGCCGTCGTCGTCGACCACGATGCGCAGCCTGGGTCCTGCGCCCGACGTCTCCGGCGGGACCACGGCGATCTCGATCAGCACCTGCGAGGCGGCCCATTTGCAGGCATTGTCGACGAGATTGCCGACCATCTCCTCGAGGTCCTGCCGCTCGCCGCGGAACCGCGCCGCCGGATCGGCCTTGGCCTCGATGGTGAGATCGCGATCGCGATGGATCTTCTCCATGGTCCGGCGCAGCGCCTCGATCGCGGGCGCGACGTCGGTGATGGTGCTGACGATGGTGGCGCGGGCGGCGATCCGCGCCCGCTCGAGATGATGGGCGACCTGGTCGCGCATCAGATCGGCCTGCTCCAGCACCTTGCTGGCGAACGGATCGGCGGCATGCGCGCCTGCCTCGTTCACGATCACCGACAGCGGCGTCTTGATCGCATGCGCGAGATTACCGACATGGGTGCGCGAGCGCTCGACGATCTCCCGGTTGGCATCGATCAGCGCATTGGTCTCGCGCGCCAGCGGCGCGATCTCGACAGGGAAGCGGCCCTCCAGCCGCTCGGCGCGGCCGGAGCGGATATCGGCAATGGAGTCCGAAATGCGCTTCAGCGGCGCCAGGCCGTAACGGACCTGGAAGATGGTGGTCAGCAGCAGCACGATGCCGAGGGCTGCGAAGGTGCCGAACAGGTAATAATCGAAGCTGCGGGTCTCATCGAAGATCTCGGTGGCATCGCCGGCGACGCTGACCAGGAACTTGCCGTCGGCGCCGAGATCGACCGGCCGCTCCACCATCCGCAGGCTCTGGCCCTCGGGCCCGTCGACATAGCCGAGGCGGACGCCGGCGGCGGTCAGTTCGGCACCGTGATCCTCGAGCTTGGGCAGCTTCTTGTCCCACAGCGAGCGCGAGGCCCGGGTCTCGCCCTTTTCGGTGTCGGTGCGGGTGATCTGCCAGTACCAGCCCGACAGCGGCAGGTCGAACAGTGGCTCGCCGAGTGACTGGAACTGGCGGTCGGCCGGCTCGTCCGGCGTCGCCACCTCGGCGATCAGGGTGCGCAGATAGAGATTGAGCCGGCGGTCGAAGGCGCGCTCGGTCGCGTCGCGATAGACCGACGACAGGATGACGCCGGTGATCGCCAGGATCACCACCACCCAGGCGGTCGCCGAGACGAACAGGCGTGTCGCAAGCGAGCTGCCGCCCATCAGGGCACGCGCTCGAGCAGCGGGCCGGCGGCAACAGACATCGGGGATTCAGACATCGGCGAATCCAGTTTCGCGAATCCAGTTTCTCCTGGCCCGGATCATGCCAATGCCCGCATGGCGATCAAGCATCTCAAGAGCATGATCCGATTGAACAGGTTATGCCCTTATCCCGTTGTTTGGTCGCGCTTTCCTCGCGCGCGCCGGCGGCTTCAGAAAATGCCTTAGGTCGGCGGCGACAGCATGTAGCCGAGGCCGCGAACCGTCTGGATGATATCGACTTCCAGCTTCTTGCGGATGCGGCCGACGAACACCTCGATGGTGTTGGAGTCGCGGTCGAAGTCCTGGTCGTAGAGATGCTCGACCAGCTCGGTGCGCGACACCACCCGCCCGGTGTGGTGCATCAGATAATCAAGCAGGTTGTACTCGTGCGAGGTCAGCTTGATCGGGTTGCCGTTGACGGTGACCCGCTTGGTACGGGTGTTGAGCGCCACCGGCCCGCAGACCAGCTCGACCTGGGCATGCCCTGTGGCGCGGCGCAGCAGCGCGCGGATCCGCGCCAGCACCTCCTCGAGGTGGAACGGCTTGGCGACATAGTCGTCGGCGCCCGCATCGAAGCCCTGCACCTTGTCGCTCCAGCGGTCGCGCGCGGTGAGGATCAGGACCGGCATCACCCGCTTGTTGCGCCGCCAGGCCTCCAGCACCGAGATACCGTCCATCTTGGGCAGGCCGATATCCAGCACCACCGCGTCGTAGGGCTCGCTGTCGCCAAGGAAATGCCCCTCCTCGCCGTCGAACGCGCGATCGACCACATAGCCGGCGTCCGTCAGCGCGGTGGTGAGCTGGCGGTTCAGATCCGGGTCATCCTCAACGACAAGCAGACGCACTTTGGCCTCCGAGAGTGAACATTGCGATAGTCCGGGCATCAAATGAGGCTTCGCGCCGTGAACGGCTTATGAATGGAGCCACCGGCCAAAGCTAATTTTTTCGTCAGGTGCACCATCCCGGGAACCCGCGCAAGCGCGGCCGGTTCCCGCCGCAAGGTGCGGACGGAATGAGGCTTGGTTTCAATTACTGGTATTATGATACTATAATTTTGGATATGCGACCGCTGGTCTATCATCATGGTCCTGACGCATCGGCAGCGTGAGCAATGTCACAGTGGGCGGCAGGTTAACCTTCGGCGGGCAATTCATTTTCGCTGGTATCAGCGATACGCTAATCCAGCGGCACGTCGGGGGCACAGGGACCGGGAATACTTGATTGCTTGTTTCGAAGATTAGGACATTTGGCGTGGTTGCCGGCTGGCTTGCGCTGGCCTTCATCGCATTCGTCACGTTGTCCCCCATCCAGGACCGTCCGTCGTTCTTCCATCCCCAGACCGAGCGCTTCGCCGCATATGCGGTGATGGCGATGGCCTTCCTGCTGGGTTACCCGCGGCGGACCGGGCTGATCGTGCTGTTTGTCGTGTTCAGCTCGTTCACGCTCGAGGCGATGCAATTGCTGACGCCGGACCGTCACGGCCGGCTGCTCGACGCGATCGTCAAGGTGGCGGGAGGTTTCGCCGGCGTCGGCGCGGGTCACCTCATCCTACTGGTGCTGCGCAGCCAGTTCGGCCGGCTGCGGTCGCGCGCGGAACAATCCGCGGGTTGAACCGCTCAATCGCGCTTCGGCGCTTCCGCGGACCTGGTGCCCTGCTGCGCCATGCATTGCTGGAAGAAATTCAACCGGTCGCCATTCATCGGCGCCGCCCCCGGCCGCTTGTACGGATAGACCATATAGGCCGCGCGCAGGCACCGCTTCGCCGTCTCGGCATCGGGGGCTGCGATGGCGGCCCGCGACGACAGCAACAACGCCAGCACAATGCCGAGCCGAATGGGCGTGCCGCTCACGGCTTCTCGCATTCCGAGTAGAACACGCCATTGGCGGCCGCCAGCCGCTGCAGGCAGTGCCGCTTGTCGGTCACCGCGCCCTCGACTGTGAAATCGTAGGCCTGCGCCTTCAGGATCAGCGCGTAGCGTCCCGGCGACAGCGGCGTGTCGTCGCGCGGCTGGACCTCGAACATCTGCGGATCCTCGCTGAGCGGCGCGGCGCGGAACGGGATCGAGATGTTGCGGATCACCCAGGTGTCGTCACCGGGCGAGACCACCGGCTTGCCGGCCGTGTCGAATGTGGTCTGCTGGGTCACGCGCGCGATCAGGCGCACGTCGATCGGATCGGACGCGCCGCCGGCGCCCTCGCGCCGGAACACGATGAAGCGGAGATGGCCGTCCGGCAATGCAGTCTCGCTCGGCCTGGTGATCGCAGCCGAAATCGCCACGCGCGGATCCGGTGCGCGGCCCTGGATCAATTGCAGCTCATAGAGCTTGCCGCCGCTCTCGGCGTAGACGCCGTAAGCCGTCGGCAACGGCCGTTTCGGTGCGGGCGGCACGACGGGCGCGGCCGGCGCCGGCACGGCCGCGACGACCGCGGGCCGTTGCGGTTCGGCCGGCACCGGCGCAAGCGTTCCCGCGATCATCGCCAGCGCTGCCGCCAATGACACGCCGCGCTGCTGCAACAGCACGACGGCCGCGATCAACGCAAAGAAGCCGAGCATCGCGACGTAGCGCAGCGGCGCCGACGACGACCAGCGCGGCCGGCGCCGCAGCTCGACCCGATCGAGCGTCGCGACAAAGGCCTCCTCGGCATCGATCCGCTGCGGACCCTCGATCCGCCGTGCGGCGCCTGCCGCTTCCAGGAATGCCGGCAGCGCCCGCGCCGGCGGCACCGAGAACCGCTCGACCAGATTGTCCCTGGTGTGCGCCTCGACGCCCTCGATCGCGACTTCCAGCGCCTGCATCAGGCGCGCTTTTTCCTTGGGATCCTGATGCGCGAGCTGTTGCAGCTTTTGCCGCGCGAGCTCGTAGACCGCGCTGCGCAGCTGCTGCGGGTCGGCGTTCACGGAATCGATGGTCCGCGCCAGCACCAGCGCGAACTCCACTTCGGGATGCGCAGGGCTGATGTCGCTGAGCGACCTCTGGGCCGGCGTCGACGTCATAAATGTTAGCCTGGATTGCCCATAATGTTACAATATTGTAGGTGGCTTTTACTGTTAACACAAATGACGAAACCGCAGATGACGCCGCGGTCCGGCGTGACCGTTCCCGGATACAGCAGGATTCATTGACCCGCTTGTTGCAAATCCTGGACGACTGGCTGTTCGCGCCGAAGCGGGATCGCCGGTCCTGGCCGGACCTGCTGCTGCTGGCGGGCTGGATCGCGCTGACCGGCTTCCAAATCTCCCGTCACGTGATGTGGCGCGACGAGGTGCGCGCGCTCACCATCGCCCTTGATGGCGATGATGTGATCGCGATGCTGCGAGGGCTGCATGGCGAAGGCCACCCTGCCCTCTGGTATCTGCTGCTGCGCGGCGCGCATGCCGCGGTCGGCCGGGTCGAGGTGCTGCCCGGTGTGGCCTTCGCGGTCGGGCTCGTCACCGTCGCGCTGCTGATCTTCCGGTCGCCGTTGCCGCGGCCGCTGGTCCTGCTGCTGATCACCGGCCATGCGCTGCTGTTCGAATATGTGGTGATGGCGAGGAACTACGGCATCTCGGCCTTGTTCCTGTTCGCGATCGCGGCCTGCTATCCGGCTCACCGCGACCGCGGCCTCGTGCTCGGCGTGCTGCTGTTGCTGCTCGCCAACACCAATGTCGTCGGCGCGATCATGGCCGGCGCTTTCCTGCTGTTCTGGTTGCTCGACCTGCTCGAAGTTCACGGCTGGCGCTGGTCACCGCTCCTGACCAATTTCGCGGTCAATGCGGCCATCGCGACGATCGGCGTCGCGATCTGCGCGGTGACGATGCTGCCGACCTACAATGATGCGGCGGCCCGCGACTGGTCGCACGCTTCGCCGCTGACGGCCGCAATTCTTTCGCTGGTGAACCCCGGCGCGACGTCGCTGGGCGCGCTGTTTGCCAATTTGCTGCCTTCGGTCGTCGGATCGGCGCTGCTGTTCGGCGCGACCCTCGGGCTATTGCCGCGCCGACCGGCGTTTCTCGCCGCCATCGCCGCGCTGCTGCTGACATCGCTGTTCTTCGCCGTCGCCGCCAACGGCGCCTATCGCCACGCCGCGGTCTTCCTGTGCTTCCTGATCGCGCTGTACTGGATCGGCTGGAGCAAGATCACCGCGACTTCCGCCGGACTGCTGCCGGCGATCGGACGCGTCTCGCTACTGCTGGTGCTCGCTGTCCAGACCGCCGCCGGCATCAACGATCTGCGCAACGCGGCGACCGGCGTTGTCGCAAGCCGCAGCGCCGATCTCGGTCGCCTGATCGCCGCTCGCCCCGATCTCGCCAACGCGATCATCCTCAGCGAGCCGGAATATCTGGTCGAGGCGCTGCCCTATTACGTCGGGAATCCGCTCTATCTCGCACGCGACCACAGGTTCGGCAGCGTCGTGATCTTTTCGCGCAAGGGCAAAATGGACGGCGATCTCGGCGAGACGCTGCGACTCGCGCGCGAGCTCCGCGAGACGCGTGCTGCGCCCGTCATCATCCTGCTCGCCTACCGGCTCGATGCGATCACGCCCGACCAGACCTATGACGAGGGCAAGGAGTGGCGGACGTTCCGCGCCTCAGCCACCGACCTCAGCGACTTCCGCGCAGCGACCACGATGATCCGCCGCTTCGGCCCGGCGAAGAGCGACGAGAGTTTCGACGTCTACCTCCTCAGATAAGCGATCAGGACAAGGAACCGCGCCATGGCGCTGATGGACAGCAAGGTCGAAGCCAGCAAGCCGCCTGCCGCGGGCATTCAGCAGTATCTTGCGATCCTCAGGCTCGATCACAGCACCAAGCATATCTTCATCATTCCCGGGATTATCCTGGCCTGGCTGTTGCGCGGCACGCGAGGCGAGCATCTTGCCGCCTCGATCATCCTTGGCCTCTTGGCTGCGATCTGCATCGCGTCGGCGAATTACGTGATCAACGAATGGTTCGATCGCGACTTCGACCGGCATCACCCGACCAAGTCGCAGCGCTCCGCGGTGCAGAGCGCGATGGACGGCAAGATCATCGGCATCGAATGGCTGCTGCTGGTCGTACTTGGCCTCGCCTGCGCGGCGGCGAGCAGCCGCCTGATGCTGTTCGCGACCAGCATCTTCGCGCTTCAAGGCATCGTCTACAACGTCCCGCCGCTGCGCAGCAAGGACAAGGCCTATTTCGACGTGATCTCGGAATCCGTCAACAATCCGCTGCGGCTGTTGATCGGCTGGGCGATGATCGACCCGACCTCGCTGCCGCCGGGCTCGGTGATCCTGTGCTACTGGTTCGGCGGCGCATTCCTGATGGCGGCCAAGCGGCTGTCCGAATATCGCGAGATCGCCGCCTCGCACGGCCGGGAGCTCTTGGCGCGCTACCGCGCGAGCTTTGCCGACTATACCGAGGTGTCGCTGACCGCCTCCTGTCTCAGCTATTCGCTGTTCTCGGTGTTCTTCCTGTCGGTGTTCCTGGTGAAGTACCGCATCGAATACATCCTTGCGATGCCGCTGGTGGTGATGCTGTTCACCGCCTATTTCTCGATGTCGACCGCACCGGGATCGTCGGCACAAAAGCCCGAGAAGCTTTATGGCGAGCGCGGCCTGATGCTGACCGTGCTGGCGCTGGTCGTGGTGTTCCTGGTGACGAGCTTTGTCGACATGCCGTTCCTCGCCCGGCTGGCGGAGCAGCATTACATCACGCTGGATTGAGGCACTGCGGCCTCGGTGGTCAGCGCCGGCGCGGATGCGCCTTCTGGTGCCACGCCCAGGCCGAGCGGATGATGGTGCCGAGATCCGAGCGACTGGCCTTGAAGCCGAGGCCGCTTTCCGACTTCGAGGGATCGGCGACCAGGATCGGCGGATCGCCGGCCCGGCGTTCGCGAACCACGCTCGGCACCGCTTCCCCGGTCTCGGCGCGGATCGCGTCGAGCACCTCGCGCACCGAATAGCCGGTGCCGGTGCCGAGGTTGAACACGCCGCCGGCGTCGCCCTTCAGCAGCAGCTCGAGCGCGGCGATATGGGCGCTGGCGAGATCGTCGACATGGATGTAGTCGCGCACCGCGGTGCCGTCGGGCGTGTCATAATCCTCGCCGAAGATCGCGAAATCAGGCACGTGCCCCAACAGCGCCATCAGCGCGCGCGGAATCAGATGTGTCTCGGGATCACGCAGCTCGCCGATGGTGCCGGACGCATCGGCGCCGCAGGCGTTGAAGTAGCGCAGGCAGACCGAGTTGAATTGATAGGCGGCGCGGTAATCGGCCAGGATCTGCTCGATCATGTATTTGGAGCGGCCGTAGGGATTGACGGTCGGACCCGCGGCGCTCTCCGGAATCGGATCGCGCCCGGCATTGCCGTAGACGGCGCCGGTCGAGGAGAACACCAGCCGGTCGCAACCCGCCTGCCGCATGCCGCGCAGCAGGCCGAGCGTGCCGGCGACGTTGTTGGTGAAGTATTTCTGCGGATCCGCCACGGACTCGCCGACCGCGCTGAACGCCGCGAAGTGCATCACGGCGCACGCATCGTGCGCGCGGACGGTGGCGGTGATCTTGTCGTGATCGGCGACGTCGCCGACGACCAGCGGTCCCCATTGCACGAAGTTGCGATGACCGGTCGACAGATTGTCGTAGACGACCGGAACATATCCGGCCGCTGCAACCGCCTTGGCGCAGTGGGAGCCGATATATCCCGCGCCGCCTGTGATCAGTATCGAACCCTTGCTCGTCATCGAAAATGCCGTCCCTGCGCGGACCCATCCTGCCTCTCAACAGACGCAGCGCCTGCATGGGTACGACATTCCGCCAGGCGCGGCAAAACGGCAATGCGAATAGCGTTAAGACCGTCCCGCTTGTGCGCAGCAGTGACGGTTAACGCGACCGCAGCGGCACACCGGTCTGATGGCCGACCGGCGGCGCCTGCCGCGACGCTCTCCCGTAAGGGTAAATCGGTGTTGCCGACGGGACCGGCCGGGTCGCCTGCGGCCGCGAGGTCGGAACGCCGCCGCCCGGTCCGTCGATCGAATAGCGGGATCCGCCCTGCGTGGTCGGTCCGGTGCCCTGCGCAAGCGCGGGGCCTGCGGCGGCAGCCGCCAGCGTCGCGATCGTGAACAGGCCGGCCAGTTTCATGGCGATGCTTCGATGGATGCGATCAGGATCAACCGGTCAAGCCGGCAATCGTTCCGGAATGTGAGCGCAGCGATCTTGCGATCGTCATCCATACCTCAAACAAAAACGGCACGGCGAAATGTCTCGCCGCGCCAGTTTCGATCGATGGAGTGAACTCGGGAATTCAGACGCCGGCCTGTGCGACCGCGGCCCAGTGGTCGGGGTTCGCAGGGGTCTGCATCCTGACCCAGCGATAGCGCGCCTGCGACCAGCTGCGGATCTGCGCATTCAGGTTGTCGAGCACGATGTCGCCGCCCTTGGCGCGGACCACCAGCACCAGATGATGCTCGCCCCAGGAGGTCACCACTTCGCTCAGCAGCAGATTGCGCATCGGCCAGCCGCGCGCCAGGAGCTCATGGCGCTTGCTGACGGCATAATCGTTGCAGTCGCCGCGCGCCGGATTGATCAGCCATTCCTCGCCGGCGAGGCCGCGCTCATTGCGCTGCGGAGCGATCTGGCGGTTGACCTGCGCATTGATCTCGATCAGGTCGGCGATGCGCTGCTTGGTCAGGCGCGTTGCACCACCGCGGAATACCATGCGGCTGCGCGGCTTCTGTTTGCATTCGTCGGCATAGCGCATGCAGAACATGGTGTAGGCCATCGGCGCCAGCGTCGGCTCGCTGAAGCGGATCTGCTCGATCACGCCGCGCAGCGGCAGCGGAAAGCCGATCATTCCGGCCTGCGTATCCCGTGCGCTGGTCCCGAGCGCGACGATGGCCAAAACCAGGGCCATCACTTTCTTGACGCTGCACATTCTTCACTCCCCACCGTGCCGGGAAGCATGTACGGGAAATGTCTTGCGCTTCGGCTCAAGCGCACGGCGGCATTTGCTTCAAATGCGCGGGCGAGCGCGCGCCATCCGTTAACCACGCGGCGTCGGCGGCGCCGGCAGGCTTATCGATTGCCAACGATAACGCGCACATCGGCGTCGTGATGCACGATGGATGGCAGATGAGCCGTCTTTTCCAGGCTTTTCCCTGCGGTTCCCACGGACAGCGCGATCAGACAAGGGCCGGTTGCGGCGCGGGATTTCTGATTCCGTTGCGGAAATGGTTAGCCCGACGTGAAGGCGCCGGCGCGATCTGTTAACTGGTCACGCGTTGCCTGGGCGCGATCCCGCACCAGTTCATCACGAGATCGGCGAGCATCTTGATCTCGAGATCGGCGGGCGTCCCGCCGGCGAAATCAGCCACCGATTGGCCGAGCGCAACCGCACGAACATAGGCCGAGCGGCTCCCGATCATCGGCCCGATCTCCTCGTCGAGCGTATCGAGCTCCTCGATCAATTGCTGGCCTTCGAGGGTGCGCTGGTCGACGCGGTTCGGCACGATCATGGCGCGGAGCGCGGTACGCCGCGCGGCGCGGACCTCCCGCACGATGTCGAGCGTCCGCGCGGTGGCTTCGATGTCGAGGCCGGACGGCGTGCAGGGCATCAGCACGATGTTGGCGACCGCGAGAACGGCGCCGAGCACCCGATCGTTGGGGGCAGAGTCCACCACGATGATCTGATGCGGAATCTGCCGCATCAGCTTGGCCCATTCGGCGACGGGGCGGGTTTCCGGATCAAGCTGATAGACCGGGAACGACAGATTGCCGGGCTCGGCCCAATGACAGGCGGATGCCTGGGAGTCGGCGTCGACCAATCCCACCACGCCGGTGCGCCGGTCCAGTTCCGCGGCCAGCAAGACCGCGAGAGTCGTCTTGCCGACCCCGCCCTTGCGCTGGGCAACCGAAATGACAAGCGGCATCGCAAACTCCTGGGCGTGATCCCCCGCGCGATCCGATGGGTGCGCGGGAGGACACCTTCATCCAACGAGCGTCAGCATCCTGGGCAGACAGACCCGTTTCGCGTCGTAATTGTCCCTCACGAAGCTTCTCGCCTTCATTCGCATCTTTTTGAAGGCCTTGGGCCGTTTCAGCACCGAGATTACCTGATCCGACAGGGCATCAATATCAAAAAACGGCGCCAGCAGGCCGTTGCCGTCGGAGATGATGTCGCGCAGCGGAGCGGTGTCGGACGCCACCACCGCACACCCCGCGCTCATCGCTTCCAGCAGCGACCATGACAGCACGAAGGGGTAGGTCAGATAGACGTGCACCGAGGAGATCTGGAGCAGTGCAAGATATTGGTCCCGGGGAATCCGGCCGAGGAAATGCACGCGGCGAAGGTCGATCTCCGACCTGATCTCGTCGAGGAACATCGACTTCCAGCTCGAGCCCTTGGGCGGATTCGCCCCGTAGGACGTTCCGCTGCCGCCGACGATCACCACCTGCGCATTCGGCCGCGCCGCCAGGATCTTGGGCAGCGACCGCATGAAGATGTGGAAGCCGCGCACCGGCTCGAGATTGCGCGAGACGTAGGTGATCACTTCATCCTCGGCCGAGAGTGTCGCGCCGTTCGGCAGCTGAAACCGCGCGACCGGATTGGGCTTCACCTCGTCGGTGTCGACGCCCTCGTGGATGACCTCGATCTTGCCCTGGAACTCGCGGGGAAAGGTCGACCTTTGCCATGGCGTCGGCGACACGCCGGAATCGCATTCCGTGAGCGCCAGCAGCGTGGTCGCATTCTTCAGGTGAAGCGCGACATTGCCATCGAGGCCGGTCATCGGAAACTCGGGATCGAAGCCGACGTCCCTGCCCTCCGCGCCGTAGAAGAACTCGCAATACAGGATGATCCGCGCGCGCGGAAACATCGTGCGCAACGGCAGCGTCTCGCCCCAGCCGGGATGCGCGAAGATCAGGTCGGGCACGAAGCCCTGCCCCGACAGCGAGGACAGCGCATACAGAACCTCCTCGGCGCGCCGCGATTCGACATCGAAGCGGCGGGCAAAGGGATGCACGATCGCGGAGTCCGACTTGGTCGTCGAGTATTTGATCAGCCGGATATCCGGCGTCGTGCTCGCGGTCGACGAGCCGACCGCGACGACCTTGTTGCCGGGCTGCTCCGCAAGCGCGCGCGCGATGTGGCGGTACTGGGCTGGAAAGTTATTGTGGACGAAGAGGACGTTCATCGGCGGGCGGACGCGCCCCCCGGCCGGGCGATCTTCGATTGGCGTCAGGCTCTGCATCATGACCGGGGGTGTGGCATCGATATGCACGGGTGAAACTATCTTACCGGATTAACATTAAGCCCTCTTCTATCACACAGATTTTTAGTGCACACTGCGCGGGCAACATATCAATCCATCCCGTTAGGCTCGCAGGCGACGATGAACGAACAGATTCAGCAGAAAACCATTGATCTGGCACGGGGCCTCTTCCTGGTTCGGTATAACGGCGCAGATGATAAGATGTCGCCTCCAGTGGTGCGCGTATACGCGGACCGCGCCAGCCTTAACAATTGTAGTATCATTTCCGGGCCCGACGCCGTCAATGGAACCCTGTTTGCGCCCGAAAGCGCGCTGGTCGTGTCGGTCGCCCGCCCGAGCCGCCTGATCGTCGAGGTCACTGCGGGGCGCATCGGCGGGTCGACCGCCGCCAACATCAAGATCGAGCCGCTGACCCAGGGCCAGCAGCAGGCTGCGCAGCCGGCCAGCCAGCCGTTTGACGCCTTTGAGCCCGAGTTCGAGCCCGAATTCGCGCCTCAGGCTGGCGCCGGTGGGCAGGGCGACCTCCGGCTGCTCGCCCATGTCGCCGGCCTCGGTGATGTGACCGTCGGCCCGAACACCTGGATCGCCGGACCGTCCGCTCCCGCCCGGATCGAGGGCATCTCGCTCGAATGGCCGAACAAGCCGCGTGATCTTAGCCTGCAATATGCGGTCAAATTCGCCCGGCCGCAGCGCGGCGACAACCAGTTCGTTCCGCTCGGAACCTTCGCTGGAACCCGCGGCCGCGCACTGGCCATCACCGGGTTCTCGCTGGAGGCCGCAGGGCCCAGCGTGGATCGCTATATCATCTCGGCCGAGACCATCTTCCTGGGCGCTCCAGCCCTGCGCGCGACCGGGAACCGGATTGTGGTGTCGGGCCCGTCGGGACGGGAACCCCTGGTGGGCTTCAAGCTCAACCTTGAAGAACGTCGCGTGCAGGCCGCGCCGCTTGCGCCGCAGCAGCCGAGGCGCGTCGAACCGATCGACCCGGCGCCGCGCCAGGACGGACCGCGTCTCGAGGGCCGCGTGCGCGTGTTCCGGAGCCGGCAGGGCGCCGTGAAGACCGCGGGCTGACATCCGGCAGGTAAGGGCGACATTTGACCGCCGACGCGCGCAAGATCGCCTTTACGTCCAGAACGCTCCATCACGTCGATCTCGAGCGGGCCGCGGTCGCGGCGCTGGAGGCGCGCAACTTCCGGCTGGCATTCGCGCTCGCCGACCGCCGCTGCCGGATCATGCCGCATCCGGGTGCCCGCGCCCACCTGCTGCGCGCAGAGGCGCTGTCCCGCCTTGATCTGAGGGATGATGCCGTCGCCAGCGTTGCCAGGGCGATCGAACTCGAACCGGACGATCTGGTTGCCGCACGGCGCATGATGGCGTGGGGTGACGGCCCGCAGCGGATCGAGGCCGCACGCAGCATCGCACGGCGCGACGACGATCCGGATTCGGTGAGGAGCGCCCTCGTGCTGCTCGAACAGGACGGTCAGGACAGCTGCGCCCGTATCGACTTCCTGGATGAAGAGGTGAAGGGATGGGTGACGTGGCGAGGGTCTGACGACCCACAGCTTTCACTGGCGCAGGCGGACCAATCCAGTGCCGTGCAGCTTCCCTCCGATCCCCGCCACAGATTCGCACGCGATGGGCGGCACGCCGCGAGCTTTCGCCTGATCCGCCCGCCATCGGCGACCTCGCAACGGCTCGAGATCGCGCAAGCCGGCCGGATCATTGCAAGCGTTCAACTCCCGGCCAATCGCGCGCCGGACCGCCGCAACGCGCCGCCACGGGCCGAGCGCGCGCGAGACGGTGAAACGCCTCCACTCACCATCATCATCCCGGTGTACCGGGATTTGGCCGCGACGCGCGCCTGCATCGAGAGCGCATTGACTGCCGCCGCCTGCACGCCGGGCGCGACCATCGTCGTGGTGGACGATGCCTCGCCCGAACGCGACATCAAGCGCCTGCTCGCCGAGCTGGCTGCCGGGTCGCGTATCCATCTGCTGATCAATGAGCAGAATCTCGGCTTCGTCGGCGCGGTCAACCGGGCACTCGGCGAAACCGATGCCGGCGACGTCGTGCTGCTGAACTCGGACACCATCGTGCCGAAATACGCGCTGCAACGGCTGCGCAGCGCGGTGCAATCGACACCGCGCGTGGGCACGGCGACGCCGCTGTCGAACAACGGCGAATTCACCAGCTTCCCGGTCCCGAACCGGTCAAATCCCCTGCCCTCGCCGGACGAGATAGCGCTGCTCGACGACCTCGCCGGCGCGGCAAATTCCGGGAAGGCGATCGACATCCCCAACGGCATCGGGTTCTGCCTCTACATCACCCGCGAATGCCTCGACGCCGTGCGTGAGCTCTCCGACGACTTCTATCGCGGCTATCTCGAAGACGTCGACTTCTGCCTGCGCGCGGCAGAAGCCGGCCTCCGCAACGTGTGTATCCCGTCGGTATTTGTCGGGCACGAGGGCTCGCGCTCGTTTCTCGGCGAGAAGCGTTCGCTGGTGCTGCGCAATCTGCGGGTTCTCGAGCAGCGCTACCGGCGCTATGCGACGGAGTGCGCCGCGTTCCTGCTCGCCGATCCGCTCCGCGATTGCCGCGCGGCACTGGAGCTCAAGCTGCTCGCGAGCGAACCGCACGCTGCCGGCCCGTGCGTCATCCTCTGCGGTTCCGCGATTGGCCGCGAGATCGCCATCAGGCGATGCGGGCAACTCGCGGCGGACGACCAGCGCGCGCTGGTCGTGCAGACCCGAACCGAGGGATCGCGCCAGCTGGCGACCATTTTCGATCCGGATGGCGTAGCACCGCAGTCGATCGCACTCGACGTTGCAACGCCTGAAGGCCGTGAGGCCTTGCTGACGCTGCTCACCGACCTCAAAATCCGCGCGATCGAGATTGCGGAGCCGAACCGCATCCCCGCCGCATGCCTGGCCCAGCTCACGCAACGCTTCCCCTACGACGTCCTGATCACCGACACCGCCCTCGCACTGCGCACAGCACTCGGATCGGGCGTTCACCCGGACTGGAGCAGCCTGATCGCCGGCGCTCAACGCGTGACCGCGATCGGAGAGGACGGGGCCGCCTTTTCGGATACGGTGCTCGGCTTGCAAGCGACCCGGCTGGACGACCCGCCTGCGCCGCCGACGCGGCATCACGCCGTGAGCGGCCCTGTGCGTCTCGGTCTGCTTGTCCTGCGCGCCAGCGCGGCGGAGTTTCGCTTCATCAGGGCGTTGAGCGATCAAATCGCCGATGCCGGTGAAGACCTCGAGATCATCGTGCTCGGGACCACGCTCGACGATCTCAAGCTGATGCAGCGGAGCGATGTCCTGGTCACCGGCGACGTCGCCGTCGACGACATCGCGACGCTCGTCGAGGGTCACGGCATCACGAAACTGGTGCTCGACATCGGCGAGCCCGCCTTTGGGCATCCGCTGCTGGATGCGCTCAGGGCAACCGGGCTGCCGGCCGCCGCGACGGAATGGAGACCGACAGCAGCGGGACGTGGCCGGGAAACCGACCTGAAGCTGCCGCCGGGCCTTGATGCCGATCAAACAATTGCCTCCGTGCTCGGCTGGGTGAGCGGGGATGCCCGGCTACATCCCGACCGGAGGCGCGGCCGGCACAGGCGGCAGGTTGGCGCGCGGCTTCCATGATCGCGGCGGCCATGCCAGCGAGGAGAACGGCGTCGAGTCGAGCCCAAGCAACGGACTGTAGTAGGGATCGTCGAGCAGCACCTCGCCCCACTTCGCGCGCAGCATCGACAGCTCGCGCTTGAAGCGTGCCTTGCGATCCGGTGCGGAATCGCGGCCCCGGCTTGCCGATTCCAGATGAACGAGTTTCGCATCCGGCGTGAACACGATCCGCTTGCCGAGCTGGCGCAGCTTCAGGCACAGATCGACGTCGTTGAAGCTGATCGGGAAACGGGTCTCGTCCATGCCGCCGACGGCCACGAAATCGCGTTTGCGCATCAAGAGGCACGCGGCCGTCACCGCCGAGCATTCGTGCGCCACCTGGAGCAGATCGCCGTAGCCGGGATCACCATCCATCCGGTCATTGAAGGCGTGCGTGGCCGCGAAATTGGTCCCCAGTACCACCCCGCCATGCTGCACGACGCTGCTCGGCCAGAGCAGCTTTGCACCGACGGCCCCGACATCGGGAGCGGCGAGCCGCCACAGCAGCTCCGCCAGCCAGCCGTCGTCGAGCGCCTCGATATCGTTGTTGAGCAAGCAGATGTTCTCTGCGTCGACACAGTCGATCGCGGCGTTGCTGATGGCTGCGAAGTTGAACGGGCCCTCGACGGAGATAACGTCGATGTCCTCCTCGGATAGGCTCTCCAGATAGTCGAGCGTTTCAGGCTCCGTCGAGCTGTTATCGACGACAAGGATGCGGGCGTTGGTCTCATTCGCGGCCGGCGTGACCGTCTCGATGCATCGCTTGAGCAGTTCGGCGCGATTTCTGGTCGGGATGACGATGGTGGTGCGCTCGCTCCAATCGACGGTGCGCTTGACCTGAACGGCAGGAAGCAGCCCCGCCTTGCGCGGCTCGACACTCGCCTCGATGCCGGCCCTGGCCAAGCAGGCCTTGCTTGCGGCGGCCAGTTCGCCGGTTGCGGCCGACGCATCGATCGGCGGCAGTGCCGCAATCGATCCAGGAAGATGATAGGTTCGGCCAGGCTCCGCGCAGGACAGAAAGATGTCGTAGAGCGACGTCGCCGCTCGCAGCGCTTCGATGGCATGTTGGCGGCGCACCGCAAAACAGTACGCGCCATAGCCCTGCTCGAGCGCGCGTTCGAGATCGAACGCCGAAAACGCCAGCGGCCAGACCGCACCGGCGCCCGCAGCGACCTCGACGTCGCCATAGGCGAGATCGCAGCCGGGCTCGGCCGCGAACACAGCGGCGAAGCGCTGCAAGGCATTCTCCGCGAGGATCGTCCCGCTCAGGCAAAAGACCAAGAACTCGCTGTTGGCGGCATCACCATCGACGAAGTCGCGGGCCGCTTTCCGATCGAACCGACTGAAGGCCTGCGCCGGCAGGCACACCGCCGACCAGGCCGAATGCCCCTGGGCTTCGAGGCTCTCAATGCTTTCATCCACCCTGTTCTCGCCGATCAGGACGACCGCGGCCTCGGACGGAACGTCGGATTGCTCCGATTGCGCCGCCGGTGCGAAGCGCTCCTTCCAGCTGCGATAGGCGTGAAGCGGCATCGAGGCCGGCAGCACGCGGTCGAACAGTTCTCCGCGCAGCCGCTCGCTGTCCCAGCGCCCGAGATCCGCAAGCGTCTGCTCCAATCCGCGTTCGAAAGCGACAAAGGGAATCGGCTCCGAGATCAGGCTGCGTCCGGAAACCGTCCGCGCCGACAGGCCGCGCATGCGACCGTCGGCAAAATGCTCGGGCAGATGAAAATCGATCCGGCGGCCGACGCCGAACTCGCTTCCCCGCGCAACGTTGGTCCAGCCGGTCGGCTTCACCGTCATCACCGGCCGCTGCGCGATCAGGATCTCGATATCTTCGTCGATGTCGCGGGACAGCCAGCCCTCGAAGCGCAAGCCTCCGACCCATTCGATGTCGGCGATCCGATGCCACTGGGCTTGCGGTGCCGCGACATCGCAGCGAATCGGAGCGCCGACAGGACTACCGATGTTGGCCAATCTGGCCTCGACGATCCCAGCGTTCGCGCCGACCTGATCCTGCACATTGAATGTAAAACCAAAGCGCCCGTCGCCTATACCGGCCTCGGCAAGCTCTGTTACAAACTCGTCACACAATGATGACATGTATGGCTCGCCGTCGACCAGCAGTTCGACGGTGTAGCGTCGGCCGAGATCGGCGCGGTCATAGACAAACCCGGAAAACGTCGTTCGATCGTATCTGGTGAACTGCGTTTGCAACGACGCGTAATCAGCTCCCGAGGGCCTGTGCTTGCCAATCGTCTTCGTGCTCATGTCCACCCCTCAAACGGCGGCTCGATTGTCGGTCGATTTCAAGTTGAGAATGTGTCCATGGCGCGCCCAAAGGTGACTAGCGAGCACTCACCTGCACTGAGGCGATCACCGTTTGCACAAAAAGCCGCCGAGCTCCAACACAAACTATACGTTATAAAACTTGGCGTTGTCGGCGCCAATTGTGCTAGTGCTAACTCCTCCTCTCCACACTGATCGACGAGCGGATTGATGAAGATTGCAATGGTTGGGACGGGATATGTAGGTCTCGTGTCCGGAGCGTGTTTTGCCGATTTCGGCCATCAGGTCGTGTGCGTCGATAAGGACGCCGGCAAGATCGAAGCCCTGAAGCGCGGCAAGATCCCGATCTACGAAACCGACCTCGACAAGCTCGTCGAAACCAACGCCGCCGCCGGACGGCTGACCTTCACGACGGAGCTCACCGGCGCCGTCGCCGATGCCGACGCCGTGTTCATCGCGGTCGGAACGCCATCGCGGCGCGGCGACGGCCATGCCGACCTGAGCTACGTCTATGCTGCCGCCAAGGAGATCGGCGCGGCGCTCAAGAAGTTCACCGTGGTGGTGACGAAGTCGACCGTGCCTGTCGGCACCGGCGACGAGGTCGAGCGCCTGATCCGCGAGACCAATCCCGACGCCGATTTCGCCGTTGCGTCGAATCCCGAGTTCCTCCGCGAAGGCGCGGCAATCCAGGATTTTCGCCATCCCGACCGGATCGTCGTCGGCACCGAGGACGATCGGGCCAAGCGGGTGATGGGCGAAGTCTATCGCCCGCTCTATTTGAACCAGGCGCCGATCCTCTATACCGCGCGGCGCACCGCTGAATTGATCAAATACGCCGCAAATGCGTTCCTTGCCACCAAGATCACTTTCATCAACGAGATCGCCGATCTCTCCGAGAGGGTCGGTGCGAACGTGCAGGAGGTCGCGCGCGGCATCGGGCTCGACAACCGGATCGGCACCAAGTTCCTGCATGCCGGCGCGGGCTATGGCGGCTCGTGCTTCCCGAAGGACACCCGCGCGCTGTTCAAGACGGCGCTCGACCACGACGTCCAGCTGAAAATCGTCGAAGCCACGCTGACCGCGAACGACAACCGCAAGCGGGCGATGGCGCGCAAGGTCGCCAACGTGCTCGGCGGCGAGCTGCGCGGCAAGACGATCGGCGTGCTCGGCCTGACCTTCAAGCCCGATACCGACGACATGCGCGAGGCGCCCTCGATCCCGCTGATCAACGGCCTGATCGATTTCGGCGCCAAGGTTCGGGCCTACGATCCGATCGGCATGGAGCAGGCGCGCAAGGAATTGCCCGAGATCGAGTACTGCAAGGATGCCTATGAGTGCGCGCGCCAGGCCGATGCGCTTGTCATCGTCACCGAATGGCGCCAGTTCCGCGCACTCGATCTGAAGCAGATCAAGCAGGAGATGAAGCGTCCGGTCGTGGTCGATCTGCGCAATATCTACCGTCCGGACGAGATGGCCGCGCACGGATTCACCTACGACAGCATCGGCCGGCCGCGCTGAGCGGTAGCACCTCGGCGGCGATCGCCGCCGCTCGGTTCAACGAGCCCCGGTTCAGATCAAATCTGAGCCGGGGCCTTGGTTTTTGATGCGCTTGTTCGCGAACCTCGAAGACGCATCAAGCGGGCGCGGGCGCGCCGAGCTGGACATAGGCATCAAGCTCGTGCGCGAGCGCTTCCTGCCAGGTCGGCATCGCCACGCCGAACTGCGCCTTCAGCCGGGTCAGATCCAGCCGTGAATTGCCCGGACGCACCGCCTTGGTCGGAAAATCCGCCGTTGCAATCGGCGCGATGGTCTCGACGGCCAACGTGACACCACGCGACCTCAACCCACTGACAATGGCGCTGGCAAAGCCGTGCCAGCTGGTTTCGCCGGCACAAACCAGGTTGACGACGCCGCCCCTGCGCGCGAGCTGGTCGTGCAGCGTGGTGAGGTTCGGCAGAACGATGCCGGCCACCGCGCTGGCGATCGCCTGTGCCGAGGTCGGCGCCCCGATCTGATCGGCCACGATCCGCAACTCCTTGCGCTCGCCGGCGAGCCGGGCGATCGTGCGCAGGAAGTTGGTGCCTTTTGCGGCATAGACCCACGAGGTGCGCACGATCAGATGCGCACCGCCCGCCGCCTGCACCGCGACGTCGCCGGCGAGCTTGCTGGCACCATAGACGGACAATGGTTCGGTCGGGCTATCCTCGCGCCACGGCCTGTCACCCGAACCGTTGAAGACGTAGTCGGTGGAGAAATGCACCAGCGGCACATGGTTCGCCGCGGCCCATCTGGCGAGCGTCTCGGGCCCCCTGGCGTTGACCAGGAACGCCTGCTCGCGCTCGTCCTCGGCGCGATCGACCGCCGTATAGGCCGCCGGATTGATGATGAGATCGGGCTTCAGGTTTTCGAGCTGGCCCGTCAGATTATCCGGTTTCGACAGATCGAATTCCGCGGTCGGCGGCGCGAGGATCGTGCCGTGACTTTCCAGCAGCGGCTTCAGCGCACTGCCAACCTGCCCGCGTGTTCCCGTCAACAAGATCCGCATCATCAGATTTGTCCGTAGGTCGGAAGGTTGCTGGCATCGGCGAGCAGCGGCGCGTCCGCATCCTTGGCCGACAGCTGCGGCTTGTCGACGCCCCATTTGATCCCGATCGCCGGATCGTTCCAGCGGATCGAGAGCTCGTCCTTGGGGCTGTAGAAATCGTCGCATTTGTAGAAGAAGTCGGCGGTTTCCGAGAGCACCACGAAGCCGTGCGCGAAGCCGCGCGGCACCCATAGCTGCCGGCGGTTCTCCTCGCTCAGCTCGACCGCGACATGCTTGCCGAAATTCGGGCTGCCGACACGCACGTCGACCGCGACGTCGAGCACCTTGCCGCGCAGCACGGTCACGAGCTTGCCCTGGGTGAGCGGGTTTTGCAGATGCAGCCCGCGCAGCACGCCATAGGCCGAGCGGGACATGTTGTCCTGCACGAAGGGTCGCGTGATGCCGTGTTCGACATAACGGGGCGCCTGATAGGTCTCGAGGAAGAAGCCGCGCTGGTCGCCGAACAGCTTCGGCTCGACGATCAGGACTTCTGGGAGCTCGGTCTTGATGACGTTCATGTAACGCAGGTTCCAGTTTTGAGCAGGCCCGAAATGTTAATTTGATACTCATAACAAACTTGTGCGGCGCACGCTATCTGTTATGTTTTGATAGTCAAACTGTGAGGGACCATGAAGGGCATTATCCTCGCCGGTGGAACCGGCTCGCGCCTCTACCCCGTGACCACTGTCGTCTCCAAACAGCTGCTGCCTGTGTTCGACAAGCCGATGATCTACTATCCGCTGTCGACGCTGATGCTGGGCGGAATTCGCGACATTCTGATCATTTCGACGCCGCAGGACAAGCCGCTGTTCCAGCGGCTGCTCGGCGACGGCCACGAGATCGGCATCAGGTTCTCCTACGCCACGCAGGAGACCCCGCGCGGTCTCGCCGACGCCTTCATCGTCGGCCGCGACTTCATCGGCGACGACTCCGTCGCCCTTGTGTTAGGCGATAACATTTTCTACGGCCACGGCCTGCCCAGCATGCTGTCGGCCGCCTCGATCCGCAAGAAGGGCGCCACCGTGTTCGGCTACGTCGTCAACGCGCCGGAGCAATATGGCGTGGTGGAGCTGGACGACACCGGCCTGGCGCTGTCGATCGAGGAGAAGCCGAAGCGGCCGAAATCCAACGTCGCCGTCACCGGCCTCTACTTCTACGACAATGACGTGGTCGACATCGCAGCCGGCATCAAGCCGTCGCCGCGCGGCGAGATCGAGATCACCGACGTCAACAAGGCCTATCTCGAGCGCGGCGACCTCTATGTCGAGGTGCTCGGCCGCGGCTTTGCCTGGCTCGACACCGGCACCCACTCCTCGCTGGTCGAGGCCAGCCATTTCGTCCAGATCCTGGAGCAGCGCCAGGGCCTGCGCATCGCCTGCCCCGAGGAGATCGCGCTGCGCCAGGGCTACATCTCGCTGGAGGCCTTCGCGAAGGTGGCGCAGAAGACCGCCAAGAGCAGCTACGGCGAGTATCTGCTGTCGGTCTACCGCTCGTTCCAGGGCCAACCCCGCACCGCCGAGGTCTTCAAACATGCGGTTTAAGGGATCGACGATCTTCGTCACCGGCGGCGCCGGCTTCATCGGCTCCGCCGTGGTCCGCCATCTACTGCGCGACACCCATGCCCGGGTCGTCAACATCGACAAGCTGACCTATGCGGCCAATCTGGACTCGCTGCCCGGCTCGGCCGAAAGCCTGAACTACAGCTTCGAGAAGGCCTGTATCTGCGAGGCGCAGAGCCTGCGACGGCTGTTCGAGAAATATCAGCCCGATGCGGTGATGAATCTCGCCGCCGAAAGCCATGTCGACCGCTCGATCGACGGCCCCGGCGAATTCATCCAGACCAACATCGTCGGCACCTTCACGATCCTGCAGGAGACGCTGCGCCACTGGCGCACGCTCTCGCCCGAGAAGCGCGACCAGTTCCGCTTCCTGCACATCTCGACCGACGAGGTGTTCGGCACGCTCGGCGATGAGGGGCTGTTCACCGAGACCACGGCCTATGCGCCGAACTCGCCCTATTCGGCCAGCAAGGCATCGTCGGATCATCTGGTGCGCGCCTGGCGCGAGACCTACGAGCTGCCGACCCTGGTGACCAACTGCTCGAACAATTACGGCCCCTATCACTTTCCGGAAAAGCTGATCCCGCACATGATCATCAAGGGGCTCGCCGGCGAGCCGCTGCCGGTCTATGGCGACGGCCAGAACATTCGCGACTGGCTGTTCGTCGAGGACCACGCCAAGGCGCTGACGCTCGTGCTGGAGCGTGGCAGGATCGGCGAGACCTACAATGTCGGCGGCCGCAACGAGCGCACCAATCTGCACGTCGTGGAAAGCATCTGCGACCTGCTCGACGAGGTTGCGCCGTCGGCTGCAGGCCCGCGACGGCAGCTGATCAACTTCGTTGCCGATCGTCCCGGCCACGACCGCCGCTACGCCATCGACGCCACCAAGCTCGAAACCGAGCTCGGCTGGCGCGCCGAGGAGAATTTCGAGACCGGCATCGCCAAGACCGTGCGTTGGTACGTCGACGAGCAACCCTGGTGGCGCGCGATCCTGGAGCGGGGCTACAAGGTTGAGCGCGTCGGGCTGAACCAGTAGTCCGGCGAATAGGCTTTGCAACCGCCCGCGAGATCGTCGCATATCTGAATGGCTTTGCCGTCATCGTCAGCGAACCGACCGTGCCGGTCGGTACCTGCGATGACGTCGAGCACATCATACGGGAGACCAATCCCGCGGCAGGCTTCGCTGTCGAGCTTCCTCTTATCGCTTGAAAATATAGGCCTGCAGCTGTGCTGGCCTCGGCTTGCAAGCCTCTGGCTCAAGCCGGGTGCAGGACCGAGGAATGTCCGAGTGTGGCCCTTGGGAGACCCATCGAAAAACAACGTTGTACTTGCTTGGAGCATATTGCTTCGCAAGCGACGAAAGCGTCACTGCTTCGGAGAGTCCTTCGGTAGAAATCGCGGGAAACTGGAACTTGGGGGCCTCGTTCGATTTTGTATCGGCAAGCCCAAGACTTCTGGCGTCAAATGTCTTGTCCACGGCGGCTTCACCAGGAAAGGTCACGTGAACCCTGCCGACTCCATTTGCGATGACCGGTTGAGAGAATCTTGGAAGGCGGAGAAGCGATCCTCTCCCGGCAATTTCGATCGGCGCACTGGACGCGGCCAGTTTCAGAGTTTTCCAGCCTTCCTTCTCATAAGCCAGATACACGCCGTTTCTTCCGGCTTCATCGAACTTTGTGTAGGCAATGAGCGGAGTGCCGTCCGTGGTCACGTTCAGTTCGGCATTGTTCACTAAGCCTCGGCCCTCGCCCGGATCATCAACGAGATCGCTATTCCTTGGATTGACTGAACCGAGGATCGGATCACCATTCGCTTTGGTCCACGAAACAAAATCACGACTCTTGGCGAAGGTAATCCTGAAGTTCGACGCGACATCAGGGGTTTTCCGCCACACGATTGCGACATTGACCTCTCCGTCCGGCCCTCTGACGAATGCCGTGGGATAGGCGCTTACCGATCCACCCTTAGCCCTATCCGAGAATAGAGGCGTTTCGGAAAGCCGCTTCCAGCTCGTGCCGTTCCAAATGTTGGCGTACCACGCTCCGTTGCCGCTTACGCCGTCGCGAAATACCAACAGCAGATTCTTTCCAGCCTTTTCGAACGATGGATAAGTTATGTGCTCCTCGTTCCTTCCGGTCATGGTCGCTGCAGATATGTCAGCAATCGAACGCGCGGACGTTGAGCGGAAATACTCCAGTGGATGGGCATGGTTCACGAAAACCACATGCAAGTGCCCCTGCTCGTCAAGTGCCAGCTTCGTCTCATCGTGACTGTCCCAACCCGGGGTGCTGGCTTGAAGCTCCTTACGGCGCACCGATCCTGACGCCAGGTCGATCTGTGCAACACTGAACACACGTTGTGCGTTGTAGTAGGCGATGAACGCTTGCTCTCCGACCGTCAGGCTAGCAAATTGCGAGTTGGTACCTGTCCAGACATTGTCTACTGGCACGATCACCGGGGCCGGAGCATCGGCGCCAGACGCCCCGGCCAGATTGCAGGCGAGTGCGATGAAGACGAGGACGTCCCGGAGATGACGAACAGATCGTTTCAAGGTTCCCTCCTACTTGCTCTCGACACATAGCCGGCCCGCGCAGTCTCAAACGATCAACAGTTGGAGTCTTCGATCTTGATGAAAATAAGTCGACTGCTTTCAAGATACATCGCCAATCGGCAACCAACGTTGGCTGAGCTGTTTTCCAAGCGCCCGCGGCCCGACCTCGACAAGTGGGAACACTATATCGCCAAGTACTCCGAACTCTTTCTCCAGCTTCCTCGAACGGTGAAGTTGCTCGAGATCGGCGTGTACCACGGCGGATCTCTTCGCCTCTGGAGTGAGTACTTTTCGCCGGATAGCGTCATCGTAGGAGTCGATAAGAATCCGGAATGCAAGAAACATGAAGGCGGCAACATCCATGTCGTGATCGGCGACCAGGGCGATCAGGCTTTCCTCTCCGATCTATCGGCACAATTTGGCGGCTTCGACATCGTCATCGATGACGGAAGTCACCTGGTCTCCGACCAAATCGCTTCATTCGAGTCGCTGATACGATCGACAAGACACGCCTACATCATCGAGGATACCCACGCAGCATACTGGCAACCGCCTCCAAGCAAGGCCGCGTTGTCGAACTTTCTCGTCGATAAACTGGATACCCTGCATGAATGGTTTATCGCTGCCGGAACATCCGAGCTGTTCGACAACGCCGACTGGATCAATCAAAACAAGGCGAACGTATCCGAGATGCGGCACCGTCTGACCTCAATCGAGGTCCTCGATAGCCTGCTGATTTTTCGGTTGGGTAACAATCCACCTCCGAAAAGATTGCGTACAAAGATTGCAGGCCGCAGCTGATCCTTCCCCTGGTCGCCGGGTCGTCCGGGCCTTTACGCCTTCATGAGGAAGATCGAGTCTTGAAAGCTCAACGCGCCCTTTCTCCCTGCCCACGTGCCGTAAAACACGGCCGCGGTGTAGAGACCCAATTCGGCCAGCGTCGCTTTCAACCAGACTTCGTCGAATGAAATAGCGTGCAATGGATCCTCAGTGTTGAAATATGAACAGTGATCGTTCAGCACGTGCTTCATTGGATACGACGACTTATCGATCGATTCCAGGTGTCGACTTTCGCCGTTCGAAAGGAAGAACGTCGCGTATATCACGCTCTTCTCGTCCATGATCGCTACGATTTCCTTGAGATAAGCAATAATGTCCGCCTCATACATATGAGTGAAGACACTGAGGACAAAGATCGCGTCGGGCGACGCGTATCGCCTATCTATTCTGAAGTCTTCTGTCCTCAGCTTTCCCGACGCATTGTAGCGATCGTTCAGCACATCAAAGTGATGAAATTGGTAGCTCGGCAGAACCGGAGAGAAATTGGATTGCAACCAGCTAATCTGAGGCGACAACACGTCTACGCCGCAGTAGTTGCCGCGATATCCTTTTGCCGCCAATGCGTAAGCTATCCGGCCGAAGCCGCACCCGATATCGACAATCGGCCGGCCACGAAGCTGCAAAACTCGATTGCCCAAGGCAAGCAGACCCGCCCCATTCTTGGGAAAGCTCTCCCAAGTTTCATTCATAAACAGCAAGTCCTTCGGTGGAAGAGGAAGTTCCTTGCCGTCCAGTTCCGTCACGGGGTTATTCATACGCTCAGCTCCACTGCAATTAGACGACATCCCGGCGTCAAGCCACGGTACCCTTAGTTCGACTGTCTCTAGACTGAATAATCTGCCGGCCCCTGCTGTCGAACAGCTTGGCAGCCAGAAGACGGACCTCGTTCAAAACCTGATTGTCCTCCATAAATTTCACGGCAGATTTCACGCGCCCTCTCGAATGCTTCTTAAAGAGCGCCTCGGCGCCCGCCTCCATATACTTGGTTCGTTCCGCATCCGAGTAACTCTTGGACTTTGCATGAAATACGTAGGTATTCGTGGCCACGGCCAGTTCGAAGCCGGCGTCGGCGGCGCGAAAACAAAAGTCATTCTCCTCGCCATATCCGAACGGAAACGCACTCTCATCGAATTCGCCGATCGCATCCAGCACGGTTCGCCGAACACACAGACAGAACCCGTGAACCAAAGGCGTCAGCGGATATATTCCATTCCAGTTGGCTTCTAGATATTGATCCAAATCTTCCACAGTCATGTCTACGGGTAAAGGATTGATGGCCGTTTGCCCGACTGTTCCCTTGGTGCTGGGAACCGACTGAAAGCTTGCAGCATTCGAGAGAGGACCCACTATTCCGCGCGCATCGGAGCTGAAGAGAGCGGCTCGCAGTTTCTTAATGCCCGCAGGTGGCACAATCGTGTCGCTGTTAAGTAGAAAGACCGCATCCGCCTTCGACTGGCGGAGCCCTGCATTGACCGCCTTAGTGTAACCCCCACGCACGGTGAGCGGCACGATCTGATGCTCCAGCCAGGAGTACTCAAAGCGTTCGATGGCGGATTTGGTGGGCTTGTCGGATACGTCGTCGACCAAGATCAACCTGAAGTTCCGATCCTCCTGGTCAACTAGCGACCGGAGGCACTGCAAGACGTCATCTAACGCGTTGTGGACGCACACGACAACGTCCACCGTAGGCTCACGCGAACTGGCGCTCGGGCGCTTTGCGGATTTCTTTCGCTTTGCGCCCCTCCGATCCGATGCCGTCCCTTCTGCGAACGATACGCTTGCTGGCCGATACCACGGCTGATCCGACAGAGGACGACCGGGCCACTTGTTCATGCCGTGTTCGAACAGGCAGAAATCGGGAGCATCCCTCAGCGAAATGCGATCGGCGAATACGGGCTTCCAGCGAACCCCGCTCTTATAGATCGCATAATTGATGCTGATCTGATCTCGGCGGCTGTAGCGGTTCAATTCGTTCCACCAAACCCTGAACATCTCCCGGACTTCTTTTCGCTGCGCGAGGAAACAAAAGAAATTCGTTTCGATCAGCTGGCTCGAAGCCAATTCGGGAATGGTGACATACCGTCGGATCTGCTCGTTTATCAGTTCGGCTTCGTCCAGCTTCATCTCTTTGCATACCGAAGCTTCCTCAAAGCAGGTTTCCCGGAACGGATGAGCGATTGCCGCTAACGAAATGTCGCCTCCCAGCATCTTCAAATAGGGTTGGACAGATTTCCGAATAAGAACATTTGCGTCGAGCCAAATGACGTTCTCGTACTCGCCGACATAATTAATCAAATGAGTCTTGACATAACGCGCGCTCCGCCGCGGATCAGGGTCGCGATAGTCCGCCTGTACAATGTCAAATACACCGTACCCGTCTATTTGTCGGTCGCTGAAGCAGTAGTAGTCACAATCTTCCTCCAGAACCTCGGGAAGAAGCAAAGTGTCGAAATCTCCGAAAACAGCCGTGCAAACGGCGGTCCGCGCGAGCCCTCTATTTTTCCGGCTGGCCCGGTATCTGAGAATATCGTCGGTCCGATCTCGCTCGAGAGGCTTGTAGAGCCTCTTGGGATGATAGTAGCTCGTGAGATTGTGAGCGACGTCGATCGAGAAGCAGCTCACCTGATAGCCGAGAGTCAACGGAACGATACCCAGAAGCCTTTCAAGTGCATGAGCGAATGTTCCGTCTACCTGTCCCTCCTCAGGAGCAAACTCATCGAGCGTGAGCTTTGCGTTTAGGATCGGCGCAATCGCAGCCGGCCGCGCCCAGAAAAATGAGCCGGCTGGATAGTCCGGGCACACATCTCCTTCGTACTCTACCCCGATACGCTCGAGCGCTTCGTCGACGACGCCGCGGTTTTTACCCCAGTTTGGCTGGCTGCGGAGCGCTCCGTGGTATGGCGGCTGCAGTAACCCTAGACCCGGCCGGGTCTCGAACTGATTCAGGATCGACCGAACGGTTTCTTCCGACCCCAGGATGTGGTGACAAAGAAAGCGCCGCCAGTCGCTATGCGCGAAATTGTGCGTCGAGCGTTTTGAGTGCAGATGGCAAAACAGGTCGTACTTGGCTATCTCATCGACTATGTCCACGAACAGCGGCGCCATATCCCGGCCGCGATTTTCGCAATTCCAAACGTCGATCAGGTCGACATTCGGCAGCCGCCTTCGGAAGCGCGCTTCAATCTCGAGCAGATCGCTCACCGATTTGGGGGTAGATATGTAGAGATCGAAATCGATCGGAATGTTGGCGAGATAGCCGGCTAATTCTTCGGATAGTTCGGGATAGAACAAGTGCAGGTGGACTGCGATCTTGGGAGATCCGACAACTTTTGCATCGTGCGAGAACACCTGCTCGATTGGACCGTACTCAGGCACGCCAACCCGAAACAGCTTGGTTTGCCGGCCACGCAGCTCCGGTTTCGGAGCCCGTCCCTCCTTTTGTCCGAATAGAGCGAAATGGACTAGAGGATTCGCTTTGGAAGCCTTTACGTCCATATTTGCATCAATGTAGCCCTTGGTATCGAAGTCGGGCGAGGGATCGCGACCTTCGAGATACCCTATGTCGAAGTAATGCTTGAGCGGCCCGCCTGGATAGCCCGCCGCATCTGCGTACGTTTTTAAGTACCAGTCCGAATGCAGGAATGGATTGGGATCCCGATCGTGCAGGTGCAAGAGAAAGTCAGCCAGAGGCGTTTGGCCTTCCTTGAACGGACCATACTTGCTTGAATACCAAGCATGGGAGAACAAGGGGTTGGGAGACTGGTCCTTCAGCGAACCCACAAACACGTAGTGCAAGAGAGGGTTCCAGCCGAAGGCCTCCAGGTCGGAGTTGGCCAGCTTGTAAAATTTCAAATCGAAAATCGGATTTGGAGTTCGATTCTCTCGATACCCCTTGCCGTTGAAGTGAGCGAGAGGGTCGATTCCTGCACTCGCAACGTCCATATTTTTCGAAACATACCATTCAGGCGAGAAAAGGCCTGACTCCCTTACGAACGACGCCAACTTCGCCGGCGGAAAGTTCAGCTTGCCGCTCTTCACGAATTCTGCGGTTTCTCTGTTCTCGTTGATGCCCCTCAGCAAGAAGTGAGAAAAGGGGTTCATCCCGGCTTTTTTGATATCGGGGTATTTTGACAGGTACCATTTGGGAGAGAAATAGAAGCTTGGCTGAAGATGGGCAGCCCAGCCGACATCCCGAAAATGCTGCTGCGGAGTTTGATCTGGAGCCAAGGTGATAGAATTGAACCTAACGTACCACGCTGGATCGAAATACGGCGTCGCTTCGAACAGGTTTTCGATCTCTGCAAACGAGGTGTATTTAGACATTCTGATCATTCCGATTACTGACTAACTCGAAGATTGCTTCGCATGACAAATGCGATGCAAGAATCGAACCTCACAAGCCGTGCAGAAATTCCCTGCGAATGCCGAACGACTTCATGAAGGATCTGAGCCTCCGTCGCGCTGCGATCGGTGGCCGATCGCAGTCAGTCTCTGCCGCGCCACCTCATCGCCTCGCGCCGCGGCCTTCTCGTACCAAACCATCGCTGCCTCGACGTTCTGCGTCACGCCGTTTCCGGAATGGAGTGTGTCCCCAACCGCAACCTGTGCCGCCGTCATTCCCTGTTCGGCGGCCTGCTCGAACCATTCGAATGCCTTCCGCTGATCCTGCTTGCAGCCCTGCCCTTTCCCCAGCATCACGGCTAGGTTGTATTGCGCCGTCGCGTGGCCCTGGCGCGCTGCGGCCTCGTACCACGTCACGCCCCGGGCAAGGTCCTGCTCGACGCCCTGCCCGGTGCAATACATAACGGCAAGCTTGAACTGCGCCGCGGCGTTGCCGCCCTCGGCGGCCTTGACGATCCAGTTCGCCGCAGCCTGCGGATCCTTGAGGTCGCTCTTGGGATCGGAATACAGCAGCGCCAGCGTGTGCTGGGCCTCGACATGGCCGGCGCTTGCCGCACGCTTGAACCATTGCGCCGCGGCCGCAAGATCGACGGCGCCGCCGGACCTTCCCATATGCAGCCCGCCGAGTTGGAATGCCGCCGCGGGATGACCGACTTCGGCAGCGTCGGTCAAGAGCGTGCGTGCTTGCGCAAGACGCGCTTCGGATGGCTCTTGCTGGATCAGAAACACGGCATAGGCCGTCTTGGCATCGGCATCACCGGCATTGGCGGCCTTGCTCAGCCATTCCGCTGCGCGCACCTGGTCGCGCGGCACGCCGTTGCCCGCCGCGTAGAGCCGGCCGAGTTGCACACCCGCGGCGCTGATGCCGCCTTCGGACGCACGCTCGAACCACTTGATCGCGGTCGCGACATCGCGCGTCACGCCGTTGCCGTTGAGATAGAACACCGCAATGTTGTGGGCCGCCGTGGCGTGGCCGCTCTCGGCCGCGCGTTCGAACCATTTCGCCGCCTGGCGGATGCTGGGCGGGACGCCGGTGCCGGTGGCATAGAAGCGCCCGGTCAAGAATTGCGCCTGCGCGTCGCCGCGGTCGGCCGCCTTCTCGTACCAATACGCCGCCTCGCGCAGATCCGGTTCGGCTGAGGTGCCAAGCGCGTAGAACTCGGCCAATGCCTGGATCGCCGGCAGATAGTCTTTCCGCGCCGCCTTGCGCAACGCGGTCTCGGCCTTGTCGATATCCTTGGCAACGCCTTTGCCGGCGAGCCGCAACAGCGCGATGTTGTAGAGCGCGATCGTATCGTCATGGGCAGCAGCGCTCTGGAACAGTCGTGCAGCTTCGTCGGCATTCTCCGGAAGCCCGGTGCCCTTGAGGCACATGAACGCGAGCGCAACCTGCGCGCGGACATGTCCCTGCTCCGCGGCCTTGTGATACCAGATCGCCGCCTGCGCGAAATCAACGGGAACGCCGCGGCCCTGATAGTACACATCGCCGAGCGCGAATTCGCCGGACGCCGCCTTCTGCTCGGCCGCGGCCTCGTACCAGCGCAACGCGGTTGCGTGATCCTTCGTGCAGCCCCATCCGTTGGCGTACATGTCGCCGAGGATCGCCTGGGCCTCCGCCTTGCCGGCTTCCGCCGCCACCGACATCCAGAGGAAAGCGGCATCGATATCCTTGGGCACGCCGATTCCGTTCGGGAAGACCAGATCGTGCAGGTTGGTCGCCTTGTCACCCAAACGCGCCGCAGTGGACTGCCGCCACATCTCGGGCCTGTTCGGCCCGACCGTGGCCTTGACCCCATTGAGGTAGATCAGGCCAAGCTGAAATTGCGCTTCGGTATGTCCGTTCAGCGCGGCGCGTTCATACCACGCGACGGCGTCCGGAAGATTGCCGATAACACCCTCATTCCTCGCGTAGAGCAGCCCGATCCGGTAATCCGCTTCCGGATTGCCGGCTCGCGACGCGAGCCGCCAAAGGCGCAGCGCCTCGAGATATTGCCGGGCCTCATACGCCGCCAGCCCCCGTTCAAACTGCTTTGAGTCTGAACGGGACGAACCGGGCCGGAGCAAGTCGAGCAGGGATCGCGCCGACACCGTCATGGCTCGCGCATTGCCTCCTTTGCACTGCGCAGCATGCCGCCGAGCAGATACATCGCCACCGAGCGGGTGCCGACATTGACATCGCCCTGCAGCGTCATGCCGGGGATAAGGCGGAAGTTCGCCGGAACGTCCTTGAAGTTGGTCGCGTCGACCGAGCACCGCGCCTTGTAGTAGGCGTCGACGGGCTTGCCGTCATCATCGGTCGTGAAGGCGCCTTCGCTGATCCAGCGAACCTTGCCTTCCGCCGTGCCGTGCTCCGCCGCGTTAAAGGCATCGATCTTCATGGTGCAGGGGTCGTTCGGCCGCACGAAGCCGACATCGCGCGACAGGATCTGAATCTCGGCCTCGAGCCGCGTCTTGAGCGGCATCAGCGTAATGAAGGGATCGCCCGGCTTCAGCACCGATCCGACCGAGAGCTTGCCGAGGGTCAGAACGACCGACGGCTCGGCAGCGGTCCAGCGCACCAGGTCCTGATGCTTGATGGCCTTGTCATAGGATGCGCGGGCGGTATCCAGGCTGTTGCGCGTCGTGACCAGATCCTGGCTCAGCTGCGCGTTCCATTGCTCGATGAAGGCTCTGCGATCCGCTTTCAGCGAATCCAGCTGGTGTTGCGCCTCCAGCAGGCTGTTGTGCGTGTTGTCGATCTGGCGCAGCAACTCCAGGCGCGTGTCCTGCGACAGATACAGGTTCAGCTTGGACCCGCTGCCGCTTTCGGCAAGCGTCGAGCGCATGTCCTCGATCTTGCCGGCGATCTCGGCACGCTGAGCATATCGCTCGTCGTCCTTCTTCGCCTTCTGGATCGTCGCTTCGGTCTGACTGATCTTGGAATCGTAGCTGGTCACCTGCGCGTTGTACTGGGCAACACGCTGATCGTAGAGCGCCTTTTGCAAGGCGTTATACCTCGTAACTTCCGGATCCGTGGACTGGGCGAAGGACAACGGCTTGCCGGACAATTCAGCCTCGTCACGGGCGACCTGTGCGTCCAGGCTCGCAATCTGCGACTTGTACTGCGCCACATCGGCGGCGGTGAAGGTCGAGTCCAAGGTCGCGAGCAATTGTCCCGTCTCAACCTGCTGACCGTCCCGGACATCGATCGTCTTGATGATCGACGCGTCCAGGGCCTGCAGCACGTTGATCTGATCGACGGGAACGATCCTGCCGCTCGAGCTCGAGATCACCCGATCGACGCGCGTGAAGCACATGATCGCCACAACGGATAGCAGGAGCCCCGCCAGGAGGAACAGCGTCGCGCGCGCCAGCAACGGCTCGGCGGCTTCGCGGATGGCGTCGGTTTCGGACTGGAACTGGCGAACGGTCGCGAGCGACGCTTGATTACGAGACAAGGGTCGGGCTCCTGAAGTTCTTTTCGTTGCGGCCCGCCGGAACCAGGTGCGTATTCTGCTGGTACCAGAGCGAGCTATAGATGTCGTTTCGTTCCAGAAGCTCGTCGTGGCGGCCGATATCGTTAACTACGCCGCGATTGAGCACGAGGATCGCATCGGCCTTGGTCAGCGACGACAGGCGGTGCGAGATGATGATCAACGTGCGCCCTTGTGCAATCCGCGAAATGTTCGCGTTCACAATCGTCTCGCTCTCGGCATCGAGCGCGCTGGTCGCTTCGTCCAGGATCAGGATCGGCGGATTGACGATCAGTGCTCTTGCGATCGCAAGGCGCTGACGCTGGCCGCCGGAGAGATTGGTGGATCCCTCGTAGATATAGGTCTCATAGCCGCGCGGCAGCTTGTCGATGAATTCCTCGGCGCCGGCAAGGCGCGCCGCCCTGACAACGTCGTCGAAGGTCGCATCGGGCTTTGCCGCCGCGATATTCTCGCGGATCGTGCCGCTGAACAGGAAGTTCTCCTGCAACACGACGCCGATATTGCGCCGGAGATGGTCGACATCGTATTCGCGAACATCGACACCGTCGACCTTGATCAACCCGCCGTAGTCCGAGTGCAAGCGCTGCAACAACCGCGTGATCGTGGTCTTCCCCGAGCCACTCTTGCCCATCACGCCGAGCGTCGTACCGCGCGGAATCTCGAAGGAGACGTTGTTCAGCGCCGGCGACACCGCCCCCTTGTACTGGAAGGTGACGCCGGAGAATTCGACCAGGCCCTTCAGCGGAACCCTCACGCCATGTCCGGAACGTCCCTCCTCGGGCGGCTGATTGACCAGCCTGCCGACGATCGTGACCGCCGAGCGTGCCTCGTCATACTGGTTGATGAGCTGGGCCATCTGCATCAGCGGGCCGGCGACCCGCTGCGACAGCATCAGAAAGGCAAACAACGCCCCGACGTAGACCGGGTCGCCGCTGCTCAGGGCAAGGTAGACGCCGAACGCATAGGTACCGCTCACCGCCAACCGTTCCAACGGACGCACCAGCGTCTGGATGGCGGTTCCGGTCATGCCTTCCGCAAGACGCGCCTTGGCGACGCGCGCCACAAGCACATCCCACATGTGACGCTGTCGCGTATCGAGCGCCAGCGACTTGATCGTCCGCATGCCGTTCAGGCTCTGGATCAGAAATGCGCCCTGGGCGCCTTCAGCCGCTATAGTTGCCGCGGACTTCTTCCGATAGGTCGGCAGCATCAGGATAAGCCAGGCGACGATCAGGCCGACAAAGGCGAGAACCATCAGCGTCATGATCGGGCTGAAGAAGAACATGACGGGCAGAAAGAAAAACAGCGTCGTCGAATCGAGAATGGTTCCGAACAACTGCCCGGTCAGAAAGCCGCGAATCCGGAACACCTCGCGGATATCCCGCGAAATCAGGCCGACAGGGTTCTGTTCGAAATAGTCGATCGGAAGGTTGAGCACCTTTTCGAACACGTAGGTCGACAGTTTGACGTCAAGCCGTGCCGTCAGGCGCTGAACCAGATACTGGCGCAGGAACGAGAATGCCGCCTCGAACAGGATGATCACCAGCATCCCGATGCACAGCACGTAGAACGTGTTGTAGGCCTTGTAGAAGATCACCTTGTCCGAGAGCAGTCGCCAGAACGTGATCGGCGCCAGGCCCATGAAACCAAGGATCAGCGCAGCGATCGATACGTCGCGCAGGATGCGCCGTTCCCGGAACAGCAACGCGGTGACAAAGCCGAAGCTGAACGGCTGGGTCTCGTCCGAAATTTCGTAGTCGCGCTTGGCCATGACGACGTCGCCCGACCAGATGTCCTCAAAGCGCGGTTGATCGATGATCAGCAGCGCGTCCTCACTCGCGTTCGGATCCTGCAAGACCACCCGGGAGCTGTTTTCATCGCCCTCGAGGCGCAGCAATACCATGTGGCTGCCGTCGCGCAGCCGAACAATCGCCGGCAGCGCCCGCTTGAGGTGGCTCAGCCCCTGCCAATCCAGCGTGACGGCCTTGGCCGTCATGCCCGAGGAATTCGCACACTTCAGAAGCTCGGGCAGCGTGACTTCCTGGTCGCCCAGCAGATTGTCGTGGATCAGCTGGGTCGGCGTCAGGTGCAAACCGTGCTGCCGTGCCACGATGACGAGGCAGGCGAGACCCGAGGGTGGCAGCGCCTCCACCGAAGGTGCGCCGACGAGCGAGAGGTGTTTGGTCATGGAGGCCTCGGAGTTTCGACTGCGCATGATCACGGGGATCGGGCGAGTTATAACTTATCATTGTTAGTTCGCTAACGCAGCATTTTCAGCGCACCGGTCAAAAAAGATATTTGAGCGGCAGGCCCGAAAGCCGGTTTCGAACATTGCCGTGGAAGGTTAATCGCGGAACTTTATAACATTTAGCAACATCTGCGATTACGGGACGGCGGTCACCGTCTCCCGGAAGTCGAAACCGCAGGCCTCGAGCTGCGGCCGGATCCGCTCCTCCCGGGCCTGCGGCATCAGCGCCAGCGCGCAAATCTCGAAATTCCCGCTGCGGACGGAAACGGTCGGAAAGCCGGCGCTGAGCAGCAGGTTTCCCATCCGGTCGCACGAAAAGCCGGTTTTGTGCGCCATGTGGTGGCGCCCCTGCTCGATGGCGCCGGAGTGTCCGTAGATCATATCCAGCGGCCGGATCGGACCGGCCGGCGAGACATAGGCGATCGCGCCGAGGCCCCGGGTCAGCATGTGCTGAGCCACCGCCTCCAGGTCGGGCGACATGATCAGCGCGAAGCCGTCCGGTTTGAGGACTTCACGAAACTGGACAAATGTCGGGTGAACCTCATGGGCATAGAGATGCTCCATGACATGCGAGCACCAGATCGCATCGAACGAGGCCAGCGGGAACAAGAGGGAGAGGTCGGTGATCGACCCGACGACATCCGGGCTCACCTCGCCGTCGATGTCCAATCGAATCTCCTCCCACTCATGCGATGTCAGGAGCGGCTGGATCCGCTTGTTGACCGTCGATCCAGCGCCGGCATTCAGCATTTTCTTCTTGGCCAATTCGAGAGCTCCGCGGGGTTCGCGTGACGTCAATCGAGCACGCCTTTACAAAAGCTACGTGGTCCGAATGTGACGAACTAACTTCTAACATCCGCTGGCGGAGATGCCAGGCGGGGAACTTGTGATGGAGGGGAGCAGATTCGACGCGGATCGGTCGACAAAGTTCCGATCTTAACATTCGTATGCAGGAAATCGCCGCCTCAACTGGTGTCGAGACGGCGCTTCGCCTGATGCAAATCCGGGATCGATCCTCACAGCCTGGTGACCGTCGTTGAAGATCAGGTATTCAACGTTGCTGACCTGGGGCGCTTGATCGATCGTGGAGCTGATCGCGGCCTGGAGCTGCGTCTGGTTCAGGCTCTGCGTCACCGTCGATATAGCTCCTGCCAATCGCAAAAGCGCCGCCTCAACCAGAGTTGAGACGGCGCCTTTGCTTAGTTCAGGTTCGCTTGGTTCAGACTTGGGATATTACAGCTTGGTCGAGTGACCATCGTTGAAGATCAGGTATTCGATGTTGCTGATCTGGGTCACCTGGCCATTGCTGAAGTTGACGTCCAGAGAACCATCCTTGCCGGCAGTGATACCGGTCACGTCGGTCGAGGAATGATCGAGGAAGGTCAGGGAGTCCTTGCTGCCTGCGCCACCGTCGATGGTGTCGCTGCTGTGGAGGTTGGACAGGTAGAAGTAGTCCTGACCAGCGCCGCCGACCATCGACGCCGTACCGGTCGCGGAGCCGACGAACGAGTCGTTGCCGGCGCCACCAATGAGCGTCTGGGTACCCGACCCGGCGACGAGCGTGTCGTTGCCGGCGCCGCCGTACAGGGTGTCGTTGCCGGCACCGCCGTACAGCGAGTCGTTGCCGCCGCCGCCGTAGAGCGAGGTCGCGTGCGAGGCGTCGCTGCCCGAGTAGATGATGTCGTTGCCGGCACCACCGTATTCCGCAACGGTGCCGGTGCCGCCAACCAGCAGGTCGTTGCCGGCGCCGCCATACAGCGTATCGGCACCCGCACCGCCATACAGCGAATCGTTGCCTGCACCGCCCTCGAGGGTCGAGCCGTGCGACGCATCCGAGTTCGAGTAGAGCGCGTCGTTGCCGGCGCCACCGATGAGCTGATTGTTGCCCGAACCGCCGACCAGGACGTCATTGCCCTTGCCGCCCTCGAGGGTCGACGAGGTGCCGCCGTAAAGCGTATCGTTGCCGGAGCCACCGATCAGGGTGTCGGCGCCGGTGCCGACCAGCAGATCGTTGCCCGAGCCGCCGTCCAGCGTGCTGTGACCGGAGAGGTTGTCGACAATCACGTCGTTGCCGCGGCCGCCGACGAGCGAGTCGTGACCCGAACCGCCGAAGATCGTGTCGTTGCCGTTGCCGGCAAGAACCGTCGTGTCACCGGTGTTGTTGATGTAGATCTGATCGTTGCCGTTACCGGTCGCGACCAGCACCGGGGTGCTGCCGTTCACTGTCAGCGTGACGTCCTGGTTGGTCGCCTCGATGATCGCCTTCAGGTTGGCGTCGGTGTTAACAGTGTTATTTGCGTTGGTTTCGATGAGAACGTTGGCGTTCGGATCCGGGTTGCTGATGCCGGCCCCTTCCTGCACCGGAATCGTCGCGCCATTGTCCGGGCTGGTGTACCCGATCCCAGCATTGATCAGATAGTCAAGAATCTGTTGCTGGGTTGCATGATCGATTGTGCCGTGGATCGCTGCTTTGAGGTCCGTTTGGTCTAGATTGTAAGTCGCCATCGAGGTAGCCCCTGCTTGGGATACGAGGATTCAAGCCGCTCGCCCGCACTTAAGCCGTTGATTCACAACCGGTTTGTTGCGACGCAACCCAAAAGTGGACACACGTTACGAACTTGTTAAGTCCATTGTTAAGTCCGCAATTACGCAGTGTCAATCAGCAATGTGCTATTAACGTCTGGTTCCCTGAGACTTATGTGAGACTTAGCGCGATTTCGAATACGAAATAACATTCAATGCACACAACTCAGAAATGTTAGCCGCGACGCAAAAAAGGGTAGTGATTATACGGGGTTTCATCGGGTCCGCCGACCGCATCGGAGCGCGGAATTTTGCAGTCGTTGCGCTGCTTTCGACGCGATTTTTTGATCTGAAAAAATATTTCTGCGCCGCGTGAGAGCTTTTCCAAAAAAGCGTCAAACTTCACAACCGGCCAGCAAACTGACCGGCATTATTGCGCTTCCTGGTTGCGGATTGCCGCTCCGGGTCGGGCGGAAATCGCGTAATCGGCCGCAGATTCGAGGCGATTCCCTCACCGACCAGGGTCGGTGCGGAGCCATGTCGGATGCCGCACATAACAAATTAACACAGATTTGCCGCGAGTTGTTAGCAGCGCGGCCCGGCCGATGGCCTCCGATCGGGCAAGACGGCCACCGGCCGCGATCGTCCTCCGGTCGCGCGCGCGTAGACCGCCTCAAGCTGTCGAAGGTTCTCAGCCGGCGCGTAGAGTTCGAGGTAGGCGGCCCGTGCGGCCCGCCCCCAGTCCGCAGCAAGGTCCGCGGCGCCGAGGGTGTCGGCGATCGCGCGTCGGAGCGCAGCCGCATCGCCCGGCGGCACCAGCGCGCCGGTCCTGCCGGCACTCACCACCTCGGCAAGTCCGCCGATCTCGGAGGCAATCACCGGCGTGCCGCGCGCAAACGCCTCGACCACGACCATCGGAAAGCCCTCGTACCAGAGCGACGGCACGACCAAGGCCTGCGCTTTCGCCATTTCCCGCAGCACCTCCGCGCGCGAAAGCGCACCAAGGAACGTCACATCGCCGGACGCCCGCGCCGCGAGCGCGGCGCGCTCCGGGCCCTCGCCCACGATCCGCAGCCGCACGTCGGTCCCGGCAACGGCATCGAGCAGCACCCCGACGCCCTTCTCGCGGCTCAGCCGTCCGACATAGAGCAATCCGGCACGCGGCGCGGCCGGATCGGGCGCGCCGGGATCAGCCATGAAATTCGGCTTCACGTCGATCCGGTCCGCGTCGAAGCCGGCCTGCGCGAACAGGGTCTTGGCAAATTGCGTTAGCGCGATCAGGCGCAGCCCGGGACGCGTCCAGGTGCCGCGGCGCTGGTGCTGCGCGATCATGTAGGCCGAGGCCATCGAGCCGGCGAGCGATCCGCGGTAGCAGCGATGCGCAACGCCCCAGAGATGGCCGCGGTCCAGGCATTTGTGGCAGATGCGGCCATCCCGCAGCAACATGCCGCCGGTGCAGATGGTGCGATAATTGTGCAGCGTCACCACCGCGGGCACGCCCCTTTGCCGGCAGAGATCGAACACCGCGGGCGACAGCAGCGGAAAGAAATTGTGGACGTGCACGACTTCGGGGCGGAAGCGGTCGATCGCATCCGCCATGACCCTGCTGCCGTCCGCATTGTCGGCGATCGACAGCGTGGTCGCGATCCGCGCCGCAAGCGAATTGATCGTCTCGTTGCTGACCGTGAGGGTTTCCACACTGTGTCCCGCGCCGCGCAGCAGGCCGACTTCGGCCTCGAACACAACGTCCTCGCCGCCGCGCCCCTGAAATCTGTTGTGAGCGACCAGGATCTTCATGATCGGGGCGCCAAGTCTCGCGACCAGCGCAGCTCCGTCACCAGGCTTTGGCCGGCGGCAAGCGCACCGGAGCCGATCAGCGTGGTCGCCGGCACTTTCAGATCGAACGACGGCGAGTACCAGCCGGCGGGCACGGCCTCGTCACCACGATATGACGTCCAGCTGAGCCCGGCGGGCAGATCGAGCTCGCCGCGTCCGCCCGGCCATGCGAGCTGCGCCGTGCGCCCCTCGAGCCTGCATTCAACCTCGGGACCGAGATGCCAACTGAGGCTCGCCGGCACCGCACGTCTTTCGTCGCCAAATCCTTCATCCCCAAGCACAATATCGGTGACGACGAGCCGCGCCGCCTGACGCTGCAGATGCACCGAGCGGCGATGCACGAGACCCGCTTCGTCGCGATATCCCGTGTGCTCCGCGACCCAGCTCGCGTCTGCATCACGATTATCCAGGCCACTGGTCGCGATCAGCCGGCTCTGCGCATGCCGGGTCCAGAGGAACGGCCCGCCCGACACCGATTGGTCGCGCGCCAACAGGCAGAGCGTGTTGTGGCCCAGCGTGGAGCGGAAATAGGCGCGCCAGCGCGGATCGCCGTGATAGCAATAGGTGCCGGGGTCGGCGAGGACATCGACGCCGGCGATCCTGCATTCAAGCGACAGCGCATCGGCATGGGCATGCGCGGCGATCCGGCCGAAGCCGTGCGGACCGTGGTCGCAGCGGCACCAGACCGCGCGCTCGGCATCGACGAGAAAGGCTTGTCCTGCCTCAGCCAGCAGATGCGGACGGCGCTGCGGCCGTCCCGCGATCGCGCGCCCCGCGATGCCGTCGGTCAGCACAAAGCTGCGCAAATCGGACTCCGGCAATGGCGGCCACCACGGCAGATCGCCGAACAGGCGCGCGCCGGTGGCGAGCAAGCCGAGCCAGCGATTGCCGGCGTGATCGTCGAGCAGCAGGCCAATGCCGTCGTCGCCATCGCCCTGACGCGGCGGATGCGCGCGATCGTCCAGCATCGCGGCAATGACGTCGCTCATCCGGCACATATTGGCCCAGACCGCGTCGTCAAGCGGATGTCCCGACGCTTCGCCCTGCACCGCCGCGGCGAGCAAAAGTTCGAGGACAAAGCCGTGATAATCGGTGGCGAGCTCGGCGTTGCTGCCGCAGCCAAGGGTTTGCGCAACCGCCTCATGCGCCAGCGTCGCTGAGGATTGCGCACGCCAGCGCGCACTGTCGCGGAAACAGGGAAACACACAGGCCGCCACGAACTGTCCGGCAGCCTCCGCGATGATGTGGTTGTTGGCGGACGAGCCCCGGCTTGGAAACTGCGACAGCCAGTATTGATGGGCATAAAGCTGCGTCAGGAACTGATCGTTGTCCTCGAATAGCGCAGGCGCACCGGGCCAGCCCTGCAACAGCTGGCGCACCCAGGCCCAGGAGATCAGCCGCACGCCGAGCTCGATGCCGCTGATCCAGTGCGGACCGCAGGGAAATGGATTCTCGCGCCACCAGCTCGACAGGTGCTCGGCCACGCGGCTGGCGTAGCGTTGATCCGAGGTCAGGTAGTATGCGGACGCGAGCACCGTGAGATGGTGGTGACGCGACGGCTCCCAGATGTATTTGATGTTTCCGATCGCGGCTTCGTCGCGATACGGAACCGCAAACGCGTACGCACCAGCGGGCGCCCGCTTGCCGCTGCGGACATCGACGAACCAGTCGGGCCGTTCGCCGAGGGCATCATGATCCCTGGCAAAGATCCGCCAGTGTCCGGTGAGAACCCGGTTGGCGGACGCGATCAGCCGCTCGGCGGCTGGCTGCGGCGCGCGGTCCGGCGAAGGCAGCGGCTTCAGCCGCGGCTGCCGCGTGCCCGGCGCGAGCCTGATGCCGGTGCGCCGCGCGAGATCGGGCGGAGCGATCCGCCAAAGCTGGCGCAGCATTTGGTCGTTCACCCGTCCCGCAAGCTCGGACGGCTCCATGCGCCGCAGCCTGCGCAGATACCAGGCCGGATTCATCTCGCGCCGGTCGCGGCGCGCGCGGCGCCCTGCTCTGCGACGTCACGCGTCAGATCGACCGGCATGCCGGCGGCCGCGCTCTCCTGCACCGCAAGCGTTGCGCGGGTGGTCGCAAGCAGGGAATCCAGCCCGATCGGCATCGCGCTCCCCGCTGCGACAGCCGCGATGAAGGCATCCAGCATCGGCCGCTGGCCCTTGTCCAGCCGCGCTTTTTTCGTCGTCCGCTGTCCGGCGTGCCAGACCTCGAAGCCTGCGAAATTATCGAAGGCGGCAAAGCCGGTGCTTGCCGATATTTCGAGCGCCTCCTTCGGCACCCGTGGATCGCCGCCGGTGAGATAGCTGAGGCTCGCAACCGAGCCGTCGGCAAAGTCGAAGGTGGCGACGAGATTGTCGACATCCCTGCCCGCGGCGCGCGCGGAGACGCGCACCGGCTCAGTGCCGAGCCACCACGACAACACGTCGATGAAATGGCCGCCTTCGCCGACAAAGCGGCTGCCCTCGCTCTCGGCCTGCAAATACCAGGATGATTTCTCCAACGGGCCGGCGATGACCCGATACTGCAGGGTCTGCGGACCTGCCGGAGCGAATGCCGCGCGCATCGCTTGCAGCAGCGGCGAGAAGCGGCGGTTGAAGCCGACCATCAGCCTGTTGTTGCCGGTCTCGCGGATCACCTGCTCCAATTGGCCGAGCGAACCGGCATCGATCGCCAGCGGCTTTTCGACGAACACCGCCTTGCCGGCACGCAACGCTTGCACCGCAAGGCCGGCATGGGAGGCGTGGCGCGTCGCGATCAGCACCGCGTCGATGTCGTCGGCGCCGAGCACGGAGGCGGCATCGGTCGAGGCGCGCGCGAAGCCGAACTTGCGCACCGCGGTCGCGCCGCTCAAGCCGGTATTGGTGGCGACCTCGACCAGATCGACGCGTGCGTTGTTCGCGAGCTGCGGCAGCAGCATGCTGGAGGCATAATTGCCCGCGCCAATGACGCCGAGCCGCACCCGGCCGCTGCGCAGGGCAAGCGCCGGACGATAGGTCATCTGCATCGTGCGGGGAGCGGCGTCCGGATAGGCGAACACCATGCCGAGGCCGACTTCGCCCCGGCTCATGCGCTCAAATGCCGATGTTGCCTGCTCCAGCGGCACTGTTTCGGAAATCAGCGAGGAAAAATCGAGCCGTCCGTCGGCGAGCAGGGCTACGATCGCCTCCATGTTGCGCTTCTCGGTCCAGCGCACATGACCGATCGGATAATCGATGCCGCCCTCCTCGTAGAGCGGATCGTAGCGGCCGGGGCCGTAGGAGCGCGAAAAGCGAACGTCGAGCTCCTTGTCGTAGAATTCGTTCCACGGCAGGTTCAGCGTGCATTTGCCGATATCGACGATGCGGCCGCGGTCGCGCAGCAACGCCGCCGAACGCGATGCCAGCTCGGGATCGTCGCTGCCTGCGGTGATGAACACGCAATCGACGCCGTTGCCTGCGGTCAGCTGATCGATCCGGGCGCGAAAGGACGCCGCGCCATCGTCGGCTGCGACGGCGCAGGCCGCAGCCCCCGCAGACTCGGCCTGCCGACAGCGCGCCTCCAGCCTGTCGAGCCCCGTGACCACGACTCCGGCGCCGCGCAGCAGGCGCACCATGATCTGCCCGATCAGGCCAAGGCCGATCACGCAGGCGGTCTCGCCGAAACGGATCTCCGACTGGCGCATCGCCTGCAGCGCGATCGACGCGATGGTGGTGAAGGCGGCCTGGTCGAGCGCGGCGCTGTCCGGCAGCGGCACGCAGAGGTTGACCGGCACCCAATTGTATTCGGCGTGGGTCGCATATTGATTGCCGCCGCAGCAGACCCGCTGTCCGACCGAGAAGCCGCCGACGCCCTCGCCCACTTCGACGACGGTGCCCGACAGCGAGTAGCCGAGCGGCGTGTAGGAATCGAGCCGGTTCATCACCTTCTGGTAGGTCGCAAGCAATCCCTGCTGGCGGACCGAGCGCGCCACCTTGGCGACCTGATCGGGCCGCGCGCGCGCCTTGCCGAGCAGCGACAGGCGGCCTTCGGTGAACTTCATCATCTCGGTGCCGGTCGACACCGCCGAGAATGCCGTGCGCACCAAAACCCCGCCGGGGCGGCAGCGCGGCGCCGGCACATCGATCAGCTTGAGCTCGCCGCTCTTATAGTTCTGCGCGATCTGCTTCACAGTCGGTCAATCGCCTCACGTTAACAGCGCCCTTGTATCGCGCCCGCCGCCTGCAATGAAGCCAAGAACATCGATATAGTTATCCCGCGGCCGGGGTTTAACATCGTTATCATTCCAGCAACAGCACCGGTTTCGGCGAGATCTCGACCTCGCCATTGGCGACAGCTCCTTCGCCGCCGTCGAGACCCTGGTAACGGCTGAAATGCGGATCGACCCGGGTGAGCGACCGGCCCTTGGTGCTCCAGAGGATCAGGCCGTTGCGGCCATCCGGCATGCGAAGCTCGACCCGCCACGTCGACGGCGACGTCCTGCCTGCGGCCACGACGCTGGCGCCGACCAACCACGACTGGACCGTGCGGTAGGCAATTCCGCTCGGAAGCAGCCCGCGTGCCGGATCCCATAATTTTCCAAAGTCGCTGCCGCCGCCGGCAAACTCGTACCAATAGAACCGGTCGACGCCGCTGATCCATTTCAGGATGTAGGCCCGCGCCAGGCACCCGTCCGGATTGTCCTCATAGGACGACCAGCCCGCCTCGGTGTCCCAGATCGGCCGTGCCGGGAGATCGTGCGCGGCGAGGATCTGCTTGAAGCGCGCAATGATGCCAATCACCGCTTCGGGTTCGCTGCTATAGCCGTGGAAGGCGAACACATCGGCATATTGGCCGCCGCCTTGCGCCATGAAGCCCTTTTGCCAGCGATATCCGTCGGGTGTGCCGTTGGACGGCGGCGTCAGCACGATCAGATCGGGATCGGCGCCCTTGATGATCTCGTAGGCCCGCTTCTGCATCTGGACCATGGTGGCGATATCGCCCGAGTAATATTTGGGATCTTCCGGCTCGTTCCAGATTTCCCAGTATTTGATGCGTCCGGCGGCGCGTGTGACGGCGGCGCGCACCCATTGATCCCATGACGCCAGATCGGCAGGTGGCGAGCTTGCGCCGGGTGTGAACGCCGGCGGCGCATCCTTCACCGACGCGGCCCAGCGCGGCGTGAAGGCGAGATTGAGCACGATATCGACGTGCTCGCGCTCCGCCGCCGCAAGGATGGCGTCGAAGCGCGCCCAGTTATAGATCCCGGGCGCCGGATTGATCTGCGCCCAGTAGATCGCGCCCCACAGCCGAACGCCCTCGAATTTCAGTTCAGGCCAGGGTTGCGATTGCCCGATCGCGTTGACCGTCATGCCGAACAGCGTCGGCGGGACCACCGCGTTCAGACGGCTCGCAACGAGCGCATCGTTTGAGGTCGAGCCGGCCCACAGCAACGGCCATTTGTAGGCCAGCGGCGCGAGCGCGCTCAAAACCAGGGCAATCAACGCCCTTTGACCCCATTCCCTCACTTTGCCTGCCATGTCCTCGTCTCGTCGCCGTCACATCCGCGCCGGGATTGCTAAGTGCAAGTCGCGCATGTTAATGCCGATGTTAGTCGGATTGTGATGTTGTTAGGTCAATGGTATAGATCATCGCAGATGTCGAGAGCTGAACCATCACCGCGGCGGATCCTGATCGTCGTCGAGAACCTTCCGGTTCCTTTCGATCGCAGGGTGTGGTGCGAGGCAACGTCGCTGCGGAAGGCGGGCTATCAGGTTTCGGTGATCTGCCCGATGGGCCGCGGTCACGACGAAGCCTACGAATGTCTCGAGGGCATTCACATCTACCGCCATCCGATGCCGGTGGAAGCACGCGGCATCGCCGCCTATCTCATCGAGTATCCGGTCGCACTGTTCTGGGAAACCTGGCTTGCGATCAAGGTGGCGTGGAAGCACGGCTTCGACGTGATCCAGGGCTGCAATCCGCCCGACCTGATCTTCCTGATCGGCCTGTTGTTCAAGCTCGGCGGCAAGCGCTTCGTGTTCGATCATCACGACGTCAATCCCGAGCTCTATGAGGCGAAATTCGGCCGACGGGACTTTTTCTGGCATCTGTTGCGGCTGGTCGAATATCTCACCTTCAAGACGGCGAGCATCTCGATCGCGACCAACGAATCCTATCGCGAGATCGCGGTCACGCGCGGCGGCATGCCGGCCAACCGGGTTTTCGTGGTGCGCTCCGGCCCCAACCTCGAGCGGGTGCGCTTGCGCCCAGACGATCCGGCGTGGCGCCGTGGCCGGCGCTACAGCGTCGGCTATGTCGGCGTGATCGGCCAGTCGGAAGGCATCGATTTGCTGCTGCAGTCGATCGGCCATATCGTGCACGATCTCGGACGCACCGACATCCAATTCAACATCGCCGGCACCGGGCCGGAATGGAACGCGGTGGTCAGGCTCTGCGAGGAGATGCAGCTCTCCGACTATGTGAACTTCACCGGCGCGATCGCCGACGATGCGCTGTTCACGATGCTCTCGACCGCCGATGTCTGCGTCAATCCGGACCGCGTGACGCCGATGAACGACATCTCCACCATGAACAAGATCATGGAGTACATGGCGCTGGGACGGCCGATCGTGCAGTTCGACGTCCGCGAGGGCCGCCGCTCGGCGCTCGATGCCTCGCTCTATGCAGCGAAGAACGACCCGCAGGATTTCGCCAGCAAGATCATGACGTTGATCGACGATCCGTCGCGGCGTCAGACGATGGGCGCGTTCGGCCGCAGCCGCGTCGAGCGCGCACTGTCCTGGAGCCATGAGGAGCCGAAGCTGCTCGCGGCCTATGAGGCGCTGTTCGCCGAGAAGGCCTCGGAGAGCCGTGCGCCACGCGCGAGCGCAACCGCGGAACGGCCGACCTCACAAGCCTCCGGCGTCAACGCCAATGCGGCCGCCGGGCGGGCCTCGCGTTGAACGCGCTGTCGCCTCACTCACGCCAAGCGCGCCGCGGCCACGCGCGCGTTTCCAAGCTGTTGAAGGTCGAAGCATGAATGTCAGCATATTCGGCCTGGGTTATGTCGGAACGGTGTGTGCCGCCTGTTTCACGGAGCTCGGCCACCAGATCATCGGCGTCGACAAGAGCGTGGCGAAGGTCGACCTGATCCGCGACGGCCGATCGCCTGTCATCGAGCCGGGCATATCCGACAAGGTGGCGCGCGCGGTCTCAGCCGGCCAGTTGACCGCGACCACAAACGCCACCGAGGCGATCGTCAACAGCGACATCTCGATGGTCTGCGTCGGCACGCCCTCCTCCGGCAACGGCAATCTCGACCTCACCGCGATCCGGCAGGTCGCAATCGAGATCGGCCGCGGGTTGCGTGCGAAGAACGCGCCGCATACCGTGACGATCCGCTCCACCGTGCTGCCCGGCACCACCCGCGGCACCGTCGGGCCGCTGATCGAGGAAGCCTCCGGCAACAGGATCGGCCGCGATTTCGACCTCGCCTTCAATCCCGAGTTCCTGCGCGAAGGCTCAGCGATCGCGGATTTCAACGCGCCGTCGAAGACCGTGGTCGGCGCCTTCAACCAGGAAACCGCCGATCGCGTCATGGCGCTTTACAAGGACCTGCCCGGCGCCAAGATCACGCCGCCGGTCGAGACCGCGGAACTTGCCAAATATGTCGACAACAGCTGGCATGCGCTGAAGGTCAGCTTCGCCAACGAGATCGGCACCATCGCGAAGACATTCGGCATCGACGGCCGCGACGTCATGAACATCTTCATGCAGGACACGCGGCTCAACATCTCGCCGGCATACTTGCGGCCGGGTTTTGCGTTCGGCGGCTCGTGCCTGCCCAAGGACGTCAAGGCGCTGAAGCATCTGGCGCACAGCCGCGGGCTGTCGACGCCGGTGCTCGAAAGCATTCTGCCGAGCAACGACATGATCATGTCGCGCGGAGCCGACTGGATCCTGTCGCACGAGGGGCGCCGCATCGCCTTCCTCGGCATCAGCTTCAAGGCCGGTACCGACGACGTGCGCGACAGCCCGTTCGTCGAACTGGTCAAGAGTCTGCGCGGCGAACGGCGGGAAATCCGGATCTATGACCCCAATGTGCAGCTGTCGCAGCTGATCGGCGCCAACCGGGACTTCCTGATGCGCAACCCGGACCTGGTCGGCCTGCTGCATGACGACGTGGAGGCGACGATCGAATGGGCCGATATCATCGTGCTGACGACGGCCGATCCGCGCTTCGTCGCGGCACTGACGGCAAGCCGTCCCGACCAGACCGTGCTCGAACTGGCTGATATCGGACTGCCCGACGAAGTCAGCGCCAGAGTGAGTGGCTTCCATTGGTAGGGATGACCATGGCGACCATGGCCGAGACCCGCGACCGACCCGAAATCCGCTTCCACGACGAGATCTCGTCGGGATGGGAGGCACTGCATCAGAGCCGCACCTTCAGGGCGCGCACTACCGCGATGTTTGGCCTGCTCGGGAATGCGGAGCTCAACGGCCAGCGCTGGCTGGATGCGGGTTGCGGCACCGGAACGCTGTCGCGCCTGCTCGCCGCGCGCGGCTGCGACGTCACCGGCGTCGACGCCTCGCCCGAGATGATCGCGGCGGCGCGCCGCCGCCTCGCCGACCTACCGGCCGAACGGCTGACCTTCCGGCAGATCCCGACCATCGCAAACCTGCCCTTCGCCGATCGATCGTTCGATGGCGTGCTGTGCGCGAGCGTGCTGGAATATGTCCCGGACGTGGCGCAGTGCCTCCGCCAGATCCATCGCGTGCTCAGGCCCGGCGGCGTGCTGCTGGTCTCGATCCCGAACCGCGGATCGCTGCTGCGCCGGGGCTACAAGCTCGCGCACGCGGCATCGTCACGCGTGACGGCGCGGCCGTTGTTCCGCTACCTTGCCTTCTCCAAATTCGACACATCGCCGGCCACAATGCAGGGCCTGCTGCGACAGCATGGCCTCACGATGCTCGACTCAAGCTTTGCCGGATCCCCGCTGCCGCCGGCACTCGATCGCCGGCCGGCGGTCGGCACGCTGATCAACATCCTGGCCCGCCGCGATAATTGACGCGGCAGGCGGACGCCCGTCGCAAATCTTGATCGCCATCAGCGACTTGGTCATGCCGAGATAGCGTTCGCGATAGATTTTCGCGTCCGGAAAGGTTTCCGTCATCTCGCGCCAATCGAACAGGTGCCAGTCGGGCGCGGTCCGCTTGAACCAGAAGCGGTTGAAGGTGTCGATCAGCGTGATTTGCAGCCGCCGCGGCAGCAGCACGATGATCCCGGGCAGCCAGGTATGGCTCTCGATCGGAAAGTACCGGTACGGCGTCTGCACGTAGAACGATTTTGCGATCCGCGAGATCTCGCCGGCAAAGCGGTTCTGGTGCTCGCGCGCGACATGCAGGAAATCTGCGTCGCTTGCGATCCTCACCACGTCCTGCTTCGGCCCGGTGACGTGCTCGATCACCGACGAGCAGAAGCAGAAGTCGAACGCCTGATCATCGAACGGCAGGCGCTCGGTCTCCTGCAGCAGCACAGTCTTGAAGCCGAAGCGCTCGCGCGCAGCTTTCAGATCGTCAGCCGCGATGTCGCAAACCGTGATGTCGCTATGGCGCGGCAGGATCGCGCGGATGTGCCGGCCGGTGCCGCCGCCGAGATCGAGGATCTTCGCATCGAGCGGCAGGTTCACGGTGCGGACGAGGAACTCGCCGCGCCGCTGGCGTGCCGCACTGGAAAATCGGGCCTGAATGACGCCCAGCACGATCAGCCTCCTGCTTTCGGTCGCACCGATCCAGCACGACGCATGCGATCTTTCCCGCTCACTTGATGGCCTCGAAGAAGATCGACTCGTCCGGCCGGTTGTCGAGCCGGTCGATATCGGGACAAATGCCCTCGCGATAGGCCCTTATGTGGGTCTCCGAGCACCCGGCGTCGCAGAACAGCGTCGCGAGCGACGCGCGGGTAAAACCCCAGTGATGCGCGAAGGCCACCTCCTTGCGGCGTTCGATCTCGAACACGCCCTTGAGGAAGGCCTGCGGCGCCGCCGGATCGTACAGCGCGACGATCCGTTCCATGTCGGGGACGACGATGCGGCATACCCCGCCCGGCGCCAGCACCCGCACGATCTCGCGCGCCAGCCGCGCGACCTCGTCGGGAAACAGATGCTCGAACACATGCGCACTGAACACCGCCGTGAGGCTGCCATCTGCAAACGGCAGCGGCTTCGTCAAATCCATATGGCGGAGTCCCGCAAACTTGCCCTGCTGATGTTCGGCATAGCGGGCATCGTTCAGCAGGCCGGCGAGATGCAGCGCTTTCGCCGCGAACGGCAGGCGCGCGATCCACAGATGCATCGTGATGTCGGTGTTGATCCAGCCCTCGATGCCGCAATTGAAGGCGCCGATATGCAACTTCGAGAGCGCGCGGCCCGATGCGTCGTTCGTCATATCCGCTCCCGCGCCGAATTGGTCAGCACGACCGTAATCACCGACGCCGCGCTGGAGGCCACCATCGCCGCAACCGCACCCGTTACCCCCCACGCGCCGGCCGCGAACGGCAGCACGCAGCACAGCGCGACGAGGCCGGCGATCCGGCTCAGCATGAACCGCTGCGGCTTGCCAGTCGCAAACAGCGGCAATGCGAGGCCGAGCCACACCGCATCGAGCGCCATCGCAGCGCCCATCAAGGCGAGGCTTCCGGTGCCGATCTGATAGGTCTGCCCATGGATGACGAGCGCGAGGATGCGCTGGCCGAGCAGCACGATCGCCGTGCCATAGGCCGCGGCGATCGATCCGAGCAGCAAGGCATTTTCACGCGCGGCCGCGGCAACGGCGCTGCGCCGGCCGGCGCGCAGCTCGGATGCGATCTCCGGCAGGCGGACCGAGAACATCGTCGCGCAGAACTGGCTGAGCGGTGCGAACACCAGCAGCAAGATGCGCAGCGATGCACTGGCGTCGAGCCCGATCAGGATACCACACACCGGGATCAGCCCGATGCTGCCGATCCAGTAGGTGAGCGAGGTCGCGACGAACCAGCGGCCGTTCCGGAACAACCGCCGCAGCGACCCGCGGAAGATTCTTGCCTGCGGCCAGGCCAGCTCGTTGGTGTGGGCCAGCAGCAGGCTCGCCGAGATCGCGGCCGAGATCGCGATACACCCCATCGCTGCGGCCGCGCCGGTCAGCTTGAGCGCGATCATCAGCCCGGCCGAGGCGACCAGCGCCACGCAATAGGTCAGCGAGGACGCCACCGCGCGCGGCAGCCGCCCGTCGAGATAACAGATGCGGCGGAACATGCTTTGCAGCCGAACCGCCGGGATCGCGAGCCCGGTTGCAACCACGAGCCCGCCCGCTTCGCTGCCGATCGCGGCAATCACCAGGCCTGCGATCACCAGCAGCAAGCCGAGCGAACCCGAGATCAGCAGCGACGACAGATAGAGGCCGAGCCGGAGCTGCGGCCACAACGATTTCGGGATGCGATGCGCGGTCGCCGGCAAGCCGTCGTCGAACAGGCCGCGCAGGAACACGGCCTCGATCAGGATCGAGAACGACCAGGCGACGCTGAACCGGCCGAACGAATTGATGTCGAGCACATTGGCGAGCACGATCGTCAGCACGAAGGCGGCGCCGCTGAGCAGTGCCTGATCGACCAGGCCGAGCGCGACATTGCCGCCGGCTCGCCGCAGCCGGCGGACCGATCCGCTCACGGCGGCGGCAACCCGGGACTGGCCCGCCGCGCGATCCAACCTGTCGGTCAACGCACTCACGCCTCACTCACACGCAATCTGGTGAACGCCCGCCGCGGCACCGTTTGCAGCCTCGCCTCCGGCCCGAAATAGCACCAGAACACCAGCACGCAGCCGAAATAATTGTGCAGCAGCTGGCTCGAATCGTTGGCGGAGGCGACCACGACGAACAGCAGCATCGCGAACGGCGCCAGCCAGTACATTCCTCGCCGCTCGAAAGTGAAGACGATGGTGTTCCACAATGCGCGCCCCAGCAGCAGGATGTAGAACACGCCGCCGAGCAGACCGAACTGCAGGAAGGCGTCGAGATAGGAATTTTCGAACGAGCCGAACTCGGTATTCCACGGCGCCATGTTGGTCAGTTCGGTCGCGGGCGAGTTCGGCAGCTCGTTGAAGAATCCGGAGAAGCCGTAGCCGAGCCAGGGGTGTTGCCAGAAGAAATGCGGCCACACCGACCAGAGGAACGAGCGGCCGGTCAGATTTCCGCTGCGGCCGACCAGCCCATACAACTCGTCGCTCGGCACCGCGAACACGACAAGCGCCACGAAGGCGAGGCCAAGCCAGTAGATCGCCGCGGCGCCCCTGTGCCCGAGCGCCACCAGCAGCAGCCCGAACGTGACGGCAAGCGCCGTCAGCATGCTGATCAAAGGTCCTGCGGCGCCGGCCGCCGCGAGCGCAAACAGATGGCAGCCCATCAGCAACAGCGACCAGCCGAATTGCTTGCGCGGCCCCGCCAGCATGCGCACGAAGCAGATCAGCACCATCAGGCCGAAGAACGCGCCTGCGAGATTCTTGTGGCCGAACACGCCGGCATAGGCCTGGGTGCCGAGCACCGTCGGCCGATGCAGCGGGTCGTAATCCCATTGCGAGCCGAGCACCGGAAACAGCACGACGTGAACGATCAGGACCACGATCCCGATCCGGAACAAGGTGTCGACCAGACGGTCGACCGGACAGCTGATCACGACCCAGGCCGAGAACATCGTGGTCAACAGATACATCGCGAACTTGACTGACGAGCCGGCGGGATCGGCGCTCAGCATGAGCGACACCAGCGCGAAGGCCATAAACGTCAGATAAAGGTGCGATTGCAGCATCAGCAGGCCGAAGCGCTTCCGGTCGACTGCAATATGCAGCATCAGGAGAATGTAGAGCAGCAGCCACGCGCCGCGGAACAGCGTGGATTCGCCGGCCCGTTCCGCGAACGAGATGCCCTCGATGAAATTGAACAGGAAATAGATACAGCCGAGCACCATCACCAGATAGGCGTGCAGGAACACATCGGTCCGCCACCACCATCGGCCGATCATGGCGCGGCCTCCTGCCGGGCCGGCGCCCGCGAGAGATGATCGACCGCAGCGCTGAAGCGGGCCGCGGCGTCGGCAAGCGCATCGCGTCGCACGCTTTGCCGGGCTCGCTGCGACATCGTTTCCCAGCGTGCGGGATGTTCGAGCAGGCCGCGCGCCGCATCGACCCACATCTGTTCGTCGAGAGCGCAAACATGGCCGTTGTCGCCATCGCGCACCAACTCGCCGCCTGCCCCGACATGCGGCGACACCAGGCAGGGCACGCCGCACTGCATCGCCTCGTTGCAGACGAGGCCCCACGGCTCCAGCAGCGAGGGCAGCAGCAGCAGGCGGGATTGCAGATAGACTTCCGAGATCGCTTGCCACGGCACATAGCTGTCGTGGCGGACATCGATGCCGGCATCGCCGAGCCGCGCCAGCATCCGCGCCTCGGCGGCGCCGGACCCGACTACGCGGATACTGAGTCCGGGCAGCACCTTGCCGAGCGCGATCGCGACGTTCTCGAAGAAGATCGCATTCTTGGCGTCGTCGTTGATGCGGGCGCACCAGAGCAGATGAAACGGACGGTCGTGGAAGGCGGGCACCGTCGCCGGCGGATCCCATGCCGGCACCAGCGGCACCACGAACAGATCGTCGTCGACCACGCCCTGTTCGCGGAAATAGGCCCTGCCCTTGTCGCTGCAGCAGACCACCGCGTCGCACTGGCGGAGCAGCCATGGCCGCGCCAGCCGGTGATAGGCGGTGTTGGGCATGGTCTCGCGCCAGCCGTCGATCGTCAGCGCGAGCGCCTTGCCGTTGGCGCCCGCCCATGCCGCGCCGGCCAGCATCGAGGGATAGAGTCCGTTGACGAACAGCACGTCGGGCGCAAGCGCGTTCAAGGCGCGGCCGATCCCGATATTGACATGGGTGTGACGCGACCGCGACAGCGGGATCGAGACGCCGGGCACCGTGCGTGTGGTATAGCGCGGCGTAAACGAGCCGGCCCAGAACCGATCGGCCTCCTGCGCGGTGCAGGACAGCACGGCGAGATCGAGCCCTCCGTCAACCAGCTCGTTGTAGAGCCGGTTGGTGTAGGGTGTGATCATGTTGTTGAAGACGACCACGCGCGGCGCCATGGCTCAACGGTCCCGCGGCGGCGCCGCGTCGTGCCGGCAGATCGCTCCGCAATGATAAGTCGCAAGCCGGGTCGCAAGGCCTGGGCCGACCGACAACAGCGACTTCCGCACGATGCTCTTCACCAGCCCCTTCAACCGCGACGAATGAAAAGCATGCACCGGCAGGCTGTGGTCCCAGGTGCCGAAGCCCTTGACCTTGAGCCCCACTGTCTCCAGCAGCAGCCGAAAGGTGTCAGGCGTGTAGAAATTGATGTGGCCGATGTCGAGCGTCGATTGCAGCGCCCCGCGACTGGTCCGCGCGTGCAACTCGCAGGGCACCTCGACATAGATGAAGTCCCGCGAGACGCGAGCGAGCTCGTGCAGGAATGCGCGCGGCTCGGGCACGTGCTCCAGCACATGGCTGGCATAGACCAGGTCGAACGATCGGTCGGCGAACGGGATCGTCGCACCATCATAGCTCGACCAATGGAACGGGGCTGAAGCGGCGCCGTCGATCTCCAGATTGGTCGCGGGATCGATCACGTCGATGCCGGTGAAATCGCGGCCGACACCGATCGCGGACAGCCGCGCCAGCACGGCGCCGGTGCCGCAGCCGACCTCGAGCACAGTGCCGATCCCGGCAGCGGACGCACCAAGCAGGCCGGCAATATGATCGGCCTTGTCGACCGCGCAGACGCGGCGCCAGTCGCGCTCCTGCGCGGAATAGACGCCCTCATAATGCGCGTTGTGTCGTCCGACGAGAAATTCCATGGTCATGGCCTAGCCCTCGCTTCGGGCGGCATTCGGGCAAGCTCGTCGAGGCGGTCGTTCGATTTGCGCTCCAGATTGCGCCGCTCTGCCGGCGAGCGGCGGTCGAGATCATATCCGATGTCGGCCATGGTCTTGGTCAGGATGTCGACGTTGCGCTGCGGAACGGCGGCAAGGCCGGCCAGCAGCTTTTCCCGGTGCACCCAGCCCGGCCCCTTCAGTAGATCGATCGCTTCGGTGTAGAGCTCCGTCTTCACCAGGCGCGCGAACTCGGCAACGACCTCGACCGAAAGATCGGGCGGCAGCGCATCGAACATCGCGAGCGCCATGGCGCTGCGCTTGACGACGATCCAGCCCTCATTGGGTCCGAGCCGGTAGGACATCCGCAGCAGGTCGAAATTGGCGTCGCTCAAGCCCTGCCTGGTGTTACGAAGCCAGAACAACACCAGCCAGAGATAGGGATCGGCCGGCGCGCAGCCGAGCGACTTGCGGATCGCCGCATCGAGCTCGCCCATCCGGGCGTCGACCTGGTCGCCGGATGCGAGCGCGTTCTCGGCGAGCCGCAGCCGGATCACCGCCGCGCTGCGATCGCTCGCAGGCATGCAATCAGATGGCGCCGCGGCGCGGGAGAGCGCCGGCGCAAGCACGCCGAGCTCGGCATCGCTGACCGCGACGTTGCGCAGGATCAGGTCGCTGGCGCCATCCAGCCGGATCTGGTCGACAAAGTCCGGCAAGGTGGTCGCGCCCCAGGCGACCGACGAGCACGCGACCACGGCCAGCAAGCCGCGCGCGAACCAGACGGCGGCACGCCGGGACATCGCATCGCGTGTCTCACTCGGTGTAGCCATATCGCCCATAGTGCGAGTTGTAATAGTAGTTCTTGCCGCCATAGCCGCTGTAGCGGCTCATCGCGGCGATGTCGGCCTTGTTGAGCACGACGCCGAGCAGGTTCTCGTTGACCGCGCGCGCACTGCGCAGCGCCCGCTCGACCACCTGCACCTGGGTCTTGCCCCATTCCACGATGAAGATGAAGGAATCGACGAAGTGCGCGGTGATGCGGACATCGACCACCGGCGTCAACGGCGGGAAATCGACGATCACGTAATCATACTGGCTGCGGACCCCGTCGATGAAATCCTTCATCTGGTCGGAAGCCAGCACCTCGTGCGAATGCGCGATGCGCGACCGTGTGGCGCCCGGCAGGAAGGCCAGACCCGTCTCCGGATCGCGCCACAACACCTCCTGCAATGTCGCATTGTTCGACAGCACGTCGAGGATACCGCGCTCGGCACTGGCGGCGACCTTGCGGCTGAGCGAGGGATTGCGCAGGTCGCAATCGATCAGCAGCACGCGCGCCCCGCTCTGCGCCACCAGTTGCGCGAACACGAAGGCCAGCGTCGACTTGCCCTCGTTGGGCAGCGCCGAGGTCAGACCGAGGATCTTCGACGGCTTGGTGACGTTGAGGTCGGCATTGACCTTGATCGAGCGGATCGCTTCCGAGAACCGCGAGAACGGCGAATCGATCGCCGCCCACAGCACCGCCTCGTCGCCGCGCTGGATCGTGCGCAGGCCGACTGGCAAATTGGGGCGACCGGCCCTCGGAGGCTTGAGCTGGCCCGGCGCGACGCGGGGCACGATGGCGACGCAATCGGCGTCGAGGATGGTCTCGACCATCTCGGCGGTGCGGAACACCCGGTCGTAGAGATCGCGCAGCACGCCGAGCCCGAGGCCTGCGATCAGGCCGCCGAGCGCCGAGAGCGCCAGCACGACCAGGGTCTGCGGGTGGCTCTTGCTCAGGGGACGCGAGGCACGGGTGATCACCCGCGCCTCGCTGACCGGGAACGACTGCTGCTGCACGTTTTCCATGTAGCGCTGCAGGAAATTGTCATAGAGCGAGCGATAGGTCTGTGCCGAGCTCTCGAGCTCGCGCAGCGTGACCTGCGCCTGGTTGGTCGACTGCGATTGCGACACCGAATCGTTGACGGCGCGCTCGATCTCGTCCTGGCGCTGCAGGGCGATCGCATAGTCGCTCTTGTAGCTTTCGGCGAGCCGCTTCAGCTCGTCGATAATCGACGACTGGATCTCGCGCATCTGGTTGCGCAGGTTGACCGCGGCCAGATGATTGTAGCCATAACGCGACGACCAGTCGGCCTCGCGATTGGCAAGCTCCAGATATTGCGAGCGCAGCTTGGTGATGACCTGGTTGTTCAGGGTATCGGCGACCGTCGCATCGGGAACGCCGCCCTTCACGACCGCCTCGATGCGGTCGAGCTTGGCCTTGGCGTCGGTGACCTGCGACTTCACATGCAGCAGCTGGGTGTTGAGCTCGCCCAGTTGCTGCTCGTTGAGCAACTTGCCGCTGGAAGTGACGATATTGTTGGTCTTCTTGTAGTCGAGCACCGCGCGCTCGGCATTGGATGCCTGCGTACGCAGCTCCTGGATGCGGTCCTGCAACCAGACGCTGGCGCGGCGGGTCGCCTGGTACTTGGAATCGAGCTGGTCGACGATGTAGGCATCGGCGACGGCGTTGGCGATCTGCGCCGCGCGCTCCGGATCGAGCGAGCGGAAGCTGACCTCGATCACATAGGTCATGCCGCGGCGGCGGACGTCGAGCTGCTTCTGGAAGGTGCGGACTGCGCGCCGGGTCCGGTCGAACTCGTTGGGCGGCGCGCTGCCGGCGAACAGGCCGGTCACGAAATCCAGCACCGCTCCCGCCGCGCCGGCCTTGGAGCCGATGAATTCCGGGTCCTCGTTGAGCTTGAGGTCGCGGATCACCGTGAGCGCCACGTTCTCCGACTTCAGGATTTCGACCTGGCTCTCGACCGCGGAGGAATCGACGGGGACGTCGTTCGCCGGCGACTGCTGCTGGAACACCTGGAATTTGCGCGTGTCGATGATCATCGTGGCAAGCGCGGTGTAGCTCGGCGCCGCCGTCGCGAGATAACAGATGCCGCCGAACAGGCAAAGCCCGGCGGTGCCGAGGATCACCCAGTACTGCCGCAGCAGATAGGTGACGAAGGCGTCGAAGGTTTCCGCCAGCGACGGCAGTTCGGCCGGACGATTTCTCAGATCGACAGTCGGCGGAATCTGGTTGCGCTGAAGCATCTCGTCCTATCGCCGCGCCGGCAGGATGGATCCTGCCCTCGCGCCCTCCAATAGCGCCGGGACGCGTCCCGACATCGAAGCGCATTGCTGCAGAGAGTTCTCCATCGGCAACCGCAAGCCCGCTCAGGGAGTCACTGTGGAAATGAGTGTGGTGCCCGTCGTGTTGCCCGAACTGCTGACCGACGAGGTGAAGCTGAAGATGCCGGTATTCACGCTGTTGCCGTTGATCGCCTCGAGCGTGCCGCCTCCGGCGCCGGTGGCGCCGATCGCGCTGGTCTGGCCGCCCGAAGCGCCGGCGCTGCCCGCGCCGCCGGCGCCGGTCGCTGCGGTGCCGGCATCGCCTGACGCTGCGGCAAACGCCATCACGGTGTCGAGGTCCTTGGTGTCGGCGATCGCCTGCTGGATGCGCGTCGCGTAGGGCTGGTTGCTGCGCACCACGATGCGCGCGGCCTGGGCGAGACCGGCGGCGATCGCGGTCTTCTGATCCTTGCTTGCCTTGGCAAGCAGCGCGATCAGCGGATCGAGCGCAGTCGGATCGTTGACGGCGAAATCGCGTGCCCGCGAGGTCAGCTCCACGCCTGCGTTCGGAAACTGGGTCAGCAACTGCTCCGGATTGGCCTTGAAGCTCGTCACCGCCTGGGAGAGCTGGACCAGCCCGCCCGTCGTTTGCGCCATCACAGCGCCGCCGGGCGCCGCGAGCGCCAACATCACAAAAACCGCCAGGCGCGGGGCGGAAAAACCGCCGGATCGTTCAAATGTGAACACTTCTATCTCCCTAACGAATACTAACAGTTCGTTAGCATAGTCAGAGTTATCGCGCCAATTAAAACCCCTGCCCGGCACGACGCGCGAAATCAACGTTAACCGGCCGCCCCGGCCGTAACATGGCCGTCACGGTCGCCACGGGCACGGCCGGAGCGGAAGGATTGTGACAGGCCCGCCCCGAGCAAGGCGGCGATAACAACGGCATAGCCGGTGATCTGGAGCGAGAAATCGATCATCGAATGCAGCGCACCGGCAACCGACGCGCAGAGTGCCGCCAGCGGCACGATGACGTCGCGGCGGCGCGTCCGCACGCCATGCGCGAGCACGCCGAAGGCTGCGAGCAGCGCGATCATGACGGCGCCGGCCATTAACATTCCGCCGTCGGACGCGAGCTCGAGCCAGCTGTTGTGCGCCCGGTTCCAGGTCCCGCGCAGCGAGATGTCGTCGGTGCGATAGGCCGGATAGACCCATTCGAAGGATCCGAACCCGGCGCCGAGCCAAGGGTGGTCCCAGATCATCCGCAGCGTCGCACGGTAGGTCGAGAACCGTCCCTCGTCCGACAGGCCCATCGTGCTGAAGCGCGCGCCGACGCCGCCGCCGAGCAGTTGCAGCAAGGCGAGTGCGACCAGGCTGCCGATGCCGAGCGCGACGATCAGGCCGTAACGGCGCGGCATCCGCTTGCGAAACAGGATTGCGGCGCCGACGACCGCGGCCAGCAGCGAGATCCCCACCCCGCCGCGCGATCCGGTCAGAAACATTGCGAGCAGGCAAATGAGCCAGCCGACCCCATGGCCGGCAAGCCGGCGCCGCGCCGGCCTGTCGAAGCGCGCCAACAGACGTGGCAGGCTGCCCCGGCGCGACGGCCAATGCCGCTCGATCAGCTCGCAGCCGAACAGCAGCCAGATCAGGGCACAACACCCATAATAGATGGCGGCGGTGTTGCGGTTGACGAACGGCGAGGTCAGCCACTCCAGATGCGCCTGCTTCTCGTGCAGCAGATAGATCCGGGTGGGATCGATCGCGAAAGTGACGATGCCGCAGATCGCATAGGCGAGGCCGGCGAGCGCCACCGCCCGCAACAAGCCGCGCGCCAGGATGCGATTGGCGCCGAGCACGACGCCGATGGCGAAACTGAGCAGGCAGACGATCGCAACACCGGCGGAATAGAACGGCAGATTGGTTGCGATCGCCACGACGGGCGGCAGCTCGGCCGGCAGCAATCGGCCGGCCTCCGCCCACAGCGCGTTCGGCGCCGAACCGAGCCAGGGCCGCACCGCCGATTGCTCGTGCAGCACCAGCATGGCGAGCGCCGTCAACAGCGCCGTCACCGCGAGGATCGCGAGCTGGCCGCCGCGCAGGCGCATCGGCAGCACCCCGAGCAGTGCGATTCCGAGCAGGATCGACCAGATCGCCGGTGCGACAGCGCCGATCGAGCCGAGCGGCAGCGGCGCCAGCGCGACGACGGCGCAGAACAGCCACGACGACCAGCGCACCGGCCACGGCAATGCCGTCGCCTCGCCCGAGCCGGAAGCTAATCGCACAGGTGTCATGAAGCCGGCCGTGCCGGCTCACGCCCTAGTATCAGGGCGCAAGCTTGATCGAATTACGAAGTAAGGTTGCGTTGTAGGCGGCCACGATCGGATCGTTCGCCGTTGCGGTGACAAGGCGGATCTGCTGCATCAACTTGGCGTCCTCGACGGATGCCGCGTTCGACGCATAGAGCACGTCCTTGTTGCGCAACTGGAAACGCGTGGCCAGGAAATAGCCGGCCGGATCGCGGAAATTGATGTTGTAGACGACCGGGATGATCGGCCCCGAATATTTGCTGACGTCGACGCCGAGCTTGGCCGCCACTTCCGGCAGCTCGCCGCGATAGACGAACACCGAGGCCGGATCGGCCGAGGAATCGTTCAGACCGCCCGCCTTGGCGACCGCTTCGGCGAGCGAGATGCGCCAGGCTTCGAAATTGAATTGGCCCTGCGCGCCCGAGGCGCCGAAGGCGACGAAGGTCTGCGGCTCGCGGTAGACATAGATGGTATCGCCGGGATGCGCGTAGATGTTGCTCTTCGGCTCGTAGACCAGCTGGCCGAACGGCACGGTGGTGCGCTTGCCGTCGCGCTCCAGCATCACCCAGGTGTCGAACCCCTGCCCTTTCGGACCGCCGGCGCGGGTGATCGCATCGAGCACCCGCTCGCCCGCGGCGTTGGCGGGGAAGCGGTTCGGCGTATTGACCTCGCCGAGCACGGAGATCAGCGAGGTGCGCTGCTCGATCAGGGCGACCACGGCCTGCGGCTCGATCGCGCGATTCTTCAGCGCATCGACGATCGAGCGCTGCACTTCGGCCGGGGTGCGGTTCTTGGCGCGGATCGCGCCGGCATAGGGCACCGAGATGTTGCCGTCGGTATCGACGTTCTGGTTCGGCAGCGTGATGTAGTTGCCGGGGCGCACGCCGGCCTCGACCGGAATGAACAGACCGCCGGCGGCGGCCTCGAAGATCGTGACGCTGACGACGTCGCCGATGCCGAAATGGATGTCCTTGGGCGGCGGGCCCTGGATGCCGCCGGCGAGTTGCGGCGCGAACGACGCCAGCACGTTCTCGACCTGCGGCGTGATCTTCACCATCGCATACGGCAGGCTTTCCGCGTCCTTCTGCCCGGCAAGGACATCAGAACTGGTCGGACCGTTGGTCGGCATGTAATGGCAACCGCCGAGCCATCCGGCGGCCGCAAGCAATAACATCACCCGAATGAAATTCGTACGCGACATTCAAAAATTACTCCGGCCGTGCCGTAACACGCCGATTATCATAATCACAAGGTTCCACGATATATTGCGGTGCAATTGATAAAGAATGTTAGCAAGGTGCGGCAATTCGGCGACACCCGCGCATCGCCGTGCGACAAAGACCGGCGCGACGTCACTCCGGCTTTGATTTTGTGTGATGCTCCAGTTATCTGTGAATGAGATAGTTTGCGTTAACCGATTGAGGGGTCGATGGCCCGCATGAAGTCCCTGACGATTGCCTTGGGAATTGCCCTGGGAATTTCCTTCGGAAGTTCCTTCGGAACGGTCGCCTTCCTGGTTGGCGGCTCGAGCGCTTTTGCCGCCGAATTGAGCGTCTATAAAGCCCCGCGCGCCGTCGAGCGGGTCAGCGGCAATTGCCAGCGGCTGCAATATTGTCACGGCGATATCTGCCAGTGGAAGCGGGTGTGCTGGCACGGCTGTCCCGACCGTTATGCGTGCGCCCCGCTCTACGGCGCCTACGGGCCGTATGGCGGCCGCGATTATTGGGCGGCCTATAGCTATGGCGACCTCCGCCCGTTCTGAATGTTAGTTGATTAACATAACCGCCGGCCTGCGAACGCAGATGCCGCATCCGACGGTTTTCCGAGCATCGGATTAACCCCGGCTTAGCACCCGGCCCGCTAGGATGCGGGCGCAGGGTTTGGTTATGTTATTTGTTTTCCTCGGCAATTTGATCGGCGGCGCCGCGCTCGGGCTACGCCAGCACTGTCTGGCGCTGGCACCGGTGGCGCTTGCGGAGCTCGCGCTGCTCGTCGCGATCGGCGGCGCTCGGTCAGAGACCCTGCTGTGCATGGTCGTCGCGATGGTGGCGCTGCAAGGCGGCTATCTCGCGAGCAGCTTCGCGCCGCTGGTCTGGTCGCGCTGGTTTCGCAGCTCGACGCCGCTGCTCGCGCTGCGCCGCCCGCAATAACGCCGCATAACGCTGCCTCATTGGGCGCGACCGATTCCCATTGACCTCGCGGCAAGCCCGGGGCATCCCGCTGCCTCGCGTTCTCATCCTCCGCAGGAACAACCTTCTCAGGATTTGCCCTTCTCGTGTGGAACGTCACGGCTTTCATCTGCATCCTGATCGGCGCGTCGATTCCATTCGGCTTGATCGACGGATCGCTCGCCACCGGTCTGGTCGGTGCCGCAACGTCGCTCGGACTGCTGGCAAGCCTGACGGCGATCCGTCCCGGTGAACTGTCGTTCCTGAAATCGGTCGCCGGCCCGGCGATGGCTGCGGCGCTGCTGCCGATGCTCTGGATCATCCTGCAGATGCTGCCGCTGCAGACGCTGGCGAATCCGGTGTGGAAGTTCGCCGGCGAGACGCTCGGCGCATCGCTGACCGGCAGCGTCACGATCGATACCGGCGCAAGCCTTGGCGCGCTGCTGGTCTGGCTGTCATTTCTGTCCGTGATGATCGCCGCCGCGGCGATCGCGATCGATGCCCGCCGCGCCGACAGGGTGGCTCGCAGCATCGCCGCGACGGCGGCGGTCGCGGGCCTGATCCTGCTATCGGACAGCGATCCGCTGAAAACGTGGCTCGGCGCGGCCAGCGCCGCGCGCGATGCGACGGCAAACGGCTTTTTGCTCGTCGTTCTCGCCGGCGTCCCGCTCGGCCTGGCGCGCGCACTCGATGGCGGCGGCGGGCACGGCGATGGCCGCACGCAGGCGCGGTTGGCGCAGCTGCGCTGGCTGCTTGCCGCGAGCACCCTGCTGTGCGTCATCTGCGCCTGCTGGTACGGCCGTCGCGGCGCCGCGATCGCGCTCGCTGCCGGCATCGCGCTCGTGCTGATGACGTTCGCCGCGAGAAAACTTCATCTGCATCGCTGGAGCAGCGCTGCTGCGGCGGCCGCGATCGCGCTGATCGCACTGGCGACGGCGGTCGCCAACCGTCATCCGGATGTCCCGCTTGCCATTGCCTTCACGGAGGCGCCGGCCGAGCTCGTGCAATCGACCCTAAATCTGCTCGGCGACCTGCCCGCGCTCGGCAGCGGCGCCGGCACCACGGCGATGCTGGCGTCGACCTACATGGACTGGCAAGGCGCAACCACGCGGCCGGTGGTGGCAACCAGCGCGGCCGCCTTGATCGCGCAGTTCGGTTCCGCCATGTTCTGGACGTTACTCGCGGTTACGGTTGCAGCCATCGCGGCATTCACGGCCGGCGCGCGCAATCGCGGCCGCGACTGGTCTTATTCCGCGGCGGCCGCGGCCGTATTGCTGACGCTGGCGCTCGCCGCCTTCACCTTGCCGGAATTGCCGGCGTTGCCCGGAGTGATCGTGTTGGGAGCCGTGATCGGAACAGGACTTGCCCAGCGCATCAGCCGTCCACGGCTGCGGGCGGGCTAGACGGCAGATGCGCAGCCTCCTCCGGCGTCTTGTCGGCCAGACCGGCGGCCTCGACCATGACGAGGGCGACGAGAGCTGCATCTATGCCGTCGGCGATATCCATGGCCATGCCGACCTGCTGCAGGAGATCTGCGCCCGCATTGATGCCGACATCCGCAAGTCGCGGCCGGCGCGGCCGATCCAGGTGTTTCTCGGCGACTACATCGATCGCGGACCGGACTCGCGCGACGTGATCGCCATGCTCGAGCAGCGCCGCCGCACCCGCAGCATGATCTGCCTGCTCGGCAATCACGAAGCCTGCCTGCTGGAGTTTCTCGTCAATCCCGACATGCTGGCGCAATGGCGGCAGTTCGGCGGCCTGCAAACGCTGATGTCCTACGGGCTGTCGCCCTCGCCCAATCCCGATGCCGCGGAGCGGCGGGCGCTGGCCCGGCAATTGGTTCGCCAAATGCCGCCGGCGCATCTCGCCTTCCTCCGCTCGCTGCCGATCTGCTACGTGCACAGCCGCTACTTCTTCGTGCATGCCGGCGTCAGGCCCGGCGTCGCGCTCAACCAGCAGCGCAAGGAAGACCTGCTCTGGATCCGCGATGACTTCCTGCTGTCGGAAGAAGATTTCGGCAAGGTCGTGGTCCATGGCCACACGCCGGTGTATGAGGCCGAGCTGCTGCACAACCGCATCAATGTCGACACCGGCGCCTATGCAACCGGCCGCCTGACCTGCGTCAAGCTGGAGGGACCGCGGCGAACCCTGCTGACGACCGGCGACCGCCTGACGCGCCAAGGTTCACGCCAAGGCAAACACGAAGGCTCGCACAATGGCTGATACGCTGCAGCGGTATGCGCGGCTGCTGTCGCCGGCTTTCAGGCCGGCGACAACAGCGATCGGTGCGTTGACGCTGGCGTTGTCGGCGTGGTGGCTCGCCGCCGATGCATTGCGCGTCAAGCCGTCGCTTGCGGCCAATATCGGCGCGGTCAGGAGCGAGCTGTGGCTGCGTGACGGCTGGAGCGAATTGCAGCCATCGCCCGAGGCGGCCGAAGCCTCCTTCACGCGCGCGCTTCGGCTCTCGCCGATGGATTCCGGCGCCTGGTTCGGCCTCGCCTCGGCGACCGGGCGGTTCGACTGGCTGAACCCGACCACGTCGAAGGCGTTGAAGATGTCTTATTACACGGGCTTCAACCGCAGCGACTTGATCGCGCCGCGCCTGATCCTGCTGGCGCAGGTCGACACCGCACGCGATGTGGAGCTGGTCGATCTGCTGCAGCGGCAAATACGCCTGATCCTGACCCGCGCGCCGGAGCTGAAAGGCGCGATCGGCCAAGCCTATCGGGTCGCATCCGATGCCAACCGGCGCATCATCGAGGCGGAATTCAAGGATGCCAACCAGAGCATTCCGGAGTAACGCAGCGGCACGGGTAACCGTTGGACGGCCGCCCCGTCAGATGCCCTTGTGCCGCAGCACCGCGCCGACCGTGCGGAGCAGGATGCGCAGGTCGAGCATGAAGCTCCAGCTCTTGATGTAGATCAGGTCGTGCGCGACGCGCAGCTGCATGTCCTCGATCGCAGGCGTCGCACCGCGCAGTCCCTGCACCTGGGCGAGGCCCGTGATGCCGGGCTTGACGTGCTGGCGCTGCGCATAGCTTGCGATCAGCTTCGAATATTTGTCGTCATGCGCCAGCGCGTGCGGCCGCGGCCCGACCAGCGACATGTCGCCGCGCAGCACGTTCACCAGTTGCGGCAGCTCGTCGATGCTGCGCCGGCGCAGCGTCGCGCCGATCCCGGTCAGCCGCGGATCGTTCGGCCGCGCCTGGGTGATGACGTCGCCATCCTCGAGCACATGCATCGAACGAAATTTGAGGATATAAAATTGCTTGCCGTCGAACCCGTTGCGGCGCTGCCGGAACAGGATCGGCCCCCGGGAGTCGAGCTTGATCGCAATCGCCGTTCCGATCAGAAGCGGCGCGAACAGCACCAAGAGGCCGCTGGAGGCCACGATGTCGAACAGGCGCTTGCCGGCACGCTCGAGCGAGGTGAGCGGCGAGCGCTGCATTTCCAACGTCGGTATCGGGCCGGTCGCCACCATCCGCAGCGCCAGGAACCGTTCCGCGGTCCGATCCGGCAGCAACCGCACCGGCAACGGTGACGCCCGCAGCTGATCGCACACGAACTGGATGCGCGGCTCCTGCTGCCAGGGCATCGCCAGGATGATCTCGTCGGCGCCGCATTCGCGCGCCGCGCGAATGGCCGACGCGACGGCAGCGCGATCGGCGTCGTGGTCGGACTGGCCGGACAGCTGAACCCGCCGCACCTCACTGAGGCCGAAGTCGCGCAGCAGGCTCGATTGCCGCACACGCGACAATTCGTCCGCCATCCCGACCACGACCGCACGGCGCGTCGCCAGCATGCCGCGGTCGATCGCGCGTTGCAGCGGCGCTTGCAGCAGCATGCGTCCACCCACCAGACCAAGGCCGCCGATCAGACCGAACGACAGCACCGATCCGCGGGAGACGCCGGAGCCGACCTTCAAGAGGAAGATGATCAGGGTCATCAGCAGCACGACCAGCAGCCAGCCGCCGAGCAGGCTGCTCCAGCGCCGGTCGAGGCCGGCCAGCACCTGCGGGTTATAGAGGCCCTGCGACTTCGCCACGAACATGTGAAGGATGGCGGCAAGGACCCCGATCCCTAGAAAACCCTCGAAGCTGTTGCTATAAATCGTGTGGTAGTAAAACAGATGATAGGCCGCGCCGCCGATGATGCTGGACAGCACGACGATGACCATCTCGAAAGCGACGGCAAACGCTTCGAGCGAGGCAAAAGCGAACGAGAAGGCGCCGAAGTTAACCGGTACCTTCGCTAATCGAGCGTCCGAAAGGTCGGTCATCGGGAATTAACATTCGTGTTAACAATTCATATGTTTAATATCAGGCAGGTCGTGAGCTCGCAAGACCTGCCGGCAATCTCAGGCAGAGAGCATCGATGAGTTCATCGACTGGCGAAACCGAAGCCGCGCTTGTGGCCCTCCTTCACTTGATCCGCCTGATGGGCGCCGAACTCGTCGCAGGTCAACATCGCGACGACGTCGAGGTGCTCGTCAAGGCAGTCGAAACAAAACTGCGATCGGCCCGCTTTCCAGCCGAAATGCCGAATCAGGACATCGTCAATGGCCTGGACCTCGCACAGGCCAGGTTGCGACCGATCCTCGAAGAGCTGCGCGCACGCTCGGAAAAGGCGCATCTGAGCGACCAGCTGCTGCTGGCGCCCAGGCCCTCGCGAATCCACTAGCGGATCAGCCGGTCGTCAGCTCTGAACTTCACCACGGCGGGGCAAACCGCTCCCGCCGCTGGATCTGAGCGCAAGCTTCTCCTCGATCTTCATTTTTTCGAGCAGCAGATCGGTCACGATCCGGCGCAGCCGTTCATTTTCCAGCCGCAATTCGTCAATACGGTTGCGCGCAGGGGGGATCCCATCTCGATCTTCGGAGTGAGCGGCGAATTCGGTAACAGTACCATTCGCCTGGTGACCGCGCGCGGCCTCCTGCTTGCGCCAGCGGTGAAATGTCATCACGCTAACGCCCAGCACCTTGCACGCTTGGGCTTGTGACTGCCCCCGCGCCATGAGTTCCTCGGCCTGTTTGACCTTGGAAGTGATCTCCTCAGTAGAATGACGCCTCATTGGTCATCTCATTGCCCCCTAGATTGGCAATAATCGCATGGCCTATAAGCTATGTAAATGCAACAGGAAATTCAAATTGAGGATTCCCCGGGGGTCTTTCGGGAGCCTCAAGCTTGCCATCGGCAGCGACGCATTGTGCGAAGAAACGCCGAAGCTGCAAGGTACTTACCGAGATATTTGCGCAATATTCCCCCTCAGCAAGCGGCCGAGAAAAAAAGTTATACTACTTTTGGGGTATGAGAATTTGATCTGGATAACTGGCGCACTGTTTGCATTCCCCAATGAGAAGTAAATGAGAACATCCGATCGGTCCGTCGACAGATTGTGAGTGCACCATGTTCCCTTGTGATAGCACCGCCGCCGGTCAAGTAAGGATTTCACAAAACTCTAACAAACTGATCCCGCAGCTTTCGCGCCCGATAGCTTGCGGTCACGCACGTGCGGAAGTAGTTACTAAGACGTTAGGTGTCGTGAGGGTTTCAACATATTTGAGCATTATTTTCGCGAGACCTAACACTCATAGCTCGATCCACGATTTGTCAATTAAACGCTTTCCCACCCGAGGCCATCCGGCGGACCCACGACCGCCCGACAATCCGCGAACTATTCTGTGCTGACGCCAGTCAGAGCCAGTCTCTGATCACCACTTTTGCGAGGATCGACACTATGGCGCGTCTCAAGGTCTTCGAGGGGAACCAATCCACGTCCAGCGAGGCGACCGACGCGCTGGAGCGGCTGGTCGCAGAGAATTCGGAGCTTCGGCATACCGCCGTCGAGTTGGTCTTGCAGACCTGGATCCTGCGCGAGCGCCTGTCCGATGTCGTGACGCACAAGCCCGTGCGTCAGGAACACTGACCGCTCCTCCCCTTTGACCGCAATCCTTCGTAGCAAATATCCGCCAACTCGCCCCACCGAGTGGCGGGGCGGAGCACTCTTCAATTCAAAATTGGCGTTTTCACAGCACGCGCGCCAGCATCCTCGCCGGATTGGCTTGGATGTGGCCGCAAATTCTGCTCGGTGGGAGGCTGACGACTTCAGCTGTGAATCCGGCGCAGCGCGACGCGCGGAGTATTCTGCTCACGGGACATGCCGAACGAACGCGACGAATCCGGGCGCTCGTGGATTTCACGTAGCTCGGCGATATCAAGCATCAGCGCAACGACTTCGTTGCGCAACGATTGATTGGTCGCCAGCAATGCCTCTTCGATCGGCTGATGCAAATGTTGAATCTTGTGCTGCTTCATGGCGCGCCCTCGCTCTGCGGTTAAGGGTATGAGCGATGTGATTGAAGTTTCGATGACAGGGTTATTCCGCGCACATGCAATGCGGTTAATGGGGCAGGTTTGCGACAAACACGGCTCCGCGTTAAATTTTCTCCATCAGGTTCCACAACCTGATCGCGAAGCGCTCGATCGATGGCCCGAATGTGTCGCAGAGGTGCGACGGCCGCGGCGGCGATAAGGCGCACAGCCAGACAACGCAACTCAGCGAAGATGGGAGTTCGAGCAAGCGCATGAAATTGCTTGGCGAACATCGATAAGCTCCGTGGCTTGCGCTGCTCAACGCGCGTCGGCCGGGGATCACAATATCGCCGCGTTATGGCGAAGGCTCGATGAGGACCGCTCAAACGCGCACAAGATATTCCACCAAGCCTGCCCCATCGACGCAAAATCTGCTACCCCCACGCATCAAGGATCGCAGAGTGTTGCGACCGGTTGCGAATGTTGAAGCGATGCCTGGCGGCCCGATCCCGTTCTGAGCGATGCGACGAAATGTTTTCGCGCGCGATAGCCGGGGCAGGCGCGATATTCGCCTCCATCGAACGCAAGCACGATAGCTCTATTCTAATTCAAATCGAGCGGAGCGATGCGTCCGGTTTGCACGGCGAGCGGGCGCGCATTCATGCGTTTGCCGCTTCATTCTACATGCTTTGCACGATCACCAGGCAAACAGCTGAGCGCCACGAATCGCCATAAGCATCGCTAATCCGGAATGCGCATCGCGACGCGTGTTACTTCGAATTCGGAGGCGTGTCGTCGTCCATCTTGCCGCCATTGGCGACGCACTTGCTGAAATAGTCCCGCTGGGCCTTCGCACCACCCTTGGCGCTGCCGGAGGCCGGATTGCCGGGCTGAAGCGGCGGGAATGCCTTCGCCACCAAGGCATCGCAAGCGCGTGCCACTTTGACGTCGATCGCGCGCGCCGGAACGATGATGCCGGAAATGATGATCACGGCGTGAGCGATTGCAAAACCGGTGATAACTCTCATGACCAAACTCCGTTCCACGCCGAACCAACTTTTATCGCGCCCGGATTCGGCAGGAGCACTAGGTCCGATCGACGTCGTGATAGTCCCGGTACCAGGCGACAAACCTGGTGATGCCGTCCTCGATCCGCGTCCGCGGGCGAAAGCCGATTTCGCGCTCGAGGTCGGAGACGTCGGCTGACGTCTCCAGGACATCCCCAGGCTGCATCGGCAGCAACTGCTTGTCGGCCTGCCGGCCGAAGCCCTGCTCGAGCAGCGTCACCACATGCATCAGTTCTTCCGGCCTCGAGTTGCCGATATTGTACACCCGCCAGGGCGCCTTGCTCGATCCGGGATCGGGGTGCGCGCCCGACCAGCCGGCGTCGCCTTCGGGCGGACGGCCGATCAGCCGCGCCATCGCCTCGACCACGTCATCCACATAGGTGAAGTCGCGCCGCATATTGCCGTTGTTGAACAGCTGGATCGGCTTTCCCTGCGTGATCGCATCCGCGAACGCATAGAGGGCCATGTCCGGCCGATACCACGTCCCATACACGGTGAAGAACCGCAGCCCGGTCGTCGGAATGCGATAGAGGTGGCTGTAGGAATGGGCGATCAGCTCGTTGGCCTTCTTGGTCGCGGCGTACAGGCTGACCGGATGATCGACATTGTCGTGGGTCGAGAACGGCAGCTTGGTGTTGGCGCCGTAGACCGACGACGAGGACGCAAACAGCAGGTGCTTGCAGGCGGTATGCCGGCAGCCCTCGAGGACATTGAGGAAGCCCTCGAGATTGGAATCCACGTAGGCGTGCGGGTTCTGCAGGGAATAGCGCACGCCGGCCTGCGCGGCGAGATGCACCACCACCTCGAAGCGATAACGCTCGAACAGCGCCTTCATCCCGGCGCGATCGGCAAGGTCGAGCTCGACGAAGGTGAAGCCGGGGTGCTGCTTGAGCAGATCGAGCCGCGCGCGCTTCAGCGCCGGGTCATAATAATGGTTCAGATTGTCGATGCCGATGACCGGCTGCCCTGCCCGCAGCAGATGCTCCGCCAGATGGAAGCCGATAAAGCCGGCGCAGCCGGTGACGAGTAGATTGCCTGCGATCACCACGTCCTGCCTGTGTCTTTCGCCTTGCGCCGGAGCCGCCGACGACATCAGGCGCGGCCGCAGCTTTCGCTTTCGCGTCGGCTGCAAGGCACGTCAGTTGCTGGCGGCCGGAGCTTTGTAGTCCGGAAAGCGGCTCAATACCGCGGCCTTCATGAACTTGAAGTGCGCGATCTCGGTCGCCAATTCCTTCAGGCGGCGCTGGCCGTTGGAGATCTCGGCGTCAAACAGGTCCTGATGGTAGTTGTCAAGCGCCTCGCGCTCCAGATACTCGTCGGTGCCGTTGCCAAGCGTCACCGCGGCGCGGGCCAGAACGTCGTCGACACGGCGGCCAAGACCGGTCTGCTCGCTTTCGGCCGCCTGCAACGCGGCTTCGATCGCGGCCATGATCGATCCGATCCGGGCGCGATCGGTCTCGGCATCGCGCTCGGCCGAGCGAGCCTTGAAACCTTCCTCGCCACGCCGCGACCTGATCAGGTCATGCGCGCGAGCCCGCAAAAACAGCTGAAACATCAGTCGGTATCCGGTTCGGGCCCATTCAGGCAGGATAGGCCAAAAATCACCCGGTCTTAGTTAAAAAAGGGTGAATTGCCTTCGTAGCCGGCCCTCAGGTCGGCCTTCCACTTGATCCAGGCCTTATCGTGCTTGTCGTAGAGTTCCAGCCACCGTCCCTCGCCGGCCGACGGCACGAGCCCTTGCCCCTGCTCTTCTCGGTCCGGCAACGCGGAGTCCAAGCCCTCGAACTCCGACGTCTCTTCAAGCGTGAGACCGACCAGCACGCGCCGGCCACTGACATCGACGACATACCGCCTTGGCGAATGCCCCCTGAGATCACTCATGCTGTGCAAGTTCCCTCACGCTGCCGAGCGCCGACGACAAGACCAGGCCGGCACCCAGCCCAACTGCCATAACGAAGACAAGATGACCCATTGCATCTCGCACGCCAACCCCAACTGGCCCGACTGTCGCGCTACCTCGATCGAACTAGCCCGCTAGAACGCGCGGCGCACATGACCGAATGCGCTGACCGGCTGTTCCCGTCGCGACGATCTGGTGGCCGACGGCGCCACATAGGGCGCATAGATCCGATATTGTGCGCGGCGCCGATGCGATCGCCACGCGCGCGCGGCGAAGCCGGAGAAGAAACCTGCGACGAACGCCGCCGCGAGAATGAGAACAGGAGAAAGCATCACAATCGTCCACATTCGCCCCGATGTTATTAACATTCGGACTTGTGACGACATCATGATTGCGCGCGCCGAAAGATTGTTCAGCCGCGGGAATCTTTGTGCAACCGAACGACGCAATGATCAGGCGCCAATCGGAGTTGTTCTCGCGAGAACGATCTCAGGAGAACCACCAGAGCATGAATTTCAGGAACATCGAACTGAGAAGATAAATCCACCCCGCCATCGCCAGCACCGTCAGTCCGACGAAGACACCCGATGCGCTTTTCTCCTTCAGGCGCACCAACAGCGAATTTTTTTCTTCTTGCCGATACAACATTTCAAGCTCGAGACGCATCTGATTCAAATCAGCTAGCAGTCAATTTCGATGATCTCGTGACGCGCCGCGCGAGCGATCCGCCCGTCGCATCACAGATGGTCATTGCAAAATCTCGTGAAGCCGCGCGTCGTCGCTCGACGAATTCCGCTTGAAGAAAATCCTCGGCTGAAAATCCTTGCCCGAACATCCTGGCCTCGGACGCGGGAGATCAGTGCTCGGGGGAGGCCGCGCGCAACGCCATGACGACACGGCGCCCTGCGCCGCCTGCATCTCAATTTAACATTGGAGACCTCGCACGCGCATTCGCCACAGCCGCGTTACACGCGGAAGAAGACGAGCCAGACGAGGCCGAGGATCAGGACGGCAAGCCCGATCGACACCGTGAGCAGCGCGAGCACCGAAGGTCCAGGCTCGGCCTGGCGCGCCTCGGTCGGGGTTTCAATGATCTGACCGTGTCGTTCCGTTGCCATAAGACCTCCTTGCTTAAGTGCCTGTAATTCCGGCGGTTGCTGCTCCCCTTCGCAAGGCCAACGCGTGATCAGGAGTGACGTTCCGAACCGTTTGACGGCGGTCCGACGGCGTCCCGCGCACCGCGTCAAACGGGCGCAGGCTTGAGGCCACGGTTAACGCCGTTACGAGATTCACCGGGCCATGTTGTTTCAAACCGGGGTTCCCGGTGTTATCCTTGACCGTTCCGTCGGTTGCGTAATTGGAGTTTTCCCTATGGCCCCTCGCGCCAACTGGAAGGGCTTTTTGCGCCTTTCGCTCGTGACTTGCCCGGTTGCCCTGTACCCGGCGACGTCGGATACCGAGAAGGTCTCGTTCAACCAGATCAATCGCAAGACCGGCCACCGCATCAAATACGCCAAGGTCGATGCCGAGACCGGCGAGGAAGTCGCAACCGACGACATCATGAAGGGCTACAAGGTCGACACCGACACCTATATCGAGGTCACCAAGGAAGAGCTCGACGACATCGCGCTGGATTCGACCCGCACCATCGAGATCGACGAATTCGTGCCGCGCAGCGAGATCGACAGCCGCTATCTGATCCGCCCCTATTATCTCGTGCCCGACGGCAAGGTCGGCCACGACGCCTTCGCGGTGATCCGCGAAACCATCCGCAGCATGGACAAGGTCGCGATCGGCCGCGTGGTGCTGACCAACCGCGAGCACATCATCGCGCTCGAGCCGCTCGACAACGGGCTGATGGGCACGCTGCTGCGCTACCCCTACGAGGTGCGCAGCGAGAAGGAGTATTTCGACGATATCCAGGACGTGAAGATCACCAAGGACATGCTCGATCTCGCCAAGCACATCGTCGAGCAGAAGTCCGCCGAGTTCGATCCGGAGGAGTTCGAGGACCGCTACGAGCAGGCGCTGATCGATCTGATCAACCAGAAGCGCAACGGCATCAAGATCGCCAAGCCCGCCGCCAAGGCCAGCGGCAACGTCATCAATCTGATGGACGCGCTGAAGAAGAGCCTCGCCAACGAGAAGCAGGCCGCACCGGCCAGGAACGAGGCAAAGGCCGCGAAGGGCAAGAAGCCGAAGAAGCGCATCGAAGGCCAGCGCGAGATGCTGCTGCCGATCTCGGGCAGCGGCAAGCGCGAGCCCAAGGAGACCGCCAAGCCCGAGCCGAAGAAGGCCGAGAAGGCAACGCGCGCGCAAGGCACCGCGGCGCGGAAGAAGGCCGGCTGAAATTCGCGCGCATGCCGATGCCGCGCGCGTTGAATGGAGACGACCGGGACGGCTGAAGCGGGAACGCGATGAAGCGGCGCCTTGCGGCGCTTACTTGCAGCGCTTTACTTGAATGCAGAACTGACGGCGGTGAATTGGCCTGCCACCTGGGTGCCGATGCCCCTGACGCCGGCGACGATCACGATGCTGATGCCGCCAGCAATGATGGCGTATTCGATCGCAGTCGCCCCGACCTCATCTCGCAGAAATCTTGCCAGCAACGCGCGCATGAAAAGCTCCTGTCCGACGCCCGCGGCTTTGTCTCCCGCGCCGTAGTAATATTCCAGCAAAACTAGGCCACATTGGTTGACGGCCCATTGAGGGACAGGATGAACGATCGCTTAAGGGTTGCGCAGAAATTCACTGCCAGTTTTGCCTGCATCATGGTGCCGCCGCGCGCGCAATCGGCTCGCGATTGGGCGTAAACGCATATCAGGACTACCCGATCCGGCCCGCCGCTCGGCTTTACCCGTCGGCGGAATCCTGTTCCTTTATCGGACAGGACGACAACGAGGCCGGACCAAACCGGCCGCATTCGAAGGGAGTGACCGTCATGAAGCTCGGCACCGCGATCGCGGAAATCATGAAGCGGGAGGGGATCGAGATCCTCACGGGCTATCCGGTCAACCACCTGATCGAATACGCCGCCGCCGCCGACATCCGCCCCGTGATGGTTCGCCAGGAACGCATCGGCGTCCACATGGCGGATGCGATCTCCCGCGTCACCTCGGGCGAGAAGATCGGCGCGTTCTGCATGCAGCACGGCCCCGGCGCCGAGAATGCGATGGGCGGCGTCGCGCAGTGCTACGGCGAATCCGTCCCCGTGCTGGTGTTGCCGATGGGCTATGCGCGGCGGCTTGCCAATATCGACCCGAACTTCAATTCCAGCCAGGCGATGAAGGCGTTTTCGAAATCCTCCGAGCCGATCAACATCGCAGCTGAAGTCGGCAACATCTTCCGTCGCGCCTTCACCAAGCTGAAGAACGGCCGCGGCGGTCCGGTGATCGTGGAAATCCCCGCTGACATGTGGAACGAGGAGGTGCCGGAGCCGCTCAACTACACGCCGGTGCTGCGCACCCGCTACGGCGCCGATCCTGTCCATGTGAAGGAAGCCGCCGCGCTGCTGATCAACGCCAAGCGTCCGGTGATCTATGCCGGCCAGGGCGTGCACTATGCGAAGGCCTGGCCGCAACTGAAGCGGCTCGCCGAACGGCTCGCGATCCCCGTCACCACCAGCCTCGGCGGCAAGTCGTCATTCCCCGAGACGCATCCGCTGTCGCTCGGCTCCGGCGGCCTCGCGGTGCCGCGCGCGGTGCCGAAATTTTTGGCCGACGCCGACGTGATCTTCGGCATCGGCTGCTCCTTCACCGAGACCTCGTTCGGCATCGCGATGCCGAAGGGCAAGACCATCATCCATTCGACGCTCGATCCGAACCACATCAACAAGGATGTCGAGGCCAGGATCGGCCTGGTCGGCGACGCCGGCCTGGTGCTCGACGCGCTGCTCGAGGAGATCGGCAAGACCGTGACCTCGGACCGCAACGCCGGCGCGGTCGCGGAAGAGATCGCCGCGTCCCATAAGGAATGGCTCGCCAAATGGATGCCCAAGCTGACGCATAACGACGCGCCGCTCAATCCCTACCGCGTGCTGTGGGACCTGCAGCACACCGTCGACATCCATAACACCATCATCACCCACGACGCCGGCAGCCCGCGCGACCAGCTGTCGCCGTTCTGGAAGTCGGTCGAGCCGCTGTCCTATATCGGCTGGGGCAAGACCACGCAGCTCGGCTACGGCCTCGGTCTTGCGATGGGCGCCAAGCTGGCAAAACCGGACAAGCTCTGCATCAATGTCTGGGGCGACGCCGCGATCGGCTTCACCGGCATGGATTTCGAGACCGCGGTGCGCGAGCGGATCCCGATCATGTCGATCCTCCTGAACAACTTCTCGATGGCGATCGAATTGAAGGTGATGCCGATCTCGACCGAGAAATATCGTTCCACCGACATCTCCGGCGACTACGCCGCAATGGCCCGCGCCTTCGGCGGCTACGGCGAGCGCGTGACCAAGCCGGAAGACATTATCCCCGCGATCAAGCGCGGCATCCAGAAGACCAAGGAAGGCGTGCCGGTGCTGCTGGAGTTCATCACCAGCAAGGAGACCGAGGTGTCGCGGCCGGGGACGTGAGGGCACCTCACACGCCCTCACCCACTTGATTTGACCTCGCCTGCGCGGGCAAGCTCTCTCCGACGCAAGATCGGAGGGAGCAATGGCGCGCATCCTGGTGCTGGGGGCCGGCTTTGCCGGGCTATGGGCCGCGCTCGGTGCGGCCCGCAAGCGCGACGAGATCGGCGCCCGGGCGGCGGACACCGAGATCCTCGTCGTCGATCGCAACGCCTATCACAACATCCGGGTGCGCAATTACGAGGTCGATCTCGGCGACGTCGCGCTGCCGCTCAAGGATCTGCTCGATCCCGTCGGCGTCGCGCACAGGGTGGCTGAGGTCGCGGCGATCGATCCGGCCAAGCGCGAAGTCGTGGTCAAGACCGGCGCGAGCGCGGATACGTTGACTTATGATCGGCTGGTGCTGACGACCGGCAGCGAGCTGCTGCGCCCTGCCATCGCAGGCCTTGCCGCGCACGGCTTCGACGTCGACACCTATGGCGCCGCGATGCGGCTCGACGCGCATCTGGCGGCGCTCGGCAGGGAGCCGCCGTCGCCGGCGCGTTCGACGGTCGCGGTGATCGGCGCGGGATTTACCGGGATCGAGGTCGCGGCCGAAATGCCGGCCAAGCTCGCGCGCGCCGGCATCACGGGCGGTCGTCGCGTGATCCTGATCGATCCCAATCCGGTGGTCGGTGCGACCTTCGGCGCGCCTGGCCGTCCCGTCATCAACGAGGCACTGACCGCGCTCGGCGTCGAGACCCGGCTGAATGTCAGGGTCAATGCCATTGGTGCCGACAGCATCACGCTCGATAGCGGCGAGATCATTCCGACAAAGACCGTGGTGTGGTGTGCCGGCATGCGCGCGAGCCCGCTTGCCGCGATGCTGCCGGGCAAGCGCGACGCGCTCGGCCGGCTCGCGGTCGATCGCACCATGCGGGTCGAGGGCCTCGAGGGCGTGTTCGCCGCCGGCGACGTCGCGTCCTGCCTGATCGACGGCGCGCATCCGACCGTGATGTCCTGCCAGTTCGCGCGGCCGATGGGCCGCTTCGCCGGGCACAATGTGGTGGCCGACCTGTTCGGCGAAAAGCTGCTGCCGCTCACCATCGACTGGTATGTGACGGTGCTCGATCTCGGGGCCTGGGGCGCGCTCTACACCACCGGCTGGGACCGCGAGGTGCACAGCACGGGCGCGGCCGCGAAACTCACCAAGCAGACCATCAACCAGCAGCGCATCTATCCGCCGCGCAACGGTGATCGCGCCGCGCTGCTCGCGGCCGCCGCGCCGACGATCCAGGCGGCACCGCCGACACGCAAGTAGTTGAGGCTCACATCCCCCAATCGTCATTGCGAGCGAAGCGAAGCAATCCATCCCTCCACTTACTCGGATAGATGGATTGCTTCGTCGTTATGCTCCTCGCAATGACGGCGAGTACGTCCGTTACTGCGACAGCTTCACAAAATCCGGAAACTTCAGCTTGCCCTCGGCGATCGCCTTCGGCCAGACCGTGATCTGCTTGCCGTTCTGCCACTGGAACACAAGGCCGGTGACGGCGCCCGGACCGGACTTGATGCCGTGGGTGAACTCGTCGTTCTTGCCGTAGAACTGGATCTTGCCGATCGTGCCTTCGAAGTCGGTCTTCTCGAGCTCGGCGACCATCTTGTCCGGATCGGTCGAGCCGGCGCGCTGGATCGCTTCCGCGATGATGTAGACCTCGTCATAGGCGGTGTAGCCGGTGTAGGCCGGCGGCGTGCCGAACTTGGCCTTGAAGGCGGCCGCGAACGGCTTTGTCTTCGGCGTCACCGCGACGTCGGGCGTCGCGACCGCGAGCGACGGCACGCCTTCGGCCGCGCCGTTGGTGTCGCCCCAGAATGTCGGGCTCAGCGCCTGCGCGCTGATGCCGAACATCGGGATCGGCACCTGCTGGTTCTTCCACTGCACCGTCGGCTGTACGCCGACATGGGAGATGCCGGTGACGATCACGTCGGGCTTGGCCGCTTCCATCTTGTTGAAGATCGGCGTGAAGTCGGTGGTGTCGGGCGAGAAGCGGATGTGCTCGACCACCTTCAGCCCCGCCTTGGGCAGGCACGCCTCGTAGCCGACGTCGAGCGGCTTGGTCCAGGCCGCGTCCTCGCTCATGATCGCGACCGACTTGAACTTGAGCTGGTCGACCAGCAGCTCCTTGGCCGCGTCGCAGACCAGCTGCGCCTGCGCCGCCGAGGTCAGATAGCCGTGGAAGGTGTACTTGTTCTTCTCATAGTCGTTATGGATGGCCTTGGTGATCTCGTTGGAGGCCGCGCCTGGCGTGATCAGCGGCATCTTCAGCCGCGAGGCCCACGGCTCCAGCGCCAGCACGACCTCGCTGATGTAGCTCGCGATCACGGCCGAGACCTTGTCCTCGCTCACCGCGCGCTGGAAGGCGCGCACGGAATCGGCCGACGAGCTCTTGTTGTCATAGGTGACGATCTCGATCTTGCGGCCCATCACGCCGCCCTTGGCGTTGATCTCGTCGGCCGCGATCTGCGCGCCGCCCGGGGTTGCCGCGCCGGCAATCGACTGCACCTCGGCGATGACCCCGATCTTGATCGGATCCTTGGACTGCGCATAGGCCGGCGCCGCGAGGCACAGCGCGAGCGCAGTCGCCAACAGGCTCAAACGGGTGGCAGTTGAATAGCGTGACATGATGATCTCCCTTGCTTTGCTTTCTTGTTTTTAAATCTTCGAACGTCAGAGAAAGTCCTTGCCGGCCTCCGCGGCGAACCGGCCCGGATCGCCCTCCCAGACGATCCGCGCGTGCTCCAGCACATAGACGCGGTCGGCATGCGGAAGCGCGAACGTCACGTTCTGCTCGCCGAGCAGCACCGTGATCTTGGTGGTCTGGCGCAGCTTCTCCAGCGCCTTCGACAGCAGTTCGAGGATCACGGGCGCGAGGCCCAGCGTCGGCTCGTCGAGGATCAGGATCTGCGGCTGCATCATCAGCGCGCGCCCGATCGCCAGCATCTGCTGCTCGCCGCCGGACAGCGTCTGCGCCATCTGGCCCTGCCGCTCCTTGAGGATCGGGAACAGCTCGAACAGCCAGGCGAGCTGTTTCGCCCGCGCAGCGTCGTCGAGATGCTGGCCGCCGAGGTCGAGGTTTTCCCGCACCGTCATCTCGCCGAACAGCTCGCGCGATTCCGGGCACTGCACGAGACCCGAGCGGGCGATCTTGGCCGGTCCGGTGCCGCGCAGCGGCTGCCCGCCACGCAGGATCTCGCCGGTGTAAGGCAGGAAGCCGGAGATGGTGTTGAACAGCGTGGTCTTGCCGGCACCGTTGAGGCCGACGACGGAGACGAACTCGCCCTCATGGACGTGCATCGAGACGTTCTCCAGCGCCTGCGCCTTGCCGTAATGCACGCTGACATTCTCGACCTGCAGCAGCGGCACCTTATCCTTGAACGAGGTCTCGGGCCGCGCATGGGTCTCGATCGCGCCGCCGAGATAGACCCGCCGCACGGTCTCGTTCTTCATCACGTCTTCGGCGCGGCCGGTCGTGATCTCCTCGCCGAGATACATCGCAAGCACGCGGTCGACCATCGCCGCAACGCTCTTGACGTTGTGGTCGACCAGCATCACCGCCCGCCCCTCGTCTCGGAAGCTGCGGATCAATTGCGAGAACATGCCGACCTCGGCGCTGGTCAGCCCGGCGAAGGGCTCGTCGACCAGCACCACTTTTGGATCACGCGCGATTGCCTTGGCCAGTTCCAGCCGGCGCAGATCGGCGAACGGCAGCGTCGGCGGACGGCGGTTCATCACCGCCCCCAGGCCGACGCGCTCGGCGATCCACTTGGCGCGCTCGGTCAGCGCCTTGTCGGGAAACAGCATCAACAGGCTGTCGGGCAGCAGCGCGACCATGATGTTCTCGAGCACGGTCTGCCGGTTCAGCGGCCGCGAGTGCTGGAACACCATGCCAAAACCCTTGCGCGCGATTCTGTGCGCGGGCAGGCCAGCGATGTTCTCGCCCTCGAACAGCACCTCGCCCGCGGTCGGGCGCTCGATGCCCATCACGCTCTTCATCGCGGTCGACTTGCCCGAGCCGTTCGGCCCGATCAGGCCGAGGATCTCGCCGGGATGCAGATCGAACGAGAGGTTCTTCACGGCGGTCAGGCCGCCGAATCTCTTGGTCAATCCGCGGACGGTGAGGGTTGCGGTGGTCACAGTCTGATCCATCAGGAGCGCGCCTCGCGTGACAGGGCCGCTCCGAGGAAACCGCCGGGGAAGAACAGGACGACGAGCAGCGCCACCGCCGAGACGATGAAGGTTGCAAGCTCGCCGGTCGGACGCAGGAACTCGCCGGCGACGATCAGGAAGATCGCGCCCAACGCCGCGCCCAGCACGGTGCGCCGGCCGCCGAGCACGGCGGAGACGATGACGTTGACGCCGACCGCCACGTCGACCACGGTGCCGACCGAGGCGGTGCCGAAATAGAACACCAAGAGCGCCCCCGACAGGCCCGAGAAGAACGCGCTGACGATGAAGGCCGCGAGCTTGTGCTTGACGATATTGAAGCCGAGCGCGCCGGCCTGCACCGGATCCTGCCCGCTCGCCTGCAACACCAGGCCGACGGGCGATTGCGACAAGCCGTACAGAATGGCCGCGCTCACGGTCATGAAGCCGAGCGCGATCCAGTAGTTGGTGCCGGCATTGATGCTGATCACGTCGGGGATCGTCAGCCCGATCTCGCCGCCGGTCAGATCGGCGAACACCACGACGAAGTTCTGCAACATCAAGACCGCGACCAGCGTGGTGAGGCCGAAATACGGCCCCCTCACCCGCAGCGCCGGCAGTGCCAGCACGAAGCCCGCGACCACAGAGGCCAGCGCGCCGAGCAGGATGCAGACATAGACCGACCAGCCATACTGGTTGTTGAGAATGCCGGCGGTGTAGGCGCCGGTGCCGATCAGGAAGGTCGGTCCGAAATTGACCTCGCCGGCGAAACCGAACAACAGGTCCCAGGCCATCGCGAACACGCCGAAATAGAACGCGACGGTGAGCAGGCCGAGGATGTAGCCCGAGACGTAGAGCGGCAGCGTCGCCGCGATCGCCACGCAGGCCAGCGAAATGAAGAACAGGCGCGAGGTGAAGAAGTTGGCCATCTCAGCGCCTCCCGAGCAGGCCCTGGGGCCGGATATACATCACGAACACCAGGAGCAGCAGCGCCGGAATGGTGCGGTAGGCCGGCGAGATCATGTAGGCCGTGATGGTCTCGAGATAGCCGACCACGAAGGCCGCGATCAGCGAGCCCGACACACTGCCGAGACCGCCGAGCACCACGATCGAGAACGCGCTCGCGGTCAGCGGTCCGACGCTGTAGGAGCTGACGCCGAGGAACATGCCGAGCAGCACGCCGGCGATGCCGGCCAAAATGCCGTAGATGCCCCACACCACGATGTAGATCTGGGTGAGCTCGAGCCCGAGCAGCGTGACGCCGCGCGGGTTCATCGAGGCCGCCAGCACCGCCTTGCCGGTCCGCGTCCGGTTCACCAAGAGCCAGAGCAGGCCGATCACGAGGCAGCACACCAGCGCGGTGAAGATGTTGTTGCGCGGCGTGCGGTTTCCGAAGATATCGACGACGCCTTCGACGATCGGCAGCACGGTCTTGGCATTGTTGGTGAAGAAATAGGCGATCAGCTCCTGGATCATGATGCCCCACAGCAACGTGCCGGTGAGGACGAAGATTTCCTTCTCCTCATTGGGGATCCGTGTGGAATTCTGGATCGGCTTGACGACTGCGAAATAGGTCGCGAACGACACGATCAGCGCCACGCCGACACCGAACAGCGCGCCGGTGTAGATGTCGAGGTGCAGCACGCTGGCCGCGGCCCAAGCCGCGACCGCTGCGGCCACCATGATGGCGCCGTGGGAGAGATTGAGAACGCCGGAGACACCGAAGATCAGGGTGAAGCCGGTGGCGCCGAGCGCATAGAGCGCACTGATGGCAAAGCCATCGATCAGGATTTGTAAGGCAAGCATCTCAGATTGGCCGCGGCAGCCGGGCTGCCTGTTGTGGAGGACGCGGGACCGAATAAGGATGCTCCCGGGAGCGACCCGGGAGCATTATCATCGGTTAATTGGTGGTGAGCTTGATGAAGCTCGGGAACTTGAGGTCGCTCTTGGCGACCTCCTTCGGCCAGACCGCGACCTGCTTGCCGCCCTGCCACTGCAGCATCAGTCCGGTGATCAGGCCCTTGCCGTACTTGATCGAATGAGTGAACGGATCGTCCTTGCCGTAGAACTGGACGCGCCCGATGGTGCCTTCCCAATCGGTCTTCTCCAGCGCATCGACCATCTTGTCGGCATCGACCGAGCCGGCGCGCTTCACCGCATCGGCGATGTAGTAGACCTCGTCATAGGCGGTGTAGCCCGCATAGGACGGGTAATTGCCGTAGCGCTTCTTGAAGTCCTCCGCGAACGGCACCGACTTCGGCGTCACCGCGACGTTCGGGCCGGACACGCCCTGATACAGCACGCCTTCCGCGGCATCATTGGTGTCCTTGCCGAAGGTCTCGTTGGTGGCCTGCGAGGAGATGCCGAACATCGGGATCGGCACCTGCTGGTTCTTCCACTGCACGGTCGGCTGCACGCCGACATGCGAGATACCGGTGATGATCACGTCGGGCTTCGAGCCTTCGACCTTGTTGAAGATCGGCGTGAAGTCGGTGGTGTCGGGCGAGAAGCGGATATGGTCGACGACCTTGAGCCCGATCTTGGGCAGGCACTCCTCGTAGCCGACGTCGAGCGGCTTGGTCCAGGCTGCGTCCTCGCTCATGATGACCGCGGTCTTCATGTGCTTCTGATCGACCAGGAGCTCCTTGGCGGCGTCGCAGACCGACAGCGCCAGCGCCGCCGAGGTCAGGTAGCCGTGGAAGGTGTACTTGTTCTTCTCGTAGTCGGCGTGGACGCTCTTGCTGATCTCGTTGGAGGCGGCGCCGGGCGTGACGAACGGCGTCTTCAGGCGCGAGGCCCACGGCTCGAGCGCCAGCACCACTTCGCTGATGTAGCTCGAGATGACGACGTTGACCTTGTCCTCGTTGACCGCGCGCTGGAACGCACGCACCGAATCCGCCGAGGACGAGTGATTATCATAGGAGACGATCTCGATCTTACGGCCGTCGATGCCGCCCTTGGCGTTGATCTCGTCGGCGGCCAGCTGCGCTGCCTGCGGGATCGAGGCCCCCGCAATGGCCTGAGCTTCGGCGATCACGCCGATCTTGAGGGTGTCAGCGGCAAGCGCGCCGCCGGGGCTGGCTGCCAACAGGCCCAACACGGCCGCTCCGGCAAGTTGCTGCATCGCATGAGCAGGCAGTCGCGATGTTCTTTTCACCCTGTTTCTCTCCTCTTTTGTGTTCTTGTTCGGCTGCTTTGAGCTCTTGGGGCCGGACTATAGCCGCGACAAAATGCGCAGCAAGTGAAACTGCGCGCAGATCGCCATGCTTGGACGGCGACTAAAGTAGTGGGTCGGAGTGAGGCGGCTGAATAAATATGAGGCAGCGCCGGAATAAAAGGCGCGGGGCGCCAAACTCTCCATCCGTCATTCCGGGGCGCGCCTCTTGGCGCGAGCCCGGAATCCATTAAGCCGCATCACCTGTGGTGAAATGGATTCCGGGCTCTCGCTTCGCGAGCCCCGGAATGACGAAGGGATAGAGTAGCGTGGGCCTCGCGAGAAGGCGGATGTATGACTCGCAGACCGTGTAACAATCTCGGTGTCGTCCCTGCCTAGTGCGCAATTGCGCACGGGAGCAGGGACCCATAACCACAAATACTCATTATCGAAACGATGCTGGAACGACGAGTCCCTTTGATAACGAAAGTCACGGCGTATGGGTCCCTGCTTTCGCAGGGACGACAGCTGTGAGTTTGGCTACAAGCCCTACTCCGCCATCTCCGCCGGCGGCCGCGTGGCGGGGCCGGCGAGTGGGCGCTCTTCCATCGTGATCATGCAGATCGACGCGGTGGTCAGCAGCACGGCGGCGGCGCCGAACACGTAGCGGAAGGCCGTGATCATGTCGGCCATCGGGATCGCGCTGACGGTGCCGGCGGAAGCAGCGTGATGCTCGCCGGCGAGCGAGATGTCGGTGCCGAGCGTCATCAAGAGGATCGTGGTGAAGGCGGCGACCGTGAACGACGCCATCATGGCGCGGAAGAAGTTCATCGCGCCGGTCACGGTGCCGACCTGCGGCCGCGCCACCGCGTTCTGTAACGACACCACGCTGATCGGGAATGTGGTGCCGAGCCCGAGCGCGAATACGCTCATGACAAGCAGCAAGCCCCACAGCGGCAGCGTCGTCACCGCCATGCCGACGGCACAGATCGCGGCGACCGAAGTGCCGACGATCGCGACGCGCTTGTAGTGCTTGGCCTTCGCCATGGTGCGGCCGGCGATCGCCGCACCAAAGGTCGAGATCGCCGCGAGCGGGATCAGCGCGAGGCCGGCCTCGCTGGCGGTGAGGTGATAGACCACCTCGTAATAGAGCGGCAGGTGCACGGTGAGGCCGACCATGGCGCCGAGCGCACAGCCGCCGGCGCCCATCGCGAACGGCACCACCGAGCCGCCGAGCAGCGACAGCGGCAGGAACGGCTCGTCGGCGCGGCGCGCGTGCCAGACGAAGGCACCGGCGAGCGCGATCGAGGCGCCGACCATCGCGGTGATGGTCGGCGACAACCACGAGAGACGCGTGCCGCCCCAGGTCAGCACCAGCATCAAGACGACGGCCGAGGCCATCAGCAGCACGCCGCCGAGCCAGTCGACCTTGCGCTTGCGGTGGAACACCGGGATCTTGCCCATCTTCGGCAGCAGCAGCGCCAGTGCAGCGGCCGCGAGCGGCAGGTTGATCCAGAAGATCATCGACCAGTGCAGATGCTCGGCGAACACGCCGCCGACCACCGGGCCGAGAATGCCGCCCGCCATCCAAACGCTGGAGAAATAGGCCTGGTAGCGGCCGCGCTCGCGCGGAGTGACCACGTCGGAGATCACGGTCTGGACCACGGGCATGATGCCGCCGCCGCCGAGCCCCTGCAGGCCACGGGCAACGATCAGCATGGTCATGCTGGGCGCGATCGCGCACAGCACCGAGCCGACCACGAACAGGCTGAGCGAGGTGATGATCATGACGCGGCGGCCATAGATGTCGCTCAGCGTGCCGAACACGGGCGCCACAGCGGTGGAGGCGAGCAGATAGGCCGTGATCACCCAGGACAGATTGGTGACGTCGTGAAACTGGCGCCCGATCGTCGGCAGTGCGGTCGCAACGATGGTCTGGTCGAGCGCGGCCAGGAACATCGTCAGCATCAGGCTGATGACGATGGTGCGGACTTCATCCGGATTGAGCGGTGCCGGCGGCGCCAGCGGGGGCGCGTCGCTGAGCTCGATCACCTCGCTTGGAAGACGGGACAGCTCTCCGGCAATGTCGTCAGGCAAAGTGGATTGGTCGGCAGGAAAACGGCTCTGCCGTTCATACTTGTTCATTTGAGGCGTAATGCTGCTGCGCGGGCGCATCCCGCGATGGAATCATTCTCTGTTTTGCAATTTATGCAGCAATTGCCTGCCGAGGCAGGCACCCCAGCGCATGGGTGCATCCCACCGCGATGTTCTCGCGATGACGTGATCGCGGACGCAGCGGCAACGTCAGGCTTTGGTCGTTTTGCCGAGCGCTTTCGGTCGCTTCTTCAACTGCGCCTGCTTGGGCAGCACCGCCGGCCAGCGCACGATGTGACTCTCGAGGTCGGCGTCGTTGACGTCGAGCTCGGTGCCCTCCACCCGCCCGCGCACCGAGACCCCGGCTTCATGAACGGTGTTGGGATCACCGGAGACCAGCGGATGCCACCAGTAAAGGTCCCGCCCCTCGGCCACGAGGCGATAGCCGCAGCTCGGCGGCAGCCAGTTCAGGGTCCGGACATTTTCCGGCGTCAGACGGACGCAATCCGGAACCTGGTCGGAGCGGTTCGGATAGTCCTTGCAGGCGCACAGGCCCGCATCGAGCAGCTTGCAGGAGATATGGGTGAAATAGATCTTGCCGGTGTCCTCGTCCTCGAGCTTCTCCAGGCAGCAACGTGCGCAGCCGTCACACAGGCTCTCCCATTCGGCGCTGGACATTTCTTCCAACGTCTTGGTTTTCCAGAAGAATCCCTCCTGGTCCGACGGGCGCTTGGGCGGTGCGGTCATGCTATCCCTGAATTTACGGTGCAGCTCTTCTTGGGACGCCGGCGCCGCCTCCGCAAGGGGGTGCGATTGCGGGGTCCCAAAAGCCGGTGGGCAGCGTTAGGCCTTTCATTAAATTCACCAGCCGCGCCATTGGTTTATGGCAGCCGCTCGGATAGAACGTGGAACGAGTCCCCAACGACGCAAAAGCGCCTTGGGATTGCCGCAACATCGAAGCAAGACGCTGGCCTGTGCCCGTTAGGGCGCCCGCAGTGCTATCAAACTGATCAAGGGTCGGTCCTTTCAGATCATGCCGTCGCATTGGAAACAGAAGGTCCGGAATTTCTTCCTGGACCTCGATGCGCGTATCGACTCGACGCTGTTCTCGTCGGGCAAGGGCCTGCGCGAGCTTTACGAGCGCTATTCCACCTTCATGGACCGCTTCTATGTCGGCCGCTGGAAGCGCTGGGTGTTCATCGAGCCGCTGTCGGAAGCCGCAACCCTTGGGCTCGGCGGCATGATCCTGCTGCTGACGCTCGCGATCCCGGCGTTCCGCGAGACCGCCGACGAGGACTGGCTGAAGAAGTCCGACCTCGCGGTGACCTTCCTCGACCGTTATGGCAACCCGATCGGCAGCCGCGGCATCAAGCATAATGACTCGATCCCGCTGGAAGACTTTCCGGACAACCTGATCAAGGCGACGCTCGCCACCGAAGACCGCCGCTTCTACGATCATTTCGGCATCGACGTACCGGGCCTCGCCCGCGCGCTCGTCACCAACGCGCAGGCCGGCGGCGTTCGCCAGGGCGGTTCGTCGATCACCCAGCAGCTTGCCAAGAACCTGTTCCTGAACAATGAGCGCACCATCGAGCGCAAGGTGAAGGAAGCCTTCCTTGCGATCTGGCTCGAGACCCGGCTGACCAAGAACGAGATCCTCAAGCTCTATCTCGACCGCGCCTATATGGGCGGCGGCACCTTCGGCGTCGACGGCGCCGCGCACTTCTACTTCAACAAGTCGGTGCGCGACGTGAATCTCGCGGAAGCCGCGATGCTCGCCGGCCTGTTCAAGGCGCCGACCAAATACGCCCCGCACATCAACCTGCCCGCGGCGCGCGCCCGCGCCAACGTCGTGCTCGACAACCTCGTCGATGCCGGCTTCATGACCGAGGGCCAGGTGTTCGGCGCCCGCCGCAATCCCGCAGTCGCGGTCGACCGGCGCGACGAGAACTCGCCGAACTACTATCTCGACTACGCCTTCGACGAGATGCGCAAGCTGGTCGACACCTTCCCGAAATCCTACACCGAGCGCGTCTTCGTGGTCCGCACCGCGATCGACATGAACGTGCAGCACGCGGCCGAGGAAGCGATCGAGAACCAGCTCCGCCAGTTCGGTCGCGACTATCACGCGACCCAGGCCGCGACCGTGGTGTCCGATCTCGACGGCGGCGTTCGCGCCATGGTCGGCGGACGCGACTACGGGTCGAGCCAGTTCAACCGCGCCACCGACGCTTATCGCCAGCCCGGCTCGTCGTTCAAGCCGTATGTCTACACCACGGCGCTGCTGAACGGCTTCACTCCCAATTCGAAGATCGTCGACGGTCCGGTCTGCATCGGCAATTGGTGCCCGCAGAACTATGGCCACTCCTATTCCGGCCTGATCACGCTGACGCAGGCGATCACCAACTCGATCAACGTGATCCCGGTGAAGCTGTCGATCGCGATCGGCCAGAAGCTGCAGCCGAAGGCGCCCAATCCGGCCAAGTTCGGCCGCGCCGCGATCGTCGAGGTCGCGCGGCGCTTCGGCCTCACGGCGCCGCTGCCCGATACGCCGTCGATGCCGATCGGCTCCGACGAAGTCACCGTGCTCGAGCATGCGGTGGCCTATGCGACCTTCCCGAACCGCGGCAAGTCCGTGACGCCGCATGCCGTGCTCGAGGTGCGCACCGGCGCCGGCGATCTGGTCTGGCGCTGGGACCGCGACGGTCCGAAGCCGCGGCAGGCCATCCCGCCGAATATTGCCGCCGATATGGCCGGCATGATGAGCCACGTGGTCAGCGAAGGCACCGCGCGCCGCGCCGCGCTCGACGGCATTCCGACCGCGGGCAAAACCGGCACCACCAACGCCTATCGCGACGCCTGGTTCGTCGGCTACACCGGCAACTTCACCTGCGCGGTGTGGTACGGCAATGATGACTATTCGCCGACCAACCGCATGACCGGCGGTTCGCTGCCGGCGCAGACCTGGCACGACATCATGGTTGCTGCACATCAGGGCGTGGAAGTCCGCGAACTCGCCGGCGTCGGCATGGGCCAGAAGCTGCCGCAGGCGCAGGCCAATGCCCAGGCCAACGCGGCGCCGCGCGTGCTGGAGACCAAGCCGGGTCCGCCGCCGGTGCTGACCAAGCGCGGCGCGGATATCCTGGTGCGGGTCGAGAAGCTGCTCGACGATGCCGCCAGAACCGCCGAGAAGACCACCGGCAAGACCACGCTGAACGAGCCCTCGAAGACCGGCAAGGCGGAGTCCTCGAGCGCGCTGGCGTTCCCCGAAAACTACGTTGCCGCGGCCGGGCCGGACGGCGCGACACCTTCTGTGCCACGCAAGAACTGACGTGCGGCTCCTCCTCACCACTTTGCTGGCCCTCGTGATCGCCACCGCCGTCGGCCTCGGCCTGACCTACGCGACGGCGACGCGCGGCACCGATCTCGGCACGCTGAAGATCGGCGCCTGGACCGCGCGGCCGAAGAACGGCACCTCGGACGTCGATCCCTATTCGCGTGCCACCATCGCACGCAGCGGCGAGCTGCCGATCGGCACCGGCGACGGCATCGCATTCTCGGCGACGTCAGACGACAAGAACAAGCCGCTCGACGGCCGCTGCGACGTCGTGGTCAGCGGCGTGACCCCGGCGGCGCGGTTCTGGACGCTGACGCTGTTCGACCGCAAGGGCCACCTCGTCGCCAACTCGCTGCAGCGCTACGGCTTCACCAGCCAGGAGATCATGCGCGCCTCCGACGGCACGTTCGAGATCCACATCGCCTCGCGCTCGCGCGCCGGCAACTGGCTGCCGACCGGCGGCATCGAGCGCTACGCGCTGATGCTGCGGCTCTACGACACGCCGGTCGGGGTCGCGACCCGCACCCAGCGCGACGCGCCGATGCCCTCGATCACCACGACGGGCTGTTCATGATCCGCGTGCTGCTCACCATCCTCGCAGGCGTGCTGCTCGGCGGCGTGGTGCATCTCGTCAGCGTGCTGGCGCTGCCGCGGATCGCCTCGCAGGACGCCTATTCGCGGCTGACGCCGATGACCAAGCTCAACGAGGTGACGCAGCTGCCGCTGGCCGACCCGAGCCACGCGCCGATGCCGCTGATGGATCCGGCCTTCGCGGTGGCGATCTGCCGCTACGATCTCTCGACCGGGCCCCTCAAGCTCACCGTGCCGGTCAGCCAGGCCTACACCTCGGTGTCGTTCTACACCCGCAACGAGGTCGCCTATTACGCGATCAACGACCGCTCCGCCGGCAAGAAGGTGATCGAGCTCGACCTGATGACCGAGGCGCAGCACAACGATCTGCCCGAGGACGAGGAAGTCACCGCGGCCGACCGGCTGATCATCGACTCGCCGACCTCGACCGGACTGATCCTGCTGAAGGCGCTGGCGCCGGAGCCCGGCCTGATGCCGCAGGCGCAGGCCTCACTTGCGGCCTCCTCATGCAAGGTGCAGGCCGAGCCGGTCGCGGCGAAACAGGAAGCGCCGCCACCTCCGCCGCCCGCTCCTGCCCCACCGCCCGCCGCACGCAAGCGCTAGCTTGCTAACGCCAGGTGCCGGCCGCAGCGGCAGGTCTCGTAATCGACGGGATCGTGGCTGTTGACGATCGTGACGTCGGCGCCATGCGCCGCCTTCAATTGCCGCAGCCGCTCCTGGTTCTGGACGCGCGTCGCGCGATCCATGTCCGCCCGGCGTTGGAACATGCCGAGCACCAGCGGGATCCGCGGCCTGGCGTCAAGCTGGGCGTGATGGAAATAGGCATCGCCGGCGTGCAGCAGCCACTTGCCCTTGTCGCGCACCGCGATGCCGCAATGGCCGAGCGTGTGGCCGTGCAGCGGGATCATCAGAATGTCCGGCTCGCGGTCGCCGAGTGCGCGCACGCCCCTGAAGCCGAACCAGTCCTCGCCATCGGCGCCATAGAACGCCCAGTCCGGCCCGTGCTGCCACTGCGCCGTGATGTAGCGTCCCACCCGCGGCGCGACCTGATGCGTTACCGCCATGTCGTATTCCTTGCGATGAACGTGCACCCTGGCCTTTGGAAAGTCAGGCACGCCGCCGGCGTGGTCGCGATCCAGATGCGTCAGCAGCACATGGCGCACATCACCAGGCGAGAAGCCGAGCGCCTTCACCTGCCGGACGGCAGTCTCGGCCGGATCGAGCCGCGGCGTGGTCTGCCGCACCCATTTGCGCCCGAGCCGCGGCGGGTCGCCGATGTCGTCGAGCCCGATCCCGGTGTCGACCAGCACGAGGCCGTCATTGCTCTCGACCAGCAGGCAATGACAGACCATCCGCGCCCGCTGGAAGATGCTGCCGCTGCCGTTCACGAGCCGCTTGCCGATCGGGCACATCGTGCCGGTGTTGAGATGATGGATGCGCATGACAAATCCTCCGCTGGAGCCGAGGCAGGCTTGCCACTCGCCATTCCATAGGTAAAATATTGTCTTTCTATCGATATGATAGGACTGTCCTATGGATATCCGCGAACTCCGCTACTTCGCCGCGGTCTACCGCGAGCGCAACCTGACCGCCGCGGCGAAGCGCTGCTTCATCTCGCAGCCATCCATCTCGGCGGCGATCACCAATCTCGAGGCCGAGCTCGGCACCACGCTGTTCATCCGGCACAAGAAGGGCATGGCGCCGACGGAGTCGGCCGCGCAATTCCACGGCATCGCCCGCAGGATCATCGACGAGGCGGATGCGGCGCGAAACCTGTTCCGCAAGCCGGCGACACGGCAGGCGCTGACGCTCGGCCTGTTGCGAACGCTCGATCAGGCCCGCACCATCGCGCTGCTGAAGCCGCTGACCGGCAATGCCGACCTCGCACTCCGGCTGGTCGGCGCCAACGAGAAAGCGGATGCGCGCATCGTCGCCAAATCCATGATCGGCGCCGGCGAACACTTCATCCCGCTCTGGAGCGAGCGCTACGTCGCGGCGCTGCCGCCGTCGCATCCCCTTACCCTGAAGGAGACGCTGCGGACCACCGACTTCGCCGGCGTTCCGATGATCGACCGCTGCCATTGCGAGCAGCAGGAGTTCTTCAAGCGCACCTCGCCGCCGCGCAAGCCGGTGGCGATCGCGGAATCCGAGGAGTGGGCGATGGCGCTGGTTGCGGCCGGGGTCGGCGTCGCGATCGTCCCCGAAGGCGTGGCGCGCGGCAATCCTGATGTCGCGATGCGGAAGATCGATGTCGAGGTGACGCGCCAGGTCGGCCTCGCCTATCCCTCGGCGCAGCCGCCGTCCGATGCGCTGAAGGCATTCATTGCGAGCCTGCCGCGGCAACCAAGCGGTCGCGGCGTCAGATCGACAGCAAGGAAAGCGAAGCGAGCCTAGCCCTTCGATACCACGGCCTGGCCCGTGACCGGCGCGGACATCAGCGGTGCGCTGGCGGTGAGCCGGGCAAGCTCGTTGATCTGGCGTTCGGCGTCGGCGGCCATGCCGTCGGGCGCCTGGATCACCAGCCGCTCCAGCGCCCAGCGATAGGACGAGATCCGCCGCTCCAGGCTCTGCTGGACCCACTGCACGATCAGCGCGTTCTCTTCCATCCGTGCCACCGCGTCCGCCCGCTCCTTCGGCGACACATCGCCGATCATCTTGAGGCTGGCGCTGCGCTTGCGGTCGAGCTCGATCACCTGGGCCGCGGTGGCGAAGAACGGCTCGAAGCGGGTGATGTCGTCACGCACCTCGTCGATCAACAGCGAGTAGCGCGAGGCGAACGAGCGATGCGGCTCGTCGATCAGATTGCGGCCATAGGCGGTGCGATCGAACACCACCTTCTGCCGCCACGGCGAAGGCAGCGGCTGGTAGTCTCCGAACACGCTCTTCCACGCCGGCCGCGACAGCGGCGGCTCGATGAACTGATAGGCGAGATCGCGCAGCTGGCGTTCGTGTTCGGTGAGCTGGAATTGCGAGGCGTTCTTGCCGACGCTGCCGGTCGCCTCGGCGCCCATCCAGCGATGCATGTCGTCGTTGCGGAAATCGGCACGAGTGCGGCCGAAATCGCCGCCACTGCAGCCCGCGAGCGCTGTGCCCGCGAGTAGCAGGATCAGCGCCGGGAGTGACCGCCGGGCGGCGGTCCGCTGCACAAGCTGCGGCATTGCACGATGTCCGCGATCAGGAGCGGCGTCGGCGACGGCGGCCCTGCGCAGTGCCCTGCTCCGGCCCACGACCACCGCCCGTCTCCTCCGTCGTTCGCTCGATCCGGACGACGGGAAGGATCAGCACGGTCCCCATGCCTTCGCCGGCAGCACCGACAACGCTCGGCCGCCGTGCAGCCGCATCCGCCGGAAACTCAACGATGGTGCCCATGTTCCGTTCTCTCTGGCCCCGCACGGACATGATTTGCCCCGCGCAGGCCGAGTTAAGAACGGGCATGGTTAATGACATCTTAAACTGCCGATACGGACGGTTACGGATATGGCGCTGTGCCTTAATGGACACGGGCAAATGCGAGCGTTTGGCTTCACGGCTTGTTTTCCTTAACTGCGTCTTAAAACAGCCTGCGTAGGCTCGCCGTCACAAGGTTTTCAGACCGAGTCTTACTGGCAAGTCGCGTACGCCCGAGATGAGCGCAGCTCCGTTATTTCCTGGTTTCGATGGGCTGATGACGCTCTCCCGCCGCGAGGGCGTCGACATCCGCCCGACGCTGCTGCGCGTCCTGACCGACCTCTATGTGCAGGCGAGCGCGCATTCCGCCGACGAGGAACGCCAGTTCGTCGAGCTGACATCGCGCCTGATCGATGAGGTCGACGACGCCACCCGCGCCGCGGTCCGTGCGCGGCTTGCGATCTATCCGGCAACGCCCGCCAGGATCATGGACAAGCTCGGGCTGCGCCGCGCCGAACCCGGCCAGCCGGAGCCGGCCGCCGCGCCGATTGCCCCACCCGCACCATCCGCGCTGCCGGCTAGGATCCCGACCGAGGCCGAACTGCGGATGGCCGCGAGCCTTGCGATGCGGCCGAACGATGCCGCCGAGATCTCCGACATGTTCTTTGCCGCCAACGCGAAGGAGCGCGCGCAGATCCTGCACAATCTGCAGGAAACGCCGTTGAAGGCCGCGGCGCGGATTCCGGCCGCCCGCGCCGCGCGCGCGATCCATATCCTGGAGATGGCGGCGTTTGCCGAGGACGTCGACAACTTCACCCGCGAGCTCGGCGAGGCATTGATCCTGCCGTCGCGGATCGCCGCCGATGTCGTCAGCGATCCCGGCGGCGAGCCGCTTGCCTGCGCGATGCGGGCGCTTGAGGTGTCGAGTGCCGCGTTCCAGCGGATCCTGATGTTCCTCAATCCGGAAGCCGGCTCGTCAGTCAACTATGTCTACCGCCTGTCGCGGCTCTACGATCGTCTCAGCGAGCGCTCGGCGCTGGTGATGCTGGCGGCGTGGCGCGGCTCGACCATGGCGGTGGCCCGCAACAAGTATCGCTCGTCGCTCTATGACGACGAGCGCCATCACGTCCGCGCGGCATCTTCGCAGACGCGATCGGCGGTGCAGCCCGGCAACGCGCCCGCCATCCGCAACCAGAAATCCGGCAGCTAGCTCTTCGCCAGATCGAGGAAGTGCCGCCCGGCGCGATCTTCGGTCTCGACGATCCAGGCGTCGGGATCGAAGCGGAGCTCCTTGGTCAACCGCTCCTCGACTGACGGCTCCGACACCGGCTGCGGCGCCGTCGGCACGAACAGCCGCTCGACCGGACGGCTGTCGTCATAGACCGTCTGCGGCGCCGGCGCATACAGCATCGCATTGCCGTCCATCAGCGCCACCTTCACGAACACGGCGCCGGCTTCTTCGGAGCCCTTCTTGCGGACTGCGCCGAACACGCCCTCGGTCTGGCAGCGGCGCAGATACGCCGCGACCCAAATGCTGGTTTTCAATCGCATGCGCCGACCTATAGGCCAGCGGCGCGGCCACGTCCAATCGTCACAGATGCCGTCACGCAGTGGCGGGTTGACCGATAGAAGCGCCGCCCATATCCTCGCATCTGCGGTGCAAGCCGCGCCCGGGTCCACGGGAAGGGTCGAACCCACTTGCATCGAATACGCGGCCAACCAAGCCTTTGTGCAGCCGGTTTTGTGGACCATCGGCGGTGATGCACGGAGGTTGCCATGAACCGATCGCCCGCGCGATTGAATCTCGAACATCTGAAGAAGCAGGCCAAGGAGCTCATCCGCCTTTACCGGCGACAGGCGCCGGAGGCTTACGCCCGTTTCCGGCAGTCGCTTCCGGCGGCCGCCGACCGCAGCGACGCGCAGATCGCAGCACTTGGTCTGCGGCTGCACGACGCGCAGTCCTGCGTGGCGCGCGATCTCGGCTTCGCCTCGTGGCCGGACCTGCGCCGCTATGTCGAGGCCCAATCGCCGCCCGGCAAAAGCCGGGACGAGCGCGTGCGCCGCTGGCTGCAGCTGGTCTATGCCGCAGATGTCAGCGGCACCAGCGATCGCGCGCATCCGCGCGTAGCGGCGCGGATGCTCAGCGAGTATCCCGACCTCGTGGCCGATGATCCCTATCTCGCCTGCGCTGTTGGCGACGAGGAGACGCTGCGGCGTACCGCGGCCAACGATCCCGCATGGGTCAACCGTCCCGGCGGTCCACTCAAACTGCCGCCGCTCGTCGCGGTCACGCATTCCAGCCTGCTGCAGCTCCCGGACTATCAACCGCGGCTGCATCGCTGCGCGCGCCTGCTGCTGCACGCCGGCGCCGACCCCGACCAGCATATCGGCAGCCGCTGGCCGCCCGGAACGCTCGACGCGCCCGATGACACCAATCCGCTGTCGGCGCTCTATGGCGCCGCCGGGCGCAACCACGATCTTGCGCTGACAAAACTGTTGCTCGAAGCGGGCGCCAATCCGAACGACAATGAATCGCTGTACCACTCGCTCGAAGGCTCTGTCACGACAGCCCTGCTGCTCGAGCATGGCGCGCGGATCGCCGGCACCAATGCGATGTACAAGGTGGTCGACGACGAGAATCTGCCAGCGCTCCAATTGCTGCTGCGGCACGGCGGCAATCCGAACGAGCCCGCCGGCAACGCGCCGTTGACGGATTGCGGATCGCCGCTGATGTGGGCGATCCGGCGGCGGCGGTCGCCGACGTGCATCGCGACCTTGCTCGACGCCGGCGCAGATCCGCGCATCACCACACCTGGTGGTCTCAGCGCCTACCGGTTCGCGCTGCAATTCGGCCTGACCGAGGTTGCCGCGCTCCTGCGCGAGCGGACCGGTGACGAGACGCTCGGCGATGACGAGCGGTTCGTCGCGGCATGCAGCAGCGGCAATGAGAGCGAAGCGCGGCGGATCCAGATCGCGCGGCCCGATCTTCCGGGCTCGCTCTCAGCGCAGCAGTTGCGGTTGCTTCCCGAGCTCGCCGCAGTCGGCGATGACGATGCGGTGCGGCTGATGGTCAGGCTTGGCTGGCCGATCACCGTGCGCGGCGGCGATTGGGATGCCTCGGCGCTCAATCATGCGGTGTTCCGCGGCAATGCCAGGCTGACGCGCTTCCTGCTCGAGCACGGTGCAGAGTGGACCGAACAGCATGGCTTTGGCGACAACGCCTCCGGAAGCCTGTCCTGGGCCTCCTGCAACGAGCCGGTCGAAGGCGGCGATTGGGTCGGCTGCGCGCAGGCCCTGCTCGATCACGGCATGCCGCGCGGCATTGCCGATCGCGGCGATCCGGAATGGGTGCTGGTGGCCGGCCGCAGGAAACCGTTCTCGGATGAGGTCAGAGACGTACTGCTGGGCGAAGCGGTCTGACGACACTCTGATGCGTCAGGTGTGAAATGGCCGGGCTTCAAGCCCGGCCCCAATAGGTCCTACTCGATCGAGTGCCCGATCATCGCGCCGAGTTCGCGCACGAGACGATCAGACATCTGCCCCGTCACCGGCAATTTCCGCGCGCGCTCGAACTTTGCGATCGCGTGCTGGGTATCGGCACCGATCGTGCCGGTCGGCTTGAGCTGGCCGTAGCCATACTCCGTTAGCGTCCGCTGGACCGCGGCGATGCGCTTGCCGGCCGGGCTCAGATGCGCGGTCGGGATCGGCGCCGGCGGACGAATGACGCTGGACGGCGGGGCGGCCGGAGACGGTGCGGCGGCCGGCGGCGTTGCGGCCGACTTCGCCACCAGACTGGCTATCGGGTCGGCCGGCTTGGCTTCAACCGGCTTGGGTTCCGGTTTGGCTTCGACCGACCTGGTCTCCACCGGCTTCACATCGACCGGCTTGGACGGCTCCATCGCAGCCGGCTCGGCCGAGCGGGCAGCCGCCTCGGCCGGGCGCGGGCGCGGCATCGGATTGGTGGCCGCGGCCGCCGGAGGCGGCAGCGTTACCACCGAGCCGCCGAACATCGGCGACGGATGACGACCAGCCTGCAGGAACAGCGCATTGATCAGGATCGCGACGATGGCAGACAGGGCCAGCACGCCGGCGATCAGGTCCTTCGGACTGTGCAGCAGCAAACGGAGCACGAGGCCGCGTTCGTCCTCGGCCGCGACGGCCACTGCCTTGGCGCCGCGGCGACGGCGCGGCGTTTCGTCGTCATCCAAAGTCTGTCTAGGCACTCTTCTTCACCTGATGGGTTTGCTCTTGCAGTCCGGATCGCAGCGCGGGCTTCAAGGTCGAGACATTGCTGGACGGCTCGACCGCGGCCGGCGGGATGAACGCCAGCGGCAGCGCGACCGACACGATGGTGCCCTCGCCCACCTTGCTCTCCACATTGATGTCGCCGTGGTGCAGGCCGACCAGCCCCTTCACGATGGACAGGCCAAGGCCGGTGCCCTCGTGGCGGCGCTGATAGGTCTTGCCGGCCTGGAAGAACGGATCGCCGATCCGCTTGAGGTCGTCGGCGGCAATGCCGACGCCGGTGTCCGAGACACGCAGCAGCAGCCGCGATCCCTCGACGCCGGCCGACACGGTGACCTTGCCGCCGCGCTCGGTGAACTTGATGGCGTTGGAAACCAGATTGAGAACGATCTGCTTGAACGCGCGCGGATCGCCGTTCAAAATCGGAAGATCGTCGGGCACGCGGGTGACGAGGTCGACGCCGCTCTCGCGCGCCTTCAGCGCCACCAGGTTGCAGCAATTGAGCAGCGCCGGCCGCGGCGCAAACGGCTCCGGCGAAATCTCGAAATTGCCCGACTCCATCTTCGACATGTCCAGGATGCCGTTGACGACGGACAACAGATGCTGGCCGGAATCGTTGATGAGCTGGGCATATTCCTTGCGGCGCGCCGCATCGAGCCCGAGCACATCCTCCTGCGCGATCATCTCGGAGAAGCCGATGATGGCATTGAGCGGGGTGCGCAGCTCGTGGCTCATGGTGGCAAGAAAGCGCGTCTTCGAGGCGTCGGCCTGCTCGGCCGCGTTGCGCGCCTGCTCGAGCGCCTGCTCCTGGAGCTTGCGATCGGTCACGTCGCGCATCACGGCGACGACCTCGGCATCGGCGGCGGTCTGGTCGAGCGCACGGCAGCGCATCTCGACCCAGATGAATTCGGCGGCAGCCTCGCCGCGCGCACCGTCGCGGCGCACGCGGAACTCGACGCTGCGGGACTCGCCGCGCGCCGCATCCGACAGCGCCGTGAGATAGGCCGGGCGATCGGCGACATGAACGCGGTCGAACAGGCCATGGCCGGACAGCCGCGAGGCCGGCATGCCGAGCATGATCTCGGCCGCAGGCGAAATGAAGCGCACCGCGCCGTTGCGGCTGTGCCGCGACAACACGTCGCTCATGTTGTGGGCGAGCAGCCGGTAGCGCTCTTCCTCGACATACAACAACGCCACGCTGGTCCGCGCCAGCGACTCCGCGCCGAAAGCCAGCCCGGCGGCATAGAAGATCGCCGACACGACGCCGAAGCCGGCCAGCGTACTGTTCGACACAACCGCGGGATCGACCAGCGGCAGCACGTGGTAATGGCCGAGCACGCTGAGCAAGGCGGCGCAGATCATCGCCAGCGCAAAGGCAAAGGCGACCACGCGACGCGACGCCGACAGCGCAGCCTCGATCGGAATCACGACGAGCCACACCGCCGCGAACGAGGCGATGCCGCCGGTGGAGGCCGCGATCAGCATCACGAGGCCGGCGAGCGCCAGCGACGACAGCACGTGCGCGCCCTCATAGCGGCCGGTGCGCGACAGGAACCAGGACAGCAGGATCGGCGCGATCAGCCAGGCGAACGCCGCAACCTCGATCGCCGTCGGCGCGCCGCGCATCGCCAGAAAGGCAGGGAACGAAGCCAGCGCCGCCAGGCTGCCAAGCAGCCGCGGCGCCATGAAGGCGCGATGGCGCGCACGCGTCAGCGCATCATACTGCGCCGACGGATGCAGCAGCGCATCCAGGCAATCGCGGATCAGACTCAAACTACTCACAGCACTCGCGCTTCGGCTCAATCGTCAGTTAGACGCGCCGGAACGCCTCCTTCGTGATTGCAGGTCAACGTGTCAGAGCGAACTTAAGCGAACGCTAAGGCGGGGTGGCCTGCTGCCAAACACCGTGCATTGGGAGGCTTCGACGCCGCCATTCACCGCTCATTTGTCGGGGATGGTGAACGGCTGGTTTCCGGATGCGATGATCTATGGTTTCGAAATGGTGGACGCGGCGGATTCCGCGCATCCGGCCGCCTCAAGCCGCCATCAATCGAAAATTTACGGCGAATCAAGTCAGGCGGGTTTTCCGCGATTTTTGGACGGATTTACTTCAATGCGGATACGTCCGGTTTATCGACCGATGCTAACCCTCAAGGCCAATCGCGGCTTCCACCGCGCAAGAAGCAAAAGACAAGACAGACGACCGGGATCGCGCCATGTTCTTCCTGTTGCGTTTGGCATTCTGGCTCGGGCTCGTGCTCGTGCTGCTGCCGAGAGACAAAACTCCTGAAGCGGACAAGACGCCGCAGATCAGCGCCTCGGATGCGGTGTCGGCCGCGACCGCGACGATCAACGACATGGGTCAGTTCTGCAAGCGTCAGCCGTCCGCCTGCGAGGTCGGCGGTCAGGCCGCGACCGCGATCGGCCAGCGCGCGACCGACGGGGCGCGCAAGCTGTACCAGATCATCACCGACAAGAAGCCGCCGGACCACACGGGCTCGATCGGCAAGGACGATACCGATCTGGCCATGGCCGCATCCCGCGACACGCTGACCGCTGACGATCAGAGCATCGAATTCCGCCTGCCGCCGACGCCGTGAGGCAAGCCGGCGTGTTTTCGAGCGGGGCCTGTCTTCACTGGATGCGGGATGGCCGCCGGCTCGCGTGAAGAAAACGCGTCAAAACAACCGGGAACCGGTTCCATTTTCGTCGCTTTCGCAGCGCGGCTTCCTATATAAGCCGTTGAGAATAGGACGCGGGCCACGATGACGACGATCGACGAAATCCGGGACAATTTTGCGCTGCTGGACGAGTGGGATGACCGCTACCGCTATGTCATCGAGCTCGGCCGCACGCTGGAGCCGCTCTCGGAGGCGGAGCACTCGGCCGAGAACAAGGTGCAAGGCTGCGTCAGCCAGGTCTGGCTGTCGAAGCGCATCGCGCGCGACGGCAATGGCGAGCCGCGGCTGATCTATCTCGGCGACAGCGACGCGCACATCGTGCGCGGCCTGGTCGCGATCGTGCTGACGCTGTTTTCCGGGCATACGCCGAAGCAGATCCTCGATACCGATGCGCTGGCGTTGTTCGACGAATTCGGCTTCCGCGACCATCTGACGCCGCAGCGCTCCAACGGCCTGCGCTCGATGGTCGACCGCATCCGCAACGATGCGCGCGAGGCGCTGGCCTCCGCCGCCTAGCGCCGCTTACTTCCGCTTCCTGGCCTGCTGGCCGAGCCCCATTTTCTTGGCGAGCTGCGACCGCGCCACCGCGTAGTTCGGCGCCACCATCGGATAGTCGGCCGGCAGCCCCCATTTGTCGCGATACTGCTCCGGCGTCATGTTGTACTGGGTGCGCAGATGGCGCTTGAGCGATTTGAAGCGCTTGCCGTCCTCGAGGCAGACCAGATATTCCGGCGTGATCGACTTCTTCATCGACACCGCGGGCTTGGCCGGCTCGCTTGGCGCGTCAGCGCGTCCGCTCGACACCCGCAGCAAGGCGGCGTGGACCTGGCTGATCAGGTTCGGAATATCCGAGGCCGGCGTCGGATTGTTGCTGAGATAGGCCGAGACGATGTTTGCGGTCAGCTCGACCGGCGTTTTGCCTGACATATCGGACATGGCTCAACCTTCCCCGTGGTTCCGACGGCCCGGCGCCCACCGGACAGTATCCACGTGCAGCAATACATTAATGGAATCGCGCACTACTTCGCGAATATGAGCGGATTGCAGCAAACCTGACAAGAACCGCGATGTTTCCGGCTTCGCGCCGACCGGGCACAAGTATTGCCGCAGATTTACGGCCTTTGTTCCAGATGCGACCTGAGCTCGTCGATCGAGGCAAACCGCATCATGCCTTCCGGCATCTGCGCTTCGATCGATCCGTCCGAATAGAGCGAATAGGCCATGCCGTCCACCACGCCCGATTTGAGCACGGTCACCGGCGGCTGCTCCTGGGGCGGCGGCGGATGGCCCGATGACGGAGAGGCGGCGGGCGGCTGGGTCTCGCCGAGGGTTGACGGCCGCGGCGTGCGCCGCGGCGCGACATCGACCGATCGCGGGCGGTCGGCCTTCGGCCAGGCATCGTCGAACGTCGCCGGGGCAGGCTCGGCCGCAGCGGCCGGATTCGGACGCAGCTCCGGCGACAGCAGGTCCGGCGTCAACGGTTCGGTGCCACGCGTCTGGGTCCGGTCCTTCCGCGAGGATGAGAACATCAGATTGCGCCGCTTGGGCAGCGCTGCTTCACCGTCAGCAGCCGTTGCGCCCGGCACGGGCGGCGGCACCTCGCCCGACGCGCCGCGCGGGGCGATTTCGTCGTGCCAGGGCGGCGGCGCGGATGGCGGAGCCGCCGCGACCTTCGGCTCGGGCGACGGTGGGAACACCGAATCGTCGGCAGCGTTGCGCGGGGAAGTTGCAGACGGCGATGGACCGCCGGACCGCAGACCCACGGCAACAACCGCGTCGAGCCGTCCGCCCATGGCCTGGAGCTCGCCAAGGACGGCGGCAAGGGCCAGAACGATCGCGCCGGTGCACACGCCAGTCACGCCCGTCGTGATCAACGTGCTGCCGACACTGAATTCCTTGTAGGGGATTCCAAAGCCGACCGCCGCCAAGCCTGCCACAACCAGGCCGGCGCCGACGACCAACAGACCAACCTTCATCGAACTAACCCCCGGAAGACCCAACCGAAAATCGGCCCGGGCCGCCTATGCCACGATACCGTCATATTATCCACACCGCCAACCGCCAATTGTAGAGCAAGTTCCCTAAAATCCCGCTTAATGGGCCGTGATGCGGCACGCGACGGCGATCGCCACGACCGCGTTTGGCGCCGCTCCCGTAGATCTACTGGCTACGAATTGCTGCCAATTTATTGCAACGCATCTGGGAAATTACGCCACAATTACCAATTACTCGGAAACGGAACTGCGCTATGGATGCCGGGGAATGAGGCCCTAAAGCGCCAATCTGGGCCACAGGCACGCCGGTACCACTAGCCATGTCATCGATTACGACGTCTGCCTTCGAGGCGCCTGCACGGCGCTCGGCGGAGAAGACCTGCGACGATCTCGCATTCCTCGTCCTCGGCGTGGTCGCCGTGGTCGCCGGCCTCACATTCCGCGATTACGGTCTCGGCTGGGACGATTACACCCACGCCGAATATGCCGACCTGCTGCTGCGCATGTACGGCTCCGGCTTCAAGGACACCGGCGCGCTGTCGTTTGCCAACCTCTATATGTACGGCGGCGGCTTCGATATGGCCGCGGCCCTGCTGCACAAGGTCATTCCGCTCGAACTGTTCGAGACGCGCCGCCTGCTCGGCGCGATCGTCGGCGTCATCGGCCTTGCCGTCACCTGGCGTCTGGCGCGCCGCGTCGGCGGCCCGCTGGCGGGACTGGCTGCGCTGCTGCTGCTGGCGCTGTGCCCGACCTTCTACGGCCACATGTTCATGAACCCGAAGGATGCGCCGTTCGCCGTGGCGATGATCGTGCTGATCCTGGGTCTCGTCCGCCTGATCGAGCAATACCCGGCGCCCTCGCCGCGCACGATCCTGATCGTGGGCCTGGGGGCCGGCCTGTCGATCGGCTGCCGCGTGCTGGGCGGGCTCGCATTGATCTACGCCGTGGTCGGCTTCATCCCGCTGTTCATCGAGGAATTCCGCAAGCAGGGCGCGCGCGAGGCGACCCACCGCTTTGCCCATGTCGTCTACGTGCTGCTGCCGGGGCTGGTGCTCGGCTATCTCGTGATGGGCCTGATCTGGCCGTGGTCGATCATGGAGCCCGGGCATCCGCTGGAAGCGGTGACCTACTTCTCGCACTTCTTCGAGAAGCCGTGGAAGGAGATGTTCGACGGCGCACTGGTGTCGGTGCCGGACATGCCATGGTCCTATCTGCCCACGCTGTTCGCGCTGCAGCTTCCCGAGGTGCTGCTGGTGCTGCTCACCGCAGCCGTCGTCGTCACCTTCACGTCGCTGTCGCGCAATGACGTGACCGCGAAGCGCAAGTCGATCATGCTGCTGCTGACGCTCGCCGCGACGCTGCCGCTGGTGATCGCGATGGTGAAGCGGCCGGCGCTCTATAACGGCATCCGCCACTTCATCTTCGTGATCCCGCCGATGGCGGTGCTCGCCGGCGTCGCCTTCGCCCGCGGCATGGACTGGCTCGGCGAGAACCGCCGCGCCTGGCAGCCTGCGGCGCTCGCGGTGTTCGCCTTCGGCCTGCTGCTGCCGCTCAGCGAGATGATCCGCCTGCATCCGTATCAATACACGCACTTCAACCACATCGCCGGCACGGTGCGGACCGCCGACAATTTCTTCATGCTGGACTATTGGGGACTGGCGCTGAAGCAGGCTTCCGACGGGCTGCGCGAGCAGCTGGCGGAGCGGCAGGAAGTGCCGCCGCAGCACCGCAAATGGAAGGTCGCGGTGTGCGGACCGCAGCGCCCCGCGCAGGTCGCGCTCGGGCCCGATTTCACGATCGGCTGGGACAGCAACGCCGCCGACTTCGCGATGACGCTCGGCGAGTTCTACTGCAAGGGCCTGGCCGCGCCCGTGATGGTCGAGATCAAGCGCGACGACGTGGTGTTCGCCCGCGTCTACGACATCCGCGGCCGCAGCATCTCGAGCCTGCTGGCGATCCCGGCGCCGTAGCGCCACCCACAGAACAACCATCGCGCGGCTGCCCACCGACGATCGCGGTTCGGATCGTGGGCCGCATGCCGACATGACTGTCACGCCGTTACGCTGCCTTGCTGCGCTCCGGAAGCGGCGCTACGCTTGAATCAAGCAACAACGATCAATGGAGAAATCGCCATGTCGCCAGCGGAAGCGCGTCTGAAGGAAGTGCCATCGAACACGAGTGCAGCGGAGTGGGAGCAGCGGATCAACCTCGCCGCCTGCTACCGGCTGGTCGCGCTCTATGGTTGGGACGATCTGGTCGACACCCACATTTCCGCGCGCGTGCCGGGGCCGGAGCATCACTTCCTGATCAACCCCTACGGGCTGATGTTCGACGAGATCACCGCGTCGAGCCTGGTCAAGGTCGATCTCGACGGCAATCAGCTTTCTGAGAGCGAGTACAGCATCAACCCGGCCGGCTTCACCATCCATTCGGCGATCCACGAGGTGCGCGAGGATGCCGGCTGCGTGCTCCATTTGCACACGGTCGACGGCACCGCGGTGTCGAGCGGCCCCGAGGGGCTGCTGCCGCTGAACCAGACCGCGCAGCTCGTCACCCACGACCTCGCCTATCACGACTATGAGGGCATCGCGCTCGATCACGACGAGCGGCCGCGCCTGCAGCGCGATCTCGGCACCAAGAACCACATGCTGCTGCGCAATCACGGCACGTTGACGGTCGGCCGCTCGGTCGCCTCCGCCTTCGAGCGGATGTACCATCTGGAGCGCGCCTGCTCGATGCAGGTGGCGACCCGCGCGCTCGGCCCGATCGCCTACCCGGTCGACCAGCTCGCCATCGACAAGAACACCGAGCTGCTCTCCAACCCGGACCGCGCCGAGCTGCGCTCGACCCAGCTGGTCTGGCCGCCGCTGCTGCGCAAGCTCGACCGAGTCAATCCCGGCTACCGTGATTGAAAATTTCGCAATCTTCGGATAGGCTGTCCGCCAACACCCTCTGCACGACCTGAATCAAAACGCCGCCCAATCCCGGGCGGCGTTTTCACGTGTAGTTGTGTCTTCGTAGCCCGGATGGAGCGGAGCGCAATCCGGGGTGACGCATCCGCGGATCGACCGTCCCGGATTTCGCTGCGCTTCATCCGGGCTACTCGGTCGCTTTCGAGCGTATTCGCGTCTTGCTTATTTCGCCTCGGCGAACGCCGCCAGAATCCGCGCCCAGGAGCGGATTCCCTTGTGGTAGCTCTTGAGGTCGTACTTCTCGTTCGGCGAATGGATGTTGTCGTCGTCGAGGCCGAAGCCGATCAGCACGCTGTCGAGGCCGAGTGTGCGCTTGAAGTCGGCGACGATCGGAATCGACGCGCCGGAGCCGATCAGCAGCGCCTCCTTGCCCCATTCGTCGGTCAGCGCGCGGCGGGCCGCCGCCAGCGGCTTCATGTTCCAGTCGAGCGCGATCGCCGGCGCACCGGAATGATCGATGAACTCGGCCTTGCAGTCGGCCGGCAGGCGCGCCGTCACATAGTCGCGGAACGCTTTTCGGATCTTCTCGGGATCCTGTCCCTCGACCAGGCGGAACGAGACCTTCGCCGAGGCCTCGGCGGCGATCACGGTCTTGGAGCCCTCGCCGGTGTAGCCGCCGACGATGCCGTTGATGTCGCAAGTCGGGCGCGAGGAGACCTGCTCGATCAGGAGCCGATCCTTTTCGCCGGCCGGCACCGACAGCCCGATCGGCTTGAGGAAGCTGTCCGGCGTCAGGTTGAGTTGCTTCCACTGCGCCAGGATGTCCGGCGGCAGATCCTTCACGCCGTCATAGAAACCGGGGATGGTGATGTGGCCGTTGTCGTCATGCAGGCCGCCGAGAATCCGCGTCAGCACGCGGATCGGGTTCTGCGCGCCGCCGCCGAACACGCCGGAATGCAGGTCGCGGTTGGCGGCCTTGATCTTGACCTCGTCATAGACCAGGCCGCGCAGCGAGGTAGTGATCGCCGGCGTGTTGGGGTCCCACATGCCGGTGTCGCAGACCAGTGCGAAGTCGGCCTTGAGCTCGGCCTTGTTGGCCTCGAGGAACGGCACGAAATTCTTCGAGCCGATCTCCTCCTCGCCCTCGATGACGATGGTGATGTCGACCGGCAGCGATCCCGTCACGCTCTTCCAGGCGCGGCACGCCTCGACGAAGGTCATCAACTGTCCCTTGTCGTCCTCGGCGCCGCGCGCGACGATGATCTTGCGGCCGTCGGCATGGTCGGTCACTACAGGCTCGAACGGCGGCCGATGCCAGAGATTCAGGGGATCGACCGGCTGCACGTCGTAGTGGCCGTAGAACAGCACATGCGGCCGCCCGTCGGTCGCACCGTTCAGCTTGCCGACCACGGCCGGATGACCGGCGGTCGGGCGCACCTCGGTCTTGAAGCCGAGGGTCGCGATATCCTTGGCGAGATGATCGGCAGCCGCCTTGCAGTCATTGGCAAAGGCCGGATCGGCCGAGATCGATTTGATCCGCAGCAGCGTGAACAGCCGCTCGAGGCTGTTGTCGAAATCGGCATCGATGCGGTCGAGGACCGGCTGCAGCTTGGCATTGGACATCGCTTGGATCCTATTGCTTGGACGTTGCCGCCGTTGTAGCGCGCCGGCCGCCGGAGGCAAAGCCGGTTGCCCGTTCGGCTCGGATCGTCGCGATGCTACCTGCGCAGGATTCCGCCGAGCGCGCCGCGCACCAATGCGCGGCCGATCGATCCGCCGACCGATCCACCGACGGACTTGCCGAGATCGGCCACCACGCCGCCGACCACCTTGTCGGTCACCGAGCGCGTGACGTTGCGCGCGATCACCTGCCCGGTCGAGAGCCGGCCGCGCTTGACGTTGGTGCCGAAGATCGTGGCGGCGATGGCCCCGATGTGGCCGAGGATGCCGCCGCCTTCGCCCCCTGAGCCATCGGCCGGCGCCGCGGCACCGGCAAGCCGCTTCTGGATCATCTCGTAGGCGGATTCCGCGTCGATCGCGGTGTCGTATTTGCCCTTCACCGGGCTCGCATCCATGATCGCCTTGCGCTCCTCCGGCGTGATCGGCCCGATCCGCGCCGACGGCGGCCGCACCATGATGCGCTCGACCATCGACGGCGTGCCGCCACCCTCGAGGAACGACACCAGCGCCTCGCCCTTGCCGAGCTCCATGATCACCCGCGCGGTGTCGAGCTTCGGATTGGGCCGGAAGGTCTGCGCTGCAGCTGCGACCGCCTTCTGGTCGCGCGGCGTGAAGGCGCGCAGTGCGTGCTGGACGCGGTTGCCGAGCTGCGCCAGCACCTTGTCCGGCACGTCGATCGGATTCTGGGTGACGAAATAGACGCCGACGCCCTTGGAGCGGATCAACCGCACCACCTGCTCGATCTTGTCCATCAGCGCCTTCGGCGCATCGGTGAACAGCAGATGCGCCTCGTCGAAGAAGAACACCAGCTTGGGCTTCGGCAGGTCGCCGGCCTCCGGCAGTTCCTCGAACAGCTCCGAGAGCATCCAGAGCAGGAACGTGGCGTAGAGCCGCGGGCTCTGCATCAGCTTGTCGGCGACCAGGATATTAACCACGCCGCGGCCGTCGCGGTCGGTGCGCATGAAATCCTTCAGCGTCAGCGCCGGCTCGCCGAAGAATTTCGCGCCACCCTGGTTCTCGAGCACCAGCAGCTGGCGCTGGATCGTTCCGACCGTCGCCTTGGACACGTTGCCGTAGCTCTGCGCGGCCTTGCGGATCGGCGCCAGCGGATCCTCGCCGTCGTCGGCGGCCTTCTTGCTGCCGTCGGGCGCGATCGCATCCAGCAGCGCGCGCAGATCCTTCATGTCGATCAGCGTCAGGCCATTCTCGTCGGCGACGCGGAAGGCGACATTGAGCACGCCCTCCTGCACGTCGTTCAGATCGAGCATCCGCGCGAGCAGCAGCGGTCCCATCTCGGTGACGGTGGCACGCACCGGATGGCCCTGCTCGCCGAACACATCCCAGAATACGGTCGAGAACTGATCGGGCTGGAAGGTCAAGCCCATTTGCTGAGCCCGCTTCACGATAAAGTCCTTGGCCTCGCCGACCTCGGAGATACCGGAGAGATCACCCTTGATGTCGGCTGCGAAAACCGGAACGCCGGCGCGCGCGAACCCTTCGGCCATCACTTGAAGCGAGACGGTCTTGCCGGTTCCGGTCGCGCCGGTGACGAGGCCATGCCGATTGGCAAGTGCCAGCGTCAGCCAGGCTGTCTCCTCGCCCTTGCCGATAAAAATCTTCTCGCCGGTATCGGCCAACTTGTTGTCGGAGGTCGCCATCGCTTCGCCTCTTCACGAAAATTTAGATCGTTTCGATCATCACACCGGGTTCGAAGCTCGAACCCGGTTCGAGATACGAACCCATGCCGTCATGAACCCAAGCCATCATATTGCATGTTGTGGGTCGATTGAAACCGTCAGCGGATGCCGTCGTCTATCGTCGCGCCAGCAGTTCCTCAGATTTTATTCCCGGCAAAGTGACGAAAGGCATTGCGCATTGCGACAAGATGGTGTGAATCCGCCGCTCACTCTTGCAGCGAGGCCACAGTCACGACGCGATCGAAAAAGAATACGAACTGAAATGCGCGGATCGCTTGTATTTCGTGACACAGGCGCTCAAGATAAATCTCCAAGAACGATCCGGCAAAGTCCGGTTGAGGCGGGGCAAGATGGACGAATTGGTTGGGCAGCTGGCCGCAAAGGCCGGCATCGATGGCGCTGTCGCTGAAAAAACCGTCGGCATCGTTCTGGGTTTCCTCCGTAACGAGGGACCTTCCGACAAGGTCCAGGCTCTGATCGATCAAATCCCCGGCGCCGAAGCGGCGATCGCCGCTTCCAACAACAGCGGTGGACTGTCGCGGTTGATGGGCGGCGGCCTGATGGCTGTCGGCACCCGGCTGATGGCGCTTGGCCTGAGCATGAGTGAGATTCAGAACGTCGCGCGTGAGCTTTTCAGGTTCGGCCGCGACAAAATCGGAGCGGATCAAATGGGCGAGATCATCTCGGGGACACCGGGCCTCAGCCAGTTCGCCTGAAGCCCCTCCTCTCGACGCCGTTGCACGTGCGCTCCCTTCTACCTGCATACGAGTATCATGACATACCCACTCTCCGAGATCGAAGGCCTGTCCGCCTATTGCGCCACCAAACTGAAATCGCAGGGAATCCGCACGACCGACGCGCTGCTTGAAGCCGCTCGCACCGTTAGGGGACGCAAGGCGCTCGCCGCCAAGACCGGGATCAGCGAACAGCAACTGCTCGAATGGGCCAACATCTCCGACTACATGCGGATTCCCGGCATGGGCAAGGCGAAGGTCGGGCTGGTTCGCGCCGCCGGCGTCACCACCGTGCGCGAGCTTGCCCACCGCAACCCGTCGCGGCTGGCGCAGAGCATGAAGGACGCCAACGTGCGGCGTAAACTGGTCCGCGTAATGCCGTCGGAGAAATCGGTCGAATTGCTGATTGAAGAGGCACGCAAGCTGCCTCCAAAAATCACCTATTAGCTCACCTATTAGCCAGTCTTAACCGGAAAAGCGGCCGCCGGCGCCAGCCGTCATCGCGACACCTTGACTTGGCGCTGCCGTCAGCGCAAAGCCACCGCATGATGGCGACCAAGCCCATAGCATCGGCGGTGGCCGGCCCGGCCGGAGCTGCGCTGCTGCCGGCCTTGCTGTCGCGGCCTTATCCGGCGGTGATGGGCATCCTGAACGTCACGCCGGACTCGTTCTCCGATGGCGGCAAGTTCATCGCGCCCGAACAGGCGCTGGCGCAGGCCCGCAGACTGGTGGCCGACGGCGTCGACATCATCGACATCGGCGCGGAATCGACCCGCCCCTATGGCTCACAGCCGGTCACGGCCGACGATGAACTGGCGCGGCTGAAGCCTGTGCTGGCCGAGGTGATCGCGCTCGGCGTGCCGGTCTCGATCGACAGCATGAAATCCGAGGTCGTGGCCTGGGCGCTCGACCAGGGCGCTGTGATCGCCAACGACGTCTGGGGCTTGCAGCGCGATGCCGGCATGGCGGCCGTCGTCGCCGCCCGCGGCGTGCCCGTGATCGTCATGCACAATCGCGAAAGCGCCGATCCCGCTATCGACATCATGCAGGACATCACGGCCTTCTTCGAACGCTCGCTCGCGATCGCCGCAAGCGCCGGCATTGCGCCCGACCGGATCGTGCTCGATCCCGGCATCGGCTTCGGCAAGACAGCGGAGCAGAGCATGATCGCGCTGGCGCGGCTCGCCGAACTCGACGCGTTCCGCCTGCCGGTGCTGGTCGGCGCCTCGCGCAAGCGCTTCATCAGCACGGTCGTGCCGTCGGAACCGCAACAGCGGATCGGCGGCTCGCTCGCGGCGCATCTGATCGCCGCACAGCATGGCGCCCGCATCATCCGCGCGCATGACGTCGCCGAAACCGTTCAGGCGCTGCGGGTGGCCGCGGCAATCGAGGGACAGCAATGACCGACACGATCTTCATCACCGGGATCGTCATCCATGCCCGCCATGGCGTGATGGAACATGAGACCGAAGTCGGGCAGCGCTTCGTCATCGACCTCGAGCTCTATACCGACCTCTCGGAATCCTCGCGCACCGACCGCCTCTCCGACACGGTGTCCTATTCCAACGTGGTGGCGACCGCGACGTCGGCGTTCAAGAACACCAATTACAAGCTGCTGGAGCGCGCCGCCGGCGCGGTGGCCGAGGACATCCTGGCGAGCTTCCCGCGCGTCAGGGCGGTCAAGGTCACCGTGCACAAGCCGCACGCGCCAATCGCAGCGATCTTCGACGATGTCGGCGTGGTGCTGACCCGCTCGCGGCATCCGCTGCCCCACAGTTGAACCGATGGCCGACGTCCTGATCGCACTCGGCGGCAATGTCGGCGACGTCCGCACGACGTTTCGCAAGGCGATCGCCAACATCTGCGGCATGACGCAGGCAGCGCTCCTGGCACGCTCGTCGGATTACTCGACGCCGCCCTGGGGCGACCAGCAGCAGGACAGCTTCATCAATGCCTGCATCGAGATCGACACCAGCCTCGATCCGCACGCGCTGCTGTTCACGATGCACAAGATCGAAAGCAAATTCGGTCGCGACCGCAAGAACGAGCAGCGCTGGGGCCCGCGCACCCTCGACCTCGATTTGATCGCCTATGACGACGTCACACTCGAGAAACCGGAACTGACGCTGCCGCATCCGCGTTGGTTCGAACGCGCCTTCGTGCTGGTGCCGCTGGCCGAGATCGTTCCCGAACGCGTCATCGCGGGACGCCGCGTCGCCGATGCGCTGGCCGGGGTCTCGACTGACGGTATTTTCCGCCTTGCGGACCTCGATTAAAGCCGATCGGCCGCAAACAAAAGTTTGGCTTGGCCGCCCGCCCGTGGCAATTTCCGCCCAAATCAAGGGACCTCTCGCGGGGCCGATGAAGGACGATTTGGGCGGATGACGACCTCGACTGACGATTTGCCTCTGGCTTCGGATTTTGCCGCCGCGACCTATGACGACTGGCGCAAGCTGGTCGACGGCGTGCTGAAGGGCGCCCCGTTCGAGAAGCTGGTCGGCAAGACCTATGATGGCCTGAGGATCGATCCGATCTACCGCCGCGCCGCCAACGCTGGCCCGCTTGCCGGCCGTGCCGCTGCAACCCCCTGGCAGATCCTGCAGCGGGTCGATCATCCCGATGCCGCGCAGGCCAATGCGCAGGCGTTGCACGACCTCGAGAACGGCGCGACCGGCCTCGAATTCGAGTTCGCAGGCGGTCCCGGTACGCGCGGCTTCGGTCTCGCCGACGCCAGCAAGAAGACGCTGGCGCGGGCCTGCGGCGGCGTCCATCTCGATGCCGGCATCATGATCGCGCTCAACCCTGTGATCGGACGCGAGAATGCCGGCGAGACGTTTGCCGACATGGTCGAGGCCCGCAAGCTCGATCCGGCCAAGCTCGACCTGCATTTCAATTACCAGGCGCTCAGCACCATGGCGGTGCGCGGCGCCGCCGCCATCGCCTGGCCCAATTACGAAAAGCCGTTCGGCCAGGTCGTCAACGGCCTGATCAAGCGCGGTTTCAAGGGACCGTTCGTGCTGGCCGACGGCCGGCCGGTGCATGATGCCGGCGGATCCGAGGTGCAGGAGCTCGCCTTCACGCTGGCGCTCGGCCTCGCCTATCTGCGCATGCTGGAAGCATCAGGTCTCGACCTCGATGCGGCGCGCGCAGCCATCTCGTTCCGGCTCAGCGCCGACGCCGACCAGTTCCTGACCATGGCGAAATTCCGCGCGCTGCGCCGCCTGTGGGCGCGGATCGAACAAGCCTGCGGTCTTGTGCCGAAGCCGATCTTCGTCAACGCGCAGACCGCCTGGCGGATGCTGACCCAGCGCGACCCCAATGTGAACATGCTGCGCGCGACGATTGCGACCTTTGCCGCCGGGCTCGGCGGCGCCAATGCGATCACCGTGCTGCCGCACACGCTGGCGCTCGGCCTGCCGGATGATTTCGCCCGGCGCGTGGCGCGCAATACGCAACTCGTACTGCTCGACGAGTCCAATCTCGCGAAGGTCTCCGATCCGGCGGCCGGTGCCGGCGGCATCGAGACGCTGACCGCGCAGCTCTGCGAGGCAGCGTGGACGTTGTTCCAGGGGATCGAGAAGGCCGGCGGCATTTTCCCGGCCCTCGAACACGGGCTTATCCAGCAGAAGGTCGCCGCAACGCGGGCGCAGCGCGAAGCCAATGTCGCCAAGCGCCGCGACATCCTGACCGGCGCCAGCGAATTCCCCAACCTGCACGAAGACGTCCCTGCAGTGTTGAACGTGAAACCGTCGGCGCCGGTGTCCACGGCCGACGCCAAGATCAGGTTCGACGCACTGGCGCCGATGCGGCTCGCCGAGCCGTTCGAGTCGCTCCGCGACAAATCGGACGCCGCGCTGAAGGCCCATGGCGCGCGGCCGAAAATCTTCCTCGCCAATCTCGGCACGCCGGCGGATTTCACGGCCCGCGCCACCTTCGCAAAGAGCTTCTTCGAGACTGGCGGGATCGAGGCGGTCGACAGCGAGGGCTTTGCCGATCCGGCGGCGCTCGCCGCGGCCTTCAAGGCCTCCGGCGCCGCGATGGCGTGCATTTGTTCCTCGGACAAGGTCTATGCCGCCAGTGCCGCTGAGGCCGCCAAGGCCCTTCACGGCGCCGGAGCAAGGCATATCTATCTGGCAGGGCGGCCCGGCGACCAGGAAGCGGCGCTGCGGGCGGCCGGCATCGGTGAGTTCGTCTTCGCCGGCGGTGACGCGCTGGCGACATTGCGCGACGCCTATCGGCGGATGGAGCAGACATGACGGCAGAGGCACCAGCGAAACCCGTTCTGACCGGCGGCTGCCAGTGCGGCGCCGTGCGCTTTGCGGTGTCCGCGGCGCCGAACCGGGTCAGCATCTGCCACTGCCGGATGTGCCAGAAGGCCTCCGGTGCGCCGTTCGCCTCGTTCGCCGACATCAACAAGGAGGATTTCGCCTGGACCCGCGGCAAGCCGGCGGCGTTCAAATCCTCCTCGATCGCCGAGCGCGACTTCTGCGCCGCCTGCGGCACGCCGCTCAGCTTCCGTCGGATCGACGGTCCGCGCATCGAGATCATGACCGGCGCCTTCGACCGGCCCGACCGGGTGATCCCGACGCAGCAATTCGGAACCGAATCCCGCCAGGGCTGGGTGGTCGGCATCGCCAATTTGCCGAGCCAGACCACGATGCAGAATTACGGCCCGGACAAGATGGCGACCATCGTCAGCCATCAGCATCCGGACCATGACTAAGGAAGCCCAGGAATGACCCGCATTCCCAATTTCGCCGATGTCGCCTTCCAGCCCGTCGCCGTCGCGGCGCCCGCTGGGAGCGCGGAGCCGTGGCTGACGCCCGAGGGCATTCCGGTGAAGTCCATCTATGGCGAAGCCGATCTCAAAGGCATCGATTTCCTCGAGACCTGGCCCGGCATCGCGCCCTATCTGCGCGGCCCCTACCCGACGATGTATGTCAATCAGCCCTGGACCATCCGGCAATATGCCGGGTTCTCCACGGCGGAGGATTCCAACGCCTTCTATCGCCGCAACCTCGCGGCGGGGCAGAAGGGCCTGTCGGTCGCGTTCGATCTTGCCACCCACCGCGGCTACGACTCGGATCATCCGCGCGTGTCCGGCGACGTCGGCATGGCCGGGGTCGCGATCGATTCCATCTACGACATGCGCACGCTGTTCGCCGGCATCCCGCTCGACCAGATGAGCGTGTCGATGACCATGAACGGCGCGGTGCTGCCGATCCTCGCGCTGTTCGTCGCCGCCGCCGAGGAACAGGGCGTGCCGCCGGAAAAACTGTCGGGGACCATTCAGAACGACATTCTGAAAGAATTCATGGTGCGCAACACCTACATCTATCCACCTAGCCCGTCGATGCGGATCATCTCCGACATCTTCGCCTACACCTCGCAGCGGATGCCGAAATACAACTCCATCTCTATTTCCGGCTACCACATGCAGGAGGCCGGCGCGACGCAGGACCTCGAGCTCGCCTATACGCTGGCCGACGGCGTCGAATATCTGCGCGCGGGCTTGGCCGCGGGCCTCGACGTCGACCGCTTTGCTCCGCGGCTCTCCTTCTTCTGGGCGATCGGCATGAACTTCTTCATGGAAGTCGCCAAGATGCGCGCGGCGCGGCTACTGTGGGCCAAGCTCTTGAAGCAGTTCAACCCCAAGGATCCGCGCTCGCTCAGCCTGCGCACGCACTGTCAGACCTCGGGCTGGTCGCTGACCGCGCAGGACGTGTTCAACAACGTGATGCGCACCACGATCGAGGCGATGGCGGCCACCCAGGGCCACACCCAGTCGCTGCACACCAATGCACTCGACGAGGCCCTGGCGCTGCCGACCGACTTCTCGGCGCGCATCGCCCGCAACACGCAATTGTTCCTGCAACAGGAGAGCGGCACCAACCGCATCATCGATCCCTGGGGCGGCTCATATTATGTCGAGCGGCTGACCCAGGATCTCGCCAAGAAGGCCTGGGGTCACATCCAGGAGGTCGAGGAACTCGGCGGCATGGCCAAGGCGATCGAGGCCGGCGTGCCGAAACTCAGGATCGAGGAAGCCTCCGCCAAGACCCAGGCGCGGATCGATGCCGGCCGCCAGGCGGTGATCGGCGTCAACAAGTTCAAGCCGGAGAACGAGAAGCCGATCGACGTCCTGAAGGTGGAGAACTCCACCGTGCGGCGGTTGCAGATCGACAAGCTGGCGCGGCTCAAGAAGGAGCGTAACCAGGCCGACGTCGATGCGGCGCTGGCCGCGCTGACCCGCTCGGCCGGCGAAGGCAACGGCAATCTGCTGGCGCTGGCGATCGACGCGGCGCGCGCCAAGGCCACCGTCGGCGAGATTTCGGACGCGATGGAAAAAGTGTTCGGCCGCCACCGCGCCGAGATCAAGTCCATCACCGGCGTCTACAAGCGAGAGGCAGCGGCGATGTCCAACAAGGTCGAGAAGGTGCAGGCGCTGATCGATGCGTTCGAGGAGGCCGAAGGCCGCCGCCCGCGCATCCTGGTCGCAAAGATCGGCCAGGACGGCCATGACCGCGGCCAGAAGGTGATCGCATCCGCCTTCGCCGATGTCGGCTTCGACGTCGATATCGGGCCGCTGTTCGCGACCGCCGACGAGGCCGCGCGGCAAGCGGTCGAGAACGACGTCCACATTCTCGGCGTCTCCTCGCTCGCCGCAGCGCATCTCACCGCGGTGCCGGAATTGAAGGCCGCGCTGAAGAAGCATGGCCGCGAGGACATCATGATCATCATCGGCGGCGTGGTGCCGCCGCAGGATTACGATGCGCTCTACGCCTCAGGCGCGGAGGCGATCTTCCCGCCGGGCACCGTGATCTCGGAGGCTGCCGAGGAGCTGATCCACAAGCTCAACGCCCGGCTCGGCCATAGCGAGGCGGCGGAGTAGCGCTGCCGCGCTGCTCTCTCCCACCAGGAGCTTTCCACGCGCGCCGCTCGCTTGCTGACGCCTGTCCGCATCTTGGGCCTTGCCGGCCTGCTGGCTTGCCTCTGCCTTCCGGCACGCGCCGCCGATCCCAAACCCGACGCCACGATCAAGAACGCGAGCATCGAGGCCAGCGTCTATCTCGACGACAAGATCAAGGCGGATAGCGCGCTGGCGGCCGATTGCCTCGCCGAGGGCAAGAAATGGATTGACAAGAACGCCGCCGAGGCTGCCAACGATCGCAAGCAGGAGCCTGAGCTGTTCAAGGAACGCGGCGGCTATTCATTCGAGCGCAAATATTCGGTGCGCTCCGTCGTCGACGGCCGCTATGTCAGCGTGCTGCGCGACGACTACATGAACACTCTGGGCGCGCATCCGAACTCCGACGTCAATACCATCCTGTGGGACACGACAGCAAAGAAGCGCATCAGCATCCGCCCGTTCTTCACCGAGACCGCGGATAGCGGCCCGACGCTAGCGGCGATCCGCAAGGCGGTCATCGCGGCGCTCAACGCCGAGAAGAAGCGGCGCGACGCCGGCGAGACGGCGAGCGCCCAGTGGTACAAGGAGCTGAAGCCGACCCTGCTCAAGATCGGCGCCGTGACGCTGGCGCCGTCGACCGTATCGGGCAAGAGCTCCGGCCTGACCTTCCACTACCCGCCCTATGCCGTCGGCCCCTACGCCGAAGGCCAATATGTGATCTTCGTGCCATGGGAGACGCTGAAGCCGTATCTGACGCCGCAAGGCGCAAGGATCTTCGCCGGCACGCGGCCGACGGGCGACGCGGACGAGCAGCGATAGTTCGTACCCCGCATGAGCGAAGCGATATGCGGCACCGGTTTCCCCTGACATTGCGGAGCCTGTCATCGGACGCGCGTTTGCGCGAGCCGCTGGCTCACCCGGGCTACGGGTTACGGCACGATTTCTGGATAATGGAAGATTGCCGCTGAGTTGCCCGACGTGTCAAGTCGTCTTGTCGAGCGCCGGTAGCCGCTACCGGCTCCTTTGCATGGGGTTGTTCCTCGACATTTTGGTAGTGCGCCCCTGCGACGTGCCAATACGCGTTCCCCTCGCCTGCAACCAGCAGCCGTTGTAAAGCAAGGCCATGACCGCATCGAAGCCCGCATCTCCCGACATCCGCGCCCTTGCCCGTGACCTGCGTGCCGGCCACCGCGCCGCGCTGGCGCGGGCGATCACGCTGGTCGAGAGTAGGCGTAGCGATCACCAGGCCGCCGCGCGCGAGCTGGTGCAGGCGCTGCTGCCCGACACCGGCAAGGCGGTGCGGGTCGGCATCACCGGCTCGCCCGGCGTCGGCAAATCGACCACCATCGATGCGCTCGGCATGTTCCTGATCGAGCGCGGCCACAAGGTCGCGGTGCTGGCGGTCGATCCCTCCTCGGCGCGCACCGGCGGCTCGATCCTCGGCGACAAGACGCGGATGGCGCGGCTCGCCGGCTCCGATCAAGCCTTCATCCGCCCCTCGCCCTCCTCGGGCACGCTCGGCGGCGTCGCGGCGAAGACCCGCGAGGCGATGCTGCTCTGCGAGGCCGCCGGCTTCGACGTGGTGCTGGTCGAGACCGTCGGCATCGGCCAGTCCGAGACCGCGGTCTGCGACATGACCGACTTCTTCCTGGCGCTGATGCTGCCCGGCGCCGGCGACGAGCTGCAGGGCATCAAGAAGGGCCTGGTCGAGCTCGCCGACATGATCGCGATCAACAAGGCCGACGGCGACAACCTCAAGCGCGCCAACCTCGCCGCCGCCGACTATCGCAGCGCGCTGCACATTCTGGCGCCGCGCTCCGAGCATTGGCATCCGCCGGTCGAGACCTATTCGGCGCTGACCGGCGCCGGGCTCGACAGGCTCTGGCGGAAGATCCTCGACCACCGCACCGCGATGAACGCTTCGGGCGAGTTCGCGGGTCGCCGCAGGGAGCAGCAGGTGAAGTGGATGTGGTCGATGCTGGAGAGCCGGATGATGGCGCGGTTGCGCACGGACGCTGCGATCCGCACCAAGGTGAAGAAGATGGAAGCCGAGGTCGCCGCCGGCCGCATCTCGCCCGCGATCGCCGCCGAACAGATCGCGGAGATGCTGCATTGAGCGGGAAGCTGCGCATCCTGCTCACCGGCTTCGGCCCGTTCCCGGGCGCGCCGTTCAACCCGACCATGCCGCTGGTGAAACGGCTGACCGCGCTGCGCCGCCCCGCCTTCGACGACGTTGCGCTATCGAGCCACATCTTCGACGTCACCTACGCCACCGTCGACCGCGAATTGCCGGAGCTGATCGCAGGGCATCGCCCGCAGGCGCTGTTGATGTTCGGCCTCGCCGGCCGCGGCGCCCATCTGCGGATCGAAAGCCGCGCCCGCAACGCGGTCACCACCCTGTTCCCCGATGCCGGACGCCAGCATGCGCGCAAGCGCTCGATCGCAGGCGGCGCCGACGCGCAACTGTTCGGGCCACACACCAAAAAATTGCTGCGTGCGGCGCTCGCGACCGGCATCGACGCGCGGGCCTCGCGCGATGCCGGCAGCTATCTCTGCAACTATCTGAGCTGGCGCGCGATCGAGGCCGTCAACGGCGACAACGGCCTGCACCTCGCGCAATTCGTCCATGTGCCGCCGCTCGCCCATGACGGAACGGCGGCAGCGGGCAAATCATCGATCACGCTGGAAGCGCTGGTCGATGCCGGCGAAGCCATGCTGCTGGAGCTGGTCAAGCTGACCCGGCAGGCCGCGCGCGCGTGAGCGCACGGCGCAGCCCTCGCTCACTGCATCTGCATGATGCGATCCATCGGCGGCATATTCTGATTGAGATGCTGCATGATCCAGATGGAGCCGCCAACAACCAGGAAGACAATCAGCAGGCCGAACGCCAATGCCAGGACGTTATTGGTGTTGTCAGGTCCTGTCGTGATGTGCAGGAAGAACACGAGATGCACGCCCATCTGCGCGATTGCGAGCACGATGATGGCGATGGGAATGCTCGGCTGCCAGACCAGATCGGTTCCGGCGATGAAGAATGAGGTGGCGGTCAGCAGCAACGCCAGGCCAAGGCCGAGCACATAACCCAGCAATCTGGCGCGAAGATCATGTTCCCCTTCATCGCCCGGGGCAACGTCGTGCCGTTCGATGAGATGTTCGGACGACTCGGTCATGGCGCACCTCCGAGCAGGTAAACGACCGAAAACACGGCGACCCAGATGATGTCGAGCGCATGCCAGAACAGCGCGAAGCAGATGATGCGGCGCATGATATCGGCGCGAAAGCCCTTGGCGAACACTTGGGCCATCATCGTGAGCAGCCACAAGATCCCGGCCGAGACATGGAGGCCATGGCATCCGACCAGCGAGAAGAACGCCGTCAGGAAGGCGCTGCGCGACGGTCCGAAGCCGCGGGACACCAGATCGGCGAACTCCCGGAACTCGATGGCGAGGAATGCAAGCCCCAGCACGCAGGTGACCGCCATCGACAGGTAGAACCAGAGCCTGTTGCGAAGGTCGGCTGCGATGCTGGCCATGCCGCAGGAGAAACTCGACAGCAACAGACATACGGTCTCGACCGCGAGACTCTTCTGGTCGAATATCTCCGACCCCTTCGGGCCGTCGGCGGTCTGATTGACCAGCACCGCGTAGGCCGCGAAGAAGCAGGAGAACATCACGATGTCGGAGAGCAGGAATATCCAGAAGCCATAGGCCGTCACGATGCGTTTCGGCGCAGGCCCCGGATGTTCGACTGCACGCCCGAGGTGATGCGGGTCGGCATGCGCGTCGGTGATGGTCGCGGCGATTGCCATCACAGCGTACCCGCAGCGCTGACGAGGTCTCGGCGCTCCTCGATATTGAGGCGATCGATCCGCGAGACCTCGGCCGCCGGAATGACGTACTCGTCATGGTCGCGCCAGGCGAACACCACGAATGTCGCGAATGCGCCCAGACCGCCGAGGATCACCATCCACCAGATGTGCCAGATCAGCGCAAAACCCATGACGGTGGCGAAGAATGCGCAGACGAAGCCGGTCGGCGAGTTCCTCGGCATTTCGATGTCCTCATACTCGTGCTCGAAGCGATCCTCGAGCTGCTGCCCCTTGGCGTGCAGCTTGAGCGCCCAATAGGCATCCTCACCGCGTACGTTCGGATAGAAGGCGAAGTTGAACACCGGCGGCGGTGACGACGTTGCCCATTCCAGTGAACGGCCGTCCCAGGGATCGCCGGTGCGATCGCGCAACGCCGCACGGTTGCGGATGCTCACCACGAGCTGTATGACCTGGCACAATACGCCGATCGTCAGCACCGCCATGCCGGCCGCGGCCACGAGCATCCACGGCCGCCACTCCGCAACGTCGTAATGTTGCATGCGCCGGGTCATGCCGAGCAGTCCCACGACGTAAAGCGGCATGAAGGTGAGATAAAAGCCGGTGAAGGTAAACCAGAACGCCGCTTTGCCCCAGCGTTCGTCGAGACGGAAGCCGAAAGCCTTCGGAAACCAGTATTCAAAGCCGGCGAAGGCGCCGAACAGCACGCCGCCGATGATCACGTTGTGGAAATGAGCGACCAGGAACATGCTGTTGTGGAGCAGAAAATCGGCTGGCGGCACCGCGACGAGAACGCCGGTCAACCCACCGATGATGAAGGTAACCATGAAGCCGACCGACCACAGCATCGGCGTCGCGAAGCGGATGCGGCCGCCATACATGGTGAACAGCCAGTTGTAGATCTTCACGCCCGTCGGCACAGCGATGATCATGCTGGCGATTCCGAAGATCGAATTGACGTCGGGTCCCGCGCCCATGGTGAAGAAGTGATGGAGCCACACCATGAAGGAGATGACGCAGATCGCCATCGTGGCGAGCACCATGGAGCGGTAACCGAACAACGGCTTCCCGGAGAAGGTCGACACCACCTCCGAATAGATGCCGAAGGCCGGCAGCACAAGGATGTAGACTTCGGGATGTCCCCACGCCCAGATCAGGTTCATGAACATCATGACATTGCCGCCGGCTTCGTTGGTGAAGAAGTGGAAGCCGAGATAGCGGTCGAGCAGAAGCATCGCGAGGGTCGCGGTCAGGATCGGAAAAGCCGCGACAATCAGCAGGTTCGAAGCAAGGGTGGTCCAGCAGAACATCGGCATGCGCAGATAGTTCATGCCCCTGGTGCGCAGCTTCAGCACAGTGGTGACGAGATTGATACCCGCCACCAGCGTTCCTACTCCGGAGATCTGGAGCGACCAGGCGTAATAGTCGACGCCGACGCCCGGCGAGTAGGACAGCTCTGAGAGTGGCGGAAAGGCCAGCCAGCCGGTGCGCGCGAATTCGCCGACCACGAGCGAGACATTGACCAGCAACGCGCCGGTCGCAGTCAACCAGAAGCCGACCGAATTGAGGGTTGGAAAGGCGACGTCGCGCACGCCGAGTTGCAAAGGCACGACGAGGTTCATCAACCCGATCACGAACGGCATCGCCACGAAGAAAATCATGATGGTGCCGTGAGCCGAGAAGATCTGGTTGTAATGCTCCGGCGGCAGATAGCCTTGCGATTGATAGGCGATCGCCTGCTGGATTCGCATCATGATGGCGTCGCTGCCGCCGCGCAGCAGCATCACCGAAGCAAGCAGGATGTACATGACGCCGATCCGTTTGTGATCGACGCTGGTGATCCATTCATGCCAGAGATAGGGCAGATGTCCCTTGGCGATGACCCAAGCGAGCACCGCCAGTATCGCGATCAGCACCACGGCGCCCGCGACCAGCGGAATCGGCTGATCGAGCGGAATCGCCGACCAATCAAGCTTACCGAGCATCGTGCTCTCCACTGCGCTCGCGTCCGGCATTCGCGCTGATCTGCGGCCCCGGACCCGGCGGAATGTGCTGGGTTGCGATCATGTCGAACAGCCGTGGGTCCTCCAGCCGGAAAGTCGGCCTTCCCTTTTCGACCGATTGCTGCATCAGCTTCCTGTAGGAGGCCTCGTTGAGTATGGAATCGGATTTCGCCGTCTCGGCCACCCAGTCCGGGAAAGCGAGCGGCGAGATGACGTTGACGTCGAACATCATGTCGGGAAATCCGTCGCCGGAGAAATGCGCCGAAAGTCCCTGCAGCTTGCCTTCATTGTCGGCACGCAGGTTCAGCTTCGTCACCATGCCGTTCATGGTGTAGATCATGCTGCCGAGTTGCGGGACGAAGAAGACGTTCATCACGCTCGAGGATGTCAGCTCGAAATTCAGCTCAGCTCCAGCCGGCACGGTCAGCGCATTGACGGTGGCGATGCGCTGGTCCGGGTAGATGAAGAGCCATTTCCAATCGAGCGAGACGGCCTGAACGCGGACGGGCGCCCCGGTTCCCGGCACCGGCGCTGCGGGATCGAGCTGATGCGAGCCGATCCAAGCCACGCCGCCGAGCAGGATGATCGTGAGCGCAGGGATCGCCCAGACCACCATTTCGACACGTCCGGAATAGACGAAGGACGGCTGATATCGGGCGTGCGGATTCGAAGCGCGAAACCACCAGGCGAACGCCAGGATAGCGACAATGGTCGGCACCACGATCGCCAGCATGATCGCGATCGAGTCGATCAGGATCATCTTGTCGGCGATAGCGACTGGACCTTGCGGATGGAGGATGTTCACGGGAAGCCGATCTCAAGTATGGCTTGAGTGGTTGCAGACACGCGCCCTGCGTGACCTGCCCAAACGCGCCGGGAACGTCGCGGTTCCTAAGCTGAGATGGAGTTCGATCGAACGTATCCGGCAGGAATCTTGCAGGTCCTGGAAGAGGGCGTCTCGCGATCCTCCCGGGCGGGTGGGAATGCGGGGGCGGCACGCGATGCCGGCATCTGTCTCTGCCAAACCGAGCTGGCGCGCGATCGAGGCCCTGACTGGCGACAGTGGCCTCGCCTCGCGCAGGTCATCCGATTGCTTGACTGCTTGACGTGAATAGGTTGCACCCGGGATTAACCCTACCGCCAACAATCGCCCGGTTGCGTCGGCGTGTTCACCATGCAGCACCGGGTTTCGCGCTACCACTCGATCCGCGAACGTCACCGCTCGCGACTATGTGCGAGGGCCATGCCCATGGACGTCAACCGCCGCCATCTGATCGGAGCAACCGCCGCAGGCGCAGCCGGTGCGCTTGCGATGTCGCCGGATGCCGCGCGCGCGGCGCAATCGGCCGGCTCGCTCGGCCGCGACGTCACCCAATATGGTGTCCGCCCCGGCAGCCCCGACGACCAGACCCGCAATCTGCAACGCGCGATCGACGACGCCGCGCGCGCGCAGGTGCCGCTGGCGTTCCCGCCCGGCATCTATCGCAGCGGCCTGTTGCGGCTTGCGCCCGGCAGCCAGCTGATCGGCGTGCGCGGCGCCAGCCGGCTCGTCTTCAACGGCGGCGCCGCGCTGCTGGAAGCCGAAGGCGCCGACGGCATCGTCCTGATGGGCCTCACCTTCGACGGCGGCAGCATCCCGCTGCCGGCGCGGCGCGGCCTGCTGCATTGCCTGTCCGGGCGCGACATCCGCATCACCGATTGCCAGCTCACAGGCAGCGGCGGCGCCGGCATCTGGTTCGAGCAGATGTCGGGCGACGTCAGCAACAATGTCTTCACCGACATCGCGAGCACGGCATTGGTGTCGTTCGACGCGCTCGGCCTGATGGTCGCGCGCAACACCATCAAGGGCACCAACGATAACGGCATCGAGATCCTGCGCAGTGCGATCGGCGACGACGGCTCGATCGTTGCCGACAACCGCATCGAGGACATCAAGGCCGGCCCCGGCGGCTCCGGGCAGTACGGCAACGCCATCAACGCGTTCCGCGCCGGCAATGTGATCGTGCGCGGCAACCGCATCAGGAACTGCGACTTCTCCGCGGTGCGCGGCAATTCGGCGTCCAACATCCACATCACCGACAACAGCGTCAGCAATGTCCGCGAGGTGGCGCTCTATTCGGAATTCTCATTCGAGGCCGCTGTGATCGCCAACAACACCGTCGACGGCGCCGCAATCGGCGTCTCCGTCTGCAACTTCAACGAGGGCGGCCGCATCGCGGTGGTCCAGGGCAACATCATCCGCAATCTGCTGCCGAAGCGCCCCGTCGGTACCGACCCGAACGACGGCGCCGGCATCGGCATCTATGTCGAGGCCGACAGCACCGTGACCGGCAACGTGATCGAGAATGCGCCGACCTTCGGCATCGTCGCCGGCTGGGGCAAGTACCTGCGCGATGTCGCGATATCAGGCAATGTGATCCGCAAGGCGTTCGTCGGCATCGGCGTCTCGGTGGTGCCGGGCGCCGGCTCCGCGCTGATCAACAACAACATGATCGCGGAAACCCCAGGCGGCGCGGTGGTCGGGCTCGACCACGCCCGCCCGATCACGTCGGATCTGTCGGCGGGCGGCGCCCAGCAAGTTGCCCAGCTCGTTGTCGGCGCCAATGCAGTGCGGCGTTAGCGCCTCTTGTTTGAGCATGATCTTTCGGAAAACCGCTTCACAGTTTTCCGGATCATGCTCTACAGCGCGTTGCGCAGCAGCGGATAGCGGCGCTGAATGGTGTCGAGATCGAGCACCGGCGGCCGCGCAGCCGGAGGCGGCATCTCCAGCGGCGGCGCGTCGGTCACGGTGGGCGGCTCCTCCAGCACCTCGGCTGCCGTCTCCAGCGCGGCTGCAACCGCGGTCATCGCGGCCTCCGCCAGTGTGGCGGCCTCCGACCGGCGCTCCGGTGCCGGCGAGATGCGGCGCGGCGGCAGGATCGAGCTGCCGCGGCCGAGCCAGGACAAGTCGATCGGCGAATTGTCGAGCGCAGCTTCGCGCGTCAGCAATTCCCGCCAGATCTCGACCGCGGCCCGTGCTTCCCTGATGTTCTCGAGAAAGGCCTGCTCGCTGTGATAGCGGCGCCAGCGTCCGGTCTCGAACAGTTCGGTAAGGTGTTCCAGCCTTTGCTCGGCAAGGTTGCACCAGCGCGCAACAATTTCCTGGCCTCTGGCCACGTCGGTCCGATGTGTCATTCAAACTTGCCCGCAGGGAAAGAGACGGACGCAGACGCAACCGAACCGAATCAACTGGACGCGACCCTGATATTCTGTGGAAAAGGTAAATAAAGTCTAACTGAATTCTTAATCGGGAATGGGCGATCAAAGAAGTCCGCTCGACTACGGAGTTTCTTGCGCGAACCATCGTCAGGTCATCGGCTTGCATGGTGGCCGTGTGCATCCTGTGCACGCCCCGCGCAGCCGGATGATCCACAGCAATTATCGCCGCCGTCGCGCACCCATGCCGTTCGCGATCGCGCTGCGCAAGGCCTGAAGCATCCGCCGGGTTCGGCGCCAGCCGGTCATGCAAGGGTGCCCCCAAAAGCAAAGACCCGTCCGGGGGGACAACCGGACGGGTCAAAGCCATATGGGCGCTTGGGGTGGATGGGCGCTCGCGCCTGATATAGCCGGGGAGGGATAAACCGCTCCCACACACATAAGTCGTGAGAGGATGGCGGACGTTCAAATCCTCCGCGATTTTTTTAACCTTTTCGTCGCGTGGTTCCGCCGTACCGTTTCAGGCGCTGCGCGCCGAAAATCACTGCGCGGCAGGGCGATTTGCAACGGAAACCTCCGATGCGAACCACCGCGCGGGCTTATTCAATGCGCGGCTCACGGAAGTGTTATTGCGATGGGGAGTTTGCGAGGCTGCGACGGTTTGTCCGCGACCGCGGCAATCGCCGCGTCCGGTCCGGTCTGGCCGCAAATGACCTCGACCCGAAAACCGTCTGCGGTCGCTTACGGCGTTTCGACGGCGAGGCTGACGATCTTCTCTTTCTGCAAACGGGCGATCAGCGCGGCGATACTGTCCTTGTCCATCGCGCGGAACTGCAAGCGGAACATGCCGCCCTTCCCGTCGACGATCGCGCCCTGGTAACTGTCCAGCAGCGCGGTGATGTCGGCGATCCGGGCGTCGGGCGTGAAGCGCACCAACAGCCGCGTCGGCAGCGTCGCCGCCACGCTGGCACCGAGGTCACGCGTGATCGGCGCACTGGGCGCAATGGCCGGGCTCGGTGCGGCCGGCACGCTGCGTTGCTCGACGGCATCAAGCGAGGCGGTCTGGAACGAGGCCGGCTGGCTGCGCATCAGCACCGCCCCGATCACGCCAGCCTGCAGCAACACCACGACCGCACCGAGGCTGGACGACCAGGCCAGCGTCCGCGGCGACAATTTGGAAAAGAACTCCGAGATCCCGGCCGACACCCGCGCGCCCGCCGACGGCTTGCGCTCCGGCTCGGCATCGATCGCGGCAAACAGCTTCTGCATGGCGCGCGCCGAGGGCGCACCGAGGCTCTCGTTGAGGCCGATGGTCTCGGCATATTCCTCGCGGATGACGGCATATTGCCGGGCGAGCTCCGGATCGGACGCGAGCGCGTCCTCGACACGGCGCGCGTCACGCGCGTTCAGCGTGCCGGCCGCGTGCCAAGGCAGCAGCATCTCGACGTCGTCAGGATCCTGGCCCTGCACTTTCTTGTTGCTCGCAGCCATCATGGCCAACCTCGCTCGACACCGGCTGCCTTCAGCAACTCGGCAAGTTCTCTTGCGCGCATAGAACAGGCGCGTCTTCACGGTATTCTCCGGAATCCCCACGATCTCAGCGACATCTTCCACGGATTTCTCGTGATAGTAGACAAGATCGACAATTTCCCGATGTTCCGCCGATAGTCCCGTCAGGCACTTGCGCAGCGTGTCACCGGTGTCCTTCTTCTGCACTGCCGTTTCCGGATCGTCGGACGTGTCCTCGATCGCGTTCGCGGCCTCGTCGTCCAGTTCGGCGTCTTTCCTTCGCCGCAGCGAAGACAAGGCCTTGAACCGGGTAATCGCCAGAAGCCAGGTTGAAACGGCGGATCGTCCCTCGAATTTGCCCGCCTGACGCCACACGTCCAGAAAGACCTCGCTGATGAGGTCCTCCGCCACCTGTTCGTCCCGCACCAGCCGAAGCCCGAAGCGGTACACCCTGACATGATGCCGTCCGTACAGCACCTGCATGGCAAGCCGGTCGCCTTGAGCGATCCGAGCGATCAGAACATCGTCTGAAGCCGCCTGTGTCGCGCTCAATGGCCGTCTCGCAAAGTTGGTCTGAGGGTGGTGGCGCGTGGTTCGACGCGAGAGCCAAGATTCTTCACATTACGGCAATGTCCGGACCGCATGTGTGATCTATGACACAGCCGACGATTCCGATGAGGGAAAATCGTCGGCGACTCCAAAAATGGTATCATAACACCGCATACTCTCGCAGGCACGCTCCGTGGCGCGACCATAGCAAGGCTTCGCCGCCACGCCAGCGCCGTCGCGAGGCGGGCCGCGGCGCAGGCCCGCCACATGATCGCTCCCGATCGGCCCGGCCAACCGGATTCTCCTTACGAAACAAGGGCCGTGGCCGGGTTTCACCGGGGTTGCGTCGGTTCCAAAAGATACCAAACCTAAAGGCTTTCCCACTTAGATTTCGCGGGATTTCAGCAATGGCGAGACCATGGGCAGCGCTGCGTCGTCACTTCCCGGCCCGATCGCGGACGCACCGGACAGCGGCCGTCCCACGCTGACGCGCGAGCGCCTGGCGCGCCGGGCGAGGCAGCGCCGCCAGATCCAATCGATGATTGCCGCCTGTTTCGCGCTCGATGCGGTCGTGCTGTTGATCTACGCGCATGCCGGCACCACGACGGTTGCGGTGGCGACCGGCTATGCCCTGACCGGCCTGTCCCTGGTCGCCGTCTACGTCGTGCTCTCGGAGCGCGGCTTTCACGAGCGCTTTCGCGACCACTATCTGGTCGCGCCGCAATCGGCCGTCAACATGGTGAACCTGCTGCTGTTCACCTACATCGCGCCGGAAGTCGGCGTGCTGTTCCTCTGCAACCTGTTCGTGGTGTTCAGCTTCGGCGCGCTGCGGACCTCGGCGCGGCAGACCGCTGTGGTCTGGACCATCATGGTGCTGGGCCTGGCCGCGCTGTTCCTCGGAACCGACAGGCCGATCGGGATGCCGACCGCCACCAAGGTCGAGCGCCTCGCCACCATGATCGTGTTCGCGCTGACCATCGGGCGCTGCATGTATCTCGGGATCTTCTCGAGCGCGATGCAGCAATCGCTGTATCAGAGCGGACTGAAGCTGAAGGAGGCCTACCGCCGCATCGAGGAGCTCGCCGAGCTCGACGAACTGACCGGCACCTCCAACCGCCGCAGCATCATGCGCACGCTCGAGGACGAGATCGCGCGCTGCGCCCGCAACGGCAGCTCCTGCGCGGTCGCGCTGATCGACCTCGACCATTTCAAGCGCATCAACGACGTCTACGGCCATCCGATCGGCGACGAGGCGCTGCGCACCTTCGCCATCGGCATGTTCGCCAATCTGCGCAGCATCGATCGCTTCGGCCGTTACGGCGGCGAGGAATTCCTGCTGGTGCTGCCCGGGCTGTCGCAGGACCAGGCGACGCGTGCGCTCGAGCGGCTGCGCGCGATCATCGCCGACCTCGACTGGAGCGCGTTCTCGCCGGGAATGCGGGTCACGATCTCCGCGGGCGTCACGACACTGAAGCCGCAGGAAACCTCCGACACATTGCTCGCCCGCGCCGATGGCGCGCTTTACGCAGCCAAGGCCAGGGGACGCAACCGCATCGCCAGCGCCTGACCCCTTTCGTTTCCCTATTCGGCGACGGAGAAACCGCCGCCACCGCTCCAGGACAGAGTCATGAGTTCGAAGCCCGCGACCGCCCCCGAAAGTCTGCTCGACGAGTTGCAGACCACCCTCGCCCACGGCACCGTCGCACGCCGTGTCGAGACCCTGCGCCGGGTGACCGACCTCTTCATCAACGGCTCGGTGAATTATTCGGACGAGCAGATCGTGCTGTTCGACGACGTCTTCCAATGCCTGCTCGAGCACATCGAAAGCTCGGCCAAGGCGCTGCTCGCCAACCGCCTCGCCCCGATCGACACCGCGCCGCCGCAGACCATCCGCACGCTGGCATTCGACGACCTGATCGAGGTCGCAGGCCCCGTGCTGACGCTGTCGCCGCGGCTCGACGACGACACCCTGATCGAGATGGCGCGCAGCAAGAGCCAGGCGCATCTGCTCGCGATCTCCAACCGCAAGTCGCTGAGCGGTGCCGTCACCGATGTGCTGGTGCTGCGCGGCAATGACGAGGTGATCCAGAGCGCGGTCAACAATCCCGGCGCGGAATTCACCGAGCGCGGCTTCACCCGACTGGTCAGCCGCGCCGAGGGCGACGAGAACCTGTCGACCTGCGTCGGGCTGCGCCCGAACATCCCGCGGCATCTCTATCTCAAGCTGGTCGCCAAGGCCTCGGATACGGTCAGGCAACGCCTCGAGGCTGCCAATCCGCAGCAGGCCAAGGAGATTCCGATCGCGGTGAAGGAAGCCACGCGACGCGCGCGCTCGGCGCCGGCTGCCGTGACGTCGGACACCACCATTGCGCATGCGCTGGTCAAATCGCTCTACCAGGACGGACGGCTTGACGAATTCCAGCTCGCGGCCTTCGCCGAGGCCGGCAAGTTCGACGAGACCAACGCCTCGCTCGCCGCGCTCGCCAACGTCTCGGTCAGCATCGCAGAGAACATGATGATCGAAACCCGCGCCGAAGGCGTGATGATCCTGGCCAAGGTCTCGAGCCTGTCATGGTCGACGGTGCGATCGATCATCAACCTGCGCGACGAGATCTCGGGCGCAGAGCCGACCGACTTGCAGGCCTGCAAGGACACCTATGAGCGGCTGCGGCCGTCGACCGCGCAGCAGGTGCTGCGCTTCCACCGCATGCAGCAGTCCGCGCCCGCGGCCTGATTTCCGTAGCGCGGATGGAGCGCAGCGCAATCCGGGATTCAATGCAACCGCGCAAAGGCTCCCCGGATTTCGCTGCGCTCCATCCGGCTACGGTCTTCTCCTTCCCCCTGAAGGGGGAAGGTCGGGATGGGGGTCAGCCGCAGGCGACGTTGTTCGTGGAGAGAGCTGATCCCCACCCGCTTTGCTCTGGCGAGCAAAGCGACCTCCCCTTTTCAAGGGGAGGTTAGAGCGCAGCCGGATTTCGCTCCCGCCAACTAATCAGCTCACAACACAATTCTTGCCCAGTCGCTCCGCTGCATCCGGGCTACGATCACTCAATACCGTAGCGCTCGACTTCCCATCAACGCGCCGACGCTTGCGACGATCACGGTCGCCAGCGTGTACCAGGTCGCGACGAACAGCGGCGAGTCGTCGGTGCAATGCGAGGCATAGACGGTCGCCGCGAGCCCAGCCGACAGCAGGCCGGCCACCGCGCCGGCGACCGCCGGCCGCGCCGGAGCGCCCTGCCGCAGCCCATACAGCGCGCCGACCAAGAGCGGCAGCGACATCGCGGGAATCGCGGTCATGCACGCCATCGAGTTCTTGCCGATCAGGCGCGTCATCATCGGCGTCCGCTGCGGCATCATCATCTCGCCGCTGATGGCGGCAACGAGGATGCCGGCCGGAATCAGCAGCCACCAGCCGAAGCTGCGCAGCGAGGCTTCCGGCCGCGACAGATGCAGGCTGACCGCGATCGCCGAGGCGGCGAGCGCCAGGGTCACCGCGAATTTCAGGTCGAAGAACGGATTGTGCATCGCGCTCATCACGTCCGGGCGCACGCCGAGCTCGGCGAAGAAGATCAGCAGCGAGACCGGCGCCGCCGCCAGCAGCGCCAGCATCAGGGCCAGACCGATCGGGCGCGCGCGATAGGCGTTGTCTGCGGCAAGGGTTCGAATGAGTTGATCGGTATCCATGCTCATCGGTCCCGTAATTTCGCGGTGAGGCTCGCAAGCCCGCGATGCAGCGCGACCCGCACCGCGCCCTCGGTCATCGAGAGTTTCGTCGCGGTATCCTTGATCGAGGCGCTGTCGACCGCAATCGATTGCAGCACGTCGCGCTGCCGCGCCGGCAGCGTCTGCAGCTGCGCGGTGACCTCGCCGGGCGAAGCGGTCGGCTCCGGTGTTTCTCCCGGCAGCGTCTCGGCGAAATCATCGATGTTGACGAAGATGCGCCGGCCGCGGCGGCGCAGCGCGTCGATCAGCTTGTTGCGCGCGATCGCGAACAGCCACGGCGCGAACGGCGCGCTGGTGTCCCAGGTCTGTCGCTTCAAATGCACCGCCAACAAGATGTCCTGCACAATGTCCTCGGACTGATCGACCGGTTGACCCGCACGCGCCAAGCCACGTCGCGCCGCGGCACGGAGTACCGGCGTGATGGCCCTGAGCAGGCGATGATACGCCGCGTCATCGCCTGAAATGGCCGACCGCATCAGGTCGGTCCATTCATCCTCACGTTCGCGCACGCAGGCTCCTGAATTGCAATTCGGCCGATCTTTCAGTTCGTTACGCGGCAAGCCGACAGCATCACGAATTCGTGATCGCGATCCTTCGGCCAGGCCGCGCCGAGCATCAGCCGCAAAGAATCGCTCCGGCGGGTTTGCAGACGGAACGGCTCATAACACCGATCGGTCCGACAAGCACCGCCTGTCGCCGCCGACGGGCCGGTGGGACGAAATTGCCCAGCTTTTGCCCCCTCAGGCCCGAAGATTCCCTCTTTCTGCCCCGGTGTGGACACGCAGCCGGGTCTCTTTTCGCATTTGGGTGGGCATCATGGGGAGATCATCAGAATGAAGATCAAAGCCAGCGGGCGCTTGGCCTTGATGATTGCGACAGGGCTGACAGGACTTGTCGTGTGTCTCGCAGCTCCGTTGCCGGCCTCCGCGGCCGGTTCGGACGCGTCCGCATCAAAATCCGACAACGCAACCACCGACACGTCTGCGCAGCAGAGTTCGCGGCATGGCCGGCGCCATGCGCGTCACCAATCGTCGAAGACGGCTGACAAATCCGAGGCCAAGAAGGCCGCGAGCGACGCCGGCAGCGTGACCTCGGTGGGCATGCCCGCCACGGTCGCCAATGCCAACGCGGAGCTGACCTCCGGCGAAGGCAATGCGAGCCCCGCGCCCGCCAGTGTCAATCCTGTGATGGCCGCCTCCGACAAGCCCGCCGACGCGCAGCCCGATAGCAACGTGGTCGCGTCCGACCAGCTCAACGACGTCGACCGGGCCCTCCAGCAGGAGCAGCCGGCGGAACAGCCGCAACCGGCTCAACCGCAGACCGCGCAACAGGAAGCGCCTGCGCCGCAGCCCCCGCCTGCCGCCACGGCCGCCCCCAAGCCGGCTCCCGTGCTGGCGAGCAGCGACAGCGCGACCCTGGACCAGACCTCGCTGATCGGGAAGATCTTCATCGGCTTCGGCGCCCTGCTCACGGTCGCCTCCGCCGCACGGATGTTCATGGCCTAGCCGAGCCGGCCTGCGGCGCAGCAGCGCCGCAGGCGCGGCCCAAAGCCCCGTTGCTGCCCCTTGAAGCGCATCCCGCCAGCGGGCACATTGCCCGCCAAATCAGGCACGGGGTTTGCGTCATGGCTACGTTCGAATTCATCATCGTCGAGAGCAAGGGACCGGTCGGCGTCATCACGCTGAACCGGCCGAAAATGCTGAATGCGCTGTCGTTCGGCGTGTTCCGCGAGATCGCCGCGGCGGTCGACGATCTCGAGGCCGACGACAAGATCGGCTGCATCCTGATCACCGGGAGCGAAAAGGCGTTCGCCGCCGGCGCGGACATCAAGGAGATGCAGCCGAAGGGCTTCATCGACATGTTCAACAGCGACTTCACCGCGATCGGCGGCGACCGCGTCGCGCGGTGCCGCAAGCCGACCATCGCGGCGGTCGCGGGCTATGCGCTCGGCGGCGGCTGCGAGCTCGCGATGATGTGCGACATCATCATCGCCGCCGACACCGCCAAGTTCGGCCAGCCGGAAATCACCCTCGGCACCATTCCCGGCATCGGCGGCACCCAGCGGCTGACCCGCGCGATCGGCAAGTCGAAGGCGATGGACCTCTGCCTCACCGGGCGGATGATGGACGCGGCGGAAGCCGAGCGCTCCGGCCTGGTGTCGCGGATCGTTCCGGCCGACAAGCTGATGGAAGAGGCGCTCGCCGCGGCCGAGAAGATCGCCTCGATGTCGCGCCCGGCGGTCGCGATGGCCAAGGAAGCCGTCAACCGCGCGTTCGAGACGCCGCTCGCGGAAGGCATGAATGTCGAGCGCAATTTGTTCCACTCGACCTTCGCGCTCGAGGACCGCGCCGAGGGCATGGCGGCCTTCATCGAGAAGCGCAAGCCGGTCAACAAGAACCGCTAACCCCTTCGGCTTCGTTGCAAGGCCGCGGTGACGAGTGCGCGATAGGCGCGCTCGGCAACATGCGTCGGCTTGTCGAGGCCGAGCCGCGCCAGGCATTCGCGGTCGGCGGCATCGGGCGGATGGTGCATGCCCTGCCACAGCAGGCCGGCGAGCTGCAGCGGCGCACGCTGCGCCTGCTGCAAGATCTGCAAGGCCGGAATCAGCCGCTGCTCGACATCGGTGAAGTCGCTGCCGAACGGAAATGACGGCAGCAGCCCAGCCTCGCGCGCGGGCTTCAGCGCAGCGCCGATGCGCTCGGGATAATTTTCGCGATGGGCCGCGGCGATCTCGTGGCTGCGCGGCAGCTTGCCGGCGTCCTTGGCCTGCCGCATCAGCTCGCCTTGGAAGCGCGAGTCCGATACCTGCAACATCGCGGCGATCACGTCCGCGTCGGATTTCCCGCGCGTATCCGCAACGCCATATTCCGTGACGAAGATGTCGCGCAGGTGTCTCGGAATGGTCTCGTGGCCGTAGGACCAGCGGATGTTCGACTGCACCTGCTTGCCGGACTGGTGGGTCGCCTCCAGTGCCAGCACCGAACGCGCGCCCTCCAGCGCGAAGGCCTGCGCGACGAAATTGTACTGGCCGCCGACGCCGCTCACAACCTGGCCATTCTCGAGCCCGTCGGAGACCGCCGCCCCGAGCAGCGTCGCCATCATCGCGTTGTTGACGAAGCGCGCTTCGACCCGGGCGCGGCGCTTGCCCGCTTCGTCGCCAAAGATCTCGTTGGTGAAGGACACCGGCATCATCTGGATTCGCGCCAGCTCTTCGACCGGCATCTCGCGCAGCGCGCGGTAGAAGGATTGCGGCCCCAGGAAGAACGCGCCGTGCAGGATCACACCGTCGACGTCGCGCTTGAGGATGCCGGCATCGATCAGTCCGAGGAACGCCTCGAACAACATCTCGCTGACGCCGTAGAGGCCCTTCTCGAACGGCCCGGTCTCGGCCGCCGCGAGCTGCTCGGTGCCGGGTGCAAGGCGCTGCATGATGCCGTGGAATTGGGCGTTGTCGCGATGGCGGATCACGAGCCCCTGCGCCAGCGCATCGCCGACCTGCCCGATCCCGATCTGCAGCGTGCCGCCGTCGCGGACCAGGCCCGCGGCATGCAATCCGATCGCATATTTGGTATCGCTGATCGGCTCCGATGGCGGCGCGAACAGCGGGAAATCGGTATCCGGACTGTCGAGCACAGCAGCGAATTCATCCGCGGGCAAGTCGCCGGGCCCGGGCATGAACGGCAGCTCGGAATTGACCTGGCCGATCAGCTTGAACGACGCCCGCCGCTGCGCGCGGGCGCGCAGCACGTCGAGCGTCGTGTCGGTGTTGCAGCTCAAACTGTAGCGCGGCACGCCGTCGACCATGCGCTTGGCGACCAGCTGGGGGACGACGTTCAATCCGCGCGACAGCAGGTAGGACGCCGCATGGGTGTAATTGGCGGAGATGTAGTTCTGCTGCGCGAAGGGCCGATACAGCCACTGTCCCGCGAGGAAGAAGAATTCGATCACCTTGATGTTGGGCGGAAGCGCGCCGTGACGCAGCACATCCGCATAAACGAGATCCGGATAACCGCCGAACAGGCGATCGATCACCGGGCCGATGAAGCGCTGTTCGAGCAGGCTGTTCGGCTTCGGCTTTTCCAGCGTCAGCGCCGAGAACAGCGTCAGGTTGATGGAGCGGTCGGCGGCCGCCCGCGCATACAGCGCATTGACGATGTGGTTGGCCTTGCCGAGGCCGAGCGGCAGCCCGACCACCAGCTCGGTTCCGACGTCACGAACGATGTGCTCGGCGATCGCCTCGGGGTCAGAGAAAAACTTGGGCATCTGCAATGAACCCGGGCAGGCAGTGGATAACCGGCACCGCTGAATCGACGGCCGGCGGTTCGAACTTATACTTCATATGACAGTTGCGTTCGCCTGTGACGAACCGGCAACAGACAAGAACCGAAATGATGTGCAGATGTCGCGTGGCGGTTTGCCTGTGGCCGTCGTGGCCCGTAAACAGGTAGATGTGTCGATGGCGTCTGCGGGTGCGGACTGCCGGGGCTTTGGTGTGCGGGATCACATGGTTGAGCGTGCCGCTGAGATCGGCGAGGTGGCGAGGCGCGTGCTTTTGTCGGGCATCGGCCTTGGCGCCTTGGCGTGCGCGCTGCTGAGCTGTCCTGCCGCCCGCGCCGAGAGCCTGCCCGAAGCCCTGGTCAAGGCCTATCAGACCAATCCGCAGCTCAATGCCGAACGAGCGCGCCAGCGCGCCACCGACGAGAACGTGCCGCAGGCGCTGGCCGGCTATCGCCCCCAGATCACAGCCGGTCTCTCGGTCGGCCTGCAGGCAGTGCGCGACCAGCTGCCCGGCAACGTCATCCAGACCGCGACGCTGAAGCCCTGGCAGATCGGGGTCACGGTGACCCAGACCCTGTTCAACGGCTTCAAGACCGCCAACAGCGTCCGCGTCGCCGAGTTGCAGGTGCAGTCCGGCCGCGAGGCGCTGCGCAATGTCGGCCAGGGCGTGCTGCTCGACGCCGTCACCGCCTATACCAACGTGCTGGCCAACCAGACCCTGGTCGAGGCGCAGCGCTCCAACGTCGCCTTCCTGAAGGAGACCCAGGCGATCACCCAGCGCCGCCTCAATGCCGGCGACGTCACGCCGACCGACACCGCCCAGGCCGAGGCCCGGCTCAACCGCGGCCTCGCCGATCTCAATGCCGCCGAGGTCAACCTCGCGATCAGCCAGGCGACCTATGCGCAGGTGATCGGCAACCCGCCGTCGCAATTGCGGCCAGCCGAGACCACCGACCGGCTGCTGCCGCGCAGCCGCGAGGACGCGATCGCATTGTCGCTCCGCGAGCACCCCGCCGTGACCGCGGCCGGCTTCGACGTCGACGTCGCCTCGACCTCGATCCGCGTCGCCGAGAGCAGCCTGATGCCGAACGTCTCGGTGCAGGGCAGCGTCAGCCGCGCCCGTGATACCGACCAGACGCTCGGCACCTTCGGCACCGATCAGGCATCGGTGATCGGCCAGATCACCCAGCCGATCTACGACGGCGGCACTGCGGCCTCGCAGACCCGGCAGGCCAAGGAAGTGGCGGCCCAGAGCCGGCTGGTGCTGGATCAGGTGCGCAATCAGGCCAAGACCGCCGTGGTCAGCGCCTGGGTCGCCAATGAGGGCGCCAAGATCGCGGTGTCGGCCTCCGAGTCGGAGGTGAAGGCCGCCGAGGTTGCGCTGGCCGGCGTGCAGAAGGAAGCCGCCGGCGGCCAGCGCACCACGGTCGACGTGCTCAACGCCCAGCAGGATTTGATCACGGCACGGGCGCGGTTGATCGGTGCGCAGCGCGACCGCGTGGTCGCTTCCTACACACTGCTCAGCGCGGTCGGGCGCCTCGACGTCAAGACGCTCAATCTCAAGACGCCGGACTATCTGCCAGAGGTGCACTACCACCAGGTCCGCGACGCCTGGCACGGCTTGCGCACGCCATCGGGACAATAGGCTTTGTGGAACCGGTCGCACAGCGATCGGACCCTTCCCGCCCGCTTTCTCCGCCGATAACCTCCCGCCCCGCCGGCCATCAACAAAGCCGGTGCGCGGAGTGCGCGCATAACAGCCGAGCACGCAGGGAGACGTCCAATGCTGACGCGACGCGATATGATGCTGGCTTCCATCGCAGCCGGAGTGACCATGACCAGCAGCAACGCATTTTCCAGGGCCGCACAACCATCGACCGCGGTGAATTTCGACGTGCCTGCCGGTGCGTGCGACTGCCACACCCACATCCATGGTGATCCCGCCAAGTTCCCGTTCTTCGCCGGCCGCGTCTACACCCCCGAGCCGGCCTCGCCAGAGGAGATGAGCGCGCTGCACAAGGCGCTGCATGTCGAGCGCGTGGTGATCGTGACGCCGAGCGTCTACGGCCCCGATAATTCGTCGACGCTGTTCGGCATGATCGCGCGCGGGCCGACCGCGCGCGGCGTCGCCGTGATCGACGACAAGACCAGCGAGGGCGATCTTGATGCCATGCACAAGGCCGGCTTCCGCGGCATCCGCCTCAACCTCGCGACCGGCGGCGTCAACGATCCCAATGTCGGCCGGCAGCGCCTCTCGGCCGCGATCGAGCGGATGAAGGCGCGCGGCTGGCATGTCCAGCTGTTCACCAGCCTCGCGATGATCTCCGCGATCAAGGACCTGGTCGCCACGGCGCCGGTGCCGGTCGTGTTCGACCATTTCGGCGGCGCCGAGGCCGCGCTCGGCACCGGCCAGCCGGGGTTCGACGACCTGCTCGCGCTGGTCAGGTCCGGCAAGGCCTATGTCAAGATTTCCGGCGCCTACCGCGCCTCCAAGCTCGCGCCCGACTATGCCGACGCCGCGCCGCTGGCGCAGGCGCTGATCGCGGCCAATGCCGAGCGCATCGTCTGGGGCACCGACTGGCCGCACCCGGACTCGGTGACGCCACCGGGCAGGAAGGTCACCGAGGTGACGCCGCTGTATCAGATCGACGACGGCCGACTCCTCAACCAGCTCCCGGTCTGGGCGCCGGACGCCGCGGTGCGCAAGACCATCCTGGTCGACAATCCGGCACGGCTCTACGGCTTCACCTGACGGTATCCCTCGGCCGGCGCGAGAAGTAGGAGATCAGCACCGGCAGCGTGACCAGGATCACCAGCGGCGCCAGCATCATGCCGGTGACGACGACGATGGCGAGCGGCTTCTGCACCTGCGAGCCGATGCCCTCCGACACCGCCGCCGGCAGCAGGCCGATGCCGGCGACGACGCAGGTCATCAGCACCGGACGAAGCTGCAACTCGCCGGTGCGGATCACCGCGCGCATCCGGTCGTAGCCCTCGTCGATCAGCTGGTTGAACTGCGACAGGATGATGATGCCGTCCATCACGGCGATGCCGAACAGCGCGATGAAGCCGATCGCCGCCGAGACGCTAAACGGGATGCCGGAGATCAGGAGCCCGAGCACGCCGCCGAAGATCGCCATCGGGATCACGCTCATCGCCAGCATGGTGTCGACCATCGAGCCGAAATTGAAGAACAGCAGCACAGCGATCAGCACCAGGCTGATCGGCACCACGATCGACAGCCGCTTGATCGCGTCCTGCAGATTGCCGAACTCGCCGACCCATTCGAGCCGCGAGCCGGGCGGCAACTGTACCTGCTCGTTGACCTTCTGCTGCGCTTCCAGGATCGCGCTGCCGAGGTCGCGGTCGCGCACCGAGAACTTGATCGGCAGATAGCGTTCCTGCTGCTCGCGATAGATGTAGGCCGCGCCCGAGACCAGCTTGATCGAGGCGACCTCGCTCAGCGGGATCTGCGTGATCCCGCCATTGGGATTGCTCGCCCCGACCCGCAGGTTCTGGATCGCCTCGGCGCTCTTGCGGTAGTCCGGCGCAAGGCGAACGATGATCGGGAAGTGCCGGTCGCTGCCGGGTTCATAGAGATCGCCCGCGGTGTCGCCGCCGACCGCGACCTTGATCGTCGCGTTGATGTCGCCCGGGGACAGGCCGTAACGCGCCGCCCGCGCACGATCGACGTCGATCTGGACGGTCGGCTGGCCGAGCGAGGTGAATACGGCAAGGTCGGTCACGCCCTGCACGGTGGAGAGCACGGACTTGATCTTGTTGGCGGTGTCGGTCAGCGCCTGCAGATCATTGCCATAGAGTTTGATGGAATTCTCGCCCTTCACGCCCGACACCGCCTCCGAGACGTTGTCCTGCAGATATTGCGAGAAGTTGAACTCGACGCCGGGGAACTTATCCTGCAACTGCGCCAGCAATTGCGCGGTGAGTTCGTCCTTGTCATGCGTGTTGGGCCATTCGCTGGCCGGCTTCAGCGGCGCGAAGAACTCGGCATTGAAGAATCCCGCCGCGTCGGTGCCGTCGTCGGGACGGCCGTGCTGCGACACCACCGACACTACCTCGGGACGGCTGCGGATCAGCTTGCGCATCTCGTTGACATAGGCGTTGCCCTCCTGCAGCGAGATCGTCGGCGGCAGCGTGGCGCGAATCCACAGATTGCCTTCCTCCAGCTTGGGCAGGAATTCGAGGCCGAGGAAGCGCACGAAGATGATGGTCATGACGACGAGCCCGGCAGCGCCGGCCATCACGATCTTGCGGTTGGCGATCGCCCAGTTCAGCACCGGCAGGTAGATCGCGTCGAGCTTCTTGACGATCCAGGTCTCGGTCTCATGGATATGCGCCGGCAGGATGATCGCGCTCAGCGCCGGCGTGATCGTGAAGGTCGCCAGCAGACCGCCCGCCAACGCATAGGCATAGGTCCGCGCCATCGGCCCGAAGATGTTGCCCTCGACGCCGCCCAGCGTGAACAGCGGCAGGAACGCGGCCACGATGATGGTGGCGGCGAAGAAGATCGAGCGCGAGACGTCGGCCGCGGCCGACAGGATCGCATGGCTCTTCATCCCCATCACCGTATCCTCGGAGATGTGCGCCCGCTCGATCTCCGACAGCGCTGTGGTCTGCGACAGCCGGCGGAAGATCGCCTCCACCATGATGACGGTGGCATCGACGATCAGGCCGAAATCGATCGCGCCGACCGACAGCAGGTTGGCGGATTCGCCGCGCAGCACTAGGATGATCACGGCGAAGAACAGCGCGAACGGGATCGTCGCACCGACGATCAGCGCGCTGCGGAGATCGCCGAGGAAGATCCACTGCAGCAGCACGATCAAGAGGATGCCGACCACCATGTTGTGCAGCACGGTGTGCGTGGTGAGCTCGATCAGGTCCTTGCGGTCATAGATGCGCTCGATCTTGACGCCGGGCGGCAGGATCGTCGAATTGTTGATCTGGTTGACCAGCTGCTCGACGCGGGCGATCGTCGGCGACGATTGCTCGCCGCGGCGCATCAGCACGATGCCCTGCACGATGTCGTCGTCGCCGTCGATGCCGGCGATGCCGAGCCGCGGCTTCTCGCCGATCGTGACCGCGCCGATGTCCTTGACCAGCACCGGATTGCCGCCGGATTGCGCGATCATCGTGTTGGCGAGATCGTCGATCGAGCGGATCAGGCCGACGCCGCGCACCACCGCCGACTGCGAGCCGATATTCACGGTGTTGCCGCCGACATTGATGTTGGCGTTGGAGACCGCCTGCAGCACCTGCGGCAGCGTCAGGCCGTTGGCGACCAGCTTGTTGAAGTCGACCTGGATCTCGTAGGTCTTGGTCTTGCCGCCCCAGCCGGTGACGTCGATCACGCCGGGCACGGCGCGGAAGCGGCGCTGCAGCACCCAGTCCTGCAGCGTCTTGAGGTCGAGCACGCTGTAGTTCGGCGGCCCCTTCAGGCGGTAGCGGAATATCTCGCCGATCGGGCTGGTCGGCGAGATGCCGGGCTGCACGTTGCCCGGCAACGGGGCGAGCTGCGACAGCCGGTTCAGCACCTGCTGCAACGCCTCGTCATAGGTGTAGTCGAACGAGAACTGCAGTTTGACGTCGGAGAGGCCGTACAGCGAAATGGTACGGATGGTCTTCAGGTTCTTGATGCCGGCGACCTGGGTCTCGATCGGGATCGTGATGTAGCGCTCGATCTCCTCGGCCGAGAGGCCCGGGCTCTGGGTCACGATGTCGACCATCGGCGGGGTCGGGTCGGGATAGGCCTCGATGTTGAGCTGCTGGAATGCGAGCAGACCGCCGATGAAGACGATGGCGAACAAGGCCACCATCAAGTAGCGGCGATTGACGGCGATTGCGACCAGGCGATCCATTCAGATCGGAGCTTTCAACGGTGAGGATTTTTCTTGCTGAGCATAGTCGATCCGGAAATGCCGGGTCCCCGTTTTCCGGATCATGCGTCGTTATGTGCCGGACGCGGCGCGGTCGATGAAGAGGCTTCCCTTCGTCACGATCTGCTCGCCCGGCTTGAGGTTGCCGGCGACCTCGACGAGATCGCCGTTGATGAGGCCGGGCTTGATCTGACGCAGCTCGATGGTCTTGTCGTCGGGCTTCGCGACCCAGACGCGAACCTGATCGCCCTCGTAGATCAGCGCCTGCTTCGGCACGCCGACCGCCGGATGCTCGCCCTTCGAATACAGCGTCACGTTGGCGAACATCTCCGGCTTCAGCCGGTTGTCGGCATTGTCGATGGTGGCGCGGACCAAGAGCCGGCGCGAAGTCGGATCGATCGCCGCGGCCACGTAGTTGATCCGGGCCGAGAACACCTTGCCCGGCAACGCCATCACGCTGAAGCTGACGTCCTGCCCGACCGCGACATTATCGGCATCGGACTCGCGGACATAGGCGATCAGCCAGACGGTGGAGAGATCGCCGATCACATAGACCGGATCGCTGGCACCGGTCGAGACGTACTGGCCCGGACCGGCCTTGCGCTGCACGATGGTGCCGCCGAGCGGCGCGAACACCGTCGTCTCCGGATTGAGCCGGCCCTTCTGCTGCAGCGTGGTGATGGCATCGTCGCCGAAGCCGAGGATGTGCAGCTTGTTCTGCGCGGCCTCGAGCAAGGTCTGCGCCGAGCGCGCGTCGTTCTGGGCCTGCACCAGCGTGGCCTGCGCCTGCTGATAATCCTTCAGCGGGATCGCCTTGCCGTCGGACAGGTCCTTGGCGCGCTTCTCCTGGATCGCAGCGAGGTCGAGCGCCGACTGCGCCTTGTTGAGGCCTGTCATCGCCGCCACATAATCGTTTTGCGCCTGCACCGTGTCGGCGGCTTCGATCACGAACAGCGGCTGTCCCTTGGTCACGCTCTCGCCCGGCCGCACCAGCAGGCGGGTGACGCGGCCGGTATAGGGCGAATACACCGGGGTCGAACGATCCTCATCGATCCCGATCTTGCCCTCGGTCACCAATTCGGAACGGAAGGTATGCTCGGCCACCGCCTGGAAGGTCAGGCTGGCCCATTCGGGCGGGGTGGGGGTGTAACGCGATCCGCCCTTGCGGGACTGGCTGGAAACCTCGGACGACGGCGTCGGCTTGGCCGCGCTGAGACGCGTATAGCCGTACACGGCGGCACCGGCCAGCGCCGCCACCACCACCACCGTCACCAGCCGCGGTCGGCTAAGGGTCTGCATTCGTTTGCTAAGCTCTCTAAGCATGCGGTCCGGGGCCCGGTCGCTGCCGCTGCCGGCGGGACGGCCGCAGCGGTGCGCTAATAGTGCCGAATTGGCGTCGCAAACAACCTAAAAAACGCGGTTTGGCTGCGCTTGAGGTTAAAGTTTCGACGGCATGAACGGCGGCTGAACGTCTCATCCGGGAAACTCCGGGGCAGGAAACTCCGGAGCGGGAAACTCCGGGGAATGGCTGCCGAGCGGCATGGCCGGGCGGGACCAATGCGCCGGGGTCCGCGACAGGATCGCCGCGTGCCGGACCGAGCTCAGCGTGCCGAAACCGGACGGAAGCTGCTCGATGAAGGGCCGCACCGCCTCCGCCTTGAGGTCCTCGGTGGCAAGGCCGGTGTCGAGGCGGCCGAGATTCCACAGCCAGCGCCCGGTCTGCGCCAGCGACACCCGGACGTGCCAGCTGCCGCCCTCGCGGGCCTGGCGGGCCCTGGCCATCATGGCGCCGAACGCCATGAAATATCCGGTGGCGTGGTCGAGCATCTGGGCCGGCAATTCCTTCGGTCCGTCGACGCCGGCCGCCTGCCCCTCGGCATGATTGAAGCCGGTCGTGGTCTGCACCAGCGAATCGAAGCTGCGGCGCTCCGCCCATGGTCCGGCGTGGCCATAGGCGGACAGCGTCACATAGACGATCCCGGGATTGATCCGCGCCGCGTCCTCCGGAGCGAAGCCGAGCCGCGCGATCGCCTGCGGGCGATAGCCCTGCGAGAGGATGTCGACCTGCGCCACCAGGCCGCGCATCACGGCGCGCCCCTGCTCGCTTTTCAGCTCGATGAGGCTCGTCAGCTTGCCGCGGCCGGTGTCGATGGTCAGCCAGGGAATCGCCGGCAGGCCGGGACCGGAGATCAGCAGTACGTCGGCGCCATGCGCCGCGAGCGTGCGGCCGGCGACGGGGCCTGCAATCACGCGCGACAGGTCGAGCACCCGGATGCCGGCCAATGGCCGATCGCCGGCGGGCCAGGGCCTGGGCGCCGCCTCGCCGATCTTCTCGATCGAGATCAGCGGCAGTCTTGCCAGTTCCTTGGCATGCGGCGTCGCCGACCATTCGTCATATGAGCGCATCAGGGCCACGACGCCGCCTTCGGCATAGGCCGCGGTCTCGAACGCCTCGCCGTCCCATTGCAGCAGCGCGGCCTGGACCTCGTCGCGCTCGGCGTTGCAGCCGAGCACCTTGCAGACGGCATCGCGATGATGCGGGAAATTGGTGTGGAGGCGGACGAAGCGGTTGTCCCTGACACGGTAGACGCCGGCGATCTTGTCCCAGGCCGGCGGCGGCGGCTTGCCGTCGACGCGCAGATAGCGCTCGCTGCGGCATTCGACGACGGCATGGCGGATGTCGACCGCGACCTCCTGCCCCTCGCCGCGGCGGGCCTTCCAGATCTCGGCCGCGGCAAGGCCGGCGGCTGCGATCGGCGCCTGCGCGGCGGCGGCGACCCGAAACGACGACGGCAATTGCGGTTCGCTGCCGGTAAGCCTGATAGCATCGAGCGCGGACGGCGCACCACCGGCGCCGGTCCAGATATCGGCAAGGATCTCACGGATGCTCTGCATGCGCGTTCCCGTTTGCGATTAATCTATGCCCGAGCTTGATGACAAATTAGCGTTGTCCGATCTCATCCATCATACCTTGTCGGGCATAATCCTTTCGGAAAACCGCTTCACATCTCATGCCTTCTGCCCGACCCGAACAGGAGTTGCAATGGTTGCCATCGATCCCATCACTGCCGGCGCAGTCTTCATCGCGACCGCGGCCACCGACGCGGTCTATGTCATGTTTACGTCGGCGGTGGTGGCGCGCAAGCGCGTGCCGGCGGCGACCTGGAGCAGCATCTGGTATCTGCTCTCCTCCTATGCGGTGATCAGCTACACCGAAAACTGGATGTATGTCGCCTTCGCGGCAGCTGGCTCCTGGGTCGGCGCCTATGCGTCGATCACCTTCCTGCACCGTCCGCCGGGCGGACCGCCGGTGGGCGCCGCGGTGGAATAGTGTGCAGCTGCGCAAGGATTGATCCGTCTGCGAAGGCAGACCGCTTGTAAGCTTCACGTCAGTTTCGCGTAAGCTACGTGTCAGCATTCTCGCGACACGAACTGTCCGAGCTTTGCTTGTCGTTCCGCCCTCTCCGTTGGGGAGGGCGCAGGGAAAGCCGGGTGCCGATCGCACCCATGGGCCCCGTGCAATAGCTAGAAAGCACGGGGGTAGGACCACAGGTGTAACCGGAACAACCCGGCTTTCCCTGCGCGATGGGCTACGGCTTATACGTGCTCTCCCCGGCGAGACTTGGCTTTGTTGTCACCGTCTTCACAACGCGCACTGCGCAATCGGAAGAGACACCTACCGCTAGGGCGTCAGGCCTGCACGATTTCGCCGTCCGCCTCATGCGCATTCGTCGACTGCGCAATCGGCGTCCACCGCATCTCGACCCACGTTCGTGACGACCGCGAAGCGCCCCTCGATCGGGTGAGACAGGAAATTCATACACCAAATTACGCTTCGGATAAAGCGAAATATTTTCACGCGCGGTGATTGACAGGGTTTAGCTGAGTTGCCCGTCGGGTTGTTTTGTCGCAGCAGGCTCCGGATCCGCGGCATTTTCTACTGCAAAACGACGCAACCGCCGTCGCCAGATCACCCCCAGTATCAGTCTGATAAACCACTCCGGCACATTCAGGTGACGGAGGGTTTCGATCTGGCCCTGCTCCTGGCGTTGCTGAAAACTAGGATCGGATAGGTATTCCCGGTCACTGGCGCACCACGCGATCGTCTGCCTGATCTCCTCTCGCATCAATTCCACATCAGGCAGACCGGCGAGAAAGCTCAGTTCGCGTCGCAGGCAAATCGCCTCGATGCGGTGTCGATCCTTCTCGTAATATTCGATGCCGCAGCTCTCGAGCCTCGCATGGGTCGCCTCATGAACGATGGTGGACGCGATCCGTTCGATCGTCATCGTCTCATGGAGCACATAGCGCTCATCGAGGACGCAGCCATTCAGCGATCGTTCGTAATGCGCCTGAGCACTCGGAATCAGATGCACCCATATCCGGTCGAGCCTGGTGATGACACGGGAGTAATGCAGCGCGTGATGGTGCTTGATCAGGGTGAGCGCCTCGACGACGCGATGCAGGGCAGGATGCGGCTTGCTTTCGGAGGTCCCGACCCAGAGGCCATCAATGGTCCGGTTTTTCGAGAAGCGCATGAACAGCCGATCAATGAAGGGCGGTTTCGGTCTCGACGGCTTCGCAACAGCCGGTCCGCACAGATCGCGTCGCCTATCCAAGTGCTGCGGCAAGTGCCCTCGTCGTGGTCGGCTTTCCGTAACGCTTGTAGCAGATACTCCTTTCGATCGCTTTAGGAGGTTGATTCAAATACCAGGAAATTCGCTGCCATCTGCCGGAGCGGTGTTCCGGCAGATGGCATGGAACGTAGTTCGTTTTACTTCAGCGCGGCTTGCCCGGCGAGCGAGATCACATTGTCCTGCGAGCCGGTGCCGCCGCTGACGCCGATGGCGCCGACGATCTTGCCGTCGACGATCAGCAGATTGCCGCCGCGCGAGGCGATCACGTCGTCGAGGGTCGTGAGATAGTTGAAGTAGGCACCCTTGCCGATCAGGTTCTCGAAGGTCAGCGTGGGCCGGCGATAGCGCGTCGCGGTGCGCGCCTTGTGCTGCGAGACGCCGATCGAGGCGTATTGGCAATTGTCCTGCTTCTCGAAATAGACGAGCTCGCCGGCCGGATTGACGATCGCGATGCAGAACGCATTCCAGTTTCGCTTCTGGGTCTCGGCGACCGCGGCGGCGGCAACCTTCTTGGCGGTCTCGAGGTTGATCGGCTCGCCATAGGGCGGCGGCGTTAGCGCATCGGGGACGACGTCGTTGGGATTGTCGGGATTGGAGGGCACCTGGGCAAACGCGCCGGTGGCCGTGACGAACGCGATGCAGGCCGCGCCGATGAGCGCCGTGAGATAACGCATGGAGTGCTCCCGAATGTTGTCGTTGCAAACCCCGGATCGATCGTCCGGGCGGCGGGACGATAGCAACTGATCCGCGGCGCACAAGGCGGCAGCGATCGGTGTGCAGCGCAGTATGCATTCCGCTGCGATGAAAACCGTGTGAGGATAGAGGCTACCGTCATCCCGAGGTGCGCGCCGTTGCGCGCCTCGAAGGATGCACGGCCCCGCTGGCGGCCCCGCGGAGTAAGACGGGCCGTCGCCCTTCGAGACGGCCGCCTCGCGGCCTCCGCAGGGTGACGGGTCTATCTTCGTCATTGCGAGCCACCCGGTCGGCGCGAAGCGCCGCCGGATGACAGGCTCCGCGAAGCAATCCATCGCGCGGCACACGCGGAAGCATGGATTGCTTCGTCGCTACCGCTCCTCGCAATGACGGCGGTGAAAGCTTCAGATCCTCTCAGGGTGACGGTGAGAGAGCAAAGCCGTCGCACACGTTTCAATGAAAATCGCGCGACGGCGGCAGGATGCGGACGTTGCGGGGGTGGCGGATTTTTTGCGGCGAGTTGTCGCCGTGATCGCGGCGGTCGTCGTTCAGCGGCTCGATCAGCGCGGGGCCGGCCGGCACCGGATGCTTGCGGGAGAGGGAGTCGTTGGCGAGGCCGATCAGATCGTGGGAGCGATCGGTCATGCGCTGCGCCACCAGATGTGTCACGCCCTCGGGGCTGCTCTGGATATAGCCCTCGACCAGGATCAGGCGCGCGCCCATCACCTCCTTGCGGTACTGCTCCATCACCTTCGGCCACACCACGATGTTGGCGATGCCGGTCTCGTCCTCCAGCGTCATGAACACGACGCCCTTGGCGCTGCCCGGCCGCTGCCGCACCAGCACCACGCCGGCGCAGCGGACGCGGCGACGGTCGTTGCTTTGATTGATGGTGTGGCAGGCGACGACGCGCTCCCTGGTGAACATCTCGCGCAAAAACTCCATCGGATGGCCCTTCAGCGACAGGCGGATGGTCTGATAGTCGGCGACCACCTGCTCGGGACGCGGCATCTCCGGCAGCGGCTTGGCGCCCTCGTCCGGCTGCTCGCGCGCGGTGGCGGCCTGAAACAGCGGCAGCGGCACGTCGTCGGGCAGCCGCCGCACCGCCCACAGCGCCTCGCGGCGGTCGAGCCCGAGCGAGCGGAACGCATCGGCGTCCGCGAGCAGGATCAGCGCCCGCTTGGGCAGAGCGGTGTCGCGGGCGAAATCCTCCAGCGAGGTGAACGGTTTTCGGTTGCGCGCGGCGACGATGCGGTCGGCCCAGTCCTCGGCTTTCTCCGCATCGTCATTCCGGGGCTCGCGAAGCGAGAGCCCGGAATCCATCGGGCCGCGTCTATGCTGAAAAATGGATTCCGGGCCTGCGCCTAACGGCGCATCCCGGAATGACAATTGGAGGGATTTCAACCGCTCCTCGTCCTCATCCAGCCAGTGAAACCCGTCGATCTGGCGGAAGCCGAGCCGCACCGCGCAGTGCTCGCCGACCTTTTCCTCCAGCGTGTTCTGCGCGAAGCTGAAGGAGACATCGACCTCGCGCACGGTGACGCCGTTGTGGCGGGCGTCGCCGACGATCTGCGCCGGGGCATAGAAGCCCATCGGCTGCGAGTTGAGCAGGCTGCAGCAGAACGCATCGGGATGATGGTGCTTCAGCCATGAGGAGATGTAGACGAGCTGTGCGAAACTCGCGGCGTGGCTTTCCGGGAAGCCGTAGGAGCCAAAGCCCTTGATCTGCTCGAAGCAATTTTTGGCGAATTCAGGATCATAACCGCGCGCGATCATGTTCCCGATCATCTTGTCTCCGAATTTTCCTATGGTGCCGAGATTGCGGAAGGTCGCCATCGAGCGCCGTAAGCCATTGGCTTCTTCCGAGGTGAATTTTGCCGCCTCGATCGCGATCCGCATCGCCTGCTCCTGGAACAGCGGCACACCGAGCGTCTTGTGCAAGACATTTCGCAATTCGTCTTTATTGCCGCCTTTGGGATAAGGATATTCGATATCCTCAGGCTTCATGCTCCTTCGCTTGAGATAGGGATGCACCATGTCGCCCTGGATCGGGCCGGGGCGCACGATCGCCACCTCGATGACGAGATCGTAGAACGTCTGCGGCTTCAGGCGCGGCAGCATGTTCATCTGCGCCCGGCTCTCGACCTGGAACACGCCGAGCGACTCGCCGCGGCACAGCATGTCGTAGACCGGTTTTTCGTCCTGCGGGACCGAGGCGAGCTCCCAGCGCTTGCCCTTGTGGTCGGCGATCAGGTCGAAGCATTTGCGGATGCAGGTCAGCATGCCCAGCGCCAGCACGTCGACCTTCATCATATGCAGCGCGTCGACATCATCCTTGTCCCATTCGATGAAGGTGCGGTCGTCCATCGCGGCATTGCCGATCGGCACATAGGTGTCGAGCCGGTCCTGGGTCAGCACATAGCCGCCGACATGCTGCGAGAGATGGCGCGGAAACTCGATCAGCTCGGTGGCCAGTTCGACCGCGAGATTGATCATCGCATTTTTCGGATCGAGCCCGGCCTGCCGCACCTGCATGTCGTTGAGGCCCTTGCCCCAGCTGCCCCACACGGTGTCGGCGAGCGCCGCGGTGACGTCCTCGGTCAGCCCGAGCGCCTTGCCGACATCGCGGATCGCGCTGCGCGGACGATAATGGATCACGGTGGCGATGATCGCGGCGCGGTGGCGGCCGTAGCGGCGATAGACATATTGCATCACCTCCTCGCGCCGCGAATGCTCGAAATCGACGTCGATGTCGGGCGGCTCCAGCCGCTCCTTGGAGATGAAGCGCTCGAACAACAGATCGACCTTGGTCGGATCGACCGAGGTGACGCCGAGCACGTAGCAGACCGCGGAATTCGCCGCCGAGCCCCGCCCCTGGCACAGGATGTTCTGGCTCCTCGCATAGTGCACGATGTCGTGCACGGTGAGGAAGTAATGCGCGTATTTCAGCTCGGCGATCAGCGCCAGCTCCTTGTTTAGGGTGGCGCGGAGCTTGTCGTCGATCTCGCCGCCGAAATATTTGTCGACGCCGGCCCAGGTCAGATCTTCCAGATGCTGCTGCGCGGTCTTGCCCGGCGGCACCGGCTCGTCGGGATACTGGTATTTGAGCTGGTCGAGCGAGAACGAGATGCGCGCGGCAAAGCGCAGGGTCTCCGCGATCGCATCCGGCAAATCGCGGAACAGCCGGACCATCTCATGCGCCGGCTTGAGATGCCGCTCGGCATTGGCCTCGAGCCTGCGGCCGATCGCCTCGATCGTGGTCTTTTCGCGGATGCAAGTCAGCACGTCCTGCAACGGGCGGCGCGCGGGATGGTGATAGAGCACCTCGTTGGTGGCAAGCAGCGGCACACCGGCATCGGTAGCGAGATCATGCAGCCGCGCCAGGCGACGCTTGTCGTCGCCGCGATAGAGCAGGCTTGCGGCCAGCCAGACGCCGTCGGCGGCGCTGGCCTTCAATTGCGCGAGCAGATCGAGCGCTTTCGACGCCTCGAACCGATGCGGCAGCGCCAGCACCAGAAGCTGGCCTTCTGCGAAATCGATCAAATCGGACAGAGTGAGCCGGCAGTCGCCCTTCTCGACCCGTTCGATGCCACGGCCACGCTTGCCGCGGGTCAAGAGCTGACACAGCCGGCCATAGGCGGCGCGATCGCGCGGATAGACCAGGATGTCGGGCGTGCCGTCGGTGAAGACGATGCGGGCGCCGATCAGGAGTTTTGGCGGATGAAGAACCTTCTCGCTGTCGAGCTCCTTCCAGGCCCGCACCACGCCGGCCAGCGTGTTGTGATCGGCGAGCCCGATCACGGGAATCTTCAGTTCGCTCGCCTGATGCACATAGGCGCGCGGATCGGAGCCGCCGCGCAGGAAGGAGAAATTGCTGGTGATGCCGATCTCGGCATAGTCGGGCATGGGATTCTCGTTTTGACGCGTTTTCTTCACGCGAACCGGCCTCCACTTCGCTTGCTTTGCGTCATGCGAACAACCCGTGCACATACCAGTTGGCCGGAACCGGCCTGCCCTCTTCGTCGCGCAGCTCGCTCTCGTAGAGGCCGTCGCGAAAAATCCAGAAGCGCTGGCCCTCGGCGTCCTCGACGCGGAAGTAGTCGCGCGTCAGTGCCGCGCCGTCCTGCTTCCACCATTCCATCGCGATGCGCTCGGGGCCCTCGACCCGCACCACCGCGTGCAGGGCGCGCCGCCAGGTGAATTGATGCGGCGGGCCGTCGGGCACGCTCGCGAACGGCACCTTGATCGGCTCGGGCGGCTCGAACAGCCTGAGCGGCCGCAGCGGCGGCTCGCCCATGACGCGCTCCGGCCAGGCGGCGGCGCCGGCGGCAGCCAGATGATGCTGCGCCGGCAATGCGAGCGCAGATCGTTCGGGGATGTGGCTCTCGAGCGGCAGATGCACGACGACGCGTTTCCCCCCGATGCGGGCGGCGATGCGGTCGATCAGCGCCGAGAGCTCGTCATTGTCGTGCACGGTCGCGTCGAGATCGCGCTGCTGCTGCACCACGATCTCGGTACGCCCGGCGGCAAGACGAATGAGATCGAAGCCGAAGCCGGGATCGAGCGGATCGTTGAGCGCATCGAGCCGCTCGCGGAACAGGCGGTCGATCATCTCCGGCCGCGTCACCGGCCGCCCGGTCTCGACCATGATCGTGCGCACCGCACCGTCGGTGCGGAAGAAGCTCGCCTCCAGCTGCCGCGCGCCCTTGCCTTGCCTGTCCATCGCCGCAACCAGCATCTTGGCGAGGTTTTGCAGCGTCAGTGCGATCACGGTGTCGGTCGCGATCGGCTCCGGGAAACGCTTCTCGACGATGTAATCGGGCGGCGGCTTGCGCGGGCTGATCGGGGCATCGCCCCGCCCGAGCGCGTGGCCGAGCAAGGTGGTGAAGGCGGCGCCGAACCGCGCCGAGATCTCGTGCGGCGCGCGCGCGGCGACATCGCCGATGGTCTTCAACCCGGCGCGGCGCAGACCGGTGGTCACAGCGGCATCGGCACCGAGCGCCGACACCGGCAGCGGGCCGACCGCTTGCGCCTCCTCGCCATCGGCGACAATCTTGCCCGAGGCGTGACGCGTCAGCGTGCGCGCCGCGATCGAGGTGCCGGCAATCGCGGCACTGACGGCAAAGCCGCGCCGGCTCAGCGCATGAGTCACGATTTGCAGCAGCGCCCGCTCGCCGCCGAACAGATGCGCACAGCCGGTGATGTCGAGGAACAGGCCGTATGGCGCGTCGAGCGCGACCAGCGGCGTGAAGCGGTCGCACCAGTCGGCGATGTCGTTCAGCGTCTTCAGATCGGCGGCCGGATCGGCATCATAGACCGTGAGCTCCGGGCAGATCGCCCGCGCATTGGCGAGCGGCAGCCCGACCGACAGCCCGGCGCGCACCGCGGCCTCGTCGATCGCATGCAGCAGGATGGCGTTGTGGTCTTTTGCGACGACGACGCTGGGGAGGTCCGCTTGTTTCGCCTCGTTCGTAAGGGACGCATGAGCGGATGGGTTCCCTCCCCCCTTGCGGGGGAGGGTGAGGGAGAGGGGTGAGCCCCACGGGCGGTGCTCGTGGCTACCCCTCTCTCCAACTTCGAGAGCGAGCTTCGGACCTCGCAAGGGGGGAGAGAGCCCTTCCAATGTGCTCACCTCACTTGAAGATCGGCTCAGCTCGCTTGCAACCAGCTCAGCTCGCGAGGCGATGTCCTGCGCGAGCTTGCGCTTGATGCGGTCGATGGGCAGGCGTGGCAGCCACAGGCTGAGGATACGCCGACGGTTCGCTGAATTGGCACTCATCACATTTCCATTCCATGATCCATCGCCCGACCGGGCCATGACGGTTGCGCACCAGTTCGGCCTCGACGCGCGGCGCGCCCCAGGCGCTTGCGGCGTGGCCGGGCGGCGAATGCGCCGCGCGCACGATCCAGCGCGTCTCCGCGGTCGAGGGGATTGGCGTCGCCGCGATCCGCAGCACCAGCGCGGTGACGCCGGAGGCTTGCGCGGCCAAAGTCAGCTTGCGGCTGGCGACGAGATCGAGCTGGCGCGCCTGGCCCCAGATTTCGAGCACGACCGCGCCGAGCGCATCGCAGGCCAGCGCATCGGCCGCGGTGCGCAGGGCGCCGTCGACATCGGCGGCACGCACCGTGACCAGAAGGCGCGGATCGAGGCCGAGCTCGGCAAGGCCGCGCATCGACAGCGCGCCGTTCTCGCGATCGGAAAAATCCTGCCGCACCCAGACCAGGGGCTTGCGCGTCGACACGCGTCCGGCAAGCCCCGCGATGAAGCCGGTCGCAGCACCGCTTTGATGGCCGGCGGCGAACACCTCGTGCAGCGCGGCCGGCGCAAGCCCGCCGCGCAACATCGCGTCCGCGCTCGTGTGGCCGAGCGCGACGCGGTTCGGCATCGCCGCCTCCGATGCCGCCTCGATGCGCGCGATGCTGCCGCGCAGAGACGCAAGCGTACCCATGCGTGCGCCATTCATATGCGCCGCTCCTTCCCAACCAAAATTTGAGGCCGTCACTGATCTGAACAGAGAACCAGGGACTGGCCCATTTGTTCATGATATGTTCTAATATAAAGCTAACAGGGCCCGCGGAGTCAATCGGATTGGTGAGCCCATCGATTCATCAGTGGAATCAATGGGATTCAGCAGCCGAACAGCGGCCGCAGCCGGATCGCTCGCAACGTCGGGCGCGGAAGGCCCCGAAAATGGCGGCGTGACGGAAATGGAGCAATCGCATGCGTATCATCGTGCTCGACAACGACACCGATTTCGAGGGCTGGCGCAAGGCCGCGCGGCGCCTGGCGACACATGACGTGCAGCCCGCTGAGGTCACATGGACCATACGCCGCGACGACGAATTGTCGTCGGCCGCCTGCGCGAATGAATGGCCTGACACGCCGCAGGCGCAGTTCAGCGTGTCGGCCAAATTCGTCGAGCTCGCAAAGGCCGCGATCCTGCATCGCGACGATCGGCGCTTCGCCCTGCTCTATCGCCTGCTGTGGCGGCTGCGCAGCCACCACGATCTGCTCGGCGCGACCGCCGATCCCGACGTCGCCGAGGTCCACGCGATGGCGCGCGCGGTCTATCGCGACATCGACCGGATGCACGCGCAGCTCCGCTTTCGCGAGATCGGCCGCGAGCGGACGGCGCATTACGTCGCCTGGTTCGAGCCGGAGCATCACGTCGTCGAGCTCGCCGCGCCTTTCTTCGCCGGCCGTTTCGCCGACATGCCGTGGTCGATCCTCACGCCCGACGTCTGCGCCCATTGGGACGGGCACGCGATCTCGATCACGCCGGGCGTCGCCAAATCCGAGGTGCCGAGCGAGGACCGGCTCGAGGAGGCCTGGCGGCGTCATGACAACAGCTTCTCCAATCCGGCGCGGCTGAAAGTGATGGAGATGCCGCAGGCCAATTGGAGGAACCTGCCGGAGGATTCGATCATTAAGCCGCTGATCGAAGACGCCATGCGCATGACCAGCGGCCCCTTCGTCGCACGCAGGGCGGCCGAGCCGCAGCAGCCTCAGGATCAGCCGATGCCTCGCAAGCCGACTGCAAACAAACAGGCCCACGACACGATTGCCGCCTTGCGCGACGAGGCCGCCGCCTGCCGCGCCTGCCCGCTGTGGAAGGATGCGACGCAAACCGTGTTCGGCGAAGGACCGCAAAGCGCAACGCTGATGCTGGTCGGCGAGCAGCCCGGCGACAAGGAGGATCTCGCCGGCCACCCCTTCGTCGGACCGGCCGGGCAGTTGCTCGATCGCGCGCTCGGGGAAGCCGGCATCGATCGCCGCAAGGTCTACATCACCAATGCGGTGAAGCACTTCAAGTTCGTGCCGCGCGGCAAGATCCGGCTGCACCAGAAGCCGAACACGCCGGAGATCCGCGCCTGCCGTCAGTGGTATGAGCGCGAGCTCGCCGCCATCAAGCCGGAACTCGTGGTTGCGCTCGGCGCCACCGCAGCGCAAAGCGTGCTCGGCAAGATCACGCCGATCAACAAGAACCGCGGCCATCTGATTAACCACGACGCCACCAAGGTGCTCGTCACCGTGCACCCGTCCTATCTGTTGCGATTGCCCGACGAGAAAGCCAAGGCGCTGGAATATCAGCGCTTTATCGGCGACCTGAAAATCGCCGCGGAACGGTTGCGCAATTCGGCCCGCGCGGCCTGAGTTCCACCGGTTTGTGGAACCACACTTCAACGTGAAATTGTTCTAAGCTGCAAACAAATACCTACAACCTTTAATTGATCCGTGGTACTGTGACATGTTCCGCAGGTAATCGGGCGTCATGTTCACGCCATGGCGTACCCCGAGGCGGGCGCGCCGCGCGGTTTGCTAGCCCCGATCGTGCGGCGCGCCACCTCATCTCGCTATTCGTCCCTCTCGCTCGCTTCCAGTCCGCACCGGATTCCTGGTGACGCGGAGTCTTGACGACTTAGATTCCAGGCGACTTGAAATACAGGCGTGCTGAAATCCAGATGTGCTGGCCACGTGGCCCCACGTCTCTCCGGCGACGTCCTCGCCTCCCTCAATTGCCTCACCTCGCGAAATCGGACGGTGAACTCCGTCGTGATCGGTGGTCGTCTATTGCTGAAGATTGCCACGAGGCCGCCAAGGCGCGTGAGCCATCAATGCGTTGCACATAAACTCCGCTCGATATCCACGGCCGCAGACGAACGCCTCATTTCACGGCCCGATTTCAATTGCCTGTCATATGCATCGATCAAAATCGGAGGCATTGGGACAGGAGTTTACCATGAGCGATATGGCGTTACCCGGCTCGATCGAGCCCGCCTTGAAAAAGGGCCCGGACCTCGACAAAGGCTTCCACCCCATGACCGGGGTTATTTATTTGGGCGTGGTTGCGGCCGCGCTGCTGTTCGTTGCCTACAGCATCTATGCCGACGTCGACGCCACCGGCACGCGCGTCACGTCGTTCCTGCCCTACATCATGCTGTTCGTTGCGCTCTTGATCGCGCTCGGCTTCGAATTCGTCAACGGCTTCCACGATACCGCCAACGCGGTCGCCACCGTGATCTACACCCGCTCGCTGCCGGCGCATGTCGCCGTGGTGTGGTCGGGCATGTTCAACCTGTTCGGCGTGCTGCTCTCGAGCGGCGCCGTCGCGTTCGGCATCGTCTCGCTGCTGCCGGTCGAACTCATCCTGCAAGTCGGCTCGAGCGCCGGCTTTGCGATGGTGTTCGCGCTGTTGATCGCCGCCATCCTCTGGAATCTCGGCACCTGGTGGCTCGGCCTGCCGGCGTCGAGCTCGCACACTCTGATCGGATCGATCATGGGGGTCGGCATCACCAATGCGCTGCTGCGCGGCCGTGACGGCACCTCGGGCGTGGACTGGACGCAGGCCGCCGGCATCGCCAAGGCGCTGCTGCTGTCGCCGCTGTTCGGCTTCGTGCTCGCGGCCGGCCTGCTCTACATCCTCAAGGCCGTGCTGGCGCGCGCAACGCCGGCACTGTTCGGCGAGCCGGTCGGCAACCAGCCGCCGCCGTGGTGGATCCGGGGCATCCTGATCCTGACCTGCACGCTGGTGAGCTTCTTCCACGGCTCCAACGACGGTCAGAAGGGCATGGGCCTGATCATGCTGATCCTGATCGGCACCGTACCGACCGCCTACGCGCTGAACCGCGCGCTGCCGGCGGCCCAGATCGAGTACTTCGCCGCGCACTCGAGCGCGGCCAGCAAGGTCATCGAAGGCAAAGCCGCCGGCTACAACGTGATCGGCAATCCGCGCCCGGCCGTGACCAACTATGTCGCGCAGCACCAGATCAACGAAGGCACCTATCCGTCGCTGGCGGTGCTGGTGCGCGACATCGGCAAGCAGGTCGCCGAGTACGGATCACTGGCCAAGTTCCCGGCCGACGCGGTCGGCAACACCCGCAACGACATGTACCTGGCGTCCGAGGCGATCCGCTTCCTGATGAAGGACAAGGAAGCCGAGCTCTCCGCCGCCGACGTCGCCACGCTGAACGAGTACAAGGGCTCGCTCGATGCCGCGACGAAGTTCATCCCGAGCTGGGTGAAGTTCGCCGTCGCCATCGCGCTCGGCCTCGGCACCATGGTCGGCTGGAAGCGCATCGTCGTCACCGTCGGCGAGAAGATCGGCAAGACCCACCTGACCTACGCGCAGGGCGCCTGCGCCGAGATCACCGCGGCCGCGACGATCGCGGCGGCCGACGGCTACGGCCTGCCGGTCTCGACCACGCACGTGCTGTCGTCAGGCATCGCGGGCACCATGGCCGCCAACGGCTCCGGCCTGCAATGGTCGACGATCCGCAACATCGCAATGGCCTGGGTGCTGACCCTGCCGGCCGCGATGATCCTCTCGGGCGTTCTGTACTACGTGTTCTACCACGTGTTCTGATGGCCCCGCTTTCGCCGCGACAGGACGAAAGGCCCGCACCTCAGGTGCGGGCCTTCTGCATTGGAACGCAAGACGTGCTCCACGCTCAGCCGGCGTAAGCCTTGGCGACCTCCGCCAGCAGGCCGCGCGCCCATTTGTGCAGGCCTGACTTGGCCGTCCTGGCGCTCCAGTACATGTCGATCGAGATCGGCACCCGGAACGGCAGCGCAGCGACGTGCAGGCTGCCGCGCATCGCCCGCGCCAGATGATGCGGGATGGTCGCGACCAGCCGTGTGCCGGTGAGGATCCGCTCCAGACTGTCGTGGTTCGGCAGGCTGACGATCGGCGCGATCTCGATCTTCCTCGCCTTCAGCGCCGCGAGATAAAGCGGCTGCCACTCGCCGCTATGGGTGATGAAGACATGCGCGGCCTTCGCATAGGCCGACAGCGCGATCCGGCCCCGCGCCAGCGGATTGGCCGGATCCATCACGCAGACATAGTGATCGGTGAGGATGTGGCGGCGGAAGAAGCTCTCGCCGACGATCCCGACCGGACCGAGCACGATGTCGCACTGGTTCTGCTTGAGATGGACGTCGCCATGGCCTCCGGCATCGAGCAGGACGAGACGAACCTGCGGCGCGCCGGCACGCAGCCGCGCGCTGAACTGCGGGATCAGGGTCTGGCGTTCGTGATAGTTGCAGGAGATGGCCACGCTGCCCTGCGCGATCGCCGGGTCGAATTCGACCGGTGAGGCCAGCCCGTCGATCTCGCCGATCATGTCCCGCGCCCAGCCGACCAGCACCGCACAGCGCTCGGTCGCGGTCACGCCATTGCCGTTGCGGACGAACAGCGGATCGAGCAGCGCGCCGCGCAGCCGTTCGACCGCATAGCTGATGGTGGACTGGTTGACGTCGAGCCGCTTGGCCGCCGCCGAGAACGATTGCAGATCGTAGACCAGCACCAGCGTCCGCAAGGTCCCGATGTCGATCGGATCGATCGAGGAATTCACCGCCACGCTGCACCTCCCGGATTGTCGACGGTCCAGCCTAGCACAGGGTCATGGAACAATTCGATGGATGATATCAATCCCATCGAATTGAGCGATTACCCGCCCGGCGCTAGCCTTCGCAAAAAACCGCTCCGGGAGGACCCATGGCCAGCAGCGTGCCCATCGTCAGCGACATCGCCTATCAGGACCTGCTCGACGACCCCTATCCGATCTTCCGCCGCCTGCGCGAGCTGGCGCCGGCGGTCCATGTCGCGCCCGCCAAGCTGACGCTGGTGACGCGCTTCGACGACATCACGCGGATCGAGCGCGATGGCGCGACCTACTCGGCCGACAATCCCGCCTCGCTGGTCAACAGGGTGATGGGGCCGACCTTCATGCGGAAGGACGGCGCCGAGCATACGATCGGCCGCAAGGCGATCGAACCCTCGTTCCGCCCGGCCACGATCAAGGAGCACTGGGCGCCGCAATTCACCGCGATCGCGGACAGACTGATCGACGATCTGGCGGCGGCCGGTGAAGCCGATCTGTTCACCGCGCTGGCCGCGCCGATGGCTTCCCTCAGCCTGATGGCGATGATCGGCTTTCGCGCGATGCCGTGGCAGACGCTCGCCGAATGGTCGCAGGCGCTGATCGACGGCGCCGGCAACTATGCCGCCCATGGCGAGATCGAGCGCAAGGCGATGCAGGCGAGCGCCGCTGTCGATGCCGCGATCGACGCGGTGCTCGATGAGCATCGCAACCGGCCGAATCCATCGATCCTGTCCTCGATGGTCCATGCCGATCCGCCGATGCCGATCGAGGGCATCCGCGCCAACGTCAAGGTGATCATCGGCGGCGGCCTGAACGAGCCGCGCGACGCGATCCTGACCCTTGTGCTCGGCCTGCTGGAAAACCCGGCGCAGAAGGACAACGTGCTGGCGAAGCCGGAGCTGTGGCCGGCGGCGCTCGAGGAAGCGGTGCGCTGGATCTCGCCGATCGGCATGTATCCGCGCCGCGTCACCCGCGACGTCGATCTCTCCGGCACCAGGCTGCCCGAGGGCCTTCAGATCGGCCTCTGCGTCGGCGCCGCCAACCGCGACGGCAATCGCTTCGCCGAGCCCGATCGCTTCGACGTGATGCGGCCCAGGCAATCGCACCTGGCATTCGGCGCCGGACCGCATTTCTGCGCCGGCACCTGGGTGTCGCGGCTCACCGTCGGCAAGATCGTGGCGCCGATGCTGTTCGACCGGTTTCGGAATCTGCGCCTCCGCGCGGAGGCGCCACCAGTCGTCCGCGGCTGGGTGTTCCGCGGCCCGGTGACGCTGCCGGTGCGCTGGGACGCGTGAGCCGGCGCCAAGACCAACACTCACCGTCAGTGCGAGTTAACGGGTCGCGCAAACGCGCGCCCGATGACAGGCTCCGCGAAGCAATCCACAGCACCGCAAGCGGAGATATGGGTCGCTTCCTCGCTTCGCTCCTCGCAATGACGGTAGAAAGCGTTACGCCGACTTCGAAGCTCACGCCGCCAGCGCGTCCTCCACGATCTTCACGAAATACGAGGTGCCGTACACGATCGCCTCGTCGTTGAAATTGTAGGCAGGATGGTGCAGGCCCGCGCTGTCGCCGTTGCCGCAGAAGATGAAGGCACCGGGGCGGGCTTCCAGCATGTAGGAGAAGTCCTCGCCGCCCATCAGCGGCGGCATCGTGTGCACGTTGCCGTCGCCGGCCACTTCCCTGGCGATGCGGGTGGCGAATTCGGTCTGCGAGGGGTGATTGACGGTGACGGGATAGCCGCGCTTGTAGTCGAGATCGATCCGCGCGCCGGTCAATTGGGCCACGCCCTTGACTACTTCGCCGATGCGCTTCTCGATCAATTGCCGGACCTCCGGGGTCAGGGTGCGCACCGTGCCGCGCAGCACCGCGGTCTGCGGGATCACGTTGCGGGCGTTGCCGGCGTGGAATTCGCAGATCGAGATCACGGCGGAATCCAACGGATCGACGCTGCGCGACACGATCGACTGCAACGCGGTGATGAGCTGCGCGCCGACCATCACCGAATCGATGCACTTGTGCGGCCGCGCGGCATGGCCGCCGAGCCCTTCGATGTTGATGTTGACCTCGTCGGTGGATGCCATGATCGGGCCCGGACGGATCGCGAACGAGCCGATCGGAATTCCCGGCCCATTGTGCATGCCGTAGACCTGCTCGATGCCGAAGCGGTCCATCAGGCCGTCCTTGATCATGGCGGCCGCTCCTGCCCCGCCCTCCTCGGCGGGCTGGAAGATCACCGCCACGTCGCCGGCGAAATTGCGCGTCTCGGCGAGATAGCGCGCGGCGCCGAGCAGCATCGCGGTGTGGCCGTCATGGCCGCAAGCATGCATCTTGCCGGGCGTCTTCGAGGCGTAGGGCAAATTGGTCTCTTCGTGGATCGGCAGCGCGTCCATGTCGGCGCGCAGGCCGATCACCTTGACGTCGCCCTTGGCCGGCCCCTTGTTGCCCTTGATGACCCCGACCACGCCGGTCTTGCCGAGCCCGGTCACGACCTCGTCGCAGCCGAACTCCCTGAGACGGTCGGCCACGAATGATGCAGTGCGGTGCACATCATAGAGCAGCTCGGGGTTTTCATGGATGTCGCGGCGCCAGGCCTGGATATCGGGTTGCAGATCGGCGACGCGGTTGACGATGGGCATGAGAATTCTGGCCTCGAAGGTTGGACGACGGGAGCCTGTCTAGCATGCAAGAGGCGGTCCACCCAACAGCCGGCAAGTAATACCAAACACGCAAATCCGACCACTAACCTTTTTGAAAAGGTGTTCTCCTTGCAACCACGCGGTGGACTGCCCCATTTTTCCACGACAAGGTAATGTTTCGGCGTGCTATCAAACCGAGCCACCGTCTAAAGCTATTCTCCGCGGGCATTGGAATGGACGATTTCGAGGCTTTTTGGGGGACCGATCCACTGGCGGCGGAAACAGCACTTCATCGGCTGGCCGCCAACGGTCCTGACATCATAAAGGAATTGCTCCCGCTAGGCTCAGCTTGGCCGACGCACTCATGGCATTCGTCGATACGACTGACCCGTCTTTGTAAGATACTGGGACCGCAGGTGGCCCAGCATCTGCTCACCATTATTGAAAATGAAACCTGGCACGCCAAAACGGCAGTTTCCCCCTGCTTTAGCGCATTTGTCGGGGATAGCGTTGTTCGCTCGGCCACCTATCAGCTACTCCAGTCCAAGGACATTGACGTACAAAGGATAGCGATCGAGGCGCTTGGATACGCTGCCGCTTCAGAGAGCGCTTACAGTATCGCCGAGACCGCTCGCTACGGCCGGCCGGGACAAGTCGACCGATACCGTACCATCGACAAATACACGATGGGGAAGCTTGCATACTATGCCATTCAGGCGACGCTTCGAATCTTTGCCCGAATTGGCGAGGCATCCCTGCTCCAGTCGTGCGAAGAACTATTGCGGGATTTTCAACAAGCGGTACGCGACGAAGATTATTCCTGGGATATCGATCTTGTCATGGGCGAGTTGGAGCCACGCGCGGCTGACGCCCTCATTGCGCGCTGGCTTACACACCCAGAGGACAAGTATCGCGGTCACGCCATGGTTGGATTGGGCCATCTGCGCTTGCGCCGAACCGTGCCACGGCTCGCTTCATTTCTCGAGGACGACTCAATCGGCGTCGGTGCAGGCATTGCACTGGGCAATATCGTCCACCCCGAAGCAGCCAGGCATTTGGCGGCTATCATCGGCGATGGGGCAACGTGCCCTGGCATAGGCTGGGCATTGAGTGCGCTTTACGGCCTGAGGATCGACTGGCCACAATGCTCCGAGCTGGCCTTCTCTATCGCACAGGGTGACGATGAGATTGCCGCCCAGATGCGCTATTCACTTGCGGTCCGAGGTGAAAAGTCCGTGTTGCAAGCCTTGGATAAGCGCCTCAATGCGAGCGACCCCTTTATCAGAGGTACCAGTGCAATCGCTCTTGCGCGACTCCTTGGGACAAGCGCAAAGCCGCTTCTGGAGGACAGAGAACGCGAGACTTCCGAACCTATTGAAAGCCTATTGGTTCTCACGGCGCTCATTCATTCTGGAAGCCATCACTTGGTCACCGAGCTCGACAAAGCGCTGCAAAAATTCCCCATGTTTTCCAGGCTAAGACCAATCTGGACACGCGAGATACTCGGCGCCTTCATTGCCGTGGAGGGCGCACACAGCACGCGCGCCGCGCTATGGGCGGAAATTGGATGCGAAGACCTCAGTCGAGTCGTAAGAGAACTCGAAGCACTTGGGATCGGCAAGATGGACGCTTCAAGCCCGCCGGCGAAGGAAGACATGCCCTCCACAAGCGTCGGCAATTCGCCCGCATCGGTCTTCGTCAGTTACAGCCACAAGGATGGTGACTGGCTCAAAAAATTCCAAACGACGCTAAAACCCTTGATCAGAAAGGGCAGCATCGATCTATGGGATGACACTCGACTGAGGCCCGGCAGCAATTGGAAGGACTCCATTGATCTTGCCATGCAGCAGGCCAACGTCGCGCTGCTTCTGGCGAGCCACAACTTCCTTGCTTCGGATTTCGTGGTGCAGCACGAGCTAAAGACCTTGCTGCAGGCCGCCAAGACACGCGGCGTGAAAATCGTATGGGTAGCGATTGATCATGCGCTCTACGAGGAGACCGAGCTGAACGATATTCAAGCGGCCAATAACCCACAGATGCCACTCGTCGAATTGACCGACGCACAATTACAAAAGGAAATCGTGAGGATTTGCCGGGACGTCCGCGACATACGCAACTGCTGAATTCCGAAGCTGATACGTCTCCCCCGTGGGCCCGACATTGTTCGCCAAGGCGGCGTTTGGTCGTGCTGGCGCGGCGATGGTTCCTGCGCCGGCTCGATGCCGAAGCAGACGCGAGAGATTCAGGCGATCCGACCGCTGTGCGGCGGCTGCGCCGGCTGCATTGGGGCGGCATGGCATGCAATGCGGTGCAGGTGTTCGCGCTGGTGGCTGGGCCCATGGCGCGGCAAATGCAGAGCGACCGAGATTGGCGGAAAGCGCCGGGCCATGGACGTCACCTGCACAGAGAACTTCCGACTTGCCGCAGCGCGAACGGGCATTCATGATCTCAGGATGGAACAGGGCCGCTCAGACTTCCTTCCGGTTGAAATCACGCTCGCCCAGCTCGCCACTTGGTCGGACATACTGCCTGCCGGGAGCCGCGTCCTGGGAGCCAGCCTGTTCGCGGACATATTTTTGGCGGACGCCACAGGAGCGGTTCACATGCTGGAAGTGTCGGCGGGCTCGATCGCAAGGATCGCCGCTTCCGAGGGTGCGTTTCGCGAACGTTGCGTGGATGACGCGGATGGTTGGCTGCTGCGCCCATTGGTCGATCGGTGCCGCTCGGCCGGACTGATCCTTGGCCGTTCCCAGTGCTACGCCTTCACGACGCTGCCGCTGTTCGGGGGCGAGTATACGGTCGACAATGTATGGATGTGCTCTTGTCGAGACTGGATCGCCTTTACGGCAAAGATGTATTCGGAGACCAAGGACTTGCCGGACGGGTCAACCGTCAAGATCGTTATCACTGACTGACCCGACCGACACGATCGCACCCGACCAAAGCCCAATAGTACGGGGCATATCCGGCACGGATACTACCCCAGGTTCCGCAGCGAAATCCCTCTTCTTCCAAACACGGAGCGGCTGCATGACGCCGGATCAAGCGGTCCTGTTCTCCACCATCATCCTGCTGGTGCCGATGGGATACTTCCTGCTGGCCGCGCCGGCGTTCCTGCTGGTGAAGCTCGACGTCCCGCCGGTCACCCGGCTGCTGCGCGGCATGTTCAATGCCTACTTCCTCGTGCTGGCCGTCTCCGGCGTGATCGGGACGCTCGCCTTTGTCGCGGCGGGCCGGCCGCTCACCGCACTCTGCATCGCCCTGATCGCCGGTTTCGCGGTGCTGGCGCGGCGATGGTTCCTGCGCCGGCTCGATGCCGAGGCAGACGCGAGAGATTCAGGCGATCCGACCGCCGTGCGGCGGCTGCGCCGGCTGCATTGGGGCGGCATGGCGTGCAATGCGGTGCAGGTGTTCGCGCTGGTGGCCAGCATTCCCTACATGGCGCCGCTGCCTTGATCGCTAGACCTCACGCTTCCGATGCGGATCGTATTTCGAAAGCACGTCCTTGAGGTAATCCCGGCTCTTCCATTCCGGTGCGGGCGGCTCGTAGCCGGGCCGCGGAACGAACAGATTCGGCGGCACATCCGCTGAGGCGCCCATCAGGTCGGGAACGTAGCGCGGGCAATTCGGGAAGATCTCGCATGTCACGCGCACGACGACCTTCGCGCCATGGTGCCTGGCAAGCGTCTCCGGGTCGTCGTGGATCGTTGCCTTGCCTCGGATGCGCGTGCGAAACGTCTTGCCGTCGAGGCGCACAAACAGCAACCCGACGTTCGGGTTGCGATGAATATTGCCGAGCGTGCGGTACATGTTGTTGCCGTCATACTCCGGGAATTCAAGCGTATCGGGCCCGGTGATCTTCACGAAGCCGGGATCGCCGGAACGCATCGAACAATCGACGTTGTCCTGATAGCTCGTCGCGATGAAGAAGAAACGCGTCTCCTCGATGAGCCTGCGATCCTGCTCCCAGAATTCGAAGTGGAGGCGATGCTTCTCGAGGCCGTCGGCGACGCGACGACCGTCGAAGCGATCCTGCAACTCACGCATTCCGTCGTGGTAAAATGCGGCGCGGACTGGGTCTGCCACGGCAATCCTCCGGCAAGTTGAGCAACCATCTATCAGGAGAAAGCCTATTCATTCGGAATGGGCGTGAAAAGCCGCCCAAGTCCACATCCGGTCCGAATTATGCGCAAAGGCCCAAGCCCGGCATCCACCGCCGGGCTTGTCTCGACCGGCTGCGTCTGGATAGAACTCGGTCCTGACTCGGTCCGAACCGAGTTCTATTTTCTTGTATTGACGCGTTTTCTTCACGCGAACCGGGCTCCACTTCGCTCGAAAACGCTATAGAAGAAGCCCAACAAGAGACGTTTGCCGGGAACGAGGACATGCCGCGAAGGCTCGAGGGTGATTACGACTACATTATCGTCGGCGCAGGCACGGCAGGCTGCATCATGGCCAACCGCCTGTCGGCCGATCCGAGCAAGCGCGTGCTGCTGCTGGAAGCCGGCGGCAAGGACAACTGGATCTGGTTTCACATCCCGGTCGGCTATCTCTTCGCGATCGGCAATCCGCGCTCGGACTGGATGTTCAAGACCGAGGCCGAACCCGGCCTCAACGGCCGATCGCTCGCCTATCCGCGCGGCAAGGTGATCGGCGGCTCGTCGGCGATCAACGCCATGATCTCGATGCGCGGCCAGGCCGCGGATTACGACCACTGGCGGCAGCTCGGCCTCACCGGCTGGAGCTACAGCGACGTGCTGCCGGCATTCAAAAAGCTGGAGGATCACTTCCTCGGCGCCAGCGAGCATCATGGCACCGGCGGCGGCTGGCGCATCGAGGCGCCGCGGCTGTCGTGGCAGATCCTCGATGCGGTCGGCGATGCCGCCGAGCAGATGGGCATCAAGCGCATCCCTGATTTCAACACCGGCGACAACGAAGGCACCAGCTATTTCCACGTCAACCAGAAGCGCGGCCGCCGCTGGTCGTCGGCGCGCGGTTTCCTCAAGCCGGCGCTGAACCGCAGCAATCTCAGGGTCGAGACCGGCGTGCTGGTCGACCGCCTGATCATCGAGAGCGGCCGGGCCGCCGGCGTGCTGTTCCGCCAAGGCAACGAGCAAGGCAATGGACAAGGCAACGAGACCGTGGAGGCGCGTGCCAAAGGCGAAGTGATCCTCTGCGCCGGTGCGATCGGATCCGTCCAGGTGCTGCACCGCTCGGGCATCGGCCCGGCCGAATGGCTGTCGCCGCTCGGCGTCGACATCGTGGCCGACGTGCAAGGCATCGGCCATAATCTGCAGGATCATTTACAGCAGCGCGCGATCTACAAGGTGTCGGGCGTGCGCACGCTGAACGAGACCTATTACAACCTGGTCCGCCGCGGCCTGATGGGCCTCGACTATGCGTTCCGCCGCCGCGGGCCGCTGACCATGGCACCGTCGCAGCTCGGCATCTTCACCCGCTCGGATGCGACGCGCGCGCGCGCCAACATCCAGTTCCACGTGCAGCCGCTGTCGCTCGACAAGTTCGGCGATCCCCTGCACCGCTTCCCCGCGATCACGGTCAGCGCCTGCAATTTGCAGCCGACCTCGCGCGGCACGGTGCGGATCAAATCGACCGCGCCCGACGACAAGCCGTCGATCGCGCCGAACTATCTCTCGACCGACGACGACCGCCAGGTCGCGGCCGACGCGATCCGCACCACCCGCAAACTGATGAAGCAGAAGGCGCTGGAGCAATATCATCCCGAGGAGTTCCTGCCCGGTCCGTCGGTCGGCGACGACGATGCCGCGCTCGCCAAGGCCGCCGGCGACATCGGCACCACGATCTTCCACCCCGTCGGCACCGCGAAGATGGGACTGGCGAGCGATCCGATGGCCGTCGTCGACGAGCGGCTGCGCTTCTACGGCCTGCACGGCCTGCGCATCGCGGATGCCTCGGTGATGCCGACCATCACCTCCGGCAATACCAACACGCCGACCGCGATGATCGCCGAAAAGGCCGCGGCGATGATTTTGCAGGACGGGCGATGATTTTGCAGGACGCGCGATAGCAACCGATGATGCAGCCGCAGCGCATTCTCGTTGGCGATGCCGGTGCGCAGATCGCGCTCGCACGTTGGGGCGAGCCTTCGTCCGGCAAGCCGCCGGCGCTGCTGCTGCACGGCACCGGTTTCGTCGCCGAGGTCTGGACCGAAGTCGCGGAGGCGCTGGCCTCCGACTACACCGTCTATGCGCTCGACCGCCGCGGCCATGGCCTGAGCCACAAGCCGGCGGCCGACCGCTATCACTTCCAGGATTTCGCCGACGACCTCTGCATGATCGTGCAGCGCCTCGAACTCCATGACATCTACGGCATCGGCCACAGTGCCGGCGCCACCGACCTGCTGCTCGCCACCAAGCTGATGCCGGACCGCTTCGCGCGGCTGTTCGTGACCGAGCCGACCGCGATGGATCCGCGCACGCCGCGCAGCGGTGGCCTCAGCGACATCGCGAACGGGTCGGTGCAGGGCGTGCTGCGCCGCCGGGCCGAATTCGACAATGCCGACGACCTGTTCCGCCGATTGCGTGCCGCGCCGGCCTTCGCGCCGTGGACCGAACCGTCGCTGTGGGCCTATGTGCATCATGGATATGCAAAGCTCGACGACGGGCGGATGCGGCTGCGCTGCACGCCGCAGATCGAGTCGGCGCTGCTGGGACCGATCTTTGAGGCCATGGAGCAGATCTACACCGGCGACATCAGAGGCAATCCGTTCCCGTGGTTCTCCGAGATCGCCTGTCCGGTCCGCATTGCCACCGCCGAGCAGTCATGGCCGATCTACAAGGAGATGGCGGAGCGCACCGCAGCCCTGATCCCGCACGCCAGCCGCTGGACGTTCCAGAACGTCGGCCATTGCGTCGCGCAGGAGGCGCCCGGCCTGCTGCTCGACGCGCTCAGGGCGTTTGCCGGCGCGAGCCGATGAGCACCCTCGCAACGATCGGGCTACATCGTCGTTGTAACGGCGAGACCTGTCGCCGGGCGGCCGCCTCTTGCTCGCGACTCGACGACAATGGTGAGCCGGATGCCTTCGACGATCTCTGCTCTGAACGATACGACCGGTTTCACCGGGCAGGCGCACAGCCGATTTGAGCAAGCGCCGACTTTCACCAGCATCCTGCTTGCGCTCGGCATCGTCTACGGCGATCTCGGCACCAGCCCGCTCTATACGCTGCAGACCATCGTTCACCTGATGGGCAACGGTTTCAGCCCGGATGCCGCGCTCGGCTCGCTCTCGCTGATCGTCTGGGCGCTGATCATCACGATCTCGATCAAGTATTGCCTGTTCGTCATGCGCGCCGACAACCATGGCGAGGGCGGCATTCTGGCGCTGATGGCGCTGACCGGCGCACGGTGGTCCGGGCGCGGCCGTTGGCTGATTGCGATCGGGCTGTTCGGCGCGGCGCTGATTTATGGCGACGGCATCATCACGCCGGCCATCTCGGTGCTGAGCGCGGTCGAAGGCCTGAACGTTGCCACCGACGTGTTCAGGCCGTACACGATGCCCATCGCTGCCGGGATTTTGATCGCATTGTTCGCGTTTCAGCGTCATGGGACCGCCATCGTCGGCAAGGCGTTCGGCCCAGTGATGCTGCTATGGTTCGTGACAATGGCAGCGCTCGGCGCCAGCTCGGTGGCGCGGCATCCCGACGTTCTGCGTGCGCTCAATCCTGCATATGGCATTCTGCTTCTGACCACGCATGGCCTGCTCGGCTTCACCCTGCTCGGCGGCGTATTCCTGGCGCTCACCGGCGGTGAAGCCCTCTACGCCGATATGGGACATGTCGGGCGCAAGCCGATCCGCCTCGCCTGGTACGGGGTCGTGTTGCCTGCTCTCATCCTCAACTACGCCGGACAGGTCGGTGACTTCATCGCCTCCCCCGATCCCGGCGCCAACCCGTTCTTCAAGCTCGCACCGGTCTGGGCGGTCTATCCGCTGGTGACGCTTGCGACGCTCGCGACCATCATCGCAAGCCAGGCCATCATCACCGGTTCGTTCTCGATGACACGCCAGGCCATGCAGCTTGGCTGGTTTCCAGGCGTGCGGATCAACCAGACATCGGCCGAGGAATATGGCCAGATCTACGTCCCCTTCGTGAACTGGACGATGATGTGCCTGACGGTCGCACTCACAATCGGCTTCGGCAGTTCAGACCGCCTCGCCGCCGCCTATGGCGCCGCGGTCTCCACGACCATGGTCCTGACCACCGCTCTGCTCTACCAGGTGATGCGAGGCATGTGGCGCTGGAGCGCGCTGCGAGCAGTCACGATCGCGGGGCTGCTGCTTGCGGTCGACCTTGCGTTCTTTCTCGCCAATCTCTTCAAGATCGCGGAAGGCGGCTGGATTCCTCTGCTGTTCGGCGCGCTGGTGTTTGGCGTCATGATCACCTGGCATTTCGGCCTCGATGCGCTGCATCGGCGGAGCATGGCGCATTCGCAGCATGTCGACGCCTTCGTTGGCGGCCTGCGCACGCAGCACATTGCGCGGGTCCCGGGAACGGCGATATTCCTGACCCGACTGAGGCACCGAATGCCGCCGATCATCGTGAACTACGTCAAGCAATCCCGTTCCCTGCACGAAACGACGATCGCGCTGACCGCAAGTTTTGAAAGCGTGCCCCGTATCCGCTCGGCGGATCGAATTCGCTGCGAACAGCTGTGCGAAGGCGTCTGGCACATTACCGTGCATTTCGGCTTCGTCGAGATTCCAGACCTGCCGGCCGTACTCGCCAATGCCAGGCAGATCGGGGTGCCAATCCAGAAAGGCGCGACCTACTACGTCGAACGTCACGATCCCGTCAGCGGTACGCGCCGCAACGCGATCGCCCGATTCCAGATTGCACTGTTCGCGTTCATGTCCCGAAATTCCGCGCACGCGATCGACCGCTTCCGGATTCCGAGCGGTTCGCTGGTCGAGATCGGCAGCAGGATGGAACTGTAGATCACGATGGACCAGCCGCAGCCATTGCCGCCGCTGCCCGGCCGCCAAGGAAACCGCCGCCCCCTTTCGGGGACGGCGTAAGCCACTCACGCAGTACTGGACCTATCAAATGTCTGCCAACCTTACGCAGCAGCGCTGACATTATGCTGACGGCTGCAAGACAGCCGTGTTGCGGCCGTTCATTTCTGTTGCCGCATCGCCATGTTGCACCGCAATGCAGCCGGCTTTCCGGTCCTCACGAAATCGTCATTCCGCCCCTCACCCCGCTCCGACGCTCCGGGAATAAAGCTCCGGCCCTGCCGATCACCTCCCCGGAAACCCAATCCCTGGGCCCATGGGAGACTTGTCATGAGCGGACACGATCACAATCACCACGATGAGGAGAAAGGCGTCAGCCGACGCAAGGTGCTGGAATGCATGACCTGGGCCGGCACAGGCGTGCTGTGGACCGTCACCGGCGGCGTGCCGCATTCGCTCGGCATCGTCGGCTCGGCCAAGGCCGCCGAGGCCAGCGGCATGACCTTCATGCAGATCAGCGACAGCCATGTCGGCTTCGACAAGCCGGCCAACCCGAACGCCATCGGCACGCTGGAGGAGGCCATCAACAAGGTCCGGGCGATGCCGGTCAAGCCGTCGTTCATGATCCACACCGGCGACATCACGCATCTGTCGAAGGCGTCCGAATTCGATGATGCCGACCGCATCATCTCGCAGGCCAAGCTCGACGTGCATTACGTGCCGGGCGAGCACGACTTCATCGACGAGGAGGTCAAGCTCTACAAGGAGCGTTACGGCAAGGGCACCAAGGGTCCGGGCTACTATTCGTTCGACGCCGGCGGGGTGCATTTCATCGGCCTCGTCAACGTCGTCGACCTCAAGGGCGGCGGCCTCGGCAATCTCGGCAATGAGCAGCTCGAATGGCTGGAGAACGACCTCAAGGGCCGCTCCAAGTCGACGCCGATCGTGCTGTTCGCCCACATCCCGCTGTGGACGGTCTATCCGCAATGGGGCTGGGGCACCGAGGACGGCGCCCGCGCGCTGGAATACGTCAAGGGCTTCGGTTCGGTCACCGTGCTCAACGGCCACATCCACCAGGTGATGCAGAAGGTCGAGGGCAACGTCACCTTCCACACCGCGCGCTCGACCGCCTTCCCGCAGCCGGCGCCGGGGGCTGCCCCCTCGCCCGGCCCGATGAAGGTCGAGGATGCCAAGCTGCGCAGCATGCTCGGCGTCGCCAGCATCAACTTCAAGCAGAACAGCCAGCCGCTGGCGATCATCGACACGCCGCTGCAAGGCTAACGGATCCGGCTGAGGAAACAGACGATGAGTACGATCAATCGACGCGACTTCGGGATCGCCGTGGTCGCGACCATGCTGCTGCCGGTCACGGCGGCCCGCGCCGAAGACACCGCGGTCCATATCGACAATTTCTCGTTCACGCCGAACCCCCTCGACGTGAAGGTCGGCACCACCGTGACCTGGACCAACCGCGACGACATCCCGCACACCGTGGTGTGTGCGGGCAAATTCCGCTCCAAGACCATGGACACCGACGGCACCTTCTCGTTCACCTTCACGGAGCCGGGCGAATACAAGTATTTCTGCTCGCTGCATCCGCACATGACAGGCAGTATCAAGGTTGGGTAACGTGACCAGCCATACAATCACAACCATGCCCGGTCGGTGGCCCACAGCCCCCGCCCGGGCACAAGCCGTCTCTCGACATGCCGGGCAGGACACGATGGTTGTCAACGCGTCGCAAGACGATCCCGAAAAGGCGCGACGCTTCCGCGAAGCCGCGCTGCCGTACCTTGACGACGCCTATACCCTGGCGCGCTATCTGCTGCGCGATGCCGCCGACGCCGAGGATGCGGTGCAGGAATGCTATCTGCGCGCCTACAAGCATTTCGACAGCTATCGCGGCCCCGCGATGAAGCCGTGGCTGTTCGCGATCCTGCGCAATGTCTGCCGCGCCGAATACGCAAGGCGCAAGACCGCGCCCACCGCGGTCGAGGAGCTGCCGGAAGGCGGCGAGCAGACCCCGCTGTGGAACGAAGCCCCGGAGACCCCGGAAAAGCAGCTGCTGCGCCGGTTCGACGGCGACACCGTGCGCAAGCTGGTGGCGGCGCTCGCCGAGCCATTCCGTGAGACCTTCGTGCTCAGGGAAATCCAGAATCTATCATACCGCGAGATCGCCGATGTCGCCGCCGTGCCGGTCGGCACCGTGATGTCCCGCCTCGCGCGCGCCCGCGCCATGCTGCGATCGGCCTGGCTTGCGGAACAGGAGCACGTGAAATGACCTGCGAGGAAGCCGAAGTGCTGATCCACGCGCTGATCGACGGCGAACTCGATGCCGGCCATGCGCGCGAAGTGGAAGCCCATGTCGAGGGGTGCGCGCATTGCGCCGCTCTCATGAAGGAATATCAGGAGATCCGCCAGGCGATCGCCGAGAGCGACGTGCGCTACAAGGCTCCGCTCGAGCTGCGCCGCAAGATCGAGAAGTCGCTGCCGCAACCGCAGGCCGCGCCAAGCCGGCGCTCGGTGCTGCGCGGCTTTGCGATGGGCTCGGCGGTGTCGGCGATGGCCGCAACGGGTCTGGTCGCGATCGTGCTGCGCAATGACGACGAGCAGCGCATCGAGAACGAGGTGGTGTCGGCGCATCTGCGCTCGCTGCAGGCCGGCCACCTGATCGACGTGGTGTCGACCGACCAGCATACGGTCAAGCCGTGGTTCAACGGCAAGCTCGACGTCTCGCCGCCGGTGATCGATCTCACCGCGCAGGGCTTCACGCTGATCGGCGGTAGGCTCGACTACGTCAACGCCCGCGAGATCGGCGCCGTGGTCTACAAGCGGCGCCAGCACGTCATCAACCTGTTCGTGGCGCAGACCGCGAGCACCGAACGCAAGCCCGCGAAGATCTCGACATTGCAGGGCTTCAATATCCGGCGCTGGAGCGACCGCGGCCTGAACTACTGGGCGGTCAGCGATCTCGGCGCCGACGAACTCAGCGAGTTCGGCGACAAGTTCGAGAGCGCGATGCGCGCGAACAAGGAAGGGTGAGCAGCAAAACCTCTGCTCTCGTCATTGCGAGGAGCGAAGCGACGAAGCAATCCATATCGCCGCTTGCGGCTCGATGGATTGCTTCGCTTCGCTCGCAATGACGAATAAGGCTGCTTCATCCCGGCTACGGGAACGTGCCTACGCCGACTTGCGCACCGCGTTGTCGACCAGCGTCTTGCCGAGCGACCAGATCGCGCCGGGCACCTTGTGGCTGCCGGCGATCACGTCGTCGAACGACTTCTCGATCCAGCTGCAATCCTCTTCGGTGATCGTCAGCGGCGGCAGCAGCTTGATGGTGTGGAGGCCGTGGCCGGCGACCTGGGTCAGGATCTTGTGATCCTTGAACAGCGGCACTGTGATCAGCTGGCAGAACAGGCCTTTGTTGGCGGTCTCCAGCAGATTCCACGACGCCTTGAGCCGCAGCGATTTCGGCGGTCCGAATTCGACGCCGATCATCAAGCCCTTGCCGCGGACTTCCTTCATCAATTCATAGCCCGGCACCATGCGCGTCAGCGCGAGGCGGAGCTCGGCGCCGCGCTTGGCGGCGTTCTCGACCAGCTTCTCGGACTTGATGACGTCGAGGGTCGCGATGCCGGCGGCCATCGCCAGATCGTTCTTCGCGAAGGTCGAGCCATGCACGACCGCGCGATCCATCTGGTTGAAGATCTTGTCGAAGATGTTCTTGCGCGTCAGCAGCGCGCCGATCGGCACGTGGCCGCCGGAGAGCGCTTTCGCCAGCAGCACCATGTCGGGCTCGATGCCCCAGTGCTCGATCGCGAGGAACTTCCCGGTGCGGCCGATGCCGGTCTGGATCTCGTCGGCGATGAACAGCGTGCCGTATTTGCGGCACAGCGCCAGCGCGCCGGGCAGGAACTCGTCGGTGGGCATATTGACGCCCTTGCCCTGAATCGGCTCGACGATGAATGCACCGACCTGGCGCGACGACAGCGCCTTCTCCAGCGCCTCGAGATCGTTGTAGGGTATCGGGGTGCAGCCGGGCAGCAGCGGCTCGAAGCCGCTGCGGAAATTCGAATCATCGGTCAGCGACAGCGCCCCGTACGACAGGCCGTGGAACGAATGCCCGCAATAAACGATACCAGGACGGCCGGTCGCGCCGCGCGCGAACTTGATCGCCGCTTCGACGGTTTCGGCGCCGGAATTGGCGAAAAACACCTTGTCCAGGTATGGAACATAGTCCAGCAACCGTTCCGCGAGCACGCCGGCAAGCGTCGACACGTCGAGTTGCACCAGATTCGGCAGATCGGCGTCGAGCACGCTCTTCAGCGCCTGGCGCAGGGCCGGATGATTGCGGCCAATCGCAAAAACGCCAAATCCGCTCAATAGATCGAGGTAACGAGCCCCCTGACGATCGAAGAGGTACTGGCCTTGCCCCTTCTGGAAGCCGACGTCGTAACCGATGGTTTTGAGGACGCGAACGAGCTGCTCGTTGAGATGACGCGTGTGCATGGCACCGCGCTGCCCCTCGCGCTCCACAAAAATCTCGGAAACGTCTAAATTGGAACTTACCATTCGTTACATACGTCGGTTGATGGCCATCTCGTCAACTTAAAACGCTCGCTAGCGGCGTTTTGACCCCCGCTCGGATCGTCTAGTTAAGCACAGGTTTGGACCATGTTGCACTGCCCAAGAACTTTCGCGCGCACAATAGCCTTTTCGGGTTTATTTTTGGCCACCGTATTATCACCGGCACTTGCAGCGGACCCGACCGGCGACTGGAAGGTCGCTGACGGTGTCGCCATCATCCGCGTCGCCCAGTGTAATGGCAACATGTGGGGGGCGGTGTCGTGGGAAAAAACCCCCGGCGGCAAGGATAAGAACAATCCTGATCCTGCGAAGCAGAGCAGGCCGACGCTCGGCATGCCGATCCTGATCGACATGAAGAAGAAGGCCGGCGCCGATGCCTGGGAAGGCCAAGTGTATAACGCCAAGGACGGCCAGCTCTACAGCTCGACCATCAAGCCGGTCGGCACCGATCAGCTCGAGATCCAGGGCTGCGTGCTCGGCTTCCTGTGCGGCGGCGAGACCTGGACCCGCGTCGGCCCGCCGATCCCGGTGAGCGCCGCCGGCAATCCGGCGGCCGCAGGCTCGGCAGCAAAGGGCACCGTTCCCAAATCAACAGCGCCGCAGAAGACCACCGGCGCCGTGGCCCCTGCCAGCAAGCCGGGCCAGAAGCAGGCCCCAAGCAATGCCAATGCGTCCGCTGACACGGTCGGCGATATCTGCCTGCTGCCGGACATCGCGCGACCGACGCACTGACACGGCTGGCATCGCTCAGCCTGTGATTGCGGCTTGGCGGCATCGGCCGCCAAGCCCGATCAAAACAACGCGTCAGGTGACGTCGTTGGCGATATCCTCCTCCTTGAGGGTCTCACGCGGCTTGCCCATCAGCGCCGGCTGGAACAGCAGCACCGCGGCCAGCGTGGTGACGAGCGACAGCGCAAGCAGCTTGCCCATGCTCGCGGTACCGGGATGGCTGGACAGCCACAGGCTGCCGAACGCCGTCGCCGTGGTCAGCGCGCTGAAAAAGATCGCCCGCGTCAGGCTCGATTGCAGCAGGTTCGTCCTGCCCTGCCGCCATGCCGTGACATAGTAGATCTTGAACGCCACGCCGACGCCGAGCAGCAGCGGCAGCGCGACGATGTTGGCGAAGTTGAGCGGCAGCCCGATCAAGACGCAGATCTCCAGCGTGACGATGCCGGCGACCAGGAGCGGCACCAGCGTCATGAGCACGTCGACGATGCGGCGCAGCGTCAGCCACAGCAGCAGGCCGATGGTGACCAGCGCCAGAATGCCGGCGTGGATGAACGCATTCACGATGACATCGCCCGATTTGAGGATCGAGACCGGTCCGCCGATTGCGGTCGGCTCCGCGGCGAGCACGGCGTCGGCAAAGCGGCGCAGATTGTCGTTGTCGTTCGGGTCACCCTTCGGCTCGACCTCGACGCGCATCAGGCCGTCCTTGGTCTTCCAGCTCTCGACCAGTTCCGGCGGCAGGTTCTGCAAGGTGACGGTCTGGGCTTGCAGCGTATTGCGGAGCTGATCGAACACGATCTTCATCGGCGCGACGAAGACGTCCTGCGCCTTGTCGCGGACAGCCTGGTTCGAATCGGCAAGCTTCTGCAAGGCGTCGGCGAGCCTTCGCGCGGCAACCGCGCCCGGTCCCTTGCCGTCGCCCGCGGTCCTGCGCAGGCTGTCGACCGAGCTCTTCAGCGACTCGACATTCTCCTGATCCGACGGCGCCGGATCGACCGAGTCCGGATTGAGCGCGGGGCCGAGCGTCTTGGCCGCCTGCGCGATCAGCTTCAGCTTGGCCGGCTGGTCGTCCGGCACGAAGCTGTCGAGCGACATCACGCGCGCCACTTCCGGCAACTTCTCGAGCTTGGCCTCGATCTTTTTGGCGTCGGCTTCCGAGCGCGTCATCACGTTGATGGCGTTGGCCCCGGTGTTCGGATCCTTCCTCAGGTCGAGGAAGGTCGCGATCGATTCCGCCTGCTTGTTGCGCAGATTGATCGGGTTGAAGTCGAACTTCATCCAGTGCAGCAGCGGCAGCCCGGCGACCGTGACCAGCAGCGTGCCGACGATGATAGGAATGCGATGCTTTTCCAGGAAGTGGTCGACCGGCGCCAGGAAGGCGTAGCCGACCGGCTCCTTCTCTCCCGGAGGGTTGAGCAGGTCGAGCAGCGCCGGCAGCACCGTGATGCTGGTGACGAACGCCACCAGCATGCCGGCGCCGGCGATCTTGCCGAGCTCGGAGATGCCCTTGTAGTCGGTCGGCAGGAAGCACAGGAAGCCGGCGGCGGTCGCCATCGCCGCAAGCGACAGCGGCACCGCCGAACGGCGCGCCGCGTTTTCCAGCGCGAGCGTCAGATTGTCGTTCTTGTAACGCTCGGAGCGGTAGCGCACGCTGAACTGGATGCCGAAGTCGACGCCGAGGCCGACGAACAGCACCGCGAAGGCGATCGACAGCAGGTTCAGCGATCCGACCATCATCAGGCCGACCGCGGTGGTGAGCGCAAGCCCGATGAACAGGTTGACGAACACGGCGAAGATGATCTTGCCCGAGTGCAGCGCCAGCCAGAGGATGATCAAGACGATCACCACGGTGCCGATGCCGTTGGTGATCGCGCCGTCCTGCACGGTGGCGTATTCCTCGTTGGCGATCGGCACCGGTCCGGTCAGGCGAACGCGCGCGTGATACTCGGTCGGGAACTTCAGGTCGGCGGCCGCCTGCCGGATCGCATCGGTCGCGGCCTTGCCGGGCTCCAGCGCCGAATAGTCGATGATCGGCTTGATCTCGATGAAGGCGCGCTTGTCCGAATCGGTCAGCGGCTTGTCGCTGGTCAGCTCGCGCCAGGAGAAGGTGGCGTTGCCCTTGTTGAGGACGGTCTCGACGGTCTCCGAGATCAGGTTGAAGGGCGGCGCGGCATTGTCGAGCTTGACCTGCCCGCGCTTGACGCCGGCAAGGCCGGTCTCGAGCGCGCCGGTCAGGCCGCGAATCGAGGGATCGCCGGCCATGATCTCGATCAGCGGCGCGGCCGATTCGAGCTGGCCTGCGACCTTGCCGACCTCTTCGGTCGGCAGGAACAGCAGGCCGTTCTTCTCGAAGAATTCGCCGGAGCCGAGCGCGGTGATCGCCTCGAAGTTCTTCTTGTCGGCCTGCAGCTTCGCGGTGAGCGCCTTCGCCGCCGAGCTGGTCAGCTCGGGCGTCGCGGCTTCGACCACCGCCAGGATCAGACGCTCGCGATCGAATGCTTCCTCGAACTGGTTGTCGCGCTTGCGCCAATCCAGATCCGGCGAGATCAGCTTGTTGATGTCGGTGTTGATCGAGAAGTTGCGGGCCGTATAGAAGCCGGCGCCGATCGACAGCAGCACAGAGATAATGACAACCGGAAGGGCAAAACGCGTACAGGTCCTAACAACGGAGACGACAATATTTGTCAGCACTTCGTTTCTTTCTAATCTCGGGGAAGCATGGCCGAAAACGCCCGCTCTGTAGCGGAGTTCCGGGGGCCGATCTAATGTTGTTTTGGTTACCTTCCTCGACGCGATGGCGAAGAGGTTCCAAACCACAGGACTGGCCACGAGTGGCCGGTATAAACCGCATCAGTGGGCGATAAAGTGACGAACAAGTGAGAGGGGCGGAGGGTCGCACGGCTCCGATCCCACACCATATTACCTCTAACACCCCTCCCCACCGATGGTTCTGCCTTTCGAAGCGCTACCTTTTTGCCACAAATCCCTGTATTTCCATGCGCTTGGGGCATCGATCCCGTGCAGGAACTGTGATGGCGCGGACATTGCAACTGACGTTGCGACGTCCGACTTGTGGAGTGCGTTGCCGAAAAGGCCGCAGGACTTGGAACAGGACTTGGAACAGGACTTGGAACAGGACTTGGAATGAGATTGGTGCAATTTGCGTAACGGACGTCCGATGGAAGTGTTTCTTGCCCAGCCACGCGGCTTTTGTGCGGGCGTTGTGCGCGCGATCGAGATCGTCGAACGCGCGCTCGCGAAGTATGGTCCGCCGGTCTATGTCCGCCACGAGATCGTGCACAACAAGCACGTGGTCGAAAGCCTGAAGAAGAAGGGTGCGATCTTCGTCGAGGATCTCTCGGAGGTGCCGGCCAAGGCGGTGACCGTGTTCAGCGCCCATGGCGTCGCCCGGAGCGTCGAGGAGGAGGCGGAAGCCCGCGACCTTCCGGTCCTCAATGCCACCTGCCCGCTGGTCACCAAGGTCCACAACCAGGGCAAGCGCTATATCTCGAAGGGCCGCGCCCTGATCCTGATCGGACATGCGGGCCACCCCGAGGTCGAGGGAACCATGGGCCAGGTTCCGGGGCCGGTTTGGCTGGTCCAGAGCGTTCAGGATGTGGCGGAATTGCGGCTGCCGACCGATACGCCGGTCGCCTATATCACCCAAACCACCCTGTCCGTGGACGACACCAAGGACATCATCGCGGCCCTTCAGGCAAAATTTACAGATATTCAAGGCCCCGACACCCGGGATATCTGCTATGCGACACAGAACCGCCAATCTGCGGTAAGGGACCTAAGCAAGCTGGTGGACGTCATTTTGGTGGTGGGGGCCGCCAACAGTTCCAACTCAAACAGGCTTCGCGAAATCGGCACCGAGGTCGGCGTCGCGAGTTATCTCATTGCCGATGGGAGCGAGCTCAACCCGGATTGGCTGAAGGATGCGAAGGCCGTCGGGATCACGGCGGGTGCATCGGCACCCGAAGTTCTGGTCGACGATGTCATCGAGGCCCTGCGACGCATCGGACCGGTGTCGGTCTCGGTCGTTCCGGGCCGCGAAGAGAATATCGAATTCCGGCTGCCAGCCGAACTGACTGCGGGCTGATCTGAACCGACTTCCTTTGAATAAGTGCAGAAAGAAAATCGTCTAATGGCTATACCGTTCTTCAAGGAAATGCGTATCGGCGGTTACCTGATCAAGCAGAAGCTGCTTGGCCGCAAACGCTATCCGCTCGTGCTGATGCTGGAACCCTTGTTCCGTTGCAACCTCGCCTGCGTCGGCTGCGGCAAGATCGACTATCCCGATGCGATCCTCAATCGCCGCATGACCGCGCAGGAATGCTGGGACGCGGCCGATGAATGCGGCGCGCCGATGGTGGCGATCCCCGGCGGCGAGCCGCTGATCCACAAGGAGATCGGCGAGATCGTGCGCGGCCTCGTGGCGCGCAAGAAGTTCGTCTCGCTGTGCACCAACGCGCTGCTGCTGGAGAAGAAGCTCGATCTGTTCGAGCCGTCGCCCTATCTGTTCTTCTCGGTGCATCTCGACGGCCTGAAGGACCATCACGACAAGGCGGTGTCGCAGAAGGGCGTATTCGACCGCGCCGTCTCCGCGATCAAGGCGGCGAAGGCGCGCGGCTTCACGGTCAACGTCAACGCCACCATCTTCGACGGCCATCCGGCCGAGGAGATCGCGAAATTCCTCGACTTCACCACCGAGCTCGGCGTCGGCGTCTCGATGTCGCCGGGCTACGCCTATGAGCGTGCGCCGGACCAGGAGCACTTCCTCAACCGCACCAAGACCAAGAAGCTGTTCCGCGACGTCTTTGCGCTCGGCAAGGGCAAGAAGTGGAATTTCATGCATTCCGGGCTGTTTTTGGACTTCCTCGCCGGCAACCAGGAATACGAGTGCACGCCCTGGGGCATGCCGGCGCGCAACATCTTCGGCTGGCAGAAGCCCTGCTATCTGCTCGGTGAAGGCTACGCCAAGACCTTCAAGGAGCTGATGGACACCACCGATTGGGAGACCTACGGCACCGGCAAGTACGAGAAGTGCGCCGACTGTATGGCCCATTGCGGCTACGAGCCGACCGCGGCGACTGCTGCGATCAACAACCCGCTGAAGGCGATGTGGGTCGCGCTGCGCGGCATCAAGACCACGGGCCCGATGGCGCCGGAGATCGACATGTCGAAGCAGCGTCCGGCGCAGTACATCTTCGCCGAACAGGTGCAGAAGAAGCTCTCGGAGATTCGCCGCGACGAGGCCGAAGCCGCTGCCGCCAAGCAGCAACAGAAGGCCTCCACCGCCGCCTGACGCACGACCTGAGCGAACGCAGAAGCATCAAAGCCCCGGTTCAGCGAACCGGGGCTTTTTGCTGGGTCAGGATGCCGCCTGCTCTTCCAATCTCGTCCGCAGCAGCAATTGCTCGATCTCCGCCGCGCGCGGCGCGCTGAGCGTGCCGCGCTCGATCCCGAGCGGGACATTGCGCAGCGCCAGTTCGCGATACAGCGCGCCCGAAGACGGAAACCGCTCGTCGAGGGCGCGGAGATGCTTGAGGATGGTGCCGACATCGCCGCGCGCCACGCAGCCGCCCATGCCGTTGGCCAATCCGCCGTCGAGCACGGCCGCGACCGTGCCGCGCAGCAGCGGCATCATCGCGCGCAGCGCGTCGGTCTCGCTGGCGCCAAAGCTCTTCCAGAGCTCGACGCCTTCTTTGAGCAGCGCGATCAGGAACGGACCGACGTAATAGGCCGAGGCGTGATACAGCGCCCGCACCCCGGCCGGCAGCGCCAGCGGCTCGCAGCCGATCCGGGTCGCAAGCCATTCGAGGTCGCGCCTGAACTCGCCCTCGGCCTCGATGCCGACCGTGCATCCGCAGAGCCCCTCGAGCGCAACGTCGGGATTTGCGAACATCTGCATCGGATGAAAGCCGCCGGTGGCCGCGCCTGCGGCTTTGGCATGGTCGAGCGCCGCGAGCTCGGTCGCGCCGCTGCAATGGACCACGCGGTGACGCGGCTGCCAGCGCAGGTCGCGGCACACCGGCAGGATCGCATCGTCGCTCACGGTGAGGAAAATCATGTCGCAGCTGTCGACGACCTGCTGCGCATCCGGCAGCGACTTCGCCGACGGGACGCGGGAGCCGAGCCGCTGCGCGGCATCGGCACCGCGGTTGTAGAACGCCGCGACATCCAAATCCGCGCGGGCGAATGCCGGCGCGAGCGTTTGCGCGACGCGGCCGGCGCCAATGAATCCGATCCGCGCCGCGGCCAGCGCCGTGCTCATTGCGCGTAGCTCCCGTCGATGCGGTCGAGCCTGCGCCGCAACGCCGGCCATTCCAGCAGGCCGTAACCGGCTTGCAGAGTCTGCGCCGCTTCATTCATTGTTGGATTGGTGTCGCGCTCATTGTCGAGCGTGATCTCGGTGCCGGCAAAGCAGGTCACCGTGTTGCCGATCGCGAGCTCAGTCGGCGCGCGCAGCGGCCTGCCGCAGCCGAGCGCATCGATCTGGATCCGGCAGGCCTGCTCCAGCCAATAGATCGCATTGAACGCCTGCTGAATCGTGTTGCCGCAGACCAAGAGGCCATGATTGCGCAGGATCAGGACGTTGTTGCGGCCGAGATCGGCGACGACGCGGTCGCATTCCTCGCGATCGATCGCCGGCCCCTCGAAATCGTGGTAGCCGATCCGGCCGTGAAACCGCATCGCCGTCTGCGACAGCGGCAACAGTCCCTCGGCAAGCGTGCTGACCGCCGTGCCTGCCCTGGTATGGGTGTGCAGAACGCATTTCACGTCGGGCCGCGCGCGATGGATCGGCGCATGCAGATAGAAGCCGGCGACGTTGACGTTGTAGCCGTGATCGGGCTGCAGCAAAGTGCGGCCCTCGATGTCGATCTTGACCAGGCTGGACGCCGTGATCTCCTCGTACAGCATGCCGTAGGGATTGATCAGATACTGATCGTCATGCCCCGGGACCTGCGCGCTGATGTGGTTGTAGATCAGGTCGGTCATGCCATAGAGCGCGACCAGCCGATAGCACGCCGCGAGATCGACCCGGGTTGCCCATTCCTGTTCGCCCACGACGGCCCTGACATCGTTGACGGCACACACTTCGCTCTGACGCATGTTACCGGGGTCCCTGGTGACCGATGACGGACGCGCGCTCGACGATACCGTCGAGGCCTTCCGACGATGGAAGCGCGCCGAACACATGCATCGCGTCGGCGCCGAGCCTCGATTGCACGAACAGATCGGCGGCAGCGGCGTCGCTGTGCCGCAACATCTCGGCCGCCTGCAACGCATGCGCCATCCGGGTGACCAGCGCCCGCGCATGTCCGTCGTCCGGATATCGGGCCTGCAGGCGATCGGCGAGGTCGTCGGTGCTCCGGTCATAGATCGGATTGAGGCCCCTGCTCGCGCGCAATTCGTCGATCAACGCATCGCGACACCTGGCATCGCGCTGCATGGCGCGCAGCACGTCCATGCACATCATGTTCGAGGTGCCTTCCCAGATCGAATTCAGCGGCGCCTCGCGATACAGCCGCGCCATCGCATTCTCCATGATGAAGCCGTTGCCGCCATGCACCTGCAGGCATTCGTAGGTGAAGGCCGGCGCGCGCTGGCAATTCCAGAACTTCATCACGGGGGTTGCGACCCGCGCCAGCAGCCGCTCGTGCTCGCTGGTCTGCAGGCCGTCGGTGGCGCGCGCGACGCGGAATGCGCCCAGCATCGCCGCCTCGCTCTCGAGCGCAAGGTCGGCGAGCACATTGCGCTGCATCGGAAGCTCGGACATCGGCTTGCCGAACGCGGTTCGACTTTGCGCGTGATTGATGGCGAGGCTCAACGCCTGCCGCATCAGCCCGGCGGAGCCGACCGCGAAATCCAGCCGCGTCAGATGCGCATGCGAGAGGATTTCCGCGATGCCGCGGCCTTCCTCGCCGACCAGGATCGACCAGGTGTCATGATATTCGATCTCGCTCGATGCGTTGGAGCGGTTGCCGCATTTGTCCTTCAGACGCTGGATGTGGATGCGGTTGGCGCTGCCGTCGGGCAACAGTCGCGGCACGAACAGGCAGCTGACGCCGGACTGGGTGCGCGCCAGCGTGTAGAAACCGTCGGCGACCGGCACCGAGAAGAACCATTTGTGGCCGGTGATCGCATAGATCTCGCCATGCGCGCCGCACTCGACGAAGTGCGCGGTGGTCTGGGTCTCGCGTAGGTCGGAGCCGCCCTGCTTCTCGGTCATCGCATAGCCGATGACAGCCGCACGCTTGGCCTCGATCGGAAGCCGGCGCGGATCGTAATCCGCCGTCAATGTCCGCTCCCGCCACAGCGCGAATTGCGGCTTGCCGGCAAACCCTGCGATCGCAGCGTACGCCATCCCGGTCGGGCAACCGACGCCGTTCTCGATCTGATTCCAGAGATAGCTCAGCGCCGCGCGCGCCAGATGGCCGTGCGGCTCGCGCGTCGACCAGGCCAGGCTATGCACCTCGCTCTGGAACGCCAGCGCCATCAATTGATGCCAGGCCGGATGGAATTCGACCCAATCATTGCGGTTGCCGTAGCGGTCGTGGGTCAAGAGCTTCGGTTCGTGCTCATTGGCAAGCCGCGCCGCCTCCTGCACGGCCTCGCTGCCGGCATGGGCTCCGAGCGCGGAAAGCTTGTCGCGCGCCCATGGCGCCAGCGTCGCGATCACGCCGTTCAACGCACGATCGTCATCGAATGCGTTGAAGCCTGTCGCCGGCCGCGCCTGGTTGCGGACGTCATGGGTCGCAAACGCACCGGTTTTCGTTGCGGTGACGGCCACCGGTTGGACACGCGCATTCATGCGGAGACTCGCGATACGGGGGGCAATTCAGGCGTCGTGTGGCGAAACAGCATGCGCGCGGCGAGCCCTGCGATCGATTGCGCGATCGCCTTCGCCGCATCGGAATCGGGAGCCGCTTCGGGCGCCAGCGGACCGACCAGCGCCTCCATGAACGCACCGGTCACGCAGGATGCCGCGACATTCGCGTCGATCTCGACGAACTCGCCATTGGCGATGCCGCGCCGGACCAGCCGCGCGATCTGATCGGCGAGTGCCGCCCGGTATTTCAGGCGCGCCGCGTCGATCTCGGGCTCACAGGGTTCGGCGATCAGCGCGTAGGCCAGCCGGCGGCCGCGCATCGCCCGGACCGAGAAGGTGTAGATCGCATCCACCAGGCATTGCGATGGCGATCCCTCCGCCTCGACGATCGCAGCGACCACCGCCACCTCTCGCTCCGACACCAGCCCGAGCACCTGGGCGTACAGGTCCGCTTTCGAGTCGAAGTAGCGATACACGCTGCCGGTCGCGACGCCGGCCCGGGCGGCGATCAGCGCGATCTGGGCGTCCTTCCACCCGCTCAGCGCCACGGCTTCCCTCGCGGCATCCAGGATCCGTGCCTTGGTCTCGACCAGCTGATTGAGGCGAACCGCTGCGATTGCCATAGTGAACCGTAATTCATGAATAAAGGATCATAATTCATACTCGGCCGAGTGCGCCTGCCTGTCAAGGGTCCACAGGCGCACTGCGCCGCCGGGACGCGCCCTGCCAGGACGCGCCCTGCCCTCCGGAGCGCAGCCGCCGCCGTACGGACCTTATGGGATTGAGGGAGGCGGCGCCGGCCAGGGGCCCGCCCCGGCGGGCAATACAGCGCTGGCAGCCCGCTGAGGGCACCAGGCCGGCAGCACGGTGGCATCGCGTCAGACCATCGGACACCCAAGCACAAGGCCCGATCGTAATGCGATCGGGCCTTGTTTTGAGCTCGATGTCCCGAGAAACCCGTCCCGGCCCGGGACGGTTGGATCAGGCCGCCTTCGCCGTCACCATGACGTCGTCCACCGGCATCAGCACCTCGTTGCCGAGCAGGAAGCCGCGGCAGCTGCGCAGCGAGCGCAGCGCGCGGTTGAAATCGATCCCGGTCGACACCAGCGCCCGCAGCGTCCGCGGATTGCGCGCGATGCCGCGCAGCACCTTGCGCAGATCGATGTCGCCGTTCGGCTTCACCGCTGACTTCGCCAGTTCCGGCAGCGCCCGGTGCGCGGGATCGCTGATCACGCGCAGGGCTGCGAACGGAATGCCTGCTTTGGCGGCATAGGCGGCCGCGATATGGCTCTCCATATCCACCGCGGCGGCGCCGGTGATCGAGCGCAGCGCGGCCTTGCAGGCCTTTGCCGCGATCACCTGTTCGACGCCGGCGAGACCGCCGCGGACGATCCTGCGGCGCTTCAGCGCGGCGCTGGCGATCATCTCCTCGTTCAAGGCGGATGCGGCCAGGAAACGCGTATCGCCCGACATCACCTCGGTCGCGACCACGACGTCGCCCGACTTCAGCGACGGGTCGAGCCCGCCGGCCACGCCGAACGAAATCACGCCACGGAAAGTCTTCGGATCCAGCGTCGCCAGCAATTCACGCAGCTGCTGCGGATCGCTCGAGCTGCAGATCACGATCATGCCGGGGCCTGCCGCGATGCGGGCCTCCTGCACCAATCCAGTCACAATCAGTACCGGCCGAGGATCAATTCTGCCCACGGACTCGGCGGCCCCCGCCTCAACAATCACATCCCGACCCCTACCACCCTGCTATTGGTGCTTCTCAAATTCCGATACCGCGCCAGCGCCCAGAGCGGAAAGAACTTCGAGTAACCATGATATCGCAAGTAAAATACCCGCGGAAACCCCGTAGCCGTGTATCGCTGCTCGTCCCACAGCCCTTTTTCCGTCTGTGTTGCCTTTAGGTACTCCACCCCCCGCGCAACGGCGGGGTTTTCGACCTCTCCGGCCGCCATCAATCCAAGCAAGGCCCATGCCGTTTGCGAGGACGTCGATGGCGCAACTTCATAACCCTTGTAATCCAGCCGGTAGCTGACGGCATCCTCGCCCCAGCCGCCGTCCTGATTCTGGACCGATGCCAGCCAGTTGACCGCTTTGCGAATCATCGGGTCGTTGCGATCGACTCCTGCGACATTAAGCGCACACAGCACCGACCAGGTGCCGTAGATGTAGTTGAGGCCCCAGCGGCCGTACCAGGAGCCCTCGGCGAGCTGGGTGCGGCGCAGATAGGCGATACCGTCGGCCATCGCCTTGCTGCTCTCGACGGTCTCGCCGAGCTGGCCGAGCATCGAGATGCAGCGCGCGGTGACGTCCTCGGTCGGTGGATCCAGCAATGCGCCGTGGTCGGAGAACGGGATGTTGTTGAGGTAGTATTCGAGGTTGTTGGCGTCGAAGGCCGCCCAGCCGCCGTCGCGGCTCTGCAACCCTTCGATCCACTCGCGGCCGCGTGCGATCGCCTCGTCGTAGTCCCGGGTTCCGGTGTGGCGGCGCGCGCGATCCATCGCCATCACCACCACGGCGGTATCGTCGAGATCGGGATAATGGTCGTTGTTGTACTGGAACGCCCAGCCGCCGGGACGAACGTCCGGCGCCTTGACCGCCCAGTCGCCCTTCAGGTCCAGCACCTGGCGCGGCTTCAGCCAGTCGAGACCCTGCCTGGCCTTGGCGAGCGTGTCGTCGCCGCCCGCTTCCTGAAGTGCGTGACAGGTCAGCGCGGTGTCCCACACCGGCGAAACGCAGGGCTGGCAATAGGCCTCGTCGTCGCCGACCACCAGCAGCTTGTCGATGCCGCGGCGGGTGGTGGCGCGCGGCGGGAAATTCTCGTCCTTGCCGAGCGCATCATACATCATGACGATGTTGGCCATCGGCGGATAGATCGCGCCCATGCCGTCTTCGCCGTTCAACCGCTCCTCGGTGAAGGTGAGCGCGGCGTCGATCGCGCGCTGGCGCAGGCGCTTCGGAAACATCGGCTCGATCACGCGCAGCACGGCGTCGAGCGAGCGGAACAGATAGAACCAGCTCGCGCTCTGATGCGGCGCCTTCGGCGCCATGCGGACCGATTTCGGATCCTCCAGGAACAGTTCGTCGATGCCGACGCCCTTCGGGTTCTTCGCGCGCGGCTTCAGCGCGGCGAGCACCATCAGCGGCACCATGGTGGTGCGCGCCCAGTAGGAGATCTTGTTGATGTGGAACGGCGACCACATCGGCAGCAGCATGATCTCGATCGGCAGCACCGGCGTCGCGCGCCAGGTCACGACGCCATAGAGCGCGAGCAGGAAGCGCGTGAACACATTGCTGGCCGCGGCGCCGCCGCGCGAACGGATCGCCTCGCGCGCCCGCACCATATGCGGCGCATCCACGGAATCGCCGATCATCTTCAGCGCGAAGTACGACTTCACGCTGGCGCTCATGTCGAACGGGCCATCATGCACCAGCGGCCAGCCGCCATGCGCGCCCTGGACGCGGCGCAGGTAATTGCCGAGCTTGGCCTCGAGCCCGGTATCGATCGGCTCGGCGAGATAGTGACGCAGCAGGATGTACTCGGCCGGAATCGTGCTGTCGGCCTCGAGCTCGAACACCCAATGTCCGTCGGACTGGCGATAGCCGAGCAGCGCCTCGGTTGCCTTGGAGATGCTCTTCTCCAGCGCGACCGGGTCGACTGCAACGCCGTGATCTCTCGAAAGCATTTCGCTCGATATCCTCTTCATCGCGGACCGGCTGATCGAAAGCCGCGGCCGCTCCGGAACATGATCCGATCAAATCGGATCATGTTCTCATTCATTTGTTGGTCGCATTTTCTTGACGCGAACCGGTGACCACTTCGCTCGAAAATGCTCCAGCAGGTCGAATCTAGCGCGTGGCCAGAACCAGATCGGCGGCGCGATCACCGGATCGCACCGACCCCTCGATGGTCGCCGGCAACCCGGTAGCAGTCCAGTCGCCGGCAAGGAACAGGTTTTTTTGCGCCGTTGCGGGCCCCGGACGCAGGGCATTCTGCTCCGGCGTCGCCTCGAATGTGGCGCGGCGTTCACGCACGATCTGCCAGGCTGGCAAGTCGCCGGATACGCCGGATGCCTTGCAGATATCCCGCCAGACCGCCTGCGCAAGCTCCTCGCGCGGCATGTCGACCAGGCGGTCGCCGTTCGAGATCGTCACCGACAGCCGTTGCGGGAACGCGAACAGCCATTCGACGAGGCCGCCGACGACGCCGAGAATGGGCGCTGCGTCGCGCGGCGGATCGACGCGGAAATGCGCATTGACGATGGCGCGGAATTTGGTCGGAGTTTTCAGGCCGGGTAGCAGCGATGCCGCGGCGCGCGGCGGCACCGCGAGCACGACGGCATCGTCGGCCGCCAGCGCGATCTTGTCGCCATTGCCAAAGTCGAGCTCGCTGACGCGATCACCCGCCATGACGAGCGCACGCAATTCGTGACTGAACCGGACGCTGTGGCCCCGCTCCTGCAGCAGCTTGACGGCGGGCTCGATCAGCACCGAGCTCAGACCGTCGCGCGCGATCAGCGGACGGCAGGCCTGCCCGCCCGCGAGCAGCGTCTCGCGCACGATGGCGCCGGCGAGCCCGGCCGAGCCCTCCGGCGGATCGACGTTCAGCGCCGCGAGCAGCAGCGGCTGCACCAGCCGGTCATACAGCGTGCCCTTGCAGGGAATGGTGTTGCCGACCAGCGCGCCGGTGCCGGCCCAGGCCAGCGGCGCCAACGCGAGGTAGTCGCGCAGGGTGGTGTCCGGCACGCGGCGCGCCTCGTCGAACACCCACAGCGGCAGGCGGGAATCGCCGAGATCGAGCTGCCAGCGCTGGCCGCCGGCCAGATCGACGAACGGAAACTGCGCGCGCGCAGGTCCCACCAGGCCGGCCTCGGTGCCGATCGAGCGCGCATAGCTCAGCGCATGACGGTTGCCCGACAGCAAGAGATGGTTGCCATTGTCGATGGTGAGATTGGTGGCGGCGTCGAAATAGGAGCGGCAGCGGCCGCCGGCCTGCTGCGTCGCCTCGTGCACGGCCACCCTGTAGCCGCCATTGGCGAGCCGCACGGCAGCGGAGAGGCCGGAAATGCCGGCACCGATGATATGAACGGTCTTTTGCATCAGATGATCGCGTAACGAAGAAGAATGCCGATCTTGGCCGCCTTGGACACACGCACCGGCTCACGCGGTGCGGCGAAGCCGCGCGCGATCAACAGATCGAGGATCGCGCGGTAGTATTTCGACATGATCCGGGGCGCGCGCACGGCACGGCGCGAATTGCGCTTCATGATCTCGTCGGACTTCTGGAAATGCATCTTGGCGCGCTCGGCGAGCGGCGCACACACCTTCGGCAGCGCGCGGTCGGCGGTGACGCGGGCCGGGTCGTTGTTGGTGATGCCGGCATGCCAGAGCCATTCGCGCGGCAAATAGAGCCGGCCGAGGCCGGCATCCTCGTCGATGTCGCGCAGGATGTTGGTGAGTTGCAACGCGCGGCCGAGGTGATAGGCGAGCTGGATGCCGTCCTCCTCGGGCAGGCCGAACACGCGCACCGAGAGCCGGCCGACCGCGCTCGCGACGCGATCGCAATACAAATCGAGCGTTGCGAGATCCGGCGCGCGGATGTCCTGCGGCACGTCCATTTCCATGCCGTCGACGATCGCGACGAAATCCTCGCGCTTCAGGCCGAACGCCTTCACCGATCCGACATAGTCCTTCAGCCGCTCCGGCGGATGGCCGGCATAGAGCGCGTCGATATCGTCGCGCCACTGCTGCAGCGCCGCCAGCCGCTCCGGTCGCGGGCCGTCGGAATCGGCGATGTCGTCGACCTGCCGGCAGAAACTGTAGATCTGGAACATCGCCTCGCGCTGCGCGTGGGGCAGGATGCGCATCGCGGCGTAGAACGAGCTGCCCGACGCGGTGCTTCCGTAATTTGCGTTGGCCGCCGCCTCGACACTCATGCGCCTGCCGCCGTCCTGGATGCCGCGCGGCGGCCGGTTGCGCGCTGCGCGGTCTCGCCGGCGACACCGCCGAGACTCTGCAGCAGCAGTTCAACCTTGCTCAGATGCACGCGCTCGCTGAGCGGATCGCGGACCTTCAGCATGGTGACGATCTTGTCGGCGAACGCCTGGATCACCGAGATCTCGAGGCCGAGCCTGAAATCCTTCACCTCGGCGGCGAGCGACTTGCTCCGGTCGAGCAGCGCCTCGGTTCGCACCGCGAGCGCCTGCAGGCATTTGAGCAGGGCCGGCTGCGACTTCGTCTCGCCGAGCATCTCGACGGTCGCACCCGCGGCAGCCAGCGCATCGCGCGGCAGGTAAACGCGGTTCAGATTGCGGTAGTCCTTGCCGCAGTCCTGAAGATGGTTGTTGATCTGCAACCCGGCGCACAGCGCATCCGACGCCGCCCAGGTCGAGGTATCCTCGCCATGCACGTCGAGCATGAAGCGCCCGACCGGCATCGCCGAGTAGCGGCAATAGTCGATCACGTCGTCCCAGGTCTCGTAGCGCAGCTTGGTGACGTCGAGGCGGAACGCCACCAGCACGTCGAGCGCGTGCCGCGGCGGCATGCCGCGCTCGGCGAAGGCCCGGCGCAGATTGACCGCTTCCTTCTGGGTCTCGCCATTGCCGAGCAGCTCGGCCTCCATGAGGTCGAGATAGCGCAGCTTCTCATCGGCCGGCAGCGTCGCGTGATCGGCGATATCGTCGGCGGTGCGGACGAAATTATAGAAGGCCAGGATCAGGGCGCGATGCCGCGGATGAATGATCCACGACGCGACGGGAAAATTCTCGTCGCGATGGGTCTTTCCGGATCGCAGGTCGCTCGCGGTGGTCATGGGAAATTTGGGCTACACTGGTCATGGCACGACGCAGGCGCGAACGGCCGGCGCATGCGGGGGATTTGCGAGCCCCATATAGGGGAATACGCCACCAAAACCAATGCCATCTGTGACCGCCAGCATATGCGGCCGCGGCCGGCATGGCTGCCAGCCGCGGTGCCGATAGCGATCCCTCGAGACCTGAATTCAGTCTTACTGGCCGTGGGTCTTCAGAACCTGGTCGCAGGCGGCGCTGATCTTGCTGCGGTTCTGCTGCAGGCAGGCGAGAATGGTGAAATCACCCTGATCGATCACGGCGCGGCAGTGACGCTGCACGTCACGCGTGCAGGCCTTCTGCTCATCGGGTGTACCGCGTCCCTGCTGCTGCTGGGCGACGGCGCTGGACGCGAGCGGGATCGACAACAGGGCAAGTGCCAAGAGAAATTTACGCATCGTATTCCTTCATTTCCGACAGCAGAAAATCTGTTCCCGAAAGCGTTTCGGCAAGGCCGGGACGGATTTTGGGGATTGCAGACGCCACGTAACGCGGCAACGGATTGACGACAAGCACCGCTAAATGCGGCTAAATTTGCGGCGCTGTAAACCCCCGCATAAGCTATTGATTCAAAAAAGTGATTTGTGCCATCACTTTGTCGCGTTTGACCATTGCGGACAGCACTTGCGCAAAGCTACATGCGGTCATGAGGGGTGCGGTTTCTGATTCTGTTCGATGACAGTAGAGGCGCGGGGACGGCGCTGCTGTCGTTTGAACCTAACATTCTTCGGTGACACTAAACCTTCGATGCGGCGAGACGCTTTCTTGCGCAGGAGGCGTTGATTTTGATGGGAAAATTCACAATGAAACGGTTTGGTTCCAGCCTTTTTGGTCAGGCTCTCAGGGCTGTGGGCGTCGGCGCCGCACTGATGCTGTCTGCCTCCGCCGTCCACGCCCAGGCCAGCGGCCCCTTTGCCGGCTTTGCCGGCTCGTGGACCGGCACAGGCACGGTGGCGCTGTCCAACGGCACCACGGAACGGATTCGCTGCAAGGCTGACTACAAGGTCGCGCCGTCGGGCATGAACCTGAAGCAGTCCCTGCATTGCGCCAGCGACAGCTACAAGTTCGACCTCTCCAGCGATGTCACCAGCCAGGGCGACCGGATCTCCGGCAACTGGAGCGAGGCCAGCCGCAACATCTTCGGCAATTTGCAGGGCACCGCGGGCGGCGGACGGATCGACGTGTTCGTCGAGGCCTCCGGCTTTGCCGCGAACCTGAACCTGCAGACCAACGGCTCCAAGCAGGTTGTGCAGATCGACTCCAAGGGCGAGATCCGCGGCGTCTCGATCACGATGACGAAGAGCTGACGCTCCGCGGCCAATTTCACCGGCCAACAAAAAGGCCCGGTTCCGAACGCGTCGGAACCGGGCCTTTTGTTGATCGGAGCATCAGGCCTTTTCGATCGGCGCCGGCTGGCCGCCTCTGCCGCGCAGCTTCTGCGACAGGTTGATCAGGAACATCGAGGTCGGCCGCAGGATGAACAGGTCCGCGACCAGTGCTGCGACCATCGAGAATGCGCTGAGCCAGCCGAACAGGCGCAGCGACGGCAGGTCGGAGAACACGGTGACGACGAGACCGCAGGCCAGCACCACCGTGGTCAGGATCAGCGCCGGCCCGACCAGCACGGTGGCGCGCTCCACCGCAAGTTCCGGCGTGACGTCCGGCTTGGTCTCCAGCCGCAGGCGGTTGAGGAAGTGGATGGTGGCGGAAAGCCCGAGGCCGAACGACACGGTCAATGCCACCACGCTGGCGAATTGCAGCCCCTCCCCGAGCAGCCACAGCACGGTGCCCGACAGCACCACGGGGAAGATGCCGGGCAGGATGCAGGAGAACATCACCACGACCGAGCGGAACGCGAGCCCGATGAAGATCGCGACCAGCGCGAATTCCACCGTGAGGCCGCGGTTGAGCTTCTCGATCATGTTGGCGCTGTTACGCGCGGCAATCACCGACAGGCCGGTGACGGCGATCTCGTAGCCGGGATGCTCGGCGCGCACCTTGTCGAGCGAGTGATCGAGCTTGTTCACCACCGGCAACAGCTGGCTGGAATCCAGATCAGGCACCCGGCCCGACACCACGACGGCATCCTGATCCTTCGAGATGAAACGGCGCACGAGATGTTCGGGAATCACGCCGACATATTCCTTCAGCGTCGCGACATCGTTGCTGCCGGCCTTTTCGGCGAGCCAGCGCCGCAGGGTTTCCAGCGACCAGACGTTGCCGACGCCGGCACTGTCCTCGACCATCGCATGCACGTCGGCGATCGTCTTCAGCGTCTCCGGCGAGTAGAGCGATTCACCCTTGGGGAATTCGATCAGGACGTCGACCGGATTGGCGCCGGTCAGCTTGGCGTCGAGCCGGCCTGACGCCGCCACCGCCTGCCGCTTGTCCGGCACCTGGTCGGCGAGCCGGTAACGCGGCTCGAGATTGGCGTAGATGATGCCGAGACCGCCGACCACGATCAGTGCGAGCAGGCTGAACAGCCCGGGACGGCCGACCATGCGCACCGCGATCCAGTAGCAGAAATTGCGCAGCGCCTGGACGCCGGCATCGGCGCTCTGGAACTTGACCGCGAAAACCTTCTCGTTGCGCACCAGCAGGATGCCGAACACCGGCACCAGCGAGAGCACCGCGACCAGCGCGATGATGGTCGCCGCAAGTCCGGCCTCGCCGAATTTGCGGATCAGGTCGGAATCCGAGAACTGCAACGCGATGAAGGAAATGCCGGCCGTGCCGTGGGTCAGCACGCAGGCCGGGCCGACCACCAGCACCGCGTTCTTGAATGCGGTGAACTTGTCCTGCCCCGCGATCAGCCGGTCGCGTGCCGCGAATGTCAGCTGCATCGAATCGGAGAAGCTGATCACCATGATGAGCGGCGTCATCACGTTGAGGAACATGTTGAGATTGAAATTGGCCCAGCCGAGGCCGCCGAGCGCGAGCAGGATCGCGATCATCGGCGGGAACGCCGCCGCCACCATGAAGGAGATCTTGCGGAAGAAGATGATCGCGATGACGCAGCCGGCGAGGATGCCGAGAATGTTGTAGGTCAGGCCGTCACGCTCGACCGCATTGCGGATCTCGAGCTGCATGACCGGCACGCCGGACAACTGGGCATTGAGCCCGCTGCCGCCGAGGTCGTCGGCCATGATCTTCCTGATGTCGCCGACCACCTTGCCGAGCTTGTTGCTGCCGACCACCTCCGGCTCGAGCGACAGCACGACCAGCGCGAGCGTCCCGTCCTCCGACAGCAGCTTGCCGCGGATGATCTCGTTGCTTTTGACGGTCTCGACGAACTTGTCGTAGGCCGCGCCCTCCGGAAGCTCGTTCGGGAACAGCGCCGCCGGCAGCTTGCCGGGCTCCGGCGCCTGGCGCGCGGAGAACAGCGACACCAGGCCGCGCACGCCCTCGACGAGTTGCAGGTCCGTGACCATGTCACGGAGCTTGCCGAGATTGTCGCGCTCAAGCAGCGTCTTGCCTTCGACGACGACGAGGACGTCGAATTCGGTCGCCGGGAAGCGCTTGGTCACCGCCTCGTACTGCTTGTAGTCCTTGGATTCGGAGCGGAACAGCTGCGACAGCGAGTCGTCGATCTTGATCCGGTGCACACCGAACACGGCACCGATCAGCAGCAGGACGAGCACGATGCAAGACAGGATCGGCGCCCGCATCGGGATCAGGCCGAGCCGTTCGATTCCGAAGGCGATGCTGGGCCCCGAGCGCGGCTCTTCAACCTTCTCGACGTGGACCTGACTTTCGGAATTCTTTTCGAGCATGCCCTGTCCAGTTCTGCAAACGGCTCAATCTGTCTAGCTTGGGTCTAAAGCGCGATGAGATCGGATTGAATCATCGCGCTCTAGCTTCTTGTTTGCGCACGATCTTTTCGGAAAACCGCTACGCACTTTTCCGGATCATGCTTCAGGGGCGCGAATGCGGCGGGTGAGCGCGATTGTCCAGCGCTAGTCCTTGAAAACACGCGAATATTGACCGGCGCCGGTTTTACCTGTCCGCCCTCTTGCTCGCAAGCGCGCGGGGCGCGCCAAATCGACGGGGAACCACCGATATCAGCCATTAAGTAACTGATTTGCCACACCCTGGGAGCGCATTCCGTGACGATCCACCGCCGCTTTCATCCTTCAAGGCGACCCCGGTGACCTGGCGTGCCAGGCCTTCGCGCACAAGCCAGGCGATTCTGAATGCGGCGTCCGCATAGCTCAGCCCGGCACGGTGGATGTTGGAAATGCAGTTGCGATCGGCGTCGGTCAAACCGATCCGCGGCGCGAAGGTGAGATAGGCGCCGAGGCTGTCGGGTGCGGACAGGCCCGGCCGCTCGCCGATCAGCATCACCAGCATGCGCGCGCCGATGATGGCGCCGATCTCGTCCCCGAGTGCGACCCGCGCCCCCGATGCGACGATCACCGCAGCGGCGTCGATCTTGTCGGCCGCGAGTTGCGGCAACAGATGCCGGATCAACTCGACGGCATGCACATTGACCGCTGTCGGCGACAGGCCGTCGCCGATCACGATGGCACAGGAACAGGCGGTGATGCCGCTAGCCTCCAGCGATCGCCGGGACGCCGAATCCAGCATGCGCCCGAGGTCGGGCCGGCGCAGATAGTCGCGCCGGCTGTGCGCCTGGCTCGATACCTGAAGCGGCGTGATGCCGAGGCCGGCAGCGCCGGCTGCAATCCCGCCGACATCGAAGACGGCGTGAACGGCGTCGCGGGCGCGGGCATGATCGAGCGTGAAGGAGAGCAGCGCATCGGTCGGCAGGCTGGCCCCGGAGCGGCCGAGGCCGACCCGCGCCGGCGTGAGCTCGCGCAGATCGGGAAGCGAAGGGAGCGATGGCGCTGGCGGTGTGGTCATGCTGCTATTCGGCGGGAACGGATGCCTCGCGCAGCCGGATCGAGTAGTTCGAGGCGTTCTGCCGGCCGCTGGAGGCTGCGCGCGCAAACGTGATCAGATGATGTGCGACCAGCGTCGCCGAGATCAACCCCTCGATGTCGCCGCGCTTCAGCCGGCCGAGCGCAAACTTCCAGAACACCCGCTTGTAATCGCCGAGCACGCCGACCTTCCAGAAGATGTTGCGCAGCATGATCAGCCCGCGCCGGATGTTGGCCCAGCTCTTCATCTCCGGGCTGACCGGCACCTTGATGCGGTTGGCATAGGTGTAGTTGCACTGATGCAGATAGCGCTCGAACAGCCGCTTCGGCTCGTAGGCGATTTCCATGCATTTGCGCCAGGAACTGACCACGTCCTCATAGGGCAGCAGGAACTCGACATTGGAGTCGCGGCCCTCATCATCGACCAGCCGCCCTGCCTTTTCGAGCCGATCCCACAGCGGCGTCTTCGGCAGCGCCTGCAGCAAGTTGATGGTGAGCAGCGGAATCCGCGATTCCTCGACAAAGGAGAGCAGCGCGTCGCCGGTCTGCGGCTTGTCGGTGTCGAGCCCCATGATGATGCCGGAGACGACCTCCATGCCGAACGAATTGATCGTGCGCACGCCCTCAAGGATCGGAACCATCATGTTCTGATCCTTGTGCATCGCCTTCAGCGCATCGGGATCCGGCGTCTCGATGCCAACGAAGATCGTGACGAAGAAGGCCTCGCGCATCTTCTCCAGGATCTCGGGCCGCTTGGCGATGTTGAGCGTCGCCTCGCAGGCAAGGCGCGTCACATAGCCGGTCCGCTTCTGCCACGCGATCAGATGCGGCAGCAATTCGCTCGCCGGCCTTGCGGTTGCCGATGAAATTGTCGTCGACGAAATAGACCGTGTCGGTCGCGCCGCAGGCGCGCAGCTTGTCGAGCTCGGCGATGATCTGCTGCGGCGACTTCAGGCGAGGATTGCGGCCATAGAGCCCGGGGATGTCGCAGAACTCGCACTGATAGGGGCAGCCCGAGGAGAACTGGATGCTGCCGAGAAAGTACTTCTTGGTCTCGGCGAGTTCATAGGCCGGCAGCGGGAAATCCGTCATCGGCAGGCGGTCGACGGTCGTCAGCACCACCTGCTGGTCGGGACGGCTGGTGTCTTCCGCCAGGCGCCGGATCAGCTCATTGGTGGCGTCGCCGAGCTCGCCGACATGAAGGTAGTCGAATGCGGGATAGTAGTCCGGACAGGCGCTGACCGAGGGGCCGCCGATCGCGACCACGCGGTCATGCTCATGCGCGCGGCGGCAGATGTCGTTCATCTGCTGGCGCTGGATGTGCATACCGCTGACGAACACGGCATCCCGCCCACGCGAAATCCTCCGCGGTCGCGGGCCGCAGGTTCTCGTCGACGAACCGGACCGGCCAGTTCTCGGGAAGATATGCGGCGATCAGCAGCAGGCCCTGCGGCGGCATGAAGGCCTTGACGCCGTCGGTCAGGGGATAGGAGTGCTCGAAGGTGCCAAACGACGACGTATAGCGCGGAAAGACGCAGAGGATACGCCGTGCTGTCTCTATGCCCTCAGCTCTCATCAATACGACCCCGAAGCACCTGCAAATCTAACCACGGCACGGAACGCTGGGCCAGAAATTCTTCAACATTGTGGCACCGGCTAACGTCACAACGCCGAGATAGTTGCTCTGCAGAATTTCGCTATCCCGTCAGGTCAGGAGCCGGGCCGCGAGATCGGGCAGCCGCTCCGCATCGTCAACAAGGCGGAAGTCCTGGCCGGCTAGGCCGACGCGCGCGAGCCAGGCGTCGAATTCGGGCGCCCGCTTCAGGCCGAACAGGTCGCGGATGTAGAGCGCATCGTGAAACGACGTCGACTGATAGTTCAGCATCACGTCATCGGCGCCCGGCACGCCCATGATGAAATTGACGCCGGCGGCGGCAAGCAGCGTCAGCAGATTGTCCATGTCGTCCTGATCGGCCTCGGCATGGTTGGTGTAGCAGACGTCGATGCCGAGCGGCAGGCCGAGCAGCTTGCCGCAGAAATGATCCTCAAGCCCGGCACGGATGATTTCCTTGCCGTCATAGAGGTATTCGGGACCGATGAAGCCGACCACGCTGTTGACCAGCAGCGGATCGAACGCGCGCGCCACCGCATAGGCCCGCGCCTCGCAGGTCTGCTGATCGACCTGGTGATGGGCGTTGGCCGACAGCGCCGAGCCCTGCCCGGTCTCGAAATACATCACATTGTCGCCGACCGTGCCCCGGTGCAGCGACAGCCCGGCTTCGCGCGCCTCGCGCAGCAGCGACAGGTCGACGCCGAAACTGCGGTTGGCCGCTTCGGTGCCGGCGATCGACTGGAACACGAGATCGACCGGCAGCCCCTGCCCGATCAGTCCGAGCGTGGTGGTGACATGGGTGAGCACGCAACCCTGCGTCGGAATCTCCAGCCGCGCGATGATGTCGTCGAGCAGCCGCAGCAGGGTGCCGATCACTTTGGGATCGTCGCTCGCCGGATTGATGCCGATGCAGGCATCGCCCGATCCCAGCAGCAGCCCGTCGAGGATCGAGGCGGTGATGCCCTTGGGGTCGTCGAACGGATGGTTGGGCTGCAGCCGCGTACTCATGCGGCCGCGCAGACCGATGGTGTTGCGGAAGGCGGTCGTGACCTCGCATTTCTTCGCCACCAGGATCAGATCCTGGTTGCGCATCAGCTTCGACACCGCCGCCACCATCTCCGGCGTGATGCCGCGCGAGATCTTCCTGATCGTATCGCCCGTGGCGGCATCCGACAGCAGCCAGTCCCGGAAGCCGCCGACGGTGAGCGATGACACCGGCACAAAGCCAGCAACGTCGTGGCTGTCGAGGATCAGGCGCGTGACTTCATCGTCCTCATAGGGGATGACCGGCTCGTCGAGGAATTGCTTGAGCGGAACGTCGGCCAGCGTAAGCCGCGCGGCGATCATCTGTTCCGCGCTGTCGGCGGCAACGCCGGCCAGACGGTCGCCGGACCGCGGCGGCGAGGCCTTGGCAAGCAGGATGCGCAGATCGTCGAATGCGTAATTGGTGGCGTCGATAGTGTGACGATAGTGCATGGGAGTTCGCGTCGAGGCAGGGGCAACGTAACCTAGCACCTCTTTGCGAAAGTCGTGCCATCGGCTTCGCTGCCACCGCGCACGGGATGTTGATGAGTGATGATGATGACGGCCCGTCACTCGACAGCGCGGCAAGGCGGCGGCGCGACACGGGAGGTTCGGAGCCCCTCATAAGACATTGGGATTATTTGGAGATTTAGCCGGTTGCGGCCCGCGCAAACCGCGCTCGTTAAGACATTATCCATGAACATTTTGCATAAGCTTTAATTGGCCGACGGTACTCCCCGGCCTCTTGGAGTGCCCGCAATGTCCGCCCCCGTCACACCTCCGATCTCCAGATCCCGGCCTCCTATGGCATCCCGATTCTCGCTTGCTGCCCGGCTGTACTCGACGTTTGCGCTGATCGCGGCGCTGACCGCGGCCATCACCCTCCTGTCCGACACCAACGCGCGGCGCAACGCCGAGCTGACCGAGGCCGTCGACCTCGCGAGCCGCGCCGCACTCAATGTCGAGCGGGTCAACTCGCTGGTCTATGCCGTGGTGATGGAATCGCGCGGCATCTACATGTCGACCGATCCGGCGGCGGTGAAGAAATACGGTGACGGGCTGCTGGCGTTCAACGACCGCATCCTCGGCGTGGTGAAGAACTGGGAAACCCTGGTGCAGGCCGACGACGCCGCCCAGTTCGCCGCGTTCAAGACGCGCATCGAGCAATTCGTCGAATTCCGCAAGGAGCTGGTTCGCCGCGGCATCGAGATCGGCGCCGCAGCCGGGCGTGAGTGGGGCGACAACGACGCCAACCGCGACGTGCGCACCGCGCTGAACAAGGACCTCGAGGCGCTGTCCAAGGTCTATGCCGAGCGCAGCAAGCGGCTGGCACGGCAGACCGACGCCAACCGAACTTTGGCGCTGCTGCTGACCGGGCTCGGTGCAGCCGCCCTGATCGTGGTGGTGCTCGGCGTCCTGATCATCGCCCGCTCGGTGGCCCGGCCGCTGTCGCAGATCACCACCACCATCAAGCGCGTCGCGGACGGCGACGACCATGTCGAAGTGCCCCATGTCGGGCGCAGCGACGAGATCGGCGCCTTGGCGCGCGCCATCAAGGTGTTCCAGGAGGCGATGGAGCGCAACCGCAGCCTGAACGCGCAAGTCCTGCAGGATTCCGCGGCCCGCGACGCGCGTGGCCGGCACATCGAGAGCTTCGTCGACGCATTCCGCGGCACCATCGGTGAGGTGCTGCGCGCGGTGCACGACAACGCCGCGACGATGCGGCAAACCGCGCAGACCATCGCGACCGTCGCGGCGGACGCCAGCGGCCGGGCGGTTGCCGCGGCCGGCGCCACCGAACAGGCCTCGAGCAACGTCTCCGCGGTGGCGGGCGCGGCCGAAGAGCTGTCCGCCTCGGTCGAGGAGATCGGCCGCCAGGTCAAGCAGTCCTCCGGCGCGGTCGATCAGGCCGGGCTGCGCACCGACCGCTCGATCACCGAGATCGAGAGCCTTGCCGCCACCACCCAGCGCATCGACGGCGTGCTGAACCTGATCCAGGCGATCGCCGAGCAGACCAATCTGCTCGCGCTCAACGCCACCATCGAAGCCGCCCGCGCCGGCGATGCCGGCCGCGGCTTTGCCGTCGTCGCGCACGAGGTCAAGGCGCTGGCCGGGCAGACCGCGAAGGCAACCGCCGAGATCAGCGAGAATGTCGGCCTGATCCAAGCCTCCACCCGCAACTCGGTGGCTGCCGTGCGCGAGATCGGCCAGGCTGTGCGCGAGATCAGCGATGTCACCGCGAACATCGCAAGCGCGATCGGCCAGCAGGATGCTGCGACCCGCGAAATCTCGGCCAACGCGCAGATGGCGGCCCAGGGCAACGAAACCCTGGTCGCGAATGTCGGCTCGCTCCGCGACGACATGGACCAGACCAGCAAGGCGGCGGAAGCGGTGCTCGCGGCGTCGAACGATCTGACCGCAACCGCCGAAACGCTGTCGCGCGAGGTCGAGCAGTTCTTCCGCAATTTGCGCAGCGATGCCAACGACGGCCTGCGGCGGACGGGGACGTAGCGACAAAGCGGCTGCTGGGATCAATCCAGATCCCGGGGCTGCGTCAGGGATGTCGTGTTCGGTGTCATCACGCTGTTTGATGTCTTGACTGGACCTGTCCCCTCGTCGTCCTGGCGAAAGCCATAGCCACTGATTTTGGTCGTCGTAGGGATTGTGGCCCCAGCGTCGCGCTACAAGTCTCATTCGGGGCAATGGGTCCTGGCTTTCCAGGACGACGATGAGAATGGGTTTCGATTCACGTGCCACACTGTCGGTGTCATCACCCGCGAAAGCGGGTGATCCAGTATTCCAGAGGCAGTAATGCTTGAGCCGAGAGGCCGCGGCGTACTGGATCGCCCGGTCCCGTCTACGCCAAGGCTTCGACGAGGCAAGCAGTCCGTGGCGCGCCGAAGCTTTAGCGGAGGCGGCGAGCCGGGCGATGACAGTTGTAGATGAGGATATAGCTTCGCGTTCTCGCGACATGAATTGTCCGAGCTTTGCTCTTTCGTTTCGCCCTCCCTCCTGTCACAGAGGGCGCAGGGAAAGCCGGGTGCCGATCGCACCCATGGGCCCCGAGCAATGGGTAGAAAGCACGGGGGTAGGACCACAGGTGTAACCGGAGCAATCCGGCTTTCCCTGCGCGATGGCTTACGGCTTATACGTGCTCTCCCCGGCGAGACTTGGCTTTGTTGTCACCGTCTTCACAACGCGCATTTGCGCAATCGGAAGAGACACCTACCGCTAGGGCGTCAGGCCTGCACGATTTCGCCGTCCGCCTCATGCGCGTTCGTCAACTGCGCATTCGGCGTCCACCGCATCTCGACCCGCGTTCGTGACGACCGCGAAGCGCCCCTCGATCGGGCGAGACAGACGCATTAAACATCTGAGTTGGGTCTGCTGTCAAGTAAAATTCCGAAAATCCGAACGACTCGCCTAAGGATTGGCGACGTGTAGCAAGGATGGGTAGAGCGCAGCGAAACCCATCATTCGCGCAGCGCAAAAGCATCGATGGGTTTCGCTTCGCTCTACCATCCTACGCGCTGCTTTCGCGTTTGAGCGCATGGCGCGCAGGCCAAGGCCAGCGACTGGGTCCCCGCCTCCCGATGGTTAAGACTCTGCCAACGCGCGCACATAAATTGCCCGCGCTTCGGGTCGCCTTTCTCAATTTGATGCCCCCATAGAAAAGGTCAAAGCGCGGGGGCGCGGGGGGAAGTGGAAGCGTGCAATGAACGGGCTTGTGCCAAGGCCGAAGGCGGTGCCGACCAAACGGCTGCTTGCGCTCGGGATCGGCCTTGTTTTGGGCTTTTCGGCGATCTGCGCATCGATCCTCTGGGAGATGGCGGACAAGGACTACCAGCACGCGAAGCAAGGCGCGACCAACCTCGTCGCCTCCATCGCCAGCGAGATCGACCGCAACATCGAGCTCTATGACCTCTCGCTGCAGGCGGTCGCCGACGGCGTCAAGCTGCCGGAACTAACCAAGATCAGCCCGGAGCTTCGCCAGGTCGTGCTGTTCGACCGCGCCGCCACCGCCAAGGATCTCGGCTCGATCCTGGTGCTGAGTGCCGCGGGAGACGTCACGCTGGATTCCCGGACATTGACGCCGCGGACCGCGAATTTCGCCGACCGGGACTTCTTCCTGGTGCATCGAACCCAACCGGACCGCGGTCTGTTCATCAGCGCGCCCTGGGTCACGCCGGAGGGCGAATATCTGATCAGCCTGAGCCGCCGCATCAGCAACGACGACGGCTCGTTTGCCGGCGTGGTCGCCGGCAGCATGCGGCTCAGCTATTTCCACAATCTGTTTCGCAAGCTGAACTTCGGCCTCGGCGACAGCATGGCGCTGTTCAACACCGATGGCGTCATGCTGATGCGCGCACCATTCGAGATCGGCAAGATCGGGCAAAGCATCAAGGACTCCCTGGTCTTCAAGCAGTATCCGGCACGGCAATCCGGCTCCTACATGACGAAATCACTCGTCGATCATGTCAGCCGGCTCTACGTCTTCCAGGCGGTCGGCAGCCATCGCCTGATCATCGCCGAGGGTCTCGCACTCAACGGCATCTATGCCGATTGGTGGCAGCAGGTCTGGCTGATCGGCAGCGTGGTGGCCGCGCTGTGCGGCTTCTCGATCGTGCTGATGTTCTATTTGCTGGCCGCTCTCAAGCGGCGGGCCGCGGCGGAACGCCGGCTCGCGCACCTCGCCAGCACCGATGCGCTGACCGGCCTCGCCAACCGCCGCCGCCTCGACGACACCCTCGACATCGAATGGCGGCGCGGCATGCGCGCGAAATCGCCGGTCTCGCTGCTGATGATCGACGTCGATCATTTCAAGGCGTTCAACGACACCTACGGGCACCAGGCCGGCGACGCCGTGCTCGCCACCGTGGGGCGGTGCATCGCAGCCAGCGCCAAGCGCGTCACCGATCTCGGCGCGCGCTACGGCGGCGAGGAGTTTTCGGTGCTGCTGCCAGGCATCGGCAAGGCCGGCGCGCTTGATGTCGCCGAGCAGATTCGCGCCAAGCTGACGGCTGCACGCGAGACCGAGCAGGAGCTGCCGACCGTCAGCATCGGGGTGTCTTGCCTCGTGCCCGACCACGAGCGCACGTCGCGCGATCTGCTCAAGGCCGCGGACCTTGCGCTCTATCAAGCCAAGCACGACGGCCGCGACCGCGTCGTCGTCAGCCCGATCGGATGGGACAAATCCGGCAAGCGGCACGTCGCCTGATCGCGGTTCTCGCCTCCAGCTCCGCTCACTCGACCGGCAGCACGTCGACCGCAACGCCGAGCTTCTGCTTGCGCGCACCGACGATGACGCCATCGACCGGCGAGACGTCGGCGAAGTCGCGGCCGATGGCGAGGATGATGTGGTCGCCTCCGACCATCAGATCGTTGGTCGGATCGAACCCGACCCAGCCAAGCTCGCTGCCGCACCAGACCGAGACCCAGGCGTGGGTTGCGTCGGCGCCCTGCAACCGCGGCTGGCCCGGCGGCGGAATGGTGCGCAGATAGCCGCTGACATAGGCCGCGGGCAGGCCGAGCCCGCGCAGGCCCGCGATCATCACATGGGCAAAGTCCTGGCAGACGCCGTGGCGCTTCTCGAACACGTCGCGCAGCGGCGTCGAGATCACGGTCGCCTTCGGATCGTATTTGAAGTCGCCGCGGATCCGCCGCATCAGGTCGGCTGTCCCAGTGAGGATGCCGCCACCCGGCGCAAAGCTCGCAGACGCATAGGCTGTCACGGGCCGCAACACCGGCACCAGCGCACTGGCAAAGACGTAGCCGACCGGCGAGGCCGCATCGAGGCTCAAGCCTTCGAAGGCGTGATCGCGCACGTCCTCCCAGGACGGGCTGGCGGCGTCACGCGCCGGCGGCTGCCGCGTCACCGAGACCCGCGAGCGGGAATCGATGCGGAGGCTGCGATGCGCGGTCTCGATCAGGACGCTTTCGGTCAGCGTGCCGAAGAAGTCGCGCCGGGTGGTGCGCTCCGCGGGCTTGGGTCGGATCTCGACCGCATGCGAGATCAGCTGCTGCCCGTCGCCGCTGATCGGCTCCAGCCGCAGCGCGCAGCGCGCGAAGCTGACCTGGGTCTCGTAGCTATAGGTCGTGACGTGACGGATGTCGTAGATCACGCCAGCCCCGTGAGCTTCTCCGGCCGGCTGGCGTTCGGTCCATGCGGGAAATAATGCAGCCCGACGGCGTCGGCGAGATTGAGCAGATCCTGCTCCAGCGCGAACAGCGTCTTGACGTCGAGGCTCGAGGCTTCGGCCGTCGTCAGCATCGCCTCCAGCGCAACCGCGAGCCGCTGCGGCCGCTCGATCAGACCGTGCTCCTTCAGGCTCGGCAGCGCGGCGATATGTTCGTTCAGCGCCGCGACCTGGAACGCCACCGAGCGCGGATTGTAGGGATCGAGCACCGCGAGATCGCGCACCGGCGTCAGCAGCGGCTGCACCAGATAGCGCGAGCGATAGGTGATCTGGCAATCGACCAGCGTGAGCAGGACGTCGAGATCCTCGTCGCCGGCCTCGTCATAGGCGAACTGGCGGGCGAAGCGCGTGGTGTTGATGGCGCGCTCGGCGCGGCGCCCCATCTCGAGGAAGCGCCAGCCGGCGGCGCGGTTCATGTTCTCCTGCGCGAGACCCGCGAAGCTCGCGAGTTCCTGCAAGGTCAGTTCGGCGGCGCTGACGACGCCGTCATCGTCGTGCACCTCGATGGCGAGCCGGTCGGCCATTTCGGTGATGACCTGCCAGGCGTCCGGCGACAGCCGCTCGCGCAGCGAGGTCGCGGTGCGCTGCGCCGATCGCACCAGCGACAGCGCCGAGCCGAACTTCTCCTCGTTCTGCAACGCCTCGAGCGCGACCTTGGCCGGATTGGCGCGCGCGGTCTGCGTGGCCGCGCCCCAGGTCACCAGCAGGCGCTGGATCCGCTCGGCCGAATGCATCGCCGGCGCGTTGCCGTTCGAATTGGCGCGCGCCGGATCGCGCAACGGCGTGCCCAGGGCGCGGATCAGGCGAATGGTGGCCTCGGCGCGTTCGAGATAGCGGCCGAGCCAGAACAGATTGTCGGCGGCGCGGCTCGGCAGCACGCCGGCGATGCGCCGGATGCGGACGGTATCGACCGCCGGCAGCAAGGTCGAGGTCGCCACCGCCTTGTCGGAGACCACCCAGACGTCGGCGGACACCGCGCCGTCGCCCATCGAGACCGCGCGCGCGTCGGCCCGGTCGGCGATCCGGCAGAAGCCGCCGGGCAGCACGGTCCAGCCGTTCGGCGTCGCGGCGGCGAACACCCGCAGCACGAACGGACGCGGCGTGATCCGACCGTTCTCCCACACCGGCGTGGTCGACAGCCGCACCAGCTCCTGGCCGACATAGTCGATGCCGCGATGGCTGATCGCATCCTTGAGGCGATCGCGGTCCGCGGCCGACAATTCGCCGGGGAGTACCGGACCGTGGCCCGGAAAATCCGCCACGCCACGGCCATAGGCGCCCTCGATCGCGAATTCGTCGAGCCGCGACAGCACCTGCTCGCGGGCGGATTTCTGGCCGCACCACCAGGTCGCGATATGCGGCATCATCAGGTCTTCGCTCAGCAGGCGCCGGCACAGGTTGGGCAGGAAGCCGAGCAGAGCCCGCGCCTCCATCACGCCGGAACCCGGCATGTTGGCGACCACGACGCCGCCCTTGCGCAGCACCTCGACGAGCCCGGGCACGCCGAGATAGGACGACGCATCGAGCTCGAGCGGATCGAGCATGTTGGAATCGACCCGGCGCAGCAGCACGTCGAGCCGCTTCAATCCGGCAACGGTGCGGATATGAATGCGATCGCCGGAGACCGCGAGATCGTCGCCCTCGACCAGCAGGAAGCCGAGATAGCGCGCCAGCGTGGCGTGCTCGAAATAGGTCTCGCTGAACGCGCCTGGTGTCAGCAGGCCGATCCGCGGCTCGTCGCGGTCGGCGCTGGCGCGCAGCGAATCGCGGAACGCCTCGAAGAACGGCGCGACGCGCTCGACATTCATCGACTTGTAGAGATTGGAAAAGGCGCGTGACAGCACCAGGCGGTTTTCCAGCGCGTAGCCCGCGCCCGACGGCGCCTGCGTGCGATCGCCGAGTACCCACCAGCGGCCGTCGGGCCCGCGGCCGATGTCGGCCGCATAGAGATGCAGATAGCGGCCGCCCGGCGGCTTGATGCCGCTCACCGCGCGCAGATATTCGCTGCTGCCGGCGATCGCCGCCGCTGGGATCGCGCCGTCAGCAACGAGACGGCCGTCGCCGTAGAGATCGGCCAGCACCATTTCCAGAAGCTGCGCGCGCTGCGCGACGCCGGCGGCGAGCTGGCGCCAGTCGGCGGCGTCGATGATCAGCGGCAGATGGCTGAGCGGCCAGATCCGGTCCGACGTATCGCCGGGCGTACGGTAGGTGACACCGGCCTCGCGCAGATGGCGATCGGCGGAGGCGAAGCGGCGCTCGATATCGGCCGGCGACAGCGCGGCAAAGGCGTCGAAGAAACGGGCCCAGGCCGGCCGCGGCGCGCCGTTCTCGGCGATATATTCGTCGGGAATGCCGGGCAGCCGGACGTAGTCGCGGGTCCATTGCGCCATCCGGCGCTGGCCGGGACGGGCCCTGCTCTCCTGACTGCCGCCGCTTTGGCCACCCGACACGGTCATTCCACTTCCCCTGCAGCCAATTAGTGCAGGAGCGGCGTCCGCAAGTCGAGGGTCAAGGGGAAACTCAGTTGTGCGTTCCTCCGGCGGCGTTTCGATCTTGCCGGGGGTATGGCCGTGCTCCTGGAAGCGCGCCAGCCGCCGCGCCTCGGCCTCGTAGGAATTGACCGGCTTGGTCTCGTAATTGCGGCCGCCGGGATGGGCGACGTGATAGACGCAGCCGCCGAGCGAGCGGCCATTCCAGGTGTCGATCAGGTCGAATGTCAGCGGCGCGTGCACCGGAATGGTCGGATGCAGGCCGGAGGCCGGCTGCCAGGCCTTGAAGCGGACGCCGGCGACCGCCTCGCCGGAGCGGCCGGTCTCGGTCATGGGCATCCGCCGGCCGTTGCAGGTGATGACGTGGCGGCCCTCGACGAATCCGGTCGCCTTCACCTGCAACCGCTCGACCGAGGAATCGACATAGCGCACCGTGCCGCCCGACGTCCCCTCCTCGCCCAACACGTGCCACGGCTCCAGCGCCTGCCGCAGTTCGAGGCCAACGCCGCCATGATGAACGCGGCCGAAGGCGGGGAAACGGAATTCGAGCTGGGCTTGATACCATTCCGGCTCGACGTCGTAGCCGGACTGCTTGAGCTCGGCGAGCACGCCTAAGAAATCCTCCCAGAGGACATGCGGCAGCATGAAGCGGTCATGCAGCGCGGTGCCCCAGCGCACGAACTTGCCCTGCTGCGGCTCGCGCCACAGTTTTGCGATCAACGCGCGGATCAGAAGCTGCTGTGCCAATGACATCCTGGGATCGGGCGGCATTTCGAGCGCGCGGAATTCGACCAGGCCGAGCCGGCCGGTCGGGCCGTCGGGCGAATAGAGCTTGTCGATGCAGATCTCGGCGCGATGGGTGTTGCCGGTGATGTCGACCAGGATGTGCCGGAACAGCCGATCGACCAGCCACAGCGGCGCATCGATGCCCGGCGGCGGCACATGCGCCAGCGCGATCTCCAGTTCATAAAGTCCATCGTGCCGCGCCTCGTCGATGCGCGGCGCCTGGCTGGTCGGGCCGATGAACATACCGGAGAACAGATAGGACAGCGACGGATGCCGCTGCCAATACAGCACCAGGCTCTTGAGCAGATCAGGCCGGCGCAGGAACGGGGAATCCTCCGGCTTGCTGCCGCCGACCACGATGTGGTTGCCGCCGCCGGTGCCGGTGTGGCGGCCGTCGATCAGGAACCGGTTGGCCCCAAGCCGTGTCTTCGCGGCGTCCTCATAGAGGCCGAGCGTGATATCGACGGCCTCGCGCCAGCTCTGCGCCGGCTGCACGTTGATCTCGATCACGCCGGGATCGGGCGTCACCTTGATCACCTCGACGCGCGGATCGTATGGCGGTGCATAGCCTTCGACATGGACCGCGAGCTGCGTTTCCTCGGCGGTCGCCTCGATTGCCGTGATCAGCTCGAGATAGTCATCGACCTTCTCGACCGGCGGCATGAAGACGCAAAGCACGCCGTCGCGGACTTCGATCGCCATTGCGGTGCGCACCGGCAGCGGCTCGGGGATATCCTTGAGCGCCTGCTTCAGCTCCGCATCGGCAAGCGCCTCGCGCGGCGCCATCGGATCCTGCTCGATGATGTAAGGATAGTCCTCGGGCGGGACATGTTCGAGCGAGCCGATCGGCAGCCGCAGGCCGAGCGGGGAATCGCCGGGTGATGCGAACAGATGGCTGCGGCGGATCTTCCAGTGCTCGCTGCGCCAGCGCGCAGGGATCTTGTCGGCAAGCGGCGTCCAGCGCTGGATCGGCAGCACGAACCCCTTCGGCGTCGTCAGTCCCTCGTCGAACACCCGCGCCAGGCGCGCGCGCTCTTCGGCATCGGTCAGCTTGGAGTTATCGGGCGTGACGTTGGGCGGCAGCCCGGCTTCACGCTGCAGCCAGAACGCCGGGTCCTCATAAGCCGGCATGACATAGTCGGCGCCGAGCCCGAGCTTCTTCGCGGTGCCGACGGCAAAGCGCTCGGCATCGGCCACCTCCGCCTTGCGCGGATTCTCGATGCTTGCGATCAGGTCGGCATTCTTCCAGATCGGCTTGCCGTCCTTGCGCCAATAGAGGCCGAACGCCCAGCGCGGCAGGCTTTCGCCGGGATACCATTTGCCCTGGCCGTAATGCAGCAGCCCGCCCGGCGCGAACCGCGTGCGCAGCTTGCGGATCAAATCGTCGGCGAGCGCCCGCTTGGTCGGACCGACCGCGGCGACATTCCATTCCGGCGATTCCGGATCGTCGATCGAGACGAAGGTCGGCTCGCCGCCCATGGTCAGCCGCACGTCGTGCTCCGTCAGGTCGGCATCGACCTGCTCGCCGACCCGGTCGAGCCGTGCCCAGGAATCATCCGAGAACGGCCGGGTGATCCGCGGCGCCTCGCGGATCCGCTTGACGCTCATGTCGAAGCCGAACTCGGTGTTGGCGATGCCCGCGGTGCCGGTCACCGGCGCGGCCGAGCGGTAATGCGGCGTGGCGCAGACCGGGATGTGGCCCTCGCCGGTCAGCATGCCGGAGGTGACGTCGAACCCGATCCAGCCCGCGCCGGGCAGATAGACCTCGGCCCAGGCGTGCAGATCGGTGAAATCGCTCTCGACCTCGCGCGGCCCTTCGAGCGGATCGATGTCGGGCCGGAGTTGAATGAGATAGCCGGAGACGAAACGCGTCGCGAGCCCGAGATGGCGCAGCGCCTGGATCAGGAGCCACGCCGAATCGCGGCAGGAGCCGGAGCCCGCGGCCAGCGTCTCCTCCGGCGTCTGGATGCCGGCCTCCATGCGGATGACATAGCTGATCTGTTTTTGCAGCTGCGCATTCAGCTCGACCAGGAAATTGACGGTCGAGTCGGCCTGGCGCGGGATTCCCTTCAGATACGCCGCGAGCAACGGCCCGGGCTCGTCGGTCTCGAGATAGGGCGCGAGCTCGGTCTTGAGGTCGGCGGGGTATTCGAACGGAAAGCTGTTGGCGTAAGGCTCGACGAAGAAGTCGAACGGATTGACCACCGTCATCTGCGCGGTGAAATCGACCTCGACCTTGAGCTCGGTCGCCTTCTCCGGAAAAACATAGCGCGCCAGCCAGTTGCCCTGCGGGTCCTGCTGCCAGTTCACGAAGTGATTCGATGGCGTGACCTTGAGCGAATAGCTCAGGATCGGCGTGCGGGTATGCGGCGCCGGCCGGAGCCGAATGGTCTGGGGCCCGAGATCGATCGGCCGGTCGTATTTGTAGTGCGTGACGTGATGCAGTGCGACGAAGATCGACACGGACCGAGGACTCCAGCAGCTTTTTTGAGCAGAACACTGGTTCCGGTATGGATCAAGCACTAACAACGGGCAGCGATTGCCCAGGAATTATCCGCGCGGCGTGCCGAAGTCAGCAATGGCCGCGGGCAATCGCCCTCACCGACTAACGGCCGATCGCGCCGGACACCTGCGAAGCAAGCTGCTCGGCGAGCATGTGATAGCCTTCGGGGGTCAGGTGCACGCCGTCGGGCTGATGCGGAAGTCCGCCCAGCATGCCGTTGGGGAGCATGATCACCGTGATGCCGCGGGCGCTGAGCCGGCTTTGGATGTCCGCGGTCCGGTCCGGGCTGCCCTTGCGCCGGTCGTTGCCGCCGGGCTGCAGGATCACCGCACGGGTGCCGTTCGGGACCGCCCGGTCGAGGCGTTGCAGCATCCCTTCGGTGGTGTCGCCATTAATGCCGGCGTTGACGACGCGGACGTTCAGTCCCTTCGCGCGCAAGATCGCTTCGAGCTGCGCGGGATAGGCCTGGTTGCGTGCCACGCCCTTGCCGTAGGTGTTGCTCGCGCCGAGCGCAACGACGGTTGCGGCATCAGCCGATGCGGCGCCGAGGCTCAAAGCGGCGAGAAATGCGATGCATCCAACAATTCCGAACCGAAGCGCGCGCATGTGTCCTCCGTCCAGTCCGTAGCCCGGATGGAGCGAAGCGCAATCCGGGACGCCGCGTCAACAGAACTCGTCGTCCCTGCGCAAGCAGGGACCCATAGCCACCGGCCGTGGTAATGTGGAAGGTGTCTGCCACCGCCTTTATCGATAGATCACGCGGTATGGGTCCCTGCTTTTGCAGGGACGACAGCGGAGTGTGAGGCTACATCGTCGCGCCCAGGACCCACGGCGCGAACTCGGCGCCGCCGAAGTCGAAGCTCTCGCTCTTGGTCGGCTGGCCGGAGGCGGTCTTGAGGATGAGGTCGAAGATGCGCTGGCCGCATTGCTGCACGCTCTCCTCGCCGTCGAGGATGGTGCCGCAATTGACGTCCATGTCGTCTTCCATCCGCTTGTACATCGGCGTGTTGGTGGCGAGCTTGATCGACGGCGCCGGCTTGCAGCCGAACACGCTGCCGCGGCCGGTGGTGAAGCAGACCAGGTTGGCGCCGCCGGCGACCTGCCCGGTCGCGGCGACCGGGTCGTAACCGGGCGTGTCCATGAACACAAAGCCCTTTTTTGTCACCGGCTCGGCGTAGTGCAGGACGTCGACGAGGTTGGTGCTGCCCGCTTTCGCCATCGCGCCCAGCGACTTTTCGAGAATGGTGGTGAGGCCGCCGGCCTTGTTGCCCGGGCTCGGATTGGCATTCATCTCGGCGCCCTCGCGGCTCGTATATTCCTCCCACCAGCGCATCAGGCCGACCAGCTTCTCGCCGACCTCGCGGCTGACGGCGCGGCGGGTCAATAGATGCTCGGCGCCGTAGGTCTCGGGTGTCTCCGAGAGAATGACCGTGCCGCCGTGGCGGACCAGCAGATCGCTCGCCGCGCCCAGCGCCGGATTGGCCGACACGCCGGAATATCCATCCGAGCCGCCGCATTGCAGGGCCACGGTGAGTTCGCTCGCCGGCACCGCCTCGCGCTTGACCTTGTTGGCATCAGTGAGCGCTTCCTTGACGAAGGCAACGCCGGCTTCGACCGTCTTGCGCGTGCCGCCGACCTCCTGGATGTCCATCGCACGCAGCCGGCCGGCCAGCTTCTGCTCGGCCATCAGGCCGCCGATCTGGTTCACCTCGCAGCCGAGGCCGAGCACGATGACGTTGGAGAAATTGACGTGCCGCGCATAGCCGCCGAGCGTGCGGCGGAGCAGCGCCAGCGGCTCGTCCTGGGTCATGCCGCAGCCGGTCTTGTGGGTCAGCGCGACGACGCCGTCGACATTGGGGAAATCGGCCAGCGGATTGTCGCCGGTGAACGGGTTCTTCTTGAACATGTCGGCGACGATGCCGGCGACATGGGCGCTGCAATTCACCGAGGTGAGGATGCCGATATAGTTGCGCGTCGCGACGCGGCCGTCGGCGCGGCGGATGCCCTCGAACGTCGCCGGCAGATCGAAATTCGGCACCGGCTTGACGTCGACGCCATAGGCGTAGTCCTTGGCGAAATCGCCCATGCCGCAATTCTGCGTGTGCACATGCTGGCCGGGCGCGATCGGCTGGGTCGCAAAGCCGATGATCTGGCCGTAGCGGCGGATCGGCTCGCCCTGCGCGATCGGCTTGATCGCGACCTTGTGGCCGGCCGGAATGCGGTCGACCGTGGTGACGCCTTCGGCCACCTCCAACCCCGGCGGCAGGCTCGCGCGCGCGATCAGGACGCTGTCGTCGGCGTGCAGGCGGATCGTTTGTGCGGTGGCCATGGAAGTTCTCCTTTTGAGGGGCGAATAGCGAATGGCGAGTAGCGAATAGTGCTACTCCAATCATCGTCCCCTATTCGCCATTCGCTACTCGCTATTCGCGTTCTCAGGCCTTGCCGCCGGACTTCTCGCGGGTCGCATTGACCTGCATCTTGGCGTAGACCTGCATCAGGCCGACCTCGTTCGACAGCGTCACGAGCTTGAAGCCCATGTTGATCGCGCGCACCGCGCCTTCGGCGCCGGAGCAGTGGATGCCCGGGTTGAGGCCGCGCTTGCCGCATTCCTTGATGATCTTCTCATAGATCTTGAGGATCTCCGGCTCGTCGCGATCGAGCTTCGGCACCAGGCCGTAGGAGAAGCCGAGATCGGACGGGCCGATATAGACGCCGTCGATGCCTTCGACGTCGAGGATCGCTTCCATGTTCTCGACCGCGGTCTTGGTCTCCATCATCGGCAGCAGCACGATCTCGTCGTTTGCGGTCTGCTGATAGGTGCCGGCCGAGCCATACATGCCGGCGCGGATCGGACCGTTGGAGCGCACGCCCTTCGGCGGATATTTTGCGTAGGAGACGAGGTTCTTGGCTTCCTGCGGCGTGTTGACCATCGGGCAGATCACGCCATAGGCGCCGCCGTCCAGCACCTTGCCGATGATGCCGGGCTCATTCCAGGGCACGCGGACCATCGGCGTGACCGGATGGGCATGCATCGCCTGGAAGCATTGCACCATCGACTGATAATCCTGCACGCCATGCTGCATGTCGACGGTGACGCTATCGAAGCCGCATTGCGCGATCACTTCGGCCGAAAACCCGGAGGGGATCGCGAGCCACGCGTTGACCACCGCCTTGCCCGATGCCCAGACCTGCTTGACCTTGTTTGCCATCTTGTTTTTCCTTCCCTGTTCCGAACTTGTCGTCATTGCGAGCGCAGCGAAGCAATCCATTTCTCAGTCTGTTGAAGCATGGATTGCTTCGTCGCTACGCTCCTCGCAATGACGGATGAATTATTCCGTCGCCCGCTGGATCGAGACTTCGCTGACGCCGACGTCGCGCGCGGTATTCACTATCGCCGCCCAGGTGTCGTCAGGCAAGGGGATGCCGTTCCTGGTGCGATCGGCGCGGGTCTTGCGCTCGGGATCGCCCGGAACCAGCACCGACTCCGTGCCCGCGATCGGCTTGGTGGCGCGGATGAAATCGGTGTAGCGGGTGATTTCGCCGTCGAAGAAGTTGCTGGTGTCGATCACCTTGGGATCGATGTAGAACGCCATCATGCCGTTGGCGAAGCGGCGGTCCGATGACGTCGCACCGGTGCCGGTCAGCGCGCCGCCAAGCAGCTCACAGATGAAGGCGAGGCCCGAGCCCTTGTGATCGCCGAAGGCGCGGATCGCGCCGGTTCCCTTGGTGTGGTCGCGCGGCCCATCCGGCGTGTACGGGCCATACAGCACATGCGGGTCTTCGCTCAGCGTACCGTCGGCATCGACCAGCGCGCCGATCGGCAGCTTCTTGCCGCCGCGGCTCGCCACCAGGCACTTTCCCTCTGCGACAACGGATGTCGCGAAATCGAGCACGATCGGATCCTGGCCCTGGCGCGGAATGCCGACGCAATAGGGCGCGGTCGACAGCCGTTTCTCGACGCCGCCGTAGGGCGCGACCAGGAGCGAGCCCGCCGCGGTCACGAAATGAATTGAGACGAGACCTTCGGCGGCGGCCATTTCGGCCCAGTCGCCGACGCGGCCGAGATGGCCGGAGTTGCGCAGCGCGACGGCGGCGAGCCCCGCCTTCTTGCACTTCTCGATGCCGAGCTTGACCGCAACCGGTGTGACGGTCTGGCCATAGCCGAACTTGCCGTCGACCACCGCGAGCGACGGCGTGTCGACCACGACCTCGGGGGTCTGGTTCGGCACGATCGAGCCCATCTTCTTCCACCTGACATAGACGGGCACGCGGATCACGCCGTGGCTGTCATGTCCGGTGAGGTTCGCGGTCGTCAGATAGGTCGCGATGCGCTTCGCCTCTTCCGCAGAGGACTCCGAATGCGAAAACACCTCGGACACGAAGTTGATGAGATTATCGACCTTGATGGTGACCATGAAAAACTAGCTCGCTCGATAAGGCACAGTGTGTTCTTAGGTGTGGGTCTTAAGCGTGGGTCTTGGCGTGGCCGCCGAGATAGGCCGCGGCGATGGCTTCATTGCCCCACAATTCGTCGGGCTTGCCACCGAGCACGATCCGTCCGGTTTCGAGGACAAAACCGTGATCGGCGACCGACAGTCCCATGCGCGCATTTTGCTCGACGAGCAAGACCGTGGTGTCCTTCCTGATCTGCGAAATAATGCGGAACACCGCCTGCACGATCACAGGTGCGAGACCGAGCGACGGCTCGTCGAGCAGCAGCAGCCGCGGCTTCGCCATCAGCCCGCGCGCCACCGCGACCATCTGCAACTGGCCGCCGGACAGCGTCCAGCCGAGCGCATTGGAGAAGGCGCGAATATCGGGAAACAAATCGAACATCGCGTCGGCCTCGCGCGAGATCTGCGACGCCGAAACCTTCCGGTTCGACGCGCCGAGCATGATGTTCTCTTTCACCGTGAGGCCCGGAAACACGCGGCGGCCTTCCGGCACATGCGAGATGCCGAGCCGCACGATCGCTTCCGGCCCGAGGCCTGCGATCGAGTGACCGTCGAACAGGATGTCGCCGGAGGCGGGCTTGGCGAGGCCACTGATCGCGCGCAGCGTGGTCGACTTGCCGGCGCCATTGGCGCCGAGCAGCGTGACCACCTGGCCCTGCTCGACGGCGATGGTGACGCCGCGCAGCGCCTCGATCTCGCCGTAGCGGACCACGAGATTGCGGATTTCGAGCAGCGGCATCATTCGCTCCCGAGATAGGCGGAGACAACGTCGGGATGGCGCAGCACCGCCATCGACTCGCCGTCCGCGATACGGCGTCCGAAGTTCAGCACGGTGATGTGCTGGGCGGCTTCCGAGACCAGCGTCATGTCGTGATCGATGATCAGGATGGTGAGCCCCTGCGCTGCGATGCGCTTGAGCAGTTCGTGCAGCTCGAGCTTCTCGGTCGAGTTGAGGCCGGCGGCCGGCTCGTCGAGCAGCAGCAAGGTCGGATTCGAGGCCAGCGCCCGCGCGATCTCGATCAGGCGCTGGTGGCCGTAGGAGAAGCTCGAGATCAACTCGTTGGCGCGGCTGCCGAGGCCGACAAAGGTCAGCGCCTCCATCGCGCGCTCGGTCAGCGCGTCGTCGCCCTTCCCGATCATGGTGTTGCCGGGCCGCTCGGCGCCGATTTCGACATTCTCCAGCGCCGTCATCGAGCGGAACAGGCGGATGTTCTGGAACGTGCGTCCGAGACCCGCGGCGGTGCGCTGATGCGGCGCCATGGCGGTGATGTCGGTGCCGTCGAGCACGATCTTGCCTGATGTGGCCTTGTAGAGGCCGGACAGCACGTTCAGCGTCGTGGTCTTGCCGGAGCCGTTGGGTCCGATCAGCGCGTGCACGCTGCCGCGCTTCACCGCGATGTCGACGCCGTCGACCGCCTTGAGGCCGCCGAAATGCTTCGAGAGCCCGGTGACCTCGAGCACGATGTCGCCGCCGGTCGTCGCGGGCTTGAGCTGGAGCGCTCCGGCCACAGGCGGCGCCCTGGTGTGGGCACGCCAGCGCGTGAAGGCGTCGGACACGAAGCCCCAGATGCCGTCGGGCATGAAGCGGATGATCAGGATCACCGACAGGCCGTAGATCGCGAGGTAGAGACCCGGCACGCTCTTGAGGAAGCGCAGCCATTCCGGGATCAGGATCAGCAGCCCGGTGCCGATCGCCGAGCCGATCGGCGAGGCGACGCCGCCGAGCAGCGACATGGTCAGAAACTGGATCGATTCGGCGAACGAGAACTGGTCCGGACTGACATAGGCGAAGCCGCCGGCGAACAGGCCGCCCGCCAGGCCGCCGAGCACCGCGCACACGGCAAAGGCGGAGACCTTGGTGCGGAACACGTCGATGCCGTTGACGCCGGCCGCGAGTTCGTTGTCGCGCACCGCGCGCATGGCGCGGCCGAGCTTGGTGTCGGGCAGATGCCAGACCAGATAGCCGACGATGGCGAGCATCGCGACGCAGAACGCCAGATAGCTTTGCGAGGACTGGAACAGCTCGGGACGGCGAATGTTGGCGACGCCGTCGGGCCCATGGGTCACGCCGATCGCGTTGATCATCACCAGCGTCACGATCTGCTGGAACGAGATCGTCACCATGGCCAGGTAATGCCCGCCGAGCCGCAGCGTCGACATGCCGAGGAACGCGCCGGCGATCAACGTGATCACGCAGCCGCCGACCAGGCAGAGCCAGAAGTTCAGATGCAGGTCGGCGGTCCCGAGGCCGACGGCATAGGCGCCGAAGCCGAAGAACGCGGCCTGCGCCAGGTTGATCTGGCCGCACAGGCCGAGCACCACCGACAGCCCGAACACCGCGATCGAGAAGGTCGTGGCCTGCAGCAGGATGTTGAGCACGTAACCGTCGAACTGCATGCTGGCGGCGAGCGCCACCAGCACCGCGGCGCCGAGGAAATACGGCAGATGCCGGATGATCGGCGGTTTCGAGCGCACGGCCGGCGCCGGAATCATGTTGTCGCTGGCGCTCATGCTTTCTCCGCGACACGTTCGCCGAAGATGCCCTGCGGCCGGAACACCAGAAAGGCGATCAGCACCAGGAAGGCAAAGCCGTCCTTGTATGGCACCGAGATGTAGGCGGCGCCGAACGTTTCGATGACGCCGAGCGCGAGGCCGCCGACGATCGCGCCCGCAACGTCGCCGAAGCCGCCGATGATGGTCGCGGCGAACGCCTTCAGCGCGATGGTCGAGCCCATCTGGATCGAGACGAACAGCACCGGCGCCACCAGGATGCCGGCGAGACCGCCGAGCACGGCCGAATAGATGAAGGTGATCATGATCATGGTGGAGACGGAAATGCCGAGCAGCGAGGCCATCTCCTTGTCCTGCGAGGTCGCCTGCAGCTTCTTGCCGAGCAGCGTCTTCTCGAAGAACCAGAAATTGAACAGCACCAAGAGGATCGTGACGCCGATGATCAACAGATACTGGCTGTCGAGATAGACCGGGCCGAGCTGGATGCCGGGCGTATCGAACCAACCCTGCAACACCTGCGGCTGCGGACCGTAGATCGCGAGCACCGAGTTCGACAGCAGGATCGAGGCGCCGATGGTCGCGATGATGACGGGCAGATAGGTGCGGTGGCGCAGCGGATAATAGACGCCGAGATTGAAGATGACGCCGAGCAGCGCCATGCCGGCAAGCGCGATCACGAAGGACAGCCAGTATGGCAGGCCGAGCTCGACGCAGACCACCATCAGATAGGCGGCGACCATCGAGAATTCACCTTGCGCGAAGTTCACCACGTTGGTGGCGCGGAAGATCAGCACGAAACCGAGCGCGACCAGCGCGTAGACCGCGCCGATGCCGATTCCGGTGAATAGCAGTTGGAGGATGAGATCCATGACGGCGCTCGATTGAAAGGCGAAACGAACATCCCGGGACCAGCCGGATCGGAGTGATTATCGTTCGGGAGGTGGTAGGGCTCTCTCCCCCAACGCAACCGGGGTAGACCCCGGTTGCGTGGGGGAGGGAACCATCCACTCGCGCCTCCCTGACCGGCCCAATCAATCGTTGAAGTCGATGTGCTTGTCGTAGACGATCTTGCCCTTGTCGTTCTTCACGACGTTGTAGCCGTGCAGACCGTCGCCGTTCTTGTCGAAATTATATTCGCCTTCGGCGCCGGCGAATTTCTGCGTCGCCAGGATCGCCTCGCGGATCTTGGTCGGATCGGTCGAGCCCGCCTTGTTGATCGCCGCCGACAGGATGGTGATCGCGTCATAGGGCCAGGCGCTCTGGTTGTCGGGCGCGGTCTTGTAGGCATCGCGATAGGCCTTGCCGAACGCCTTCGCGGCATCGCTGGAGTCTTCGGCGAAGTCGGCGACACCGTAGGTGCCGAACAGCGCGGGGCCGGCGAGCTTGGTCGAGGACACCGCCACCACCGAGGGCGAACCGACCCAGGGGATGTTGACGCCGAGCTGGCGCAGCTGCCGGGCAAAGATGCCGAGATCGTTCTCGAAGGTGAAGTAGGTGCCGAGCACGTCGGCGCCGGACTGCTTCACCGCCAGCACGACCGGAGTGAAATCCTGGCTCTGGTTGGCATAGCCCTGGTCGAGCACCGGCGGCGCGCCAAGCTTGGTCAGTGCTTCGCTGAGCGCCTTGCCGCCCGCGGTGCCGAAGGCATCGGTGGAATGCACGATCGCCCATTTCTTCTTGCCGAGCGTATTGACGCCGAAGTCGGCGATCACGCGGCCGGAATAATTGTCGTTCGGGCGGAAGCGGAACAGCCAGGGATTGCCGGAATGGGTGAGATCGGGATTGGTGCCGCCGATCATCACCGGCTTGCCGACCTTGATCACGTCGGGCGCCATCGCCTGCACCTGGGTCGAGCGGATCGAGCCGAGGAAGGCGACGATGTCGGATTGCGCGGCGAGCTTAGAGAACGCCAGCACGATACCCGGATTGGTGGTCTGGTCGTCCTCGATCACGAGCTCGACCTGCTTGCCGAGCACGCCACCGGCCTTGTTGACCGCGGCCAGCGCCAGCTTGGCGCCGTTCTGGGCCCACAGCCCCTGCTCCGCCGCCGGACCGGTCACCGGCACGCACATGCCGATCTTGATGGTCGCGCCCTGCGCCCACGCGCTGCGCATCAGCGCGGGCGCAGCGAGACCTGCCACCAAGCCGGCGGAAAACTCACGCCTCGTCAGTTTCATTCAATCCTCCCTTGATGGCGCCGAACTTGGATGCCGGCTGCATTGAGACGAGCTGGACGCATAGACCCGTTGCCCCGATCCGCAGCCATCAAACAGCGCGACGAACAAACATCAGCGCCGCTGCAGCGCACAACACGTGCAACGGCGACAATCGATCCAAACGTACCGGCTCAGCTAAACATGATTGCACATTGCACGCAATAGCCAAAACTTCGCTGGCGGCGGTGCGTAAATGCCTGCTACCAGTAATGTGACCGACGGGCAGTCATCGATGTCGATTCCAAGAGCGAAATCGCAGACCAGACGGAAACAGCCGGCCTACGCGCTGATCAAGAGCGCGCTGGCAAAGCACATCCGGGCCGGCGATGTTCCGCCCGGCGCTGTCCTCTCCGAGTCGGCGATCGCAACCTTGTTCGGCTCCAGCCGCTCGCCGGTGCGGCAGGCCTTCGAGCAGCTCGAGCACATCGGCCTGGTGCGCCGGTTCGATGGCCGCGGCGTGATCGCCGGTAAGCGCAAGGTCGAACCGCGGCGCGTGCCGATCACCCCTGAGATGTTCGGGCTGACCGACGGCCCGGTCGAGGCGGTGCGCAGCGACGCCTGGGACACCCTCTATTACAAGCTCGAACGCGAGATCATCTACCGCTCGCTGTTCGGACGCTTCCGGGTCAGCGAACTGGCGCTGGCGCGGCATTTCCGGGTCGGACGCACGGTCGCGCGCAATCTGCTGCTCCGCGCGCAGGCGATCGGGATCCTGGAGAAAGGCGCCAAGGCGCATTGGTACGTGGTGCCGCTGGACGAGGATCGCCTGCGCGACATCTTCGAGGTGCGCGCGACCCTCGAGCCGCTGCTCTTGAAATCAGCCGCGGCGAAGATTCCCACCGCCCTGCTGGACCGGATGGCGGCGCGGCTGCGCGAGGGGATCCAATTCCGCAGCAACGTCGGTGTCGGCGAGCTCGATGAGATCGAGGGCGACCTGCATATCCGCTGCCTGGGTTACGGCATTAATCGCGAGATGCTCGAAGCGCTCAAGCGCACCCACTGCGCTTTCGTGATCGGCAAGCACATTCAGGTGGCGCTGACCGCGCCGCAGATCGATTCCTTCATGGACGAGCATCTGGTGATCATCGAAGCCCTGCGCGCCCGCGACGGCGACGCGGCGGCGGCGATCCTGCGCCGTCATATCGAATGGTCGCACTCCAAGGTCGCCGGCTGGATCGCCGAATTCCGCGCCATCAACGTGATCTCGCGGGTGCCCTACATGGCCTGAGCGGCGGCTATTCGTCGCCCTCCACGTCGGCGCCTTCGGCCGCGCCCATTCCGGCCAGGCTCGCCTCCAGCGCACCCAGCATCTCCTGCAGCTCCGCAAGCTTGCGCGCGCCATAGCGCCTGGTGATGGCGGCGTAGATCACCTCGGAGGTCGGCGCCACCGCCTCGATCAGTTTCAATCCCTTGGCGGAGATCGAGACCACCGCGCGCCGCGCATCGTTCTCCGCCGCCTTGCGCTCGATCAGCCCGCGCGCCTCGAGATCGCGCAGGATTCGCGACAGGCTCGGGCCGAGCAGAAACGCCATGCGGGCGAGCTCGGTGACCTCGATCTCGTCGACCGCCGTGAGCGCACGCAGAATCCGCCACTGCTGCTCTGTCAGCCCGTGATTGCGCAGCGACGGCCGGAATTGCCGCATCACCGCTTCGCGCGCGCGGAGCAGCGACATCGGCAGCGAGCGCGAGAACTCGCGCATCGGGGTCCGGCGCGCCGACGCCTCGTCCTCCGGCCGTATCTCATCCAATTTCTTGCGCGCCATCGCTCAATCCACCGCAACGAAATTTCGCATTGCAGCATGCCTCGATTCAGTTTGCGGGAATTCATTTAACATGTTAATCATCTCCCGACATCCACTTTTGTGTAGCACGCATGGCCCTCTCCAAGGACGATATCCGCGCTGCCGCCGAGCGGCTCGACACTGCGGAAAAGACCCGCAAGCAAATCCGCCAGCTGTCGCTGGAATACCCGGGCATCACCCTCGACGACGCCTACGCGATTCAGAAGGCCTGGGTCGAGATGAAGGTGGCGCAGGGCCGCATCGTCAAGGGCCACAAGATCGGCCTGACCTCGAAGGCGATGCAGAGCGCGCTCAATATCGACGAGCCGGATTCCGGCATCCTGCTCGACGACATGTTCTTTGCCGATGGCGGGCTGGTGCCGACCGATCGCTTCATCGCGACCCGGGTCGAGGCCGAGCTCGCCTTCGTGATGAAGCACCGCCTCGCGGGACCGAACTGCACGCTGTTCGATGTGCTCAACGCCACCGACTTCGTGGTCCCGGCGCTGGAGATCCTCGATACACGGGTCGAGCGCGTCGATCCCGAGACCAAGGCGACGCGCAAGATCTTCGACACCATCGCCGACAACGCCGCCAATGCCGGCATCGTGCTCGGCGGCCGGCCGATCCGTCCGCTGGAGGCCGACCTGCGCTGGATCGGCGCGCTGTGCTTCAGAAACGGCCAGCTCGAGGAAACCGGTCTCGCGGCCGGGGTGTTGAATCATCCGGCGACCGCGGTGGCGTGGCTCGCCAACAAGATCGCGCCGAACGGTTTGGCGCTGGAAGCTGGACAAGTCGTGCTGGCAGGCTCCTTCATCCGTCCGATCGAAACCCGCAAGGGTGACACCATCCAGGCCGACTACGGACCGTACGGGTCCGTGAGCTGCTACTTCGCCTGACGCACTCAGGAGCGCTGCATGCCGCATTTCACGCTTGAATATTCCGCCAATCTCGACGGCCTCGTCGACATGGGCGCGACCGTCGAGGTGGTCCGCAAGGCCGCCGTCGAGACCGGCATCTTCCCGCTCGGCGGCATCCGGGTTCGCGCCGTCAGGTGCGAGCACTACGCGATCGCCGACGGCCGCAAGACCTACGGCTTCCTCGACATGGTGCTGCGGCTCGGCGAAGGCCGCGACCTCGCCGCCCGCAAAAAGGCCGGCGAGCACATCTTCAAGGCGCTGTCGGCCCATCTCGATCCGGTGTTCGCCAACAGCAAGTTCGCTCTGTCGTTCGACATGCAGATCAACGACAAGGAAACCAGCTGGAAACGCAACAACATCCACGACGCACTGAAGGTGGAGACGGTCAATGGATAAAGCGACAGCGAAATCGTCAGCCGACGTGTTCCAGGCCAACCGCGATCGCGCCGGCCCGCTGCTCGCCAAGCTAAAAGCGGAAGGCATCGGCAATGTGATCGACGGCAAGGTCGTGCCGGCGGCCTCCGGCCAGACGTTTGAGACGAAATCCCCGATCGACGGCACGGTGCTGGCGAGCGTCGCGCGCGGCAATGCGGAGGATATCGACCACGCGGCAACCGCGGCGGCCAAGGCCTTCAAGGCCTGGCGCGACATGCCGGCGGCGCAGCGCCGCAAGCTGCTGCATCGCGTCGCCGATGCGATCGAGGCGCGCGCCGACGATATCGCCGTGCTCGAATGCATCGACACCGGCCAGGCGCACCGCTTCATGGCCAAGGCCGCGATCCGCGCCGCGGAGAATTTCCGCTTCTTCGCCGACAAATGCACTGAGGCCCGCGACGGCCTCAACACGCCCTCGGACGAGCATTGGAACATCTCGACCCGGGTGCCGATCGGCCCGGTCGGCGTGATCACGCCGTGGAATACGCCGTTCATGCTTTCGACCTGGAAGATCGCGCCGGCGCTCGCGGCCGGCTGCACGGTGGTGCATAAGCCGGCGGAATGGTCGCCGGTGACCGCCGACCTGTTGGTCAAACTGGCAAAACAGGCTGGCCTCCCCGACGGCGTGCTCAACACCGTGCATGGATTCGGCGAAGAGGCCGGCAAGGCGCTGACCGAACACCCCGCCATCAAGGCGATCGGGTTTGTCGGCGAGAGCGCGACGGGCTCGGCGATCATGGCGCAGGGCGCACCGACCTTGAAGCGGGTGCATTTCGAGCTCGGCGGCAAGAACCCGGTGATCGTGTTCGACGACGCCGATCTCGATCGCGCGCTCGATGCCGTCGTGTTCATGATCTACTCGCTCAACGGCGAGCGCTGCACCTCGTCGAGCCGGCTGCTGGTCCAGGAAAGCATCGCCGACAAGTTCATCGAGAGGCTGACCGCGCGGGTGAAGGCGTTGAAGGTCGGTCACCCGCTCGACCCCGCGACCGAGATCGGGCCGCTGATCCACGAGCGGCATCTCGCCAAGGTGTGCAGCTATTTCGACGTCGCGAAGAAGGACGGCGCCACCATCGCGGTCGGCGGCAAGCCGCATGACGGTCCCGGCGGCGGCCACTATGTGCAGCCGACGCTGGTCACCGGCGCCAACGCAAGCATGCGCGTGGCGCAGGAAGAGGTGTTCGGCCCGTTCCTGACCGTGATCCCGTTCAAGGACGAGCGAGAGGCGATCGAGATCGCCAATGGCGTGCAATACGGCCTGACCGGCTATGTCTGGACCGGCGAGATGGGCCGCGCGCTGCGCGTCGCCGATGCGCTGGAAGCCGGCATGATCTGGCTCAATTCGGAAAACGTCCGCCATCTGCCGACCCCGTTCGGCGGCATGAAGTCGTCAGGCATCGGCCGCGACGGCGGCGACTACTCGTTCGACTTCTACATGGAAACCAAGCACGTCTCGCTCGCGCGCGGGACGCACAAGATTCAGAAACTGGGAATTTAACTACCACTGTCATTCCGGGGCGACGCGTAGCGGCGAGCCCGGAATCCATAACCACGATCGTGAGTATGGATTCCGGGCCTGCGCCAAGAGGCGCATCCCGGAATGACGAATAAAGCGAGGGGAAACACCAATGCCCGTTCCGACACACGTTTTCGATCCGCCGTTCAACATCATCCGCTGCAGCCATGCCGTGCTCGACGTCACCGATCTCGACAAGAGCGCCGCCTTCTACGAGAAGACGGTCGGTCTCCATATCGAGGACCGCGACGACAAATCGGTCTATCTGCGCGCCAGCGAGGAGCACCAGCACCACTCGGTGGTGCTGCGCAAGGCGGCGAAGGCGGCCTGCAACCGGCTCGGCTTCAAGGTCGGCAATGACCGCGATCTCGACAAGGCGGCCGCGTTCTGCTCCGAGAACGGCATCACCTACGCTTTCGTCGACCAGCCGTTCCAGGGCCGCACGCTGCAATTCACCGATCCGTTCGGCTTCCAGATCGAGCTCTACGCCACCATGGAGAAGCGCCCGCATCTGCTGCGGCGCTACGATCTCTACAAGGGCTGCCATCCGCAGCGGCTCGACCATTTCAACGTGTTCGCCGCCGAGGTGCAGGACACCATCGATTTCTACGCCCGGCTCGGCTTCCGCCTCACCGAATATGCCGAGGAGGACGGCGACCAGGGGCGCATCGCCGCCGCCTGGATGCACCGCAAGGGCAATGTCCACGACTTCGCCATCACCAACGGCCGTGGCCCGCGCCTGCACCACATCGCCTATTGGGTGCCGACCGCGATGAACATCGTGCATCTCTGCGACGTGATGGCCTCGTCGGGCTTCCTCAAGAACATCGAGCGCGGCCCGGGCCGGCACGGCATCTCCAACGCCTTCTTCCTCTACATCCGCGATCCCGACGGCCACCGCATCGAGCTCTACACCAGCGACTATTTCACCGGGGATCACGACCACGAGCCGCTGCGCTGGTCCCTGCGCGATCCGCGCCGCCAGACGCTATGGGGCGCGCCGGCGCCACGCTCCTGGTTCGAGGAGGGTTCGACCTTCGCAGGGCAAGCGGTGCGCGAGCCGCGCTTCGTCGCCGACGTCTTGGTTGCGGACTGAGGGATCGCCGATGTCAGCCCCTCGCCTCGCCACCTATTCCGTCAACGGCGCCACCCTCTATGGCGCCGTCACCGACACCGGGATCGTCGACCTCGCGTCGCGCTTCGCCAGGGATTATCCGACCTTGCGCGAGGCGATCGCCGCCGGCGCGCTGGGCAAGCTCGTGGAAGACGCGGCCAGGCGATCGCCCGACCACGCGCTCGACGCGGTCGCCTTTCAGCCGCCGATCCCGGCGCCGGACAAGATCATCTGCATCGGCGTCAACTATCCGGACCGCAATGCCGAATACAAGGACGGCTCGGACGCGCCGAAATACCCCAGCATGTTCCTGCGGGTGCCGCGCTCCTTCGTCGGCCACAACACGCCGGTGGTGCGGCCGCGGATCTCGCCGCAGCTCGACTATGAGGGCGAGCTGGTGCTGGTGATCGGCAAGGCCGGCCGCCACATTCCGGAAAGCACCGCACTCGACCACATCGCCGCGATCACGCTCTGCAACGAAGGCACCATCCGCGACTGGGTGCGCCATGCCAAGTTCAACGTCACCCAGGGCAAGAACTTCGATTCGACCGGCAGCCTCGGCCCGTGGATCGTGCCCTACAGCAGCGAAGCGCAGATCGCCGATGTCAGGCTGACCACGCGGGTCAACGGCGAACTCAGGCAGGACGACCGCACCTCGCGCTTGATCTTCGGCTTCCGCTACCTCATCAACTACATCTCGACCTTCACGACGCTGGTTCCCGGCGACGTCATCGTCACGGGGACGCCGACCGGTGCAGGTGCGCGGTTCGATCCGCCGCGTTATCTGAAGCCCGGCGATGTCGTCGAGGTCGAGGCCGAAGGCGTCGGCATCCTGCGCAACGGCGTCGTCGACGAAGCCATCTAACCCTGCAAGCAAGTGGACAGTGCCATGACCTCAACATCCGGCGGCGAAGCGATCGTCAACGGCCTCGTCGCCCACGGCGTCGACACCGTGTTCGGCCTGCCCGGCGCGCAGATCTATGGCCTGTTCGATGCCTTCCACCAGGCGCAGCTCAAGGTGATCGGCGCCCGGCATGAGCAGGCCTGCGGCTACATGGCGTTCGGCTATGCCCGCTCCTCCGGCAAAACAGGCGTGTTCAGCGTGGTGCCCGGCCCCGGCGTGCTCAACGCCTCGGCGGCGCTCTTGACTGCGTTCGGCTGCAACGAGCCGGTGCTGTGCCTGACCGGCCAGGTGCCGACGCAATTCCTCGGCAAGGGCCGTGGCCACCTGCACGAGATGCCGGACCAGCTCGCGACGCTGCGCAGCTTCGTGAAATGGGCGGAGCGGATCGAATACCCCGACAATGCGCCCGCGATGGTGTCGCGCGCCTTCCAGGAGATGCTGTCGGGCCGGCGTGGCCCCGCGTCGCTGGAGATGCCGTGGGACGTGTTCACCCAGCGCACCCAGGTCGCAGCCGTCAAGCCGTTCGATCCGTTGCCGGCGCCGCAGCCCGATCCGGACCGGATCAAGGCGGCCGCCGATCTGATCGCCGGCAGCAAGACGCCGATGATCTTCGTCGGCAGCGGCGCCATCGAGGCGCGCGAGGAGATCCTCGAGCTCGCCGAGATGATCGACGCGCCTGTCGTCGCCTTCCGCAGCGGCCGCGGCATCGTCTCCAATGCGCATGAGCTCGGGCTCACCATGGCCGCGGCCTACAAGCTCTGGCCGAAGACCGACCTGATGATCGGCATCGGCACGCGGCTCGAGCTGCCGACGATGTCGCGCTGGCCCTATCAGCCGGCCGGCCTGAAATGCGTACGCATCGACATCGATCCGGTCGAGCTGCGGCGCTGGCCGGCCGATGCCGGCGTGATCGCCGACGCCAAGGCTGCGACCTCCGACCTGGTCGCGGCCGTGCGCAAGGCCGGCTACAGCAAGACCTCCAGCCGCCGCGCCGCGATCCGCGAGGCGACCGCCGCGACCGAGCAGGAGATCCAGCGCATCCAGCCGCAGATGGCCTACCTGAAGATCCTGCGCGAGGTGCTGCCGGCGAACGCCATCGTCACCGACGAGCTGTCGCAGGTCGGCTTCGCCTCGTGGTACGGCTTTCCGATCTACGAGCCGCGCACCTTCGTCACCTCGGGCTATCAGGGCACGCTCGGCTCCGGCTTCCCGACCGCGCTCGGCGCCAAGGTCGCCAATCCGAACACGCCGGTGGTCGCCATCACCGGCGACGGCGGCTTCATGTTCGCCGTGGAGGAGCTCGCCACCGCGGTGCAGTTCAAGATCGGCGTGGTGACCTTGGTGTTCAACAACAACGCCTATGGCAATGTCCGCCGCGACCAGCGCGAGCGCTTCGACGGCCGCGTCGTCGCCTCCGACCTGGTCAATCCTGATTTCGTCAAGCTCGCGGAATCCTTCGGCGTCGGCGCGGCGCGCGTCACCTCGCCGGATCACTTCCGCCCGGTGCTGGAGAAGGCGCTGGCCGACGGCGGGCCCTATGTGATCTCGATCGAAGTGCCGACCGATTCCGAAGTCTCGCCCTGGGCATTCATCCATCCGGCGCGGAACGACTAGGCGCTCTTCACGCCGCGTTGCAGCCGCGACGCGGCGATCACGAGCAGGCCGGCGCCGGCGACCGACCAGCAGGCGACCGGCGCCCAGTGCACCAGCGGCGCATAGTCCGGCATCTTCTGCAGGCCGCCGGCGACCGCGGCCATCCGCGCAAAGGTCGCAAGCGCCAGCGCCGAGAACACGAGGCCCGTGACCTTGCCCTCCGCGCCGGTCTCGCCGATCGCGAGCGCCGCGGACACCGCGCTCATCAGCATGCAGCCCCAAGCCGCGCCCGCCATGAACTGCGCTGCGATCAGCACGTTGAGGCTTCCGGCGATCTCCGCGGCAACGATGGCGAAGGCACCGAGCAGTCCCGCCGCGCCCATCACGATCAGGCCGCCGCGATGCTTGACGACGATGCTGGCCGGAAACATCGCGATATTGAAGCCGATCCAGAACACCGGCATCAACCATTGCAACTCGTTCGATTTGGCAAAGCGCAAATAGAACGGGGCGCTGTTGATGTTGAAGTGCAGCTGATAGCCAAGCGACAGCAGCACCATCGAGCCGATCAGGAACATCGGCACGGCGCCGAGCCGCTTTGCCGGTACAGCGAGCCGCACGGGCTCGGTCTCCGCCGCGATACGCCGCTCGATCCCCGAGAACGCGAGCGCGGTCAGCAGCAGCACCGCGCCCGACAGTGCGAACGGCAGCCGCGCATCATGATCGCGCAGCACAACGCCGAGATAGGGCGAGACCGCGCCCGCGATGCCGTAGCCCAGCATCGCCAGCGCGGCGAGGAACGGCACCGACGGCTGCGCGCGATACTTGCCGAGTAGCGTCAGCGGCGGCGCGCGCAACGCCGACGACGTCACGGCCCAGATCACGATCAGCCCGATCAGCCAGGCCTTTGCGCCCGGCCCGGTGCCGGCGACATAAGGCAGCGCGATGAAGGCGGCGCAGGAGATCGCGGCGAGGATGCCGACGAACAGGCCGAGCCGGCCGACCAGGACTGAGATCCTGTCGGCGGCCATGCCCATCGCGGTGTCGGTGATGGTGAAGATGGCCTGGTCCATCATCAGGATCAGGATCACGGTTGACGGCGCGATGCCGACTTCGGCGCACAGCTTCGGCAGATAGATCAGGTAGGTCGTCCACCCCAGCGTGAATACGAGCTGCAGCAGGGCGAGATAGACGCCGGTGCGATTGACCGCGCGGTCGGCCTTGGTGGTCATCCGCCAAGTCTAGACCAGCCGGCGCCTCAGCGCACCCTACGGAAGGTCAAATTGATGCGCTGGCGGCCGAGCACGCCGTGCTCGCCGTCTGCGAGCGGCGCCACGCCGTGATAAAACAGCCGTGACGGCCCGCCCCACACCGCGACATCGCCATGTTCGAGCCGGTAGCGTCGCGGCGTGTCGCTGCGCTTCAGCCCGCCGAACAGGAAGATCGCCGGCAGCCCGAGCGAGATCGAGACGATCGGCGCGCCGTAATCGAGCTCGTCCTTGTCCTGATGCAGCGACAGTTTTGCGCCGGGCACGTAGCGGTTGATCAGACAGGCTTGCGGCGCGAAGCCGCTGAAGCCGGCCTCACCAGCAGCATCGGCGGCGAGCCTGCGCAGCACCTCCGGCATTTCAGGCCAGGGCTGTCCGCTCTCAGGATCGATCGGATCATAGCGATAGCCGCTCGCGTCGGAGACCCAGCCGACGCTGCCGCAATTGGTCATCGCAACCGACATGCGGTGACCGCCGGGCGTGATCAAATGCCGGAACGGCGCCTGCTTGACGATGACGCGCAAGGCCGGGATCAGCTCGGCCTCGAACGGCCGGACGAAGCCGCGCAGCAGCACGGCGCCGTCCGCGATCGTCTCGCGCGGCGGCCTTGCATCGCAAATGGTCTCGAACAGATCAGCGGCCACGCCTCACTCGCACTCACTTTGCGTCGTGGAAGATCACACCAACGGTGTGGCGATGGCCGGACCTGATCCGGCTGACGCCATGGCGGAGATTGACACGATATGCTCCGCGTGTCCCCTGCACCGGACGGTGATGCACTGCAAAAGCCACCGCATCGCCCTTGGTGAGCGGCACCACCTCCGGCCGCGACTGCATCCGCGGCCGCTGCTCGGTCAGCACGAACTCGCCGCCGGTGAAATCGCGCCCCGGCTCGGACAGCAGGATCGCGACCTGGATCGGGAACACGTGCTCGCCATAGAGATCCTGGTGCAGGCAGTTGTAGTCGCCCTCGCCATATTGCAGCAGCAACGGCGTCGGCCGCGTCTGCCCGGCATCGTGGCAGCGCTTCAGGAATGCCGCATGCGACGGCGGATAGCTGATCGCGATCCCCATCGTCTGGTTCCAGCGATTGGCGGTCGCGGTCAGCCGCGCATACAGCGCCGGCCGCAGCTCCGCGATCAGCTCCGGCAGTGGATAGGAGAAATACTTGTACTCGCCGCGGCCAAAACCGTGGCGGCCCATCACGACCTTGCTGCGGAACCGGCTGTCGTCGGGATACAGCGCGGCGATGGCGTCGCATTCCTCAGGCGTCAGCAGCCCGTTGAGGACGGCGCAGCCCTGCCCGTCGAGCTCGGTGGTGATCCGGTCCCAGTCGAGCGCGTCGACGCGGGCGAGGCTGTTGCTGGATGGGCGGGTGAGGGTTTGGGCTGTTGCTGTCATGGGATGGAATCTGGCGCATGATTGCGCCCCGCGCCACCCGATTTCCGATCCAGATCTGCCGAGAACGCTGCCATAATCACGGTATCGTCCCTGCGAAAGCAGGACCCATAACCACAGGTGCCGGTTGTTAGAAAGCCGTCCAGCCGCGTGCCCTTTGCGAAAGCCGCGGCGTATGGGTCCCTGCTTTCGCAGGGACGACGTGTGGAGAGAGTGTCGCTCGGCTGTCGAAGGAACGACGCGCGGAAAGAGCTCAGCCCCTGACCGGCAGCGTGATCACGTCATATCCGTGGCTGATCTTCCGCTTCTTGACCGGGTCTTCCAGCTCGAACTCGAAGCGGCTGGCGGGGCGGATGCCGCCTTTGGCGGCGAAGGTGCCGCCGAACATGGCGCAGCCGTCCGGCAGCGCGCCGTTGTCGAAGCCGCGCGCGATCAGGTCCTTGACCGGCAGCATGTGATCGAGCGTGCCTTCCTGGTAGAGCACGCGCTGGCCGCCGATCGTGGCCCAGGAGCGCAGGATGAGCTGGTCCCAATGGCCGATGACGTCCTCGAGCTCCCACAGTTCAGATGCCATCGGCTTGTCGCACATCTGCTTCGACACCGTGACGCTGTAGCTCTCGACCTTGCGGTCGGTATGATCGGAGCCGCAGCCGACGAAGATGCGGCCCTGCCAGCCGATCAGCACGAACTCGACCTCGCCGCTGGAGTCCTCGCCGCAGACCTCGATCGTGTCGGCGAAGGTCAGCCGGCGGGCCGAGCAGCGGTAGTAGATCGGCGTCGTCGCGGGGCGTGCGATGCCGAGCGCCTCGAGCTCGGCGATGTGCTTGTCGCGTGCCACCGGATCGCGGCCGGTCCAGCCGGCGATCACCGCTTGCTTGATTTCGAGCGTGAGCGGCGTCGCGACGCCCTTGTCATCGATAGTGAAGGTGAGATCAAACACGGATGACGGTCTCCATTCCGGCCGCGAGCTCGAAGATGCGGCGATCCGAACCGCCGGCGGCGGCGAGCATCAGGCCGACCGGCGCCTCGCCCTCACGATGCGCGGGCAGCGAGATGGCGCAGCCGTCGAGCGTGTTGATCAGCGAAGGATTGCGCAGCGCGCGCAGATTCTCCGTTGCGAACGCCCTGTCATCGGCAAGCGCGGCGATGCTCGGCGGCAGGTTCGCGGTGGTCGGCAGCACCAGCGCGTCGTAGGGCGCGATGCGCGCCTCGGTGCGGGCAATGAACGAGCGGCGCGCGTTGATGAGATCGATGTAGTCGGCCGCAAGGAAACCCTCGCCGCGCTGGATGCGTACTGCAACGCGGGGATCGTAGATGTCGCCCTTGCTGGCCAGCAGGAAGCGGTGCCAGGCATAGCTCTCGGCCGCCGAAAACCCGCCCTTGGCGTTCATCACGCCGACGTCGTGAAATTCAGGAACCTCGATGCGCTCGATCAAGGCGCCGGCGCGCGACAGCGACGCCAGCGCGCGCTCGAAGGTTCTTGCGACGGCATCGTCGAGGTCATCGAGCGCGATCGTGGTCGGCACCGCGAGCCGCATGCCCTTGACCGGGCGCGGGGTCAGCGACGTCACCAGCTCGTCGGCCAGCACGGCATCGAGCGCGGCGCAGCAGGCCACCGAATTCGCCAGCGGGCCGTAGCTGTCCAGCGTGAACGACAGCGGCACTCCGCCAGCGAGCGGAATCCGGCGCTGCGTCGGCTTGTAGCCGACGATGCCGTTGAAGGCGGCCGGAATCCGGCAGGAGCCGCCGGTGTCGGTGCCGAGCGCGCCGAACGCCATGCCGTCGGCGATCGAGACCGCCGCGCCGGAGGACGAGCCGCCCGGCACATGGCCGACGCTCCGGTTCCAGGCGCTCTTCGGCGTGCCGTAATGCGGATTGATGCCGATGCCGGAATAGGCGAACTCGGTCATGTTGGTGCGGCCGATCACGATGAAGCCGGCGCGCTTGAGCCGCGCCACCACAGGCGCATCGGCATCCGCCGGTGCGGAATCCTCCAGCGCCCGCGAGCCCGCGCGCGTCACCTGGCCCTTGATGTCGAACAGGTCCTTGATCGAGACCGGAATGCCGGCGAAGGGCGACGGTGCCGCGTTGGCCTTGCGCAGCCGGTCCATGGCGTCGGCGGCGTCCAGCGCGGCGTCGCGGTCGACATGGGTGAAGGTGCGCTGGCCCTCGCCTGCCGGGTCGGCAATCCTGGCGATGCATTGCTCGACGAGCTTGCGGGCGGAGGTCGCGCCGCTGGCGAGATCGGCGGCAAGGGAGGCGAGTGTCGGATTGTTCGGCATGGTTTTCACTTCACGGCTTGCACTTCACGGCGTGCGCTTCATGGCTTGCAGCCGATTGTCGCGCGAACCGGGGCCGATTTCCAGTGCACCGGCCCCGCCTCGCATCACTATCACTTCAGCCCGAAATAGGCCCGGTGCAGCTCTTCGTTGCCGCTCATTTCGGCAACCGTGCCGGAGAAGCGGATACGGCCGCCTTCCAGCACGAAGACGCGGGTGGCAATCTCGAGGAAGCCGATATTCTGCTCGGCGATCAGGAGCGCCAGGCCGCGGCCCTGCAGGCTCGACAGGGCGCGCAGCACCTCCTTGACGAACAGCGGCGACAGCCCGGCCGAGGGCTCGTCCATGACCAAGAGCTTCGGCTCGGCCGACAGCGCCTTGGCGATGCCGAGCATCTTGCGCTGGCCGCCGGACAGGCTGGAGGCCGGGTCGCGGCGCTTGTCGCGCAGCACCGGAAACAGGCCGTAGAGTTCGTCGACCCGCGCGCCCGGATCGGCATGGCCCAGTGCCTGCGCGCCGACCCGGATGTTCTCCTCGATCGACAGGTCGGGAAACACCGCGAGCTCCGACATGTAGGTCATGCCGCGCTTCATGCGGTCCGACGACCGCATCCTGGTGATGTCCTCGCCGCCGAGCTTGATGTGGCCGCTGCGGGCCTCGATCAGGCCGACCAGCGACTTCAGGAAGGTGGTCTTGCCCGCGCCATTGGCGCCGAGCAGCAGCACGGTTTCGCCGGGGCGGACGTCGAGATCGACGCCCCACAACACCTGCATGGTACCGTAGCCGGCGTCGACACCGCTGGCGTCGAGAAGCGGCGCTGCGTCAGTGGGCATGCTCGCCTCCCAAAAACACCTCGATCACCTGCGGCTCGCGCACCGCGGTCGCGAGCGTGCCCTCGAAGATCTCCTTGCCCGCATTGAGCACGATGACGCGGTCGGTGATCTGCTCGATGAAGCCCATCAGATGCTCGACCACGATGATCGCCATGCCGGTCGCGGCCAGCGCCTTGATGCGGCCGGCGATCCAGTCGAGCTCCGCCGGGTTGAGCCCGGCGGCAAGCTCGTCGAGCAGCAGCAGCCGCGGCCGCGTCGCAAGCGCGCGGGTCAGATCGAGCATCTTCTGCTGCGCGCTGTTGAGGTCGGCTGCGGGGCGGTCGGCGACCTCCTTCAGCCGATATTCGTCGAGCAGCTCGGCGATCGATGGCGGCGTGCCGGCGGCGCCGCCATAGGCCAGCGCCACCTGGATGTTCTCGCGCACGGTCAGCGACAGGAACGGCTTCGGCACCTGGAAGGTGCGGTTGATGCCGCGATGGACGAGCTTGTGCGAGGCGACGCCGCCGGAGGATGCGCCGTCGAACACCACCTCGCCGCCATCGGGCGCATAGAGCCCGGAGATCACGTTGATCGCGGTGGTCTTGCCGGAGCCGTTCGGGCCGACGAGTCCGAGGATCTCGCCGGGCACGACATGAAAGCTCAGGCCGTCGAGCGCGTGGAATCCGCCGAAGCGTTTCACCAGCTTCGAGACATTGAGGATCGGGGTTCTCTCAGGGGACATGCCACCCCCTGCGGGTTGCCAGCGACACCAGGCCTGCGGGCAGGAACAGCACCAGTCCCATGATCAACAGGCCATAGATCAGCTGGAAATATTGCGGCGTGGTGAAGCCGATCAGATTGTAGATGCCGTAGAGGATCAGCACGCCGACGATCGGTCCGGTGATGGTGGCAACGCCGCCGAACAGCGCGAACACGATGGCGAAGATCGAGAACTCGCCGGAGAACACGTTGTCGGGATAGAACACCGAGACGTACCAGGCGTAGATGCCGCCGGCGAGGCCGGCGACCAGCGCCGAGGCGAGCCAGGCGATCACCCGCATCTTGATGATGTTGACGCCGGCCATCGAGGCCGACACCGCATCCTCGCGCACGGCTTGCAGCGCAAGCCCGAACGGCGAGTTCTTCAGATAGACCACCGCTGCGACGGTCAGCGCCATCACCACCACGGCGGCGTAATAGGCGTGGGTCGGATTGAAGGTGCCGGTGAGCGAGACGCCGTAGGGACCCTTGGTGATGCCCTCCAGCGCCGGGTTGGCGACGAAGTGCAGCACCGCGAGCGAGGCCGCGAGGTTGGCGATCGCGAAATACGCGCCCGACAGCCGCAATAGCGGCGTCAGCAGCAGGCCCAGCGCGACCGCGACGGCGCCGCCGACCAGCACCGCGAGCGGCGCCGGCGTCTGCAGGTGCATCACCATGATGGCAAAGCCATAGGCGCCGGCACCGAAGAAGCCTACATAGCCGAACGGCAGATAGCCGGTGAAGCCATAGATGATGTTCACGCCCTGCGCGAGGATCAGGAAGATCACGAAGTTGAACAGCAAAAGATGGTTTTGATAGACGCCGGGCAGCAGTGCGAACACCACCACCAGCGGCGCCAGGATGAACAGCAGGTGTTTCGAGGCGTTATGCAACGCGCACCCGCCTTCCGAGCAGACCGCTCGGGCGCAGCAACAGGATCACGATCAACAACACATAGGGCAGCAAGTCGGCCCAGGAACTGAGATAGGTCTGCACCAGCATGTAGCAGAGACCATAGACGACGCCGCCGAGCGCGGTGCCCAGGGGATTGCCGAGCGAGCCGAGCACGACGATGGCGAACGAGGTCACGGTGGCATCGGCGCCGAACGCCGGCGTCACCGAGCCGAACATGAAAGGAGCGAACACGCCGGCGATGGCCGCGAGCCCGAGCCCGATGCCGAACGCCGCCGCAGAGACGCGATCGACGTCGATGCCGGTCGCCAAGGCCTCGTCGCGGCGCGACATCACCGCGCGGGTCAGGGTGCCGAGCCGGGTATGGTAGAGATAGAGGTAGACCAGCCCGATCGCGATCAGGCTGGTGATCGCCGCGATCACCCAGGGCGCCGGAAAGCCCTGGCCGAAGATCTGGATCGGCCCAGCGCCAGCGGCCTTGCCGCCAAACCACTTCACCTTGATGGTCGTGAACACGGTGCCGAGCAGCCGGCTCTGGATCGAGCGCTCGCTGGTGCCGGCGAAGATCGTGGTGACGGCTTCGATCACCTGCGACAGGCCGAAGAACAGGATGATCGACAGCATTTCCGGATTGGCCGAGCCCTGCAGCCGCGGCACCAGCACCCAGTAAAGCAGCACACCCGCGAGCACGAAGATCACGAAGGCCAGCGGCACCGCGAACAGCGGGTCGATGCCGGCGATGCCGACCACGCCCAGCGCGATGAAGGCGCCGAGCATCAGGATGTCGCCATGCGCAAGGTTGACGATGCGCATGACGCCGAACACGAGATTGAGACCGATGCCGACCAGGCTGAAATACAGCCCGAACAGCACGCCGGCAACGAGCGCATAGGTCATGCTATCGCTCGCCGCCGAAGGTGTACGCCTGCCGCTGTCAATCGCATCACGGGGCCGGATAGATCGGCTTGCCGGTGGCGGTCTCGTGGGGATAGATCGAGACGAACTTGATGTGATCGTGCTCGTCGACCGTGAGCTGACCAAGCGGCGTCAGTTCGCCGATCTGGCCGCCGGTCTCGTCCAGCGCGAAGGTGCCGTCGAGCGTCTTGAGCTGGCCGCTGAGCGAGAACACCGCGCGGCGCAGCTCCATCTGGTCGAGGCTGGTCGCAACCGACAGCGTCTTCTCGATCACCAGCGCCGTGGTGTAGCCGGCCACCGCGTTGAAGCCGAACTCCATCTTGCCGTCGTTGTACTTCTTGGTCCAGGCGGCGCGGAAATCCTTCATGTTCATCCCGAAATTGACGGGATAATCCAATTCGGACGGCGGCACATAGGTCCAGATGTGCTCCAAGCCCTTGGCGCCGACATTCTTCTCCAGCAGTTCGGTCTCGAGGCCGGCATAGATCGCGAACAGCATCTTGAACTTGGTGCCGACGTCCTGGACGTTGCGCAGGAAGGCGATGTCGTTCGGCGCATAGCCGAAATGGATCACTGCGTCGGGATTGGCGTTGCTGATGTTGTTGATGATGACGTTGTAATTGGTGGTCTCGGTCGGAACGCCCTGGTCGTAGACGATCTCGATCGGCGCGCCGGACTCCTTGACGAACTTGCGGAACGCGTTGGCCTGGGTGCCGGTGAACTCGTTGGTCGCGTACAGGATCGCGATCTTCTTGATGCCGAGCCCGGGGCCGTCATGGCTGATGAAGTCGGCGACCGGCTTGGGCCAGACCGTCGACACCGGGTCGGCCATCAGCGCGATGTAGGGATTGTCCTTGGAGAAGAAGCTGGCACCGGTGCCGGTCTGGTCGAACAGGAACATCTTGTGGTCGCGCGCGATCGCAACCGCGGGCGCCGTCAGCACCGATCCGGAATCGGCGACCAGGAGGTCGACCTTATCCTGGGTGACCAGCTGGTTATAAAGCGTCGACGCGGTCGCCGTATTGCTCTGGTCGTCATAGGACACGAGCTTGATCGGGATCTTCTTGTCGAACGCCTTCACGAACACGCCGCCCTCGGCGTTCTTCTGCTCGACCCACAATTTCAGCGAGCTGTACACCGGCATCGAGATCGAGGCGTAGCGCCCCGAGGACGCGTAGAGCGTGCCGATCTTGATCTCCGACGGTGCGTCGGCGGCCATCGCCTGCGTGGCAAATGCGAGGCTGGCAGCGAGTGCCGCGCCGATGATCCTCAGCATGATATTATTCCTCCCGGGTATCTTTGACGTGTCTTGGACGTATCTTGGACGCGGCCCTTCTACGCGCCGGACCGGAGCGACACAAGCACGCCGGCCTTAGCAATTGTGCGAGGGGCGGAATATGCGGCATGCGCGGGACACAGGCCGCTGCGCGGGACATGGATGGACCGTTGACGGGTCTCGGTCCGATGGCGCATCAAGACCGTAACGATTTCCGGAGGAGACTATAGACATGGCCGAGCCCGCGCGCGCGAAACCAAAGCCGACGCCTGAGACCCAGCATTTCTGGGACGGCACCAAGGCCGGCGAGCTGCGCCTGCAGCGTTGCGACGCCTGCGCCAATGTCTACTTTCCGCCGCGGCCGTTCTGCCCCTCCTGCGCCTCGCGCAGGGTCTCGGTGTTCAAGGCCAGCGGCAAGGGCAAGCTCTACAGCTACGTCATCAACCACCGCCCCGCCGCGCCCGGCTTCACGCCGCCTTATGCGATCGCCGTGGTCGAACTCGACGAGGGCCCGCGCATGATGAGCAACATCATCGATTGTCCGCAGACCCCGGAAGCGCTCGAGCTCGACATGCCGCTCGAGGTCGCCTTCGAGGCCCTCGACGACAAGATCACCCTTCCCTTGTTCCGTCCGGCGAAGGGGTAACGCAATGCGCAGGAACCAGGTTGCCGTCGTCGGTGCGGCCGAGACCACCGAGCTCGGGGTCATCCCCAACATGTCGCAGATCCAGTTGCACGCGGATGCGGCGCTGAACGCGATCGCGGATGCCGGCTTGAAGCTGTCCGATATCGACGGCTTCGCCACCGCGGTCGAGACCCCACAGCAGATGGCGCATTATCTCGGCATCACGCCGACCTGGGTCGACGGCACCTCGGTCGGCGGCTGCTCCTTCATGCTGCATGTCCGCCACGCTGCCGCCGCGATCGAGGCGGGGCTGTGCAAGACCGTGCTGATCACCCATGCCGAGAGCGGCAAGTCGATGATCGGCAAGCAGCCGCGCTTCACCGCGCCCGACAGCCTCAACGGCCAGTTTGAATCGCCGTTCGGCGTCTACGGGCCGCCGAGCATGTTCCCGATTCCGGTGCTGCGCTTCATGAAGACGCACGGCATCACCCATGAGCAGCTCGCGATGGTCGCGGTCGTGCAGCGCGAATGGGCGGCCAAGAACCCGCGTGCGACCATGAAGGAGCCGATCACGGTCGCGGACGTGCTGAACTCGCGGATGATCGCCTATCCTTTCCGGCTGCTGCAATGCTGCCTCGTCACCGACGGCGGCGGCGCGCTGATCCTGACCTCGGCCGACCGCGCCAAGGATTTCCCACAGAAGCCGGTCTATATCCTCGGCACCGGCGAGAGCGTGGAAACGCCGATGGTCAGCCAGATGAAGACTTTTGACAGTTCGCGCGCCTTCAAGGTGGCGGGCCCGCTGGCGTTCAAGGAGGCCGGCATCACCCACAAGGACGTCGATCATCTGATGATCTACGACGCCTTCGCGCATCTGCCGCTGTACGGCCTCGGCGACCTCGGCTTCATGCCCTACGAGGAAACCGGCAAGTTCATCGCCGACGGCAATACCCGCCCCGGCGGCAAGCTGCCGCTCAACACCAATGGCGGCGGCCTCAGCTACATGCACTCCGGCATGTACGGCATGTATGCGCTGCAGGAGAGCGTCCGGCAGATGCGCGGCATTGCACCCGCACAGGTGCCGAACGCCAAGATTTCGGTCTGCCACGGCGTCGGCGGCATGTTCGCCGCATCAGGCACGATCATCTTTACGAACGAGAAGTAACAACCTCCGTCGTTCCGGGGCGCGCGAAGCGCGAACCCGGAACCTCGAGATTCTCAGGTGCGCATTGCGCACCATAGTTCGATGCTGACGCATCGCCCCGGAATGACGGACACATACAAGGAGAACCCACATGGCAAAATCACTGCAGGATAAAGTCATCATCGTCACCGGCGCAGGCCGCGGCATCGGGCGCGAGATCGCGCTGCTGTGCGCGGCGGAAGGCGCCAAGGTCGTGGTCAACGATCCCGGCGGCGCGGCGGATGGCGCAGGCTCGAGCGCCGCGCCCGCCGAGGAGGTGGTCGAGGAGATCAAGAAGCGCGGCGGCACGGCGGTCGCCAATTTCGAATCGGTGGCGGAAGCCATTCCCGCGAGCAAGATCGTGAAGACCGCGACCGATCATTTCGGCCGGCTCGACGGCGTCGTCAACAATGCCGGCATCCTGCGCGACATGATCTTCCACAAGATGAGCGTGGAGGCCTTCGAGGCTGTCATCAAGGTGCATCTGATGGGCTCGTTCTACGTCAGCCACGCCGCGGCGCGGATCTATCGCGAGCAGGAGTCGGGCTCCTTCGTGCACTTCACCTCGACTTCCGGCCTGATCGGCAATTACGGCCAGGCCAACTATGCCGCCGCCAAGCTCGGCATCGTCGGCCTGTCGAAATCGATCGCGCTCGACATGGGCCGCTTCAACGTGCGCTCGAACTGCGTGTCGCCGTTCGCCTGGACCCGCATGATCGGCACGATCCCGACCGAGACCGATGCCGAGAAGGCCCGGGTCGAGAAGATCAAGCAGATGGGTCCGGAGAAGATCGCGCCGGTCTGCGCCTATCTGCTCTCGGATGCCGCCAAGGACGTCACCGGCCAGATCTTCGGCGTGCGCATGAACGAGATCTTCCTGTTCGGCCAGCATCGTCCGGTGCGCTCGGTGCATCGCGGCGAAGGCTGGACGCCGGAGACCATTGCCGAACACGGCATGCCGGCGCTGAAGGGATCGTTCGCCAAGCTCGACCGCTCGGCCGACGTCTTCACCTGGGATCCGATCTGATCTTCGGATCCGATCTGACGGTTTTATGAAATGTCGCCTCGACGAGAACGTAGGGGCGACACACTCTTCGGTTGTTCCTTCATCGCGTGCCCGCATTGTGCCAGAATTGCGGGGGTATGATCGTCCTCCCGATAACAAGAAACCTGGGAGGACTTTCGTGACAAATCCAAGCAACACACATCCGAGCAACACAGCGAAACACGAGGGCGACGGAACGAAGGCGTTCAACCGTCGAACGATCTTGCGCGGCGCAACCGCGCTTGCTGCAACTGCGATGGCCGCATCCGATGCTGCGGCGCGCGACTTCGGCCCCAATGCGGAGCCGCAGCGCTATCCCGATCCTGATATCGTCGTGATCGACGACAAGCGCTTCAAGGCCAAGGTCGGCAACACCGCGATCAAGCGCCTCTACACCGGCTGTCTGTGGGCCGAAGGCCCGGCCTGGAACGCGCAGGGCCAGTATCTGGTGTGGAGCGACATCCCGGCCAACCGGCAGCTGCGCTATCTCGACGATGACGGCCACATCTCCGAGCAGTTCCACAAGCCGTCGAACGAGGCCAACGGCTCGACGTTCGATTTCGAGGGCCGCCAGATCACCGCCGAGCGCACCCGGCTGGTGCGCTACGAGCACGACGGAACCGTGACGTCATTGGCGGAGCAGGCCAATGGCAAGCCGCTCAACGGGCCGAACGACATGGTCGTGCACCCCAACGACAAGTCGATCTGGTTCACCGACCCCGGCTACGGTGCGATTTCGATCTATGAAGGCCAGCGCGCCAATACCGGTTCGAACCAGCCCTATCAGAAGGAGGCCGTCTACCGCATCGACGCTTCGACCGGGCAGATCGCCAAAGTCTGCGACGAACCGTTCAAGCCGAACGGCATCGCCTTCAGCCACGACTACAAGAAGGTCTATGTCTGCGACACCGGCATCACGCACTATCCGAACGCCAAGAACATCGTCTGGCAGTACGATCTCAACGGCGACAAGCTCTCCAACCCGCGCACGCTGATCGACATGACGTTGGACGGCAAGTCCGGCTTCCCCGACGGCATGCGCGTCGACATCGACGGCAATATCTGGGTCGGCGCCGGCTGGGTGGGACCGGGCTATGACGGCGTGCAGGTGTTCGCGCCTGACGGTGCGCGCATCGGCCAGATCCTGCTGCCCGAGACCTGCGCCAACCTCACCTTCGGCGGCAAGAAGCGCAACCGCCTGTTCATGACCGCGAGCCAGTCGCTGTATGCGGTCTATGTGGAGACGCGGGGCGCGCATAATTGTTGACCGATCTTCCTTCCGTCGTCATTGCGAGGAGCGAAGCGACGAAGCAATCCATGTCACCGCTTGCGGCCCAATGGATTGCTTCGCTGCGCTCGCAATGACGGCGCAGGCATCACGGCCTTAGCCGCTATTCCTCAACCCCGCCGAAATCCCGTTGATCGTGATCTGGATCCCGCGCAGCACCTGCTCGTCCGGGTTCTGCGCGCGATGCTCCTTGAGCAGTTCCACCTGCACATGATTGAGCGGGTCCATGTAGGGGAAGCGGTTGCGGATGCCGCGCTCCAGCAGCGGGTTGCCCTGCAGCAACCGGTCGTGGCCCATGATGTCGAGCAGCGTCTCGATCGAAAGATGCCACTCGCGGCGGATCTGGCCGAAGATTTTCTCGCGCAACGCAACGTCGGGCACCAGCTCGGCGTAGCGCGACGCGATCGCGATCGAGCTCTTTGCCAGCACCATATCCATGTTGGACAAGAGCGTGCGGAAGAACGGCCATTCCCGGTACAGCTCCTGCAGGAACGGCATGCCCTGCTCCGGATGCTCCGCGATCCAGGTCTCGACCGCCGCGCCAAAACCGTACCAGCCCGGCAGCATCAGCCGGCATTGCGCCCAGGAGAACACCCAGGGAATCGCGCGCAAATCCTCGATCTCGCGGGTCTTCTTGCGCGACGCCGGACGGCTGCCGATGTTCAAGGTCGCGATCTCGTTGATGACGGTCGAGCCCCAGAAATAATCGGCGAAGCCTTCGGTCTCGTAGACGAGCCCGCGATAGGCCTTGAAGGCGAGCGCGGAAATCTCCTCCATCGCCTTGAGATATTCGGGGCGCGGCGCGCTCTGCCGCGGCTGCAGCAGGCTGGTCTCCAGCGTTGCCGCGGCGAGGATCTCCAGATTGCTGCGGCCGACCTCGGCATTGGAATATTTCGACGAGATGATCTCGCCCTGCTCGGTGATGCGGATCTGGCCGTTCACCGCGCCGCCGGGCTGCGCGATGATCGCATCGTAGCTCGGGCCGCCGCCGCGGCCGACCGAGCCGCCGCGGCCGTGGAACAGGCGAAGCCGCACGCCGTGCCGCTCGAACACCTCGACGAGGCCGATCTCGGCCTTGTAGAGCTCCCAGCCCGAGGTGACGAAGCCGCCATCCTTGTTGCTGTCGGAATAGCCGAGCATCACTTCCTGCACGCCGCCGAGACTGTCGACCAGCTTGCGATAGTCGTGCAGCGCCAGCATGCGGTCCATGATGTGGCTTGAGGCCTGCAGATCCTCGATGGTCTCGAACAGCGGCACGATGTTGATCGCGCTGCGGCCGGACGGATTGACGAGACCAACCTCCTTCAGCAGCACCGCGACCTCAAGCATGTCGGACATGCCCTTGCACATCGAGATGATGCATTGGGAGATCACCTCGGGGCCGAATCTGGCATGCGCCTCGGCCGCGGCCCGGAACACGGCGAGCTCGCTCTGGGTCTCCTCGGAATATTTGACGAAGGGCGAGGCCAGCGGCCGCGCGCTGCGCAACTCGCCGAGCAGCAGGCTGACGCGCGCGTCCTCGCCGAGCGCCAGATAAGACATGCCGGGATTGGCGGTGTCGAGCAGCTCGGCGATGGTCCGCTCGTGCACCGCCGAATTCTGGCGGATATCGAGCCGCGCCAGATGGAAGCCGAAGCAATCCACCGCCCGCCGCAGCTGCCGCAGCCGGCCGCGTGCGATCACGCCGGAATTGTTCGCGATCAGCGAGCGATTCAGCACGTCGAGATCGGCCTGGAATTCCTTCACGCTCGCATAGGGCTCGGCCTTGCCGACCGGCGGCCGCGTGGTCTCGACCTCGAGCCGCATCGCGGTGGCGGCAAGCCGCGCATAGATGCCGGATACCGCCAGACGATACGGCTCGCCGCTGCGATGCGGCGAGGTGTCGGGCGAACGCTCGGCGAGGATCCGCAGCTCGTCCGAGACGTCGGCGAGGTGCGCCGCCAGCGACAGCTCGGCGCCGAGCGCGTGCAGCTCCTCGAGATAGAAGCTGAGCACCCGGCTTGACTGCAGCCGCAAGGTGCCGCGCATCACCTCCCGCGGTGACGAACGGATTGCCGTCGCGGTCGCCGCCGATCCAGCTTCCCATCGTCAGGAACGAGGCGAGGTCGCCGGCCTCGCCGCCCTCGGTGTTCAGCCGGTCCTCCAGCGCGCAATGCAGCCGCGGCACCTCCCGCAGGAAGGTGTAGTCGTAGAACGACAGGCCGTTGCCGACCTCGTCGAGCACGGTCAGCTTGGTCCGGCGCAACAGATTGGTCTGCCACAGCGTCACGACGGCGCGACGAAGCTGCTCGTCGCTGGCCTCGCTCTCGTCCGGCGTCATCTGCAGCCGCTCGCGGCGGTCGAGCAGGTCGGCGATCTCCATCTCGCGGTCCATCGTGCTCTTGCGGCGGACCTCGGTCGGATGCGCGGTCAGGACCGGGCTGACCAGCGCGCTCTTGAAGAAGCTGCGCAGATCGGCCGGGCTGATGCCGGCCTGGCGGGCATGCACCAGCGTCTGCTCCAGCGTGCTCGGCCGCGGCGCCCCGCTCGGGCCGCGGCTGCGCATCTGGCGGATGTTGTTCTGGTCCTCGGCGATGTTGGCGAGGTGGGAGAAATAGCTGAACGCGCGGACGATCCGCAGCGTCTCGGCGATCGACATGCCGTCGAGGATGCCTTCCAGCTCGCGCCGCGCCAGCTTGTCCTCGTCGCGGTGGAACCGGACCGAGGTCTGGCGGATGCGCTCGACCAGGTCGAACACCTCGGCCCCTTCCTGGTCGCGCACGGTGTCGCCGAGTACGCGCCCCAGCAGGCGGATGTCGTTCCGCAGCCGTGCATCCTCCTCCTGCGCCTGCACTTCTGCCGCGCGCCGGTCGGTCTCGGAAGGCATCGTCTGGGGAGGCAAAGTCTGGGGAGGCAAAGTCTGGGAAGACATGGCTGGCTACTCCAGAGGTTGCCCGGCTCGCTCCCAAGTGTGCGCTTTTTTTGCCGCAGCGCAAGATGAACTTGCGCGGTGCACACGTCCACCAACGTCGTCCCGGCCTTCGCCGGGACGACAGCGAGCTTGTGGCCCCTAGATCCTCCGCCCCGCCCGCTCCCAATAGGGATCACGCAGCCGGCGCTTGAAAATCTTTCCGGAATCCTCGCGCGGCAGGTTGGTCTGGATCTCGATGTGCTTCGGCACCTTGTAGTCGGCGAGAGCGGTCTTCAGCTGCGCCCGGACCCCTGCGATGTCGAGCGTGACGTCCGGCTGCGGCTCGACCACTGCCATCAGCGCCTCGCCGAACTCGGCATCGGGAATGCCGAACACCGCGCAGTCGTGCACGCCGGGCACCGCATGCAGCACGGCCTCGATCTCGGCCGGATAGATGTTGACGCCGCCCGAGATCACCATGTCGCGCTTGCGGTCGCAGATGAAGACGTAGCCATCCGCATCGATATAGCCGACATCGCCGGAGGTGATGAAGCCCTCGCGGTCGATCTCGGTCCGCTTCTCGGGCTTGTTGTGATAGGTGAAATCGGGATTGCCCGCGATCCGCGAATAGATCTCGCCGATCTGGCCCTGCGCCACCTCGCGGCCGTCGTCGCCGATGAAGCGCAGCTCGGCGCCGGGCGATATCTTGCCGACCGTGCCGGGCTTCTTCAGCGCGTCCTCCGACGTCGCGAACGTCACCGCGCCTGACTCGGTCGAGCCGTAGAATTCGTAGATCACCGGCCCCCACCACTCGATCATGGCGCGCTTGACGTCGGCCGGACAGGGCGCGGCGGCATGGATGATGTGGCGCAGCGACGACATGTCGTACTTCCGGCGCACCTCCTCCGGCAGCTTCATGAGGCGGATGAACATCGTCGGCACCATGAAGATGGTGTCGATCCTCTCGCGCTCGATCAGTGCCAGAAATTCCTCGGCGTCGAAGCGCGGCATCAGCACCAGCGCGCCGCCGAGCTTGCCCGAGCGCAGCCCGAAGGAATTCGGCGCGGAATGATAGAGCGGTCCAGGCAGGATCGCGCGCGCGCCGGGCTTCAGGCCGTAGATCATCGCGCGCATCGCTTCCGCGTTGGCGGTCTGCTCCGGTGTCGGTGCGAAACGGCGAACGCCCTTCGGATGGCCCGTGGTGCCCGAGGTGTAGATCATGTTCTGCGGCTGCGGCACCACGGGGCCGTCGTAGCGCGGAAATTGCGCCAGCCAGGATTCGAAATCGATCGCGAAGTCCGGCGCCGCGAGATGATCGGGATTGATCTTGTAGTTGGCGAGGATCTCCGGTGGCGTCGGCACGCTGAGCACGATGACATCATCCGGGATCGCGCCGCGCAGCGGATGCAGCAGGTCGGCATGGCCGATCAGGACGCGCGTGCCGGAATCCGTCAGCACGTAGTTGATCTCCTCCGGCTTGAAGTGCCAGTTGATCGGCACGCCATAGGCGCCGAGCCGCATCGCCGCATAGGCCGACTCGATGAAGGCGATGTCGTTGCGCATCAGCATGCAGACGCTGTCGCCCGGCTTGACGCCGAGCTTGTTGAGGCCGGAGGCGATGCGCTCAGTGCGCTCGGCGACGGCGGCGTGATCGCGCCGGCGCTCGCCGCTGACGATGCCGCGGAAGGGTTGGGACGTTTCCATTGTCGTTATCCGATCTTGTGTCGGTTCGAAGTTAAGTCGTCGTTCCGGGATGGTCCGCAGGACCAGACCCGGAACCTCGAGATTCCGGGTTCGATGCTACGCATCGCCCCGGAATGACGGCGTGACTTCTATCCAGCATCCGCAAACTTCGGCGCGCGCTTCTCCAGATTGGCGCGGACGGATTCGGTCTGGTTCGGGCTGCCGAGCAGCTTCTGCTGCTCGACGGATTCCGCAAGCAGCGCCGCGGCCGGATCGACCGACAGATTGTTCAGCATCCGCTTGGCGGCGCGGATCGCATCCGGGCTCTTGCCGGCGATCTCGCGCGCGACTTCGAACGCTGCTGCGCGCGGGTCGTCGCAGACCCGAGTGGCGAGACCGTAACTCTGGGCCTCCTGCGCCGAGAAGATCCGGCCGGTATAGGTGAGCTCGCGGAGGATGTCGTCGCGCACGAGACTCGCGAGGATCGGCGTGCCCGCCATGTCGGGGACGAGGCCCCATTTGATCTCCATGATCGACATCCGCGCATCCGGCGACAGGAAGCGCATGTCGGCGCCGAGCGCGAGCTGGAAGCCGCCGCCGAAGGCGACGCCGTGGACCGCCGCGATGACCGGCACCGGGAGCTGGCGCCAGCCCCAGACCGCCTGCTGCGGGGCGTTGGCCTTGCCGTGGGTCCGGATTGTGAGATCGCGGTTCGCGCCGCCGGGCACTCCGTTACCGCCATCCTTCATGGCGGCGAACCGCCCCATGTCGAGCCCGGCGCAGAAGGCCCGACCCTCACCGGACAGCACCACCACCCGAACGCCTTTTTCCTTGGAAAGCCGGTCGGTTGCGGCGACCAATGCCTCGAACATCGCGGCATCGAGCGCGTTCATCTTGTCCGCCCGCACCAGCCGGACATCGGCGATACCGTCCGAAATCGATATCGAAACGCGATCTTCCATCATTCCCTCCGCTTTGTTCCCTGAGTTGGCGCTTTACAGAAAGGCCGTTGTCCGCTTTTAGTCAATCGACCAATTAACTGACAACCCCCGTGGAGGAAACGATGTTCACCGATCAGCTTCTTGCCGGGCGGCGCATCCTGGTAACCGGCGGTGGCACCGGCCTCGGCAAGGCCATGGCCACCCGCTTCCTCCAGCTCGGGGCCGAGGTGCATATCTGCGGCCGACGCAAGAGCGTCTGCGACGAGACCGCCACCGAACTGATGGCCGAGCATGGCGGGCGCGTGGTCAGCCACGGCGTCGATATCCGCAACGCCATGGCGGTCGACGAGATGATCGAGGCGATCTGGACCACCAGCGGTCCCCTCACCGATCTGATCAACAACGCTGCCGGCAATTTCATCTCGCGCTCCGAGGAGCTCTCCGCGCGAGGGTTTGATGCCGTGGCCAACATCGTGATGCACGGCACCTTCTACGTAACGCACGCGGTCGGCCGGCGCTGGATCGCCGGCGGGCATCGCGGCAACGTGGTGTCGATCACCGTGACCTGGGTGCGCAACGGCTCGCCCTATGTGGTGCCATCGGCGATGAGCAAGTCGGCGATCCACGCCATGACCATGTCGCTTGCGATCGAGTGGGGCCGGCACGGCATCCGTCTCAACACCATCGCGCCCGGCGAGATTCCGACCGAAGGCATGAGCAAGCGCATCAAGCCCGGCGACGAGGCCGGCGCGCGCACCAAGGCGATGAACCCGATGGGCCGCGTCGGCACCATGGAGGAGTTGCAGAACCTCGCGGTGTTCCTGATCTCCGGCGGCTGCGACTGGATCAACGGCGAGACCATCGCCATGGACGGCGCGCAGGCGCTGGCGATGGGCGGCAATTTCTACCAGCTGCGCGACTGGAGCGACGACGACTGGACCAAGGCGCGCGACTCGATCAAGGCGCAGAACGAGAAGGATCGCGCGGCGCGGGGTTGAAGCTCGCGCTTGCGCCCGAGTCACTGCTGTCGTCCCTGCGGAAGCAGGGGCTCATAACCGCGACTGGAAAACATCGAGCATGCTGGGGCCGCAGCGCGCTCGATAACTCGACCCTGTGGTTATGGGTCCCGGGTCGCGCGGAGCCTGTCATCGGGCGGCGCTTCGCGCCGACCCGTTGGCTTGCCCGGGACGATGTTGAAACATCGCGCCCAACATCGCCATATTGTTTTTCCCGCGCGATGCCGCCACACTCCGCGCAACCAAAACAAAACGTCACGGGGGAAACATGTCCGACGCGCCGAAGCTGAACAACCTTGCCGATATGGTGCGCGACCGCGCCAGAAGCCGCGGCGATGCGCTGGCCTATGAGTTCGAGGGACGGCAGACCTCGTTCGCCGAATTCGACGTCAAGACCAACCGCGTCGCCAACGCGCTGATCGCGATGGGCCTCAAGAAGGGCGAGCGGATCGCCTATCTCGGCAAGAACAGCGACTTCTACTTCGAACTCTTGATGGGCGCGATGAAGGCCGGCGTGGTGATGGCGCCGGTGAACTGGCGCCTCGCCGGCCCCGAGGTCGCCTTCATCGTCGACGACTGCAAGGCGCCGGTGCTGTTCGTCGGCCCCGAATTCATCACCCAGGCGCGTAACATCCGCGAAAAGCTGCCGAGCGTCCGCAGCATCATCACCACCGAGGGCGGCGCGCCGGAATGGCTCGACTTCGTCGCCTGGCGCGACGCGCAGAGTGGCGACGATCCGCGCCTTGCGATCGCGCCGAAGGACATCGCGATCCAGCTCTACACCTCGGGCACCACGGGCAAGCCGAAGGGCGCGATGCTGTCGCACGCCAACTTCCTCAACCTTGTGCAGAGCGGCAATGAGGCCGAGAAGCCGGAGTGGAACCGGTGGACCACAGACGACGTCTCGCTGGTGGCGATGCCGATCTTCCACATCGGCGGTTCCGGCTGGGGCGTGATGGGGCTCTATCACGGCGCCCGCGGCGTGATCGCGCGCGAGTTCGACCCGACCAAGGTGCTCGACTTCTTCGAGCAATCCGGCATCACCAAACTGTTCATGGTGCCGGCGGCGATGCAGTTCGTGGTGCGGCAGCCGCGCGCGCGGCAGGTCGACTTCTCCCGCCTGAAATACATGCTCTACGGCGCCTCGCCGATCCCGGCGGCGTTGCTGAAGGAATGCATCGAGGTCTTCAAATGCGGCTTCGTGCAGATGTACGGCATGACCGAAACCACCGGCACCATCGTGGCGCTGCCGCCGGAGGACCACATCGAGGGGCTCGAGCGGATGCGCTCGGCCGGCAAGGCGCTGCCCGGTGTCGAGCTTGCGATCCTCGACGAGAACGGCAAGCCGCTGCCGCCGGGCGAAGTCGGCGAGATCGCCACCCGCTCCGGCTCCAACATGGCCGGCTACTGGAATCTGCCCGAGGCGACCGCGCGCACCATCGATGGCGACGGCTGGCTGCGCACGGGCGATGCCGGCTACATGGACAAGGATGGCTATCTCTACATCCACGACCGCATCAAGGACATGATCATCTCCGGCGGCGAGAACATCTATCCGGCCGAGGTCGAGAGCGCGCTGTGCGACCATCCCGATGTGGCGGAGGCCGCCGTGATCGGCATCCCCGACGACAAATGGGGCGAGGCGGTGAAGGCCGTGGTGGTGATGAAGCCGGGCAAGAGCGCGACCGCAACCGACATCATCAACTTCACCCGCGAGCGGATCGCCGGCTACAAGACGCCGAAATCGGTCGACTTCATCCCGGCGCTGCCGCGCAACCCGTCGGGCAAGATCCTGCGGCGGAGCCTGCGTGAACCGTACTGGGCGGGGAAAGATCGGCAGGTGAATTAGCTCCCTCTGCCGTCCCGGCCAAGCGAAGCGCGAGCCGGGACCCATAACCACCGCTGTTAGCGGTGACAATACGCTGGGGCCGCATCTCGCTCCAACAACGACCTTTTGTGGTTATGGGTCCCTGCTTTCGCAGGGACGACGGTGGAGAGAATGGCAATGGCTCTCATCTCTCCTTCATTCTCTTACCTCAACGCTTCCCCGCTCCCATGTAGCCGAACAGGAAGCCCGCCACCTTGCGCTTCTGGATCTCCTCGCTGCCCTCGGTGATGCGATAGCGGCGGTGGTGGCGGTAGATGTGCTCGAACGGCTTGTGGCGCGAATAGCCCATGCCGCCATGCACCTGCATGGCGCGATCGGCGGCCTCGCAGCACAGCCGGTTTGCCCAGAAATTGCACATCGAGACCCGGTCGGACAGCGTGTGCTCGACCTGCGCCTGGGTCAGCTGGTCCATCTCCCAGGCGGTCTTGCGGATCAGCAGCCGCAGCATCTCGGCCTGGGTCGCAAGCTCGACCAGCGGCCACTGGATCGCCTGGTTCTCGGCCAGCGCCTTGCCGAACGGTTTTCGCTCGCGCGCATACTTCACACTTTCGTTGATGCAATACACGGCGGCGCCGAGTGAGCTTGCGGCCTGACGGATGCGGTTCTCATGGACAAAACATTGCGCCAGCGACAGGCCGCGGCCGACCTCGCCGAACTGCGCATCCTCGGGCACGAACACGTCGGTGAAGCTGACCCTCGGATGGTCGGTCGGCATGTTGAAGGTCCACATATACTCCTCGACCTTCACGCCCTGCGAGTTCGCCGGCACCAGGAAGCAGGAGATGCCCCGCGCATCGCCGTCATTGCCTGACGTGCGGGCAAACAGCGCGCAGTGGGTGGCGACATGCATGCCTGTCGTCCACATTTTCTCGCCATTGATGATCCAGCCCTTGACGTTGTCACGGGTCGCCGGCGCCGCCCTGGTTTCCATGTGCGTGGCGTCCGAGCCGTGCTCGGGCTCGGTGAGACCGAATGTGATGCGGTACTTGCCGGTGATCGAGCCGTCGATCATCGCCTTCTGCTCGTCGGTTCCATAGCGGTCCAGCATGGTCACGATCGGCAGATTTCCGACGATCGAATGCTCGTTCTGCAAATCGTTGTGCAGGCCGAGCCCCTTTCGAGGCAAAATGCTCGCGGATGACAGCCATCCAGAGGTTGGAGCCGTCCTTGCCGCCGTAGCGTTTCGGGATCGCGAAGCGGAGATGACCGGCGGCATCGGCCAGGTTCTTGGCCTTGCGCAGCAACAGCTCCCATTCGTGGCGCGGCAGGCCGCCCTTGTCGAAATCGGTGCGCGCCCATTCGCGGCGGTGATCGAAGAAGCGGATGTTGTCGTCAGCGGCTTCCAGCGGCTTGATCTCGCGTTCGATGAATTGATCGAGCTCGGCGAGATAGGCTGTCAGGTCAGCCGGCAGATTGAAATCCAAGGCGGTCTCCCCCGAAGATCTTGTTGATTCTGATTTTGCGTTGAGACGCTATCGCGCATCCGCGTTCGGATCGATTAAGGTGAGAAGCACGCCGCCAAGTCAAGCAGGTCGGTGAGGCTTGCGCGCGCGGTCGCGTTGCGTAATTGGATGGCACGGACCGGCGCGCAGGCGCTAGGATATCGGCAATATTCTTCGCCGCAGAAAATCGACGGGAGCAAACATGGATCTGAAATTCTCCAAGGTGACGCGCAAGGGTCCCATCACCATCGTGACGCTGTCGCGGCCCGAGGTTTACAACGCGCTGCATATCGACGCGCATTTCGAGCTCAACAAGGTGTTCGACGACTTCTCCGCCGATCCGGAGCAGTGGGTCGCGATCGTCACCGGCGCCGGCGACAAGGCCTTCTGCGCCGGCAACGACCTGAAATGGCAGGCCGCCGGCGGCAAGCGCGGCTGGGACAAGGGCGGCTTCGCCGGGCTGACCACCCGCTTCGACTGCGACAAGCCGATCATCGCGGCGGTCAACGGCGTCGCGATGGGCGGCGGGTTCGAGGTCGCGCTGGCCTGCGACCTGATCATCGCCGCCGAGAATGCGACCTTCGCCCTGCCCGAGCCGCGCGTCGGCCTCGCCGCGCTCGCCGGCGGCCTGCAACGGCTGCCGCGCCAGATCGGCCTGAAGCGCGCCATGGGCATGATCCTGACCGCGCGCCACGTCAGCGCCAAGGAAGGTCTCGAGCTCGGCTTCGTCAACGAGGTGGTGCCGCAGGGCGAGGCGCTGGCGGCCGCCGAGCGCTGGGCCGAGACCATCACCAAGAACTCGCCGATGTCGATCCGCGCCTCCAAGCAGGCGATCCAGAAGGGCCTCGAAGTCTCGCTCGAGCAAGCCATGACCGAGCAGCGCGAATATCCCGCGGTGAAGGCGATGGCCGCGTCGGAGGATTACATCGAGGGCCCGAAGGCGTTTTCGGAGAAGCGTCCGCCGAAATGGCTGGGGCGGTAAGGCATTCCTCCTCCCGTCATTCCGGGGCGATGCGCAGCATCGAGCCCGGAATCCATAATCACCATTGTGAGCATGGATTCCGGGCCTGCGCCTTGCGGCGCATCCCGGAATGACGAGTTTTGGTATTCGCTACGCCTTATTCCCTAACTCCCGCTTGTAGGACGCATAGTTCGGCTGGTCGACGGCGAGCTTGTCCATCGTAGTCTGCCAGAGATGCTCCGATAGCCCCGGTGTCGTCAGATCGACCTCGCCGCTTGCGATCTTCTCCGACAATGCGCGGTTCAGCTCCATCAGCGTGCCGTCGGCGCCGAGCAGCGCCTTCAGCCGCGCGGCTTCGGTCGCATCGCCGGCCTCGGCAAGCGCGAGCTGCCGCGTCACCAGGTCGAGCGCGTTGATGCCGACGCGCAGCTTGAAGCCGTTGTGGCCCCTGATCGCGGGCGCGATCTCATTGCGCAGGAAATCGGCGACGGCCTTGATCAGTTCGGTGGGTGTCGGTTCGTCCTGCATGGTTATTTTCCCCGCGGAGCAAGTAACCGCAACAAATCGATCTCGGTCTCCGACGCACGGCGCCCGATCATCGCGCGTTCCATCGAATGGTCAGGGCCCATGCGGAAGCGCTGCATCATGCCGCAGCACATCACGCCCCAGCGCAACGTGCCCATCACTTCCCAGAACTTCACCCGATCGGGGTCGGCCTTGCGGCCGGCTTCCTGATAGCCAGCAAACAGGTCCTCGCGCGTGCCGAAGCCGCCGACCGGCTTGTCGATCTCGCCGAACCGCCAGGAATTGACGCAGATCCAGCCGAGATCCTCCATCGGATCACCGAAATGCGCGAGCTCCCAGTCGAGCACCGCGCGCACGCCGTCGGGACCGATGATCAGATTGCCGTGGCGGAAATCGCCATGCACCAGCGTCACTTCGGACGACGGACCGGGATCGTGATCGCGCAGCCAGCGCAGCGCCAGCTCGAACACCGGCCGCGGCCAGTTGAAGCTGTGGTACTCGCGGGAGAGATCCTCGATCTCCCTGGTCGCGGTCAGGCTGCGCAGCTTCGGCAGTTTGGCCTGCGGCAGGCTATGAATGCCCGCGATGACGCGGCCGAGCTGGCGGGCCAGCATCGGCCGCGCGGCCGCATATTCCTCGTCGCGCAAAATTTTCCGCGCGATGGTCTCGCCTTCGACCCGCGCCATGATGAAGCCGCGGCCGAGGCCGTCTTCCGGCGTCAGCACGTGCATCACCTTCGGCGACGGCAGGCCCGCGTCATGCGCAAGCTGCATCAGCGTCGCCTCGGCCTCGAGCCCGGCGGCGCGGCCGGGCGCGGCACCGTAGCCCGGCGGCGCGCGGCGCAGGATCGCGCCGATCGTGCCGTCCGGGTGCACGATGTCGAACGTCCACGTCTCCTGGCTGGCGCCGCCGGAGAGCTTTGCGGCACCGGTGACGCCGGTCGCGCCCGGATGAAACGCGGCGACGCAGCGGGCGAGCTCGGTCTCGATCATTTGCCCTTGAACTTCGCCGGCCGCTTCTCGAGAAATGCGGTGACGCCTTCCTTGAAATCCTCGGCACTGCCCGCGATCCGCTGCGACTCGAATTCCAGATTGAGCTGATCCTCGAGGGTGTTTTCCGGGCTGTCCCAATAGAGCTTGCGGATCAGCGACAGCGCCACCGTCGGGCCGTTGGCGAGATCGTGCGCCAGCTTCATCGTCTCGTCCATCAGCGCGCCGTCGTCATAGACGCGGTTGACGAGGCCCCATTCCAGCGCCTTCTCAGCCGGAAGCCGCTCGCCGAGCAGCGACAGCTCGACCGAACGCGCCTTGCCGATCAGCCGCGGCAAGAGCCAGGTCGAGCCGCAATCCGGCACCAGGCCGATGCGGCGGAACGCCTGCAGGAAATAGGACGAGCGCGCGCACAAAATGAGGTCGCCCATCAATGCGAAGCTCATCCCGGCGCCGGCGGCCGGACCGTTCACCGCGGTCACGATCGGACAGTGCAGCTTACGCAACCGGCGCAGGAACGGATGGAACGCGGTCTCCAGCGCCGCGCCGGCATTGCTCCTGCCGGGCTTCTGCTGCTGGTTGCGGCCCTGCAGATTGGCGCCGGTGCAGAAGGCGCGGCCGGCGCCCGTGATCACCAGGCAGCGCACCTCGTCACGCTTGTCGTCGATCGCATCGAGCGCCTCGGCAAGACCGCCGAGCATGTCGAGCGAGACCGCGTTCATGACTTCCTGATGGTCGAGTTTGAGGATCGCCACCGATCCGTCGAAGTCGAGCGTGACGTGCTTGAACTGCATGGTTTCCTCTTTACGTTGTTGCGGCGGCGGGTACCGCGGTAGGTCGATGGGTCGACCTATATTTGGACCCATATTTGATTTTTGTGCCGGGCTTGTCCATGGTCGGCGGCAAGCCCATCCGTGAACGCGTGATTAGCGCGCACCAAGCCAAATGGAAACCCCAATGAGTGGCATCTTCGATCTCACCGGCCGCGTCGCTGTCATCACCGGCGGCAATGGCGGCATCGGCCTCGGCATCGCGCAGGCGCTGAACGCCGCCGGCTGCAACGTCGCGATCTGGGGCCGCAACGCGGAAAAAAATGCCAACGCCGCGGCGTCGATGAAGGCCGGGCCCGGCAAGGTCGCAACGCAATTCTGCGACGTCAGCGATCCCGGCTCGGTCAAGACCGCGATGAAGGCAACCCTCGACACCTTCGGCCGCGTCGACGGCTGCTTCGCCAATGCCGGCATCGGCGGCGGCGGTCGCCGCTCCTTCATCGACCGCACCGAGGAGGAGTGGCGCAAGATGTTCGCGACCAATCTCGACGGCGTGTTTCACGTATTCCAGGCTGCGGCACGCCACATGACCGAGCGGTCCGAGGCCGGCGACAAGTTCGGCCGGCTGGTCGCCACGTCGAGCCTCGCCTCGCTGTTCGGCACCGCGCGCAACGAGCACTATGCCGGCACCAAGGCGGCGCTGAACGCGCTGTGCCGCGCGCTCGGCGTCGAGCTCGCCCGCCACGGCGTCACCGCGAACGCGATCCTACCCGGCTGGATCAAGAGCGACATGACCGCCGGCATCATGGCCAACGACAAGTTCGTCGCCAATGTAATGCCGCGCATCCCCCTGCGCCGCTTCGGCGAGCCGAGCGATTTCGGCGGCATCGCCGTCTACATCATGAGCAAGGCATCGTCCTATCATACGGCGGACTGCTTTGTGATCGACGGCGGGTACACGGCGTTCTGAGACGGCTCTTGCCGCAATAACGGCATCGCGTCGCCAGCGGCGGCGTTCAAACAACGTTTGAAACGCCGCAGCGATATTCCGCGATGCGGTAGCGATCCCGCCAAAATCGGTGCTCGCGCTTGGCGCCGCACGCGTCTATTGTCCGCCGCGAAACGCGCCTTCGCGAGGGAGAAAAGACAATGAAACATGCCTATGTGCCGCGCACCACGAACTACACGCTCAATCCGGGCGACGAGCTCAACGACCTCAGGATGTCGGACAAGGTCCGCCCGCTCTACGACCATGTGAAGCAGTTCATCCGCGACACCGTCGATCCGATGTCGGTCGAGTTCTATCGCGCCGGCGAGAAGAAGACCAACCGCTGGAGCTTCACCGACGAACAGCTCGCGATCCTGCAGAAGGCCAAGGACAAGGCCAAGGAAGTCGGCCTCTGGAACTTCTTCCTGCCCGACGCCGAGACCGGCGAAGGCCTCAACAACCTCGACTACGCCTATATCGCCGCCGAGCTCGGCAAGAGCCCGCTGGCCTCGGAGACCATGAACTGCTCGGCGCCGGACACCGGCAACATGGAGGTGCTGGAGCGCGTCGGCACCAAGGCGCAGAAGGAGAAGTGGCTGAAGCCGCTGCTCAACGGCGAGATCCGCTCGGCCTATGCGATGACCGAGCCGAACGTCGCCTCCTCCGACGCCAAGAACATCTCGACCACCGCAAAACTCGTCGGCGACGAGTGGGTGATCAACGGCGAGAAGTACTACATCTCCGGCGCCGGCGATCCGCGCTGCAAGATCATGATCGTGATGGTGAAGACCAATCCGGACGCCGCCCCGAGCAAGCAGCAGTCGCAGATCCTGGTCCCCATCGACACCCCCGGCGTCGAGATCCTCGGGCCGATGCACGTGTTCGGTCATGATCACGCGCCGCGCGGCCACATGCATCTGCGCTTCAACAATTGCAGGGTGCCGAAGGAGAACATGCTGCTCGGCGAAGGCCGCGGCTTCGAGATCTCGCAGGTCCGCCTCGGACCGGGCCGCATCCATCACTGCATGCGCACCATCGGCAAGGCCGAGAAGGCGCTCGACATGATGGTGCAGCGTGGCCTGACCCGCGAAGCGTTCGGCAAGAAGATCGCCCATCTCGGCGGCAACATGCAGATCATCGCCCAGGCGCGCTGCGAAATCGAGGCGATGCGGCTGATGGTGCTGAAGGCGGCCAAGGCGATGGACGTGCTCGGCAACAAGGAAGCCCGCGTCTGGGTCTCGATGGTCAAGGCCATGATCCCCGAGCGCGCCTGCAAGATCATCGACCAGGCGATCCAGATGCACGGCGCCACCGGCATCTCGCAATGGTCCCCGCTCGGCGAAATGTACCAGGACGTCCGCCATCTGCGCTTCGCCGACGGTCCGGACGAGGTGCACTGGATGGTGGTCGGCCGGCATGAACTGAGCATGCCGTAGTCCTCTCCCCGCACTTCGCGGTGAGACGAACAAACAGAACCGGAGGGCGGGTTAGCACAAGCGTAACCCGCCTTTTACTTTCTTGTCCGCTCGCGGCGGGTTACGCTTGCGCTAACCCGCCCTACGAACTTCCGGACAGTCCCATGGAATATGCGGCAAGCGACCTCACCCAGCGCGAACGCTACAAGGTGCTGACCTCCTTCGTGCTGCCGCGGCCGATCGCATGGGTCACGAGCCAAAACGCCGATGGCGTGGTCAACGCGGCGCCGTTCTCGTTCTTCAACGTGTTCTGCGAAGACCCGCCGCTCTGCATGTTCGCGGTCAACCGCAGGCCGGATGGCCGAGAGAAGGACACGATGGTCAACATCCAGCGTCTGGGCGAATTCGTGGTCAACCTGACCGACGAGCCGCTCGCGCGCGCGATGCACGAGACGAGCGGCGACTTCCCGCCCGAGATCGGCGAGCCCGCCTATCTCGGGCTGAAGCTCGCGCCCTCGAGCAAGATCGCCGTGCCTCGGCTCGCCGACGCGCCGTTCGCGATGGAGTGCAAGACCTGGAAGCTGATCGACGTCAATGGCGACCGCGAGCTGATCATGGGCGAAGGCATCCACTTCCACATCCGCGACGAATTGTGGGACCATGATGCGATGCGCGTCCATATGGACCGCTACCACCCGATCGGCCGCATGTTCGCCGATCGCTACTGCCGCACCGACGACCGCGTGGTGTTTCCCGCGGCCGAAGGGGCAAAGACGAAATAGCCGAGGACAAGACAATGAGTGAAGCATTCCGGGATAACGCAGCGCAGAGCCGGTTCGAGCTCGCCGTCGACGGCGCCACCGCCTTCGTGGTCTATCGCAAGACGCCGGACACGATCACGCTGGTTCACACCGAAGTGCCGCCGGAGCTCGGCGGCCGCGGCATCGGCTCCAGGATCGCGCGCGCGGCACTCGACGCGGTGCGCGCGCAGGGCATCAAACTGGTCGTGACATGCGAGTTCATCCAGGGCTTCATGAAGAAGCATCCGGAGTATGATGATTTGCTGGGGTGAAGCGCTGACACATAGGGCAGGTTAGCATACTGCGCCACAAACGTCCTTTCCGCCGGTCCTGTGAGGCTGCAAACGAATCCAGCCGTCATTGCGAGCGAAGCGAAGCAATCCATCTGTCCGCAAATGCGGTTGGATGGATTGCTTCGTCGCTATCGCTCCTCGCAATGACGACGGAGACAGACTCGTGACGCAGTAAGATCAATCCGCCCTACGCGATTACGACGCCATCTGCTCGACCTTGTCCTGCGTCTTGGTCTCGAAATCGCTGGCGTCGTGCCGCTCGTGGAGCTGGCTCGACGGCTCGCCCCAGGTGCGGTTGATCATGCGGCCGCGCTTCACTGCGTGCCGCGCCGCGATCGCGTCGGTCCAGCGCTGCACGTTCTTGTAGTCCTGCACCGAGAGGAATTCGCCGCCGCCATAGAGCAGGCCCTTGGCGAGGCTGCCGTACCAGGGCCACACCGCCATGTCGGCGATCGTATAGACGTCGCCCGCAAGATACTCGTTGTCGGCGAGCCGACGGTCGAGCACGTCGAGCTGGCGCTTCACCTCCATCGCAAAGCGGTCGATGGCGTATTCGATCTTGGTCGGCGCATAGGCATAGAAATGCCCGAAGCCGCCACCGAGATAGGGCGCCGAGCCCATCTGCCAGAACAGCCAGGAGAGGGTCTCCGCGCGGGTCTTGACGTCGGTCGGCAGGAACGCGCCGAATTTTTCCGCAAGGTAAACCAGGATCGAGCCCGACTCGAACACCCGGATCGGCTCAGGCCCGCTGCGGTCCATCAGCGCCGGGATCTTCGAGTTGGGATTGATCGCGACGAAGCCGCTGCCGAACTGGTTGCCGTCGATCTTGATCAGCCAGGCGTCGTACTCCGCGCCCTTGTGGCCGGCGGCGAGCAGCTCCTCCAGCATCACGGTGACCTTGACGCCGTTCGGCGTCGCCAGCGAATAGAGCTGCAGCGGATGGCGGCCGACCGGCAATTCCTTCTCATGGGTGGGGCCGGCGATCGGCCGGTTGATGCCGGCGAAGCGGCCGCCGCTCTCCTTGTTCCAGGTCCAGACTTTCGGCGGCTCGTAGGCAGAGGTGTCAGTCACGTCGTTGGCTCCCGGTTTCCATTTTTCCATGGTGCGGCGACCGCCGCGCCCATCCGCATGCCCGCACTAGATGGTGGGTTTTCCCGGCTTTGCCCAGCCCGCCGGATCGCATTTTCTATCCAGCGGAATGCGCTGCGGGCGATGCAGCCAAGCAGCGCCTGCACGCAAGATCGCCGCGGCCGAACCCGCTTGGCTTCGCCGACCGTCATGCGCTAGCGTCGCAGAGGCTGATGCCAACAAACACAACACGCAGCCGCCGGGAGAGAACCAGTCCATGAAATCACCGATCTGCGACATGCTGGGCATCGAATTCCCCCTGCTCGCGTTCAGCCATTGCCGCGACGTGGTGGCGGCGGTGAGCCGCGCCGGCGGCTTCGGCGTGCTCGGCGCGACCGCGCATTCGCCGGAAACGCTTGAACAGGAATTGAAGTGGATCGACGCCCATGTCGACGGCAAGCCCTACGGCATCGACGTGCTGATCCCGGAAAATATCTCGACCGCCGGCGAGAAGAACGTCACCTGGAAGAGCCTCGAGGCGCGCGTCTCGCAACAGCATCGCGACTTCACCCGCAATCTGCTCAAAAAATACGACATCGAGCTGACCAGCCGCAATGTCGCCGACAACCAGCCGCAGCCGTTCGATGCCGAGACCGCGCTGCAATTGCTCGAGGTCTCGTTCCGCCACCCGATCCGGCTGATTGCGAATGCGCTCGGCGTGCCCCCGAGGGCGATGATCGAGATGGGCCGCAAGCACGGCGTGCCGGTGGCGGCACTGGTCGGCTCCAAGGAGCACGCGCTGCGCCAGGTCGCGGCCGGTGTCGACATCCTCGTTGCGCAGGGCACCGAGGCCGGCGGCCATTGCGGCGAAGTCTCGACCATGGTGCTGGTGCCCGAGGTGATCAAGGCGGTGAAAAAGATCCGCGACGTGCCGGTGCTCGCCGCCGGCGGCATCATGACCGGCAGTCAGATGGCGGCCTGCATGGCGATGGGCGCCGCCGGCGCCTGGACCGGCTCGGTGTGGCTCGCCACGGTGGAGTCGGAAACCTCCGAGATCTTCCGCGAAAAGATGATCGCGGCCTCCTCGCGCGACGCGATCCGCTCCAAGGGCCGCACCGGCAAGCCGGCGCGGCAGCTCCGTTCGGTGTGGACCGACGCCTGGGACCGCGCGCCGGACAGCCCGGGCGCATTGCCGATGCCGCTGCAAAGCATCGTCAGCCGCGACGCCTTCAACGCGATCGACCGTGCAGCCGCAGCCGGCAACGAGAAGGCGCGCGATCTCGTCAGCTACTTCGTCGGCCAGGGCGTCGGCCTGATCGACAGCGTGAAGTCTGCGGGCGCGGTGGTGCAGGAATTCAAGGAAGAATTCGTCGAAGCCGTCGAGCACATGAACGCGCTGGTGGCGGAGTGACGGCCCCTCCCCGTCATTGCGAGCGAAGCGAAGCAATCCATTTCACCGCGTATGCGGTTGGATGGATTGCTTCGTCGCTTCGCTCCTCGCAATGACGGCTAAATCGACCACCGATTCCAATACCGCAGAGTGAAACAACAAGAATGTCGAACAGCATCCCCGAAGACCGCATTCCCGTTATCGTCGGCGTCGGCGAGATCGTCGATCGTCCAAAGGAAATCGCAGCCGGCCTCGAGCCGCTCACGCTGCTGGAACAGGCGCTGAAGCGCGCCGAGGCCGACAGCGGCGCAAAGCTGCTCGCCGACGTGCAGTCGCTCGACGTCGTCAATTTCCTGAGCTGGCGCTATCGCGATCCCGAGAAGCAGCTCGCGGCGCGGCTCGGTATCCGGCCTTCGCATCTTTATTACGGGCCGGTCGGCGGCGAGAGCCCGATCCGCTATCTGCATGAGGCGGCGCAGCGCATCGCGCGCGGCGAATGCAGCGTCGCGGCGGTGTGCGGCGCGGAGGCGCAGTCGACCGCGACCAAGGCGCAGCGCGCCGGCGTCGAACTGCCGTGGACGCCGTTCGCGCACGACGTCGAGGAACCGAAGCGCGGCGCCGCGTTCCAGAAGCCGCTGGCCGTGAGCCTCGGCGTGTTCAGGCCGATCACGGTCTATCCGCTCTATGAGTCCGCAACCTCGGCGCATTGGGGCCAGACCCCGCGCCAGGCGCTGAAGGAGTCGGGCGATCTCTGGTCGACCTATGCAAGGGTTGCGGCCGCCAATCCGAACTCCTGGCTGAAGAAGCAGTTCAGCGGCGACGAGATCACCACGGCAACGACCGACAACCGGATGATTGCCTGGCCGTATACAAAGCTGATGGTGGCGAACCCGACCGTGAACATGGGCGGTGCGCTGATCCTGACCAGCCTCGCCAAGGCACGCGCCGCGGGGGTGCCCGTGGACAAGCTGATCTATCCGCTCGGCGGCGCCTCGGCGGAAGAGCCGCGCGACTATCTGACTCGCGATCAGTTCATCGAGAGCCACGCGCAGACCGCGGTGCTGAAGGCGGTCATGGATCTCGTCGGCGGCGACGGCAAAAAGTTCGACGCCATCGAACTCTATAGCTGCTTCCCCTGCGTGCCGAAGATGGCGCGCCGCACGCTCGGCCTCGGGCCTGACGTGCAGCCGACCGTCACCGGTGGTCTGACGTTCTTCGGCGCGCCGCTCAACACCTACATGACGCATTCGGCTTGCGCGATGGTGCGCAAATTGAGAGGCGGCGGCACGCTCGGCCTGCTCTACGGCCAGGGTGGTTTCGTCACCAAGCACCATGGCCTCGTGCTGTCGCGCGCCGCGCCGACGGCCGCGCTCAAGCAGGAGACCTCCGTGCAGGCGGAGGCCGACCGCAACCGGCGCGATGTGCCCGATTTCACCGCAGAGGCGGCGGGCAAAGGCAAGGTCGAGGCCTTCACCGTGATCTATCGCGCCAATGGCGAGGTCGAGCACGGCGTCACCATGCTGCGCACCGAGGACGGCCGCCGCACGCTCGGCCGCATCCCGGCGAGCGACACCGCGACGCTGGCATATCTCCAGGACATGGATCGCACGCCGGTCGGCAGCACGGGCAACATCGTCACCGCCGATGACGGCATGCTGGAATGGCGCGTGGGGTAGCAGTTCTCCCGCGCTTCAGCCCGCAACAAGCGCGCGTAGCCCGGATGGAGCGCAGCGCAATCCGGGGGCTCTGTCCGCTGATAGACCTGCCCCGGATTGCGCTTCGCTTCGTCCGGGCTACGGGCTACGAAGGCTGTGGGATTTACCCCTTCACGTCCTGTTTTTCGGACGCGGTGGCCGGCTTGCCCTTGGCACCGGCGCCGGTGACGCGGACGTGATCGCCGTCGGCGAGGCCGTCCGGCGGGGCGGTGATGATGCGGTCGTCGGGCGCGAGGCCGGAGGCGATTTCGATCTCCTTGCCTAGATCGCGGCCGATCTTCACGGTCTTGAACAGCACCTTGTCGTCGGGGCTGACGGTCGCGACCCGCAGCCCGTTGCTGTTGAAGATCAGCGCGCTGGCGGGAATGCTAAGCGGCGTGGACTCGCGCTGCAGATTGAGCTTCACGCTGGCATAGCTGCCCGGCATCAATTCGCCGGAGGAATTATCGAGCCCGAGCTGCATCCGCGTGGTGCCGGAGGCGACGTCGACCGCCTGCGAGGAGGCTTCGACCGTCGCCTGGAAGCTGCGGTTCGGGTAATCCGGCAACGCCAGCGTGGCCTTGGCGCCGATCTTGATCGCCGGGACGTAATTCTGCGGCACGTTGACATAGACGCGCAGCTTGGTGATGTCGGAGATCGTGAACATCGCCGGGCCCGAGCCGCCGCCGGCATTGATCAGCGCGCCGACATCGGTATCGCGCGAGGTCACCACGCCGTCGAACGGCGCCGTGATCTTCTTGTAGCCGGCGAGTGCTTCCAGCCGTTCGACGTTGGCCTGGCCGGCCTTCACTGCACCGTTCTTGTTGGAGAGGTCTGCCGTGCGCTCGTCGATCTCCTGGGCGGAGACGAAGTTCGAGGCCACCAGCGTCTTGCGCCGGGCCAGCGTCGCCTCGGAAAGCTTGGCCGAGGCCTGGGCGCTGGCGAGATCGGCGCGCGCCTGCAGCAATTGCTGGTCGAGGTCGGGCGCCTCGATCTCGGCGATCACTTGGCCGGCCTTGACGCGGGCGCCGATGTCGGCGTCCCAATTCTTGAGATAGCCGGAGACGCGGGCATAGATCGGCGCACGGGAATAGGCCTCGAGCCGGCCCGGCAGCTCGATCGTCGGGCTGAGCGCGCGGGCGTTGGGCAACGCCACCGCGACGGTCGGAACGGCCTGGTCGTCGGTCCATTCCTTCAGGCGGCTGTCCTGCTCCTCACGGGCGCGAATGCCGGTGCCGACGATCAGTCCGGCACCGACCAGTGCAACCACGCCGAATATGCCCAATCTCCGGCCGGACACCGGTGGGCGCTGTTCAGTGGGCTGCATGCGGAATCTCCGATGAGGCGGCGACTTTGGCGCCTTGCTTCTTGTGTACCATACTGAATACCACGGGAACAAACATCAGCGTCGCGAACGTTGCAAAGATCAGGCCGCCGATCACGGCCCGGCCCAGCGGCGCGTTCTGCTCGCCGCCCTCACCCAGGCCCAACGCCATCGGCGCCATGCCGATGATCATGGCGAGCGCCGTCATCAGCACCGGGCGGAACCGGACGAAGCCGGCCTCCAGCGCCGCAGCCACGGGGTCGCCGAGTTCTTCATAGCGTTCGCGCGCGAAGCTGATCACCAGCACGCTGTTGGCGGTGGCGACGCCCATGCACATGATGGCGCCGGTGAGCGCCGGAACCGACAGCGTCGTCTCCGTCGTGAACAGCATCCAGACGATTCCGGCGAGCGCCGCGGGCAGCGCCGTGATGATCACGAACGGGTCCGACCAGGACTGGAAGTTCACCACGATCAGGAAGTAGATCAGCACGACAGCGCCGAGCAGGCCGAACAGCAGGCCGGTGAAGGCCGAGTTCATGGTCTGCACCTGACCGAGCAGCACCACGGAGGAGCCCTTCGGCACTTCCTTGGCGGTGTCGGCGATCAGCTGGCGCACGTCGGTGGCGACGCCGCCGAGATCGCGGCCTTGCGTGGTGGCGTAGATCTGCACCAGCGACTGGATGTCGTATTGCGAGACCACCGCGCTCGAGGTCGCGCGTTTGATGTCGGCGATGCCGCCCAGGATCGGCGCCTGGGTGTTGCCGGTCGCGGTGATCGGCAGGGTCTGCAACGCGCTCAGTGAATCGATCTGGTATTGCGGCGTCTGCATCACGATCGAATAGGACACGCCGTTGTCGGGATTGAGATAGTAGGTCGGCGCGACCTGCGACGAGCCTGCGAGTGTGACGACCAGCGCATTGGTGACGTCGCGCTCGGTCAGGCCGACATATTGCGCGCGGGTGCGGTCGACATCGATGTTGAAGGTCGGATTGTTCGGCGACTGCTGGATCCGCGCGTCGGCGATACCGGGAATCCGCTTGATCTTCGCCAGCAGCTTGTTGGCATAGGCGTAGTTGGCCTCGAGATTGGCGCCGCGGATTTGCAGATCGATCGGCGCCGGCGCGCCGAAGTTCAGGATCTGGCTGACGATGTCAGCCGGCAAGAAGGAGAAGCTGGTGCCCGGGAACAGCCGCGGCAACTGCTCGCGCAGCGCGCGCACATGCTGCTCGGTCGGCTTGTGACCTTCCTTCAGCTTGATCTGGATGTCGGCATCCTGCGGACCGATCACGCCGGTGTTGTTGTAGGTCAGGTTGATGCTGGAGATCGGCATGCCGATGTTGTCGGTCATGGTCTCGATCTCGCCCGGGATCAACTTGCGGATCGCCTTCTGGACATCGGCCATCTGGTTGGCGGTTTCCTCGACGCGGGTGCCGACCTGGGTGCGGACATGCATCAGGATGTTGCCGGCATCGACCGCGGGGAAGAAGTTGCGGCCAAGGAACGGCACCAGCAGGAACGACGCCGCCACGACCGCAAGGAAGCCGCCGACGAACACCTTGCGATGGCCGAGCGCCAGCAGGAGCAGGCCGCGATAGCCGGCGCGGATGCGCTCGAACCGGGCCTCGAAACCGCGCTGGAACCAGACCAAAGGATTGCGCGACTTCGGCGGCGCGCCCTCGTGATGCACATGCGGCTGCAGCAGATATTTCGCCATGGTCGGCACCAGGGTGCGCGACAGGATGAACGACCAGATCATCGCGAACATCACCGCTTCGGCCATCGGCACGAACAGGAAGCGCGCGACGCCGGAGAGGAAGAACATCGGCACGAACACGATGCAGATACAGAGCAGCGAGACGAAGGCCGGCGTCACGATCTGGTTGGCACCGTCCAGGATCGACTGCTCGACCGGCTTGCCCTGCTCGAGGTGGTAATTGATATTCTCGATCGTCACCGTGGCGTCGTCGACCAGGATGCCGACCGCGAGCGCGAGGCCGCCGAGCGTCATGATGTTCAGCGTCTCGCCGATCAAGGACAGCATGATGATGGCACCGAGCACCGACAGCGGGATCGACACCGCGATGATGACGGTCGAGCGCCAGCTGCCGAGGAACAACAGGATCATCACGCTGGTCAGAAGGGCCGCGATCACGCCTTCGAAGGCGACGCCGGTGATCGCGCCGCGGACGAACACCGACTGGTCGCCGACGAAGCCGATCTTGAGTGCGTCCGGCAACTGATCCTTGACGTCGATCACCTTCTGCTTGATGCCGGCGATGATATCCAGCGTCGAAACCGCGCCGGCCTTCAGCACCATCATCAGCACCGAACGGTTGCCGTCGACATGGACGATGTTGGTCTGCGGCGGGTTGCCGTCGCGGACGGTGGCGACGTCGCGCACGTAGACCATGGCGCCGTTGACGGTCTTGATCGGCAGGTCGCCGAGCTCCTCGATACGGAGCGGCGAGTTATTCAGATTGATGGTGTATTCGAAACTGCCGATCTTCTGGGTGCCGACCGGCGTGATCAGGTTCTGCGCAGCGAGCGCGTTGGCGACATCCTGCCCCGACAGGCCGCGGGCCTGCAGGGCGGTCGAATTGAGGTCGATCTGGATCTGGCGCTGCTTGCCGCCATACGGATAAGGGATCGCGGCGCCGGGCACCGTGACCAGCGGCGTGCGCAGCTGGTTGATGCCGATGTCGGCGAGGTTCTGCTCGGTCAGGCCTTCGCCCGACAGCGCGACCTGGATGATCGGAACCGTCGAGGCGCTGTAGTTCAGGATCAGCGGCGGCGTTGCGCCCGGCGGCAACTGCTTGAGGAGGGTCTGCGAGATCGCGGTGACCTGCGCATTGGCGGTGCGGATGTCGACATTGGGCTGGAAAAAGATCTTGACGATGCCGATGCCGTTATAGGAGTTCGCAACGATGTGCTCGATGTCGTTGACCGTCGTGGTCAGCGTGCGCTCGAACGGCGTGGTGATACGGCCGGACATCTGGTCCGGCGGCAGGCCGGTGTACTGCCAGGCCACGCCGATCACGGGAATGCGGATTTCGGGGAAGATGTCGGTCGGCGTGCGCAGCGCTGCCAGCGGTCCGATAATCAACAGCAGGATTGCGAGCACGACGAAAGTATATGGCCGGCTCAGCGCGATACGGACCAGTGCGATCATAAAAGCAGCATTCCCGAAATGAAGCCCGCCCAGGCAGAGGAATCGACATTGCAAAAGCCGTTCCGATAGCGGCCGATTTACCCGATGCCGGGCAAAACGCCAACCTGCGGCGCCGCAGCGGCCTTCACTTCCTTGGCATAGCGCAGTGAGGCCGCACGCTTCGATCGACGTGCGGGGCGGCTTGCCGTCGATCGGCACTCGGATCACCGTCAAAAAGAGACGGCTCTGCTGCGAATGCGAGCAACCCGAGCACGCCGTTGCGGCCGCCAGTAGGTTAGCGCATCGCAGCTCTGCGAAAATGCAAAGCGTGCTGCGCCGGCTGGTCACCGCGCTGCGACGAGTTGCCCGGAGAACGATCCCGGCCGCCGACCCGGTCGGCGCCGGATCAGGCGGCGCGAACGGCGTTGAGGAACTTGCCGACCTCGAGCTTGAGGCGGCTGCTGTCGCCCGACAGCGACTGCGCCGCCGCCAGCACCTGGCTCGACGCCGAGCCGGTTTCGTTGGCGCCGTGCTGCACGTCGGTGATGTTGGCGGAGACCTGCTGGGTGCCCTGCGCCGCCTGCTGCACGTTGCGGGAAATCTCCTGCGTTGCCGCGCCCTGCTCCTCGACCGCGGCGGCGATGGTGGACGAGATCTCCGACAGCCGCTCGATGGTCGAGCCGATCGCGCGGATCGCGTTCACGGAATCCTCGGTCGCGGCTTGGATGCCGGCGATCTGCTGGCCGATCTCGCCGGTCGCCTTGGCGGTCTGCTCCGCGAGCGCCTTAACCTCGGAGGCCACCACGGCGAAGCCGCGCCCGGCCTCGCCGGCGCGCGCCGCCTCGATGGTCGCGTTCAGCGCCAGCAGGTTGGTCTGTCCGGCGATGGTGTTGATCAGCTCGACCACGTCGCCGATCCGGGCGGCGGCCTTCGACAACTCGCCGACCCGGTCGTTGGTCGCACGGGCCTGGCTGACGGCGTCGCCCGCCATCCGGGCGGACTCCTGCACCTGCCGGCTGATCTCGTTGACCGAGGACGAGAGTTGCTCGGTCGCCGACGCAACCGACTGGACGTTGGTGCTCGCTTCCTCCGAGGCACTGGCGACGGTGGTCGCCAGGCTTTGCGACCGCTCGGCGGTCGAGGTCAGCGTGGTCGCGGACGCTTCGAGCTCGTTCGAGGCGGATGCGACGGTTTCGACGATCTCGCCGACCGCGCGCTCGAAGCCGTCGGCCAGCTCGAGCATGTCGGTGCGGCGCTGCGCGGCGGCGCGCGCTTCCATGTCCTTCTGCTCGCGCTCCATCCGGACCTTGGCAAGCCCGTTGTCCTTGAACACCAGTGCGGCCTTGGCGACGTCGCCGACCTCGTCGCGGCGATCGGTACCGTGCACCGGGATGTCATAGTGGCCGTTGGCTAGTTGCTGCAGCAGCTCGACCACGGCACGGATCGGCTTTGCGACGCCATATTGTCCGACGACAAAGCCGAACAGCAGGCCGATCAGGACGCCCGATGCGGCGAGCAGGATCAGCAGCTCCGAGGTCGACGCATATTCCTGCTCGTTGGCCTTCACATTGTCCCTGACCCGCTGATCCTGGCGGTCGGCGACCGCCCGGACCCTGGCCTGAAGCTCTTCCGCCGCCGCGCGGCTCTTCATCGCGACGTCGCGCAGCTTCTCGGCGGATTGCGTCAGATCCGCGGCGCGCGCGCCATCGACCGCATCGAGCGTCTGCTTCAGCTGCGCCTGGTAGGCGGACTGCGCGGAGCGCACGCCGGACAGCAACGCAATGGTCTGCGGATCCTGGGTCTTGCTGATCTCGGCGAGACGCTCCTCGAGCAATTTGAGTTGTTCGTCGATCACGCCTCGCGCCGAAATCCGGTTCTCGTCGCGCGGATCGAGCGCGCTGCGGAACTCGGCGCGATTGATCGCCAGCACGTTCTGGTTGGCACGCGCCGACAGCAATGCCCGCTCCGCGGCCCGCGCCGTCACGATCCCGCGCTCGCTGAGCGACTTCAGCGAGGAAATCCCGAGATAGGCGAGCATGCCGGCGATGATCGAGAGACCGCCCACAATCGCCAGTATCTTCGTGAGAATGCGGAATCTCGCCAGGAACATCATCCGGGGTGCCTCGTTTCGATCTGGAATGGAATTCGCGATTCTGTGCGGGTGGCCGCGTCGCTCTGCGGCACAGTACCGCGCGCGGCACTACGGTTGGTTAATCGTGCCTTCCGTGGAACTACTGAGCGCTACATAAAGAAAAAGCCCGGCCTTTCGGCCGGGCATTTTCCGATGATCGATGCTCCAACTGGGTCAGGCGGCGCGGACGGCCTCGAGGAATTTGCCGACCTCGAGCTTGAGGCGGTTGCTGTCGCCCGAGAGCGACTGTGCCGCCGACAGCACCTGGGTGGACGCCGAGCCGGTTTCGTTGGCGCCGTGCTGCACGTCGGTGATGTTGGCCGAGACCTGCTGGGTGCCCTGCGCCGCCTGCTGCACGTTGCGGGAAATCTCCTGCGTCGCCGCGCCCTGCTCTTCCACGGCAGCGGCGATGGTCGACGAGATCTCCGACAGCTTCTCGATGGTCGACGAGATTTCCTTGATGGCGCCGACCGATTCCTGGGTCGCGGTCTGGATCCCGGCGATCTGCTGGCCGATCTCGCCGGTCGCCTTGGCGGTCTGCTCGGCCAGCGCCTTCACCTCGGACGCCACGACCGCGAAGCCGCGCCCGGCCTCGCCGGCGCGCGCCGCCTCGATGGTGGCGTTCAGCGCCAGGAGGTTGGTCTGGCCGGCAATCGTGTTGATCAGCTCGACGACGTCGCCGATGCGCGCGGCGGCCTTCGACAGCTCGCTGACGCGGTCATTGGTGGTGCGCGCCTGGCCGACGGCGTCGCCGGCCATCCGCGCCGATTCCTGTACCTGGCGGCTGATCTCGGTCACCGACGACGACAGCTCCTCGGTCGCCGAAGCCACCGACTGGACGTTGGTCGAGGCTTCCTCGGACGCCGCGGCAACCGACGTGGTCAGTTCCTGCGAACGCCTGGCCGTCGACGACAGCGTAGAGGCCGAGGCTTCGAGCTGGGTCGAGGCCGACGACACCGTCTGCACGATCTCACCGATCATCTGCTCGAAATTGCGGGTGATGGCGTCGACCCGGCGGCCGCGCTCGATCTTGGCTTCGGCATCGGCGGCAGCTGCCTCATCGGCCGCCTTCTTGGCGACCAGGGCTTCCTTGAACACCTGCAGCGTATCGGCCATCGCGCCCATCTCGGTCTTCTCGCCCTGGTGCGGCACGTTTGCGGTGAGGTCGCCGCGGCCCAGCGCCTGCATCGGGTTCACGATCGAGGCGATACCGGCGGAGACGTCGCGGATCATCAGGAAGCTGACGCCGACGCCGACGATGATGGCGGCGCCAAGGATCATCGCGAGCAGCATGACGGCCGATGCGTAGCTGTTCGCCGCATCCTGGGCCGCCTTGTCGGCACCGGTATTGTTCAGGTCGATGTCCTTGCGCAGGATCTCGTCCGCCTCGAGGCCGATCTTGTTCACGGTCTTGGCGTTCAGCTCATGGGCCTCGTGCGGGATCTTACCGACCTCATTGCGTGAGAGCGCCATCACCTCCTCGGTGCCCTTCCTGTAGCGGGTCCAGCTATCGACCCATTGATTATACAGGGCGCGCTCTTCCGGGGACGTGATCAGCGGTTCATAGATCGCGCGAAGCTTCATGTTGGCTTCGACCACCGTCGCAAGGGTCTTTTCCTGCGCCAGCTTCTCCTCGAGCGTCTCGGCCAGCATGTGCTCGCGGATCACGTTGCGGTAAGTGACGACACCGGCACGCAAATCGCCCAGCGCCCGCACGCTCGGCAGCCAGCTTGTCGTGATGTCGACGGTGTTGGCGTTGATCGACCTCAGGTTCACGACCGCCAGCAAACCCATGCCGGTCATCGCGACAAGCAGGAACGCAACCACGGCAATGATCTTGGCGCGGATCGAGTATTTGGCGAACATCGTGAGGTCTCTTGGACGCGGGCTCGCGAAGCCCAATCGAATGGCTCGGGGCGCGGCGGTGCGCCGCACACATCAAAGCCAGCCCCCCTCCTTAAGTAGGGTTAATTTAGTTCCCCGTTGAACTACTGAGATGCGCTTGTCACCGCCGTGACATGATGTGCGACAGCCGCATCACGGCATCAATGCGAGCGCATCGGAGAAGAACTCCGGGCCGCCGAAATTGCCTGATTTCAGGGCAAGCACCATCGCACAGGTCTTGGCGTTAGTCTTGGCACCGACCGCGCGCAGCACCGGCACGCCTGCGGCGATTTCAGCGCCGACCAGGAATCCCGGAATGCCGAGGCGATCGACCACGGCGCCTGAAGTTTCACCACCGGCGACCACCAGCCGGTGCACACCCGATTGCACCAGACCGTCCGCGATGTCGGCCATGGCCTGCTCGATGGCATGTCCGGCTGCATCGCGGCCATGACGCGATTGCAGAGCTGCCACCTCATCCGGGGTCGAGCTGCTGGCGATCAGGATCGGACCTCCCGCGAGCTTTTCCCTGGCCCAAGCGAGCGCGCGCTGCGCTTCGTCCTTGCCGGCGACCACCCGCTCGGGGTCGAGGTGCAGCACCGGCATCACCTTTTCGGCGTTGGCGATCTGGCGCAGGGTTGCCTGCGAACAACTGCCGGCGAGGCAGGCTGCCGGGCCGCCGACTGCCGCCGCTGGCTGCGCATCGGCGGCATTCGATCGGGCCTCGCCGGCTGCGACCAGCGCGCGCGCCAATCCGAGTCCGATCCCGGAAGCGCCGACCGACAGACGGTGGTCCAGCGCCACCTGCCCGATGGTCTCGAGATCACGGTCGAACACCGCGTCGATGATGGCAGCGCCGATGCCGCTTTGTGCGAGCTCGGCAAGCCTTGCACGCACCGCCGCCGCGCCGCGGCTCAAGGTCGCGAGATCGACCAGGCCGACCCTGGTCTTGCTCTGGCGCGCCAGCACCCGGACCAGATTGGAATCATGCATCGGGTTGAGCGGGTGGTCCTTCAACGGGCTCTCGTTCAGCGGCACGGACCCGACGAACAGATTGCCCTGGTAGACGGTGCGGCCGGTTTCCGGGAACGCCGGCGTCACCAGCACGATGTTGTCCTTGGAGTCGGCGCGCAGCGCATCCATCACCGGGCCGATATTGCCGGCATCGGTGGAATCGAAGGTCGAGCAGATCTTGAACAGGATATGCTCCGCGCCACGGCCGCGCAGCCAGGCCTCCGCCGCGCGCGAACGCGTCACGGCAAGGCCGGCCTCGACCGAGCGGCTCTTCAGCGACACCACGACCGCGTCGACCTCGGGCAGCGCAAGATCGTCCGCGGGCACGCCGATGGTCTGCACCGTACGCAGCCCGGCGCGGGTCAGCGTGTTGGCGAGATCGGAGGCGCCGGTATAGTCGTCGGCGATGCAGCCCAGAGACAGTTTTCCGGCTGAGGTCACGGCTTCACTCCGGCATAGGGCTTGAACCAGGCGAGACCATCGGTGGTCTTGGCCCGCGGATTGTATTCGCAGCCGACGAAGCCGGCATAGCCGAGCCGGTCGAGCTCGCCGAACAGGAACGGATAGTTCAGCTCCTCGCCATCGGGCTCGTTGCGCGAGGGGATCGAGGCGATCTGGATGTGGCCGATGATCGGCATCATCTCGCGCAAGCGCATCGTGACGTCGCCATGGATGATCTGGCAGTGGTAGATGTCGAACTGCAGCTTGAGGTTCGCAATCCCGAGCTCGTTGATCAGGTCGCGCGCGAACAGGAAGTCGTTGAGGAAGTAGCCGGGCACGTTGCGCGGATTGATCGGCTCGATCACAACGTCGAGGCCATGCGGCGCGAAGAACTCGGCGGCATAGCCGACCGACTTGCGAAATGCCGCAACCGCCCTGGCATCGCCGCGATCGGCAATGCCAGCCATCAGATGCACCCGCTTGACGCCGGTCGCTTGCGCATAGGGCAGCGCGGTCTTCAGGCTCGCTTGCAGATCAGCGAAGCGATCCGGCAGCGCGGCAAAGCCTTTCTCGCCCGCGTTCCAGTCACCCGGCGGCAGGTTGAACAGCGCCTGCGTCAGTCCGTTGCCCTTCAGCCGCTTGCCGACCTCCTCGGCCGGATGGTCGTAGGGAAACAGGAACTCGACCGCGGTGAAGCCCGCTTTCGCGGCGGCCTCGAAGCGGTCGAGGAACGGGACCTCGTTGAACATCATGGTGAGGTTGGCGGCAAAGCGGGGCATCGCAAAGTCCTCTTATTTCGCGCCGGGAAGCTTGGTGCCGGTGACCTGGGCATACATCCGCGCCACCGAGGCGTCGTCATCGCGGCCCATGCCGGCCGCCGCAGTCATCAGGAACATCTGCAGCGCGGCGGCCGAGACCGGCACCGGGAAGCGCGCGTTGCGCGCCATGTCCTGGATGATGCCGAGGTCTTTGACGAAAATCTCGATCGCGCTGCGCGGCGCATAGTCGCCGTCGAGGACATGCGGCATGCGGTTCTCGAACATCCAGGAATTGCCGGCGGAGGCCGTGATCACCTCATAGACCTTCCTGATGTCGAGGCCCTGCTTGGCGGCAAACGCGATCGCCTCCGAGGCGGCCGCGATGTGCACGCCGGCCAGCAATTGATTGATCATCTTGAACGCGGCGCCCTGCCCTGCGGCATCGCCGAGCTCGTAGAGTTTCGCCGCCATCGCATCCAGCGCCGGCCGCGCCTTTGCAAAGGCCGCCGCGCTGCCGGACGCCAAAATTGTCAGCTCCCCCTGCGCCGCGCGCTGCGCGCCGCCGGAGATCGGGGCGTCGAGATAGTGCCGGCCGGTCGCCTCGAGCTGCTTTGCGAGGCGTCGCGCGATGTCGGGGTCCATCGTCGCCGACGAAATAAAGACCGCGTCCTTGGCCAGGGTCTCGGCGGCGCCGTCCTTGCCGAACAGGATGGCTTCGGTCTGCGCCGCATTGACCACGACGCTGACGATGATGTCGGCATCCCGGGCCGCCTCGGCCGGCGTTTTCGCGCCCTTGCCGCCGTCAGCCACGAAGCGCGCGACGGCATCGGCCGAAACGTCGCAACCGGTCACCGCAAAGCCGGCGCGCTTGAGCGAGGTCGCCATGCCATATCCCATCGAGCCCAGCCCGATGACGGCGACGTGTTGTGTTGCGGAACTGGACATAAGGCGATCCTCGAATTTTTACTTGATTGCGCATGGAACGGCTTCCCATCTTTCCGGTTCATGCGCATTTGCTGCCTGCCTATCACGGCTTGGCCGCGCTGCCAAAGCATGAGACAAAGCGGAAAACGGATAGCGCCAACGCAAATAAGGCGGGCGACACAAGGTAGGCGACAGCGGATGAGCGAAACAAGGCTTCGTGAGGACATCTGCCGTTTCGGCCGCTCGCTGTTCGAGCGCGGGCTGACGCCGGGCTCCTCGGGCAATATCAGCGTCCGGCTCGACGACGGCGGCTGGCTGGTGACGCCGACTAACGCCTCGCTCGGCTTCCTCGATCCGGCGAAAATGTCGCGGCTCGACGGCAATGGCCGGCTCCTCTCCGGCGATGCCCCAACCAAGGAAGTGCCGCTGCACACCGCGCTCTACCAGACGCGCACGAGCGCAGGCGCCGTGGTGCACCTGCATTCGACCCATTCGGTCGCGCTGTCGATGCTGCCCGAGATCGACCCGCGCGCCGCGCTGCCGCCGATGACGGCCTATTACGTCATGAAGTGCGGCCAGACCGCGCTGGTGCCGTATTATCGCCCCGGCGACCCCGCCGTTGCCGACGCGATCAAAGGGCTGGCCGGGAAATATTCATCGGTGCTGCTCGCCAATCACGGCCCGGTGGTCTCCGGCGACACGCTGGAAGCTGCCGTGTTCGCGGCCGAGGAACTGGAGGAAACCGCAAAACTCTATCTGCTGCTGCGCGGGCTGAACCCGCGCTATCTCTCGCCCGAACAGGTGGCAGATTTGACCAGGACGTTCGGGCTCGTGCTGCCGGATCACCCTCACTAGATCAAGCGGAGGATGGATATGCGGAGGACAGTCATGATGAGGTTCACGGGCTTCGCGTTCAAAGGTTTGGCACTCGCCGCTCTGTTCGCCGGCCACCTTGCGGGATCGACGGCACGGGCCGAGCAGAGCTTGCAGGACCTGCTGGCGATCCAGCTACGCGCGCAGGGCTATGCCTGCGACAAGCCGCTCAAGGCCGAGCGGGACGACAAGCTCTCCAAGCCCGACAACGAGGCCTGGACGCTGACCTGCAACAACGCGACCTACCGCGTCAGCCGCGTGCCGGATCTTGCGGCGAAGGTCGAGAAGGTCGAAGACGGCAAGGAACAGAGCAAGTAGGCGGCGTAGGCTGGATTTGGTAGCCCATATCGCCACACATACCGACGTCATCCTGAGGTGCGAGCTCGGCGGCGCCCTTGCGCCGCTGGGCGAGCCTCGAAGGATGGGCCACATGATCGCCCGCGGCCATCCTTCGGGGCCCGCTCCGCTCGCACCTCAGGATGACGGCTGTATCCGCGGAGACAACGGTTATCGCTACAGCCCCAGATACGCCTTCCGCACATCCGGATTGCCGCTGATCTCGGCTGATGTGCCCTGCATCAGCACGCGGCCGGTTTGCAGGATGTAGGCGCGGTCGGCGATCTCCAGGCACTCGGCCATCCGCTGCTCGACGATCAGCACCGTCATGCCGGCGTCGCGGATACGTTTCACGGCCTGGAAGATCTCGTCGACCAGCTTCGGCATGATGCCCTGCGACGGCTCGTCGAGCATCAGGAGGCGCGGCCGCGTCATCAGCGCGCGGCCGATCGCGAGCATCTGCTGCTCGCCACCCGACAAGGTCTCGGCGCGCTGCTCGAGCCGCTCGCCAAGCCGCGGGAACAGGTTGAACACCAGATCGAGCGGCGCATCGCGGTCGGCCTGGCTGCGATAGAGGTAACTGCCGAGCCGCAGATTGTCGCGCACCGACAGCCGCGGAAACAGCCGGCGGTTTTCCGGCACGAAGGCGATGCCGCCGGCCGTGATGACGTGCTGCGGCTGGCCGTCGATCCGCTTGCCGTCGAAGGTGACGGTCCCTGCGCGCGGGCGCTCGGCGCCGGCGATTGATTTCAACAGCGTCGACTTGCCCGCGCCGTTGGCGCCGGCGACGCAGACGATCTCGCCCTTGGTGACGTCGATCGACACCGAGGAGATCGCGACCAGGCCCTGATAGGCGGTGGTGACTTCACGCACCGACAGCATGACGATCCCCGAGATAGGCAGAAATGACTTCCGGATTGCGGACGACCTCGGTCGGCTTGCCCTCCACCAGCACCTTGCCGAGGTTGAGCACGATGGCGCGGTCGACCAGCGGCATCACGATTTCCATCACATGCTCGACCATCAGCACGGTGACGCCGGTGGCGCGCACCTTGCGCACCAGCTCGACGCCGGTCTGGGCCTCGACCGGCGTCAGGCCGGTGAGCACCTCGTCGAGCAGCAACAGCTTCGGTTCGGTCGCCAGCGCACGCGCGACCTCGAGCCGGCGCTTCTCCGACGGCACGAGGTCGGCGGCGAGCTTGTCGGCGCGCGCGGCAAGTCCGCAGAACTCCAGCACCTCGTAGGCCTTCTGCCGCGCAATGCGCATCTTGGTGTTGCGGATCAGCGCGCCGACGATGACGTTGTCGATCACGGTCATGGTCTCAAAACTCTTGACCACCTGGAAGGTGCGTCCGACACCGCGCTGGCAGCGCTCGGCCGCCGGCAGCCGGGTGACGTCCTCGCCGTCGAACATGATCGAGCCCTGGGTCGGCGGCAGCACGCCCGCGATCAGGTTGAACAGCGTCGATTTGCCGGCGCCGTTCGGGCCGATCAGGCCGACGATCTCGCCGCGCCCGACCGAGATCGAGACATCGCTGTTGGCGACCAGGCCGCCGAAGCGCTGCCAGACGCCCCTGGTTTCCAGGAGCGGGGTCTCAGGGAGTGCCGTCATCGTGCGGCTCCCTTGCGCCCGGAGAGCATGCCGAACACGCTGACGAGGCCTTTCGGCAGCGCCAGCGAGATCGCGACGATCAGCGCGCCATAGACGATCAGGTCGACGCCGCGCCCCGAACCGCCGACATAGGAGCGGGTCAGCTCGGTCAGCGGGATCAGGATGACGGCGCCGAGCGCCGGGCCCCACAGCGTGCCGATGCCGCCTAGCACCGCGGGCAGTGCCATCAGCAGCGAGAACTGGAAGCCCATCACGCTTTCAGGATCGATGTAGGACACGAACTGGGCGTAGAAGCTGCCGCCGATCGCGACCAGGAAGGCGGAGACCGCCGCGGCGCCCATCTTGGAATTGAACACCACCACGCCGAGGCTTTCGGCAGCGTCGGGATTGTCCTTCACCGCGCGCCACCAATAGCCCCATTTGGAATCTTCCAGCCACCAGGTGACCAGCCAGGCGATGCAGGCGAGCGTCAGCGCGAAATAGAGGTAGGGCAATTTCGAACGCGCGAACTGGAATTTGAGCCAGCTGTCGCCGCGCATCGGGATATCGATGCCGAGCGCAGCACCGGCCCAGTCCCAGTTCTGGAACAGCAGCAGCGCGATCTCGGCGATCACGATGGTCGCGATCACGAAATAATGGCCGCGCAGACGGAAGCAGAGATAGCCGAGCGCCATCGCGATCAGGGCGGAGATCGCCCCGCCCGCCAGCATGCCGAACCACGGCAGCACGCCGAACTTGGTAAACAGGAGCGCGGTGGTGTAGGCGCCGAGCCCGAAATACAGCGCATGGCCGAGCGAGATCTGTCCGCAATAACCGGACAAGATGTTCCAGCTCTGCGACAGCGCCGCATACATCAGGGTCAGCACCATGATGTTCTGGACGTAGACGTCCTTGACGAACAGCGGCGCCAGCGCGGCGATCACCGCAAGACAAAGCGCCACGATCAGGTCACGCCTGCGGCGTTGGGCGAAGTGGGTGTCCATCACATCGATCCGAACAGGCCACGCGGGCGGATGAAGACGACCAGGAGATAGACGGCGTAGATGCCGACCGACTTCAGCGACGGCGGCAGGATCAGCGCGGTGGTCGCTTCCACCAGGCCGACGAGGATGCCGCCGGCAAAGGCGCCGAACACGCTGCCGAAGCCGCCGAGCGCGACGGTGACGTAGGCGATCAGGGCAAACGACGCTCCGACATCGGGATAGACGTAGAAGAAGATCGCCATGATGGCGCCGGCGAGGCCGACCAGTGCCGCGCCCAGACCCCAGCCGAGCGCGAACACCCGGTTCTTGTCGATGCCGACGAGAGCGACCGCGCCGGCGTCCTCGCGCGTCGCCTCCAGCGCACGGCCGAAATCGGTGCGATTGATGAAGAAATACAGCGCGACGAACGCCACGATCGCGACCAGGGCGCCGATCAGCTGCGGCTCCGGCAAATAGATGCCGGCGATCGAGACCGTCTTGCCGCCGACCCAGGAGTTGGTGACGCTGCGATAGTCGGGCGTGAAGAAGAACTGCGCGAGCCCCCGCATCACGATCGCAAGGCCGAAGGTCGAGAAGATCTGCACCATGCCGGCATTGGCCTTGGCGCGCATCGCGAAGCGGACGATCAACAGATAGACCACCGCGCCGAACACGAACAACGCCGCGGCGACCAACGGCGCCGACAGCAGGGGATCGATCGCGAAGAACGCGAACAGGAAGAAGGTCGCGTACATCGCGATCATCAGGAACTCGCCGTGCGCGAAATTCACGACGTCCATCAATCCGAAGATCAATGCGAGGCCTGCGGCGATCAGTCCGTAGAGCAGCCCCATCAAAAGGCCGCTCGCCAGACTCTGGATGATGGTGTCGGCTGTCACAGCGTGTTGCCCCCGCCCCCGCGCGCGACCGTCACTTCATCGGCCAGACGGCTTCGGCGACCGCGGCTTGCGCCGGGAACACGGTGACGAACTTGCCGCCGACATATTGCAGCAGCACCGGATCGGCGTCGTTGTTCTGGCCCATCTCGTCGAACTTGACGCGCTTCCACGGCATGATGGTCTGTTCGGCCGGAATGTCGGTCGCGGTGAGCGCTTCCCGGATCTTTTCGCCGTCGGTCGACTTGGCGCGGTTGATCGCATCCGCGATCACGATCAGCGCCATGAACTCGCGCGAGGTGTTGTCGTTGAGGTCCTTGCCCGACTTTTCCTTGAACATGGCGTTGATCTTGCCGACCATCGGCCGCTTGGCCGCGAGATCGAGCGAGAAGCTGCCGCGGGTGATCACGCCGTCGAGCTTGTCGCCGACCGCGTCATACAGCGCCTTCTCGGAGAAGCCGGCGGCCTGCGCGACGATGGCGCTCGGCTTGTAGCCGAGCTCGGCCATGGTCTTGATCAGCAGGATGCCGTCGGTGGTGTAGCTCGAGGGCATCAGGACGTCGGCATTGGCAGCCTTGAGCTGCTGGACCTCGGCCGACAGCGACGGCGAATTGGCGCGGTACTTGATGTCGGCGACGATCTTGTAGCCGCGCTCCTTGGCCAGCTTGGTCTGCGCGTTCGCCGAGTCCGTTCCGAAGATGGTGTCTTCGTGGAACAGCGCCAGCGTTTCGATCTTGGTGCCCTTCTTCTTCATGGCATCGAAGAAGTCGAACATGGCCTTCGAGAACATTTCGTCGTGGGGCGCCGCGCGAAAGAAGAATTTCAGGCCGCGGGTATGCAGGCTCGGCGACGAGTTGTCGGCCGAAACGAACGGGATCTGGTAGCGCTCGCAGGTCTGGCTCACCGTGACCGCGACCGCGCTCTGATAGGTGCCGACGATCGCGCAGACCTTCTCCTGGGTGATCAGGCGTTCGGCCTCCGCACGGCCCTTCTGCGGGTCGCCCTGGTGGTCGGCATAGACGAGACGGATCTTTGCACCGCCGAGCCCCGGCAATCCCTCATCCTTGGCGAGCGGCAGATCGAAATCGTACTTCTTGTTGATGATCTCGAGCACGGTCTCGTAGGCCTTCTGCGCATCAACGCCCATCTGGGCGCTGGCGCCCGAAAACGGGTAGAGCACGCCAATCACCACTTCGGAGGTTTGCGCGCGGGCCATCATCGGCACGAGCGCTGCGGCGGAGGCGCCAAGCAATACGTTACGGCGAGAGATCGTCATCGAAATTTCCCCTTGGTCAGCCTGTTATCGATGTGATGCTTGTAGCGCGCAGTAAAGCCTCAATGAATTGCACGAATTGCCTATTCAAAGCACAGCGAGCTGCTTGTTCCTGAGATCGGTTACCAGCATCAGGCCCGGCGAATGCGTGATCGCAAACGGCAGCTTCGCACTTGCGATCACCGATTGCGGCGTCACGCCACAGGCCCAGAACACCGGGATCTCGTCATCGGCCACCGGCACCGCGTCACCGTAATCGGGCTTTGCGATGTCCTTGATGCCGATCGCATGCGGATGGCCGAGATGCACCGGCGCGCCGTGCACCGAGGGAAAGCGCGAGGTGATCTGCACCGCGCGGATAGCATCCGCCGGCTTGAACGGGCGCATCGACACCACCATCGGTCCCGCGAACGGCCCCGACGGCTGGCAGGCGATGTTGGTGCGGTACATCGGCACACGCAGATTGCGTTCGATGTGACGGATCGGCAGCCCCTCATCGAGCAGCGCCTCCTCGAACGAATAGGAGCAGCCGAGCACGAAGGTGACGAGATCGTCGCGCCAGTACCTTGTGATGTCGGTCGGCTCGTCGGCCACCTCGCCGTCGCGCCAGACCCGGTAGCGCGGCACATCGGTGCGGATATCGAGATCGAGGCCGAGCGCGGGGATCCTGACATCGCCGACATCGGACATGCCGATGATCGGACACGGCTTCGGATTGAGCTGGCAGAAGCGGTGAAAGGCGCCGGCGAGCTTTTCCGGCAGGATCGCGAGATTGCCCTGGACGAAGCCGTTGGCGAGACCGGCTGTGGTGACCGAGGCCGTGCCGTCACGGCAGGCGCGGCGCGCTTCGACGCTCGGAAGCACCGCTTCGCCCTGAGATCGCTGCACTGCCGCAAAAACAGTCATCGGAGCCTCCTGCTCATAATCTCGACAAGGACAAACCAACACCAAGCGTGATATAATGTCTAATCGTCCTTTCTAATCAAAATCGATAATACAAATTTATCGATCCGGAAAATGCTTCCAATGACGGACTTCCGCTCGATCGAAACCTTCCTCTGGGTCGTCAAGCTCGGCAGCTTTCGCGGCGCCGCCCAGCGGCTCAACACCACCCAGCCGGCGATCTCCCAGCGCATTGCCCAGCTCGAGCGCGAGATGGGTGTCAAACTGCTCAACCGGGATCATCGGGTGGCCTCGCCGACGCCGAGTGGGCGGCTGATGATGGTCTATGCCGAGAAGCTGATCGGCTTGCGCTCGGAGATGATGGCCGAGGTCGGCGACCGCTCGGCGATGCGCGGCGCGCTGCGGCTCGGTGTCGCGGAGACCATCGTGCACACCTGGCTGCCGCGACTGGTGAAGAGCGTCAACGAGATCTACCCGAACCTGTCGCTGGAGATCGAGGTCGACATCACGCCCAATCTGACGCAGCGGCTGCTGGCGCAGGAGATCGAGCTCGCCTTCGTGCTCGGACCGATCTCGGCGTCCGGCGCCCACAACCACGTGCTGTGCGATTACCCGATCGGCTTCCTGGCGAGCCCGGCGCTCGGCCTCTGCGACGGCCCGGTCGCGCGGCAGGATCTGGCGCGGTTTCCGATCATCACCTTTCCGCGCAAGACCCAGCCCTACGAGACCGTGCGCGCCCTGTTCAACGCGCCCGATCTGCCGCCGATCCGGCTGCACGCCTCGACCTCGCTCGCGACCGTGATCCACATGGCCAATGAAGGCCTTGGCATTGCGGTGATCCCGTCGGCGATCGTCGAGAACGAACTGGCCGACGGCCGGCTGCAATTGCTCGACACCGACCTCAAGCTGCCGCCGCTCACCTTCACCGCGAGCTGGCTCGCCTCTCCCGATGCGGTCGCCATCGAGCGTGTTGCCCATCTCGCCAGGCAGATCGCGCAGGCGAGCGTGGCGGTTGACGACACGAGAACGGCACGTCATTGAACGAAGGCCGGAGATGAACTGTCATATGGTCCGAAGGACCAGACCTCAGGTGCGCAACCGCGCACGGGGGAATCTCGAGATTCCGGGTTCGATGCTGACGCATCGCCCCGGAATGACGACAAAGAATGGACTGACGACATGAGCCGAGCCGCCACCAACCTGCAGATCGATTCCGCCCGCCTCTGGGGCGCCATCCACGAAACCGCGCAGTTCGGCGCAACCCAGAAGGGCGGCGTGCGGCGGCTGACCTTGAGCGCCGAGGACAAGCAGGTGCGCGACTGGTTCCGCAAGGCGTGCGAGGACGCCGGGCTCGAGGTGCAGATCGACGCGCTCGGATCGATGTTCGGGTTGCGGAAGGGACGGGACATGTCGAAGCCGCCGATCGGCGTCGGCTCGCATCTCGACACGCAGCCGACCGGCGGCAAATATGACGGCATCCTCGGCACGCTCGCCGCGCTCGAACTGGTGCGCACGCTCAACGATGCCGGGATCGAGACCGAGCTGCCGATCTGCATCTGCAACTGGACCAATGAGGAAGGCTCGCGCTTTGCGCCGGCGATGATGGCCTCTGCCGCCTATGTCGGCGATTTCACCACCGACGACATCCTGTCGCGCAAGGACGCCGAGGGCGTCACCGTGGCGCAGGCGCTGGACTCGATCGGTTATCGCGGCGATGCCCCGGTCGGCCGCCAGAAGTTCTCAGGCTTCGTCGAGTTGCATATCGAGCAGGGCCCGATCCTGGAGGCCGAGGGCAAGACCATCGGCGTGGTCGATTCCGGCCAGGGCGTGTTGTGGTACGACGGCAAGATCACGGGCTTCGAGAGCCACGCCGGCTCGACCCCGATGCCGCTGCGCCGCGACGCGCTGGCGACGCTGTCGGAAATCGTGCTGGCGATGGAGAGCATTGCCAAAAAGCACGGCCCGAAGGCGGTCGGCACCATCGGCGAAGCGGTCATCGCAAGTCCCTCGCGCAACGTCATCCCCGGCGAGATCGCCTTCACGGTGGACTGCCGCAGCGCGGACGCCGCGATCATGGACGCGCTGGATCGCGACCTGCGTGCCGCGGTCGCCGAGATCGCCACCCGGCGCAAGGTCGCAGTCCAGCTCGACCTGGTCTGGCGCAAGGCGCCGACGCATTTCGACCCGAAGCTGGTCGACGCGGTGGAGAACGCCGCAAAGCAGCTCGGCTATTCGCATCGCCGCATCACCTCCGGCGCCGGCCATGACGCCTGCAACCTCAACACCGTGATGCCGGCCGCGATGGTGTTCGTGCCCTGCAAGGACGGCATCAGCCACAACGAGCTGGAAGACGCCACCCAGCCCGATTGCGCCGCCGGCGCCAACGTCCTGTTGCATACGGTGCTGGCGCTCGCCGGCGTCGCGTCCTGATCATCTTTCCTTGCTTCGATGGAGGCTTTCGTGCGCGCAGTGTTTGTCGACGCCAATGAATCGCTCGCTGTCATCACCGAACGGTTGGAAAAACCGGGCGATCCCAAGATGCGGATCAACCGCAACCCGGACATCAAGTCCGAGGATTATCCGGCGGTGCTCGAGGGCGCCGAGATCGCTGTCGTCGACCACACCGCGTTGCCGACCGACATTGCGAAGAAGTGCACGGGCCTGAAGCACGTCGTGTTCCTCGGCACCGGTGCACGCAGCTACATGAATCCGGAGGAGCTCGCCCAGCTCGGCATCTCCGTGCATCTGATCAAGGGCTACGGCGACACCGCGGTCGCGGAATCCGCGATCGCGCTGATGTGGTCGTCGGCGCGGGTGATCGCGCAGATGGACCGCGAGATGCGCGCCGGCAACTGGCTGCGCGAAGACGGCATGCAGCTCACCGGCAAGACGCTCGGCCTGGTCGGCTTCGGCGGCATCGCCGCCGAGGTCGCACGCATCGCGCTCGGCAGCGGCATGAAGGTGATCGCCTGGAACCGGTCGCCCAAGAGCCATCCCGGCGTCGAATTCACCGAGCTCGACACCGTGCTGGCGAACAGCGACGTGGTCTCGATCCATCTGCTGCTCAATGACGAGACCCGCGGCATGATCACGCGCGACAAGATCGCGAAGATGAAAAAGGGCGTGGTGCTGATCAACACCGCGCGCGGCGCCATCGTCGACGAGCAGGCGATGATCGATGCGCTGAAGTCCGGTCACATCCGCCACGCCGGTCTCGATGTCTACAACGTCGAGCCGCTGCCGAAGGATCACCCGCTGACCAAGATCCCGAACGTGACGCTGTCGGCGCATTCCGCCTTCCGCACGCCCGAAGCGAGCGAGAATTTGATCCACGCGGCCTGGGAGCATTGCCGACGGATCGTGAAGCAATAATTTCACCGTCCCGGCCAAGCGAAGCGCGAGCCGGGACCCATAACCACAGCCCTGCGTTACCGCGAAGGCTGTGGCCACAGCGTGTCTCAACAACCGAACCCTGTGGTTATGGGTCCCTGCTTTCGCAGGGACGACGACGCGGCTTGCCTAATCCACCATCTCCGCGACCGCCTTGCCGCAGGCCGTGGTGTCGGCATTGCCGCCGAGGTCGCGGGTGCGCAGCGTGCGTTCGCCGAGCGTGCGCTCGATCGCGCCGACGATCGCGGCAGCCGCCTGCTTCTCGCCGAGATGCTCCAGCATCATCGCACCCGACCAGATCATGCCGATCGGATTGGCGATGCCCTGGCCGGCAATGTCAGGTGCCGAGCCGTGGACCGGCTCGAACACCGAGGGGAAATCGCCTTCCGGATTGATGTTGCCCGACGGCGCGATGCCGATCGTGCCGGTGCAGGCCGGGCCGAGGTCAGAGAGGATATCCCCGAACAGATTGGAGCCGACCACGACGTCGAACCAGTCCGGATGCAGCACGAAGTTCGCGGTGAGGATATCGATGTGGTACTTGTCCCACTTCACGCCCGGATACTTCCTGGCCATCGCCTCCACGCGCTCGTCCCAATAGGGCATGGTGATGGAGATGCCGTTCGACTTGGTCGCCGACGTCAGATGCTTCTTCGGCCGCGACTGCGCGAGATCGAATGCGAATTTCAGGATGCGGTCGACGCCGGTGCGGGTCATCACGGTCTGCTGCGTGACGAATTCGCGGTCGGTGTCCGGGAACATGCGGCCGCCGACCGAGGAATATTCACCCTCGGTGTTCTCACGCACCACCCAGAAATCGATATCGCCGGGCTTGCGGTTCGCCAGCGGCGACGGCACGCCGGGCATCAGCCGCACCGGGCGCAGATTGACGTATTGATCGAACTCGCGGCGGAACTTGATCAGCGAGCCCCACAACGAGACGTGATCCGGGATCTTGGCGGGCCAGCCGACCGCGCCGAAGTAGATCGCGTCGTGCTTGCCGATCTTGTCCTTCCAGTCGGCCGGCATCATCTCGCCGTGCTTCTCGTAATAGTCGTAGGAGGCGAAGTCGAAATGGTCGAACTTGACGTCGACGCCGTGCTTCCTGGCCGCCGCCTCGATGACGCGCAGGCCCTCCGGCATCACTTCCTTGCCGATGCCGTCGCCGGGAATGACCGCAATTCGATATTGCTTCTTGCTCATCGAGAACACCCTTGTGATTTGCCCGGCCGGCATTGCCGCCTATTCTGATCGCCCTGCAATGGACCAAACTGCGCGCGAGCGCAACGCTGCACTGCAGTGTTGACCGCCGCGCGACCCTGCCCCACCAATTTCGCCGACATCTCACTCCTCAACCCAAAGCGAGACATCCCATGGATCTGCATCTGCGCGGCAAGCGTGTCCTGATCACCGGCGCCTCCAAGGGCATTGGCGCGGCCGCCGCCGAAGCCTTTGCCGAGGAAGGTGCCAATCTGCTGCTCGCCGCCCGCAACGGCGAGCAGCTCAAGGCGCTGGCCGACCGGCTGCGCTCCGCGCACCAGATCGATGCGGCGATCAGCGTGGTCGATCTGCGCAAGTCGGACGACCTGGCGCGGTTGGCAAAAGAGGCGGTCGACATCGACATCCTGGTCAACAATGCCGGCGATATCCCGGGCGGCTCGATCGACAAGATCGACGAGGCGACCTGGCGCCATGCCTGGGAGCTCAAGGTGTTCGGCTACATCAATTTGACGCGCGCGGTCTATGCCCAGATGAAGGCGCGCGGCGGCGGCGTTGTTGTCAACGACATCGGCGCGGCCGGCGAGAAGTTCGACGCCAACTACATCTGCGGCAGCGCCGGCAACGCGGCGCTGATGGCGTTCACCCGCGCGCTCGGCGGCAAAAGCCTCGCCGACAACATCCGCGTCGTCGGCATCAATCCCGGTCCCGTCGGCACCGATCGCCACGTCACGCTGCTCAAGACCCGCGCCAAGAACCAGTTCGGCGACGAGAACCGCTACACCGAATTCCAGAAGGGCCTGCCGCTCGGCCGCCCCGCGCATGCGCGCGAGATCGGCGACCTGATGGCGTTCCTCGCCTCCGACCGCGCCGGCTATACCTCGGGCGTGATCTACACGGTGGATGGCGGGCTGACGTCGGGGTGGGGATAAGCGCTCGCTTTCTCCTCCGTCATCCTTGAGGAGCCGCGAAGCGGCGTCTCGAAGGATCGACGGCCACTGGCCGGGCCGATTCATCGTTCGAGGCTCGCTCCGCTCGCACCTCAGGATGACGGGGAGAGAGCGAGCCGTTCGCAATGCCTGCGATTTCCACTTCCGGCCAAAATGTTCTACAGCAGCAACAACAGAAGACTTGCAACAACGGAGACAAGCAAGTGGCTGATCAGGGCTTGGTGAAGGAAACGGCGTGTGCCGTCGTCGAGAAACTGAAAGTCGGCGACGTCACGCCGCTCGACCTGCTCGACGTGCTGGAACAGCGCATCGCCGAGGTCGACGGCAAGGTCAACGCGCTGCCGACGCTCTGCTTCGACCGCGCCCGCAGCCATGCCAAGGCCCTGATGCAGAAGCCCGCCGGCGAGCGCGGCCTGCTCGCGGGGCTTCCCGTTCCGATCAAGGATCTCACCGCGGTGTCCGGCGTGCTGACCACGCTGGGCTCGCCGATCTTCAAGGACAATGTGCCGGCGAAGTCGGACATCCTGGTCGAACGCCTCGAACAGAACGGCGGCGTGATCTATGCCAAGTCGAACACGCCGGAATTCGGCGCCGGCGCCAACACCTTCAACGAGGTGTTCGGCCCGACCCGCAATCCCTGGGACACATCGCGCTCGGCCGCCGGCTCCTCCGGCGGCGCCGCGGCGGCACTCGCCAGCGGCACCGCGTGGCTCGCGCACGGCTCCGACATGGGCGGCAGCCTGCGCAACCCAGCGAGCTTCTGCGGCATCGTCGGCCTGCGGCCCTCGATCGGCCGCGTCGCACATACACCGAAATTCGGCGTCGACCGGACCCTCGGCGTGCAGGGACCGATGGCGCGCAATGTCGAAGACCTCGCGCTGCTGCTCGACGCGATGAGCGGCGAGCACGCCGCCGATCCGCTGTCGTTGCCCGCGCTGCCGACGTCCTTCCTGTCGGCGACGCGGTCCGGCAACAAGCCGAAGCGGATCGCCTATTCGCCCGATCTCGGCATCACGCCGGTCGATCCCGAGGTCAAGGCGGTGACCCGCAAGGCGGCGGAGCGTTTTGCGGAGGCCGGCGCGATCGTCGAGGAGGCGCATCCCGATCTGCGCGAGGCCCATGAATGCTTCCACGTGCTGCGCGCGTTCGATTTCGCGATCAGCAAGGCCGAATTGCTGCGCACCAAGCGGGATTTGCTGAAGCCCGAGGTGATCTGGAACATCGAGGAGGGGCTCAAGCTGACGGTCGAGAAGCTCGAGCGTGCCGAAGCGCAGCGCGTCGCGATGACGCAGCGTGCGCTCGAATTCTTCGAGACCTATGATCTCTTGCTGGCGCCTGCGACCATCGTGCCGCCATTCCCGGTCGAGAACCGCTACGTCGCCGAGTGTGACGGCAGGAAATTCGACAATTACGTCGAATGGCTCGGCATCGTCTACGCGATCACGCTGGCCTGCTGCCCGGCGCTGTCGCTGCCCTGCGGCTTCACCGCGTCGGGCCTGCCGATCGGTCTGCAGATGGTGGCCAAGCCGCGCGCCGAGGCGCAACTGTTGGCCGGCGCGAAAGTGCTGGAGGACATTCTGGGCGTGCGCGGCACCACCCCGATCGATCCGCGGCCGCCGCGCTAATTACCTTCCGCCGCCTGCAGCGCGATCGTAAGTGCGGCCTTGGTCTGCTCGACGATCTCGTCGAGCAGCTCCTCGCGGCTGATCTGCGCGGCTTCGCCGGTGAGCAGGCCCTGCTCGGCGAGCATCACGATGCCGTGCAGCCCGGCCCAGATCTTCAGCGCCTGACGCTCGCGCAACAGCCCGACGGCCGGCGCCTCGAACGACTCGATCAACAGCGCCAGCGTTTCCATCGCCGCGACGTGCAGCTCGCTGCCCTTGGGCGCGCAGGCCATGGTGCGCGACGCGAACATCAGCCGGTAAATGCCATGGCGCTCGAGCCCGAAGGCGAGCGCGGCCTGCGCGAAACGCGACAGTTTCGAGCCCTTGCCCGGCAGCGCGATCGCCTCGCGCATGATCACGTTGAACTGCCGGAACGCCTCCGCGGTGACCGCCTCGAGCAACGCCTCGCGGTCGGCGAAATGCCGGTACGGCGCCGGCTGCGAGACGCCGAGCTGCTTGGCCAGCGCCTTGATGCTGATCGCTTCCGGCCCGCCAAGCTCGACCTCGCGCAACGCGGCCTGGATCAGCGCTTCGCGCAGGTCGCCATGGTGGTAGGTTTTGAACGGCTTACGAACGATTTGTCCCATTACAGCAACGATGATCGACCCATCAGACCGTAGCTGAGAACAGGATATCAGAGAAGTCAAACACTTACCTTGTCCCTTCCAGACCTGTTCGCGAAACCGGCCAGCGACTGGCCGGTTCCTGCAAGCCGCTAAAGCGCGATCAGATTGGGTTGAATCGTCATCGCGCTTTAGCTCCTTGTTTGAGCATGATCTTTCCGGAAAACCGGTTCGCACTTTTCCGGATCATACTTTAGCGCGCAGCCTCGAACCCGCCGAGCACCGCCGTCAGATTGGCGCCGAGGATATCGGAGAGATAGCCGCCCTCCTGCACCAGCACCGTCGGCAGCCCGAAGCGGGCCAGCCCCTCGCCGATCCGGCGGAAGCCGTCGGTGGTGACGGCGAGGCCCGCGAGCGGATCCTTCTCGGAGGCATCGAGGCCGAGCGCGACCACGAGCGCGGTCGGCGCGAAGGCACGGATCGCCCGCTCCGCCGCCGCCAGCGCCTTCATGTAATCGTCGTCGCCGGTGCCCCTGGCGAGGGGAATGTTGAGATTGGCACCGAGGCCGGGTCCGGCGCCGCGCTCATGCGCGTAGCCCCAGACGAACGGATAGAAGAACGACGGATCGGCGTGGATCGAGACGGTGAAGACATCCGGCCGCTCGTAGAAAATGCCCTGCGTGCCGTTGCCGTGATGCACGTCGACATCGAGGATGGCGACGCGCTCATGCTTCTGGCGCAGATGCTCGGCCGCGATCGCGCTGTTGTTGAGGAAGCAGAAGCCGCCGGCCATGTCGCGATAGGCGTGGTGGCCGGGCGGTCGGCACAGCGCATAAACCGCATCCTCGCCGTCCAGCACCATCTGCGCGGCGGTGACCGCGACGTCGCTCGAGGCGCAGGCGCCGGCCCAGGTGCCCGCGCCGATCGGCGCTGCGGTATCCGCCGTGTGCCAGCCGAGCTTGCCCACGATATGGGTCGGATAGGTGGCGGCGTTGCGCACCGGGTGGATGTTCGCGATCATCTCCGGCCCGGCATCGCCGAGCGCGGTCCACGCATCCCAGGCCTCGGCGAGGAAGCTCAGATATTCCGGGCTGTGCACGCGCGCCCGCGGCCCCTGCCCGAACTTGGTCGGCTCGATCAGCGTGTGCTTGCCGGCCTTCAGGCCCGCCAGCAGGCGATCGGCGCGCTCGGGCTGCTCGGTGGTGCGCTGGACTACGCCGCGGACCAGGAAGAACTGCGGATCATGGCTGCGGTGCAGATCACTGTAGACGGCCTTCACGGGATACTCCTGTTGGATGAATCGGAAAGATCGCAGATAGCACGGCTATTTCGCCGCCACCGGCCACGGCGGAATCTCGCGCACCAGCCGTCCGACTTCGCGCCAGGCATGGCCGATGTGGTAGTCGACATGTGCGACGATGCGCTCGGGATGACCGGCCTCGATCGCGGCGAGCACCGGCTCGTGCGTGCGCGCGATCTCATGCGGATCGTCATAGAGGCGGCCGATCAGCCCGATCACCATGCGCAGCTCGGAGGCGAGATCGTCGAACAGCCGCAGCATCCGCCGGTTGCCGGCAATCTCGCAGATCAGGCGATGGAAGCGGTAGTCCTCCTCGACCTGCCGCGCCGGATCGTCGAGATCGGCGGTCTCGTGCAGCACGTCGATCTGGCGGCGCAGCTTGTCGCGCGTCTCCGGCGTCAGGTTGCGCGCGGCAAGCACCGCGGCATGACGCTCGACGCAGAGACGCAGGTCGTAGATCTCGTCGATATCGTCAGCGGCAAACTGCCGGACGAAGAAGCCGCGGCGCGGGTTGGCGACCAGCAAGCCCTGTTGCTCGAGCAGCCGCGCCGCCTCGCGCACCGGCGCCCGGCTCACCCCCAGCTCGCGCGCAATGCCGGCTTCGACGACCTTTGATCCCGGCGGCAGCCGCCCCTGCACGATGGCTTCGGTCAGACGCCGGGCGACCTGGCCGACAAGATCGGTCTCGTTGAGGGCCGGCAAGCCGACCGGAGGGGAAATCGTGCGCATCAAAAGGGTCCGTTTCGACCCTTGTACATTATTTAATCGTCGATTGTCGACAGTTTAGCCTTGATCAACTCTTAGATTGTCGACAGTTTAGCGACGCGGGTATTGCAACGCAACAAAAACGGCCCGCGCACAGGGACTAGCAGCAACGATGACGACGCATGTGCGGCCCGACGCCGTGACGGACCAGAACCAGCAATTCCGCATCGACCTCGCCGCGGCCTACCGGCTGATCCACCGGCTCGGACTCGATGACAGCATCTACACTCACATCTCGGTGCGGCTGCCCGGCAGGCACGACCGCTTCCTGATCAATCCCTACGGCATGCGCTTCGAGGAGGTGACCGCGTCCAACCTCGTCACCGTCGATCTCGGCGGCGTCGTGATCGACGACCCGCTCGGGCTCGGCATCAATCCGGCCGGCTTCACCATCCACAGCGCGGTGCATGCGGCGCGGCCGGACGTCGCCTGCGTGCTGCACACCCACACCGTGGCCGGTGTCGCGGTATCCTGCCAGAAGCAGGGGCTACTGCCGCTCAATCAATGGTCGATGCAGTTCACCGGCTGCCTCGCCTATCACGACTATGAGGGCATCGCGCTCGATCTCGACGAACGCGAGCGCCTGGTCGCCGACCTCGGCGACAAGTTCGTGATGGTGCTGCGCAATCACGGCATGCTGACCTGCGGCCGCTCGGTCTCCGAGGCCTTCAAGCTGATGCACAATCTGGAGCGCTCCTGCCGCGCACAGCTCGCGATCCAGTCCGCCGGCGCCGAGATCGCACCGCTGTCGGACGCGGTCGCGCCCAAGACGGCCGGGCAATACGCAACCTTCTACGACGGCATCGAGACCAACGGCGTGCCCGATACCGAGTGGGCCGCCTTCAAGCGCATGCTCGCGCGCACCGATCCGGATTTCGTCAACTAGAGCTTATTCGAACAAGAGAGCCTGAACATGTTGAAGCGCGTTCTGTTGAGTCTTTTGCTGGCGAGTGCCCTGAGCACCGCGGCATTCGCCGAGGAGCCGAAATCCGGCGGCGTGATCAACGCGGTGATCCAGCCTGAGCCGCCGGGCCTGATGATGGGCCTGGTGCAGAACGGCCCGACCCAGATGGTCGCCGGCAACATCTATGAAGGCCTGCTGCGCTATTCAGCGAAACTCGAGCCGCTGCCCGGTCTCGCCGAAAGCTGGAGCGTCAGCGAGGACGGCAAGACCTATACATTCAAGCTGCGCAAGGGCGTCACCTGGCATGACGGCAAGCCGTTCACCTCGGCCGACGTCGTGTTCTCGATCGAATTCCTCAAGCAGACCCACCCCCGCGCGCGCGGCAATTTCGCGCAAGTCGACAAGATCGAGACCCCTGACGACAATACGGTGATCTTCAACCTGAAGCAGCCGTTCGGGCCGTTTCTCGGCGTGTTCGAGGTCGGATCGCTGCCGATGATCCCGAAGCACATCTATGAAGGCACCGATTTCAAGACCAACCCCGCCAACAATACGCCTGTTGGCACCGGCCCCTTCATGTTCAAGGAATGGCAGAAGGGCTCGTTCATCCGCCTGGTCAAGAATCCGGACTACTACATCAAGGGCCTCCCGCATCTCGACGAGATTTACTGGCACGTGATCCCCGACGCCGCCGCACGTGCGGTGGCGTTCGAGACCGGCAAGGTTGACGTGCTGCCAGGCGGCTCGGTCGAGAATTTCGACGTGCCGCGCCTGTCCAAGCTGAAGAATGTCTGCGTCACCGGTGCCGGCTGGGAGTTCTTCAGCCCGCTGTCATGGCTGTGGCTCAATAACCGCTCCGGCCCGACCGCGAACAAGAAATTCCGCCAGGCGGTGATGTACGCGCTCGATCGCAATTTCGCGAAAGACGTGATCTGGAACGGCCTCGGCAAGGTCGCGACCGGTCCGTCGAGCTCGTCCATCAAGTACTACAGCAGCGACGTGGCGAAATACGACTACGACCCGGGCAAGGCCAAGGCGCTGCTCAAGGAAGCCGGCTACAACGGCGAGAAGGTCCGGCTGCTGCCGCTGCCCTATGGCGAAACCTGGCAGCGCTGGGCCGAGGCCGTGAAGCAGAACCTGCAGGATGTCGGCATCAACGTCGAAATGCTCTCGACCGATGTCGCAGGCTGGAACCAGAAGACCTCGGAGTGGGACTACGATATCGCCTTCACCTATGTCTATCAGTACGGCGATCCCGCGCTTGGCGTCAGCCGCACCTATGTCTCCAGCCAGATCGTCAAGGGCAATCCGTTCAACAACGTCGAAGGCTATTCGAACCCGGAAATCGACAAGCTGTTTGCCGACGGCGCGGTCGCCTTCCCCGACGCGGCACGCAAACCATTTTATGACAAAGCGCAGAAAGTCCTGGTCGACGATGTACCGGTGGCCTGGCTGCTTGAGCTGCAATTCCCAACCATCACCCGCTGCAACGTCAAGAACCTGATCACGACCGCGATCGGCGTCAACGACGGCTTCCGCGACGCTTGGCTCGACAAATAGGGCTCATTGCCGAGCCGCGGCCTGCACAAGGCGCCGCGGCCCCCTCCCTTTCCGAACACAACCGAAGTCACCGATGCTCGCATTCATAGCCCAGAGACTAGCCAAGGCCGTGGTCGTGCTGCTCGCGATCGTCGTCCTCAACTTCATGCTGATCCGCATGGCGCCGGGCGATCCGGCGATGGTGATGGCGGGCGAGGCCGGCGCCAGCGACCAGATCTTCGTCACGCAACTGCGCGAGAAGTTCGGGCTCGACCAGCCGGTGCCGGTCCAGCTCTACCGCTACGTCAAGGGCATCGTGACGTTCGATCTCGGCTTCTCGTTCCGCCAGCAGATGCCGGTCGCCAAGCTGATCGCCGAGCGGCTGCCGGCGACGCTGCTGCTGACCGTCACGGCCTTTGTGATCTCGTTGCTGCTCGGCGTTCTATTCGGAACATTGGCCGCACGCTTTGCCGGCAGCTGGGCCGACACCGCAATCACGATACTGGCGCTGATCTTCTACGCCACGCCGCTGTTCTGGGTGGCGCTGATGGCGATCCTGCTGTTTTCGGTCGCGATGGATTGGCTGCCGAGCTTCGGTTACGAGACCGTCGGCGCCAACTACACCGGTCTCGCCCATGTGCTCGACGTCGGCGCACATCTGATCCTGCCGGCGACGACGATGGGCCTGTTCTTCATGGCGACCTATGCCCGCATGACCCGCGCCTCGATGCTCGAGGTGAAGCGGCATGATTTCGTCAAGACCGCACGCGCCAAGGGCCTGCGCGACGCCGTGATCCAGCGCCGCCACGTGCTGCGCAACGCGCTGCTGCCGGTGGTGACGCTGGCGGGCCTGCAGGCCGGCACGCTGGTCGGCGGCGCCGTGCTCACCGAGACCGTGTTCGCCTGGCCCGGCATCGGCCGGCTGATGTACGAGGCGCTGCTGCAGCGCGACTACAATCTCCTGCTCGGCGTCTTCGTGGTGTGCTCGGCGATGGTGCTGGCCTTCAACCTGATCACCGACCTGATCTACCGCGCGGTCGATCCCCGCATCGAGTTCGCCTCATGAGCAAGTTCTGGCGCACCATGCTGCGCAACCCCGGCAGCATGATCGGGCTCGTGATCCTGCTGCTTGCGATCGCGATCGCGATCTTCGGCCCGCTGCTGTTTCCGACCTCGCCCTGGCGCATGGTACAGCGGCCGTTCCTGCCGCCGCTCACGGTGCCCGGCCTGCCGCTCGGCACCGATGCGCTCGGCCGCGACGTGCTCGCCGGCATCATCTACGGCGCCCGCGTCTCGCTGCTGGTCGGCCTGGTCTCGACCATGGCCGCGCTCGCGGTCGGGATCCCCGTCGGCGCCCTCGCCGGCTATTTCGGCGGCAAGGTCGGCGACGCGCTGATGCGCTTCACCGAATTCTTCCAGACCGTGCCGAGCTTCGCGCTCGCCATCGTGCTGGTCGCGATCCTGCAGCCCTCGATCGTCTCGATCGTGCTGGCGATCGCGATCGTGAGCTGGCCACCGGTCGCCCGCCTGGTCCGCGGCGAGGTGCTGTCGCTGCGCACCCGCGAATATGTCCAGGCCGCGATCGTCACCGGACAGAGCCACGGCTGGATCATCTGGCGCGAGATCCTGCCCAACGCGCTGTCGCCCGTCATCGTGCTGGCCTCGCTGATGGTCGCGACCGCGATCCTCCTGGAATCCTCGCTCTCCTTCCTCGGCCTCGGCGATCCCAATCTGATGTCCTGGGGCTACATGGTCGGCGCCGGCCGCACCGTGATCCGGCAGGCCTGGTGGATCACCCTGTTCCCCGGCATCGCGATCCTGCTCTCGGTGCTGGCGCTGAACCTGATCGGCGAAGGCCTCAACGACGCGTTCAATCCGCGCCTCAACAAGGAAGGGCGTTGACGCATGTCGGCCGCACCTGTCGTCTCGATCAAGGATTTGAAGCTCGCACTGCCGCCGGGCTCCGACCGCGCCTACGCCGTCGACGGCATCTCGTTCGATCTCGTGCCCGGCAAGATCCTCTGCGTGGTCGGCGAGTCCGGCTCCGGCAAGTCGATGTGCGCGCATGCGCTGCTGGGGCTGTTGCCGGACACCATCATCCGGGAGGCCGGCGAGATTGCGTATGATGGCCAAAATCTGCTCACCCTCGACGACACCGGCTGGCTCGCCCTGCGCGGTCGCCATATCGCGATGGTGTTCCAGGAGCCGATGACCGCGCTCAATCCCTTGATGCGGATCGGCGAGCAGATCGCCGAAATGTTCGAGGCGCACAATCTCCTGACATCGCGGCAACGCAAGCAGAAAGCCTTGCAGCTGCTGCGCGAGGTCGGCCTGCCGGAGCCCGAACGTTCGGCGCGCGCCTATCCGCATCAGCTGTCCGGCGGTCAGCGGCAGCGTGCGATGATCGCGATGGCGCTCGCGCTGGAGCCGGCCGTGCTGGTGGCCGACGAGCCGACGACCGCGCTCGATGTTACGACGCAGGCACAGATCCTCGAGCTGATCCGCGATTTGCAGCGCCGCCGCAACATGGCGGTGATGTTCATCACCCACGATTTCGGCGTCGTTTCCGATATCGCCGACCGCGTCGTCGTGCTCCAGCACGGCAAGGTGGTCGAACAGGGCGCGGCCGACGAGGTGCTGCGGCGCCCGCAACATGCCTACACGCGGGCGCTGCTCGCGGCGGTGCCATCGATGCAGCCGCCGGCGCGCGCGCCGCTCACGGATCGCGCCAAGGCGGTCGAGGTGATCGGTCTCGACAAGACCTATGTCAGCGGCGGCGGCTGGTTCCAGCCGGAGCGGCGGGTGCGCGCCGCGAACGAGGTCAATTTCGACATCCTGCAAGGCGAGACCGTCGGGCTGGTCGGTGAATCCGGCTCCGGCAAGTCATCGGTCGCCCGGCTCGTGATGCGCCTGATCGAGCCGGACCAGGGCACGGTCCGTCTCGGCGACACCGACTTCACCCGTATCGCCGGCCCCGCGCTGCGCAAGGAGCGCAGCCGCATCCAGATGATCTTCCAGGATCCGTTCGCCTCGCTCAACCCGCGCCGCAAGGTCGGCAACATCATCGCCGACGGGCCGATCGCCCACGGCACCGATCCGGCGATCGCACATCAGCGCGCCGCTGAACTGCTCGGCCTGGTCGGCCTCACCGCCAGCGCGATGGAACGCTATCCGCACGAATTCTCCGGCGGCCAGCGCCAGCGCATCGGCATCGCCCGCGCGCTTGCGCTCGAGCCGGAGATCATCGTTGCCGACGAAGCCGTCTCGGCGCTCGATGTCTCGGTGCAGGCGCAAGTGCTGAACCTGCTGGAAGACCTCAAGGCGCGGCTCGGCCTGTCGATGCTGTTCATCACCCACGATCTGCGGGTGGCGGCACAAATCTGCGACCGGATCGCAGTAATGCAGCGCGGCGCGATCGTCGAGCTGAAGCCGACCGCCGCGCTGTTCTCGGCGCCCGAGCATCCCTACACGCGCGAGCTGCTCGCCGCGGTGCCCGGCCAAATCTCCTCATCGCGCGCGGCCTGAACCATGCGTTGTGTCCTGATCAGCAGCAGGCTCGATCTGCGCGACTATTTCGGCGCCGAGCTGGCGCGCATTGCGCCGCGCGTCGAGGTGGTCGATCACGCCGGCGATGCCGCGGATGTCCGTCTCGCCCTCGCCTGGCATCCGCCCGACGACGCGTTCGAGCGCTATCCCGATCTGCAGGCGGTGTGCTCGATCGCCGCCGGCGTCGACAACATCATGGCCTGTCCGAGCCTGCCGCCCAGCGTCGACGTGGTGCGCGTGGTCGATCCCGGACAGGGCCAGATGATGTCGGGCTTCATTGCCTGGCATGCGATCGGGCACCAGCGCGGCTTTGCCGCCTTCCGCGCCCAGCAGCGCGACCGGATCTGGCAACGCGGCGCGCAGCGCCGCGCGCAGGATGTCCCGGTCGGCATCCTCGGCAATGGCGAGATCGGCCGGCGCGTCGCCGTCGACCTCGCCTATCTCGGCTTTCCCGTGATGTCCTGGAGCCGGACCGCCAAGGCGATTTCATCGGCAAGCCGCAGTTTCCATGGACCCGCCGGTCTTGCCGCGATGCTCGGCGAGACCGAAGTGCTGGTCAATCTGCTGCCATTGACGCCGGAGACACGCAACATCCTCAATGGCGACCTGTTCGGCCGGATGCGCCGTGGCGGCTATCTGATCCAGGTTGGCCGCGGCGAGCATCTGGTGGAAGCCGATCTGCTCGCGGCACTCGAGAGCGGTCAGCTGTCAGGAGCTGCGCTCGACGTGTTCGCGACCGAGCCATTGCCCAAGATGCATCCGTTCTGGCATCATCCGCGCATCGCCATCACGCCGCATGACGCCAGCGACGTCAGCATCAGCGCCGTTGCGACCACGCTCGCCACGACGGCAGACGCGATCCGCGCCGGACGGCGTCCGCCGCATGCGATCGACCGCACTCGCGGTTATTGATTGCGGCACCGAGGAGCGTCAGATGCAGATCTCCCGCTCGTCCACTGACGCCACGCACCCGCTCGACGGGCTGCGCGCCGCCGGGCCGATCGCGGAGGCACATGCGCTGACGCTTGTCAGGGAGCACTACGGCCTGTCGGCCGAGATCCGCCGGCTCGACAGCGAGCGCGACCAGAATTTCCGGCTGCGCGCGCCAGATGGATGCGAATACGTCCTCAAGATCGCCAATCCCACGGAGGATCGCGCCGTCACCAATCTGCAGACCGAGGCGCTGCGTCACGTCGCGATCCGTGATCCGCTGCTGCCGATCCCGCGCATCATCCCTGCGCGGAATGGCGCAGCCGAGCTCGACATCGGCTTCGACGACGGCTCGACGAGGGTGGTGCGGCTGCTGACGTTCCTTGCGGGAACGCCGATACATCAGGCGCCGCAATCGGCGACCTTGCGCGGCGACGTCGGCCGCTGCGCGGCCCGGCTCGCGCTTGCGCTGCGCGACTTCGTTCACCCCGGTGCGGACCACAAACTGCTCTGGGACATCCAGCATGCCGCCGAGCTGCGGCCGCTGCTCGGCGCGGTGCCATCAGCCCAGCGCGAGCAGGTCGAACGCGTCCTCGATCATTTCGAGGCCGACGCAGCTCCTGTGCTGGCGCAGCTTCCAAAGCAACCGCTGCACAACGATCTCAATCCGCACAACATCGTCGTCGACGCGGCCTCTCAAGCCCGCGTCTGCGGCATCATCGATTTCGGCGACATGACGGCGACGGCCCGCATCAACGACCTCGCGATAGCAGCCGCCTATCAGGTGACCGACAGCGACGAGCCGCTGGCGCCGACACTCGATCTGATCGCGGCCTATCATGCGGTCTCGCCGCTCGAGCCGCGCGAGCGCGGCATCCTATTCGACCTGATCGCGACCCGCATGGTGATGACGATCGTGATCAGCAACATCAGGGCCGCTCGCTATCCGGAGAACAGCGGCTATATTCTGCGCAACAACAAGCAGGCGTCGGCCCGGCTCGCCCGGATCGCGACGCTGACGCGAACAGAGGCCGCACAACAGATCGAGCGAGCCTGCCAGGGAGAGTGACACAATGCCGGCCGACATCTCGACGCAGCAATCGACCCAAGAGCTGATCGCGCGCCGCAACCGGCTGCTCGGTCCGGCCTACCGGCTGTTCTACGAGCAGCCAGTGCATGTGGTGCGCGGCGACGGCATCTGGCTGTACGACGCCGCAGGCAAGCGCTATCTCGACGCCTACAACAACGTCGCCTGCGTCGGCCACTGCCATCCGCATGTGATCGAGGCGATCGCGCGGCAGGCCGCGGTGCTCAACACCCACACCCGCTATCTGCACGAGACGATCCTCGACTACGCCGAGCGGCTGCTCGCGACCTTCCCGGCCGAAATCGGCCAGGTGATGTTCACCTGCACGGGCAGCGAGGCCAACGATCTGGCGCTCCGCGTCGCCCGCACCTGCACCGGCGGCACCGGCGTCATCGTCACCCGCACCGCCTATCACGGCGTCACCGGCGCGCTGGCCGAATTGTCGCCGTCACTCGGCCTGCCCGAGCCAACCGCGCCCCATGTCCGTCTGGTGTCGGCGCCGCAGTCCGCCGGCGATGAAACGGGCGAGATCTTTGCAAGCCACGTCCGGACCGCATTCGCCGATATGGCCCGCAGCGGCATTCGTCCGGCCGCGCTGCTGGTCGACACGATCTTCTCCAGCGACGGCGTGTTCGCCGATCCGCCGGGCTTCCTGCGGCCGGCGGTGGAGGCCGCGCATGCGGCCGGCGCACTGTTCATCGCCGACGAGGTGCAGCCGGGCTTCGGCCGTTGCGGCCAGGACCTCTGGGGCTTTGCCCGCCACGGCATCGTTCCCGACCTGGTCACGATGGGCAAGCCGATGGGCAACGGCCATCCGATCGCCGCGATGGCCGCGCAACCAGAGTTGCTGAAGGAGTTCGGCGCCCGCTCGCGCTATTTCAACACCTTTGGCGGCAATCCGGTGTCGGCCGCCGCCGGCATGGCGGTGCTCGACGTGATCGAGCGCGAAGGCCTGGTCGGGAATGCCGGGCGTACCGGTACGCTTCTGCGGCAGCGGCTCGACGCATTGCGCGCGCGCCATGAATTGGTGGCGGAGGTCCGCGGTGCCGGCCTGTTCATCGGTGTCGACTTGCGTCATGGCGGCGCGCCCGCCGGCCAGCAGGCAGCGAGGATCGTGAATGCAATGCGCGAGAACGGCGTGCTGATCAGCGCGGCCGGGCCCGGCGGCAATGTCCTGAAGATCCGGCCGCCGCTGGTATTCGGCCCGGAGCATGTCGACCTGCTGGTCGACGCGCTCGACCGGGCGCTGCAGGAAAATTCGCCGGGCTGACGGCCCACCATCCCAAACGGCCGGCGCCCAGCCACTGAATTTTCGCTTGACGCGCGCGCCTGACGATAATGTAATAGAGTATAACTTGGCGATCCGGCTTTGAGGCCGGCCGCCCAAGCAAGCTAGAACTTGCATCATGCGAAAATGAGGAACCCGGCGCGCTCCGCAGCGCGCCAGAGCCGAGGGAGAGTGCTTGCATGTCCAAGCTCAGAATCCGCGTCGACCAGGACAAATGCCAGGGTCACGCGCGCTGCAAATCACTCGCCCCCGAACTGTTCGAGCTCGATGAATACGGCAACGCCCATGAAGCCGGCGACGGGACCGTTCCCGCCGGGCTCGAGGACAAGGCCTGGCTCGCGCAGACCAACTGCCCGGAAATCGCGATCGAAGTCACCGAGGAGTAACGGCCGCGCGCCGCCCGCTGCGCCGACCAGCGTTTGATCGAACGAGAAGGAAACGAGCTGATGTCCGATTCCCCGTCCGCAAGCTATCTGCCCGAACATCCTCCGGTCACCGACTGGGTGCATGATTTCGACCACACCGATCCGGTCTGGACCGACGACCCATTCCCGATCTGGGAGACGCTGCGCGCCGCCTCGCCGGTCGTGCACACCGAGCGTTTCCTCGGCTGCTACATGCCGACCACCTATCAGGCGGTGAAGGAGATCGCCTACGACACCGAGCACTTCTCCTCGCGCCGCGTCATCGTGCGCGACGTCCGCCCGGAGATCTCGGCCCGCGCACCGCCGATCACATCCGATCCGCCGGAACACAAGCCCGCCAAGCAGGTGCTGCTGCCGCCGTTCACGCCGGATGCGATGAAGCGGCTGGAGCCGCGGGTGCGCGCGATCTGCAACGAGCTGATCGACGAGTTCATCGCCGATGGCCATTGCGACGCCGCAGCGCGCTACACCAAGCACATCCCGGTGCGCGCCATCGCGCATATGCTGGGAATTCCCGAGAAGGACGGCGACCTCTTCATCAAATGGATCCACCAGATCCTCGAGCTCGGCATCAAGAACGAAGAGGAGCTGATGAACGGCGTGCGCGAGATGACCGGCTATTTCATGGCCCATCTCGAGCAGCGCAAGCTTGAGCCGGGTGACGATCTGATCTCGCAGCTCTTGCGGGCCAAGGGCCCCGGCGGCCAGCCGCTGACCGACGAGCACGTGCTCGGCTCGCTGCGGCTGCTGTTGATCGCCGGCATCGACACCACCTGGAGCGCGATCGGCTCCTCGCTCTGGCACCTCGCCAGGACGCCGGCCGATCGCGCGCGCCTGGTCGCGGAGCCGGCGCTGATCCCGACCGCGATCGAGGAATTCCTGCGCGCCTATTCGCCGGTCACGATGGCGCGCGAGGTGATGAAGGAGACCACGATCTCGGGCTGCCCGGTCAAGGCCGGCAACATGGTACTGCTGTCGTTCCCCGCGGCCAACCGCGACCCCGCCATGTTCCCCGATGCCGACAAGGTGGTGATCGACCGCAAGGAAAACCGCCACGCCGCGTTCGGCCTCGGCATCCACCGCTGTGTCGGTTCCAATCTGGCGCGGATGGAGATGCAAGTCGCGATCGAGGAATGGCTGAAGCGGATTCCGGATTTCCGGCTCGACCCGGCCGGCAAGGTGACCTGGTCGGAAGGCACGGTGCGCGGCCCGCGTCAACTGCCTGTCCTGTTCGGCAAGAACGCCTGAAGAGCAGGTTACATCGCCCCACGCAAATGAGATAGGTTGCCCCGGAATCGTGCCAGAGAATCCGGGGAGGCCTGCCAATGTCCGAACAAACCGCTCAACCCAAGAGCGATCGTCTCGACATCCATGACGTCGAGCGGCGGGTGAAGGCGATCTTCATCGGATCGGTCGGCAATCTCGTCGAATGGTACGATTTCTACGCCTACACCGCGTTCGCGCTGTATTTCGCGCCGGCGTTCTTCCCGCATAGCGACCCGGTGGTGCAGCAGCTCAATGCCGCCGTGCTGTTCGCCGCGACCTTCCTGATGCGCCCGCTCGGCGGCTGGCTGTTCGGCTTCATCGCCGACCGCTACGGCCGCCGGCTGTCCTTGACGCTCTCGGTGGTCTGCATGTGCTTCGGCTCGCTGATCATCGCGGTGACGCCGACCTATGCCACGATCGGCATTGCGGCGCCGGCGATCCTGGCGCTCGCCCGCGTCATCGAGGGCCTCAGCCTCGGCGGCGAATATGGCGCCAGCGCCACCTATCTCAGCGAGGTCGCCGATCCCAAGCATCGCGGCTTCTACTCCAGCTTCCAGTATGTCACCCTGATCGGCGGCCAGTTGACCGCGATCATCGTGCTGCTGTTGCTGCAGAAGGTGTTCCTGACCCCGGACGAGTTGAAGGCCTGGGGCTGGCGGATCCCCTTCGTGATCGGCGCCTTGCTCGCGATCTTCGCAGCGGTGATGCGGCGCGGCCTGCACGAGACCGAGGCGTTCGAGGAGGCCAAGAAGGTCTCCAAGCCGACCGGTTCGATCGTTGGCCTGTTGAATTACCCGCGCGAATTGCTGCTGGTGGTCGGCCTCACCGCCGGCGGCACCGCGGCGTTCTACACCTTCACCACCTACATGCAGACCTTCGTGAAACTGTCGGTCGGCCTCACCGAGGACCAGACCACCTTCGTGATCTTCGGCTCGCTGATCTTCGCGACCATCCTGCAGCCGATCTATGGCGGTCTCTCCGATAAGATCGGCCGCAAGCCGCTCTTGATCTTCTTCGGCATCGCCGGCACGCTGGCGACGATCCCGATCCTGACCGCGCTGAAGGAGACCAAATCGCCCTTCATCGCTTTCCTGCTGATCTGCGGCGCCTGGATCTTCGTCGCCGGCTACACCTCGATCAACGCGATCGTGAAGGCCGAGCTGTTCCCGACCAATGTCCGCGCACTCGGCGTCGGCCTGCCCTACGCCATCACGGTATCGATCTTCGGCGGCACCGCGCCCGCGGTCGCGCTCTATTTCAAGAGCATCGGGCACGAGGACTGGTTCTATTACTATCTCAGCGGCATGATCTTCCTGTCGCTGCTGATCTACTCGACCATGCGCGACACCAAGCACGACTCCGCGATGCATCGCCACGAATGATGGCGGAACGCCGATGACCGACGACCAGGAGCCGCCCGAGAGCAAGTTGACGCGCAGCAAGCAGCGCTGGGCCCGCGAAGGCAAATTCCTCACCGGCAAGGTCACAAGGCCGGAGGCGCAGCGCCTGCCGCCGGGACAGCATCTGACCAAGGACTGGCCGGTGCTCGATCTCGGGCTGCTGCCGAACATCACGCGGGAGCGCTGGCGGCTCGACATCTACGGCGCGGTCGAGCAGACGATCTACTGGGACTGGCCGCAATTCACCGCGCAGCCACAAACGAAATTTGTTTCGGATATCCACTGCGTCACGACCTGGTCGCGCTACGACAATCAATGGGAGGGGCTTGCGACGCGCGACCTGCTCGCCGCCTGCCAACCGCGCGAGGACGCGCGCTTCGTCGTGCTGCATTCCTATGACGGCTATACGACGAACCTGCCGATCGAGGACTTTGCCGCGGAGGACGCGCTGCTCGCGCATAGCTGGTCGGGCAAGCCGCTGGAGCAGGAGCATGGCGGCCCGGTGCGGCTGGTGGTGCCGCATCTCTATTTCTGGAAGAGCGCCAAATGGCTGCAACGCATCGAATTCGTCACCGAGGATGCGCCCGGCTTCTGGGAAGTGCGCGGCTATCACAATCGCGGTGATCCCTGGGCCGAACAGCGCTATTCTGGCGACTGACGAACCAACGCAGTGATGGAGCCTGGCCGTGCCGCACGAACGCTTTCAATTCACCGGTGTGGGCGGCCACCAGCTTGCCGCCGCGCTCGATACGCCAGACGGCCCGATCAAGGCCTATGCGCTGTTCGCGCATTGCTTCACCTGCGGCAAGGACGTGCTGGCGGCCAAGCGCATCGCGACAGCGCTCGCCGCCAAGGGCATCGCCACGCTGCGCTTCGATTTCACCGGCCTCGGCTCCAGCGAGGGCGATTTCGCCAACTCGACGTTCTCGTCGAACGTCGCCGATCTGGTCCGCGCCGCCGACCATCTGCGCGAGACGCGCAAGGCGCCGGCGATCCTGATCGGCCACAGCCTCGGCGGCGCCGCGATCCTGGCGGCAGCGGGCCAGATCCCCGAGGCCAAGGCCGTCGTCACCATCGCCGCACCGTCCGACCCCGCCCACGTCACGCATTTCTTCAAGGACAAGATCGAGGACATCCGCGCGCAGGGTGAAGGCGTGGTGTCGCTCGCCGGCCGCCCGTTCCGCATCACGCGCGAATTCCTCGACGATGTCGCCGAGCAGAATTTGATGGCGCAGGTCAAGCAGCTGCACAAGGCGCTGCTGATCATGCATGCACCGACCGACGACACCGTCGGCATCGACAACGCCACCAACATCTTCATCGCGGCCAGGCATCCGAAAAGCTTCGTCTCGCTGGCGGGCGCGGATCATCTCCTGAGCGGCAAGCAGGACGCCGCCTATGTCGCCGACGTGATCGGCGCCTGGGCCGAGCGCTATGTCGACCTCATGCCGCAGGCGGCGGCGGAGGCCGGCAGCGCGCCGCGCAACGTCGTGGTGCAGGAAACCCGCAACGGCAAGTTCCAGCAGCTCGTCACCACCGGTCCGCACCGGTTGATCGCCGACGAACCCGTTGCCGTCGGCGGCAATGACAGCGGCCCCGGGCCGTACGATTTCCTGCTCACCGGGCTCGGCGCCTGCACCTCGATGACGATGCGGATGTATGCCGACCGCAAGTCGCTGCCGGTCGATCGCATCACCGTGACGCTCCAGCACAACAAGATCTACGCCAAGGATTGCGAGGAGTGCGAGACGCGCGAGGGCATGCTCGACCAGATCGAGCGCGTCATCAGGATCGACGGCGAGCTTGACGCCGACCAGCGCAAGCGGCTGATGGAGATCGCCGACAAGTGTCCGGTGCACAAGACGCTGACCTCGGAGGTGCGGATCGTCACCAGGGCGGCGGAGTGAGCCTGCGAGGCAGGGAAAAGAGCCATCGCAAGGGCGCGCTGACAAATATCGAGGAACAACCCCATGCAAAGGAGCCGACGGTAACCGGCTGCCGACTGAAGCGCGGAGATTGGCTTGTATTGTTATCGCGCGTTAGCTCCTTGTTTGAGCATGATCTTTTCGGAAAACCGCTTCGCACTTTTCCGGATCATGCTCCAGGCCACTTGACACGTCGGGCAACTCAGCAATACATTTCTAATATTCAGAAATCCTACAACCCCCCTCGCCGTCTATCCCCGCGCCGCGCGCTTCCCCGTCAGGCAGTTCGCCATGGTCCGCACCGCGGCGCCGATCTCGTTTTCGCGCCAGGCCGCGAAGCCGAGCAACAGGCCGTGGTCGCGCGGCCGCTCCAGCGCGAGGCTCGACAGCGCGCGCACCTCGACACCGGCGGCCACCAGCCGGGTCACGGCGCCCTGGTCCACCGTGCCGTCCTTGAAACGCGCGATTAGCTGCATGCCGCCCGGCGGGACCTCGGCCGCGAGGACCTCGCCCAGCTGCCGCGCCAGCGCCGCGGCGAGATGATCGCGGCGCGACCGGTAGATCCGCCGCATGCGCCTGATGTGTGCCGGGAAATGCCCGTCAGCCATGAAATCGGCCAGCGCTTCCTGGACATGCACGGACGCGACCAGCCCGAGATGCCGCTGCGCGATCTCCATGGTTCGCGCCAGTTGCGGCGGCACCACCAGATAGCCGATGCGGATATCGGCGGTCATCGCTTTTGCAAACGTCCCGAGATAGAGCACGCGTCCCTCGCGGTCGAGCCCCTGCAACGCCGGCATCGGACGGCTGTCATAGTGAAACTCGCCGTCGTAATCGTCCTCGACGATCCAGGTCTTGCCGGGCTCGGCGGACGCCAACAATTCGGTGCGGCGCGCAACCGGCATCACCCGCCCGGTCGGATGCTGATGCGAGGGGGTCGTGAAGATCAGCTTTGGCGCACGCGCCGCGCGCGTCCGCATCATGCCCCATTGGTCGAGGCTGACACCGACGACGTCGGCGCCGGCCGCGCGAAACGCCGCCGCGGCGCCGGGATAGCCGGGATCCTCGGTCCACACCGCATCGCCCGGCGCGATGACGGTTGCGGCGATCAGCGTCAGCGCCGCCTGCGCGGTCGGCAGGATCAGGATCTGGTCGGCCTCGGCGCGCACGCCACGGCTGATTTCGAGGTAGTCGCGCAAGGCTTCGCGCAGGCTCGGCCGGTTGACCACGGTCTGGTCGTTGAAGCGGCGGCGCAGCGCGCCGCGGCGCAGGCAGCGAGCCCAGATCTGGTGCGGAAACTCGCGCGCATCCGCCAGCCCGGGACGGAGCGGCCGGAAATTGGCCTGGTAGGACAGCGGCCAATCTGTCTCGGAAAGCTGCAAGGCCCAGGGCGACAGCAGCGGTCTGCGGGCGCCATCGCGTCGTGGCACCGACGTCGGTTTGGCAAAGCGCGCCTCGATGTCGTCCGTCACCACCGGCCGGCGCCGCGCGGCGACGCACAGATAGCCTTCGGCCGCGAGTTGCTCATAGGCATGCGTCACCGTGTTGCGCGAGACCGCAAGCTCGGCTGAAAGCGTGCGGCTCGACGGCAGCACGGCGCCGCTGCGGATTCGGCCGCTCGCCATCAGCGCGCGCAGCTGTTGCGTCAGCTGCGCGGCCAGCCCGGCATCGTCCGACCGCTTCAGCTCGAGCAATTCGGCGAGGATCAATCTGGCTCCTTAGTTCTATCCGATCTGGCTCTTTCGATAGAGCCAGCGCAATCCTATTCACAAGCGGTATCGCCTGCAAGGATACCGCCGTGAATCAATCGCTATCGCCGGCCAAAGCCGCCGCTTTGTTCATCGTCGTGGTGCTGGCCTGGGGCATCAACTGGTCGGTGACGAAATCGCTGGTCGTGGCGGTGCCGCCGCTGTGGACCGCATCGATCCGCAGCTGGGTCGCCCTGGCCGCGCTCTCGGTGATCCTGCGCGCCAGCGGCAACCTGATCATTCCGCGGATCGCCGATGTCCCGGTGGTGCTCAGCGTCGCGCTGCTGCACATGACGTTCTTCTCGACGCTGGTCGCCGCCGGCCTGCGCTATCTGCCGGCCAGTAAGGGCATCGTGCTCGGCTACACCACGCCGCTCTGGGTGGCGCTGGCGGCGGGTGCGGCGCGAACCGAACGGCTCGGTCCCTTGAAACTCGTCGGCGTCGCGTCGGGACTCGCCGGCCTCTGCGTGATCCTCAACCCGGCATCGCTGGACTGGAGCAACCTGCACGTCATCGCCGGCGCCGGCATGATCATCCTCGCCGCGATCTGCTGGGCCGCCAACATCATCTATATCCGCTCGCACCGCTGGATCGCGACGCCGCTGCAGCTCCTGCTGTGGCAGGTGCTGGTCGCGACGCTGGTGCTGACCACGACGGCGCTGGTCACCGAGGGCGTGCCCACGGTGACATGGTCCCCGCACCTCGTGCTGCTGTTCCTCTATTCCGGCTTCATCGGCACGGCGCTCGCCTATTGGGCGATGTCCATGGTCAACAAGAGCCTGCCGGCGCTGACGACATCGCTCGGTACCACGGGAACGCCGATCGTCGGCATCGTGACCGCTTCACTGCTGCTCGGCGAACCGATCGATCTCTCACTGGCGATCGCAGCGGCCCTGATCATCGGCGGCATCGCGCTGAGCTCGCTCGCGGACGCGCCGGCGCGGGCGTAATGAGGGCCCGCACTGATAGATTCGTCACGTCCGCTTCGGTCTCGGAAACTGACGTCGAAATCGACGTCGCTGCATGTCGGCCTTGGGCCAAGAGGTGACTTTCCCTGCTTGGCCTGATACGAAAGAGGCCGCCAACGGAGCAGCCTTTTTAGGGCACCGCAATGGACTGTCCTTGGGAAAAAATCGACCGCTTCTCCTATCCGGGAGAGCTCCAACGCTTCCTGAGGTGGATGGAAGAACAGGTCGCAAGCAATGTCGCTGAGGAATTAGACGCGCCAGTCGATCAGCAACTCATCTTGGGCGAGCGATGGTTTCGGCATGTCCAATCGAAAGCGCGCTGGCGGCTTGTTCCGGTTGACGGGCCTTTGGGCCCGGGCTTTTGGCCAATCGAGAATTAAGACACTCCTCTGATCGGATGGCCGTTTGGGGCCAGGAGGCGACACCGCCAGCTTGGCCTGATATGAAAGAGACCGCTGACCGAGGCGGCCTTTTGTACGATGAAAGACATTATCAAAACCGTTGATTTGCCAGATGGACGCGCGGTGCTTTTCGACACTGCGAATGAAAGCTATCGCCCAAAATTTCGTTTGTCTCAGCGCCGATGGTGCAGTGCGCTGGCGAGCGGCATTGCCTGCTAGTACTGGCCCGGATTGCTTCGTCGAATTGGCTCTCGACGGAGATTATATCCGAGCCGTTACCTGGAGCGCATGGGCGATGTGGTTTGATCGCGCGACCGGTACCGTGAACAAGTCCGTCTTCGTCAAATAGCTGACTTCCGCTTCGGGTCAAGCTGCGACTTCAACCCTGTTTCAGGGCTGGTCCGCTATACGCCGGATACCGGACGCCGCGGTGGCTCCCGTGAAGGTCAGCAGTGGGCCAAAAGCGGAAGCTTTCGCCCACTTCCTGATGAAGCGTTACGGTTGAAAACGAAGATGGCGGGGTTATGCTGTCGGAGGTTGAATAAATCGAAGAGGACCACGCCGCGTGAACCTTAACGAAATTGAGGTCGCCAGAAGGAAAATTGGCGAGCTTGCCCGTCAGATTCTCGATGGCGAGCTTTCCTACGTCGAAGGAGCGCGCTCGATCTGGCGTCTCGGCCGAAAGGCCAATCTTTCGGAGATGGACGCGGACCTTGTCAAATTCCTGGCTATCGATAGTGAAACCGACGCACTGCCAATTGGTGCAGAACGCACATTCTGGAACCGTGACGCGCTCGAAAGGCTTCAGCCCGAGATCGAACATGCGGAAGCCTGGGCGAAGAAAGCTGGTCAAACGGCCTGCGAAAATCTCGTGAGGAGGTTCGGCGAGAGTCCGATACCAGATTGAGCAGAAATCGTCACACTCTGGCGACCGGCGCTAAACCGCCCGGCACGGTTGCCTCGCTCTCGCTATCCTTTACCGCCATTTATCCAAGCCTGCACTCCCGCCGGTATCGTCCGCTTCGGGTCAAATTGCGACCTCAACCCTGTTTCAGGGCTGGTCCGGTCTACGCCGGATACCGGACGCCGCGGTAGTTCGCGTGGAGGTCAGCAGCGGGCCAGAAGACGACATCACGCGCATCGACCAAAGCTGACAGTGAGGGTCTATCTCCAGAGCGCTCGACCCTTACCGAAGCCGGGATGGCGCGCCTCAAATTCCTCCATAAAAGATAAGCGGGCTTGGTTGAGGGTGTCACGCGCCCCTTTTGAGTAACCGTACTTTTCCGCCAGCGACCAAAGGTCGTAAATCTGAAGCATGAAATCTTGATATCGCTCTGCGGGATCAACCAGATCACCGTGTATGTCGAGTTCGCCAGACATTCTGTTCTCCTTCAAACTGAGGGTGCAGCGGGCACACGCGGAGATTATCAAACCAGATCGATGCCAACGTTCGGTCGTTATCTTGGCAAATGCAACTTGTCAGGAGGATCAACCGGACCAAGGTTCGTCCAGAGGTTTTCATCGCGGAGTTTCTTCAATGTGAGCGCGGCAACCTTGCTCGGCGGATGGACGTCATACCGAAACCATCCAGCTGTGCCCGCCGTGTCATTAGCTTGGATGCGCTTGCGGCGCGAAGGATGAACATCCCAAGCCTTGGCCTTGGCTGCCGGTATAGTCTTTCCCCAATGCGTGACAATCCCATCCAGCGGACACTGCGCGATTTCGATCACGTAGCCTCCGCCGTGGAGATCAAATTGGAAAGTCAGAAGATCAATCGCGGACTGACCGGTTCGGCGCAGATGCGGAAATGATCCCTTGAATCCTTGAGCGCGCAGCCAGGGAATAACGGCAGCTTTGATTTCTCGATCCATGTCAGCCCGTGAGTCGCTCACCTTCGCTCCCTTCCATTTACGCTAAACCGCTGGCGCGATTGCCTCGTTCTGACTACCCTTTACCGCGATTGATCAGCGTCTGCACGCCCGCCGGTATCGAAGTTGTCTGCTTTGGGTCATAAGCCGCCGACAGCTACCGAACTGGGCAACTTCCGCTCTATGACTGGAAGCCGACGGCTATGAGTAAACCTCCTAGGCCGTTGCAAGCGGCCGGACCCGCAGCGCGCCGCGCAAGCCGGCGCCGGTGCCGAGCATGATGCCGGCGATGGCGATGAACGACGATAGCGACAGCGTCGACAGTCCGGTCAGCCCCTGCCCGACCGAGCAGCCGAATGCCATCACGCCGCCCGCGCCCATCAGGGCGGCGCCGCCTGCCGAGCGCAGCATGTGCTGCGGCGACCGGTAACCTTCGAGCTTGAAGCGCCCGGTTGCAATCGCCGTGATCAGGCTGCCGGCGAACACGCCGAACACGGTGACGATGCCGAAATTGAGCGTCGAGCCGGTCGACAGCATGACATATTGCAGGGCGTCGGCGATCGGCGCGATGAAGGTGAGCGACGTGACCGGCACCGGATTGAAATCATCGGCACCGAGATAGCCGGTCGCGTACCAGCCGCCCGCCACCAGCAGGCCGACGATCAGGCCGGCCGCGATCTGGCCGGGCGACTTGCGGAACGGCGCATGGGCGAAGGCGAAGATGATCAGCACGGCTGCCAGCACCGAAGCCGCAACCATCCGCGCCGGCACCGCGCCGAGGCCGGCGCTTGCCAGCAGCGCCGGCACCGAATTGCCTGATACCGTGGCCTGCGATACCTGCACCATCGCGATCCGCGCCGGCGCGATCAGGCCCTTCAACGTTATCTCGGCAAAAATGCCGAGCACGACCACGACCACGAAGGACCGCAGGTTGCCGCGCCCGAGCAGCACCAGCGCGCGCGAGCCGCAGCCGTTCGACAGCACCATGCCGTAGCCGAACAACAGCCCGCCAAGGAACATCACCGGCGCCGAGAAGGATGGTTGCAGATAGATCGACTTGCCGAGATCGACGAGCCCTGCTGCCGCCAGCAATTGCGAAGCCGCGATCCCAACCCCCATCGCCAGCGCATAGGTGCGTGCCAGGCGGCCGTCGCCCTCCGCCCACCAGCCGCGCAGGCCGCTCATCATGCAGAAGCCGCTGAGCAAACCCACCGAGCCGTAGATCAGGCCGATGATGAGGGCGGCAAGGATGACGATCGTTGCGGGGTCCATGGAAACGTCCTCAAGGGTTCGTCATTGCGAGGAGCGAAGCGACGAAGCAATCCATAGCACCGCAATGGGAGAGAATGGATTGCTTCGCTTCGCTCGCAATGACGGTAGTTCACGGTCGCAAAATCACGCGGTCGCGCGACGAGCCTGCCACGGCAACGAACGCGGCCTTGGCCTGTTCCAGCGGGTAGATCGCGCTCGGCCGGATCGGAAACGGCTTCAGATGTCCGCCGGCAAAGCCCGGTGCGAGCTCGCGCAACACCTCGCCGGTCGCAACCGACGACAGCGCGAGCGTGTCGATGCCGACATAAGTGTGCTGGCCGCGATAGAATTCGAGGATGTTGAACTGCACGATTCGATCGACCGCCGCGATCAGGACCTGGCGGCCGCGCAGCGCCAGCGACTTGTGCGCCGCCTGGAAATAGGGATCGCCGACCGTGTTGTAGACGATGTCGGCGCCCTTGCCGCCGGTCAGCTCACGCACCCGTGCCGCCACATCGGCGGCGGAGGCATCGATCACCTCGACCGGCGCATTGCTGTGGCCCTCATAGGGCTCGCTCTTGCGCACGACGCCGATCACGCGCGCGCCGTGCCAGCTCGCGATCTGCACCGCGGCCTGGCCGACCTTGCCGTTGACGCCCATCACCAGCATGGTCTCGCCTGGTTTCGGCAGACCGGCGCGGCGCAGGCCTTCCATCGCGGTGACAAACGGCACGCCGATCCCGGCAGCTTCGTCCCAGGACAGGCCGGCGGGCTTTTCCACCACGGCAGCGGCCTCGACCACCAGATGCGTGGCATGGCTGCCGTCGCGGCGGATGCCGAGGTCGCCGGACGAGCCGAACACCTCGCGCCCGATCAGGCCCGAGGGACCATCGATCACGACGCCGGCATAGTCGCGGCCAGAGGTGCGCGGGAATACGGCATAGGGCATCAGGCCGGTGGCAGCCTTGACGTCGGACGGATTGACCGCCGCGGCTTTCATCTCGATCAAGACATCATTGTCGCCGCGCCAAAGTGCATGGGTCTCGACAACCGGCGCCACCGCCGCCGCGTTCTCCGCCTTCGCCAGCAGGCGGACGCAACGGGCCTCGACCGTGACGGGTCGCGCGTCAGGCTTTGAAGAAACCGGCATCAAGGATCACCCTGCTCTGTTATGAGCAGGAGTTACCCTTTCGGCCGCTTGTCGTAAACCCGTTTCGCCTTGCCGAGGGAACGCTCCAGAGTGTCGGGCGCGACGACGCGGATTCGGGTCGAGATGCCGATGGTGTTCTTGATGAAGGCGGAGAGCTTTTCGGCGTGCGCGACGAGCCCCTCGCCGTCCCAGCTCTCGGGCCGGGCTTCGGCAAGCACCGTCATCTCGTCCATGCGGCCCTCGCGGGTCAGCTCGATGATGAAGTGACCGCCGCACCAGTCGGTCGCCAGCAGCGCTTCCTCGATCTGGGTCGGGAACACGTTTACGCCGCGCAGGATGATCATGTCGTCGGAACGGCCGGTCACCTTCTCCATCCGCCGCATGCCGGGCCGCGCCGTGCCGGGCAGCAGCCGCGTCAGGTCGCGGGTGCGGTAGCGGATGATCGGAAAGCCTTCCTTGGTCAGCGAGGTGAACACCAGTTCGCCTTTCTCGCCGTCGCCGAGCACCTTGCCGGTCAGGGGATCGATCACCTCGGGATAGAAATGATCCTCCCAAACGTGCAGCCCGTCCTTGGTCTCCACGCATTCCTGCGCGACGCCGGGGCCGATCACCTCGGACAGGCCGTAGATGTCGGTGGCATCCATGTCGAAGGCCTGCTCGATCTCGACGCGCATCGCGTTGGTCCAGGGCTCGGCGCCGAAGATGCCGAACTTCAGCGACGATTTGCGCGCATCGAGCCCCTGCCGCTTGAACTCGTCGAGGATCGCCAGCATGTAGCTCGGCGTCACCGTGATGATATCGGGCTTGAAATCGTTGATGAGCTGCACCTGGCGCTCGGTCATGCCGCCGGAGATCGGGATCACCGTGCAGCCGAGCCGCTCGGCGCCGTAATGCGCGCCGAGGCCGCCGGTGAACAGGCCATAGCCATAGGCATTGTGCATCAGCATGCCGGTGCGGCCGCCGGCGGCGCGGATCGAGCGCGCCATCACGTCCGCCCAGGTGTCGATATCGGCCTTGGTATAGCCGACAACGATCGGCTTGCCGGTCGTGCCCGAGGAAGCGTGCACCCGCACCAGCTGCTCGCGCGGCACCGCGAACATGTTGAAGGGGTAATTGTCGCGCAGGTCGGTCTTCACCGTGAAGGGAAATTTGGCGAGGTCGGAAAGCTGCTTGAAGTCTGTGGGGTGCACGCCCGCGGCATCGAAGCTTTTCTTGTAATGCGCGACGTTGTCATAGGCATGCTTGAGCGACCAGGCGAGCCGCCTGGTCTGCAACGCCATGATCTCGTCGCGCGAGGCGCGTTCAGCCGCATCGAGCTCGGCGTGATAGCCGCTGTCTCCAACCCTGAGCTTTGCCGTTGCCATCGACGTTTCCCCTGAAGCCTTTATGCCTTGGTGTCCGTATCCGGCAGCCAGCTGCCTTGTATCACCCGCGAATGTCCGCGGAATTCGGCGATCACGCTGTCGCCGGCGGCGACGCGCACGTCGTAAATTCCGGAGCGGCCGCTGCGCGAGATCTCGCGCGCGGTCGCCACCAGCCGGTCGCCGAGCTTGCCGGGCCGGATGAAGGTGATGTTGCCCTGCGCCGCCACTGCGCGATCGTTATGGCTGTTGCAGGCAAAGGCGAAAGCTGAATCCGCCAGCGTGAAGATGTAGCCGCCATGGCAGATGCGCTGGCCATTGACCATGTGCGGCTGCACGGTCATCGCCATCACAGCCTGCCCCGGCTTGATCTCGACCAGCTCCATGCCGAGGCCCTTGCTGGCGTCGTCTTCCTTCCACATCGCCTCCGCGCAGGCGCGGGCGACATCCTCAGGCGATAGCGTGGCCTTCACATTCACGTCGAACTCCCTGTGCACGGGCCCGTTGCGATGGGCCTCTTGGTGTCACATCAGTGTCGTGCGCGACACCAAATGGTCGTCAACTCTTGCGCCGTCATTCCGGGATGCGCCGCAAGGCGCAGGCCCGGAATCCATTGGGCCGCGTCCCCGGTAGAAGAATGGATTCCGGGCTCGCGCTACGCGCGCCCCGGAATGACACCTAGACATGGTCGTAGTCGACCACGACCTTCTCCGAGCACGGCTTGGCTTGGCAGGTGAGGATGAACCCCGCCTTCAGCTCCCACGGCTCCAGCGAATAATTCAGGTCCATCGGCGCCTCGCCCTCGATAAGCTTGGCGCGGCAGGTCGAGCACATGCCGCCCTTGCAGGCAAACGGCAGGTCCATGCCGGCGCGCAGCGCGGCGTCGAGGATCGATTCGCCGTCGGCGACCGGGACTTCGCGGCGCTTGCCGTCGATGATCAGTCCGGCGATCGCCTTCGGCGGCGCGCCGGTGGCAACGACGATTTTCGGGCGCGGCTTGCCGCCGAATTCCGACACGAAGCGCTCGACATGGATGCGCTCGTCGGCGATGCCGATCTCGCGGCAGGTCGCCTCGATGGTCTCGCTCATCGCGGCCGGCCCACAGATGAAGACGTGATCGACGGTTGCGGCCGGCACCAGCGAGCGCAGCAGCACCCGCACCTTGTCGCCGTCGAGCCGGCCGTGCAGGATCGGGATGTCCTGCTCCTCGCCCGAGATGACGTGGAACACCGACAGCCGCTGCATGAAGCGGTCCTTCAGTTCCTCCAGCGCCTCGCGGAACATGACGCCTTCGGTCGAGCGGTTGCCGTAGAACAGGAAGAAGCGGCTATTCGGCTCGCGCGCCAGCACGCCCTTGATGATCGAGAGGATCGGCGTGATGCCGCTGCCGGCGGCGAAGCCGACATAGGTCCGCGCCTCGCCGGGCGCATGCGCGACGCCGAAGCGGCCGGTCGGCGTCATCACGTCGAGCTGGTCGCCGGCCTTCAGCTCGTCGGCGGCCCAGTTCGAGAATGCGCCGCCGTCGACCTTCTTCACCGCGATGCGCAATTCGCCGTCGTCGGGACCCGAGCAGATCGAATAGGAGCGACGGACTTCCTCGCCGTCCATCGTGGTGCGCAAGGTCAGGTACTGGCCCGGCGTGAAGCGGTAGTCGTCGTGCAGATCGTCGGGGATCGCGAAGGTCATCGAGACGGCGTCCGACGCCTCGCGGCGCAGATCGCTGACGGACAAACGGTGAAAGCGCGGCGCAAGGGACATCAGCTATCTCCGCCGTCATTGCGAGGAGCGAAGCGACGAAGCAATCCATCGCTCCGCGAGCGAGGAAGCATGGATTGCTTCGCTTCGCTCGCAATGACGGGGTGCTTGTTGATAGCCTCGAGCATGGTCAATGACACTTGAAGTAATCGAAGGGTTCACGGCAGCTCTTGCAACGCCACAGCGCCTTGCAGGAGGTCGAGCCGAATTCGGACAGCAGCTCGGTATCGACGGAGCTGCAGTGCGGGCACGCCACCTGCTGCTGGCCGAACAGCGCGCGGCGCGAGGAGCCGGGCTGTGGCGGCGCGATGCCGTAGTCCCAGAGCTTGCGGCGGCCGTCCTCGCTCATCCAGTCGGTGGTCCAGGCCGGCGACAGCACGGTGCGCACCTTCGGCGCGTGAATGCCTTCGCGCTCCAGCGCGAGTTCGATCTCGAGCGCGATCATGTTCATCGCCGGGCAGCCGGAATAGGTCGGCGTGATCGCGACCTCGACATGGCCGTCATGCACCGCGACGTCGCGCAGCACGCCGAGATCGGCGATGGTCAGCACCGGGATTTCCGGATCGACCACCTGTGCGGCCGCGCGCCAGGCGCGCCGGCGCAGATCGGCATCGCTGAGCGCGACGGTCACCATGTGGCCCCCGGGAAGGTCCGCTGCAGGGATTGCAATTCGCTGAGGAGATGGCCGAGATGCTCGCTATGGCTGCCGACGCGGCCGCCCTGCTGCATCCAATCGCTGTTCGGCAACGCCAGCGTCGCCTCGTTGACGATGCCGCTGACGGTCTTCAGCCAGCGCGACTTGAGCGTCGCCGGATCGATCGCGATGCCGGCATCGATCAGGCCGCGTTCGCCGTCGTCGACCGCGAACATCTCGCCGGTATAGGCCCAGAGGTCGTCGATCGCATGCTGCGCGCGGCGGTGGCTCTCCTCGGTGCCGTCGCCGAGCCGGACGATCCATTCCGACGAATGCCTGACGTGATAGGCGCTCTCCTTCTCCGACTTCGCCGCGATCGCAGCAAACGTCGGATCGGAGGACGCCATCATCGCGCGCCAGTAGAGATCGGCGAATGCCGCGTAGAAGAACTGCCGCACCATGGTGCGGGCAAAGTCGCCGTTCGGCTGCTCGACCAGCAGCAGGTTGCGATACTGCCGGACGTCGCGCAGATAGGCGAACTTGTCCTCATCATTGCCGCGGCCTTCGACCTTGGCGGCATAGGTGTAGAGCTCGCGGGCCTGGCCGAGCAGGTCGAGCCCCATATTGGCGAGCGCCATGTCCTCCTCCATCGCCGGCGCATGGCCGCACCATTCGGACAGCCGATGGCCGAGGATCAGCGCATCGTCGGCGCGGCGCAGCGCGTAGAGCACCAGCGGCGTTTCGGAGACTTCGATATTGGCGGTTGCCATGTTCTCTATTCCACCTGCATCCACTTGCTCGACGTCATCCTGAGGAGCCTGCGCAGCAGGCGTCTCGAAGGATGGGCTGCGATCACGATCCGGGCGTCATGGTTCGAGACGGCGCTAACGCGCCTCCTCACCATGACGGGTGAAATTCACATATGCCCGACTTCGTCGGGGACGTCGTAGAAGGTCGGGTGGCGGTAGATCTTGGACTCCGCCGGCTCGAACATCATGCCCTTCTCGGCCGGATCGGACGCGGTGATCGCGTTCGACGGCACCACCCAGATCGACAGCCCCTCGCCGCGACGGGTGTAGATGTCGCGCGCGGCCTGTATCGCGAGCGTCGAGTCCGCTGCGTGCAGCGAGCCGACATGCTTATGCGCGAGGCCGTTGCGGCTGCGGATGAAGACTTCCCAGAGCGGAACGTTCGGCGTGGCCATAGCGGCGCTCCTCTATTCGGCAGCTTGCGCGAGCTGGCGGCGCTTGCGCTTCTCGGCATAGGCCATCGCGGCCTCGCGCACCCAGGCGCCTTCCTCATGCGCCTTGCGGCGCGCGGCGAGGCGATCGCGGTTGCAGGGGCCGTTCCCGGCCAGCACCTGCTTGAACTCGTCCCAGTCGATCGGGCTGTGCACCCAATTGCCGTTCTCGTTCTGCTTCATGCCGGGATCGGGAATCGTCAACCCGAGGAACTCGGCCTGCGGCACGGTGGCGTCGATGAATTTCTGGCGCAGCTCGTCGTTTGAGAAGCGCTTGATCTTCCACTTGGTCGAAGTGTCGCTGTGCTGGCTGACCTGGTCGGGCGGGCCGAACATCATCAGCACCGGCCACCACCAGCGGTCGAGCGCATTCTGCGCCATCGCCTTCTGCTCGGCGGTGCCGCGGCACAGCGTCACCATGATCTCAAAACCCTGGCGCTGATGGAATGACTCCTCCTTGCAGACGCGGATCATCGCGCGCGCATAGGGGCCGTAGGAGCAGCGGCACAGCGGGATCTGGTTCATGATCGCAGCACCATCGACCAGCCAGCCGATGGTGCCGATGTCGGCCCAGGTCAGCGTCGGATAATTGAAGATCGAGGAATATTTCGCCTTGCCCGAGAGCATCGCATCGACCAGCTCCTCGCGCGAGGTGCCGAGCGTCTCGGCGGCGGCGTAGAGATAGAGCCCGTGGCCGCATTCGTCCTGCACCTTGGCGAGCAGCGCGGCCTTGCGGCGCAGCGACGGCGCGCGGGTGATCCAGTTGCCCTCGGGAAGCATGCCGACGATTTCGGAATGGGCGTGCTGGGAAATCTGCCTGGTCAGCGTCTTGCGATACGCGGCGGGCATCCAGTCGTTCGGCTCGATGCGCTCGTCGGCGTCGATGCGGGCCTGGAACTGATCGGCACGGGCAACATCCTCGACGCCGCGATCGTCGCCGTCGGATGAGTTGAGCGCCTGCGTGTACATGGCCGACCTCCCAGTGTGTTGTTAGGCAGCAATATATAACACAATTTTTGAAACGCAAGATATTTTTGTAATATGTTCAGACGCCCTCGAAACGTCGCGCCACCGCCCCGTTGGGCTTCGGCAGCGGCCCGTCCTCGTTGGTCGCGTGATCGTCAAGCCATTGTTCCGACGCGGGAAGCAGCCCGCGATAGATCTCGCCGCAGAGCTTGCGCGCAGCCCTGCCCGGCCAGTCCTTCGGCAATAGCTGATACGGCAGCAGCGGATCGCGCAGCACGACCCGGCGGTAATGGTGGATCAGCAGGATGCGCGCGGTGAAGGCGTCGGCGTCGCTCAGTCTCTCGCCGCGCATGATCGCACCGTGCAGCGGCTCGAACGTCTTCATGAACTTCAGATAGGCGTCCGCGGTGCGATCGAGCGGCCAGCTCGCGCTGAGCAGCCGGCGCCCGCTGTCGTCCTCCGCGGAGACTTCGAGACGGATCGCGCGCGACGCTTCATCCGGGATCGGCACGCCCGACGGCGCGACCCACACGCCCGGCAGCGGGCTGCCGAAGCCGGCATTCTTCAACGCCTCGCGCGCGGCGTCGCGGTCTTCGGCATTGCCGATCAGGAGCAGCTCGAAGCGGCCGGTCCAGTCCGACGGCGGCGGATCGTAGATGTGCCGCGTCGCGGTGTCGAAGGTCTGCCGTCCCCGGGCGTTCAACCGATAGAAGCTGTTGCGGCCGACCTTGCTGCGCTCGAGCCAGCCGTCGGCCGCCAGCCGCGACATCGCGGTGCGCACCACATTGCCGTCGATGTCGAGCGACTTGAAGAATTCGAGCAGCGTGCCGAGCCACACCGCGCCGCCGCGCGGCACGATGGAGTCGCCGAACACGGTGATGATGATCGAGCCGGTGCGTGACGGCTCGCGCTTCAGCTGATCGACGATGCGGGCAAGCGGCTGTGGCATGCCGCAACGCATAGCGCGTTTTGTCGAGGAACGACAATGTCGCCGCTCTGGCTTCTCCCTCGCCACCCTCTTGCGGAGAGAGGGTTGGGGTGAGGGGCTGCCTCCGCGCTCACGGTGAAAGACGACTCGCGGAGACTCCCCCTCACCCGGATCGCATTGCGCTTCGCTTCATGCGATCCGACCTCTCCCCGCAAGCGGGGCGAGGCAAACAAAGTCAGCGGTTGGGATCCGGATAGACCAGGCTGCGCCAGCCGCTGCGGTCGAACGGCGCCCACTCGCCTTCCTTCTGCGCGAGGCGATCGGCGACCGCGTAGACCACCGCCGGGTGATGGCCCATGCCGCAATGGCTGCTCTCGACCTCGATGCTGTCGGTCATCGACGAGGCCTGCTCGCGGCAACCCTGCCAGGCGCAGACGCCGTCGGTGCGGCTGAAGATCGCGGTGGTCGGCACCGGCGGTGCGCTGGCGAGCGAGCCGCCGAAGCGGGAATCCTCCTCGTCGGCGCGGCGACCGCTGGCCATCTCGTAGACGCGCCAGGCATTGGTCGATTTCGGGCCGGCGGCGAACGGGCTGCCGAGCGTGATCACCTGGCGCACGCGTTCCGGCATCATCTTGGCGAGCTGGCGCGCATACAAGCCGCCGAGGCTCCAGCCGACCACCGAGACCTTGCGACCGGTCGTCTCGTTCATCTCCTGCAGCAGATCGACCATCCCGTCCTGCACGCCGGCGCGAAGCCCGAGGTTGCGGCCCTGGCGCCAGCCGCTGACGGCGTAGCCCTTGCTCCCCAGGAAGTCGCGCAGCGGGCGCGTCGACAAGTCGGAGGCGATCAGTCCGGGCAGCACCAGCACCGGATGCCCATCGCCGCGCGGCGCGAGGCTCAGCAGCGGCAATGCGCCGAGGAAGGCACCGAGCTCGTGAATGGCGCGGCCTTCCAGAAACATCAGCGTCCTGGACGGCGGGCGTAGCGTCTGCGCAGCAACGGACATTTCAGCTCCTGTTCCGGCGCCGTGGTGACGGCCGGCAATGGGATCATCAGGTGAGTCAATAGGGTTGACGCAAACCCGGCGGAATCGTTCCGCAACGCAACAAACGATCATGAAAAGCTAGGGAACCGATCACTTTCGTGCAAGCGGTCCAGGTCACACTTGCCACAACTAATGTGGTCGCCGTGCCCAATCGGTCACAGCAGGCGCAGCGCATATTCCAGCGTGTAAAGCGCAAGGCCGGCAAGCCCGCCGATCAGCGAGCCGTTGAAGCGGATGTATTGCAGGTCCTTGCCGACATTGACCTCGATGAGCGAGATCAACTGCTCCATGTCCCAGCTCTTCATCTGGTCGGCGATGAAGCTCGAGACGCCGCTCTTCTGTTCGGTAACGACCGTGCGCAGGATCGCGACCAGGCCCTGATTGATTTCGCTGCGCAGGTCCGCATCGCCGTCGAGCGCATCGCCGGCCTCGACGAACATACGCGCCAGCTGATGCTGCAACACCTGCGACTCGCCGGAGGCGCTGCGCGCGATGAAGTCCTTGACGTTGGCCCAGACGGTGCGCCCGAGATTGGCGAGCTCCGGCCGCGCCAGCAGGTCGCGCTTGAGCCCGTCGATCCGATCGGCGAACGCCTTGTCGCTGCCGAGCCGGTCGACGAACGACAGCAGCATGCGGTCGAACTCGCCGCGGAACGGATGCTGCGGATCGTTGCGCACCTCCTCGAAGAATTTCGTTGCCGAGGCGATGATCCGGTTCACCACGAACTTGTCGGCACGATAGAGCCTGAGCAGCGTCGGCATCTCGGCGCGGACCTTGTCGCGGATCACGGTCATGGTCTCCTGCTGCGTCAGCGTCTGGTGCAGCACGCGCAAGAGGTCGTCGAGCAGCCCGCCATGCCTGCCCTCCTGCACGAAGCCGCGCAGCGCGCCGGCTGCGAGCGGCGCGAGATCGATCGAGAGCACCTGCGTGGTGACGCGGCGGCTGATGAACTGCATCAAGCCCGAGCTCTCGGTCGCCGCGAACGCTTCGGGCAACATCCGCAGCACGAAGCGCGCGAGGTCCTCGGAGCGTTTGCGGTCGCGCAGCCAGTCGGCGATGAAACTGCCGAAATCGATCTCGCGCAGCTTGGCCTCGACCGGTCCCGACTCCAGGAAATTGTTCTCGATGAATTCGCCGAGCTTCTCGGCGATCCGTTCCTGATTGCTCTGGATGATCGCAGTGTGCGGGATCGGCAGCCCCAGCGGCCGCTTGAACAGGGCGACGACGGCATACCAATCGGCGAGCCCGCCGATGGTCGCAGCCTCGGCAAAGGCGGCGATGAAGCCGAAGGGCGGATGCACCGGGAGCAGGACCTTCGACGCAATGAAGACGATGAGGGTCGTCGCCAGCACGCCGGTCGCCAGCCACTTCACGCGGCGCAGTTCGGCGGCACGTTCGGCATCGACGGGGGTTGCGATGAGGGCGGCGGGAAGGGTCATGGGAATTGAGGAAGCTCGCGCACGGGCACAACACTAGCCGTCATTGCGAGCGAAGCGAAGCAATCCATTTCACCGCATGCGGAGAGATGGACTGCTTCGTCGCTATCGCTCCTCGCAATGACGGCAGGCGCGACATCAACGATGTATGAGAAACGCCGCCAAAAAAGAAGGCCCGCGAAATGGCGGGCCTTCGAAAAGGGCAGTTGTCAGTGCAAGCGCGATCAGGCGGTCTTGCCGTAGACCTTGGCGAAGTTGTCCTGCGCGGTCTTCGCACCGTCGCTGACGAGCTTGCCGAGATACTCCGACGTGGCCTTCGCCCGCGAGACGAACAGTTCGCCACGCGCACGGACCAGGTCCGACTGGATCTGGGCGGCTTCGCTCAGCGATTTGGCCGACGCGAGCTTGTCGATACCGGCGAAGAACGCCTCGGCGTCCTGGTAGATCGCCTGCTGGATGTTGCGGCTGATCTTGGCGGCTTCGGTCACCGAACCGGCAACGGCGGTCTCGATCACGTTGGTCACCTTCTCGGAACCGGCATAGGCATCGGCAGCGCGGGTCTTGGCGGCCTCAGCCTGCTTCTTCACGAACTCACGGGCGGCTTCCGGAACTTCCAGGTTCTGGAGCTTGGTGAACGCCTCGGTGACGGGCGCGAAGGCTTCCTTGACGCTGTTCAGCACGGAATTGGTTTCAGTGGTCATTGGGGTCTCTCTCCATCCTCAGATTTGAGCTATGGGCTCACCCCGTCCGGATTGGCCCGGGGCAGCGGTGTTATGGCACACCCCATGGTGCGTCGCAACATTGATGTTGCAGCGCGACATCACGAATTCGTGAACAGCATGAATATCCGGCAGATTGCCTGCGGAACCGGCAGCCAGAGGTGTTTAAGCACCTCCAACCGCGGCCGGCAGCCCATACGCCTCCATCTGCGCCCGGACCTGCGCCACATTATGCCCGAGCACGACGATGTCGTGGGTCTTGCCCTCGACATCGCGGACATGGTCGCGCAGCAGGGCCTCCGCCTTGAAGCCGAGGCTTTCGAACAGCGCGATCGCGGCCCGCTGGTCGACGGTCATCTGCACCGAGAACTTCTCCAGCCCGGCGCCGAGGGCAATGGCGAACGTCTCTTGCGACAGCGCCCGGCCGACGCCCTGGCCGCGCACGTCTGATGACACCACCATCCGGATCTCGCCGACATGCGGCGACCAGGAATGCGGATCGCGCACCAGCGTGCCGCAGCCGACCACTTTGCCGTCCTTGATCGCGAGCAGGCTCGTGATGTCGCCGCGCTCGATCTCGTTGATCCAGGCCGACAGCACCTTGGGCTGGCTGATGTTGCGCGGCAGGAACAGCAGGTCGTGCGTCGGCAGCTTTTGCGCGAAGGCCTGCACCGCGGCCTCGTCGGCCCGCTTCATCAGGCGGAACCCGATGTCGCCGGCCTCGGTCTTGACGTGGCGCGGATAGGAACGTTGTTCGGTCATGTCGATCTCTCTCAAGTCGACCCTTCTCAGGTCGATCTTTTGCCCAACCAGGAGTCCAGCTTCGGCCACAGCCGCTTGATTGCATTGGCGCCGGCGACCAGCGAGACGTGACCGCCTTTCAGCATCACCTCCTCCTTGTCCTCGGAGCCGATCTTGGTGATCAAATGCTTTGCCGCGTCATACGGCACGATGTGATCGTGCTCGGCGACCGCGTGCAGGATCGGCACCTTGATGTCGGCAAGCCTGGCCGGCCGGCCGCCGACCGTCATGGTGTCGTTGTAGAGCTTGTTGTCCCACATCAAATCCTTGGTGATGGCGCGGAAATACTCGCCGGCGAGCGGCAGCGTGTCGGTCGCCCAGCGGTCGAACATCCGGTACGACTTGACGAACTCGTCGTTCCAGATGTTGTCCCACAACTGGATCTGGCCGACGACGCGCGCGGCCGGCCGCAGCATGTCGAACGATTGCAGGATCAGCTCGGGCGGCATGTTGCCCGTGCTGTCGATCAGCCGATCGACGTCGAAATAGCGGCGGTCGGCGAAATTGGAGAACAGCTTCATCTCGCGGAAATCGATCGGCGTGGTGAAGCAGATCAGGTTCTTCATCGGCCCGTCGTTGAAGATCGCGCCATAGAGCAGCGACAGCACGCCGCCGAAGCAATAGCCGATCACCGAGACGTCCTTCTCGCCGGAATCCTGCTGCACCCGGCGGACCGATTCCGGGATGAAGTCGAGGACATAGTCCTCCATGCGCAGCGATTTCTCCTCGGGCTTCGGCGCGGTCCAGTCCAGCATGTAGACATCGAAGCCGCGCTTGAGCAGGAATTCGATGAAGCTCTGCCCCGGCACCAGGTCGAGGATATAGCCGCGGTTGGTGGTCGCCATCACGATCAGGACCGGCACGCGATAGACCTCACTGGCCTGCGGCCGGTAGTGATAGAGGTTCATGGTGCCGCGCGAATACAGCACGTCCTTCGGTGTCTCGCCGAGCGAGGGCCCGGAGCTCGAGAAATACTCGACGCCCTTGATGCTGCGCTGGATCGCGCGCTGCACCTCGGACTGCACCCGCTCGGAGATCGAGGCAAAATCAAACGGGGTGGGCGCATTCATTTGCTGCCTCCCTCCGCTGGCGGCTGCCTGGTGCGCGGCGGCCGTGGCGTTGCGCCGTGGCCGTCATCCGGCGCCAGCGAATTGTGGTGCACCTGCTGCAGCAGCGTCTTGATCTCGTTGAGCTGGTTCTCCATCGATTGCAGGCGTTCGGCCATGCCGACGAGCTGGGAGCGGCTCGGCAGGTTCATCGCCAGCAGATATTTCTCCATCAGCTCGCCGAGCTGCTTCTGCGCACCAGCCGCGACGCCGCCGGCCTGATTCATCACCTTGGAAAATTCAGGCGAGCTCATCAACTGATTGCCGAAGGAGTTGAACCCCTTCTCCATCTCGCCAATCATCGTCTGCCAAATCACGGCAGGGTCGTTGCCCTTGTCGGCCATGCGGCGCTCCTCCACACCAATTGCGAGCGCTTGCCGCGCTTCCACTTGTTTGTGCCATACGACACTGTTGCCGATGATCGGTCAACAGTGCGACACGCCCGGCGACGTCGGAGCCCTTCTGCGCTGCGTCAATCCGTGGCATAGAGGTTGCTGACCGCGACACCAGCAGGGGACGCCCGTGACCACGCTCGCCCATCAGCCGCCGCAGCTTGCCCGCGCCAACGGCATCGACATCTGCTACGAGGTTTTTGGCGAGGCGCATTCCGAGCCGCTGCTGCTGATCATGGGCCTCGGCGCCCAGATGATCCATTGGGACGACGAATTCTGCCGCCAGCTCGCCGCGCGCGGTTTTCGGGTGATCCGATTCGACAACAGGGATATCGGCAAATCCTCCCGCATGAGCGGCGGCAAGCGGCTGACCGCGCTCGAGCTCATCAAGCTGCGCTTCCTGAAAATTCCGGTCGCGGCGCCCTACCGACTGGCCGACATGGCGCGGGACACGATCGGCCTGATGGACGCGCTCGGCATCCGCAAAGCACATCTGGTCGGTGCCTCGATGGGTGGCATGATCGCGCAGGAGGTTGCGATCACCTTTCCCGAGCGCGTGCTCTCGCTGACTTCGATCATGTCGACGACGGGCAATCCAAAGATCCCTGGGCCGACCCGCGAGGCGACCGCGGTACTGATGGCGCCGCCGCCGAAGAGCAAGGAAGAATACTTCGTCCGCTTCGGGCAGACCTGGAAGGTGTTGCGCAACGGCTCGTTCCCGGAAGACGAGGCGCTCGATGCCGAGCGCGCGCGGCGCACCTTCGAGCGCGGCCTCAATCCGGAGGGCGTCGGTCGCCAGTTGCGCGCCATTCTCTCCTCCGGCAGCCGCAAGGAGCGGCTGCGCAGCGTCAAGGCGCCGACCCTGGTGATCCACGGCACCGTCGATCCGCTGGTGCATCCCGAAGGCGGCCGGGACACTGCAGCCTCGATCCCGGGCGCAAGGCTCCTGATGATCGAAGGCATGGGCCATGCCCTACCGATCCCGATGTGGCCAGAGATCATCGACGCCATCGACAAGCACGCACACGGGGCGGCAGCGAAGGCAGCGTGAGGGCCGGTATCTCCCGGTAACCATGTGAGCCGGGAGTGCGTTCTTCCGGGCGCGGCATAGACGCTGTAGAGAGCGCTATCCATCGCTCAGCCACCGGGAGCAACCAGATGAAGACCTTGCTTCGGCCGCGGACAGCCGTCGCCGCCCTCCTCCTCGCGCTCGCATCGTCGTCCGCGATGGCCGCCACCAGCGAGGCGCAGCAGGAAGCCAACCGCAAGGCGGTGCTGGCGTTCTACGAGAAAGGGCTGAACCAGAAGGATGCCGACGCGGCGCTCGCCTATGTCGGCAACCGCTATGTACAGCACAATCCCGGCGCGGCCGACGGCGCCGAGGGCTTCCGCAAGTTCATCGCCTTCCTGCGTGAAAAATTTCCGAACTCGCACAGCGAGATCAAGCGCTCCTTCGTCGATGGCGACTACGTGATCCTGCACGTCCACGCCGTCCGCGAGCCCGGCACCCGCGGCAACGCGATCGTCGATATCTTCAAGCTCGAGGACGGCAAGATCGTCGAGCATTGGGACGTGGTGCAGCCCATTCCGGAAAATCCGGCGAACAGCAACACGATGTTCTGAGGCGACCGCTGGGCCAAAGGCCGCCCCGGATTCCGGGCTAGAGCCCCGTTCCGATAGAATCGGAACGGGGGCTCTAGATTCTTGTTGTGACGCGTTTTCTTCACGCGAACCGGTATCCACTTCGCTCGAAAACGCTCTTAGTCCTTGGCCGCGATCCAGATCACGTGGCGGACGCCGCGGCCTTTTCCGGTGGCGCGGACGGCGATCTCATTGACCGCGAACCCGGCCCGGGACAGCGATTTCGGGAATTTTGCGTTCGGCCCGGACGACCAGACGGCGAGCACGCCGCCGCGTCGCAATGCGGTGTGCGCCAGCTTGAGCCCGGAGACATCGTACAGCGCGTCATTGGCCTTGCGGGTCAGGCCCTCGGGGCCGTTATCGACGTCGAGCAGGATGGCATCGAAGCTGCGCGGGTGGCGCTCGATGACGCCGGCAACGTCTTCCTCCTGGATGCTGACGCGCGGATCGCTCAGGCTGTCGCCGAAGATCTCCGCCATCGGACCCCTCGCCCAGGCAACGACCGCCGGCACCAGTTCGGCCACCGTGATCTTCGCGTCTTGTCCGAGCACTTTGAGCGCAGCCCGCAAGGTAAAGCCCATGCCGAGGCCGCCGATCAGAAAATGCGGCTTTGCGACCTGCTCGATCTTCTTCGCCGCAAGCGTCGCCAGCGCCTCTTCCGAGCCCGACAGGCGGCTGTTCATCAGCTCGTTGGTGCCGAGCATGATCGAGAATTCGCGGCCCCGCCGCATCAGACGCAATTCACCGTCGGTGCCGGGAATGCGCGCGGTATCGATCTTTTCCCATGGAATCATGCGGCGGCTTGTAGCATGGGCGGCACCTCTGCCGTAGCCCGGATGGAGCCAACGGGTCGCGCGAACGCGCGCCCGATGACAGGCTCCGTGCAATCCGGGGCAGTGTCAATGCGGAGCGACGGCCCCCGGATTTCGCTTCGCTGCATCCGGGCTACAAAGGCGGGAAACTACCCACCGGCCCAGACGTCGAGCACGTAGCGATTCCCTGTCCCCATCTCCTCGATCCAGCGCGCGGCAGCATCGGCATCGGTGCCGGTGTACTCGCGATAGATCGACATCAACGTCGCCTTGACGTCGGGCTCCATCTTGCCGCCGTCGCCGCAGACATAGACGATCGCGCCGTTCTGGATCAGCTCCCAGACCCGGTCCTTCTGCGCGGCCAGGAGGTGCTGCACATAGATCTTCGGCCCATCGGTGCGCGAGAAGGCGGTGAAGAGCTTACTGACGCCGTCGGCGGCGAACGCCTTCAGCTCGTCCGCATAGATGAAATCCTGCTCGGGATGGCGGCAGCCGAAGAACAGCATCGCAGGGCCCAACACAGCACCCTGTGCCTTGCGCGCGGCGCGCTCCTGCAGGAAGCCGCGGAACGGGGCCAGGCCGGTGCCAGGCCCGATCATGATGACCGGCACGGCGTTGTCGTCGGGCAAGCGGAAGCCGGCCTTGGTCTCCTTGATGGTGGCGTGGATGGTGTCGCCGGCGCGGCGGCGCGCCAGATAGTTCGAGCAGATGCCCTTGTAGATGCCGCGGCCCGAGCTTGCGGGCGCTTCGACGACGCCCACGGTGACGCTGCAACGCTGCGCCTCGCCCGCCGGTGACGACGAGATCGAGTAATAGCGCGGCGCCAGCAGCGACAGCATTTCGAGATAGAGGTGGAACGGCAGCTCGCAGGCCGGATATTCCTCGAGCAGGTCGAACACCGATTTGCGTTTTCCCAGCACCTCCGTCCGGTAGCGCGCCGCCGATGCCTCGTCGTCGCCGACATAGGCCATCAGCTTCGGCTTGGTCACCGGGCAGCGGGTGTGCTCTGCCATGATCTGGATCTGCTTGCGGGTCGCGACCTGCTGCAGCTCGACGAACTCGGTGAGCAGCCGCCCGACCGACACGGCGTTGCCGACCGGCAATTGCGCGCGGCGGCCTTTCGAGACTTGTAAACGGATCTGGTCGGCCGGCAGGAAGCCGAACCGGCGCGCGACGGAGTCGACCAGGGTCGGATCGTTGCGCGGCACCACGCTGAGATGATCGCCGACGCGGTATTTCAGATTGGCGGGCAGCTCGACCTCGATATGCCGGGTCGAGCGTTCCGACGGATGGGCTCCGTCCTTGGTCTGCAGCTCGGTGTTGGCGAGCACCTTCATCGGCACCGCGCCGCCCTGGGTCACGATGGTGTTGACCGCGCCCTGCGCCACCGGCTCGATCGCGTAGAGCGGCTCGTCCTCGGCGGTGCGGGTGAAATTCCAGTCGATGCCGAATTCCTTGGTCGCGACCTTGGCCGCCTCCGGGAACCATTTCTGGAACTGGCCGTCGAGATCGCTGCGCGCATCGCCCTCGCCGCGCGGATAGACCGCGCGGGCGCCATGTTTGGTCAGCTGCTCATCGATGAAGCGCGGCACCGACTGGTAGGTTGCCGCCCAATCGCTGTTGCCGCAGCCGAACACGGCGTAGCGCACCTTGGCGAAGGCGTCCTTCGGCAGGTCGCTCTCCAGCCATTTGACGAACTGCGTCGCGTTGTCCGGTGCCGCGCCATTGTAGGACGCGCAGATGATCAGGACACCACCCTCTTCCGGCAGCTTGCCGACATAATCGTCAAGCGGGCCAAGGCGGGTTGCAAACCCGTTGATCTCCGAGAGATCGGCCATGCGGGTCGCCAATTCCTCGGCCGAGCCGAGATTGGAGCCATAGAGCACCAGCATCGGCGTGTCGTGGCCGGGACGCGTGGTCGGCGCGCGCTGAGGCTTCGGCGCGGCCGCAACCGCGCCCGCGCTGCCGGCGAACGCGCCGCGATCCCTGTCGTCGCGCAGCCGCACCTTGATCCTGAAGCCGTCGGGCTTGACGGTCAGCGTCTCCTTCAGATGCATCTGATAGCGATGCACGTCGATCAGCTTGAAGCGCTGCAGGATCATCCCGATCGCCAGCGCCGCCTCGTGCATGGCAAAGCCGCGGCCGATGCAGGCGCGCTGGCCGTTGCCGAACGGCTTCCAGGCATTGATCGGCCGCTTGGCCTCGGCCTCGCGGCTGAAGTTCTCGGGATCGAACACATCAGGGTTCGGGCCCCAGACCGAGGGGTCTCGATGCAGCGCCATCACCAGCACGGTGATGAAGGTGTTCTTCTTCAACTTGTATTTGCCGCCGATCGTCTCATCGGCCAAAGGCGCAATGCCGTAAGCCGGCGCCGGCGGCCACAGCCGCAGCGCCTCCTTCAGGCATTGGGTGACGTAGGTGAGCTGCGTCACCTGCTGATAGGTCGGCTTGGCATCGAGGTCGGGACCAAGGACGCGATCGACCTCCTCATAGGCCTTCTTCAGCACCTCGGGATGCTTCAGCAGCGCGTAGATCGTGCACGACAGCAGGCCAGAGGTGGTCTCGTGGCCGGCGATCAGGAAGGTATTGATCTGGTAGCGGATGTTGACGTCGTCGAGCTGCTCGCCGGTTGAGCGGTCGACGCCGGTCATCATTGCGGCCAGCATGTCCTTCTTGTCGTCGGTCACGTCGGTATTGCCGCGCCGCTCGGCGATGATCTCGTCGACCATCTTGTTCATGAAGGCGACGTCGTCGGCGAGCATCTTGCGCCGCTTCTGCATCCACAGCCCCTCGAGCGGCAGGCCGCGGGTCATCATGATGGTCTCGAGCGAGCGCACCAGCGATTCCACGAACGGGTGGTAGTCGCGACGGTAGAACGAATTGAAGCGGTAGTCGAAGCCGCACAGCCCGATGGTATCGAGCGTCAGCGCCGTCATGTCGTGGACGACCTCGATCTCCTCGTCGGCGTTGAGCCGCTCCCATTTCTTGACCAGCTGCTCGGCGATATCGACCATGCTCGGGTGATACGACTGCATGGCGCGGTTGCCGAACGGCTGCATCAGGATGTTGTGCGCCTTGCTCCAGTTCGGCTCCCTGGTGTCGGCGGTGAACAGCCCGTCGCCGCCGACTGCACGCACCCGGCGCAGCGAACCGCGCACCGCCTTGTCGAAGCGTTTCTCGTCGGACAGCTCGTCGACGAGGTCGTGGCCGGACACGATCACGATCGGCGCGCCCATCATGTCGAGCCAGAAGATCGGGCCGAGTTCCTTGGAGAGCTTCACCAGATGCTGCACCGGCGCGCTTGAATCCAGCGACAGCATGTTGCCGACCACCGGCTTTGTCGGCGGTTGCGGGATCGGACTCAGTCTGTTGCCGGACGCCATGTCGAGATTGCCCCCTACCTTGTCTCAACCGTCATTGCGAGCGAAGCGAAGCAATCCATCGTGCCGCAAGCGGATAGAATGGATTGCTTCGTTGCTTCGCTCCTCGCAATGACGGCCAGGAATTACCCGAACCGCTTTCTGCGCCATTCGATCAGCTTGGCGCTGACCTCGTCAGGCTTTTCCTGCTGCGTCCAATGGCCGCTGTCCTTGACCAGATATTTTTCGAGGTCCGGCACCAGTCGCTCCATGCCATCGGCGGCCGACGGCGGCAGCACCGCGTCGTTCTCGGCCATGATCATCAGCGACGGCACCCGCACGTGATGATCGAGCCCGGCCGAACGCTCCCAGTTGCGAGTGAAGTTGCGGTACCAGTTGATGCCGCCGGTGAAGCCGGTCTTGCTGAAGGTGTCGACGAACACCTTCTTCTCGTCGGCGGACAGGATCGGCGTCCGCGGATCGTGCCTGGCGTCGTAATTCGCGATCATCTGCGGAAACGCCAGATTGAGCCGTGCCGACGCGCCGACGCCGGCGACCGGCTGCTCCTCCGGCGCGCCGGGCGGGCGGGCAGCCGGCTTGCGCATGAAGGCGTCAAAGGTCTGCTCGACCCGGCTGCTGAAAATCCGGTCCGGTTCGCGCCCCGGATCCTGGAACTGGACGATATACATCTGGTCGCCGAAGCGCTGGCGGAACAACGCGATCGGATCGACAGGCGCCCGATCCCAATGCGGCGTGTTGACGCCGACGACTCCGGCGACCCGCTGATGATGTCTGAGCGGCATCTGCCAGACGACGAAGCCGCCCCAGTCGTGACCGACGAAGATCGCCTTGTCGATCTTGAGATGATCGAGCAGGCCGACCAGATCGCCGGTCAGATGCTCCATGTCGTAGGCCTCGACCGGCTCCGGCCGGTCGGTCGCGCCATAGCCGCGCTGATCCGGCGCGATCACCCGGATGCCGGCGTCGCCCAGCGCCTTGATCTGATGGCGCCAGGAGAACGCCAGTTCGGGCCAGCCGTGGCACAGCACCACCGGCGGCGTGTCGGTGCTGGGGCCGGCTTCGTAGAAGCCCATGCGGATGCCGTTGGTCTCGGCGAACTGCAGCGGTGGCATTTCGATCATTGTGAAATCCTATTCGGCCGCGCCCTTGATGTCCGCAGGCGGAGGCGCGAACGCCGCCTCGAGTGCATCGAACTCGAGCGGCAGCATGTCGCACATCACCTGCACGTGGGGAATGATGTTGGCACCGACGATGAAGCCGAAATCGAGCTGATCGCGGTAGCTCTGCACGGTGATGTTGAGCGCAACGCCGTGGGTCGAGATCGAAACCGGGAAGATATGCAACAGCTCCGCTCCCGCCGCATACAGCGTCTGCCGCGGCCCCGGCACGTTGGAGACCGTGATGTTGGTCGCCGGCGGCAGCACGTTGGAGAGGTCGGAACGGCTGTAGAGCAGCGCCATGATCTGCACCAGGATCGGTGCGCCGAGCATGGAGATGTTGGAGACCTGCGGCATCAGGGCGCGCAGCGGATGCGACATCTCCTTGGACTTGGTGGACTGCGCGATGATGGTCTCCAGCCGCTTCCTGGGATCCTCGATGTCGGTCGCGATCGAGCAGATCATGCCGAACACCTGGTTGTTGGATTCGGCATTGCCCTCCTCGCGCAGCGAGATCGGCACGCCGGCGGTCAGCGACTTGTTCGGCAGCGCGCCCTGGCTGATCAGATAGCGCCGCACCACGCCGGAGGCGAGCGCCAGCACGACGTCGTTGAGCTTGCCGCCGGACGCTTTCGCCAGCGCCTTGGCGCGCGACAGCGAGATCGAGGTGCCGGCAAAGCTGCGCTCCGACGAGATCGCCTTGTTGAGGATGGTCGGCGGCGAGGACATCGCCTGCAGGCTCTCGCGCGAACGGGGATCGGCGACCTTGGCGACGACGTCGGACAGGCTCTTCATCACGGTCGGCATCGAGCCCGCGAACTTCACCGCGCTCTCGATCTGGAACATGGCGTTGTCGAACAGGATCGAGCCGAGGTCGCTCTTGCCGGAGCGCGGCAGTTCCAGGCTCTTCTGCGCGGCGGCGGCCGCCTCGAACGGCTGGGTCCAGAGCTGCTGATAGGCATCGATCAGGTTGGCCGCGATGTCGCGCGGCTCCTGCGCGACCTTCTTCGCGCTCGGCGGCTCAATCTCGCGCGGCACCGGCGTCAAATCGTAGATCATGCTGGTCAGCGCGGCACCTGCGCCGCCGTCGATGCAGGCGTGGTGCATCTTGGAATAGAGCCCGATCTCGTTGTCCTTCATGCCCTCGAAGACGTAGAATTCCCAGAGCGGGCGGGCGCGGTTCAGCAGCTTGGCGTGCATCCAGCCGACGATGCGCTCCAGCGTGGCACGGTCGCGCGGCGCCGGCAGGCTGGCGCGGAAGATATGGCGGTCGATGTCGAACTGGTCGTCCTCGACCCACGACGGATGATCGATATCGAGCGGCGCCTTCTGCAGGCGCGCCTTCAGGATCGGCGCGATGTGCAGCCGCGAGGCGATCATCGCCCTTGAACTCCTCGAAGAAGTCGCCCTTGTAGCCGTCGGGCAGGCGGAAGATCGCCATGCTGCCGACATGCATCGGCATTTCCGGCGTTTCCAGATAGAGGAACGATGCGTCCAGCGAGGACAGCTTCTTGGCGTCGCTCATGATCTCCTCCCGAGAACCAACTCACGCGGGCGCCTTGAGGCGCTTCTCGTCGTTTGGTTAGGATAGTGCCTGTTCTGCCGGTCCGTAGGCAATGGCAAAGGGGCCGGACCGGTCAAAATGCCGGAATTCGCCTTCCGGCTGCGCCAGCCGGTCCGCGATCGCCCATAGCGCTGCGGGGTTGACGCCGAGGCCGAGATGGCTCGCCAGATGCACCTCGATGTTCTCGGCGGTCGCCGACGGCCGCACCCGCGAGGTCCGCCAATTCACGATGCCGTCGGTCCGGGAATAGATCGAGGTGGCCGGCACCGGCATGTCGCCGGCGATCGCGGCGCGGACATCCGGGATGTCGTCCACGCCCTCGCCGGACAAGAGCTCGTAGAGCCGGGTCGCATTGGTGGCGCGGATGTCGTCGGCGAACGGACTGCCGAGCGTAACGATGCAGCGCACCAGCTCGGGCATCTGCAACGCCAGATCGCGCGCATAGACGCCGCCGAGGCTCCAGCCGATGATCGAGACCTTGCGCCCGGTGGCCTCATGAACCCGCTTCAGCAGGTCGCGCAGTGCACCTCGCCTGCTGGAAACCCCGCCGAAATTACGGCCCATGTTCCAGGCGTAGGCGTCGTGGCCAAGCTCCTTCAGATAGCGCCGCATCGGCGCCATCGACAGGTCGCTGGCGAGGAAGCCGGGCAGCGCCAGCACCGGATGACCGTCGCCCCTCGGCGCCTGCATCAGGAGCGGCGACAGCAGCAGGCTCGAATTGAGCTCGAGCACGCCGCGCGCTTCCGCCAGCATCAGGAACAGGCTGGGCGGGCGCAACCGGCGTTCGGTCCGATCAACGCTCCTGGCCATGTCGGTCACTATTTCTTCTTGCTCGCGCCGCCGAAGCCGGCCATCGCCACGAACATGTCCTGGAAGCGCTCGGCGAGCTTGGGATCGAAGGTGAACCAGCTCTGCATCAGCGATTCCGGCGAAATCTTCTCGATGTTCGACAGCATCTGCTGCTGCAGCTTGTCCATGACGGCGGTCTGCATCGGCGCCACATCGGGCAGGCCGAAGAATTGCCGCGCTTCGAGGGGCGTACAATCTATCTCGACGTTGACTTTCATATCCGCCTCCTCAAATGCGCCGTGACCCGGTTCAGTATCGCCGCGACGGGGTGCGTTGCGCAAGTCGGCCCCGGCCGTCCGAAGATGCAGTCGGCCTCAATCATCCGTTATGGTCAACCAAACTGTCTTGCAGCGACCGGCATCGGCAGCGCGCGCCGCAGATCACTCCCGTGCCCCGCACGCAGCACTCCGAAAGTCGAATGTCACGCGCCGATATCGACCGCCTGTCGTGAGAATCCCAGTGGTTGCGCTGCACCCGCGCAAGCAGGTTAACCCTTTGGCAAATCGCGCTTGCGCGGCCGGTAAACTCTGGCAACATGCATCAATAATACCAGCCGGACAAAGCAGCCGGCCGACAAGAACGGGGACGCGGGATCACATGTCGGTACGTTGGAGTTTGTTTGCGGCGGCTGCCGTCGCACTGGTCGCCGTTGCCTTGCCGGCGTCGGCCCAGACGTTGAAATATGCCAACCAGGGCGAGCTGAAGTCGCTGGATCCCTACACGCTGAAGGAAACCACGACGATCGCGCACCATGCGCACGTCTACGAAGGCCTCACCGCCCGCGACAAGGACCTCAAGATCATTCCGGCCCTGGCGGAAAGCTGGGAGACGCTGAGCCCGACCAAATGGCGCTTCCACCTGCGCAAGGGCGTCAAATTCCACAATGGCGACCCCTTCACCGCCGACGACGTGCTGTTCTCCGCCGACCGGGTCCGCGCCAAGGGCTCCAACTTCCTCAGCAACGTCCCCGCAGATGCCAAGTTCACCAAGGTCGACGACACCACCGTCGACGTGACGCTGGACTCGCCCAACCCCATCCTGATCTCGCAGTGGGATAGCTGGTACATCATGGACAAGAAGTGGTGCGAGGAGAACAACTCCGTTGCACCGACACCGGCCTCCGCGACCACGCCGAGCTACGCGGCGCTGCACGAGAACGGCACCGGCCCGTTCACGATCGAGAGCCATCAGCCCGGCGTGAAGACCGTGTTCAAGGCGTTCCCGCGCTATTGGCGCAAGCCGGAGCATAATCTCAAGGAGATCATCTTCACCCCGATCGGCTCCGACGCCACCCGCGTCGCCGCATTGCTGTCGGGCGAGGTCGACGTCATCGAACCGGTTCCGTTGCAGGACATCCAGCGTGTCAATTCCAGCGGCGTCGCCACCGTGATGACCGCGCCCGAGATCCGCACCATCTTCATCGGCATGGATATGGCGCGCGATGAGCTGCTGTATTCCAACGTCAAGGGCAAGAATCCGTTCAAGGACATCACGGTCCGCGAAGCCTTCTACAAGACGATCGACGTCGACCTGATCAAGACCCGCGTGATGCGCGGCATGTCGACGCCCTCGGCCCTGATGATCGCGCCCGAGCTGTATCCGCTGTCGAAGGAGTTCACCCGGCCGAAGCCCGATCCGGAAGGCGCCAAGAAGCTGTTGGCCGAGGCCGGCTATCCGAACGGCTTCGAGGTCACGATGGACTGCCCGAACGACCGCTACGTCAACGACGCCGCGATCTGCCAGGCGGTGGTCGGCATGCTGGCCCGCATCGGCGTCAAGGTGAACCTGCTGGCGCAACCGAAGGCGCAGTATTTCGGCAAGGTGCTGAAGCCCGGCGGCTACCAGACCTCGTTCTTCATGCTGGGTTGGACGCCCGCCACGTCCGACTCGCACAACGTGCTGCACGACATCCTCGGCTGCCGCGACGACCCGAAGGACTCGACCCGGGGCGAGGCCAATCTCGGCGGCTATTGCAACAAGGACGTCGACGCGCTCACCGACAAGGTGCTGGTCGAGAGCGACACCGCCAAGCGCGACCAGTTGATCAAGCAGGCCTACGAGATCGTCATCAAGGATTACGGCTACATTCCGCTGCATCAGCAGCCGCTGGTGTGGGGCGTGTCGAAAAAGGTCAAATTGACCCAGCGCGCGGACAACCAGGTGCTGCTGTACTGGGCGACCAAAGAGGGTGAATAGTGGTCTCGGCGAATTGGGTCCCGGAAGCGCAGGCTTCCGGGACCTCGCGTTTTCCGGTCGCGCAACGCCGCGCGCCAAATGTCAAAAGCAGTGAAAGGTAGAGATGCTCGCTTTCACTCTTCGCCGTTTCCTGCAGGCGATCGGCGTCATGCTCGCCGTGGGCATCATCGCGTTCGCGATGTTCCGCTTCGCCGGCGATCCGGTCAACCAGATCGTCTCGATCGACACCTCGGCCGCGCAGCGCGCCGAGATCCGGCACTCGCTTGGCCTTGACGATCCCGTGCTGGTGCAGTTCGGCCGCTATTTCATCAATGCGCTGCAGTTCAAGTTCGGCGTGTCCTATCAGTTCCGCCTGCCGGTCTCTTCACTGCTCGCCGAGCGCATGCCGGCGACGCTGGAGCTTGCGATCGTCGCCACCATCTTCGCGATGGTGGCCGGCATCCTGATGGGGGTCTATTCGGCGCTGCGCCGCGACACCATCCTGGCCAGATTATTCCAGGCGATATCGCTGATCGGCATTTCGCTGCCGACCTTCCTGATCGGCATCCTGCTGATCTATCTGTTTGCCGTAACCTTGGGCTGGCTGCCCTCGTTCGGGCGCGGCGAGGTCGTGAAGCTCGGCTGGTGGTCGACCGGGCTGCTCACCGTCTCCGGCTGGAAGGCGATCATCATGCCGGCGATCACGCTCGGGCTGTTCCAGATGACCCTGATCATGCGGCTGGTGCGCGCCGAAATGCTGGAAGTGCTGCGCACCGACTATATCCGCTTCGCCCGCGCCCGCGGGCTGACCACGCGCGCGATCCATTTCGGCCACGCGCTGAAGAACACCCTGGTTCCGGTGATCACGGTGGCTGGCCTGCAGTTTGGCTCGGTTATTGCTTTCTCGATCATCACCGAAACCGTGTTCCAATGGCCGGGCATGGGGCTCCTGTTCGTCCAGGCCGTGCAAAACGTCGATATCCCGATCATGGCCGCGTATCTGTTGATGGTCTCGCTGATCTTCGTCACCATCAATCTCGTGGTCGACATCCTCTACACCGTGGTCGATCCGCGCTTGCGGTCGACCGTCGGCCGCGCGGCGTGAGGGGCTGACCGATGTCCGACGCCGTCGTCCCCCATCGCGCCGAAGACCACCAGCCACCTGCCGGCTGGTTCGCCCGCGCGCTCGACAGCGACATCTTCTATTCGTTCCGCCGCTCCAAACTGACGATGGTCGCCGCTGCGATCACGCTGTTGTTCTTCCTGCTGGCGATTTTCGCCTCCTGGCTTGCGGTGCAGAATCCGTTCGATCCGGCACAGTTGCAGCTGATCAACTCGCGGATCGCGCCGCTGTGGACCGCCGACGGCCAGAGTCCGTTCCTGCTCGGCACCGACGAGCAGGGCCGCGACGTGCTCTCGGCGATCCTCTACGGCCTGCGCATCTCCCTTGCCGTCGGCCTGGCCGGCGTGGTGTTCGCCGGCGCGCTCGGCATCGCCCTCGGCATGATCGCCGGCTATTTCGGCGGCGCGGTCGACACCGTGATCATGCGGATCGCCGACGTGCAGCTCACCTTCCCGGCGATCCTGATCGCGCTGCTGGTCAACGGCGTCGCCAAATCGCTGCTCGGCAACCGGCTCGACGAGATGAGCACGCTCGGCGTCCTGATCATCGCGATCGGCCTCAGTTTCTGGGTGCAATATGCCCGCACCGTGCGCGGCTCGGTCATGGTCGAGAAGAACAAGGACTATGTGGCGGCAGCGCAGCTGATCGGCCTGCCGGCGCCGAAGATCATGTTCCGCCACGTGCTGCCGAACACGATGGGACCGATCCTGGTGATCGCCACCATCAACCTCGCGCTCGCGATCATCACCGAGGCGACGCTGTCGTTCCTCGGCGCCGGGATGCCCGACACCATGCCCTCGCTCGGCACCCTGATCCGGATCGGCAACAACTACCTGTTCGCCGGCGAATGGTGGATCGTCGCCTTCCCGGGCATTGCGCTGGCCGGCCTGATCCTCTCCATCAACCTGCTCGGCGACTGGCTGCGCGACGCCCTCAACCCGAAGCTCCGATGACCAGGCCCGTTCTCTCTGTGCGCAATCTCGAGGTGGAATTCGTCACCCGCCGCGCCACCTTGCGCGCCATCAACGGCGTGTCGTTCGAGATCGCCAAGGGCGAGGTGCTCGGCGTGGTCGGCGAGTCCGGCGCCGGCAAATCGGTCACCGGCCTTGCCGTGATCGGGCTGATCGATCCGCCCGGCCGCATCTGCGCCGGCGAGATCGAGCTGTCGGGCACAAGGATCGACCATCTGCCGGCGGAAGAAATCCGCCGCGTCAGGGGCAAGCGGATCGGCATGATCTTCCAGGATCCGCTGACCAGCCTCAATCCGCTCTACCGGATCGGCGACCAGATCGTCGAGACCATCCGCACCCACACCAGCTTAAGCGAAAGCGCCGCGCGACGGCGCGCCATCGATCTGTTGGCCGAGGTCGGCATCCCCGCGCCCGAGAAGCGCATCGACGGCTATCCGCACGAATTCTCCGGCGGCATGCGTCAGCGCGTCGTGATTGCGCTCGCGATCTGCGCCGAGCCCGAGCTGATCATCGCCGACGAGCCGACCACCGCGCTCGACGTCTCGGTGCAGGCGCAGATCATCGCGCTGATCAAGCGGCTCGGCCGCGACCACGGCACCGCGGTGATGCTGGTGACCCACGACATGGGCGTGATCGCTGAGACCTGCGACCGCGTCGCGGTGATGTATTCCGGCCGCATCGCCGAGATCGGCCCGGTGCAGGAGGTGGTGCGCAATCCCTTGCATCCCTACGCCCGTGGCCTGATGGGCGCGATCCCGACACTTGCGGGCGAGGACAAGCGGCTGGTGCAGATCCCGGGCTCGATGCCGCGGCTGTCGGCGATCCCGCCGGGCTGCCCGTTCAATCCGCGCTGCGCATTTGTCTTCGATCGCTGCCGCGTCGAACGCCCCGAGCCGATCCGGCAGGGCGCGCAATCGGTCGCCTGCCACCTGTTCGATCCCGCGAAGGAGACCGCGGCATGAGCGGGACATTGATCGAGGTCAGGAACCTGCGCCGCGTGTTCGACGTCTCGAAGCCATGGCTCAACCGCGTGCTCGAGGGCGGCCATCTCGAATATCTCAAGGCCGTCGACGGCGTCTCTTTCGACATCAGGCGCGGCGAGACCTTTGCGCTGGTCGGCGAATCCGGCTCCGGCAAGACCACCGTGGCGCGCATGGTTGTCGGCCTGCTGCCGCCGAGTTCGGGCGAAGTCGTGATCGACGGCGTCTCGATGACCGATCCGCGGCAGGGCCAGGCGCGCCGCCGGCTGCGCCGGCGCATCCAGATGGTTTTCCAGGACCCCTATGCGAGCCTCAATCCGCGCTACCGGGTCGCTGCCATCGTCGCCGAGCCGATCCGCGCCTTCGACCTGATCCAGGGCGAGCGCGACATCAAGGCCCGGGTCGGCGAATTGCTCTCGCTGGTCGGCCTGCATCCCGACGACGGCCAGAAATTCCCGCACGAATTTTCCGGCGGCCAGCGCCAGCGCATCGCGATCGCCCGCGCACTGGCATCCGAGGCCGAGTTCATCGTCTGCGACGAACCGACCTCGGCGCTCGACGTCTCGGTGCAGGCGCAGATCCTCAATCTGATGCGCGATTTGCAGGACAAGTTCGGCCTGACCTATCTGTTCATCAGCCACAATCTCGCTGTGGTCCGCCACATGGCGAGCCGGATCGGCGTGATGTATCTCGGCCGCATCGTCGAGATCGCCGAGGGCCGGAAACTGTTCGAGAACCCGCTTATGCCCTACACCAGGATGCTGCTCGGCGCGGTTCCGGACCTTGCGATGTCCGGGCGCCAGCGCATCCCGGTCAAGGGCGAGATTCCGAACCCGATCGATCCGCCGTCGGGCTGCTCCTTCAATCCGCGCTGCCCCCTCGCCTTCGACCTCTGCCGCCGGAAGACGCCGGACCTGATCGACGGCGTCGCCTGCCACGCCGTCAACAGTCCGGCAGCGGCCATTCCGGCATGATCACGCGGATGGGAGCGGCCATGTCCACCAAGCGGTTGGCATGCCAGCCCGCCTGTGATCAAGTGCGCGCGCAACACGCCCAGCCAGCCGCCGAACGGTGAATAGCCATGAGCAACGTCAACCCCGATCCATTCACCACAAGGCCCGAGATCGAAGGCACGTTCGGCGTCGTCACCTCGACGCACTGGATCGCCACCGCGGTCGGCATGGCGACGCTGGAGAAGGGCGGCAACGCATTTGACGCCGGCGTTGCAGCCGCGTTCACGCTGCAGGTGGTCGAGCCGCATCTGAACGGCCCCGGCGGTGACGTCCCGATCATCGTGCACGACATCAAGCGCGGCAAAACCGAGGTGATCTGCGGCCAGGGTCCGGCGCCGGCGAAGGCGACCATCGCGCATTATCGCAGCGAGGGGCTCGAGATGGTGCCCGGCACCGGGCTGCTCGCTGCCTGCGTGCCCGGCACCTTCGAAACCTGGATGCTGCTGCTGCGCGACTACGGCACATTGAAGCTGCGTGACGTGCTGGAGCCCGCGATCGGCTATGCGCGTGACGGCCACCCGCTGGTCGAGCGCGCGTCCGCCACCATCAAGACCGTCGAGCAGCTGTTCCGGAAATACTGGACCACATCGGCCGACGTCTATCTGCCCAATGGCGACGTACCGAAGCCCGGCACCATTTTCACCAACAAGAAGCTCGCGGAGACCTACACCCGCATCCTGACCGAGGCGGAGGGCGCGGGCGGCGATCGCGTCGCGCAGATCGAGCGTGCGCGGCAGGCCTGGTCGAAGGGCCTCGTCGCGGAAGCGATCGACAAGTTCTGCCGCACCCACGAGGTGATGGACGTCTCCGGCTCGCCGCACCGCGGCGTGCTGTCGGCCGACGACATGGCGCGCTGGCAGCCGACCATCGAGGCGCCGCTGACCTACGATTACGGCCGCTACACCGTGCAGAAGTGCGGCGTCTGGAGCCAGGGTCCGGTGATGCTGCAGCAGCTCGCGCTGCTGAAGGGCTTCGAGCTCGACGGGCTCGATCCTGCAGGCCCCGACTTCATCCATCTGCAGATCGAGGCCGCCAAGCTTGCTTATGCCGACCGCGAGACGTTCTACGGCGATCCCAAGTTCACCGACATTCCGATCGAGACGCTGCTGTCCGATGCCTACAACAACGAACGGCGCAAGCTGATTTCGAAGGACAAGGCGTCGCTCGACTTCCGCCCCGGCTCGGTCGAAGGGTTCGGCGGCGTCGTCAAGCTGCGTCACGCCGAAGGGCATCGCGAGGCCGTCGGCGCCATGGGCGCGGGCGAGCCGACGGTCGGCCGGTTCGGCGAGGTACGCGGCGACACCGTGCATTTCGACATCATCGACAAGGCCGGCAACATGATCTCGGCGACGCCGTCCGGCGGCTGGCTGCAATCCTCGCCGGTGATTCCCGAGCTCGGCTTCTGCCTCGGCAGCCGCGCCCAGATGTTCTGGCTGGAAGAGAACCACCCGGCTTCGCTGGCGCCGGGCAAGCGGCCGCGCACCACGCTTTCGCCGAGCATGGCGCTGCGCGACGGCACGCCGTATCTCGCCTGGGGCTCGCCGGGCGGCGACCAGCAGGATCAGTGGATCACGCAGTTCTTCCTGCGCCACGTCCACGCCAAGCTCAATTTGCAGGAAGCGATCGACGCGCCGGCCTGGCACTCCGAGCATTTCCCGATCTCGTTCTGGCCGCGCACCTCGCGCCCCGGCGTGCTGGTGCTGGAAAACCGCGTGCCGAAATCGACCATCGACGAATTGAAGCGCCGCGGCCATGTGGTGGAGATCGGCCCCGATTGGTCGGAAGGCCGCCTCACCGCGGCCTCGAAGGTCGGCCCCCGTCGCCGCGCCGCCGCGAACCCGCGCGGCATGCAGGGTTACGCCGCAGGCCGGTAAACACGAAGGTGATCGCCACAGCATGATGACGTCGGGTCGGATCGCGGAGCGAGCCCCAAACTCCACCTCGCCCCGCTTGCGGGGAGAGGTCGGATCGCATCGAAGATGCGATCCGGGTGAGGGGGAGTCACCGCAATCTCGATTTGTACCATCTTCGCGGAACAAGCCCCTCACCCCAACCCTCTCCCCGCAAAGAGCGGGGCGAGGGAGAAGAGAAGCGAGATGACCTGGTCGATCATCGCCCGCGACAGCGCCACCGGCCAGCTCGGCATCGCCGTCGCGACGCGGTTCTTCGCGGTCGGTGCGCTGGTGCCGCATATTGCACCCGGGGTCGGCGCCATCGCGACGCAGGCCCTGGTCAATCCCTATTACGGCATCGACGGCCTCGCGCTGCTGCGCGACGGCAAGACCCCGCACGAGGTGATCGCGGCGCTGATCGCGCCCGACGGCGGCCGCGAGAGCCGGCAGCTGCATGCCATCGACTCCAAGGGCCGCATCGCGGCGCATTCCGGCAAGGATTGCATCGACTGGTTCGGCCAGATCGTCGGCGACGGTTTTTCGATCGCCGGAAACATGCTGGCCGGACCTGCGGTGCTCGATGAGACCGCGCACGTCTATGCCGCGAATGAACGGCTGCCGTTCGCGGAGCGGCTGATCAAGGCGATGTTCGCCGGCGAAGCGGCTGGTGGCGACAAGCGCGGCAAGCAATCGGCGGCCCTCCTGATCCACGGCGCCGAGCAATGGCCGCTGCTCGACCTGCGGGTCGACGACCACGCCGATCCCTTGCGCGAGCTGGAGCGGCTGGAAGCGGTCAGCCGCGAGCACTGGGTGCCGTTCCGGGGCTTCATGCCGACCCGGGACAACCCGGCCGGAATCAGCGACCGCGCCAGGATCGACGCCGGCATCGCCGCCGCGAAAGCGGGCCACGAATGAGTGCGGGCCCGTTGATCGAGATCGAGGGCCTGCGCGTCAGCTTCCACGGCGACGATGGCCGCATCACGCACGCGGTCGACAGCGTCGACCTGTCCGTCGCCAACGGCGCCACGCTCGGGCTGGTCGGCGAGTCCGGCTGCGGCAAGAGCGTGACGTCCCTTGCGATCATGGGACTGTTGCCAAAGCAATCCGCCGCCGTGTCCGGCGCAATCCGTTTCGACGGCTTCGACCTGCTCGAGGTGCCGGATGCGACGCTGCGCGACCTGCGCGGCAATCGGCTCGCCATGATCTTCCAGGAGCCGATGACCTCGCTCAACCCGAGCTTCAGCATCGGCGACCAGATTACCGAGACGATTCTGCGCCATCGCGGCGGCTCCCGACGCGCGGCGCGCGAACGCGCCGTCGAGCTGCTGCGCCGCGTCCACATCCCCTCGCCCGAGAAACGCATCGACGACTATCCGCACAAGCTGTCCGGCGGCATGCGCCAGCGCGTGATGATCGCGATAGCGCTGGCCTGCGATCCGCAGCTCCTGATCGCCGACGAGCCGACCACCGCGCTCGACGTCACGCTGCAGGCGCAGATCCTCGATCTGATGCGCGAGCTGAAGGCCGCGAGCGGGGCTGCGATCATCCTGATCACCCACGATCTCGGCGTCGTCGCCGACGTCTGCGACGAGGTCGCCGTGATGTATGCCGGCGAGATCGTCGAGCGGGCGCCGGTCGACGAGCTGTTTGCCAATCCGCAGCATCCCTACACGGTCGGCCTGCTCGGCTCGATCCCGCGGCTCGACCGCCGCACCAACCATCTCGCCACCATCGAGGGCATGGTGCCGAACATGGCGAACCCGCCGGCGGGCTGCCGCTTCGCCGCGCGTTGCCCGTTCGTGGAGCATGCCTGCACAAAATCGCCGCCGCCGCTGGCAATGCTAAGCGCGACCCATGCCTCGCGCTGCCTCCGCGCGCCGCTGGAACGGCTGGTGTCATGACCGCGCTGCTCGAGGTCGAAGGGCTGGTGAAGCATTTCGTCGCCGAGCGCTCGGTGTTCGGCCGGCCGACCGCTCATGTGAAGGCGGTCGACGGCGTCAGCTTCACGGTCGAGGCCGGCAAGACGCTGGCGCTGGTCGGCGAGTCCGGCTGCGGCAAATCCACCGTCAGCCGGCTGGTGCTGCGGCTGATCGAGCCGGATGCCGGCCGCGTCAGATTCGAGGGCCGCGACCTCGGCACGCTCGATGCCGAGCGATTGCGCGCGTTCCGCCGCGACGCCCAGCTGATCTTCCAGGATCCCTACGCCTCGCTCAATCCGCGCATGACGGTGAGCCAGATCCTGGCCGAGCCGCTGGCCCTGCACAATCTGGTGCCGGCAGCGGGCCGCCGCGAGCGGGTCGAGGAGCTGCTGCGCCTGGTCGGGCTGGAGCCGCGCTTCGCCCGCCGCTACCCGCATGAATTCTCCGGCGGCCAGCGCCAGCGCATCGCGATTGCGCGCGCGCTCGCGGTCGAGCCGAAACTGATCATCTGCGACGAGCCGGTGTCGGCGCTCGACGTCTCGATCCGCTCGCAGATTCTCAATCTGCTGCGCGACCTGCAGGACCGCCTGAAGCTCGCCTACATCTTCGTCTCGCACGATCTGGCCGTGGTGAAGCACATCGCCGACCGCGTCGCCGTGATGAACCTCGGCACGATCGTCGAGACCGCGGATGCGCAAGCGCTGTTCACCGCGCCGCGCCATCCCTATAGCCGCGCACTGCTGTCGGCGATCCCGGTGCCCAAACCGAAGGCAAAACGCAACCGGATTGTCCTGCAAGGCGAGCTGCCGAGCGCGCTCAATCCGCCGAAGGGCTGCCGCTTCCACACCAGATGTCCCTATGCCGTCGCGCGTTGCCGCAGCGAAATGCCGCAGCTTGTCGAAGATGGCACCGGACATGCAACGGCATGTCACCGGACGGCGGAGCTGCCGCCGGCGGATGCGATCGCCCCGTCCGACGGCGGTTTTTCGCCGACATTGGAAAAGCTACTCGCTGCCTTTGGCGCGGCGGAAGGGGCCGGACGCTCCGGGGTTGGTACAGGCGGGACCGAGGTCGGCGCGTGAACATGGGGAGCAGTGTGATGAAGATGTTTCGTTTGGCGGCGATGGCCGCGGCGCTGTTGCTGGCGCTCGGCGCCGGCGCGCAGGCCCAGACCACGTTGCGGATCGGCCTCGCCGAGGACCCGGATATTCTCGATCCCTCTACCGCACGCACCTATGTCGGCCGGATCGTGTTTGCCGCCGTTTGCGACAAATTGTTCGACATCGACGAAAAGCTCAACATCGTGCCGCAGCTCGCGCTGGCGCACGAAACCTCGGCCGACGGCAAGGAAGTCACGATCAAGCTGCGACCCGGCGTCAAGTTCCAGGACGGCGAGCCGTTCGACGCGGACGCCGCCAAATTCTCGCTCGACCGCCACATGACGCTGCCGACCTCATTCCGCAAATCGGAGCTCGCCAGCGTCGATCACGTCGAGGTGGTCGATCCGCTCACCATCAAGCTGGTGCTGAAGACGCCATACTCTCCGCTGATCGCCCAGCTCACCGACCGGGCCGGCATGATGGTGTCGCCGAAGGCGGCGAAGGAGGCCGGCGACAAGTTCGGACTGCACCCGGTCTGCGCCGGCCCGTACAAATTCGTCGAGCGCGTGCAGCAGGACCGCATCGTGTTCGAGAAATTCGCCGACTACTGGAACAAGGACAACGTCTTCATCGATCGCATCGTCTATCTGCCGATCGTGGACGCCACGGTTCGGCTCGCCAATCTGAAATCCGGCGGGCTCGACCTGATCGAGCGCGTGCTGGCGACCGATATCAAGGACGTTCGCGCCGACCCGAAGCTGGTGCTGTCGACGGCGCCCGAGCTCGGCTATCTCGGCCTGACCATCAACATCGGCAACGACAAGGCCAAGGGACCGCTCAGCCAGTCGGTCAAGGTGCGCCAGGCGCTGGATCTGGCGATCGATCGCGAGGCGCTCAACCAGGTCGTCTTCAACGGCGAGTTCACGCCGGGCAATCAATGGGTCTCTCCGACTCATCCCTATTACCAGAAGGCGTTTCCGGTTCGCGGCGCCGACGTCGCCAAGGCCAAGGCGTTGTTGAAGGAAGCCGGCGTCGCGCTGCCGGTGACCGTCGACTACATGGTGCCCAAGGGCACGGAATATGAAGCGGTGGCCCAGGTGGTCCAGTCGATGGCGGCGGAAGCCGGCTTCGACATCAAGATCCGGGTGGTCGAGTTCGCCACCACCTTCAAGCAGGCCCAGGCCGGCGAATTCCAGATCTTCCAGATCAACTGGAGCGGCCGGATCGATCCCGACGGCAATTCCTACATCTTCATGCACGCGAAGGCGCCGCAGAACGACGGCGGCTATTCCAATCCGGAAGCCGACAAACTGATGGAGGACGCCCGGCTGATCGCCGATCCGGCGCAGCGCAAGGCGATCTACGAGAAGCTGACCAAGATCCTGCTCGATGACGAGCCCATCATCTACCTTTATCATCGCACGCTGCTGATCGCGCACACGACCAAGCTCGAGGGTTACCGGCAGATGCCGGACGGCCTGGTGCGCGTGACCGGGCTGAAATTGAAATGACCGCCACGGCGCAGGGCACGCGGGGCCGACAATGCTGAACTTCCTCGCCAAGCGGCTGGTTCAGCTGGTCCCGACGCTGTTCTTCGTGTCGATCCTGATCTTCTCGCTGCAACATCTGCTGCCGGGCGATCCCGCGCTGGTGATGGCCGGCGAGGAGCGCGACCCGGCCGTGATCCAGCAGATCCGGCAGCAGTATCACCTCGATCAACCGATCCCGATGCAATATGTCTACTGGATCAAGGGCGTGTTGTCGGGCGATTTCGGCGAATCGCTGCGTAACAAGATGCCGGTGCTGAGCCTGATCGCGCAGAAGCTGCCGGTGACGCTGCAGATCGGCGGCATGGCCATCGTGATCGCCTTACTGATCGGCATTCCGGCCGGCATCGTCTCCGCGGTCAAGAAAGGCACCGCCTGGGATTACGGCGCCAATCTGTTCGCGCTGTGGGGGATCTCGACACCGAATTTCTGGCTCGGCATCATGTTGATCTTCCTGTTTTCCATCAAGCTCGGCTGGTTGCCGGCCTCGGGCTACGTGCCCTTGAGCGAAAACTGGCGCGCTAGCCTGGCTGCGTCGATCATGCCGGCCTTCGTGCTCGGCAATGCGATCGCGGCGATCCTGATGCGACATACCCGCAGCGCCATGCTGCAGGTGCTGGAGAGCGACTATGTCCGCACCGCGCGCGCCAAGGGCCTCTCGGAGCGCACGGTGATCCTCAAGCACGCGATGCGCAACGCGCTGACGCCGATCATCACACTCGGCGCGCTCGAGCTCGGCACGCTGCTGTCGGGCGCGGTGCTTACCGAGCAGATCTTCTCGATCCCGGGCTTCGGCAAGCTGATCGTCGATGCCGTGTTCAACCGCGACTATGCCGTCGTGCAGGGCGTAGTCCTGACCACGGCGACGATCTACATCACGCTCAATTTGATCGCCGACGTCGCCTATATCCTCGTCAACCCGCGGCTGAGGGGCTGACGCCATGACCGACACCGCGCTCGGGCTGGTCCCGCTTGCCGCCTCCGATACGCTGGAGAGCCCGTCGCGCCGCGCCTGGCGGCGGCTGAAACGGCGCAAGGGCGCCGTCGCCGGCCTGCTCGTGATCGGGTTCTTCATCCTGCTTGCAGTGTTCGCGCCGCTGATCGTGCCCTACGATCCGATCGCGGCAAGCTGGTCGCTGGTGCGCAAGGCGCCGTCGGCGCAGCACTGGTTCGGGACCGATGACCTCGGCCGCGACGTCCTCGCGCGTGTCGTGTACGGCACCCGCGCCTCGCTGCTGGCGGGCCTCATCTCGGTCAGCATCGCGCTTGCGATCGGTGTTCCGCTCGGCCTGCTCGCCGGCTATCGCGGCGGCTTCGTCGATGCCCTGATCGGCCGCATCACCGATGCGATGCTGGCCTGCCCGTTCCTGATCCTGGCGATCGCGTTGTCCGCCTTTCTCGGCCCGAGCCTCGGCAATGCGATGATCGCGATCGGCGTCTCGGCCACCCCGATCTTCATCCGCCTGACCCGCGGCCAAGTGATCAATGTCAAGGTCGAGGACTTTGTCGAGGCGGCGCGCGCGATGGGCAATCCGCGCTGGCGCGTCGCGCTGGTCCACATCCTGCCCAACATCCTGCCGGCGCTTCTCGTGCAGGCGACGCTGTCGATCGCGGCTGCGATCATCGCCGAAGCCGCCCTCTCCTTCCTCGGCCTCGGCCAGCAGCCGCCCTCGCCGTCCTGGGGCAGCATGCTCAACGCCGCGCAGCGTTTCCTGACCACCGCGCCCTGGATGGCAATCTGGCCGGGCCTTGCGATCTTCCTGGTCGTGCTGTCGTTCAACCTAGTCGGCGACGGCCTGCGCGATGCGCTGGATCCGAAGGCGCGGTGAGCGTGGCCTCCACTCTCCCGCCGTCATCCTGAGGAGCGCGTAGCGCGTCTCGAAGGATGAACGGCCCGGCCGGTGGCCGTACATCCTTCGAGACGCCGCTTCGCGGCTCCTCAGGATGACGGGACCAGTAGTGCACGCGATCCAAAGCTCTTCGGCTAGATCACCACTTCCCTCAACACGCGCCGGCAATCCATCTCATATTCGAGATCGATCACCGGCGGGCGGCAGAAGTGCCAGGTCAGGCCGGAGCGCGTGGCGCCGCGGCGGACCAGTTCGTCGGCCATCACCGGATGGATGTCGTGCACGGTGTAGGCCTGCACCGCGGTCGTGTCCTGCCAACCGAAGCTGAACTCGGCCAGGCGCCGTTCGATCTCGCCTGTGGTGAAGCGGACCTTCTCCCGCCACGCGCCGGGGCTGAGATCGCGATAGCATACGATGCGGTCGGGATAGGGGGCGGTGCCGTCGCGCGCCTCGGCGCCGCCGGCGATCACGAAGGACGGCGACGTGCTCGTGCTCGGCCGCGTGAACGAGAACGCATGGAACGACGGCTCGGCCGGCGGATCGATCTCGGGACAGACATTGCTGCGCGCCACCGGATTGATGGTGCCGTCGAACAGGCCCCACTCCGCGAGCGTCTTGACATAGTGCTGGTTGAAGGCGCGGAAGCCGTCCTCGGTGAAGGCGGCCGGCGAGCGCAGTTCGCAGGCGCAGAACGAGGTCAGCGGCCGGCCGGCGTCCTTGATGTAGGCCGCGATCCGCGCAAAGCCTTCCGCAAGCGGCACCAGCCGGTCGAACCGGACCCGCTCGATCTCGTAGCCGGCGTTCGCCTGCGCGCCGCTTGAGTATTGGAACACGGCCGGAATGAACCGGTAATTGCCTGCCGCAAATTCGCTCGCCATGCCTCATCCTCCGGGTGGCGAGGACATTCGGCCTCGCCCTTCGGCAAGGCTATCACGAGACAAAGAAAAAGGCGGCAGTGGCTTTCGCCAGTGCCGCCTTCTCCGTGAGCATGAGCCTGGAGGGCTCAGGTCGGTTTCAGTGCGCCGCCGCGGCCCTCGAGCTCATAGTCGGCGATCTGCTTGGCGCGGTCGGAACGGGCCGCGGCCTGATGGTCGGTCGCGATGACCGTGTAGACCATCGGCAGCACGAACAGCGTGAACAGCGTGCCGATCGTCATGCCGGTGACGACGACGAGCCCGATCGAGAAGCGACTGGCGGCGCCGGCGCCCGAGGCGGTGAGCAGCGGCAGCAGGCCGGTGACCATCGCCGCCGTCGTCATCAGGATCGGACGCAGACGAATCCGGGCCGCCATCTCGATCGCCGAGCGGCGGTCCAGTCCCTCGTTGAGCTGCAATTCGTTGGCGAACTCCACCATCAGGATGCCGTGCTTGGTGATCAGTCCGACCAGCGTCAGCAGGCCCACCTGGGTGTAGATGTTCATGGTGGCGACGCCGAAGAACAGCGGGATCAAGGCGCCAACGATCGCCATCGGCACCGAGATCATGATCACGAACGGATCGCGCAGGCTCTCGAACTGCGCCGCCAGCACCAGGAAGATGATGATGATGGCGAACGCGAAGGTGACCAGGAGCTGATTGCCTTCGTTAACGTACTGCCGGGAGTCGGCAAGGAAGTCATAGCTGAAGCCGGACGGCAGCTTCTTGGCTTCACCCTGCAGGAACTCGACCGCCTGGCCCATCGAGACGCCGGGCATCGGCACGGCCTGGAAGGTCGACGAGTTGAGCTGGTTGTAGTGGGTCAGCGCGTTCGGATCGACGCCGGTCTCGACAGAGACCACGGTCGACAGCCGCACCAGCTGCCCGGTCGCGGTCGGGACGTAGTAATCGTTGAACGCTTCGGGCGCGAGCCGGTTGGCGCGCGGCACCTGCGGGATCACCTGATAGGAGCGCCCCTCCAGGTTGAAGCGGTTGACGTAGTTGCCGCCGAGCAGCGTCGCCAGCGCACCGCCGATCGATTGCATGGTGATGCCGAGGTCGCTTGCCTTGGAGCGATCGACCTTCACCCGGACCACCGGCTGGTTGAAGTCGAGATCGCTGTCGGTGACGATGAACAGGCCGCTCTTGCGCGCGGCATCCTTCAGCTTGTTCATCTGATCGAACACCTGCTGGAAGCCGGCCGTCGACGAGATCACCATCTGCACCGGCAGACCGCCGGGGCCGCCGGGCAGCGGCGGCAGGCTGAACGCGAACGCGCTGACGCCCTCGATCTTGGACAGTTCGGCCTGAACCAGCGGCTGCAGCGTCTGGGCCGAGCGCTTGCGCTCATCCCACGGCTTGAGCAGCATGCCGGCGAAGCCGCCCTGCGGACCGGTGATGCCGTTCAGGATGAACCGCAGGTCGGTCTCGGGAAACTTCTGGAACTCCTTGTCCATCTTGTCGCCGTAGAAATCGATGTAGTCGATGTTGGCGTATTTCGGCGCCTTGGTCACCGCGAACACGATGCCCTGGTCTTCCTGCGGCGCCAGCTCCTTCTGGATGTGCATGTAGAGGAAGCCGACCAGGCCGAGGATGGTCACGGCGAACAGCGCCGTGATCGGACGGTAGTCGAGCGAACGGTCGAGCAGGCGACCATAGCCGCGGGTCATTGCGCCGAACACGCGATTGACGAGCTTGGCGAACCGCCCCTCGTCCGCGCTCTTCAGGAACACCGAGCACATCATCGGCGACAGCGTCAGCGCGATCACGCCCGACACGATCACCGAACCGGCCAGCGTGAAGGCGAATTCGCGGAACAGCGTGCCGGTCACGCCGCCGAGGAAGCCGATCGGTGCATACACCGCCGCCAGCGTGATCGTCATCGAGACGACGGGACCGACGATTTCGCGCGCGCCTTTCAGCGATGCCTGCACGGGCGGCAGGCCCTCCTCGAGGTGTCGATGGATGTTCTCCACCACCACGATGGCGTCGTCGACCACGAGGCCGATCGCCAGCACCATCGCCAGCAGCGTCAGCAGGTTGAAGCTGAAGCCGGCTGCCAGCATCAGGATGCAGACGCCGATCAGCGACAGCGGAATGGTGACGACGGGGATGATCACCGACCGCAGCGAGGCCAGGAACAGGAAGATCACGACGACGACGATCAGCACCGCTTCGGTGAGCGTCTTCTCGACCTCGTCGATCGAGGATTGGATGAACTTGGTGGAGTCGTAAGCCACCTTCATCTTCATCGACGGCGGCAAATTGCGCTCGAGATCGGGAAACAGCGCGCGGACGCCCTTCACCAGGGTCAGCGGGTTGCCCTGCGGCGTCGCCTTGATGCCGATGAAGATCGCGTGCTCGCCGTTGAAGGCGACGCTGGCGTCCGTCGACTGCGCCGCGAGCTCAACGGTCGCGATGTCCTCGATGCGCACGAAGCCGCCGTCCTTCGCCTTCACGATCATCCGCTTGAACTGATCGATGTTCTGCAGGTCGGTATTGGCCGATACGTTGGAGACGATGAAGAAGCCCTTGGTCTGGCCGGCGGCCGCCTGGAAGTTGTTGGCGGCGATCGCGGCGGCGACGTCGTTCGGCGACACGCCGCGGCCGGCCATGCGGGTCGGATCGAGCCAGACGCGCATCGCGAAGGTCTGGCCGCCGAGGATGTCGGCCGAAGCGACGCCGTCGACCGTCGAGAGCACCGGCTGCACGACGCGGGTCAGATAGTCCGAGATCGCCGATCCGGTCAGCTCCTCGCTGGAGAAGCCGAGATACATCACGGCGATGGTGTCACCGGTCGCCTTGGTCACGACCGGATCGAAGGCTTCCTTCGGGATCAGATATTTGACCGAGTTGACCTTGGCGAGCACCTCGGTGAGCGCCTGGTTCGGATCATGGTTGAGCTTGACGTAGACCTGGATCGTCGAGGTGCCGAGCACCGAGTTCGACGTCATGTAGTCGACGCCTTCGGCCGAAGCGACCGCCTGCTCGATCGGCGTGGTGATGAAGCCGTTGATCAATTCGGGCGACGCGCCTGGATAGGACGTCGTGATCGTCACCACGGTGTTCGACAGGTTCGGGTATTGCCGGATCGGCAGCACCATCGCCGCGCGCAAGCCGATCAGGAGGATCAGCAGGCTGACGACGACCGACAGCACCGGGCGCTTGATGAAAATATCAGTGAAGGCCATCGCCAACTCGATTCGTGTTGTCTGCCGGTTGCGGCAACATGTGGCGGAGGGCCAATCGGCCCTCCGAATTCAGATAGTGGAGATCAGTAGCGCGGCGGCTCGGCCGGCACCGGCGGCGGCGGATCGGTCGAAATCGCGACCGCCATGCCGGACTGCAGCTTGATCTGACCGACGGCCACGACACGGTCCCCGGCCTTCAGCCCCTTGAGGATCTCGACTCGGCCTCCGACGCGGTTGCCCGTCTTCACGAAGGTGCGCTCGGCGGTCAGGGTGGTCTTGCCGTCCTCGCCTTTCTTCTCGGTGATCACGAACACGGAGTCGCCGTACAGCGTGTAGTCGACCGCGGTTTCCGGAATGGTCACGACCGGCGGCTTCTCAGGCAGCACGATCGTGGCGGTCGCGAACATGCCGGGCTTGAGGATGCTGTCCGGATTCTGGATCGTCGCCTGCACCCGGATGTTGCGGGTGTCGGTCGCGATCTGCGGCTCGATGGTCGTGATCTTGCCGTCGAAGGTGCGGCCCGGATAGGCGTCGACCGAGATCCGCACCGCCTGGCCGACCTTGATCTGCGAGCTCTGCTTCTCGGTCACGGTCAGGTTGGCGTACAGCACCGACAAATCGGTCAGCGACACGATCTGCGTGCCGGCGGTCAGATACTGGCCGACTTCGACCTGGCGAACGCCGAGATCACCTTCGAACGGCGCCCGCACCAGCTTCTGCGAGATCAGCGCTTCGGTCTTGGCAATGCCCGCCTTGGCCTGGTCGTAGGTCGCCTGCGCCGTGTCGACGGTCGACTGCGGCCCGAACTGGCGCGACGCAAGCTGCTTGGCGCGGTCGAGCTGCTGCTCGCCCACGATCGCCTGCGCCTTGAAGCTCGCGAGGTCGCCCTGCTCCGGCGCGTCGAACAGCTGCAGCAGCGGGGTGCCGGCCTTCACATGGCTGCCGGCGGTGAACAGGATCTCGGTGATGCGGCCCGGCACGTCGGTCGTGACGTTGACCTGGTGCACGGCGACGAGATCGCCGACGGCGGTCAGCAGATTCGGAATCACTTCCGTCTTCGCCTCGGCCGCCGTGACGTTCGACGGCGGCGGCTTATTGTTGGCGAAGAACTGCGCGATCATGTGGCTGCGGAAGGCGTTGAAGCCGACCAGCGCGCCGACCAGCAGCGCCAGCAGCAACCCCACGATGATGAACCAGCGCACCAGCTTGACCGGACGCTTGGCCTGCTTTTCCTTGATCGGTTGCCCCGAGATGTGGCTTTCGGTCTGAATATTCATGTCATGCACTTTCTGCAGTTACCGACGGTCCTGCGCTCGGCGACGGCTGGCGGCCCAAATGAGTTGAAATTGCGGCGTCGGTAAGTCCGATGCCGCGAAGAATGAATTGGCAAAGCTGCCGCTCGGCCGCGGCGGCATCGCCGTAGGGGAGACATGGTGTCGCAGGCAACTGCGTCAACGCGCCCATAAGCACGGTGTGATGCGCAAACCAGAACAGGTTGAGCGGCTCGTCGCCGATCCGCGTCGCCTCGCCGGCGGCGATCGCCCGATCCAGCGAGGCGGCGAAGGTCGGACCGATCAGCTTGCCGACCTTGTCATAGAGCAGGCGGGCAAACTCGCCGTCGTCGAGATGGCTCGTCACCATCAGGCGCATCCGCTGCGCCTCTTCCTGGTCCGGCGCATCGCGCAGCTGCATGAAGTGGCCGACCATGCCCTCCACCAGCTCGACCAGCGTCGCGGTCGAGGGCTCCTGGCCAAGCAGGTGTGCAAGATCGGGATCGGCCTCGCACTCCTCGGCAAGGATTTCGGCATAGAGCGCCGCCTTCGACGGGAAGTGCTTGAACAGCAGCCCCTCCGAAATGGCAGCCGCAGCCGCCACGCTCTTTGTCGTGGTGCCGGCAAAGCCATTGCGGGCGAAACACCGCTTTGCGGCGCTCAGGATCAACTGACGCCGCAAGTCACTCGTCATGCGTAAGGTAGACATTTGGGTCGTGAGTAATCACTCACTTTACCAAAAGTCAAGGTTCTATTGCACCGCGAAAGCTACTTTAAATTGGAGTGTGGCCGATTGACCCGCGGATGCGGTTGACGATGTAGGTGCCGTCACGGCTCGACAGCACGCGCTCCAGATTAGCCCCGTCGATCTTCGCGCTGGCGAACCGCGGCCCTGCCGTAACGTCTTGCAAAGACGAAGCAAAAGCCTCGACCTCCGCCATCGTGCTGATCGCCCGGCTATCCCCGATTCCGCAGGCTTTGGCAATACCGACGAGGTCGGCGGTTCCACCGGTGTGGCTGGCCTGGCCGCCGGTCTCGCCATAGGCCTCGTTGTCGAGCACAATGATCGAGAGGTTTTTGGGCTGCTGCAAGCCGACGGTGGCAAGGCTCCCCATCCCCATCAGCATCTCGCCGTCGCCGGTGATCACGACAACCGGCAGCGTCGGCTGGGCCAGCGCCAGGCCGAGCCCGATCATCACGGCGCCGCCCATGCCGCCCCAGAGATAGAAGTTGCGGTCGTGGTCGCCGGCGGCGGCGATGTCATAGGTCGAGGCGCCGAGGCCGCCGACGGCGAAAGCGCCCTTGCGATCCCGCAGCAGTTCGGAAACCACGGCGCGGCGGTCGAGGAGATTGGCTTTGCTCATCTGGTGAAGACCTTTGCCCCGATCAGGCGCTGCGACAGCAGGACGGCGGTCGGCGTGCAGGCGTTGTAGGCCTGGGCTGCGCCGGCCTCGACGACCTCGCGGACCTCAGTGGGATGCGAGGCGCGCAACACCTTGATCCCGGACAATTCGAGAATCCCCTGGGTGTTCGAGCCCATCGGCACCTGCCAGGGATTGAACTCGCCCCACTCGCCGCGCATCGTCACCAGCGTGAGGAACGGCAGGCGGAAGATCTGCACCAGCGACAGCATGTTGATGCAATTGCCGACGCCGCTCGACTGCATCAGCAGCACGCCGCGCTGGCCGCCGGCCCAGGCGCCTGCGAGCAGCGCCACGCCCTCCTCCTCGGTCGTCAGCGCGACACCGCGCATCGAGGTCGAACCCAGCACCCGCTCGATCAGCTCCGAATGACCTGCGTCCGGCACGTAGGGCACCTGGCGCACCTCGAAGCGCTGCAATATCGAAAAGATCTCCTCGGGCCAGGAGGCCGCAGTCTCGGCACGGGCATGCATCGGCGTTTCCGGTTCTCTCTTGTTTGGCCGCGACTGTAGAGGGGCGCGCGGGCTTCATCAAAGTGCAATACCGCATGTGGCTCTGCGATTTACAGGCATCGCGCGGCGCGCGGTGCGCTGTTCCGTCAGCCCGCAAATTGTGTTGCGCGGCCGCCGCCAGCGCCTTACGATAGTTGCAAATGAAACTAATCAGGGCTGGATATCCGCCATGGACGGGCACGCGCGAGAGCTGGCAGACGGCTTCGACCTGGAAAAGCTGACGCCTGAGTTCTACGCCAACCCCTACCCGACCTATCGCGCGCTGCGCGAGACCGCGCCGGTCAAACGCCTGCCGAACGGCTGCTATTTCCTCACCCGCTACGACGACCTGATCGCCGCCTACAAGAACACCAAGGCGTTCTCCTCCGATAAGAAAAAGGAGTTCCTGCCGAAATACGGCGACTCGCTGCTCTACGAGCACCACACCACCAGCCTCGTCTTCAACGATCCGCCGGCGCACACCCGCGTGCGGCGCTTGATCATGGGCGCATTGTCGCCGCGGGCGATCGCCGGCATGGAGCCGGATTTGATCGCGCTGGTCGACAGCCTGCTCGACCGGATCGCCACGAAAGATCATTTCGAGCTCATCGAGGATTTCGCCTCGGCAATTCCGGTCGAGGTGATCGGCAATCTGCTCGACGTGCCGCACGACGAACGCGAGCCGCTGCGCGACTGGTCGCTGGCGATTTTGGGCGCGCTGGAGCCGGTGATCGGCAGGCAGGCGTTCGACCGCGGCAACAACGCGGTGAAGGATTTTCTCGCCTATCTCGAAACCCTCGTCGAACGCCGCCGCACCAAACCAGGCAATCCCGAACGCGATGTGCTGACGCGATTGATTCAGGGCGAAGACAATGGCGAGCGGCTGACCGCGAAGGAATTGCTGCACAATTGCATCTTCCTGCTCAACGCCGGCCACGAGACCACGACCAACCTGATCGGCAATGGGCTGGTGACGCTCACCCACAATCCGGATCAGAAGCAGCGGCTGATCGCGCAGCCGGAGCTGATCAAGACCGCAGTCGAGGAGATGCTGCGCTACGAGAGCTCGAACCAGCTCGGCAACCGGATGATCGTGGAGGAGACCGAGCTCGGCGGCATCAAGCTGCCGGCCGGCACGCTGGTCACGCTGTGCATCGGCGCCGCCAACCGCGACCCCGCGCAATTTCCCGAGCCCGAGCGCTTCGACGTCGCACGCACGCCGAACCGTCACCTCGCCTTCGGCACCGGCGCGCATCAATGCGCAGGGATGGCACTGGCGCGCCTCGAGGGCGCCATCGCGATCTCGCGTTTCCTGGCGCGCTTTCCGAATTACGCGCTTGATGGCGAGCCGTTGCGCGGCGGGCGGGTGCGCTTCCGCGGCTTCCTCAGCGTGCCATGCAGCATCAACGCATAGATTCTCCCCTGCGAATTTGGCTGGCGGCAACACTTCCCTGTGGAAGAACTGATAGCCAAATCAACTGCAGGCACGGATTGATGTAATCTCTCGTGCGCTGCAGCGGGAGTGACGCATGATGAATGCATCGGTCACTGATTTCCTCGCAACCGAAGCGCAGTTCGGCACCTACAATTACGAGCCGATCGGGGTGGTGCTATCCCGAGGCGAAGGCGTCTGGGTCTGGGATACCGACGGCAACCGGTATCTCGACTGTCTCTCCGCCTATTCGGCGGTCAGTCAGGGCCATTGTCATCCGAAGATCCTGGCAGCCATGATCGAGCAGGCGCGCCGGCTGACGCTGACGTCGCGTGCCTTCCACAACGACCAGCTCGCTCCCTTCTACCGCGAGCTCGCGGAGCTGACCGGCTCGCACAAGGTGCTGCCGATGAACAGCGGCGCCGAAGCGGTGGAGAGCGCAATCAAGTCGGTGCGCAAATGGGCCTATGAGGTCAAGGGCGTGCCGGATGGACAGGCCGAGATCATCGTCTGCGCCAATAATTTTCACGGTCGCACGCTCGGCATCGTCGGCTTCTCGACCGATCCGGGGTCGCGCGACCATTTCGGCCCGTTCGCGCCGGGCTTCAAGATCATCCCGTTCGGCGATGCCGCGGCGCTCGAGCAGGCGATCACGCCGAACACCGCGGCCTTCCTGGTCGAACCGGTGCAGGGCGAAGCCGGCGTCATCCTTCCCCCGCCGGGCTATTTCGCGCGCGTGCGCGAGCTGTGCACCGCGCGCAATGTGATGCTCGTGCTGGACGAGATCCAGACCGGGCTCGGCCGCACCGGCAAGCTGCTCGCCGAGCAGCACGAGGGCATCGAGGCCGATGTGACGCTGCTCGGCAAGGCGCTATCGGGCGGCTTCTATCCGGTGTCGGCGGTGCTCTCGAACAACGCGGTGCTCGGCACGCTGCGGCCGGGCCAGCACGGCTCGACCTTCGGCGGCAATCCGCTGGCCTGCGCGGTGGCACGCGCCGCGCTGCGGGTGCTGGTCGAGGAAGGGATGATCGAGAACGCGGCGCAACAGGGTGCGCGCTTTCTCGCCGGACTGCAGGACATCCGCGCTAACGTCATCCGTGAGGTGCGCGGGCGCGGCTTGATGCTGGCGATCGAACTGCACCCGGAAGCCGGCGGCGCCCGCCGCTACTGCCTCGCGCTGCAGGCGCGCGGCATCCTCGCCAAGGACACCCACGAGCACACCATCCGCATCGCCCCGCCGCTGGTGATCACCGCCGATCAGGTCGACTGGACGACGGAGCGGATCGCGGCCGCTTTGACGCAGGATGTCTCCTGACGGTGCCCTGCGTCGCAAGACCGCACCGCCGGCGATGGCCAACTCGAACGATTTCGACATCTGTGCGTTGAAGCGCTGCGGGCAGGGATGGATGGAGAGCCACGCTCATGCCTCCCCACGGTATCTGCTTTGCCATGCTCCTGGTTGGTGCCGCGACGCTGGCGGCGAGCGACGCGGCCGCCCAACCACACGATCCACACGCAAGAGGTGGAGCCTCAGCAGCGGCGGCACGTCCGGCCGCGCCGCCGGCGATGACGCGGCCTGCCGCGCCGATGGTCCACGCCGCCCCGCCCGCGATGGCGAGACCGCCTGCAATGGCTCGGCCACCAGCGATGGCTCGACCGGCCGCACCTGCCTTCCATGCCGCGCAGCGACCGGCGATGGCGGCGCGCCCGGCACCGCATTTCGCCGCTCCGTCGGTACGCCAGGCTCCTCATATCGCCGCGCCGCACGTCGCAACGCACCGACCCGAATTTCGTCGCAGCGCCCCGTCGCCGCGCCCTGCTCCCCGCACGGCCGCGCCATCACGCCCGAGCCTGCCGGCGCGCGTGAGCGAGCGGCCCTCGCCGGCCGAGCGAATTCAACAGCGTGTGCAGCAGCGGCAGCAGCTCACCCAGCAGCGCCAGCAGGCCGCGCAGCAGCGGCAGCGTGACACGCTTTCGCGCCAGACCGCGGAGCAGCAAATCCGGATCGATCGCCTGCAGCAGCGTGTGCAGCAATTGCAATCGGAAAAGGTTCAAGGCGCCCGTGCGCAACGCGTCCACGACCGCGCCCTGGAGGCGCAGAACCGCCTGCTGCAGCGCGAGCAACGCGCACAGCAAGCCGACCTTGCCCGGCAGCAGCGATTGGCACCGGCAGCGACAGTTGGGGTCGCCGCCGCAACCAGCGCCGCGACGCAGGCGGCCCAGCGCGAGCGATTTGCCGCACGCTTCCGCGAACAGGCAGCCGCACAAGGCCAGGCGGCGCTTGCGGCGCGCCAAGGCGGCTGGGCGCCGCGGAATGCCTGGCGGCGCGGCCACCGCGCGGCATTCGTGGCGTGGCTTGGCCCGGTGTTCCTGCCTTACGCCTATTCGGACATCTTCGACTACACGTTCTGGTCCTACGCCTACGACCCCGGCTATTGGGCCTACGCCTATGACGACCTCGTCGACACCGTGTTCTGGGACACCAACAGTCCCTACTCCGCCTATGCCAGCATCGAGCCGGGCGATTATCCGTCGACCGCAGGCCGCGCTCGGTCCCGTCAACGCGCCGATACGAGCCCGCAGGCGATCAAGCAGCTGTGCGGTGAACCCGACAAGGGCGTCACCGCCTGGCCGCTTGCCGACATCGCCCGGGCGGTGCGGCCGGACCAGCAGCAGCGCGTCTTGCTGGACGATCTGAAGGCTGCCGCGGCGCAGGCCGCCAATGTCTTCAAGGACTCCTGCACCGACAGCTATGCGCTGACGCCGGCCGGCCGCCTGCGGTCGATGCTGAACCGCATCGGTGCGACGCTCGAGGCGATCAAGATCGTGCGGCCCGCGCTGGAGAATTTCTACGGCTCACTCAGCGACGAGCAACAGGCCCGCTTCAATGCGCTCGGTCCACATGTCGGCGAACGTTCGCCGCAACAGCAGGAAACGACCGCGCAATCCGGGAATTGCGGCGATTCGAAATCCGACCTCGCCCAATTGCCGATCAACCGGATCGAGGCCTCGCTTCATCCGGCCGGCAAGCAGAAGGAAGCGCTCGGCCGCTTGAGCGATGCGACCACAAGAGCCATTGCGGATCTGCAGGCGGCCTGCCCGAACGACGTGCCGCTGACGCCGGTCGGCCGGCTCGAGGCAATGCAGCACCGGCTCGAGGCCATGCAGCGAGCCGCGCAGCTGATCGAGCCTGCACTGGACCAGTTCTATGCCACGCTGAGCAGCGAGCAGAAGGCACGCTTCAACACGCTGCAGCAGGTCGCGAGCCCCTAGAGGCTTTTCCGTTCGGATGGAATCGGAACGGGGCATTAGATTCTTGTTTTGGCGCGTTTTCTTGACGCGAACCGGTATCCATTTCGCTCGAAAACGCTCTGAGGCCGCCGGCCCTGCGATCTTCGCTGCCCGGTGCGGGCGACGCCGGCCCCCCGCCTTGCCTTTGCGGCCGCCGCACAGCAATGTCCGGCACCGGCATCCTGATGCCATGCCGAGTGACGGGGCAGGACATGAAACGCAGTTGGACGAGCATCAGTGAGCTGCGCGATCGCTGGGGCGATTCGCTGCTGACCGTGCTCACTGTCCTGATCCTTGTCATGATGTTCGTGGTGGCACCTCTGCAGGCGCTCGGCCTATTCGAGTTTCAGATCTTCGAGCTGCTGCTCGCCCTCTTCCTGGTCGGCGGCGTATTCGTGATGTCGGGCAGCGCACTTGCCGTCGTCACCATGCTGATCGCGCTCGCGATGATCGTGACCGGCGCGATCCTGCGCCTGCGCTCGCCCTCGATCCTCGACCTCAATCTGTTCGCCGGCTCCTGGCTGTTGGTCGGCATCACGATGGCGGTGACGGTCGCGCGCGCCACCTTCGCCCCGGGGCGCGTCAATTATCACCGGGTGATCGGCGCGATCCTGCTCTATCTGACGGTCGCGGTGATCTTCTCGGCGCTCTACACCTTCATCGGCACGCTGGTGCCGGATGCGTTCGCCGGCATGAAGGTCGAGGACCGCCCGACGCTCGCGAGCCAGCTGATCTATTTCTCCTTTGCCACGCTGACGACGACAGGCTATGGCGACGTCGCGCCGCTGCATCCGATTGCACGCAGCCTGTGCAACGTCGAGGCGATCTTCGGCCAGCTCTACCCCGCCACGCTGCTGGCGCGGCTGGTCACGCTCGAGATCGCGCACCAGGATCAGGACTCGTGAGCGCGATGCGGGTTAACCGGGCGGCTATCTGAACCGCAGGTTTGCGCGCGAGAGCTGACTGATCGAGGAACACCCCATCAGCCGCATGTCCCGCACCAGCTCCGCCTGCAGCAGACCGAGCGCCCGCTCGACTCCGGCCTGGCCGGCTGATGCCAGCGGATAGAGATAGGCGCGCCCGAGGCCGACGGCCTTGGCGCCAAGCGACAGCGCCTTCAGCACATGGCTGCCGCGCTTGATGCCGCCGTCCATCATCACGTCGATCCGGTCGCCCACGGCATCGACGATCTCGGCCAGCTGATCGAACGCCGCCCGCGAGCCGTCGAGCTGCCGGCCGCCATGGTTGGAGAGGATGATGCCGCTGCAGCCGATCGCGACGGCGCGCTTGGCATCCTCGACCGACATGATGCCCTTCAGGCAGAACTGGCCTTTCCACTCCCGCACCATTTTGGCGACGTCGTCCCATGTCATGCCGGGATCGAGCATTTCGGTGAAGTACCGTCCGATCGACATGGCGCCGCCGCTCATGTCGACATGGTCGTCGAGCTGCGGCAGCTTGAAGCTTTCATGGGTGACGTAGTTGATGGCCCAAGCCGGCTTGACGGCGAATTGCAGCATGCCGCCGAGCGTCAGGCGGAACGGAATCGAGAACCCGGTGCGCAGGTCGCGCTCGCGGTTGCCGCCGGTGATGCTGTCGACCGTCAACATCATCACGTTGACGCCGGCCTGCTTGGCGCGCTGCATCATCGCGGTGTTCAGGCCGCGATCGCGGTGGAAATAGAACTGATAGACCTGCGGCGTCGCATAGGCCTTGCGCAATTCCTCGAGGCTCACGGTACCGAGGGACGACACGCCGAACATCGTGCCGAATTTCGACGCTGCTGCGGCGACGGCCCGTTCGCCATCATGATGAAACAGACGCTGCAGCGCGGTCGGCGAGCAATAGAACGGCGTCGCCAGCTTCTGTCCCATCACGGTGACCGAGAGATCGACGTTCTCCACGCCGCGCAGGACGTTGGGCACCAGGTCGCACCGCTCGAAGCTCGCGGTGTTCTGCCGAAGCGTGGCCTCGTCATCCGCGGCGCCGTCGATATAATTGAAGATCGGTCCCGGGAGCCGCCGCCGCGCCAGCTCGCGGAAATCATGGAAGTTGTGGCAATGGCTCAAGCGCATGTCGTGCTCCGAAGGTCCGGACCGCGGCGTTCAACGGCTCTCTGTGCCGTTCACGCCACGGCATCCGGCATAGCGGGCACGCTTCGCCTTGTCCACCGCACCGGCCGCTGGGTCAAACCACCGAGCGGTGCCGCTCGATGCACGTCGTCAAGACCGCATCCATCGGCTTCGTCCACCAGTCGTTCGAGAAGATCTCGATCTCCGAATAGCCGGCAAAGCCTTGCGCTTCGACCGCTGCGCGCACCGACTTGATGTCGATGACGCCGTCACCCATCATGCCGCGGTCGTTGAGGATGTCCCTGGTCGGCACCAGCCAGTCGCAGACATGGAACGCCAGCAGGCGATCCTTGCCGGCGCGGGCGATCTGGCTCGTCAGCTCGGGATCCCACCAGATGTGATAGACGTCGAGCGCGACCCCGATCGCGCCGGTACGGCCGGGATCGAGCGCGTCGCAGATGTCGAGCGCGTGCTTCGTGGTGTTCACGCAGGCGCGATCGGCGGCATAGGCCGGATGCAACGGCTCGATCGCGAGCGGCAGTTTTGCCTGCTTGGCATAATCCAGCATCTCGGCGACGCCGTCATGCACCTGGTTGCGCGCTGCCGCGATGTCCTTCGAGGCCGCGCTGCCCGGCCGCGAATATTGCGGCAAGCCGCCGACCACCAGCACGATGCAGGAGGCGCCGAGCGCCGCCGCCTCGTCCACCGCGCGGCGGTTGTCGTCGCGTACCTCGCTGCGGTGCGCTCCATCCGCCGTGAACATGCCGCCGCGGCAATAGCCCGACAGATCGAGCCTGGCATCCCGGACCGCGCGCACGGCACGATCGAGGCCAATGGCTGCGACCTGGTCGCGCCAGGGATCGATGGCGCGGATGCCATGGCGAGCGCAGGCGTCGATGATGGCGATGAGATCGCCCTGTTTGCGGACGGTCGCCGTGTTCAGCGACAGCCAGCGGTGGTCGTGGGAAAAGTCACGCATCAGGCGTCGATGCCGCGTGTGGTCAGGATGGCCTGCATCCGGTGGGTCGCGGCTTCCGGATTGGCCAACAGTCCCGCCTGGTCGGCGAGCCGGAACAGTTCGGCGAGATGCAACGTCGAGCGCGCGCTCTCCTGTCCGCCGACCATCGTGAAGTGATTCTGGTGGCCGTTGAGATAGGCCATGAACACGATGCCGGTCTTGTAGAAGCGCGTCGGCGCCTTGAAGATGTGGCGCGACAGCGGCACCGTCGGGCCCAGCACATCATGGAAGCCGGCCGCATCGCCCGCGGCCAGCCGCGACAGTGCGTAGGACGCGGCCGGCGCGATCGCATCGAAGATGCCGAGCAGTGCATGGGAGAAGCCCTTGTCGTCGCCGGCGATCAGTTCGGCATAGTTGAAGTCGTCACCGGTATACATCTTGACGCGGGGATCGAGCCGCCGCCGCATGTCGATCTCGCGCTGCTTGTCGAGCAGCGAGACCTTGACGCCGTCAACCTTGGCCGCATTGGCGTTGATGATCGCAACTGCCGTGTCCATCGCCTTGTCGAGAGCGGCCGTGCCCCAATATCCGGCCAGCGCCGGATCGAACATGTCGCCGAGCCAGTGGATGATCACGGGCTCGCGGACCTGCGACAGCACGCGGTCGTAGACCCCAGCGTAGTCCTCCGCGCTTTTGCCGAGCTTGGCCAGCGCGCGCGACGCCATCAGGATGATCCGCCCGCCGGCCTTCTCCACGGCCGCGATCTGCTCCTCATAGGCCCGGATCACGTCGTCGATCGACCTGGCATCTTCCACAGCGAGGTGGTCGGTGCCGGCGCCCGAGAACACCAGAGCGTTGCCCCTGGCCTTTGCGGCCTTGACCGAGCGCCGGATCAGCTCCAGCGAGGTCGCCCAGTCCAGCCCCATGCCGCGCTGTGCGGTGTCCATCGCTTCGGCGACGCCGAGGCCGAGGTCCCAGACATGCTCGCGGAATGCGATCGTCTTGTCCCAATCGATCGCGGCCGTCAGCCACGGATCGACGTCGGCGCGGGGATCGGCGACCACATGGGCGGCCGAGAATGCCACACGATTGAGTGTGCCCTCGAGCTTCGCCGGAAAGGTTCGCGATGCCGCCAAGCGATAGGTCTCAAGGCCACCATCGGCGGTCGGCAGATTCAACGACAGCGACGAGATCGGCAGGACTGGCTTGTTCATGACAAAGGTCCTCTCTCAGACCACGATCGGGGCGACGTCGATCCAGCGCCGCTCCTTCCAGCTCTTCAGCGCGCATTCGGCGAGCTGCACGCCCTTGGCGCCTTCGAGCAGGGTGTATTTGTAGGGCGCATCCTCGCAGACGTGGCGGATGAACATCTCCCACTGCTCCTTGAAGCCGTTATCGTAGACCACGTTCTCGGGCAGCTTCTGCCAGTCGGCATAGAAATCATGCATGCGCTTCTCGTCCGGATTCCACACCGGCCGCGGCGTCGCCTGGCGCGCCTGGATCACGCAGTCGGTCAGGCCCGCCACCGCCGAACCATGGGTGCCGTCGACCTGGAAGGTGACGAGATCGTCGCGATAGACCCGCGTCACCCAGCTCATGTTGATATGCGCGATCACGCCGCCCTTCAGCTTGAAGGTGGCGTAGGCGGAATCGTCGGCGGTCGCCTCGTACTTCCTGCCCTTCTCGTCGTAGCGCTCGGGGATATCGGTTGTTCCGATGCAGACCACGCTCTCGACCTCGCCGAACAGATTGTCGAGCACGTAGCGCCAGTGGCAGACCATATCGAGGATAATGCCGCCGCCGTCCTCGGCGCGGTAGTTCCAGGACGGCCGTTGCGCCTCCTGCCAGCCGCCCTCGAACACCCAGTAGCCGAACTCGCCGCGCACCGAGAGCATGCGGCCGAAGAAGCCGGAGTCGCGCAGGAAGGCGAGCTTCTTGAGGCCGGGCAGGAATAGCTTGTCCTGCACCGTGCCGTGCTTGAGCCCTTTTGCGTTGGCGAGCTTCACGACCGCAACGGCTTCCTCGAGATTGGTCGCGATCGGTTTCTCGCAATAGATGTGCTTACCGGCGTCGATCGCCTTGGTCAGCAGCGAAGGCCGCGCCTGCGTGGTGGCGGCGTCGAAGAACACGGTGTCATCCTTGTCGGTCAGCGCACGGTCGAGATCGGTGGTGTGCCGCTCGATGTTGTAGCGTTTTGCCAATGCGCCGACCTTCTCGGCGTCGCGGCCGACCAGGATCGGATCGGGCATGATGCGGTCGCCGTTCGCAAGCAGCACGCCGCCCTGCTCGCGGATCGCGACGATCGAGCGGATCAGATGCTGGTTGAGCCCCATCCGGCCGGTGACGCCGTTCATGATCAGGCCGAGGCGTTTGGTCGTCATACTGTCTGCTCCTGGGAAACGCGTGATGTTGGCCGCTGCAGCGGCTGCATGGTGGACCAGTCCGGATGGACCGAGCTGGCAAAGCCCCGGGCGGCGGCGATCGATCCGGTCAGGAGATCGCCGCCGTGGATCGCGAGGCGGACCTTGCCGCCGGTGCTCGCGTAGAGATCTGGATGCGCGGTAAGGAAGGCATCGGCCTCATCAGCCGGGGTGTCGGCAAAGCCATCGACGTAATGGTGTCCATTGCGCTCGGCATGGGCGACGCCGATCAGCGCGTCGAGCGCGAGATCCTGCTGCACCGCGAGCCCGGCCTGGCAGGTCAGATCCTCGCCGCTGATGAAATACCGGCCGCCATCCGCGCTCCACGCCGCCGCGCGCGCCGCATTGATGATCGACTTGTAGATGCCCTTGCACGATTTCGAGGAGATGCCGCGATAACCGAGCGCCCGCGCCTGCGGGAATGCATCATAGGAATCATCGGCCTCGTCGATGATGAAGCTGCGCGCCGCCAGCGTCCTGAGCAGCGAGGCCTTCGTGATATCGCGCGGCATCGGCTGCTCGATATAGAGCAGGTTCGCCGCGATCGGCCGCAGCGCGGCGTCATGGTCGAGCCGCTCGACCAGCGCATTCAGGGCGGCAAGGTCGGCATATTGCTCGTTGGCATCGAGCGTGACCTTGACGGCGTAAGGCAGCTTTGCGAGTTCACTGCCGATCCGCGCCAGCCGCGCCGCATCATGCGCCGGATCGCCGTTCAGCTTGAGCTTGAAGTAGCGTGCGCCGGCATTCTCGTTGGGGTCTGCGACACCGCCCTCACCCTCAACCTCGTCGTCCATCCCGACCGTGTGCCTGACGGCGACACGGTCGAGCCGCTTGCGCGTCGACAGGAACCGCGCGATCGCCGCATCATCGAGATCCGGCGTCAGCCGCGCGTCGATGCCGGCAATATTGCCGGCCATGCCGTCGAAGAAGTTCACCCCGACCGCGCGCAGCAGCGCATCCAGGATCGCCTTGTCGATCTCGGCCGGGCCGAAGCCGGCCGCGAGCGGCGGAATGTCTTTCGCGGCACAGGTCGCGACCTGCCGGCCGATACCCGCGGCGTGCAGGCCGAACGCGGTGTCGAAGCCTTTGCTTGTCAGATAGAGCTCGCGCGCGATCGCGAGCGAGCAGCGGAGCTCGTCGACCGTCTGCTCGGCCGTCAGATGCGGCCGCTTGTCGAACCATTTCGGTGCCAGCATCTCGGCGCTGGCACCGGTCGCGCGGCCCTTGCCTTCCACCTCGATCTCGACCCGCACGAACAGCTGCGTCGACGCGGTGATCGTCACCGCGCCGAAGCGGAACGGCCGGGCGAACAGCAGCGGTCGTTCGAAGAAGGCGATATCGTTGACTTTGAGGCGAAGCGGCATGGAAGGCTCGGCGTTAGTCCAGCGACCCCTGCGTGAAGAAATGCTTGCGGATCCGCTGCACCAGCTCGGTGAAGACCGGATCGGACATCGTCTCGAGCGAGCGCGGCCGCGGCATCGGCACGTCGTAGATCGCCGCGATTGCACCGGGCCGCTCGGTCATCACGAGCACGCGGTCGGCGAGGAACACGGCCTCCGGGATCGAATGCGTGATCAGCAGCACTGTCTTGCCGGTCTCGCGCTGGATCCGCATCAGCTCGACATTCATGCGCTCGCGCGTCATGGCATCGAGCGCGCCGAACGGCTCGTCCATCAGCATGATCTTGGGATCGTGCACCAGCGCGCGGCAGATCGAGGCGCGCTGCTGCATGCCGCCGGAGAGCTGCCAGGGCAGCTTCTTCTCGAAGCCTTCGAGCCCGACCAGCTTCAACAGCGCCTTGGCGCGGTCGAGATATTTGTCGCGGGCGAGCCGCTTCATGTCGATCGGCAACATCACGTTGGAGAGGATGTTGCGCCACGGCAGCAGCAGCGCGTTCTGGAACACGATGCCGACATTGCCGTGCGGCTTCGTTACCGGCTCGCCGTCGACCAGAACTTCGCCTGTCGTCGGCGGCAGCAGGCCCGAGATCATCTTGAGCAGCGTGGACTTGCCGCAGCCGGAAGGCCCGACCACGACAAAGAACTCACCGTCATTGATGGTGAAGTCGAGCGGCCGCAGCGACGGCACGTCGCCGTCGCGCGACCGGTAGGTCTTCGAGACGCCCGAGAGCTTGATGCCCGGCGCCGCGCCGGCTGCGCGGTCCGACACCAGGCGCAGATGCGCGGCGGGTTGGTCAGCGTGAGTTGGCTTCGTCGCAGGATTCATCGCAGCTTTCTCCACCCGCCGTCCCTGCCGAGTGCGCGATTGCGCACGGAGCAGGGAGCCATACGCCGCGGCTTCTCGTTCGGGCACGCGAGGAGAGACCTTTCGCAACAAACAAGATCGGTGGTTATGGGTCCCTGCTTTCGCTGGGACGACAGTGGGGAATATTGGGTCACGAATTACCCTTCGGCAGATAGTCGTTGGTGTAGAACGCCTTCGGATTGGCCTTGGCCTTGGCGTCGAGGCCGCCATACTCGACCATCAGATCGACCGACTCGGTCATGTTCTGGTCGGTGACCTGGAATGGCCGCTTGTCCTTGGTCTCCGGCGTACGATAGAGCGGGATCGTCAGCTCGAACCCCTGCGTCAGCGTGTCGATCTTGCCGCCCTTCGGGTTGGCGTCGAGGATCGATTGCGCGGCGGCCTTCGGCTCCTTCTCGGCGGCTTCAACCGCCTTTGTCGTCGCCGACATGAAGCGGCGCACCAGGTCGGCGTTGGCCTTCACGTAGTCGGAGTTCGCGATGATGCCCGACGACACCATGTTGATGCCGTAGTCGGCGAACTTGATCGGATAGACGTCCTTAGCCGTGGCGTCCTTGATCTTCATCGACTGGTCCATGACATAGCCGAGCAGCAGATCGGCCTGGCCGTTGATGACGGCGTTGAGCTTGGTCTGGCCGTCGCCGGCAACCGTGTTGAAATCGCTTTCCTTCAGGCCGGTCTTCTTCAGGAACAGCGGCCAGATCTGGGTCATCGAATCGGCAGGGGTGATCGCGACCGTCTTGCCCTTGATGTCCTCCGGCTTCCTGATGTTCTTGTCGACGAAGCCCATCACCGACATCGGGCTGGTCTGCAACAGCACGCCGGTGGCGATCACCGGTGCGCCCTTCACCGCCGCGCGCATCATCGTCGGCACGTCGACATAGCCGAAATCCGCGGTCTTGGCGGCCACCGCCTGCGTGGTCGCGGCCGAGCCGCGGCCCTCCTGGATCTCCAGATCAATGCCTTCGGCCGCATAGATGCCCTTGGCCTTGCCGTAATAGAACGGCGCGTGTTCGCCATAGACGTACCAGTTGAGCATCAGCACGACCTTGTCCGCCGCAGACGCGGGTGCCACCGCAAGCGCGGTCCAGGCCAGTGCGGCGCCGGCGACCGCAATCAAACGCTTCATGGTTGTTCTCCCTTTATTGTCCGCGGCCCTTGCGTGGGCCGCTTGTCCGGTTGCCGCGCTAGGACGCGAAGCTGATGTCGTCGCGCTGGCTGACGTGCCAGGGGATCACCAGCCGCTCGATGCGGTCGACGATCCAGAACAGGATGACGCCGAGCAGCGCCAGGATCACCAATGCGGCGAACATCGTCGGCAGGTCGAAGGTGCCGATCGATCGCTGCATCACATAGCCGATGCCGGAATTGGACCCGACGAACTCGCCCACGACGGCGCCGACCACGGCGAGCGTCACCGAGACCTTCAGCCCGGAGAAGATCGCTGGCATCGCATGCGGCAGGTTGACCGCGCAGAACACCTTAAAGCGGCTGCCCTGCATCGCGCGCGCCAGATCGACCATGTCGGGATCGACCGATTTGAAGCCCTGCACGGCCGAGACCACCACAGGGAAGAAGCCGAGCAGGAACGCGGAAATCACCTTGGGTATGATGCCGAAGCCGAACCACACCACGAACAGCGGCGCGATCGCGATCTTCGGCACCGACTGGGAGAACACCAGCAGCGGATAGACGTAGCTCTCGACCGTCTTCGAGCCCGCGATCAGCATCGCGACGGGAATGCCGAACAGCGCCGAGAGCAGGAAGCCGCAGATCGTCGCATAGGTGGTCGGCCAGGACTGCCGCAGCAGCTCGGGCCAGTCGCTGATCAGAACCGCAACGACGTCGCCGGGCAACGGGATCTGATAGGCCGGGATATGGAACAGCCGGATCGAAAGGTCCCAGGCCGCCACGATGACGACCAGGAACAGGAACGGGCGCACCCATGCTGCATTCAGCACCTTCGACAGGCCCGAAGGGCTCTTTGCCTCCGCCACGCCACGCTCCCTTGCCGTTTCTCAATTCGATTAGAAATTAACCCGTTGGATAAATACTGTCCAGCCCCCGGCACGCGGCAAAATCGCACTGAAATTCCACATTTCGTCAGATGAGAAATTTTTAGCCCGGATGCAGCGAAGCGAAATCCGGGGGCCGGCCTCGACATGGATAGAGGCGCCCCGGATTACGCTTCGCTTCATCCGGGTCACGGATCATCGCAATGATCGCGAGACCTCACACCACGCGGTGTTCCGCAGCGCGCAGCACCGGCATCGCGCCACCGAATGCGGCGGTGGACTTGCCGGTCAGCGCCGCCAGCACCAGCGCGGTCATGTGCTCGAGGCGCTCGTCGCGGGCGTCCTTCTTCAAGAGGTCGCGGCCGAAGATCACGCTCAAGGTGGCGCTGTTGGAGAGATAGAAGAACGCAAGCCCCGCGATCGAGATATAGAGCTGCACCGGATCGATCGCGACGCGGAAATCGCCGCTCTCGACCCCGCGCGTCACCACGGTGCGGATCATCTCGACGAAGGGCGAGTGCATCGACTTGACCTTGGTCGAGCGCTTCAGGTGTTTTGCCTTGGCGAGGTTTTCCGTGTTCAGCAGTGCCAGGAACTCGGGGTTGCGCAGGAAATAGTTCCAGGTGAAGTCGATCAGGCGTCCGATCGCCTCGGGCGGATCGAGATGCTCGAGATCGAGCGTGCGCTCCTCGGCGCGGATCTTCTCATAGGCGCCTTCCAGTACCTCGAGATAAAGATCCTCCTTGTTGCCGACATGGTAGTACAGCATGCGCTTGTTGGCGCCGGCATTGGCCGCGATGCGGTCGACCCGCGCGCCCGCAAGGCCATGGGCGGCGAATTCCTGCTTGGCCGCCTCGAGAATCCGCAGCCGCATCCCCTCCGGGTCGCGCTGCCATCTCTGTATCCGCTTTGCCTTGGCCAATTCGATCGCCTGTGATGCTGAGCTGACGAATGTAGCATGAAGCACGCGGTTTGAGAACGAATGTTGTCGTGACGGTCGCTTCGTCATTCCGGGGCGTGCGCAGCACGAGCCCGGAATCCATCAGTCCGCAGAACGTGCGGCTTGATGGATTCCGGGTTCTCGCTTCGCGAGCCCGGAATGACAAAGAAAAATGGACGCACTTCCCCATCACGCCCGCTGCCGGAACGACGCGCGTGTGAAACGCCGCCTAGTCCGGCTTTCCCTGCGAGGGCTGCACCAGGAGCGTCGGCACGCCGCAGGTGCCGTTGCGTACCGTCATCACGCGCGTGCCGGGCTTGCGGCCGGTGCGAATCTCCGAGACGTCGACGCCGGCGGCAACCAGCCGCGCATGCGTGGCCTCGATATCGGCCACCCGCCAGCAGATGCCGCGCAGCCGGTCCGGCGCGTCCGCCTCCGCCTTGCTGTTTCCCTTGCCCGGCCGGTGCGTGACCTCGACGACGAGGTCGCCGCAGCGGAAGAACATCAGCCGGCCCCATTCGGGATGCGAGCGATCGAGCGCCATGTCGAGCCCGAGCCGCGCGCCGTAGAGTGCAGCGGCGCGTTCCGGATCGGCCGTCGAGACCACGACATGATCCATCGCGGTGATCGAGGCCGGCGTGGCGCGCACCGACAGCGGCCGCTCCTGCTCCCGCTCCAGGAAGAACATCCGGATGCCCCGCGTCGCATCGGTCGCGGCGCGCGTGCGCCGCCATGACAGCGTGGCGCCGCTGGTCTCGTCGCGGCTCTCGACCTCGGCGACCGGCTCGGGCTTCAGCGTCAGCCGGTCGAGCCGGCGGTGCATCCTGGCGATATCGCCGACACGGAAGCAGAGGCTCGCAAGCCCCTCGCCCTGCGTCACCAGCGCGCTGCGGACGCGCTGGGCTGCGGCATCATCGCCGCGCGGCGCCATCAATTCCATCGTGGTGTTGTCGAGCGTGAACAGCACGCGGTCGGCGCCGTCGCCGCTGTTGCGCCAGGCCGGCGCCCGCGCGAACAGCGTCTGATAGGCGGCGCTGGCGGCGGTGATGTCGCCGGTCAGGACGACGACATGATCGAGGCCGCTAATCATGGCTGTGGTCTCCCGGAATCTGCCGTCATTGTGCGTCTCCTCAACCCGCCCCGGAACCACGGACCGCCCGGGGAATCCATCATCTCTACCTGTAAACCAAGCAGGGTTGCGAATATTTTCAGCGATTCGAGAGCTTCGGTTCTGATTTCAATCAGAACCGAAAATGCTCTAGTCTGGTTGCCGGCCGGGACCACACCAAGCGACGACGGACAACGAATGCAGGCTCTCTTCATCGGACAGACCTATATCGACGTCACCTTCATCACCGATCACATGCCGGTTGGCGACGAGAAGCACGTCGCCGACGCCTATGCGGTATCGTTCGGCGGCAACGCCGTGACCGCGGCGTTCTGCTGCGCCAAGCTCGGCATCCAGCCGGACCTGATCGCCACCATGGCCAATGACTGGCTGGGACGGATGTTCTGGGACATGGCCGACCGCTACGGTATCTCGTTCCACCCCCGCAAGGTCAACTCCTCCTCGCTGTCCTTCATCATGCCCCATGACGGCAAGCGCGCCATCGTCCGCTGCCGCGACGACCAGCACATCCATCCCTTTCCGCTCTTGAACATCAAGGGCTGCCGGGCGCTGCATATCGATGGCCACCAGCCGGACGCCGCGATCCACTACGCAAAGCTCTGCCGCGAGGACGGCATCCTGACCTCGCTGGACGGCGGCGGCCTGCGCACCAACACCCACGAGCTGCTCGCCTACATCGACATTGCGATCGTCGCCGAGCGGCTGTGCGAGCAGATGGACAAGACGCCGGAGCAGATGCTCGACTATCTCAAGAGCCGCGGCTGCAAGGTCGGCGGCGTCACCATGGGCGAGCGCGGCCTGCTCTGGTATGACGAGGCGGGCGTGGTGCGCACCCTGCCGGCCTTCCCGATCCCGCGCGAGCGCGTGATCGACACCAACGGCGCGGGCGACGTCTTCCACGGCGCCTACATCTACTCTTACCTCTCGAATCCGAGCAAAGGCTGGCATGAGCATTTCAAGTTCGCGCGCGCGGCGTCGACCTACAAGATCCAGAAGCTCGGCAATGAGGCCGGCCTGCCGACGCTCGCCGATATCGCGGCGGTCAAGCAGGAGTTTCGTGCCGAGGCCTGACCGGGCGGATCGAGGCTAGGGCCATGCGGCACGTTTTCGTCGCCGGCAGCATCAATATGGACGTCGTGGCGACCGCCGAGCGCCATCCGCGGGTCGGCGAAACCGTGGCCGGCGAGGCCGTGCTCTATTTTCCCGGCGGCAAGGGCGCCAACCAGGCCGTGGCATCGGCAAAACTCGGCGTAGCGACCACACTCATCGGCAGGCTCGGCACCGATGCGTTCGGCAAGGAGCTGAGAGCGTTCCTCGTCGCGCAAGGCGTCGATCTCAGCCTCGTCAAGACCACGGCTGGTGCGCATTCCGGCACGGCGATCATCACCATTGCCAATGCCGACAATACGATCGTGGTCGTGCCGGGCGCCAATGGGCTTGTCGACGCTCGTGATGTCGCGGTGCCCGCCCTGATGAAGGGCGACGTCGCGGTCAGCCAGTTCGAGATTCCGCTGCCGGCGATCACCGCGTTCTTCCGCCGTGCCCGCGCCGCCGGCGCCACCACGATCCTTAATCCGGCACCGGCAAAGCAGGCCGACGGGACGCTGCTCGATCTGGTCGACATCCTTGTTCTCAACGAGACCGAGCTCGGCGCCCTCACCGGAACGGAGCTGCGAGACAGCGACACGCCGGAGCGCATCTCGGAGGCGGCCCGACAGTTGGGGCAAGGCAAGACAATCTGCGTCACGCTCGGCAAGCGCGGCGTGCTGGCGCTGGTCGAGGGCCAGCCGCTGCTGGTGCCGGGACGCGAGGTCAAGGCCGTCGACACCACCGGCGCCGGCGACTGCTTCGTCGGCGCCCTCGCCTCGCAGCTCGCCATCGGCAAGCCGCTCGGCGACGCGCTGGGCTACGCCAACGCTGCCGCCTCGATTTGCGTGCAACGGATGGGCGCCGCGCCGTCGATGCCGACGGCGGCGGAGGTCAAAGCCGCTCTCGATGCGTAGAAACGGAGGGTGGGCAAAGGCGCGTTTGCGCCGTGCCCACCATCGAGCGCACTGCTCGTGATGGTGGGCACGCTATCGCTTTGCCCACCCTACGCACTCAGCTCAGCGCACTCTTCAAATCGAAGCTCGCATCCGCCGCCTGCTCCGGCGTGATCGAGCCGCCGGCGCCGAGCAGCCGTCGGCCGAACATGTGATCGCCGGCGCGATTGACCGACTCGATGCCGAGCAGCTGGTCGCCGCGATAGCAGAACGCCGAGAACGCGCCCTGCGCGCGGTCGCCGCGCACCACGACGCGGTCGTAGCCGGTGGTGAGGCCCGCCATCTGCAGCTTGTCGGGGCCCTGGTCGCTCCAGAACCACGGCAGGCCGTCATAGACCTCGGTCTTGCCGGTCAGCCGCGATGCCACGCAGCGCGCATGGTCGGTCGCGTTCTGCACCGACTCCAGCCGCAGCGATCCGCCGAACCGCTTGCTGGTGTAGAGCGCGCAATCGCCGATCGCGGAAACATTCGGATCGGCGGTCAGAAGATGCTCGTCGACGATGATCCCGGATGCGACCGGCAGACCGGCTTCTGCTGCGAGCTCGACATTCGGCAGCACGCCGACGCCGACCACGACGAGATCGGCGGGGATATGCGTGCCGTTGCTCAGGCTGACGCCGGTGACCTTGGTACCATCGGCCTCGATCGCGGTAACCTGAACGCCGAGATGAATCCGGATGCCGGCCGCGGCGTGGCGCGACTGCGAGAACTCGGAAATCTCCGCAGTCACCGCCCGCGCCATCACGCGCGACGCCAGCTCGACCACGTCGACCTCGAGCCCCTTGGCCCGCGCGGTGGCCGCGAATTCGAGCCCGATGAAGCCGGCGCCGATCACCACGACGCGCATGCCGGGCGCGATCAAATCGCGCAGCGCCTGGCTCTCGTCAAGAATGCGCAAATAGCGAACGGCGTCGAGCCTGGCGTTGGGAATATCGAGCAGCCGGTTCCGCGCGCCGGTCGCAAATACCAGATGGCCGTAGTCGAGCGAGGTGCCGGAGGCGAGCGCGACCTTCCGGGCGTTGCGATCGATGGCGTGGGCACGATCGGTGATCAGCTCGATCTTGTTGTCGTGGTAGAATTTCTCGGGCCGGAACATCAGGGTCTCGGGCCCGCCGGTGCCCTTCAGATAGGCCTTCGACAGCGGCGGCCGCTGATACGGCAAATGACCTTCGTCGTTGAGCAAGGCGATGCGCTCGGTGAAGCCAGCCTGGCGCAGCGAGGCCGCGAGCTGGAAGCCGGCATGTCCGGCGCCGACGATGATGACCGAGCCTGTCATCGGAACAACCCAAATACGCGCGAGCAGGAGTGACCCATGCCGTTTCCTCTTGTCGATGTTAGCTTGCTCGCCCCGTCCCCACAGCGCTCGTGTCTGCGTACCGAAGGCGCGGGCTATTTGGCCTCATGGACCGCGTCGATGCAAGGGGGGTCCCCGGCGATTCTGGGTCCGCCGCGGCGCCGGGCCGGATTGCCACAGCTCCCGGCAAGGCCTTAAATGTCCGGAAATGACAAGCCCGAGGTCTTCAAAATGCCAGCACCCGCCTCCGCCAACGACCCCGCTCTGCTCCGCATCGACGGCGCCATCGCCACCATCACGCTGAACCGGCCGGCCGCGTTCAATGCGATCGACCTGACGATCGCCAAAAAGCTCGAGCAACTGAGCGCCGAGGTCGAGGCCAACAAGGACGTCCGCGTGCTGGTCATCGAGGGCGAAGGCCGCGCCTTCTGTGCCGGCGGCGATCTGCAAACCATTGGCGCCGCGACTGAGGCCAACAATGTCACGCCCGTGGTCGGCGAGATGCTGCATCACTACCACGCCTTCATCGAGACGGTCCGACGGATGCCGAAGATCGTGCTGTCCAGCGTGCATGGTTCGGCGGCCGGCGCCGGCATGGGCCTCGCCTTCGTCACCGACCTGTGCATCGCCGCGGACGACGCCCGCTTCACCCCCGCCTACGCCAAGATCGGCGTGTCGCCGGACGGCGGCAGCACGGTCGGCATTGTCGGCACTGTCGGTACCCGCCGCGCGCTGCAAATTTTCCTGGCGGAAGACGGCTTCACCGCGCAGCAGGCCTATGAATGGGGGCTGGTGGTCAAGACCGTGCCGGCGACCGAGCTGAAGGCCGCCACCCGGCAGCTCGCCGAGCGCCTGGCCAAGAATCCGCCCGCCGCGATCGCGGCCACCAAGTCACTGGTGTACCAGGCTGCCACCACGCCGACCAAACAGCAGCTCGATGCCGAGGAGCACAAGATCATCACGACCATGCATACCGACGATTTCCGCGTCGCGGTGAAGAAGTTCACCAGCAAGTCGAAGTAGCAACAATAGGTACGACTGCGTGACAGCCGCTGTTGCCTGTCATCCGGTGCCACCTCGCACTGCCGTCATTGCGAGGAGCGATAGCGACGAAGCAATCCATTTCTCCGCTTGCGGGGCGATGGATTGCTTCGCGGAGCCTGTCATCCGGCGGCGCTTCGCGCCGACCGGGTGGCTCGCAATGACGTGGATGGAGCGATGCGAGCTCCTCCCCATGAAGGTCCTCCCCGGTAGGGCTAGTTCGGGCAGATGTAACCGGTGCCGCCGGGGGCCTTGAAGCAGCCGACGGATTCCGGGATCACCTGCTTGGGCAGCCACAGCACGACCTTCGGGAAATAGATCGTGAAGCAGATCGTGACCAGGAACACGACGTAGATCGGCAGCGCCGCCCGCAGTGCCTTCGCAAAACTGATGCCGACGAATTTCGAGGCCATCAGCAGCACCAGCCCGTAAGGCGGCGTGATCAGGCCGAAGGCCAGCGTCGCGATCAGCACCACGCCCATGTGGACGCCGTTGATGTCGCCGGCCTGGGTCAGCGCATTGACCAGCGGCATGAAGATGATGATGGTCGGCACCGGCTCGATGAAGTCGCCGACCACGGTGAACAGCAGCACCATCAAGAGCATGATGAGATGCGGATCGTTGCCGGCGATCGAGGTGATCCAGTCGGCGATGTAGATCGCGCCGCGCAGATAGGCGAGCATCCAGCCGAACGCGTTCGCCGCGCCGATCGTGATCAGCGGCAGCGAGAAGATCAGGCCGGCGAGGCAGAAATCGTACGGGATCTTCTTCAGGTGCCCGCGGTTCAGCGCCGGGATCACCACGATGATGATGTAGGCCACCGCGACCACGCCGGCCTCGGTCGGCGTGAACCAACCGGTCAGGATGCCGCCGAGCAGGATCACCGGGATCATCAACGGCAGCGCTGCGTCGCCGGCTGCGAACGCGATCTGGCGCAGCGGCGCGCGCGGCTTGCGCAGGCCTGAGGGGCCAAAAAAGTAGCAATAGATCATCAGCCCGAAGCCGATCATCAGGCCGGGGACGACGCCGGCCATGAACAGGCCGGCGATCGAGACATTGCCGACCGCGCCATAGACCACGGCCGTGATGCTCGGCGGCACCAGCGCCGCGATGGTGGAGGCCGAGGCGATGATCGCGGCGATGAAGGCCGGCTCGTAACCCTCACGCCGCATCGGGCCGCCGAGCGCCCGGCTCATGACGGCGACGTCGGCGGTGGTCGAGCCCGACATTTCCGAAAAGAACATGCTGAACACAACGACGACCTGCGACAGCCCGCCCCTGATATGCCCGACCAGCGAAACCGAGAGGTTGGCGATGCGGACCACGACGTTTGCCGAGCTCATCAGCTCGCCGACCAGGAGGAAGAACGGAATCGCAAGCAGTGCTTCGGAATCGACACCGTCGAAGATCTTCTGGATGATCGCGGCCAGCGACACGTCGGACAGCATCGCGCCTATGAACACGCCGGCCATCAGCGAGAACGGCACCGGCACGCCGAGATAGCCGAAGAACAGGAAGCAGAACGACATCAGCGCAAGCACGACCGGTGCGCTCACGGCTGCGCTCCCGTCGCTGCGCCGGTATTGATCGCCGGGATCGCAAGGTCGTCATCCGGCGGCTCCGGATGATCAAAGCCGTTGCGAATGCCGTTGACGAGCTGCTCGATCGTGAACAGCCCGATCAGGATGCCGGACAGCGGGATCACCGCATAGAGCGAGGCGATCGGCGTGCCCGACGGCAGGCGGAAGCTGCCGAAGCCGCGCAGGTAGTTCTGGTAGCCATACCAGACCAGGCAGAAGGCGACGCCCAGCACGACCAGACGAATGACAATCTCGACGAATGTCCGCGACGTGCCATGCATCGCCTCCGAAATCGCGGTGAGATAGAGATGATCGTTGCGCCGCGTCGCGACCGCGGCACCGATGAAGATCGCGTAGATGAACAGCGTCGAGGTCACCTCCTGCAGCCATAGCCAGGGATGGCCGATGGTCCGAGTCACGATGTCGGCAGTCACCGAGAGCGAGAAGCCGAAGCACAACAGGCCGCACAGCATCATCAGGACCAGCTCGAGCCGGTCGAGCGCCCGCCATTTCAGATGCCGCTGCCGTTGCAGCACCAGTTTGTCGGCGATGGCCATGCTCGGAATTCCTTGTCGTCCCGGCCTAGTGCGCAATTGCGCACGGGGGGCCGGGACCCGTAACACCCGGCGCGTGTTGTTTTGATAAAAGCGGCGGCCAGTGCTTCAACCGATAGGCCGCGGCGTATGGGTCCCGGCCTTCTCCGGGACGACGCATGGAGGGGCTAATTGATCGCACGGATCAAATTCTTGATCTTCTCCGCATGCGGACCGAGATCCTTGGCGAGCTTGTCGAGATAGGGATCGGCGATCGCGGTAAAACTCTTCTTGTCGACGTCCTCGACCACCTTGACGCCGAACGATTTCAGCTTGGTCAGCGCGCTCCGCTCGAGCTCGAACGCCTTCTGCGGCTCCTTGGCGCTGACCTCGTTGGCGGCCGCCTGCACCCACTGCTTCTGCTCGGCGGAGAGGCTCTGCCAGAGCTTGTCGGAGACGAACAGCAGCGCATTGTTGGCCTCGTGCTCGGTGATCGAGAGCACCGGCGCCACCTCATAGTGCTTGTTGACGAGATAGACGTTGATGCTGTTCTCGGCGGCGTCGACCACGCCGGTTTGCAGCGAGGTGTAGACGCTGCCGAACGGCATGTGCACGGTCTGCGCGCCGTAGGCCGGAAACATGGTGTCCTCGGTCGCAGTCGCCTGCACCCGGACCTTCAATCCCTTGAGGTCGCCGACGTTGTGGATTTCCCGCTTGCTGTAGATGTGGCGCACGCCCTGCGAGCCGGTGCCGATCACGTGCAGGCCCTGCGTGGTTTCGTCGATCATGGTCCTGATCGCGTCGAACACCTGCGGGTCGGCCAGTGCCTTGGTCACATGGGCGTCGTTGCGGAACAGGAAATGCAGCGACATCACGCCGGCCTGCGGCGAGATCGTCGCGGTGTTGGCGGAGGAGATGATCGCGAACTCGATATCGCCTGATTTCACGAGTTGCAGCAGCTGCGGCTCCTGGCCGAGCTGCGCGCCGGGATATTGATCGACGATCAACGTGCCCTTGCTCAACTCCTTGAGCTTGTCGGCGAACAGATCGCCGGCGACCGAATAGCCGGTGTTGCGCGGCTGGTCGTAGGCGAAGCGGAAATGCTTGACCTCCTGCGCGCCGGCACGCGCGGGCAGCAGCAGCGCCGCTGCGGCCATGACGATCCCGACGATTTTGGCCATATAGCCCATCGCGACGTTCCCCCTGTTTTTGATTGACAGGATCATCCCACCTGCGGCGCGGGATTGTCAATAAAACAGAGGTAACCAGCTCGTCGTAGGCGAGAATGAGCGCCGCATTGCAGAAATTATCGACAATTCGGCTGCTGCGCCGAATTTTCGCGTGCTACTTCCCCTTGGCGCGCATGAAGTCGAAATCGCAGCCCTCGTCGGCCTGCAGGATGGTCTCGTTGAAGAGATGCGCATAGCCGCGCCTGGCCCAATCAGGCGTGCCGGCCGGGGCGAGCGCGGCGCGGCGCTTCTGCAACTCGGCCTCGTCGACCAGGAGATCGATGCTGCGCTTGGCGACATCGAGCCGGATCATGTCGCCGTTCTTCACCAAGCCGAGCGGACCGCCGACGGCGGACTCCGGCGTGATATGCAACACGATGGTGCCGAACGCGGTGCCGCTCATCCGCGCATCGGAGATGCGGACCATGTCCTTGACGCCAGCGCGCGCGAGCTTCTTTGGGATCGGCAGATATCCCGCTTCGGGCATGCCCGGCGCGCCCTTCGGCCCGGCGTTGCGCAGCACCAGCACGTCGTCGGCGGTCACGTCGAGCGCGGGATCGTCGACCCGCAGCGTCATGTCCTCGACCGACTCGAACACCACGGCGCGGCCGGTGTGCTGCAGCAGCCTCTCGCTCGCCGCCGATTGCTTGATCACGGCACCGCGCGGCGCGAGATTGCCGTGCAGGATCGCCATCGCGCCTTCTGACTTGATCGGGTTCGCCTTGGAGCGGATCGCGTCCTGTCCCGGCACGTCCTCCGCGTTGGCGACGACCTCGCGCAAGGTCTGGCCGGTGATGGTCTTGGCATCGAGGTCGATGAGGTCGCCAAGCTGCGCCATCAGCTTCGGCACGCCGCCGGAGTGATGGAAATGCTCCATATAGTGCTCGCCCGACGGCTTGAGGTCGACCAGCACCGGCACCTCGCGGCCGAGCTTGTCGAACGACGCGAGATCGATCTTGTGCGGCGAGCGGTTGGCGATGGCAGTGAGATGGATCAGCCCGTTGGTCGAGCCGCCGATCGCCTGCATGACGACCTGGGCGTTGCGGAACGACGACGGCGTCAGGATCTCGCTCGGCTTCGGCCCCTTGGTCTTCGCCATCTCGGCGGCGACGCGGCCGCTGGCCTCCGCGGAGCGGAAGCGTTCGGCATGCGGCGCCGGGATCGTCGCGCTCATCGGCAGCGACAGGCCGAGCGCCTCGGTGATGCAGGCCATGGTGGACGCGGTGCCCATCACCATGCAGGTCCCTACGGAAGGCGCAAGACGTCCGTTCACGGCCTCGATCTCGACATCGTCAATCTCGCCGGCGCGATACTTGCCCCACAGCCGGCGGCAGTCGGTGCAGGCGCCGAGCACCTCGCCCTTGTGATGGCCGACCACCATCGGCCCGACCGGAATCACCACCGTCGGCAGGTCGGCGCTGATCGCCGCCATGATCTGCGCCGGCAGGGTCTTGTCGCAGCCGCCGATCACGATCACCGCATCCATCGGCTGGGCGCGGATCATCTCCTCGGTGTCCATCGCCATCAGATTGCGCAGATACATCGAGGTCGGATGCGCAAAGCTCTCGGCGATCGAGATGGTCGGGAACACGAACGGCATCGCGCCCGACAGCATGACGCCGCGCTTCACCGCCTCGATGATCTGCGGCACGTTGCCGTGGCAGGGATTGTAGTCGCTGTAGGTGTTGGTGATACCGACGATCGGGCGATTGAGCGCATCGTCGGAATAGCCCATCGCCTTGATGAAGGCCTTGCGCAGGAACAGCGAGAAGCCGGCGTCACCATAGCTGGTCAGTCCCTTGCGAAGTCCGTCGGCCATTTTCTTCTCGTCCCGTTGGTTGGTCGGACGCACTTAAGGAGCGGCGGGAATTATTGTCAATATGAGATAATCCGGCGGCAGAGCGACGGCACTATGCCGCAAAATCCCCCTCATTATTGACAATAACCCGGCCGCCATGCTGACCTCTGGCATCGACCTGTAGCCGAGCGCACATGAAAGCCGAGCCCACTTTGTCCGAACTCCAGGCCCCCTCGCGCGAGGAGGAACAGGCCGAAGTGATCCGCCGGCTGGAGGAGGACATCATCTTCGGCCGCTTCGCGCCCGGCCTGCGGCTGGTCGAGGATACGCTGATGCAGCGCTACGGCGCGAGCCGGCATTTCGTCCGCCAGGCCCTGTTCCAGCTCGAGCGCCAGGGCATCGTGCTGCGCGAGAAGAATGTCGGCGCCACCGTGCGGTTCTATTCGGCCGAGGAAGTGCGGCAGATCTACGAGGTGCGCGAGATGCTGACGCGCCAGGCCGCGCTGATGATCGCCCTGCCCGCGCCCGACGGCCTGATCGACCGGTTGAGCGAGCTGCAACGGCAGTACTGCCTCAGGGCCGACGCGCAGGACATGCGCGGCATCCACGAGACCAACGACGCGTTCCATCTCGCGCTGTTCTCGGCCTGCGGCAATCCGTATCTGGTCCGTTCGTTGCAGGACTACATGAACCTGACGCTGCCGATGCGCGCCAAGAACCTCGCCGACAGCGAAGGCCTCGCACTGTCGCGCCGCCAGCATGAGTTGATGATCGAGCTCTTGAAAGGCCGCGACAGCTGGGCGCTGGCACAGCTCTGCGTCGATCACATGCAGTACAGCAAGGCGGATTATCTCGTCCGCATCTCCAACGACAAAAAGCCGCAATAGCGCGATACGCGGCCTCCTCGTAAAGGAGACGGCGATGCGTCATGTGGCTTTGTTGGTGGGATCGTTCGCGGCGCAGCTTGCGCTTGGCGGCATTGCCGAGGCGGCCGATCCGCGCGCCACCGAGCTGACCTATGAGCCATGGAGCAAGACCTGCCTCACCGAGGCCAGTTGCTTCGTCGCGGCCGCCGCGCGCGGCAAGTGCGCGCCGTCGGGCGGCACCATCAGCATCTCGCCGCAGAGCAGCACACGCGCGCTGCTCACCGCCAATGTCGGCACGCGGACCATGCTGGAGGGCACGATCAGCCTGCGGATCGACCAGGACGAGCCGATGCAGATCGCGAGGACGCACTGCTACACGCTCGGCTGCGGCGGCACGCTGGAGGCCAATGGCGAGCTGATCGAACGGCTCAAGCACGCGCAGGCGATCGCGGTGGAAGCCAAGAACCTGACCGGACGGACAATCAGCCTCAGCTTCCCGCTCAACCACTTTTCGCAAGTCTATGACGGGTCCGGAAGCGCACCCAAGGCGACGTCCGGAAAAAGCGCGACTGAGCCGCAGCGCGAGCACACCGAGGCGGTCAAGCAGCTGCCGCAATGCGAGGATTGATCACGTCTTCCAGTCGATCACCCTCGTCCGGTCGCCGTCGAACTCCATGCTGCAGAACGCGCCGCCCTGGTAGTAATCGCCGACCGGATCCGGCGGCAGCTTGGCCTGCTCGGCCATTGCGTGTTCGCGAAAATCCTCAGCCCGCCCGGTCGGGCGATAGCCGAGATCATAGGCGCGGTGATTGTCCCACCATGAGCGCTCATTGTAGGAGGCGCCGTACAGCACCTCGAAATGGATATCGGGATGCTCGAGCCCGATGCGGCAGAGCTGCACCAGATCTTCCGGCTTGAGCCAGATCGACAGTCTGCGGTGATCGAGCGGCGCGTCGCCGAAATTGCCGATCCGGATGCAGGTCACCTTGATGCCGTGCTTGTCGGCATAGAGCGCGCCGATGCCTTCGCCGAACACCTTGCTGACGCCGTAACGGCTGTCCGGCCGCGCGGTGACGTCGGTGCCGATGCGATGATGCCGCGGATAGAACCCGACGGCGTGATTGGACGAGGCGAAGATCACGCGCTTGACGCCCTGCTTGCGCGCCGCCTCGAACAGATTGTAGCCGCCGATGATGTTGGCTTGCAGGATCGCGTCCCACGAGCCCTCCACCGAATAGCCGCCGAAATGCAGGATGCCGTCGACGCCCTCGCAGACCGCCTCGACCTGCGCCAGATCGGCGAGATCGGCGGCCTTGAATTTTTCGTGTGCGCCGAGATCGGAGGGCGGCTTGATGTCGCTCAGCAGGAGATCCGGATAGATCGACGGCAGCATCTTGCGCAGGCTTGTTCCGATTCCACCCGATGCGCCGGTCATCAATATGCGTGGCATGCCGTCCCTCGTCTGTCCTGATTGCTGCGATCGAATTGCGGTCGCAGGCCGACAATGATAGCAAACCATGCGCTCAAGGAAACACCATCGAAACACAACAACGAGAACAGCAAATGTCCGATGTTCATTCCGCCGGCTGGCGTCCCGCGACCTGCTATCCCGATCCCGCGATCCACGCGCTCGATCCGCGCTTCGAGAAATACTGGCTGAAACTCTCCGCCGTCGAGCGGATCGCCACCGGCCTGCGCTGGGCCGAAGGCCCGGTGTGGTTCGGCGATGGCCGCTATCTCCTGTGCAGCGACATCCCGAACCAGCGCATCCTGAAATGGGAGGAAGAGACCGGCGCGGTCAGCATCTTCCGCAAGCCGTCGAACTTCGCCAACGGCAACACCCGCGACCGCCAGGGCCGGCTGATCACCTGCGAGCATGGCGGCCGCCGCGTGGTCCGCACCGAATATGACGGATCGATTACCGTGCTGATCGATAGCTTCGGCGGCAAGCGGTTGAACTCGCCGAACGACGTCGTGGTGAAATCCGACGGTTCGATCTGGTTCACCGATCCGACCTTCGGCCTGCTCGGCAATTACGAGGGCTACAAGGCCGACCCCGAGATCGCGCCGAACGTCTACCGGCTCGATCCCGAAACCGGCAAGGCCACCATCGTCGCCGAGGGCGTGCTCGGCCCGAACGGGCTGTGCTTCTCGCCGGACGAGAAGATCCTTTACGTCGTGGAATCCCGCGGCGAGCCGAACCGCAAGATCCTCGCCTATGACGTCGCCGCCGACGGCACGACGATCTCCAACAAGCGCGTGTTCATCGATGCCGGTCCCGGCACGCCGGACGGCATGCGCTGCGACATCGACGGCAATCTGTGGTGCGGCTGGGGCATGGGCGATCCCGAGCTCGATGGCGTCGTCGTGTTCGCGCCCGACGGCGTCATGATCGGCCGCATCGCGCTGCCGGAGCGCTGCGCCAACCTCTGCTTCGGCGGCGTCAAGCGCAACCGCCTGTTCATGGCGGCGAGCCAGTCGATCTACGCGCTCTACGTCAACACCCAGGGCGCGCCCGGCGGTTAGACTTCAACGTCGTCCCGGCGAAGGCCGGGACGACGTTGAAGATGCAGCTATCCCAAAACGTCTGACGCCGGAGCAGTTGCCCGCCCCGGCGCCAGAATCGCGTCTCTCGCAGCTCCGGCTTACGCGGCGTTATAGCCGGCGACCGCCTTGGCCTCGAGATATTCTTCCAGACCGTAACGGCCCCACTCGCGGCCGTTGCCGGACTGCTTGTAGCCACCGAACGGCGCGGTGCGCTCGTTCGGCACGCCCTGCAGGTTGACGTTGCCGGCGCGGATCTGGCGGCCGACACGGCGCGCGGTTTCCACGGTGTCGGCGGAGACGTAACCGGCGAGACCATAGGGCGTGTCGTTGGCGATCTTCACCGCCTCAGCCTCGTCCTTGGCGCCGAGGATCGTCAGCACCGGTCCGAAGATCTCCTCGCGGGCGATCGTCATGTCGTTGGTGACGTCGGCGAAGATGGTCGGACGGACATAGAAGCCCTTGTTGACGCCCTCGGGCAGGCCCGGGCCACCGGCGACGAGCGTTGCGCCCTCGTCGATGCCCTTCTGGATCAGCGCCTGGATCTTGTCCCACTGGCCGCGGTTGACCACCGGGCCGATCGTGGTGCCGTCGGCACGCGGATCGCCGGCCTTGGTCTTGTCGGCGACGCCCTTCGCGATCGCGGCCACTTCCTTCATCCTGGAGAGCGGCACGATCATGCGCGACGGCGCGTTGCAGGACTGGCCCGAGTTGTTGAACATGTGCATCACGCCGCCGGTCACCGCCTTGGCGAGATCGGCGCCCTCGAGGATCACGTTCGGCGACTTGCCGCCGAGCTCCTGGCTGACGCGCTTGACGGTCGGCGCCGCACGCTTGGCGACGTCGACGCCGGCGCGGGTCGAGCCGGTGAACGAGATCATGTCGATGTCCGGGTGCTCGCTCATCGCGGCACCCACCTCCGGGCCGAGGCCGTTGAGCAGGTTGAACACGCCCTTCGGCACGCCGGCTTCATGGAGGATTTCCGCGAAGATCAGCGCCGAGGTCGGGGTGAACTCCGACGGCTTCAGGATCATGGTGCAGCCGGCGGCGAGCGCGGGCGCGACCTTGCAGGCGATCTGGTTGAGCGGCCAGTTCCAGGGGGTGATCATGCCGACCACGCCGACCGGCTCGCGCACGATCACGGCGGTGCCCATGGTCTCCTCGAACTCGTACTTCTTGAGCACTTCGAGGGTGTTCATGAGGTGGCCGAGGCCGGCGCCGGCCTGCAGCTTCTCGGCCATCGGCAGCGGCGCGCCCATCTCGTCGGAAACCGCGGCGCCGATCTCCTTCATGCGGCCCTTGTAGACCTCAACGATCTTGGTGAGCAGCGCGATGCGTTCCTCGCGACTGGTCTGGGAATAGGTCTCGAAGGCGCGCTTGGCGGCGGCGACTGCCTTGTCGACATCGGCCTTGGAGCCGAGCGCAACTTCATACATCGCCTCTTCAGTCGCCGGATTGACGACCGGGGTGGACTTGCCCTTGACGACGGGATCGACCCAGGCGCCGTCGATGTAGAATTGCATGCGATTGACCATCGGAAACCTCTTGTAGGGGGCGTATGGATAAGGGGAACGGAAAGCGTTCGGCAGGCATCCTTGCATGAAAGCAGGGCGAATTGAACCCGCCATATGCGGGGCGCGGCTCGTGCACGCGAACGGCATATAATGTCGCTGCCGCGCCGGTGGCAAGATTACATCCGTCGTCCCGGCCTTGTGCGCAATTGCGCACGGGGCCGGGACCACGATGCGGCTACACCGCCATCTTGCGATGCCGCACCGGGGCGCCGGCCGAGACGCTCTCCGCCGCGTCGATGATGGCATTGGCGTCGATGCCGTAGTGGCGGTAGAGGTCGCCGATGGTGCCGGTCTGGCCGAAATGCTCGACGCCGAGCGCCTCGAGGCGGTGGCCGCGCACGCTGCCAAGCCAGCCGAGCGTAGCCGGATGGCCGTCGATTACGGTCACAATGCCGCAGTCGCGGCCGAGCGGCGCCAGCATGCGCTCGATATGACTCAAATGCTGCGCGCCACGGCGGTCGCGGCGCAAATTCCGCGCCGCGGACCAACCGGCATAGAGCCGGTCGGCCGAGGTGACCGCCAGGAGACCGACATCGCGGTGGCTCTCGCCGATCAGGCCGACCGCCTCGATCGCCTCCGGCGCGACGGTGGCCGGTATAGGCGATCACGACGTCGCAGTTCGGGCCGGGCTTGCGCATCCAATAGGCGCCATCGGTGATGTCGCGCTGCAGCTCCGGCGTCATGATCCGTTGCGGCTGTTCCACCGTCCGGGTCGACAGCCGCAAGTAAACCGAACCACCCTCGCCGCCCTCGCGCTGCATGTGGCCGAAGCCCCAGCCCATGATCACGGCAAGTTCATCGACGAAGGCCGGATCGAACGAGGCGAGCCCGTCCTGCCCCATGCCGATCAGCGGCGTCTTGATCGACTGGTGCGCGCCGCCTTCCGGCGCCAGCGAGATGCCCGACGGCGTCGCCGCCACCATGAAGCGGGCGTCCTGGTAGCAGGCATAGTTCAGCGCATCGAGGCCGCGCTCGATGAAGGGATCGTACAGCGTGCCGACCGGCAGCAGCCGCGCGCCGTTGATCTGCTGCGACAGGCCGAGCGCCGACAGCATGATGAACAGATTCATCTCGGCGATGCCGAGCTCGAGGTGCTGGCCTTTCGGTGAATATTCCCAGGTGTAGGCCGACGGGATCTTCTCCTGCCGGAACAGATCGTGGTTCTCCGCCTTGGCGAACAGGCCGCGGCGGTTGACCCAGGCACCGAGATTGGTCGACACGGTGACGTCGGGCGACACGGTGACGATGCGCGAGGCAAGCTCGCTGTCGCCGCGCGCGAGTTCATGCAGCACGAGACCAAAGCCCTGCTGCGTCGACATCTGCGCGGAGGCCTTGAACGCCAGCCGCTCCGGCACCTCGATTTCCGGCGCCGAGAGCCGGCGGCGTCCCTCGCGGTTGAACGGCGCTTCGGCCAGGAACGCCTCGAGCTTCGCAGGCTGCTGCGACAGGCCTTCGAACTTGTCCCATTCATGGCCGGCGCGAATGTTCTGCGCGGTGCGCCACTTCTCCATCTGCGCCACCGTCATCAGGCCGGCGTGGTTGTCCTTGTGGCCCTGCATCGGCAGCCCGACGCCCTTGATGGTGTAGGCGATGAAACAGACCGGACGGTCGTGATCAACAGCCTCGAACGCCTCGATCATGCTCGCCATGTCGTGGCCGCCGAGATTCGACATCAGCGCCAAGAGCTCGTCGTCGCTGCGGCGATCGATCAGCGCCGAGACGTCGCCCTGGTCGCCGATATCGTCGCGCAGATGCTTGCGGAACGCAGCGCCGCCCTGGAAGCAGAGCGCCGCGTACATCTGGTTCGGACAGTTGTCGATCCAGCGCCGCAACGCCTCGCCGCCGGGTTCGGCAAACGCTTCCAGCATCAGCTTGCCGTATTTCACGATCACCACGTCCCAGCCGAAATTGCGGAACATGGTCTCGAACTTGGCCCACAGCCCCTCGCGCACCACGGCGTCGAGCGACTGCCTGTTGTAGTCGACCACCCACCAGGTGTTGCGCAGGCCGTGCTTCCAGCCTTCCAGCAGCGCCTCGAAGATATTGCCCTCGTCCATCTCGGCATCGCCGACCAGCGCGATCATGCGGCCCTCGGGCCGGTCGTTCATCCAGCCATGCGCCTTGACGTAGTCCTGCACCAGCGAGGCGAACAGCGTCTGCGCCACGCCGAGGCCGACCGAGCCGGTGGAGAAGTCGACGTCGTCGGCGTCCTTGGTGCGTGAGGGATAGGACTGCGCGCCCTTGTAGCCGCGGAAATTCTCCAGCTTGCCGCGGGTCTGGTGACCGAACAGATATTGGATGGCGTGAAACACCGGGCTCGCATGCGGCTTCACCGCGACGCGGTCCTGCGGCCGCAGCACCGAGAAGTACAGCGCCGACATGATGTTGGCGAGCGAGGCCGACGAGGCCTGGTGGCCGCCGACCTTCAGCCCATCGGCATTTGGCCTGACATGGTTGGCGTGATGGATGGTCCACGACGACAGCCACAGCACCTTGCGGGCCAGGGCTGTGAGCATGTCGAGGCGTTCAGGCGCAATTCCCATGGCAGGGCTCCGAGCGATATTCCCGATGTTACTGCCGGCTGCGCCGCCGAAAATCTCAATTCCACGCGACAGCACAGAAAAAATTGGGATAAATTTCCACGATCCTGCCGCAACCAGCGAGTTCATCCCAATGCCTGCCCTCGACGCCATCGACCGCAAGATCCTGAGTCTGCTCCAGACCGACAGCCGCATGACCATGCAGGAGCTCGCCGACAAGGTCGGGCTGTCGGTGTCGCCATGTCACCGCCGGGTCAAGCTGCTCGAGCAGCGCGGCGTGATCTCGCGCTACATCGCAACGGTCGACCAGAAATCGATCGGGCTGCACGTCTCGGTCTTCATCTCGATCAAGCTGGCGCGGCAGAAGGAGGAGGATCTCAACCGCTTCGCCCGCGCGATCTCGAAATGGGACGAGGTGCTCGAATGCTACCTGATGACCGGCAACCGCGATTACCTGCTGCGCGTCGTCGCCGCCGACCTCTCCTCCTATGAAGCATTCCTGAAGAACAAGCTGACCCGGCTCGACGGCATCGCCTCGATCGAGTCGAGTTTTGCCCTGAGCCAGGTGAAGTATTCGACGGCGTTGCCGGTGTGAGTGTTGGTTGATCACGCGAACGGTGCCGACACCACGGCGTCGTCCTGGCAGGCCAGGACGACGATGAGGATGGTTCTCGATTCAAGATATCCAACATCGGTGTCATAAACCGCGCATTGTTTGGACTGGACATCGAGCCGGACGATGACAGGTGAGGATAAGGATGCAACTGCGCGTTCTCGCGACATGATCTGTCCGAGCTTTGCTTGTCGTTCCGCCCTCTCTCGATCAGAGGGCGCAGGGAAAGCCGGGTGCCGATCGCACCCATGGGCCCCGAGCAATGGGTAGAAAGCTCGGGGGTAGGACCACAGGTGTAACCGGAGCAACCCGGCTTTCCCTGCGCGATGGCTTACGGCTTATACGTGCTCTCCCCGGCGAGACTTGGCTTTGTTGTCACCGTCTTCGCAACGCGCGTCGCGCAATGCGAAGAGACACCTGCCGCTAGGGCGTCAGGCCTGCACGATTTCGCCGTCCGCCTCATGCGCATTCGTCGACTGCGCAATCGGCGTCCACCGCATCTCGACCCGCGTTCGTGACGACCGCGAAGCGCCCCTCGATCGGGTGAGACGCACAGACCATACACTGAGTTGCCCTTCGGATAAAGCGAAATATTTTTTCACAAGGGGCTTGCGCCGTCGGGCAACTCAGTGATCGGCATTCTGTCAGGCTCTCCGCTGACCGCACCCGATCTTGACAACCCCGGTCCAGCGGACCAATTTTTTCAGCGGGTTCGATACGACCTGCCGCTTGCGCCCCAGTCGGGGAATGGTGAACGTATCGCGGCGACGTCACATCCCTTTGCCCGGACAAACGGGTCAGCAATGCAAGCCCTGGCATTTCCGTTTCGACGCAAAGGACAGGACATGCGCGACTTTCGCGATTCAAAAGCCATGGCACACACGCTTCGTGCCGCTCTCGCCACCAAAGGTCTCAAGATCACGATCGGTCAGAGTCTCGAATTGACCGCCGAGATGTTCGGTCTTCCCGACTGGAACACCCTTGCTGCCGCGATCCGGCGCGGCGTTTCCGACCAAAAGTCGGAAACGGCCTCAAGGCCGGGCGCGAATGTGGTCTGGCCCTCCGGATTTACCCACGAGCTGGCGGCGACGCTCGATCGAGCGATCGCATATGCCCGAGAGCGGCAGCATGAATTCGCGACGCTGGAGCATCTCCTGCTGGCGTTGCTCGATGACGCCGATGCATCGGCCGTGATGAAGGCCAATGGGCTCGACTTCCAGGCGCTCAGGGACGGCATCATTGCCTATATCGACCACAAGCTGAAGACCTGGGTCACGAGCAATGACGAACGCGAGACGACGCCGACCGTTGCGTTTCGCCGTGTGGTGCATCGCGCGACCGTCCGCAGCCTAGATCGCGCGACAAACGGCGCGGACGTGTTGGGCACGATGCTCGGCGAGACCGAGAGTCCCGCGGTCTGGCTGTTAGGCCAGCAGGGAATGACCGGGCAAGCGCCACAACCGTCATCGTAAGCGTCGGCCGGCGTGCAAAATTCAGCAACCTGTGACGCGAGACGACCGGGTGCCGACCGCCTTGAAGGCCCGCCTCGCCAATTAAATCCGTCGCGATCCACGCCCCCGCCGGAACCCGGCGGCGGCGTGCAATGTTGATGTCGGGCATCACTGAGTATCCGGAGGGTAACGACCCATGCTGAGGCCTGCTCGCGGCCGACACACCGTGTTGGCACTCGCCGCGATCCTGGCAATCGCGGCATCGACTGCGCTGTTGGCAGGGAGCGCGGACGCCGCGCGCGGTGGCGGCGGCCATGGTGGTGGAGGTCACGGTGGCGGCGGCCATGGTGGTGGTGGATTTCATGGCGGCGGAGGCGGCTTCCACGGTGGCGGGTTTCATGGCGGCGGGTTTCATGGCGGCGGTGCCGCCCACGCTGGCGGTGGTTTTCATCGCGGCGGCGGCTTTCATACCATCCGTCCGGCCGCAAAGAGCCCGAGCGAGGCTCGGCGGCGGTTCAGCCGCACGCCATTCCCAATTCCGTCCTGCCGCGCGCACGGCACGCTCCGCGCCGGGGGTAGCCGCCGGCCGTGCTGCCGCCTCGCCCGCCGCGATGCGGCACAATGCGAACGTCGTGGGGCGCTCGCTGGCCTCTCGCCAGATCCGAGCCGCGATGGGCAGACCCGGCGGCCTGCGCAACCCGATGACGCGCGCCGCCATCACAACCGCCGCCGCCGGAGCCGCCCTGGGCTATCGCAATGGTGATGGCTGGTGGCGCCATCCGAATGGCGGTTATGGCTGGGTCGGCCCGGTGTTCTGGCCCTACGCCTATTACGATCTCTACGACTACACCTGGTGGGGCTGGGGCTACGACCCGTACTTCTGGGATTACGGCTACGGCGATCTCTATGCCGGTCTGTTCGGTCCCTACGACTACGATGCGTTGAGCGGCTATTCCTACTACCTGCCCGGCTATGCCGGTCCCCGGCCGCCGGCCACGGGTCGATCGCGCAGCAGTCAGGCAACGACTCTCGCCGACATGTGCGGCAGCGATCGAACCGACATCGCGGGCTTCCCGATCGAGCAATTCCGCAGCGCCATCCAGCCCAATGCGGAGCAGAGCGCGGCACTCGACGAACTCGCCAGCGCCTCGCAGAGGGCGTCCGAGACCATTCTCAATTCCTGTCCCAAGGACGTGCCGCTGACCGCGCCGAGCCGGCTCTCCGCGATGCAGCAGCGGCTCCAGGCGATGCGCGATGCGGTCGGGATCCTGCAGCCGGCGCTGGAGAAGTTCTACGGGCTGCTCAGCGACGATCAGAAAGCCAAGGTGACGGCACTGGTGGCGGATCAGCACCGCGGCCAGCGTGAGGCGACCTCGGACAATGCCACCTGCAACACGGCGCAGCCTGCCGCCATTGCGTGGCCCGGCGACATCATCGACCGCGACGTCAAGCCGACCGACGCACAGCGGGCGAGCCTCGAGGCCTTGCGGGATGCGGCGACAAAGGCCGAGGACACCTTGAAATCATCCTGTCCGCCCACCGACGCCCGCACGCCGCCGGCGCGCCTTGCGGCGGTCGAAGCCCGGCTCGATGCCATGCTGCAGGCGATCGGCACGGTGCGTCCTGCGCTGGATACCTTCTACAGCGCGCTCAGCGACGAGCAGAAGGCCGCGTTCGACGCGATTGGCCCCGAGCGGAACGGCGGCAGCACCGCGATGGCCGCAAGCAATGACGAAGCTCCGCGAGGCCGTCATCGCCGCCACCACCATCATGGTCCGAATATCGGAGGCATGATCTTCCGCATGATCGGCCTGTAAGCCGCGTCATTGCCGCGCGCCTGCGGCCGCTACGGCGCGATCCAGATTCCCATCACGATGATCGCCAATGCGACGGCGATCACCAGCATGTCCGTCGTGAGCCAATCGGGCATTCCATTTGATGGCTGCTCGTTCATGTCCGCGACTCCTTCTGTTCGCGTCGAGCCACCATGCTGAAACGGATCGGCGCGGACGAGGATGAACTGGTTCACACAACGGCGCGACAAGCGGTCGCTCCGGATTTCGCGCATCTGCGCGCGCACAAGTTGCGGCATGCGATTGATCTGCCGCCCAGGTTTCTGAACATGTTCGACAACGAAGGCGGCAGCAGCGAACACTAGCACATCATTGCGCAGCGCGCAGCCGCCGAAGTCGCGCGGCGCAGGGATCGCGCTGACGGACTCGAATGGAAATATCTTGCGCAACAAGCGCTACGCCGCGGACCTTCGGCTGATCGCCATCGGCAGTCCATGCGCTGGACGCAATGTGATGCGCTGGAGCGGCTGCACGTCGGCGTTCGGCAGCACCCTCATCTCGAAATCGCGGATCAGGACCGCGAGCACGATGGCCGCCTCCTGCAGGGCGAACGACGCGCCGATGCAGGTTCGCGGCCCGACCCCGAAAGGCAGATAGGCGAACCGCGGAATTGCGCCGCGCGCCTCCGCCAGGAAGCGCGAGGGGTCGAATGCATCGGGGCGGCGCCAGAGCCTGTGATGCCGATGCAGGACGTAGGGCGCGATCACGATCAGGGATCGCGCGCCGACCGCCAGGTCGCCCAGCCTGTCCGCCTCGCGCGCCGTCCGGCTAAGGGCGGCGATCGGAGGATAAAGACGCAGCGCCTCCTCGATCACTGCCTTCGTCACGACCAGCCGCTCGGCGAGGTCATCGGCCGGATTGGACAGCTCGCGCTCGGCTTCCGCCGCGACACGCGACCGCCACTCAGGCGACTGCGACAGCAGAAAGATCGACCAGGCGAGCGTGTTTGCGGTCGTCTCATGTCCCGCGGAGAGAAAGGTGAGGACGTTGGAGCGAATCTCCCGCGGGCTCAGCTGCCGTCCGGTCGAAGGATCCGGCGAACGCAACAACAAGGCCAGCAGATCGCTCGGGCCCTCGACAGGGACGGTACGTCCCCGGCATCGAACGTCGATGATCCTGTCGATCACGGCCTCGAAGTAAGCCATCGTCGCGCGCAGGCGGCGATGACCCGGGCGCGGCACGAATCTCGGCACACCGAGCAGATCGAGCGCCCCGATGCGACCGATCACGCTGAAATAGACATTCATCGCCATCCGGAATTCGTCGAGATCATCGCCGATGCCGTCCGAGAAGATCGTCAGCGCGAGCACGTTCAGCGTGACCAGCGTCATCTCGGCGGCAACATCCACCGTGGCATCGGGTCCCATCGTGGACCATTTCGCCGACAGTTCGTTGGCGGCAACCAGCATCCGCATCGAGAAGGAGGTGACGTTGCGGCGCGCGAAGATCGGGGCGAGTGTTCGCCGCTGCACCTCCCAACGCTCTCCGTCGACGCTCAGCAGGCCGTCGGACAATCCGGACGAGAGAATGCGGCGCTGGATTGTGTCTTTCGGGTAATTCCCCGCACGGTCCATCAGCACGTGCTTGATGGCGTGCGGATCGTGAACGACAAATGCGTCGGTGAACGGCAGACGCAGCTTGACGATCGGCTCCCGGAAGAAGTCCTCGCTCCAGCACTCAAGTGGATTTCGCCGCAACCTGGTCAGCAGCTCAATGAATCCAAGCCGGCTTCGCGGCGGATGCGGGACAGGCGGGCAATAATCGCCTTCGTGGCACTGCAACATGGGCCACCGTGAAAATGTTCAATGTACCGGCGAATAATAACGCGAAATACGATCGGTTCCTCAAGCTGCGTTTCGTGTTGCAGCACGAGACGGCGGGCGCGGCCGCGACGACGATACCTGCGTTGCCCGATTTTCATGCCGCTCGGCAGCGTGACGGCAAATTACGTGTGAGCTATGACCAAGTGAGGCGAGCACCGGAGGAAGGGTTCCCTCCCCCTTGCTGGCCCCGCAAGGGGGCAGGGAGCCTGACGCGCGTGCTCACCTCACGATGGTCCCTCTTCCCCGCAGCACGAAGTCGGTGGGTTACGCCTTCGGCTAACCCACCCTACGCTTGTCCTCACAGCACCTTGCGCTGCGCCAAATTCTTCATCAGCGCGCCGACGCCGAAGGTCCAGGGCTCGCATTGGTCGCTGCTGCGCATGCGATTGACGAGCTTGCCGAGCTGCGGGGCTACGATCGTGACGATGTCGTCGCGCTTGTGGGTGAAGCCCTCGCCCTTGGCGTCGCGATCCTTGACCGGCGCGAACATCGTGCCGAGGAACAGCGCAAAGCCGTCGGGATATTGATGCACCGGGCCGATGGTCTGCGCGACCAGGTCGGTCGGGTCGCGGCTGATCTTTGAGATCGAGGAATGGCCCTCGAGCACGAAGCCGTCGGCGCCGGTCACGGTGAGGCCGACATCCATCTGCCTGACGTCGTCGAGCGAGAAGGTCGCGTCGAACAGGCGGAGCAGCGGGCCGATCGCACACGACGCGTTGTTGTCCTTGGCCTTCGACAGCAAGAGCGCCGAGCGGCCCTCGAAGTCGCGCAGGTTGACGTCGTTGCCGAGCGCGGCACCGACGATCTTGCCGGCACCGGAGACGACAAGCACGACCTCCGGCTCCGGGTTGTTCCAGGTCGACTTCGGATGCAGCCCGGCATCCATGCCGGTGCCGACCGAGGACAGCGTCGGCGCCTTGGTGAAGACTTCGGCGTCGGGGCCGATGCCGACCTCGAGATACTGGCTCCAGGCATTCTGGTCGATCAGCACCTGCTTCAGCCGCATCGCCTGCTCGGAGCCGGGCTTGAGCTTGGAGAGATCGTCGCCGACCAGGCGCACCACCTCCTTGCGGATCGCCTCGGCCGAGGACGGGTTGCCGCGCGCCCGCTCCTCGATCACGCGTTCCAGCATCGAGATCGCGAAGGTGACGCCGGCGGCCTTCAGCACCTGCAAATCCACCGGTGCCAGCAGATGCGGCTTCGCCTTGTCGCGGCCGTCGGGCGGCGTGTTGGCGAGGATCGCCGCGAGATCGCCGATCCGCTCGCCTTTGGTCGCACGCAACGCACCTGACGGATCGCTCTCCCCGCACAGCGCGCTCACCGTGGGGAAGCGCGCGGTGACGTCGAACACGCCGTCGCCGCGTACCGCGACCACGGCCGGTCCGCCGGCCTGCGGCAGCCAGACCCGTCCGACCAGCGTGCCGGCGGTGCCGTCCTCCGGCAGGACGTCTTTTGGCGTGAGCGAAATCATCGGCGTCTCCTTTTTTGATCTTGTGGTCGCTTGTTAGCACAGTCCGACCGGCGGCGTGAAACAGCGGTCATGCCCTTGTCATAGAGGGGTAACATCGCCCGTCAATGCTCCCGGCGATCCATCTAGCACACTGAAAGACGGACCTTCATGACCGCCCCCCACCTCACCGACGAAGCCTCTCGAGATGAAGCCTTGCGGGACGAAGCCTTGCGCGCCCGCATTCATCAGGAGATGGCCGACAGCCTCGACGAGGAACTCGAGCTCGAGCTCGACGACATGAGGCTCGACGAGCTCGATCACGACGGCGCCGCCGGCAAGCCGTCGATCGACCGCAAGTTCTACTTCCGCGAATTGCTGCGGTTGCAGGGCGAGCTGGTGAAGCTGCAGGACTGGGTGCAGCATGAGAAGAAGAAGGTCGTGGTGCTGTTCGAGGGGCGCGATTCCGCCGGCAAGGGCGGCGTTATCAAGCGCATCACCCAGCGGCTCAACCCGCGGGTCTGCCGGATCGCGGCGCTGCCGGCGCCGAACGAGCGCGAGCGCACGCAATGGTACTTCCAGCGCTACGTCTCGCATCTTCCGGCCGGCGGCGAGATCGTGCTGTTCGACCGCAGCTGGTATAACCGCGCCGGCGTCGAGAAGGTGATGGGGTTCTGCACCGACGAGCAGTATGAGGAGTTCTTCGTTTCGGTGCCGGAATTTGAACGCATGCTGATCCGCTCCGGCACCATCCTGCTGAAATACTGGTTCTCGATCACCGATGAGGAACAGGCGTTCCGCTTCTCGATGCGGATCCAGGATCCGTTGAAGCAGTGGAAGCTGAGCCCGATGGACGTCGAGGCGCGGACCCGCTGGGAGCTCTACACCAAGGCCAAGGAGACCATGCTGGAGCGCACCCATCTGCCTGATACGCCATGGTGGATCGTCGATGCCGTCGACAAGAAGCGCGCCCGGCTCAACTGCATCTCGCATCTGCTGAGCCAGATCCCCTACCAGTCGGTCACCCACCAACCGGTGGTGCTGCCGCCGCGGGTGCGCAACCCCGACTATCACCGCGGCCCGATCCCGCAGGAGATGTACGTGCCGGGACGGTATTGAGGCGAGCCGCAGGCACGCTCTCATCTCCCCGTTCTTACGGGGAGAGGGTCAGGGTGAGGGTCGCCTCCTGCGGAAGCGACATATGCGATAGCCCTGCCACACGCGGGATGAGGCGAAGGGATAGGCATCTCCTCGTCGACAAGCCTACCAATGGTGCAGGCGCGCGCCCTTGCTGGCGCCGGAACCCGACGCTAGGCTTCGGCGATCTGGTGCAGGGAGGCCCTCTTGACTCAATCCGACGACATCAAAATTTCCGAAGATCGCCGCGACGCGCTGCGCTATGCACTCGGGATCGGCGGCGGCGCGGCGCTCGCGGCCGCGATGGCGGCGCCGGCCTCGGCGCAGACCCCGGCCGACAACACGCTGGATCGCATCCGCGCCAACAAGGTGCTGCGGATCGCCGTGCTGCCCGGCGAGCTGCCCTATTTCAACAAGGACCTCGCCACCGGCACCTGGTCCGGCTTCTCGATCGAGATGGCCAACGATCTGGCAAAACTGCTCGACGTCAAGCTGGAATATGTCGAGTCGACCTACGGCAATTCGATCCTCGATCTGCAGGCCAACAAGATCGATCTCGGCTTCGCGCTCAACCCGACGCCGCAGCGTGCGCTGGTGGTCGATTTCACCAATCTGGTGTTCCCGCATCCGTTCGGCGCGATGCTGAAGAAGGGACTGGAGGCAAAAACCTGGGCCGACATCAACAAGCCCGAGGTCAAGATCGCGGTCGACGTCGGCTCCGCCAACGAGGCAGTGGCGCGGCGCTTCGCGCCGAACGCCACCATCAAGTCGCTGAAGTCGCGCGACGAGGTGATGCTGGAAATGTCGTCGGGCCGCGTCGATTGCGTGGTCAACGCGCTGGTGCTCGGGCTGACCGCGATCGCCAAGAACCCGAATCTCGGCACCTACAAGATCCTGACCTCGCCCTCGGTGACGATCGCGAGCGGCACCGCGGTGCGGCGCGAACAGGACAAGCGCTGGCGCGATTTCCTATCGGTCTGGATCGACTATAACCGCGGCATCGGCCAGATGCGCGAATGGTTCGTCAAGGGCCTCGGGCTTGCCGGCGTCAAGGCCGAGGATGTGCCGGTGGAGTTGAATATCTGAGGTCGAGGATGTCTCCTCTTCACCTCTCCCCGCGCTTTGCGGGGAGAGGTCGGATCGCATCGCAGATGCGATCCGGTGAGAGGCGAGGCACATTGCTCAACAAGCCACGAACTGCTTGCCGGATAGAGCCCCTCACCCCGACCCTCTAAGAGCAAGCTTCGCTGGTCTCGACCGCGCAAGAGCGGGGCGAGGGAGAAGAAGCCTCACACCTTGTCGTAGGTCAGCCCGCGCTCCAGCCGCCGCGCCGCCAGCGTCGACGGGAACAGGATCGCAAAATAGATCAGCGCCACGATGGTGTAGACCTCGAGCGGCCGATAGGTGTCGGCATTGATCAGGGTTGCGTTGTAGACGAGGTCGGGCACCGCGATGATCGAGACCAGCGAGGTGTTCTTGAGCTGCGTCACCGACTGGTTGACATAGGGCGCCATCATCGGCTTCAGCGCCTGCGGCAGGATCACGAGCCGCATCAGGCGCCAGCCGCGGAAGCCGAGCGCCTTGGCTGCGTCCCACTGCCCGATCGGCACGCTCTCGATCGAGCCGCGCACGATCTCGGCATAGAACGCGCCGCCATAAAGCGACAGCACGCTGACGGCCGCGACATGCGCCGGGATGTTGACGCCGATCACGACCGGAAACGCGTAGTAGAACCAGATGATCTGCACCAGGAGCGGCGTGCAGCGGAAGGTTTCGATATAGGCGATCAGGAGCCAGTCGATCACCGGAATGCGCTTGAGCCGCAGCATGCCGACGATCAGGCCGATCAGCGTACCCAGAATGATGGTGCCGATCGTGTAGGCCATGGTCCAGCCGAGCCCGAGCCAGAACAGATGGCTGTACTTGGCGAGGATCCCGAAATCCCAGACGTAGTTCATCCTGCCCCTCGGTTGCCGCGCCCGTTCTCTTGACGTCGCAGCATCGCAGGCGGCCTTGCGCGTGTCACGCGATATACCGGCCGGGCGAAAACGCCTTGACCTCGAATGGCGGTGTGTCTCCCGCAATCATCGCGGCGACCGCGGCACCCGTTCCCGGACCGGTGGTGAAGCCGATATGCTGGTTGCCGAAGGCGAGCCAGAGCCCGCGATGCCGCGGCGCCTGCCCGATCATCGGCAGGCTGTCGGGCAGCGTCGGCCGTGCGCCGCGCCAGCGCTCGCCAACCGCTTCGCCGAACTCGGCCACGCTGCGCGCCATCGGCACCACCGCCTCGAGCTGCGCAAAATTCGACGGCGCGTCGCGCGCGGTGAGCTCGACGCCGCTGGTGATGCGAATGCCCTGCTCCATCGGCGTCATCAGAAAACCGCCCTCCGCGTCATGGATCGGGCGCAGCAATTTGCGTGCCGGGTTCGGCACGAAATGCTGGTGATAGCCGCGCTCGAACGCCAGCGGCACGCGATAGCCGAGCGGCCGCAGCAGTTCGGCCGACCACGGCCCGAGCGCGACCACGATATGGCGCGCGGCGATCTCGCCGTCGGCAAGCTGCACGCGCCAGCCGTCGCCTTGCGGTTCGATCCGCCGGATCTCGGATTGCCGCACCGTGCCGCCACTGACCGCGAGCATTTGCGCATAGGCCCTGACCACCGCACCGGGTGAATCGACCGATGCCGTCTGGCTGTGCAGCAGGCCGACGCGATAGGCAGGAATGATACCAGGCTCGAGCGCGGAGATCGCCTGACGATCGAGCACCTCGCTTTTGATGCCGAATTCGGCAAGCGCCGCCTGCTCGGCCTTCGCGGCGGCGAGCCCATCGCCGCGCCAGGCCTTCAGCCAGCCGGTCTCGCGGATGCGATGGCCGACGCCGGCCTGCACGATCCAGTCGCGATGCAGGGCCAGCGACGTTCCGATCAAGCCGTGCAAAGCTGCGGCGCGCGGTTTGGTCTGCGCCGGCATTGCCGTCGCGAGAAAGCGGATCACCCAGGTCGCGTTGGCGATGGCCCATGGCAGGTTCCAGCGCAGCGCCGGATGCGTGTTGGTGAGATATTTCGGCAGGTTCTTGAGGAGCGATGGCGTGTTGAGCGGCAGGATCGAGCCTGACGAGATGATGCCGGCATTGCCGTAGGAGGTCTCGCTGCCCGGCTCGCGGCGGTCGACGATGACGACGGAGAGCCCACGCTGCCGCGCGGCGAGACCCGTCGAGACGCCGACCATGCCGGCGCCGAGCACCGCGACATCGACCCGTTGTGCTGGCGCGCCCTCGCCCACGCCGTCACATCAAGGTCAGGCCGCCGTCGACCGGCAGCGTGGCGCCGGTGACGTGGCCCGCTTCCGGTGACAGCAGGAAGGCGACGACCGCGGCGACCTCGTCGGACTCGGCCAGCCGCTGCATCGGATTGGCCTTTGCGACGCGATCCCAGGTCGCGGTATCCAGCGCGCCGAACAGGCCGGGATCCTTACGGGTGTAGCCGGGCATCACGGCATTGGCGGTGGCGCCCGATGCTGCGAGCTCGATCGCGAGCGACTTCACCAGCACTTCAAGCGCGGCCTTCGCAGCGGCCGATCCCGGATAGGTCGCGCCCGGCAGAAAGCGATGCGGCCCGAAGCTGGAGATTGCGACGACGCGGCCTTGTGCACTGCGCGCGAGGTCAGGCAGCGCGGCCGCTGCGATTTCATGGAATGCCGCCGCCATCACGGCGAAGGCGCGCTCCAGCGCCGCGCGCGGCAGGCTGGCGAAGTCGCGCCGGTCGGCAAAGCCCGCGGAGTGCACGATCGCATCGATCGGCCCGAACGTACCGCGCGCGGCCTCGACCAGCGCGGTGCCGGCGCCGGCTGCGGCGAGATCGCCGGTCGCGACCGCGACTTTCGCACCCTTGCTGCGGCATTCCTCCGCAACCGAATTCAGCCGCGCGAGGCCAGTAGCCTCGGCGCCCTGCCCGTGTAGCATCAGGGATTGGTCGGGGCCGGCGAGCCTGCGTGCAACTGCCGCGCCGATGCCGGAGCCGCCTCCCGTGATGATTGTAACGCGCATGAGGTGGGTGCTGTCGGTGCGATAAGGGACAGCGAACTATAGGTTCGGTGCCGCGAAATGCAAACCGCGGCCGAACGGCGGTCCGTAGGGTGGGTTAGCGCAGCGTAACCCACCTTCGCTCCGCGTGTGGGAACGGTGGATTACGCTTCGCCCAACCCACCCTACAAAAACTCACCGCCACGGCTCGACCAGGATCTTGGTGTGCGCCTCGGGATTGGCGAGATCGGCAAAGGCCTGCGCGACGCCGTCGATGCCGACGCGGCCGGTGACCAGCGACGCCGCGTCGACCTGGCCTTCCGCGATCAGGCGTAGCGAATAGGCGAACTCCTCCGGCGTGTAGCCGAGCACGTACTGGACGTTGAGCTCCTTGATGATGCCGAGCATCGGCTCGGACTTGTCGGTCTCCATGCAGACCCCGACCACGACGACACGGGCACTGCGCGGCGCGCCCTCAAACACCTGCTGCAACACGCCGGGCACGCCGACGCATTCGAAGATCAGCGCGGGCTTCAGCGGCGGCAGCAGCGCCTGCATCGGCGGCCGCGCCGCCTTCTCTGCCTCGGTCATCTGGGCGTGTTCGGCCCAGCTCGCATAGGGCTGCGTCTTCGCGGGATCGACCACGACGTCGGCGCCCATCTTCTCGGCGAGAGCGCGCCGCGCCGGCGAGTAATCCGCGGCAACGATCGGGCCGAGCCCCCTGATCTTGAGCGCCGCGATCACCGCGAGCCCAACCGGCCCGCAGCCGATCACCAGCGGCACTTCACCGCCCCTGATGTTGGCCATCGCCACCGCATGCACGCCGACCGCAAGCGGCTCGGTGAGCGCGGCGTGCTCGGCGGCAAGCCCATTCGGCACTTCGAGCAGCAGCGGCTCGCTGAGCAGCATCTGCTCGGCATAGGCGCCGGCGTAATCGTTGGAATAGCCGATGCCCTTCGGCCCCTCCGGCGTCAGCAGCGCCGGCAGCGAGCAGACGCGCGTGCCGGGCTTCAGCTTGCGCGTGGTGTCCGGGCCGTAATCCAGGATCTCGCAGCAGAACTCGTGGCCGAACACGACGTCGCGCGACAGATCCATCGGCGTGCGGCCGGGCAGGAACCTGCTCAGCTCGACCATGCGGTGGGCGTGCTTGCGCGCGTGCAGGTCGGAGCCGCAGATGCCGCAGGCCAGCGATTTGACCAGCACCTGGCCGGCGCCGGGCTTCGGCTCCGGCATCTGGTCGACGACAATCTCGCCATTCCTGAAGATCGCTGCGCGCATATTCCCTCCACGTGGGTTTGTCCCACTCATTTTGATGCGTATTTCGTCTCGCGAAATACACCGCCGCGGATCAAGTCCGCGCCGGCTTTCGCTTCAAGACGCTATAGCACGGAGGGTCACCACGTATAGCGCAGAACGCCCTTGCCGGCGTAGGACCGGGTGACGTCGGAGAATTCGCCCTCGAAGGTCGCAGCCGCCGACCAGCCGCTCCGCCACTTCATCTCGAGCGAGGCCGTGGTCAGCGCGGACTCGCTGGCCTGCGCTGCGCCATTGATCACGAAGGCCGCGCCGGGCAGCGCCTGGAACACGGCACCGACGCTGCGGTCGGGACTGAAGTCATGCGCCCATGCGACGCGGCCACGCAGTGTCACGATGCCGCCATCGACCGCGAACGATTTGTCGCTGCGCATGCCGAGCTCACTCCTGACATCGGTGACGCTCTTCGCGGCATAATTCAGCGCGAAGGCGCCGCCACCGGCAACCACGCTCTCGGCATAAGCCGGCAGCTCGAAGCTGGTGAACTGGGCTGCCGTATAAGGTGTCAGCCCGATCCACGGCGTCGCAGTGCGATAGCCGCCCTCCAGCCGGCCCGACCACGCATTGGCATTGAAGCTGGCACGCAGATGATCGGCGCCTGCGGCGGTGACGATGCGGTCGGTGGTGATGTCCTGCCAGCCATAGGCGAGCGCCGCGCTCAGATAGGCCGCGCCGACGGTGTGGCGGACGAACGCGCCGGCCTGGAACAGGTCCGACCGGCCCCAGCCGAGGCCGTTGACGCTGAAGCTGGTGCCGCCGCCGGCCAGCGCAAAGCCTGCGATGGTGTTCGGCGAGAGACGGTAGTCGGCACCGACCGCCGTGCCATAGATGCTGCTGCTCGTGTTGTTCGAGCCGAGCACCGCGTTGCCGCTGGTGGTCTGCGAGCCGCCATAGCCTGCCGCCCAGACGCTCCAGCGTTGCTCAAAGTTCGGCTGCGGCGGTGCCTTGTTGTAGATCGCGGCCAGCGCGTCGCGCGGATCGGTCTTGCGCGCGGCATAGGCGAGCGGCGTGCTCTGCTCGGCGAATGGCGTCGCGCCTGCGCTGCCACCAAAGCCATCGTCACGCCCGGCGGCGAACGGATCGGTCAACAAACCGAGGAACTGGCTCATCGCGTTGAACGTCGCCTGCTGCGATCCGGTCGCGCCCTCGCCCGAGGCCTGCGTCAGGCCATTCGGCGAGAGGCCGGCAAACACCGCCTTGATGCCGCCATTGGCGTTGAAGAAGTTTTGAAGCGTGGTGGCGACGTTGCCCTGATTGATGTTGAGCTTCGAAGCAGTGCCATAATCGAGCGCGAGATTAAGATAGGCATGGTTCGAGTCGTAGCCGAGCGTCGCGATCAGCCCCGACGGCACCCCGGTTGGATCGATGCCGGCGAACGTTCCGGCGCGACCGCCGGCCGCCGACAGGATGGTGTATTGCCTGGCGATTGTGCTGCCGGCAGCGATACTGACGCCGACCGATCCGGCAAGCGCCGCGGTGCCGGTCACATTGGCTGATGTCGCGGCGGTCGCATTGAGCCCGACGAGATACAACGCACCGGACTGGAAGGCGAGATTGCCCGCCACGTTGAGGAATGTGCCCGGCGCCGCGTTACCGGGCCGCAGGATGCCGCCGCTCGCGATCGTGGTGTTGCCGACAGTGCCGATGCCGGCAAGCGCACCGCCCGAATTCACCGTGACCGAACTCGACGACGCGATCGAGCCGTCGACTTGCAGGATGCCGCCATTGACAACGGTGGTGCCGGTATAGGTGTTGACACCCGAGAGAGTCAGCGTGCCGCTGCCGGTCTTTTCCAGATTGCCAGGCCCGGCCGGGCCGCAACCGCAGGGATCGGAATCGGCGATCACACCGCTGACGACGGTCGAGAGATTGTTGCCGCCGACCGCGAGCGTGTTGCCGCCACCGATGTAGTAGGTGCCCGAGCCCGCGATCGAACCTGCGGTGATGCGACCATCACCGTTCGGCCCAAGGCTGCCGCCGAAGTCGACATAGCCGGTTCCCTGGGTGATGAACTGCGCGGCGCCGCCGGTCGCGTTGTCGACGAACGTGACGCTCGCGCCGCTCTCGGTCGTGATCATGGCGTTTCCGGCCGTCGCATATCCGGCAAAGATCAGCGCGCCGCCGGACCGGTTGGTGATCGTCGCGTTGCCTGCGGTCGGCGCCTCGGTTGCGTCGCCGAACGGGCCGAAATAGGTCAAGCCGCTGTTGTCGATGGTCGCGTTCGCCGCGGTGCTGCTCTGGAAGAAACTGATATAACCGGTGGCGGACGTCGTCATCTTCGCCGACGCCGCCGACGAAAATCCGAGGAAATACGTCGAACCGACGTTGTTACCATTGGTGTTGTCACCATTGGTAATGGTGGAATTGCCCGCGGTGCTGCTGTCGCCAAACACCGTGGCGCCGAAATTCCGGTTGACGATCACGGCCGTCGACGCCGTCGTGGAATTGTGGAACGTCGTGCTGGCGCCGTTGGAGCCGTCGTTGACGATCTTGGTGATGCCCGCCGTGTTGGCGTTGACGATCTCGAACCTGCCGTTGACAGCGACTTCGCCGACGATCGAGGCGGCGTGGCTGGCGTCGCCGAGTTGCAGCGTTGCGCAATTGCAGATCGTGGTGCCGCCGGCATAGGTGTTGGAGCCTGTCAACACCACGCGGCCGAAGAAGGCCGAAGCGCCCAGCACTGACAGTCCACCGGCGCCGCCAATGTTGCCCGAGTAAGTGAAGGTGGATCCGTTGCCGTCGATGCTGCCGCCGGTCGCGTTGAGCTGTGCGTTGTTCGCGATCGTGTAGTTGCCGCCGGCCTGCAGCGTCCCGCCGTCGAAGGTCAGCAGGCCGGTGCCGATCGCCGACGAGACGATCGCGCCCGGCGTACCCACGGTGCCGACCCCGACTTGCAGCACGCTGCTGCCGCCGGCAACGCCGCACGCAGTGCCGCAGATCGTGGTGCCGCCGGTATATGTATTCGCGCCGGACAGCACCAGCCTGCCGCGCCCGTTGAGCACGATATCGCCGGCACCGCTGATAGGCCCCGACATCGTGTTTGTGGTACCGGCGGCGACGGTGATGAAAGGATCGCTGTTGATGACGATGGTGTTGGCGATGTTGAGGCCGTTGCCGTCCAGCACCAGCTTGGTGAGACCGGCAAGCGTCTCGCCCATCTTCAGTGTGCCGCTGCCGAGTGCATTGCTGTTGCGGATGACGAGCGTCGATCCGTCGCTCACCGAGGTGCCGCCGGTGTAGGTGCTGGCACCGGTGACGATCAGCGAGCGCCCACCATCCAGCTTGACGGCAACCGAGGCGTCGGTGGCCAGGCCATCGAGGCCCGTGATGCCGGAGATGGTGACATTGCCCGACGCGCCGGCCGCGCTGGTTTGCAGGAACGTCAGGCTGGCACCGACGCCATTTGCAATCGCAAGATTGCCACTGAGCGTTCCTCCGATCGACGTCAGCGTATTGGCTCCGCCGGTGAAGCCGATCGCGTTGCCCTGCGCACCCGGGCCGCCGCCACCGGTGATCGTCCCGCTGTTGATGATGGTCAAGCCGCCACCGACGATCCCGGAACCGCCCGTGCCTGCTGCACCGGGCTTCCCCCGCGTGCCGCCGGTGGACGGCTCGCCCTGATTCGCGTCGACATCGGACACCTGCGCGCCGCCACCACCGCCCGCGCCACCGGAGATCGAGCCGGAATTCCTGATCGTTGCGCCTGGCGCACTGACGACGATGCCGGTGCCACCGTCACCGCCGCCGCCACCAACATCTCCGGCGCCGCCCGCGCCGCCATTGCCACCCTTGATGCTGCCGCTGTTCGAGTGGATTCCTGCGCCGGTGATAGTGAATGCACTGCCACCCGCACCACCACCACCGCCGCCGCCAGCGATTTGGGCTGAAGGGTTCGAGGCGTTGACGCCACCGTCGCCACCCTTGCCGCCATTGCCGCCCGTCAATATCCCGTTATTGTTCAGCGTCGCACCGGACATTCCGCTGAGACCGCCGCCGCCACCGCCACCACCGCTCGCGGTAACTGCACCGATCGTTCCAGCAACGCCATCCTGTCCGGCCGCGCCACCGGCACCTCCGGCGGGAGAGGCGTTATTGCCGCCGGGGCCGCCGGCACCTCCGGCGGCGCCCTCAGCGCCGCCGCCACCACCACCACCGGTGCATTGGCACGAGCGATTCGGAGCGCCACCGTCGCCACCGACGCCACCGCTCACACCGGGAATGCCGCCGGCGCCGCCATATTGTCCTGTCGACTGATAATTACCCTCGCCGCCGGCGCCGCCGTTTTGTGCGACAACCGGCCCGGCGAGCAGAGCGGTTGCAAGGATGATCGCGACCATCAACCAGCCTCGCAGACGGATTCGCGCGTAGCCCCACTCCGGCATTGCCCCAGCCCCCAAATCGATAGCGCCGCGCGGACGCGGCTTGACCCGAATGGGCTATCTTGCAACTCGCGGGAGGCGCGTCTTCTCAAGCCGTGCAGGGTCAGCGCATCAGGTCGGATTCAGGACATCTGTTGTAAAATGGATACGCGAGGTCAGGCGTTCGGCGACGGCTCGCTGGCCGTGGTCAGCAACTGCGACCGCCTGACGCGCTCGCGATGCGCGGTGTAGAGGCCCGAGGCGACGATGAAGCCGGCGCCGAGGATGGTCCAGCGGTCGGGCACCTCGCCGAAGATCAGGAAGCCGAGGACGCTGACCCACAGCAGTTGCGTGTAGGAGAACGGTGCCAGCACCGAGGCATCGCCGTAACGGAACGCCAGCACCACGATCCACTGTCCGACGGTGGAGGCAACGCCGATCAGGATGCCGAACATGATGTCGTGCCAGGTCGGCGTGACCCAGACCAATGGCACCAGTGCGCTGACGATGGCGACGCCGACAATCGACGAATAGGTCATGACGGTGACCGGGCGCTCGCTGCCGCTCATCATGCGCGTCAGGATCAGCGTGCCGGCCCAGGCCAGCGCCGAGACGAGCGGAAAGACCGCGGCGGGATGGAAGGCACTGGTGCCCGGCCGCAGGATGATGAACACGCCGGCGAGACCGACCGCGGTCGCGATCCAGCGCCGCATGCCGACCCGCTCGCCGAGGAAAGCGATCGACAGCGCGGTAACGAACAGCGGCGAGACGAAGCTGGTGGCCGAGGCTTCGGCGATCGGCAGGAAGCCCAGTCCCGTGATGAAGATCAGCGACGAGCCGAGCAGCGCGGCGCCGCGCAGCACGTGCAGGCCGGGCCGGCTGCTGCGCAGCGCAAACAGCGGTGAGCCCGGCAGCATCGCCGGCGTCATGATCAGCGCAAACACCAGGAAGCGGATCCAGGCGATCTCGATCGACGGCAGCGTGGACGAAAGATATTTCGCGGTGACGTCCGACGTTCCCAGGAACACCGTCGAGAGCAGGATCAGCGCGATGCCCTTGAAGGGCCGGTCGGTGCGCGCAGGCGCCTTGTTTCGTGCGACGCTTGTCGTTGAGGGCGCGGTCTTGGCGGGCAATGAAAGGGGAACGCTGTCCAGCCTGGCGGCTACGGCGGCGGGGGGCGGTGTCACGGCAATCTCGATGAGCAAAATAAGGGGAATCTGCTGTTCGTACAGAACGCCAATTCCACCGCGAGAACAATGCCCGAAAACGGGACTCCGATATGCACCAGCGCGCGCGACCGCCCGCCGCAGCCGCAATGCGGCCGCACCTGCAACAGTTTGTTAACACCTGTGTGGAGCGGACGCGTGAATCCCGCGAATTTGCGGGACTGTGGATCGTCGTGTGACGTGTCAGAGCATCGGCAGCGAGCGCGGCTTCGGCCCGCGCGGGAAGGCCCTGTCGAGCGCGGCGATTTCGTCGCCGCTGAGCGTGAGCGTGCCTGCGGCCGCATTCGCCGCCGCGTGTTCCGCGTTCGATGCCTTCGGGATCGCAAGCACCGACGGCAGCCGCGTCAGGAAGCTCAGCGCGACCTGGCGCGGCGTCGCCTTATGCGCCTGCGCGACCTGCTGCAGCACCGTGCCGGCCTTGGTCGACGGCAACGGAAAATCATTGTGCCCGAACGGCGAGTAGGCGACGACGGCGACGCCGTGCTGCTCGCACCACGGAATGACGGCGTGCTCGATGGCACGCTCCTGCAGATGATAGAGCACCTGGTTGCAGGCGATCTTGCCATCGCCGGCGACATCGCGCAGCTCGTCGAGATCATCCGTGTCAAAATTGCTGACGCCCCAGGAGCGGATCTTGCCGGATGCGACCAACTCGTCGAACGCCGCAACCGTCTCGGCGAGCGGATAGGTTCCACGCCAGTGCAGCAGATAGCAATCGAGGCGATCGGTCTTCAGCCGCTTCAGCGAGCGCTCGCAGGCGGTGACGGTGCCGCGGCGCGAGGCGTTGCTCGGCAGCACTTTCGAGACCAGGAACAGCTCGTCGCGGCGGCCGGCGATGGCATCGGCGATCACCAGCTCGGCGTCGCCATACATCTCCGCCGTATCGATATGCGTCATGCCGGCATCGATGCCGCGCTTCAGCGCCGCAACGGCCGCTTTGCGGTCACCGCGATCGAGGTACCAGGTGCCCTGCCCGATCACCGAGACCTGCGGGCCGCTGTTGCCGAATTTTTTTGTCTGCACGGTCGCCTCGTTCCTTGCCGTCCGCGTGCACCATAGACGAAGTGTGAGGCGATGTCCCCTCACGTCGTCCCGGCGAAAGCCGGAACGACACCTGTTGGCGGGCGTGATCCCGCGCCTCTCGGCGATCCTCACGCGTTGAGATTCATCCACACCGCCTTCGGCTCGGTGAAATTGTCGAGCGCGGCGGTGCCGTGCTCGCGGCCGAGGCCGGAGTCGCGCTCGCCGCCCCACGGCAACCGCACGTCAGTGTAGCCATAGGTGTTGATCCACACCGTGCCGGCGCGGGCCTTTTTGGCGAAGTGCTGCACGCGGCCCATGTCGGCGCTCCAGACGCCGGCGGCGAGGCTATACGCCGTGCCGTTGGCGATGCGCAGCGCATCCGCCTCGTCCTTGAACTTGATCACGCTGACGACGGGACCGAAGATCTCTTCCTGCGAGATCCGCATTTCATGCGCGACATTGGCGAACACCGCGGGGCTGATGAAATAGCCGCGGTCGCCGACGCGTTCACCGCCGGTGGCGAGCAGTGCCCCTTCGTTTTTGCCGATCTCGACATAGTCGAGGATCGAGCGCATCTGCTTCTCGGAGATCACGGGCCCGAGCACGGTGGTGCGCTCCGCGGGATCGCCGATCCGCAAGGCTTCTGCGCGGGCGACCAGGCGCTCCACCACCTCGTCATAGGCGTTCTCCTGCACCAGCACGCGCGAGCCCGCCGAGCAGACCTGCCCGGCATTGAAGAAGATACCGGCCGCGGCAGCCTTGGCGGCGGCTTCGAGATTGGCATCGTCGAAGATCACATTGGCGGACTTGCCGCCGAGCTCGAGCGAGACCCGTTTGAAGTTGCCGGCGGCGCCCTTCATGATGCCGCGGCCGACGCCGGGCGAGCCGGTGAACGTCACCTTGTCGACATCGGGGTGATTGACCAGCGCCTCGCCGACGGAACGGCCGGGACCGGTCACGATGTTGAGCACGCCGTTCGGCAGCCCCGCCTGCAGCGCGAGCTCGCCGATCCGCAGCGCCGACAGCGAGGTCAGCTCGGCCGGCTTCATCACGACGGTGCAGCCGCAGGCCAGCGCGGGTGCCAACTTCCACATCCCGATCATCAGCGGGAAATTCCACGGCACGATCGCGGCGACCACGCCGACCGGCTCGCGCACCGTGTAGGTCAGCGCATCGTCGCGCGCCGAGACCACGTCGCCGCTGATCTTGTCAGCCCATCCGGCGTAATAGGTCAGCGTGTCGATGGCGGCAGGAAAGTCCTGGCGCAGCACGGCCGAGATCGGCTTGCCGGCATCGAGGCTCTCCAGTTCTGTGATTTCATCCGCGTGCTGCTTCAGCAACTCGGCCCACCTCAAGAGGAGGTGGCCGCGCTCGGCGGCGCGCATGGTGCGCCAAGGGCCATCGAAGGCGCGACGCGCGGCCGCGACCGCGCGGTCGACATCCGCCTCGTTGCCCTCGGCAATCGTGGCGATCACCTGCCCGGTGGCGGGATTGAGCGACTTGAAGCTGTTTCCGGACAGCGAGCGGACACGGGCGCCGTCGATCAGCAGCAATTCGTCCCTGACGGTCGGGGCGCGGCGATCGCGTTCATAGTTATATGCAATCGACATCATATTTCTTCCTGGTCTTGTCCCTCAACCTAGGAGGCTCTGATCAGCAGTAAATATGATATCTTGTGCCTATTGGCATGCCAGGATATGAAGTCAACTTCATAAGCGGTGACCGCGATGCTGCAAATCGAAATCGAGACCGTCTGGCGCTTTCGCAAGGAGAACTCGCCGCAGACCGCGGTGGTGATGCTCGGCATCCTCAACGAGATCCGCAAGACCGGGAAGATCACCAGCGCCGCCAACGACGCGCATTTGTCCTATCGCCATGTCTGGAACCTGATCGAGCAATGGTCTGAATTCTTCGGCGTGCCGCTGGTGGAGACCCAGCGCGGCAAGGGCTCGAAGCTGACGCCATTCGGCGAGAAGCTGGTGTGGGCCGGCGAGCGCATGCAGGCGCGGCTCAGCCTGCAATTGCAGAACCTCGCGCAGGAACTGGTCACCGAGATCAAGCCGTTCCTCGAGCAGCGGCCGCAGGTGATCCGCGTCCATGCCAGCCACGGCTTTGCGGTGTCCAAGCTGCGCGAGTTCCTCGACCGCGCAAGCGGCGTCGGCGTCGACCTGCGCTACGTCAGCAATCAGAACTCGCTGCTCTCGCTGGCGCAGGGCGCCTGCGATCTCTCCGGCGTGCACCTGCCGCGCGGCGAGTTGCGGGCGCAGGGCATCAAGGCCTGCCGCGAATGGCTCGATCCGCGCGAGGACCGCGTGATCAATTTCGTGACCCGCGAGATGGGCCTGATGGTCAAGCGCGGCAACCCGCTGAAGATCACCACGCTGAAGGACCTGGTCGAGCGCAAGGCCCGTTTCGTCAACCGCGACCACGATTCCGGCACCCGGCTGCTGTTCGATCAATTGCTGGCGCTGCACAAGATCCCCGAAGGCCGGATCAACGGCGCCCAGCACATGGAGTTCACCCACGCCGCGGTTGCCGCCTATGTCGCGAGCGGCATGGCGGATGCGAGTTTTGGTGTCGAGGCCGCCGCGCGGCAATTCGGGCTCGATTTCATCCGCCTGCTGACGGAAGATTACTTCTTCGTCTGCAAGCGTGCGTTCCTCGACACCGAGCCGATGCAGCGCGTGCTCGCGATCATGAAGAGCAGCGAGTTTCACAAGGCCGTGGGCGCCCTTCCCGGCTATGTCGCCTCGCAGACCGGCGCCGTCAGCGGCGTGAAGGAATTTCTCGAGAAGATGCATTCCGACCGCTGACCAGCCACGTGGGGCGGCGGCTGGACTGGTGTGTAACGATCAGGCCAATCCGCCGATATCGGCGACCAATACCGATCCAGTCACGGATTCGGTGATGTAGAGGCGATCGCGGTTGGCGCCGCCAATCGCGACGTTGGTGCAGCTCTGTCCGGCGCAGGACTTGATCCGCGCGATGCACTCGCCGTTCGGCGCGAACACGAAGACATGGCCGAGCGAGGCGTGCGCGACGAACAGCCGCCCGGCTTTGTCCATCGTCATGCCGTCGGGTCCGCTCGGGCCGAACAGCGAGCAGAAGCGTCCGACCTTGGAAACGCTGCCGTCCTTCATCAACGGCGCGCGCCAGACCGAATTGTCGCGCGTCATCGCAACGAACAAGACGGCCTCACGCGGATCGAGCACCAGACCGTTCGGACTGATGCCGGTGTCGATCAGGCAGTCGAGCGCGCCGTTCACCCGCAGCCGATAGACGCGGCCGGTCGGATCGTGCAGCCCGGTCTGGCCCTGATCGGTGAAATAGATGTCGCCATTGGAGGCGATGTGCAGATCGTTGCAGCCGCGGAACGATTCCGAATTGCGCGAGCGCAGCAGCGGCGTGACCGCGCCCGATCTGCGGTCGAGTTCCATCAGCCCGTGCCGGTAGTCGGCGATCAGGATGCGGCCCATCGGGTCGATCTTCAGCCCGTTCGGCCAGCCGTCATATTCGGCGACCTGCGACCATGATTTGTCCGGCGCAATCCTGAAGATGCGGCCGAACGGAATGTCGACGATGTAGAGATTGCCATCGGCATCGAACGACGGCCCTTCGATGAAGCAGTCGGTCACCGCGCCCGGCCGGTTGGCGTCGGCCCATTCGCTCGCCACCTTGCGGCGGAATTCGGCGGGCACGGTGGAGAAGATCTCGGTCGGGATCAGTTTTGGTGGCGTTTCCAGGAACATCATTGTTGGTTCACCCCTTGGCGGAACGGGCTGGACCATAGTGGAGAAGGCTCGCGGCGTCGAATGCGCTGGGGACATTGCGTCATTGCGAGCGCAGCGAAGCAATCCACGTCCCCGCACGCCGAGGCATGGATTGCTTCGCTGCGCTCGCAATGACGCGGGATGGCGCCCAGCGCGCTACGCACGCATGTCGTGCGGCGAACGCCGACGACAGCCGACCTTATTCGGCCGCCTGCGCGCTGCCGTAGGCTTCCGAGATCATGTAGCCGGACAGCGTGCCGTAGGCGGCGGTCCATGCAGCGGCGACGTCAGGCGTCCAGGCTTCGCCAAGGCCCTTCTCCAGCGTCCACAACAGCGCGCCACCGACCACCGGATAATGCTCGGGCTTGGCACCATAGCCGACATGACGTTTGGCCAGCGCGCTCGCGGCGGGCAGCACCGACGGCAAATTGCTCAATCCATTGACAACGACAGCGAGCGTTCCCATCAGCTTCTTGCGCTGCTCGGTCATGTCCGAGGGAAACATCGCTTTCACCGCCGGTGCGACCTCGAACAGGCGGTCATAGAAGATGACCGCCGCCTGCTCCGAGATCGGCGCCACCTTGGCGAAGGTCTCCTGGACGAGCTTGACCTGGTCTTCCGTCATGTGTGCCTCCGTGCACGCTTCCTCGCCGCGCCATTGCGGCGAGACAGAAAAAGCACTTCACATGAGCAAGCGTCCGCTCATGCCGCCTCGACGAAGCTATGGCGCTCGTAGAGGAATTCGAGCACGCGCTGCCGGCACTTCAGGTAGCCGGGGTTAGTCGCGAGCTCCAGCCGCTTGCGCGGCCGCGCCAGCGGCACCTCGAGCACCTCGCCGATCCGCGCGCTCGGGCCGTTGGTCATCATGACGATGCGGTCCGACAGCAGCACGGCCTCGTCGACGTCGTGGGTGATCATCAGGATGGTGTTGCCGAGCTTCTGGTGCAGCGCCATCACCGAGTCCTGCAGATGCGCCCGGGTCAGTGCATCGAGCGCGCCGAACGGCTCGTCGAGCAGCAGCACCTTCGGCTCCATCGCAAGTGCACGCGCGATGCCGACGCGCTGCTTCATGCCGCCGGAGATCTCGCTCGGCCGCTTGTCCTTGGCATGCGCCATCTGCACCAGGCTGAGATTGTGCATCACCCAGGCGTCGCGCTCGACCTTGCTTTTGGTCCTGGCAAACACCTTGTCGACGCCGAGCTTGACGTTCTCGTACACCGTGAGCCACGGCAGCAGGCTGTGGTTCTGGAACACGACGGCGCGATCGGGCCCGGGCGAATTGACCTCGCGGTTCTCCAGCAGCACGCCGCCATTGGTTGCGCCGGTGAGGCCGGCGACGATGTTGAGCAGGGTCGACTTGCCGCAGCCGGAATGGCCGATGATCGAGACATATTCGCCCTTCTCGATCGTCAGGTTGATGTCCTTCAACACCTCCGTGGTGGCGCTGCCGCGGGTAAACGTCTTGTCGATGTGATCGAGCTTCAGATAGGCCTGCATGATTTGTCCCTCAATTGGCGGCGGTGCCGCGGGTCACGACTTTGCCGAGACCCGCAATGAGGCGGTCGAGCACGAAGCCGATGATGCCGACATAGAACAGCGCCAGGATGATTTCGCTGATGTGCGAGGAATTCCACGCATCCCAGATGAAGAAGCCGATGCCGACGCCGCCGATCAGCATCTCGGCGGCGACGATCGCGAGCCAGGACAGACCGATACCGATACGCAGGCCGGTGAACATGTAGGGCGCGGCCGCCGGGATCATGATCTTGGTGAAGAACTCCACCGGATTGAGCTGCACCACCGCGGCGACGTTGCGGTAATCCTGCGGGATGTTGCGGATGCCGACCGCGGTGTTGATGATGATCGGCCACACCGAGGTGATGAAGATGACGAAGATCGCCGAGGGCTGGCCGTCGCGGAACGCGGCAAGCGACAACGGCAGCCAGGCCAGCGGCGGGATCGTGCGCAGCACCTGGAACAGCGGATCGAGCCCGCGCATCGCCCAGACCGATTGTCCGACCAGCGTGCCGAGCGCGATGCCGGCGATCGCCGCCAGCGAATAGCCGTAGGCGACGCGCTGCAGGCTGGCGGAGAGATGCCAGAACAGGCCCTTGTCGATGCCGCCATTGTCGAAGAACGGATCGAGGATCAGTTCCTTGGTGTCCTTGAACACCTTTGACGGCGGCGGCAGGCTGGAGCCGGCGCGCCGGCAGACCAGCTCCCACACCACGAGCAGCAACGCGACCACGATCAGCGGTGGGACGACGCGCGCGGCGGTCTCCTTCGCCATCCTGGCGTAGGCCTCGGCGCGCGGTGCGCGCTTCGGCGTCATGGTCACGACCGGCGCCGCGACAGCGGCCGGCGGGGTCGCGACTTCCAACATTTCGGTCTTCATGGCAGGCATCGACATTGAAAAAGCATCTCCGTGGTCGGGCGACGGGCCGCGCAGGAAGAGCGCGGCCCTCTGGTCGTCGGCTCAGACGTCGACGCGCTTGATCGACAGCGACTTTAGATAGGCGGCGGGATTCTCCGGATCGAACACCTTGCCGTCGAAGAAGGTCTCCTTGCCGCGCGAGGTGGAAGCCGGAATGTCGGACACGCCGAGCTCCCTGGCCGCCTCCTTCCAGAGATCCTCGCGGTTCACCTTGGCAATCAGCGCCTTGGTGTCGAAGCCCGCCTCATACTTGCCCCAACGGATATCCTCGGTGAGAAACCAGAGGTCGTGGCTCTGATAGGGATAGGACGCATTGTCCTTCCAGAACCGCATCTGCTGCGGCGAGTTCTCGACCACGCGACCGATGCCGTAGTCGAACTTGCCCTTCATGCGGTCGGTGATGTCCTCGACCGGGCAGTTGATCCACTGCCGCTTGGCGCAGATCGCCGCGGTCTCCTCGCGGTTCTCCATCTTCTCGCACCATTGCTGAGCTTCCATGACGGCCATCAGCAGCGCCTTCGCGGCCTTCGGGTTCTTGTCGACCCACGCCGCGCGCAGGCCGAACGATTTCTCCGGATGCTTGTCCCAGAGCTCGCCGGTCGTGATCGCGGTGTAGCCGATGTCCTGGTGGATCAGCTGCAGATTCCACGGCTCGCAGACGCAGAAGCAGTCCATCGTGCCGACCTTCATGTTGGCCACCATCTGCGGCGGCGGCACCACAATGGTCTCGATGTCCTTGTCGGGGTCGATGCCGCCGGCGGCGAGCCAGTAGCGGATCCAGAGATCATGCGTGCCGCCAGGGAAGGTCATCGCGGCCTTCACCGCCTTGCCGGACGCCTTCTTCTTCTCCAGCGCCGCCTTGAACGGCGCGGCGTCGAGGCCGACCTTGAGATCGGCATATTCCTTGGCGACCGAGATGCACTGACCGTTCAGATTGAGCCGCGCCATGATGTACATCGGCGTCGGCTGATTGTTCTGCGTCACCTTGCCGGCCGAGATCAGATACGGCATCGGGGTCAGGATATGCGCGCCGTCGATGCCGTTGCCCTCGGAGCCGAGCACCAGATTGTCGCGCGTGGTGCCCCACGAGGCCTGCTTCTGCACCTCGACGTCGGGCATGCCGTATTTGGCGAAGATGCCCTTCTCCTTGGCGACGAACAGCGGCGAGGCATCGGTCAGCGCGATGAAGCCGAGCTTGGCGCCCTTCACCTCGGGGCCCGCACCTTGCGCGAATGCACCAGCGGGAAAATTGAGCTTGGCTGCGGCGAGCAGCGCGGCGGCGCCACCGGTCGCCTTCAGCAGCCGGCGACGGCTGATCGCACGGCTCGGGGGCGTGTTGCTGGGCTTGGTCATCGGTCGTCCTTTGCGTCGTTGCGTTGCGGTGTTGCGGCTGTGCGTCGGGCACCCCCCGTCGGGTGGCGACGCGCGCAGGGCGCAAAAGGGCATGCACCGGGGAGGCCCCGGGACTGGCGGCGTCAGAAATCCGATGGGGTGGCCTCGAGGGACGGCTTCAATGGCGTCGGCACTTGACTATTCAAGCCTTGTGCCAAGCTACCGCATTGCAAAAATTGATTTTATTGCAAAGTCTTGCGAAACATGTCGCAGCACGCGCGAGCTTCCCGCACGCTGCCAAAAATTGCGATTCGCCCAATTGTTGTGCGACGCACAAAAACTGGGCAGACGGCTTGGAGGATGACGATCAGGCGTCTTCGGTGACCTTGGTGCCGAGCGGCGCGGGCGCCATTCCGCCACCGGGCTTCACGCGGAATTCGTAGGTCATCAGGCTCCACGGCCCATCCGATCGCTGGCCGTCGGGCATCACGGGATCGGTGCGCCGCTCGACCTTGGCGATCAGTTCGTCCTTCACGCCGAACACGACATCGGAGTCGATGTACTTGTCGCCTTCGACGAACACATGCGTGATCAGCGGCTCGTAGCCCCTGGCGTTGACCAGGAAGTGCACATGCGCCGGCCGCATCGGGTGACGGTTGGTCTGCGTGATCATCTGCCCGACCGGGCCGTCGGTCGGGATCGGGTAGCTGCACGGCACGATGGTGCGGAAGAAGAAGCGGCCGTCGGCATCGGTGATGAAGCGCGCCCGCGACGACGGACCTTCGGTGGCATAGCTCGGCTTCTGCGAGTCGTAGAATCCGTCGTCGTCGGCGTGCCAGATGTCGACCGGCACGTTGGCCAGCGGCTTGCCGTCGAGGTCGGTGACGCGGCTTTGCACGAACATGCGCTCGCCGGGCAGGCTCGCCGAGACATCGGTGCCGTGCGGCGTCACCTTGTGCTCGCCGACATAGAACGGGCCGAGCACCGTGGTCTCGGTGGCGCCGTCGCGATCCCGGTGGTTGACCGCATCGACCAGCATCGACACGCCGAGCACGTCGGACAGCAGGATGAATTCCTGGCGGATGTCGGTGCATTTCTGCCCGGTGCGGGTCAGGAAACCGATCGCGTGGTCCCACTCCTCGAAGGTGAGATCGGTCCTGCGCACATAATCGTGCAGCGATTTCACCAGTTCCTGAAGCAGGAACTTGACCCTGGGATCGGGCGTCTGGTCGAAGCTGCGGATGACGGCGGCGGTGAGCTCGGTTTCGTTGAACTGGGTCATCTCGGCGTTTCCCTTGAACCCCTTTTTGGAGCACGATTGCGCCGGCGAGCCTACACCACCGGCCCTGCGCCGGTAAGCAGCGGCCGGTTGGTGAAACAGACACTTTTCGGCTATCAAGGCTGCCTTGCCAGCCGGAGAAACGCCCGATGTTAGCCCCCACGCCTGCCTCGCCCGAATCCGCGGGAATGTCGACCGCCGCGCTGAACCGTCTCGAAGCGCATCTGAAGAGCCGCTACATCGATGCCGGCCGCTTTCCCGGCACTCAGGTCCTGATCTACCGCAGGGGCAAGATCGTGCACTCCACCGTCCAGGGGTTTGCCGATCTCGAGCGCAAGGTGCCGGTCAAGGATGACACCATCTTCCGCATCTATTCGATGACCAAGCCGATCACCTCGGTCGCCTTCATGATGCTGGTCGAGGAAGGCAAGGTCGCGCTCGACGAGCCGGTCGCAAAGTACATTCCGGAATGGAAGAATCTCGGCGTGTTCGTCGCCGGCACTGCGCCCGCATTCCTGACCCGTCCGCCGACGCGGCCGATGCAGATCGTCGACCTGTTGCGGCACACCTCGGGCCTCACCTACGGCTTCCAGCAGCGCTCCAATGTCGACGCCGCCTATCGCGAGAAGAAGATCGGCGAGGTCATCAAGGCCGGCACGCTCGACAGCATGATCGAGGACCTGGCCAAGATCCCGCTGGAGTTCTCGCCGGGCGAGGCGTGGAACTACTCGGTCTCGACCGACGTGCTCGGCTATCTCGTCGGCAAGATCTCCGGCCAGCCGTTCGAGCAATTTCTGAAGGAGCGCATCTTCAAGCCGCTCGGCATGAACGACACCGATTTCTTCGTGCCTTCAGACAAGGCGCACCGCTTTGCCGCCTGCTACTCGGCCGACCCGCAGGGCGGCTTCAATCCGCTCGCCGCCGAGCGCAAGGGCACGCTGACCTTGCAGGACGATCCGACGACGAGTTCATTCCTGTCGCCACCCTCGCTGATCTCGGGCGGTGGCGGACTGTGCTCGACCGCAGCCGACTATCTGACCTTCTGCCGGGCGCTGCTCAATGGCGGCGAGCTCGGCGGCGTCCGGCTGCTCGGCCCGAAGACGCTGAAGCTGATGACCTCGAACCACCTGCCCGGCGGCGTCGACCTGCCGGCGATGTCGCGCTCGATGTTCGCCGAAGCCGCCTATAACGGCATCGGCTTCGGCCTCGGCTTCGCGGTCACCATGCATCCGTCGCAGACGCTGATCGCGGGCAGCCCGGGCGAATTCAACTGGGGCGGCGCCGCGACGACGTCGTTCTTCATCGACCCGGCCGAAGAGCTGATCACCATCTTCATGACCCAGGTGCTGCCGTCGAGCGCCTATCCGCTGCGGCGCGAGCTGCGCACCATGGTCTACGCCGCGATCACCGAGAGCAACCTCTGACGCCGGGGCTCCCAGCAATTGCAAAAGCTATTCCGCGGCGCACACCTCGCTTGAGCATCATGGCGCCGCGGAAGCTTTCTGATATCAAGCTGTTTCCTTTGGCGGATTTTTCCCGCCTCCCCTAAGCTCACAGCAAATGGGCACCGACCCGGGGACTATGTGCCGAAACTGACATTGCCAGTGCGTCTCGCGCTTCTGGTCGCGGGAACGATGTTGCCGCTGATCATTTTCGCGGTCGGCATCGTCTTTCATAACTACCGACAGGAGCGCCAGGCCGCCACGCAGCGCGTGCTGGAGACCGCGCGCAATGTGCGCCTGCTGCTCGATGCGGAGATGCAGCGCATGACCGGCGGGCTCGAGGTGCTCGCGCTGACCAATTCGCTGCGCAACAGCGACTTCGGCAATTTCCGCCGCGTCGCGGCCGGCTTCCTCGATCAGTACGGCAAGGACGGCGTGATCCTGGTGGCCGACCGCAGCGGTCGCCAGGCGTTTTCCTCGCTGACGACGGATACCGCGAGCCTGCCGCCGCGCAACAATCTCGCAATCGTCGAGAAGGTGTTCGCGACCCGGCAGCCGCAATACTCCAACCTGTTCTTCGGCGCGGTGAAGCAGCGGCTGATCATCACCGTCGAAGTGCCGGTGATCCGCGACGGCGAGGTGCTCTATGACATCTCCTTCAGCCCGCCGATCGATGTCTTCCAGGCCATCATCGAGAAGCAGCGCCTCAACCAGGACTGGACCATCTCGATCTTCGACAGCGACGGCGTCAACCTGGCGCGGGTGCCGAATCCGCAGGCGACCATCGGTCAGCACGCATCGCCATCGCTGTTTGCCGAGATGTTCCGCCGCAGCGAGGCAACGCTGCCGACGGTCTCGCTCGAAGGCGTGGCGCTGATCACCGGCTTCACCCGTTCGCGCGTCACCGACTGGACCGTCGCAGCCGGGATCGCCGAGAACTCGCTGGTGGCGCCGCTGTGGCGCACCCTTTCGATCACCAGCGTGATCGGCGGCGTCCTGCTCATGGTCGGCCTCGGCTTTGCCCTGCGGATGGCGACCACGATCGCGCGCGGCGAGATGCTGCACGACCTGCTGATCGAGGAACTCAACCACCGCGTCAAGAACACGCTGGCGATCCTGCAATCGATCGCCACCCAGACCTTCCGCAGCGCGAGCCGCGCCGAGCGCGAGAAATTCGAGGGACGTCTCGGCGCGCTGGCCGAGGCGCACAATCTGCTCTCGACCGACAAATGGCAGGGCTCCGACTTGCAGGACGTGGTCAGCCGCGTGCTGCGGCCCTATCTCCTGAACACCTCCGAGCGGGTCAGGATGTTCGGACCGCGCGTGCCGCTGTCGCCGCGGCTCGCTTTGGTGCTGTCGATGATCCTGCACGAGATGGCAACCAACGCCGCCAAATATGGCGCATTGTCCAACGACACCGGCACGGTGACGCTGGACTGGGAGATCCTGCAAGAAGGCCCCGGGCCGAAGCTCCGGATGATCTGGACCGAGGCCGGCGGCCCGCCCGTGGCGGCGCCGGTGCAGCGCGGCTTCGGCTCCCGGCTGATCGAGCGCAGCGCCCGCGACCAGCTCGGCGGCGAGGCCACGGTCGATTTCCGGCCCGATGGCGTCGTCTACACCGTGACCAGCACCCTCGAAATCGGCGAATGACCGCGCAAATCGCCCCCAATCCTGCGACATCTTGGCACGCAAGTTGCTAAGATGGGACGGGTTCGGCCGGCAAGAAGCACCGGCCAGAAACAGGGGGAGTTCATGTCGACCATTGCAGCCGAAGCCACCGTGGCACGAAAGCCGCTCTACACATCGCTGTTCGTGCAGGTGCTCGTCGCGCTGCTGCTCGGCATCATCATCGGCATGGCCGCGCCCGATTTCGCGATCGGGCTGAAGATCTTCAGCGATGCCTTCCTGAAGCTGATCTCGATGATCGTGGCGCCGATCGTGTTCTGCGTCGTGGTGCACGGCATCGCCGGCGCCGGCGACCTCAAGAAGGTCGGACGGGTCGGCGTCAAGGCGCTGGTCTATTTCGAGACCATGACCACGGTCGCGCTCGTCGTCGGCCTGCTGCTCGCCTATCTGTTCGGGCCCGGCCACGGCATGAACATCGACACCTCGACGCTGGACCCCAAGGCGCTCGGCAACTACGCCAGCAATGCGCAGAAGCTGAAGGGCGAAGGCGTCGGCAGCTTCCTGCTCAACATCATCCCGACCACCTCGTTCGACGCGCTGTCGCGCAACGACGTGCTGCAAGTGCTGTTCTTCGCCATCATCTTCGGCGTCAGCCTGGCGCTGGTCGGCGGCGAAAAGGGCGAGAAGATCACCTCCTTCATCGACGCGGTCTCGACCGTGCTGTTCCGCGCGATGGGCCTGATCGTGCGCTTCGCGCCGATCGGCGTGCTCGGCGCGGTCGCCTACACGGTCGGCAAATACGGCGTCGGCTCGCTGAAGCAGCTGCTGTCGCTGGTCGCGCTGTTCTACATCTCGGTCGCGATCTTCGTGCTCGGCGTGCTTGGCGGGGTGATGGCGCTTGCCGGCATCAACATCCTCAAATTCCTCGGCTACCTGCGTGAGGAGCTGATGATCGTGCTCGCCACCGCATCCTCCGACGCGGTGCTGCCGCAGATCATGCGCAAGCTCGAACGGCTCGGCGTCAAGGACTCGGTGGTCGGCCTCGTGATCCCGACCGGCTACTCCTTCAACCTCGATGCGTTCTCGATCTATCTGACGCTCGCCGTCGTGTTCATCGCCCAGGCGACCAACACGCCGCTGTCGTTCGGCGACCTGCTGCTGGTGCTCGGCGTGTCGCTGATCACCTCGAAAGGCGCGCATGGCGTGCCGGGCTCGGCGATCGTGATCCTGGCGGCGACGCTCAATGCGGTGCCGAGCATCCCGGCGATCGGCCTCGTGCTGGTGCTCTCGGTCGACTGGTTCATCGGCATGGCGCGCGCCGTCGGCAATCTGATCGGCAATTGCGTCGCCACCGTCGTGGTCGCGGCATGGGAAGGTGACCTGGACCGTGACAAGGCCCGTCGCGTGCTCGAGGGCGCCGAGGCGGTCGACGTGACCGCAGGTTGAGCGGCGCGGCTCAAAATCGGCAGCGTCCCGCGCCTGGCGCGGGGCGCTCGCTTACTTGATCAGCCTCAGATAGGGCGGCAACGGCCTGGTCGCCGGTTCTTGCACCGGCTCGTCCGACGCGATCATGTCACACAGCGCCTTCAGTTCGGAATCCGTCACCTTGTGGAGTTCCATCCGGAGTTCGAGGATGGCAAGGGACAGCAGCCGCGCTGTCTCCGTATTCGCCCGGTCGGTCAGAAACGCCTGACATTCTTCCAGAGTTGCAAGCAGTGCCAGCAACCGTTCTTCCGTATTTGCCACCGGCATATCTTCCACTCCCGAAGCCGCGAGGTAGAGTCGGGGAGTACCCCTCTTTCGCTTCATTGGCCTCTCCCGCCAGAGTTCGCCGACTTCTCGTAGGCACAGATTTGTTCCGGATGATTCAGAACTTTTGGGCAATTGTCCAGCAACATTCCGAAAGCCCGACTTGGACTTAGGTCAAACTTTTCGCATTGACGGCGATTCAGTCAAGCAACCCTGGACCATCGCCGCGACCTCAGGGTGCACTAGCTGGGGTTGCATCCTTGCAAAGACGCCCGTACAATATTGCTGCCCGTAGAACTACGGGCGCAGTGCAGTGCCGCCCAGTAAGCATGCGCGCAAAATCTGTGACGATCAAACTCGCGCTAGTTGTGATTTGGTCAATATTTTGCCAAATGTTGAGGGCGGGGTGTCGAGAGACACCTTGGTGCGATCGACTTCAGGTAGTCGGCCGTATCGGTAAAGGGTGCTTCCAACGCGCCAATGCGTTTGGATACCATCCCGCGATCTTCTTGGAATTCGTCGTTCGGACGAACTGACGATCCACTCGAGCTTAACGCGGTACATCATCAACGTGTCTCTGACCCGACCGGGCCAGGGATTCTCGATTTGAAGGACGGGTCACAAGAATGAACAGATCAGCAGCAAAGAAGATGAAGCAGCGCAGCGCCGGCAAGCCGGACATTGAGTTGGGCAAACGGATTCGCCTGCGCCGTGTCGAGCAGAAGATCTCGCAGGCCGAACTCGGCGACAAGCTCGGCGTCAGCTTCCAGCAGGTCCAGAAGTACGAGAAGGGCGTCAACCGTGTCGGCGCCGCCCGCCTGCAGCAGATCGCGACCGCGCTCGATGTGCCGGTCACCTTCTTCTATGACGGCGACAACAAGGCCCGCGAAGTCGAGAGCCTGCTGTTCCTCGACAGCGCGTTCAGCCTCCGGTTGCTGCGCGCCTACAGCAAGATCAAGGATCAGACCGTGCAGCGCCAGCTGGTGTCGCTGATGGAATCGATCGCCGCCAACGAAGACTGAGCCGCGGATCGGGTCGCGAGGCCGCGAACGCGATCCACCACGCCGCAGCGATCGGCCGCCGGTCGGTCGCCGCGACCGCAACACGCCGGTGGGGCCGGGAAGTTGTCAAAGCGCTGCCATCGGCGGATGGCGGCGCTTTTTTCTTCGGCGAGGGCTCTCAAGAACTTGTGATCCGGGCTTCGCCAGTTCGGCTTCCGAACGCAGATGATCAGTTCGCGCGCGCTGACTGCGTATCCCATGCACTGCACGCGCGCGCCCTTCGTCGCCATTCTGTCGCGCGGCCAATTGTCGCCCGCGCACGCGACCATCTCACAACTCCCGCATTTCCTGCGTTGAACCAACGTCGCCAGAACCAAGTGCACGGCTCGTCTTTTTTGTCGCAGCAACGAAGTGGCCGCATGGACGTTTTCAGGCTTCAACCAAGGAGATCTCGATGAATATCAAGCTTGCCGTTATTGGACTCGCCGCGCTCGGAAGCGCAGCGTTGCTGTCCGGCGCGGCATCGGCGATGCCGAACGGGCTGCCGCAGGCCGGCCATATCGCAGGCGAAACGTCCAATGTCGACAAGGTGCGCCAGGTCTGTGACCGCTGGGGCCGCTGCTACTGGCAACCGGGCTATGGCTACGGACCGCGTCATCACGGCTGGCATCATCGTCCGCACTTCTACCCGCGCCACCATCATCACGGGCACCGGCATCACGGCGGTCATCGCGGTGGCGGCCACCACGGCGGCGGGCACCACGGCGGACACCGGCGCTGATCACCCTCGAGGGGGCTTCGGCCCCCTCTTCTTTTCCGTCACCCCGCGCAACTGCGCCGGCGCACCAGAGCGCGATGAGATTGAGTCGAATCGTCATCGCAAGTTAGGTCTTTGTTTGAGCATGATCTCCGCGCAAACGCATTCGCGTTGGTCGCGAGGGAAAACCGCTTCGCACTTTTCCGGATCATGCTCTAAAGCGCCGCCAGCACGGCCTTCGCGACATCCGCGGTGCCGTTGCTGCCGCCGAACTCGAACGGCTTGATGCCGCCGGCATAGACCTTGTCGACCGCGCGCTCGATCCGCTCACCGGCTTCGGCTGCGCCTGCGAGGCCGTGCTTGTCGGCGAGCCAGTCCAGCATCATCGCAGCCGACAGGATCATCGCGGTCGGGTTGGCCTTGCCCTGCCCCATGATGTCGGGCGCCGTGCCATGGCAGGGCTGAAACACCGCGTAGCGGTCGCCGATGTCGGCCGACGGTGCCATGCCCATGCCGCCGATCAGGCCGGCGGTGAGATCGGACAGGATGTCGCCGAACATGTTCTCGGTCACCATGACGTCGAAATCCCATGGACGCTTCACCAGCGCCGCCGCGGTCGCGTCGATGTAGAGGTGATCGGCCCTGACGTCGGGGTGACGCTTCGCGGTCTCCTCGAAGATGCTGCGGAAGAATGCGAACGCCTTGAACACGTTCGCCTTGTCGACGCAAGTCAGCCCGCCGCCAACCTTGCCGCGCGCCTTGCGGCGTTCGGCGAGCCGGAACGAGAACTCGAACAGCCGCTCGGAGGTGTGGCGCGTGATCACCATGGTCTCGCGCGCCTCACTGTCGGTGACGACACCCTTGCCCATCGAGGCGAACAGGCCCTCGGTCGATTCCCGGATCACGACGAGATCGATGCCCTTCTGATCGGCGCCGACGATCGTGCTCTTTACGCCCGGGATCAATCGCGCGGGCCGCACGCCGGCATAGAGATCGAAGATCATGCGCAGTTCGATCTGCGGTGCGATCTCGGTGTTGTCGGGATAGCGCACCGACGGCAGGCCGCAGGCGCCGAGCAGGATCGCATCGGCCTCCTCGCACAGCTTGATCGTGCTGTCCGGCATCGACTTGCCGGTCTCCTTGTAATGGCCGGCGCCGGCCGGTGCCTCGGTGAAGCGGAATTTGAGGCCGGCCGATCCCTCGATCTTGCGCAGCACTTCGAGCGCCGGCGCCATCACCTCGGGCCCGATGCCGTCGCCGCCGAGAACTGCGATGTGAAGTGCGTCGTTGGCGGACATGGGAATTCCTCTGGCTCGAAGCGACGTGGCAGTCAGTCGTCATTGCGAGCGAAGCGAAGCAATCCATCCCGCCACGTGTGGAGATATGGATTGCCGCGTCGCTTCGCTCCTCGCAATGACGGTAGAGAAATTACGGCGTCAGCACGGCGCGGCCGACGAGCTGGCCCTTCTGCAGATTGGTCAGCGCCTCGTTCGCCTTGGCGAGCGGCATCGGTGTCACCGGGATCGCCGGAATCTTCTTAGTCCGCACCAGGTCGAGCAGCTCCTGGGTCTCGCGCAGATTGCCGACATAGCTGCCCTGGATGGTGACCGCCTTGATCGGGATCAGCGGCAACGCCCACGGCGCGCCACCGCCGAACAGGCCGACGATCACGAGCTTGCCGCCCTTGGTCAGGCAATCGAAGCCGAGCTGCGAGGTCTGGGCATTGCCGACCAGGTCGATCGCGGCGCGGATCGGCTGGCCGGCTTTCTTGATCAGCTGCTCCAGCGCGTCGGGCGCCTTGCCGTCGACGGTCGCGAGCGCCCCGGCGGCCTCGGCCGCCTCGCGCTTCCTGGCGTCGATATCGACCACGATCGCACCCTTGCCGCCCATCGCCTTCAGCAGCGAGAGCGCCATCAGTCCGAGCCCACCGGCGCCGAAGATCACGATCGGCGTGTCGAAATCCTTCTCGACCTTCTTCAGCGCGCTGTAGGTGGTGACACCCGAACAGGCATAAGGCGCAGCCGTGACCGGATCGAGGCCCCTGAGGTTGAGCAGATATTTCGGATGCGGCACCGTCATGTGATCGGCGTAGCCGCCGTCGCAATAGACACCGAGCGCATTCGGCTTGATCGCGCACATGTTCTCGTCGCCGCCGAGACAGGTCGGGCATTTGCCGCAGCCGAGCCAGGGATAGGCCAGCGCGACGTCGCCGACCGTGAGGCCGCCCTTGTCGGCGTCCTTGACGTCGGGCCCGAAGGCGACGATCTCGCCGACCGTCTCATGGCCCATCGTGCGCGGCAGCGAGACGCCGCGGTCCTTCAGCGACAGCGGCTTGCGGCCGTGGCCGAGATCATAGCCGCCCTCCCAGATGTGCAGGTCGCTGTGGCAGACGCCGGCGGCCTTGACCTTGATCAAGACCTGCGTGCCGGACGGCTGCGGCGTCGGCTGATCGACCTCCTTCAAGGGGGCGTTGAAATCGACGACCTGGAAACTCTTCATCGCTGTTCTCCCGAAGCTTGTTGTTGTGGCGGACCTTGCCACGCCTGCCCGCGCGGGACAAACGTTCATGACCTCATTTTCGAGCAAGCCGCCATGCGGCGCGCTCGAAGGAAGATCTAAGCGCAAGCCCTATTCAGACCAGCGGATGATGGCAAGCCGCGTATTGGCCCGGCGCCACCACGCGCAGTTCCGGCACCTCACTGGCACAGCGTGCATCTGCGCGCGGGCAGCGGGTGCGGAAGCGGCAGCCGGACGGCGGCGCGATCGGTGATGGCGGCTCGCCGACCGGCACGCTCTGGGTCGGACGCACATCCGGATCAGGCATCGGAATCGCTTCGATGAGCAGCGCGGTATAGGGATGCGCCGGCCGCGCGAACAGCTGCTCCGACGGAGCGACCTCACAGAGCCGGCCGAGATACATCACCGCGACACGATCCGAGACCGCCTTCACCACCGCGAGGTCGTGGGCAATGAACAGCAGGGTCAGGCCATAACGCGCCTTCATCTCCTCCAGCAAGTTGAGGATCTGGGCGCGGATCGAAACGTCGAGCGCCGACACCGGCTCGTCGCAGATCACGAATTCCGGATTGAGCACCAGCGAGCGCGCGATGCAGATGCGCTGACACTGGCCGCCGGAGAATTCATGCGGGAGCCGCCCGCTTACCAGCACGGGATCGAGGCCGACGGCCGACAGCACTTCACTGACGCGCCGCTTGCGTTCCTCCGGATCCTTGATGCCGGCAATCACCAGCGGCTCGGCGACGATATCGCCGATCCGCCGCCGCGGATTGAGCGAGGCGATCGGGTCCTGGAAGATCAACTGCACGCGCCGCCGCATCCGGCGCAGCGCTTCGCCCTTCAAGCTGGTGAGATCGTGACCATCGAACAGCACCTTGCCGGAGACCGCCTGGCGCAATTGCAGCACGGCGCGGCCGAGCGTCGACTTGCCGCAGCCGGATTCGCCGACCAGCCCCAGCGTCTCGCCGCGCGCGATCTCGAGGCTGACATCGGAGACGGCATGGATGGTCTTGCCGCCGACCGAATATTCGACGACGAGGTTCTCCACCTTCATTAGCGGATCGGATGCCGCCTGCAACATCATGCGTCGGCCCCCGCGATCGGATGGAAGCAGGCATAGAGATGCTCCGGTGTCTCCGCCGGACTGAGCCGCGGCTTCTCCGTGCCGCAACGCCCGGCCGAATAACGGCAGCGCGGCGAGAACGAGCAGCCCTTGAGCGGCCGGGTCGGATCCGGTGGCCGCCCCGATATCGCCGGCAGCGGCGTGTGCGGCGCGACGTCGAGCTTCGGCAGCGCGGCCAGCAGCGCCTCGGTGTAGGGCATCCGCATCCGCTTGAACAAGGCCGGCGTCGGCGCACGCTCGACGACGCGCCCGGCATACATCACCGCGACCTCGTCGGTGCGGCCGGCGACCACGCCGAGGTCATGCGTGATGATGATCATCGCCATGTGGCGGCGCTGCTGCTCGCGCGCCAGGAGATCGAGGATCTGGGCCTGGATCGTGACATCGAGCGCGGTGGTCGGCTCGTCGGCGATCAAAAGCTTCGGCTCGCAGGACAGCGCCACCGCGATCGCGACGCGCTGGCGCATGCCGCCGGAGAGCTGGTGCGGATACTGCGCCAGCCGCTGCTCGGGCGCGGGAATACCGACCGCCGCCAAAAGTTCGATGCTGCGCTGCCTGGCCTGGGCCAGATCGAGCGCGAGATGTTCCTGGATGGTCTCGATCAGCTGGGTGCCGATGGTCAGCACCGGATTGAGCGAGGTCATCGGGTCCTGGAACACGACCGCGAGCGAGCGGCCGCGCAGCTTGCGCAACTTCTCGGCCGACAACCCCGTCAGATCCTGCCCGTCGAACATCACCTTGCCCGACAGTTTCGCCTTCTTGGGCAAGAGTTGCAGGATCGCGCGCGACAGCATGGTCTTGCCGCAACCGGATTCCCCGACGATGCCGAGCGTCCTGCCGGCGCCGACGGCGAGATCGATATGATCCACCGCCCGCAGATTGCCGCGCGGCGTCGGCAGATCGACCACCGCGTTCTCGACCGACAGCAGCACGCCGCTCATAGCGCACCCTGCCTGGGATCGGTCAGCGCCCGCATCGTGTCGCCGATCAGGTTGAACGCGAGCACGGTCAGGAACATCGCGATCGCCGGAATGAAGGCGAGCATTGGCGCCACATCGAGGCTTTCACGGCCCTCTCCGATCATGCTGCCCCAGCTCGAGATCGGCGGCGGCACGCCGAGGCCGAGGAACGACAGCGAGCCCTCGACCACGATGGTGACGGCAACGCCGAGCAGGAAGAAGGCGAGCAGCGGCAGCATCACGTTGGGCAGCAGCTCGCGCAGCAGGATGCGCGCATGGGTGGCGCCGAGTGCCTGCGCCGCGATGACGAATTCGCGCCGCGCCAGCGACAGGGTCGCGGCCCGCGACACCCGCATGAAGGCGGGAATGCCGAGCACGCCGAGGATGCAGGTCAGGTTGAAGATCGACTGGCCGAGATAGGCGGTGACCGCGAGCGCCAGGATCAGCGGCGGGAACGCCAGCAGCACATCCATGCTGCCGACCACGAAGGATTCGAAACGGCCGCGGAAATAGCCGGCAAGCATGCCGAGCGCACCGCCGATGGTGACGCCGATCATCGGCGCGCAGAGCCCGACGATCAGCGAGATCCGCGCACCGTAGATCAGCCGCGACAGCTCGTCACGGCCGAGGCCGTCGGTGCCGAGCCAGTGCTCGGCCGAGATCGGCGCGCGCCGCTCCAGCATGTCCATGTCGGTCGGACTCGGCAGCGGCAGCAAATCGGCGAAGATCGCGACCGCGAACACCAGCACCATCCAGCCGGCCGCGATCCAGAACAGCGTGCCGAGCTGGCGGCGGCGAACCGGCGCCGTCCCCTCCTCCTCGAAGCTCAGCTCAAGCGTGGCCATGACGGATCCTCGGATCAAGCAGGGCGTAGAGCATGTCGACGATGAAATTCATGATCACGAAGCCGGCGGCGACCAGTAGCACCACGCCCTGCAGGATGATGAGGTCGCGGGTATAGATCGCGCCGACCAGCAGACGGCCGATGCCCGGCAACGCGAAGATCGATTCGACGATGACGGCGCCGCCGATCAGGCGGCCGATATTGATGCCGGTGATGGTGACGAGCGTCAGCGACGACGGCTTCAGCGCATGCACGAACAGGATGCGCGACGGCTTCAGACCCTTGGCCTTGGCAAGCGCGATATAGTCCTCCTGCAGCGCCGCGATCATGTCGGAGCGCAGCACGCGCATGATGCCCGGCCATTCCGCAAGTCCGAGCGTCAGCGCCGGCAGCACCATGAAGCGCAGGTTGGCAACGGGATCCTCGCTGAATGGCACATAGCCGGTCGCCGGCAATAGCCGCAGCTCGACCGCGAACAGATAGATCAAGAGGATCGCCGACAGGAAGGTCGGCACCGACAGCATGCCGAAGGCCGAGCCGGTCATGAAGCGGTCGAACGCGGAGCCTGCCTTGGCCGCGCAGGCGATCGCAAGCGGCACGCCGATCGCAAGCCCGATCAGCTCGGCCAGGATCATCAGCTCGAAGGAGACCGGGATGCGCTCGCTGACCGCCTGCAGCACGGTCTGCCCGGTGCGGAACGATCGTCCGAAGTCACCTTGCAGGATGTGCCACAGCCAGCCGAGATAACGCAGCCAGATCGGCTGATCGAGCCCCATGTCGTGACGCAGCGCCGCGACGTTCTCCGGCGTCGCCTGGTCGCCGAGGATCACGTACGCCAGATCGCCAGGCAGCAGCGAGGCGATCACGAAGGTGAGAACCGAAACCGCGATCAGCACCGGCACCAGATAGAGGAGCCTGCGCGCGACGAAGAACAGCATGAAAGGCTATTCCTTCCAGGCGGTGGAGACGTCGAGCACCCCGTTGAACATCTTCGGCATGCCTTTCACCTTCGCGCTCGATATCGCGTAATAGGTGTTCTGGAAAGTCCAGAACCAGATCGCCTCCTTGTTGATCAGGCGGCTGACCGCACAATAGTCCTCGGTCCGCTTGGCGACATCGGCGGTGGTTCGGGCATGCTCCAGCAGGCGGTCGAGCTCCGGATCGGAGAAATTCGCCAGTGCCACCGGGCTGCCGGTGTGGAAGTTGGCGTACATCTGCGGATCGGGATCGGCGAGATCGACGATGCGCCACGGCGTCAGTTGGAATTGGCGCATGAAGGCGCGCGGTACGATCGTGGCCTGATCGACCTGCTCGATCTCCATATTGGCGCCGACCCGCTTCCAGATCTGCTGCAAAACCTGGCCGACAGTGCGGCCGCGCGGCGTCGCCGAGACGATCATCTTGAAATCGACCGGCTTGCCGTAATCCTTGAGCAGCGCCTTGGCCTTGTTGACGTCTTCCGGCAGCGCGCCGTCGTCCTTGCACTTGACCCAGGAGCCGTCGCCATAGGGATTGCTGGCCGGCCGCGCCAGGCCGTTGGTGATCGCCTGCGAGATCTTCTTGCGGTCGAGCGCCATCACCAGCGCCTGGCGCACGCGGACGTCGTCGAACGGTGCCGCCTTGGTGTTGAACGCGTAGACCTGCGCGCCGGAGCCGGCATAGGAATGCACGGTCAGGCTGGAATCCTTTTGCGCCTTGACGATATTGTCGGCGTCGTACTCATCGTCCCAGATGACGTCGGCCTCACCCGATTGCAGCGAGGCAAAGCGCGACTGCGCATCCGGCAACGGCTTCAGCACGACGCGATCGAGATAGGGCTTGCCCTTGTCCCAATAGTCCGGGTTCTTCTCCAGCACCATGCGGTCGCCGGCGGTCCAGGATTTCAGGATGTAGGGGCCGGTGCCGACCGGGTTGCGATTGTAATCGTCGCCCTTGGTCTTCCACGCGGTCGGCGACTGCATCACATTGTTGGAACTCTGGATCGACTGCGTCGCCGGGAAATTCACCGCCGGATCGCTGAAATTGTAGCGCACCGTGAGGTCGTCAATGACGTCCACGCTCTTGATGCTCGTAATGTAGAAGGCGCAGCGGCACTTGTTGGCCGGATCCTTCTGGCGATCGAAGTTCTCCTTCACCGCCTGCGCATTGAACGGCGTGCCGTCGTGAAATTTGACGCCGGGCCGCAGCTTGATGGTCCAGGTCTTGAAATCGTCGGAATGCTCCCAGGACAGCGCGAGCTTCGGTTTCGGCTCGCCCTTCTCGTCGAGCGTCATCAGCGTGTCGAAGATCGCGGCCGCTGCGGTGTTGGCCGAGGTGTCGTAGACACCGACCTTGAGCGGGTCGAAGCCCGGAATGTCGAGCTCCTGGCCGACGGTGAGCGTGCCGCCCTGCTTTTGCGCATGGGCAGGTACAGCGAATGCGGCCGCACCTATTCCCGCCGCAAGAAATATGCGCGCCACCGCGTGCGCGCGCCCGACCAGCTTCATCGATGCTCCCTCCCAGGTGGGCGACGTCCGGTGTTCCGGATCGTCGTGTGTTGGCGGCAGCTTGTCCGGAATCGCCGCGCGCGACAAGACCGTAAAACGGATGAAAAGCCGCAGGCTTAATCGCTCGCCGTCTTCGCCGGTTGCGCTGCGAACCCTGCGATCTGGTCGTCGGAAAGGCCGATCTCCTTCAGATAGGTCAGCGTGTGCTCGCCGAGCGTCGACATTCGCTTGCGCGCGCCGACCGCAGCGCCGGACATGCGGAACGGCAGGTTGAGCACCTTGAAGCTGCCGCCGCCGTCCTCGACCTCGGCCAGCGCACCGCGATGGGCGATTTGCGGATCGGCGAGCGCCTCGCGCACGGTGCGATAGGCCGACGACGGCACGCCATATTCATTGAGCGCGGCAAGGCAGGCCTGCGTGCTGATCGCGCGCGACCATGCCTCGACGCCCTCCATCAAACCCGCCCAGTTGTCCCGCCGATCGGAATATTTGGCAAAGCGCGGATCGGACACCCATTCCGGCCGGCCGATCGCCTGCATCAGATTCTGAAACGTCTTCTCGCTCGCGATCGCCACCATCACGTAGCCGTCGGTGGTTTCGATCGGGCCGAACATCGGCCGCTGGCTCTGCTTGACCTCGAATTGCGACCACTGCAACTCGTTCAGGGTCAGGCTCAGCGTCGATTCCAGCATCGAGACGTCGATGTGCTGGCCCTTGCCGCTTAAGCTGCGCTGATAAAGCGCCGCCGAGATCGCGCCGAAGGCATAGACGCCGGTCAGCACGTCGGCGTGATAGATGCCGCAATAGTCCGGGCGCGAGCGGCCCGGCTGGTAGGCGAGATGCGCCATCTCGTAGCCCGAGGCGGCATGGATCACCGGCGCATAGGCCGGCAATTCCGCCGACGGGCCGGTCTGGCCGTAACCGGAGATCGAGCAGAAGATCAGCTTCGGATTGATGTCGCGCACCGAGGCATAGTCGAGCTTGAGCCGCCGCATCACGCCGGGGCGGAAATTCTCCACCAGCACGTCGGCGGTCGCGATCAGCCGGCGCACGGCCTCGACGCCCGCGGGCGACTTCAGGTCGAGCACCAGGCTGTTCTTGCCGATATTGAGCTGGCCGAACGCCGTCGAGCAATGGTTGCGCACCGGCGGCCGCGTCCGCATCGTCTCGCCCTCGGCGGGCTCGATCTTGATCACCTCCGCGCCCATGTCGGCGAGCATCCGCGTGCAATGAGGTCCGGCGATCGTGGTCGAAAAATCGAGCACACGAAGGCCGTCGAAACTTCGTGTCAAATTCCCCTCATCGTCGGCAGCTATTGTCGTTGGCAAGGCTTCCTCCACGTTCGTCATTGGTTGTTCGGCATCGCGCGACCCTAAAGTGAGCCATCCTGACAGGAAAGCGTCTCGTCCAGACCGGGACCGCGGGCGGTCTTGCATTTGACTCAAAGGCAGATTGGACCCGATCTTGCATAGCCCTGTCACGGGCTGGAACGAGGGCGCTTGTTGAAGGTCTTATTCGTCACGACCGAGATGGACGATTTCGTCCGCGTGGGCGGGCTCGGCGCCGTTTCCGCCGCACTGCCTCGGGCGCTCCGACCATGGAGCGACGTCAGGATCATGCTTCCCGGTTACCGGGATGTGGTCGAGCAATTCACGCGTATTGAGATCGTCGGGCAATGCGCAGCGCTTGCCGAGATGCCGGCCTGCACGCTCGGCCGCGCATCGACCAAGGACGGGCTGCCGGTCTACGTGCTGCTGTGTCCGGAGCTCTACGACCGGCCGGGCAATCCCTATGGCGACGAATCCGGTCGCGACTGGCCGGACAACGACATCCGCTTCGGGCGCTTTGCTTCGGCTGCTGCCGAACTTGCAGCCGGAACGCTGGACAAGAATTGGGCAGCCGACCTCGTTCACGCCAACGATTGGCAGGCCGCACTCACACCCGCCTACCTCGCGTGGCGCGACTCGCGGATTCCATCGATCCTGACCATCCACAACCTCGCCTATCAGGGCCTGTTTCCGAAGGACTCGCTGCGGCGGATCGGCGCACCGGAAAGCTCGTTCCACATCGACGGGCTGGAGTTCTACGACAAGCTGTCCTTCCTCAAGGGCGGCCTCGTCTACGCCTCGCACCTGACCACGGTCAGCGCGACCTATGCGAAGGAGATCACCACGGCGGAGCTCGGCTGCGGGCTGGAGGGCTTGCTGCGCGTGCGCTCCGCCGCCGACCAGCTGACCGGCATCCTGAACGGCATCGACGAGAGCTGGGATCCGCGCCATTGCGCCCAGCTCGCGCAGCCGTTCGGCGCCGGCGACTGGAAGGGCAAGCAGGCCAACGCCGATTATGTCCGACGGCAATTCGGGCTGGCGGTCTCGCGCGGGCCGATTTTCGGCCTGGTCGCGCGGCTCGTGCATCAGAAGGGCGTCGACCTCGTGCTGTCGGCCGCGGACGAGATCCTCGAGGCCGGCGGGCAGATCGTCGTCACCGGCAGCGGCGAGCCCGCGATCGAGGACGCGCTGGTCGCCGCGCACCGGCGCCGGCCGGACGCGATCGGCGTCATCATCGGCTTCAACGATGCGCAGGCGCGCCGGATCTTCGCCGGCAGCGATTTCACCTTGATGCCGTCGCGCTTCGAGCCCTGCGGCCTCAGCCAGATGTACGCGCAGCGCTTCGGCTCGCTGCCGATCGGCCACCAGACCGGCGGGCTTGCGGAAACCATCGCCGACGGCGAGACAGGCTTCCTGTTCTCCCAACCATCGCCGGAATCCTTCCTCGGCGGTGTCAGGCGTGCCTTCGACGCCTACCGCGCCAAGGATCGCCTCAACGCCATGCGCGCCAGCGCGATGGCCAAATCCTACAGCTGGGACCTGTCGGCCGCCTGCTACAGCGCGCTGTATAAAAAGCTCATCCTGCCGCGAGCAGCGGCCTAAGGCGCAAAGCCTCGCAGGGTTGTGAAGTCGGCCACGCTGGGATCCCAGCCGCCGCGTAGCAATCAGCCTCCGCCGCCGAACCTATTTGTGCGATCATGCTGCTCCTCCCGGGTGCCCACCCGGACGACGACGCATGCATGAAATTGCGAATGATGAACTTTTCACAAAACCCGATTGCGATGGAGGAACATCATGGACGTCAACGAGGAGCGTCTCAATTCATTCATGGGTAAGATGATCGGCGATGTCGGCGCGGCGATGAACGCCTCGCTGATGCTGCTGGGAGACAAGCTCGGCCTCTACAGGGCCCTCGCCCAGCAAGGACCGATGAACGCTGCGGCGCTGGCCAAGGCAACGGGAACGGCCGGGCGTTACGTTCAGGAATGGCTCTCGGCACAGGCGGCCTCCGGCTACATCGAATACGATAGCGCGACCGGAAAATTCTCGATGCTGCCCGAGCAAGCGCTCGCGCTGGCCGACGAGGACAGCCCGGTCTTCCTCGGCGCGGTGGGAAGCCTTGTCGGCGCGACCTTCCTCGACGAGCCGAAAATCACCGACGCGTTCAAGACCGGCAAGGGCGTCGGCTGGAACAAGCGCAACGAGTGCCTGTTCTGCGGCACCGCCCGCTTCTTCCGCACCAGCTACAAGCACTATCTGGTGCAGGAATGGCTGCCGGCGCTCGAGGGCGTGGTCGACAAGCTGAAGCAAGGCGCCGTTGTCGCCGACGTCGGCTGCGGCCACGGCGTCTCGACGCGGCTGATGGCGGAGGCGTTTCCGAAATCGACCTTCTACGGCTTCGACTATCACGACGGCTCGATCCAGGCGGCGCGGATCGCCGCCAAGGAGGCCGGATTGTCGGACCGCGTCCATTTCCAGACGCATTCCGCCAAGACATTCCCCGCGAAGGCCTATGACCTGGTGTGCTTCTTCGATTGCCTGCACGACATGGGCGACCCGGTCGGCGCCCTCAAGCACACCCGCTCCACCCTCGCCGATGACGGCACCTGCCTGCTGATCGAGCCATTCGCCAACGACCGGCTGGAGGACAACCTCAATCCGATCGGGCGGGTCTACTATGCGGCCTCGACGATGATCTGCACGCCGGCCTCGCTGGATCAGGAGGTCGGGCTCGCGCTCGGCGCGCAGGCCGGAGAGACCAGGCTGCGCGAGGTCGCACGCCAGGGCGGTTTCTCGCGCTTCCGCCGTGCGGCGGAGACACCATTCAATCTGATCCTGGAAGCTCGACTGTAACTGCACAACGCAATCGGACGGCGGCATCACACCGCCGTCCAATACTCAAAGTTCGCGGCAGCTTGGTCGTCAGCGCCCTGCTTACCAGTCCTGCGATTGCCAGTATTGCTGGCCGCCGCGCCGGCGCGGATTGGCGGCTTGCGGGTTGCCATAGTACGGGTTGCCGTACTGGGTCGGCGCTTGAGGGTTGCCGTACTGGGGATAACCGTATTGAGTGCCGGACTGCGGATTCCAGCTGCGCTGGGAGAAGAAGCCGAAACCGTCGTCGTCCCTGCTGGCAACCGGGTAATCCTCATCCACCGGCCGCGGTGTCGGCTTGCGCGTGATGAAGCCGCCCTGTGGCTGGTTGCTCAGCACGGCAACGAACTCGGTGCGATAGTTGGTTTCGGCGCTCAGCGGCTCGTCCGAGATGATGATCGAAGACCGCGGCACCGCGGTCGGCGCAATGCGATCCAGCACATCCTGCGGGATGGTGATACGGTCGAGCGCATCCTTGGCGTTGTCTCCGTCGTCGATCGTCACCTGGGTCCAGCGCAGGCCGGAGCCGTTGCGCGCCATCGCCGTATAAATGTGCGTACCGATCGGCTTGTCCGGATCGCGGATCGTGACCGGAACCTCGATGCTCGAGTCGAACACCTCGCCGCCGTCGGCCCATGGCTTATGGGTGTTGCGCCGGACGTAAAGCTTCTGCGTCGCGCGGCTGATGTAGACCGAGACCGGCTCCAGTGCGAGCTTGGCCTCGGTCGCCGCCTTCTGGGTGTCGGCCTTCTTGGTCTCGGCCGCCTTGGCGGCCTCCTTCGCGGCGGCGGCGGCATCGAGCTTCGGTTTTGCGTCACCCTGCGCCGCCTCGAATTGCGTGGTCGCTTCCGCGGCCTTGGCGACTGCCTTCTGCTTCAGATCCTCGGCGCGCGCCTTGGCCTGGTCGGTGTTGGCCTTGGCCAGCGTCTTGTCAGCCAAGGCAACCGCGGCGTCGGCACGGGTCTTGATCTGCTCCAGCTTGCGCAGTGCCGCCGGCGTGGACAGTGCCGCGTCCTTGGCCGCGGCCGCGGAGGCCTTCTTCGCCTCGTCGGCCGCCTTGGCGGCATCCGCGGCCTCGCGGGCCAGCTTCTCGGCACGTGCCGGAGCTGCCGCGATCGCCTCCGCGTTGGGCACGAACAGCGCCGGGTGGGTGAAATCGACCGGCTCCGGGTCGTTCGGTGCGATGATCACCCGCATCCCGATCCGGGTCTTGTCGAACAGCTTCTCGGCAAAGTCATAGGGCATCCGGACGCAGCCATGCGAGGCCGCATAGCCCGGCAGCGGCCCGCCATGCAGCGCGATGCCGTTCCAGGTGATGCGCTGCATGTTCGGCATCCAGGCATCGTCGTACATGGTCGAGTGATGGTCCTTGTCCTTCTCGACCAGCGCAAACACGCCCGCCGGCGTCTCGCGTCCCTTGACGCCGCTCGAGACCGGCGCGCGGTAGATCCAGCCGTCGGCGTCGTAGAAGGTGACCTTTTGGGCCTTGATCGACACGATCGCCATGATCGGCTCGCCCGCGGTCCGCGGCGCCGTCGCCTCGACGGTTGCCGCCGGACGCTGCTGCTTTGCCGCGGCGCCGCCGCTCAGTGACGCAAATGTGACCATCGCCGCGAATGTCACAAAGGCGGGGTGTCCCCAACGCCGCATCGCTCCGGTGGTCTGCGCCGTCGTCGTTCGATTTACCATGCGATTCCTCGGTCGAAATGCCTGCCCGCGCTGCGCCGATCCGTACCAGATCACGATTTTGGATTGATTAATCGCGGCTCCATGCGGTGCCGCGAATTCGATCCTGGGGAGCTATCCATTCATATATGACGGCGGATGCAGGAGGAAGGGCGCCGCGCCGCCAAAACCGCCTCGTAGCCGCCGAAATCCACTGCCTGGAGCCGCCCCACCAATGGAGCGGCACCTGGCCGTCATGTCGCCCGCCGCGTCTCCGGCATCACCAGCCAGATCATGAGTAGTCCCAGCGCTGCGATGCCGGCGAGACCCATGAAGGCGGTGCTGCTGCCGAGCTTGTCGCTGACATAACCGGCCAGCACCGTGCTGAGTGATGCGCCGATGCCGACCGCGGTACCGACAATACCCTGCGCCAGGTTGAAATGGCCGCTGCCGAACGCAACGTCGGCCACAATCAGCGGCACCAGCACGCTGAAGATCGCCGCGGTGATGCCGTCGAAGATCTGCACCATGACCAGCAGATAGGGATCGCGCACCGTCGCGAACAACAGGCCGCGGATCGCCAGCGAAACGAAGGCCAGCAGGAGCAATGGCCGCCGGCCCAAAGCCTGGGCCTTGCGGCCGACCGACGGCGAGCACAATGCGACAATCGCCTGCGGCACAATGATGCAGGCGGCGATCAGGACCGGCGCCCATTGGCTCGAGCGCGTGGTGACCACGCCCGCCATCAACGGCAGCATCGCGGCGTTGGCCAGCTGGAACAGCATCATCGCGCCGGCGAAGATCAGGAGCGTCCGGTGCCGCACCAGCGTGAAGACGCTGGTGGCGCGCTTGTCGGGAACTTCACGCTTCACCTCGCCATGCGCCTGCGCGATGTCGATCTCGCGCTCGCGGATCCGTGCCAGCGACAACAGCGTCGGGATCGCCAGGATGAAGGTGACGAGGAACACGGAACGGCTCGACAAGAAATAGCCGCAAGCGCCCATCAACGCCGCAGCCGAGCCATTGCCGAGCGAGGCGAAGCGTGCGTTGCGGCCAAGCCGCTCGCCGATCGCACGCGGCCCGACCAGGCCGAGGCTGATCGCCGCGATCGCAGGTCCCAGCACGCAGCTTGCAAGCGCGTGCAGCGTCGCGGCAAGCGTCACCACGGGGAAGATCGGCCACAGCGCGTAGGCCAGCGCGGCCGATCCGATCGCGGCAACCGCGCAGCCTGCGACCACCCGTTCCGAGCGCGCCGCGTCGACGATCGCCCCGCCGGGCATCTGACCGAGCAGGCCGATGATGCCGCCGATCGAGAGCACGAAGCCGATCTCGACCTGGGTCCATTTCTGCGTCGTCAGATAGACAGCGATGAACGGACCGAATCCGGTCTGCACATCGGCCAGGAAGAAGATGAACCAGTCGAGCCCGCGCTGGCTCTCGCGCGACGGCCCGCGCAGCGGCTCCGCATTGGGCTGATCGGGGACAATCGACACAATATTGGCGCTGCCGGCTGATCGCTCGTCACGATCGTCGCCAACCGTCCCGAATGAAGAGTTCGGACGCGCGACCAGTTTGAGCCCCCTAATGTTCGTAGTCCCATGGATGGAGACTGCCAGCCGCGCCCAGCACGATCAGCGGCGTATCTTCCTTGTATTCCGGCGCAGCGCTCACCTGCTGCTTGTTGAGATCCAGCGTGATGCTGTCGCTCTTGCTGGAAACGCCGGCGAAGCGCAGCGCGTTCCAATCGACCACGATCTTGCGGCTGCCGACGCCGAGGAAGCCGCCGAAATCGATCACTGCGGCGCGGACCTTGCCGTCGCGGTCGACGATGACGTCGACGATGCGGCCCATGTCCTCATTGGCGGAGCTGCGCACGTCGCGACCCAGAATGCCGTGCGCATCGCGTGCGCCGATCACGGTCACCGACGGCGGCGGTGACTCCTTGGCCTGCTCCTTCGGTGCCGCAGGAGCTGCTGGCGGCGCTTGAGCTGCCGGCGGCGAGGGTAGTGTCGGCGCCGGCGACGCATCGTCCGCGGCACGGACATCTGCGCATGTCAGCAGCATCGCTGCGACCAGCATAATCATGATCCCTGGACGCATTTACCTCTCCCACGATTGCCCGGTCCGCCGCGCGACAACGCTCAATGCGTCAGCACGATCGACACCTGGATCTGTCCGCGCGTGCGCAGCACTTCGAGCGACACCTCGTCGCCGTGGCGACGCAGCCGCAGATCGACACTGGACGCGCCGAGCCGAAGGTCGCGCAGCACCACGTCGTTGAGGAATTCCGGCAGCCGCGGATCGCGCAGGCGGATCTCGCCGCGCACGGTGTCGAATTCGAGTCCGAGCGCCGCCTCCAGCAGCGTGAACGGCGTCGCGCTCGCCCAGGCCTGCGGTGCGCAGGCGACCGGATAGAGCACGGGGCCGCGCCTTCGTTCGCGGCGGAAGCCGCAGAACAGCTCCGGCAGCCGCCGCAACTCCATGTAGCTCGCGGCGTCGAACAGCCCCTTGAACAGATGCGCGACCGAATGCTTGAGGCCGTAGCGGGCCAGTCCAAGTGCGATCAGCGCATTGTCATGCGGCCAGATCGACCCATCGTGATAGGACATCGGATTGTAGCGCGCCTCGCCCGCCGCGACGGTTCGAATGCCCCAGCCCGAGAAGAATTTCTGGCTCATCAGATCGGCGGCGACCCGTCGCGCACGGTCCTCGCGCACCATGCCGGAAAACAATGTCTGTCCGGCATTCGAGGTGCGCACCCTGCACGGCTGCTTAGCGCCGTCGAGCGCCAGCGCATAGGTGCCGAGCTCCTCGCACCAGAATGCCGCCTCGAAGCGCTCGCGCAGCCGCTCGGCCTCGGCATCCAGCCTCGCCGCTTTGTCGGCGAACCCAAGGGTCCGCGCCGCGCGCGCGGCAAGCTGCTTGCCGGCGAACACATAGCCCTGCACTTCCGCCAGCGCGATATTGCCCTCGGCCAGCGTGCCGTCGGCGTGGAAGATGGCGTCGAAGGAATCCTTCCAGCCTTGATTGCGCAGCCCTTCATCGGTCGCGCGCTGATATTCGACGAAGCCGTCGCGGTCGGGATCGCCGGGGCCATCGATCCATTGCAGTCCGGCCTCGACCGCAGGCCACAGCTCGCGCAGCGTCTCGACGTCGCCGGTGCGCTCCAGATAGAGCCCGGCCAGCAGCACGAACAGCGGGGTCGAATCGACGCTGCCGTAATAATGCGCGAACGGCACCTCGCGAAGCGCGGCCATCTCGCCGCCGCGCATCTCGTGCAGGATCTTGCCCGGCGCAGCATCGGCCAGCGGATCGACCGCCTTGGCCTGGAACAGCGCCAGCCGCTTCAGCACGCCCTTGGCGATGCGCGGGTCGACCCACAGCATCTGCATCGCGGTGATCAGCCCGTCGCGGCCGAATGTCGTCGAATACCAGGGAATGCCGGCATAGGGATAGCGGCCCTGCGGCGTTTCCGTCATCAGCATGTTGAGGTCGGCCATCGCCTGGCACAGCACCTCGTTGAAGATGTTGTTCGAGGTCTCGATCGAGGCCGCGCCGGCCGACGAATTGCGCATCTCGCGGCGATGCGCCAACAGCCCGCGGAAGAACGGCACCGGCTTCTGCATGATCGGCTTGTTGCAGGACACCGCGACGAACAGCGAGGTGACCTGCGCAGGCTCGAGGTCGAAATGGTAGGTGGCAACGTTGACCGATAACCGTGTCGGTCGCGGGTCGAAGTGCAGCGCGGTGATCCGGGTCTGCTCGTCGAGGCCGCAATATTCCAGCACGACATCGGTCGGACCGAGCAGCTTGCTCGAGCCGATGCCGCGCCGCGGCCGCCGCTCGCCGCGCACCTCGAACAGGTCGGCGAAATCATTGTCGAACAAGAGCGCGAGATCGAAGCTCGCGGCATGATCGCCGTGGTTCTGCAGGCCGATGCGCTGATAGAAGGTGCCGCGCCACAGGAAGATCGAGCGCACGATGTGCAGCGTATCCTTCGGCAAGGTCAGGCGGTCGTCGCGATAGACGTCGGAATTGGTCAGATCGACCGTCAGCGCCGAATTGTCGTCGCGCATGTTGGAGCCGAGCAGCAGCGGCTGCACGTCCTCCAGCACCATTTCCAGCCGCGCGAGGTAGCGCGTGTCGGCGTTGAACAGGCCGTCGGGGCCGCCGGCGGAGGCGCCGATGTCGCCATGGCTGTCGAGCACGATGAAGGTGTCGTCGTGCTTGAGCGAGCGCCGCGGCCGCGCCGCGGGCCCGGTCATCGGAATGTAGAACGGCGATTCGGCGACGTGCTCGGTGATGCGACCGGTGATGATCTGCGTAACGACGTCAGCTGCCATCTGAACCTCTGGCGACCTTGCTTGGCTCGAGTCTCGACTCTCGGTTCGAACGAACGCACCGGAACGCAAGTACACGCTTGATGGCGCGGGGTCAGGCCGCGCTGGTGGAGAGGCGGCCCATCTCGCGCGCGACCAGGTCGCGGTAGGGGCCTCTGCCCTTCACGAGGATGTCGGGCGGACCGTCCTCGACGATCCGGCCGCCCTGCAGCACGACCACGCGGTCGAAGCTGCGCAGGGTCGCGAGGCGGTGCGCGATCGCGACCACCGTACGCCCGCGCATCAGCCGCGACAACGCCTCGCGGATCGCCTCCTCGGATTCGGCATCGAGCGCCGCGGTGGCCTCGTCGAGCAGCAGGATCGGCGCATCCTTCAGGAACGCGCGTGCGATCGCGATGCGCTGGCGCTGGCCGCCGGACACCTTGACGCCGCGGTCGCCGACGATGGTGTTCATGCCCTCCGGCAAGGTTTCGATGAAATCGCAGCGTGCGGCGATCGCCGCGCGCAGCACCTCGTCGTCGGTGGCGTCCGGCCTGCCGTAGCGGATGTTCTCCAGGATCGAACGATGGAACAGCGAGATATCCTGCGGCACCACCGAGATCGCCGCGCGCAGGCTCTGCTGGGTGACGCGCGAGATGTCCTGGCCGTCGACCGTGATGTTGCCCTGCTCGACGTCGTAGAAGCGCTGCAGAAGGGTAAATAGTGTTGACTTGCCGCCACCGGACTGGCCGACCAGGCCGACTCGCTGGCCGGGCTGGATGCGCAGGCTGAAGCGCTCGAAGACCTGCAAGCCGCCGGGATAGCGGAACGAGACGTTGTTGAAGGCGATCGCCGCGCCGCTCTTCACCAGCGCTTCGGCCTCCGGGTGGTCCTTCAGCTCGTGCGGCTGCAACAGCGTCGCCAGAGCCTCGGTGAGACGCGCGACATGCTGGGTGACGTCGACCAGCGCAACCGCAAGATCGCGGGTGGCGCTGAGGATCGAGATGCCGAGCGTGCAGACCAGCACGACATCGCCGGTGGTGGCCTGGCCCTGCTGCCAGAGCGAGAGGGCCCAGGCCAGCATCGCGATCGTCAGGATCACAGTCACGGCGGCGTGAACCAGGCGAAGCTTTTCGAGATAGCGCAGGGAACGGCCGCGCGCGACCAGTTCCCGATTCACGGTGGCGTCGAAGCGGTCGTGCTCATAGCCGAGGCCGCAGAATGCCCGCACCAGCGGCAAATTGTTGATGACGTCGACCATCTCGCCATCGACGGCGGCCGCCCGGTTGGCGAAATCGTCATGCAGCGGCCGGCCGGCGGCGGCCATGCGGAACATCGCCACCACCATGGTTCCCGCGATCAGGATCAGCACGGCTGACATTGTCAGACTTACGGTTCCAACCAGGGTGATCGCGGCAAAGGTTGCGATGCATGGCGGCAACACGTTCCATACGAACATGTTCTCGACAGTGAACACCGCGTTCGATGTCGCCGTGATCCGGCTGGTCAGCATGCCCGGCAGCCGGTCGGTGAAATAGCTCGGCGCGTGACCGGTGAGATGACGGAACATGTCGCGGCGCAGGTCGCCGGTGACGCTGACGAAGGTGTAGCTCGCCGTCCAGCTCGCGATCCGCCACATGAAGTTGTCGGCTGCGATCAGCGACATGAGCAAAGCGAATGCCAGCCATACGCCGTTCGCGGCCGACGGCCCGGCCGACAACGCGTCGACCAGATTCTTGACGCCGTATTGCGTGCCCACCGAACAGGCAACCGCCGCGACCACGGCCGACAAGATCACCCCATGCGACGGCAGCCGCCGGCGCAGATAGCGCAGCACAAAGGGGAATGGGCGATGCGCATATCCTGACAGATGGTCCATGACGTCCTGCAAAAGCTGTTGAAGGTGAACGAGAAAATTTTAGTCGAAGCTCTCGTGCACGATGACGTGAAGGGCGGCGGTTGGATTCCTTGATGCAGCCATCACTGCGCAACAATTTTGCAACGCTGGCGTCGGCAAAAACGTGTTGGAGCGAGATGGCATCAGCAAGACCACAGTGTGATGGAAGAAAGAAGCGGGAATCCACATACCCATAAGGAACCTCGCACGTGCGAGAACGTTCCCGTCTTCGGCACGTCAGTGCCATCACAGGGCAGAGGGGTCTGGTTCATTCCACATTACAAACAGGAGACGGAGAAATGCGCATCGCGCAGGTTGCCCCGCTGACGGAGGCTGTTCCCCCCAAGCTCTACGGCGGCACCGAACGGGTCGTGCACTGGCTGACCGAAGAACTTGTAACACTTGGACATGACGTGACGTTGTTCGCCAGTGGCGATTCACAGACCTCCGCGAAGCTCGATGCGACCTGGCCGAAGGCGCTGCGCCTCGACGGCTCCGTCCGCGACCCCAATGCGCTGCACATGGTGATGCTGGAGCGCGTCCGGCAGAAAGCCGACGATGACGAGTTCGATTTCCTGCACTGCCATCTCGACTATTATCCGTGGTCGCTGTTCACGCGCCAGCCGACGCCGTTCGTGACCACGCTCCACGGCCGGCTCGACCTGCCGGAGCATCAGCCGGTCTTCAACATCTTCTCCAAGATCCCCGTGATCTCGATCTCCAATGCGCAGCGGCGGCCGGTGCCGCAGGCGAATTGGGTGCGCACCATTCATCATGGCCTGCCGGAGAACCTGCTGACGCCGCAACCGGCCAAGCCATCCTATCTCGCCGTGCTCGGGCGCATCGCGCCGGAGAAGGGCGTCGATCGTGCGATCAAGATCGCGACCCGCTGCGGCATTCCGCTGAAGATCGCGGCCAAGGTCGATCGCGCCGACCAGGAATATTACGATGAGTTGATCAAGCCTCAGATCACCGACAATCCGCTGGTCGAGTTCATCGGCGAGATCAGCGACCGCGAGAAGCCGGATTTTCTCAGCGGCGCGATCGGACTCCTGGTTCCGATCGACTGGCCGGAGCCGTTCGGCCTCGTGATGATCGAGGCGATGGCTTGCGGCACGCCCGTGATCGCCTATAACCGCGGCTCGGTGCCGGAGATCATCGAGGATGGTCTGACCGGCTTCATCGTCGAGGACGAGATCAGCGCGATCTCCTCGGTCGGTCGGCTGTCGACGCTCAACCGCGACGCGATCCGCAAGCAGTTCGAGACCCGCTTCACCGCGCGCCGGATGGCGCTCGACTATCTCGCCGCCTATCGCAGCCTGATGGAGGACAAACCGCGCTTCAAGCTCGTGGCGAGCGCCGAATAGAAGTTGCAGCGGCCGATCGAATGATCCGGCGGGCCGGCCGGCACCGTCCGTGCCGATCCGTCGGGTCATTCGATTGTCAATAATGCCGTCACCCCGACGGCAACTCCCGTGGGGCGAAGCGATCCGCCGCGCGATTGCTGCGACGCACCCCTGGTGACACGCATCCCCATCAACCCGGCTGATATCGCCTTTGCGATTGGCGGATTACGTGCTCTTATGCGCCCCGCTTGAACGAAAAATAATAAGCGAGCGGACGGAGCAACCGTGCCGCGGTCGCACAGGGGGAACGCCATGCCAGGGGACCGCAAGCCGTCGGCCATTAATAATGCCGCACCGACTACCACCTCACCGAAGAAACTGAACCGCCGCAAATTCCTGGCCAGAACCGGCGGCGTGCTCGCGGCCGGCGCTTTCGGCGCCGTCCCGCTGCGCGGCTGGGCCGCGGACCCGATCAACATCGGCGCGCTCTATCCGAGCACCGGCAGCATGGCGCAGATCGGCATCGGCTGCGTTGCCGCGGCAAAGCTCGCAGTCGACATGGTCAACGAGGCCGGCGGCATCAAATCGCTCGGCGGCGCCAAGCTCAATCTGATCGTCTCCGACGTGCAGAGCGACACCACGGTGACGCGCACCGAGACCGATCGCCTCATCACCGGCAACAAGCTGTCGGCGATCCACGGCTGCTACGCCAGCGCGCTGACCTTGATCGCAAGCGAGGTCTGCGAGCGCGCCCGCGTTCCGATCATCACCGGATCGAGCTCCGATCAGCTCAACAAGGGACGCAGCTACACCTTCACGCCGTTCGCCCGCGCCTCGCAATTCGCCAAGGCACAGTTGCAGATGGCGAAGCTGGTCAGCGAGCAGGCCAAGGTCGCGGTCATCTTCGAGAACACCGCATTCGGCACCTCGACCTCGAACGGGCTGAAGGAGCTGGCGCCGGGCGAAGGCGTCGAGATCGTGATGTTCGAGCCCTACTCGGCCGGTTTCACCGATGCCAGCCCGCTGATCAACAAGGTCAAGGCCTCCGGCGCCAACACCCTGTTCTCGCTGTCCTACCTCAACGACCTGATCCTGATCGTGCGCACCGTGAAGCAGGTCGGGCTCAACATCGCGATCAACGGCGGCTCGGGCGGCTTCGTGATGCCGGACTTCTACAAGAATGTCGGCAACGCGGCCGAAGGACTGCAAGGCGTGGCGCACTGGAACCACGACGTCAACGAGGATGCGCAGAAGGTCAACGTCGAATTCAAGAAGCGCACCGGCGAGTTCGCCTTCGAATATGCCGGCGGCCTGGTGGCGCAGACCTTCATGCTGGCCGACGCGCTGGAGCGCGCCGCCTCGGCCGATCCGAAGAAGGTGCGCGAGGCGTTGTCGACGCTCGACGTCTCCTCGGGCTTTGCAGCGATGGCACCGGGCGGCAAGGTGAAGTTCGGCCCCGACGGCAAGAACGTCTATGGCCGTCCGGTCGGCGTGCAGTGGCAGAACGCCGACCTCGTCAGCGTTTTCCCCAAGGAAGACGCCCGCGCCCCTCTGATGAAGACCTGAGCGCGGTCGGATCAGATGTGGGAGACACTGGCCCAGGCCGTGATCAACGGCCTGCTTATCGGCGGCATCTACGCGCTTGTCAGCATCGGCGTCACGCTCATCTTCGGCGTGGTCAAGATCGTGAATTTCGCCCAGGGCGAGTTCGTGATGCTCGGGATGTATATCTCGTTCTTCCTCGCCACCCAGTTCGGCATCGATCCGCTGGTCTCGCTGGTTGTCTCCATGCCGGTCCTGTTCGCAGCCGGCGTCCTGATCCAGCACTTCCTGATCCGCAGGGTGCTCGGGCCGAACGACATGCCGCAGATCTTTCTGACCTTTGCGCTGTCGCTGCTGCTGCTCAATCTCTCGCTGATGCTGTTCAGCGCCAATTATCGCACCGTCCACACCTCTTACTCGGATGAAGCGTGGCACATCGGCGGGCTCTACATTCCGGTGGCAAAGCTGATCGCCTTTGCCGTCGCGATGGCGCTGAGCGGGCTGCTCTGGGTGTTCCTGCACACCACCGATCTCGGCCGTGCCATGCGCGCGGCGTCGCAGAACCGCGACGTCGCGATGCTGATGGGGATCAATCCGAATCGGGTGTTCGCGGTGGCGTTCGGCACCGCGCTGGCGCTGGCGGGCGCCGCCGGCTCGCTCTTGATGCCGTTCTATTCGGCCTATCCGTTCGTCGGCCAGGTGTTCGTGCTGATGGCGTTCGTCGCGGTCGTGATGGGCACGCTCGGCAATGTGATGGGCGCGCTGGTCGCGAGCCTGATGATGGGCGTCGCGGAATCGCTCGGTATCCAGTTCGTCGGGGCCGATTCCGGACTGATCGTGGTGTTCGCGCTGCTGCTGCTGACGCTCGCCTTCAGGCCGAGCGGCCTCGGCGCCAGGAGGGGCCGCTGATGCAAGCATCAGGCAACATGAAGTGGCTGTGGCTGGCGATCGGAGCGGTCGTCATGCTGGCTTTGCCCCAGCTCGTCACCTCGTCGTTTGCGATCGACATCTTCATCCGCATCTTGCTGTTCTCCTTCATCGGCGTCGCCTGGAACCTGATGGGCGGCTATGCCAAGCAGCTCTCGCTGGGCCACGCCGCCTATTTCGGCCTCGGCGCCTACACCTCGACCATCATGCAGGTGAACTACGGCATCTCGCCCTGGATCGGGATGATCGCGGGCGGCGTGGTCGCGATGCTCGCGAGCCTGCCGATCGGCTGGCTCTGCTTCCGCCTGCGTGGGCCCTATTTCACCATCGCCACCATTGCGACAGCCCAGGTGCTGATGCTGATCTTCCTGAAATTTCGCGACTTCGCCTGGGGCGCCGAGGGCACCACGATCCCTAACCTCGGCAGCGCGCCGCTCATGATGCAGTTCGAGGAGAAATCGTCCTACTACTACGTCGTGCTCGGCCTGCTCGTGGTCGGGCTGTGGATCACCCACCGAATCGAGAAATCCTGGATCGGTTACTATCTCGTCGCGATCGGCGAGGATGAGGACGCAGCCGAGGCGATCGGCGTCAACGCGCCGAAGGTCAAGCGCGACATCTACATGATCAGCGCGTTCCTGACCGCACTCGCCGGCACCTTCTATACCCAGTACATCTACTTCATCGATCCCGCGACCGCGTTCAGCTTCAACGTCTCGATCGAGGCGGCGCTGGTGTCGATCGTTGGCGGCATCGGCACGCTGTGGGGACCCGTGATCGGCACCGTGCTGCTGGAGACCACCTCGGCGCTGCTGCAAAGCTGGCTCGGCAGCTCGGTCGGCGGCATCCAGCTCACGGTCTACAGCCTGATCCTGATGGCGGTGATCCTGTGGCGGCCGACCGGCCTGATCGGGTTTGCGACCGATTTCTATCACCGCACCCTCCGGCGCAAGCCGGCGCGCGCCTGAGGTCTTTGCGATGGCGGAAGCACTGGTCATCAAGGGTCTCAGCAAGCGCTTCGGCGGCCTGCGCGCCGTGCAGGACGTCAGCTTCTCCGTTCAGGAGAACGAGACGGTCGCGCTGATCGGTCCGAACGGCGCCGGCAAGACCACGAGCTTTCATCTGATCACGGGATTCCATCGCCCGGACTCCGGTTCGGTGCTCGCCTTCGGTCACGAGGTCGTAGGGCTGAAGCCGCACGACGTCTGCGCGCTCGGCATGGCCCGCACCTTCCAGGTTGCAAAACCGTTCGGCGCCATGACGGTGCTTGCCAATGTGATGACCGGCGCCTTCCTGCGCGACCGGCACGTCGTCGCCGCGCAAAGGAAGGCACGCGAGGCGATCGAATTCGTCGGCCTCGGCGCCAAGGAGCAGACCCCCGCCAAGGATCTCACCACCATCGACCAGCGGCGCCTCGAGATGGCCCGCGCGCTGGCGACGCAGCCGAGAATCCTGCTGCTCGACGAGGTGATGGCCGGGCTCAACCCGGCCGAGATCGACCAGGCGGTGGCGCTGGTGAAGAAGCTGTCCGCCAGCGGGCTGACCATCGTGATCGTCGAGCATGTGATGCGCGCGATCATGGCGGTGGCGCGACATATCGTGGTGCTCGACCACGGCCAGAAGATCGCCGAGGGCGCACCGAAGGAGATCGTGGAGAACCCGGACGTGATCCGCGCCTATCTCGGCTCCTACGTGCATCCGACTGCGCCAGGAGACGCCCATGCTTGAGCTCTCCGGCGTCAGCGCCAGCTACGGCTCGGTGCCCGCGATCACCGATGTCAGCATCTCCATCGGCGAAGGCGAGGCCGTCGGCCTGCTGGGCGCCAACGGCGCCGGCAAGAGCACGACGCTGCGCGCCGTCTCCGGCCTCGTCAAACTGTTCGCAGGCAAGATCACCTTCGACGGTGTCGACCTCGCCACGCTGCCGCCGTACCGGATCCCCGAGTTCGGCATCGCGCATGTCCCGGAAGGCCGCCAGGTGTTCCCGGACATGACGGTGCAGGAAAATCTCGAGATCGGCGCCTACACGCCCAAGGCCAAGGCGGATCGCGCGCGCACCATGGAGCTGGTCTACAGCATCTTCCCGAGGCTCGCCGACCGCAGGAAGCAGCTCGCCGGCACCATGAGCGGCGGCGAGCAGCAGATGGTCGCGGTCGGCCGCGGCCTGATGCTGAAGCCGCGCCTGTTGATGCTGGACGAGCCCTCGCTCGGCCTCGCCCCTGTCATGACCGACGTCACCTTCGAGAAGATCGGCGAAATCCACAAGATTGGCACCGCGATCCTGCTGGTCGAGCAGAACGTCAGCCGCGCGTTGTCGCTGGTGCAGCGCGCCTATGTGCTGGAGAGCGGCAACGTGATCATGCGGGGCACCAGCGCCGAGCTCGCCAACAACAGGCAGGTGCAGGCGGCGTATCTCGGGATTTGAGAGCGCCCGATCGACCCGTCATCCTGAGAGCTTGTGACGGATTCGGCTCCTGCGGAGTTTTTGGCGGCTGTTCGTCGCAGCAATTGGCAGGTTTGAGTTCGAGTTCGGCGATGACCCGTTGTTTAGGCTCTGGAGAGGCGGTTGCCTTGCAGGATGTTGTTGACGAGGGCGTACCAGAGCACGACGGCACGGACCTTTTCGATGCCGCGCACGGTCAATTGCCGCAGGTCCCAATTGCGCCAGCGGGCATGGATGCACTCGCAGATCGACCGGGACCTGTATCGGGCCTTGCCCTCTTCGCTCGCCATTCGCGCACGCCAGGCCAACACCCCCGGACCGTCGCCGCGCCGCGGTAGATAGGGATCGGTACCGTGCTTGGATTGAGTGGGCGGACAAAAGATATCGATGCCCTCGGCATAGGCCCATTCGATGTCCTCGGCACTGCCAAAGCCGCCATCGACGAGATGGTCCTTGGGCAACCCTCCGGGCCGCGCACGCTGCCGCTCCAGCATGGGGCGCATCAGGCCGCGATCGGATCCGATGTTGCAAATTCTGGTGTCGACGACGATCTGCTCGCCGGCCACGCTCGTCACCTGCACGTTGTAGGCGGGGCGGAAGCCGCCGTTCGCCATCTTCATGACCCGTGCATAGGCGTCCGTCGTGGAGGCCCGCGGCTCCTTCGGCGTCTTGCCGTTGCCGCGACTTTCTTCGCGCTCCTTGCGCTGCTGCTTGATCTCGGCGAGCGCCGTCTGCGCCGCCTTCACCCGCGCGCTGCGTTCCCGCGCGGCCCGCTCCTTGGCTGCCCGGGCACGCTTATTGCTGGCGTCCGAGCGTGTGTCGACCTCGCGCTTGAGGTCTTCCACCACGGCCTCAGCCTGCGCCAAATGCTTATCCAGCGTCGCCTCGCGCCGGAACGAGGCGGCCCCGGCGCTGGCCCGGACCCGCATGCCATCCTGCGCCAAGGTCTCCAGATCGACGAGACCGGCCTTTGCCAACGCTGCCAGATGCTCACTGAGCAGTCGGTCAAGCAGATCGGCGTTGCCGACCCGGAAGTCCGCCAGCAGGTGATAGTTCACCGACACCCCGCCGCACAGCCAGCGATAGGCATCGTGGCTCTCGCACAGCCGCTCCAACGCCCGCGCGCTGCCAACGCCTTCGCTGGCGGCATAGAGCCACAGCGCCAGCAAAAGCCGGGGCGAGGTCGCGGGGTGACCGGGACGATCGCCGCGAGCCTTGATCCGGTCCTCCAACTCACTCAGATCAAGCTCTTCGACATAAGACCAGATCAGCCGCACCGGATGGTCTTCCCCGATCAGGCTCTCAATATCAACCGCTCGCAGCGCAATCTGGTCGCGCTGGGGCTCACGCAGCCGCGGAGCGCCGGGCAAGCCCGCTTCGACTGGTGGCTTCGCCTGCTCCGGCAGGTCCCCAAACAACTCATCGGCAGCCAACATCACCTCCCGCGAATCCATCATCGCCAGAGAATCACACCGCGCCGGCTTTCGGCTATAATGCTCGCTGAAACCCCAAAAAAATCACACCCTCTGAGGAGCGCGAAGCGCGTCTCGAAGGATGCGCGGCCACCAGCCGGGCCGTCGACCCTTCGAGACGCCGCTGCGCGGCTCAGGGTGACGGTCATTGCTTTGAGTATGCTGCTCTACACCACCACCGTGCGCTTCGGCTCGACGATCTCGAACATCCGCGGGAATTCGTCCATCAGCGCCATCAGTTCGGCTAGTCGCAGCGGATCGCCCGTCACCTCGATCTTGCCGGCACCAACCGCGTCCGGGAACGTGGTCAGCTTGGCGATGACCTCGTCGAGCACGCTGCGCGCCAAGGTGAAGCCGGCATGCGCATCGGCGGCCTGCGCGCCCGCAACGTAAGTCAGCGCCGAATTCTCGAGATTAAGCACGAAGCTCTCGCCGGTATCGGTAAAACGCCAGTTCAGCACGATGCGCTTGCCTTCGGCCTTGGGGCCGTTGAGGCGGACGCCGAGCACGTCCCAGAGCTGCTCGGTGCGGAGTGCTGCCAGCGTCTCGCGTGGCATCGACGAGCGCGGCGGCGTCTTCGGCATGCCCTGTCGCAACTCCTGGGCACCGAACAGATAAGCGTTGCGCCAGGTCGAACTCTCGGCGGCGTAGCCGAGTTGCTCGAACGTATCGGCCAGCAATGCGCGCGCCGCCTGGTTGCCGGGCTCCGCGAACACGAGATGGCTGACGGCCTGCGCGACGAAGCGGAATTCGCCCTTGGCGAAGTCCGCCGCGGCCCGTTCCAGGATCGCATCGGCGCCACCCATATACTCGACATATTTCTTGCCGGCCTCGACCGGCGGCAGCGGATCGAGATTGACCGGATTGGCGTCGTACCAACCGAGATACTTCTGGTAGATCGCCTTCACATTGTGCCTGATATGCCCGTAATAGCCGCGGCCGTGCCAGGCCCCTTCGAGGCTCGAGGGTAGCCGGATCGTCTCGGCGATCTCCGCCGCGTTGAGGCCGTGGTTCATCAGCCGGATGGTCTGGTCGTGCGCGTATTTGTAGAGATCGCGCTGCTCGCGGATCATGGTGTCGATCCGCTCCCGCCCCCACACCGGCCAATGGTGCTGGCCGCACATCGCCTCCGCCTTGCCGCCCCACATCTGCAGGGCTTCGCCGAGATATTTCGACCATGCCAGCGCATCGCGCACGTCGGCGCCGCGGAACGGCAGCAGATTGTGGAAATTGTGCGTGCAGTTCTCCGCGAGGTTCAAAAGCCTGTAGCGCGGGATGTAGAAATGCATCTCCGCCGGCGCTTCGCTGTTCGGCGCCATCTGGAATTCGAACGCGACGCCGTCGATCACGCGCGTGTCACCGGTCGCGATGATCAGATCGGTCGGCCGCAGCAGCGCCACGCCGCCCGCCGCCATGGTCTTGCCGAGCCCGCAATCGACATGGCCGCGCACGCCCTTGGCGAGGAACGGTCCGAACTGGTATTGCGCGCGGCGCAGCATCGCCGGCCCCGCGATGATGTTCTCGGAGACCGCGTGCTCCATGAAGAAGTTCGGCGCGATGATCGGCACGCCCGCCGCCAGCATGGCGTCGTCGAGCACGCCGCGGGCGCCGCCCCAGTGGTCGGTGTGGGTGTGGGTGAAGATGACGGCGGCGACCGGCCGCTTGCCGCGATGCTGGAAGTACAATTCCATCGCGGCGCGCGCGCCCTCCATCGAGGTCAGCGTGTCGACCACGATGAGGCCGGTGTCGCCCTCGATCAGCGTCATGTTGGCGATGTCGAGGCCGCGCACCTGGTAGACGCCCGGCACCACCTCGAACAGGCCGTGATGCATGTTGAGCCGCGACTGCCGCCACAGGCTCGGATCGACGGTTGCAGGAGCCTTCTCCTCAGACAGGAAGCCATAAGGCTCGAGGCTCCAGACCACCCTGCCCTGCGCCGAGCTGATGCGTGCGTTCTCGATGGTGCCGAGGAAGCCGCGCGCGGCGTCGTCGAAATCCCTGGTGTCGGCAAACGGCAGCGCCTTCAGCGTCGCCTCGTGTTGCGCGATGACCGACGCGGATGCCGCCTTGGGAAGCTCGTGCGATGTTTCAGCTGCATTTGTCTGGGGCATACTTGAGCACTCCCTCATCAACCCTGAAGATCAGTTTCGATCGCATGTCGCTCAGCGGAATTGCACGCCTTCGAACCGGCCGTTGCTGCGCCAGCCATCGATATATTTGAAGTAGGCCAACGGCCCGGCGGGATAGCCGACATTGAGCTTGGCCGCGGGCCCCGGCTCGCGTCCCTCATTGTTGTAATAGCCGGGCGTGCAATCGGGCCCGCCGATCATCCGGCCGACCGCGGTGAGCAGCAGCTCGACCCAGCGATCCTCGGCCTCCCTGCTGACCTCGATTTCCTTGAAGCCGTTGTCCTGCGCGTGGGCAACCATCAGCGCGATGGTCCGCGCCGCTTCGGTCAGGTTGTGCGGCACGTTGGAGATCAGGTTGGCGCCCTGCGTCGGCTGCACGAAGAACACGTTGGGGAAGCCGTGGACGTGAATGCCGTGCTTGCTGCGCATGCCCTGCGCCCAGTGCTCCGACAGCTTGAGACCGTCGCGACCGGTCAGATCGAAGCCCGCGCGGCGCTTGTACTCGGTGCCGACCTCGAAGCCGGACGCATAGATGATGCAGTCGAGCGCGTATTCCTTGCCGGCGACGACGATGCCGTTCTCGGTGATCTCCTCGACGCCCTTGCCGTCGGTATCGACCAGATGGGTGCCCGGCGTGTTGAACGCCTGAAGGTAGGCGTCGTGGAAACATGGCCGCTTGCAGAGCTGGCCGTACCAGGCCTTGAGGTTTTTAGCTGTCTCAGCATCGCGGACGATGCTGTCGACCCGGTTGCGGATCTCCTCCATCTTTTCGAAATCGGAATCCTCGAACGCGGCGCGCATGTTTTCCACGGTGCGCTGCTCGCGCGGCAGCAGCATGACCTTGGCGCGGATCCGCTTCGACAGGTCGGTCCAGCCGTCCTGCACCAGATCCTCCTCGGCCGATCCACCGGCCTGGTTGGCCGTGAAATTCTCCAGCCAGCGCTGTTGCCAGCCCGGCGTCGCGATACCGGCAAACCAGTCCGGATCGATCGGGCCGTTGCCGCGCACGTCGACCGACGACGGCGTGCGCTGGAACACGTAGAGCTCCTTGCAGGCACGGGCGAGGTGCGGAATGCACTGCACCGAGGTTGCGCCGGTGCCGATGATGCCGACGCGCTTGTCGGCGAGCTTCTCCATCAACGCGCCCCGGGGATCGCCGCCGGTGTAGTCGTAGTCCCAGCGGCTGGTGTGGAACGAGTGGCCCTTGAAGCGCTCGATGCCGGGAATGCCGGGCAGCTTCGGCACATGCAGCGGGCCGGTGCCGATGCCGACATATTGCGCGGTGAAGGCATCGCCCCTGGTGGTGCGGATGATCCAGCGCGATTGCGCCGCATCCCAATCGAGGCTCGTCACCTCGGTGTGGAACAACGCGTTGTCGTAGAGATCGAACTGCCGGCCGATCCGCTGGCAGTGCGCCAGGATCTCGGGCGCATGCGCGTATTTCTCCGACGGCATATGGCCGGTCTCTTCCAGCAGCGGCATGTAGACCATCGACGCGGTGTCGCACTGCGCGCCGGGATATCGGTTCCAGTACCAGGTCCCGCCGAAATCGCCGCCCTTCTCGATGATGCGGACATCCTTGACGCCGGCCTCCGTCAGCCGCGCCGCGGTGGCGAGCCCGGCAAAGCCGCCGCCGACAAAGGCGAAGGTGACGTGATCGGTCTTCGGCGCGCGTTCTGTGACCGGCGTGTAGGGATCGTCGAGATAATGCGCGAGCTGGCCCTTGATCTGGAGGTACTGGTCGTTGCCGTCGGGACGCAGCCGCTTGTTGCGCTCGTGCTGATACTTCAGGCGCAGCCGCTCCTTGTCGATCGCGGCGGGCTTTGCATCGGCTTGCTCGGTCATCGTCATCGGCGGGCGCCTCGCTCCAGCGGCTCTTTATCCTTATTTCCGGCAGATAAACCGATATCGACACGATTTGCAAATTCATTCCGATATATTGACAAAATTGGTCGTCCGAGACCAATATTCCGTATGACAGCATCTTCCCCTGCCGAAATTCAGCCGGATCCGTCCTTTGCGACCACTCTGGCACATGGCCTCGACGTGCTGGCGGCGTTCCGCCGCCATCCCGGCTCGCTGTCCAATGCCGAACTCGCGCTGCATACCGGGCTATCGCGGCCGACGGTGTCGCGGCTGACCTACACGCTGGAGCAGCTCGGCTATCTCAGGCGCGACGCCAAAGGCCGCTTCGTGCTCGGGCTCGGCGCGCTCGCCGCCGCCTATCCGGTGCTGTCGGCGCTGAAGGTGCGCCAGCTCGCGCGTCCGCTGATGCGCGACTTCGCGACCTATGCCGGCGGCACGGTGTCGATCGCGATGCCGTTCGGGATCGACTTCATCTATGTCGAGACGCTGCGCACCACGGACACCGCGCCGCATGTGCCCGACGTCGGCTTCGTCAGCACCCTGGCCCCGACCGCGGTGGGGCGTGCGCTGCTGTCGCTGTTCACCGAGGACGAGCTCGGCCGTTATGTCGCGCGCGTCAAGGCCGAGCGCCCCGACGAGTTCGACTATGTGCAGAAGCGCACACTGCCCGACGTCGAATTGTGCCGGGAGCGCGGCTTTGCCATCTCGCTCGGCGAATGGCGGCGCGAGATCTTCGGCGTTGCCGCCCCGCTCTATCGCACGCCGAGCGGCGAGTGCTTGTCGGTCAATTGCGGCGTCCCCTCCTACCGCTTCAGCGCCGAGCAGATCGAGCGCGAATGCGGCCCGCGCATCCTGGGCCTCGCGCGCAGCATCCGCGCGCTGGTCGAGGAAGGTTAACCGGCGCATCGGCAGCACAGCTAGTCCTGCGATGCCTGCCCGCTGTCGCGGTAGGCCCACAGGCATTCTCGCGGCAATGCGACCTGCGCCTCGACGCCGACCTGATGGCGCGCGGCAGTGCCGAGCTCGATTGCTTCCAGCCGCTTGCCGAATAGTTCGAGGCCGTAGGCGGTCTGCGTGCCCTGGTAGCGGCGGTCGAGCACCTTTGCCGAGAATGTATTGGCGCCATCAGGCCGGCCGATCGCGATGTTCTCGGGCCGCAGTGCCACGCGCACCCTCTCATCCGGCGCCAGCGGCTGGAACAGGGCGACCTCGCCTCGCCGGCCGTCGCCGAAATCGACCGTGCCATACGCGCCGTTGCAGGCGACGAGCCGGCCTGCGAGCTCGTTGGTGGCGCCGGTGAAATTGGCGACGAACAGATCGGCCGGATGGTTGTAGATCACGTCGGGCCTGTCCATCTGCAACAGCTTGCCGTCGCGCATCACGCCGATGCGGTCGCCGAGCACGACCGCCTCGGCCTGGTCATGGGTGACGTAGAGCGCGGTCATCCCGGTCTGCTTGAGAATGACGCGGAGATCGTCACGCAACCGCAGTCGCAATTTGGCATCGAGGTTCGACAGCGGCTCGTCGAGCAGCAAGAGCTGCGGCCGGTACACCATGCTGCGCGCCAGCGCGACGCGCTGCATCTGTCCGCCCGACAGCGCCACCACCGGCCGGTCGGCATAGTCGGACAGCCCGACCAGTTCCAGCGCTTCCTCGACCATGCGGGCGGCATCGGTGCGCCCGACGGTGCGGTGCTTCAATGGATAGCTCACGTTCTGACGCACCGTCATGTGCGGCCACACCGCATAGGACTGGAACACCATGCCGAGGTTGCGCGCACGCGGCGGCACCAGGATGCCGCGGTCCGGTGATGATACTACCCGCCCGGAAATGCTGATCTCGCCGCCGGTCGGATGCTCGAGCCCGGCAACGCAGCGCAGCGTCGTGGTCTTGCCGCAGCCCGATGGCCCGAGCAGCACCACGATCTCGCCGGCCGGCACGCCAAAGCTGACCCCGTCGACCGCAGGGCGGCCGATCGCAAACTGCTTCCTGAGATCGGTGACTTCGAGCGTCGCCGTCATCGCTTGCCTCGTCGCCTATTGCCGATACCCGTACGTCTTGTCCCAGTCCGCAACCCATGCCGCGTGCAGTTTCACGTAGTCGTCGAAGTTCGGATACCAGAGCTTGACCACCTTGGGATCGAACCCTTCGGGAAATGCCGGCGGCTGCTTCAGCGATGTGAGATTGCCGAGTTCCTTGATCATGAAGGTCTGGCCCTCTCTCGACAGGCACCAGTTCAGGAACAGCTTTGCCGCGTTGGGATGCGCGGCCGTCTTCGGAATGCCGCTCGCATACGGATTGACCGGCGCGCCCTCGGGCGGGAAGAAGATCTCGATCGGCGCACCGTCTTTCTTCTTTTGATAGATCACGTTGTAGAGCAGCGGCGCGATCGCGATCTCGCCGCGCACCAGCGCATCGGCGGTCGGCGCGCCGGAGGGATAGAGCACGGGATGGGTCGCGGCCTGCCTGGCCCAGTACTCCTCACCGAGCACCTGGCGCTCGAACATGATCCGCGTCCAGGTGGTCCCGCCGGACTGCGCGAACACCTGGCCGATCAGCTTGTCATATTGCGGCTTGGTCAGGTCCATCCAGGATTTCGGCGGATCCTTCACCAGCTCGGTGTTGTAGGCGATCGACCAGGCGATCGTGGCGCGCGGCCAGTATTTTGGCGAGATCAGTGCATGCGGATCGTAATCGGCCGCGTTCGGCGGCGCGTAGTCCTGGAACAGGTCCTGCAGCGGCTGCATCAGCGCGCGATCGGAATGATCGACCACGTCGGCGATCAGCTTGCCGGCCGCCGCCTCGGTTTTCACGCGGGTGATGAGCTGACCGCCGGGCGCGCGGACCATCTCGACCTTGATCTCCGGATAGCGCTTGTTGAAGGCCTTGATGACCTGCTGCTCGATCTCCGCGAAGTTCGCGGTGTAGAACACGAGCTTGCCTTCGGCCTTGGCAGCCGCGATCAATTCCGCCGAGCCGAACTCCTGCGCCCGAGCGGCCGGCACCAGCGCAAGCGCTGCGGCGCTCGCCAAGGCCAGTGTGGTGAAGGTCCGTCTATCCATCGCCAATCCTCCCGTCGTTTCTTGTTATCCGGTCCGTGCGACGTTGCCCTGCGCAGCCCCGCGCGACAGCCAGTTGGCGCCGCCGATCAGGACACCGAGCAACACGGTCTGCACCAGGCTGAAGGCCGCGGTCTTGCCGATATTGCCGCCCTCGTAATAGTCGAGCAGCAGCACCGACATCACCATGGTGTTGCTGGTGTAGAGGAACAGCGACGAGCCGAGCTCGCGGATCGCCAGCACGAACAGCAGCGTCATCGACGCCAGCACGCCCGGCCGCGCCAGCGGCAACACGATCGAGGCGATGGTGCCGAGCATGCCCCGGCCACAGACCCAGGCGGCCTCCTCGAGCTCGCGATGGATCTGCAGGAACGAGGTCGACAACGATTTCACGGTGTCGGGCATGAAGCGCGCGATGAAGGCGAGCGCAAGAATCCAGATCGTGCCGTAGAGTCCGCCGGGCACGCCGATCCAGGCCCAGAGATAGGCGACACCGACCACCAGCCCGGGGATCGCGACCGGCAATGTCGAGATCAGGTCGATGGCGCCGCGCCCGGCGACACGGGTGCGATGGATGGTGTAGCCGATCGCGAAGGCGAGCGCGCCGCCGACAATTGCGGTGATGATCCCGACCTCGAGCGCGTTGTAGATCGACTTCATCGTCAGCGGATTGTCGAAGATGCTCTCGAAATGCATCAGCGAGTATTGCCGCATGTCGAACAGGCTGGCGGCGTCGCGGATGAACATGAACTTGCGGAACGCCGCAACGATCAGCGCCAGCGACGGCAGCACCACGACGACGAGGAGATAGACGATCCCAAGCCCGAAGGTGAGCCAGCGCCACGGCCCGAGATCGAGGCTGCGCGGCCGGAATGCCTTGCCGGCGACGGTGGTGTAGCTGCGCCCGCTCAGCAGCTTCTGCTGCAGATAGACCAGCAGCCCCGTGACCACCATCAGGATGATCGCGACCGCGGCCGCGGTGTTGTAGAGCGGCGGCGACCAGTTGGTGAGCTTGAAGATGTAGGTCGTCAGCACGTTCAGGTTGGTCGGCGCGCCGAGCACGGCCGGAATACCGTAGATGCCGAGCATCACGATGAACGACAGCAGCATGCCCGAGACGATCGCCGGCATGATCAGCGGAAACGTCACCGTGAACAGCGTCGCGAACGCGCTGGCGCCGGAGATTTCCGCGGCCTCCTCCAGGCTCGGGTCCATGTTGCGCAGCGCCGAGGAGGTGAACATGTAGACATAGGGCGCGTAGTAGATGCCGAACACGAACACCATGCCCCACATCGAATAGAGATCGACGCGCAGGTCCGATCCCATCCACTTGAATATCGTGTTGATCAGCCCGGTCTTCGGCGAGCCGAGGATCGCCCAGGCCACGCCGGCCACCAGCGGCGGCGCAAACAACGGCAGGATGCTGGCCGCGGCGATGAAGCCCTTGAACGGCGTGTTGCTGCGAACCACGATCCAGGAGAACAACAGCCCGATCGCGACCGCGATCAGTGTGCCGCCGCCGCAGGCGATCAGCGTGTTGAGCAACGCTTCGCCGACATTCGGATTGGCCAGCACCGCGAGGAAATTGGCGATCGACAGATGGCTCAGGCTGAGACGGACGCCGTCGACCACCGGATTGGTGTCGGTGAGCGCACCGAGCAGCAGCATCAAGACGGGATAGATGACCAGGAAGCTGAGGACCGCCAGCAAGGCTGCGACCCAGAGACCGGTGAGCGCGCGGCGGCGGGTGGCTTCACCGGCGCTTCGCATGGCTTCGCTGCGCCGGTCGGTCGGTCCGTGCAATGCGCGCTTCCCCTGTTGCGGCCCGATCTGACGTCGCGCCTGCTCGTATGCCAAGGGTAGTCGATCGCGATTATGACGCAAGCTATCCGAAAGTCGTCTGCGTGCGGTTGTGTGACACACTGCGGGAACACGCGTTCGATTGATCCCGCTCACGCACCCCAATTTCATCGTCGTCCCGGTCCTCGCCGCGACCACGATGAGGATCGGTCTCGATTCAATTGCCACGCTCTCGGTGTCATCACCCGCGAAAGCGGGTGATCCAGTATTCCAGAGGCAGTCGTTATTGAACCGATGGGCTGCGGCGTACTGGATCGCCCGGTCAAGCCGGGCGATGACAGCTTGGGTGAGGACGCAGTTTCGTGTTCTCGCGACATGAATTGTCCGAGTCTTGCTCTTCGTTCCGCCCTCGCTTGAAGAGGGCGCAGGGAAAGCCGGGTGCCGATCGCACCCATGGGCCCCGAGCAATGGGGTAGAAAGCTCGGGGGTAGGACCACAGGTGTAACCGGAGCAATCCGGCTTTCCCTGCGCGATGGGTTACGGCTTATACGTGCTCTCCCCGGCGAGACTTGGCTTTGTTGTCACCGCCTTCGCGACGCGCATTGCGCAATCCGAAGAGACACCTACCGCTAGGGCGTCAGGCCTGCACGATTTCGCCGTCCGCCTCATGCGCGTTCGTCGACTGCGCAATCGGCGTCCACCGCATCTCGACCCGCGTTCGTGACGACCGCGAAGCGCCCCTCGTGTCGGGCGAGACGAACCTATTGAACATCTGAGTTGGGGTGCGCGTCAAGAGCTAATTCGGAAAAAACGAAGAAACTTCGCCGCACCCTCCCCTCGACAGGAGCGTGCCGGCGCGCCCGGCAAGACCGCTTCGCATACGCATCATGCAATGGCGCGGCTGGGGAACGCGAGGCCGGCGTAGTACATGGCCGTCTGGAGACATTTTCACACATGCTCGAGAAGACCCCGACCACCGCGGCAGCGGCGCCGATCACCGATGGATTGCCAGATGGGTTGCCTTGGGAGACCCGCCGATGGGCGGTGGCCGCGATCTTCACGGCGCTGGCGATGGCCTCGCTCGACACCGCGATCGCCAACATCGCGCTGCCGGCGATCGCCAGCGATCTGCATGTCAGCCCTGCAGAGGTGGTCTGGGTCGTCAATGTCTACCAGATCGCCCTGGTCGCGACGCTGCTGCCGCTCGGCGCGCTCGGCGAGATCGTCGGCCATCAGCGGATTTATCTCGGCGGCCTGCTGCTGTTCACATTGGCGTCACTCGGCTGCGCGCTGGCGTGGTCGCTGCCGAGCCTTTTGGTCGCGCGGACATTACAGGGGCTCGGCGCCAGCGGCCTGATGAGCGTCAACACGGCGCTAGTGCGGTTCGTCTATCCGAGCCGGATGCACGGCCGCGGCTTCGGCCACAATGCACTCGTGGTCGCGACCGCCTTCACGCTGGGGCCGACCATCGCCTCCGGCATCCTCGCGCTCGGCCCATGGCCCTGGCTGTTCGCCGTCAACATTCCGTTCGGCATCATCGCATTGCTGATCGGCATGAAGACGTTGCCGAAGACGCCGCGCGCCACCCACGCCTTCGACTTCACCGGCGCCGCGCTCGCCTGCGCCTGCCTCGGCCTGTTCATCATCGGCATCGGCAGCGCCGCCCACAAGACGGCGCCCGCGCTGGTGATCGCCGAGCTGGTCGGCGCAGTGCTGTTCGGCTGGATCCTGACCCGGCGGCATGCCGATCATCCGGCGCCGATGCTGCCGATCGACCTGTTCCGCCGGCCGATCTTCGCGCTGTCGGCCGCGACCGCGGTCTGCTCATTCGCCGTGCAGGGCCTCGCCTTCGTGTCGCTGCCGTTCTACTTCGAGGACATCCTGCACCGCTCGCAGGTCGAGACCGGCTTCTTCATGACGCCCTGGCCGCTGGTGGTCGCCTTCATGGCGCCGATCGGCGGCCGGCTGTCGGATCGCTATCCGGCCGGCATCCTCGGCGGCATCGGCATGCTGCTGCTCGGGCTCGGCATGGTGCTGCTGGCGACGCTGCCGGCGGAGCCGAGCGTCGCCAACATCGTCTGGCGCACCATGATCTGCGGCATCGGCTTCGGCTTCTTCCAGACTCCCAACATGAAGGCGATCATGTCGAGCGCGCCGTCGCATCGCAGCGGCAGCGCCAGCGGCATCGTCGCGACTGCCCGGCTGACCGGCCAGACCACCGGCGCCGCCCTCGCCGCGCTCTGCTTCGCATTGGCCGACCGCGAGGGCGCCACCGTGGCGCTGGCGCTGGGTGCGGGGTTTGCCACGCTCGGCAGCGTCATGAGCTTCCTGCGCCTGGCCGTCGCCTCACCGCAAAAGACATGACAGGCATGTCGCGCGCGAGGGCGCGACCAAACACCGCGCGACCAGCTTTCTTCCGCGCCGCAAACGCGTTTTCTTGATTTGAAACGTTCCAGTTTCAAGGCCAACATCGCGCTGGAGTCCAATCGGAGGATTGGACCATTCAGGGGATCGCGATGGCAAACCTCAAAATCAACGGCAAGACAATTACAGTAGACGTCGAGGACGACACCCCGCTGCTCTGGGCGATCAGAGAGAATGTCGGACTGACGGGAACCAAATACGGCTGCGGCATCGCACAATGCGGCGCCTGCACCGTGCATGTCGACGGCGTCGCGATGCGCTCCTGCGGCGTCACGGTCGGCGAAGCCGCCGGCAAGGAGATCACCACCATCGAGGGTCTCGAGGTCAACGGCGCGATGCACAAGGTGCAGCTCGCCTGGATCGCGAACGACGTGCCGCAATGCGGCTACTGCCAGAGCGGCATGATCATGGCCGTGGCGGCGCTGCTGAAAGAGAACCCGAAGCCATCAGACAACGACATCAACGACGCCATCACCAATATCTGCCGCTGCGGCACCTTCCAGCAGGTGCGCGAGGCGATCCATGCTGCCGCGAACGCGTGAGGAGGCAGGGATGAATCAGCACGTCATGCCAAAACTCAACCGCCGCGCTTTCGTGATCGGAACGGCAACCGCCGGCGCCGGCCTCGCGCTCGGCCTCGATCTGCCGTTCGGCGGCCCCACCGTGGTGCGCGCCGCCGGCGGCGCGCCTGAAATCAATGCCTGGGTGGTGATTCGGCCCGACGACACCGTGGTGATCCGCATCGCCCGCTCCGAGATGGGCCAGGGCACGCTCACCGGCCTCGCCCAGCTCGTTGCTGAAGAACTGGAATGCGACTGGTCGAAGGTCACCACCGAATATCCGACGCCCGGCCAGAGCGTCGCCCGCAAGCGCGCCTGGGGCGATTTCTCCACCGGCGGCAGCCGCGGCATTCGCACCTCGCAGGACTATGTCCGCAAGGGCGGCGCCACCGCGCGCGTGATGCTGATCCAGGCCGCGGCCAATGAGTGGAAGGTGCCGGCCGCGGAGTGCAAGGTCTCCAACGGCGTCATCACCCATACGCCATCGGGCAAGACCACGACCTACGGCAAGGTCGCGGAAGCCGCGGCCAAACTCGAGCCGCCGGCCGACGTCAAGCTGAAGGACCCGAAGGACTGGACCATCGCCGGCAAGGGCCTGAAGCGGCTCGATACCGTCGACAAGACCACCGGCAAGATGATCTACGGCATCGACGTCAAGCTGCCGGGCATGCTGAACGCCGCGATCAAGGATTGCCCGGTGTTCGGCGGCAAGGTGAAGAGTTTTGACGAAGCCAAGATCGCGGGCATGAAGGGCGTCAAGAAGGTGGTGCCGGTCGGCGACAGCGCGGTTGCCGTCGTCGCCGACACCTGGTGGCACGCCAAGACCGCCCTCGATGCGCTGCCGATCGTCTGGGACGAAGGCGACAACGCAAAAGTCTCCAGCGAGACGATCGCGAAGTGGCTCGCCGAAGGGCTCGACAACGCGCAGCCGGCCTATGTCGGCAACCAGAATGGTGACGCCAAGGCGGCGATCGCCAGCGCGGCGAAGAAGGTGGAAGCTGTCTACAGCTATCCCTACCAGAACCACGCCACGATGGAGCCGATGAACGCCACCGTGCTCTACACGCCGGACAAATGCGAGGTGTGGTGCGGCACGCAGAATGGCGAGGCGGCGTTCGCGGCAGCGCTCGAGGCCTCCGGCCTGCCGGCGGAGAAGGTCGACGTGCACAAGCTGATGCTCGGCGGCGGCTTCGGCCGGCGCGGCATGACCGACTATGTGCGGCAGGCCGTGGCGATCGCCAAGCAGATTTCGGGTACGCCGATCAAGCTGTTGTGGTCGCGCGAAGAGGACATGCAGCACGGCAAATATCACCCGGTCACGCAGTGCAAGCTGACCGGCGCGTTCGATGCCGACAACAATCTGGTCGCGCTGCACTACCGGCTGTCGGGCCAATCCATCCTGTTTTCAGTGCGCCCGGAAGCGCTGCAAAACGGCATGGACCCTGCCGCGTTCCAGGGCGTGGCGCAATCCGGCGAGGCCGCGATCGGCTATTCGGTGCCGAACCTGCTGGTCGAGCATGCAATGCGCAACCCGCACGTCCCGCCGGGCTTCTGGCGCGGCGTGAATGTCAATCACAACGCGATCTACATGGAATGCTTCATGGACGAGCTGGCCCTGGCCGTGGGCCAGGACCCGCTCGAATTCCGCCGCAAGCTGATGGGCAAGCATCCCAAGCATCTCGCGGTGCTCAATGCCGTGGCCGAGAAGATCGGCTGGGGCACGCCGGCCCCGCAGGGCGTTTATCGCGGCATCGCGCAGGTGATGGGCTATGGCAGCTATGTTGCGGGCGCCGCCGAGATCTCGGTGACCGAGGGCAGCAAGATCAAGGTGCATCGCATCGTCGCCTCCACCGATCCCGGCTATGTCGTCAACCCGGCGCAGGTGGAGCGGCAGATCGCGGGCTCCTTCGTCTACGGCCTCAGCGCGCTGTTCTATGGCGGCTGCACCGTGAAGGACGGCCGCATCGAGCAGACCAATTTCGACACCTACAACTCGATGCGCATCAACGAAATGCCCAAGGTGGAATCGGTGATGGTGCCGAGCGGCGGGTTCTGGGGCGGGGTCGGCGAGCCGACCATCGGCGTTGCGGCGCCGGCGGTGCTCAACGCCTATTTCGCGGCGACGGGGAAGCGCATCCGTTCTTTCCCGCTGCGCAACCAGAACATCTCCTTCGCCTGATCAAACCCGAAGCGGCGGCCCGACCGGCCGCCGCTTCCTTATTTTCCGGATTATCGTGCATGGCCGTCTCGCGTCATCGGACGCGCAGGGATGTGATCCGTGGCGCCGCTGTCGTCGCAGCGGCCGCATTGGCATGTCCGGCGCTGGCCCAGGCCGCGCCGCGCATTGCAGTGATCGGCGGCGGCTTCGGCGGCGCGGCCTGCGCACGGGCGCTGCGGCGGCTCGATGCAAAGCTTCAGGTCACGCTGATCGAGCCGAACAAGACCTTCACCGCCTGCCCGTTCAGCAACGAGGTGATCGCCGGCCTGCGTGAGCTCTCCGCACAGCAATTCAGCTACGACAAGATTGCGGCCGACGGCATCACCGTCGCCGCGCAGGCGGCCACCAAGGTCGATGCGCAGGCGCGCAGCATCACGCTTTCCGATGGCACAACGCAGTCCTATGACCGGCTTGTGCTCGCCCCCGGCATCGACATGCACTTCGACGCCCTGCCCGGCTATGACGAGGCCGCAGCCGAGAAGATGCCGCATGCCTGGAAGGCCGGCGCGCAGACCCTGCTGCTGCGCAGGCAGCTCGAGGCGATGGAGGATGGCGGCCTCGTCGTGATCGCGGTGCCGGCCGCGCCGCTGCGCTGCCCGCCTGCGCCTTACGAACGCGCCAGCTTGATCGCGCATTACCTGAAGGCGAACAAGCCGAAGTCCAAGATCCTGGTGCTCGACGCCAAGGACAATTATTCGCAGCAAAAACTGTTCGAGAAAGCGTGGAGCGAACTCTATCCCGGCATGATCGAGCGGATCGCGCTGTCGCAGGGCGGCCGGGTGACGTCGGTCGATCCGGCAACCAACGAGATCGTCACCGACTTCGGCAATTACACCGCGGCGGTCGCCAATGTGATCCCGCCGCAGCGAGCCGGCCGCATCGCCGAGGTCGCCGGCGCTGCCGACCACACCGGCTGGTGCCCGATCGATCCCGTGACCTTTGCCTCGAAGCTCGTGCCCAATATCCACGTCATCGGCGATGCCGCGATCGCCGGCGGCATCCCGAAATCCGCTTCCGCCGCGGCGGCGCAAGGCCGGGCCTGTGCGGCCGCGATCGTGAATTCACTTGCAGGCAAGCCGCCGGAGATGCCGCGGCTCGATGGCGCCTGCTACAACACGGTCGCTCCCGGCTACGCGTTCTCGCTGAAGGGCATCTATCAGCCGAAGGAGGATCAGTACGCGGAGGCCGAGGTGACGACGAGCCCGGTCGACGCGTCGCGCGAGATGCGCCAGCGCGAAGCCGACCAGGCGCTCGACTGGTTCAAGACAATCACGGGAGACGCCTTTGGCTAGGCGTTCCCTCATCGCATTGCTCGCGGCTGGGTTCGCAGCCTGCGCGCCCGCCGGCGCCGAGGACCTGCGCCCCTACACCGTCGTGGGCGATGCGATTCCAGTCTCGCTGACGGGAACCAAGGGCGACGCGATCCGCGGCCGTGCGCTGATCGTCGAGCGCTCCTCCACTTGCATCCTCTGCCACAGCGGCCCATTTCCCGAGCAGGCGTTCCAGGGTGACCTCGCGCCGAACCTCGCGGGCAGCGGCAGCCGCTGGTCGGAAGGGCAGTTACGGCTCCGCCTGGTCGACGCGTCGCACCTCAATGCGGCAACGATCATGCCGTCCTATTATCGCGTCGACGGGTTCACGCACGTCGGCAATGCATGGCGCGGCAAGCCGATCCTGTCGGCGGAGCAGATCGAGGATATCGTGGCTTACTTGGTGACACTGCGAGACTAGCCGATGGCGCATTCGGATCACACCCGGCGAACGTTTTTTGCCCTCACCGGCGCTGCCGCGTCGATGGTGATCGTCCGTCCGGCTGATGCAACGCCGGCGATGCTGCAAGCCGCGATCCGCAACGTCGTCGGCGAAGCCAATGTCCGGACCGGTAAGGTCAAGCTCGACATCCCGCCGCTGGTCGAGAACGGCAACACCGTGCCGATGACGGTCAGCGTGACGAGCCCGATGACGGCGGATGAGTATGTGAAGAGCATCCACGTCTTCAACGAGAAGAACCCGCAGCCGAACATCGGCAATTTCCATCTCGGGCCGCGCGCCGGGCGTGCGCAGATATCGACCCGCATCCGCCTCGCCGACAGCCAGAAGGTCACCGCGATCGCACGGCTGTCCGACGACACCTTCTGGTCGGCGACCGCAGACGTCGTGGTGACGCTCGCCGCCTGCACCGAGGAGGCGATCTGATGCCCTCGGCCCTCATCAACGTGCCGAAGAAGGCCAGGCGCGGCGAAATTATCGAGATCAAGACGCTGATGTCGCACATCATGGAGACCGGCTATCGCCACACCGCGTCCGGCGACGTGGTGCCGCGCGACATCATCACGAGCTTCACGTGCCGCTTCAACGGCACCGAAGTGTTCCGCGCCGATCTTTATCCGGCGATCGCGGCCAATCCGTTCATCACCTTCTTCACCACGGCGACCGAGAGCGGCAAGTTCGAGTTCGAATGGATCGGCGACAAGGGGTTTTCGGAGACCGCGCAGGCTTCGATCACGGTCGAATGAGGCTTGCGGTCTCAATCGCGCTGCTGACGGCGATGGCGGGCGCAGCGTTCGCCACCGAGATTCCGCTATCCGAACGCCGCTCCGGCACCAGCTTCATGAGCGCCGACACCAAGGCGATGCAGGACGAGGACACCGCCAATCCCGGCATGCTCTTCGTGCTCGACGGCGAGGCGCTGTGGACGCGCAAGGCCGGCACCGCGAACAAGGCCTGCGCCGACTGCCACAATGATGCACGCGTCAGCATGAAGGGCATCGCCGCGCATTATCCCGCCTTCGAGAAGGCGCTGGGCAAACCGGTCGACCTCGAAGGTCGGATCAACCTCTGCCGCACCAATCATCAGCAGGCGTCACCGTTTGCCTATGAAAGCCGTGAGCTGCTGGCGCTGACCGCCTTCGTCGCGCAGCAGTCACGCGGCGTGCCGATCGCGGCCGGCGACGATCCGGAGCTCGCGCCGTTCGTCGACAAGGGCCACGCGCTGTTCATGCAGCGGCAGGGCCAGCTCAATCTGGCCTGCGCGAGCTGCCACGATGACAATTGGGACAAGAAGCTCGCGGGCAGCGCGATCACGCAAGGCCAGCCCACGGGTTATCCGCTGTACCGGCTGGAATGGCAGTCGCTCGGATCGCTGCAGCGGCGGCTGCGCGCCTGCATCACCGGCATCCGCGCGCAGGCCTATGATTACGGCTCCCCGGAGCTCGTCGAGCTCGAGCTCTATCTGATGTCGCGGGCGCGCGGCATGCCGATCGAGACACCGGCGGTGCGGCCGTGACGGTGGTCCCCTACGATGAGCAATGATTGCGCGTCGCTCTATCCCCCGCCATTGCGAGCGGAGCGAAGCAATCCACCTCTCCACTCGAATGGAGAGATGGATTGCTTCGTCGCTGTCGCTCCTCGCAATGACGCGGGGCGAGACCGTGCCGACATCACCGTTCGGCGAACGCCTTCTCGACCACGAACTGGGCAGGCTCGCCGTGGTTGCCCTCAACGAAGCCGCGGCCGTTGAGCAGCGTGCGGGTGTCGGCGACCAGCGCCGGCGAGCCGCAGATCATGACGCGGTCATGCGCGGCATCGAGCGCCGGCAGGCCGATGTCGGCGAACAGCTTGCCCGAGGTGATCAGGTCGGTGATGCGGCCGCGGTTGCGGAACGGATCGCGCGTCACGGTCGGATAGTAGATCAGCTGGTCGCGTACCAGCTCGCCGATCAGTTCGTCCTGCGGCAGCGTCTCGGTGATCATCTCGCCATAGGCGAGCTCCTTGACGCGGCGGCAGCCGTGCAGCAGCACGACCTTCTCGAACCGGTCATAGGTCTCCGGATCCTTGATCACGCTGAGGAACGGCGCGAGGCCCGTGCCGGTGCCGATCAGATAGAGGTTGCGGCCGTCCTCGAGATTGTCGATGACCAGCGTGCCGGTCGCCTTGCGGCTGACGATGATCTCGTCGCCCTCTTTTAGGTGCTGGAGGCGCGAGGTGAGCGGGCCGTCCGGAACCTTGATCGAGAAGAACTCGAGCGTATCCTCGTAATTCGCGCTGGCGACGCTGTAGGCGCGCAGCAGCGGCTTCTCGCCGACCTTGAGCCCGATCATGGTGAACTCGCCGTTGCGGAAGCGGAACGACGGATTGCGCGTGGTCTTGAAGGAGAACAGCGTGTCGGTCCAGTGGTGGACGCTGAGGACGCTTTCCTGGTTGAAATTGCTCATCGCACCAACCCCTGATTTGTGCCGCGGCGGAAAGGGACTTGGACCCCGTTGACCGGCCGGATCGTTTGTATACGATCATTCGTATACAAACGAATAATCCGGCTTGATCGGAAAGTCAAGCCGGGCTCAAATTCCCGAGCAATTTCGGAAAGAAAAAAGGAAAACACCCATGGCTCACGACGCGCCCCAGGCCACCGGCCCCAGCAAGCTGGTGATCCGCAATATCGGGCTCTTGCTGTCGGGAGCGCTGGAGAAGCCGATCCTGGACGCCGATACCATCGTTGCCGAGAACGGCAAGATATCAGCGATCGGCCGCCTCAAGGACGTCGACACCGAAGGCGCCACCACGATCGTCGATGCGATGGGAACGACGGTCGCGCCCGGGCTGATCGACAGCCACGTCCATCCCGTCGCCGGCGACTGGACGCCGCGGCAAAACCAGATCAACTGGATCGACAGCTATCTGCACGGCGGCGTCACCACCATGATCTCCGCCGGCGAGGTGCACATGCCCGGCCGGCCGCGCGACGTGGTCGGGCTGAAGGCGATGGCGATCTTCGCGCAACGCGCGTTCTGGACGCTGCGGCCGGGCGGCGTGAAGGTGCATGCCGGCGCGCCCGTGATCGAATGCGAGATGGTCGAGGACGATTTCAAGGACATGGCCGCCGCCGGCGTCAAGCTGCTCGGCGAGGTCGGGCTCGGCGGCGTCAAGGACGGGCCGACGGCGCGCAAGATGGTCGGCTGGGCGCGCAAATACGGCATTCAGAGCACGATCCACACCGGCGGTCCGTCGATCCCGGGCTCCGGCCTGATCGACAAGGACGTGGTGCTGGAGGCCGACACCGACGTGGTCGGCCACATCAATGGCGGCCACACCGCGCTGCCCGACGACCAGATCCGCTGCATCTGCGAGGGCTGCAAGCGCGGGCTCGAGCTGGTGCACAACGGCAACGAGCGCTCGGCGCTGTTCACGCTGCGCACCGCGCGCGAGATGGGCGACCTGCACCGCGTCATCCTCGGCACCGATGCGCCGGCGGGCTCCGGCGTGCAGCCGCTCGGCATCCTGCGCATGGTCTCGCTGCTGTCCTCACTCGGCGAACTGCCGGCCGAGCTGGCGTTCTGCCTGGCAACCGGCAACACCGCGCGGATGCGCGAGCTCGATTGCGGCTTGATCGAGGTTGGCCGCTCGGCCGATTTCGTGCTGATGGACAAGGCGCAGCATTCGCCGGGCAAGAACATCCTGGAGAGCGTTCAGCTCGGCGACCTCCCCGGCATCGGCATGACCATCATCGACGGCATCGTCCGCACCCAGCGCAGCCGCAACACGCCGCCCGCGGGGAAGGTGCCGGAGATCGTGGGGAAGTAGGCTGCGGCAGGCGCCCCGTCATCCTGAGGAGCGCCAACGGGTCCGCGCGAAGCGCGGCCCGATGACAGGCTCCGCGCGTCTCGAAGGATGCACGGCCCGGCTGGTGGCCGTCGACCCTTCGAGACGGCCGCTTTGCGGCCTCCTCAGGGTGACGGTGAGAGATTTTTGGTGAGAACAGATTTGAATCACCGCAACCTGCCGAGCAGCGCGATCAGCGTCTCGCGCTCCTTGGCGTCGAGCGGCGCCAGGGTTTCCCTGGAGATCACCAGCGCGTTCGGCGCGGCCTTGTCGGCCATCTGCTGGCCGGCGCGGGTCAGGCTTACCAGCAGTCTTCGGCCGTCGTCGGGATCGGGCGAGGTCTCGGTCAGGCCGCGTGCGGTCAGGCGATCGATCACGCCCTTGATGGTCGCAACGTCCATCGAGGTCAGCCGCCCCAATTGGTTCTGCGAACATGGCCCGACCTCGGACAGCTTCGACAGCGCCGCCCATTGCGTCGGCGTCAAATTGATGCCGATCTCGCGGGCGAAGATCACGGCGTGGCGCTGCGACACCTGGCGCAGGATGAAGCCGATCTGCTCGTCCAGCACGTAGCCGGGCTTCGCCGCCTTGACGCTTCGCTTCTGTGCAGCGCTCCTCGCCATTGTCCACCCCGCCCGTTACAGCGACAGATGCGCATCGCGGATATCCGGACGCGCATCGAGTTCCGCCATGGTGCCGCCGAAGCAGATCCGGCCGCGCTCGATGATGTAGGCGCGATCCGAGATCAGCCGGGCGAAATGCAGATTCTGCTCCGACACGACGATGCTGACGCCCTCTTTCTTCATCGCCAGGATCGCATCGACCATCTGTTCGACGATCTTGGGCGACAGTCCCTCCGACGGCTCGTCGAGCAGAACGAGCGAGGGATTTCCCATCAGCGTGCGCGCGATCGTCAGCATCTGCTGCTCGCCGCCGCTCATGCGCCCGCCGGGGCGGCCGCGCATCTCGCCGAGATTGGGGAACAGCTTGAACAGTTTGTCACGATCCCATTGCGGCGCGCCCGCCCGCTTCGGCTGGCGGCCGACCTCGAGATTCTCCTCGACCGTCAGATCCGTGAAGATGCGCCGCTCCTCCGGCACATAGCCGAGCCCGCCGCGCACGATCGCATGCGTCGGCAGATCGGAGACGTCCCGGCCCTCGAACATCACGCGGCCCGAGCGGTTCTCGACCAGGCCGACGATGGAGCGGAACGTGGTCGACTTGCCGGCGCCGTTGCGGCCGAGCAGCGCGACCACCTCGCCCTCGCCGACCTCGAGCGCGATGTCGAACAGGATATGCGCCGGGCCATAGAAGCTGTTGAGGTCCTTTACGGTGAGCTTCATGCCGATGCTCCCTCGCGGTGCCGGGCGTCATAGAGCAGGCCTTCGCCGAGATAGATCGCCCGCACCTGGGCGTTACCGCGGACCTCCTCGGGCGAACCTTCGGCAATCAAGGTGCCGCGGTTCAGCACCAGGATGCGGTCGGCATGCTCGAACACCACGTCCATGTCGTGCTCGGTGAAGAGAACGCCGATCGACTGCTCGCGCGCGATCCGCGCCGTCAGCCGCATCAGCTCGACGCGCTCGCGCGGCGCCATGCCGGCGGTCGGCTCGTCCATCAAGAGCAGCTTTGGCTGGTTGGCGAGCGCGATCGCAAGCTCCAGCCGCTTGACGTCGCCATAGGCGAGCTCGCCGCAGGGACGCTCCGCATAGGCGCCCATGCCGACCAGGTCGAGCAGCCGCGCGGCTTCGTCTCGGGCGTGCCGCGCGGTCGAGGCCCACAGATTGAACAATTGCTGGCCATGCGAGACCAGCGCGACCTGCACGTTCTCGCGCACCGTCATGGTCGGGAAGGTCGCCGCGATCTGGAAGGTGCGCCCCACCCCCATGCGCCAGATCACGCGCGGCTTCTTGCCGGTGGTCTCCGCCCCCAGCACGCGGATGCGGCCAGAGTCTGGAATGTTCTGGCCGTTGAGCATGTCGAAGCAGGTGCTCTTGCCCGCGCCGTTCGGCCCGATCAGCGCCAGGATCTCGCCGGCGCGCAGATCGAACGAGACGCCGCGCACGGCATGCACGCCGCCATAGGATTTGGTCAGCCCTTCGACCGACAGCAATGTGGGGACCATGCTCATTCGGCGCTCTCGATGCGGGAGGTCAGCAAGGGCGACGACGCCGATGACGAGGATTTGCGGCGGCGATGCATGAAGGCTTCCAGCGTGCCGACGATGCCCTTCGGGAATGCGACCACGATCAGCACCACGAAACCGCCAAGCACGAGCTTGGAGAGATCGGTCTGGCTGACCAGCCAGATGTTGAGCGCCTTGTAGACGATGGCGCCGACCACCGCGCCCGACACCGTCTCGACGCCGCCGAGCAGCACCATGACCAGCGCGTCGACCGACAGCGAGATGCCCATATTGTCGGGGAATACGCTGCCCTTGAGGTAGGCGAACAGCGCGCCGGCAAGGCCTGCGACCGTGCCCGCGATCACGAAGGCGGTCCACTGGATGCGCTTGCCGTCGATGCCGACCGCTTCGCTGCGCAGCGGCGAGTCCCGCGTGGCGCGCAGCGCAAAGCCGAACGGCGAGAACACGATGATGCGCAGGATCACCACCGCAAGCGCGGCGATGCCGAGCGACAGCCAGTAGAAATGCGACGGGCTCGCCGCCCATTTTTCCGGCCAGATGCCGAGAATGCCGTTGTCGCCGCCGGTGACCGACACCCACTGGAATGCGATCGACCACACGATCTGCGCGAAAGCCAAAGTCAGCATCGCGAAATAGACGCCGGAGAGCTGCACCGCGAAGAAGCCGAACACCGCGGCGCCCAATAGTCCGAGCAGCGGACCGAGCAGCAGGCAGGCGATCATCGGCAGGCCCGCCATCTTGGCGAGCAGCGCCACCCCATAGGCGCCGAGGCCGAAATAGGCGGCGTGGCCGAACGAGGCGAGCCCGCCGACCGACATCAGGAAGTGCAGGCTGACGGCGAAGATCACGAAGATCGCGATCTCCGAGCCGACGGTGAGCAGGTAATTGCCGGCGACGAACGGCAGCGCGGCGGCGACCACCAGCACGGCGATCGCGGCGAGCCGTTCGTTCGTTGTCAGCGGCCGCCACGGATTGACGGTGAGGCCCGGCGTGCGCCGCGCCGGCGCCTCCGGCTTGCCGAACAGGCCCCAGGGACGGACGATCAGCACCACCGCCATCACCAGGAACACCAGGATGATCGAGATCTTCGGGAAGATCAGGATGCCGAAGGCGTTGAGCTCGGAGACCAGCACCGCCGCGACGAACGCGCCGATGATGCTGCCGAGGCCGCCGATCACGACCACGACGAAGACCTCGACGATGACGCGCAGATCCATCGCGTGATTGACCGCATCGCGCGGGATCTGCAAGGCGCCGCCGAGCGCGGCGAGGAAGACGCCGAGCGCGAACACGCTGGTGAACAGCCATTTCTGATTGACGCCGAGCGCCGCGACCATGTCGCGGTCCTGCGTCGCCGCCCGCACCAGCACGCCCCAGCGGGTGCGCTGGAACAGCAGCCAGAGCACGCCGAGCACGACCGGCCCGAGCACGATCAGGAACAGATCGTAGCTCGGAATATTCTGGCCGAAGAAATCGATCGCGCCCTTGAAGCCGGGCGCGCGGCGGCCGACCAGATCGTCCGGCCCCCAGATCAGCACCACGAGGTCCTCGACCATCAGCGTCAGGCCGAAGGTGGCGAGTAGCTGGAACAGCTCGGGCGAATGATAGATCCGGCGCAGCAGCACCATCTCGACCAACACGCCGATCGCGGCAACCGCCAGCGCCGCAACGACGATGCCGCCCCAGAAGCCGAACGCGCCCGAGAAGCGCTCGGTCAGCGTGAAGGCGACATAGGCGCCGAGCATGTAGAACGCGCCATGGGCGAAATTCACGATCCGCGTCACGCCGAAGATGATCGACAGACCCGAAGCGACCAGGAACAGCGACGCCGCGCTGGCAAGACCGGTCAGGAACTGGACGACATAGAAGGCCATGGGCGGTCCACGTTGGAGAACACAAGCGTCACTTTCTTCACCTCGCCCCGCTTGCGGGGAGAGGTCGACACTCAAGCGCCAGCTTGAGTTTCGGGTGAGGGGAACTCTCCACGCGCTCGCTCGCGGAGACAGCCCCTCACTCCAACCCTCTCTCCGTAAGAACGGGGAGAGGGAGAAGAAGAATCAATCCTTCGGCCGCAGCTTCTCGATCTCGGCATCGCCAGGCAGATAGTCCGAGCCCTTGCGATAGGCGGTATCGACCATGATGCCCTTGCCGTCCTTCAGCGCGGTCTTGCCGGTGAAGGCCCCCAGCGTCGACTGGTGATCGATCTTGCGGAAGGTGATCTCGCCGAACGGCGACGGCATCGAGATGCCTTCGGCTGCCGCGATCAGCTTCTCCGGATCGCTCGAGCCGGCCTTGGCGAGGATCGCGGCGGCCGCCTTGATGGTCTGGTAGCCGACGATCGAGCCGAGTCGCGGATAGTCGTTGTACTTGGCCTGATAGGCTTTCAGGAACGCGTCGTGCTCGGGCGTCTTGATCGAGTACCAGGGATAGCCGGTGACGATCCACCCTTCAGGCGTCTCGTCCTTCAAGGGATCGAGATATTCCGGCTCGCCGGTCAGGAAGCTCACCACGGTGCGGCCCTTGAACAGGCCGCGGGTGTTGCCTTCGCGCACGAGCTTGACGAGGTCGGCACCGAAGGTGACGTTGAGGATCGCCTCCGGGTTTGCCGCGGCAGCCGCCTGCACCACCGGGCCGGCGTCGATCTTGCCCTGCGGCGGCCACTGCTCGTCGACCCACTGGATATCGGGCCGCTTCTCCGACATCAGCTTCTTGAACACCGCGACCGCCGACTGGCCGTATTCATAGTTTGGCGCGATCGTCGCCCAGCGTTTTGCGGGCAGTTTTGCGGCTTCTTCCACCAGCATTGCGGCTTGCATGTAATTCGACGGCCGCAGGCGGAATGTATAACGGTTGCCCTTCGACCAGGTGATGGCGTCGGTCAGCGGCTCCGCCGCCAGGAAGAATACCTTCTTCTGGTTGGCGAAGTCGGAGACCGCGAGGCCGATATTGGAGAGGAAGGTGCCGGTGAGCATCGCGACGTTCTCGCTCGACACCAGCTCGTTGGCCGCGGTCTGTGCGTCGGCCGGCTTGCCGCCGTCATCCTTGGAAATGACGACGAGCTTCTTGCCGTTGATGCCGCCGGCGGCATTGATCTCTTCCACCGCGAGCTGCCAGCCCTTGCGATAGGGCTCGGTGAACGCCGGCAGCAAGGAATAGGAGTTGATCTCGCCGATCTTGATTTCATTCTGCGCCATGGCCTGCGTCGTCATGACGCTTGTTGCCATGGCCGCGGCCGCGATCGCCAATCCCGCCCCTACGAAATAACCACGCATCCCGTCCTCCAGTTGTTCTTCAAAGAGACTATCGCAATCCGTCTTCGCCTTTGACTTCAGAAACCGTCAGCCCGCCGACCCGCGGCAGCGGCCGCCCGCTGTCGGTCACCGCGACCGCGACCATGATCTCGTTGGCCCGCGGTGCGTCGTTGATCTGCACCTCCATGCCGTCGAAATGGCTGCGCACGAAGGCGGCATCCTTGTGCCCGAGCGGAATATCCAGCGTCGTGCCGGGACCCGAGCGCTTCTTCGACGACGGAATCAGTGCCGCACCCTTCGACAGCACCTTGCGCACCGGCGCGCCCATCTTCGGATGCAGGATCGCGGCCGCATGCTCGAGCTCGCCGTTCTCGCCGACGGCGGCGGCCTTGCCGTAGCTGTGGGCCTTGGCGCCATCGATGCCGAGCGCGGCGACGGCCCGCTTGGAGAGCAATTCGCCGAGTTCCTCGCCGATCGCGATCAGCGGCGACAGATCCTCGACATAGCGGCCGGCAAAGGGGTTCTCGATCACGGCGATCGCGGCGGCGCGCCTTGTCGGCGGCGCGATGGTCTTGCCCATCTCCAGATGGGTCTCCTCGACCACGGTGACGATCTTGCGAATGACGGCGCTCATTGTGCCTCGCTCCCGGTCATGCCTGCAGCGTGTTGTTTATCGTTCGCCCCTGAAACGCGTGCGACGCCGGCGCCTCAATCCCAGTTGCACCGACAATTCGCGTTTCGCCCAGTAGACGCAATGCCGCGCCCTCGATCAATCCCGCCATCAGGAGGTCGCGCGCCCGCGCTGCCCCCGCCTCCAGCGCCTGCTCGATCTCGTGTTCCGCCAAGGCCCCGACATCGCGCGTGACCAGCCGCGCGCCGAGATCGCTGTCCGGCTGCAATTCGCTGGCCGGACAGCGCAGGATCGCGGAATGACCGGGCAGATCGACCGCATTGGCGATCACCGTCGCGGCCGCGTCCGCCTGCGATGCCGTCCGCGCCAGCACGGTGACGGCATCGGCAATGCCGAGCGAGAAGCTGCGGCCGTGGCGGCCGCTGGTCGCGATCCCGCGGACCGGCATGTCGGCATCGACGGTCATGGTGTGCATCACGCCATCGCGGTCCGGGCGGTCCATCAGGCCAACGGTGAAATGCTCGCCACCGCCGAGATGCAGCGCAATGTCGCCGCCATTGTTGACATAAGCGCGATCGAGCGTTGCCGCCCGAAGCATCGCGCCGAGGATTTCCTCGGCGACTGATCCCGCCACCGCCGCCATCGGCGTAATGAAGCAGTCGGCAGCAAACGGCACGACCGCCGCATGCATGCACCGCGCGACCACGCCCTTCAGCGTGCTGTGCTTCGGCTGGGCCGCGGTCCGCAATCCCGGCAGTTCCGCGCAGAGTTCATCGAGCAAACCGGTGAAGCGCTCCGCCGCGGCCCGATAGGCGGCGCGGATCTCGGCATCCCTGCCCTTGGCTTCAATGACCAGATCAATCGGACCGTCCTGCAAATGCAGCCGCTTGCCGTCAGGAAGAAGCGCGATTTGCGGAAGCCGCCTCATGCGCGCCGTCCCGGAAGATACGGCCTGACTTCGGCGCTGTCCCGCAACGACGACAGCGGCCGGACATAGTCCATATGACCGCCGAGCGCCGCGTAATCGGACATGCGCATCGTGAACTCGATCGGCGCCACCAATGCCGGGGTCGGCACATAACCGAAGGCGCCGGCCGGCATCTGCGTGACATCGACCATGTAGGTGATGCCGCCGCCCGGCCAGACATAGACCGGCGCACCGCCGCTGGTCACCCTCGTGAGCGCGTCCTTCACCGAGCGCGTCAGCCGGACCGGATTGTCGGTAACGCCGGCGCGCAGCGATCCGCCGGCGCCGCCCATGAACAGCACGGTGCACAGCGCCGGCTCGCAATTCTCCTGGATGCGCTCGACCGAGAAGCGAAGGTCGGCAGGCATCTCGGTCTCGATTGGCTGCAACGCCTCGTCGAGCACGTAGTAGGACGCGTGCTCGCCTGTGGTCGACACCATCAGCATGGTGAGCCCGGGCCGCGCCTCCTTGGCATTGAAGGGGCCGAGGATCGACAGCGGATCGGAGATGTTGGTGCCGCCCCATCCCGTGCCGGGATCGGCGACCTGGAAATAGCGGCCGGGCGTCGAGCGGCGGCCCTTCATCTTGATGCCGGTGTCGGCGATGTCGAGCAGCTTGCCGGCCTGGTGCTCGCTGAGCACGCCGGTGATGTGGTCGTCGACCACCACGACTTCGTCGACCTTGCCGTGCCACTGCTTGGCGAACATGCCGATGGTCGCCGAGCCGCAACCGACCCGCATGCGCTCTTCCGCCACACCGTTGACGATCGGCGGCTTGCCCGCCTGCACCACGACGGTGGCGCCGCCGTCGATGACGAGCTCGACCGCCTTGCAATTGGAGAGATCCATCAGCGTGTCGCACGTGATGCGGCCCTCCTTCTTGGAACCGCCGGTCAAATGATGCACGCCACCGAGCGAGAGCATCTGCGAGCCATATTCGCTGGTCGTGACGTGGCCGACCGCTTCGCCGTCCGCGCGCACGGTCGCGGTCTCCGGGCCGAGATAGCGGTCGGTGTCGATCTTCACCTTGACGCCGCAATAGGAGAAAATGCCTTCGGTCACCACGGTGACCATGTCGACGCCGTCGACCTCCGACGACACGATGAACGGCGCCGGCTTGTAGTCCGGATAGGTGGTTCCAGCGCCGATCGCGGTGACGAACAGGTCTGGCTGACGGACGATCTTGCCGTCCCAGTCGCCGCTCACCTGGAACGGCACCAGCTTGCCGCCATGCGAGACCGTGCGCTCCAGCACCACATGCGGATCGACACGCACCAGCGTGCCGTCGTGATTGGCGTAGCGATCGCAGGCGCCGGCCGCGCCCGGCTTGATGTAGCACATCACCGGACAGGCATCGCAGCGGATCTTGTCGCCGGCGGCGACGGTCATTGTGTCAGCCATCGTGACCCAGCCTGGACTTGTGGTGGCGGTCGATCATACTGCGCTTCCGCCTCCCTGCCTATATCGTTCGTATACGAATGATCCTGCGCGCGAGCCCGACACCTGTCAAGCGACCTTTGCAATCAAACCCTGCCATTCGCTTGCGCACCCTGTTCATAAAGCGTGCACGCGCTGCAGCGCGGCATGGCGCCGCTTGCACGTTTGTATACAAACGTTATCCTCATTTGCGATCGGACGCTGACATTGCAGCGCAAACATCGAGGGGAGAACCGGGGCGATGCGCCTGACCGTGAACGGCAGGAATCATGATATCGACGCCGCTCCCGACACCGCATTGCTTTACGTGCTGCGCAACGACCTCGCATTGAATGGACCGAAATATGGCTGCGGGCTCGGCGAGTGCGGCGCCTGCGCGGTGCTGATCGACGGCGTCGCGGCGCGCGCCTGCGTGATTCCGATCGAAGGCTGCGCGGGGCGCAGCATCGTCACGCTGGAAGGGCTCGGCACGCGCGAGCATCCCGATCCGGTGCAGGATGCCTTCATCCGCGAACAGGCCGCGCAGTGCGGCTATTGCCTCAACGGCATGATCATCACGACCAAGGCGCTGCTCACGCGCAACCCAAGCCCGTCCGAGCACGAGGTGCTGGAAGCGCTGCGCTACAATCTCTGCCGTTGCGGCGCGCATATCGAGATCGTCCGCGCGGCGATGCGCGCCGCCGGCCACGCGCTCGAGGCGCGCGATTGATGGCGGACGCACGGCCTGCCGAGCAACGCAAGCGCGGCTCACTCTCCGTCGTCCGTCCCGCGGTGCTGGGCACGGAAGGCGCGTTCGAGACCTTCATCACCATCACGGCGGACGGTTCGGTCAATGCCTATAACGGCCACGTCGATCTCGGCACCGGCATCCGCACCGCGCTCGGGCAGATCGTCGCCGAAGAGCTCGACGTCTCCTTTGCCCGCGTGGTCGTGATCCTCGGCGACACCGCCGTGGTGCCGAACCAGGGCGCGACGATCGCAAGCGAAACCATCCAGATCACGGCTGTGCCCTTGCGCAAGGCCGCCGCGCAAGCCCGGCATTTTTTGCTCGCGCGCGCGGCCGAGCGGCTCGAACTACCGGCTGACGAACTCACGATCGAGGACGGCCTGATCCGCGGCCATGACAACCGCAGCATCAGCTATGGCGAATTGATCACCGACGAGACCATCAGGCTCGAGCTCGCCGACGACGTGCCGGTCAAGCCGGTCAAAAGCTATTCCGTCGTCGGCAAATCGGTGCCGCGCATCGACCTGCCGGCGAAGGCGACCGGCGAGCTCGTCTACGTCCACGATGTGCGCGTGCCCGGCATGCTGCATGGCCGTGTCGTGCGACCGCCCTATGCCGGCGTCGATGCCGGCCCGTTCGTCGGCACCAGCCTGATCGCGGTCGATGAAGCTTCGGTGCGGGATATCCCCGGCGTTGTCGCGGTGGTGCGGATCGGCGATTTCGTTGGCGTCGTCGCCGAGCGCGAGGAGAACGCGATCAAGGCCGCGGCGCAGCTCAAGGTGAGCTGGAAGCCGGGGCCTGCGCTGACCGATCTCTCCGACATCGAGCAGGCGCTGCGCGCCAATCCCGCGACGCCGCGCCAGCTGATCGACAAGGGCGATGTCGATGCCGCGATCAAGGCTGCCGCCAAGCCGATGCAACGGACCTACGTTTGGCCCTACCAGATGCACGGCTCGATCGGCCCATCCTGCGCGGTCGCCGACTACGGCGCCGGTGCGATCCGGGTGTGGTCCGGCACGCAGAACCCGCACATCCTGCGCGGCGATCTGGCGCTCTTGATCCAGCGGCCGGAATCCGAGATCGACGTGATCCGGATGGAGGCCGCCGGCTGCTACGGCCGCAACTGCGCCGACGACGTCTCCGCCGATGCGCTGCTGCTGTCGCGCGCGGTCGGCAAGCCCGTGCGGGTCCAGCTCACGCGCGAGCAGGAGCATGCCTGGGAGCCGAAGGGCACCGCGCAGCTGATGGACGTCAATGGCGGGCTCAACGCCGACGGCAGCGTCGCCGGCTACGATTTCGCTACGCGCTATCCCTCGAACGGCGCGCCGACGCTGGCGCTGCTGCTCACCGGGCGGATCGCGCCGACGCCTGCCGTATTCGAGATGGGCGACCGCACCGCAATCCCGCCCTACGACTACGAGAACATGCGCGTGGTCGCCAACGACATGCCGCCGATCGTGCGCGCCTCCTGGTTTCGCGGCGTCTCGGCGCTGCCGAACACGTTTGCGCACGAGTCCTATATCGACGAGCTCGCGGCCGAAGCGGAAGTCGATCCGATCGAATACCGGCTGCGTTATTTGAAAGACAAGCGCGCGATCGACCTCGTCAACGCGGTCGCCGAGCGCGCCGGCTGGACGCCGCGCCCGGTGCGGCAAGAGCCCGAGGCGGACGGCGACATCGTGCGCGGCCGCGGCTTCGCCTATGCGCTCTACGTGCACAGCAAGTTTCCCGGCTACGGTGCGGCATGGTCGGCGTGGATCGCCGACGTCGCGGTCAACAAGGCGACCGGTGATGTCAGCGTGACGCGCGTCGTCGCCGGCCAGGACTCCGGATTGATGATCAATCCGGAGGGCGTGCGGCACCAGATCGAAGGCAACGTCATCCAGTCGACCAGCCGCGCGCTGATGGAGGAGGTTTCCTTCGAGCGCGGCGCGGTGGCCGCGCGGGAATGGGGCGCCTACCCCATCATCAAATTCCCCGAGCTGCCTGAGATCGATGTGCTGATGCTGCCGCGGCAGGACCAGCCGCCGCTCGGCGTCGGCGAATCCGCCTCGGTGCCGAGCGCGGCTGCGATCGCGAACGCGATCTACGATGCGACCGGCGTGCGCTTCCGCGAATTGCCGTTCACGCCGGAGCGCATTTTGAAGGGCTTACGCGGCGAGCAACCGGCAGCGCCCGCCCCGCTTGCGCCGCCGGCGAAGGCGGCCGACCTCAACAGATGGAAAAATCCGTTCGCGCAACGCGGCGGAATGCTTGCCGGCATTGCCGCACTGTGTGCAGCAGCGATCGGGATCGGCGCGGCCGTCTTGCCATGGCGCGCGATCGCGCCGATCGCCCGTCCCGATGCCTCGGTCTATTCCACGGCAACGATCGCGCGCGGCAAGGAGCTTGCGGCGCTCGGTGCCTGCGCCGTCTGCCACACCTCGGAGCACGGCATCCTGAACGCCGGCGGCCGGCCGCTCGAGACGCCGTTCGGCACCATCCATACCACCAACATCACGCCCGATATCGACACCGGCATCGGCGCCTGGTCCTATCCCGCCTTCGAGCGCGCGATGCGCGAAGGCATTCATCGCGACGGCCGCCATCTCTATCCGGCGTTTCCGTACACGCATTTCGCCAGGACCACCGACGCCGATTTGCAAGCGCTCTATGCCTATCTGATGGCGCAGCCGCCGGTGCGCGCCGAAACGCCGGCGAATGCCCTTGCCTTTCCGTTCAACCTGCGGCCGCCGCTCGCCGGATGGAATGCGTTTTTCCATCAGCCGCGCACGTTCCAGCCCGATCCATCGAAGCCCGAGATATGGAATCGCGGCGCCTATCTGATCGAAGGGCTCGGGCATTGCAGCGCCTGCCATTCGCCGCGCAATGCGCTCGGCGCCGAGCGACAGGCGGCCTATCTCGCCGGCGGCTTTGCCGAGGGCTGGGAGGCGCCGGCGCTGACGTCGCTGTCGAAGGCGCCGATCCCCTGGAGCGAGGACGAGCTGTACGCCTATCTGCGCACCGGCGAGTCCCGCCTGCACGGCGTCGCCGCAGGACCGATGGCGCCGGTCGTGCAGGAGCTGGCCGCGCTGCCCGACCAGGATATCCGTGCGATGGCGGTCTACCTCGCCTCGTTCAACCCAACCGCTGATCAGCTGGCCCACGATGCGCTCGCCGCGAAGCTCGAGGCCGGCACCGCCGTCACCACCGCCGCCTCGGCAGGTGCGCGGATCTATCAAGGCGCCTGCGCGGTCTGCCATGAGGTCGGCGGCCCGCCGCTGTTCGGCAGCCGGCCGTCGCTGGCGCTGAACAGCAATCTGCACAGCGATGCGCCCGACAATCTGATCCAGGTGATCCTGCACGGCATCGCCAAGCCGGCCGTGACCGATCTCGGCTACATGCCGGCCTTCAAGGACAGCATGAGCGACAACCAGGTCGCCGAGCTCGCCGCCTTCCTGCGGCGGCAATTCGCCCCGGACAAGCCGGCCTGGACCGATGTCGCCGCCACCGTCGGCCGTATACGGCAGACCATAGCGCGCTGAGCTGCCATGTTCCGCCCGATACCCACTGGGCGGGCGGCGCGGGGCAGGCTAAGGTTCCCTTATGACCGTGACAGATATCGCGACCCGGACCTACAACCATGGCTGGCGGCTCGACCCGATCGTGCGCAGCCTGCTCGATACCGATTTCTACAAGCTGTTGATGCAGCAGATGATCCGGGAATGCTATCCGGACACCCGCACGACCTTTTCGGTGATCAACCGCTCGACCCATATCCGCCTCGCCGAGGTCATCGACGAGGGCGAATTGCGCGCCCAGCTCGACCACGCCCGCACCATCCGCTTCAGCAAGAAGGAACTGATCTGGCTCGCCGGCAACACGTTCTATGGCAAGACCCAGATGTTCTCGCCCGATTTCATCAACTGGCTTTCGACCTTCCGCCTGCCCGAATACGAGCTGCACAAGGTCGACGGCCAGTATGAGCTGCACTTCCACGGCCCGTGGACCCACACCACGATGTGGGAGATCCCGGCGCTCGCGATCCTCAACGAGCTGCGCTCGCGCGCCGCGACCAAGACCTATGGCCGCTTCGCGCTCGACGTGCTGTACGCCCGCGCCAAGGCCAAGCTGTGGACCAAGGTCGAGCGGCTGCAGAAGCTCGACGGCCTGCGGCTGTCCGATTTCGGCACCCGCCGCCGCCACGGCTTCCTGTGGCAGCGCTGGTGCGTCGAGGCGGTGAAGGAAGGCCTCGGTCCGTCCTTCACCGGAACGTCGAACGTGCTGCTGGCGATGGACAACGATCTCGAGGCGATCGGCACCAACGCGCATGAGCTGCCGATGGTGGCGGCGGCGCTCGCCAATGACGACGAGGCGCTGCGCTGGGCGCCCTATCGCATCCTCGACCAATGGCGCCACACCTATGGCGGCAACCTCTTGATCGCGCTGCCCGACGCCTTCGGCACCAAGCCGTTCCTGCGCGACGCGCCCGACTGGGTCGCCGACTGGACCGGCTTTCGTCCCGACAGCGCGCCGCCGATCACCGCCGGCGAAGAGATCATCAAATGGTGGAAGCAGAAGGGCCGCGATCCCAAGGAGAAGCTCCTGGTGTTCTCGGACGCGATGGACGTCGGCTCGATCGAGGACACCTTCCACCACTTCAAGGGCCGCGTGCGCGTCAGCTTCGGCTGGGGCACCAACCTCACCAACGACTTCGTCGGTTGCGCGCCCGACGGTTCCGCCGAGCTCGATCCGATCTCGATCGTCTGCAAGGTGACGTCGGTCGACGGACGCCCGGCCGTGAAACTCTCCGACAATCCGGAGAAGGCAACCGGCATCCCCTCGGAGGTCGAGCGCTATTTGCGCGTGTTCGGCAATGTCGGCCGCGTTCGCACCGCAGTTCACGTCTAATTCGCGCACTGCCCACCCATCGACTGACCTGACGAGTCCTGCATGCCCGCACCCAAGCCGCCTGCCTTCGAAACCCTGAGCCTGCACGCCGGCCAGCGCCCCGATCCCGCAACCGGCGCCCGCGCGGTGCCGATCTACCAGACCACGTCCTACGTGTTCCAGGACGCCGACCACGCCGCGGCACTGTTCAACCTCGAACGTGCCGGCCACATCTATACGCGCATCTCGAATCCGACCACCGCGGTTCTGGAGGAGCGCATCGCCGCGCTGGAATGCGGCGTCGGCGCGATCTGCACCGCCAGCGGCATGGCCGCGATGCATCTGGCGATCGCAACCCTGCTCAATGCCGGCCACCATATCGTCGCCTCCGCCTCGCTCTATGGCGGCACCATCAATTTGCTGGCGCACACGCTGCCGCGGTTCGGCATCACCACGACCTTCGTGAAGCCGCGGGCGCTGGACGAGTTCCGCGCCGCGATCAGGCCGAACACGCGGCTCGTGATCGGCGAGACCATCGGCAATCCCGGCCTCGAGGTGCTCGACATCCCCGCGGTCGCGCAGATCGCGCATGATGCGAAGATCCCGCTGTTGATCGATAACACCTTCGCGACGCCGTATCTGAGCCAACCGATCGAGCTCGGCGCCGACATCACGATGAACTCGGCGACCAAGTGGATGGGCGGCCACGGCATCGCGATCGGCGGCGTCATCGTCGACGGCGGCCGGTTCGACTGGCGCGGCTCCGGCAAATTCCCGCAGCTCACCGAGCCCTATGCCGGCTATCACGGCATCGTCTTCGACGAGCAGTTCGGCAAGGCCGCCTTCATCATGCGCGCCCGCACCGAGGGCCTGCGCGATTTCGGCGCCTGCCTGTCGCCGACCAACGCGTTTCAGCTGTTGCAGGGCATCGAGACGCTCGGCGTCCGGATGGACCGCCACATCAGCAACACCCGTGCGGTGCTCGACGCCCTCGCCGCGAACAAGGCGGTCGACTGGGTGCTGCATCCGTCGCTGGAAACGCATCCGGACTACGTGCTGGCGAAGAAGCTGCTGCCGCGCGGCGCCGGCTCGATCATCTCTTTCGGCATCAAGGGCGGCCGCGCTGCCGGCAAGAAGTTCATCGAGTCCCTGAAGCTGATCAGCCATCTCGCCAATGTCGGCGACGCCAAGACGCTGGTGATCCATCCCGCCAGCACCACGCATCAGCAGATGGACGCCGATCAGCTCAAGGCCGCCGGGATCGGCGAGGAGCTGGTGCGGCTGTCGGTCGGCATCGAGACCGCTGACGATATCATCGACGATCTCGGTCAGGCGCTGCGCGCCTCGCAAAGGACTTGAGCGCCATGCAGCTTTCCGTCAACGGATCAGACACCTTCATCGCCACCGGCGGCAAGCCGTTCGACCCGTCGTTTCCGGCGGTCGTGATGATCCACGGCGCCGGCTTCGATTCATCGACCTGGGCGCTGCATAGCCGCTGGTTCGCCCATCACGGCTTCTCCGTGCTGGCGCCCGACCTGCCCGGCCATGGCCGCTCCGCCGGCAAGCCCCTTGCGACCATTGCCGAGATGGCCGACTGGACCGCGGCGCTGATTGCGGCTGCCGGCGCGGCGAAGGCGCGGCTGATCGGCCATTCGATGGGCTCGCTGATCGCGATCGAGACCTCCGCGCGGCATCCCGACAAGGTCTCCGGCCTCGCGCTGATCGGCACCGCCGCGACCATGACGGTCGGCCCTGATCTCCTGAAGGCCGCCGAGGCCAACGACGTCGCGGCGATCGACATGGTCTCGATCTGGGGCCTCGGCTTCAACGCCGAGCTCGGCGGCAGCCTCGCGCCGGGGCTGTGGATGCACCAGGGCGCGCAGCGGGTGTTGCAAGAGGCCAAGCCCGGCGTGCTCTTCAACGACCTCAATGCCTGCAACGCCTACCAGAACGCGCTCGCGGCTGCTGCCGCGGTCAAGGTGCCAGCGACCTTCGTCCTCGGCGAGCGCGACATGATGACGCCAGCAAAGGCCGGCAAGGCGCTCGCCGCCGCTACGCCGAACGCCCGCACCGTTGTGCTCGCCGGCGCCGGCCACATGATGATGGTCGAACAGCCCGACGAGCTGCTGGCGGCGTTGCGGTAACAGCGCTCGCCGGCTCCGCTTCCCGCCATCACCCAAAATACCGAAGAACAACCCCATGCAAAGGAGCCGGGCGGCCGCCGGCACTCGGACAAGCAACTTGACACGTCGGGCAACTCAGCGATATCTTCTATTATTCCGAACTTTTGCGACAAGTCCGAGAGCGGCCGGACGCGAAGATTCACGCCAGCCAGGGGCGAAGTAGCTTGCTTTGAGTCCTTTTGCACTCTCACGCTTGGAGGCCGATGCATGATGAAGATGATGACTGCCGCATGCGCTCTCGGAGCGGCCCTGGTGCTGTGTACCCTCGGGACATCAGGTGCTGAAGCCCGGGCGCGCAAGGCACATGAACGAACGAGGGTCGTGATCTCGACGCCCGTGATAACGCCGACCCCGTGGGATTATTATATCGTTCCACGATATCGCTATCGCCCTGAAGACGACCGGGTCGATCCCTATGCGCCGCCGCTGGTGTCGTCTTGGGACCTCTATGAGGGTTGGCGGTGGCCATACTGGTGATGAAAAGCGATCACGCCAAGCAGATCGCATTCCGGGAAAAGTGGTGATCGTTGCCTGACGGACGCAGCGGTGGCTTCGGGCCAACAGCGAGCGTAGCCCGGATGGGCGAAGCGATATCCGGGGCCGGCAATAGGTCGCGGCATCAATCCCGCATCTCGCTTCGCTCATGCGGGCTAGTTGCTGCGAGCCCGCGCACGATCACGCGCGTTGGATGTCTGTGATGGCCGCACGAAAGCGGACATTGCCGAAGTCCAAGTACGTCTCGACCCGGGCAATCCGCAATTACCAATTTTCATGCCGTAGCGTGTGCTTTGGAAGTTGCGGACGCCGCCGAATGCGATAGGCGGAGGCAGGAGGAACGTTCAATGCCGTGCGCCCGACGAGGCTGGCTTTCAGCCCGAGCCGGTCCAGGATCGGGCGTGGCACAGGGCAGCGCGGCCCGTAGGTAAATTGATAGAACGTCCCATCTTCGCGCATGTGACGGAACGCGCCACTCAGGATGGCGATGACCTTGCGCGGCGACATGGTCAGGAGCGGAAGTCCGCTCACGGTCGCTGCGGCAGGCGCCATGAACGGCTCATACTGCGAAAGCTGTCGCGCATCCATCCAGAGCACCCTCGCCCTTGGAAAGCGTTGCTGCAACAGGCGCATGAAATCGGAACCATACTCGACGAGAAGCAGATCCTGCTCGGCAACGCCGCGCGCGAGCAGTGCCTTGGTGAACACCCCCGTGCCGGGTCCGAGTTCGATGACCGGCCCGGCCCCTGGTACGATTTCTTGCGTCATCAGGCGCGCCAACGACTGCCCCGAGGGGGCGATCGCCGAAACCTGGCCCGGATTGGAGACGTAGGAGCGAAAGAACTGAAAGAAATCTACAACAGCGCTGGCGTTCATATCGAACCCTCCTTGCGTTGACCGGTCAGGACGCGATGTTGTGTTGCCGTGCTTCACCTTGCGCGGCGTTTGAAACCGTCTCCCATGCTTCCCACGTCTTGAGGCGTTCGGCGTAGGCGGCCCGGGCGCGCGGCATACCCTCGGTACCCACGAAGAAACGCAGGGGAGGATTCTCGGCGTCGACGATCTTCAGGATCGCATCCGCCGTCGCCGCCGGATCGCCGAACGGGCTTGCCGCGCCTGCCGCGAAGACTTCCGCCCTCGTCGCGCTGTAAGCCTCGATCGCGGTTGCGATCCTGAGCGAGGCCATGCTGGCAAACCCTGTCGCGTAGGCGCCGGGTTCAAGCACCGTCACCTTGATCCCGAAGTGCTCGACCTCTTGTGACAGACTGTCATGGAGTGCTTCGAGCGCGAACTTCGAAGCGTTGTAGAAACCCGTGATAGGACCCGCGACGATTCCGGCCACGCTGGATACACCGATGATGTGACCACGACGCTGACGGCGCAAGATCGGGAGCGCGGCCTGGATCACGCGGAGCGAGCCGAAGAAATTGGTGTCGAACTCGGCCCGAACCTCGGTCTCGTCGGCTTCCTCGATCGCGCTGACCAGGGCATAGCCGGCGTTGTTGAGAACGACATCCAGCCTTCCGAAATGCCCGTAGGCTCGCGTAACGGCATTCCGAACCGCATGGGGGTCGGTCACGTCAAGCGACAACGGCAGCACGTTTTCTCCAAAGCGTTCCGTAAGGTCGGTAAGGTCCGCCGCAATGCGTGCGGTGGCTGCGACCTTGTCGCCCCGCTTGAGCGCGGCTTCGGTCCAGATGCGACCAAAACCGCGCGATGCGCCCGTGATGAACCAGATTTTGTCAGACATACGATGTTCCTTCCGTGAAGAGCGCTTGATCTGCCGCCGCTGTTTTAGTGATGGCTCCCGCAATCGGCAGTGACCAACCGCGCCAATGAACTTGCGGCAAACGCCAACGATAATGCAGCAGACGTGCAGTGCTTAGCGTTTGAGGCGGTAGATGAAATACGGTCGATGTGCGGCCAGTTGCGCCTGGTCGGGCGGTCCCGCGAGCTGACCCATGTAGGCCGAAAGTGCGCTGTCCGTGAAATAGAGCGAGTCATCGGGCCCCGTCACGACCCCATCGGGCCAAATCACGTCACGCGAGCGCACGAGCGTCCTGGCCTTCCTGGTATTGAGATCAAACGCCATGAGGCCGCCATGCTCGACATCGGTCAGAATGACATCGCCCGCCTTGTCCGTGCTGATGCCGTCGCTGAGGGGTTTGCGCCCGAGATCTTCCACCTTGCTGGCAACATCCGACGGAGCGATCGTGGGATCGAGCACGGCTGAAAGGGGCACCCGGCAAAGATGTGAATTCGTCATGCCCGCAAGGTAGACCCATTGCTGATCCCGGCTGATTTCGATGCCATCAAGACCGACCGCGACGTTCACAAGTCCGAAGCCCAGGCGATACGCGCCAAACGGCGTTTGCATCAACCAGTCTTCGGGCGAGGTGCACGGATGCGCTCCCAGCGCGGTCCGGTACGCGTGATCAGCGACCGAATAGACGATCAGCTTCGGTGCCGTGAACCGCATGATGCCGGTGTCGGCGAGGACGATGTATTTGCCGTCGGCGGTAACGCGCAAATCCTGCGCGAATTGCGCATCCTTGCCGGGGAACTCGAAATAGTCGACACGCTTGCGTGTCGCGAGGTCGAACGCCCACAAGCGGGTGTGTTGAAAATCGAAGCTCGCCGGCTCGATCAACCAGATGCGCTTCTGGTTGTCGATGGTCATGCCGAAACTGCCTTGAAACTCCTTCTGCATTTCTTTGGACGGGAACGGCGTGATCTTGCCGTCAGCCCATTCGAATACCGTGTTCGGCGAGAACCGGCTCGCGCGCGCGATCGGATGATAGTTGAAATAAACATGGCCATCGTTTGCGACAGCCACATTGCCCGGAGGATAATCGAGGGTGATGAGCGTCTCGAGCTTTGCAAGGCCCTCCGGATTGTCCGAGCCGATATCCGGATAGGGCGTGCCCCGACCGTGCCCGATTTTGACGAACGCCAGCGGGCCCAAAATCGCCAGCATCAGAGCGGTGGCAAGGCAAAGGAGAATACGACGACTTGATATTTTCTTCATATTGTCTGCTCCTGAGCAGTGGGAAGCCTCCGACGTTCATGGAGAAGCCGCACCCGGCGGCTGCCTCCATGCTCGATGTCTTAAATGCCTAATTAGTGAAGTTTGTCGCTCCTCAATTCCCGCCAGCGGCTGGGCGTCACGCCTTCCCGGTCCCGGAATGCGCGATAGAAGGAGCTTGTATCCTGGTAGCCGAGCAGACAGGCCACCTCATCGATCTCAGCGGAAGGGTCGAGGAGAAGCTGCCGTCCGAGTTCTTGCCGCGCTTCGGCAAGCAGTTCGCGGAAGCTCGCACCTTCTTCGGTGATCCTTCGTTGCAGCGTGCGTTCGCTCAAGCCGAGATCGCGCGCCACGTCCGATAGCTCCGGCCGCCCGCTCGCGAGGCTTCTTTTGAGAACAACCTTCACCTGTTCCTTGATCGAGCTGCGCGCTTGCAGCTCGCCGAGTGCTGAAGCCAGTGCCGGGGTGAGGATTTCGAGGAGTTCTTGATTATGCCCGGGAAACGGACGATCGAGGTCGGACGGCTTCAGGATAAGCCGGCTCTGCGCAGCACCAAAGCGAACCGGGCATTCGAAATACCTCTGATAAACATCGTTCTTGGGACGCTCACGAACCAGTTCGACACGCAAGGGAGCAAGCGACTGCCCGGTGCCTCGGCGCCCAAGTTCTACGAGTGAAGCAAAGGTCACATCCGTTGAGATCGCAGGCTCGGCCTCGGTCGCGTATGGCCATTCGACCGTGACCGCACATTCCTCCTTGCCTTGCGCCACACGCACTTGTTCGGGCGAACAGAGGCGCTTAAATCGCGCGATGCGGAGCAAACCGTCGCGGTAGTCCCGCGCATAGAACGCAGCGAGGCTCGATGGCGGGTGCACGGCCGTATCCGTTTGCTGGACGAGCGTAAGGCCAAGGCCCGGCTCCGGCTTCAATTCCTCCAACGCCCGCCACAACGTGAAGTATTGCGCCGTCGTGACCTGTGCTTGTTCGCTCAAGTGCAAAGTAGCTGGAAGGCGCGCTTGCCTCAACAGCGCGGCTGGCGACACGCCGATATGCTCGACGCTCTGCCAGAAGGCCTTTGGCACTTTGCACCGATCTGCTGTCGCTGCGCTCATTGCCCCGTCCTAGCGCATCTGGCTCATGATCACGCGATCGAACATGCGGTCGCCGAACCATTCGCGGATCTTGATCATGGGCAGGGCGTACTTGCCGGCGACATAGCGCGTACGCGGTTTCGGCGCCTTCACGGCTTTGGACACGACGTCGGCAATCACGGTCGGATTCGTGCCGCGGCCCTGACCATAGGCGTCAACCGTCGACTTCGCGACCGCTTCGGTCTGCCTGGCATACGGTCCCGAGCCAGAACGTTTCAGCAAGCCGTTGGCGACCACGTTGCCGAAGCCTGTCTCGATCAGGCCGGGCTCGATGATGACCACCTTGATGCCGAAGGGAGCAAGTTCGAGCCGAAGACAATCGGACCATCCTTCAAGTGCGTGCTTCGTCGCGTGATACCAGGCCCCGAGCAGCGTATAAATCTTGCCGCCCATGGAAGTGATGTTGACGATTGTTCCGGAACGCTTGGCCCGCATGCTCGGGAGCAGAAGCTGCGTCAAGCGCGCCGCGCCGAACAGGTTCACCTCGAACTGGTAGCGCGCTTCTTCGATACCGATTTCCTCGACCGGGCCGTAGAGCCCAAAGCCGGCATTGTTGACGAGCACGTCAACGCCACCAGCCTCATTCAGGATGGTGTCGACCGTCGCCTTGATTTCTTCCTCGTTGGAAATGTCCATGCGCAACGCGCGCGCGCCGAGCTTGACGAGATCGTTCATCTTGTCGGTGTGTCGCGCCGCGACAAAGACGTGGAAGCCATCCTTGATCAGGCGCTTTGCAATTTCCTTGCCCATGCCGGAAGATGCCCCGGTCACAAGCGCTGTCCTTTTCCGTCTATCGTTCATCGTAACCTCTCACAGTGTGCAGCCCAACTTAGGGCTTTCGGGTCGCCACACACTGTCGAAGCCCGCCAATAGACTTGCACATCACGCCATTTGTTGCCAGCGACGCCCAGCAGGAAACCGTCAATTAAATCATATGATTAGCCAATGGTTGCGCGACTCAGCCGACTGGGCGCGCAGCGATTTCGCGCCAAGGCACGACAAGCCGATCCGCCGATCGGGCCGAGATCGAGCAAGACCGCGAACAGCATATTGTGCATGCGCCCAACGCTCTCACGGAGCCCGTGCCGGAGCCGCTAGGCGCCGCCCCGGATCAATTGCGTGATTGGTGTTTTCATCGGGTTAGCTGCGAACCCGATGAAACGTACGCGTCTGCCCCATCGCCGGAATGCCGAGATAGCCCCGCAAGCCCATCTTCCCATCCTTGATCTCAGCCTTGCAGTTGTAGGTACGACCGGAAGAGGCATCGTAGATCGTCCCGCCGCTCCACTCGCCGTCACTCCAGCGCAGGCCCGTGATGAACACGATGTTCTTGAGCGAGCGCGAACGCAGCGCAGGGTCCGGGTTCTGCGTGTCCTTCTTGAAGGTGACGTTGTCGGCCTCCACGATCTCGTTGCCGTAGAGCATGCGCGCCTGGAATTCCGATCCGGCCTTGAACATATCGAGCTTCACTGTGCCGTCGTCAGCCTCCCAGATCCCGACCAGCGCATCGGCCGGCGACGGTTCGGCATCGGCTGCGGGCGTCAGGAACAGGGTTGAGGTAGCAAGTGCCAGCGCCAGCGCGGCGCGACGGGTATACCGGGATGCTTGCATAGGCGTCCTTTGACTTTGAGGGACCGTTGCGGAATGGCTTGCATGAGCGAGCAAAGGGCTATCATGCGAAGCCACGACAAAAAGCCGACGGAGCGAACTTCGTCCGATCAGTCTGCCCACAGTTTCAAGGTTGTTTCGCTGCGAGCGCGCTGAATCTAGATTTTCTCAGAAGGTGGGGCAGTGACAAATCGCGCCAATCGAATCGCGCGTGACGCCATCAGAGCAGGCTGCATGGGAGAAGGTGGCGCGCAGCGCCGGATGAGGGGTTCTCTCCGCAAATGAGCTCGCGGATAGAACCCCTCACCCGGCTTCATCTCGCCCCGCTCGATTTCGCCACGCTCTCCCACACGCCTTCGAAGGCTATGGCGGACATGAGGGAGAGAGTGCATCACGCGCGCGGCGAACAACGCCATCGTCACTGCTTCGCAGGCTTCCTTCCGATCGGATGGATCTCGATCGCGCGGAGGCGGCCGAGGCGGAGCACGTCCATCGAGAGGGTGCGGTCGATCCGGCTGTGATCGAGCGCGCGGATCAGGTCGTCGACGCCGTTGATCTCGATGCCGTCGAGCTTGATGACCACGTCGCCCGGCAGCAGGCTCGCGCGCGAGGCCGGGCTGTCGGGCTCGATCTGCATCAGCAGCGCGCCCATCTTGTTCTCGACGCCGGCGAGCACCGCATGGCGCCGCGGCACCGGCGCGGTTTGCCCCGCGACGCCGATATAGGCGCGGCGGACATAGCCGTGGCGGATGATTTCCGACAGCACGAACTGCGCGGTGTTGCTGGCGACCGCAAAGCAGATGCCCTGCGCGCCGCTGATGATCGCGGTGTTGATGCCGATCACCTCGCCGTTCGACGACACCAGCGGCCCGCCGGAATTGCCGGGATTGAGCGCGGCGTCGGTCTGGATCACGTCCTCGATGGTGCGCCCGCTGACCGAGCGGATCGAGCGGCCGAGCGCCGACACCACGCCGGCGGTCACCGTCGATTCGAAGCCGAGCGGATTGCCGATCGCGACCACGAGCTGGCCGCGCCGCAAGGTCTTGGAATTGCCGAGCGAGGCGTAGGGCAGATCGCGCGCGCCATCGGCGCGCAGCAGCGCGAGGTCGGTGTCGGGATCGACGCCGAGCACATGGGCATCGGTGACGAAGCCCTCGGTGTCGCGCAGCCGGATCTCCTTCGAGGATCCAACGACGTGGCTGTTGGTCAGCACGAAGCCGTCGGGCGAGATCACGATGCCCGAGCCGAGCCCGCCGCGCTCGCGCGCATTGCGCAGTTTCGGCCCGGTTTCGACCCGGACCACGGCCGGGCCGACGCGGTCGGTGACGTCGATCACGGCATTGGAATAGGCATCCAGCAAGGCCCGGTCGTTGGCTTGAGCAGCATCTTGGGCAGCATCGGCCGGCGCCGCCGACGGCGTGTCAGCGGCGGCATCCGAGGTAAAATCCAGCATGGCGAGAATCCTTTGGTCACCTCAGATGGTGACCGGCTCCCCGCGCCGCAAGTGGTTACGTCCCCCGCGCAACCCTGCCCGGCTGGCTAGGGCTGCGTCTCTGACGCGCGATTGCCCTCAGTGCCATTCCGGGGCTCGCGAAGCGAGAACCCGGAATCTCGATGTACGACCTCTGGATTCCCCGATGCGCGATTGCGCATCTGAGGTTCGCGACTTCGTCGCGCCCCGGAGTGACGGAATGGACCGTCAAGGACGCAACACTAGACCGCCCGCCGCAGCACCCCGCCGCGTGCCCTGACCGGATCGAGCAGCGACCAGTCGCCGTCCGGCAGCACATGGCCTTTTGGAAACGGCGCGCGCAGCTCAAGCCCGAGCGCGCGCAGCACCCGGTCGTCGCGGTAGTAGCATTGCAGCACGACGCGGACGAGCGTCGCGGCGGCTGCGCCGCCGAGCTTACGAAACTCCTGCGCCACCGCATTGCGCCTGGCCTCGTCGAGCTCCGCGAGCGGCTGGCCCGCAAGCGTTGCCAGATGGTCCAGCGCCTGCGCGACCAGCGCGGTGTCGCGGCCGAGCGTGGCCAGCAGGTCGGCCTGGATCGCGGCATCGTCAGCGCCCGGCACCATGTACTCGTCGCTTTCGGGCACGATCATCGCGGCGACGGTGCGGAGATCGGCGCGCTGGGCTGCGGTCAGTTGTTTTGCATCGGACATGACGGTCTCAATCGAACAGGTTGGCGAGGCGCTGCTTCATCTGGTCGGCGATGTAGAGCGCAAGGGCCTGGATGGTCGAGGTCGGGTTCACGCCGCCCGAGGTGACGAAGATGCTGCCGTCGACGATGAACAGGTTCTTCACGTCGTGCGAGCGGCCCCATTCATTGACCACGGAGCGCGCCGGATCGGTGCCCATCCGCGCGGTGCCGAGCAGATGCCAGCCGCCCCAGGGGATCGGCGCATTGACGCAGAGATCGGTCGCGCCGGCAGCTTCGAGGAATTCGCGGCCGCGCGCCAGCGCGTGGTCCATCATCTTCCGGCTGTTCTCGCTGATCGTGTAGTCGATCTTCGGCGCCGGAATGCCGTGGCCGTCCTTCAGCACGGGATCGAGCGTGACGCGGTTGTGCTCCTCGGGGAGATCCTCGCAGATCGCCGAGAAGCCGAGCCGGTGGCCATTCAGCTTGCGGAAGGCGCGATGATGATCCCTGCCCCAGGGCAGGATGCCCTTCTGCTCGCTCGTCACCGCCTCGAACACCGGGCCGGCACCGCGGACGAACTGGACGCCGTAGCCGCGGACGAAGCCGCGCGACAGATCGGTGTCATACCACTCCTTGCTCCACAGGCAGGTCGGCGGCGCGCGGTTGCTGTCGGTCGGCTCGGCGACATAGCCGTAGATCTGCGCATAGGGATGGAACATCAGGTTCTTGCCGACCAGGCCGGACGAATTGGCCAAGCCATTGGGGAATTTTCCCGAGACCGAGTTGAGCAGCAGCCGCGGCGTGCCGACGCCGTTGCAGGCGACGATCACGACCTCGGCCGGCTGGAATTGCTCGACGCCGTCCTTGTCGTAATAGACAACACCGGAGGCCATGCCGTGCTCATTGGTCAGGATCTCGCGCACCCGGCAATGGGTCTTGACCTCGACCCCGGCGCGGATCGCGTGCGGCCAGTAGGTGATGTCGGTCGAGGATTTGGCGCCCTGCGCGCAGGCCGGCGTGCAATGGCCGAGATTGATGCAGCGCGCCCTGCCCTCGTAATCCGTCGTCGCCACCGTCGTGTCGGACGGCCACCAGTGCCAGCCGAGCTTGTTCATGGCCTTGCCGATCAACGGGCCGGACAGGCCGAGCGGCTGCGGCGGCATCGGCGGATGCGACAGCGGCGACAGCGGATCGCCCGACAGGCCCGAGGTGCCCATCATGCGATCGTTCTCCTCGAAGAACGGCGTCAGCGCGTCGTAATCGATCGGCCAGTCGTCGGCGACGCCGTCCAGTGTCCTGACCTTGAAGTCGGACGGATGCAGCCGCGGCCAGTGCGCGGTGTACATCACCGTCGAGCCGCCGACCGCGTTGAAATTGACGACCTTGATCGGCGAATCGTCGTCGTTGATCGGGTAGTCTTCGGGCCGCTTGCGGATGTTGGGGCTGGACGACCACTCGCCGAAAAATTTCGCCTCCCAGTCGCGCCCGGTGCTGGGATATTCGGATGGATTCATCCAGCCGCCCTGATCGAGGCAGAGGATATGCATCCTGGTATCGGCGAGGCTCCAGGCCACCGCGGCGCCGGAGGCGCCGGCACCGATGATCAGGACGTCAACGGGATCGTTCTTCATTCCTTGGTGGCCCCTTTCGTCATTGCGAGGAGCGAAGCGACGAAGCAATCCATGCCTCCGCAAGCGGTGAAATGGATTGCTTCGCTTCGCTCGCAATGACGGAGATGGAGGTAATGCCTCAATCGACGATTCTCACCGGCAAGCTTCGTATACCGCGGATGAAATTGGAATAGAGCCTTTTGGTGTTGAGCCGACGATAGAGGCAATTCCGCGGCCGAGTAAAGCCATGCGGCGGACGTCCGCGGCACGGAATGCCGCGCGCGAACCGCGCGCCCGCACCCCGGCAAATCGCGATGGCTGCCCCGCGCTTCGATGTTTGTCCGCAGCGGAAAGTCCGGCTAGCCTTGGCGGCGATCAACCGATCGGGGAGCAACGACAGGTGGCCGCATCGCGCCAGGACGAAACCGCCCAGACGGCTGCGCTGGACTACGACGTCATCATCATCGGCGCCGGCCTGTCCGGCATGTATCAGCTGTACCGGCTGCGCGAGCTCGGTCTTTCGGCGCGCGTGTTCGAGGCCGGCACCGGCGTCGGGGGCACCTGGTACTGGAACCGGTATCCCGGCGCGCGCTTCGATTCCGAAAGCTATTCCTACGGCTACTCGTTTTCGAAGGAGCTGCTCGAGGAATGGGAATGGTCGGAGCATTTTGCCGGCCAGCCCGAGACCTTGCGCTACTGCAACCATGTCGCCGACAAGTTCGACCTGCGCCGCGACATCCAGTTCGAGAGTCGCGTCGTATCCGCGATCTACCAGGACGAGGCGCGGAGCTGGCAGGTTACGCTGGAGGGCGGTGCGCAGCATAGCTGCCGCTTCCTGATCACCGCGATCGGACCCTTGTCGACGCCGACCCTGCCCCGCGTCGAGGGCATCGACGATTTCAAGGGACAATCGTTTCACACCGCGCGTTGGCCAAAAGGGAAGGTCGATTTCACCGGCAAGCGGGTCGCCGTGATCGGCACCGGCGCGACCGGCATCCAGACCATCCAGACCATCGCCGGCGAAGTCGGCCACCTCACCGTATTCCAGCGCACCGCCAACTGGGCAGCACCGCTGCACAACGGCAAGATCGACGCGGAAACGCAGGCGAAGATCAAGGCCGGCTATGGCGAGATCTTCGCGCGCTGCAAGGAGACCTTTGCCTGCTTCGTGCATACGCCCGATCCGCGCGGCGCGTTCGAGGTCAGCGACGCCGAGCGCGAGGCGTTTTACGAAAAGCTCTATGGCGAGCGCGGCTTCGGCATCTGGCAGGGCAATTTCAAGGATATCCTGACCGACCGCGCGGCGAACGCGACGATCAGCGATTTCGTCGCGCGCAAGATCCGCGAGCGCGTCAGGGACCCGAAGGTCGCGGAGATGCTGATCCCGACCAACCACGGTTTTGGCACGCGGCGGCTGCCGCTCGAGACTTTCTATTACGAGGTCTACAACCGCGACAATGTCGAGCTGGTCGATCTCAAGGCGACGCCGATCGAGCGGATCACGCTTGAGGGCATCCGCACCACCGACAAGGACTACGCCTTCGACATCATCATCTACGCCACCGGCTTCGATGCCATCACCGGCAGCTTCGATAGGATCGATATCCGCGGCGCGCACGGCGCCCGGTTGAAAGAAAAATGGACCCACGGGCCGGAAACCTATCTCGGGCTGATGGTCGACGGCTTCCCCAACATGATGATGCTGATGGGCCCGCACACCGCGCTCGGCAACATTCCGCGCAGCATCGAATACAGCGTCGACTGGGTCACCGGCCTGCTCCGCTTCGCCCAGGAAAAAGGCCTGACCTTCCTCGATGCGACGCCGGAGGGGACTCTCGCCTGGACCGATCACGTCAAGGCGCTTGGGGTCGGCCTGCTCTCCAACGAGGTCGATTCCTGGATGACCGGCATCAACCGCAACGTCGACGGCAAGCAGAGGCGCATCGTCGCCCGCTACAGCGGCAGCGCGCCGGCCTATCGCGCGCGATGCGATGCGGTGGCGGCGGCGGGATATGCGGAGTTGCGGTTGGGGTAGCGCGCGTATTGACGCGAAGCGCGAGCCACACCCACCCCCGGCCTTGGCCGGGGCGACGTACTGAGTTTGACTCGTCATTCCGGGGCGTGCGAAGCACGAGCCCGGAATCTTTCCTCCACAAGTTGTGCGGCCCGATGGATTCCGGGCTCTCGCCTGCGGCGAGCCCCGGAATGACGGTGCGAAGAGATCATCACCACGCATCGATACACGGGCGCTTCCGCGTCGTCCGCGGCTCTACCTTCGGCACCGAGCGCAAGCCCGCCATGATCCAGTGCCGCGTGTCGGCGGGATCGATCACCTCGTCGATCTCCAGCACCGAAGCGATCGAGACCGCCTTGCCGTTGGCGTAGAGCTCGGCGACCTTGGTCTGGAAATATTTCTCGCGCTCGACCGGATCCGCGATCGCCTCCATCTCCTTGCGGAAGCCGAGCCGGACATAGCCTTCGAGGCCCATGCCGCCGAATTCACCGGTCGGCCAGGCCACCGTGAAGAACGAGGCATGGAAGCCGCCGCCGATCATCGATTGCGCGCCGAGACCGTAGCCCTTGCGCAGCACCACACCGAACAGCGGCACCGTGATGCTGGCGCCGGTGACGAACATCCGCGCGACATGGCGCACGATCGCGGTCTTCTCGGCCTCGGGGCCGACCATGAAGCCCGGCGTGTCGCACAGCGACACGATCGGGATGTCGAAGGCGTCGCACAGCTGCATGAAGCGTGCGGCCTTGTCGCCCGCGGGGGCGTCGATCGCGCCGCCGAGGTGCTTCGGATTGTTGGCGATCAGGCCGAACGGCCTGCCCTCGATGCGGATGAACGCCGTGATCATGCCGACGCCGAAATCCCTGCGGATCTCCAGCACCGAGCCCTCGTCGGCGATCAGGTCGATCACGTTGCGGATGTCGTAGACCCGTAGCCGATTTTCGGGGATCGCGCGGCGCAGCAGCCGCTGGTCCGGCGCCTTCCAATCGGCCACCGCGCCCTGGAAGTAGGACAAATATTTCTGCGCCACCGTGGTGGCCGCTTCCTCGTCCTCGACCAGGATGTCGATCACGCCGTTCGGCGACTGGAACGAGACCGGGCCGACCTCGGCCGGATGATAGACGCCGAGCCCGCCGCCTTCGATCATCGCGGGGCCACCCATGCCGATCGAGGCATTTTTGGTGGCGATGATGACGTCGCACACGCCGAGCATCGCGGCGTTGCCGGCGAAGCAATAGCCCGAGACCACGCCGACCACCGGCACGAGGCCGGAGAGTTTTGCGAACTGCACGAAGGACGGGCCGTCGAGCCCGGTCATGCCGAGCCGGTCGGTATCGCCGGGACGGCCGCCGCCGCCTTCGGCGTAGAACACCAGCGGCATCCGCCACTGCTCGGCAAGCCCGAGCATGCGGTCGATCTTCTTGTGGTTCATGTGGCCTTGCGTGCCGGCGAGCACGGTGTAGTCGTAGGAGATCACCATGCAGCGCGCGCCGTCGGCGCCGAAGTCTTTCGCGTTGACGGTCGCGACACCCGCGATCAGGCCGTCGGCCGGCGTATTCTTGATCAGGTCCTCGACCTTGCGGCGGCGGCGCTGCGCCGCGATCGCGAGCGAGCCGTATTCGACGAACGAGCCCTCATCGACCAGCTGCGCGATGTTCTCGCGCGCGGTGCGCTGGTTGGTCTTGCGCCGCCGCTCCACCGAGGCCGGGCGGTTCTCGTCCAGCGTGATCGCCTTGCGTGCGATCAGCTCGGCGAGGTCAGGACGGATGTGATCGAGATCGATCGCGGTTTCCTCCGCTGCATGATGACCATCGACCTCGGCCGGCTCCAGGAACAGGATCGGCTCGCCATGCATCAGAGTGACGCCGGGGCCGCCGGCGATCTTCGTCACCCGGCCGCCATGCGGCGCGGTGACGAGATGCTCCATCTTCATCGATTCCAGCACCGCGATCTGCTGGCCGGGACGAACCAGATCGCCCTCCGCAACCTCGATCGCCACGATCGTGCCCTGTAGCGGTGCCGGTACCGGAAGCGAGCCTTCGGGCGCAACCTCGACCGTGACGGTCTTGGTCGCAGCCGCTTCACTTACTTCGATCAATGGTACGGTGAGATCGCCGGCCGCGCCGACCAGCGCCGCGACATGCGAGTCGATGAAGTTGGTGCTGATCTTGTTCCGCGCAAAGCTCTGGTGCGCCAGGATGGCGCCGAGCAGCGGAATATTGGTGGCGACGCCGCCGATCCGGAATTCGCGCAAGCTGCGCGACGCCTTGTGCACCACGTCAGACCATTTCGGGCTCGGCGAATGCACGATGACCTTGGCCAGCAGCGAGTCGAACGCCGCGCTGGTCCGGTAGCCGGAATAGCCGAACGTATCGACGCGGACGCCGGGGCCCGACGGCAGGTCGAACACACTGAGCGTGCCGCCGGTCGGTTTTGTCAGCCCCTTCTCGTCCATCACCTCCATGTTGACGCGGAGCTGCATCGCATAGCCGCGCGGCAGCGGCACCGCTGACTGCGCCAGCCCGAGCGAGGCCAGCGTGGCGCCGGCGGCGACCGCAAGCTGCGACCGCACCAGGTCGATGCCGAGCACCTCTTCGGTGACGGTGTGCTCGACCTGAAGCCGCGGATTGGCCTCGATGAAGGCAAAGGCGCCCTCGCCTTCGCTTTTGCCTTCCTCTGCCTCGTCATCGACCAGGAATTCGAAGGTGCCGAGATTGTCGTAGCGCGCGGCGGTCGCGAGTTGTTTGGCCGTCTCGATGATGCGCGCGCGCAGGCTCTCGCTCAGCGACGGACTCGGCGCCACCTCGATCAGCTTCTGGTTGCGGCGCTGGATGGTGCATTCGCGCTCCCAGAGATGGCTGATCGCGCCATGACGATCGCCGATGATCTGCACCTCGATATGGCGGGCTTTCCGAATGAGCCGCTCGACATAGACGGCATCGCTGCCGAACGCCGCCTTGGCCTCGGACTGGCAGCGCGCATAGGCCTCATCGAGCTTCGCCGCGTCCTCCACTACGCGCATGCCGCGCCCGCCGCCGCCGGCGATCGCCTTGATCATCACGGCGGCATTGGCGCCGAGCGAGGCGAAGAACGCCCTGGCCTCGTCGAGCGACGTCGCACCCGATGTGCCGGCAATGATCGGCACATTGCATGTCTTCGCCAGCGCCTTTGCCCTGGCCTTATCGCCGAACAGATCGAGCGCCTCCGGCGACGGGCCGACGAAGACGATCTTCTCCTCGGCGCAGCGCCGCGCCAGCTCCGTGTTCTCGCTGAGGAAGCCATAGCCCGGATGCAGCGCGTCGCAGCCGGCGGCCCTGGCCGCAGCGATGACCGCCTCGATGTCCAGATACGCCCGCGCGCCATGGCCGGGAATCTCGCGCGCCTCATCGGCTGAGCGGACATGCAGCGAGGCCGCGTCGTCGGCGGGATAGATCGCAACCGTGGCAAGGCCGCTTTCGCCGGCGGCGCGGGCAATCCGGATCGCGATCTCGCCGCGGTTGGCAATCAACAGTTTCTTGAATGACATCCCAATTCCACCTGTCAACCCGCCGCCCGCTGCTTCGCTTTCACCAACTGTTCCTCCATCAGCATCTCGGTGCCGATGATGCCTTCGCGGCTAAGCTCCTCGAGCTCGGCCTCGGAGAGGCCGAGCTGGCCGCCGAGGATTTCGCGGTTGTGCTCGCCGAGCGTCGGCGGCACCGAGCGGATCGCAAACGGCGCATCGCCTTCGCGGAACGGCATCGACGGCTGCGGATGCCGTCCGATGAAGGCGCGGTCGACCTGCTGGATGAAGCCGCGGGCATGCAGCTGCGGGTCTTGCAGCAAATCGACCGGCAGCCGCGCCACGCCGGACGCGACACCTTGGGCTTGCAGCTCGGTCATCGCCATGTCCGCATCGCGGGCCGAGGTCCACGCCGTGATCGCCGCCTCGATCTCGGCCTCGATGGCGCGGCGGCCGACGGCGGTCTTAAGCGCGTCGTCCGCCCCCCAGTCCGCGCGGCCGAGCAGCCGCGCAAGCTTGGGCCACATCGCATCATTGGACACCGCGACCACGATCCAATTGTCCTCGCCGCCGCAGCGAAAGCAGCCATGCGGCACGAAATCCGGATGGCGGTTGCCGTATTTCGCAGGCTCCTTGCCACTGGTCGAATGCGCGACGATCCAGGGCGCGGCGAACGGCATCATGCACTCGATCTGCGCGAGATCGATGAACTGGCCCTGCCCGGTCAACCTGGCGTGGATCAGCGCGGTCAGCACCGCGGCGGCGCCGTTGAGGCCGCCGACGGCATCGCCGAACGCGGTGTGGCTCATCACCGGCGGACCGCCGGGATCGCCGACCACGCTGGGCAGGCCGGAGCCCTGCTCCAGCGTCGAGCCATAGGCGCGGCAGTCGCGGTGCACGCTGCCGGCGCCGAACGCCGACATCGACATCATCACGAGCTTCGGGTTGAGCTTGCTCAGTACCTCGTAGCCGAGGCCGAGCTTGGGCAGCACCTCGACCGAGTAATTGTCGACCACGAGGTCGGCATCGGCGAGCAGGCGCTTGGCCAGCGCAAGCCCCTTCGGCCGGGTCAGGTCGAGCGTGATGCCGCGCTTGTTGCGGTTCATGATGCAGTAGCGCACCGACTTCTCGTACATCTGCTCCAGCACATAGGCCGGCCGGCGATCGACGCCGCGCCACCAATCCGGATATTGCGTCGCCTCGATCTTGATGACGTCGGCGCCGAGATCGGCCAGCGTGCGGGTGCAGATCGGCCCGGCCCAGCCCATTGAGAAGTCGACGACGCGGATGCCATCGAGCGGCAGGCGGTTGGCCGCAGACGCCGCGGGCACCGGCACGCACGGCACGGCGACGCGCGCGGCCTGCTGCTCGCCGATATCGGGCACGCGGCCGCCCCGCAGCGGCGGCGTTGCGGTCAATCGTTGCATCGTGCCGGCGGAAAAGCCGGCCTCGTCGCCGACCGTGATCGGCACGATCGCGCCCCGCGCACGCTTCTCGTCGTCGGCGATGAGGTCCGCGATCTCCGGCACCGGCACGATCGGAATCTTGCGCTTGAGGCCCTCGGCGAACCATTCCTGCGCGGTGCGCTGCTTCAGCCTCGGCAGGATCTTGGCCTCGATCTCGGCGACATGGCGCAACCGGTCGACACCCATCACCAACGCCGGATCGTCGCGCAAATCGTTCAGCCCGAGCATCTCGCAGAACGAACGCCATTGCGCCGGGGTCACCGTGGTGACGCCGAGCCAGCCTTGCCTGGTCTCATAGATGCCGACCGGAAAGGTCGGCCAGAACCGGTTGACGCCGATCCGCCGCATGATGTCGCCGCGCTGGAACGCCTCGAACATGATGTATTCGGTGACGGCGATAGAGGCCTCGAACAGGCTGAGATGGCTTTCGCGCCCGCGCCCGTCCTGCATGCGGCCGAGCAACGACGCGGCGGCGGCGATAAAGCCCCACAGCCCGCCCAGGATCCCGGTCTGGAAATCCGGCGCATGCATTGGCGGTCCCTGCTCCGGTCCGACCAGCTTCACGAGCCCCGTGAGCGCGCGGATCGTGGAATCCGTCGCGGCGAAATCGGCATAGGGACCGCGATCGCCGAACCAGGCGAGGTCGAGATGGATCAGGCCCGGATTGCTCTGCTTGATCGCAGCGAGATCGATGTCGGGACAGTCAGCCGCATCGATGCCGCGCCCATCGAGCAGGATGTCGCAGTCAGCGACCAGCTCGCGCAACCGCGAGGCATCATTCCCGTCGAGAACGACGCTCGATTTGTTGAAGTTGAGAAACGCAAACCATGCGCTGTGTCCTTGCGGCGTCAGCGGCGCGGTGCGGCGAAGCGGATCGCCCGCCGGCGGCTCGACCTTCTGCACATCAGCGCCGAAATCGGCAAACAGCCGCGCACAATAGCTCGTCGCCGCCGCACTTCCGATCTCGACAATCCGCAGATGCGACAACACGCCCATCAGGCTTCCCCACAAGCAACCAGCCGGTGACAACGGCTGATTCAATTTTCTTGTTGGATGAACTTGAAGCCGCGTGGCGAGTGTGATGCAAGTGGAATTTTCTTCCGCTTGACGGAATTAGCCCGCATTCGATTGTCGTTGCTGCTTGGCGTGAAGCGAAGATGTGCAGCTAATCGCAGGTGAGCTGCGCTTCGAACCAATGCTGCAATGAGTTCGCCAACCGCGGCCATGCGCGCAAGACATGCGCGTATGTGGCAGTGCTGGCGCGGGTGATGCCGCGCAATTCCTGCTCGATGGCGGGAAGATCGACACCGAGGCAGCGGCCGGCGCGGGCGACGGTGCGGCCATCGACCACGAGCTCGGAAACCAGCGAGGCATTGCCACGTGCGAACAGCAGATCGAGCGGATCGGCGTCGATGATCTGGTCGCGCTCCAGGCGGTCGAGGTCGATGCGGACGAAATCAGCCGGCGCACCGGCGGCAAGCTCGCCCGTGCCCGGTGCGCCGGTGGCGCGGCGGCCATTGCGGATCGCGAGCGCGAAGAACTCCGGCGGGGTCCAGGTCCGTTTGAAGCCGAGGCCGCCGTGTATCATCTGCACCAGCCGCATCTCACGCAGCACGTCGTCGTCTTCGTCGAGCGCCAGGCCGTCGACGCCGACCGCAATCGCGCAGCCGCAAGCCTGCGCCGCCGCGATCGGCGCCAGCCCCGAGCGCAGATGCAGATTGGAGGAGAAATTGGTGACGATGCGCGCGCCTGACGCCGCGATCATCTCGAGCTCGTCGGGGCCGGGCGTGGATGCAGTGCGCGAGCGTCAGCCGCTCCGACAGGAAGCCGATGTCGCGGAGATAGCGGACGATGCCGTCCGGAAAATGCCGGTCGGCCCAGGCGCGCTGATAGACCGTCTCGAGCAGATGCATGTGGATGCGGCGGCCGGCCTGCGCGGAATTCTCCGCGACCGCCTCCAGCAGCGGCTTCGAGCACCATTGCACGCCGGCCGGCCCAAGCTGCACGTCGACCTTCGGCCCGCCGATCGCCGCGGCAATCGCGTCCGTCAGCTCGATATAGGCCTTCGGCGACATCGGCGCGCGCACGAACAACTGCTCGATGGTCCTGCGGTCGTCGGAGGCAAGGCCTGACAGCACCGGCTCGCCGTCGCCATAGACGATCGGGTTCTGGTCGCGCACCGCGATGGCAAAGGCGATGCGGAGGCCGACATCGGCGGCGGCGCGGCCGATCGCCCTGGCCTCCTCGACCAGCGGCATGGTGCCGCTCGGCCGCGCGTAGTGCACCATCATCGCCGCACAGCCGGCCTGCGCCGCGCGGGCAAGCGCGGAGGCCGCGGTCAGATACGGATCGACCGGCGTGCCGAGCACCGTGCGCAAGAGCCAGCTCTCGAGCGGCATGCCGACAGCGCCGAAGCTCGACGCCCGCGGGCGGGCGTGATCGTGGGCGTTGATGAAGGCGGGCAGGATCAGGGAGCGCGGGCCTCGCGCCGGGGCTGTGGCTTCGGAGATACCGGTGATGATGCCGGCGTCGTGGCGGAGCACGACGTCGTTGCGGATGTCGTGGTCAGGGCCTGAGAAAAGACGGGTTGCCGTGACTAGCATCACGTCCCTCCTTCGTCATTGCGAGGAGCGAAGCGACGAAGCAATCCATGTTGCCGCAAGCGGAGGCATGGATTGCTTCGCTTCGCTCGCAATGACGGCAAAAAGCCTCCGCCTTCGCTCACAATCACGAACGAACTTAGTTCGCCGTATACACCAGCTCCCGCTCCGTGCGCGGCGGCAGGAAGTCCCGCGAAAACACTTCGGCCGGGATCGGCGTGCGGGGGAGCTGGTAGCCTTCGACGATGAAGCCGATGGCGCGGGCCATGCGGTCGTCCTTGATGTCGCCGATGCCGATGTCCTTCATCTCCGGCGAGACGATCAGCTTCTCGAAGGAATATTGCAGCCGGCGCTTTTCGACCTCGACATTGATCAGATTGTCGTAGTTCAGCGCCGCCTTCATCGCGGCGTTCTGGTCCTTGGCGACCGCGATCGCGCCCTTGTTGATGGCACGCACCAGGCCGGCCACCGCCTTCGGATTCGCAGCGATCAGCTTGCGCGACACCATCACGCCGTTGGAATAGAGGTCGAGCCCGTAATCGCCGAACGAGAACCATTTGAAGTCCTTGTCGGGATCCTGGCGGTTCAGCACCAGATTGAAATAGCTCGTGATGTTGAACACCAGCGCGGCATCGATGTCGCCCTTGATCAGCATCGGCTCCTGCAGGTTCGGCGCCATGTTGGAGATCTTGATCTTCTCGCCGTCGAGCCCGTTCTTGTGCACGAACACCGGCAGCAGCCGCGTGGTCGGCGTGCCCTGCGCGCCGCCGAGCGTATGGCCTTCGAAATCCTTGATGGTCTTGATGCCGCTCGAATTCTTGGCGACGATCGCGAATGGCGGCTGGTTCCACATCATGTAGACCATGACAGGCGCATCCTGCGGCTTGGTCGCCGCGTTCTGGATGATCGCATTGACGTCGCCGAAGCCCGCGTCATAGGCGCCCGACATGATGCGCGTCACCGTCGCGCCGGAGCCCTCGCCCTGGTCGATCACGACGTTGAGGCCTTCTTCTTTGAAATAGCCGTTGTCCTTGGCGTAGAAGAACGCGGCATCGGAGCCCTGCGTCTTCCAGCCCAGCGTGAACTTGATGGTGGTGTCCTCGGCGCGGGCGGGGCCCGCGACCACGGCCAATCCCAGCAATGCAGCGCTTAGTATCTTCAGCATGACGACTCCTCAACTCCAGTGAACGGCGATGGACGTAACCTTCAGGTGGCGATGACATTGTCCTTGCGCGTCGCCCAGCCCGTGACCCGGCCCTCGATCAGCGAGAACAGCACGTAGAGCGCGACGCCGAGACCGGCGAGCACGAACAGCCCGGCGAACACCAGCGGCACGTTGAAATTGGAGGACGCGGTCATCATCACGTTGCCGATGCCGCGGTTCGAGGCGACCGTCTCCGACAGCACCGCGCCGACGAAGGCGTAGGACACCGCGACCTTCAGCGAGGCGAAGAAGAACGGCATCGTCCGCGGCAGCCCGACATTCCACAGGATGTCGAATTTGCTGGCGCCGAGCGCCTTCAGCACATCCTCGAGCTCGGGCTCGGTGGTGGCGAGGCCGGTCGCGATGTTGGCGACGATCGGGAAGAAGCAGATCGAGAGCGATGTCAGCACCGCCGGCACGGTGCCGGAGCCGAACCACAGGACGAAGATCGGCACCACCGCGACCTTCGGAATCGAAGAGAACCCGACCAGCAGCGGATAGCACGTGTCGTAGGCGGTCTTCGACACCCCGATCACGGCACCGAGCGCCACGCCCAGCGCCACGCCGAGCACGAAGCCGATCATCGTGGTGACCAGCGTCTGCACGATGTGCGGCCACAGGATCGGGAATTTCTCGAACAGCGTGACGAAGATCTGCGACGGCCGCGGCAGCACGAGGTCGGACATCCCCGTCATCAGGCAGAACAGCTCCCAGGCCACGAAGAACAGCACGATCAGCGCCACCGACCAGGCCTTCTGCCTGATATCCGACACGGACATGGTCAGGCTCCCTCGCGCGCCGCGGTGCGCGCATCGACGATGAAGGCGCGGAGCTTCTGGTTCAGCGCCACGAACTCAGGCTCGAAGGTCATCGCCACGGTGCGCGGGCGGGCGAAATCGACGCTGGCGTCGTCGAGGATGCGGCCAGGCCGCGCGCTCATCACGCAGATGCGGCTGGCGAGGAAGCCGGCTTCGCGCAGATCGTGGGTCACCAAGAGCACGGTCGGCCTGTGGGTCATCCAGAGCTGCTGAAGAATTCCCCACAGCTCCTCGCGGGTGAACTGATCGAGCGCGCCGAACGGCTCGTCGAGCAGCAGCATGCGCGGCTCGTGGATCAGCGCGCGGCACAGATTGGCGCGCTGGAGCATGCCGCCGGAGAGCTGCCAGGGATAGCGGCCGCCAAAGCCCTTCAGCCCGACCTGCTCGAGCAGCGCGTTGGCCTTGTCGCGGAACGCGGTCTTGCGCAGCTTGCGGAATTGCGAGCGGAACGGCTCGACGATCTTGAGCGGCAGCATGATGTTCTTTTCGATCGTCATCCACGGCAGCATGGTCGGGTTCTGGAACGCCATGCCGACCCGCAGCGCGCGCGCCGCGACCTCGCGGCCGCCGACGATGACGACACCGGTGGTGGGCCGGGCCAGGCCGGAGACCAGCCGCAGGATGGTCGACTTGCCGCAGCCGGACGGCCCGACCAGCGCCACGAACTCGCCGTCGGCGATCCGCAGCGTGGTGGTCGACAGCGCCGGCACGGCGCGGGCACCGCGGCCGAACGTGACGGAGGCCTCCGACAGCTCGATCGCGGTCGGCGCGGATCCGGCGGCCACAGGCTCGCCGGCAAATTCGGAGTTTGGCTGCATGCGCATCACGAGCAAAGTGCATGCAAGCTGGATGCCAGCCGCTGCCCCGTTCAAAATCAAGGGGATCGCGAAACCGGCCGGCGCGGAGCCGGGTTTTATCTGGGCAATTCACGGCGCAAACTGCATGCAATTCGGGCGCTCGATTGCTTTTGCGGTATGATAGAGAGGCGTTCGAAGCACCTTTGGAGAGGGATTCGCTGCAATGGCGGGACGCGCCGACACCAGCAAGACGGCTGAATCGTCCGACAAGGTCAGCGTGATCTGCCGCGCGCTGCGGCGCGCGATCATCGAGCAGGCGCTGGAGCCCGGCGCCAAGCTGCCGGAGGATTCACTCGGCGAGCGATTCGGCGTCAGCCGCACCATCGCGCGGCATGCGCTCGGGCAATTGGCCGCCGAAGGCCTGGTCGAGCTGCGCCGCAACCGTATCGCCGTGGTGGCGACGCCGAGCTGGCAGGAGGCGCGCGATGCGTTCGACATCCGCATCGAGCTCGAGCGGCTGGTGGTGCGGCAGCTCGCCGGCAAGCTGACCAAGGCACAGGTCGCCGAGCTGACCGCCCATGTCGACGCCGAGGATCGTGCCCGCGACGGCACCGACGCGGTGTCGATCCGGCTCGCCACCGAATTCCACATCCTGCTCGCCCACATGACGAACAGCCCGATCCTGGTGCGCTACGTCAGCGAGGTCGCCTACCGCTGCTGCCTGACGCTGTCGCTGTACAGCCGGCCGCATTCATCGGAATGCGCGATCAACGAGCACCGCGCGATCATCGCAGCCCTGGTGAAGGGCGACGTCGATAAGGTGATGGGCCTGATGCACAGCCACCTGGATTCGGTAGCGACCCGCGCGCTGGTCGCGCCGAGCCCGCAGCGCGGCCGGGATCTGCTGGATATCCTGGCGCCCTATGCCGATGAGGCAAGCGGCGACAAGGTAGTGAAGCTGCCGAAGGCTGTGCGGCGTTAGCAGTTGCTGCAACTCTATCCCCGTCATCCTGAGGAGGCCGCAACGCGGCCGTCTCGAAGGATCGACGGCCCGGCCGGTGGCCGCGCATCCTTCGAGACGCGGCCAAGAGGCCGCTCCTCAGGATGACGGGGAAGGAGCGACGCGCTCCCTAAGCCTCAATCCCCCGCTGCACCAGAATCCGTTCGGCGCTGTCGTTCCAGACGTCCATCTTGACGATCTGCCCACCCTTCACGACAAAGCGATCGACATAGCGATTGCCTTCGAACGGCGTGCCGTCGATCCATTCGCCGTACAGCGTGCCGACGCTGTAGACCACGGTCTCGCATGCGCCGGGACAGACGTCGAAGCGGTCCATCTTTTTCTTCACCCAGCGATAGCGCCTGGCGTTGAAGCCGGTCGGCCCGCGCGGATGGTCGAATTCGCGGCCACCGGTGTGATCACCGTGCCCGGCTTCATATAGGCCGCCGCCGCATCCGGATCGGGGATCATCGACGCGGTCAGATAAGCCTCGACGATCTCGGCGTCGGACAGCGGGCGGGCATCGGCTGTGGCGGTCACGGACATGGCGGGCCTCCAGGGAACATCAGGACTCTACAATCCAGACGCAAAAGTGTATGCACATTTTTTGAACAATTCGGCGAGCAGATTGCACACAATGTGGTGCTGCCGGTTCCCTGCCGTTCCGCTAGGCTGAAACCAACCTGACGTTTCCTGCCCGATGATCGCGAAACCTGCCTTCGACCTGGTCTTCCGCAATGCCGTAACGCGCAGCTCTGCCGTCGCGGTCGATATCGGCGTCGCCGACGGCCGCATCGCCGCGATCGCGCCGCAGCTCGCCTGCGAGGCCGTCGAGGTCGACCTTGCCGGACGGCTGGCGCTGCCCGGCTTCGTCGACAGCCATATCCATCTCGATAAGGCCTGCCTGCTCGGCCGCTGCGGCCACGACCACGGCAGCGTCGCGGACGCCATTCGCGCGGTGGCGGCGATGAAGCGCGACTTCACGGTCGAGGACGTCTATGCGCGCGGCGCCAAGGTGATCGAGCGTGCGATCAGCGCGGGCACGACGCGGATGCGCACCCATGTCGAGATCGACCCGCGGATCGGGCTGCGCGGCTTCGAGGCCGTGAAGGCGCTGAAGCGCGACTATGCCTGGGCGCTGGAGCTGTCGCTTTGCGTGTTCCCGCAGGAAGGTCTGACGAACGATCCCGGCACAGATGAACTGCTGGTCTCGGCACTCAATGACGGCGCCGAGGCGATCGGCGGCTGCCCCTATGTCGACAGCGATCCGAACGCGCAGATCGGGCGCATCTTCGATCTGGCACAGCAATTCGACATCGATGTCGACCTGCATCTCGATTTCGACCTCGATCCCTCCTGGTGGCACATGGAGGAGGTCTGCCGCCAGACCGAGCGGCGCAACTATCATGGCCGTGTCGCGATCGGGCACGCGACCAAGCTCTCGGCGCTGCCGCCTGACGAGCTGAAGGCGGCGAGCGCCCGCCTCGCCGCGGCCGGCGTCGCGGTCACCGTGCTGCCGGCGACCGACCTCTATCTGATGGGGCGTGATGCCACCCATAACGCGCCGCGCGGCCTGACCGCGGCACACCGGCTGGTCGCCAGTGGCGTGCTGTGCTCGGTCGCGACCAACAATGTGCAAAATCCCTTCACGCCGTTCGGCGATGCGTCACTGCTGCGGATGGCCAATCTCTACGCCAATACAGCGCATGCCGGGATCGGCGAGTTCGACGCCTGCCTCGATCTGGTCACCGAGCTGCCGGCGCGGCTGATGAACCTGAAAGACTACGGCATCGCGATCGGCAACCCCGCCGACCTCGTCGTGCTCGACACCGACAGCGGAACCAACGCGATCGCCGAACTGCCCGATGTGCTGATGGGATTCAGGCGCGGCCGCAAGACGTTCGAGCGCCAGCGACCGACGCTGTTCCGGCCGGCAACCGCTCTCCCTCCGTCATCCTGAGGAGCCGCGAAGCGGCGTCTCGAAGGATGCACGGCCCCGCTCTATCCGTGCGGGGAAAGCCGGGCCGTCGGCCCTTCGAGACGGCCGCTGCGCGGCCTCCTCAGGGTGACGGGGAAGAATTGTGCGCACGCCCCCTCACCCGTCATTGCGAGCGGAGCGAAGCAATCCATCCTTCCACACGTCCGGCGATGAATTGCTTCGCCGCTCGAGCGCAATGACTGGGCTGCATTGTCGCCTTGCCCCAGCGCGAATTGACGCATCAGCCGATCCGTTGTTGAACTCGCCCAACACCAACAAAAGCCGGGCGGAAACCATGAGCAAATCAACCACCATCAAAAGCGTCGAAACGCTCGCCTGCGATGCCGGCTGGCGGAATTATCACTTCGTCAAGGTGACCACCACGGACGGGCTGACCGGCTGGAGCGAATATGACGAAGGTTTCGGCGCGCCCGGCGTGACGGCGGCGATCGAGCGGCTGTCGGCGCGGGTGGTCGGCAAGAACGCATTCGAGCACGAGCGGATCTATGTCGAGCTGTTCGCTGCGACGCGCCCCGCCGCCGGCGGCGTGGTGGCGCTGGCGTTAGGCGCCATCGAGAACGCGCTGCTCGACGTCAAGGCCAAGGCGCTTGGCGTGCCCTGCTACGATCTGCTCGGCGGCAAGATCCGCGACCGCGTGCGGGTCTACTGGTCGCATTGCGCGACCTGGCGCATCAATCATCCCGACTGGTACAAGCCGGCGATTACCGATCTCGACGGCGTCAAGGAGATCGGCGCCGAGGTGCGCGAGAAGAAATTCTCGGCGATGAAGACCAACATCTTCGTCTACACCGACGGCAAGCCAGTGGGCTGGCGCCCCGGCTTCGGCTCGCCGTTTGCGCCCGAGATCAATGTCGACCGCACGGTGCTGCGCAATCTCTGCATGCATCTGGAGGCGATCCGCGACGGCGCGGGGCCGGATGTCGATCTGCTGCTCGATCTCAATTTCAATGCCAAGACCGAGGGCTATCTGAAGATCCTGCGCGCGATCGAGAAGATGGACATGTTCTGGGTCGAGATCGACACCTTCAACCCGCAGGCGCTTGGCTATATCCGCCGCCAGAGCCCGCATCCGATCTCGTCCTGCGAGACGCTGCTGGGCCTGCGCGAATTCCTGCCCTACTTCACCGAGCAGGCGATGGATGTCGCGATCATCGACACGCCGTGGAATGGGGTCTGGCAGTCGATGAAGATCGCCGCGGCCGCCGAACATTTCGAGGTCAACGTCGCGCCGCATAATTTCTACGGCCACCTCTGCACCATGATGAACGCGCATTTCTGCGCAGCTGTGCCGAATTTGCGGATCATGGAGACCGATATCGATCGGCTGGCCTGGGACCACGAGCTGTTCACCCATGTGCCGGAGTTCGTCGACGGCCATCTCGTGATCCCGGATCGTCCGGGCTGGGGCACCGAACCGAACGAGGAAGGCCTGCGAGCGCATCCGCCGAAGAACAAGGGCGGGCTGTTGAACTACGGGCTGAAGAAGTAGGTGGTCATGCTGACCGACCCGTCATCCCGAGGTGCGAGCGGAGCGAGCCTCGAAGGATGCACGGCCACCAGTCGGGCCGTCGATCCTTCGAGGGCCGCTGAAGAAGCGGCCACCTCAGGGTGACGGTGATCGAAGCGCTGCGCGTACAGCGAAACAAAAGCTCGCTTCAATTATCCTCGCGCACCGGCGTGAATGCGCTCTCGATCACGTCGCCGATCGGCTGCCAGGCGTTGCCGTCGAACTGCACCAGGCGCATCTGCTTGATCGGGCGGAAATCCTTCGGGCCGGTGTTGATCACGATCCCCGGCAGCGCGATCGGGCTCTGGTAGTCTTTCAGCGAGGCGGCCTGCCGCATGATGTTGTCGCGCGACAGGTCGTCGCCGCACTGGCGCAGCACCTGCATCAGCGTGTCGGCGGCGGCATAGCCGAACACGGCGTAGATGTCGTCCTTGTCGCCGTCGGGGTAATATCTGTCCATGAAGGCGTCCCACGCCTTGATCTGCGGATCGTTCTTCCAGGCGGCATCGCCGGCGTCCTTCAGGAACGAAGTCGAGATCACGCCGAGCGAGTTCTGCAGGCCCGCCGGCCGCAATGCGCTGGCGATCGAGGCCGACGCATTGTCGAGGATGAACACCGGATGCCAGTCGAGGTCGGCGGCGACGCGGATCGCACGCGCCGCGATCGCCGGCGCGCCGTCGAACACCAGGATATCGGCGCCGGAGTTCTTCAGGATTCCGATCTGGTTCTGGATCGCGGTCTCCGACGCGTCGAAGGCGAGGTCGGCGACGATCATCCCGGCGGTGTCGCCGAGTCCCTCCTGCAATCCCCTGAACAGATCGCGGCCGAACTGGTCGTTCTGCCAGAGCACGGCGATCTTGCGCGAGGGATAGGCGGCCTGGATGTAGTTGGCGTAGATCTGCCCCTCGGCGCGGAAGGTCGGCTGCCAGCCCATGGTCCAGGGGAAGCTTTTCGGATGCGCCCATTCCTCGTCGCCGGAAGCGACGAACAGCTGCGGGATCTTCCGCTCGTTGAGATACTTCCGGACCGCGAGATTGCTCGGGGTGCCGAACGAGCCGAACATCAGCAGCACGTCCTGTTTCTCGACGAGGTCGCGGGTCTGCTCCATCGCGGTCTTCGGATTGGAGCTATCGTCGACCGAGACGAATTTGACCTTGCGGCCGTTGATGCCGCCATGCTCGTTGACCATGTCGAAATAGGCGGCTTCCGCCCGCCCGATGGTCGCGAACGCGGCGAGCGGCCCGGTATAGGGCATCACATTGCCGACGCGGATCTCGCTGCCGACCGCCGTCTGCGCGCGCAACGGCGCCGCCGCGAGCATTGCCGCGAGGACGAGGGATATTGAAAGCGCAGTTCGTCTTTTTGTTTGCATCAACATCGCCACAAACGCCGGCACAGGCCTGCGCTCCCTCCCGCGGAGCTTATCGCCCAAGCCAACGCCGGAAAAATGAAATGTTGATGGCGGAGGCGGGCCTCAGCGCAATGTTATGTCGAGCCAGCCCAGCGGGTTGACCGCAACGCGATCGCCGTCATCGACCAGGACCGTGGTGGTTTCGGCCTCGATGATGGCGGGACCGGCCAGCGATTGCCCCGGCTTGAGATCATCGAGGGCATAGACCGGCACCTCGCGCCAGGCGCCGAGCCAGACCTGCCGCTTGCCGCGCGGCGCGGTGGGCGCAGCCGAACTTGCCTTTCCGGCATCAGCGCTGCCGGTCGCAACCTTGCCGACCGCGGCGACGCGGGCGTTGACGAACACCACCTCCTGGCCGCGCGAGGCATAGGTGTAGAGCTCCTCATGGCGGCGATGAAAGCGCTCCTCGATCTGCGCGACGAGATCGGCGACGCCGAGATCGAGATCGCCGAGCGGCACGTCGATCTCGAACACCTGCTCGCCATAGCGCATCTCGGCCGAGCGCTCGATCGCGATGTCGCCCTTGAACCAGTCGCGCAGGCGGCCGGCCGCCTGCTGCTCAAGCCCGGCGAACAGCGCCCTCACCTCGTCGGCCGAAATCCGGCCGGTGCCGTAATGGGTGCGGCTGACCTCGTAGCGCAGATCGCTGGTGAGCATACCCCAGGCCGACAGCACCGAGGCGACCGTCGGCACGATGATCCGCTTGATCTCGAGCTCGCGCGCGACCTCGGCGGCATGCATGCCGGCGGCGCCGCCGAAGCTGAGCAGCGCGAATTTGCGGGGATCGACGCCACGGCGCAGGGTCATCAGGCGGATGCCGTCGGCCATCTTCAGATTGATCATCTTGGCGATGCCTGCGGCGGCCTCGATCCGCGACAGCTCGAGCGCCGCGGCGATCCGATCCACCGCGGCTTCCGACGCCGCGCGATCGAGCGGCCGGGCGCCGCCCATGAAGGCGCTCGCATCGAGATAGCCGAGCACGACATTGGCGTCGGTGACGGTGGCAGCCAGGCCGCCATTGCCGTAACAGGCCGGGCCCGGCACCGAGCCCGCGCTCTCCGGCCCAACGCGCAGCGTGCGGCTGCCGTCGACGCTGGCGATCGAGCCGCCACCGGCCGCGATGCTGGCGATGTCGAGGCTGCGCAGCGCGATGCGCTGGCCGGCCAGCATGCCATCGGCCGACAGCGAGGCCTGGCCGTCCGCGATCAGCGAGATATCGGTCGAGGTGCCGCCCATGTCGAACGGCACCAGATCGGGAATTCCAAGCATCTCGGCGCAGCGGCGGCTGCCGGAGATGCCGCCGGCCGGGCCCGACAGCACGGTGCCCGCGGCAAGCCGCGAGGCTTCCTCCACCGGCGCCATGCCGCCATGCGACAGCACGACGAACAGCGAGCCCTTGAAGCCGGCCTCATGCAGGCTGCGCTCCAGATTGGTGAGATAGCGCCGCACCGTCGGCTCGACATAGGCGTTCACGATCGTGGTCGAGACGCGCTCATATTCCTTGATCTGCGGCAGCACGTCGCTGGAGCGCGAAACGCTGACATCGGGCATCTCCTTCGCCAGCCGCTCGACAGCGGCAAGCTCATGCGCCGGGTTGAGATAGCCGTGCAGGAAGCAGACCGCGACCGAATTCGCACCGGATCGTTTCACCTCGGCGATGACGTCGCCGAGCGCCGTGGCATCGAGTGCGATTGCGGCGCTGCCGTCGGCCTTCAGCCGCTCGCGCACGCCGAAGCGGCGTTCGCGCGGCACCAAGGGCTCGGGCGGCGGCGTGCGCAGATCGTAGCGATCCGGCTTCAACCCCTCGCGCATCTCGACCACGTCGCGATGGCCCTCGGTGGTCAGCAGCGCGACTTTGGCGCCCTTGCGCTCCAGCAGCGCATTGGTCGCAACCGTCGTGCCATGCACCAGGCGATCGGTCGCGGCCAGCATCGCCGCGCGCGTGACGCCGAGACGCCGCGCCAGCTCTTCCAGTCCCGTCATGACGCCGATCGACTGATCGGCGGGCGTGGACGGTGATTTCGCGAAAACCGTGCGTCCGGTTTTGTCAGTTGCAACCAGGTCGGTGTAGGTGCCACCGACGTCGACTCCAATCGTGTACATCACTGCGCTACACCGCCTTCGAAACCAGACCTTGAGCTGCATCGCGCGTCCGCGCCTCCGCCGAGCGCTTCTCGGGCGGACCCCAGCCGCCGCCGCCGGAGGAGCGGATCTCGAGGCAGTCGCCGGGGTGCAACTCGATGCCGACCTCCTTGGTCTTCAGCACGCGCGGCGCGCGGCCTTCCGACAACAGGCGATAGTGATGCGGCTCGCCGTCCTGGCCGCCGAGCATGCCGCAGGGGCCGTGGCGCGCGCCGTCGCCGGCGGTGTTGCCCCTGGCCGGCTTTTGCGTCTCCAGCACCATGTCGAGCGCGACGCCGAGGCCGCCGCGATGCTGGCCATCGCCACCGGAATCCGGCCGGAATTCGTGCTGGCGGAAATGCAGGGGAAAACGCACCTCGGCGACCTCGATGCTGCCGAACTTGAGTCCGCCGACCGAGTGCCATTCGCCGATCGAGGAATAGCCGTCGCCGCCGGGCGACGCGCCGCCGCCGGGCCGCGCCTGGAACATGTGCCAGATGAAATTGCGCCCGTTGCGCGGATCCTCGCCCTGGATCGCGATGCGGAATCTGCGGCCCCAGCCGCCCATCACGCGATCCGGACAGGACGCCGACATCGCCTTGATGATGGCTTCGACGATCTCATTCGAAGGATGGCTGGTGCACAAGGTCACGGGACGGCCGGGATCGGCCCACACGATGGTGCCCTGCTTCGCCACCACCTTGAGCGGCCGCAGCGCGCCGGTGTTCTTTGGGATGTCGGCGTCGATCAGGTAGGCAAAGGCCATCGCGACCGCGGCCTGCATGTTGGCATGCGAGGAATTCACGAAGCTCGTCGACTGCGGATCGGAGCCGGTGAGATCGACCTCGATGTCGCTGCCCTTCTTCGTCACCTTGGCGGCGATCTTGATGTCGGTGCGGCCGTGGCCGTCGTCGTCGAGCAGCGCTTCGCCGTAGAACACGCCGTCCTTCCAGGACGACACCACGGCGCGGGTCTGCTGCTCGGTGGCATCCAGAATGGCCTCGATCGCGGCTTCGACCGTCTCGGCGCCGAACTCGCTGAACAGTTTTGCGACCCGGCGCTCGCCGAGATGCGCGGCGCCGAGCATCGCGGCGAGGTCGCCGCGGAATTCGCGGGGGTTACGGATGTTCAGCGCCAGCAGATCAAGCAGGTCCTCGCGCGGTCTTCCGGCCTCGTACAGCTTGATCGGCGGAATGCGGATGCCTTCCTGGTAGATCTCGGTCGCGCCGGGATTGTAGGCCCCATGGGTGGCGCCGCCGATGTCGCTCTGATGCGCGCGCACGATGGTCCAGAGCAGCCGCTTGTCGCCGTCGAACACCGGCACGAAGGCCGTGAGATCAGGCAGATGGCTGCCGCCCTGATAGGGATCGTTGAGCAGGATGACGTCGCCGGGCGCGACATCCTTGAAGCGCTCCTCGACCGCCAGCGTCGCCCACGGCAGCGCGCCGACATGCACCGGGATGTGGTCGGCCTGCGCGATCAGCCGCCCGCCGGTGTCGCAGATCGCCAGCGAGAAATCGCGGCTGGAATTGAGGATCTGCGAATAGGAGGTGCGAAGCATGGCTTCGCCCATCTCCTTCACGATTGACGAGAGGCGGTGCTGAACGACGGAACGGGTGATCGGATCGATCTTGGCGGGCGCGGACACGTGATTTCCGTGAGCAATGGAACAGGCCGCTATCTTACCGTCGCCGTCGTCGAGGTATAGAGCCAAAACAGCACGGTCCCGATCACCAGCGCGAAGGCGATGAACAGCAGCACCGCGGGCAGCCCGAACAGCGCCGCGACGCCGGCGGTGCTCGATTGCAGCAGCGCCGCGCCGAGGAAGAACGCGAGGTTGACCGACGACAGCGCCTTGCCGGTATTCTGGGCATCGACCAGCTGCCGCGTCATGCCATAGATCAGCGGCTGCGCCGAGGTGACGAGCCCGATCAGGATCAGCAGCACGAGATCATATTGTGTCGGCATCACGACCACGCCGAACAGGTTCGAAATCGGAAAATGCGGCGCGCCCGCCGCCATCAGCACCAGCAGCAGCGCGGCGATCGCGTGCGTCGCCGCCACCATGGTGCGGCGATGCCCGAACTTGCGATCGAACGCGCCGATGCAGGCCGGGCCTATGATCATCGCCAGCGTGAACAGGCCGAGCACATTGCCGGCCTCGATGCGGCTGAGCCCCTTGACATCCATCAGCCACGGCCCGCCCCACAGTCCGCGCAAGGTCAGCGAGGCGCCGAGCGACACCAGCGACAGCGCGATCAACCCGCGCAGGGCGCGCGACAGGCCGAGCCGCAGCACCTCCGCCATCTGCCGCAGCGGCGATGAATCATCCGCATGCGCGGCGGGCTGCCGCGGCACCAGGGCGAACACCGCGATCAGCACCACAATGCCGAAGCCGACCGCGACCCAGAAGCCGGCCCGCCAGCCGAACTGATCGACCACGAACGCCAGCGGACTTGCCGACAGCAGCATGCCGATATTGCCGATCGAGAGGATCAGCCCCGACCACAGGCCGAACTTCGCCGCCGACATCTGCTTGGCGGCCAGCGTCATCGGGCACATCAGCATGCCCGAAGTGGCGACGCCGAGCATCAACTGCCCGAGCACGAAGCTCGCGGGTCCGGTCGCAAGCGCCGAGACCAGCGTCCCGACCACCGTACCGGCGAGCAGGCTCAGCGACACCGGCCGCACGCCAAAGCGGTCCATCGCGGCGCCGACCGGGATTTGCGAAGCGGCAAAGGAGAAATGATAGATCGAGGTCAGGCTCGCCAGCGCCTGCGGCGAGGTTCCGAAATCCCGCGCCATCAGATCGAGGCTGATCGCTGGGATCGTCCGCAGCAGCGTCGACAGCATATGGCCCGAGGCCAACGCCAACAGTGCCAGAACCAGGGCGCGGAGCCCGATCCCCGCCTCGTCCTTGGTCACCACCCCGTCCACGAATCGCCTCTTCCCTGAGCGTCTTGGGGACGGGCGTTACACTATTGGGACGGCGGTGCCAATCGATTAGCCCTCTCCCCGTTCTTTACGGGGAGAGGGTTGGGTGAGGGGCTGCCTCAACCATCACGGAGACAATTGGATGTGCGGAGGGTCCCCCTCACCCGCCGCTTCGCGGCGACCTCTCCCCGCAAGCGGGGCGAGGTGACTTCACTGCTTGTGGAACACCAGCGTCCTGAGCTCGATGCTCTCGCGCGGCGCGGCATCGGCCGGCGTGGTCGGATCGACGAATGCTGTATGCGGCCCGAACCGGGTGCGGCCGTCAGTCGCCGAGTCGTAGCATTTCAACAGGATCGCCTCGTCCGGCGTCATCTCGGGAATGTAGAACCAGCGATGGTTCGGATTGTACTTCACCGAATAGGTCTCGCCGCTGCGGTTCGGGTAGATCAGGTCGGAGGCGATCAGGTCCTCCGGCGCAATGGTCGTGCCGTCGGCCATCGCCAGCGGTGAATCGCGCAGCGGACCGCGGATCGGGCGCCACAGATTGATCACCTGGACGCGGCCCTTGACCAGTTGCTCGGCCTCGTCGGGCAGATGCTCGAACACGCGGTTACGGCCGGACACCGCGGTCTGGTCGACATGGACCCGGGTTGCCGGCTGACGCGGTCCGCCGCCGCGGATGTCAGCCGCGCCCTCGACGCGCTTGCGCACGGTGTGATCGAAGATGAAGACGCGATCCGCTTTCAGCGTCGCCTTCAGGAAGGCCTCGACAGCCGGGTAGTAGACGTTGCGGACTTCGTTGTCGTCGTAATAGTCCTTGACGCTGGTCGGATGCTTGACCAGCGCAAAGCCCTCGCGGTCGAGCGAGAAACTGTCTGCGATCAGGCGTCCGTCGAAGATCGGAACGTTGTGGGCTTCGGGCAGCGCGGTGGATTTGGGTTCGCCGGGCGGCGGATCGAAAGCGTAGGTCCGGGGCTTGCCCGGCGTCGGCGCGAGATAATTCAGTTCAGCGGTCACAAACGGCAGCGACTCGATGCGAGTTTGTTGCAGGCCCATGGTGATCTCCCGGACTCGATTGTTCGTCTGTTTGATCTTGGCGGTGCCGGGGAATGCGGCAAGGGCGCGGCGAAAATAGCAACGTTGCGGTTTTCGCGGACGCGGAATGGGGAAATTCCTTCCGGCGGCGGCGTCGCGACGTGGATGGTTATTTCGCGGTCATTCGAACGGGCCGACTTCGCGGCTTACCCCTCTCCCTCCCCCGCAAGGGCAGAGGGAGCCCGACGAGCGTGCTCACCTCACGAAGATATCCTATGCAAACCGCACCGATGTGAGGGAGCCACCGACGAATGGGTTCCCTCCCCCCTTGCGGGGAAGGGCTAGGGAGAGGGGTGCCACACGTCGCGCTCTCTCAACGTGCGCGGCGCAAGCACCAAAGGTCGCGCGATTGCGCTTACAGCCCCGCGCCCTTCTCCACCGCCGCACCAAACGACCGGTCGACGATGTCAGCGGCTTTGATCTTCTGCCGGATCAGGCCCCAGCGGTCGTAGAGATCGATGGTTCTCTGCTCGTCGGCGACCACGCCGTCGTTGATCGGCGCGATGCGGATTTTTGCGCGCGCCAGCCAGTTCAATGGCACCGCGGGCGGGATGTTCATCAGCCTGCCCCAGGTTGCAGCGTAACCCGCGACATTATTCTGCGACCAGGCGCGCGCGGCCGCGAGCCGGCGCACGAAATCCTCGAGCTCGGCGCGCTTGGCCTTGATCGCGTCAGGCGTTGCGACCTGGAACCCGAGGCCGGGCGTGATACCGTCAGCCGTGATGACGCGGCGCGATTTGAACAGCACCTCTTCCTGGCTCACATACGGCTCCCAGGTCGACCAGGCGTCGACCGCGCCTTGCGTGTAGGCGACCTTGGCGTCCGACGGCGCCAGGAACACGATCTGCACGTCGCTTGCCTTCCAGCCCCTGGATTCCAGCGCGGCCAGGATCAGCTGATGGCCGATCGAGCCGCGGCCGGTCGCGATCTTCTTGCCGCGCAGATCGTCGAAGCTCTTGATGGCGGAATTCTCCGGCACCACGATGGCAAGCCCCTCGCCGGACTGCCTGACCGCGGCAATCGCCTTGACCGGGACGTTGGCGGCGGCCGCGAAGGTGAACGGCGCATCGCCGACCAGGCCGGTGTCGATCGCACCGGCGCCCAGCGCTTCGAGCAACGGCGCCGCGGCGGCGAATTCCTTCCACTCGATCTTGTAGGGGACGTCCTTGAGCACGCCGGCCGCTTCCATCACGGCCTGCGAATTGCCCTTCTGGTCGCCGACGCGCAACGTGGTCTGCGCGAAGGCCCCATCGATGGCGGCGAGCGCAAGCGCCGCCGCGACAATGAGACGGATCATTCGGCCGCGATCCCCCGCTGCTGGTCGCGCGCTTCGATCAGCTTGCGGGTCAGCGGAATCAGCGCGCGGCCATAATCGATCGCATCGACCAAGGGATCGAAGCCGCGGATCAGGAAGTGGCTGACGCCGAGATCGTAATAGTCGGCGAACACCTCGGCGACCTGCTCGGGCGTACCGACCAGCGCCGTCGTGTTGCTGTTGGCGCCGGTGAGCTTTGCGATTTCGGTCCACAGCCGCTTGTCGATGCGCGTGCCCTGATCGGCCAGTGCCAGCAGCCGCTTGGCTCCATCGGTCGCGTGATTGGGCCGGCGATAACCGGTCTGGTCCTGCAAGGCGGTCGCGCGCTCGAGTATATGCTCCGCCTTCGCCCACGCCTTCTCCTCGGTGTCGGCCAGGATCGGCCGCACCGACAGGCTGAAGCGCGGCGTCGGCCGGCCATGCTTGGCCGCCGCGGCGCGTACCCGCCCGGTAACGTCGCGCACCTGCGCATAGGATTCACCCCACAGCGCGAACGTATCGGCGTGCTTGCCGGCGACCTCGACCGCGGCATCCGAGCCGCCGCCGACAAAGGTGTAGATGCCGCCCTTCTGCAACGGCTTCACCTGCGAGAAGCCGTTCTCGACGTTGTAGTACTTGCCGCTGTAGTTGAACGGCTTCTCGCTGGTCCATTCCAGCCGCACCACGTCGAGGAATTCGCTGGTGCGGGCGTAACGCTCATCCTTGTCGTCGAGCGTGTTGCCGTCCTGGCGCAGCTCGATGGCGTTGCCGCCGGTGATGACATGCAACGAGACGCGGCCGCCATAGAACTGGTCCAGCGTCGCGAGCTGGCGCGCCAGCAGCGTCGGCGCGGTGAAGCCCGGGCGCTGCGCGATCATCACCTTCAGCGATTTGGTGATGGTCAGCACATGCTGCGCGACCTGCAATGCATCCGGGGTGGTCGAGTGGAACGCGAGCAGCGCACGGTCGAAACCGGCCAGCTCATGGGCCTTGGCGACGGTCTCGATATAGGGCGGATCGAGCACTGGCCCGGCGCGGACGATCGTTTCGGAGGCATTGTTGTTGGTGATGAAGCCGATGAACTCGACCGGCATGACTGGGAACTCCGTTGTTGTTGGCTAGAACCCCGTTCCGATAGAATCGGAACGAGGCTCTAGATTCTTATTTTGACGCGTTTTCTTCACGCGAACCGGCATCCACTTCGCTTGAAAACGCTCCATTGTCTTTCAGACGCCCAGCGCGAAGCGTCCGGCGGAGACACGGGTGGCATCGTCTTGCGGGGTATGGACGCGGCCGCACAACACGTCGCGGTAATGCCGCTCCAGCGGATTGGTTCGCGACAGGCCGTGATTGCTGGTCAGCGACAAGGCATCCTCCACCGCTGCTGCGGCGTTGTTGGTCACCGTCAGCTTGACGATGTTAGACTCGATCGCGGACAGCGGGAAGCCGTTATCGAAATCGGCGGCGAAGCTGTCGATCAGGCGGCCATTGACCGCGAGCCGCGCCTCAATCCCGCCGACGACCTCCTGCATCCGCGGCAATGTCGCCAGCGGCGCGCCGAGATTGGCGGGCACCCGCTCCTTCAGGAATTTGACCAGCCAGTCGCGGGCGGCGCGGGCGATGCCGTCATAGATCGCGGCGACGAAGATCGCGTGCACGGTCGCCTGGGTGACGTCGGGAACCTTCCAGTCGTCGGGCCTGCGGACGTCGATCTCGTAGTCCAGGGGGAACACCACGTCATCGAACACCACGGTATGGCTGCCGCTGGCGCGCAGGCCGAGATGATCCCAGCTCTCCTCGATCCGCGTTCCCGGCAGGCCGGCGGGAACCAGGAATTGCCCGACGCGGGTATCGGCTTCATCGGTCTTGGCCCAGACCGCGTACCATTTCAGGATCGGCGCGCCGGTCGAATAGATCTTGCGGCCGGTCAGCCGCCAGCCGGTTTCGGTACGGCGCGCCGTGGTCGCCGGCAAGCCGCCGCGCGCCGGCGAGCCGAGCTCGGGCTCGACTCGCAACGCGTTGATCAGCGCGACGCCTTCGACCGTTTCCTTGGCGAGCTTGCGCGACAGCCGTGCCGGCCAGCGCGTGCTGCGCGCCATCACCAGGTGCTGGATGTAATGCATCGACAGCACCAGCGCGGTCGACGGATCGGCCTTGCCGACGATACCGAGCACGCGCGTGGCCTCACACGCGCCCGCCCCGCCGCCGCCGAGCGCCGCCGGTACGGTCAATGCCAGCAGGCCTTCGCGCGACAGATCGGCGAAATTCTCGAACGGGAAGCTGGCGTCGCGATCATGCGCGGGCGCGCGCGCCGCAAACAGCTCGGCGAGCCGCAACGCACGCGCGACGGATTCCGGCGCATTCGCCGGCGGCAGCTCCCTCGCCGTAGACGTCACCATGTCGCCTCCAGTCCGAGCAGGCCGAGGATCTGCTTGCGCAGCTCCGCGAGATGGGGATCGCCGCGATGCCGCGGGTACGGCCGCTGTACCGCGATATCCGCCTTGATCCGCGCCGGCCGGTCGGACAGCACGATGACGCGGTTGGCGAGCACCAGCGCCTCCTCGACATCATGGGTGACGAGCAGCGTGGTAAAACCCTTGCGCTGCCACAGCGCCACCAGCTCGGACTGCATCGCAATCCTCGTCAGCGAATCGAGCTTGCCGAGCGGCTCATCGAGCACCAGGATTTTGGGATCGTTGACCAGCGCCCGCGCCAGCGCCACGCGCTGCGCCATGCCGCCGGAGAGCTGGTGCGGATAGGCATTGTGGAACGAGGACAGGCCGACCAGCTCGATGACCTCATCGACCCGGTACCGTTGCGTCTTCAGGATACCCTGCGCTTCCAGCCCGAGCGCGACATTGTCCCAGACCGTGCGCCAGGGAAACAGGGTCGGATCCTGGAACACGACGACGCGCGACGGATGCGGGCCGGCGATGCGGACCTCATCCTCGCGCAGCGAGCCGGACCGCGGCTTCTCCAGCCCGGCCACCAGCCGCAGCAAGGTCGACTTGCCGCAGCCGGACGGGCCGAGCAGCGCGACGAACTCGCCCGGCGCGATCGAAAGGTTGACATTGTCGAGCACCGGCAGAAGAGCGCCATCGATGTCGAAGGCGTGGCTGACGCCCTCGATATCGAGCTCGGCGCCGACGGCGGGATAGGTGATCGCTTCAGCCGCGGACTGCACTACCATTTGACGACGCCCTTCTGCCAGACCAGCAGGCGATCGCGGGTACGGAACAAGAGCGTGATCGCGCCGGAGCAGAGCAGCGACATCACGATCAGCGCCGCATACATGTTGGCATAGGCCGCCCAGCCCTGCGCCCATTGCAGGTACCAGCCGAGGCCCGCCTTGACGCCGATCATCTCGGCGACGACGAGCACCGCAAACGACGAACCGAGCCCCATGAACAGGCCGACGAACACATGCGGCAGCGCCGCGGGGATCGCGACCTTCAACACCAGGAATGACGGCTTGGCGCCGAGCGTGCGTGCCACGTCGTAGTAGGCGCTGCTGACGCTGGCCACGCCCGACCAGGTCAAGACCGTCACCGGGAAGCCGGTGGCGAGCGCGATCAGGAAGGTCGACGCGCTCCAGCTCGACGGGAAGGTGAAGAACGCGATCGGCAGCCAGGCGGTGGCCGGCAGCGGGCCGATGAAGCGCAGCACCGGGTGCACCCAGTAACCGATCTTCTGCGACCAGCCGATCGAGACGCCGGTGATGAAGCCGACCGTCGCGCCGATGACGTAACCGCCGAGTTGCAGCTTGATCGAGGCGAACACGCTGTCGAGCAGCTTCGGCAGATCGTCGGTGTAGACCTCGAGGATCGATTGCGGCGGCGGGAAGAACGGCAGCGGCAGCCAGGCGAATTTCGCGGTGGCGACTTCCCACAGCGTCACAAACGCGCCGAACGCCACCAGCCACGGCGCGCGCTTGCGCAACGCCTGTCCGGCGCTGCCGAGGTAATCCGCGCTGAATGTGCCGAACAGAATGAAGGCCGCGATCACGATCGCACCGATGCCGAGCGATTCCGTGCGCGACCAATCGCCGACATCGGGCCAATACAGGCATGACAGCCCGAACGCAAGCCAGGCGAGGCTCGCCGCGAGCCCGACACCGTAGCTGCCGGAGAGATGCGAGAGCGTGACCGCGGCGCGCGGCGCCGCAGCGGCCGTCGTGTCAGACACTGAATACGTCGACATAGATCCGCTCCGCGAATTTGGCCGTGTCGGTGCTCTGCTTGAACACCTGCACCGATTTCAGGTCGTCGGCATAGCCCTTGAGCTCGCGCTTGAGCACCTCGCCGGTCGGATGGTGGTGGTGGGTGTGGTAGCGCGCCATCGCCTCGAGATCGGCGAGGCTCGCCGCCTTTGGCGCATAGGGCTGGAACGATTTCGCCGCCTTGTCCGGGTTCTGCGAGGTGAACATCGCGGCATCGAGCAGCGCCTGCGTGATGGCGCGCGCGACATGCGGCTCTTCGCGGACCAGACTGCCGCGCAGGCCGACGATGCAGCAGCTCTTGTCGCGGTATTCGCCGTCGAGGTTGGAGGCGACCTCCTTGTACTGCGCATCCTTCAGCCAGAGATAGGCCAGCGGGTCCGACGACAGGAAGGCCTGCACCTCGCCCTTCTCGACGGCGACGTTCAGGAGGTTGCCGGGATAGGCGCGCCAGTCGACATCCTTGACCGGATCGATGCCGAGCTTGGAGAGCTGGATCGAGAAGAAGTTCTTGTCGGGCCCGGCGAGATCGCCGACCGCGACGATCTTGCCCTTGAGGTCGGCGAGCTTGTCGACACCGGAATTGGTGCGGGTCAGCACCCGCATGCAGCCGCCATGGGTGCCGGCGGCGATCTTGACGTCAAAGCCCTGCTCCAGCGGCTTCAGCCAGCGCAGCGCCATGCCGAGCCCGGCATCGCTCTTGCCGGTGGCGATCGCCTCCAAGAGCTGGTCGGTCGAGCCGGAATAATTGACGAGCTCGACGTCGAGGTTCTGCTTCTGGAAGAAGCCGTGGTCGATCGCGACCGGCAGCGGCGCGAGGCAGACCGCGCCGGCGTTCCAGGACAGTTTCAGCTTGCGCGGGCTGCCTGCCAGCGGCGGCGCATCGGAGGCTGCCTTGCAGACCGGGAATTCGGAAAAGTCGATCGCCGGCGTGATCGCGCGCGGCGCGAAGGCCTGCGCACCATAGGCTCCGATCGGCCCGGCAAAGGCCGCGGCGGCGCCCGCACGCAGCAAGGTACGGCGATCCATCACCGTCTTCTTGTTATCGACAGACATTTTCACTCCTGCATTTCAGCAAGGCTCCGCCCCGCGCGCGGACGTCTCCGCCAGCGCACCCCGTCGTCGAAGCTCATGGTTCAGAAAAAGCCGATTTCTCCGGCGCTATTGCACTCAAAGCAACGTTCAAATGATGCGGCGCGACAAGTTCACCGTCAATGAAATGGAATTTCGAATGTCACAGGCACCGCAGTCGAACTCTCCACGATCGCGCCGCACGACGATGAAAGGATTTTCGCTTTCGTCGCGACACAGACGTGCAACGCCGTGACCGCACCTGCATCGAATTTGAGCGACTGGCGGTGCCAGGCACGATGTCTTCTCCATTCGGTATGCGCGACGAAATCATCCTTGCCGTACAGCCGACGAATACAGATTTCCGTTTCGTTGACGGCGAACGGCTTGCTCATAGACTCGATGGAACGCTGCCGCGCTTTCCGCCGCAATGAATCAGAAAGACAATCGATATGCGCAAACAGACCCGCTCGGGTTCTTTCCATTCCCTCACCCGCCGCACCGCGGCTGCGCTGATCACCGCAGTGATCACGCTCTCGACATCGGCGGCAGCGTTGGCGGCCGACGCGGTCGTGCTGCGGGTCGGCGACCAGAAGGGCGGCAACCGCTCGCTGCTGGAGATTTCCGGCCTCGCCCGGGACCTGCCCTACAAGATCGAGTGGTCGGAATTCCCCGCCGCGGCGCCGATCCTGGAGGCGATCAATGCCGGCGCGCTCGACGTCGGCTACACCGGCGACCTGTCCTTCCTCACCGTCTATGCCTCGGGCGCGCCGATCAAGGCGATCGGCGGCACGCGCTCCGATGCGCGGACGCAGGCCATCCTGGTGCGCGGGGATTCGCCGATCAAGACGGCGGCGGACCTGAAGGGCAAGCGGCTCGCCGGCACGCGCGGCGGCTGGGGCCAATTCCTGATCAACGCGACCCTGGAGAAGGCCGGCAGCAGGATCGAGGACGCGACCTTCGCGCCGCTCGGCCCGGTCGACGCCAAGATCGCGCTGCTTGCCGGCTCGATCGACGCCTGGGCGGTGTGGGAGCCCTATGTCTCCTATGCCAAGCTGAAGGACAACGCGCGTGTCGTCGCCGACGGCGAGGGCCTGACACCGACCATCACCTTCATCGTCGCCTCCGACAACGCGATCGCGACCAAGCGCGCGGCAGTGCAGGACCTGGTGCAGCGGCTCAACAAGGCGCGGCTGTGGTCGCTCGACCATCTCGCCGAATATGCCAAGAGCACGGCCGAGCTGACAAAACTGCCGGAGGATGTGCTGCTCGCCGCCTACACCGCGCAGAAGACGAGCCCGATCGCGATCGACGAGGCCGTGGTGAAGGAGGTGCAGGCCGCCTCCGACCGCGCCACGCGCTACGGCATCCTCGGCAAGACGCTGGATGTCGGCAAGGCGGTCGATCGCAGCTTTACGGCCGGCGCGATCTCGAACTAGCCGCGGTTCTTCACCTCCCCTTGAAAAGGGGAGGTCGGATTGCGCGTCAGCGCAAGCCGGGTGGGGATCCGCTCTCTCCACAGACGCCGGCGCCCGCGGAGAGCACCCCCACCCCGCCCTCCCCCTTTCAGGGTGAGGGAGCTTGACGGCGGTGCTCACCTCACATCGCACCGCACCGCCATGGAGACATCCGATGCCCGGCCCGCTCCATCTCGCACTGATCGTCACGGCACACCTGCTTTGCATGACCTTGTTGGTCGCGCTGTCGGTTTGATAGCGTTCTCTCCGGGCCAGCCCCAGGGAGAACAACAATGAACCTATCAATGAAAGACCGCGTGGCGGTGGTCACCGGCGGCAGCAAAGGTATCGGGATCGCGGTGGCGCGGCGATTTGCGGAATCCGGCGCCAAGGTCGCGATCCTTGCCCGCGGCGCGGCCGATCTCGCAGCGGCGCGCGAGGCGCTCGCCAAGGACGGCCTCGTGGTGCGCGACTACGTCTGCGACGTCGCCAAGGCCGCCGACATCAGCAAGGCTCACGACCAGATCGTCGCCGACTTCGGCAAGATCGACGTGCTGGTCAACAACGCCGGCACCGCGCGTACGCTGGCCTTCGAGAGCATCAGCGACGAGGCCTGGCAGGAGGACCTCGACCTCAAGCTGTTCGCTGCGATCCGCTTCAGCCGGCTGGTCTGGCCGGGCATGAAGCAGCGCAAATGGGGCCGCATCATCAACGTGCTCAACACCTTCGCCAAGGCGCCGGCTGGTCATTCCGCGCCGACCTCGGTATCGCGCGCGGCCGGCATGGCGCTGACCAAGGTGATGGCCAATGAAGGCGGCGAGCACAACATCCTGGTCAATGCGCTGTTAGTCGGCCTGATCATGAGCGATCAATGGGTCAAGCGGCATGCCGCCCAGGCGCCGACCACGGATTTCGAGGAATTCGCCAAGGGCCTTGCCAAGGGCACGCCGCTTGGCCGTATCGGCACGGCGGAGGAATTCGCCAACCTCGCTTGCTTCCTGGCCTCGGAGCAAGGCTCCTACATCACCGGCACCGCCATCAATGTCGATGGTGGCCGCTCGCCGGTGGTCTAGAACTCTCGCGATCCTCCGGCCCTGGCGCGGCCAGGACCGGAGCTCCGGATGCTTGCTTCGGCACGTCTCCACATGCGAGCCGGTGTCCATTGCGCTCGAACACTCTCGCGGGCAGGCAACCTACTGCGGCTGGCTAACGGCTCAAAAGCAAAAGGCCTCCGTCACCGGAGGCCTTTCATCTTAAACCGCGTCCTTGGCGGCCTTGACCGGCCGTGCGCGGACGATCTTCCGGGCCGGCTTGGCCTTGAACATCATCTCTTCGCCGGTGAAGGGGTTGGTGCCCTTGCGCGCCTTGGTCGCAGGCTTCTTGACCACAACGAACTTCGCGAAGCCGGGGACGAGGAACACCCCAGCCTTCTTCAGCTCCTTGTGGCCGACATCGACGAGCGAGTCCAAAACGTTCTTGACGTCGCGCTTGGAGAGTTCGGTGGTGGTCGCGATCTTCTCGATCACTTGCGACTTCGACAGTTGGGTAGCCATGGTTGCTCCATTGATTCTGGAGTGGGCACGATATGGCGGAAAACGCCGAGAAAAACAGTGTTTTCTGCACTCACCCCAGCAATATCGCTGTGGACAGCGCCCGAATCAGGGTTTTTTCCAGTGTTTTTTCCAGTCAAGTCGCTTCCGACCCCTAAATTTACAGGGTTTGCGCGGCTTCGGCGCTCCCGAAACGCCGCCTGCGAGAGAATCACCTGACGCGTCTCGCACCGTCGGCGTGCGACACCACCGCGCGCAATCGGGGTTGCGAAGCACTGCGGCCCGCCACTTCAGGTTTCGGAAACGATCCTCCAAAAGGCCGAGGCAATAGAAAATGACTCGGGTTCCCATTCCAAGCTAACATCGCGACGGGGCGCCACGCCGACCGGCGGGCGGCCCGATGCAAGCCTTTATTGTAAGCCCTGATGTAAGTGCTGGAGAGTAGCGTATGGATTTGAGCCGCCTCGAAATCAACCGCCGCACGGCCCTGCTGACTTCGGCCGCGATCGCAGCCAACGTCATCAATCCGATGCGGGCCTTCGCGCAGGAGACCCCGCGCAAGGGCGGCGTGTTCAACGTCCATTACGGCGCCGAGCAGCGCCAGCTCAACCCGAGCATTCAGGCCTCGACCGGTGTCTACATCATCGGCGGCAAGATCCAGGAGAACCTGGTCGACCTCGATGCCAATGGCCAGCCGGTCGGCGTGCTCGCCGAGAGCTGGGAGGCGACGCCCGACGGCAAGACCGTCACCTTCAAGCTGCGCAAGGGCATCACCTGGCACGACGGCAAGCCGTTCACCTCGGAGGACGTCGCCTTCACCGCGATGAACATGTGGAAGAAGATCCTGAACTACGGATCGACGTTGCAACTGTTCCTGACCGCAGTCGACACGCCCGATCCGCAAACCGCGATCTTCCGCTACGAGCGGCCGATGCCGCTGAACCTCTTGCTGCGCGCCCTGCCCGACCTCGGCTACGTCTCGGCCAAGCATCTCTATGAGAGCGGCGACATCAGGCAGAACCCGACCAACCTGGCGCCGGTCGGCACCGGCCCGTTCAAATTCGTCAAATATGAGCGCGGGCAATACATCATCGCCGATCGCAATCCGGATTACTGGCGGCCGAACGCGCCCTATCTCGACCGCATCGTCTGGAAGGTGATCACCGACCGCGCCGCCGCGGCCGCCCAGATGGAGGCCGGCGAGATGCACTACAGCCCGTTCTCGGGGCTGACGATCTCGGACATGGCCCGGCTCGGCAAGGACAAGCGCTTCATCGTCTCGACCAAGGGCAATGAGGGCAACGCCCGCACCAACACCATCGAGTTCAACTTCCGCCGCAAGGAATTGTCCGACATCCGGGTCCGCCGCGCCATCGCGCACGCGATCAACGTGCCGTTCTTCATCGACAATTTCCTGGGTGATTTCGCCAAGCTCGGCACCGGCCCGATCCCCTCGACCTCGACCGACTTCTATCCCGGGCCGAACACGCCGCAATATCCTTACGACAAGGCCAAGGCGATCGCGCTGCTCGACGAGGCCGGCTTCAAGGCTAGTGGCGGCAACCGCTTCGCGCTGAAACTGCTGCCGGCGCCGTGGGGCGAGGACATCTCGCTGTGGTCGACCTTCATCCAGCAGTCGCTCGGCGAAGTCGGCATCCAGGTCGACATCGTGCGCAACGACGGCGGCGGCTTCCTCAAGCAGGTCTATGACGACCACGCCTTCGATCTCGCCACCGGCTGGCACCAGTATCGCAACGACCCCGCGGTCTCGACCACGGTGTGGTACCGCTCCGGCCAACCCAAGGGCGCGCCGTGGACCAACCAGTGGGGGTGGGAGGACAAGACCGTCGACAAGACCATCGACGATGCGGCCACCGAAGTCGATCCGGCCAAGCGCAAGGCGCTCTATGCCGATTTCGTCAAGGAGGTGAACACCGAGCTGCCGGTCTGGATGCCGATCGAGCAGATCTTCGTCACCGTGATCACCGCCAAGGCGCGTAACCACTCCAACACGCCGCGCTGGGGCTCGGCGAGCTGGCACGATCTTTGGCTGAGCGCATGAGGCTGCGCCTCCCTCTCCCCGTTCTTCACGGGGAGAGGGTTGGGGTGAGGGGCTATCTCCGCAATATCGGTCCATCGACAGACCTGTACCCCCTCACCCGGATCGCATCTTGCGATGCGATCCGACCTCTCCCCGCAAGCGGGGCGAGGTAAGAGAGGCCAGTGTCCACATCGTCTGAACACGCTATAGATAAATCATGCGTATCCTGAGCCTTGCGGGGCGGCGGCTTGCCGCCTCGATTCCGACCTTATTCCTGATCCTGATCGGCGTGTTCCTGCTGCTGCAGCTCGCGCCGGGCGACACCGTCGATGCGCTGATGGCGCAGATGGGCGGCGGCGATGCCGCGACCGCGCAGGAGCTGCGCAAATTCTACGGGCTCGACCTCTCGGTTCCGGCGCAGCTCGGCAATTATCTGTGGCACCTGGTGCGGCTCGACCTCGGCTTCTCCTCGATCTACGGCAAGCCGGTGGCGACCGTGATCCTGGAACGGCTGCCGCCGACCATCCTGCTGATGACGGCGTCGCTGTCGTTCGCGTTCTTCTTCGGCCTGGTATTCGGCGTGATCGCCGCGCGCGGCGTCAACCGCTGGCCGGATACGCTGATCTCGACCCTCGGCCTGATCTTCTACGCCACCCCCTCGTTCTGGTTCGGGCTGATGGCGATCGTGGTGTTCTCGGTCTATCTGCAATGGCTGCCGCCGGGTGGCTTCGAGGACATCGGCACCGTCCAGACCGGGATCTGGCGCGTGCTCGATATCGCCGCGCATCTGGTGCTGCCGACGCTGACGCTCGGGCTGATCTTCCTTGCGATCTATCTGCGGATCATGCGGGCCTCGATGCTGGAGGTGCTCAACCTCGACTTCGTCCGCACCGCCCGCGCCAAGGGGCTGGACGAAACCCATGTCATCACCCGCCATGTGCTGCGCAACGCGCTGCTGCCGATGGTGACGCTGATCGGATTGCAGGCCGGCACCATGCTCGGCGGTTCTGTGGTGGTGGAAAGCGTGTTCTCGCTGCCCGGCCTCGGCCGCCTTGCTTATGAATCTGTGGTGCAGCGCGACCTCAACACCCTGCTCGGCATCGTGTTCGTCTCGGCGCTGCTGGTCATAACAGTGAACTTCATCGTCGACCTGCTCTACGCGCGGCTCGATCCGCGCATCGCGGCGGAGGGCTGACGATGGACGCGGTGAAACGCTACTTCCGCAGCCCGGCCGCGGTGATCGGCTTGATCCTGCTGCTGCTCGTCATCGCGATGGCGGTCAGCGCCGGCTTCCTCTACCCGCGCGATCCGCTGGCGCTGGCGGGCCGGCCGCTGGTCTGGCCGTTCTCCAACCCGCGTTTCCTGCTCGGCACCGACAATTCCGGCCGCGACATCGCCGCGCAGATTTTCTATGGCGCGCGGATCTCGCTCCTGATCGGCGGCGTTGCCACCGTGATCGCGATCCTGATCGGCATTTTGGTCGGCGCCTTCGCCGGCTATTACGGCGGCTGGGTCGACAATGTGCTGATGCGGATCACCGAGGCGTTCCAGACGCTGCCGAACTTCGTGCTGCTGCTGGTCCTGGTCGCAGTGTTCGGTTCGACGCTGACCACGGTGACGATCGCGGTCGGCGTGGTGTCGTGGCCGGCGCCGGCGCGGCTGACCCGCGCCGAGTTCCTGTCGCTGCGCAGCCGCGAATTCGTCCAGGCCGGCAAGACGCTCGGCATGAAGGACGTCCAGCTCATCCTCGGCGAGATCCTGCCCAACGCGCTGCCGCCGGTGATCGTCTATGCCAGCGTGGTGATGGCGGTCGCGATCCTGTTGGAAAGCGCGCTCGCTTTCCTCAGGCTGTCCGATCCGAACGTCGCCTCCTGGGGCAATCTGATCGGGCTCGGCCGCGACGTGCTGCGGGTGCAATGGTACGTCTCGGCGATCCCCGGCATTGCGATCCTCGTCACCGTGCTGGCGGTGTCGCTGGTCGGCCAAGGCCTCAACGATGCGCTCAATCCGCGGCTGAAGAGCCGATGAGCGAGATCGTCCTTTCGCTCGATGGGCTGACGGTGCGCCTGCCCAAGGGCGCCGACCGGCCGCATGCGCTGTCCGATGTCTCATTATCTGTCGCATCGAACGAGATCCTTTGCGTGGTCGGCGAGTCCGGTTCCGGCAAATCGATGATGGCGAACGCCATCATGCGGCTGCTGCCGAACGAGGTGGCGATCGAACGGGGCCGGATGATGTTCGACGGCCGCGACCTCTGCGCCGCCGACCCGACCGCGATGCGCGAGGTGCGCGGTGCTGGCATTGCGATGATCTTCCAGGAGCCGATGACGGCGCTCAACCCGCTGCGCACCATCGGCGACCAGATCGGCGAGATGTTTGCGATCCACACCGGCCTGTCCAAGGCCGAGATCAATGCGCGGGTGCAGGCTTTGCTCGAGGACGTGCGCATTCCTGATCCCAAAGCGGCCGCAAAAGCCTATCCGCACGAGCTCTCCGGCGGCCAGCGCCAGCGCGCCATGATCGCGATGGCGCTGGCGCTGGATCCAAAACTCCTGATCGCGGACGAGCCGACCACCGCGCTCGACGTCACGACGCAGGCGCAGATCCTGAAGCTGATCCGCGATTTGCAGCAGCGCAAGAAGACGGCGGTGCTGTTCATCACCCATGATTTCGGCGTGGTCGCCGAGATCGCCGACCGCGTCGTGGTGATGCAGCACGGCGCAATCGTCGAGCAGGGCACCGCCGACGAGGTGTTGAACGATCCGCAGCATACTTACACCAGGCAGCTGATCGCAGCCGTGCCGCCGCTGAACGCGCCGCCGCCGCGCATCCTCTCCGGCAAGGACATCCTGGCCATCGATGGCGTTTCAAAAACCTACCGTACCGGGGGCTTCCTCGGCCGCGGCGCGCGGGTTACGGACGCCGTCAAGAACGTCTCGCTGCGGCTGCCGCGCGGCGCGACGCTCGGCATCGTCGGCGAGTCCGGTTCGGGCAAATCGACGCTCGCGCGCTGCATCGTGCGGCTGATCGACCCCGATACCGGGTCGATCGTGCTCAACGGCAAGGACTGGGCGAAGCTCAACCGCGACGAGATCAGGCGCGAGACCCGTCACATCCAGATGGTGTTCCAGGATCCGTTCGCCTCGCTCAACCCGCGGCGCAAGGCGGCCGAGCTGGTGGCGCAGGGCCCGATCGTGCATGGCACCGACCGCGCGACCGCGATCGCCGAGGCGCGACGGTTGTTCGAGCTGGTCGGGCTCGACCCGTCCGCCGGCGACCGCTACCCGCACGAATTCTCCGGCGGCCAGCGGCAGCGCATCGGGCTGGCGCGTGCGCTGGCGCTGAAGCCGGACGTGCTGGTCGCCGACGAACCGGTGTCGGCGCTCGACGTCTCGGTGCAGGCGCAGGTCTTGAAGCTGCTCGCCGGGCTGCGCCAGCAGCTCGGCCTCTCCATCATCTTCATCACCCACGATCTGCGGGTCGCGGCGCAAATCTGCGATCTCGTTGCAGTGATGAAGGACGGCGCCGTGGTCGAACAAGGGCTGACCGCCGAGGTATTCGGCAGGCCGCAGCATCCCTATACGCAGGCGCTGCTGTCGGCGATCCCCGGCGGCGACTTCACGCGCAAGCGCGATGCGTTGATCGCCTGATCGGGCCGCTCGACTTTTACCGCGACCGGCGCGAGGCGAGGAAGTACTCGGCCCAGCGCAGCAGCTCGAAGCGATCGCCTCCGGCCAGCTCCTGGGCGTCGCGCTGCCGATACAGCACCAGCATCCACGGCGCGAGCTTGCGCAACAAGCCATGCGCCATGTACTGCACCGGCTCGGTGAACGGCAGCGCCAGCTCGCTTTCCGGCACGCCCTGCACGGCCTTCGCCAGTTCGCGGCCGAGCGGGATCGTCAGCGCGACGGCGCGGCCGTTGCAGCCGGTCCAGCCATAGGCGTCCGGTCCGAGGCGATGCATGCGCGGCAGGAAATCCGCGGTCATGCCGACATAGCCGTTCCAGACATAGTCGAACGAGACGTCGCCGATCTGCGGCCACAAGCGCTGCAACCGCTCGGTCACCCGCGCCTTCAGCCGCCCGGTCTTGTCGCCGGGGCCGAGCACGGCGCCGCCGGTGACCAGACGATTGCGCGCGTCGTAGCGCGCGAAGTACAGCTCGCCATGGGTGTCGGACATCGCGTGCCGGCCGGGGATGACGGTCTTGCGGACATTGTCCGACAGCGGCTGCGTCGCCATCTGCCAGGACAGTACCGGCATCACCTCGGCCGCGATCTCGGGCACCAGCGATTTGGCGAACTCGCCGCTATAGGCATTGGTGGCGACCACAAGCGCGCGACCGGAGATCTCACCCTTTTCGGTCTTCACCACCCAGCGATCGCCGCGGCGCTCGAAAGCGAGCGCGGGCGAGCGGGCGTAGATCCGCGCGCCGAGGTTCAGCACAGTGCGCGCAAGGCCGCGTGCCAGCGCCAGCGGATTGATGTGACCGCCGGTCCTGTTCCAGAAGCCGCCGTACCACGCATCCGAGCCGAGCATGTCGCGGGTCTGGTCGCGCGACAGCAATTCGACCGGCGCGCCGAATTTCGACCATTGCTGCACCCGCCGTTCCGCGATCTTGATGCGGCCCGGCGAATGCACCGGCTGCACCCAGCCGGCCTGCTCCTGCTCGGCCTCGATATTGTAGCGCTTGACGACGTCGAACAGCATGGCCGCACTGTCGCGCAGCATCGCGACGAAGCGCTCGCCGGCTGCGCCGTGCCTCTTGATGATGTCGTCCGGATCAGGCCGCGACAGCGTCGGGATCACCTGGCCGTTGTTGCGGCCCGAGGCGCCCCAGCCCGGCTCGGCAGCCTCGACGATCGCGACGTCGACATTGGCCTCACGCAGGTGCAGCGCGGTCGACAGGCCCGTGAAGCCGCCGCCGATGATGACGACATCGGCCTGCTGCGCACCGGACAGTTCGGGACAATCGGGGCCAGGTGGCGTCGCTGCGGCCCAGAGCGAGTTGGGCCAGCGCACGGCATTGCTGCTCATCATCATCCTTTCTTGCGGGCGCCCGGTCATTCTGGTTAGCTTTAAAGCATGATCCGGAAAAGTGCGTAGCGGTTTTCCGAAAAAGATCATGCTCACGTGAAGCCTCCTATTCAAGCCGGGAAGACAACAAGTGGCACTCAAAAACGTCATCGGAATCGATCACGCCGTGGTCATGGTGAAGGACCTCGACAAGGCGGCCGAGAACTACAAGCGGCTCGGCTTCACCGTGTCGCCGCGCGGCACCCATAGCGCGCATATGGGATCGGGCAATTACACCATCATGTTCGACCCCGACTACATGGAATTGCTCGGCGTGCTGACGCCGACGGAACACAATGCGCCGGCGCGCGCCTTCCTGGAGAAGCGCGGCGAAGGCATCGAGCGCATCGCGTTCACCGCGGTGGATTCCGCCGAAGGTGCCGAGGAGATCCGCGCCCGCGGCTACACACCGATCGGGCCGACCGATTTCGAACGCCCGGTGACGCTGCCGAACGGTACGGTCTCCGCGGCGAAATTCCGCACCTTCCAGTGGCCGACCGCCGAAGCACCCGGCGGGGTCCGCATCTTCGCCTGCCAGCACAAGACCCGCGAGACGGTGTGGATTCCCGAACTGATGACGCACGCCAATGGGGCAAAACGCCTCAAGCAGGTGTTGATCGTCTCGCCCGATCCCGCAACGGACGCCGCGCATCTGTCGAAGATGATCGATATCGCTGTGAGGAACGATCCCGACGGCGCGGTTGCGGTACCCTCAGGCGGTGATCGCGCCGACTTCGTGTTCCTGACCAGGGATCAGCTCGGTAAACGTTATCCCGGCGTGTCGCTGGATGGCCTGTCCGATCGCGGCGGCGCCGGCCTCGTGATCGCGGCCGATCTCGCCGCGACCGAGAAGGCGCTGGGCGCGACCGGCGTGAAGAGCAGCAGCGGCATTACCGTGCCGCCGGCTGCAGCGAACGGCACCCTGCTCGCCTTCGTCCAGGCCTAGCTGCCACTTCCCGTCATCCCGCGCAAAGGCTTCGCCTTTGCGCGGGGATTACGGGCTTAGGAGGATGCGCGGCGCGACGTTATGCAGCGGCGCCGCGCTCGTGGGGGCTAGGCAGACGACGTTCACACGCTAGTATCTCTCCCAAACAAGAAGCAGTCCTGGGAGAGAAACATGTCGCATCACCTGATCTCGCGCCGGCAGATGCTGGCCGGCACCGCTGCCGCCGGCGCGGTTGGATTGACCGGATTTCCGGCCCGCGCCGAGGTCAACTGGAAGAAATATTCCGGCACCACGCTCGAAGTCAGTCTCGCCAAGGGACCGCGCGGCGACAATCTGCAAAAATACATCAAGGAATTCACCGAGCTCACCGGCATCAAGGTGGAATCGGAGCAGGTCCCCGAGCAGCAGCAGCGCCAGAAATGCGTGATCGAGCTGTCCTCGGGCAAGCCGAGCTTCGACGTCGTGCATCTCAGCTATCACGTGCAGAAGCGGCAATTCGAGAAGGCCGGCTGGCTCGCCGACCTGTCGGGCTATCTGAAGGATCCGAGCATGACGCTGCCGGACCTCGTCGAGAGCGATTTCTCCGCAGCCGGCCTGCAATACGCGCGCAACGACAAGGGCCAGATGCTATCGCTGCCGTGGTCGGTCGACTATTTCATCCTCTACTACAACAAGGAGCTGTTCCAGAAGAAGGGCGTCGAAGTCCCGAAGACGCTGGACGAAATGGCGGTCGCCGCCGAGAGGCTCACCGATCCCAAGGAAGGCATCTACGGTTTCGTCGGCCGCGGCCTGCGCAACGCCAACATGGCGATGTGGACCAATTTCTATCTGAACTATGGCGGCGAATTCCTCGACGCCAAGGGCAACATCCTGACCGACGGCCCCGAGGCGATTGAGGCGACCAAACTCTATCAGCGGCTGCTGACCAAATGCGCGCCGCCCGGCGTCGCCGGCTTCAACTGGATGGAGTCGATGGCTTCCTTCACGCAAGGCAGGTCGGCGATGTGGATCGACGCCGACGGCTGGGCCCCGCCGCTGGAGGACCCCGCCGCCTCGCGCGTCGTCGGCAAGGTCGGCTACACGCTGGTGCCCGCCGGTCCCAAGGGCAAGTTCTCCTCGACCTATGGCGACGGCGTCGGCATCGCCGCCGCCAGCAAGAACAAGGAAGCCGCCTATCTGCTTTGCCAATGGGTGGTCTCGCGCGGACAGGGCGCGCGCCTGCTGCAGGCCGGCGGCGGCGTGCCGTTCCGCAACTCCATCGTCGACGATGCCGAGGTCGCCAAGGGCGTGAAGACCAAGGAGTGGCTGCAGTCGGTGGTCGAGTCCGCCAAGATATCCAAGCTCGGCCTGCCGGTGATCATCCCGGTCGCCGAATTCCGCGACATTGTCGGTGCGGCGCTGACCGCGACGCTATCGGGCGCCGATCCCGCCACCGAGCTGAAGAAGGCGCACGAGCAATTCCGCCCCATCCTGGAGCGTAGCGAAAAAGCGTGAGCGTCGTGACACAAGTTTCGCCGGCCGCGGCTGATCAGGCCGCGCCGGCGCGTGAATGGCGTCCGCCGTCCTACTGGCCGTTCGTGATCCCGGCGCTCGTCGTGGTGCTGGCGGTGATCATCTTTCCTTGGGTGTTCACGATCTGGATGAGCCTGCAGGAGTGGAAGGTCGGCTCGCCCACCGTCTTCGTCGGGCTCGCCAACTATCTGCGGCTGCCGACCGATCCGCGGTTCGTCGAGGCGGTCGGGCACACGCTGTCCTACACCGCGCTGTCGGTGGTGCTGCCGCTGCTGTTCGGCACGCTGGCGGCGGTGGTGTTTCACCAGAAATTCGCCGCGCGCGGCTTTCTGCGCGGCATCTTCATCATGCCGATGATGGCAACGCCAGTGGCGATCGCGCTGGTGTGGACCATGATGTTCCACCCGCAGCTCGGCGTGCTGAACTATCTGCTGTCGCTGGTCGGGCTGCCGCCGCAGCTCTGGGTGTTCAACCCGACCACGGTGATCCCGTCGCTGGTGCTGGTCGAGACCTGGCAATGGACACCGCTGGTGATGCTGATCGTGCTCGGCGGCCTCGCCGCGATCCCGACCGAGCCCTATGAGAGCGCGCAGATCGACGGCGCCAATTTCTGGCAGGTGTTCCGCTTCATCACGCTGCCTTTGATCATGCCGTTCCTGTTCATCGCCGGCATGATCCGGATGATCGACGCGGTGAAAAGCTTCGACATCATCTTCGCGATCACCCAGGGCGGACCGGGCTCGGCGTCGGAGACCATCAACGTCTATCTCTACAGCGTCGCCTTCGTCTATTACGACCTCGGCTACGGCTCGGCGATCGCGGTGGTGTTCTTCCTGCTGATCGTGGCGCTGGCGGCGCTGCTGCTTTACTTGCGCAAGCGCCTGCTGTGGACGTCGCAGCTCGGGAGCGAGGCATGAACCCGCGTCAGATTCTCGGCCGGATCGGGCTGTGGCTGTCGGTGTTGGTGATCGTCTCGCCGGCGATCCTGTTCTTCCTCTGGATGGCCTCGCTGTCGCTGAAATTCGAGATCGACAACGCCTCCTACCCGCCGGTGTTCTTCCCGGAGCACATCGCCTGGAAGAACTATGCCGACGTGTTCGCCTCCAACCGCTTCCTGACCTATTTCAGCAACAGCCTGATCGTCACCGGCTGCGCCACCGGGCTTGCGATGCTGGTCGGCGTGCCCGCCGGCTACGGCATTGCGCGGATGGCCGCGCACAAATCGGCGATCGTGATCCTGATCGCGCGCATCACGCCCGGCCTGTCGTATCTGATCCCGCTATTCCTGCTGTTCCAGTGGCTCGGCCTGCTCGGCACGCTGGTGCCGCAGATCATCATCCACCTCGTGGTCACGGTGCCGATCGTGATCTGGATCATGATCGGCTATTTCGAGACCACGCCGCTTGAATTGGAGGAGGCCGCGCTGATCGACGGCGCGACGCGCTGGCAGGTGTTCCGCCATGTCGCGCTGCCGATCGCCAAACCCGGGCTCGCGGTCGCCTTCATCCTCGCGGTGATCTTCTCCTGGAACAATTTCGTGTTCGGCATCGTGCTGGCCGGGCGCGAGACGCGCACGCTGCCGGTCGCGGTCTACAACATGATCTCGTTCGACCAGCTGAGCTGGGGCCCGCTCGCCGCCGCAGCATTGATCGTGACCGCACCGGTGCTGCTGCTCACCGTGATGGCGCAGCGGCAGATCGTCGCCGGGCTGACGGCGGGCGCGGTCAAGGGCGGTTAGGGCGCGAGAAGCGGATAACAGAGGCGCGCTTGGTAGCAGGGGGGCCGTCGCAGCGGCGCCCTGCCAAAACATCGAAAACAACCCCATGCAAAGGCGCCGGCGACGTTCGGCCAGGGCACGCTCGACCAGCCGACTTGACACGTCGGGCAACTCAGGGGTATTTTTCCAAAATTCCGAAATCTCGCAAGCTAGCCAGCCAGTGCCTCCAGCACCGCGGCTGAATCGGTGACCCAGCCGAAAATGCCGCCCTGGGCCTTGATCATCTTCAGGCCCATCTCGTGGAATTCCGGGAAATAGGACGCGCAGCCGTCCGAGATCACGATGCAGCGATAGCCGCGGTCGTTCGCCTCGCGCACCGTGGTGTTGACGCAGACTTCGGTGGTGACGCCGCAGACCAGGAGATTTTCGATGCCGTATTTCCTGAGGATGTCACCGAGCTCGGTGGCGTAGAACGCGCCCTTCCCCGGCTTGTCGATCACGATCTCGCTCTCGAGCGGGTAGAGCTCGGGAATGATGTCGTGGCCGGCCTCGCCGCGGATCAGGATCCGTCCCATCGGCCCGGGATCGCCGATCCGAAGCGACGGCGCGCCGCGCTCGACCTTGGCGAGCGGCGCGTCGGAGAGATCGGGCAGATGACCCTCGCGGGTATGGACCACCAACAGCCCGGCATCGCGCGCCGCCGCAAGCACTGCTGCGATCGGCTGCACCGCGCGGGCGAGCCGGCTGACGTCATTGCCGAGCGTCTCGCCGAAGCCGCCCGGCTCCATGAAATCGCGCTGCATGTCGATGATGACGAGCGCGGTCTTGCTCCAGTCGAGTGTGATCGGCGCCGGCTCGGCCACGATGATCCCGCTTGAATTTGCCATGACGCACACCCCGAATGCGAGAAAGCCCTATCGTGATTAAGCAAACCGCGTGCCATTGCGCAATGATGTGGCGGTCGCCCGCAACTGCCCGAAATGCCCCGCATCTCAATTGCTTGAGACTCGCGCGCGGCCGTTCGCCCTGCCCGGTTCTCATCCGCTTGATTTGCGCATCGCTTGATCCTGCTGGCATGATCGTTGCTAGCTAAGAGCTGGCCGGGAGCCCGAACGAGCGGCGACGAATGTTCGCGAAATGACAACGCTTCAAACAAGCGGGAGGACAGGCATGAATGGACTTGGCGGCCTCAACAAATCGCCCAACGGCGTGGTGATCGGACTGGTGCAGCTGCAACTGCCCGTGGTCGCGACCAAGGCCGATCTGGCGCGGCAGACCGAGCGCATCGTCTGGATGGTCGGCAAGGCACGGCGCAATCTCGCCACCATGGACCTGGTCGTGTTTCCCGAGTATTCGCTGCACGGGCTTTCGATGGACACCAATCCGGAGATCATGTGCCGGCTCGACGGCCCCGAAGTCGCGGCCTTCAAACAGGCCTGCATCGACAACAGGATCTGGGGCTGTTTCTCCATCATGGAGTTCAACCCGCATGGCAATCCCTACAATTCAGGGCTGATCATCGACGATCACGGCGAGATCAAGCTGTACTACCGCAAATTCCATCCCTGGATTCCGGTCGAGCCGTGGGAGCCGGGCGACGTCGGGATTCCCGTGATCGACGGGCCGAACGGCGCGAAGATCGCGCTGATCATCTGCCACGACGGCATGTTCCCGGAAATGGCGCGCGAATGCGCCTACAAGGGCGCCGAGATCATGATCCGCACCGCGGGCTATACCGCGCCGATCCGCGACAGCTGGCGCTTCACCAACCAGGCCAACGCGTTCCAGAACCTGATGGTGACCGCCAATGTCTGCATGTGCGGCTCGGACGGCTCGTTCGACTCGATGGGCGAGGGCATGATCGTCAATTTCGACGGCAGCATCGTCGCGCACGGCACCACGGGACGGGCCGACGAGATCATCACCGCCGAGGTGCGGCCCGACCTCGTGCGCGAGGCGCGGATCAACTGGGGCGTCGAGAACAACATCTATCAGCTGTGGCACCGCGGCTATGTCGCGGTGAAAGGCGGCGCGATGGATTGCCCCTACACCTTCATGCAGGACATGGTGTCGGGCCGCTTCCGTCTGCCCTGGGAAGATCAGGTCAAGATCACCGACGGCACGTCCTGCGGCTTCCCCGCACCGACACGGATGTTCGGCAAGACCGCGAAGGCGGCCGAGTAGCCGCCGCAGCTGGCTACTTGAAGAAATGCACGAGGCCGATGCTCAAGGCCAGCAGCAGCAGCAGCGACAGCGTGACCGCGGCCGTCACCCGGCCACCGACGGTGGAGAGCACGCGCACGTCGACGCCGAGCCCGAGGGCGGCCATCGACACCACGGTGAGGATCGCGGCCGTCCTGGTCACCGGCGCGATCGCGATGTCGGGCACGAGCTGGAACGAGCGCAGCGCGGCCAGCACCAGGAAGCCGATGATGAACCAGGGCACCAGCTTGAACGGGCTGATCGCGGCTGCTTTCGCAGCCCCCTTACGCCGCCGCGCGACGAGCAGCGAGAGGCCGACCACGATCGGGCCGAGCATTAACACCCGCACCAGCTTCACCAGCGTGCCGATCTGGGTCGAGACGATGCCGGCCGGCACGGTCGCCGCCAGCACCTGCGGCACGGCATAGACCGTGAGCCCGGCGAGGATGCCGTATTGCGTCGCGGTCAGCTGCAGCAGCGGAATCAGGAGCGGCAGGCCGAGCACCATCAGCACGCCGAGAATGGCAGTGAACGAGATCGATGAGGCGATGTCGTCGCCATCGGCCTCGATCACCGGCGCCACCGCCGCGATCGCGGAATTGCCGCAGATCGAATTGCCGCAGGCGATCAGGATCGCGAGCTTTGTCTTCAGCCCGAGCAGCCGGCTCAGCCCATAGCTCACCGCCAGCATGATCACGACGGTCACCGCGATGGCGCCGATCAAGAGCCCGCCCGACGCCACGATCGCGGCAAAGCTGATGGAGGCGCCGAGCAGCATCACCGCGACCTCGAGCAACTGCTTGGCGCTGAAGGCGATGCCCGAGCGCCAGCGCTCCGACGGCTCCCAGAGGGTCCGCACCGCCATCCCGAGCAGGATCGCGACCACCAGCGCCTCGATATAGGGATGGTCGAAAAGGCGCTCCTCGGCGGCCTGGATGCCGAGCGAGATGATCGTGACCACCCCGCAGAGCAGGATGCCGGGGATGAGCCGGAAAATGCGCCGCAGCGCCCCCGGCCTCTCGCCCTGGTCTTGTTGTTGTTCCGGCACGAAATCCTCTTTTCGGAGAAGATTTTATGCGCCAGGGCGGGTCTCTTGGCTAATATCTTTTCGGACTGCCCCGATAGAGAGAAGTTATGTCCCTCAACCTGCACCTGCTCCGCCTGTTCGCGGCCGTGGCGAGAACCGGAAGTTTCTCCCGCGCAGCCGACCTCCTGCACATCAGCCAGCCGGCGATCTCCAAGGGAGTGCGGGATTTCGAGCTGCAGGTCGGCTGCCGGCTGCTCGACCGCACCCCGAAGGGCGTGCGCCCGACCCGCGAGGGCGCGGCGCTGGCCCGCCATGCCGAGACGCTGTTCGCGGCCGAGCGCGCCGCCGAGGACGAGTTGCAGGCGCTGCGCAACCTCGACAGCGGCTCGCTGCGGATCGGCGCCAGCACCACGATCGCGACCTACATGATCCCGCAATATCTCGGCGTGTTCCACCGCGCCTTTCCCGGCATCGACCTGCATGTCGTCAGCGCCAACACCTCTGATATCGCCGCGTTGATGCTGGGGCATGAGATCGAGATCGCGCTGGTCGAGGGGCCGGTCGAGGACGAGGCCCTGACCAGCGCAGCCTGGCGCACCGACGCGATGGTCTTGATCGCAGCGCCCGATCACCGCTACGCAAGCGCCACGGGACCAATCGATGTCCGCCACCTCAATGACGAGATCCTGATCGTGCGCGAGCCCGGCTCCGGCACCCGCGAGGTGGTCGCGCAGGCGCTCGCCGCCCACCGGGTCGAGCCGCAACGGACGCTCGAAATCGGCAGCACCGAGGCGATCAAGCAGGCGGTGGCGTCAGGCGTCGGCGTCGCCATCGTATCGGTCGCGACCATCGACGATCAGGTGAAGCTCGGAAAGCTGAAGGTGATCCCGATCAAGGGCGTCCATATCGAACGCACGCTATGGCAGCTCAAATCGCCCGGCCGGCTCGACGTGCCGGCGGCGGTCGCGTTCGAGGGGATCATTCGGGAGACGACGACTGCGAAGACGGCACCGCGGGTGCCGGAGGCTAGAGCGCGGCGAACAGACCCTGCGCCCAGGCAACGGCATGCTCGAAGCTGAACACGCCGGGCTCGAAATAGACGGCGCGGGCCAGCACGATGCCGACCACCAGCACCCAGAACACGCTGGTGCCCGCGGTCTTCAGCCATTTCGACACGCCCTCGCTCGCGGCCGACGAATCGACCGTGGGGACCGGCTCACCGAAGGGATCGAATGCGGATTGGCTCATCGTCGTGACCATCAGGGACTACCGTGACAATGTCGCGACGACGGGGGCGGAAGCAAGGGTCGTGGAATGCCTTTTGCGCCGGTACCTTGGAAGGACGTTTTCCGGGCCGGAGGCCGAGGAGGATTTCCTTCTCAGGCCCCTATCAATGATCGGTCCCGCGCTGCGGCGCCAACCTTGGCAGCGTGATCCGCACGCTGGTCCCCATCCGCGGGGCGCTGTCGAGATGGATCTCGCCGCCCAGCCGATTGGTGACGATGTTGTGCACGATGTGGAGGCCGAGCCCGATACGGCCGATGTCGCGGCGGGTGGTGAAGAACGGGTCGAAGGCCTGCCGCAGCACGTCGCGGTCCATCCCGCAGCCATCGTCGGCGAACAGGATCTCCACCCGGTCCACGCCTGACGCGCGCAGCCGGATCGTGATGGTGCCGCCCTTGCCGTCCGGAAAAGCATGCTCCACCGCATTGACGAACAGATTGGTCAGTGCCTGCCCCCAGGGACCGGGATAGCTGTTCATCGCCACACCCGACGGGCAATCGACCGCGAGTGCGAGGTTGTTCTTCGGCAGCACCGGACGCAGATTCGAAAGCACCTGCTCGGTCACCTCGCCGAGATCGAACGCGCTGCGGTCGAAATAGCTGCGATCGACGGCCACCTGCTTGAATGACTGCACCAGATCCGCGGCGCGCTTGAGGTTGCCGACCAATAGCGACGACGCGCTTTCGACGACCTCGATGAAATCGCTCAGGGTCGAGCGCTTCAGCTTGCCGCGCGCGGCTTCCGCAGCGAAGTCCGCGCATTTCTGCTCCAGCACCGAGGCGACCGTGAGGCTGGTGCCGACCGGGCTGTTAATCTCGTGCGCGACGCCGGCCACCAGCCGGCCGAGCGCCGCGAGCTTCTCCGCCTCGATCAGCGATGCCTGGGTCTCCTGCAAATGATGCAAGGCCTTCTCGGCCGCATCGCGCGCGGCACGGATCTCACGCTCGCTGCGCTTGCGATCGGTGATCTCTTCGGCCGCCACGTTGACGCCGACGATGTTGCCGTTCGCCCCGCGCTGCGGATGCCAGTGCGTGATCCAGCAGCGCTCGTCATTGTGGCCCGGGCGCTGGCCGTAAACCTCGACGCCGGTGACGGGTTCGCCGGTCTCCATGATCGAGCGAACGATGTCTTCGACCGCGGTGGCCAGCGCAGGCACGCAATCATGCACCGTGCGTCCGAGATGACCTTCGACCGAGATGCCGCAGATCTCGGTGAGGCGCTGATTGATCTGGAGGTAACGGCAATCGGGCGAGAGGTACGCAAGGCCGATCGGTGCAGTGTCATAGATCAGCTGCAGCGCCGGTTGCTTTGGGAACTGAACGTCCTGGACGACGGACGACCGCATGTCCTCCCCCTCCCCAATCGGGGCAAGTCTAGCGCTTCAGGGCCGGGGCGCAAATAGCCGCAGCTGGGCCGGAAATGACGGTCTGACCTGTCCGGATTCGGCACGGGTCTGCGGCGTGCTGACGCAAGGTGGAACGCCATCTGGACCGTCATCCTGAGGTGCGAGCGGAGCGAGCCTCGAAGGATGCACGGCCACAGTCGGGCCGTCGACCCTTCGAGACGCGCGAAGGCGCGCTCCTCAGAGGGTGTGATTTTTTTGGGGTTTCAGCGAGCATTATAGCCGAAAGCCGGCGCGGTGTGATTCTCTGGCGATGATGGATTCGCGGGAGGTGATGTTGGCTGCCGATGAGTTGTTTGGGGACCTGCCGGAGCAGGCGAAGCCATCAGTCGAAGCGGGCTTGCCCGGCGCTCCGCGGCTGCGTGAGCCCCAGCGCGACCAGATTGCGCTGCGAGCGGTTGATATTGAGAGCCTGATCGGGGAAGACCATCCGGTGCGGCTGATCTGGTCTTATGTCGAAGAGCTTGATCTGAGTGAGTTGGAGGACCGGATCAAGGCTCGCGGCGATCGTCCCGGTCACCCCGCGACCTCGCCCCGGCTTTTGCTGGCGCTGTGGCTCTATGCCGCCAGCGAAGGCGTTGGCAGCGCGCGGGCGTTGGAGCGGCTGTGCGAGAGCCACGATGCCTATCGCTGGCTGTGCGGCGGGGTGTCGGTGAACTATCACCTGCTGGCGGACTTCCGGGTCGGCAACGCCGATCTGCTTGACCGACTGCTCAGTGAGCATCTGGCAGCGTTGGCAAAGGCCGGTCTCGTCGATCTGGAGACCTTGGCGCAGGATGGCATGCGGGTCCGGGCCAGCGCCGGGGCGGCCTCGTTCCGGCGCGAGGCGACGCTGGATAAGCATTTGGCGCAGGCTGAGGCCGTGGTGGAAGACCTCAAGCGCGAGGTCGACACACGCTCGGACGCCAGCAATAAGCGTGCCCGGGCAGCCAAGGAGCGGGCCGCGCGGGAACGCAGCGCGCGGGTGAAGGCGGCGCAGACGGCGCTCGCCGAGATCAAGCAGCAGCGCAAGGAGCGCGAAGAAAGTCGCGGCAACGGCAAGACGCCGAAGGAGCCGCGGGCCTCCACGACGGACGCCTATGCACGGGTCATGAAGATGGCGAACGGCGGCTTCCGCCCCGCCTACAACGTGCAGGTGACGAGCGTGGCCGGCGAGCAGATCGTCGTCGACACCAGAATTTGCAACATCGGATCCGATCGCGGCCTGATGCGTCCCATGCTGGAGCGGCAGCGTGCGCGGCCCGGAGGGTTGCCCAAGGACCATCTCGTCGATGGCGGCTTTGGCAGTGCCGAGGACATCGAATGGGCCTATGCCGAGGGCATCGATATCTTTTGTCCGCCCACTCAATCCAAGCACGGTACCGATCCCTATCTACCGCGGCGCGGCGACGGTCCGGGGGTGTTGGCCTGGCGTGCGCGAATGGCGAGCAAAGAGGGCAAGGCCCGATACAGGTCCCGGTCGATCTGCGAGTGCATCCATGCCCGCTGGCGCAATTGGGACCTGCGGCAATTGACCGTGCGCGGCATCGAAAAGGTCCGTGCCGTCGTGCTCTGGTACGCCCTCGTCAACAACATCCTGCAAGGCAACCGCCTCTCCAGAGCCTAAACAACGGGTCATCGCCGAACTCGAACTCAAACCTGCCAATTGCTGCGACGAACAGCCGCCAAAAACTCCGCAGGAGCCGAATCCGTCACAAGCTCTCAGGGTGACGGTGTTGGATTTGACGTCTCGATGTGCTCGCGGTGCATTCCAACGCGGCGCCGCAGCTTCAGCTATTCACGGCACCGTGCGCTCGGAAATTCTCGATCACGCGCAGCAGCACCCGCGCGCCGGTGTCGGCGTCGGCGAGCTCGACATGCTCCGCCGGATTGTGGCTGATGCCGCCGCGGCAGCGCACGAAGATCATGCCGATGTCGGCGATGTCGACCATCGCCATCCCGTCATGGCCGGCGCCGCTCGGCAGCTCGAACACGGCATGGCCCTCGGCGGCGACCGCCTCGGCGATATGCGCTTTCAGCCACGGCGCGCAGGGCACGCTGCGGTTCTCGTGGGTGATGTCGATCTGCAGAGCGAGCTCGCGGCGCTTGGCGATCGCCTCGATCTGCCGCACGATGTCGGCGACGGCACGCTTGCGGTGCATGTCGCTCTGCGAGCGGATGTCCATGGTGAACGACACCTTGCCCGGAATCACATTGGTGGCGCCGGGCATGGCATTGATGTAGCCGACGGTGCCGACCAGGCCCTGTTCGTCGGACTTGCAGAATTGCTCGATCGCAACGATGCATTCGGCCGCGCCCGCAAGCGCATCGCGCCGCAGCGGCATCGGCACGGTGCCGGCGTGCCCGGCCATGCCAGTGAGACTGGCGGCGAGCCGCGTCGCGCCTGAAATCGCGCTGACGACGCCGACCGGCAGCGCCTTCTCCTCCAGCACGGGGCCCTGCTCGATGTGCAGCTCGACATAGCCGAGCAATTCGCGGCGGGCGCGCGCCGCTCTGCCGATGTGATCGGGGTCGAGCCCGAAGGCGATCAGCGCATCGCGCATCGTCGTTCCGGCGCGATCGCTTGTGTTGAGCACGCTCTCGTCGAAGGTGCCGGCCACCGCGCGGCTGCCGAGCAAAGTCGAGGCGAAGCGCACGCCCTCCTCGTCGGCGAAGCCCACGATCTCGATCGCGAACGGCAGCCGCTTGCCGCGCCGGTTCAGCTCGGCGACGCAGGCGATCGCGGTGATGACGCCGAGCGGGCCGTCCCACCGGCCGGCGTCGCGCACGGTGTCGTAATGCGAGCCGAGCATCAGCGCCGGCAGGCCCGGCCGCTCGCCCTCGTAGCGGCCGCAGACATTGCCGATCGCATCGAGATGCGCGCGCATGCCGGCCTCGCGCATCCAGGACAGGATGAGATCGGCCGCCTTGCGATGCTCGGGCGTGAGGAAGATTCGCGCCAGATGCTCCGGCGTTTCCGAGATTGTCGCGAGCTGATTGATCCGGCCCACGATCTCGTCACCAAGAGGGGACGATTTCGAGGACGGTTTTGTCTCGCTCATACTGTTTCCCATCAGTCCAATCCGGCGCCGCAGCCCGCTTCACTCGTAGCAGGCCCAGTCCGATTCACCAGCCGGCAAATCGTGCGCCGTGAGCTGGTGCCAAGCGGGCTCGCATCGGCCGCCGGCCGGTTAGCGACTGCTTAACGGCATTGCATACAACAACGATTGATCGCTCACAAAATAGGCAATCCGATCTTGATCAGCTTGCAGGCAGCCGCAGGTGAATATCCGTTCTCTTTCATATTCAATTACTTATGGAACCATGATTACCAAACGTGCTCTGGCACGAAGCTTGCGACATTCCGTCAAGCGTCGCCGTTACGGCGGCCGCGACAAGGACAGGCGGGCCGGCCCGCCGGAGGGAGCAGGCGATGGATTTTGGCAGGATTTCACGAAGGCATTTATTGCAGGGAAGCGCGGCATTGGCGCTCGGCAGCACGCTCGGTGTTCGCGGCGCGGCGGCGGCGGAAACCACGGTCGGCTTCATCTATGTCGGGTCGCGCGACGATTACGGCTACAACCAGGCGCACGCGCAAGGCGCGGCGGCGCTGAAGAAGCTGCCCGGCATCAAGGTGGTCGAGGAAGAAAAGGTGCCGGAAACCGATGCGGTCGAGAAGACGATCGAGTCCATGATCAATCTCGACGGCGCCTCGCTGCTGTTTCCGACCTCGTTCGGCTACTACAACCCGCACGTTCTCAAGATGGCGGCCAAGTTTCCGAAGATGCACTTCGAGCATTGCGGCGGCCTGTGGTCCGAGAAGGACCCGAAGAACGCCGGCAGCTATTTCGGCTACATCGACGAGGCGCAATACATCTCCGGCATCGTCGCCGGCTATTCGACCAAGAGCGGCAAGCTCGGCTTCGTCGCCGCCAAGCCGATCCCGCAGGTGCTGCGCAACATCAACGCGTTCACGCTCGGCGCGCGGCTTGCCAATCCGAAGGCGACCACGCAGGTGATCTTCACCGGCGACTGGTCGATGCCGGTCAAGGAGGCCGAGGCGACCAACAGCCTGATCGACCAGGGCGTCGACGTGCTGACCTGTCACGTCGACGGACCGAAGACGATGGTCGAGAACGCCGCGCGCCGCGGCGCGATGGTGTGCGGCTATCACGTCAACCAGTCGCCGCTGGCGCCGAAAGCCTATCTCACCGGAGCCGAATGGAATTGGGAAGCGCTCTATCCGAAATTCGTCAAGATGATCGTGGCTGGAGAAGCGATCCCGAACTTCTATCGCGGCGGCCTGAAGGAAGAGATCGTCAAGGTCTCGCCCTATGGCGAGATGGTCTCGGCGGAAGCGCGCAAGCATGCCGACGACGTCAAGGCCAAGTTCATATCGGGCGAGTATACGATCTTCAAGGGTCCGATCGCCGACAACAAGGGCAAGACCGTGATTGCCGGCGGCACCGATCGCGGCCAGCAGGATCCCGAACTCGAGAAGATGGACTATCTCGTCGAGGGCGTGATCGGAGCCACCGCGTGACGACCGAGGCGGCGGAATCGGTGGAGGCGGCCGGCGTTGCTCCGGCCGCCGATGCCGGATTCCTCCAGCGCCATGGCGCAAGCATCGAATACATCCTGATCCCGGCTGCTGCGCTGATCGGCGCGCTCGCGGTGTTCGGCGGCTTCATTGCGCTCTACGGCAAGAACCCGCTCGATCTCTATTTCTACATGTATTACGGCGCATTCGGCACCGCCTTCTCCTGGCAGAATACGCTGACCCGCGCCGCGCCCTTGATCCTGACCGCGCTGTGCACGGCGCTGCCGGCGCAGCTCGGCATGGTGATCATCGGCGGCGAAGGCGCGCTGCTGATCGGCGCATTGTCGGCGACATCAGCGGCGCTGGCCCTGCAGGGCGCCGCGCCGATCGTGGTGCAGATCGCGATGGTGATCGCCGGGATGATCGGCGGCGGGCTGTGGATCGCGCTGTCGGGCGGCCTGCGGCAGTATCGCGGGGTCAACGAGACGATCTCGAGCCTGCTGCTGGTCTATATCGCGCTTGCGATCCTCAACCATCTGGTCGAGGGACCGATGCGCGATCCGGCGAGCCTCAACAAGCCGTCGACGCGCGAGATCGGCGCCGCCAACATGATCGGCAGCATTCCCGGCACCGACGTGCATTGGGGACTGGTGTTCGGCCTCGTCGCGGCCGTTGCCGCCTACATCCTGATCTATCACACCACCTTCGGGTTCGCCGCGCGGGTGGCCGGCGGCAACATCCGCGCCGCCAAGATCGTCGGGCTTTCGGTCGGCAAACTGATCATGACCGTGTGCTTCCTCGCCGGCAGCTGCGCCGGGCTTGCCGGCATGATCGAGGTCGCGGCCGTGCAGGGCCGCACCAACGCCAACCTCGCCGCAGGCTACGGCTTCACCGGCATCCTGGTCGCATTCCTGGCGCGGCAGAATCCGCTCGCGATCATTCCGGTCGCGATCCTGCTCGGCGGCATCTCGGCCTCCGGCGGCCTGTTGCAGCGGCGGCTCGGTCTGCCCGACGCCTCGGTGCTGGTACTGCAAGGCATCATCTTCGTGTTCGTGCTGGCAAGCGATGCGCTCTACGGGCGGATCGGTTTCTTGAAGGGAAAGTCCTGACATGGCCGATGCATCGCTCGGGCTCTGGACCGTTCCGCTCGCCGTGTTCGGCGGCGCCATCCGCGTCTCGACGCCGTTTTTGTTCGTCAGCCTCGGCGAATGCATCACCGAGCGATCTGGCCGCATCAATCTCGGCCTCGAAGGCACGCTGGTGATGGGCGCGATGAGCGCCTACGGCATCTCCTACCTGTCCGGCTCGCCGTGGCTCGGCGTGCTCGCCGCAGGGATCACCGGCGCGCTGTTCGGTGCGCTGCATGCCGGCATCTGCTCCTTGCCGCGCGTCAACGACATCGCGGTCGGCATCGCGCTGATGCTGCTCGGGACGGGTCTCGCCTTCTTCCTCGGCAAGCCGCTGATCGAGCCGACGGCGGCGAGGCTGCCGGCGATCGATTTCGGCTGGTGGAGCGACGTGCCGCAGCTCCGCGCGGCGCTGCGCATCAACGTGCTGTTCCTGATCGGCGTCGCGATCGCGCCGCTGCTCTATTGGGCGTTCAGGACCACGCGGTGGGGCCTGTTGATCCGCACCGCCGGCGAGAGCGCGGATGCGGCGCGCGCGATGGGCCATTCCGTGCTGCTGATAAGGTTGCGCGCCACCATGGTCGGCGGCTTCCTCGCCGGCATCGGCGGCTCGTTCCTGTCGCTGTTCTATCCCGGCAGCTGGAACGAGGGCCTCTCGTCAGGCCAAGGCATCACCGCCGTGGCGCTGGTGATCTTCGCGCGCTGGGACCCGATGCTGTGCCTGTGGGCCTCGCTCGCCTTCGGCGGCGCCGCAGCGCTCGGGCCGGCGCTGCAATCGGTCGGCATCACCTCCGGCTATCATCTGTTCAACGCCGCGCCCTACATCCTGACCTTGGCGATCATGATCATCACCTGCTCGCCGAAGCGCACGCTGACCGGCGCGCCGGCCGAATTGTCGATCACCCGATAGAACTAGTGAGTTCAACATGCCCGAGCGCTATGTCAAATCCGAACCCTATGCCTGGCCTTATAACGGCGATCTGCGGCCGGAGAACACGGCGCTCATCATCATCGACATGCAGACCGATTTCTGCGGCGTCGGCGGCTATGTCGACAAGATGGGCTACGATCTCTCGCTCACCCGGGCGCCGATCGAGCCGATCAAGAAGCTGCTCGCGGTGATGCGGGCGCAGGGTTTCCATATCATCCACACCCGCGAAGGCCACCGGCCTGACCTCGCCGACCTGCCCGCCAACAAGCGCTGGCGCTCGCGCCAGATCGGCGCCGGCATCGGTGATCCCGGCCCCTGCGGCCGCATCCTGGTGCGCGGCGAGCCCGGCTGGGACATCATCCCCGATCTGGCGCCGCTGCCCGGCGAACCGATCATCGACAAGCCGGGCAAAGGCTCGTTCTGCGCCACCGATCTGGAGCTGATGCTGCGGCTGCGCGGCATCGAGAACATCGTGCTGACCGGCATCACCACCGATGTCTGCGTCCACACCACGATGCGCGAGGCCAACGACCGCGGCTTCGAATGCGTGCTGGTCGAGGATTGCTGCGGCGCCACCGACAGGAGCAACCACGACCACGCGCTGAAGATGATCAAGATGCAGGGCGGCGTGTTCGGCGCGGTGACGAGATCCGCCGACCTGATCGGGGCGCTGTCGTGATCATCGGCGAGCCGCCCGCACCCTCAGGCGCGTTCGGCGTCGACGCCATATCCGTGACGATGCGGTTCGGCGACTTCACGGCGCTCGACAATGTCGAGCTCAAGGTACGCCCCGGCTCGTTCCACGCTTTGCTCGGCGAGAACGGCGCCGGCAAGAGCACGCTCGTCAAATGCATCATGGGCTATTACCACGCCACCGAAGGCGACATCCTGGTCGGCGGCCGCCAGCAGGCGATCGCCAATCCCAGGGATGCGCATGCGCTCGGGCTCGGCATGGTCTATCAGCATTTTACCCTGGTGCCGGCGATGACGGTTGCCGAGAATTTGGTGCTGGCGCGCGACGACGTGCCCGCCGTGCTCGACTGGCGCAAGGAGAAGACCGCGCTCGAAGCGTTCCTGGCGCGGATGCCGTTCAAGGTGCCGCTCGATGCCAAGGTCTCCGACATCTCCGCCGGCGAGCGGCAGAAGGGCGAGATCCTCAAGCAGCTCTATCTGAAGCGCCGCTTCCTGATCCTGGACGAGCCGACCTCGGTGCTGACACCAGGCGAAGCCGACGAGGTGCTCGGCATGCTGCGCGCCATGGTGGTCGCGGGCGAACTGACAATCCTGATGATCACGCACAAGTTCCGCGAGGTGATGGCGTTCGCCGACGAGGTGACCATCCTGCGCCGCGGCAAGCTCGCCGGCACCGGCAAGGTCTCGGAGCTGACGCCCGACGAAATGGCGCGCACCATGATCGGCGCCGAGCAGCTGACCGTGCAGCCGCCGCGCACCGGCGAGACCGGCGAGACCGGCGCGGCCAGGCTCGAGCTCGACAAGCTCACCGCGCTCGATGACGCCGGCGCGATTGCCGTGCACGGCGTGTCGCTGACGGTGAAGAGCGGCGAGATCGTCGGCATCGCCGGCGTCTCCGGCAACGGCCAGCGCCAGCTCGTCGAGGTGCTGGCCGGTCAGCGCGAGGCCGAGAGCGGCGTGATCCGCGTCCAGGGCGAAGCATATTCCGCAAGCCGCGAGGAGATGCGCCGCCACCGGATGTCGCTGCTGCCGGAAGAGCCGCTGAAGAACGCCTGCGTCGGCGGCATGAGCGTCGCCGACAACATCGCGTTCCGCGAATTCGACCGCGCCCCGTTCGCGCGCGGCGGCTGGTGGCTGAACCGCTCGGCGTTCCGCGACGACGCGACCCGTAAGATCAACCGCTACAAGATCAAGACCCGCACGCCGGAGACGCCGATCGCGGCGCTGTCCGGCGGCAATGTGCAGCGCGCGGTGCTGGCGCGCGAGCTCTCGGGCGACGTCGAGGTGCTGATCGCCGCCAATCCGTGCTTCGGGCTCGATTTCGCGGCAGTGGCGCAGATCCACGCCGAGATCATGGCCGCCCGCAACCGTGGCGCGGCGGTGCTCTTGGTCAGCGAAGACCTCGACGAGCTGCTGGAACTGTCGGACCGGCTGGTCGTGATGTTCCATGGCGCGTTCGTGCACGAGGCCCGTGCCAGCGAGGCCGATCTCACCGAGATCGGCCGGCACATGGCCGGCCATTAAGGCAAGCCGCGGACTAATTGCGCGACGGCGGCGCTGCGCGCTGCCGTGCAGGCGCGCCGCGCAGGAACGCCCGGCCGAAATCGTCGACGGCAGGCGCGAGGATCGCGCGATCGCGCGGCAACGCCTCCGGCATCTCGTCGCGGATATAGGCCAGCAGCTTCTCGCGGATCTCGCAGCGCAGATCCCAGGATTGCGGCGCATTCCGCGCGCTGACCAGCGCGCGCAGCTCGATGGTGCGTGGGTGGGTGTCGATCACCTGCAGATTGACCACCGCGCCGTCCCAGAGCCGCGACTCCTTCGCGATCTGCTCCAGCCGCTTCCTGATCCGCGGCACGTCCGCGCTGTAGTCCACGTGCAGAATGATCGCTCCGATCAGCGACTGCGCGTCGCGCGTCCAGTTCTGGAACGGTCGCTCGATGAAGTAGGACAGCGGCACCACCATGCGCCGCCAGTCCCACAGCCGGATCACGACATAGGTCGAGGCGATGTCCTCGACCCAGCCCCACTCGTTCTCGATGATGACGGCGTCCTCGATCCGGATCGGCTGGGTGACGGCGATCTGCACGCCGGCAATCAGATTGCTGAGCAGCGGCCTCGCCGCAAGGCCGACGATCACGCCGGCGGCGCCCGCAGAGGCGAACAGGCTGACGCCATATTGCCGGACGGAATCGAATGTCATCAGCGCGGTCGAGACCGCGATGATGATGATCAGGGTGTCAGTGACCCGCTTGAAGACACGAACCTGGGTGACGTGCTTGCGCGCCAGGAAATTCTCGGCGACCTCGAGGCGAAAGCGGTCCAGGTACCTGGCCGACGCCATGTCGACGACCCTGATCGAGATCCAGGCCACCAGCGCGATCACCGCGACGCCGAAGAAGTGACTGAGCGCCTGACGCAGCAGATCGTTGAGCGGCGCCAGCGGAAGCACGAGAGCGACCGCGGCCAGGCACGCCGCCAATCGCGTCGGGCCCGCCGTCCGGTTGAGCATCACGGTGGCGACCGGATACCTCGTGTTCAGAATGCGGCAGAGCAGATGCAGCGCGATCGAATGGGCTACGAGCGCAAGCAAGATTGCGCCCGCAACAAGGCCAAGACCGACAACCCATTGTGGCACCCAGTCGAAGAGGCGCTCCACCCTGCCGACGATGTCTTCCATGGAACCTTGACGCTCTCGTTCCCCACGCGGATGCGGCGCTAACGCACGGCAATCGAGATGGCTGCTGCCTCTGACGCAACGCAGCAATTCATCTCGCGCAGCCCGGATGCGCGAGATGCTCTACCCTCGTCACGTCGACGGTAGTGGAACCACTAGGCGATCTCGAACGCGTCCGCGGCGAGATGCTTCAGATTGGCGTGCCAATGCTCGGCGATCTGAAGCCGGGTCGGCACCCAGACGTGCTCGTGCTTCTGGATGTAATCGAGGAAGCGCATCAGCGCAGCGGCGCGGCCGGGGCGGCCGACGACGCGGCAATGCAGGCCGACCGACATCATTGCAGGCCGCGTGGCGCCCTCGGCGTAGAGCACGTCAAAACTGTCCTTCAGATAGGTGTAGAACTCGTCGCCGCCGCCAAAACCCTGCGGATTGATGAAGCGCATGTCATTGGCATCGAGCGTGTAGGGGATCACGAGATGCGGCTCGGTGCTATCAGCCTTGATCCAGTACGGCAGATCGTCGGCATAGGAATCGCAGAGATAGCGCAGGCCGCCCGCTTCCATCAGAAGCCGCAGCGTGTTGATCGAGGAGCGGCCGGTGTACCAGCCGAGCGGCCGCGCGCCGGTCGCCTCGGTGTGCACGGCAATCGCGCGCGCGATCTCCGCACGCTCCTCGTCCTCCGACATGTCCTTGTGTTCGACCCAGCGCAGGCTGTGGCTGGCGATATCCCAGCCCGCCTCCTGCATCGCGGCGACAACATCCGGATTGCGCTTCAGCGCCATCGCGACGCCGAACACGGTCACAGGCAGCTTCCGCTCGGTGAACACCCGCCACAGCCGCCAGAAGCCGGCGCGTGAGCCATATTCGAACATGGTCTCGATGTTGGCGTGGCGCTGGCCGACCCAGGGCTGTGCGCCCAGCACGTCGGACAGAAACGCTTCCGAGGCCCGATCGCCGTGCAGGATGTTGTTCTCGCCGCCCTCCTCGAAATTGACCACGAACTGCACCGCGATGCGCGCGGCGTCGGGCCATTTCGGATCGGGCGGATTGCGGCCGTAGCCGCGGAGGTCGCGCGGATAGCGGGCCTCGGTCACATCAGATTTCCTCGAAGCGGATGTTCTGCGCGCCCTTCCACAGCACGGTCTTGCCGAAGGCGGTGAGGTTCTCCAGCCCCGAGGTCAGCGTGATGAAATGATTGCCGGCGAGCTGGCCCATCTTGCTGGCGAAGTGCACGCCGCCATAGGCGAGCAGGATCTCGGTCTCGCTGATGCCGCCGGGATAGAGGATGATCTGGCCCGGCGCCGGATAGCTGGTGTGGTTCTCGTAGGAGACGCCGAAATCGAGATCGCCGAGCGGCATCCAGACGCCCTCGCCGCTCCAGCGCACATGGATCGCCTGGCTCTCGAACGGCATCGCCTTGCGGAACGCGGCGACCGTCTTCGGCGCGAGCTGTTCCTCGAAACGGGCGTCAAAGGTGAAATCGCCGGCGCGGACAATCAGTTTGCTCATCGGGCTCTCGTGGGTAGGCGGGAAGGAGTGACGTCCCAACCATTGCCGCCCGCCCGCGCCGGACGCAAGGCCGATTCCGGCCCGGGACGCCGGTTTTTTGGCCGCAAGGGCGGCTGCCGCAACGCAGATTTGAGCAGGGCTGCGTTGCGCCGCGCCGCCCGCTTTGCGAACCTGACCGCACGCGCACAGGAGGACGGCCAATGACGACCAACAGTCTGCACGGACATGTGGCGCTGGTGACCGGCGGTTCGCGCGGCATCGGTGCGGCCATCGTCAAGATGCTGGCGGAGGCCGGCGCCGCCGTCGCGATCAATTACCGCGAGCGCTCGGCCGAGGCGGAGACGCTGGCGAAGGGCATCATTGCCGCGGGCGGCCGGGCCGTCGCGGTCGCCGCCGACGTCTCGGACGCAGCCGCCGTCGCGAGGCTGGTCGAGCGCGCCAAGTCCGAGCTCGGCCCGATCGACATCCTCGTCAACAATGCCGGCATTGCGATCGTCAAGGGTGTCGACGACCTCACCGAAGAGGATTTCGACCGCACCATCGCAGTCAATCTCAAATCGGCGTTCCTCTGCACGCAAGCGGTGCTGCCGATGATGCGCACCCGGACGTGGGGCCGCATCGTCAACATCTCCTCCGGCGCGGCGCGTGGCGCCGGCGCGATTGGGCCGCACTACAACGCGTCCAAGGCGGCGATGGAGGGCATGACCCGCGGCTATGCCGCGCGCCTGGTCAAGGAAGGCATCACCGTCAACGCCGTCGCGCCGTCGCTGATCGAGACTGACATGATGAAGGGACAGAGCGGCCTCGTCAGCCGGATACCGATCGGCCGCTTCGGTACCGCCGAGGAAGTCGCGCAGGCGGTGATGCTCTTGGTCAACAATCCCTATATGACCGGGCAGACCATCGCGATGAGCGGCGGCATGGCGTTCAACTAGGGTTCCAACGCAGTCCGACGGCATCGATCGGTTCGGCACAGCTGTCATCAAACCATGGCAGGAACTGTGCTTGGCTGTGACCGTTATCCGCCAGGCGAAACCGGATTTGGAGCCCGTCGTGATCGATCCGAAAACGCTTCTCGAACGCGCCGCGCAGCTCGCCGACCAGGCCGACGGCGAGGAAGATAGCGCCATCCGCGAGCGGCTGCTGCGGATGGCCGAGCACTATCGCGATCTCGCCGCGCACGAGGCCTGGGCGCACGAAAACCCGCCGTCCGTCGGCGCACTCACCAACGCGCTCGGCAGCCGCGCGCATTGAGTTGCGGCACAGTTTATTGCCGATCAGTTCACGCGAATGCGATAGCCGAGCGACTGACGGGCGCCCGGCGCGATATGCATCAGGCCGGGCTTGTCGGCGAACTCGCCGTCGAACTCCACTGGACTAGCAAAACCATGCCACGGCTCGATGCACAGGAACGGTGCACCGCCGGGTTTCGACCAGATGCCGAGTTCGCGAAAGCCACGCCATGACATTTCCACCGCCGGGCCCTGGGTGGCTGCTGCGGGACCTCGTGTCGCCGCGAAGACGATCGACGGACTTGCGACCTGATCGAAGATCATCGCGTCGTCATCGAACAACTCCTCCGACAGCGCAAGCGTTCTGCCCTTGACCGGATTGGGTTCAGGCTGCCGCCGCATCAATCCATCCTTCAACCGTCGGATCGGCGCGGGTTCGGCCTTGCCGAAGGTCAATGTGTAAGCCTCCTTCGGCAGCCCCGGCACCAGCGGCCAGTTGAAGGCGGGATGACCGCCGAGCGAGGCCGGCAGCACCTCGTCGTCGGTGTTGATGATGTCGAAGGCGACGTCGAGATCGGCGCCGTCGACCGTGTAGGTGACCTCCAGCCGGAACGTGAAAGGGTAGCGCGCCCGCGTCTGGGCATCGTCTGACAGCGCGAGCTTGCACGACCGAGCTCCCTGCTCCACCCAGGCAAAGCGGCAGTCCCGCGCAAAGCCGTGCTGCGTCATCGGATAGGTCTTGCCGTTGTGACGCAGCGTGTCGTTCTTCAACCGGCCGACGATCGGGAACAGGATCGGCGCATGGCGCGGCCATTGCGGGCCGGCCTGCCACAACAGCTCCGTCCCTTCGGCATTCCTCAGCGACGACAGTTCGGCGCCCTCGGCCTGAATGGTCACGGCGATTCCCTCGCCGCGCAGGGTGTGACTGTCGCTCATGCCTCGCCTCGCCGGGTTCGCTGTGCCCCGGACACGAGATGTTCGATGCCGGCGACGCCGTCAACCCCAAAGCGATGGGGCCGCACGCGACGTCCCCATCCCGGCTTACCCGACGATCTTTTACCCGACGATCTTGGAGAAATCCGGCGGACGGCGCTCGGCAAAGGCGGCAAACGCTTCGCGCGCCTCCGCACTCATCAGCCGCTCCTGGAAGATTTTGCCCTCGCGGGCCATTTGCGCGCTGATCCCCGCGGGATCGCGCATCAGCGCCTTGGTGTGCTGAAGCGAGCCGAACGGCCGCTTCGCCAATGCGTCCGCCGCCGCGCGTGCCCTGGCGCGGAGATCCTCAAGCGGCACCACCGCATTGGCGAGGCCGATCGAGACCGCGGTCTCCGCCTCGACCGGCTCGCCGAGCGCGAACATCGCATAGGCCCGCGCGTAGCCGATGCGCTGCGGCAGCAGATAGGTCGACGCCGCCTCCGGCACCAGCGCGAGATTGACGAACGGCGTGATCAGCCGCGCGGTCGGCGCCAGATAGACGAGGTCGCAATGCAGCAGCATGGTGGTGCCGATGCCGACCGCATTGCCCTGCACCGCGGCAACCAGCGGCCGCGTCGCCTTGGCAAGACAGCTAAGGAAGCGCGAGACGTGACGCTCGCCCTGCACACCGCGCGACACCGCCGCGAAATCGGCAAGGTCGTTGCCTGCGGTGAAGCTGTCGCCATCGCCCTGGATCACGACGGCGCGGATTGCAGGATCGCTTTCCGCGCGTTCGAGCGCGTCGGCCATCGCGCCATACATCGCGTTGGTGATCGCATTCTTCTTGTCCGGACGCGCCATCGTCACGGTGAGCACGCCATTGTCCAGCGCCACGGTCACTTCACTCATGTCTCACTCCTTGATTGCTAGACATCTTTCGGAAATTTTTCTTGCAGGCTGGTCAGCCAGCGCGACACCACGTCGATCTCGGCTTCCGAAAATCCGTCCATCAGGCGGTTGTTGATCACCCTGGTCCGCGTCGCCGCGCGCTTGCCGAGCTCCTGCCCCGCCACGGTGAGATGGAGCCGCTGGCTGCGCCCGTCCTCGCCATCGCGGCGGCGCTTGACGAGGCCCGCGCGTTCCATCCGGTCGGCGAGCCCGGTCATCGCCGACGGCACGATGTCGAGCGCCTGAGAGACGTCGCCGATCAGCGCGCCGTCGTTGCGCCCGAGAAAAAACAGCACGCCGGCCTGCGCCGACGTCAGGTCATGCGCGGCCGTCTCCTGATCGATGGCGCGTTGCAGCCGCCGGTAGGCCACGGTCAGAAGGAAGATCAGCCGGTGTTCCGCTTTCATATCCTCGTTATATGTTTCGTATGCGAAATATCAAGATATTTCGCGCGCGAAATAAAGCGCAACAGGGCGCCCTGATCGGAGCGAGCCCCACGTATGACCCCGAAATAAGCCAGCTCCGCAGGCAATTGCGACATTTTGAACGCCCCGGCGGATCGTTTCACGGCGGCCACGCAGAAAACCCTTGATCGACATCAACCAAATGGGAAATCTTCTCTCCCGTGAGCCGTGTCACTGCTTCGCGGCTTCGGCGGCGCCACGGGAGTGTCATGACGTCAGCGGCCAGTCCGGACCGGGAGCGTGCTATCCGCCCGAAGCGGCCGCGCCATCTCAGCGAATCCATGCGTTGTGAGACCGCGTTTCGCCTGATCCTGTCCGAATGCCTCGAAGACGTCGCGACCAACCATGAAGCCGTGAGCTCCGGAGATCCGACCGCCCTGCATCAGACCCGTATTGCACTGACGCGGCTGAAGGCCGCGGTGGCCTTCTATGGCCCGATGGTGGCGGACGCCGAATGGAAGCGACTCAAATCCGAGCTGAAATGGCTGAGCGCCCATCTCGGCGCCACGCGCGACCTCGACGTCGCGATCGAAACCAGCGAGGGCTTGCCCGAGCAGCAGATGCTCCAGACCGCGCGAACCGACGCGTTCGAAGCCCTCAAGGAGGCGCTGCAAAGCGACCGTTACTGGCAATGGTTCGACGGCATGTGGGACTGGGTCGGCAGCGGCCCCTGGACCGCGCGGCAGGATCGCCGGGCCGCGCAGGGGCGCGCCGTGCCGGTCGCGGTGTTCCACGCGCGCCGGCTGGCGCGGTGGCATGGCAAACTGTGCCAGAAGAGCCGCGGGCTGCAGGGCATGGGCAAGAACAAGCGCCACCGCGTCCGGCTTGCCAGCAAGCGGCTGCGCTACGCCATCGAATTCTCCGAAGGCGGCCTGCCCCCCGACGACTACGCATCATGGCGCAATGTGCTGAAGCATCTGCGCAAGGGCCAGCAATTGCTCGGCGAGTTGAACGATCACGAGGTCCGTCGCAAGCTGGTCGAGACCGCCGACGCGGCCGCGCACTGCGCCGAGGAGCGCAAGGCCAAGCACCAGCGCGTGCATGCGCGGAAGCGCAAGAACCACTTGCTGCGCCGCGCCGCGGCGGTCTACCGGAAGATCGCCGAATGAGCGCACTGCCTCGCCCCGGCCGCGCCGGCAATCCGAAGCATGTTTTCAGCATCCAGCTTTTCTGCCGGATTTTTTCACCCTGTTCCCTAGGTCATCACCATGCCTGACGGTTCCTCCACAACGCATCTCTATCGTCCCAAGCTCGTCACCACGCTGACCGAAGGTTACGGTCTCGACGCATTCCGCCACGACGTGATGGCAGGGCTGACGGTGGCCGTGGTGGCGCTGCCGTTGTCGATGGCGATCGCGGTGGCCTCCGGCGTGACGCCGGAGCGTGGGCTGTTCACGGCCATCGTCGGCGGCTTCCTGGTCTCGGCGCTCGGCGGCAGCCGGTTTCAGATCGGCGGCCCGGCCGGCGCCTTCATCGTCCTCGTCGCGGCAACGACCGCGAAATTCGGCGTCGAAGGGCTGCTGCTCACGGTGCTGGTGTCGGGCCTGATGCTGACGCTGATCGGCGCGTCGGGACTCGGCTCGCTGATCCGCTACATCCCGCATCCCGTCACCGTCGGCTTCACCTGCGGAATCGCGGTCACCATTCTGGCCAGCCAGTTGCGCGATCTTGGCGGGCTGACACTATCAGGCGCCGAGCCCGGCCCGTTCCTTCCCAAGCTCGCGGCGCTTAGCCATGCTTTGCCGACGCTGAACTGGTCCGCGCTTGCCGTCGGCATCGGCTCGGCGGCCGTGATCTTCGTGCTGCGCGCGGCTAGGCCTTCCTGGCCGGCGATGTTGATCGCGATCGCAATCGCATCGGTCGCGGCGCTGCTGCTGCATCTGCCGGTCGAGACCATCGGCAGCCGGTTCGGCGAAATTCCGCGCGGCCTGCCGGTGCCGCATCTGCCGCAATTCTCCTGGGCGCTGCTGCTGCAGATCCTGCCGGCGTCGCTGTCCTTCACGCTGCTCGGCGGCGTCGAGAGCCTGCTCTCGGCCAAGGTCGCCGACGGCATGACCGGCCGCAAGCACCGCTCCAACATGGAGCTGGTGGCGCAGGGCATCGCCAACATCGCCTCGGCGTTCTTTGGCGGCATCAGCGTCACCGGCACGATCGCGCGCACCGCAACCAACATCCGGGCCGGCGCGCGCAGCCCGTTGTCCGGCATGATGCATTCGGCGTTCCTGCTGGGGTTCATGGTCGTGGCGGCGCCGCTTGCGAGCTACATCCCGCTCTCGGCGCTGGCCGGCGTGCTCGTCGTCGTGTGCTGGTACATGGCCGAGAAGGAAGACTTCCTGCACCTGATCCGGCGCTGGCGCGGTGCCGTGGTGCTGATCCCGACCTTCGGCCTGACGGTGTTCGAGGACCTGACGTTCGGCATCATCTCGGGGTGCGTAATCGCCGCGCTGCTCGCCGGCGTCGAGCGGTGGCAAAGACGCGCAAGCGACTAGCCGCTGTCGCGCAGCACCAGCTCGAAACCGAGATCGATGCGGCGCTCGCCGCCGCGCTCCAGCGTCAGCGTCGCCGCGGTGCGGCCGATCGCGTCACCATGCACGCTGATCGTGCTGAGCGTCGGCGAGATCAGCCGGCCCATCTCGAGATCGCCGAGCCCGATCACGGCGACCGGCTGCGCCGATGCGGGCCCGTCACGCAGCACGCCGGCCTTGCGCAGCCCGGACATGAAGCCGATCGCATGGGCATCGTTGGCGGCGAATACCGCATCGACACCGGGCAGCCGTGCATGCGCGGCCACGCTGCCGGAGTCCTTGCGGTCCAGGATCAGCCGGCGCGGCTCGGCGAGCCCGCTCGCCAGCGCCTCGTCCCTGAAGCCGAGCCAGCGGCGCGTGCCGCGCGGATCGTCGCCGCCGATGAAGGCGAGCTGCTTGCGGCCCTGCGCGACCAGATGCCTGGCGACGGCGACACCGGCCCTGTAATTGTCGAAGCCCGCGACCGCATCGATCGGGCTTGCCGGCAGATCCCAGGTCTCGACGATCGGAATCCGCGCATTGCGCAGCAGGCGGCTGCCGTCCTCCGTGGCCGGTGAGCCGACCATGATGATCGCCTCGGGCCGCCGCGACAGCAGCGCCGCCAGCATGCGGTCCTCGCGCGCCGCGTCGTAACGCGACTGCGCCAGGATCACGGAGAAGCCGAGCGGCTCGAGCTTGTCGGACAGGCCCTGCACCGTGTCGGCGAAGATCGAGTTGGCGATGGTCGGCACCAGCACGCCGACCGAATTGGTCCGCGCGCTCGCCAGCGCGCCGGCCACCAGGTTCGGCACATAGCCGAGATCGCGCATCGCCTGCTCGACCCGCGCCCTTGTCTCCGGGGCGACCAGATCGGGCATCCGCACCACCCGGCTGACCGTGATCGAGGAGACGCCGGCACGCTTGGCCACCTCTGACAGGGTGGGCGCGGCACCGGCCGGGCCGGTCTTCGGAACGGCCCTGGGGTCGGTCAGTTCGGAGCTCATAGCCCGACCCTGCACGATTCCGGGTTGCCAAGCCATGATGTTAGCGCTAGCATCGCCGCATGTTAGCGCTAACATTGAACAGGAAGGGAGAAACGGCATGATTTCGGACGAACAGGCCCAAGCCTACAAGCGCGACGGGGTGATCGTGGTCCCCGAGGTGCTCAACCAGGAGACCCTCGGCAAGGTGCGCACGGTGCTCGCGGAGCTGGTGGCCGGGGCCGCCGCGGTGACCGAGCACACCGATGTTTACGACCTCGAGCCGGGCCACACCCCGGAAAACCCGCGCGTCCGCCGCATCAAGGCGCCGCACAAGGTGCACCCGATCTTCGACGAGATCGTCCGCAGCCCCGCCGTGATCTCGATCCTGACCAAACTGATCGGCCCCGGCCTTCGCCTGCACGGCGCCAAGCTCAACATGAAGTCGGCGCAATACGGCTCGCCGGTCGAGTGGCACCAGGACTGGGCGTTCTATCCGCACACCAATGACGACATCCTCGCGATCGGCGTGCTGCTCGATGATTGCGATATCGAGAACGGCCCGATGCTGGTGACGCCGGGCACCCACACGGGCGCTACGATGTGGGATCATCACGGCGAGGACGGCCACTTCGCAGGCCTGATCGATCCGGACCAGATCGGGGACGAGATCAAGCGCGCGGTGCCCTGCATGGGCAAGGCCGGCAGCATGTCGTTCCACCACGTGCGCGCGCTGCACGGCTCGGCGACCAACACGTCGAACCGGCCGCGCAACCTCTTGCTCTACGAAGTCGCCGCCAGCGATGCCTGGCCGCTGATGGGCGTGAAGGATTTCGACGAGTTCAACAGCCGCCTGCTGGCGGGTCCGCCGGTGGTCGCACCGCGGCTCGCCGACGTCCCGGTGCGGATGCCGCTGCCGCCGGCCAAGCGGCAGGGATCGATCTACGAGACCCAGTCGGCGTCGAAGAAATCCTACTTCACGCGCGCCGCTTAGGACCTGAGACAATGCCCGCGGCCGAGCCGCGGGCATTGCTGCTTTCAAGACATAAAAACAGACAACGGGGAAACGAATGACCAAGATGGCAGATGGCGCCAGCAAATCGCGCCTGCGTGTGATTCTTGCCGCCAGCATCGGCTCCGCGCTCGAATGGTACGACTTCTTCCTCTACGGCACCGCCGCCGCGCTGGTGTTCGGCGAATTGTTCTTTCCGAAGAGCGATCCGGTGGTCGGCACGCTGCTGTCGTTCCTGACCTTCGGCGTCGGCTTCGTGGTGCGGCCGTTCGGCGGCCTGTTGTTCGGCATCCTCGGCGATCGCTATGGTCGCAAGCCGGTGCTGGTCGCCACGCTCCTGATGATCGGCATCGGCACCACCGCGATCGGCGTGCTGCCGACCTATGGGCAGATCGGCATCTGGGCGCCGGTGCTGCTGGTCGCGATGCGCGTCATCCAGGGCCTCGGCGCCGGTGCCGAGTATGGCGGCGCGGTGATCTATCTGGTCGAGAATGCGCCGCCGAAGCATCGCGGCTTCTGGGGCGGCTTCGCGCCGCTCGGCGTCTCCGTCGGCAATCTGCTCGCCGCCGGCGCTTTCGCGCTGGTGACGATGCTGCCGCGCGAGCAGCTGATGGGCTGGGGTTGGCGCCTGCCCTTCCTGGCAAGCTTCCTCCTGATCGTGGTCGGCATCTTCGTCCGCATGCGCATCGCCGAGACGCCTGTTTATACCGAGGCGGTGGTCGCGCGCGGCAAGATCGAGAGCAACCCGGCGATGGAGGCGTTGCGCCGGCACCCGCGCAACTTCTTGGTTGTGCTCGGCGCCCGCATGGCCGAGAACGGGCTCGGCTATTTCTTCCCGGTATTTGGCCTCAGTTACGTGATCACCACGCTCGGCGTGCCGAAAGCGGACGCGCTCAGCGCGCTGATGCTGGCCTTCACGGTCGAGCTGTTCGCGATCCTCGGCTTCGCCGCCTTGTCGGACCGGGTCGGACGGCGGCCGGTCTACATGTTCGGCGCGCTCGCCGGCGTGGCGCTCGCCTTCCCGTTCTTCTGGATGGTCGGCACCAAGGAATGGATCATGATCGCGCTCGCCTTCATCCTGGCCCGCGCCGTGGTGACGGCGGCGATGTTCGGGCCGCAGGCGGCGTATTTCGCCGAGCTGTTCCCGCCGCAGCGCCGCTTCGCCGGCTTCGCCTTCGCGCGCGAGCTCGGCTCGCTGCTATCGGGCGGCCCGGCACCGTTCGTCGCCACTGCGCTGGTGGCGGCCTACGGCACCTGGTGGCCGGTCGCCTGCTACGCGATGTTCCTGTCGGCCTGCACCGTGGTTGCGATCTGGATCGGGCCGGAGACCTATCAGGAGAACATCGCAGCCGATGCGACTGAGCAGGCCGAGCTGCCCACCGCGGTTCCGGCGCGGGCCTGATCGGTGGCGCAGCAACTGCGGGTCCTGCAATCGCTCTGGGCGATGGAGCGGCGGCTGGCCAATGAGGCCGAATGGCCGCTGCAAACCCAGCTCGCGATGATCCGCGATGCCGGGTTTGACGGCGCCGGCGTGCGCTTCATCGATCCGGCCTTCGCGCGCGAGGTGACGAGCTTCCTTCGCGCGCATGGCATGATCTGGCAGGCGCAATGTTACCCGAAGAGCGTCGACGATCTGAAGCCGGTGCTCGAGCTGGTCGCCCGGCTCGGCGCCGATCACGTCAACCTGCAACCGGACGTCCGGCCACGCCGGCTTTCCGATTGCATTCCCCTGCTCGACGGCTGGCGGCGACTTGCCGCCGACGCCGGCGTTGCCGTGCATGTCGAGACCCATCGCGACCGCATGACGACCGATCTGTTCTTCATGCTCGATTTGCTCGATCACTGTCCCGACCTGCGGCTGACCGCCGATCTCTCGCATTACCTGGTCGGCCGCGAATTCGCCTGGCCGGTCGACGAGGTCAACCATGCGATGATCCATCGCATCCTCGACCATGCCTGGGGCATCCACGGCCGCATCGCCAGCCGCGAGCAGGTGCAGATCTCGCTCGGCTTTCCGCAGCACCAGGGCTGGGTGTCGCTGTTCACGGCTTGGTGGGACTACGGCATCCGCTCCTGGCGCAAGCGCGCCGGGCCCGATGCGACCCTGACCTTTCTGTGCGAGCTCGGCCCGCCGCCCTATGCGATCACTGGACCTGACGGCAGGGAATTGTCCGACCGCTGGCAGGACGCGCTTGATATGAAGGACATAATCCGCGCGCTGTGGGATCGCATCGCGAACGAGCCGAAGGACGCGCCGTAGCGTTGATTCAAACAGGCTGCGGCGGCATTCTGACAAGGCTTGCTAACGTAACTTGCAGTTCAGAACGCCGCGAGGAGCCGTGCGCAACCATTGCCGGGCCGCATTTCGACGTCTCACGCGCATCGCCATCCCGGCGGTTGCCGCCCTCATTTGCGCCAAGGCGATCGCGGCCGAACCGACGCTCGACGTCGCGACCATGCCGCGCGTCGCGAGCATCGATCCGCGCTTCCAGTCCTACAATATCGAGATGGTCGAGGTGACCGGCGGGCGATTCTGGAAGCCCTATGCGGACGCCGGCGCACGCGCGAATGCAAGGGCGGAGCTGTTCGCGGCGCGCGATCCGATCGATCTGCACGAGGACAGGCTGCGCAAGATCGCCGCAGCGCTCTCGCCGGCGTATCTGCGCGTCAGCGGGACCTGGGCCAATAGCACGTTCTTTGCGGATTCCGAGACGCCACCGGCGGCATCGCCGGCCGGCTTCAAAGGCGTGCTGACGCGACAGCAGTGGCGGAACGTGATCGACTTCTCGCACGCGGTCGATGCGCCCATCGTCACCTCCTTTGCGATCAGCGCCGGCACGCGTGACGCTGCGGGGCGATGGACCTCCGAACAGGCGCGGCAGCTGCTCGCCTTCACGCAATCGAGCGGCGGGCAGATCGCGGCAGCCGAGTTCATGAACGAGCCGGACCTGCCGGCGATCGGCGGCGCCCCTGACCGCTACGATGCCGCGGCCTACGGCCGCGATTTTGCGACCTTCCGCGCCTTCATGAAGGACACCGCGCCCGATGTGACCATCCTCGGTCCCGGCACGATCGGCACCGGAGCGGATGCGCGCGCGCGCTTCGCCGTCTCGGCAGCCGGCATCGACACGGTCTCCTACCATCACTATGGCGCGCTCTCGGCGCGATGCGGTGGCGATCGCACGGCGACGCAAGCCCTGTCGGACGAATGGCTGGCACGAACCGGCAGGACATTCGCCGTCGACCGGACGCTGCGCGACCGGCTCGCACCGAATAAGCCGATCTGGCTGACCGAGACCGCCGAGACGGCGTGCGGCGGCAACCGTTGGGCGGCGACCTTCATCGACACGTTCCGCTACCTCGATCAGCTCGGGCGGCTGGCCAAGGCCGGCGTCCAGGTGGTGATGCACAACACGCTTGCCGCGAGCGACTACGGGCTGCTCGACGAGCGAACCCATCTGCCGCGGCCGAACTACTGGGCCGCATTGCTGTGGCGACGGCTGATGGGCACCACCGTGCTCGATGCCAGCGTCGCCGAGCAACCCGGCTTCCATGTCTATGTGCATTGCGCGCGCGACATGCCAGACGGGGTAACCTTGCTCGTCATCAACAACGATCGGCGGAGACAGCGCGGGCTGACGCTGCCAGTCGCCTCGCAACGCTACACATTGGCGAGCACAACGCCTGCCGACGGCAACGTTCAGCTCAACGGCAGCACGCTTGCACTCGGGACTTCCGACGAAATTCCCGATCTGAACGGTGTCTTAACCGCAGCAGGCTCGATTGTGTTCGCGCCTGCGACGATCACGTTCCTGATCGTTGCCGATACGGGCAACAGCAATTGCCGGTAGCGGTCCGTCGTCGGCTTATGCGGCGTCGCGGCTGGCGTCGGCGGACGCCGGCGGGCGCGCCACCAGATGGCCGAGCATGATCGCGGTCATCAGCCGCTCCATCTCGAGCCACGCAGTGACATGCGACATGGTCGGCCGGCCACCGAGCGTGAGCTGATTGACGTCGTCGACCGCAGTCAATCCGCGCGGATAGAATTCGCGGAAGATCACGCGCTCGGCCAGGCCGTCGACCAGGCGGAAATTCAACGTCTTCGACAGCTCGGTGAGAGCCTCGCCGACCAGGCGCTTGTTGCGCGACCCGATCGTGGACAGGCGGTTGCGCAACACCACCCATTCGAAGGCCGGCTGATCGTGCGCGCTGCGCTGGCGCCGCGCCTCCTCCACCATGTTCGCATAGTGGCTGATGCCGGTCACCTTGAAGTCGTTCGGATCGACAGTGCCGAGCACGTCGAAATCGACGAAACTGTCGTTCAGCGGCGTGATCAGCGTGTTGGCCAGCGAATGCGTGAACGTCGTCAGATAGGTATCGTGGCCGGGGCAATCGATCACGATGAAATCGTGCGACCGGCTCAGCCGTTCGACGATCTCGGCGAGCGCGCTGCGGCCGAGCGTCTCGACCTCGCTGCTCCTGCCGTTGACCGTTTCGAAGCACATATGCGCGGGGATGCCGAGATCCAGCGAGGTCTCCCGCGCCCAGTCCCGCCGGTTATCGACGTAATGCGTCAGCGACTTCTGCTTGTTGTCGAGATCGATGGTGGCGACACGCTGACCCGCCTTGATCAGCGCGATGGCGATGTGCATGGCAATTGTCGATTTGCCAGAGCCGCCCTTGTTGTTTCCGACAACGATGACGCGCGCGTTTGTCATGGGAATCCCTACCGGACGCTTGAGTCAAAGCAGGACGAAATGGAATGTAATGAATGGTTGGAATCTCCCTGATTTGACGAATCTCGACAAGAGTCGTCGCAACATCGTTGCGATCGAAATCCAGCGGTTGCGACAACATTGTCACAACCTGAATCGGCTTGGCGGTCTCGCTTCACCTCTCTCCGTTAGAGGTCGGATTGCGCCTGGCGATGCGAAACATCGTCCGGTGCAATCCGGGTGAGGGCTCTTGCTCTCTCGATAGACCGAAACCCCTCACCCGATTTGCTGCGCAAATCGACCTCTCCCAACGGAGAGGTGAACGTTCGACGGCGCTCCAGCCCAACCTAATCTGACTGGCCTAGCGTCCCTGGAACACGGCCGCGCGGCGTTCCACGAAGGACTTGATGCCCTCGGCCGCATCCGCGGTGTTGAGCACGCGTTCGCGGATTTGCGGGATGATCGCAATTGCCGCCTGTTCGCCGGCTTCGATGAACCTGCGGCCCGCTTCCTTCGTCACCTGGATTCCGAGCGGTGCGTTGCGCGCGATGATCGCGGCAAGCGCCATTGCGCGTTCGATCTGCTGACCGGCCGGCACCACTTCCTGCACCAGACCGATCCGATGCGCTTCAGTCGCGGAGAACTCGTCGCACAGCAACAGGTGATACATCGCATCGCCCCACCCGGCGCGGCTGATGTAACGGAAATGCGCGCCGGCCAGCGGCGCGATGCCGCGCTTGGCCTCCATCTGGCAGAAGCGGCTGTCGTCCGCGGCGACGACGATATCGCCGGCCAGCATCATCTCGATGCCGACGGTGAACACGATGCCCTGCACCGCCGTGACGATCGGCTTGCGGCATCGTTTCGACAGCCCGAAGGGGTCGACGTTACCCTCCGGCAGCGGCTTGCGGGTCGCCGTCGGGCCGAAGAATTTCGGCATGTCGAGGCCCGCGGTGAAGCTGCCGCCGGCGGCACAGAGCACGCCGACCCAGAGGCCGTCGTCATTATCGAGCAAGGTCAGCGCGTCTGACAGCTCGGCCATCATCTCCGGGCTGAAGGCATTCTTCTTGGCAGGATTGTCGATGACGATCTTCAGGATGTGGTCATGCCGCTCGTGGCGGACCCGCCCCTCGCTCGCGCCGTCGGACATCTGTTCCTCCCTGCCTTGTGACTGAACATTTTCTGGATGATGCTTGTCATCCAGATGCATGATGGTCATAATCCAGAAGGAGAGTCAAACAGGGGCGATGCGAGATGGGCCATTCCCAGGCCGACAAGGCCAGGAGCCGTGAGCGGATTCTGAACGAGGCGGCGGCGCAGATCCGCGACAAGGGGCTCGACGCGCTCAGCATCGGCAGCCTGATGCAGCAGGTGAAGCTGACCCATGGCGGCTTCTATGGGCACTTCGCCTCGCGTTCCGAGCTGATCGCCGCCGCGCTGCAACAGGCGCTGACTTCAGGCGAAGCGTCAGCGCACGCCGCGCGCGATCCCGACAAGCCGGTCAGCGTCAACACGCTGGCGCGAAGCTATCTCAGCCGCAGCCATCGCGACCAGCCCACGTCGGGCTGCGCGATCGGCGCGCTGATCTCCGATGTCGGCCGCGCCGACGCGCAGTGTCGCGCGGTGATGGAGCCGCACATCGAAGCCTTCATCGCCAAGATCGCCGAGGCGCTCGGTGACAATGACGATAGCCGTGCGATCGTCGCTGTCAGTGCGATGGTCGGTGCGCTCGCGATCTCGCGCGTCCTCACCGATCCGAAGCGATCCGATGCCGTTCTGCGCACGGTGCGCGACAGCGTCGTAGCGATGGCGTCCGATGAATGATTTTGCCCGCGCCGCGGGCACCTTGTTTAAGCATGATCTTTTCGGAAAACCGGTTCCACTTTTCCGGATCATGCTCTTGATGGAGCAAGCCATGAACGACCGATCCGTCCTCGAGCCGACCGCCGTGCAGGGAAGCGTGCTGATTGCCGGCGTCGGCGCATCCAACGGCCTTGGCGCTGCGATCGCCCGACGCTTTGCCGCCGGTGGCTATCCCGTGGCGATCGCCGGGCGCAACGCCGAGAAGCTCGCCGCGACGGCGGCCGAACTCGCAGCAAGCGGAGCCAACGTCACTCATGTCGTCGGCGATGCATCCACCGCGGCCGATGTCGCCCGCTTCGTCGAGGCGGCCCAACAGCTCGCGCCGCTGGCGATGGCCGTGCACAATGCGGGCTCGAACCGGCCCGCGCCGTTCCTCAAGGTCAGCGAGCAGCGCTTCGAGGAGCACTGGCGCGAACACGCGCTCGGCGGTTTCCAGCTCGCGCAAGCCGCGATCCCCGCCCTGCTGGCGCGCGGCGGCGGCACGCTGGTGTTCACCGGCGCCAGCGGCTCGCTGCGCGGCAAGGCCAATTACGCGCCCTTCGCCGCCGCCAAGGCCGCGCTGCGCGCGCTGGCGCAGAGCGTGGCACGGGAGTTCGGGCCGCAGGGCATTCACGTCGGCCACGTCGTGGTCGATGGCGGCATCGGCGGCGACCGGCTGCTGAGCCTGCGTCCGCAATTGAAGGACGAGCGCGGGCCGGATGGCCTGCTCAACATCGCGGCGATCGCCGACGCCTATTGGGTGCTGCATCACCAGCATCGCAGCGCCTGGACGCTGGAGCTCGACCTGCGGCCCTGGGCGGAACAGTTCTGACGGCCGAGCGTCGCCGCCCTTCACCCGGGAAAATCGGTTGCGATCGGCCGAAATCTTGTCAGGCTAGGCGACAAGGTTCGTCGAGATCGCACCATATCCCGGGAGAAGGCCATGTCGCAGCCGACACCGATCCTGCATCATTTCGATCAGTCGCCGTTCTCCGAGAAGATCCGCATCATCTTCGGATTCAAGAAGCTTGCCTGGAACTCGGTGCGGATTTCCCGGATCATGCCGCGGCCGGATTTGATGCCGATGACCGGCGGTTATCGCCGCACCCCGACGATGCAGATCGGCGCCGACATCTATTGCGACACCCAGATCATCATCCGCGAATTGGAGCGGCGCTATCCGGCGCCGACGCTGTTTCCCGCGGGCAATGCCGGGATGCCCTGGGCGCTCGGCATGTGGGCCGACCGGCCGTTCTTCCAGAACACGGTGAACCTGGTGTTCGGCTTCATTGGCGACAAGGTCCCGCAGGATTTCATCGCGGATCGCGAGAAGCTGCGCGGCGCCAAGTTCGACGTCGCCGCGATGACCGCAGCGCTGCCGCAGATGCGCGACCAGTTCCGCGCCAACCTCGACTGGATCGAGGCGCAGCTCGGCGATAACAGGCCATGGCTGTTCGGCGAGTTCAGCCTTGCCGATGTCAGCGCCTCCATGAACGTGTGGTACGCGCGGCAGAGCCTCGCCACGATGGACGAGATCATGAAAGCCTTTCCGCGCGTTGCAGCGTGGGAAGAGCGCATCCGCGGCATCGGCCACGGCACGCGCACCGAGATGTCGTCAGCCGACGCGCTCGAGATCGCGGCGAAAGCGCAGCCGGAATCGCCTGTGTTCGGCGACCCCGCGGATCCGAACGGCCGCAAGCCCGGCGACATCGTCAGCGTGATGCCGGACGACTACGGCAAGGTCCCGGTCCGCGGCGAGATCGTCTCGCTGTCGGCGCAGCACATCGCGATCCGCCGCTCCGACGAGCGCGCCGGCGAGGTCGTGGTGCATTTCCCGCGGGCCGGCTTCCTGGTCGTCCCGGGCTGACCGTCGCAGTCGCCGCCACGGCTGGGGAATACGGGCGAGCTGGAAACGCTGCGTTTCGCGGCGTGACCTTGCCGGCCGGCGAACAAGCCATACCTCCACACCATCTCCAACCGAAGGCTCCACAGCGCAGGCTTGCGGACATGCTCCGCAGCAACACGACCTCCCGGCCTGCGTGCGATGGGTGGCCCGTGGCGGATGCTCCGCCATGCCGACAACTGGACTCTGTGATGACGACCTCTCTCGAATTCGGGCTCGACACGTTCGGCGACGTCACTAAGGACTTGGCCAGCAAGGATTTGGCCGGCGTGCCGCTGTCGCATGCCCAGGTGATCCGCAACGTCGTCGACGAGGCGGTGCTGGCCGATCAGCTCGGAATCGATTTCATCGGGCTCGGCGAGCACCACCGGGCGGACTTTGCGATCTCCTCTCCCGAGACCGTGCTGGCGGCCATCGCCGCGCGCACCGAAAACATCCGGCTTGGCTCCGCGGTGACGGTGCTGAGCTCGGACGATCCGATCCGCGTCTTCCAGCGCTTCGCGACCGTCGATGCGGTCTCGAACGGCCGTGCCGAAGTGATCCTCGGCCGCGGCTCCTTCACCGAATCGTTCCCGCTGTTCGGCTTCGACCTCAAGCAGTACAACGAGCTGTTCGAGGAGAAGCTCGACCTGTTCACCGCGCTGTTGAAGCAGGAGCCGGTGACATGGCAGGGCAAGCTGCGGCCGCCGCTGAAGGGCCAGTCGGTCTATCCGCCGATCGAGCACGGCCGGCTGAAGACCTGGATCGGCGTCGGCGGCAGCCCCGAATCGGTGGTGCGCGCGGCGCATTACGATCTGCCGCTGATGCTCGCCATCATCGGCGGCGATCCCAAGCGCTTCGCGCCCTATGTCGATCTGCACCAGCGTGCCTACCAGCAGTTCGGCCGGACGCCGCAGCCGATCGGCGTGCATTCGCCGGGCTACGTCGCCGAGACCGACGCGCAGGCGCGCGAGGAGCTGTGGCCGGACTACAAGGTGATGCGCGACCGGATCGGCAAGGAGCGCGGCTGGCCGCCGATGGGCCGTGACGAGTTCGTCTCCGAGGCCGAGCACGGCTCGCTCTATGTCGGCGCGCCGGAAACCGTCGCCCGCAAGATCGCGGCGACCGTGAAGGCGCTCGGCGCGGCGCGCTTCCAGCTGAAATACTCGGCCGGCCCGCTGCCGCACGAGAAGCTGATGAAGAGCATCGAGCTTTACGGCAGCAAGGTGGTGCCGATGGTCCGCGACATGCTCGCGGCGTAAACACAGCGAGAGAGCTTCGGTCCCGATTGAATCAGAGCCGAAGCTCTGGATTCCTGCTTGACGCGTTTTCTTCACGCGAACCGGTGTCCATCCCGGATCAAGTCCGGGACAAGCTTCGCTCGAAAACGCTCTGGCCGCACAAAGCAAAACCCCCGGCGTTTTGGCGCCGGGGGCTCTGTTAGATCACAGTCGGATCAACCGGTATTACCAGTTGCGCTGAGCGCGGAGGGCGAACAGGTAGGTGTTCTGATCCTTCAGCTCGTACACGCCGGCCGGCTTGCCGATCGCGGCGCTGCCGGGATAGGTGATCGTGCCGGCATAGCTCTGATCCAGGCGGGTGTAGGTGAAATCTGCCGAGAAGGTCAGGTTCTTCACCGGGGTCCACTGGGTCTGGGTACCGAGCTGCGCAACGCTGTAGTTCGGGTTGCACGAGGTCAGGCCGGCGGTGCCGAAGGTGGCGCCGAACGAGCCGCCAACACCATTGCCGGTCGGGCCGCAGATGTAGCTCTTGGCAGTGCTGTTGTAGTTAACCTGGGCCCAAGCACCGTAGATGCTGGTGTTCCAGTAGGGGTTCCAGTTGTGGATGTACGCACCACGGAAGCCGTAGGTCGTAATCAGCTGCTGCGAGCCACCGTTGATGAACACCGAGTCGGGCGCAAAGCCGAAGCCGATGCTCTGGTAGGCGCCGGGAACGCCGGTGCCGCTGAACGCGGTAAAGGCGGAAGTGCCCGAGAGCTCTTGCAGGTTATACCGGGTCGCACCGTTGGTGTAGACGCCCTGGATGTTGATGGTGTCGCCGGGTCCGGTCGGGATGTTCTTGATCGACAGGGCCAACGCACCAGCCCAGCCCCACTTGTCGTCGGGATGGCCGGTCAACTCGGTGCCGCCGTAGTAGGCCGCGTGGTTGTCATGCGCCGCGAACGACGCCTGGAACAGACCCCAAGCCTGGTCGACGCGGAGAGCCGCGATCAGGTCCGGAGCGATCGTGCCGGCATAGTCGCTGGTGCCGTACGGACCGAGTGCGCCCGGAGCCGCACCGAGGTTGAGCACGCCAGCCTGGGTGTAGGCAACCTGGTCCTGAGCCGACAGAGACAGCGACACGCCGTTGCCGAACTGCGCGGTGTAGCTGAACTGGTTCACACCGGTGACCGTGCTGTTGCCGCCGACGAGACCGTCGAAGGTGTTGCCGGCCGGGTAGTTGGTCCACGGAGCAGCGAACTGCGAGACCGCCTTACCGATGGTGAAGCCGGCGAACTGGATGAAGGCGTAGTAGACGCCGACCGTACCGGCCGCAACCGCAGCGCCGTTGGCGTTGTTCGGAGCCGAGACGGTGCCGATCGCCGAGTAGACGGACGAACCGTTGCCCTGACCCGCGTAGCTGTCCGAGGTCCAGTTGAAGGTCGCATCGAAGAAGGTGCGGACCACGCCGTATTCGGTCGCGGTGCGCGTATCGATGTTCAGGTCTTCACGGGAGCGCCAGGTGTAGCCGTTGGTGAAACGGTTGCCCGCACCGCCCGCACCACCGTAGTTACCGGTGTGGTCCGAGTTGGTGTTCGCCACGACGTCGACACGCAGGTAGCCGCCCAGCTTGATACAGGTATCGGTGCCCGGGATGTAGTAGAAACCGGGACCATACAGGGAGCAAACCTTCACGTACTCGACCGCTTTGGCCTTGACGGGAAGATCGGCCGCCTGAGCTCCGCCGACCGCGACGAGAGCCGCCGCCGAGCCGAGGATAAGGCTCTTAACCATCTTCATGTTAAACCTCCAAGTTGCTCTATCTCAGGGAAGGTTCCGGATCCGCCGGGTAAAACACCCTCAGGTTGGTTCCCTTTGTCCCTTAAACCCCGCTCAGTCGCTTCGCGCCTTCGGACACACCCGCATGAACGCGAGGGACTTAAGCGAACCACCTAAAACGGGACGACCTTGGGATGCCCCCCTCCGTCGCAGTTCCATATGAGACAGAAGGCCCCCGATCACGCAACAAAAGACCGCTGAGTTTGGGATGAGTTGCGGCTGTTTTCGGGCAAATGTTGCACAAATATCACGGGCATTTGAACAGCGGCGTCCGGACAAGCGGCTGATTCCAAAAAGGAATATTTAAGTTACCGTTGGCGGGCACAAGTTTGGGCAACACCGGGCGGAACGGTGTGCAAAACGCGTAATCCTACGGAGCAAGCGGCGGCTAGCACCGATTTGGAGACGGCTGATTCCGCCGCCTTGCTCATTATTTTGGCTCAAAAATAGCCGGCATCTGAACGAGATAACCTGCCTCGGATACCGCCGACTCGGACCTGGAAGGGGGCATTCCGATTGCTCGGAGCAGGCCAAACGAGGGCGGACGGATCACGCGAGCTGTCCAGTAGCGAAGCTCGATGTCAGTGAGATGTCAGCCCGCGTGAGTCGGACGAAGGCGCCGGGCGTATCAGTCGTCCAGAATATCCAGCAGATCTTCGATCCGCTCGAAAGGCGGCTCATTCGTGTTGCCCGAGTAGAAGACGCGATCGCCGTCCCGCTGGAGCGAACGTGCCTTGGAATGTGCCTTGGATCGTGCCTTGGATTTCGGCAGCCTTCCCGGCAGGAACGTCGCGGCGACAGCCTCAGGCCCGACGTCGAGCCGCACGATCCCGCGCCGCTTGCAATCGATCCTGAGTCTGGCCGCCGCGAAGAAGTCCCGGCCGGCGGCGGGCAGCTTGCCGAACCGGCGCGAGGTCTCTTCCTCCAGATCCTCCAGGTCGTCTTCGTTCCGGCACCTGGCGGCGCGGCCGTAGATTTCAAGCCGCATGGCTTCCGATTGCACGTAGCTCCGGGGCAGGAGATCGGCGAGCGGAAGGTTGAGATCGGGCACCCATAGATCGGCGGCCCGGTCGCTGGTCTTCTCCGAGGCCTGTTTGAGAAGGTGGCTGTAGAGCACCGGCCCGAACACCTGCACATGGCCGGACTGCCGCTCGGACAGCAGATCGCCGGCACCTCTGAGATCCAGATCGCGCTCGCTGATGGCGAAGCCTGCGCCCGGTCTGCTGAACTCCTCCAGAACCGCGAGGCGCTTGCCGGATTGCTCCGAACTGGATTCGGTCAGCATATAGGCGAAGGCACGCGTGCCGCCGCGGCCCACCCGCCCTCTGAGCTGGTGCAGTTGCGCCAGGCCAAACTTCTCCGGCCAGCACACCACGATGGTGTTCGCCCGGGGGATGTCGAGACCGCTTTCGACGATGTTGGTTGCGAGCAGGACGTCCGCCTCGCCTTCGACGAAGCTCATCATGCGGTCGTCGAGTTCGTCGGCGGGCAGCTTGCCGTGCAGGCAAACGATGCGGAGCTCCGGAGCTGTCGCCTGCACGCGCGCCAGCATCGGCTCCAGATCCTGGATGCGCGGACAGATCAGGAAGCTTTGCCCGTGACGCCGCTGCTCGCGCAGCAAAGCGGCTGCAATGGCAGCGTCCGAGAGCGGCGCGATCTTGGTCACGACCGGCAGCCGATGAACCGGCGGCGATGCGATCACGCTGAGCTCCCTGAATCCCGCAAGCCCCGCCGCAAGCGTGCGCGGGATCGGCGTGGCGCTCATCCAGAGCGTATGGACGCCCTTTGCGAGGCCCGACAGCTTCGCCTTCTCCGCGGCGCCGAAATGCTGCTCTTCGTCGACAATGACCAGACTGAGCTTGGCGAACTTCACGTCCTTCGACGCGATCGCCTGGGTGCCGACCACGACCTTCATCTTGCCGCTGCGCAGGCCCTCCTTGGTCTCTCGCATGTCCTGCGCGGAGGTCGCGCGCGACAGGCTTCCGACCTCGATGCCAAGCGGCGCGAACCGTTTGCGGAACGTTGCGACGTGCTGCCTGGCAAGCACGGTGGTCGGCACGACGATGGCAACCTGCTTGCCCGACAGCGCAACGGCCGCCGCCGCGCGCAACGCAACCTCGGTCTTGCCAAATCCGACGTCGCCGCAGACCACCCGATCCATCGGATGCCCCGAGGCGAGATCATCGAGCACGTCGCGAATCGCCTTCGCCTGATCGACTGTCGTGAAATACGGAAAGCGCGCGACGAACCGCTCATAGGCGGGGCCGGGAGCGACCAGCCTCTGCGCGCGACGGCGGCGCCGCTGCGCGATGTGCCTGGCGAGCGCCTTGGCGGCAATCTGGATTTCCTGCTCCGCCTTGGTCCGCCGCGCCCACCACGTGCTGCCATCGGCCTTGTCCAATGTCAGCCTGCCGAGCTCCGCGGCATACGGCCAGATCAGCGCAAGATCGGCCGGCGGGACCAGCACGGCGTCATCGCCCGCGAATGCCAGCCTGACCATCTCGCGCGATGATCCCTTGCCCGATTCTTTGCCCGATTCCTCGCCCATGTCGAAGGTCTGCAAGCCGTCGAGCACGGCGAGCCCGCGCTGCAAATGAACCACGACCGCGCCGCGCTCCGGCACGTCGGGATGATCGAAGGCTGCAGCCCAGGCCTTGGCCATCGGCTGCGGATGATGCGCCCGGCTGCCGAGCACGTCGGTCGCCGTCACGACGACCAGCGGCTTGCGGCCGGAACCGATGAAGCCGGTGTCGAAGTCGGCCAGCAAGGCCGCTTCGCCGCCCCGTCCCTTCGCCGCCTCGTTCCAGTCGGCGCAGCGTTCCGCCTTGATCCCGCTCATGCGCTCCATCGCGCGCAGGTCGTCCTCGACCGCCGCGACGAACAGCAGCCGCGACCCGGCGCGCTCGGTGTCGGCAACGAAGACGCGGAGCGCCTTCCGCGACGAGGCGAGCTTCGAGAAATCGGGCGTCGCCGTGAACGCCGCCTTTCGCGGCAGCACGCTCATGCGTTTGGCGAGCCGCTTCCAGTCGGCAAGCCCGAGATATTCGCGTTCGACGTCGCGGCGGCCGGCCGCCTCCTTGATCGTGCCGAGCCAGCTATCGGCATGACCCGACACCGCGGCATCCGCGATCCAGCGCGCGCGCTGACAATAATCCGGCAGCGCCGCGCGCTGTATCCGCTTGCCGCCCAGCGCGATCCGTTCGGACATCGGATCGATCAGCAGCTCCTGCGTGTCGAAGACGACGTCGTGCTCGTCCGGATCGACGCCGGCGATGCGGCGGATCACGCCGGCGGAATGCTCGATCCTGAACGGCCCCAGCGCGCCGGCGGGAAACACCTCGAACGTCATGCCGTGAAACAGGACACTTCCCGGATAATCCGCCTCTTCGTCGAGATCGTATCCGAGCGCTTCCAGGCGATCCTTGAGATCCTGCTCGGAATAAACGGCGCCGACCTTCAGGCTGATGCTGAGGCGGGCCCAGCTCGCCGGCAGCGGCAGCCGCTCCATGATCGCTTCCGCCGTCGACACCAGGAACACCGGCTTCCTGCTCTTCGCAAGACGCCGCAACACCGAACTTCGTCTGCCGGCGATCTCGCGCGACGGTTCCAGCCCATCGAACGGCAGGGTGTTCAGCCGCGGGAATACCAGCACCTCGAGCGAAGGATCGAGCGAATGCAGCACGCTGCCGAGACGTTCCGCCCTGTTCTCGCTGTCCGCAAGGAACACGATGCCGTCACGGCCGGACTTCTTCCATTGCTCCAGCAGATGCAGCGCCAGCATGCCGAGCGGCGAGGACGATGAGATCCCGGAGCGCGCCGCTCCCCTGCTTTTCTTGCTCACGCCAGCAGCAGCGCGAGTCTTCCTGGTCTTCGCCACGTCACATCCATCGTTATGTCGAAAGTCCGAGTGCCTGATGACAAGCATTTCGGGGCGACTCGGGGCCTGCCGCCCCTGGCATGGAGACCAAAGCGGCACAGGTTTCCGACAGAAGGCCCGATCCGACCCCCGAAATGCCCGCCGGGGCGAGATCGGGAGAAATCGATTCTTCCATCTGAATCAATAGCTTGTTTGCTGGCTGGGGCGGGAGGGATCGAACCTCCGAATGGCGGAATCAAAATCAGGCAGGACTCGCTGAAATATCAAGGGCCATTCTGAATTCTGCGCAGTTTTCGGCCCCAATCAGATCAATAGGTTAGACAGTAGTTCAGAATGTCCCCATTAGCAGGATGGTCAAGGCATAGATGCTCCCCGTCTAAGAATTGCCCAAGCAATTCTTAGACTGTCCTAGACAGCAGCCAATATCCATTCATGTCTCCTCAGGAATAGCCTGGATTCCAAGGCCGGGCATGTGTCCATCTCGCCGCTTGCGGTTTTCAGTTCCGATAATCGGAGATTATCAACATTCATCAACCTCCATAGAACGAGCACTGCACAATTGGGCCACCCCTTGCTTCGCGCGCTGTCTGCGGCAAGACGCCTGAGGGCTCACGGTCATCCACCGCCCCGATTGGCAGCGGCCTTGCCCGACTACCGGTGATACGCGCCCGCTGATGGCGTCGTGGCGCCGTTTCGCAAGCCGCCGCCAATGGCCGAGCCCAAGATCACCCCGACCTAAATCGAGAGGATCAACACCCAATGCTCTACCAAGACAAGGCGACGCCTGCTGAATGTTGGGCTGTGCTTCAGGACGCGATCGGCCAAGGTGGGCTCGAGTATCACGAGAGCGGCACGTTCGTGAGGATGCTTCCGCCTGGGAAAGACCTGTTCGCGTAATCCTTTCGAGTTCTTGACGGGGAGCCCGAAGAAGCTGGGGATAGCACCTGCCCGGCTCCTCCAAGGCCGGGCCCCTACCAGAAAGGCGAGGGCTCGAAGTCCCCTACCCCGGGCCCTCGCCGCTGCAGTGCCGCGGCCGGCATCGGCTGTTGCGGCCAGGCAACCAACAAAACTCTGGCGAATCCCAACGGACCATGCTGCGTCCCGTCTTTAGCAAGGTCGGGGTTTTCTTCTATTCACTTGCCTAGTCGCTTATCGCCTTTTCAATCTCGACAGCCACTTGCCTGAAGTGAGCCGCCAGGCGTTCGTATAGCTCGCGCTTTTTATCGGCTGTAGCGCTCATAGCGATCTGGTGCGCCAGATCGGCTTCAGCGCGAAGCTTCTTCACGCTCGATACCATGTCTTCCATGGCGTCTTCCTGCACGCTACGAGCGACCAATTCGCCTGATAAGAAACGGCCTCCCCTTGGCTGGCTTTAGGACATGAGGAGGAAAAAGGCCGCGCTCACGGCGATTCCATCAACGCGAAGCCGAGCACCTACGTATTCAACAACGTCAATCTGATCGAACATTCGCTTTAGCCTGCGCCGCTTGGCGGGCGACCGCATTTAAGTATGCACGTCAGCGTTGTTGCCGTAACGGGTAATTAGTTCGCTTAAAATCGACTACTGCGATTCACATAGTGAAATGACCGCGGCGCTCGCCAAATGCTCCAATGTGCAGATTGCGTGTGTCAATTGATGTACCCAGTGAATTTCGCTGAACTGCCTATGCAGGCCCGGTTCCTCGTTCGAATGGGAACTACTGGCTGGATGGTCGATGACCGAGAACGAAAGGGCCCCGCTCTTCTCAAGGACGGCAATATCGCCGAGAAACTTACCAAGGGGCAGGCCGAATTCATTAACGGGCACCTCGTCCTCCAGCAGCACCGGCACGAGGGAAAATGAAACAGACTTCGCGTCGCCCGGCGACCTCGTCCTCTGCCGCGGCGAGCGCTTCCTGCACTGGATCAGGGTCGCATCCGCGATGGCGCGGAGCTTCAAGTGAACGAATTGGTTGCGGTCTCGCTGAAGAACTTGGCCCCCTATGCGATGATCGCTACAGGTTTCGTGATGGTGCTTGCCGGCCTGATTGCCCGATCGCGGCAAAAGCGATTTGAGGCAGAGCTGGAAAAAACGGAGCCGAGACCACCGGGACAGAAACCACTAAGAAAAAAAGCGGCACCCGTTCCACGTTCATCGAACGCGAAGACAATCGACGCCGATTAGGGCGCCGGCCAAGTCGAGAGGATCAGGGCTGAAGACCGGCCGTCGTGCGGCCGTCGCAGACATGCCGGCGGATTCTCGACCTCATCCCAGGTCCGCGAGATCGATGCAGAAAAACGGCGCGCTGGCAGTATTCTAGGCCGTGTACCTATCAACACAGCGGCATGATGCGGTGAAGGCAATGTCCGCTATGCCCCGACAGCGGCCAAGTTAGTGCGGCAAGATGCTATATAGTGGCGCCGTGGCCCATAGCACCTTCGCGATTGTGGCTGCGCATGACGTGAGATGGGAGCGGTCGCGATGCAGTTTGACTTCCAAGCCATGAAGCCGATGGATCGTTACGAACTTCTCCTTGGCACGGTGCTTCCGCGACCTATCACGATTGTGACGACGCTTTCGACCGACGGCGCTCTCAATGCTGCGCCGTACAGCCTGTTTAATGTAGTCAGCCACGATCCACCGGTCATTATGATTGCCGTATTGCCCCATCCAGAGCGACGGCTCAAGGACACAGCCGCCAATGTCTTCGCGACACGGGAGTTTGTTGTAAACTTGGTGCCGCGGTCATTGGCCAAGGCCATGAACATCACGAACGTTGATGCCCCTCCGGGGACCAACGAATTGGCGCTTGCCAAGCTTGAGTCCACGCGTTCGACATCGGTAAAGCCGCCGCGGATTGCGAAGAGCCCCGTGGCATTCGAGTGCCGACTGTCGACTTCGTTGTCATTCAACTCCGATCAGGCAGTTCTATTCGGAGAGGTCGTCACCGCGTTTGTTTCCGATGATCTCGTGTTGGATGCGGCTCATGGCGTCATCGACGCACCGAAGCTCGACCTATTTGGGGCTATGCATGCGGCACGATGGTATTGTTCGACCGCGGATCGATTTGAGATGGTGCGTCCCACTTGGGCGCAGTGGATCAAGGAAGGCAAGGCTTAGGAGGGCCATTTGAAGTCCGTTATTTGATGTCCGCTTCTACCCCGTGAGCGTTGAACCGGGCCGGGCCAGAAGCGTTGCGCCTGGCCCGACTGCCGTGATTCAAACTCCTGAACTGGAGGCTCGAATTATGCGCTACGAACTCGCGGACCATGAATGGAATGCCATCAAGCCGATGCTACCGAACAAGCCGCGTGGCGTTCGTCGGGTGAATGACAGACGGGTCCTGAATGGCATCTTCTGGGTCCTCCGATCAGGAGCACCTTGGCGTGATCTGCCAACGGCGTTTGGCCCATACACCACTTGCTACAACCAGTCAGGTGGCGGCGGGCCGGTGTTTGGGGCCGCATCATAGAAGCGCTTGCCGCTGCTCATGATGCCGCTGTTCAGATGATCGACACCTCCATTGTCCGCGTGCATCAGCATGGAGCCTGCATCACTAGGAATCAGCGCCAATCGATGGGAAGGTCCCGCGGCGGGTTGACGAGCAAAATCCATGCGGTGGTCGATGGCAATGGTCTGCCAATAAGGCTGGCGCTGAGCCCGGGTGAAGCCCATGACGTTCGACTTGCCGGAAAACTGCTGTCTCGTCTGAAATCCGGGTCAATGCTGCTTGCCGACCGTGGCTATGACGCGGACTGGATCAGGGAACTTGCCATGAGGAAGGGCGCGTGGGCCAACATCCCGCCGAAAAGCAATCGCGGCGATCCGATCTGCTTCAGCCCCTATCTCTATCGTGCTCGCAACCAGGTCGAGCGGTTCTTCAACAGGATCAAACAATGTCGTCGCGTGGCTACGCGCTACGACAGGCTGGCCGCCAACTACCTTGCCTTCGTTCAGCTCGCGTCAATCAGGCTATGGTTGCGTCTTTATGAGCCCGCGTCCTAGAACGACGTTCTCCGACGTCAAGATTGTGTGCTGGCTCGCATAGGATTCCTTGGCCTGCTCCGCCAGATCCTTTGCAGGATCGCAGCGCCATCCGGCTGGCCAGACGCCTGCGTCAGGGTATCGAAAGGAACAGCACGGGGCAGCCCGAGTTCATTCGGCATGAAAGGCCAGGAGTACTCCCGTGCCCATCACAATGGCATGCGCCAAAGATCTTGAGCTCATCGCTCTGCGCGAGCTGCGCAGTCTGCCGGACGGAGAGCATGTCTGCCACGTCGAAATCATCCCCTCCGGTACTGATTGGACTTTGGTGCCCGTCATGCGTGATGGCGCTGATCAAGCGCAGGTCCTCATCTCGGCAAAGACCACCGAACTGAGGCTGAAGCAACGGTACTCGGTCCGATTCGATTGGTGAGCGACAGGATTCATTGCAGCGTTTGCCGCGGAGCACCGACTGGCTCGAATACCACGAGAACAGAACGTTTGCGGGGCGCCCCAAATGCAAGGTGAGGCCTTGAGGACCCCACGCGGGGCCTCGGTGGCGCTGTCCGGATCCTGGAACGGTCCAGCAGAGCCGTTCGCCCGCCCGCAGAATAAAAGGGGCCGTTCGGGTACTGCCCCTCGTGCCTTAAGTTGATTTTCGAATGTCCCAACTCGGTTGAGTGAACGGACACCGAAGCTTGGCCGGCGCATAGAATCACCGAGCGGCATATTCATTCTTCTAGGCACATAGATTGTGATCACCCCCGATTCGTTCTCATTCCACAGTGAAAAGGGATCACCGGGGGTTCACCGGGGGTGAACGGAGTTCCGATCTCACGGGGTGCACGCTAAGATTGGCTCCGCACGCCACGATCGAAGGGCGGGAGGGATCAATGCAGGATATGAGAGCGCACTTGGAGAAGCTTCGTGTCGAAGCGGAAGAGTGCGAGCTAATTAGCAGGCTGGCGACCAACCCCACGAAGAAAGAGCTGTTCGCCAAACTGGCCGAACATCATCGGCTGTTGGCCCATGAGGTCGAGCGCACTATGAATGGGTTTCGATCCAAAGATTGAGGAACCTCCGGCTTACACCGAACTTACATCCCGTTCCGCGCAGGAACCTAGCTCGGAGGGGAAATGCATGGGGCAAGTACGCCGTCGCGTAAAGCAAACCAATTTGCTTAAAAAACGCCTTATCAAGCGGGCCAAAGAGCTACGCGATCAGGCCGCGATGCTCGCCCCGGGTATCGCTGCGGAAACTGGCGCGCCAGGGCTGAGGCTGGCGCGAGCATGACCGAATGGCTGTCGTCGTCTGCGGGATTGTCACGGATATGGCCGCCACTAAGGGTCAAAGAAGCGATACGTCTACTAGGCGCGCCAGAGCTAGATTGCGCGAGCTTGTCGCCAAATCGAAACTAACCCAGCCGACAAGAAGCGGCCCCAGCGAGGAGATTAACTGGGGCCGTTCTCATTCCCATGCTTGCCGAACCGCCGATGCAATAATTAGGCGTCTCTCTGGGACCCAGTAAAATTGATCTCAATGAAAAAGCCTGCCCAGTCGTCGGAGCATCGTATCACATCGCGGTTCCAGAAATCACATGCGTGAATCAGCTTCTGCATTTTCCTAGTACGATCGTCGCAGGCACTTCGTTTTTCTTCGGCCACTCGCTTTCTAAGGCCGCTTAGTCTTGCCACGACCGCCGCTTCGGTACGGCCGATCTTCTGCGCGATCTCCCGCTGCGTCAGGCTGGTCTCTCGGTTCAACTGCAACAGCTTTTGCTCTTCCTTAGCGGACCATGATCCTGCTGGCATGCGAACGCCCCAAATTGCTTCGTGATGAAATGCTAGTCAGAACTGCAGATTACGTGAGCCGCGTCTGTCCGGTGTTTTCCGGATTGTCCTAGCGCTCCCTACTCAGGAACAATGCGCTTCTCTCCCGATTTGATGAACATGGATCAATTCTGGCTCATGCTCATTGTCAGCAGCCTCTGCGTGCTCGTCATTTCGGGCGTCGCGGCGCTGCAAATTGCCGCGCTGGTCTAGCGCGGAGCGCTTCGCTACATCCACGGCGGCGGCGGATAAAATGATTGGCCCTAGTAGACTGCCCCGTCGTGGGCGCCCGCCCGGCTAAAACCGATGTTCACAACGTCGGTCCAGCTATGCCCGGTGTCGGGCCAAGCGTTTACTATTGAACTGAGCGGCCTAGCGCTTGCGAGGATCGCTCAGATTGAGCGAGATCCTCACGCGTCTCCGTTCTTCGGTCTTTGTCGAAAGTGGCATACCAACGGCACGCGCGCGCTCGAAAACAGAGTTAATCGGTCGCTTCAGCGCAACCGCGATGCGATTAGCACTCCCCCGAGACGCAATCATAGCTTTTAGTCTCTCGATTTCTTCAGATGTCCATCGTCGATGACGCATTTGCTTTCGCTAATTGGGCCTTTGATTCACAAAGCGGCTTCGATGCCAGGTAGGCAAAAAAACAGAGTCACAGCTATGGGCACCCTCGCGCGCGCAGGTTAGCGTGACCTCGAGCGCGTCGTGCCTAGAGACTTTTTCATTGCTGAACCGAGACGCCTTTCAACTCGAGTCCGGCTATTGCGACCTTCTTGACCGCCTTCTTCACAGAGGCGGCAGACTTCCCAATCTTTTCGCCTCATAGCGTACCTCGTAGTCCTGCCCACCAACGACCCGTGCCCTGTCCTGCTTGCGGCCACGTGCCGTCTGCTTCTTCGCCTTTCTTGCCATTCTGGCCTCCTGTTGAGAAAGCGAAACGCAAAGTAAGATCGCCAGTTCCAATTGCGGACCTCGATCGATGGAACGATTGCGATCGTGCCCGTTTGGATCAGCTCATTGTTTGTGGAGTTACGTTGTGGCGTTTCAGCGGAGGAAGCCCGAGGCGATTGGAGCGAAGGCGGTGTCCCCCGGCTTTATCGCGCCCGCGCTGGGACACCGATCGACAAGATGCCGCGAGGCGGTCAAAAGCCGCCCATGGCAGTCCGCCTGACTTTGGCTCCGAGAGGCGCTTCGCGTCCCTCAACTACGCACGCCCCCCAGCGTGGCCGCGTCCAGGCTCAAGGTCTGTGCGAGATCCCTCAACCCATGCGGATTTCACGACGAGCGGTCCGTAGTGGCTCTCGTAGGCTCCTGGCATCCGGTCCGAAGTGAAGTGCTCTTCGAACCTCGCCCGGATCTTGCGCCGATCGAGCTCCGCCGGGCTTCTCGCCGCCGGTCCACGGACAGGCATCCTTCTGAATCGACTAGTGAAGACAGCGCCTCGGGCGATCTCCATCGGTTCGGAACGCATCGATCGGTCTTCCAATGCCGCCAGTGCGAACTCGATTTTGCCAAGACTCTGATCGACTTCGTCGGGCAATTCGTCGGCAGGACTTCAAGCAAGAAGCCGAGATAGTCGGCATGGCGCACGGTCGGGACGATGTGGAGCGCTGGGCGCTGATCTGAACTCGGCGATCAGTTCTTAGCGAAATCGGCGGGCCGTCGCCATCGCGCCGAAACGAAGGGATCGGATCAAGGACCCTGGTTGATGGCCACGAGCGATCTTAGGTTTTGCCGCACGCTCGGTGTGTTTCAACAGCTCAGCAGCTCACTCCGAGCCGCACACTCGGGGATCACCCCGTCACCCAGGTGGCCCTGAGCGGCGCTTCCGCCGCCTCCTCGCCCCGAGAGGCCCGATACGGTCGATGCCAACCTGGCGGTCGCTGCCAAAGTCGATGCGGGTGACATGTTGGAGGGAGCCGCCGCGCATCTACCTCCGCGGGAGGTCTTCTCGATCTTGAACGACGGCTCGGCGCTTTCGACGGTGTTGCACGATGAGTTTTGGCCTGCCAGGTGCGGCTATCGGCGAGAGGCGAGACTCGGTCCTTGTGTCCGCGCTTGATCGGGGAGACCGCTCTGCAGGGCCGCCCGCCTTTCCGCGACCGCATGATCGAATAGCTCAAGCACGAGGCCAAACACCACCATGTCCTCCTGTTCGATGGCTCCTTCGTCGTGGCACTTGAGGGTTTCGCCAATGATCGCGTCGACCTCCCGCTGCGATGCCAGTAGATCCTGCTCGGAGCTGGCATCGCGAACTTCCGAAACCGCGGCGAGAATGCGGTTGCGATGACTGGCGTTATCCTCCCGTTCGTCCCGGTTCAGATAGCGCCGGAGCCAGGCGGCGGCCGAACCGATCCCGGAGAGAAGAAGCAGGGCGAACCAGAAGTAGTCGCTGTACTTATCCAGAAACGTCCGCTCGGTCCCGTTGATGACTGCTGCGGCGCCCCGGTGCACGGAGGGCTCGGCCTCCTTATCCGTCTCCGGCTTTGTGATGTGCGCCGCACCGGCGACACGTTGTGTGATCGTGTCGCGAACGGCGAAAAGCTGCCGATAGAAGGCCGCCGCCTTGGCTTCCGACAGTTCTTTTCTGGCCAGGATGAGATGGTTGACGCTGATGGTGTCGATCTTGTCTTCGGGCCAGGCCGGGTTGGCGTTGAAGACGCTGCCGGGGATTTCCTCGGCTTCGTAGCGTGGACGCCGCAGGGCGATCGCCTCGGACGCTTCGATCGGAAGAAACTTCGGCGCTCCGCGCGATCGGGCCGTCGCGGCGATGGCCGCGGCCGTGACCTTGCTGTCGAGGGGCCCGACGGCGAGATACGCGTCCAGCGTGTTGTCCTGCGCAAGCTTTTCGATCTCTTGGGTCCCGAATTGGGCCGTGGCAACCTTGTCGGGCTGCACGCCTGAACCTTCCAGGATTGTCCGCAGGAGCGCGACGTTGGCGCCGGTCTGTCCGATGATGCCGACCTTGTATCCCGCGAGATCGGCGATCTCACCGATCTTTGCAGCGCCCTTCTTCTTGGAGTTCTTGCCCGCGCGTGCGGACGGCGACCATATGACGACGTAGTTCTTACGCAGGATGGCCACCGTCTGCGCATCAGACGGCATGGCGAGGTCGCCACGACCGATTGCAAGGTCGGTTTTGCCGGCCCCCAGGAATGTAAGGGATTCGGCCGCTCCGGCGGTAGTGATTGGGGACAATCTAACCGTCCTGCTTTCCTCTTCGAAGGCCTCCGCCATCGCTTGGACCACCTGATGGTCGTCGCTCCCTGAGGGGCCGACGGCGATCCGGAGGGTCTCGGGCTGCAGGACATAGAAAAGGGCGGCCGCAGCGGCGCCAAAAACGATCAATCCCAAAGCCAGCAGGATCAGGAGCCTTCGTTGCCGTCGATCGGAGGCACTCCTGACTGCGTCGGACGGTGGCATCAGCGGACTCCCTAAGCAAGTCCCTGCTGGGAACTTGGGACGAACCGTCGCCGAACCTGAATGTTCCGTCAGACGCATGCGGACGAACCGGAACCTTGCCATCATTGGAGGGTTCTCGACCCTGCCGCATATGGCGGCGAGGAGAGAGAAAGATGAACAAGCCTCTACTGACAGCTGCGATGGTGGCGATGATTTCAACGGGCGCGATGGCGCAGTCCACCGTCACCACCACCACCGGCACCGGACATACCGCCGCCGTGCAGATCGAGCCGGAATACCGCACGAAGATCCGCTCTTACGTCACCGAACACAAGGTCCGTCCCGTGGAGACCCGCGAGAAGATCGTCGTCGGTCAGCCGGTGCCGCGCGAAGTCGAGCTCGAGGCGGTCCCTGCCGAGTGGGGTCCCTCGCTCACCAAGTACCGCTATGTCTACTCGGGCGAGCGCGTGATGCTGGTCGATCCGTCGACCCGAGAGGTCGTCCAGGAGATCGACTAGTCCCTCCGACTAGTCACTCCAGTGGCGGGTCGCTGAACGAAGCGGCCCGCCGCTCCAATCCAGGCTCCGCCGATACCTGATTTCTTATCTGCGAGCGGCCGTCCATGCCGATCATTTCATCTTCGTCCGCGGATGCTGCTAAGCCATGGCCGCAATGCCTGCAGCATCGGGCGTCGAGATTGAAGCTCCAGAGCGGCCCGCCCGCATCCGAAGCGTTCGGCAAAGCTGCAAAAAGGCACCTCCGATCGGCGTCTCGCCTTCGAGCGGACCGAGCCATTTGCTGGTGGATGGGGTGACAGAATGCTGGCCGTGATCCTGCAAAGGAATAGGCCGCGCCTTCCATAGCGCGGCCTCGCTGCGTGCGGATCGATAGCTCTCACCAGTGCCGGTAATGCCCATGCCAGTGGTGTCGAACGACTGGATAAGAGCCGCGGTGATAGGCGTAGGCCGGGCGGACGACTCGGCGATAGCGATAACCGTAGGAGACGGGCGCCGTGTAGTAGGTCGTGCTGTAGCCGCCGCCCCAGCGATACGGCACGTCGTACCCGTAGTCGTAGGCGTATGGGCCGCCATAATAGCTGGCGCCGTAGAAGCCGGGACCGCTGTAGTAACCGTAACCCGGTCCCCAGCCGTAAGCCGAAGAGGCGAGCCCGCCGATCACGGCACCGGCAACCAAGCCACCGGCGATCCCTGGTCCCCACCCGCCTCGCCAGTGAGCTTCGGCAGGAGCCGTCGTGGCTACAGAGGCCAGACCAAGGGCGCCGACCATCAGCGCCGATATTGCAATCTTTTTCATCGAGGATCCTTCCATATTGTTCGAGCGCCCCGCGAATAACGGGAAAAAATGGCAATGGTTTCGCTCAGCGCCGACGCAGCTTGACTGGAGCGCATCGAGTTTTCACCACAACAGGAAGTTCTAGGTGGGGCTCAGTTCATGCTGCGCCGCGGAAGCGCTCGATGGCCATTGCCCGATGCGGCCGCGTTAACTTTGTTGAATTCACCGGAGAGAGTTTTAAGAAATCGGCTTTTCCTGCATTGCGGTTTCCGATGTTCAGTCGGACCACGATCACACTCTCGCGCGCCGTAATCGACAAGGTCTGCGAAGATGTCTCGCGCTATGAAGCCACAGTGTGCGCCCACGTGGCCTCAAGGATTCTGAAGCGGCTACCAAACCTCGCCCGAGAGGCTAGAACCAGGTGGGACGCGAGGCCCCTAACGACGTTCCGACAGGGGGCGATAGGCAGAGGCAGGCGCGGGAGAGCTTCCAGGTCACTGTGCTCAAGAATCCTGGTGAGTGTCCTGAGGGGGTTCGCGGTCATGGCCGACTTCAAGCGCGATATGGCGATTCTGGCGACGAAGGGGCGACTGGGCCGAACCGACTAAGCGCCTCGCCGCTCGCGCGCCCGAACTCGACATCCTCTCGCATGGTCGAGCTTCTGAAAGACGGATGGCACATCACTGAGAAGGGCCGTGCTGTGCTCGAGTTCATGGAGGCGGGACCGCCGAGATGCGGACGGAGAGCGCCGCGCCCCCCGCAAGCCGCCGGCTTCAGCCCCCGGCGATGTGCCCGCTTCTTTCCGCCAAGCGCTCTGGCCGAAGCCGGCGCCTGCAGCGTGGCCGTGCGGCACGCGATACGGCCGCCAAAGCGTGTTGGGTACGTATTCTCCGGCTCATTTTGGGTGACCGGGAAAAATAGGAAACTTTGCTGACGTCTTGAGTTTACCAGAAGCTGGAGCGGTCGCCGGGAGCGTAACGATGGTCGACGGTGTCGTCTTGAAGAATGCCGCGGAGACCGCCTGGACAGTTTACCGGGCGCGCCACCCTGACGTTGGTCCGCAGGACAGCCGGCGTTGCCTTCTCGAACGCTACCTGCAAAGGAGAGGGGAAGAGCGAGAGATCGATACCGAAGAACTCGCCGGCTTCGGGATTGCCTACCTGCCCCGCCTCCCCGGAGACGAATGAAGACCAGCATGAAAATGCTCGTCGTACGCGTAGCTTGGGGGAGCACAAGGCCCCTGGCGACGCTGCTCGCGATCCCCTTTCTCATCTCCGCGGTCGTCGTGATCGGCTTGCGGTTCGTCTTTGGTGACTGATCGATGCGGATCGCCCAGCTTGCCCCCTTGGCCGAGAGTGTTCCTCCAAGGTTGTATGGTGGCACGGAGCGGGTGATCGCTTGGCTGGTGGATCAGCTGGTCGAACTCGGGCACGACGTCACCCTGTTCGCGAGTGGAGACTCGAGGACGACGGGGAAGCTCCATACTGTCTGGCCGCGCGCGTTGCGGCTGGGACGGAAGGGCGTCGATTCAAACGCCGCCTGCGCGCTGCTGATTGAGGCCATCGCCGAGCGCGCACGCGAATTCGATGTGATCCACTCGCATGTCGACTGGTTGCCTCTGCCGGTCCTGACTCGCGCGGGCGTGCCGTTTCTGACGACCATGCACGGGCGGCTCGACCTTCCCGGCTTGTCCGACGTCGTCGGCGCGTTTCCGCAGGCCCCATTCGTCTCCATTTCGGACAATCAACGCCAGCCCCTTCCGGGCGCGCACTGGATCGCGACGATTCCGCACGGACTACCCAAGGATCTGTTTTGGCCCTCCTACGAATCGGGTTCGTACCTGGCTTTTCTCGGGCGACTTACCGCGGAGAAAGGCCCGGAGGATGCAATACGCATCGCCCGCGCCGTCCGGATGCCGCTGCGGATTGCCGCCAAGATTCCTCGTGCGGAGACGGTCTACTTCAAAAAGAAGCTCGAGCATGAGATCGACGGCGAGAATATCATGCTGATCGGCGAGGTAGACGAAGTCCGCAAGCAACCGTTCCTCGCGGGTGCCGCCGCCTTGCTGTTCCCGATCAATTGGCCCGAGCCCTTCGGCCTGGTGATGATCGAGGCCATGGCGTTGTGGGACGCCCGTGATCGCCTATCGCTCCGGATCGGTGCCGGAAATAGTGGAGGACGGAGTCACCGGCTTTATTGTGGAAAGCGAGGAGCAGGCGATCGAAGCCATCAAGGAAGCCGTGCGGCTGGACAGAAGAACGGTCCGCGCCCGCTTCGAGGATCGTTTCGTGGCCAGTCGCATGGCGAGGGAATACGAAAGCCGGTATCGCGAGCTGGTCGCTCGCAGTTGACGCCGCTCGAGAACTTGATGCTGCTGCTCTCCGCGTTGGAGCCCCGACGGTCAGTCCGACGCTGTGGGAAGAGGGGATGGCCAGCGGTCTTTGCCGGTTCGGCCCAGGCCAGAACTCCAGGTGCGGTAGTGGGCGGACGAGGGCTCTGTAGGTTAATGCGCGCTTGCCATTCCGCGAAGCAGCATCCCCGGCTCGCCGGAGAAAATCCTAGCATCGACCTCGCGCAATTGCCGAAATTGCCCGATTCGGAACCGAACGCCACGCCGAGGGTTGACCGGCTTCCACATTAGGGAGATTCAGATGAACAAGCGTTTATTCTTGGCCACGACCGCTGCGGTCGCCATCGCGACTTCGGCATTTGCGCAGTCTTCTCCAAACACGTCAAGCTCCAGTCCGTCCACGACGCAGCATCAGCAGGATACATCGACCACGTCGCCCTCGACATCGACCACGTCACCCGGCTCCTCATCCGGATCCGCACAGGCGAATCCCTCGTCAAATTCCGCCGAGACGCAGGCTCCGTCGACGAACGGTCAGACCGCGGCGGGCCAGTCGTCCAATTCCGCAAGCGGCACGAAAACGACGCAAGCGCCTGCCTCAAACAATTCGGCCAACCAAGCTCAGACCAATCCCTCCAACCAGGGCACAACACCCTCGAACCAGGCGCAGACCAATCCGCCATCAAGCACGAACAATCAGAGCGCCAATCCGCCCGCCTCGCACACCAACCAGGCGCAGTCGCCGACGGGTAGCGGATCGACAAACACCGCGCAGCAGCCGAACAATCAGCAGAACACTGCTGACCGTTCGTCGAACACCAACGTGAATGCCTCGGCGAACATCAACGACCAGCAGCGGACGCGCATCAGCACGTCGATCTCTCACCTGAACGTGCAGACCCTCACCAACGTGAACTTCTCGCTGTCGGTGGGCACCGTCGTGCCGCGGGACGTCCGCCTGCAGCCACTGCCGGCCGAGGTCGTCGAGATCGTGCCCCAGTATCGGGGCTATGACTTCGTTCTGGTGAAAGACGAGATCGTGATCGTGGAGCCGTCCACCCACAAGATCGTGACGGTCCTGCCGTACTCCGGCCGCTCGACCGCGTCGGCGCCGGCGCGCACCGAGCAGCGCAGGGTAACGTTCACCGACCGCGATCGCGAGGTCGTCCGCAAGCACGCCAAGGCGCGCCCGGTCGAACGCGAGAGCCGCACGACCGGCAGTACCGTCCGAACCGAGATGCGGACCGGCGAGCGCGTGCCGGAGGACGTTGAGATTGAGACCTTCCCGGACGAGGTCTATCGGGATGCTCCGAGCCTTCGCGAGTACCGGTACATCAACCGGGACAGCCGTACGTACATCGTGGAGCCCCACGAACGTCGCATTATCGAAGAGATCGACTGACTCGCGCAAAGGAGAAACATGATGAAGACCGTCCTTCTCGTCTAGGAGCGCTCGGGGCCACCTGTCGGCCTCTGCGAGATCCGCCCACTCGCACCCGGCCATCGCGACGACCGAGGTTGGTGGCGCCAAGCAACCCGCGGCCCCCGCCGAAGTTACGGCCACTGCCACTATGGCGGCCCCGGTTGCGGTGGTCCCCCGAGCATCGTTTTCAGCTTCGGCACCCGAAGCTGGTGAACTTGAGGAGGGGCCGCTCTCCGAGCGGCCCCCTCGATTCTATGCTGCTTTCGCGGAGCACTCGCCTCGCCTGCCCTCGGACGTTCAGATCCAGCACACGCGCCATAAGCCCTCGGTTGTTGGATGTGTTGGGATTTTCTTGACCTCCCGGTGCACACGCCGTGGGTACGCCACTCTCTGAGCGCTCTAAAACTTAACTCTCGGTCCGATCCATCATGGGCAAGTTTGACAGCTACAGACAAACAACGGCCATTCCAGCAAACTACAGGAAGCTTCGGCGCCTGTATTCGGAGCGGCGCTTGGATCGCCTGCCCAGTGGGCCAATTGACGAACGCAACCGGAGCGGCGACCTGCTACTTGCAGCCCCGGCAAATCGTGAGCTTGCCCTTTAGTTCGCGATCTTCCCTGGGATCGACCGACTGCTGCCCAGAGACACGATCCGCTTCTTGACCGCGCTTGGACTGCTTTGCCGCGCGCGACCTAACGGGTCGTGTCGTCCGGCTTGACGCGTCATTGTCGTCGACGATGCCGACGCTAAAGCCATCGTAATCGGTGGCCTGCTTGACCAACGGCTGCAGGCTGTCGATCACCGGTGCTGGCGAAACATCGTCGGGCGCCGATGGCGTGCCCTTGACAGTGGCAGATGGGGCGGATGCCAGTGGCGGCACATCTTTAGCGGCTCGGGCTGGAACCGAGCCCTTGGCGGTCTCGGCCGGCGGAACGTCATCCATCGCCGGTGACGACCCAACATTGCTCTTTGCCGACGACGTCGCATGTTTGCCCGCCGCTCTCGGTGGCGACACGCTCGGTGCGGCTATTGGCGGCCAAACGCTGTTGGTGGGGGCGGCTGGAAGTGCCGTCCCCTGTTCACTCAACGGCGGCGGAGCAAGCAAAAGCGGCGGGGCCAGCGACGTCTGACATCTCGCGCTGTCGTGGAACAAAACACCAGCGGCCAACAAGCCAAGGGCAAACAGCGCAGCGTTTTTCATTGGCGTTCCGCAAATCGCTTTGACTGAAAAGAATGTGACTTGGCCACGCTTCGGCAAAAATATCCATGCCTGAGATGGCGGTCAAAATTGACGGAAATGGGGTGTCACCGGCGGAAACGAGCGCACTTCGGTCCGCTTGTGGTCTTTTGGCAACCCTCCTTATCAGCCCCTTGGGGCCCCTCGGAAGTCCATGCGGGCCGATCGGATGTCGCCGTGGTCTCGCAGCCGTGACGATCAGCGCTTCCGGTGCGCAGCGCACTGTATCTCCGGCGCAGACAATTAGTGGCATTATTCTACTACTCCGAATATTCGCAGGCACACCCGGCATGGGATTCTTCAAAGGACATCAAAACGCTGAACGACCTTTTTGTGCATACCCTGCGTGATATCTTTTGTGCGGAGCAGCAGATCATCAAAAACCTCCCAGACATGATCGAGAAGGCAAGCGACCGATCTCTCGATCTCTGAAGAAGGGATTTGAAACTCATCTCGCCGAGACGAAGAACCAGATCATGCGCCTGGAACGAGTCTTCAAGATGCAAGGCGTCGAGGCCAAAGTGTGAACTGCCCTGCGATCGATGGCATTCTGGAAGAAGCCAGTGACGTAACCGGCGATGTCGACGACAAGACGGTGCTGGATGCGGGACCTATCGCTGCGGCCCAGGCGGTCGAGCACTACGAGATCACCCGCTACGGATCGCTGATTGCGTGGGCCAAGAAGCTGGGCCGCAGCGATTGCGCTTCTGTTCTCCAGGAAGCCCTCGACGAGGAAAAAGCAACGGACAAGAAGCTGAACGATATGGCCGTGAGCGGCGTCAATCAACGCGCCGCCTAATTCATCCCAGCCACACATATCGGACACCCATCATGGGTGGCCGGCCAGCAATGCGGCCTGCGCGTCGTGCGCAATCATTCGGAGCTGAGCGGGAATGAGCGTTAAGGACACCTTCGCAGGAGCTGCCAAGCGATTCACCGCCGAGATCGTAGGTGACGGACGGCTTGCCAATGAGGGCTCGCGTCAAGCGGCCGGGTAGCGCCCGGAAACAGTCGACGCTGCCGACGATGTGGCAGAGGAAACGCCGATGCTGCAACCCGATGAGCGGCCTGGTCCACCGGAGGTGCTACATCCGGATCAAAGCCGGTTGACCGCTTTGCTCGGCCACGCCGCGCTGGCTGTTTGGGCGGACCTTCCGCGGGACGCGCAGGAACGCCTGTTCGCAGCAGCGGCAGCCGACGAAGAAATGGCAAATGCTCTTGTCTCGTTTCTGCATGATCGGCATCCGAGGACGGCGCACCCGCCCCAGCCGACGCGACTAGCGTAGGCCGCAACACGCCGACGATGAGACACAGATGTCAATCAAACCCGAAAAACCGACGCTGACATCGCCGAAGCCTTTGAAGAAGAAACGCAGCGAGCGACGCGTTATCATCGAGCACACTGGGAAGACCGGAAGGCAGGACCACGATCTTGTCCATGCCGAGGGCGGGACGGTTGGGCTTGGAAGGCAAGGATCTCAACCATGACGACTAGCCGATGACGGGAAGGACGATCGAATGACCGGCCGTTTCGAAGGAAAGGTCGTGATCGTGACGGGCGCGGCGTCCGGCATCGGGGCAGCGGCCGCGCGCCGCTTTGTATCCGAAGGCGCGAGCGGCGTGCTTGTTGACCGCGAGGAGATGAAACTCGCGGACGTCGCGAAAGAACTTGGGTTCGGCCGCGTCCTGGCTCACACGGCAGACGTCTCTGACCCGGACGCCGTGGAGGAGATGGTGGCGACGACGATCAAGCACTTCGGCCGGCTCGACGTCCTGGTCAATAACGCGGGCGTTCACGAAGGCGGAGACCCTGGCACCATTACGAACAATCAGTGGCGCAAGGTCATGGCCACCGACGTAGACGGTGTGTTTTTCGGCTGCCGCGCAGCGCTGCCCCATTTGGAGAAGACCAAGGGCTCGGTAGTGAACACCGCCTCGGTGTCAGGGACCGGGGGTGACTGGGGTATGAGTCCGTACAACGCGGCAAAGGGCGCGGTGGTCAATCTAACGCGCGCTCTCGCGATGGATCTGGGTAAGAGAGGCGTGCGCGTCAATGCGGTTTGTCCATCCCTGACGCGAACGGGAATGACCGCCGACATGATGGATGACCAGGAACTGCTGACCAAGTTCGCCGAGCGGATTCCGCTCGGCCGCGTATGCGAACCAGACGAGATCGCCTCCGTGATCGCTTTCCTCGCAAGCGACGATGCGAGCTTCATGACCGGCGCCAACGTGGCCGTCGATGGCGGCGTTTCTGCCTCGAACGGTCAGCCACCGCAGCAGTAGCCGGTCTTGGGACCACAAGCCGCCCCCTGCCGGCTCCTCGAAGCCAAACGGCCGGGCCCGACGTGCTTCTAGGAACAATCCTCGTGTCGCCCCCGTTTTCTGGGAATGAACAAACTCCCTTCACTGCCCGCGTGGGCCGACGACGAACGTGTCCATGCCATCGTCGAGACTCCGCGCGGGAGTACCTGCAAAATCGATTTCGACCCAGAGCTCGGCTTCTTCACCCTTTCCAAGCCTTTGATGTCCGGGCTCAGCTATCCCTACGATTGGGTCTTTATCCCGTCTACGAGAGCTTCAGACGGCGATCCGCTCGATGTTCTGATCATCCATGACGCACAGACTTACCCCGGCGTAGTCCTCAAATGCAGGCCAGTCGGCATCCTCGAGGTCGAGCAGAAGGCCCACGGTAAGAAGGAGCGTAACGACCGCATCTTCGCCGTGCCGGACCGCTCTCCGGCCGAAACAGAGCTCATGGATATCCGCCATCTCCCCTCTCGCGCATGCGATGAACTCGAACAGTTTTTTCAGGCCACGAACGCTCTGGAGAACAAGCAGCTGAAATTCCTAGGCTGGCGGGGGCCGAGACGTACCATCAAGACCATCAAGCGGCTGTCAAGGTAGCGGCGCGAGCTCCGCAATCTCCCAGGCGGAGAGCATGTCTGCCACGTCGAAATCAACTCTCCGCTACTGATTGGACCCTAGTGGCCGTGGTGCGTGACGGCGCTGACTCTGAGCAGGTGCGCGTATCGGCAAAGGCCACCGAACTGCGGCTGAAGCAGCGGTACTCGGTCCGATTCGATTTGTGAGCGACACGATTTCTTTTCCAGCGTCTCCCGCCGAGCGACGGCTGGTTCGAGTACCACGAGAGCGGAACCTTCGTGAGCATGCTCCAGCCAGGCAGATCTCTTGGCCTGACAAGAAACGGCCGCAGCGAGAGGCATCGCTGAGGCCGCGTCGTCACCACGTCGAAAGAATGTTCAGCCGATCAACAGAGCGCCCACGCCTACGATGAGCGCTACGAACGAGATCGCCGCCAGCGCTATGAAGCTGTACTCGACGCCATTGGTGTGATGATCGTATCCACTGTACATAGCCCCACTTTGCGCCCTGGTTGCGGTACCCGCATTCACATATGCGAAGGAGTCGGAGTCGAAGATCGGCCCATCGCCCCGGGGAGAGCACTGAGGCCGATGGTCGTCCCACTCCTCAGCGCGACCGACGTTGCAACGCCGCAAATTGCCACTTGAGGGGCACTAGCTGCGGCCGTGTAACGCCTGAGGGGTGGCCAGCGTCACCAGATGAAGAGACAGATCACGCTGACGACAAGCGCGGCCGACGCACCAGCCGCCAGTCCAATGAGGCTGTACTCCACACCGTCGATGTGATCGAATTTGAACATGCAGGTCAGTCTGAGGTTGGATGGTGCGCCCGCATTTACTTATGCATGGCAGCAAGACGACTTGCTCTGTGTAATCGCGGGGATTTCCCGGTCGGTCCAGACTGCTCACCGCCGAGCCTCGCATCCACACCCCGAGCCGGTTCTTCGAGCGGAGCGCGCGGCGAAGCAAGGCGTTGGCGCTCGGCAACCATGAAGCTACTAACAGAGTATATTGAGCACGATTTGCAATTTGAGCGCCTCGCCGCCGCGGAGAGTGATCCCAGGCTGAAAGCGCAGTTCATTCAGCAGGCAAAGGACTATCGGAAGTTGGCCGCCGATCGGGCCAAGCGCTACGGGCTCCCCCACCGAGCCCTTCGTCTGAGGCTGAGTAAGCCTTGTTGCATCCTTTCCGGCGTTACAGAACCGTCTCGATCAGACCCAACGTCTTCGCCTCCTGCGCCTCCAAATACCAGTTTGACGGCGCCTTCTGCATGACCTCATCGATCGTTACGTTCGAGCCCAGTATTAGATTTTGAAAGCCCTCGTTCTGTATGGCGATCGAGCATTCGATTTCGTTGAGCGTCGCTCTCACAACCGCAATGCATGTTGTTAAAGGGCCATCGATCACCAAGCTCTTCGAAAGCTTGCGTTCATGGATCATCAGTCGCGTGCCGCGCGCGAGGTACCTGTTCGGCCGCGCAAAGAAGCTCATGAACGTAACGCCCGCCGAATAGATCACAGCCTTACCGAGGAACACGAAGCGACGTTGCGGCTCCGTCTCGCTCGCGAACCGCACGTCCTCCCCCATCATTCGAGCGACCTCGGGGTCGCCGCCCAAGGTCGACAGTTCGATCACGACAAGATCTTTATCGGCCGCGTTGTCGAACTGCGTTCGAAAGGCGGTGTACATGTTGTAGTCGACAATGCCCGAGAGGCTAATGGCCGGCGACTTGAAGGCTGTGGCCGGTAGCGTTGCGAGTTGCATCTAACAATCCCTTGGCGGCTTTCGTCCTGGACTACACGCAGATGCCGTAACTGGTTCCCGATCGGCCCACGGACCGGGCGGACGCGGCTCCAAGAATCTGCAATTCCTACTGGCATTTCATCATTGGAGAGGTTCATGCCAGCAGGATCGTGGTCCGCTGAAGAAGAGAACGGAGCTATTGCAATTGATCCGGGAGACCGGGATGACACGGCGCGAGATCGCGCAGAAGCTCGGCCTTACCGAGGCGGCGGTCAGCGCCCGGCTGACTATCATCCGAAGGCGGAGTAACGCGACCTATGACGCTGATGGGTTCGGCTAGTCGTGCCGATTGTTCAGTTTCTCCTCCACTTCTAGCGAAGCCGCGAGGGCTGCTTCGCTCGCAGCCAGGACACGATAACTGTGCTCCATCCGCTCGAGAAAATAGCGAGTGAACGTGTCGTCGGCCATCTCTTTGGCCCGCCGGTAGTGTTCCGCCCTCACCAGGTAATCGCCCGCGCTCATGACCGGAAAATCCATCAGCGTCCGGAGCGTTCCACAGCGCCGGGAGGGACGCCGCCCTAGCGGACCGCCCGCTAACCGTCTCTGTCCTATGCGCGATCGGTCGATGCCAGTTCAGGTCCCTAAAGAAAACGACCCCAGCATCCGGATCATGCTGGGGTCAATCTGGATCGCTGACCGCTGTCACGTAGTAGCAGCAGCCGTCGTTTAGGGCTGAAAAAATACGAAATGAAAATCACCTGCCCTCCAAGGCTACCATCGCGTAGCCCGGCCGCTGCAAAAATAACCTGTGTGAATCTGCTTCCAGATTTTCTCAACAAGTTCGTGGAGGAGTCTTTTTTGTTCCCTTCGTGGAACCATACCGCCTGCCCGGCATCTATCGTCGTTTTTACCCCTGCGGCTGAGGACCCGTAGGCAATCCCATGACCAAATCGGTTTCGAACAATCAACGCGTCGAGGAGTTGCTGCGTGCGATGCGCGAGCGCACGCGTGAGGAGCTCACGCAAGGCCTGTTGCTCCTGGGCGACTGCTGGACACCGGAAATGATGCGAGCGCTGGAATTACTCTCCGCCGAACGCGCAGCGGAGCAAAAACGGGAAGCATGAAACGGCATCCGTCTCAGAACGTCACGCGGCAAGACAAGATTCGGAGCCAGGTTACATTCAATTGGGCATGCGCTTTGGCGAATGACTAGCCGATGATCGATCCAGAGTTCGACGATGCCCTGGGCGTCCAGATAGCCCTTGGCCCTCTTCGTGGCCTCGTCGTCACCATGGCTCGTAAACTCGCAGGTGGCCCGAGCAACGCCCTGCGCATCAACCGCGAAGGCTACATATGGTCTGACCTCTCAACCATTTTCGTTCAATCGACTGATCAACAGAAGGGCTGCTCCGCACCAAGATCAGAGAGCTGGCTGCCAACGTTCACCGCGATGGCCGCATTCCTAACAACTTCTTCATTGTTGATCCCAGCCGCTGCTCAACCCGCTTGCGGCTGTTGCCGACCTTCTTGACCGCCTTCTTCACGGACCCCGCAGACTTGCCGGCCTTCCGCGCCTCGTAGCGGACCTCATAGTCCTGGCCACTGGCGACGCGTGCCCTGTCCTGCTTGCGGCCACGCGCCGTCTGCTTCTTCGCTTTCTTCGCCATTCTGGCATCCCTCATCCGCCGCATTTCTTGCGCAAATCCGAGAACAGCGACTCACCGGACTCAGTTCCTAACCTGCATAGGGGCATAACCCTGGCTCGGCAACGTTCGGATCGTCCCTTGCTAGCAAGGCCTTGGTGGGGCGAGCCGGATCGCGGATTCTGTTAGCGCCGCCGCGCGACCCAGATCCCGATCAGGAAGGCGACGAAGAGCGACTGCAACGGCGCCTTCGTGGTAACCTCACGTAGCTGCTCTCCCCAGCGCAGCGCGACGCCTTGCGACGGCTGCTGGGGTTGACGACGGGGCGCTTTGGAAGTCCGACCAATGTCCTCCTGCTCGATCAGCCCCGAGGCTTCCGTCATCGCCGAGGCTTCTTTCATATCCATGCGGCTCTCCTATCACAGGGGCGGGCAGACTTCCGCTGCGGCTTGGCGGTCAGCTTCTTCGCTGTCTTTGGCAATCTGGCAAAACGCAAGGTGAGATCACCAGTTCCAATTGCCCACTGGAACGTTGGCGACCACGCCCGTTTGAAGCAGCTCATTATCTTGTGGAGTTGCGTTGTGGCGTTTCAGCGGAGGAAGCCGGAGGCGATCGGAGCGAAGGCGCTCTTCCTAGGCTTCGTCGCGCCCGCGCTGGCGACGCCGATCGACAAGGTGCCGAGCGGCGCCCGCTGGATCCACGAGATCAAGTTCGATGGCTATAGGGTGCAAGTGCACCTCGCCGACGAGGCGATGAAGATATTCACCCAGCGGGGCACGACTGGACCAAACGATTCAAAAAGATCGCCGACGATGCATGGCACATCTCGGCGGCGTCGGCGATCATCGACGGCGAGATTGTTGCGCCGGCTGCCGACGGCACCACCGAGTTCTCGGTGCTACAGAACGAGCTGCGCGGCCACTCGACCAAGATCGTGCTGGTGGCCTTCGATCTGCTCTACCTCAACCGCCGCGACCTGCGGAAGCTTCCCTTGAAGCAGCGCAAGGCCGCGCTGAAGAAGCTCGTCGCCGGCTCCGTCATCCAATTTAGCGACGGCGTCGAGATGCTCGCCCATACGTGCAGGCTCGGCTGTGAGGGCGTCGTATCGAAGATCGCCGACAGTGTCTACCCGATAGGCGCCCGCAGCCGCGACTGGGTGAAGAAGATCTGTGCTCAGCGTGAGACGCTGACCATCGCCGGCATTGATGGCAACGACTGGGACGGCATCTATGTCGGCCGGCGCGAGGGCGACGCTCTGATCTACGCCGGCAAAGTCGACCACGGCTTTGACAAAGTCTCGGCCGCCGACCTTCGACAGCGCCTGACGCCGCTAACACGCAAGACGCAGCCCTACACCGAGCCCAACAGGCACAAAGGGATCTGGGTCGAGCCGAAGCTGCTCGCCGAGATCAAGTACCGGGCCAAATCCGCCGAGGGGAAGGTGCGACATCCTTTCTTTTGCGGCCTAAGGGAAAACCTACGAGCTCACCGCGCTGCACCGTTTGCGACGACGGCCGCTGATCACCCGGATCAGCCTTGGACCGGACCGCATGCCTGCACCTGCGGTGGTGCCGGCGCGCCATGCCCGCGGTGCAACAAGTCCGAGGATGGTGAGATACCGGAAATGCCGCCAGATTTCAGTCCTGACGAGACATGAAGTTGCGGCAATACCGGTCGCCCCCTGCGACTGATCAAGGTCAAGAACCGAAAGCACCCGGCGGAACACCGGGTGAAGAATGCCTTGCCGCGATCGCCAGGTCAGTAGGTCTTCTCGACGAAGCCTCCGCCCCTCATCGGAGTGCGCATGGTCACGAATTCGGCGGAGGAGTTATCCAACTCAGCGATTTGTCCTTCGATGTCTTTGATTACTCTTACGCGTAAAAGCCGCAGGGCGTCGTCGGTGAAACGCTCAGAGAACCACAAGACCTAGCTGGAACTCCTCGATTCCCCAAAACGTTTGCGAGGCAGGCTCGAATGTTAGGATCGCGAAGACATGAAATGGATTCTAGTCGTATTGGTTGGTGGCGTAGCGCCGGTTCAAACCGATCTGGTGTTCGAGAAGCTCTCCGATTGCCTGACCGCTGAGGAGCAGTTGCAACAGACTTATGCGAACGCCTACAGCGCCTTGAGTCAACGCTCGACGATAGATGACGGCGAATTCGACAGGCGCCGTGGACGCCACCACCGCCGAGCTCGAGAGGAAGCCGGCGGAAAACTTGCGAATGCCGGGACCTGCATTCCGCATAACGGCACGGATCAGCCAATCACCTCTCTGGTTCAACCAACTCCGACGCCTCAGCAACCCTCGCCCGCACCTTCGCCAAGCCCAAAGCCATAGAGCCAGCTCTTACATGTCATGTCTAAGCGGCGCCCGAGCTGCAGCAATGCTTTTTTTGCACCGAAACGGCCCGTCCATTCAGGACGAGCCGCTTCTGATCGAATAGGATCAGTGCATGTGAACTAACCAATACCCAGCACCGCCAACAACGATAAGCGTGGGGATCCCCCACAACAAGATTACGGGCATTCCTAAGTCTCCACTATAAACGAGAAGGGTTTACTGCTCGGTGCAGACCTTCGTGGTCTTCACCGCGGATTCAGCTTCCGTCTTCGTCTTGTAAACGCCGTCGCCTACCACTGTCGTGGTTGTGGTTGTCGGCTTGCTGTCGACCACGGTGCACTTCTTGGTGCTGGCGTCGCGTACGATATAGAACTCAGCTGCCCTAGCGGCCTGCGTAGCAAATGCGAACGCTGCGAGGGCACCGCATACAATGAGCTTCTTCATTTCATGTCTTCTCCAATGGACTTCAAAGTAGCCGTTGCCAACAACAACTTGGGTGGGAGGTTCCTATTTTTCCCGATTGATATGACGCGGTTAAACGGCATCGTGGCCGTCTTGAGAGGGCGATCGCCGGTTTTGCCAGAATCGAACGGTGGCCGCAGCGATCCATCCTCTACAGGCTTGCCAGGAGCCGCTCGAGCTGCGGCCCGCTAGCGGTATCGCTCCCACGGTGCGGCCCTCGGCCTCTTGATCGTAGTGGAAGTACATCCGAAGCCGTCCGCGCCGTGCGAGGACTAATCGTGCTCCGACCCGAGCCCGATGTTGCGGCCATCGCTCGATCGCTTTTCGTGCTACCAGCTGAGAGCATCGCGGCGCGCTTCTGTGGCCTCAGCGTTGAAGCGCATATGTGGAAGAAGGGCAGTTCGGGCCGCTATGATCCATGAACGACGCGCCGGCCCTTGAGCAATTCCTGCCCTTCAACGGCAATAGATTTCCCCATCAGACAAACAGAGCCGGTGTTAGGTATCTCGTCCGCTCTGCCGCGATGAGCGGACCGCCGTTAGACGCGGCGCAACCCCGCAGAGGCCGCGGATCAGAAGTTGCCACGGTGGAAGAGCAGCGAAGCCAGTACGGTTGGCGTCTCACGTCGGAACGGCGATTTGGCAAACAAGCCCTTCCGCGCGCCAGTCAAAGAGTACCTTCCCGCCAAGTGGGTTGATCGTCCCTTCGATGAGCCGACTACCAAATCCCTTGCGTTGGGGCACCTTTACCCTCGGTCCGCCCAATTCGATCCAGCGGAGCACCAGCTGCCCATCATCGGCGCGCGACCAGTCCAATTCTATCCGGCCTCTTTTGTTGGATAGCGCTCCATACTTGATAGCATTGGTCGCCAACTCATGCAGGACAACAGCAATCGCCTGCGCCGCGGTAGGTTCTAACACGGTTTGAAGACCGTCCATCCGAACCTGCGCGCCGTGTTCATCGAGATAGGGAGCGAGTTCCTGCTTGGCGATCGCCGAGACTTCAGCGCCTATCCACCGTGTCTCAACAAATAGCGAGTGAACGTTTGCCATCGCTTGGATGCGCCCGCTGATCACCTCCTTGAGGCCTTCGGAAGTGTCGGACTGGGAAAGATTGATGATTGCCTGTACGTTCGAGAGGATGTTCTTGCTTCGGTGCTCCGCCTCGCGAGCGAGAATGCCAATCTGCTCCTGAGCCTGCTTCTGCGCGGTAATATCTCTTGCAATCTTCGATGCGCCAACGATGTTGCCGTGAGCATCTTTGACGGGAGAAACAGTGAGCGAAACGACGATCGAGCTACCATCCCTACGTCGCCGAACGGTCTCAAAGTGGTCGATCCGTTCACCGCGTCGGATACGCGTTAAAATCTCACGTTCTTCGCTTAGTCGGTTCTCCGGGATTACAAGCGTAATGGGCCGACCGATCGCCTCGGAGGCCGAGTAGCCAAAGATGCGCTCGGCCGCCTTGTTCCAGCTTGTAATAATGCCGTCTAGATTCTTGCTAACGATCACGTCGTCGCTGGACTCAACTATGGAGGCCAGCAGATTGGCCAAGCGCTCGGCACGATCCCGAGCCGGCTCGTTGACGAGAGGCCTGCGTTGAGGTCCCGGCTGGTCATTGGATGTCAATGGGAAGTCCCGAAATGTGGATGCTGCGCTGCCGTTAGCGACTTATCATAGCACCAAAAAAGGATTTAAATGACACCGTTGGTCCAGAGCAGTAAGCTCAGATCGAGCATATATAGTCCGGTTTGCCTCCGAAGAGCCGCCGCGGAGGGGTTTGGCGCCCCAACCTGTTCCTGCTGCATAACCGGACATCCGCTTGCGCGCGGGCCGTGCAGTGCCTCTGTCGACTGACAGGCTGCCGTGCCAGCCTCGGCACACGGGCGAGGAACGAAGCGCCCTCAGGATCCTGCTTCACGGGGCAATTCGAATGGCGCAGTTCGACGCGACCTGGTCTAGATGTTGAAGGATGTGGCGAGTGCCTGTGTCGCCCAGGCCTCCTCGCGAGCGCAAGTCCGCCATTTGATCGATCGTGCGGCCCGGATCGCGCTCGCCCGGCGTACCGTGACTGCCGTCATTCTCCCGAACGACCTCCAGGTGAAGGATTGCGAAGACCCGCCGCGCGCCCATAGCACACTACGCTCCGGCATCGGCTACACCCCGCTCCATATCGTTCCGCACGAAGCCGAACTCGACCGTGCCGCAGATATCCTCAACGCCGTCAATAAGATTGCCATGCTGGTCGGAGCCGGCGCACTTGGCGCGACCGCGAGGTCATCGCGGTTGCAGACCGGCTATCTGCCGGCTGCGCCAAGGCGCTGCTTGGCAAAGCCGTGCTGCCAGATGACCTTCCCTAGGTGACCGGCTCAATTGGCCTGCTCGGCACCGAGCCGAGCTACGACCTGATGACGCAGTGCGACACGCTGTTGATGGTCGGCTCGGCTTTTTTCATACTCGGAATTCCTGCCCAAGTAAGGCCGCGCCCACGGTGTCCAAATCGATATCGATGCCGACATGTTGTCGATCCGCTTCCCGATGAAGGTCGGCCTTGTCGGGGACGCCACCGAGACGCTGCGCGCCCTGCTGCCGCGGCTAGGCAAGGTCCGCGAATGGTGGACCACGCTCGAGAATCGGGCACGGTAGCGGGCCAATCCAGTCAATCCACAGCGCGTCACCTGGAGCTCCCACCTCGGATTCCTGAACCAGCCATCGTCACCAGCGACTCCGGGCCGTGCGCCAACTGCTTGCCATTCAGATCCATGAGCTGCTTCATTGGCGTTTGCTTGAATGGCTCAGGATCAACGCGAACCGTGGCGCGATTGGCTGGGGTTCTGCCGGGCGGGTATCATCAGGCCCTTGCCAGCAACTGCCGCCGGTAGCGAAGCCCATCAAAGGTCAGCTTCGATTCGCTCGCCTCGCCCTGAGCGACCTCCGCCTCGAGAAATGTCTCAAGGTCGGGCAACGCACGACGAGCATTGCCGGTTTTTCCCGATCCAAGGAACGAACTGATTCCTGCCACGTTCACGGATCGAAAACAAATGTGGAGTGTGGCTGCGATGGGCGCTGGTGATCAGCTTGCATGCTTGTCGGTGGTGGCATTTTTCTCTCTAGCCCTGATCGTGACGTCCGGCCTATTCGTGGAATCAAGAGCCATGAAGAACTTCACGTTGCCGGCCGCCCAACAGGTTCGGGCGCCGCTCTAGCAGCGAGACCTTCGACTGCCGTCATCCCTGCTGTCCGTAAACGTCTGACCCGGCGCCCGCTTCAAGTGATGGGACTAACCGGGTGCCACATCGCACCGTTCGACGCGACATTCTGCGCTTGGGCTCGTAGGCAAACGTCAGCTCCGGCGCAGCCGAGGAACCGCGCCGGAGCCCTTTTGGGGGAAGCTGATTGTGTGCCTTAGTACTAGCCATCAACCGCGGCAGAGGCCGACAGTTCCCAGCCAGTTTGCATATTTCTCCCGAAAACCAGGCCCAGCCTTGACTCCGGAGTGTTGGCGTACGGGCAAGGGGTTTCGACGTTAGGAGACAATGACACGAGGCTGATTGGCAAAACGCCCGCCGGCATCGTTCTTGGTGCGGCTTCCTGGCTGCTTCCGCGATGAGCGCATCGGCTGCGATCGTATGGTCTGGGCAAGTGTGCTGGCACACCCACGAGGTTTTCGATTACCCGAAAGACTCCGGCGTCGTTGTCCATGAAGACAATTGGCGTTGGGGACCGCACGAGCGGTTCACTTTCCGTGAGCACGAGGGTCGGGGTTATTGGCGCGGGGACACGGGGACCACCTGGCAGTTCGCGCCCCAACCATACGAAGAGGCCGCCAGTTGGCGGCCTCTTTTTAGCGAAAGAGATGTCGGGAACGATTGCCGTTTTTTCCCGTTGGTCGGCGCCGGGGCCGATATGCGGTCCGACATTGCGGTGACGGTTTGATGCCTCTGTTTCGATACTTTCTGCTTACAGGCGCGATGCTGCTTGGATTGCTGTTTGTCGCGGATTGGTACTTTCCGGCACCGCCGGCTGCCGTTACCCGCAACGACATCGACCGCGCAACGATCCGCATTCACTCCCGGCACCAATGGCCGGAAGCGATACGGATGGATACAAGCGCCTCGCTCGTCACCGCCTCACCCGCGCCCTCGGCTCCCCTCCCTGCTCAAGCTCCCGCACCGCGGCCGGCGGCTGTCGCAGAGGCCGACCCGCCTAGGTCACCTCCGTCGAAGGCACTCGAGCAAATCGCGCGACGTGCAAAGCCGCCCCGGCACGCGCAGGGCGAGAGAAGTCCACGGTTTGCACAACGCGGCCAGCGCGTTGCAAGCTACCGCGACCCGGAATGGCAAGGAGGGTGGCAAGGCTGGTCGTTCCCGAGGTGGTGAGCCGCTGAGAAGGTCCCATGACGATTGCACGAAGGGTGCATTCGTCGCTTCCATTGCACAACGAATGCAGCCAGTTCTGCCGGCGACAACGGACTGGCCGCCTCACCGCACGCGGCCAGTCAATTTCTGCGCACGTCAGGTGAGTTCCATTTCAACAGCGATGCGCACCAAGTCGGAGTGGTTCTTCGCGCCAAGCTTCTGCTTGAGCAGGGATGTGGTGTTGGCGACAGTCTTGTAGGAGATGCCGAGCGCCGCTGCGATGTCGACGATCTTGTCGCCGCGGCCGAGCAACCGCAGGATTTCTAGCTCCCGTGCAGATATCTGCGAAGCGGGATTGGCCTTGATCGCGGCGCCGGCGAAGGCAATTGCCTGCGCGAGCTGCGGCGAAATGAACCGCTCGCCGGCCGCGACCTTGCGTACCGCTTTCAAGAACAGGCGCGGGTCCTCGCTCTTCGACAGATAGCCTTGTGCGCCCATCTCCACCGCCCGCACGACGAATGCGGGATCGTCATTCATGCTGAACATGATGATGCGGGCGTCCGGATCGTCCTTGCGAATCCTGCGCAGCAGTTCGAACCCGGAGACATCGGGCAGTTTGATATCGATGACGGTCACGTCCGGCCGCTTCTGTCGGAAAGCTCGATGACCAGCCCTGGCATCGGCAGCCTCGTCGATCTTCACAGTCTTGTCCGCGGCAAACAGGGATCGGCAGCCCGATACCACGACGGGATGGTCGTCGACGATCAATATCCTCGTAGCTGATTTGGCCGTATCGTGCACGTTGCCTCCTCAGCCTAAATAGAACTTAGCGCGGAAATTGAAAGAGAAGAATCGCCGAACGGAGCCCGCCGTGCCAAGCCTCGCAGATCGACTGTGGAACCGCCTTTCCCTTCGCGCCCGGCTGTTGCTGCCCATGGCTGCAATGGTTGTCGGAGCGCTGCTGCTCGGCGGCCTTGCGCTGCAAACCTTCTCGCCCGAACAGTTCGAGGATGAGAATGCCCAGGGCACGCGCTCTGCCCACCGCGTAGCCGAGGCGCTGAATGCTGCGCTTGCGGCCGCGGACAACCCGCAACCAACGCTCGATGCGTTCGCAGCCTCGCTTCGCCCCCCTGCCGCCATCGCGTTCGTGCCGTCGGGACCCGACCGGCGGAACGTGCCCTCTGACACTTACCATGGCAGCGTTCCCGCCTGGTTCACCGCGCTGCTGCAGATTCCCGAGCTCGACTCAGCCCATCCCGTCGCTATCCGAACGGCACATGTCGGTGATATCGTCTTCAAACCTGACCTGTCGGCCGAGATCCTGGAAAAGTGGGTGGGCTTCCTGGCCATTGCCGGATCGAGCGCAGCGCTGATGCTGCTCGCCGGGTTGAGCGCCTATTTTACGACGGGTACGGCGCTTCGCCCGCTGACGCATCTTGGTGCCGGACTGACCCGGATGCGAAATGGCGTTTATGATACTCCGATCCCGCTGGCCGGTCCGCCAGAAATCCGGAAGAGCTGTGCAGAAGCCAACGAGCTCGCCGCGACGCTGAAGCGCCTCAGCCGCGACAATCGGGACCTGCTGCGCAAGCTCGTTGCGGTCCAGGACGACGAGCGCCGCGAGCTGGCCCGGGAACTCCATGACGAGATGGGCCCGCTTCTGTTCGCGATCCGCGCCAATGCCACGGCGCTGTCCGATCCCGAGGCTGAAGGCCCTCCTGAGCCAGGCTCGCCGGCGCACGGCATTCTCAGCGCGACGGAAGCCTTGCAGCAGGCGAACCGGCGTGTGCTGGAAGGCCTGAGCCCGGTCTACATTGGGGATCTTGGGTTAGCCGTCAGCGTGCGGGCGCTGCTGCGCAATGCCCAATCCCAGGCTCCCGGCCTCCGCGTGACATCTCGGATCGATCATCGCTTGGATGACCTCGACGGCCTGCTCTCACAAACCACCTACCGCGTCATCCAGGAGGGTGTGACCAACGTGCTCCGGCATGCGAAGGCGACAACGCTCGGGGTCACGGCGACTGTGAACGGAGGTCAGATCGAGATCGAGGTATCCGACGACGGCATCGGCATGCCGCGAAACCAGACGTTCGGCAGAGGCCTGACCGGAATGCACGAACGCGCGCGTGCGCTCGACGGAGCCCTGCAGCTGCTCCGCGAGCAAGGCCAGACCATCGTGCGCTGCCGGCTTCCGCTCGACCCACCGATCGCCGGATGACCGTGGATGCTTGACGCCGGTTGCAACGGTCTCTCCGGGCCGATCCGAGCTGAGACGAGCTGTCAATCCATGTCGCTCTTTGGCCGACTGCGGATGGCGAGTGCTGGATCCGGATTGTTAACGCCGCCTTTCGGGCCGCGACTTGACCGCCTCCGGATGGCTCGAGCGACGCGACGATGCCTGGCTGCGGGCGAATGATAGCCCCCGCCTTTTCGTTGCCGAAAGCAGCGCCTCGACCTGGCCGTCGGGTTGACGGCGCGACCGAAAGGCTTTGCTGACTGGGGCAGCTTCAAGTTTTGAGCTGTAGTCCGCGCCGAGCGCGAGCTTGAGCCGTCGGATCATCGGACGGCTCCTGATGGTCCGACAAACTTCGGTTGCGGTGGAGGAACGTACGGACGAGGCGCGCTTCCACCGCCGCCGGAGCAGACGGTGGAGTCCCCAACGCAACCCCGATTTGGGGCTGCAATGAATGGCTGCGCCGGCCGAGTTGGAGCAGGCTGCGCTTGCTGGGTTCGTCCTTTGTACGACTGAACAGGAGCCTGGTAGACATAGTCTGAATCTGAATCGTCGGCCGGCGTAGATTGCGGCATGTAGCTAGAGATGTTCTCGTTGATACTTCTGTGTGTCATCTCTGTCCGTTGCAAGAGCTCGCGAAGGCCGTCGGCCATGGAATCCGGATCTCCTTTTGCGAGTGCCTTGCACAGGTTGAGGCGAACATTCGCCGTGTTCTTGCACGCGCTGCCTTCCAGCTTCACCCAATTGGCCGGGAAGCGGTTCTCCTTGTAGTATTGGTCCATGTTGCCGTTGCAGGTCGCAAAGTCCTGCTCGTGACGGTCTTCGCACTGGGCAAGATCGTCGGCGGTCTTCTGCTGCTGGTACTGTCTTTTCGTTGACTGCACCGTGTCGTTGAACTGCCGGTCTTGCTGCCGGCGAATATCGTCGGCGCCTGAGTCCTTTGCCTGCTGAGAGGCGAGGCGGCTCGCGCGAGATCGGAAGAACCGGAGACGCTCGGCGGAGCGGAAGATGATTGCTTGGCCTTGCAGGCGGCATAGACGCGGTTGAATTCGTCGATCACTTTATTGTCGGCGTCGATCTGCTCCTGGCATAGGTGGAGCTGATGGTAGCAATCTTGCCAGGCTTGGCCAGGCGCGCTGTATTGCTGATCGCAAGCCTTCTGCCCCGAGAAGCCGCAGCCTCGACTGTCGTAGTGCAGATGGGAATATTCGGCCGCGGGGCACTGTTTAGCTGCGAGAGTGCTCTTGATGCTGGAGATGTCTTGTGCGGAAGAAGGGGTGATGGCGCCGAGCCAAAGGATGATGGCGTGGCCGCTGAACAGAGCAAGTTGGCTCAACAGTTTTGGCCTGGGCTGTTTCGTAGTCGATGATAGCTGCACCCCGAGCTCTCCCGAACCTTAATTGAAGCCGCTGGAGGACGCCCAACCATGCCTGCCGTTCCAGGTTATGGGGCAAAATGGGTATGTGGTTCGCCCGTCGCTGCCTGGCTTGCAGCCCTCTTCGTCGACGGCAATGGTCTCTCCGGCCGGAATCTGGATGATCACGTCTCGGTCAAGCCCTGGTCCCTCACGCAAGTTGATGAAGCCGCCAGCGACGGTAGGCTTTACCGTGCGCGTGGCGAGCTGCTTCATTATGGGCTCTGCGGTCGCGATCAATGCGTCGAAGGCGGCCTTAGCGTTCTGAAGGGTGGCTTCGTCGCAGAACCGGAAATACACATGATCGAGCGTCAGTTCGCTGTGACGATCGTCAGGCGCGCCAAAGTCTCGGGAGACTTCGGAATGCACGCACTCCTGCTTGGACCGGCAGTCCATCGTGAGATAGCGACCCTCTGGATCCTCCTTGGTTTCAGGAGGCAGTAGATCACCATAATTCGCCTGGTCGATGGTTTGGCTGTTGGTCTCCCTCGGCTTGCCCCGGGCGTCCCGGCGGGCGGCGGGATCGCCAGCGAACCTCAATACGGCATCGTTGTTGAAGAGGGTTCGCGAATTCTTGATCGCCCGGAAACTGATGCCGTTCCCCTTAAACGTTGAACGCGTCAAGACCGTCAGCGGGGTGTCCATCTCGTGAACGGTGACCGGTGGTACCGGGCATGCGATTGCGCTTTCCAGCAGCTGTTCGGCGATCTGCGTGTCGTCGGCGAAGGAAGTCGCCGGATAACGAATAAAGTCGGGGCAAACGCCTTCATGACCCAAATGGGTTACCCTCGCGAGGAAGGGATCATTCTCGTGCAGCTTTCGCGGTTAGCGAAGGACCAGCTTCGCCACTACGGCGGCCAGCTCGCTCTGCCGGGCTACGCCCACCTTGGAGAAGACGCGCTTGAGCACGGTGCGGGCCGTTTCTTCGGTGATCCCCAGCCTCTCGGCGGCCTCCTTGGGCGGCATGCCGGACCCAACGAGGGCTGCAATCCGCGCCTCCCCTAAAGTCAGCCCGAGCACATCGCGGACCACCGCGGGATCGGCGGGCTCATCGCGCTTCTGCTCGATCACAAGTACGATGGCGCGGGTATGGGTGAGAAACTGTTCGGCGAGACGGGTCCGTAGCACGACTGGCAGCAGATAGACGACCAGCCGACGATCTGCTCGATTCGAATGAACGAGAATGGGCTTCGGGGCGTCGATCAGTTCGCGCGGGTCTCCACGGAGTGTGCGGGCGAGCGCCTCATCGATCGCTTTACGCTCGGCGCCGGAGCCGATACGCAATTGTTCATTGACAAGTTGCAGTTGATCCCCGAGCAGCCGCTGCCCGGCTGGATTGGAGAACACGACGCGTCCCAGTGAATCCAGCGCAAAGACGCCAATCCCGATGCGGGCGAGCGCTTGGCCGAGCCCAATCTTTGCCAGTTCTGCGTCCAGCAGCCGGATCGAAAGACGCAGCGCTTTCTCGATGTGCTGGCCGATTCGGCTCACCACTTCGAGCTCGGCGTCCGAGAATTCGGACAGGCCGGCCCGGCGTTGTATGCTGAGGATGACGCCGACATGCGGGTCAGGCGACACGGCTATGCATCCGAACGATTGAAGTCCGTGTTTTGCTCTGAATTGAACGAAGAAAGGATCGCTCTCAACCTCTTCCTTTGACAGGATGTGCCGATTCGTAAACGGCTCACCGTTGAAGAAATAACCGCGCTCCACTGCCCGGATGGCTGCCAGGTCGCGGTTGGACCAATTCCTTTCGTAATCATCTTGAGCGTTCACGAGCGTCTCGGAGACCATCGAGCCGTAGGAGCCGTCGTCCCGCTGCCACAGCAGTACCGCACCCACATCTCCGAAGCAGTTTGCAATCACCTGAAGCGCTGCCGGCCAGTGCGATGGATCGGGTGCGGCATCATAGATGGCTTCGACCGCGTTCAGAAGATGGCTACCCGAGGGGGCTGCACTCACGAGAGCGGTCTCCGCGCGGTACAGGTGTCGGTTACGGGGAAGAACCGTTGATCAGGGAGTATTGCAGCTTCGCCGAACCTGCCCCTTGCCCATTTGGAATGCATGATTTTTGTGCGCATCAAGAAAGCTCTTATTGGCAACCATTCCGAAGCATCGCGATTTGTTGCTTCTACATAGGCATACCACAAATGGGGGATGCTCTGACACGCACACTTCCGCAACATTTGGGTTCAGCTTTCAGGCTGGCGGCGGGATTCGCGGCAATTGCATGGGTAGTCAATCTATTGAGCTTTCTGGGATTTCGCGGGTCCATGCCAGACTAGGTGAAGCGGCGGTCGACCCGGGCAGGTGGAGAGACCTGCTCGGGGAGATGTGCCGCGTTGTCGGCGCAGAGGGAGCCAGCCTCAGACAGGCGGGTATTCGAACGTCAGACGTCCCGTATACGGCGTCGATGGAGGACCTTACCAATATCTATTTCAAGGAAGGATGGCATCTACGGGATATTCGTGTCCCGCGCGTTCAGAATCTGTTTGCCTCATCCCATCCGGTCGCTCCCGCCTTCTGCGATTCTGACCTATTCAGCTACGACGAAATGCGCCAGCTTTTCCGCAAGGATGCCTATTTCAACGACTTTCTCCGAAAGGGAAAGCTGAAATGGGGAGGTTGGATTCGATTCCCCGTTATGGGGGTTCCCTGGTTGATTGCCCTTCAGCGGACTGATGCCCAGGGGCCGTTCGAACGGGATGACATGCTTCGGCTGTCGCCACTTGCGCAAACTCTTAGCGAGGTTGCGAACTTGTCGGCAGCAGTCGGGCGGTGCGTGCTCACCGGCGTGCTGGATGGTCTACAGCTGGTCCAGTCGCCCGCGCTGGCGCTGGATCGAAATGGCGTCGTTTTGGGCATCAACGCGGGAGCCGATGCCGTGTTCGATTCCGAGCTTCTGGTCCGTAACTCGCGCTTGGTCATCCGTGACGGAAAGGCCCGCCAGGCGTTCGAACGCATGACCTCGGACGCGGCCGGCAGCAACGAATTTCGGCGCGGGTCGAGGAGCCAGGTTGGAAACATCATCGTCGCGAGGCGCGAGACCAAAAAGCCAATTCTCATGAAGCTTCTGCCGGTCAATGGAGCGGCGAGTGCGCCTTTCCTTGGCGCAAGGTTCATCATCACCTTGACCGACCTGGAGGCGGCGCGGCCATCATCCCTCGCAACCATCTCGGAAGCGTTCTCTTTAACCCGGGCAGAAGCCAAGGTCGCCTCGATGATCGCGGCTGGTGTGTCCCCGGAAGAGATCGCAGGCGAGCTGCGGGTATCACGGGAGACGGTACGGAATCAGATCAAGGCAATCTTCGCCAAGACCGGGACCCACCGCCAGAGCGAGCTTGCTGCCCTGGTGGCCCGGACCCGCGGGTAGCGCACGGTTGCCAGAAAGGCGCGCCCTGGCGGGCGATATCTGTCCGCCTGCAACGAAAGGATACTGATGAGGTGGCCGCATAACCCAAACAGGTCATGCCGACCCCGGTCGTCCATGTGAGAGTTATCAAGTTGGGGGACAGCGTATGAGACCCCGATTGGAAGAAGGATCTCGATATGAAAGTTGTTAAAGCCCTGCTGATTATCGCGGCTGTCGGCTTGGCCGCGCCGCCCGTGTTCGCGGGCGACACTTCGTGTTGCGACAGCACGACCGGACCTAATTGCAAATGCCCCGATCATCCACCGTCCTCATCGGGCAACTCCGGTACAAGGACGAGCCGTTGAACTCATCGCTCGCCGGCGCGGCTGCCGCTCAAATTCCAGATCGGCTTGCACCGCCGGCAAAGGGAGCGTCAATCTCGACGACGTGGCTTTGGCGACAGCGCGGTCCCGCAAGGGCCACGCTGCCCCGTCAGCCAGAAATAGGGTAAATCAATGAACTTTCCCAAAGCACTGTTGATCGCGGGAAGCATTGCCCTCGCAGCGCCTGCGTTCGCGACAGATGTCCATCTGGCAAGTCTGACATCACAAGGGCAAAAGCAGCCCAACTATACGGCTCGACCGCAGCGACAGCAAATGGCATGCAGTCCGAAGTATGCCTATTGCAACAAGCAGTCAGATTGCTGCCCGGGCACGACCTGTGCATCACAGGATGGGCAACCTCCTTTCACTTGCCATTAGAGTCGGCGGGTAGCGGGAAGGCACAAATGATTCGTCCGAAGGCTGTCGGCTTCAGATCGCCGAATTGCCTTCGGCGCATCGTCTCAGAGGTTGTGACCTCGTCCCGCGGGCTTGGTCCAATTTGAAGTTTGTTTCTGGCCTACGACAACGACGAGACCGTGAAGCGCAGCCGCTTCTCGGAAGAGCAGGTCATTGCGATTTTGAAGCAGCACGAGGCCGGCGTTTCGGCCGCCGATCTGTGCCGAAAGAATGGCGTCAGCGATTATTTCTGTTCAAGCGGGAGGGCTATCGGACCAACCACGAGAAGCTCTTCATCAGGAAGAGCAGCCGACGATGCGCCGCCAAGCACTAGCGTAATGGAGCGCCTGTTTGGATGCGTCGGCGCGGAGGATGACAGACCCAAATCGAACAGTTGGTTGTGGTCCGGTCGTTTGGACGTTAGCGGCTGGAGGCATATGGATGATCGATAAACCCAAACTTTGGGCGGCTGCGCTTGCAGCGTCGACGCAGGCCAGCCGTCAGACCGCGCTCGCGACCGCCCAAGTCCGCTCGAGATACGCCTGGAGATATGCTCGCGTCCTATGCGTCGGTCTCGCTATCGTCGGCGCATACCTCCCACTCAACGCGGGTGCCGACGGAGATGCCGGCAATATGCTTTTCTATCTGCTGCCATGGGCAAAGTTCTGTCTAACTGGGAAAGATGCGAAGAGGATCTGCTTTACCGGGAAGGACGCCCGCATCGAGAGCGGACAACCGGTACTCGCCGCGGTCCTCATCGAGCCCGATAGTGATCCCAAGAAGATATTTCGCGTCACCCTACCGCTCGGGATGCAGTTCGCCCAAGGCACGCGGATCATCATTGACAATGGCACGCCGCTTCAGAGGCCGTTCGTCACCTGCCTTGCGAACGGCTGCGTCTCCGATTATGACGCCACTCCCGAGTTGATCGCCGCTCTAAAGGACGGGAAAGAATTGGTCGTCCAGGCAATAAATGGGGATAGCCACCCGGTGTCGCTTCCTCTTCCTCTCGCCGGGTTTGCCGCGGCTGCTGACGGAATCCCGACAGATTCAAAGATCTTTGAGGCCGAACAGAAGCGAACCCAGGAGGATTTCAAGCGCAATCCGAACGCGTACGAAAGCCGCTCGCTTAAAGCCGTGGCGCAGGGAGATGACGCCGCTTCCGCGCCGGCTAAGCCCACCTCTGCGGCGAGCCGAGAATGCCAACGCGATGGGAGCTATACTCGACAAAAAATAAGAACCACGTGCGCGATCACATGCGCGGGCCTGCAAGGTCTTCGGGGAGTCGGCCTATATCGTGTGTGTATGGGTGCAAGAGATGCGACTGATGATTACTGCTACACAATGGTGACAGACATGTGCACTCAGGAATGTGAGCGTGACGGATCTATCGGCAATCGCCGTTTCTGTAACGGTCAGGCTTATTAAATAGGGGGCCACGACATGGGTTGCGTCCCGTTGCAGACCTCTTCGCATTCATACTCAACACAAAAAGGGTTCGCTTCGCCTGGCCCCACCAAGCGCTATAGCGAGCGGAGCAATCAAATGAGAGCCGCACCACCTCGTCGCGTTGTACTCCTGTCGCTCGGATTCCTTACGATCGCAACGTCTGCATTTTGTAGAGACGATGAAGGGTGCCTTCGCATGTCGTCGTCTTTGGACAGGCGGTCAATGGAAATTAAAAGACGATTCAAAGAGGATTCTTGCTCCTATTGGCATGAGCTAGTGGTGAACGCATATTCATGGATCTATTATTCCCGTGAATGTCATCCCGAAAATGAGAGCGATTGGCAGGGCACGCTTAGAACGTACCAAGAAGAACAGCGCAAGCACTGCCATTAATAGCCAATGAGCAAGCGCAGAGTGCGAATGGCGCGCAGCGGGATACTGGCGCGCCTTATTTCGCAGTGCTTCCGCGTGGGCTTCGCTACGCTCATCCCGCGTCGAACATCTGAATTTCAGGGGGGCGGGCCGCCTAGTTCCTACAATATATCCGAAAGGCGTATCGGCCTTCATAAACGAGAAAATGATTAGTTCGTTTCGCCGGGATTGCTCATGCATCCGGCGAACAGGATTGCCGCCGTCCGATCATCGGCCACGTAGAACAGGAACGGCCGATCGACCGTGAACGGCTCTGGCTTGTTAGCCATTGTAATCTCAGCCATTGAGACAGCTGTTGCCGCCGCCGCTTCGCTGCCGTTCTCGGTTACTTCGAGAGTAGCCCGGTGCAGGATGTCGTCGATCCAAACCCTCACGAGCTCCTTCGAGCGTCCGGTGATTCCGGAAAAATCAGCACGAGCCTCGTCAAACGGCCGCATCAGCCCAAGTTGCTGGTATCTGTCCTTGAGCTTGGCCGAGAAACGGATCTTGAAACGCGGCAAGGACACATACGTGTTGACTTCCTTTTCCTGCCTGAGCGCGCTGAAAAGGGCAGATACCTCGCTCGTACCCAGCCGCTGCGCCAGAGCAGGCGCTCCGTCGACAGCATCTGGCAGGACAATCACCATCGAGAGCGCCCACGTCAGATAGGGCAGGCGGATCGCACGGAAGCCAGGCCGAGAAACGATGGGGAAATAGCTGCGCTGGTGCATTGTTGCGGCCTTGATCGTGCGCGCTGGCGACAAATGAAAGTCGTCGTTTTTCGTTTCCCCGAGGGCAAATGGCCTCTGCCATGCTTGCTTGAAGTATATCGCATCGACCAGCACAATTCCTTCCTTCGCTGGACGATCAAGAATTGAATCGATCTTGCCTTCCGTCATTCGCTTGACCCAGCCATTGATCTCCTCAAGCTTCGCATTGCGGAAGACCTTGGCTGCGTAATTCTGCTCAATCCGCTTGATGTAAGCGTCCGAAGCGATGGCTTCTTTGGTGAGCATCACCGCGTTGGCAATGCCGAGACTGGCAGAGCTTCGAACAATCGGAGAGCCTGCGTAACGTTTGCCTTGGGTCCGAACTCGCCCCGATGATCCCCGATCCTGCTGCTCTACACGCTCGCACGAACTTACAGAGGACGCCCTCTCCGTCTCAAGACATGTCGGCGCCGTCGCGGGCGTGCCCTCGTTCTTGAGACGGCCCAAAACATCGGCATTGGCGGCATCCATTCGGTCGCGGTCGAGCCCTTGATGCAGCACCGAAGCCATCTCGATGGCCGTATCGCCTTTGGCGCCACTGAGTACCATGGCCACGGCGGAGCCAATTGAATATGGCGAGAACACAACGTTGCCAGGCGTGGCAACGAATTGCTTCAACAAATCATGACCCGAAGCGTTGAACGCGGTGACGAGCGACTGATTGTCGGCCTCGTCCGCGACGCACGCCATCGGCGTAGACGCGGCAACCAATATTGTCAGGATCGCTCGCCCGAGCCGTTGTCCCCTCATCCCGTTTCCTCGCCAAATTGCCCGCGCCTCTTGTCTCGTCGCTTCTTACGTCCACAAACGCCAAAACCATCGTCCAGATCTTATGGCATCCAGGGCGGCTGAGGTTATCAATAGTAGCCGATTGCGGATGAACAACCGTACACGTAGAGCGCATCCGACAAACTGTTCATGACCCAAATGGGTTGTGAGGCCGAGTGCCATCTGCCGCGTGAAGCAGGTCCCCAACTCTTGCGTATCCGTTGAAATTGCCGAGCTTGAGTGCCAATCCGTTTAGCGCCGCCAAGGCCGCCGTCGTCCTGGTGGATCCTGCGGCGCGGCGCAGGACGCCCGAGGTCAACCTGCGGCGTGCGTTCCAGTTGACTGGCGCCGAAGCTCGATTGGCGGCGCATTTGGCCACCGGAGACGCGCTAGAGGTCGTCTGTGATCGAATCGGGGTATCGAAGGAAACCGGCCGGAATCAGCGCAAGGGCATCTTTGCAAAGACGGGGGACAATCGCCAGGTCGAACTCGTCCTGCTGCTCTCAAGTATGCGCCAACTCCATTTGCCACTTCACCACGCCGGCCGGGAGTGTCCGTCCAGGATCCGCGCTTCTCCGATGAGGTACGCTCCGTCACATAACCCGTTCAGGACACGGTCATGGGAATCTTTTTTTGACTCAGCTCCAATAGCCAGAGATTTGGCGCAATTCTGCTCGATCAAAGTGGAGCGAGGCTCCACGATGGTCCGGTTGTTGATAACGCTCGCTCTTGTGTCGATTGTCCCGCAGGCCACCCTGGCGGAAGAGGGCAAGTTCAGCTCGCCCCTCGGCGGCTATTCTTGTCTACGTTCCATCGCGTGTCGGGATCGCTGCCTGACAAGGTACGACGCTCGTTGTGCCCAAGGATGCAAGCCGTTCTTGATGCTCTGTCAGGCCCATAGAGCGAAGGACGCGCTGATCTACAAAGCGGCATTGATCGGCCGGGCAGCGGCCAAATTCTCGAGAGAGCGCGAGATGCAACATCCGATATCGGAAGCTCGCCCCATCACCAGGGTTGGGGCGCTTCTCGAGAAATGCGAGAGTCATGAACCCTTGGAAAGAGAGGAGTGCGCCAATCTCGTCGGCGCTTGGGGGATCGTGATGATCAGAAACGGCGGCCGGCGGGAGGCGGACGCGAACGAGCGCCGCCCGGGAGCCGCCTGCGCAACGACGGCATCATCAATTTCCGACGCGGATTTCTCGGAGGCATTCATCGCGTGGGCGAGGAAGTATCCATCAAAACGCGATCTCGATGTGTACGCAGGTCTCGATGCGGCAATTGCTGCGGCCTGGCCCTGTCCAGGAACGATAGCCGAGTAGGGCCTGTTCACTCCAATTCTATGGCTGGTGCGGTGGATATCAATATGATCCGGTTGTCGACAGCGCTCGTTCTAGTGGTCGCATCAATCCAGCCGCACGCGGCTGCCCGCGCGTGGTTTGATCGCTCCGATAGTCCTCCGGCTTCATATTCCTGTTTTCAGCAATCGGATCATTGCCTAAGCAATTCGCGACGACGCATAATCGCGACAATTACGACCTGTGCCTGCTCTCGGACCGGGTCTGCCGGGATTACCAGTACAGCTGGAAGCTCATGCGCTCTCGACTGAAGGACGCGCCAGCAGTTCTGAACGACTGTTTCCCTGACAAGCAACCGGCCGCACAATAAGCCGGCGAATTGCCAGCCGCCGGTCCCGGCGACCATGGATCAGAACGGCTGGGCAAGCAGGTTGGCGAAGTGCCGGAATGCCGGCTCCGTGGAGGATTCGGCGGCAAAGCAGCTCGCCTTCACTTCTTGTGGCCGACCCGATCGCACCATCACAATTTTTATTTTTGCTCGATAGCAAACGTCCGGAACATCATCGACGGCGGGCAGATTCGCGTACGTGTCGAGCAGCAATTCGATTTCGGACTTGTCCAGTTTCTTTTTGCCCTCAATCCCTCTCTGGAAGATCTTGAGCAAGCCATCGTTGCCCGATGATGTGACCGAAAACTCCGTGGTGCGCTCTCCATATACGACGGACACTCGCATTTCGTAGGCTTCACTGGCCGGCTTGTGTCTAATCGCCTTCGGAGGCATCGCTGTGCTGGCCGATGCACCCAACGCAAACAATATTATGGCAAGCCAAACAGCAAATCTCATCATTGATCGTCCGTCGCGGATCCCGCGTCCCAAACCGTTGCTCTAAGCTAACCCCTCATTGTTTTGGGTGTGCCGCCTTATCGTCAGCTGGCCGCGAGACCGTAGGGCGGCACTGCAGCTGGATGCTATCATGCGGTACAGGCTGATTGTCCGTTGGAGTTGTGCTCGCATCCGTACCGCGCCGCGCACCGCGGGTCACTGCAGCAGCCCGCCGGGCCGCAAGCCGCCGCAGGTGGCGCCTGCTTTACTTAGGCATTCTCTGGTCGGCGTTGTCGATGCTGACGCCCCGTTACGGATATGACGAGGGCGAGGCGGTCCATTGGACAAAATGGCTCGGTTGGCTTCGATCCCGGCGGTTGAACGATGTTGAGACGACCGCGGCGCAGATCGCGCCCGTCGACATCGCCAAGCGGCTTGAACGCCTGGAGCGCGTGCGTTGGCGCCGGGAATTCACGCGCGAAGATTGGCGGCGAGGGCCGCCGCCGGACGATCGACGTTCCGCCGGGCTGGATTGGGATTTCCTTGCCGCGGCGTTCGGCTGGCTGCTCCGGGATGCGACGCCGGCTGCCGCCCTGGCCCCTCGGCCCCAAAAAGGCGCGGGTCGGTGTTGATAGCGTCAGCGATCAGCTTGGTGTTGCCGCCGGGTGCAGTCGCGATATGCTGAAATCTTCTCAACAAGCGATCGAGCAAACCGCCGTCGTTCCGCAACAGCAGATCGGCGCGAGCCATTAAAAGCCGCTCGGCAAGGGGATCGAGGCAAAGCGCGTCAAGAAGAATATCGACGGCAAGCGCGTTTTTCTGGCTTTCGAGCTGCTCAAGAGCGACATCCCATGCCGCCCGCCCGTCCACGGACTCACGGAGAAGGTAGCTGCCAAGCATGCGCAACGCGCCAAGCCAGCGCGGCTGAGTCGCATAGGCCGCCCATTGCGCGGGTTGGTCGGCGATCTCTTTGAGACGTTGAAACCGGGCCCATTCCGCCGCCAGATCGTGCTGGAATTCGATGCGATTGCGATCGTTACGCCGGAGCGGGGTGCGAGGAGGACATTGATCGAGCGTAGCCGCATCCTCAGTTCCGAGTTCGCTTATCCTAAAGCTGTGCTCGAACGCGGCTTCGCGTACAGAGAGACGAATGAGGAAATTTTGGACTCTGGATTTCGATTGCCCGTCGGTCCAAAACTGCCAAAGATGGTCGGCAATCGCCGTGTAGGATGCAAGCTGGCGAGCATCCTGCGGCCGGAAGCGCTGCTCGGCTTCTAGGACCCAAGCGAGCGTTCTTAGATTGCTCAATACCGCGACGATATCTGGGTGCGATGCGGCCCAGCTCAGGCGTGGCACGGACTCCAGCGCTGCCTGTACGTCTTCGGCCGCGACCGGACGAACCTCCAGATTGGGAGGCTCGAGAACGTCGGCGATCGCCTGAAGTGCGCTCTCTGACCACGCTTCCGTCTGCCCGACGATGACGACCCGCCAGGGGCTGGGATTTTCGTCGGCGATGAGCGAGGCGACTAACTGCCGGGTCACGTCCTTCACCTCGCGCGTCAGGCGCTCGGCAGCATCGATCACCAGCACATTCGCCGGCCTAGACGAAGACTTCAGTACTTCCGGCAGCGGGTGCGCGAGATTTAGCCGGGTTGGATCAAGCTCACTGAGCCCAACACTCAGCTCGTCGGGCCCGAGCCATACCTGCCGGTATTCGGGAAGATCGCGATCGAGAACAATCTTGACCAGCGCCGACTTGCCGCAGCCGGACTCGCCATAGACAACGGTTACCTTACCCTGCGCGATCAGCGCGGAAACGGCGGCAACATCGGCCTGTCGGCCAATCGCAAATTGGTTGGGGAGTGTTACCTCGATTTTGCTCTTGTAAGCCGCGGTCAACGCTTCCAGCGACCGCCATGAGGACTCGTAGCTAGGATGGTCCTTGAGATCGAATTCCCTCGCGAGATCGCTGACCAGTTTTGCAACTTCGACCGTACCGTGACCGAGGCGCGCGTCCCGGCAGGCCTCAACCAGCGCCCTCCACAGCTTTCGGCCGTCAGCGAGCGTTCCGCCGTCGATGAGCGTGCGGCAGCGACCTATCGCAGTCCTGCGATCTTCGGAATTGGCCAGGTCGAAATCCGTGGCCATCACCTCGAGGCGTCGAATGAATCTGACAAGCTCGGTGTCGCGAACGGTTCGTTTGCGGGTTCTGACCGGATTTCTGATGCTGCCAAAGATTTTCCGATGCCCGGCGGTTTCGCCGATACGGCGCAGCGCCACGTCACCATCACCCGCGGCCCAATTCTTGATGTCGGCCCAAACCGGTTCGAACGCGGGATGGTAGCCTCGCGTCGCTAGCATGAGGCTGTCGCGATCGCGGTTCATTGGCCCCCTGCCGCCTTTCGACCACTGCTCCCACGCAGCCAGGACAAAATCCTTGGGCCGTCCGGCTCCCGTGACCTGATGGCTACTTTTGCAGGAGATCGCGAGCTGACGTTCGTTGTTCGTGCCTGGATCTCCGGTGGCGAGCAAATCGTCAATGCTCCAGCGCAGGGCCTTCGTTTGGGTCTGGAGGCGACTCGCAATTGCGTCCTCCGACCCGGGAAGCGCCTCTCCCATCAGCGCTTGCAGGAGCAGGTAGGCGCCGATTTGATCCTCGAACGCGAATCAGGACCGGCGGTCGATCGCGTCGTTACCGAAGCTGATTTCGCCTTTCGTTTCCGTTGAACTGCTTTTTGCTTCTTCTTGATTGGCACTCCGCCGCCTTCGCCCGTCAGGACTGCGTCTGAAGCAAAGGACCGGCCATCAACTCATCCCAAGACGACCACCTCACATCTTCCTTGGGCACGCAGATGGATAACTCGTGCTGCCACCGACCGAGCCCTTTGACGTCAAGGTCCAGGCGGATGGGGAGCCAATTGTTGGTGGGCGCATCGGCGAGCAGCTTCACCCCGAAGACCCGCTCGACACAGAGGAGCGGCGTGTACTGGCGGCTATAGAGCGGATCAACATAAGGGATTGCGGCTTGGCGAATGACCTCCAGCTTGAGATATTGTTCGAACCAGGGTGAGCCGGCGAGGAGTCGGAAATATTCGGGAATCCGTGTCCCGAAGTCCTTATGAAACGGGCTCTCGCCTTTTTGGCTCGATAGGCACGTCTTGATCTTCTGCGGCAGGGCTTCAACGCCAGACACCTCGGCAATGTTGCCGCGCTCCGTGATAAAGAGGTCGTGCTTTTCTGAGAGAGCAAAGTCAGTTGGTAGGTCCGCTGCGCGGATGCGCTCCGCGCTTGAAGCCACGGCTTCATAGCCGCCGCCTTGCCGTTTCTTGAAGGATGGAGCTCCCGTCATCACGCGGCCATCGCCCAAGCTGCTTACGAGAACGTACCGATCCATAGGCGGCGTGCGGTCGTAACTTGCAATGAACGTGAGTAGCGCATGAAGATCGCCATCGACGAAATCTTGCAGATGAAAACTCCACTCCGATTGTTCGGCACCGGTCAGCTCGCCGCAAAAGACAATGTCGGGACCGATAGCAATCAGTTCGTCGACAGATTGCCCTCTCTGGATACCCTCTCGATGGGCGCTTTTCGCAGTTGGCTTCGTGCTCGCGTTCCATCGCGCGAAGGTCGTCCGCCGTATAAGTAACCCCATCATCGTCGATCAGATCGGCATGATGACTGCACAGCCAAATGCCGTTTGAGATGTCCTTGCGCGCCTCCGGCGTCATGGACGCCAGATAACGCTTTCCACCCGGCGCCGCGGCGTGGATATGCGCTGCTTTTCCGGTCATGCTGACGGCGTCGGGAGCGTCTTCGCTCGGGCCGGAAGTCGAGCGTGGACATCCTCGAAACGAGCAGGTGTATCCCGCGCGGAGCGCCAGCGCTTTTTTGGTTTTGGGTGAAAAATCGTCGCGGTTGCGCACTCGGGAAACCTCCATTGCCCCCAGATCACCATAGAACGATTGCCGAACATTCTCAACGATTACAATCGATTCCATCCCCATATATTCTATATAAGTCAATTATTTCAGTATGTTACATCAATCTCTAGCGCCTCCAATTTGTCGTGACATTGTCTGGCGAATTGTGATATGATGATGCAGAAGAGGTGGACAATGGTTCAACGCACCAACCGAACGGAAAAGCTGGATTTGCGGCTGAGCAGAGCTGCAAAGCAGACGTTGCAGGCTGCGGCGACGGCCGAACGCAAATCCGTCAGCGAATTTGTACTTGATACAGCACTTAGTGAAGCTGAGGAGCGGCTTGCCGATCGCCGAGTCTTTACGCTCGACGGCAAGAACTGGGACGCTTATATCGCCGCTCTCGACGCGCCACCCCGCCGGCATACGCGCCTTGAACGTCTCTTCCGCGAGCCGTCTGTCTTCGATGTAAAAAGTGAACCGTGACCAGTTCGCTTCGCATCGAAAAGCTGGATCGTACTCACGCTGTTGAACCGTTCACCTGCGGGCAGCCCGAACTTGATCGCTTCTTGGTCCGGCACGCACTGAGCGCCCAACAATCGAATTCGTCGCAGACCTACATTGCCCTCGCCGGTCAGGAGATTGTCGGCTTCTACACCATTGTTGCGGGCGAGGTGCACCACGCGAACGCTCCGGAGCGCGTCGTGAAGGGGATGCCGCGTCATCCGATCCCGCTTCTGGTTCTCGCGCGGCTTGCGGTTCACTCCTCCGCGCAAGGGCGCGGCATCGGCGCGGGGTTGCTGCTTGATGCACTGGGAAGAACGCTACAAGTCGCCGACGTGGTCGGCATACGCGCGCTTGCGGTTCACGCCAAGGATGACCAGGCGGCGGCCTTTTATCGGCATTTCGGCTTTGCTCCGTCGCCAACCGATCCGCGCCATCTCTTCATGATCATCAAAGACATTCGCCTCGCCGCGGGACAACAGCGGTAGCGGCCACGGGGAGCTAGGTCGAGGAATCGCGACGGATCTTTTCCGGGTTGATTTTTGTCGGCGGCAACGAAGAAGCAATGCTAGGTTTGGACAGGACAAATCCAACCCCGAGCAATATGCCAAACACTTTCATCAACGTGATTATCGCGCATTTCCCGACCGTCGCTCAATTGCGCGGCGCCCCGATGCTTGAGGTCGAGCGTGTGCTGCTGCGTGCTGTCGTCGAGTATTGCGCCGACGGGATGCACCCGATGATCACGCGGGATACTGTCCCGACATTACTCCTCGAGCCCGGCGGCTACGCCTATGACGCGCAGGCGAGGTCCGATCTTGGGCGCGTGATCGGTCGGGCGTGGAAAGCGCTGGAGGACGCAGGCTTCATAGAAGAACCAGATTCCTACAACGGGAAGAACGGATTTCGAGTCCCGTCTGCCGAGGGCAGAAGGGCTTGCGCGGCAACAGACTACACGGGTGTTCGGATGCGGACGAAGTTTACGCGCGACATGTTTCACCCGAGCTTGACCGACGCCGCCTGGAACGCGTTCTCCGTAGGGGATTACGACACGGCTATCTTCGAAGCCTTCAAGTCGCTGGAAGTCGCCGTGCGAACAAAGGGCGGCTTCACAAGCGCGGACTTCGGTGCACCCTTGATGAAAAAGGCCTTCGATGCCAACAACGGGCCGCTTCGGGATCAATCCGCGCAGCGTTCCCGCCAACTTGCCCGCTGTGATCTGTTCACCGGCGCCTTCGGCGAGATTCGCAATCCCAAGGGCCACAATGATCCCACGATCACGGACACGCTCGTCGCTGTCGAAGAGCTGATGACCGCCGGCATGCTGCGCCGGATCGTGGACGATGCCTAAGCAGAAAGCCCCCTAACTCTCGGCCCCACTGCGTATCCATCGCACTCACCTCATCTATAGAGGCCGAGCCGGTTGGAACGCTCCGAATCCAACCGATTGCACTCGCGGCACTTACCATTACGGACGAGCCGATCGGCAACATGTCCGTAAACGCAGGGCTGGCCTGTAAAATACCATTTATCACCCCGCGCTTTAGCTTCGTCTCGCAGCCGCCCTGCCCTCACCCTAGGGCCTTCGCCGCTTCTGCTGCTTCGCGACGGTATGAATACATAAGGCGCGGGGTCATCCTGCTCCGCCACAACTTCCGCGACCGGAGTTGGCGCTGGTATTGCGATCTCTACGACAGATGTCTCCACCTCAATTTCATCGGTACGTTTCGGGGACGAATTGGTTTTGATCATCCCGCTGCGGATAAACTTTGTCTTCAACTTTATTCGCGGCAGCTCATCTGGATCGACTTCATCGGCATGTTCACGATCAGTCGATGGAACGACCTCATCGTTCTCGACCGCTTCCTGTGACCTCAAATATTTACTGTCATCAACCAGACGATCCGCGGCCAACAACTCGTCCAGATCACCGATGTCGGTCACTCTGGAAACATGGTTGGGATAGTCCGATACTGAGGCGGCGAAGAGCCTCTCGATCTCATCGATCTCAGCCTTATCGACCGCTTCGTTCAAATCAAAGCCGAGCAACATTCCGGCTTCAATGTTGTTGTTCAGCCCAGCCAGCGTCAGATTTGCGCTGCCTATCATCAAACGCGCATGTTCTTTCGCGCGCACCAGATAAAGCTTCGGATGAAAGATCAGCGTTCGCGAACCCGTATCGACGGTGTAAAGCTCGTCCACAATGCGATTTAGCCGGACCAGACCTTGATACGACGTAGCGTCGTTTCGAATGCCAGCGAACACGGTCGCACAAGCTGCGTGTTGAGCCACATGTTCTTCAATACGCTCCACGCCCCCTTCTGAAACGAAGGCAACGCTGATCAAAACCTTCTGGACATCGGGCAGGTCGAACAGCCATCGCAACCCGTCGATATGCGTGCTCGCGGAGAAGCCTTGCAGGATGAATTTTGCCGTTGCCATGGGCTGAGATTAACAGGATCGGAGTAGCTGCGCAGAGCGTCTGGCTGTCGGGGACGGGCGTGAACGAAGCCGGTCCAACGCGCTCAGATTTTGTGCCATTTTTGTGCCATGGACTCCTTTGCAATCCTTCGTAATCGCGCGCGGAATCGCGCTAACAAATTGAGAAACAACGATTTCTTTTCGTACGCTTTGGGAAGGGTTTGTAACGAATAAAAAAGCCCGCCAGAGGCGGGCTAATTCACTGATCTGATTGAGAAAAGCTTGGTTGCGACGATAGGATTTGAACCTATGACCTTCAGGTTATGAGCCTGACGAATTGTGCAGGAGCAGTCATGCGTCCCGGCCCACTTAAATTTTTGCTGAATTACTCGGCTCAGGCGGACGTCACTTCGTATCAGCCGAAAGCCGCCCGGATCCAGGTCGCTCTGGATTGGTCCGTGTGGCGAGGTGGATTTATGCCACGCTCAGGGACCTCTTCTCCGAGATGAGGACGCGAGTAGCAGCTTGTCAGGTGTCACGTTCAGGGCTCTTGCGATTTTCGCCAGGACCACGATTGTCACGTTTCTTTGGCGGCGTTCGACCTGGCTAATATAGGTCCGATCCACCCCCGCCTCATGGGCTAATTCTTCTTGCGACAGTCCAGCCGTCTTTCTGAGGGACCTGACGTTGTCAGCCACGACTCCGATTATTCCTTGATCGTCCTTCCCGACGGGCATCGGCCCAAAGAACGTCGGAGACGACTATCGATCCACGGACTTTGAGTCCCATTTTTTGGCCGCAAATGTTGACTATCGTCTACATCATTGCTTGATCTAGTTGCCCCTTTGAGGATCAATGGCCACCTGCAAGATCGCCACAATTGCGACTTGGCTCCCGAAGCCTGCGCATGATGACTGACATAGTGGAAGCGTTTTGGGAGGTTGGCGAATTGGGACCTTTGGGTCCGATGTCGTACCGCGCCGGCTATCGCCTCCGGACGGCTATTATCTGCAATGTGGAGCTACCTGCAGCGATCGTTGAGGCCGCCATCTTAGCCAAGTCAACGCTTGCGATGACGATCACCCCCGACGGACACGTTAGATCGAGCGTGGGTGGCAGTGCGGGCTCCACGTCGAGAGCAGAGCCGATCGACCAGCTCGTCGCCCAGTTGCTTTCAGTCGAAAATCTGCACCTCGAGGAGATCTCGGCGACGGATTTGGCTTTGCTGTTGGAGCGGCTTGAGCGGTCGGTAGAACTTGTCCGACAGGTTATGAAGCATGGGTCGAATTAGCAAACCCTCGTGTCGGCGAAACGCGTTGCGGTCAGACTGTTGTGGGAAGGCGCCGCCGCGCCGGTTAAACGCGACATGGTGACCGCTTACGCCACCCGATCCAAGCTGAGGGGATGAGGGAGACCGCCGCCGAGGGCAAGAACGGACCATCGCCCACGCAGATTCGATCATCTGGCATCGTTCGCATCGAAAGCTGCAGCGACGTCCGCAACCTCGCCAAAGAAGTTGGCGCGGTGTTTGGACATAAATCCTGTGCCTGCTTCGATCAGCAAGCTCGCCCAAGTTCAATTCCTCGAGGCGCGACTGCCTTCCGTTGGACTTACGAGCGGTCAGGGTCACGAACTCAGACTTAAGCCGATAGGTAGCCCCCGCAGCTGGTCACGCGCAACAGTCAAGCTGTTAAGCGACGCGGCCCGCAACGACAGAACGCCGCCTAAACTGCGCGTGAGCTCGGCTGGTACCGGTGTTGTACTTCGGACCGGATCGCATCTTCAGTCACTAAGTGCTTGCCGCCGATCCTGACCTCCTCGATCGTGCCGGTCGGGCCGCGGATGAGGCGGCAGGCCTCACCGTGATCGCCGAATGCCTGCGCCGACGCAACGACCGCTTCGTCGATCCCGGATGGGTTTAGTTCGGTCGCGTCCAGGAAAGGAGACAGTTGGCTTGGCGTCGCAACTAATACCTTATGTTTGCCAGGCACCAAATCCAATGGACCCCACAGGGTCCACCAGCGGCCACGCCAGTGAGCAGTTTCGGGTCCGGGCGCACCAAGATCGTGAACGTTCTTGAGTATGTGGATCACACTCTCGAACCAGACGTTCGCGAGGCCGTCGATGGCGTTGGTGAGGATGCTGATCGCTATGTCCTGCTCCGGCAGAACCACCGTGCGCGTCAAAGTTCCCTGGAAGCCACCGGCGTGACCGACCCAGCTCCACGGCCCCGGTGGACCGGAAATCGTGCCTAGACCGTAGTAGCGCTCCAGTTGTGAGTGGGCATCGCGCCAATGGCGCCGCGTCATCTCGCGGCGGCTTGCCGTCGTCAATATGCTCGATTGGGCAGCGGGAGAAAGCTGTCCGACAAACCGCGCGAGGTCACCGGCGGTCGCCGTAAAGCCTGTTGCCGACGCCATATCGTTCGTCAAATTATCCCCGGGGATCACAAAGCGCCGGCCATAAGGTTGGCGCGTCGAGTGGCCATGGGCGAATGGACGACAGACGGTCGGATCGAAGTCGGGCGTCGTCTCTGTCAGGCCCGCTGGGGCGACGACGTGATCATAGGTCCAGCGGCCATAGGGCTCACCGGTCACCTTCTCGATGACTTTGCCTAGCAACGCGAAACCGTGATTGGAGTATTTGAACGTGACGCCGGCCGCGAGGGGCTGTGGCGCGGAGAGATCGGCGCGAAACTCCGCCTCGCTGAGGAAGGGCCGGCGGTCCGAGAATTGACCGCTGTCAGGTCCGTCACGGGTCAGGCCGGCGGCATGCGAAAGCAGCTGCGAAATGGTGACACCGGAAACCTGCGGCGTAAGATCTGCCAGATACTCACCCAGGCGGTCGTCAAGCCGGATCTTATTGCGCTCGCGCAACAACATGATCCCAGCCGCTGTGAACGTCTTCGAGTGCGAGGCGACACGAAAGCGGTGACGGGGGGTGAGCGGTTCGCGGGTTGCGAGATCGGCCATGCCGCTCGCGTGTTCGAGCAGCACCTGGCCTTTGTGAGCGATCGCCAGCGACACACCGGGCTGATCGAATAGTTCCCGCTGATAGTCGATCCATGTGGGGATGTAGTCGAGAGCAGAAGAGAGCCAGTCTGACATGGATGCTTAGAACCTATAGAAAGTGAAGCCTTCGAGCCATTCTACAACATACTGCAGGCTGGATCGAACGCGCCGTCAAGCCCTCGATTCAAGCCCGCGCTTCATCATCGTACTTTGCTCGGCCCTTCAAAGAGCGCCGGCGCGCCAACTCCGAGAAGCTCGAGGCGGGCCATACAGTAGCGACCGATCGAACGGTCCTGAGAACAGTTGGACGTGGCTTGGAAGCGACCGTTGCGCGGTGAGCTCCGTCGACATAAAGGCCCATTTCGAGATATTCGCTTGCGCTGCCGCCGACGAGATTCCGGAATTCTCCGCACAACAAACCCCAACGGAGCATGCCGACGATTTTCACACGGAGACTGAGCCACTTGGATACGTTATGGTGATACGTAGCGCGCCCTTGGCGACAAATCTTGGATGTGCAGACAACCACTTGGCCGCCCTTCGGCGACAGTGCTTTTATCTTGCTCTTCCAATCGCTTTCTATCTCCGCTTCACCTCACCCCTTCTCGCTTCCTCTCTCTGCCGTAGCGCGTTTCTAGGAACGGCCTGAAATACAGCCCTTTCGTTCAACAAACGGACGGCAAATCGAGCTCTGAGAGCACGCGCATAGACGTCATTCCTGCCAGCGAGACGAACGAAATATCACGCCCCTGGATCGAAAATCAGAGCCCGATCCGCCGCAAAATTCCAAGCGATCGATCCAAAATGCTACGCCAAAACCCTTCCATCGATCGCATTTTCCCGATGCGAAGCCCCTTGTCCGAGCACAAAATGCCCTCCCGCTTCGTTCTCAAAGCGGCGCAACAAACGCAAAAAAGCCCCGCCTCCGAGGAGGCGGGCCGATGATCCGTTAGCGTCAGTCGCCGCTGCGGCGGGACCAGATCAGGCTGAAACCCTCCTCGCCTTCGACCTTCACCAGCGAGGCGTAGATCGGGGCCGGGAAGCTCGGATCGTCGAGCTTGACCGAGAGATACTCGCGCTCGCTGTCGCGGACGGTCTTCTTCCAGGCCGCGCCGAACTCGGTCGCGCCCGCGAAGATCCGGTAGTCGGGCGCCTTGTCGTTGTCCTTTTCGGATGCGACGAGCTTGGCCTTGATGTTGAGCGTAAGCGTCTTGATCGATCCGGTGTAGCCGTTCTCGGAAGCGGTGAAAGTGCCGATGGTCGCCATCATAATCTCCGTCTGTTTTGCTCGGGCCGCGTCCATCGCAGCCTCGATGGCGATCCCTTGCCCGGGGAGCGATCGGCCCGCAGCCTTTAGGCCCGCAGCGCCAGCGGAGGACGGCGAAAGCCTGCTTTTTTGTCTTCCCGCGAGGAATGCCGCCCCTTCGCGGCAGGGGAAAAAAGCAGGCGTGAGCTGTTGCGGGAAGGCGATCGAGGCGCTTGCCGTCCACCGGGGCTTGATCAGCCCAATCGTGACTGCGTTGGACGCGAGCCTCATCGGAACTGACGGAGATTATCATGGCGACCGGCGACTACGCGGCATTGACAACGGCTACAACGGCTCGCGCAAAGCGATGTCCGCACATCAATGTCAGTGAAGACTGAGCCGGATTGACGCAAGGAAACCCGACCAGATGTTCGCACGGGAAACCGGTCACACTGCCAGACTATTTGTCCGCCCCAATGCGCTCTCGACAGGTGCGGTGAAGGCACGAATCGGAGCTTCCCGGCCCCGATCTGGGCCTCGCTGGTGAAGGTCGGCGGGTATACGGTACAGCCACCCTAGCTACTGCAATCGGCATTAATCAGACGGATCGTACCCCTGATCGGAGCAGGCGTTTGCGTGGGAAGTCACCGCTTTTGCATTCACTGTATCGGCCGCGCACCGTCAGGTGCGCGGCCGCAATTTTGGAGCCCTGCCGGGGGCCGCCTAAGCGGCCCCCGGCGCTGATTTTACTCCGCAGCTCCCGCTCCGAGTTCGTTGCCTTGCGCCTCGCCTTGGAGACCGCCTTGCCCCTGCGGGACGGCCGTCCGTAGCAGCGTCGGCAGCCAGCCGGTCGCCGCCAACAGCTGCTCGGCGGCTTGCGCCATGTCGGCCTTCTTCATGTCCGTCAGCCGCTCGGCCGCTTCCCCGCCGACGCCTTCGCGGACAGCTTCCAGGACGTTCGCCTTGGTGACGCGGCCAAGATAACTGCGCACCGTCGGCCGCCAGTAGGCGGTCATGTCGAGGCCCACGGCCTCGGCCAAACGGCGGGCCGCCACCAGCGCGCGCGGCCTCCGGTCGAACGGCAACTTGACCGCATTGACCGTGAGCGCGACGCAATGCGCGAACAGCGCCATGCGGCTGTCGTGGTCGAGCTCGGCCACGAACTCCCACAGTCCGGCGACGTCTCTGGGCATCTGCCGCGCCCAATTGCCATGGCGATCCGACCAAGTTTTGCCGGCCGGTGTGTCCTCGATCCCATCGGCGTGCGCGGCCAGATCGGTCCGCACCGGCTGGATGCCGACCACATGCGCGTTCGCTCCGAGATAGAAGATTTGCGCGGCAAGCGCATGGGTAACCGCCACGATGGCAACATCAGGCTGCTCACTCAAATTGAGGCGCAGTCCCAAGGTCCGGTGCGCGGTCAGGTCGCGAACAAGGGCGTCGGATAGCCGTTGGTTCTCGTCCTCCTCGTCGGCCGCACCTTCGTCGTCCTCGCCATCCTGCGCGCCTTCCTCGCCGTCCCGGTCCTCGTCATCCCGCGCCTCGGCGCCGCTCTCCGCGCCGGTTTCAGCATGGGGTTTCTCGTCCTCCGGGCGGATGAAACCCCGTTCGACCCGCAACGTGCCGTCGTGATTGAGAGCCACGAAGGCGCCACCGCGCGCGACGTCGGCGGGATCGTAGGCCTGCCGTTTCGCCTCCAGCCGCTCGATCTCTGCCTCCATCTCGCCGAACCGTGCGTCCACGTCGTCGGGCAGTTCCTCGGCCGTCTGATGCTGCTCGGTCAGCCGGTCGAACTCGGTCTGAACCGCCTGGAGGGCGGCCTCATCCTCCGCCGAAAGCTCGATCGGATGCGGGTAGACCCGGCGCATGCCGTGGGCATGCGGGAAGTCGAGATGGGCTTCCGTCCACTTCCATCCCTCGGCCGCTCGCAGGTTATCCGCCTCGCGGCCGAGCCTTGCCGTCACCAAGAGATCGAGCAGCGCGACGTCTTCCAGATAGCCGCCGCGATCCTCGGTAAAGAGGTCGCGCAGCACGGTGCCGCCCGCCTCCGTATAAGCCTCGAGCCCGACGAAACGCGCCCGCCGATCCGTGGCTGGAACGTGGGTTTCGGTGAGCAGACGGCGAATGGTGGCAGCATCCGGGTCGAAGGGCAGGCGCTCATAAACGGCCTCCTGCCGGGCATGATCATCCGTGATCGCAAACGCCATCAGCTGCTCAAGGGTCAGATCGCCGTCGCGATAGAGCTGCACCAATCTGGGCGAAACCGCGCCGAGCCGCAGGCGTTGCCGCACCACATGCGCGGTGACACCGAAGCGAGCCGCGATCTCCTCCGCACCGAGCCCGCGCTCATCCGCGAGCTTCCGGAATGCCTCGAACTCGTCGGCCGGATGCATCCGCTCCCGGGTGACATTCTCGTCCAGGCTGATTTCGTGGGGATCGTTCGCGGTATCGATGACGCAGCGGATCAGCTCGTTTTTCTTGATCTCCTTGCGCTTGACCCTCAACAGCTGGGCCAGCCGACGGCCCTCCCCGATGGTCACGCAGAAGAACCCCGTCGCGGCCCCATCGCCGTCGACCTCCGGCTCGACGACCAGATTCTGCAGGATGCCTTTGACGGCGATGCTCGCCGCCAAGGCCTCGATCGCCGCCTCGCTGTGCGGCGTCTTGCGCGCATTCTTCGGCGACTTCTTGAGCTTGCCGAGCGGAATGCGAACCTCAGTTCCATCAGGTATTCCAAACGTTTTGGCCGACATGATCATTCTTCCTTTTGCTTCCATGGGTGCAGGGCGCACTCCGCCTGCGCCCCTGCCCGTCGGCGAGACCGGGTCTCTAGCCGCGGATTTGGCAAGAGATCGGTCACGCTTCCTTCAGGGTTGCAGCAGCTGCTGCTGCAACCCTGCCCATCGGCGAGATTGGGGTAGCAAGCGGAAAGCCCCTTCGCGGGGAACCAGAACGCAAGAAAATTGACGCCCTTCGCTTGGCGGCAGTTTTCTTGCGTTCTGGGCGGAAGGGGCTTGCAGCGCGCGAGGGCGAAGCCCTTAGGGCCTTTGCGGCGGAGGCCACATAATAAAGTGTCCCGACGAGGAGACGGACAAACACCGCGCCGGGCTGCTGGAGAAGTGGCCGCATATGCAAAGACGCAAAACAGGGTTTGGCCGTCAAGACGGTCAAGCGTTGTCCAAACATTCACGCCGGTCACAGCCAGCGCTATCTATAGAATCTCTACGAGGGAGCCTGGGTCTCTTCGCGGTCTAATCAGCGCAATTTCGTCAAGCTGGCCGCATGATAGGGTTCGTTCAGAAGAGGGTGCCGCCATGGGTAGCTCGGCGTGCTAATCGACACATGGCCAATTAGCGCCATCCCGGTCTGCGCGGTCACCATCCCTTCCGTCCCCTCGCGGAGATACCTTTCGGCGTGGGCCGAAAGGATTCCTCAAGCCGCTGCGGAGCTGGCCAATTCGCTACCTTCTGTCTTGTTGCTCCAACGGAAATCCTGCTCGTTTATCCACATCCGGTGTAGGACGATGGCCAACTTGCGAGCGACGGCAATGCGCGCTCTGTTGAACCCGCGCCTTTTGGCAACCTTGATTCCCCAGGCCCTGAGTGTTGACCATTTCCTGCTCGAAGACAGCAGGACGGTGGCGGCCTGAACCAAGTGCACGCGCGTCATGGAGTTGCCAAGCCTGGAAATGCTCCCTTGATAATCTGTTTCTCCCGACTGGTACTGCTTTGGTGTGAGGCCGAAATAGGCACCGATATCTTCGTTGTTGGAAAAGCGCAGCGGATTATCGACGGCTGTTACAAAGGACAGCGCGATGATCGGCCCGACCCCCGGCGCGGTCATCAGCCGCCGGCAGACCGGGCTGTCTCTGGAAACTGCTTCCACACGCCGGGTCAGAATGGCCAGGTGCTTGCAGAGGTCTTCGTAGAGGTCGAGGGACGGCATGATTCCATCGCTCAACGTGAGGCCAAGTTCGTCGGCCTTGACGAGAGCCGCCATCACTCGCTCGCGGAAAGTCTTGCTGTTGACGTTGCCGCGGGGCACGAGGAGCCCGAACGGTTTGAGGCTGCCGGTGATGTTGTTCTCGAGCCCGATTCTTTGCTGCACCAACTGTTGCCGTAAGGTGAGCAGCGTCCGATCCTCCTGGCTGCTACGGGCGCGGACGATGACGGGCCGGATAAACTCTCCTCCCATACGCACGAGCTGCGCGAGACCGCGGGCATCGTTCTTGTCCGTCTTGTTGCGGTAAGTCTTGAGAAACCGGTGCGCTTGAAAGGCTTCAAGACATATCAACGGCAGCCCCAGCTTCGTCAGTTCGATGTGCAGCCATGCACTCATCGCTCCTGCCTCAATGCCGATCCTGACGATGGAAGAGATCTGAATGTCCTTGGCGACAAGCCAGCCGTGAATGTCGCTTGGCCGCGTCAGTGACTTCCCTTCGACAACTATCTTGCCTTTAGCATCTACAACGCAGATTGCCGTCTGACGCTGCGATACATCCAATCCAATGTAGCATTGCATAGATGCTTCTCCTGTTGGGCTGCAGAAAAGCAAAAGGTACTTCATTCGCCGCAGAACCGGTCCGCGGCTACACTATGGGTAGCAGGTGCCAGGGCGACCCGGGCGGAGGGGGATCGCCCGCCCGAAGGGCCGCTTCGCCAGAAGCGGGTCTGCACAAGCGCATGCCATGTCGTCCAAGGTCGGCAGAATGAAAACAGCGCGGAAGACCGGGGAGACCGCTCGGATCGGCGCCGGCATAAGCCGGCGCTTCACCCTGGCGCGCGCGAGGGGCAGCGCCCCTGAGATCCAACCATGAGAAAGATCGGCAGAGCTGCGGACGCGAAGTGGAAGCACAAGTGAGAGAACTAAAAAGGCAGCCGGCGAGAGGGCAGTGATAGCGACGCGGTCATGCAATGACCGCGGGCTCCGAGGCGACTGCAGTCGCGAGACCGGTTAACAAGGCACCCGAGCGCGGGACAGTGATAACGACGCCGGCATGCAATGACGGCGGGCCCGCGGGCGAGTGCCTCCGGCGAGCGACACATTATACTCTCTTACTTGCGCGAGGAATCGAGGCCACCGTGCGGCTTGGTTTACGAGAGCCCGCTGGGGCGACAGCCGCACGCGCCCACGCAACCGATCCGAAGCAGCAGAGAGATGACACGAATATGATCGGCTTGACCTAGCAGCGGCTAGTGATACCGGGGCGCCGCAAGCGGCCTGACTTGGGCGGAAGATGCAGCAACTTAGCTTTGCCAGCAGTTGAGCAATCTCCCTGCGCGATGTTTAATTGCGATCAACAGCTCGACCGTAGAACAAGCACCGAATAGACTCTTCCATGGGCGCGAAATCGTCGTCATTCCCGTCGCCACCCATAATCTACTTCATGTGACGTCAGCGTTTTGGTTTGCGCGATGCGACGCTCTGCCCTCATTCCGATCGGTTCTTGGCCCCGCCGCATGCCTGCGGCAATCGCAGCTGGATACTGCGGAGAATCTTCCGTCGAAGCATTTCTCAAACGAGTCGGCATCGAGTATCCTCAACCACGGATCAAAGAAGGACGACGCCAGCTGTGGTTGAGAGACGATCTGGACCGGGCGATAGCTCCGCACCTCGTTCCCGGCGACCTCGCCGAGGATTTGTGAGCGTGGAACTGCCTCGTTACGTTATCCCGAAGGTGCTGGCGACCGGTCGGACGGCGTTCTATTACAATGTCCCGACACGCTATCGGAAAATGGGCTGCCCGGTACCGAATGAGCCCTTGGGCACCGACTATGCCAAGGCTTTGCGGAGAAGGCAGCCGGGCCGAAACGTTGAACGGCCTGTTCGATGAATGGATGGATGCCCGCAAAGGACTCCCGGTCTCGAGCGAAGCAGCGCCACGCATCGGTACAATCGACTGGCTCTTCCGTGAGTATCGGCAGAGCCGCGCGTACCTGGAGAAGGTCAAGCCACGGTCGCGCCGAAACTACGAATGGAATATGCGCGAGATCTGCGACACGCTGACCAAGCGCGGCGATCGCGTGGGCAGCCGGCCGATCAAGTCAGTGACACCACTAAGCGCTGACAAGCTGTATGACACGTTCGTCAGGGGTGGAAAGGGCAACCGGCTCCGGACCGCCGAAAAGCTGATCGTGCTCTGCCGCAAAGCCTGGCGCGTGGTTCACCGCCTGCATCCGGCCGAGTTTTCCCAGGACGTTCCAAATCCGTGGATGGGCGTTACCATGGCGACCCGGATCAAGCTCGTGAAGCACGCGGTGACGCGCGAGCAGGTCTACATGTTCGCGCATGGCTGCGTGGCGCGCGGCGAGCCGGAATGCGCAGCAGCAGCTGTAATCTGCTTCGAGTGGTTGCAGCGCCCGGAAAACGTGATAGCCGGCCACATCAAATGGAGCGGGTACCGAGCCGGGCCCAAGCCGACCATTCGGATCGAACACCACAAAACCGGTGCCGTGATCGACCATCCCCTGGAAGAGCGCTTGGCCACCGGTGAGGTCGTAAAATTCTACGAGGAAGCCGAGGGAGTGCTGGGTAAGCTGACGCGCCGCGGCGTACCGATGATCCTACGCGAGATCGTGCCCCACCAGCGCCGCGCCTCGGACGACGATCAAAAATCCGTCTCGAAGCCCTACTCGTTCTCCGGCATGCAAAAGATCGTCCAGCGGATGAGGAAAGACATCGGGCTGCCCAAGGAGTTCACCCTGGATGCTTGCCGACACGGCGGGATGACCGAGCTCGAGGAGGCGGAACTCACCGAAGGACAGGGTCGCGCCCTGTCCGCGCACCGTACCCGGGAGAGCTATGCCGGGTATGCCAAACGGACCGAAGCCCGCATGCTGTCCGCAACTCGGAAGCGGCATGCGCACCTGCTCGCGAACCAAATGGCAACAGACGTTCAGAATGCAACTGCGGACAGCGTTCAGAACACACAACAAGAACCATCAAAATCTTCCTGAATAATCAAAGCGTTAGGATGGCTGGGGCGGGAGGGATCGAACCTCCGAATGGCGGAATCAAAATCCGCTGCCTTACCGCTTGGCTACGCCCCAACGCGCCGATCGACGGCCACGTCGGTCTATAGGGTGAGTCCCGCCATTTCAACAGCGCGACGGTCGAAAAGGCACGAAAGCCGCAAGGTGATGCCGGCTCCATTATAGAGAGACGCCGCGGCGGCCGAAACAGACCGTGCGCTATCCGCTCGGACTGTTGAGAGGCCGCCGGTTTCATGGGAAGACAATTCCCAAACGCCTCGTCGGGAGTAACGCCATGACCTACCGTGCGCCGATCAACGATATCCTGCTGTCCCTCAACCACGGTGCGGGGCTCGCGGCCGCCGTGGCGGCCGGCCATTACGGCGATTTCGACGGCGATATTACCGCTGCGGTGCTGGAAGAAGCCGGCAAGTTCGCCTCCGATGTGCTGGCGCCGCTGAACAAGGTCGGCGACGAGCACGGCATCAAGCTCGACAACGGCAAGGTGACTACCGCGCCCGGCTGGCCCGATGCCTATCAGCGCTGGACCGCCGCCGGATGGAACGCAGTGTCGGGGCCGGAAGCGTTCGGCGGCCAGGGCCTGCCGCTCGCGATCAACGCCGCCTGCACCGAGATCTGGAGCGCCTCGAACGTCGCCTTCGGCCTCTGTCCGCTGCTGACGCTGTCCGCGATCGAGGCGCTCGATGCCCACGGCAACGACGAGCTGAAAAAGATCTATCTCGAGAAGCTCGTCACCGGCGAATGGACCGGCACGATGCAGCTGACCGAGCCCAATGCCGGCTCCGACGTCGGCGCGCTGCGCACCCGCGCCGAGCGCGCCGGAGACGGCACCTACCGCATCAAGGGCACCAAGATCTTCATCACCTATGGCGAGCACGACATGACCGACAACATCGTGCACTTCGTGCTCGCACGATTGCCCGATGCACCTGCCGGCACCAAGGGAATCTCGCTGTTCCTGGTCCCGAAATTCCTGGTCAATGCCGACGGCTCGCTTGGCGCGCGCAACGACATCCACGCCTCCGGTGTCGAGCACAAGCTCGGCATGCACGCCTCGCCGACCTGCACCATGACGATGGGCGACAAGGGCGGCGCGATCGGCTTTCTGATCGGCGAGGAAAACGCCGGCATGCGCTGCATGTTCACGATGATGAACCAGGCGCGCCTCGGCGTCGGCCTCGAAGGCGTCGGCATTGCCGACCGCGCCTATCAACAGGCGCTGGCCTATGCGCAGGAGCGCAAGCAGGGCAAGGCCGTCGGCCACAAGGGCGACGGCATGGATCCGATCATCGTGCATCCCGACGTCAAGCGCATGCTGATGCAGATGCGCAGCATGACGGCGGCGGCGCGCACGATCTGCTACGCCACCGCGGTCGCGCTCGACGTCTCGGTGCGCGCTGAGGATGCCAAGGTCCGCGCTGAGGCCGCTGCGCGCGGCGCGCTGCTGACCCCGATTGCGAAAGCCTTCTCCACCGACATCGGCAACGAGGTCGCCTATCTCGGCGTCCAGGTCCATGGCGGCATGGGCTTCATCGAGGAGACCGGTGCCGCGCAGCATTATCGCGATGCCCGCATCACCTCGATCTATGAAGGCACCAACGGCATCCAGTCGATCGACCTCGTCACCCGCAAGCTCGGCGCCAATGGCGGCGCGTCGGTGTGGGCGCTGCTCGACGAGCTCAATGCGACCATCAAGCAGGTCGAGACCTCGAACGATCCGGCGTTCGGCACCACCGGCGCAAAGCTCCGCGACGCCCACGCCGCGCTGGAACGCAGCAGCAAATGGCTGCTCGAGCGGCTGGCCTCCGCACCGAACGAGGCGCTGGCAGGTGCGACGCCCTATCTGCGGCTGTTCGGTTCGACGCTCGGCGGCTGCATGCTCGCCGGCGAGGCGCTCGCCGCCAAGGCCAATGGCGAAGCCGAGCCGCAACGCTACGTCGCACTGGCGCGCTTCTTCGCCGAGAACATCGCCGTGCAGGCGCCGTCGCTGGAGAAGACGGTGACGGAGAGCGCCGAGGCGGTGACCGGGGCAGATGCGGTGCTGGCGGGATAGCGCGCCGGCAGTCTTCCACCATCACGGCTGTCCTCGGCCCGCTTGGTTGGCGCACATATCGCGCCTCACTCACCGCCGTCGAACCGGCAACGCCCCTTGGTCACCCCTGCACCGGCCGCCAGCGAAACCAGTAGTAATGCGCACAAACCGCGTCGGTTCGAATATCCGCAAACAGCAGCGCAGTAAGCCTTGCGTCAGCTCACCGTAAGTTTCGTGTAAGCCGATGCCGAAAAACTTTGCACTCGCACGCATCGACGCAAAGATTTTTATGACCCCATAGAGATTCATATGGGTGCGTAAGCATTGCTTAAGAGCTTCATCCTCAGAACTTCTGACAGCACCGGATACCTCCGGCCGCTCAGAGTTTGCCGCAAATCGCTTTATTGAAACCGATAGTGGAAGATGAAGTCCATGATGCGCTCCGGGTTGTATCGCTTCGCCACAGACCGCCGGGGCAACGTTGCGATCATCTTCGCGCTCGCGACCGTGCCGCTGATCTATCTGCTGGGGATGGCGACGGACTACACGCAGGCGCTGCGCAAGAAGAACCAGCTGGATGCCGCGGCGGACGCGGCCGCCATTGCAGCCGTCAGGCCCGCGATGCTGCTGCAAACGGATTCGACGGCAAAGGCCGCGGCCGCCGCCGTCTTCGCGTCGACCGCCAACAGCATGTCGGGCTTGACTTCGGCCCCGTCACCGACAATCAACATCGTCGACTCCGGCCTGCAACGTACCGTGACGGTCTCGTACAGCGCCGCATCGATCAACAATTTCGGCACCCTGCTGCGCAGTGCGGCCTGGCCGATCAACGGCAGTTCGACCGCGAAGGCGGCAAGCGCGCCCAACATGAATTTCTATCTGGTGCTCGACGACTCGCCCTCGATGGCGATCGGCGCGACGCAGACCGACATCAACAACCTTATCTCCTACACATCCGCGCAGCCGTCGGCTTCGCAAAACTGCGGCTTCGCCTGCCACGAGACGCATCCCAACCTCGACTCGGGTGCCAAGTCCTCGAGCGTCGACAACCTGACCATCGCGCGCAACAAAGGCGTCACCTTGCGCATCGATCTCGTGGTGAATGCCGTCAATCAGCTGCTCGTGTCATGGTCGAACTGCCCGCAGACCAGCGTGTCGGGCGGCGTCATGCAATGCATGTCGGCCTTGAACAACACCACCTACAAGGCGGGCCTCTACACCTTCGACTACAACTTCAACACGCTGCAGTCGCCGACCAGCCCGTCCACGGCCGGGCAGGCCATCTCGAACATTCAGCTGATGACGGTCGATCACCAGAACTGCGTGATCTCGGGAAGCTGCAGCACCGACTATGGCACGGACATCGAGAACGCGCTGACCAGCGTCAACAACCTGATGCCCAACCCCGGTCTTGGCAGCAATCAATCGGGAGATACGCCGCAGGAAGTCGTCTTCCTCGTCACTGACGGAGTCGACGACAAGATCGTTGCCCTCAGCTCGTCCTGCAACGCCAACGCGACGCTGCAGGCGGTGGGCTCCAGCTATCGATGCCAGCAGCCGCTCGACACCACGATGTGCACGACGATCAAGAACCGGGGCGTCCGGATCGCGATCCTCTACACCGAGTATCTGCAACTTCCGACCGACAGTTGGTACACGGGTCACATCGCCCAATTCAACAATCCATCCTCCTCAACCGGCCAGATCGCGCAGAACCTGCAAGCATGCGCCTCGCCCGGCCTTTTCTCCGATGTTCAAACCGGCGGCGACATCTCCACGGCGTTGACGGACTTGTTCATCAAGGTCGCCTCAAGCACAGCCAGCCTCACGCAGTAACAAAGCGCCGAGACCCACGTGACACTCGCATTGGCAAGACAACATCGATATCGCTCTGCCGGATTCGTCAGGGATTGCCGGGGCGCCACCGCGGTCGAGTTCGCGCTGGTCGCGGCGCCCTTTATCGCGCTCCTTATCGCGATCCTGCAGACGTTTCTCGTCTTTTTTGCGCAGGAATTGCTCGAATCCGTAGTGCAGCAATCGAGCCGCCAAATCCTGACCGGGCAGACCCAATCGGCACAGGCGACACAGGCCGCCTTTCACCAGACCGTCTGCAATCAGGTCACCGTCCTGTTCACCTGCAGCAAGATATTCGTCGACGTGCGGGTCGCGAGCAGCTGGTCGAGCGCCGATACCTCGGCTCTCGTTCCGACGTATGACAGCCAGGGCAACGTCAACAACATGCAATTCAATCCGGGCAACGCCGGAGACATCGTCGTGGTCCGGGTGATGTATTTGTGGCCGGTCTTCCTCGGACCACTCGGATTCAATCTTTCAAATCAGCCGAACAACACGCGGTTGATCCTGGCTACCGCCGCCTTCCAGAACGAGCCGTCTTCGTAACAGGTGATTTTCATGAGACCCCCGTCATTTCGCGTGCGGAAGTTCTTGATCGATACCGAGGCCCTGGCCGCGATCGAGTTCGCCATGATATTGCCTTTCATGCTGCTGCTCTATGTCGGCGGCATCGAGCTCGCCAATGGCATGGCCATCAACGTCAAGGTCACCGCGGCCGCTCATTCGGTCGCCGACATGGTCTCGCAGAACACCCAGGTCAGCGCGACCCAGCTGCAGAACATCCTCGGCGCTTCGACCGCGATTCTCGCGCCGTATCCAACAACCGCCAACGGCAGCTCGGTCACCACGATTACCGTTTCCGGCGTCTCCACCGACAACAACGGCAACGCGACCGTGCAGTGGAGCGAATCGTACAACGGAACGAGCTACGGCACGGGACGGCCGGTCGGGCAGAAAATCACGTTGCCTGCGTCGCTCACCGGGACACAGAACTACAATGTCTCGTTTGTCCTGGGCGAAGTGTCGTACGGCTACACACCCCACCTCGGCTTCACCATCAGCGGGACCTTGACGCTCGCGGACAGCTATTACCTGTTCCCGCGCTGCTCGACCAACAGCCCCGCCAACGCGAACTTTCCGTACTATGACGTCAAGCTGACGGCCTCGACGACATGTACCTGCATCCAGCATCTGCAACAGAAGAGCTGCTAATGGCCTGATAGCGGCCTGACAACCTCTGCTCTCGGGAAGTCCGACACTCCAGCCACGCCGACGGCCCGCGGGCAATGTCCGCAAGCTAGATTGAAGTCGCGTCCGGCCGCGGCGCCTTGTGGTCGGTCAGGCTGCCGACGATCGACGCGCGGCGGGACAGTTCGATCCAGTTGCCGTCGGGATCGAGGATCATGGAAATCCGTGCGACCTCGCCGAGCGTCACCGGCGCAAGGCCCTCGCGCACGCCCTTGGCGCGCAGCGCGTGATGCACCGCGTCGATGTCGGCGACCTGCAACGTGATATAGCGCCAGCCCCGCGCCGACCGGACCGGATCGACGGTCGCCGCACGATCTTCCGTGAGCAGGATCAGGCTGTCGCCAAGGCGAAACGCCGGGCCTCCCGACCACGATTGCTCGGCATAGCCGAGGAGCTCGCTGTAGAACCTGCGGTGCGCGGCAAGGTCGCGCACCGCCATCAGGACCGCGATCTGCGAGATGCCGTCATGTCCGGGTGCCACCAGGCAAACCCGGGCGCCGTCAGGGTCGACCATGCGCTGCGGCGCCGCGACGCCCTCGCGCGCAACGATCAGCTCGCGATAGCCGCTCGGCGGCGCATCCGGCAGCGGCTCGAGATGATGATTGAGCTTGATCACCGAACCATGCGCGTCGTGCCGGTACTGCTTCTGCCCGCGGCGGATCGGCTGCATATGATCGAAGCGAAGGCCGGCGTCCTGCTGCCAGAACCGCAGCATCGGCTCGAGCTGGTTCGAGGAGAGGCCGATGTCGATCACCGTCTTTGCCAGTTGCATCTGCTGCTGTCCTCGGATGAAGTGCACCACGATGGGCCAGCTATGCGAGGATCAGGTCACCAACGCAAGCACCACGATCACTATCGCGGGTCGGCCGCCTGGCCGCTGCGACCGCCTGACACAGTCAATCAGCGAGGACCGATATGCCAGCAGGCCTGGTTCAGACCTTTCGCGCTTTTGCCTACAACAATGCCTGGGCCAATCATCGCCTGCTGACGGCCTGCGGTGAACTCAGCCAGGCGGAGTTCGCCGCGGCGCGCACCGGGTTCTTCCCGAGCCTGCAGGCGACGCTGAACCACATCCATGTCATCGATCTGTTCTATGTCGACGCGCTCGAAGCGGCTGGCTCGGGCCGAAGGCGTGGGCGAACGAGGTGCCTTACCCCGCGGTCGCCGCGTTGAAGAGCGCGCAGCGCGCGATCGACCAGCGGCTGATCGCTCACTGCGATGCGCTGACGGCTGAGCGGCTCGACGAATTGGTCAAGGTCAATCGCGACACATCCGTGCAGATCGAGCGGCGCGACCGCCTGTTGATGCATCTGTTTCAGCATCAGATCCATCATCGCGGCCAGGCCCACGCGATGCTGTCCGAAACCACGGTGAAGCCGCCGCAGCTCGACGAATTCTTCGCCGCCGGCGAAGCTCCGCTGCGCGCGGCCGAGTTCAACGAGCTCGGATGGACGGAAGCCGCCGTGTGGGCGGCTGAGCGCGGTTCCGCCCGCGATCGTGCAATGGCAACGGTTCCCGATCTAAACGGGGCCTTGAAGTCGCCCATCTCCACGCTCACCTCTGGTGAAACGTGGGGAACTCCATCTATGCCTTTCGCCAATCATCGGGGCCAGCGCATCCATTACACCGTCGAGGGATCCGGGCCGCTGATCGTGCTGCAACACGGCCTGCTGCTCGACGCCGCAAGCTGGAAGCAATGCGGCGTGGTCGACGCGCTTGCCGATCGGTTTCGCGTCGTCTGCGTCGACTCGCTCGGACACGGCGCGAGCGACAAGCCCGCCGATCCCGAACTTTACGATCAGGAACAGCGCGCCGGCGACATCGTCGCCGTGATCGACGATCTCGGCGGCGAGCGCGCCCATGTGGTCGGACATTCGATGGGCGGCTGGGTTGCGGTCGGCGTTGCCCGGTTTTTCCCGGCGCGGCTGGCATCGCTTTCGATCGGCGGCTGGGATTTTCTCACCGGATTGCCGCGCGGCAATGCCGGGCCGCTGACTTATGCCGCCTTCATCACCTTCGCCCGCCGCACCGTGCCGGAGCTCGCCGAATGGGTGACGTCCGATCTCGAAGGCGGAGTGCGCGCCTGCTTCAATGCGCTCGGCCAGGTCGACGGTGCCAGGGACGCCGTGCTGTCGTCGCGCGTTCCGGTGCTGCTGTGGAACGGGCAGGACGACGGACCGCACGCGCCGATGCAGCGCTTTGCCGCAGAGAACGGCCTGTACGCGATGTCGGTCCCCGGCGATCATCTCGGCGCATTGTTTCAGCACGGCGCCGCGATCGGCCGCGGCATCGGCTCGTTCGTCGGACGCGGCTAGACCGGCATCCCTGCGAGCAGCTTGTCGAGCGTGATCGGGTAGTCGCGCACCCGCACGCCGGTCGCGTTGTGGACCGCATTGGCGACCGCGGCGGCGACGCCGCAGATGCCGAGCTCGGCGACACCCTTCGCCTTCATCGGCGACGAGATCGGATCGGTCTCGTCGAGGAAGATCATGTCCTGATGCGGGATGTCGGCGTGGACCGGCACCTCATAGCCGGCGAGGTCGTGATTGACGAACAGGCCGTGCCGCTTGTCGACCACGAGATCCTCCATCAGCGCGGCGCCGACGCCCATCGTCATTGCGCCGATCACCTGGCTGCGCGCCGCCTTCGGATTGAGGATGCGGCCCGCAGCGCACACCGCCAGCATCCGCCGGACGCGGATCTCCGCCGTGTCGGCATCGACGCCGACCTCGACGAAATGCGCGCCGAAGGTCGATTGCTGGTAGGTCTTGGCGAGATCGCCATATTCGATGGCATCCTCCGCCACCAGGTCACCCGCGCCGGCGGCCTGCGCCAGCGGCACGGTGCGATTGCCCGAGCTGACCGCGCCGTCGGCGAACACCGCTTCTGCGGAGTTGAAGCCGAGCTTCTGCGCAATGGTCTCCCGCAGCCTGGTGCAGGCGGCATAGACGCCGGCGGTGGAATTGTTGCCGCCCCACTGCCCGCCCGAGCCGCACGACACGGGAAAATCCGAATCGCCGAGCCGCACCACGACCTGCTCCAGCGGAACGCCCATCATCTCGGCCGCCGTCTGCGCGATGATGGTGTAGGAGCCGGTGCCGATGTCTGTCATGTCGGTCTCGACCATCACCCTTCCCTGCCGGTCGAGGCGGACGCGGGCCGCCGATTTGGTGACGAGATTGTTGCGGAAGGCCGCAGCAACGCCCATGCCGACCAGCCAGCGCCCGTCGCGAACCTGACCCGGTTTCGGATTGCGCTTGTTCCAGCCGAACCGCGCTGCACCCTCGTTCAGGCACTGCACGAGCTGCCGCTGCGAAAAGTGCCGCTGCGGGTGCTCCGGATCGACCTGGGTGTCATTGGCGATACGCAGCGCGACCGGATCGATGCCGAGCTCATCAGCGAGCTCGTCGATCGCGATCTCGAGCGCCATCATGCCGGAGGCTTCTCCCGGCGCGCGCATCGCGTTGCCCTCGGGGAGATCGAGCGCGGCGAGCCGCGTCGCCGTCATCCGGTTGGCGCCGGCATAGAGCAGCCGGGTCTGGCTCACCGCCATCTCGGGCTCGCCGTCCTTGACGTTGCCGGACCAGCTTTCATGACCGATCGCGGTGATCTTGCCGTCGCGCTCGGCGCCGATGCGGATGCGCTGGATGGTGCCGGGACGATGGGTGGTGTTATTGAACATCAGTGGACGTTGCAGCGCGACCTTGACCGGACGGCCGGCCGCACGGGCACCGAGTGCTGCGAGCAGGACGTCGGCGCGCAGGAACAGTTTTCCGCCGAAGCCGCCGCCGATATAGGGCGACACCAGGCGGACATTCTCCCTCGGGATGCCAAGCGTCTTCGCCAGATCCTCCGCGCCCCAGGCGATCATCTGGTTGGAGGTCCAGACCGTGAGCTTGTCGCCGTCCCACGCCGCGACCGACGCGTGCGGCTCCATCATCGCGTGGCCCTGATCGGGCGTGGTGTAGGTGGCGTCGAGTTGCACCGGCGCAGCGGCGAAGGCGGCGGCGAAATCGCCGACGGCGGTATCGGCCGGGCCGCCGATCTTCGGATCCGGCGTCCCAGCCTTGTCGCGCTCCGCGGCAAGATCGAACCGGCCGTCGCCCTTGACGTAGTCGATCCGGACCAGTTGCGCGGCGGCGCGCGCCTGCTCGAAGGTTCCAGCGACGACGATGGCGACGGCCTGGTGGTAATGCGCGATCTCCGGCCCGCCGAGCAGCGGCGCCGCGTTGCGCTCGCCCTTGCCGAGCTTGCCGGCATTGTCCGATGTGACGATGGTGAGCACGCCGGGCGCAGCCTTCGCGGCCTCGAGATCGATCGAGCCGATCCGTCCCTTGCCGATCGCCGATCCGACTACGTAGCCATAAGCCTGGTTCGCTTCGAATTCGTGCCGCTCATAGGCGTAAGTCGCAGTGCCGGTGGTCTTCAGCGGCCCCTCGATCCGGTTGGTCGGATGGCCGACCACCTTGAGCTGGTCGATCGGATTGAAGGTGGCGGGATGTTCAAAACGCATGATCTTAAGCCCTCATCTCAAGCCTTCATTTCAAGCCTGTCTCAGGCTCTGGCCTCGCGCAGCACCGCTGCCAGCGTCCGCTCGGCGAGCGGCAGCTTGTACGCATTGTCCTTGGTCGGTTTTGCATCGGCGAACAGCCGTGCGGTGACGGCCTTGGCACCATTTGGCAATTCCGACTCCGCCGCCTCGACGCGCCATGGCTTGTGCGCGACGCCGCCGAGCGCGACGCGGCCACTGCCGTCGCGCTGCACGATCGCGGCGACCGAGACCAATGCGAAGGCGTAAGAGGCGCGGTCGCGGACCTTGCGATAGGCCTGCGTGCCGCCGATCGGTTTGGGCAGCGTCACCGCCGTGATCAATTCGCCGGACTCCAGAGTGGTCTCGAGCTCGGGGCTGTCGCCGGGCAGACGATGCAACGCGGCGATCGGGATGCTGCGCGTGGTGCCATCGGGCCGCACCGTCTCGACCACTGCGTCGAGCGCGCGCATCGCCACCGCCATGTCGCTCGGGTGGGTCGCGATACAGGCGTCGCTCGCACCGACGACCGCATGCTGGCGGCTGAAGCCGCCGATCGCGGCGCAGCCGCTGCCGGGCTTGCGCTTGTTGCAGGGCAGATTGGTGTCATAGAAGTACGGACAGCGCGTCCGCTGCAACAGATTGCCCGCGGTGGTCGCCTTGTTGCGCAACTGGCCGGAGGCGCCGGCGAGCAGCGCGCGCGACAACACGCCATAGTCACGCCGCACGCGCCGATCCGCGGCGAGATCGGTGTTGCGCACCAGCGCACCGATGCGCAAGCCGCCGTCCGCGGCCTCCTCGATCCGGTCGAGCGCGAGGTCATTGACGTCGATCAGGTGCGCCGGCGTCTCGATCTCGAGCTTCATCAGGTCGAGCAGATTGGTGCCACCGGCGATGAATTTCGCGTGCGCGGTGCCGGCAGCTGCGGCGGCCGCGTCGCGCGGCGAAGTCGCGCGCTCATAGCTGAATGATCTCATGCGCTCCTCCCGGCGACCTCGCTGATCGCCTCGGCGATGTTGGAATAGGCGCCGCAGCGGCAGATGTTGCCGCTCATGCGCTCGCGGAGTTCGGCATTGGTCAATCGCACCGGCGCATTGAGGTCATCGGTGACATGGCTGGGGACCCCGGCCTTGACCTCGGCCAGCACCGCGACCGCCGAACAGATCTGCCCCGGTGTGCAATAGCCGCATTGGTAGCCATCGTGCTCGACGAACGCCGCCTGCAACGGATGCAACCCGTCCGGCGTGCCGAGACCTTCAATCGTGGTGATCTCGTCGCCCTGATGCATCACGGCCAGCGTCAGGCAGGAATTGATCCGCCGCCCATCGACGATCACCGTGCATGCCCCGCATTGGCCGTGGTCGCAGCCCTTCTTGGTGCCGGTCAGATGCAGGTGCTCGCGCAGGGCATCGAGCAGCGTGGTCCTGGTGTCGAGCTCGAGCTGATGGGTTTCGCCGTTCACGTCAAAGGATACTCGCGTCATCACGGGCGCTCCGGTTGGGGCAGATTGGGCAGCTGCGGGCGGCGGCATCGCGACCGACGCCAGCGAGGCGGCTCCGACAATCAACAGATGGCGCCGGGATAGTTCCAAATGTCCGGAGATCTGCATGCCGCTCTCCTCCTCACGCATCGGCCGAGCGCGGAACCACCAGGTCGGCTCCAGCTGGACCTGAGGGGAATGCTGCGGGCAGCGGAATGTTTCTCGCCCGAACTTAAACTCGTCGAGAGCGCGGTACGCCGCCGCAGGCCGGCCGCCACTGCGCCATTATGGCGCGGCCCCTCGGCCTCACCACGCGAGACCGGCCTACGACCAACGTCGCCCGCCCGCAGTCGCGGAAATCCGGTTAACTGCATTGCGCCGTTCTCATGCTCGCCTACCGGGAAAAGCGGCCTGGAGCCCTTGGGGCTTGCACCGGATCATGTAGGATGGCGGCATGCTTCCGCCCGGCGACGACGCCGGCCGACCCTGGGACCGCTTGATGACCGCGCATGTCATAGTGACCGACGAAGCCGCCACACGCGTGATCCGGCTGCGCAGGCCCGAGAAGAAGAACGCGATCACCCAGGAGATGTTTCGCGCGATCAGCGATGCGGTCGACAAGGCGCAGAACAATCCGAAGATCCGCTGCCTGATCATCACCGGGGGCTCCGGCGTGTTCACTGCGGGCAACGACATCGAGGATCTGCTCGCGCAGGGCACCTCGACCGGCGACACGCCGCCCGCCTCGGACCTGGTCAAGTTCCTGTATTCGCTGGCCCACAATGTGAAGCCGATCATCGCCGCCGTCGACGGCGTCGCGATGGGCATCGGCACCACCATGTTGTTTCACTGCGACTACGTGCTGGCGAGCAAGACCGCGCTGTTCTCGACGCCGTTCTCCAATTTCGGGCTGGTGCCGGAAGGCGCTTCCAGCCTGTTGATGCCGCGGATGATGGGCCACCAACGGGCGTTTGCGATGCTGGTGATGGGCCGCACCATGTCGGCCGACGACGCCCGCGTCGCCGGCTTCGTCAACACCGTGGTGGCGCCGGGACATGCCGAGGTCGAGGCGCACAAGGTGGCGCGCGAGATCTGCGCGCTGCCGGCCGAGGCGGTGGCGACCTCGCGGCGCCTGATCCGGCTGCCGCCGGAGGACGTCACCCGCCGCATCGAGCAGGAGAACCATTTGTTCAGCGAGCGGATGCGCTCCAACGAGGCGATCGCCGCCTTCAAGGCGTTCATGGCGCGCGCGAAGGATTGAAACGAAGCGTCGCAAAATTGTAGTGGCGTCGCGCCATGATCGTGTGCTCCATGGACAGGTCATGAGACAGCCCCGCCTCACGCCCCTCGCCGCGTTCTTCGCGCTTGGCCTCGCCGCAGCAAGTCCCTGCCTGGCGCAGGGCGCAGCGCCGGTCGACTTGCGCGTTCTCGCGATCAACGACTTCCACGGCTACCTGCGGCCGCCGCCGGGCGGCATCCGCATCACCGATCCCACCGACGCGACCAAGAAGATCATGGTGCCCGCCGGCGGTTCCGAGCGGATGGCGACCGTCGTCAAGCAGTTGCGCGAGGGACACAAGAACAACATCTTCGTCGCCGCCGGCGACCTGATCGGCGCGAGCCCGTTCTTGTCGGCGATGTTTCATGACGAGCCGACCATCGAGTCGCTCTCGATGATGGGGCTTGCGATCTCCTCGGTCGGCAATCACGAATTCGACGAGGGCAAGGACGAACTGCTGCGGATGCAGAATGGCGGCTGCCACCCGGTCGACCAGTGCCGGGGCCCGCATCCCTTCCTAGGGGCCAAATTCCATTACCTGGCGGCGAGCACCTTCGACAAGAGCACCGGCAAGACGGTTTTTCCGCCCTACGAGATCAAGGAATTCGACGGCATTCCGGTGGCCTTCATCGGGCTGACGCTGAAGAACACCCCGAACCTGGTGTCACCTGCCGGCGTCGCCAGCCTCGACTTCCACGACGAGGCCGACACCGTCAATGCGCTGGTCCCTGAGCTGAAGGCCAAGGGCGTCGAGGCCATCGTGGTGCTGATCCATGAGGGCGGCTTCCCGACCGGCGACTACAATGAATGCCCAGGGATCTCCGGCCCGATCGTCGACATCGTCAAGAAGTTCGATCGCGCGGTCGACGTCGTGATCTCAGGCCATACCCACCAGGCCTATGTCTGCGAGATCGACGGACGTCTCGTCACATCGGGCGACAAATACGGCACGCTGGTCACCGCAATCGATCTCAAGCTCGATCCGAAGAGCCGTGACGTGATCAGCGCCACGGCCGCCAACACCATCGTGAAAATCGGCGGCACGGCCAAGGATCCGGAGCAGAGCGCGCTCCTGGAATCCTATGACCGGCTGGCCGCGCCGATCGCCAATCGCGCGGCCGGCTCGGTCACGGAAACGCTATCGCGTACGCCCACCGAGACCGGCGAGAGCGTGCTCGGCGATATCGTCGCCGACGCGCAGCTCGCTGCGACCGCTTCGGAGCCGAATGGCGGCGCGGTGATCGCCTTCACCAATCCCGGCGGCGTGCGCACCGACATCGTCAAGCGCGAGGACGGCGCGGTCACCTATGCCGATATCTTCGCCAGCCAGCCGTTCCGCAACCAGCTTGTGACGATGACGCTGACCGGCAAGCAGCTCAAGGACGTGCTGGAGCAGCAATGGGCCGACCCGAAACGGCCGCGCGCCCTGCAGGTCTCGAAGGGCTTTGGCTATGCATGGGATGCGAGCAAGGGCGACGGCGCGCGCATCATCGCCGAGCGGATGTCGCTCGAGGGCAAGCCGATCGACCCGGCCGCGAGCTACCGCGTCACCGTGAACAATTATCTCGCCGAAGGCGGCGACGGCTTCACCGTATTCAAGCAAGGAGCAGCGCAGCAGTTCGGCATCTACGACGTCGACGCGCTCTATGCGTACTTCAAGGTCAACAGCCCGGTCGGCCCGGCGGCCGGAAAGCGGATCGAGCGGATCAATTAAGCGGATCAATTGAAAGACGTGCGGGCATGGAATACCCCTGCATCCTTCGTCATTGCGAGCCACCCGGTCGGCGCGCGGCGCCGCCGGATGACAGGCTCCGCGAAGCAATCCATCCATCCGCGCATGCGGCTGCATGGATTGCTTGGTCGCGTCGCTCCTCGCAATGACGTGGAACGAGTTCGGCTTTTGCCTCCACGTTCGGTCGCTGTCCCGAAAAGGTGAGGACCGGCTCAGGGCGGGCCCTTTCCGGAACGCCGCTAACGGCCTAGATTAGGGGTCGTTCGCGCATGATCTTGTCCGGAAAACCGCTGCGCACTTTTCCGGATCATGCGTCCTCGCACGCGCCTCCATTGCGCCGGGAATTTGCATGACACTGCTTCTGACGCACACCGCCTGCCTCAACCATCTCACCCCGCCCGGACATCCCGAACGCCCCGACCGGTTGCGCGCGGTTGCCGAGGTGCTCGGCGAGGACCGCTTCAAGGCGCTGGTGCGCGACCTCGCGCCGGAGGGCGACCTCGACACCGTGCTGCTCTGCCACGGCGAGCATTATGTCGGCGAGCTGCGTCACATCGCGCCGACCTCGGGCATGATCTATATCGACGGCGACACCTCGATGTCGCCGGGCACCTGGGAAGCCGTGATGCGCGGCGTCGGCGGCGCGGTGGCCGCGACCGAAGCGGTGATGGAGGGCAAGCATCAGAACGCCTTCGTCGCGGTGCGCCCGCCGGGACATCATGCCGAGAAGTCGACGCCGATGGGCTTCTGCTTCTTCGACAATGTCGCGATCGCCGCCCGCCACGCGCAGCGCAGATACGGCATCAAGCGCGCCGCGATCGTCGATTTCGACGTCCATCACGGCAACGGCACGCAGGATATCTTCTGGGCCGACCCCACCGTGATGTACTGCTCGACGCACCAGATGCCGTTATTTCCCGGCACCGGCGCTTCGGGCGAGCGCGGCGAGCACGACACCGTCGTCAACGCGCCGCTGGCGCCGGGCGACGGCGGCGCCAAGTTCCGCGCCGCGTTCGAGAACCTGATCCTGCCGCAGCTCGAAAAATTCTCGCCCGAACTCGTCGTGATTTCGGCAGGCTTCGACGCGCATCACCGCGATCCCCTGGCCTCGATCAACCTCACGGCTGAGGATTTCGGCTGGGTCACGCGCAAGCTGATGGATGTTGCCGACAAGAGCGCCGGCGGCCGGGTCGTCTCCGTGCTGGAAGGCGGCTACGACCTCGAGGGCCTGAAAGAGTCGGTGGCATCTCATGTCACCGCATTGATGGGCGCGTAAATACCCGCCACAATACGTCCGCAAAAATTCGATTGATTCTGCGCCGGGGCAAACATGGCCTGCGACGGGTCATGTTTGGACGACAAGATCAGGTTGCGATCTGATCCACGCAATCGGGAACGCAAAGAATGGCCGAAAACACTCAAGCCGACGTCAAGAAGCTGTCCTTCGAACGCGCGATCGAGGAGCTCGAATCGATCGTCAAGCGGCTCGAGGACGGCAAGGTCCCGCTTGAGGAATCGGTTGCGATCTACGAGCGCGGTGAAGCGCTGAAGCGGCGCTGCGAGGAATTGCTGCGCCAGGCCGAAGCCCGCGTCGACAAGATCACCACCGACGCCTCGGGCCAGCCGACCGGCACCGAGCCGCTCGACGTGCAGTAGCGCCGCGGGCTTTTCGCACCTTCGATCGTGCGACACGATGTCCGCCGCGGCGGGCGATTGTTGCTGCGTGTTTCCAGCATTCCGTGACGACGCGGAGCTCACCGCGGCGATCGGGTGCGGCCGCGAATCAGGCCGATCCGGACCGTCCGGTTGCCGCAAAAATGGGCGAAGTGGAACCGGAACCCGACGCAGGCATTGAAAAGGCTAGGCTTTTCAATGCGGCGCATAGGAACCCTGCACCCCCGATCGGGTTGGCTTTGGCTACAGCTTTGGTGTAATGCTTCCAGTTCTATGGGCATTTGAGGGTGGCCGGCGGCCCGAATTTTTCGGGCGGCATGCATCTCAAATGGTTCGACAAAACTGAACCGGGACGGGTGAAGAGCGACCAAGGTGATGCATATCACGTGGTCCAATCCGGAGTGAATTGAGGCTTACAACCAGGCACGGTCTGCCGGGGCGGCACCCGATGTCTGGCATTCGCTGCGCGATGTGCGCGCCAACCCATCTCGCGTCGGGCGGTTCGTTCCGACAGGCAAAAATTGGAAATTCGCTGTGACCACATTTAGTAAAACGCCGCTTCTTGACACTATTCACACGCCCGATGACCTGCGCAAGCTGAAGGTCGAGCAGGTGCGGCAGGTTGCCGACGAGCTCCGCCAGGAAACCATCGATGCCGTGTCGGTGACCGGCGGCCACTTCGGCGCCGGCCTCGGCGTCGTCGAGCTGACCACCGCCATCCACTACATCTTCGACACCCCGCGCGACCGCCTGATCTGGGACGTCGGCCATCAGGCCTATCCCCACAAGATCCTGACCGGCCGCCGCGACCGCATCCGCACCCTGCGCACCGGCGGCGGCCTCTCCGGCTTCACCAAGCGAACCGAGAGCGACTACGATCCGTTCGGCGCCGCGCACTCCTCCACCTCGATCTCGGCCGGCCTCGGCATGGCCGTGGCGCGCGACCTCTCCGGCGGCAAGAACAACGTTATCGCCGTGATCGGTGACGGCGCGATGTCAGCGGGCATGGCCTATGAGGCCATGAACAATGCCGGCGCGATGAACTCGCGCCTGATCGTGATCCTCAACGACAACGACATGTCGATCGCGCCGCCGGTCGGCGCGATGAGCGCCTATCTGTCGCGCCTCTACTCGGGCAAGACCTACCGCTCGCTGCGCGAGGCCGCCAAGCAGATCAACAAGCGCCTGCCGAAGATCCTCGCCAACCGCGCCAACCGCGTCGAGGAATATTCCCGCGGCTTCATGATGGACGGCGGCACGCTGTTCGAGGAACTCGGCTTCTATTACGTCGGCCCGATCGACGGTCATAACCTCGACCATCTGCTGCCGGTGCTGAAGAACGTCCGCGACATGGAGACCGGGCCGATCTTGGTTCACGTCGTGACCCAGAAGGGCAAGGGCTACGGCCCGGCCGAAGCCTCCGCCGACAAGTACCACGCCGTGGTCAAGTTCGACGTCGCGACCGGCACCCAGGCCAAGGCCAAGCCGAATGCGCCGGCCTACCAGAACGTGTTCGGCCAGAGCCTGGTCAAGGAAGCCCAGAAGGACGACAAGATCGTCGCCATCACCGCGGCGATGCCGTCGGGCACCGGCGTCGACATCTTCAACAAGGCGTTCCCCGACCGCACCTTCGACGTCGGCATCGCCGAGCAGCATGCGGTGACGTTCGCCGCCGGCCTCGCCACGGAAGGCTACAAGCCGTTCTGCGCGATCTACTCGACCTTCCTGCAGCGCGGCTACGACCAGGTGGTCCATGACGTCGCGATCCAGAGCCTGCCGGTCCGCTTCGCGATCGACCGCGCCGGCCTGGTCGGCGCCGACGGCGCGACCCATGCCGGTTCGTTCGACAACGCCTATCTCGGCTGCCTGCCGAACTTCGTGATCATGGCGGCCGCCGACGAGGCCGAGATGGTGCACATGGTGGCGACGCAGGTTGCGATCAACGACCGTCCGAGCGCGCTGCGTTATCCGCGCGGCGAAGGCCGCGGCGTCGAAATGCCGGAAGTCGGCGTTCCCCTGCCGATCGGCAAGGGCCGCATCATCCGCGAGGGCAAGAAGGTCGCGCTGCTGTCGTTCGGCACCCGCCTCGCCGAGTGCGAGAAGGCCGCCGACGAGCTCGCCGCCCACGGCCTCTCCGCCACCATCGCCGACGCGCGCTTCATGAAGCCGCTCGACGAAGAGATGATCATGAAGCTCGCCCGCGACCACGAGATCCTGATCACGATCGAGGAAGGCTCGATCGGCGGCTTCGGCTCGCATGTCATGCAGTTCCTGTCCGACAACGCGATGCTCGACAGCGGCATGCTCAAGTTCCGCTCGATGATCCTGCCCGACGTGTTCCTCGATCACGACACGCCGGCGGCGATGTATGCCCGCGCCGGCCTCGACGCCAAGAGCATCGTTGCCAAGGTGTTCGAAACCCTCGGCAAGGACTACAAGACCGAGACCGTCAAGCTCGCGTAATCGTTCCGGGCGGCCCGAGGACTTCCGGTTCTGATTGAATCAGAACGGAGCTCTGGCTTCCCGTTTGCACGAAACGCCATAGCACCGGCACGTCCATGAGAATCTATCTGGCAGGTCCTGACGTATTCCTGCCGGATGCCGTGGAGATCGGCCGCCGCAAGGCGGAGGTCTGCGCCTATCACGGGCTGACCGGGCTGTACCCGCTCGACAACAGCATCGATCCGACCGTCGCCGGCGCGTCGCTCAGCATCTTCAAGAGCAACGAGGCGATGATGGAGTCCGCCGACGCCATCATCGCCAACTTGACGCCGTTTCGCGGCCCCAGTGCCGACGCAGGCACCGTCTACGAACTCGGCTACATGACGGGACGCGGCAAGCTGTGCCTCGCCTATTCGAACGATCCCACGTCCTACGCCAATCGCGTGGCACGGCTGAGCCAGGTGGCGCCGGCATCCGACGGACGCCTGATCGACGCGGAGGGTCTGACCGTGGAAGAGTTTGGCTTGCCGGACAATCTGATGATGATGCATGCGCTCGATCTGCACGGCAGCCCGCTGGTCACCCCGCGCGAGCCGGCGGCCGACCTCTGGCACGACCTCACCTCCTTCGAGGCCTGCGTGCGGCTCGCCGCCGCGCAGCGCCGTCAGGCTGCCAAGTGAGCAAACACAAGTGACCAAGGCGGGCGACAACGACAACAACGCCTCCGCCGGCAAGCGCATCGACGTGCTGCTGGTCGAACGCGGCCTGTTCGAGAGCCGGGCCCGGGCGCGCGCCGCGATCGACGCCGGCCTCGTCACCGCCGACGGCAAGCGGATTGCGAAGGCGTCCGAGATCGTCGCGTCCGGCGCCGTACTCACCGCCGAGCCGGCACATCCCTATGTCTCGCGCGGCGGCGTCAAGCTTGCCGGCGCGCTCGAGCACTACCCGATCGACGTCGAGGGCCATGTCTGCCTCGATGTCGGCGCCTCGACCGGCGGCTTCACCGAAGTGCTGCTCGCGAACGGTGCGAGCCTCGTCTTCGCCGTCGATGTCGGGCACGGCCAGCTGCACCCGTCGCTGCAAGGGCATCCGAAGATCGTCTCCATGGAGGAGACCGACATCAGGAATTTCGAGGGCAAGCGCCTGCCGGCGCGGCCCGACGTCGTGGTGATCGACGTCAGCTTCATCTCGCTGAAGCTGGTGCTGCCGGTGGCGCTGTCGCTGGCGGCAGCCCCCATGCATCTGCTGGCGCTGATCAAGCCGCAGTTCGAGGCGGCCCGCAAACACTCCAAGCGCGGCGTCATCCGCAACGCGATGGTGCACCAGCAGATCTGCGACGACATCGCCGCCTTTGCCGCCTCGCAGGGCTGCACCGATATCGAGGTGTTCCCGTCGTCGATCCCAGGCGGCGACGGCAACATCGAATTCTTCCTCGGCGCCCGCCGTGGCTGAGCTTCTCTCCATCGACCATGTCGGCCACCGTGGCGACGGCGTCGCGATCGACGGCGCGCAGTCGATCTTCGTGCCCTACACGCTGGCCGGCGAAACCGTCGAGGTCGAGGACGTCCCCGGCAATCATCCCGACCGGCGGCGGCTGCTGCGGGTCACCCAGCAAAGCCCCGAGCGCATCGCGCCGTTCTGTCCGCATTTCGGTGTCTGCGGCGGCTGTGCGATCCAGCACTGGAGCGAGGCGCCTTACCACGCCTGGAAGCGCAACATTGTCGTGGAAACGCTGGCGCAGGCCAGGATCGACGCCGAGGTCGCGCCGCTGCTCGACGCGCACGGCGCGGGCCGCCGCCGCATCACGCTGCACGGGCGCATGGGCACCCATGAGGTCCTCAAGGTCGGCTTCGCCGCTGCCGGTTCGCACGACATCGTTCCCGTCGACCGCTGCCCGATCCTCGATCCCGCGCTCGACGGCGCGCTCGAGGCGGCCTGGGCGGTCGCCGAGCCGCTGATCTCGATCGGCAAGCCGCTCGACATCCAGGTGACCGCGACGCTCAACGGCCTCGACATCGACGTGCGCGGCTCAGGCTCGCTGCCGACCAGCCTGATCACCACCTTGTCGCGGGTCGCCGAAAAGCACCGGCTGGCACGGCTGACCCGGCACGGCGAACTGGTGCTGCAGCGCGGCTCGCCCGAGATTGCGATCGGCAAGGCGAAGGTCGTGCTGCCGCCGGGCTCGTTCCTGCAGGCCACCGTCAAGGGCGAGGAGACGCTTGCGGCGCTGGTTCGTGCGCATTGCGGCCGCGCCAAGCACATCGCCGATCTGTTTTGCGGCGTCGGCCCGTTTGCGCTCCGCCTCGCGGAGAAGGCGCGGATCGCGGCGTTCGACAGCGACGCCGGCGCGATCGCGGCGCTGCAGAAGTCCGCGCAGACGACGCCGGGGCTGAAGCCGCTGAAGGCCGAGGCGCGCGACCTGTTCCGCCGCCCCTTGATGCCGCAGGAATTGCGCGACTATGACGCCGTCGTGTTCGATCCGCCGCGTCAGGGCGCGCAGGCGCAGGTCACCCAGCTCGCGGCCAGCAAGGTGCCGGTGGTCGTCGCGGTGTCCTGCAACGCCGCGACATTTGCGCGCGACGCAAAGATCCTGATCGATGGCGGCTACAAGCTCGCCGATGTCACCCCGGTCGATCAGTTCCGTCACACGCCGCATATCGAGCTGGTGGCACGGTTTGCGCGCTGAGACGACGCTGCGACTATCGCAGCGCCTGGCAGTCTCGTTATAGTCCGCCCTGCATGTCCCACGATCCGCTGCTCGCGCGCATCATTCCCATCCTCGTCGCCGTGCCCGGCGTCACCGCCATCGTGCTCGGCGGCTCGCGGGCGCGCGGCACAGCGCATGAAATGTCGGATTGCGATCTCGGTATCTACTATCGGGATGGCGCCGCTCTCGATATCGACCAGCTGCGCGCGGCGGTTGCGGCCCTGGTCGACGATCCCGCTGCTGCGCATGTGACGCCGGTCGGCGAATGGGGACCATGGATCGTCGGCGGCGCCTGGCTTGCGATCGGCGGCCGCAAGGTCGACCTGCTCTACCGCAGCATCGACCAGGTCACCGCTGTCATCGATGCCTGCCGCGGCGGCGAGATCAGCGTGCACTACCAGCCCGGCCATCCGCACGGCTTCTGCTCGGCGACCTGGATGGGCGAGATCGCGCTGTGCCGCGTCCTGCATGATCCCGACGCCCTGATCGCGGCATTGAAGGCGCGGACTGCGCCCTACCCGCCGGCGCTGCGCGATGCTCTCGTGCGGCGTTTCCAATGGGAAATCCTGTTCGCGATCGAGAATGCCGAGCTCGCATTGCCGCGCGGCGACAGCACGCACATCGCCGGCTGCGCCTATCGCGCGCTGGCCTGCATCGCGCAGGTGCTGTTTGCGCTGAACGGGCAATATCTGATCAACGAGAAGGGCGCGCTGGCGCAGGCCGCGAATTTTCCGGTGACGGTCCGCGACCTCGCTACGCATGTTGCCGAAGTCTGGCGACGGATCGGAGCCGGCGAGCATACCGGTGCGTTGCAGCTGCTGCGCGAACTTGAAAGCGACGTTTCAAAGATTTGCAGGCTGGGCTAGCAAAGAACTGTAGGATGGGTAGAGCGGAGCGAAACCCATCAATTCTTCTTTGCGGCTAGAATGATGGGTTTCGCTCCGCTCTACCCATCCTACATCACAGCTATCGCCCCCAGCGATCCTGCCAGATCTTCTCGCCGATCATGCAACTGACCCGCGGCTCCTTCTCGGCGGTCCGCACCACCGGGCGCTCGGGAGTGCGGCCGGCGACCTCGAGCAATAGCTTGGTGCGGATCGCCTCCTTGAATTTCTCGCGATCCTTGATCGTCACCACGAAGGAGCCGGGTCCGCCGATCACGCAATCCTCGTAATAGTAATCCAGATTCTCGATGTCCATCGTCGAGTAGGACGGCTCCTTGACCATGATCGGCAGGCCGTTGATGACGATGCCCTTGTCGAGCGCCGCATCGCGCGCCGGCGTGATCGGTGCGCCGTTGTTGTTGGGTCCGTCGCCGGAAATATCGATCACGCGGCGCAGGCCGCGATGCGGATTCTCGTCGAACATCGGGATCGCGAAATAGATCGCGCCTGATATCGAGGTGCGCGAGGCGCGCCGCACCGGCGTCTTCATGATCTCGGCGGAGACCGCGTCGGCGGATTCAGGACCGTCGATCACCCGCCAGGGGATGATGACCTTCTGGTCGTTGGAGGCGGCCCATTCGAAATAGGTGATCGAGATCTTGCCGTTCGGGCCGGCCTTCAGCGCCTGCAGGAAATCCTTGGAAACGATCGCCTGCGCATAGCCCTCGCGCTGGATCGCGAGCTCGTCCATGTCCATCGAATAGGAGACGTCGACCGCGATGATCAGCTCGATGTCGACGCTCGGCGTGGATTCCTTTTCAGCCAGCCGGCCGGTCTGTGGTCCCGGGCCGGGCGCGGCAACACCGGCCACATCGCCGCTGGCCAGCATGCCCGCGACAAGCACCGCTCCGATCGAGACATACCAGCGCATTGCGGCCCTCCCGTCGTGTCGCGTCATGGTGACACGCAAATCAGGCGGCGAAAAGCGCTGATATCATCTGTCCTTCACATTCGAGTTAGGCGCTTGCAGGTTCGACGTGACTTGCCGCGAATGCGGCGGCACGCGCCGTGCCGTTGCCGCAATGAGGCCGTGCAATTCGAACGGTTCCAACAGCTGCCGGAAGACGGTAGTCTTACGGGGCAATCGCGAGGGAGTGCGATGCCAGATACTGTCGTCAAGCCGAAAACCCGAACCAAGACCAAGGTCGAGCGGCCACGCCTGCACAAGGTGATCCTGGTCAACGACGACTACACGCCGCGCGAGTTCGTCGTCACCGTGCTGAAGGGTGAATTCCGCATGACCGACGACCAGGCCTACAAGGTGATGCTGACCGCGCATCAGCGCGGCGTCTGCGTGGTCGCGGTGTTCACCAGGGACGTCGCCGAAACCAAGGCGACGCGCGCCACCGACGCCGGCCGCGCCAAGGGCTATCCGCTGCTGTTCACCACCGAGCCGGAAGAGTAGCAGGCATCACCGTCGCGCTGAATCGGCCCGCTGGCTGGCCACGATGTCTGCGACGACGGCCCCCAGTACCATCGCGCCGCCGATGAGCGCGCGCAGCGACGGCACTTCAGCGAACGCCAGCCATACCCAGAACGGCATCAGCGGCGTCTCCAGGGTGGCAATCAGCGACGCCTGCCCGGACGGCAGGAATCTGGAGCCGACAGTAAACAAAGTGAGCCCGAGCCCGACCTGGCACGCTCCGAACATCGCGAGCACGCCGAGATCGGTGCCGCCAACCGCGCCGATGCCCTGCCCGAGCGGCAGACTGGTGACGCTACCGAGAAAGTTCGAGAGCGCCGCGGCAGCGATCATCGGCGTGCCCCGGTGCCGCCGGATCACCACCGTCATCAGCGAAATCGCCAGCACCATCACGCAGGCGAGCCCAATGCCCCTGTAATCCGTAACGCCTGCGGCGCCGCTGACGGTGATGGCGACGCCCGCGAGCGCGACGAGGCTTGCCAGCAATGTGCCGGGCTGCGCCCGCTCGCCGAGCCAGAGTCGGGCGATCGCGGCCGCCGCGAACGGCTGCATCGCGATGAGGATGGCGACATTGGCGACGCTGGTCAGTTGCAGCGCCGGAATGAACGTCACCATGCCGAAGGTCGAGAGACCGGCCACCAGCCATCCGCTCGCCGGCATCGCGACGAGATCGCGCACGCCGCGCCGGCCTTGCGTCGCGAGGAGGAACAGCGCGATCGCGCCGCCGCCGAACAGCCCGCGCCAGAACAGGATGGTCCAGGAATCGAAGTGCAGCAGCCGGGTGAAGAACGGCGCGGTACTCCAGGCCACAGTCGCCGCCACGACCAGCGCAATCCCCTTGCGATGCTGCGCGTTCGTGTCAGCCACGTCACACCGGCGGCTAGCTCGCAGCCGCGACCGGCGCCTCGTCGAACAGGCCGTAGACCCGTTCGGCCTTGGCAAATCCCGCGATCGGAAACTCCCCGAGATCGCTCCAGCCGCCGTCATGGATGCCGGCGAAGCGCTCGGAGGCGACGACGGTACGGCCGAGACGACCGGCGATCTTCTCGAGCCGCGCGGCGAGATTGACCGCCGGACCGATGCAGGTGAAATCGAGCCGGTTGCCGCCGCCGATATTGCCGTAGAGCACGCGGCCGAGATGCAGCGCGACGCCGAAGCGGAAACGCTCGACCGCATCGCCATTGGGAAATTGCAGCGCCTCGACGCCTGCGCGGGAAGCGCGCGCGGCATCCAGCACCCGCGAGCAGACCTGCACCTCGTCGCCGAGATATTCGTCGACCGGAAACACCGCGAGCAGGCCGTCGCCCATGAATTTGAGCACCTCGCCGCCATGGTCGCGGATCGCGGTGACCTGGCAGTCGAAATAGAGATTGAGGATCTCGACGACGGTCTCGGCTGGCAGGCGGTCCGACAGCGCGGTGAAGCCGCGCAGGTCGGACAGCCAGATCGCGGCATCCATCGTGTCGGCATGGCCGCGCCGGATCTGGCCGCCCATGATGCGCTCGCCGGCGCGGTTGCCGACGTAAGTATCAAGCAGCAGCGAGGCGGTGCGGCGCAGCGTCACGATCTCGATGTAGCGCGCCAGCGGCACGGTGATCGAGCGGATCGCATCGAGCTGCTCGTCGGTGAAGCCGCCCGGCTGCTTGGTGGTCCAGCTCGACGCATTGGGGCGGCCGTCGGTGTTGATCAGCGGCACCGCGATATAGTCGGTGACGCCCTCGGCTTGCAGGTCCTCGACTATGGGAAAGCGTTTGCTCGAGGGGTCGTCGAACCGCGCGCGTACTTCAACGCCTTGCTTGAAGACGATCCGCAGCGGGCTGACGGCGAAGTCCGGGGACTCCTCGATGTTGTGCGCGACGGTGCCGGTTTCGACCTCAGCACCCGGCCTCCACAAGAAATGCCGGCCGTAGATCTCGGGATGCAGCGTGCGCACGAAGACGCCGATGCGCCACAGCGGCAGGCCGGCCCGCGTCAGCCGTTCGCAGCATTCCGCCATCATCTGCACCGGGGTCGGCGCCGATCGCGCGCCGCCGATCATCCATGCGATGATATCCCGAAGCTCCGACGCGTTCATGGCAGTCCCCAAGGCGGTCTGGTACCGCCATTATATAGGATATAGGGGATCAGCGCCCGGTCTGCCCGCGGTCGCGCAGAAAATGATCGGCCAGCACGCAGGCCATCATGGCCTCGCCGACCGGCACCGCACGGATGCCGACGCAGGGATCGTGGCGGCCCTTGGTCAGGATGTCGGTATCGGCGCCCTTGCGATCCACCGTGCGGCGCGTGGTCAGGATCGAGGATGTCGGCTTGACCGCAAAGCGCACCACCACGGGCTGGCCGGTCGAGATGCCGCCGAGCACGCCGCCGGCATGGTTGGACAGGAAGCGCGTGCCATTGTTGCCGGTCCGCATCTCGTCGGCGTTCTCCTCGCCGGTGAGTTCGGCGGCGCCGAAGCCGGCACCGATCTCGACGCCCTTGACCGCGTTGATGCTCATCATCGCCGACGCCAAATCGCTGTCGAGTTTTGCATAGATCGGCGCGCCGAGCCCGGCCGGCACGCCTTCGGCGACGACCTCGATGACGGCACCGATCGAGGAGCCGCTCTTCCTGATGCCGTCGAGATAGCTCTCGAAGAACGCCGCCTTGTCCTTGTCGGGACAGAAGAACGGGTTGTTGGCGATCTCGTCCCAGTCCCACTTCTCGCGGTCGATCTTGTGCGGGCCCATCTGCACCAGCGCGCCGCGCACCTTCACGTCGGGCAGCACCTTGCGCGCGATCGCGCCGGCCGCGACGCGGGTCGCGGTCTCGCGCGCCGAGGAACGGCCGCCGCCGCGATAATCGCGCAGGCCGTATTTCGCTTCATAGGTGAAGTCGGCATGGCCGGGGCGGAACTTGTCCTTGATCTCGGAATAGTCCTTCGAGCGCTGATCGGTGTTCTCGATCAACAGCGCGATCGGCGTGCCGGTCGTGACCTGCACGCCGGTTTCCGGATGCGCCATCACGCCGGACAGGATCTTCACCGCGTCCGGCTCCTGGCGCTGGGTGGTGAAGCGCGACTGGCCGGGCCGGCGGCGGTCGAGATCGTGCTGGATCTCCTCCACGGTCAGCGGGATCATCGGCGGGCAGCCGTCCACCACGCAGCCGATCGCGACCCCATGGCTCTCGCCGAAGGTCGTGACGCGGAACATATGGCCGAAGGTGTTGAAGGACATGGCGTGTCGTAACGCGCGGAGGCAGCGGGGTCAAACCTCGACTTCGTCAGGGCCGGGCATAGCCGTCCAGGTCGTCATTCCGGGGCTCGCGAAGCGAGAGCCCGGAATCCATTGGCCCACGGGACACTCGGCCTGATGGATTCCGGGCTCGACGCTTACGCGTCGCCCTCAGGTGCGCAATTGCGCACCGGGGAATGACGATGGAGAGAGTTACTGGCTTTAACTATATTTCCGCAGGCTCGCCTTGCCGAACACGTAGACCGCGCCCTGCTCGATATAAAGCTCGGCGGCCGAGGCCGGCGTCTCGAAGCCGAGCGCCACCATCAGCGCCCGCGCCGTGCCGCCATGGGCGACGGCAACGGTGTCCGACGTCACCGAATGGTACCAGTCGGTCATCCGCGCCTGCACCTCGACATAGCTCTCGCCACCCTCCGGCGCGACCTGCCACTTCTCGGCCAGGCGACGGGCATAGACGGCGGGATCGGCGGCCTGCGCCTGCGCCAAGGTGGAGCCCTCCCACGTCCCGTAGCCGATCTCGCGCAGCCGCGCGTCGAGCGCGTAATCGCCCGGCGGCAGGCCGAGCTCGGCGCGCACCAGCTCCATGGTGGCGCGCGCCCGGATCAGCGGGCTCGCGACGAATGGCAGCGTCGTCTTGTCACGGCCGTCGCGCGCCAGGAGATCGCCGAGGATGCGTCCGGCATGCGCCGCCTGGGCGCGGCCGCGCTCGTTGAGCGCGATATCCTGCGCGCCCTGAAGCCGGCCTTCGGCGTTCCACGCGGTCTCGCCGTGACGGATGTAGTAGATGGTCAGCACCGGCATTCCCGTAACGGCTGATCCTGAGCTGTCGGGCGCCTCACCACAGGCTTCCACGCCTCGAATTTTATGGCTTCGAGGTACACCAGCGCTTCGCCTGGCGACAAGCCCAAATCCGCCGCAGCTGAGGCGCTCTGCGCGCAGATCGATGCAACCGGAATAGCCACGCCGTTAGGGTGTTATGCTGGACAAGGCAGCTCATCGCCGAGACCATCGAAGACTGGATGCATGACCGCGTTTCGCCAAAGTGTCGAAGCCATGATTCCGGCGCTCCGCCGCTATGCGCGGGCGCTGACGCGCGACACCGATATCGCCGACGATCTGGTGCAGGACACGCTGGTGCGGGCGCTGCGCTCGGAGCGGCTGTTTCTCGGCGGCGACGTCAGGAGCTGGCTCTATACGATCCTGACCAACCTGAACAAGAACCGCAGGCGCTCGCTGGCGCGGCGGCCGCCTTTGATGCCGCTGCTCGACAACAATGCCGATGCCAGCGGCACCGAGGCCGAGGGACGCGATATCGAGCGCGCGCTGTCGACGCTGGTCGAGGAGCAACGCTCGGTGCTGCTGCTGGTGATGCTGGAGGGCATGAGCTACCGCGAGGTCGCCGACATCCAGGGCGTACCGATCGGCACCGTGATGTCCCGCCTCGCCCGCGCACGCGCCCATGTGCGGGCCTCGATCGAGGGCCAGCGCCCGGCGCTGAGGCGGGTGAAATGATAACGTGCGCGATGGCAGGCATTTCGCTTGAGCTGTTTCGCTTGAACGATTTTCGAACAGGATTTGGCAGAGACGACTGATATGACGAACCCGAACATCCCCGTCACCGAAGACGAGCTGCACGCCTACGTCGACAACGAGCTGCCGGCCGAACGCCGCGGCGATGTCGAGGCCTGGCTCGCCACCCATCCTGACGACGCGGCGCGGGTGCAGTCATGGCGCGCGATGGCCGAGACGCTGCATGCGCGCTACGACGGCGTGCTGGACGAGGCGGTGCCGAAGCGGCTCGAGCTCGAACGGCTGGTGCGCCAGCCGCGCCGCTGGGTCTATGGCGCGGTGGCGGCAACGCTGGTCGCCTTCATCGCCGGCGGCAGCGTCGGCTGGATCGCGCGCGGCGCTACGGCTGCACCATCGACCTTCCAGAGCTTCACGCTTGATGCGCTCGATGCGCACCGGCTCTACGTGGTCGAGGTCCGGCATCCCGTGGAGGTGCCCGGCAGCGAGCGCGACCATCTGCAGCAATGGCTGACCAAGCGCTGCGGCTGGGACGTCCGGGCGCCGGAGCTCAGCGGGCTGAAGCTGGTCGGCGGCCGCCTGCTGCCGGGGCCGAGCGGGCCGGCGTCGTTCCTGATGTATGAGAGCACGTCCGGCGAGCGCTTCACGGTCTATACCGCCAAGGCCAAGACCGAGGCGACCCAGATGCGCTACGCCGTGCAGGGCAGCGACGGCGCATTGTTTTGGGCCGATCGCGGTGTTGCCTATGTGGTCAGCGGCGGCACCGACCGCAGCCGGCTGAACCAGGTCGCGCAGGCCGTATACGATCAGATGGAGAAGAGCGGCGGCTGATCTTCCGTAATTCTACGGGAGATCGTGTCGCGACATTGTGCCGTTTCGAGTAAGTGAATCCAGCCTCACTCAGCGTCCCAATTCCGACATTGAAAATTTCGATTCGCGTCATTGCCGCGTCTCATTATCGCACCGGATGCTCACGCGAAGATGATCAGCGCCCGATCCGCCGATCGGCGCACGCGGCCTCGATTGGGGTTTTGTGTACCGCGCTGGTCCCCCTCTCGAGGCCGCACTCCTTTTTCCGCCATCCGGTCTGCACGCCGCAGACCAGGAGTACGGACGGCCGGTCATCCTTTGACGCGCTCACGACGCCGCGTCTACCCCGATAGAGTCCGGGGTAGTTGCAGTTTCGCGTCTTCGCGTCTTAGGGACGCGCCTCGGCGGTCAGCCGAGATCGCTGCGCGGATTATAGGGGTTACGCTCCCGCCACGTCTGCATCAATGCCTCAAGCTCGGCATCGTTCCCATCGGGAAGGATGATGCGGGTGGTGACGTAGAGGTCGCCGACAGCCCCCGCCTTCGGCAGCCCCTTGCCCTTGAGGCGGAAGGTGCGGCCGCTCGAGGTGTTCTTCGGGATCGACAGCTCGACCGCGCTGCCCAGCGTCGGCACCCGCACCTTGCCGCCCAGCACCGCCTCGTACAGCGTCACCGGCAGATCGATCCTGAGATCGTTGCCGTCGACCTTGAAGAACGGATGCGGCGCGATCGAGATCGTGATCAGGAGATCGCCGGGCGGATGGCCCGGCGCGGTGTCGCCCTGCCCCTTCAGCCGGATCTGCTGGCCCGCGGTGACGCCGGGCGGAATCTTGACGTTGAGCTCGCGCCCGGTCGGCAGGCGGACGCGCTTGTCGCCGCCCCTGACCGATTCCTCCAGCGAGACCGTCATCGCGACCGACAGATCGAGGTCGACGCCGACCCCACCGCCATCGAATTCGAACGGGCTCGTGCGGCCCGCGCGGGCGCCGCCGCGCGCGGCATTGCCGAACATGCTGTTGAGGATGTCCTCGAAGCTGCCGCCACCCATGCCGCCACCGGGGCCGCCGCGGAAGCTGTACTCGAAGCCGCCCGGACCGGCACGGCCGCCGGCGCTGCCGCCGCCCGGGAAACCCTGGAAGCGCGGCTTGCCTTCGGCATCGATCTCGCCGCGATCGAACTGCTTGCGCTTGTCCTCGTCGCCGACGATCTCGTTGGCGGTGTTGATCTCGGCAAAGCGGGCCGCCGCCTTCGGGTCGTTCTTGTTGTTGTCGGGGTGATGCTTCTTGGCGAGCTTGCGATAGGCGCTCTTGATCGTCGCAGCGCTGGCGCTCCGCTGCACCCCCAAGACCTCATAGGGGTCGCGCATCCGTCACGTCTCCTTCACGGGAAAATCGATTCTGGCTGGGAACCCGATCTGGGCCCACCTCGCCTTGATGTGGGGGGTCAGTGGCATTTTTGCAACTAGTCCTGGACCGACTCCAGCCGGAACCTCAGGACTTTCTCCACGGCTTCAAACTATGGATTTCCCACCGCCCTTGTCCAGCCTTGCAGGCGGCGCCCTGGAGCCAGCTTTCGGTGGTTCCGTTGACATAGCTGGCGAGGAAATCCCGGCAGGTCTTGCCGTCCTCGCCCGAATAGGCCTGGGCCAGCGGCGTCACCGAGCCGCGCGCGCCGGTTTCGGGGTTTTCCCAAGGCTGGCTGGAATCCTTGTCGCCCTTGGTCAGCACGTCGGAGGCGGCGTTGCGGGCGAAGGCGAGATCGCTGTCGGTCGGCATCGGCGCGTTGACCAGAGTCGGGCTGATCGAGCCCGTCACATCCTTGTCGTCGATCTTGGCGAAGGCATCGGTGCGCGACAGGCTGCAGCCGCTGGCGCCGACGCCGACAACGATCAAGGTCACCACCGCGCCCGCGGGACGGATCACCGATAGGACAACGCGCCCCCATGCCCTATATAGGGCCAGTAACGCGTTGTCTGACGCGGGCGGATGCAAATCGGGACTCCTGACATGACCGACACGACCTCCATCAAACACCCGACACCGTTAACATCGGGTGATTTCACCGCGGCGGAGGAGCCGTTCGCCCTGTTCGGCGAATGGTTTGCGGAAGCGGTCAAGTCCGAGCCGAACGATCCGAACGCGATGGCGCTGTCGACCGTCGACGCCGACGGCCTGCCCGACGTGCGGATGGTGCTGATGAAGGGCTTCGATGCCGACGGCTTCGTGTTCTACAGTCACATTGCCAGCGCCAAGGGCCGCGAATTGGCCGCAAATCCTAAGGCGGCTTTACTGTTTCACTGGAAATCGCTGCGCCGCCAGGTGCGCATCCGCGGGCCGGTCGCGCCGGTCACCGATGCCGAGGCCGACGCCTATTTCGCCACAAGGCCGAAGCAGGCCCAGATCGGCGCCTGGGCCAGCAAGCAGTCGCAGCCGCTGGAGAGCCGCTTCGCCTTCGAGCAGGCGATCGCCAAGGCCGGCGCGAAATATGTCATCGGCGAGGTGCCGCGGCCGCCGGGCTGGAGCGGCTGGCGGATCACGCCACAGCGCATCGAGTTCTGGCACGACCGCCCGTATCGCCTGCACGACCGCATCGAATTCCGCCGCGATGGCGCCGGCAGCGCCTGGTCGAAGGTGCGGCTCTATCCCTGAAAAAGCCGCGACCGTCATGGAAGGGCGAAAGTACGAAGCGCGTCTTCGTGTAAGATGACCCCGGCCATCGACGGCTTGATCCTCCATCGTTCAAGGACGTCGATGCCCGGCACGATGCTGCGCATGACGAAAACGAAAGAACCCCGTCGATGACCCGCCCTTCCAATGCGCCGCGGCGCACGCTGCTCCTGACCGGCGCGAGCCGCGGCATCGGCCACGCCACAGCGATCCGGTTCTCGTCCGCCGGCTGGCGCGTCATCACCCTGTCGCGGCATGCGTTCCCCGAGGTCTGTCCGTGGGGCGCCGGGCCGGAAGACCACATCGAGGTCGATCTCGGCAGCCATGACGACACCGTGCGCGCGATCTCCGAGATCCGGCGGCGGCTCGACAACGACGAGCTGCACGCGCTGGTCAACAACGCCGCGATCTCGCCGAAGGCGCCCGGCGGCGGCCGGCTTGGCACCATGGACACTGACGTCGAGACCTGGAATCACGTTTTCCACGTCAACTTCTTCGCTCCGATCATGATCGCGCGCGGTCTGATCGAGGAGCTGAAGCACGCCAAGGGCGCGGTGGTGAACGTCACCTCGATCGCCGGCTCGCGCGTGCATCCGTTCGCGGGGGCGGCCTATGCGACGTCGAAGGCGGCGCTGGCGGCGCTGACGCGCGAAATGGCATCGGACTTCGGCCGCGTCGGCGTTCGCGTCAACGCGATCGCGCCCGGCGAGATCGACACCTCGATCCTGTCGCCCGGCACCGAGAAGATCGTCGACCAGCAGATCCCGATGCATCGTCTCGGCACCCCCGACGAGGTCGCCAAGATCATCTACGTGCTGTGCACGGAGACCAGCTCCTACGTGAACGGCGCCGAGATCCACATCAATGGTGGCCAGCACGTCTGAGCTTCGGGCTTGGATGTGATTCCGGGGAAGGAAGCGAGGGGTTCGAGGCGATCCCGGCCGCCGCCGCGGCCGTGATAGAGGGATTGCTTCGATGGCAGGCGTAACGACGCGGACGAGGCTTCTGCCTCTAGTCGGCGTAAAACCGGCGTGACTTCTTCTCAGTTTGCCGCAGCGCGACGTCGTTCAGCGCGCTGGAGCAGTCGTCTTCGTCCTCGCCATCAAGCAGCGCCGCGTCACAGTAACGGCAAAGTCTCGGCGAGATCGCCTGCACCTTGCCTGCTGCGCGGTCCTGTTGATAGCGCGCAAAGTCGATGACGTTACGCCGTGGCGTTATGATCTTCTCAACCATTGCTGTCCTCCGGCTTCGAGGCGGGCGTTATCGCAGACAAGTTTCGCCCAAACGTTCAGCGCAACGCTCAAATTTTAGGAGAGGAAATAAGGCAGAAAAGCGCGTCCCAAAACGCGACGATGGAACAAGCGCTACAGCCACTTCTTCCACTTGAAAATCCAGTACGGAACGATCGCCGCGATCAGCATCAGCACCAGCGCGAACGGATAGCCGTGCGTCCATTCGAGTTCCGGCATGATCTTGAAATTCATGCCGTAGATCGAGGCGATCAGCGTCGGCGGCATCAAGACCACCGCCATTACCGAGAACAGCTTGATGATGTTGTTCTGTTCCAGATTGACCACGCCGAGCATGGCGTCGAGCACGAAGGTGATCTTGTTGGAGAGATAGGAGGCGTGATCGGTCAGTGAGGCCACGTCACGCTGCATGGTCTTGAGCTGCTCGCGCATGTCCTTGGACCATTTCACCCCTTCCACGATCGCGGACAGGAAGGTGACGAGGCGGCCGATCGAGACCAGGCTTTCGCGAACCTTCGAGGTCAGGTCGCCCTTGCGGCCGATCGCGATCAGGATCTGCGAATATTGCTTGGCGTGGCCGTGGCGCTCGCTCTCCGGCTCGAAGATGTCGTGCGAGACCTGGTCGATGTCGGCGCCACAGCGCTCCAGCAGATCGGCACAGCGGTCGATCACGGCATCCAGCAGTTCCATCAGCACCTGCTCGCCGGTGATGCCGGGGGAACAGGCGCGGGCCAGCTTGTTCTCGACCAGCGCGAACGGTTTCGGCAGGTCGTAGCGCACCGTGACCAGGCGATGGCTGGTCAGGATGAAGGTGACCGCCGTGGTGCGCGGCATGTCGGTGTCGGAATGGCACATCAGCGTCGCAGTCATGTAGCGCGCGCTGTTCTCGATATAGAGCCGGCTGGAGATCTCGATCTCCTGCATGTCTTCCCGGGTCGGAACTGCGATCCCCGCGAGCTTCTCGACGGCCCGGTCCTCCTCCACGGTCGGGTTCACCAGATCGACCCAGACCGCGCCCTCGGGCAGCGCGCCGAGGTCGGTGGCGGCGACCTTCTTGAGGGAGAAATCGGAGGGAACGAACACCGACAGCATCACGAACTCCACAAAAAAGGCTCGCAGGACCGCCGACTTAGCCCGATTCTGGCGGGCGCTTCATGACCGCGGCATTAACCGGGCGTCCATATTTGTGGCGGCCAGGTGGCAGTGAGGGAGCTTCGACTCGACGACCGTTGCCTGTTTGCACAAAAAATCGACCCACGCCAGAACAGTTGCGGCAAAAAAGCCACAGATCACGTCCCGCGATGCGGGAAAGCCATCTAAAGTCTGGGAAGAACGACAGGTTTCAGCGATAATGCCCCTCATGGAATCGTGGCGTTTGGGGCGTAATGTTGGCGCTTTCGGGCGCGGATTTTCGATTGGAATGTAATCATGTCGTCGCTCAAAGTTACCTTCGGGATCCTGGCTGCGGGCCTGATGTTGTCGGGCTGCATGCAGGCCACGACCTACGAGGCAACCAATACCGCTGCGTTCAAGCCGCGTGACAAGGAACTGCTGGCCAAGACCACCTACGTCAAGACCCCGGTCGCCGAGCCGTTCCGCCGCGCCATCGTCGAGTATCACCGCAAGGAAGCCCCCGGCTCCATCGTGGTCGATTCCGACAACCACTACCTCTATTACGTGCTGAACGACGGCAAGGCGATCCGCTACGGCATCACCGTCGGTGAAGAAGCCATGGCCTGGTCCGGCATCGCCAAGGTCGGCAGCATGACCGAATGGCCGGCCTGGCACCCCACTCCCGGCGAGATCTCGCGCCTCGGCGTGCCGACCTTCGTGGCCCCGGGCCCGGACAATCCGATGGGCTCGCGCGCGATGTATCTCTACTCGGGCGGCAAGGACACGCTGTTCCGCATCCACGGCACCAACCAGCCGGAATACATCGGTTCGTCGATCTCCTCAGGCTGCATCCGCATGACCAACGAGGACGTCATCGACCTCTACAACCGCGTCAAGCTCGGCACCATCGTGGTGGTGCTGGAGCCGAAGCATGGCGACTCCCCCTACAAGCCGCAGATGGCGCTGCAGGGCGGCGGCAACGTCACCTACTGAACCGCACCAGATACGCGGACGAGATCAAAAGCGCCGGCTGTGCCGGCGCTTTTTTGTTGGCTGCGGTTGCGGTTTGGTTTCGGCAGCATGATCGGGCGCGGCCGCATCGTCTGATTTCGCCGCATCCGGCTCATCGGCCTTACTGCGGTCGGCTTTCGATGCGTCCGGCTTGGACACGTCCGATTTTGCAGCGACCTCGCGCGGCGGCGCCTCCTCAGGCCGCTCGGCCGGCAATACCGGCGCGACCTGCGGCAGCGGGTCGTACACGTTCCACTGGCAGATCCGGTAATTGTTGCGGCGCTCGATCAGGTCGAGATGGATGTGGTCCTCGTGGTACCAGTCCGAGCCCGGGCCGAGCACGGTGGAGAAGCGGGAGCAGACCGAATGCAGCACGGTCTCGCGCAGGGTCCGCGGCACACTGCGATCGGTCAGCGAGATCGACTTGCCGTTGGCAAGACCGAACGCGCGCACGTCGAGCGCATTGGCGCGGGCATGTTCGGAAAGTTGTGCGCCGGCGACGCGATTGCGGCCGCGGCATTCGAACGAGTCGAAATTGTCGAGATTGCTGATCTCGCCGCCGAAGCTCTGCGCCAGCGGCGCGATATCGGTGCGGACCCAGTCCGCGACTGCGGCGGCCATCTTGCAGCGGAGGATCGCCGCGGGCTTGACCGCGACCTTGCGCTTGTCCGCCAGCACGATGGCCTCGAGCCGCACGAGGTCCTCGCCCCCGCAGCCGCCGGCGCCGTGGATATCCGGAATGCTCGGTGCGATCGCGATCTCCTCGGTGAGCGCCTGCCGGCAGGCCGAGAGCTGCGGCCTGGGCGGCTCGGCCGGTCTGGCCGCTTCAGCCGGCTTGGCCGCTTCGGCAGGCGCGGCAGGCCGCTGCGTCGCGGCCGCAGACGGCTCATGCTCAGCGGTCGCCGGTGCCTCGGATGCCGCCGGCGCCTCGGCGGGGCGCGGCTTCGGCAGCGGCACCGCGGAGCGGCGCACGGCCTTGTGCGCCCGGTGCGGCCTTGTGCCGAACAGATCGTCCCACGGGAAGCTCGGCGCGCCGCGGGCGGCCGCAGCGGGGCCCGCTTGCATGCCAAGGCAAAGCAGCGCGGCGGTAGCGGTAACCATTGCCGCGCAGGCGCGACGAAACGCGCCATCAGGCCATTTTCGGCTTGCTTTCTCCGCGCTACAGTTCATGTCAGTTCCATGATTTTACTACCGGCCGTCCAAGATGCCGGCAGATCATGCGTGAGGATCGAGGAGGGAGTTGCGTATGCTTGGCTTGATGCAAGATTGGCCCTTGCTGTGCCACAAGATTATTGAGCACGCCGCGAAATATCACGGCACGCAGGAAGTCGTGACGCGGTCGGTCGAAGGCCCGATCCATCGCACCACCTACGCCCAGATCCATGCCCGCGCGCTGAAGGTGTCGCAGAGCCTGGAGCGCGACGGCATCAAGCTCGGCGACCGCATTGCCACCATCGCCTGGAACACCTGGCGCCACCTCGAGGTCTGGTACGGCATCATGGGGATCGGCGCGATCTGCCATACGGTCAATCCGCGGCTGTTTCCGGAACAGATCGCCTGGATCGTCAACCACGCCCAGGACCGCATCGTCATCACCGACCTCACCTTCGTTCCGGTGCTGGAGAAGATCGCAAGCCAGCTGCCGAGCGTCGAGCGCTACGTGGTGCTGACCGACAAGGCGCACATGCCGCAGACCACGCTGAAGAACGCGGTCGCCTATGAGGACTGGATCGCGGCATCCGACGGCAAGTTCGAGTGGAAGAGCTTCGACGAGAACACCGCGGCGGCGATGTGCTACACCTCCGGCACGACGGGCGATCCCAAGGGTGTGCTGTATTCGCACCGCTCCAACGTATTGCACGCGCTGATGGCCAACTCGAAGGACGCGCTCGGCACCTCCGCATCGGACACAATGCTTCCGGTGGTGCCCTTGTTCCATGCCAACAGCTGGGGCATCGCCTTCTCGGCACCGTCGATGGGCACCAAGCTGGTGATGCCCGGCCCGAAGCTCGACGGCGCCTCGGTGTATGAGCTGCTGTCGACCGAGAAGGTCACCCATACCGCCGGCGTTCCGACGGTGTGGCTGATGCTGCTGCAATACATGGCCGCCAACAATCTCAAGCTGCCCGACCTCCAGATGGTGATCTGCGGCGGCTCGGCGATGCCACGCTCGATGATCAAGGCGTTCCTCGACATGGGCAGCCAGGTGCGCCACGCCTGGGGCATGACCGAGATGAGTCCGCTCGGCACGCTGGCGACGCTGAAGCCGCCGTTCACCGATCGCAGCGGCGAGGAGCGGCTCGACATCCTGCAAACCCAGGGCTATCCGCCGTTCGGCGTCGAGATGAAGATCACCGACGATGCCGGCAAGGAGTTGCCGTGGGACGGCAAGACCTTCGGCCGCCTCAAGGTCTCCGGTCCCGCGATCGCCAAGGCCTACTTCCGGGTCGATGCCAACATCCTCGACGATGCCGGCTTCTTCGACACCGGCGACGTGTCGACGATGGACGAGCACGGCTACATGCGGATCACCGACCGCTCCAAAGACGTGATCAAGTCCGGCGGCGAGTGGATCTCCTCGATCGATCTGGAGAACCTCGCGGTCGGCCATCCGGCGGTCGCGGAAGCCGCCGTGATCGGCGTCCATCACCCGAAATGGGACGAGCGGCCGCTGCTGATCGTGCAGCTCAAGCAGGGCCAGAGCGCCACCCGGGAGGACATCCTGAAGTTCATGGACGGCAAGATCGCCAAATGGTGGATGCCCGACGACGTCGCCTTCGTCGACGGCATTCCCCACACCGCGACCGGCAAGATCCTGAAGACGGCGCTGCGCGACCAGTTCAAGGACTACACCTTCCCGACCGCTGCGGCGTAGGCTCCCTTATCTCCCCGGAGGGGGTCGAGACGAGCGCAGCTCGCTCCGGGATCGGTTCGCATGACGCGCAGCGGAATGCGAACCGAGGTGGGGCCGGCATACGCCGCCGGCTCCTTTGCATGGGGTTGTTTTCGATGTTTTGGCCGTGCGCCGGTGCGGAGGCCGGCGATGTGCGATCGCCCTGCCCTCCAACGGAGCATAAGACACCCGCCCAAATCCCTTGAATTCGCCGCAGGTCCGTGGTCTCACACGGTCATTGGCGGCGGCCGAGGTCGCCGGGACTTCTCAACCGGCAGATTTTTCGACGATGGCGCGCAGGTTTTCCGCTCCCTACCAGCAGGAGCCCGTGTCCGGTCTTGCCACCTGGTCGCGCAACCTTGCGATCTTCTCCGTCGTCGCGGTGGTGGTCTCGATCCTGATCGTCCGTTTCGGGTTCCTGGAGGTCAAGCCGGCGCTGGCGACCTTCTTCGGCGCGCTGGGCCTGGCCGGCCTGTCGGTCCTGCTTGGGCTGGCCGCCTTCGCCGCGATCTGGCAGAACGGCACCCGCGGCATGGGCCGGATCCTGCTCGCGTTCCTGATCGACGCCGCGATCCTCGCCTACCCGGCCTACCTGACCTATCAGTATCGCAAGCTGCCGCGACTCTACGACGTCACCACCGACGCGATCGACCCGCCGAGATTCGAGGCGCTGGCGCGGCTGCGCACCGGGGAAGGCACCAATCCCGCCGCCTACGCGGGCCTCGCTTCGGCCGAGCGGCAGCGCGCCGCCTATCCGGATATTGAGACGGTCGAGCTTGAGGTCCCGGCCGACCGCGCCTACGAGCTGGCGCTGCGGCTGGTCAACCGCCGCAAATGGCTCGTCATCGACGCCCGCGCCCCGCAGCCGCCGCGCAATATCGGCCGCATCGAAGCGGTGGCGCGCACACCGATCATGGGCTTCCGCGAGGACGTCGCGATCCGGGTGACACCCGACGACGAGGATTCCCGCGTCGATATCCGCTCGGCCTCGCGCTATTTCGACACCGATCTCGGCAGCAATGCCGCGCGGGTCAAGAAGCTGATCGAGGACCTCAACACCGCGGCGGAAAACGACAAGGACAAGCCGGCGAAGAAGGCGGCTCCGGTCGCACCCAAGGCGCCGCCGGCGAAGACGGTGAAGAAATAAATCTCTCTCCGTCATTCCGGGGCATCGCGCAGCGATGAGCCCGGAATCCATCGGGCCGCAAGTGATGTGGTGAAATGGATTCCGGTCTCTCGCTTCGCGAGCCCCGGAATGACGAATGGACAGCGTCCCTACGCCAACCGATACGTGCCACCGATCACCGGATCGCCGTCGGTCGCCACGACGCCGCGCGCGACCAGGTCCTCCAGATGCGCCAGCACCGAATAGCCGGCGGCGTTGGCGAGGCGCGGGTCGAGCCCGATATAGATCGCCCGCACCATGGTCGGGATGTCGGCCTCGCCCTTGCCGAGCCGATGCAGGATCGACGCCTCGCGCGCACGGCGATGCCGCGCCAGGAAACGGACATAGCGCGGGCCTTCCGGAATCTCCGGGCCGTGGCCCGAGAAATAGAGCTGCTCGGCGCGCTGCTCCAGCCGCTCCAGCGAGGCCATGTAGTCGATCATCGAGCCGTCCGGCGGCGCCACGATCGAGGTCGACCAGCCCATCACATGGTCGCCGACGAAATTGATGCTGCGCTCGGTCCACGCGAAGGCCAGATGATTGGCAGTGTGACCGGGGGTCGCGACAGCCTCCAGCGCGAAGCCTGCCCCCTCGATGACGTCGCCGTGCTTGACCGCGATGTCCGGCCGGAAATCGCGGTCGGCGCCGGATTCCGGATTGTGCTTCTCGCTCTCGAAGCGCGGCCGCGAGGCACGATGCGGCCCCTCGGCATAAACAGGCGCGCCGGTCGCGGCCTTGATCCGCGGCGTGTTCGGCGAATGGTCGCGGTGGGTATGGGTGACCAGGATGTGGGTCACGGTCTCGCCCTTGACCGCATCGAGCAGCGCTTTCGCATGCGCCGCGTCGTCGGGACCGGGGTCGATGATCGCGACCTTGCCCTCGCCCACGATGTAGCTGACCGTGCCGGTGAAGGTGAACGGGCTCGGATTGTTGCAGAGGACGCGGCGGACGCCGGGGCGGACCTGCTCGACCACGCCGGGCTTCAGCGGAAAATCACGATTGAACGGGATGTCGTCGTTGTCGGCCATGGTGAGTGCCCGGAGTGCGATCTTGTAGGATGGGTAGAGCGCAGCGAAACCCATCATGCGAGCCGCATGGCGGGCAGTAAGATGGGTTTCGCTTCGCTCTACCCATCCTACGCTGTCGGAGCAGTGTCCCTTACGAAAACGCCTGGATGCCGGTGATGGCGCGGCCGAGGATCAGCGCGTGGACGTCGTGCGTGCCCTCATAGGTGTTCACCGTCTCGAGGTTCGCGGCGTGCCGCATCACGTGATACTCGATCTGGATGCCGTTGCCGCCGTGCATGTCGCGCGCCATGCGGGCGATGTCGAGCGACTTGCCGCAATTGTTGCGCTTGACGATCGAGATCATCTCGGGCGCCATCTTGCCTTCGTCCATCAGGCGGCCGACGCGCAATGAGGCCTGCAGGCCGAGCGCGATCTCGGTCTCCATGTCGGCGAGCTTCTTCTGCACCAGCTGGGTGGCGGCCAGCGGCCGGTTGAACTGCTTGCGGTCGAGCGTGTACTGGCGCGCGCGGTGCATGCAGTCCTCGGCGGCGCCGAGCGCCCCCCAGGAAATGCCGTAGCGGGCGCGGTTGAGGCAGCCGAACGGGCCCTTGAGGCCGGAGACGTTGGGCAGCAGCGCGCTTTCCGGCACCACGACATTGTCGAGCACGATCTCGCCGGTGATCGAGGCGCGCAATGAGAGCTTGCCGCCGACCTTCGGCGCCGACAGGCCCTTCATGCCCTTCTCGAGGATGAAGCCGCGGATCTGGTTATCATGCGCTGCCGACTTGGCCCACACCACGAACACGTCGGCGATCGGCGCATTCGAGATCCACATCTTGGCGCCGTTCAGCTTGTAGCCGTCGGCGACTTTCTCGGCGCGGGTCTTCATGCCACCGGGATCGGAACCGGCATCCGGCTCGGTCAGGCCGAAACAGCCGACCCATTCTCCGGTGGCAAGCTTGGGGAGATATTTCTTGCGCTGGCTTTCGTCGCCATAGGCGTAGATCGGATACATCACCAGCGAGGTCTGCACCGAGTTCATCGAGCGATAGCCAGAGTCGACGCGCTCGATCTCGCGTGCGACGAGGCCGTAGGCCACGTAGCTCGCATTGGCGCAGCCATATTCCTCGGGCAGCGTCACGCCGATCAGGCCGAGCTCGCCCATCTCGTTGAAGATCTCGCGGTCGGTCTTCTCTTCCAGATAGGCCTTGGTGACCCGCGGCAGCAGCTTGTCCTGCGCGTAGGCCCGCGCGGTGTCGCGGATCAGGCGCTCGTCTTCAGTGAGCTGGTCGTCAAGCAGGAAGGGATCATCCCACTGGAAGCTGGCGGCAGCCGGCTTGTCCTTGGACTGGGGGCGCACGCTCATGAAACATCCTTTCGCATCATCACTCGGAAATTGGCGGGTAAATTAAAGCGCTCAGCTGCGAAGCGCAATTGGTGATCCTCTCACCGTCATTCCGGGATGGTGCGCGAGCACCAGACCCGGAATCTCGAGATTCTCGGGGCGCAATTGCGCCCCTGAGGGTTCGCGCTATCGCGCGCCCCGGAATGACGGGTGCTAACCGTCGAACTTCTCATTCGACACGATCTCGATGCCGAAACCGGACAATCCCTTGTAGTCGTGCACCGACGAGGTCAAGTGCCGGATCGAGGTGATGCCGAGATCGCGCAAGATCTGGGCGCCGACGCCGACCTCGCGCCATTGCTTGTTGCGATCGGCTTCCGCCGACTTCTGCTCACCGACCGGCTGGACCGGAACACCGGCGGCACCGTCGCGCAAATAGACCAGCACGCCGCGGCCGGCGGCCTCGAAGTGCCGCAACACGGCTTCCATCCGCGCCGGCCCGGTGAAGAGGTCTTTGACGATGTTGGGCTTGTGCAGCCGTGTCAGCACGTCCCGGCCATCGCCGATGCCGTTATAGACGAAGGCGGCATGCATGATCTCGTCGAACGGCGAACGATAGGCGTAGCCCTGCAGCGGACCGATCGGGCTCTCGGTGGTGAAGGTCGCGACCCGCTCGATCAGCTTCTCGCGCGCCTGGCGGTAGGCGATCATGTCGGCGATCGTGACGTGCTTGAGCTTGTGGGCGGCGGCGAATTTCGCGACCTGCTCGCCTTTCATCACGGTTCCATCGTCGTTCATCAGCTCGCTGATGACACCGACCGGCGGCAAGCCCGAGAGCCGGCACAGATCGACCGCGGCTTCGGTATGGCCCGAGCGCAGCAGCACGCCGCCATCGCGCGCGATCAGCGGGAAGATGTGGCCGGGGCGCGCGAAGTCGTTGGCGCCGGCATTGGGATTGGCCAGCGCGCGGCAGCAGGAGGCACGTTCCTCGGCCGAGATGCCGGTGCCGCCATCGGGCTTGTAGTCGATCGAGACGGTGAAGGCCGTGGTGTGGTTGGACTCGTTGTGCGCCACCATCGGGTCGAGCCGCAGCCGGCGGGCATCCTCGGTGGTAATCGGCGCGCAGACGATGCCGGAGGTGTGGCGGATGATGAAGGCCATCTTTTCCGCCGTGCAGAACGACGCCGCGACGATCAGATCGCCCTCGCCTTCCCGATCGTCATCGTCGGTGACGACGACGAGTTCACCCTTCGCAAAGGCTTGCAGCACTTCCTGGATCGTATCGGCCATTGTCCTGACATCTCGCTTTATGCAGGCAGTGGATTAGCCGGGTTCCGATGGCAGCGCCAGTATCATTATGCAACCCGCCATGCGTTTGGCAGGCATACCAGGAGCTCGTAGCCCGGATGGAGCGAAGCGAAATCCGGGACCATGCACACGGAAACATCCCCGGATTTCGCTTCGCTGCATCCGGGCTACACAGCCGGCTTCTACGGCAGCACCTCGCGCCGATCGGCGAGCTGGGCATCCAGTTCGGCGCGCTTGTCGTCGAGCAGGCCGGCGTCGGCGGCCTCGATCACCGAGTAAAGCTCGGCGGCGTCGCTGAGCCGGGTCACCGTCACGTAGTCGGCGCCGGCGGCGTAGAGATCGTCGACGCCGGTCAGGAGATCGGCGGTGGCGACGATCCGCGCGGTGGGATTGAGCGCGCGGACGTGGCGCACCAGCTTCTCATTGTCGGCGCCGACCAGGAGGAAATCCGGCACGCTCAGGATGATGATCTCGGCCTTGCCGATGCCGGCATGGACCAGCGTGTCGACGTTGCTGATGTCGCCATAGATCACGTGCATGCCGCGGTCGGACAGCGTCCGGAACACCAGCGGATTGAAGTCGATGACGCTGATCTGCTCGAGCAGCGACTGGTTCTGCCGCTCGATCTGGCTGATCAGCGCGCTCGCGGCGCGGAAAAAGCCGAGGATCACGATGCGCCGGATCTCGCCATGTCCGCCCTCCTGGCCGCCCTCGCCGCGGCCTTCGCCGACATGGTCGAGATCGCGCAGTCCGATGCGCTTCAAGGGGCCGATCAGGCCGCGCACGATCTGGTCGCTGCGCCCCATCGCGAAGGTCGAGAGCACTGCCAGCACCACGAAGGCGAACGAGGCCGCGCTCGCGGTCTCGGTCCCGATATGGTTGGCGGCGATGCCGGTCTGGATCACCACCAGCGAGAACTCGGAGATCTGCGCCAGATTGATCGCCGGCAGCAGGCTGGCGCGCAGGCCCTGCTTCATCAGATAGAGCGGCGTGAATGTCGTGACCAGGCGGCTCACCACCGTGAAGGCCGCGATGACAAGCGCCAGTCCGATCACCTGCAAGCCCGGGATCGGGATCGTCATGCCGAGCGCGACGAAGAACAGCGTGATGAAGAAATCCCTGAGCGTCGTGACCTTGGCGGTGACGTCGAGCGCGTAGGGAAAGGTCGAGATCGAGACGCCCGCGACCAGCGAACCCATCTCACGCGACAGATGCAGCCGCTCGGCGATCTCGCCGATCAGGAAGCACCAGGCAAGCGCGCCGAGCAGCACCAGTTCGGGCCGCCGCGCGATTTGGTGGAACAGCCGCGGCAGCACGTAGCGGCTCAGCACCAGTGCGGTCGCGACCAGCACCGCAACGCGGGCGATCGACAGCAGCACGACGCTGATCTGCAGATTGTCGAGGCTCGGTTGAACCGCCAGGAACAGGATCGCGAAGATGTCCTGCAGCACCAGCACGCCGAGCGTGATGCGGCCCGGCAGCGTATCGAGCTCGCGCTTCTCGTAGAGCACCTTGACGATGATGACGGTCGAGGACAGCGCGCAGGCGACGCAGAGATAGACCGCATCGAACTTGCCGCCGCCGATCGCAAGGCCTATTCCCCCAAAGAACGCCACGCCGATCAGGCAGCCGCCGATCAGCTCGCCGGCGCCGGCGAACAGGATGACCTTGCCGGCGCGGATGATCTTCTTGAGGTCGATTTCGAGCCCGATCATGAACAGCATGAAGATCAGGCCGAGCTCGGAGATGACGCTGATCGATTCCTGGGACTTGACCCAGCCCATGCCGAATGGACCAATGAAAAAGCCGGCGATAAGGTACGCCAGGATCAGCGGTTGCCGGGAGAAATGGGCCAATAGCCCAATCCCCCAGGCAAACAGGATACAGAGCGTGATATCGGGAATCAGTTCATGCATGCGTCAAAGACTTCCTTTGCCGCAACCTAGAGGGCCGGGCGTGAGGATCAACCTAGCAATGTGTCACATCCGCGCAGGCGGCATTTTTCTGGCAGTTCTGCTCTGCCTGCCCACCGTGCGGGTGACGGAGGCGCTAGCACAATCTCCGGCGAGTATTGAACAAAATTTTGCGAACTCGCTGACTGCGGTGCCGTCGGAAGGCCTCACCGCCACCGGTGCGTTCTACGTGCCGGTGTATTCCAGCGTGTCGATGAGCCAGGGCAAGCTCAGGGCGGATTTCTCGGTGACGCTCAGCGTGCACAATGCCTCCGAGACCAAGCCGCTGGTGCTGAAGCGGATCGCCTATTTCGACACATCAGGCAAGATGGTGGAGAACTACCTCAAATCGCCGATCGCGCTAAAACCGTTTGCGACCGTCGAGGTCGCGATCGCGACGACCGATACACGCGGCGGCACCGGCGCGAATTTCGTGGTCGATTGGGCCGCCGCCGGCGAGATCGCGGAACCGGCAGTCGAGGCCCTGATGATCGGCAGCGTCGGCGCCGGGCACTATGCCTTCGTCAGCCAGGGCCGCCCGATCCGGCTGACCGGCAAGAACTGACTTCACGGACGTCCGCTGACGTGCGGCCGCCTCAACGATAACAACACGGAGCGAAACGTCCCATGTCCACCTCAGCCCAGTTCGATTTTGCACCACTGCTCCCGGCCGGCCTGCCTGCACCGGCTGCGCGCTGGACCGGGCTCGCCAAATACAGCTTCGTCGGCGGCAACAACGATCCCGACCAGGTCCCGGTCGACGGACTATTGGAGGCGGTCAACGCCGTGCTGAAGCGCGAGGGCCGGAATCTTGCGACCTACAACCTCGCGCACGGGCCACAGGGCTATCTGCCGCTGCGCCAGTTCCTGACCGAGAAGCTGAAGCGCGATGCCGGAATTGGCTGCACGCCGGATGAGATCATGATCGTCTCCGGTTCGCTGCAAGCGCTCGATCTGGTCAATCAAACCCTGCTCGCCAAGGGCGACACCGTGCTGATCGAGCAGGAGACCTATCAGGGCTCGCTGAACCGGCTGACGCGGCTCGGCGTCAACGCGGTCGGCATTCCCCTCGACGGCGACGGCATCCGGATCGATGCGCTGGCCGCCGCGCTCGCCGATCACAAGCGGCGCGGCATCACGCCGAAATACATCTACACCATCCCGACCGTGCAGAACCCGACCGGCTCGATCCTGCCCGAAAGCCGCCGCGCCGAGATGCTGAAGCTGTCGAAAGAATACGGCGTGCCGATCTTCGAGGACGATTGCTATGCCGATCTGATCTGGAACGGCGAGCGGCCCCCCGCGATCTACGCCATGAGCACGCATGGCGGCGTGATCCATATCGGCTCGTTCTCGAAGTCGATTGCGCCGGCGCTGCGGGTCGGCTTCATCGTCGCGCCATGGGCAATCATGTCGCGGATGCTGCCGCTGAAGACCGATGCCGGCTCCGGCGCGCTGGAGCAGATGGTGCTCGCGGAATATTGTGCGCCGCATTTCGCGACCCACGTGCCCAAACTGACGCGAGGGCTGCGCGCAAAACTCGACACGCTGATGGAGGCGCTGAACGAGCAATTCGGCACCGCGGCGGAATTCGAGGCGCCGAAGGGCGGCATCTTCCTGTGGGTCAAGCTGCCCGACAATGTCGACACGTTGAAGCTCTATCAGGCCGCGCTCGCCGCCGGGGTCTCGATCAATCCGGGACCGGAATGGTCGACCAGCAAGGCGCATTCCGGCAGCCGGCTGCGGCTCTGCTTCGCGAACCCCTCGCACGCGCAGATCCGCGAAGGCATCGCGGTGCTGGCCGAGGTGTGCCGCAAGGAATTCGGCGTGCCCGCGCGCAGCAGCAATGTGGAGAAGCGCGGCTGATGTTCCGCGCTCAACGCACCGAAAACGGCGCCTGATAGGGCCGGCCGAACGGCACGCCGTTGATGACTGTCTGCACCGGCTTCAACTGCTGATTGCCATCGCGCTTGTTGTTGCGGGTGTCGACGAAGGTGACCGGACCTTCGACGAGGTCCATGATCGCGAGGTCGCCGGGCGCGCCGCGCTGCAGCGTGCCGATCTTGGGCGTCCGATTGATGATCCGCGCCGGCGCCGAGGTCGCCATTGCCACGACCTGATCCAGCGAGGACCCCATCGCCAAAAACTTGCTCATCACGTTCGGCAGGAACGGGATGCCGGGCGAATTGCCGGAGAAGACGTGGATGTCGGAAGAGATCGTATCGGGTGTGCAGCCCGCCGGAATTGCGATCTCGGCCACCGTGAAGTCAAAGCTGCCGCCGCCATGGCCGACGTCGAACAGCACGCCGCGCTGCTTGGCCGCGAGCGCTGCGGGCAACAGCTTGCCGTCCTGCACGATGTTGGTGAAGGCGCCGGACATGTTCGGCGCGCCGGAATAGGCGTGGGTGAGGATATCGCCCGGCCGCAGCAGGTCGAGAATGTCGGACATCAGCTCCTTGGTCTCGACGCCGCCGATATGCACCATCATCCGCGCCGGCCAGCCGCACATCTCGCAGGCCTGGATACCGCGCTTCAGCGGCTCGATGCCGTGCTTGAAGATGACGTTCTCCGACATCCGCACCTTGACCCCGATCAGGAAGTCCGGGTTCTCGGCCAGCGCCATCGCGCAGGCTTCGACCTGGGCGTTGTCGATGTTGTAGAGCTCGGCCACCGGGAAGGCCGACAGGCCGTTATTGGCGATGTGGACGAAAGCATAAATCCGCGTCCGCGACTGCGCCACGATGAAGCGTCGCAGCGCCGCGAGGTTGTTGACGCCGGCATCGCCGGCCGAGACCACTGTCGTGGTGCCCTGGAATTGCACCAGCTCGTCGGCGGGAATGCCGATCGCGGATCCATAGGGGTAGACGTGGCAATGCAGATCGACGAGGCCCGGCATCACGAGCTTGCCCGACGCATCGATGATCTTGCTGGCGCGCGCGGCCGGGATCTCGTCCTCGATCGCCTCGATCAGGCCCCAGCGGATGCCGATGTCGCGCTTGCCGCGCAACGACTGGCTGGGATCGATCACGTCGCCGCTCTTGATCACGAGGTCGAACTTGTCATCCGGCCCCATCGCGGCTGCGGCCGGCCCTGCGATGGCAGCGGCGGCAGCCGATCCCGCACCTTTCAAGAAATCCCGGCGTGAAGATCCACTCACGGCAACGTCCCCCCGAACATTGATTTTTGTGGCGCGATGATGCGTCGGACTCCGGGGTTAGGCAAGCCCACCTGAACAACCGTTCAGAAAACTCTGCTTGTTCCTCAGGAACGTTTCGATGCCTGCACGGTTTTCTCGTCGCATCATTTGAGGAGGATGACATGAAAAAGATTGGTTTTGTTCTTGCGGCGATCGGCACGCTCGCAGTGGCCGTTCCGTCGATTGCGAGCGCCGAGACCGTCGTGATCAAGCGCGGCCATCACCATCATTGGGATCGCGGCTGGGGCGCGCGCGCCGAGATGCGCCGTGGTTGGCATGACCGCGGTTGGCATCGCGGCTGGCATCACGATCATGACCGCACGGTCGTGATCCGGCGCGATCGCTACTAATCACCGACACATCCAAGAGACCGACACAACGGAAAATGGCTCCTCGCGGAGCCATTTTCTTATTCTGCGTCTTGATCAGACGCTGGAGGGGCTCAATCCCACGCCGGGGCAAAGCCCGGATTGACGCAGCGCATGTCCTTGCGGAGCGCAGCGATCGCGTTGCGATCATCATCGTCGAGCTTGACCTTCAGCGCGTCGAGATTGGCCTGCTGGCTCTCCGCGCGCGAGGCCTTCGGAATCGCCGCAACGCCGTCCTGATCGAGCAGCCATTTCAGCGCCACCTGGGCTGCGGTCGCACCATGCTTCTTGCCGATCTTCGCCAGCGTCTCGTCGGTCGCGAAACGGCCCTGCGCCAGCGGACAATAGGCCACCAGCGGGATCGATTTCGCGGCGAGATATGTCCGCACCGGCGTCTGGTCCAGCATCGCGTGATATTCGATCTGGTTGCAGGCGATCGGCGCCTTGATGTCCTCGACCACGATCTTGAGCAGCGCGGTGGTGAAATTGGCGACGCCGATCGCCCGGACGCGGCCCTCCTGCTTCAGCCGCATCAGCGTTTCGAACACGGCCGGCAGCTTCATGTTCTTCGACGGCCAGTGCACCAGATAGAGATCGACGTGATCGAGCCGCAGCTTCTTCAGGCTGGCATCGAACGCCGTCCGGATCGCATCCGGTGCCAGATTCTCGTGCCACACCTTGGTCGTCACATGCAGGTCCTTGCGCGGGACCTTGGAAGCCGCGATCGCCGCGCCGATCGGCTCTTCATTGGCGTACATCTCGGCGGTGTCGATGTGCCGGTAACCGAGCCCGAGCGCGCTCTCGACCGCCGCGCGGCAGGCATCGCCCTGCATGCGGAAGGTGCCGAGCCCGAGTTGCGGCAGGCTGATGCCCTGTGTCTGCAGATTTTCCATGGATAGCTCCTGACGCGTGGGACGCCGAGGAAATCGACGACGTCACGCCAGCAAATCGTTTCGTGGAATGAAATTGGCAGGACTGCCAATGCCTAGTCTGCCCGCAAACCGGCCCTTCGGGCAAGCCGCCGCAAATCAAGATGTCGCGACGGCATTGGCGAGCTTAAATATGTTCCGCCAAGATCTGGCCGGGCCGTGCGTCCGGCCTTGGCTCGATGTCGACCGACCAGAGATCGTGGTTGTCGACGTCCTTCAGCGTCACTGTCATCACGGCGGTCCTGCCGTCGATGTCGACGCGGCCAAAGAATTGCAGGCCGAAGCAGGGCGCGAGGTTGTCGCCCTGCTCGGCGGTGCAGCCCTTCTCGTACATCGCCTTCGGGCCGAAGGTGTTGTCGAGTGCGCCCGGCGACCAGGTGCCGGCATGCAGCGGACCGGAGACGAACTCCCAGAACGGCTCGAACTCCTGGAACACGGCGCGGTTCGGATCATAGTGATGCGCCGCGGTGTAATGCATGTCCGCCGTGAGCCACACCGTGTTGCGGACGCCGGCGCGCTTCATGAAGGACAGCAGGTCGGCGATCTCGTGCTCGCGCCGCTCGGGCGGCCCGTCGCCGAGCGCAACGGCATCGAGGCTGATGAGCCCGATCGGCAGATCCGCCGCGATCACCTTCCAGACAGCATCCGATGCCATCAGTTCGCGCTTCAGCCAGGCCAGCTGACTCTCGCCGAGGATGAACGCCTGCTCCGGATCGCCCTGCTTGTTCCAGCCGGAATCGCGGTAGGAGCGCATGTCGATGATGAAGACGTCGAGCAGCGGCCCGTAGGCGATCTTGCGATAGACCCGGCCATCACGCTCCGGCATCAGCCGCATCGGCATGAATTCGTGGAACGCACGCCGCGCCCGCGCCACCAGCTTCGAATTGCCGTCCGCGTCGTAGCCGGTCGCGTCGGCGGTGCCGATCGGCGACCAGTCATCGGCCACCTCGTGGTCATCCCACTGCGCGAACACAGGCACCTCGGCATGGAAGGCGCGGAAATTCTCGTCGAGCCAGTTGTATTTGTAATTGCCGCGAAACTGCTCAAGAGTCTGCGCGACGACGGATTTCTCAGGGGTGACGACGTTGCGCCAGACCTCGCCGTTCGGCAGCGCTTGCTCCGCGGGCACCGTGCAATCCGCATAAATATGATCGCCCGAGTGGATGAAGAAATCCGGGCGCTCGTTCAGCATGGTGCGGTAGCTGCGCAGGCCGCCGCGAGCGGGGTCGATGCCCCAGCCCTGCCCAACGACGTCGCCGGACCAGACAAAGGAGACCGAGCGGCGATCGACCGGCGCAGTGCGGAAATGCCCGATGCGGCTTTCGCCGACGAGGCCGTCGCGATCCTCGAAGCTGACGCGATAGAACAGGTCCTGCCCCGGCGGCAGGCCATCCAGCAGCAGCTTTGCGGTGAAGTCGCGCTCCGGCAGCGCGTCGGCGGTCGCGCTGCGCAGGATGGTGGCAAAGCTCTCGACCGCGGCGCATTCGATCCGCATGTGCGCGGCGCGATCGGCGCGGGCCCAGATCACGGCGGAATCGCTGGCGACATCGCCGGACTGGATCCCTGTGATCGCGGGCCGATCCGCGGCGCGGCTTAGATAGGCCCTTGCCAGCGCCTCCAATCCCGCGAGCGCAGCCGTCGACGCCGAGCGCACCAGAAGTTGACGCCTTGTAAGGCCTCGCCCCCTTGCGGAGATCGCTGTCGGCATCGAATAACCTTCGTCGAATCGCAACGAAGGTTTTGCCTGGGCCGTTTGACTCCGCCCTGACGGTTTCTTGACTCTGCGCCGACGGTTTTGCGACGGCGGGATGACTCAGGGAAATTCTGGGAACGGCATCGGGCGCCGAGCGCTCACGCGCCTGACCCGTCATCCTGAGGAGGCGCCACCGGGTCCGCGCGAAGCGCGGCCCGATGACAGGCTCCGCGCGTCTCGAAGGATGAATCGGCCAGAGACGGGCCATCGATCCTTCGAGACGCGCGCAAGTGCGCGCTCCTCAGGATGACGATTTGGGATTAGTGCACCTCGAAAGAGAGAGGCGCGGCCGCCGCCTCTCACCGCCGCCAGTTGCAGATGCCGCCGGTGCGGCACGGCCAGGTCTGGATCCTGGTATCGCGGGCTTCAGCATCGAGCGGGTTCGAATGCCGACGCGCGAGCTTGGCGCGAGCAGGAACGTGCGCGACTGCGCGCTTCCGCTCGCGCGGTGCCGTCTCGCGCGGCGCCGTCACCCTGGTGGTCCGTACCGGCTTCTGCCGCTCGACCTTCGGCTCCTCAACCTTCGGTTCGGCGGCTGCATGCTGATCCGGCCCATGGTCGGCCTTCGCCTCGACCGGAACCGGCTCGAACTGCGCCTGCGGGCCAAGCGGCTTCGGCGACAGGACTGCGCGTGAAAGATCGAGGCTGAAGAACTCGCTCGGGCGGTAGTCGTCGGCCAACGCCACACCGCCCCATGCCAGGCACGCGGCGCAAACGGTTGCAACCAAAACGTTTTTCAGGACCGTCAAAAAGGCCTCCTGAAATCACTCGAACAGAACAGCCATCATGTAGGGGCCCGGCCGCGCGAATCCAGCCGCAGGTTGCGGGCAGGGTTACCGGTCAACCAAGGCGGCCGCGGAAAGTTCCCCTACTCGGCCGCCTGTGCCAGCGGCTGGCCGATCGCACGCTCCAGCCGCGCACATTCGGTGCGGTAGCGGGCGACGTTGCCTTCCTTGATGTGGCCGTAGCCGCGCACGAGGTCCGCAGCCTTGGCCAGCGCCACCAGGCGCGGCAGATCGAGCGGCTTGTTGCCGTCGAGATGCCGCAGGATCATCGCCGAATATTCGACCGGCAGCGCGCGCTCCATTTTGCGCTCGGCGGTATAGCCGAAGATGTCGAACGCGGTGCCGCGCAGGCCCTTCAGCCCGGCCAGCAAGCCGAACGCCTTGAAGATCCACGGGCCGAACTCGCGCTTCTGCAAGCGCCCGGTGACGGGATCGCGCTGTGCCAGCAGCGGGGGCGCCAGCAGGACCTTCAAACCGGAATTGCCCTCGAACTGCTCCCGCAGCGCCTTGCTGAACTCGCCATCGGAATAGAGCCGCGCGACCTCGTATTCGTCCTTGTAGGCCATCAGCTTGAACAGGCCTTTTGCAAAAGCCTCGGTCAGGTCCTGCGAGCCCGGCGCCGCCGCGGCTTCCGCCGTGCGGACACGCGCGACGTCGTCGAGATAGCGCTTGGCGTAGGCCGCGTCCTGATAGTCGGTGAGGAATTTGGCGCGGAATGCGATCGCTTCATCCAGCGTCTTCTTGGCCGGAGCTGCGCCCGCATTCTTGAAGCGGGCGGCGCTGACCACGCGCTGAAGATCGTGCGCGGCAAGCCGGCCCCACGAGAACGCGGTCTTGTTCATCTCGATCGCGGCGCCGTTGAGCTCGATCGCTTTCAGAATCGCGTCGAGCGACAGCGGGATCGCGCCGCGCTGGAACGCGAAGCCGAGCATGAAGGCGTTGGTGGCGATGCTGTCGCCCATCAGCGCGGTGGCAAGCCCGGTGGCGTCGAGGATGTCGAGATCGCCTGATGTCACCGCGCCGTTCAGGGCATCGCGCATCGAGCTTGCCTCGAAGTCGATATCGGGATCGATCACGAAGCTCGCGGTCGGCAGCAGGTCGGCGTTGACGACGGCGCGGGTGACGCCGCGCTCGGCACGGCTCAGCGCCGGCACGCTGGTGGCGACGACGAGGTCGCAGCCGAGGATCAGATTGGCATTGCCCGGCGCGATGCGGACCGTGGTCAGCATATCGGATGTAGGCGCCAGCCGGACATGGCTCATGACCGCGCCGTTCTTCTGCGACAGGCCGGTGAAGTCGAGCGTCGAGCAGGCCAGCCCCTCGACATGCGCGGCCATGCCGAGCAGCGCGCCGATGGTGATGACGCCGGTGCCGCCGATGCCGGTGATCAGGATGTTGTAGGGATTGCTCAGGGTGGCCGCAGGCGGCGTCGGCAGGTCGGCAAACAGCGCCTTCGGATCGGCAGCGGTGCGGTCGGCCTTGCGCAGCTTGGGATCCTGCACCATCACGAAGCTCGGGCAGAAGCCCTCGATGCAGGAGAAATCCTTGTTGCAGTTCGACTGGTCGATGCGGCGCTTGCGACCGAGCTCTGTCTCCAGCGGCTGCACCGAGACGCAGTTCGACGCCACCGAGCAGTCGCCGCAGCCTTCGCAGACGCGCTCATTGATGAACACGCGCTTGGCCGGATCGGGAAACAGCCCGCGCTTGCGGCGGCGGCGCTTCTCGGCGGCGCAGGTCTGGTCGTAGATCAGGACGGTGAGGCCCTCGATCTCGCGCAAGGTGCGCTGCACGGCGTCGAGCTCGCGGCGATGATGGATGGTGGCGCCCGACGGGAAATAATTGGCGGGATATTTGTCGGGATCGTCGGAGACGATCGCGAGCTTCTTGGTGCCCTCCGCCCAGACCTGATGCGCGATCTGCGAGACCGTGAAGCCGCCCTCGGCGGGCTGACCGCCGGTCATCGCCACCGCATCGTTGTAGAGGATCTTGTAGGTGATGTTGACGCCGGCGGCCGCCGCCGCGCGCAGCGCCAGCAGACCGGAATGCGTGTAGGTGCCGTCGCCGAGATTCTGGAACACGTGCTGTTCGCTGGTGAACGGCGCCTGCCCGATCCAGCTCACGCCCTCCGCGCCCATATGCGAGATGGTCTGGGTGTTGCGGTTCGGCACCGACAGCGCCATGCCGTGACAGCCGATGCCGGCCATCGCGCGGCTGCCCTCGGGGATCTTGGTCGACGAATTGTGCGGGCAGCCCGAGCAGAAATACGGCGTCCGCGACAGTTTCGCGGTCCCCGTACCCTCGGCCGGACGATCGAACGCCTCGAGTTTTGCCAGGCGCTGCTCCAGCAGCGGACTGCGGTGGCCGAGCTTGCGCAGCCGCGCCACCACGGCGGCGGCGACCATGGTCGGCGTCAACTCGCCCTCGCTCGGCAACAGCGGCGCGCCGCTCTCGTCGCGCTTGCCGACCACCGACGGACGCCTGGCAGCATCCATGTTGTAGAGGATGCGGACCAGCTGGTCCTCGATGAAGCCGCGCTTCTCCTCGACCACCAGCACGTCCTGCAAGCCCTCGGCGAAGGCGCGCGCGCCGTTTGCTTCGAGCGGCCAGGTCAGCGCCACCTTGTAGATGCGCAGCCCCAGCGCCTGCGCCTCGGCATCGGTGATGCCGAGATCGGCGAGCGCCTGGCGCAAGTCGAGATAGGCCTTGCCGGTCGCCATGATGCCGAGCCGCGCCGGCTTGGAATCCAGCACGATGCGGTCGAACCGGTTGGCGCGGGCGAAGGCCGCGATGGCCTCCATCTTGGGTCCGTGCAGACGACGTTCGGCCTCCAGCGGCGGATCCGGCCAGCGGATCGAGAGCCCGCCCGGCGGCATCTCGAAATCGTCGGGCATGATGATCCTGATGCGGTCGGGATCGCTGACGATCGAGGCCGAGCTTTCCACCGTCTCGGAGATCGCCTTGAAGCCGACCCAGCAGCCGGAATAGCGCGACAGCGCAAAGCCGAGGATGCCGAGATCGAGATAATCCTGCAACGTTGCCGGATTGACCACCGGCATCAGCGCCGAGGCGAACACCTGCTCGCTCTGATGCGCGAGCGTGGAGGACTGGCAGCCATGGTCGTCACCGGCGAGCGCGATCACGCCGCCATTCGGCGAGGTGCCGGCCGAGTTGGCGTGCTTGAGCGCATCGAGCGAGCGGTCGACGCCGGGGCCCTTGCCGTACCAGATGCCGAACACGCCATCGACCTTGGCGCCGGGGAACATGCCGACCTGCTGGCTGCCCCAGACCGCGGTCGCCGCCAGATCCTCGTTGAGGCCGGGAACGAAGGCGATGTCATGCTGCTTCAGAAAGGATTTCGCTCGCCACAGCGCATGGTCGTACATGCCGAGCGGCGAGCCGCGGTAACCGGAGATGAAACCGGCGGTGCTCAGCCCGTGCGCGCGGTCGCGTTCGCGCTGCAACATGGGCAATCGGACCAGCGCCTGGGTACCGGAGAGGAAGATTCGCTTGGTGTCCAACCGGTACTTGTCGTCCAGTCCAACTTCCATCAACGCCATCAGTCAGGCTCCCCGCCGGTTAGTCGCGCCGGTCCGCACCGGTCTCGTTGTCGTCGGAATAATCATGCATCAGCATGCACTGATTTTGTTATGCATGAACAGCCCCGTTCCATGGCCGCAGCACATATCTCGTGCTGCGCCTGCGAGGCCTTGTTGCTCCGCGAGGCTTTGTAGTCCTGCGAGGCTTGCCGAACCCCGGCATCTTTGAAACGGTGGCGGGCAAAGGGAGACCAAGGATGATTACAGTCGAATCCGCGTTCACGACGGAAATCGTGGAGAAGGAGAGTCTGCTGGTGGGTCCCTGGCGCAGCCCGAAGCAGATGCTGCAGGCCCAGACCTACGACTCCCACGCGTCGATCCACGACGACGCAACCGCGCAGAAGCTCGGCTTCCGCGGCGGCACGATCGAGGGACCGACCCATTTCAGCCAGTTCGCGCCGCTGTGCGAGCGGATCTGGGGCCGCGCCTGGTTCATGACCGGATGCCTCTCCGCGCATTATCGCAACCCGGTGTTCGAAGGCGAAGAGGTGCAGGCCCAGATCGAGAAGCCGAAGCCGGGGCAGACCGTTTGCACCATCGGGATGATCAAGCGCGACGGCACTGAAATCCTGCGCGGCACCGCCTCGATCGACGGTGACGGCAGCGAGACCGCGCTGAGCCATCGGCTCGGCGAACTGAAGCCGCTGACCGATCCGGTGATCCTCGCCGACATCAAGGTCGGCATGAAGACGCCGCGGCAGGCGATCAGGATGGATTTCGACCAGAACATGGGCGATCTCTACCCGTTCTCGCTGGCCGACAAGCTCAAGGTGATCACCGAGCCGTCGGACTATTATTCGCTGGAGCACAATCCCTGGGGCCGCGCCATCATCCCGATGGAGATGCTGAGCGTGCTGTTCCAGTACCGCGCCCGCGAGGACCGGTTGCCGGTCCGTGGGCCCGCCGTCGGGCTGTTCGCCGACCAGGAGATCCGGCTCGTGCGCGGGCCGCTATTCCCGGGCGAGACCTATTGGGTCGAGCGCGAGGTCGTGGCGCTCTCCGGCAGCAAGCGCACCGAGAGCATGTGGGTGCGCTCGACGGTGTTCGATGCCGACAACGCCGTGGTTGCGACCATGCTGCTCAACGGCGCCAGCATGAAGGACTCCTACGCCAATTACGAAAGCGAGCACAAAGCCCTCTACGGCTGAGACAATAGCCGCCTGTTCCGCAAGCCGCCGAACCAAGGATAACAACAATGGCCCGCCTGCCCTATCTCGAAGCCGACCAGGTCGCGCCAGAATATCGCGACATGCTCAAGCGCAACACCAATCTGCACAAGCTGCTGGTCAACTCGCCGGAGATGGCGCGCGCCTTCAACGGCGTCGGCGGCTATATCCGCTTCAAGAGCAAGCTCGATCCGCGCTTGCGCGAGCTTGCGATCCTGCAGGTCGGCTGGCTCGAGAAGTCGGAATACGAGTTCACCCACCATGTGAAGATCGGCAAGGAGTTCGGCGTCACCGACGAGGACATCCAGGGCCTGATCGCCGAGACCAACGGCCAGCCCTCGGCGCTCGAGCCGTTGGCGAAAACGATCCTCAGGGGTGCCCGCGAGATGGTGCGCGAGCTCGCGATGTCGGAGGCGACCTTCGCCGAGATCAAGCGGGAGCTGTCCGACGAACACATGACCGACCTGGTACTGACCATCGCGTTCTACTGCGCCGTGGTGCGGGTGCTTGCCACCATGCAGATCGACAACGAGCCCACCTACAAAGAGGTACTGCAACAGTACCCGATCCCGGGAGTGAAGTGAGATGCGCCTTAAAGATCGCGTCGCCATCGTCGTCGGCGCCGGCCAGAGCCCCGGCGAGGGTATCGGCAACGGCCGCGCCACTGCGCTGACCTTCGCCCGCGAAGGCGCCAAGGTGCTGTGTGTCGATCACAACCTGGCGTCGGCCCAGGAGACCGTCGACCTGATCGCGGCCAAGGGCGGCACGTCAGTTGCCTTCAAGGCCGACGTCACCAAAAATGCCGACATCAAGGCGATGGTCGCGGATGCGCATGGCCGCTGGGGCAGCGTCGATATCCTGCACAACAATGTCGGCGTCAGCCTGTCCGGCGGCGATGCCGAACTGCTCGACCTTACCGAAGAAGCGTTCGACCGCTGCGTGGCGATCAACCTGAAGAGCTGCATCCTCGCCGCCAAGCATGTGATCCCGATCATGCGCCGGCAGCAGCGCGGCTCGATCATCAACATCTCGTCGATGGCCGCGATCACGACCTATCCCTACGTCGCCTACAAGGCGACCAAGGCGGCGATGATCGCCTTCACCGAACAGCTCGCCTACCAGAATGCGCAATATGGCATTCGCGCAAACGTGATCCTGCCGGGATTGATGAACACGCCGATGGCGGTGGACACGCGGGCGCGCGAATTCAAGAAGAGCCGCGCCGAGGTCGAGGCCGAGCGCGACAGCAAGGTGCCGCTGCGTCACAAGATGGGCACCGGCTGGGATGTCGCCAATGCCGCGCTGTTTCTCGCCTCTGATGAGGCGAATTTCGTGACCGGTGTCACGTTGCCGGTCGATGGCGGCGCAAGCGTGCGGCGCGGTTAACCCGGACGATTAACCTATGTGACCACGCGCGGTTAATCTATGTGACGCAATCACGCGTTATTGCGCCGCAATGATTCGAAAAAATTGAAGTATTCCAATGACACGGCGATGTGACGGCGCGTCCACATAAATCGAAATCCTGACTCGTTGTGGTCGCACGAAATTCATCTGCGCTCGGTATCTCGCACGCCAAGAACTTCTGGAGTGCCTGGACCGATGAGCGAAGAATTCGAACTCAGACCCGATCAGTGGGATGCGCTGAAAACGCTGCGGGCTCCCGCAGCAAACCCGTCACGGCTGAACCGATTTGCCGTCGAGAGCCTGATCACGCTCGGCTACGTCGCCATGCGCGGCGATTCGTTTGAACTGACGCCCGCGGGCCGCAAGGTGCTGGTCCGCGGTTCGTCGCTGCTGCTGCTCGATATCGCAGCCTGATCCTTCGAAGCTGACATCAAGCTTACACACGCGGCATCATGCCGCGTGTGCCTTTCCCGGGATCGTCGCCTCGCCGTGCTGCGTCAGCGGCTTCATGCCGGTGAGGCTGCGCAGCAGCACATAGAACACCGGCGTCAGGAACAGGCCGAACACCGTGACGCCGATCATGCCGGAGAACACCGCGACGCCCATCGCGCGCCGCATCTCCGAACCCGCGCCGGTCGACAGCACCAGCGGCAGCACGCCCATGATGAACGCCATCGACGTCATCAGGATCGGCCGCAGCCGCAGCCGGCTCGCCTCGATCGCGGCGCGAATCGGTGAGCGCCCGGCGAATTCGAGCTCGCGCGCGAACTCGACGATCAGGATGGCGTTCTTGGCCGACAAGCCGACCAGCACGATCAGGCCGATCTGGGTGAAGACGTTGTTGTCGCCCTTCGACAGCCAGACGCCGAACATCGCGGCCAGCAGGCCCATCGGCACGATCATGATGATCGAGAGCGGCAGCGCCAGGCTCTCATAGAGCGCGGCGAGCACCAGGAACACCAGGAGGATCGCAAGCGGAAACACCCAGAGCCCGGAATTGCCGGCGATGAACTCCTGATAGGTCAGGTCGGTCCATTCGAAGGCAAAGCCCGGCGGCAACACTTCGGCCGCGATCCGCGTCGCCGCCTCCTGCGCCTGGCCGGAGGAATAGCCGGGCGCGGCCGCGGCGTTGATGTCCGACGACAGGAAGCCGTTGTAGCGGATCGCACGTTCCGGACCCGCGCTCTGGCGGACTTTCAGCAAGGCCGACAGCGGCACCATGTCGCCGGACGACGAACGCACCTTCAATTGTCTGATGTCGTCGGCACGCGCGCGGAACGGCGCGTCGGCCTGCACATAGACCGAATAGGTGCGGCCGAATTTGTTGAAGTCGTTGACATAGTAGGAACCGAGATAGATCTGCAGCGTGTTGAAGACTTCCGTAACGGGCACGCCGAGCTGCAACGCCTTGGTGCGGTCGATCTCGGCGAACAGCTGCGGCACGTTGACCTGGAAGCTCGAGAATGCACCAGCGATCTCCGGCGCCTTCTGGATCGCGCCCATGAACGCCTTGGTGGCGTCGTTCAGCGCCTCATAGCCGAGGCCCGCACGGTCCTCGATCTGCAGCTTGAAGCCGCCGATGGTGCCGAGACCGTTGACCGGCGGCGGCGGGAACATGGCGATGAAGGCGTCCTGGATGCCGGCATATTTCTTGTTCAGCGCCATCGCGATCGCAGGTCCCGAGAGCGACGGATCCTTGCGCTCGTCGAACGGCTTCAACGTCGAAAACACGATGCCGGCGTTGGAGGAGTTGGTGAAGCCGGAGATCGACAGGCCGGGGAATGCCACCGAGCTTTCGACACCCGGCTGGGTCAGCGCGATGTCGCTCATCTTGCGGATCACTTCCTCGGTGCGGTCGAGCGTCGCGCCGTCGGGCAGCCGGGCAAAGCCGACCAGATACTGCTTATCCTGGCCCGGCACGAAGCCCGACGGCACCTGCTTGAACAGCACGCCGGTCACGCCGATCAGCAGCACGTAGAGGCCGATCACCACGGCCTTGCCGTAGATCACCTTGGTGACGGTACGGCCGTAGTTCTCCGAGGACTTGGTGAAGACCTTGTTGAAGCCGCGGAAGAACCAGCCCAGCGACCGTTCCATGATCCGGCTCAGCCAGTCCTTCGGTTCGTGATGGCCCTTCAAGAGCAGCGCCGACAGCGCCGGCGACAGCGTCAGCGAGTTGATCGCCGAGATCACGGTCGAGATCGCAATCGTCAGCGCGAACTGCTTGTAGAACTGCCCGGTGAGGCCGGAGATGAAGGCGAGCGGCACGAACACCGCGATCAGGACCAGCGCGATCGCGATGATCGGACCGGACACTTCGCGCATCGCCTGGTTGGTGGCGTCGCGCGGCGACAGCCCGGATTCGATGTTGCGCTCGACGTTCTCGACCACGACGATGGCGTCGTCGACCACGATACCGATCGCGAGCACCAGGCCGAACAGGCTGAGCGCGTTGATCGAGAAGCCGAACACATGCATCACCGCGAAGGTGCCGACGATCGACACCGGAACCGCGATCAAGGGAATGATCGAGGCGCGCCAGGTCTGCAGGAACAGGATCACGACCAGCACGACGAGCGCGATCGCCTCGAGCAGGGTGTGGATCACGGCCTCGATCGAGGAGCGCACGAACTGGGTGGGATCGTAGACGATCTGGTAGGACACGCCTTCCGGCATGTTCTTCTTGATCTCGGCCATGGTGGCGCGGACATGGTCGGAGATCTCAAGCGCGTTCGAGCCCGGCGCCTGGAAGATCGGGATCGCGACCGCCTGCTTGTTGTCGAGCAGCGAGCGCAGGCCGTATTCGGAGGCGCCAAGCTCGATCCGGGCGACGTCGCGCAGCCGCACCACCTCGCCGGCTGAGCCGGTCTTGACCACGATGTCGCCGAACTGCTCCTCGGTCGACAGCCGTCCCTCCGCGTTGACGGAGAGCTGCAGGTCGAGACCCTTGACGCTCGGCGAGGAGCCGACCACGCCGGCGGCCGCCTCGACGTTCTGCGCCTGGATCGCGCGCACCACATCGCTTGCGGTCAGGCTGTGCTCGGCCGCCTTCTGCGGATCGACCCAGACCCGCATCGAATAGTCGCCCGCGCCATAGAGCTGGACGTCGCCGACGCCGTCGATCCGTGCCAGCCGGTCCTTGACGTTGAGCACTGCGTAGTTGCGCAGATACGTCATGTCGTAGCGGTTGTTCGGCGACAGCAGATGCACGACCATGGTGAGGTCGGGCGAGCTCTTCTTGGTGATGATGCCGAGCTGGCGCACCACGGCCGGCAGGCGCGGCTCGGCCTGCTGCACACGGTTCTGTACCAGTTGCGTCGCCTTGTCGGGGTCGGTGCCGAGCCGGAACGTCACCGTCAGCGTCATCGCGCCGTCGGTGGTCGCCTGGCTCGACATATAAAGCATGCCTTCGACGCCGTTGATCTGCTCCTCGATCGGCGTGGCCACCGTCTCGGCGATCACCTTCGGATTGGCGCCGGGATAGGTCGCGCGTACCACGACCGACGGCGGCACCACATCGGGATATTCCGAGATCGGCATCGCCACCAGCGAGATCAGGCCGGCCAGGAAGATCAGGATCGATAGCACGCCGGCGAAGATCGGCCGGTCGATGAAGAATTTCGAGAGATTCATGGCTCCGCCCCCGCGTGTAGCGCCTAGCGCTGCACGACGTGCTGGTTGGTTTCAGTGGATGCCTGCTGCATGCCGCGGGCGCCCATCTCGGCGACTTCCATCTTCAGAAGCGCACCGGGACGCACGCGTTGCAGGCCATTGACGACGATGCGGTCGCCGGATTTCAGGCCGGCGGTGACGATCCGCAGGCCATCGACCGCGCCGCCAAGGGTGACCGAGCGGTAGACCGCGCGGCTGTCGTCGCCGACCAGCATGACGAACTTCTTGTCCTGGTCGGTGCCGACGGCGCGCTCGTCGATCAGCACCAGGGTCTGCTGCTTGGGCTGGCCCATGCGCACGCGGGCGAACTGGCCGGGGATCAATCGCCCGTCATCGTTGTTGAACACGGCGCGGACGCGAATGGTGCCGCTCTGACCGTTGACCTGGTTGTCGATCAGCTGGATGTGCCCCTTGGCGCTGAGGCCGCCCGACGTCACCATGTCGACCGGGATCTGGTCGAGATTGCCGCGCTTGCCGGAGGCATCCGCGATCGAATTCAGCGCGCGCAGCACCACTTCCTCGTCGGCATCGAAGCTCGCATAGATCGGATTGACCGAGACCAGCGAAGTCAGCACCGGCGAAGATGTCCCCGCTGCGACGAGATTGCCGACCGTGACCTCGATCCGGCCGACCCGGCCGTCGACCGGCGCGCGGACCTCGGTGTAGTCGAGATTGAGCTTTGCAGTCTGCAACGCGGCTTCGGCGGCTTTCACGTTAGCGATCGCCTCGCGATTGGTGTTGTCGCGCTGGTCGAAATCGCGCTTGGTGACGATGTTGTTGCCGACCAGCTGCGCGCCGCGCTCAACCTCATTGGCGGCAAAAACCGCACGGGCCTTGGCGGCCTCGAGCTGCGCCTGGGCCCGGTCGACCTCGGCCGCATAGGGCGCAGGGTCGATCTTGAACAGGATGTCTCCGGCCTTCACCAGCGCGCCCTCGGTGAAGTTGGTCGACAGGATCGCACCCGCCACCCGCGGACGCAGCTGGACGCGATCGACGGCCTCGAGGCGGCCGGAGAAGTCATCGAACAGGGTGGTCGGCCGCGGGTGGATCACGGCCACGGTGACCGGCACCGCCGGTTCAGCGGCGGCGGTGGCAGTCGCGGTCGCCTGGGCTGCATGGAAATAGTGGCCGGTCGCGATCGACCCGGCCGCCGCGAGGGCGCCAAGGATCACGACACCGCCGACGACGCGTCGGAAACCGCCGAAACGGGGATTTTGGGTTGACGAGGGCATTCACGCGCTCCAGATATCTGTAGTGTTCGCTACAGATGTGGAGCTGGACGCCGGTTCGCAAGATACTTATGTATCGAGCACTATGAATTTATTATCTCATTCGTGGGGAAATGGGAAGACGCGGAAAAACATCACGTGCAACAAGAGGATAAGCCGGGGACAATCCGTCGCAGAAACGGCACCCGGCTTACGGAGCAACGACAAATGGGAATGGGACGCCCCCGCGCCTTCGACGCGGACGCCGCTTTGGACCGGGCCATGGATGTGTTCTGGCGCCATGGTTACGAGGGCGCGACGATCGCGCAGCTCACCGAGGCGATGAGCATCAATCCGCCGAGCCTGTATGCCGCCTTTGGCAGCAAGGAAGGCCTGCTGAAGGCCGCGCTCGACCGCTACACCGAGAAGCGCGACGCCTGGATGGACCGGGTGCTTGATGCCCCGACCGCGCACGAGGTGGCCGAACGATTCGTGATGGAGCATGCGGACGCCCAGACCGACCCCGCCAACCCGCCCGGCTGTCTGCTGGTGCAGGGCGGCCTTGCCTGCGGCACCGGCTCGGAGAACGTTCCGTTTGAACTGGCGGCGCGTCGCACCCGAACCGAGGACCAGTTGCGCAAACGCTTCGACCGCGCCAAGACCGAAGGTGACCTCGGCGAGAGCGTCGATCCAGCCACGCTTGCGCGCTATCTCTCCGCGGTGACGTCAGGCATGTGCGTGATGGCCTCCTCGGGTGCCGACCGCAACGCGCTGCGCGAGATCGCTGCGGTGTCGCTGAAGGCGTTCGACGAGCAGACGAAGGGCTGAGCGGCCCGTTACGTCACCACATCGTCTGGCGCGCACGCTCCGGCCACTCGCGATCATATGTCTCGCCGCCGACCGTGTGCTCGCTCATCTCGGCAAGGATCTGGCCCGGCGTCGGCAAGGTCGTCGCATCGACCCGCTTGTCGGGATTCCAGAGGTCGGAGCGCACGATCGCGCGGGCGCACTGGAAGTAGATTTCGTCCACAGTCAGCACGATCACCGTACGCGGCGCCTTGCCTTCCATCTTGAAGGAGGCGAGCAGCTCCGGCTCGGCCGTGACATAGGCGCGGCCGTTGACGCGCAGCGTGCTGCCCGAGCCCGGAATCAGGAACAGCAGCCCGACGCGGGGATCGCGCACGATGTTGCGCAGCGAGTCGCAGCGATTGTTGCCGCGGCGATCCGGCATCATCAGCGTCTTCGGATCATGGATGCGCACGAAGCCCGGCAGGTCGCCGCGCGGCGAGCAATCGAGTCCCTCGGGCCCCGAGGTCGCCAGCGACACGAATGGCGATTTCTCGATGAGCACACGATAGAGCGGCGTCACATGATCGGCGACCTTCACGGTCGACGCGTCGTTCGGAAAGCCGTAGATCGCCTCAAGCTGCTCGATCGTAGAGATCACCGACATCAGTGCTGTTCTCCCTCTGTGGTTAGTCGTCCCAGCGCTCGCCCTTGATGATGCGGACCAGCTGTCGCGCGTGATATTCGGCGGTGCCGGAATTGACGATGGTGAAATCGGGCGTCGCCGTGCTCTCGTCGACGGTACGAGACAGCCGCTGCGCGAGCAGGCCGTCGCTGCTGCGCGCCCGCGCGGCCAGCCGTGCCGCCAGCACGTCCGGCGGCGCCGAGATCGACACCACGACCGCATTGGCATAGTTGCGCCGCGCCGCCGCGATCACGGTGCGCGACACGTTCGCGATCACCGTGCGCCCGGCGCGGATCTCGTCGTCGATCGTCCGCGACAGCGCGTAGCGATGGCCGTGCGCTTCCCAGTGCAACGCATAGTCACCGGCGGCAACCGCGTTCTGGAACGTTTCCGCGCTGACCTCCTCATTGTCTTCCGACGCCGAGGCCTGGCGGGTGATCAGGCGGCGGGGAAACACGATGTCACGATCACCAGCGCAGGCCGCTTTCGCGAGCCCCAGCAGCGTATCCTTGCCGGCGCCGCTCGGGCCGACCACCAGGATCAACCGGCCGGGACCGATCGTGCTGGCATGCGGCCCGGCGATGACGGACGCGTCGGTCACGCCACCCTCCCCCCTTCGCGCCAGACGCTGCGCACCACGGGCAGGTCGCGCGCGACGTGGACGCGGATCAGATCGGCGCGCCGGCCGACCGCGATCTCGCCGCGATCGATGAGCCCGACGGCTTCCGCCGGCGTCTTGGTCACCGTGCGGACGGCAGCAGCGAGATCGATCGCCGGCACATGCCGCGGCAATTGCAACGCCGCCATCAACAGGCTCGACGGGATGTAATCCGACGACAGGATGTCGAGCATGCCCTCATTGGCGAGATCGACCGCGGCGATATTGCCGGAGTGCGAGCCGCCGCGGACCACGTTCGGCGCGCCCATCAGGATGTCGATGCCTGCCGCATGCAGGCCGCGCGCGGCTTCCATCGTGGTCGGGAATTCCGCGACCGCGACCTTGTCGTTGATGGCGTCGACCACGTTCTCGTCCGTGGTGTCGTCATGGCTCGCCAGCGGGATCCTGTGCGCATGCGCCAGCGCCACGATCGCGCGGGTGTTGGCGACGGCATATTCCTTCTGGTAGGCGAAGCGCCGCGCGAACAGCACGTCGAGCTGGGCGTCGGTCATGCCGCCGCCCTTGCCGCGATAGTAGTCGCGCAGCTTGACCTCGTCGCGGAACTGGCGCTGGCCCGGCGTGTGGTCCATCAGCGACATCAGCCGCACGTCGGGCCGGTCGATCAGCTCCTTGGCCTCGGCGACGACGTCAGGCATCGGCACCTCGCAGCGCAGATGCAGGAAGTGATCGGCGCGCAGCAGGTTCTCCTCGCGCGCGGCCGAGATCGCCGCCGCCAGCACGCCGGCGCGGCCGTCGACATCCTCGGCGCCGTCCTCGCGCCAGACCCGCAGCGAATCCAGCACCGTGGTGATGCCCGAGGTCGCGAGCTGGCCATCATAGGAGATCACGGCGGCAACCGGATTCCAGAACACTTTCGGCCGCGGCACGTAGTGCATCTCGAGATGGTCGGTGTGCAGCTCGATCAGCCCGGGCATCAGCAGATCGCCGCCGGCATCCTCGGCAGCCTCCGGCGCCCTGCCCTCGCCGAACTCGGCGATCTTGCCATCCGCGATCGCGAGCCAGCCCTGCTCGATCACGCGATCGGCGAGGACCAGCCGGGCGTTGCCGATGATGGTGTCTTGCTTGGCGGTCATTGCAAACGGTCCTTCAGGCGGCAGCGGCGAACGAGGTGACGTCGACGATCCGGTCGGCGATCAGATGACGGATTTCGTCGTCATGGACAATGGCGACCATGGCGACGCCCTTGGTCTTTTTCTCGGCAATCAGCTCGACCACCACGGCGCGATTCGGCGCGTCGAGCGAAGCGGTCGGTTCGTCCAGCAGCAGGATCGGCAGGTTCGAGATGAAGCCGCGCGCGATGTTGACGCGCTGCTGCTCGCCGCCGGAGAAGGTCGAGGGCGGCAGGGTCCACAGCCGCTCCGGGATGTTGAGCCGGCGCAGCAGTTTCCCGGCGCGCTCGCGGGCCTCCTCGCGCGTCGCGCCGTTGACGATCAGCGGCTCGGCGACGACGTCGATGGTCGCCACCCGCGGCACCGCGCGCAGGAACTGGCTGACATAGCCGATGGTCGAGCGGCGGATGCTGAGCACCTGGCGCGGCTCGGCGGTCGCAAGGTCAATCACCGTGCCGTGGTGGCGGATGCCGATCCGGCCGCTGTCGCAGCGATAGTTGCCGAAGATCATCTTCAGAATCGAGGATTTGCCGGCGCCCGACGGGCCCGACAGCACCACGCATTCACCTGCGACGACGTGGAACGAGACGCCACGCACCACGGGCAGTTCGACGCCGCCCTGCAGATGCATGGTGAAGGTCTTCTCGGCGTTGGCAAGTTCGATCATCGCGGTCATTGGCAAGCTCATGGCGGCAGGATCGAGGAAACGAGCAGCTGGGTGTAGGGCTCGCGCGGATCGTCGAGCACCTGGTCGGTGAGACCGGTCTCGATCACGCGGCCGCCCTTCATCACCATCACGCGATGCGACAGCAGGCGCGCAACGGCGAGATCGTGGGTCACGACGATGGCGGCGAGGCCAAGCTCGCTGACCAGGTTGCGCATCAGGTCGAGCAGCCGCGCCTGCACCGAGACGTCGAGGCCGCCGGTCGGCTCGTCCATGAACACCAGCCGCGGCTCGGTGACGAGGTTGCGCGCGATCTGCAATCGCTGCCGCATGCCGCCGGAATAGGTTTTCGGCGCGTCGTCGATACGGCCGACATCGATCTCGACCCGCTCCAGCCAGGTCGATGCGGTGTCGCGGATCCGGCCGTAGTGATTCCATCCCACAGCCATCAGCCGTTCGCCGACATTGGCGCCGGCCGAGACGCCCATGCGCAATCCCTGCGCCGGGTCCTGATGCACAAAGCCCCAGTCGGTGCGGAACAGGAAGCGCCGCTCGGCCTCGCCGAGCTCGGCGAGATCGCGCAGCACGCCGTCGCGCATCCGGTACGACACCCGGCCCGCGCTCGGCGCGAGCTGCGCCGAAAGCAGTTGCAGCAAGGTCGACTTGCCCGAACCGGACTCGCCGACGATCGCCAGCACCTCGCCGGGATACAGCGCGAACGAGACGTCGCGGCAGGCGGGAAGCCGGCCGTAATTCTTGGCGAGCCCGTCGGCCACCAGCAGCGGCTGGTCGTTGTCGAGGCTTGCGAGCTCAGGCATGCGCCTTCTCCTTGTGGGGCGCGGCGCTCTCGGTGCCGTGATGGCCGGCGGCCTGGCGCTGCTCGCAGAAGTCGGTGTCGGAGCAGACGAACATCCGCCCGCCTCTGTCGTCGGTGACGATCTCGTCGAGATAGGAATTGTCGGCGCCGCACAGCGCGCAGGGCGCGTTGAAGCGGTACCGCGTGAACGGGTGATCCTCGAAATCCAGCGACACCACCGTGGTGTAGGGCGGGATCGCGTAGATGCGCTTCTCGCGGCCGGCGCCGAACAGCTGCAGCGCCGCGCAATTGTCCATCTTCGGATTGTCGAATTTCGGGGTCGGCGACGGGTCCATCACATAGCGCGCATTCACCTTCACCGGATAGGCGTAGGCGGTCGCGATGTGGCCGAAGCGCGCGATGTCCTCGTACAGCTTGACGTGCATCAGGCCGTATTCGGCGAGCGCGTGCATCCGCCGCGTCTCGGTCTCGCGCGGCTCCAGGAAGCGCAGCGGCTCGGGGGTCGGCACCTGATAGACCAGCACCTGGCCTTCATGCAGCGACGCCTCGGGAATCCGGTGCCTGGTCTGGATCACGGTCGCCTCTACGGTCGAGGTCGTGGTCGCGACACCTGCGGTCTTGCCGAAGAACTTGCGGATCGAGATCGCGTTGGTGGTGTCGTCCGAGCCCTGGTCGATCACCTTCAGCACGTCGTCGGGACCGAGGATCGCGGCCGTCACCTGCACGCCGCCGGTGCCCCAGCCATAGGGCATCGGCATCTCGCGGCTGGCGAACGGCACCTGGTAGCCGGGGACCGCGATCGCCTTGAGGATCGCGCGGCGGATCATCCGCTTGGTCTGCTCGTCGAGATAGGCGAAATTGTATGTCGGCGCGCTCATTCCGCGGCCTCCTGCAGTTCGATCGCCTGATTGGCCTCGGCAAATTCCTGCCGCAGCTTGCGCAGCAGGCCGAGCTCGGACTGGAAGTCGACATAATGTGGCAGCTTGAGATGCTCGACGAAGCCGGTCGACTGCACATTGTCGGAGTGCGACATCACGAACTCCTCGTCCTGCGCCGGCGCCGCCGCTTCCTCGCCGAGCTCGCGTGCCCGCAGCGCGCGGTCGACCAGCGCCATCGACATGGTCTTGCGCTCGCTCTGGCCGAAGGCGAGGCCATAGCCGCGGGTGAAGCACGGTGCCTCTGATGTCGAGCCCTTGAACTGGTTGACCATCTGGCATTCGGTCAGCTCGATCGAGCCGAACGGCACCGCAAAATCGACGTCCTCGGCGAACAGCTCGACCTCGACCTCGCCGAAGCGAATCTCGCCGGCGAAGGGGTGATTGCGGCCATAGCCACGCTGCGTCGAATAGCCGAGCGCGAGCAGGAAGCCCTCGTCGCCGCGCGCCAGGTTCTGCAGCCGCAGATCGCGATCGGCCGGGAAGCTCAGCGGCTCGCGCGTGAGGTCGCCGACCGGCGCGTTGCTATCTGCCTGCGGCGAGGATTCGATCAGGCCATCGCGGCCGAGGATATCGGTGACCCGCGGCGTTGCCGCCTGCGACGCCTCCGCGGTGGCCGGCCGCTCCGGCATGAAGCCTGCCGCGAGCTGCGGATCGAGCAGGCGATGGGTGTAGTCGAAAGTCGGTCCCAGGATCTGGCCGCCCGGGACGTCCTTGAAGGTCGAGGAGATCCGCCGCCGCACCAGCATCTCGCCGGTGTCGACCGGTTCGGTGGCGCCGAAGCGCGGCAGCGTGGCGCGGAAGGCGCGGACCAGGAAGATCGCCTCGATCATGTCGCCGCGCGCCTGCTTGATCGCCAGCGCCGCCAACTCGCGGTCGTATAGCGAGCCCTCGGTCATCACGCGATCGACACCGAGCGCGAGTTGCTCGGAGATCTGCGCCAGCGTCACCTCGGGCACATCGCGATCGCCGCGCCGCTCATGCGCCAGCAGGCGATGAGCGTTCTCGATGGCGCGTTCGCCTCCCTTGACGGCTACATACATCGCTCACACTCCGCTTGCGATCAGCCGCGTGGTGCGCGGGATCGCGACAATGGCGTCGTCATGGACCAGCACGACATCGATGCCGCGCGGGAACAGGACTTCGTTGATTGCGAGCCGCTGAAACAGATCGCGCGGCTTGATCATCGCCTGCAGCAACGCGCTGCCGTCGATGCCGGGCCCTTTCAGCTCGAAGGCCGGCCCCTGGGTCAGGCTGTCGACCTGGAGAATCAGCGTAGTCGACCGGTCCGGATATTCGCTGCTGCCGAGCGCGAAGCGCTCCAGCGCTGGCAGGTTCGCGGCATCGCCGATCAGCGCGAAGCTTGCGATCGAGGAATCCCCGACCACCGGCGCGCCGGCGTGAAACTTCAGCCAGCGGGCGACATCCGGCGTCGCCGACATCGCGGCATCGAGCCAGATCGGCGTGTCGTGATCGAACAGCGTCAGCGCGATCGCGGCCGAGCCGCGCATCATGCCGGCGGGCACCCCGACGCTTGCTGCGACGCGCTGCACGCTGCCTGGACGCGCCATCGCATCCATCACGGAACGGAAGGTGGATTGCGCCGACAGCACCTTGTCGGCAAAGCCTGCGGGCATTTCGGCAATCGTCGTCATTGCATCACCCCTCACCGCGCACCATCGTGTAGAAATCGACCCGCGTCGCCGCGGTCTCCGCGGCCTTGCGGGCGCGTTCAGCATTCATCGCGGCACGCAGCGGCGCGATCACCTTGGTCTCCACCTCGCCGGACAACGCCGCCGATTGCACCATGGCGTCGCACAGCGCGATCATCCGCGCCTTCTCTGCATCGCGGCCGAGCGTGTAGCCGAAGCCGACCTCGCCGGTGGCAAGCCGCACCGCCGCGCGCGACACCGTCGCCTCGCCGAGATTGAACGGCGCGCCGTCGCCGCCGATCCGTCCGCGCAGCATCACAAGGCCGTTTTCCGGTTCACGGAGGTTCTCGTGCGCGGGCATTGCGATCGCCGCCAGCCTGCCCGCGATATCCGCAGCCGCGGAGTGCGCCAGCACCGTCATCGCAGCCTTGCGCTGGGCCTGCTTGCTGTTTGATCCGGTCGAACTCATTGGCAACCTTGCTTGTATCAAGTTGTCTATGATACTAGACAACTTGATAGCGGAGCGCCATGACTGTTTCGTGACAAACCGAAGATTTCTGGTATCACCGCGCGATGAGCATGCAGGAAAGTTCCGGCGTCGCCTTGTGGCGGCAGGTCGCCGACGGCATCGAGCGCGGCATCGCTGACGGCCGCTTTGCCGCGGGCGAAAAGCTGCCCGGCGAGATGGAGATCGCCGAGACTTACCGCGTCAATCGCCACACCGTGCGGCGCGCGCTCGCCGCATTGGCGGAGCGCGGACTGGTGCGCGCCGAGCGCGGCAGCGGCACCTATGTCGAAGCCCAGCGCCTCGCCTATCCGTTGCGCTCGCGCACGCGATTCTCGGAGATCGTCGGCGCCGGCGGCCACGAACCGCGTGGCCAGCTGATCGAGGCCGGTGAGGATATTGCCAACCGCGAGATCGCGCGTGAGCTGGGCCTGAAGATCGGTGCGCCGCTGATCCGGATCGAAGCGGTGCGGCTTGCCGACCGGACACCGATCTGCGTCTCCACCACATGGCTGTCCGCCGAGCGATTTCCCGATGCCGGCAGCGTGTTCGCCAATGTCCACTCGATGACCAAGCTGCTCGGACATTACGGCGTGAAGGATTATCACCGCGCCTCGACCCGGATCACCGCCGCGATTGCCGATGCCACCGATGCGGCGCGGCTCGACCTGCCGCTGGGACGGCCGGTGCTGGTGGTCGATGCCACCGATGTCGACATGCTGGACCAGCCGCTGGTGACCAAGCGCTCGCGCTTCGCCGCCGAGCGCGTCGAGTTTCTGGTCGAGAACGGCTGATCGCTCTGCTCTCTCGCCCCGCTCTTGCGGGGAGAGGGTTGGGGTGAGGGGCTGTCTCCGCGAATTCGACAGATATGAGCACGGGGAAGCACCCCTCACCCGGATTGCTTCGCAATCCGACCTCTCCCCGCAAGAGCGGGGCGAGGTGGAGTCCTACGCCACCGCTCGCCGTCCGATGATGGCGAAGCGCAGCTTGCTCGAGACGAAGTCGATCGCAGCGACCGCGATCAGGATCATCAGGATCAGGAACGACACCTTCTGCCATTCCAGCACGCGAATCTGCTCGGCGAGCTGCAGGCCGATGCCGCCGGCGCCGACGATGCCGATGATGGTGGCCGAGCGGGTGTTCGACTCGATGAAATAGAGCACCTGTCCGGCGATGACAGGCAGCACCTGCGGCAGCAGCCCGAAGCGAATCTCATGCAGCGCATTGCCGCCGGAGGCGCGGATGCCCTCGACCTGCTTGCGGTCGGCCGCCTCGATCGCCTCGGAGAACAGCTTTCCGAACGCGCCGAAGTCGGAGACCATGATCGCGAGCACGCCGGCGAACGGACCGAGCCCGACGACGTTGATCCAGACCAGCGCCCAGATCAGCGTATCGACGCCGCGGATCGTGTCCAGGAAGCGCCGCACCGGGAATCGGATGAAATTCGAGGGGATGACGTTGCGGGCCGCCAGCAGGCTGACCGGCAGCGCCAACAGCGCCGCAAGCGTGGTGCCGAGCAGCGCGATCGACAGCGTCTCGCCGAGCGCCTGCATGTAGAGCGGGAATGATGCGCCGGGATTCGGCGGGATCATCAGCATGGTGATCCAGCCGAGCTGGCCGACGCCCGAGATCAGCCTGGACGGCGAGAAGTCGAGATCGACCAGGCCGAACACGAAGATCGCGAACGCGACCGCGATCATCGCGGGCAATGCCAGCCGCGCCGATGCCGGCCGCTCGAAGGCGTCGGGATATTTCGCACGGAGTTCGGCGGCATCCGGCTTCGGCATCTGGCTCATCGGCGCGTCTCCTTGCCGAACAGCCGGCCGCGCAGCCAGCCGGTCGAGATGTCGATGATGAACACGGTGAGGATAATGGTGACGAGGATGGCGCTGACGTCCGAGTAATAGAACTTGCGGATCGCGACCACGAGCTCCTGGCCGATGCCGCCGGCGCCGACGAAACCCATCACCGACGCCTCGCGGACATTGATCTCGAAGCGCAGCAGCGCGTAGCTGGCGTATCCGGCCGAGACCTGCGGCAGGATGGCAAAGCGCATGCAGGACAGCCAGCTCGCGCCGGTGGAGCGGATGCCCTCGACCGGCTTCATGTCGGCATTTTCGACGATCTCGGCAAACAGCTTGCCGAGCGCGCCTGTGGTGTGGATCGCGATCGCCAGCACGCCGGCCATCGGGCCGAGGCCGAACGCGATCACGAAGATCAGCGCGAACACGATGCCGGGCACGGTGCGGGCGAATTCCAGCAGGCGGCGGATGATGAAGCGCACCCAGGGCCCCGGCGAGGTATTTTGGGCGGCGAAGAAATTGAGCGCGAAGGCGAACACCGCGCCGGTCAACGTGCCGACATAGCTGATCAGGAGCGTCTCGCCGAGCATCCTCAGCCATTTGTGCCAGCCCCAGAACCATTCGGCGGGGTCGGTCCAGACCCGCGCGCCGGAATCGAGCGTGAGGATGCGATCGAAATAACTGACGAAATTGCCGAAATAGGTGAACAGCGTGCGCAGGTTCACCTCGGCGCCGAACGCGGCGACGACCAGGGCGACGCAGAACGCCGCGGTCGCCAGCGCGCCCCTCAGCCGCTTGCGCGCAACCGCCTTGCGGTAGGCGTCTTCCAGCACCGCCAGTTGCTGGGCCGGAAGGATGGATACGGCAGTTGCCATCGTGTTGATCAGCCGGGCTGGAGGTTCAACGGAAAGAGCCGGGTTATGAAAAACCCGGCTCCGCATGTCTCCGTGGTGCGATCAGCTCGCCTTCTTGCGCAGCCTGTCGACGAACTTGATCAGCTCGATCGTGCTGTCCCAATCCTTGGTCGTGGCGGGATGGAAACCCTTCTTCTGGCCGTCGGAGAGACGGTCGAACGCGGCCTTGTCCTTGGTCGGCGCGTCGAAGAAGGCCTTGGCGATCGCCGCCTTCAGGTCCTCCGGAAGGTCGGAGTTATAGGCGTAGGGGCCGTTGATGATCGGCGACGACTTGTTGATGATGCGGAAGTCGTCCTTCTTCATCGCGGAGCCGTCGGCGTTCTTCAGCATGCCCTTGGTCAGCATCTGCGCGAGCGTCGAATCGTCGTCGTTGGTCCACTGATTGGCCGCCATGTCGACGGTGCCTTGCGCCAGCGCCAGCACGGCGTTTTCGTGGCTGCCCGTGAACACGACCTTGCCGAAATAGCCCTCGGCATCGGGGATGCCCATCTTGTCGAGCTCGAAGCGCGGCACGTTGTTGCCCGATGTCGAATTCGGGTCGACCAGGCCGAGGTTCTTGCCCTTCAGATCCTCGACCTTCTTGTAGGGGCTCGACGCCTTGACGTAAAACACCGAGTAGTAGCCGGTCGAACCGTCCTGGTTCATGTCGTTGGCGAAGGCGTCGGTCTTGACGCCGGTGAGGCGGGCGCGGGCGAACGACGCCGAACCGTAGCTGGCGATCTGGATGTTGCCTGCGCGCTGACCTTCGATCACGGCGGCGTAGTCGTTGGCGATGCGCAGCGTGACCTTCACGCCGAGCTCCTTCGATAGATACGCCACGAACGGCGTCCAGCGCTCGGTGACGCCCGAGGCGTTCTCGGCCGGCACCACCGCGAAGGTCAGCTCCGGATATTTGGCTTTCCAGTCCTGCGCGGACGCCGAACCGGCGAAGGCCAGCGCGGCAGCGCCGACCAGAATGATGCGACGAGTGAACATGACTACCCCTCTTTTGTGGTTACACACCTGTTGGCCGGGCAAAACGCCCAGCCTCGCAGATCAAGAAAAATGCGCGACGCTCAGGCCGCGGCAGCGGTGCCGAGCGCCGGCGCGGTCGCACCGTCGGGCGCGGGCAGCGGCGCCGCGCCGATGACGTCATTGGCCTCGAGGTCATAGAGCTCGCGGGCGATATGGTCAGTCAGCGCCGCAGGCGCGCCGTCGAACACCACGCGGCCGGCCGCCATGCCGACCAGGCGGTCGCAATAGGTTCGCGCGAGGTCGAGCGAGTGCAGGTTGCAGAGCACCGTGATGCCGAAATGCTTGTTGATGCGCAGCAGCGCATCCATCACGATCTTGGTGTTGCGCGGATCGAGCGAGGCGATCGGCTCGTCGGCGAGGATGATATCGGGCTCCTGCACCAGCGCGCGGGCGATCGCAACGCGCTGCTGCTGGCCGCCGGAAAGCTGGTCGGCGCGCTGCGCCGCGAGCTGGGCAATATCGAACTGATCGAGCGCAGACATCGCCAGCGCCCTGTCCTGCTCCGGCCAGACCTGCGCCAGCGAGCGCCAGGACGGAATCTGCGCAAGCCGGCCCATCAGCACATTGGTCAGCACGTCGAGCCTACCGACCAGATTGAACTGCTGGAAGATCATCGCCGAACGCGCCCGCCACTGCCGCAGCTCCTTGCCGCGCAGCGCGGTGACATCGGTGCCCTCGAACAGGATGCGGCCGGAGGTCGGATCGGCGAGACGGTTGATCATCCGCAGCAGGGTCGACTTGCCGGCACCGGAGCGGCCGATCACACCGACAAAGCTGCCCGGCGCGATCGAAAACGATGCGTTGTCGACTGCGGCTTTTGTGCCGAACCGGCACGTCAAACCTTCCACCACCAGCATGCAATGCTCCAACCGCGTCGCGTTTGGGCCATCGCTATCCCCGGCGTTTTACAGTTATGTGACGTGACGTTGCGGTGCGGCGATCGTCCACACCCGCTCGCATGTCGTCATCGTAACGTCATGATGCCGTCATCAAGCATCCCGATGACGGGCCCCATCTCCCCGGAAGCCAACGATTTGCAAGAATTGCGGAGGACCCCGATGGCCGGAAAAACACTCTCGGTTGTGCCGACCATCGACCCGACCGCGTCGGTCCGCGAGAGCAAGCTCGGCAAATATACCGAGGTCGGCGCGCGCACGATCCTGCTTGAAGTCAGCATGGATGACTATTCCTACGTCGTGAACGACAGCCAGATCACCTACACCTCGATCGGCAAGTTCTGCTCGATCGCGGCGATGACCCGGATCAACCCCGGCAACCATCCGATGCATCGCGCGACGCAGGCGCACTTCACCTACCGCGCCAGCGCCTACTTCCCCGGCGAGAGCGACGACATCGACTTCTTCAACTGGCGACGTGCGCATCACGTGCATATCGGCCATGACGTCTGGATCGGTCACGGCGCGATCCTGCTGCCGGGACGGAACATCGGAACCGGCGCCGTGGTCGCCGCCGGCGCGATCGTGACCAAGGATGTCCCCGCCTATACGATAGTTGCCGGCAACCCGGCGCGTCCGGTCAAGCGGCGCTTCTCCGAGACCACGGCGGATCGCCTCGCGGCGCTCGCATGGTGGGACTGGGATCACGAAACACTTCGTCGTGTGCTGCCCGATTTTCGCAAGCTCACGGCCGAAGAATTCCTCGACAAGTATGAGGCCGAGGCCGTATCCCAATCACTGGACAAACAACGGAGCGCCGCATCGTGACGGATATCTTCATCGAAGGCGGGCGCGCGCTGGTTGACGGGGCATTGGTCGAGACCTCGCTGCGGACCGCCGGCCGCGACATCGGCGCGCTGGACGCCGAGCAGGGTCGTGCCGCACTCCATATCGATGCCGAGGGCCTGCTGGTGCTGCCCGGCATCATCGATCTGCACGGCGATGCGTTCGAGCGGCAGATGATGCCGCGCCCGGGCGTCGACTTCCCGACCGACGTCGCATTGCTCGACAGCGACCGCCAGGCGATCGCCAACGGCATCACCACCGTGTTCCACGGCACCACCTGGTCGTGGGAGCCTGGCCTGCGCAGCGCGGAGAACGCGCGCAAGCTGCTCGATGCGATCGAGGCGCTGCGGCCGCAGCTCGCCGCTGACACCCGCTTCCATCTGCGTCACGAGACCCACAATCTCGACGCCGAGGCCGAGATCATTCAATGGCTCACCGAAGGCCGCATCGACCTGTTCGCCTTCAACGACCACAGCAACGTCAAGCCGAAGAAGCGCAACCAGCTCGCCGAACGTAGCGGACTCTCCGTCGACGCCGTCAACGACATGCTCGATCGGATCGTGGCGCGCCGTCCCGAGGTGCCGGCCTCGATCAGGCGGCTGGCTGCGGCTGCACGCGCGGCTGATATCCGCATGCTGTCGCATGACGACAACAGCCCGGCGATGCGCCAGGAGTTTCGTGCGCTCGGCGCCACGATCGCCGAATTCCCCGTCAACGAGGAGACCGCGCGCGATGCCGCGGCTGCCGGCGACTTCATCGTGTTCGGCGCGCCCAACGTGGTGCGCGGCGGCAGCCACACCGGCTGGACCAAGGCCTCCGACATGATCGCGCAGGGCCTCTGCTCGGTGCTGGCGTCGGATTATTATTATCCGGCGCAGCTGCTCGCGGCGTTCCGGCTCGCCGCCGACGGCATCCTGCCGCTTACGGAGGCGTGGGACCTGATCTCGTCGGCGCCGGCGCGCGCCGCCGGGCTCGCCGATCGCGGCGTGCTCGCCACGGGCTGCCGCGCCGACGTCATCGTCGTCGACGACAAGGTGCCAATGCGCCCGCGCATCGTCGCCGTGATCGCGGCCGGGCGGCTGGTGCATCTCGCTGACGCAAGCTGCCTCGTTCATTCGTTCGCGCCGCGCAAGGCGGTTGCGGCCGCGTAGTCAAGCTCTATTCTGCCGCCATGACCTCCATCCCGCGCTACGCGATCTATTATACGCCGCCGCCCGACAGCGCCTTGCATCGCTTCGGCTCGACGCTGCTCGGTTACGATGCCGTTGACGGCAACGACCTGCCGTTTCCCGATGGCGTCGCGCCCGACTGGCGCGAAGTGACGGCGGATCCGCGCAAATACGGTTTTCACGCCACGCTGAAGGCGCCCACTGCGCTCGCCGACGGCAGGAGCGAGTCCGAACTTCTTGACGCCTGCGCCGCCTTCGCCGGCCGCGCACGGCGCATTCCCGTGATCGAACCGGTGGTCGATGCCATCAGCGGCTTCATTGCCGTGACCCCGGCCGGCCGCTCGGACGAATTGCAGCAGCTTGCCGCCGACTGCGTCACCGAATTCGATGCGTTTCGCGCGCCACTCACGCCCGACGATCGCGCGCGGCGCAAACCCGAACGGCTCACGGAGCGGCAGCGCGACTATCTCGACCGCTGGGGCTATCCCTACGTCATGGAGGAATTCCGCTTCCACATGACGCTGACCGGGCGGTTGAGCGACGAACGGCGCGGTCCAATCGTGGCGCAGCTGCGCGAGCGGTTCGCGGCGATCGAGCTTGCGACGCTCGCGATCGACCGCATCGCGCTGTTCAAGCAAGCCGATCGTGCATCCAGGTTCCGGATCATCGACAGCTGGCCCTTGCGCGCGCAATAGCGGACGCTACTCGTCCACCCTGGTGCGGGCGATGATCTCGGCGGCGCCTTTCTCCAACAACTCCATGCCGACGGCGCGGCCGAGTTCGCGCGGCCGATCCGAAGGCCCGCGCCGCGTCACCTCGACGAAGCCGGCGCCTCCCTCGTCGAGCACCGAGGCGCGCAGCGTCATCTCGTTTCCGGAGAGCGTAGCGTGGCCGGCGATCGGCGAGTTGCAATGGCCGTTGAGCACCCACAGCACCTCGCGCTCGGCCTCGGCGGCAAGCCGCGACGCCGCCTTGTCGATCGCGGCAAGCCGCGCCCGCGTCGCCCAATCGGTCGCGACGCATTCGACCGCGACGATGCCCTGGCCGACCGCCGGCAGCATCTCGCCGACGGAGAAATCATGTGCGATGCGCGCGGTCATGCCGATGCGCTCGAGGCCGGAGCGCGCCATGACCAGCGCATCCGCCGGCCCGACCTCGCCGCCATCCGGCAATCGCTGCTTGTCGCCGCGATCGAGTTTTGCGACTCGCGTGTCGGCAGCACCGCGATAATGGATCACGGTTGCTTCCGGAAACAGCCGGCGCAGATAGGCGGCGCGGCGCACCGCGTTGGTACCGATCATGAAGCCCTTGCCGCGGGCGGCGCGCAGGGTCTCCAGTGACAGGCCCGGCCGCAGCACCAGGCTGTCATTGGCGGCGTCGCGCGCCAGCATCGCCGCGAGGACCAGACCCGGCGTCTCCTCATTGCCCGGCACGTCCTTCAGCGAATGCATCGCGGCCTGCAAGGTGCCCGCGCGCATCGCCTCGCGGATCTCGGCGACGAAGGCGCCGCCCTTGCCGCCGTGACGCAGCAACTTGCTGGTCTGGTCCTGGTCGCCGCGGGTCTCGAACTTGACGATCTCGACGGCAAGGTCCGGTGCCGAGGCGCGCAGCAGCCGCGCGACCTCATCCGTCTGCGCGAGTGCCATCGCGCTCTTGCGCGTCCCAATCCGCAAAACCTGTCCCGACACGAAAGCTCCGCTGCGCGTGATCATCAACGGCTGGGGATTAGAACAAAAGGCCAGTCAAAACAATGGTTTTTGCCCCTGCCTGGCGAGGCTCAGACGATCTCCTCGACAAGCTTCACGCCGGCCTCGCGCATCGCCGCGATGGCAGCCGCAAGCGAACCGCCGAGATCGATGGCCCGGCAGCCCGGCAACACGACCACCGTCTCGAAGCCGAGCCGCCGCGCATCGAGCGCCGAATATTGCACGCAGAAATCCGTCGCCAGCCCCGCCATCAGGACACGCGTGAGGCCACGTTCGCGCAGATAGCCGCCGAGCCCGGTCGGGGTTGTGCGGTCGTTCTCGAAGAACGCCGAATAGGAATCGATCGCCGAGCGGAACCCCTTGCGGATCACGAGCTCGGCGCGGTCGGTGGCGAGGCCCGGATGAAACGCCGCGCCCGCGGTGCCCTGGATGCAATGGTCCGGCCACAGCGTCTGCGGCCCATAGGGCATGGTGATCGCGGAGAACGGCGCCGCGCCCGGATGCGAGGTCGCAAACGAGCTGTGGCCCGCCGGGTGCCAGTCCTGGGTCAGCACGACATGGTCAAACCGCGCCGCGAGCCGGTTGACCACCGGCACCACCGCATCGCCATCGGCGACCGCCAGCGCGCCGCCGGGGCAGAAATCATTCTGCACGTCGATGATCAACAGGAGATCGTCAGGCTCAATCTTCATCAGGTGCCGATCCGTAACGACGCGCGCAATTTGCGTAGGCAGGCGATCACCGACAGCGCGGTGATGCGGCCGGTCTTGGGGTTCTCCGAGGGGATGTTCTCGATCATCATCGAGAACCGCGCGGAATCGGAATCGACCTCGATGCGGTGGGTGTTGCGCGTCACCGTCGGATCGGCCCAGATCTCGACCCGGGTCCGGTCCGGGCCGATGCCGGCGAGCGACAGCGCCACCGCGACGTTGAGATTGGCCGGAAAGCCTTTTGCCGCGTCGCGCGCGCTGCCTTCGAAGATGCGCAGCGGCTCGGTGATATCATCGATCTTGATGTCGTTCTCGACCAGATGCGGCGCGCCGAGCAGGCCCGCGACCGGCTTCCGCGTCACGAGCTTCGCCGAATGAATGGTCCCGACCGCCGCCGCGGTCACCGCATCGAGCCCGATCAGCGCGCCGGTCGGCACGATGATCTGGCCGCCATGGGCTCGCGCGAGATCGACCAGGTCCTCGTTCTGCAACAGCGCACCGACGCTGAGCACGACCGCAGTCTTGCCGCGCGCGACCACCGGCGCCACGATCGCGCGCACCACCTTGCTCGGCGCGCACTCGACCACGATGTCGGCAACATCGGCAAGCTGTTCGATCGGCACCAGCCGCGGCGCGGATTTGAGCGCCGCGACCCAGCCGCCATGCTTGTCCGGACTGTTGGCCGACACCGCGACAAGCGTCAGGCCCTCGATGCCCTGATCGAGCGCCTTGACGACGTCGGTGCCGATCGCGCCGAGGCCGGCGACCGCGACCCGCAACTTTGCCTTACCGTCCGCCATCATTTCCCACCGGCGAGCATCTTGACCAGGCGATAGAGGTACTCCTGGCCCTCGTAGAACGATTTGACCAGCACGCGCTCGTCCTTGCCATGGTTGCGGTTGTCGTCGACATCGGCGCCGAGTCCGGAATGGCCATAGGTCGGGATTCCGGCATTGCGCAGATAGCTGCCATCGGTCGCGCCGGTGCTCATGACCGGGACGATCGCCGCATCCGGCCAGAACTCCTTCGACAGTTTCTCGATCGAACCCATGATCTCCTCGTTCAAGGGCGACGGAGGGCTCAGCACCGCCTTGCCGGTCAGGGTCACCTCGATCTGCTTGTCGGCCAGCACGCGCTCGATCGCCGCCTGGACACCATCGACCGGCTCGCCGGGCAGGATCCGGCAATTCACCTTGGCGCTCGCCAGCTGCGGCAGCGCGTTGATGGCATGGCCGCCTTCCAGCATGGTCGCGACACAGGTGGTGCGGAGCTGGGCGTTGTAGCCGGGCTTGTCCGACAATCGCGCCAAGGCCGCCGGATCGGGCTGCGGCGCCAGGATTGCCTTGATGTCGTCGGCGTTCTCCTTGCTCTCGGTCTCCGCGGTCTTGGCGAAATAGATCCGCGTGGTCTCGTTGAGATTCATCGGGAAGTCGTATTTGGAGAGACGAACCAGGCCTTCGGCGAGCCGGTAGATCGCATTGTCCTTGCGCGGCAGCGATGAATGGCCGCCACGATCCTTCACGGTGAGCTGGTAGCCGACCGAGACCTTCTCGCCGGTCTGCACGCTGTTGCGGATCGCCTTGCCGTTCTTCAGGCCGACACCGCCGCCTTCGTTGAGCGCGAACTCGGCGTCGATCAGGTCGCGATGGTTCTTGATCAGCCACTGCATGCCGAGGCCGTTGGCATCGAGGATCTCCTCGTCGGTCTCCAGCGCTACGATGATGTCGCGGTCCGGCTTATAGCCCTCCTTCTTGTAGCGGATCAGATTGGTGATGAAGGACGCGGCCATGTATTTATCGTCGCTCGAGCCGCGGCCGTAGAAATAACCGTCCTGCTCGGTGAGCTTGAACGGATCGACCGTCCAGTCTTCCCGGAGGGCGGGGACGACATCGATATGGGCGACCAGCAGGATCGGCTTGCGCGCGCCGGAGCCGTGCAGCCGCGCCACCAGATTGCCCTTGTGCGGCGCCGGCGAGAACACATGCACGTCGGCCTCGGGGTAGCCCGCAGCGCGGAGCCGCGCGCCCATCGCTTCCGCCGCCTTCCGGGTATCGCCGGTTGCGGTGGTGGTGTTGATCTCGACCAGCTCCTGGTAGATGCCGCGGGCAAATTGCTGTTGCTCGGTCAATCCCTCCGCTGCGGCGCCGGTTGCGAGCAGCGCACCGAGCGCCGCCGACAGCAGCAACGATCGAACCATGTTTCGGGTCTTGTGCGACATCATGCTCTCCCAGAATTCCACTGCAACGAATTCAGACAGGCGACACAGGCTTTGGCAAGACGGCAAGCCCTTCAATTTGCGCGCGCATGCTCCGCAGTTTCGTGCACGCTATTTGGAGTCCTTATTGGAATCCTTGGCCGCGATCACCTCGATTTCGACCAGGAAGCCGGGATTGGCCAGCGTGGCGACGCCGACCACCGAGCGCGCCGGCAGGTTCGGCTGGCTGCCGCCGAAGAACTGGGTGTAACCCTCCATGAAGGCCTTGAAGTCCATCGGCGCGCCCGCGCTGTGCACCAGGAACACCTGCATTTTGACGACGTCGCCCATGCCGAGCCCCTGGCCTTCCAGGATCGCCTTGATCCGGTTGAGCACGCCGACGGTCTGGGTCTTGGCGTCGCCATAGGCCTGCGGGCTCGACGGATCGGCATCCTTGTTGACGACTGGCGGCACCTGGCCGCTGACATAGATCGTCGTGGCGTTGCCGGTGACGGTCACGGCCTGCGCGATCGGGAATGTCGAGTTGGGAATCGGATGCCTGACCACTTCGGCCGAGGCGGCGGTCGCCATCGCCGACAGCGCGGCACCCAACGCGATACCGGTGAATTTCATCAAACTCTCCCAAGTGTATTTGTTAGCGGCGGGCGTCCTGGACGTCCTTGGTCGTCACCGCGTCCTGATAGCTGTTGCCGAAGTGCGTCCGCAGATAATTCACAACGGCAGCGACCTGACCATCGGTCATCATGTCGCCGAATGCCGGCATGCCGCGGCGGCCATTGACGACGAGGAAGATCGGATAGCTGCCGGATTCGAGATTCTTGTTGCCGACGAGCGAAGGATAGCTGCCGGCGCCGCTCGCGCCCGTCGCGTCCGGCATGTGGCAGCCCTGGCAGACATTGGCGAACAGCTCTTCGCCGGTCATCTCGACGAAGCGGTAACCCGAGGAGAAGGTGCGCTTGCCCGCACCACCGTCCTGCGCAGCGGCCGCGGACGTTGCGAGCAGCGCCAACATGGCAATGACAGATGGTCCTTTGCGCATCATCACGTCTTCACCACGCGTTCGTGCAGCCGGGAGATGACGTCGAGCGCGGACAGGATCGCGCCCTCCTGCCAGGCCGGCAGCTGCGAGGCATGCTCGCCGGCCAGCGCGATGCGGCCGTCGATCTGGCAGAGATTGCGGTAATGCTGCGCCCGCGCGGTCTCGGTCCATTCGCCGGCGCAGCCGAGCGTGAACGGCACGCGATGCCAAGCCACCGCGACGCCGTTCTCGAATTCGCTTCGGTATTGCGGATGGATCGCCGACCCGAACTCGACTGCGCTGGCGACCCGCTCGGCCGGCGTCATCGCGGTGAACTCGAACGAATTGGCGCCGCCATACATGTAGGCACCGAGCAGGATGCCGCGGCCGCCGCGGTTGAAGCCAGTGTTCGGATAGGCGATCTGCCGGATCGGCAGATCGGTGTAGCTGATGCCGCCATAGATCGCCTCGTCCTCTTCCCAGAACCGCCGCTTGAACTGCAGCCCGATCTTCACCGAGGCGGCATAGGGCACGGCCTCGATCGCACTCTTCATCGGCGCGCCGACATCGATCGGCAGCTGGCTCAGGATCGGCAACGGGATGGTGCAGATGCACCAGTCGGCGGTCGCCTGCTGCACCGCGGACGGGTTGGCGGTGTCGACATAGCTCACGGTGACACCGGAGCCGTTCTGCTGGATCTGCGTCACCTTGGCGTTGTAGCGGATGAGATCGCCGACCTCGCGCACGAACGCCTTGCCGATCATGTCCATGCCGCCGACCGGCTGGAACATCGTGGTCTGGAAGTCGTAGCGCGCAAAGGTCTGCAGATAGCGCCACATCCGCGACCGCAACAGCTCCTGCAGCGAGATCGGGTCGCTAGGCAGCGGGTCGGGCATCAGGCCCCCGCCGGGATCGTGGGCATAACCGCGAAACTCGGCGGAGCCGAGGTTGGCATTGTATTTGTAATCGCGATCCAGCGCGCCCCAGTCGCGCAGCGCCTGCAACAGGATCTCCTGATCTTCCTTGCCGACGAACTCGTCGAGCCTGCCCTGCTGGCTGACTTTCGCAAGCAGCTCCGACACGCCGCCCTGGAAATCCGCCTTGATGCTACGAAAGCGTTGCGGCTTGCCGTCGAATGCGCGCGTCGCGTGCAGATAGGCATTGTGGTTGAGCTGGATGAAGGGCTCCAGCGTCACATTGAGCCGGCGGCAGTAATCGAGCAGCGCGCGGTGATGATAGGGAATCCGCCATGGGCCCGGATTGAGATAGAGCCCCTGCTCGAACTGGCAGGTCTGCCTGAAGCCGCCGAGCTCGGTGAAGCTGTCACCGCCGCGGATCGACCAGTTGCGGCCGCCGGCGCGGCTGTTGAATTCGAGGATCTGGACCTTGTAGCCGGCCTTGCGCAGTTCCAGCGCCGCCGTCATGCCGGCAAGCCCGGCGCCGAGGATCAGCACCGAGGCGCCCTTGACGTCGCCGGCGAGCTTGACCGGCCCCTTGTAGGCGGACTCCGATGCGAAGCCGAGGCTCGTCATCGCGTGATACATCGCCGAACTGCCGGCAATGGTCCCGATCAGCGTCAGCAGATCCCGCCGCCTGATCACAGATTCGTTCTGCACCCGCGCCCACCCAGCCGCTGACGTCGATGGCGAAGGGAAACGGTTGATGCGATCCGTGTCAAGAAAGGCCGCACGCTTCCACATCCAGCCACACGCGCTTTTGATGCATCACGCGACCGACCCGATTTCATCACCGCTGTCGTCCTGGCGAAAATCGGGCCCCATACGCCGCGGCGGATGTTGTTAGAGGGACTCGTCGTTCCAGCGCTGCACTGCAATTTGCATCCGTGGTTATGGGTCCCTTCACCCGTGCGCAATTGCGCACTAGGCAGGGACGACGGTGCGGATGGTGCTCGATTCAAGGCGTCAAACACGCGGTGTCATCACCCGCGAAAGCGGGTGATCCAGTATTCCAGAGACAGCTGTGGTTCAACCGAGAGGCCGCGGCGTACTGGATCGCCCGGTCCCGTCTACGCCAAGGCTTCGACGGGGCTTGCGGTCTTGGGCTCGCCGAAGCTTCAGCGGAGGCGGCGAGCCGGGCGATGACAGGTGGGGTGGGGATACAGCTTCGCATTCTCGCGACATGATTTGTCCGAGTCTTGCTGTTCGTTTCGCCCTCTTCTCGAAGAGGGCGCAGGGAAAGCCGGGTGCCGATCGCACCCATGGGCCCCGAGCAATGGGGTAGAAAGCTCGGGGGTAGGACCACAGGTGTAACCGGAGCAATCCGGCTTTCCCTGCGCGATGGGTTACGGCTTATACGTGCTCTCCCCGGCGAGACTTGGCTTTGTTGTCACCGTCTTCACAACGCGCATTGCGCAATCGGAAGAGACACCTACCGCTAGGGCGTCAGGCCTGCACGATTTCGCCGTCCGCTTCATGCGCACTCGTCAGTTGCGCAATCCGCGTCCACCGCATCTCGACCCGCGTTCGTGACGACCGCGAAGCGCCCCTCGTGTCGGGTGAGACGGGGAATTCATACACCGAATTGCTCTTCGGATAAAGCGAAAAATTTTTGCTGCGAGCCCTTGACGCGTTTTTGCTGAGTTGCCCGTCGGGTTGTTTTGTCGCACCCGACACCCTCCTCGTCATTCCGGGGCGACGCGAAGCGTCGAGCCCGGAATCCATCGGGCCGCATGTACTCGTTGAGGAATGGATTCCGGGCTCGCGCCAAGAGGCGCGCCCCGGAATGACGCTTGGAGAGGCAGACATCCTCACCTCGCCGGCATCGCAGCCCGATCGCTTCAGTGCGCCTTGGCGACGTAGGGGCAGCCGCCTTCATCGAGCGGACGGAAGGCCTGGTCGCCCGGCACGGTCGCGAGATATTCGTAGAGGTCCCACTTGCTCTTGGACTCCTCCGGCTTCTTGATGCGCATCAGGTACATGTCGTGCACCATGCGGCCATCCTCGCGCACGACGCCGTTCTGGGCAAAGAAGTCGTTGACCGGGGTCTTGCGCATCTGCGCGATCACGGTCTCCGAATCCACCGAGTTGGTGGCGGCGACCGCCTTGAAATAGTGCCTGAGCGCCGAATTGACGCCGGCCTGGTAGGCGGTCGGCATCGCGCCATGTCGTTTGAAAAACTCCTGGGCGAACACGCGTGTTTCCGGCGTGCGATCCCAATAGAAGGAATCGGTGAACAAGAGGTCGTGCGCATGCGCCAGCCCGAGCGCCGGCACGTCGGTGAGCGTCACCTGCAACGCGACGACCTGCATGCTGGCGCGGATGTTGAATTCGTCGGCCTGCGACACCGCGTTGCGGAAGTCGGAGCCGGCATTGGCGAGCGCCAGGATTTTCGCGCCGGAGGATTGCGCCTGCAACAGGAAGGACGAGAAGTCCGCGGTGTCGAAGGGATGACGGACCGCGCCGAGCACCTTGCCGCCGGCTGAGGTCACGGCCTTGCTGGCATCGCGCTCCAGCGCCTGGCCGAAGGCGTAGTCCGCGGTGAGGAAGAACCACGGCGAGCCGCCGCGCGCGACCACGGCCTTTGCCGTCGCGTTCGAGGAAGCATAGGTGTCGTAAGTCCACTGCACGCTGGTCGGCGAGCACTGCTTGCCGGTGAGATCGGACGAACCGGAACCCGAGATCAGGAACAGCTTCTTGCGGTCGCGCGTCACGGTCTGGATCGCGAGCGCCACCGCGGAATTGACGCCTTCGGCGATCACGTCGACGCCCTTGGTGTCGATCCAGTTGCGCACGATGCCGGTCGCCACGTCAGGCTTGTTCTGGTGATCGGCCGAGATGATCTCGATCTTGCGTCCGGCGACCGTGCCGCCGATTTCTTCCGCGGCCATTTGGGCCGCGATCACCGATCCCGGCCCATTGCCGTCGGAATATTGCCCGCTCATGTCGGTGATGATGCCGACCCGCAACACGCCATCCTCCGCGCGGGCCGCGCCGGCCGCAAATGACAGACACGCGGCGGCAATGGCGGCGAGGACGGACGAGCGTTTCGTGATGGACATTTCGTTCCCAAAGGTTTCGGACGGTTCGACGAACTCCTGAACCAATCAGGCATCACCGACAACCCCGTTCACCGGCATGGCGCTCTGCGATTCCGCGCTAAAATTCCGGGAGGAGGAACGCGACGAATGCGTCGGCTCGCGCGTCGCCGGTCATGCGAACGCCGCGACGAGATTTCGCCGCGGCGTTGCCTGGATCATCCGAATGATTGCCTCAGCGCCGCTCCCACAATTGCCTTGCCAGGATGCCGACCTTGCGCTCGATCGCCTCGGCGGCGTCGAGACACATGTCCTCGCGATAGCGCGAGCCGACGATCTGGACGCCGACCGGCACGCCCTCATGCAGGCCGACCGGCACCACGGCCGCCGGCAGGCCGAGCACGTTGATCGACGAGATGAAGCGCAGATCGTTCCAGAACAAATCCTTGACGCGCTGATCGCCGCCGAGATCGGCATTGACCTCCGGCGTCTTGCGCACCGTGGTCGGCATCAGCACGACAGGATATTGCTCGAGGAAGGCCATCCAGGCCCTGATGTGGCGCGACCGCTCGGCAATGGCCTTCATGTAGCCGGCCTGATCGAGCGGGTTGGCCAGCGCCATGAAGCCGTGGAACGTCTTCTGGAAGTCGGCGCTCGTCGTCGCCAGCATCTGATCCTGCTGCAATACCCGCGTCTCGGTCATGATCAGGTCGCACCAGAGCTGCCAGACCTTGTTGAGCTCGGGGACCTCGACCTCGCTGACCGCGTACCCGGCATCGGCCAGATGATCGGCCGCCTTGCGCTGAAGCGCGATCACGCTGCGATCGGTCACCATGTCCTCCGGGATCTTCGCCAGCGCGACCTTCGGCGCTGCCGGCTTCGGCCCCGTGAGCGGCGCCGGCACATACCAGGGATCGCGCGGGTCGCGCTGCGCCATCACCTCGAGCCCGAGACGGACGTCGGCGACGTGGCGCGCGAGCGGGCCCTGCGACGACATGAACTGCGCCATCAGCGGCCGCTCTGCGGTGGCGGAGGGATTGAACGCCGGAATCCGGCCCTGGGTCGGCTTGATGGTGGCGATGCCGTTGCAATGCGCCGGCCAGCGCAGCGAGCCGCCGATGTCGTTGCCATGCGCGATGGTGCCGATGCCGGCCGCGATCGACGCGCCGGCGCCGCCGGAGGAGCCGCCGCAGGTCACCTCCGCATTCCAGGGATTGCGCGTCAGGCCGTGCAGCGGGTTGTCGGTGAAGCCGCGCAGCGAGAATTCCGGCGTGTTGGTCAGGCCGATGATGATGGCGCCGGCCTTCTTGAGGTTGGCGGTCACCGGCGAGTCGCCCGGCGCGATATTGTCCTTGAAGGCGACCACGCCGTTCGAATTGGCCTGGCCCTCGACGTCGATGTTGATCTTGATCGTGACCGGCACGCCGTGCAGCGGCCCGACGGCAGCGCCGCCGCGCTTGCTGGCGGCCAACGCCTCGTCCGCGGCCTTCGCCGACTTCAGCGCGGCGTCACCGAGATCGACGACGACGGCGTTGAGCGCCGGGTTGGCCTCTTGCTTGCGATCGAGATGCGCGCGGACCACCTGCTCGGAGGTCGCCTCGCCGTTCCTGATCGCCGCAGCCGTCTCCACGGCCGACCATTGCCAGATCGGTGCATTCGTCACGTGTTGTCCTCCACTGGTTCTCGCACTGGTTTCTTGCTGGTTGGTTCAGTCGAGCCGCAACGGCTCGTAGAACACCGGCTGGTCCATCCGCCGGTCTTCTTTGGGAACGACGACCGCCTCGGCGCTGAGCACATGATCGAGCATCACGCGCCGGGCGCGCACGGCGTTGCCGGAGCGAAACGCGGCCATCAGGCGCTTGTGAAAGTCGATATTCTCGCAGGTGAAGCGCGACGAGAACTGCTGCGCGCCGAATTTGCCGATCAGATGACGGATCGCCTCGTTGACGAACCGGCACATCAGGCCGAGCAGCGGGTTGGGACAGGCCTCGATCAGGATGTCGTGGAAATCGATCTCGGCGTGGCGATGATGATCCCAATCGGCTTCGCCGCCGGGATGATGCTCCTGAACCGCGATCGCGGTGTCGAGCGCGGCGAAATGCGCCGTTGTGAGGTGCCCGACCACGCTGAAGGCGAGCTCCGGCTCGATCAGGCGGCGGATCTGGTAGATCTGCGCGGCATTGACCGACTGGAAATAGAAGTAGTTGCTGAGCAGGCCGACGATCCGGTTGATCGACACCGGCGCCACCCGCGCGCCGCCGCCGGGACCGGTGGTGTTCTGCACCAGCCCCTGCACTTCCAGCGACTTGAGCGCCTCGCGGATGGTCGAGCGGCTGCAGCCGAACATCTCGATCAGCTCACTCTCCTGCGGCAGCCGGTCGTTGGGCTGCAAGCCGGCCTGGAAGATGTGGCTGCGGATCAGATCGGCGACCGCGTCCGAGCGCTTGCGCTTGATCGAAGCGCGGCGGGAGGGGTCGAGGGTGGGCAGAGCCGATTTATCCATTTTATGATCATAAATAGGATTGCGACGGCTTGGCAAGGGGCTCGCTTCCGACCTCCGAGCGAACGGGAGCGGCGCCGTCCTTCGGACGGCCCGCCCGGATCGAACATTCGGGAATTGGCGGAAAGCCTGGCGCGCTCAGCCGTGCGCGCGTTGCGCCTCGAGGCTGCGGCTATAGCGCGACATCGCGAAGCAGAACACGAAGTAGATCACGCCGACGAAGACGTAGACCTCGACGCTGAAGGACTGCCAGGCCGGATCGACGATCGCGGTTTTCGCGGTCGTCAAGAGATCGAAGATGCCGATGATCAGGACCAGGCTGGTGTCCTTGAAGAAGGCGATGAAGGTGTTGACCAGCGGCGGGATGACGTGGCGGATGGCCTGCGGCAGCACGATCAGCGCGTGCTTCTCCCAATAAGACAGCCCGAGCGCATCCGCGGCCTCATATTGTCCGCGCGGCACCGCTTGCAGGCCGCCGCGCACGACTTCGGCGAGATAGGCGCCGGCGTAGAGGATGAAGGCGATCTGCGCGCGCAGGAGTTTGTCGATGTTGACGCCGTCGGGCATGAACAGCGGGAACATCACGCTCGCCATGAACAGCAGGCTGATCAGCGGCACGCCGCGGATCAATTCGACATAGAGCACGCAGAGCGAACGGATCGCCGGCAAGTTCGAGCGGCGGCCGAGCGCGACCAGGATGCCGAGCGGGAAGCCGAGCGCCAAGCCGAAGGTCGCGAGGATCAGCGTCACCGGCAGCCCGCCCCAGCGGTCCTGGGTGACGAAGGTGAGGCCAAGGAAGCCGCCCCACATCAGGCAGCCGATCACGATCAGCGCCGCGGCCCACACGAGGAACAGCTCCTTGCGCCAGAAGCTGCGGCGACTCGACACCACGAACAGCGCGATGAAGATCACGACCGCGAGCGCAGGCCGCCACTGCTCGCTATACGGATAGGTGCCGAACAGGATGAAGCGGTACTTCTCGGGCACGACGGCCCAGCAGGCGCCGACGCCGCGCAGCGCGCGGCAGGCGGCGGTGTCGTTGCCGGAGACGATCCAGACCGCATTGGCGATGCCCCATTGCCAAAACGCGATGCCGGCCTTGCCGAGCACGAACAGCAGCAGCAAGGTCATGATGCCGGACGGGATCGAGGCGAACAGATTGGCGCGCAGCCAGGCGGTGAGATATCCGCCGAGCGCGCGCGGTGCGGGACGCGGGCCGATCGGCAGCGGATCCTGCGGGACATGCGCGACCGAGCTCATGTCAACGCTCCACCAGCGCGATGCGCGCATTGTACCAGTTCATGAACAGGCTGATGCCGAGGCTGATGGTGAGGAACACCATCATGATCAGCGCGATCGACTCGATCGCCTGCCCGGTCTGGTTCAGCGTGGTGTTGGCGATCGAGACGATGTCCTGGTAGCCGACCGCGACCGCGAGCGAGGAGTTTTTCGTCAGGTTGAGATACTGGCTGGTCATCGGCGGGATGATGACGCGCAGCGCCTGCGGCAGCACGATGTGCTGGAGCACGAAGCCGCGCTTCAGCCCGAGCGCCTTGGCGGCTTCCGACTGGCCGCGCGGCACCGCCTGGATGCCGCTGCGCACGATCTCGGCGATGAAGGCCGAGGTGTAGGTGACGAGCGCGATCAAGAGCGCGAAATATTCCGGCGCCAGGGTCAGCCCGCCGACGAAGTTGAAGCCGCGCAGCTCGGGCAGCGTGACGCTCCAGCTCGCGCCCGCGAGGAACGACACCAGCACAGGCCACGCGACGACGAGGCCGAGCGCGTAGGGCCAGGCCGGCCGCGCCCGGCCGTCGCGCATCTGCTGCGCGATCAGGCGGCGCCTGACGAAAGCGAACACGATCAGGCCTGCGACCAGCGCCAGGATGGTCCACCAATTGGCCTCGTGCAGCGGCACCGACGGCAGGATCAGGCCGCGATTGGAGAGATAGACGCCCTCGACCGGCTTGAACGCCTGGCGCGCCGCCGGCAGGCCCTGCATCAGCACGTACCAGAACAATAGCTGCAACAGCAGCGGGAGGTCGCGCAGCACCTCGACATAGACGGCGGCGAGCCGCGCCAGTAGCCAGTTCGACGACAGCCGTGCGATGCCGACCAGCGTGCCGATCACCGTCGCCAGCACGATGCCGATCACGGCAACGCGCAGCGTGTTGACGACGCCGACGATGAAGGCGCGCAGATAAGTGTCCTTCGGCGTGTAGTCGATCCAGCTGTCGGCGATCGGCATGCCAGCCTCGCGGCCGAGGAAAGCGAAGCCGGTCGAGATCCGCCGCACCGAGAGATTATGCAGCGCGTTCGACCACAGGAAGGCGACGATGGCGATCGCGATGCCGACCACCAGGACCTGCCAGAACAGGCCGGCGACGCGGGGATCGCTGAGCGAGAACCGCCAGTTGCGGGCGGGAGGGCGTTTCGGCGTCGATGTCGTCACAGCACAGGATCCCCTGAGAAGCGATCTTCTGCCATGCGCAGGCGTCTATTCGAGGATGCGCACTTCATATGTTGCACCAAATCAAGATTCATGCAACATATGTTTCATGGCCCAGGCTCAGCCGAAACCATCGCCCCTCAACGAATTGTGCAGCGCGTTGCCGTCGCTGCCAATGCGTTTGCAGGAGGTCGGTCGGTTTGTCGCAGCCAATGATTACGACGCCACCACCCGCTCGATGCGCGAGCTTGCCGCCGTCGCCGGCGCCGATCCAGCCTCCTTTACGCGTCTGGCAAAGGCGCTCGGCTATTCCGGTTGGGATGAATTGCGCGCTGCACTCACCGAAGCGCGACGGCCGGCGCAGGGCTCGCCGTTCTCCGGCCGCGCCAGGAGCCGCCGCGCCGGGCCGAATGCCGATGTCAAACTGGTCCACGACAAGCTGGAAGCCGAAGCCGCGGGGCTTGCGCGGATCTCCGCGAACGCGATCGCCGATGCCGCGCGTGCGCTGCATTCGGCGAACCGGATCTGGATATCAGGCTTTCGCAGCTGCCGCAGCGTCGCGGAACTGCTGACCTATCAGCTTCGCCTGTTCCGTCCCGACGCGGTGCAATTGGTCGGCGGTTCCGGCCCGTTCGATCTCGACCACGGCGCCTTCCGCACTGACGACGCCGTGGTCGTGATCGGCTTTGCGCCCTACACGCTGGTCAGCGTCGAGACCGCGCGTGCGGCGCATCAGGCGCGCGCCACACTGATCGCGATCGCCGACACGATCACAGCGCCGATGGCCGAAGGCGCCGATCATCTGTTGCTGTTCGAGGCCGCTTCCTCGCCCGGCTTCTTCCCGAGCCTCACCGGCGCGATCGCGGTCGCCCAGTCGCTCGCCGCCGTCGCCTTCACGCTGGGCGGCGCAAATGCAAAGCGCAAGCTGGAAGAGACCGAAGGCCGGCTTGCCAGGATGTCGCAATATATTGCCGAGAAAGGATGAGTATCATGGCAGCCCACAAGAGCCGCGTGATGCACCGCAGCCTGCGCGAGACCCCGCCGAAAGCGATCGGCGGCGACGGCGTCTGGCTGATCGCGGAGGATGGCCACCGCGTCCTGGATTCCTCCGGCGGCGCCGCGGTGTCGTGCCTCGGTCATCAGCATCCGCGCATTCTTGCCGCCATCGCCAAGCAGGCGTCGAAGATCGCCTATGCGCACACCGGCTTCTTCTCGTCGGAGCCCGCGGAAGAGCTCGCCGAGCGCCTGGTCGGCCACGAGCCCGGCGGGCTCGGCTATGTCTATTTCGTCAGCGGCGGATCGGAGGCGATCGAGGCCTCGATCAAGCTGGCGCGGCAATATTTCATCGAGCGCGGCGAGCCTAAGCGCGCGCGCTTCATCGCCCGCCGCCAGAGCTATCACGGCAACACGCTCGGCGCGCTGTCGGCCGGCGGCAATGCCTGGCGCCGCGAGCCCTACGCGCCGCTGCTGTCGCCCTCGTTCAGCCATGTCACCCCGGCCTTCGCCTATCACGAGAAGCGCGACGATGAATCGGAGGCCGCGTTCGTAGGCCGCCTCGCCGCCGAATTAGAGGCTGAATTCCAACGGCTCGGCCCCGACAATGTCGCAGCCTTCATCGCCGAACCCGTGGTCGGCGCCACCGCCGGCTGCGTGCCGGCGCCGGAGGGTTACTTCAAGGCGGTGCGCGAGATCTGCACCCGCCATGGCGCGCTGCTGATCCTCGACGAGGTGATGTGCGGCATGGGCCGCACCGGCACGCTGCATGCGTGGGAGCAGGAAGGCATCTCGCCGGACATCCAGGCGATCGCCAAGGGACTCGGCGGCGGCTATCAGCCGATCGGCGCGATGCTCGCGAGCGGCACGATCGTCGACACCGTGCGCAACGGCTCCGGCGCGTTCCAGCACGGCCACACTTATCTCGCGCATCCGCTCGCCTGCGCCGCAGCCCTCGAGGTCCAGAAGACGATCGCCGAGGAGAGGCTGCTCGACCAGGTCAAGGAGCGCGGCCGCCAGCTCGAGCAGCGGCTGATCGAGCGCTTCGGCAATCACCGCCATGTCGGCGACATCAGGGGCCGCGGCCTGTTCTGGGGGATCGAGCTGGTCGCCGACCGCGGCACGCGGCAGGCATTCGATCCCAAGCTGAAGCTGCATCAGCGGATCAAGTCCGCAGCGTTTGCCGGCGGCCTCGGCTGCTATCCGTCGGGCGGCACCGCCGACGGCCAGCGCGGCGACCATGTGCTGCTCGCCCCGCCCTATATCGCAACGCCCGGCGACATCGACATGATCGTCGAAAGGCTCGGCGCTGCGGTCGACGGCGCGCTGAAGGATGTTGGTCACGGAGCATGATCCGGAAAAGTGGGTACCGGTTTTCCGAGAAGATCATGCTCAAGCATGAGGGAGGTGTAAAATGTACAGGGGATTGATTACTGCAGCCGTTCTCGTCGCCGGCGTCGCGACCGCGAGCGCGGCGACGCTCGACACCGTCAAGCAGCGCGGCACCTTGGTGTGCGGCGTCTCGACCGGCTTTGCCGGCTTCTCGGCGCCGGACTCGCAGGGCAATTTCAAGGGCCTCGACGTCGACTATTGCCGCGCGCTTGCCGCCGGCGTGCTCGGCGATCCAGCCAAGGTGCGCTACGTCGCGCTGACCGCGCAGAACCGCTTCACCGCGCTGCAATCCGGCGAGATCGACGTGCTCTACCGCAATTCGACGCAGACCTATCTGCGCGGCACCACGCTCGGGCTGCGCCAGGGCCCGGTCAATTTCTACGACGGCCAGGGCTTTGTGGTGAAGAAGGACCTCGGCGTGAAGGAGCTGAAGGACCTCAAGGGCGCCACCGTCTGCGTCGCGCAGGGCACCACGCATGAAGTGACGCTCGGCGATTACGGCCGCGCCAACGGCATCGACTGGAAGCCGCTGGTGTTCGACCGTCCCGATACCATGTACCAGACCTTCTTCGGCGGCCGCTGCGATGCCATGACCCAGGACGCCTCGGCGCTTGCCGGCGCGGTCGCAACCGCGGCACCGAAGGCCGACGACTATGTCGTGCTGCCGCAGACCATCAGCAAGGAGCCGCTCGGCCCGTTCACCCGCAACGGCGACGAGGTCTGGAGCGACATCATCACCTGGCTGCATTACGGGCTGGTCGAAGCCGAAGAGCTCGGCGTGACGCAAGCCAATGTCGACGAGATGACGAAGTCGCAGGTGCCGGCGATCCAGCGCCTGCTCGGCGCATCCGGCGATCTCGGCTCGCGGCTCGGCCTCGACAACAAATGGCTGGTCGCGGCGATCAAGGCCGGCGGCAATTACGGCGAGATCTTCGAGCGCAATGTCGGCAAGGCAAGCCCGCTGAAGCTCGAACGCGGCCTCAACGCCACCTGGAGCAAGGGCGGCCTGATGTACGCGATCCCGTTCAAATGATACTCTGATAGGCCTTGAACCTATTCCTCCCGTCATTGCGAGCGAAGCGAAGCAATCCATCGCGCCACAAGTACAGCGATGGATTGCTTCGTCGCTATCGCTCCTCGCAATGACGAGTTGATGGATTATAGCCTCCAACCTCAACGACTTGCGGGGAGAGGGAGTAGAAAGAAATCATGCGCATCACCCTCATTCATGCCCTGAAGCATTCGATCGCGCCGATCGAGGCGTCATTCGCAAATCATTGGCCGGAAGCGCGGCTGATGAACCTGCTCGACGACAGTCTGTCGGCCGACCTCGCGCGCGACGGCAAGCTGACCGACCGGATGACCGAGCGCTTCCTTGCCATCGGGCAATATGCAGCCGGCACCGGCGCCGAGGGCATCCTGTTCACCTGCTCGGCGTTCGGCCCGTGCATCGAGGCGGTGGCGCGCGCGCACGCGCCGATGCCGGTGTTGAAGCCGAACGAGGCGATGATCGAACAGGCGGTCGCCAAGGGAAAACGCATCGGCCTGCTCTCGACCTTCCCGCCGACGCTGGTGTCGATGCCGCCGGAATTTCCGTCGTCCGTGACGCTGGTGCCGAAGCTCGCCGACGGCGCGCTGGCCGCGCTCGATCGCGGCGACCGCGCCGCACACGACCGCATCGTGGTCGAGGCCAGCCGCGATCTGCGCGACTGCGATCTGATCGCGCTCGCCCAGTACAGCATGGCCCCGGCCGCCGCGCGCGTCGCCGAAGTCACCGGCCGCGAGGTGCTGACGACGCCCGACAGCGCGGTCAAGAAGCTGAAGGTGTTGCTCGGAGCCAGCTAGGCTGATACTCGCATGCGTTGGCCGCCTGGGAGTGGGACGCTGCCAGGTTATGTCGCCACATCCATCGCGCAGAACTTTTGCTTTCCTGATCCCGTTGCGCGAGACGATCGGGACTAATTGGCCACCGAGCCCTCGACAGCGAATGTGTGATACTTGGCGTATTTTTCGCCAATGGCTCGGACCTGCACGTAGGCTGGATCGTTTCGCCAAGCCAGAAGCGCTGCCATGCTCGGATACATGTAGATGATCACGCGTCTCGGCGGCTCTCCGTCGACGGCAACGACCTGCGAACCGGCCGCCGCCGCGCCCGCGGCCGCAACCAGCTTCCCGCCGTGCGCCTTGATGATCTCGCGCGCCCTGGGCAGATATTCCCTGGCATAGCCATCGGGATCGACGACGTCGATCTGGCCGATCAGATAGGCGGGAGGCCCGGGTTCGCCATGCAGTGCCTCCCAGCCCAGAGCACACAACGTCGCGCATGTCAGCACGACCAGACCGATCCTGCCTCGGGCGTTCATGCGGGCCTCCCTCCATGTTTCGCTGCTGTCGCGAACCGCTGCCGCACCGGACTCTCCGCCTCGGCCTAAAATGTGTCCAATGCATATATCTTCTGAAAGTTCATGCCAAAGTGCTATAAGCGGGCATGAACCTGCGACAGGCCCTCACGTTCCTGACCGTGGCCGAGCTCGGCACCGTCTCAAAGGCCGCATTGCGGTTGCGGGTCGCCCAGCCGGCGCTGTCCAGGCAAATCATCGGACTTGAGCAGGAGCTCGGGCTGCGGCTGTTTGATCGTGTCGGGCGCCGCCTTCTGCTGACCGGCGAAGGCGAGCAGTTGATCGCAGGCTGCCGGCTGCTGCTCAACAGCGCCAGCTCACTGAAAGAGCAGGCTCAGTTGCTCCGACGGGGAGACACCGGAGTTCTCAAGATAGCCGGGTCGCCGCAACACATCGAAAGTGTCCTGTCCCGATTCCTGCATCGGTATGCGAAGCGCTATCCCCGGGTTGAAGTAAGGATCAGAGAGGGGACGGGCAACGAAATATTGGCGATGCTCGAACGTGGTGAAATTCATCTCGGCCAAAACCTGCTGCATGCAGTCAAGCTGAACGAGCAGCACTTCGGCAGTCTTTCGCTTGGATCCGTAGAGCTGCTGGCTGCCTGCCATCCCTCAATGCGGCTCGGGCCTCAGACGACGATCGAGGTCGCTGACCTTGCTGAGTTTCCGCTGCTGCTGATGGATAGCGGGTTCGGATTTCGCCGTGCTTTCGATGCGGCGAGCCGAATGGCCGGACTGAAGCCCGCGATCATGTTCGAGAGCAGGAACCCGCACACTTTGCTGGCACTTGCCGAAGCGGGGCACGGCGTAGCAATCGTTCCCTCCCAGCTGCAATGCCAGCGTTACGAATTGAGAATCGTCGGTCTCACGCACAGGCGCCGAATGTTGCGGGAGCCCCTGACCATCTCGTGGGACAAACGACGTCCCTTGCCTCGTTTCGCGACCGACTATTGTGCAATGCTCGCGGAGCATATGCGCGAGACGTTTCCGATCACACGCCCGACGGAGCCGGCCTCAGCGAGCACGAAGGGAAAGCATCGGCTACGCGCGCGGCGTGCGGTCCGCAAGGCGGGCTTCTGGCCGTAGCCGACAAACCAGTCTATCGATAGTGGGCGGCGCGGCCTCGGCTTGGGAAGCTTATGTGACGTCACCTGCTGCCGTCACATAAGCTTCCCAAGCTGAGGCCGCCTTCCGGCCGAGATGAGGGCAACTTCCCGATGCGAAAGACCTGTTTCCTTGTGATTGCAGCCATCGCTGCCTGTCTCGAACCGGCCGTCGCCCAGCAGGCGCCGCCTGCGTCATCGGAGAGCGCCGCCTCCGCGCAACTGACGCGCAAGATGAATGCCTATGTCGGGTGCATCAACCGCCTGTCGTCGCGCTCCTACGAATCCCGCGACCGCTACTTTTCCTGGGCCGCCAGGAGTGGTCCCACCGGCAAGGAGCGGATCATCTACGGCACCTACACGATCTACGACACCTCCGACTGCAAGACGAGCGTCGCGGCCGCCAATGCGGCGGACCCGCACGACGCCGGGCTTGAGTCGGCTGCGAATGCCTATGTTGCCGCCGTGACCACGCTCGAGCCGCTGTTGAAGGAGGCGGACGACTACTACACCCAGGAGAATTACAAGGACGACAAGATGGCCAAGGGCAAGGCGCTGCATCCGCGCCTGGTTGCGGCATGGGATGCATTCGCCGGCGCCGACAAGGCGCTGCGCGCCGGCGTCGAGGCGATCAATGACAAGCGCTCGGCCGAGCAGCTGGCCGCGATCGAGGCGAGCGAAGGCCGCAAGTCGCATTATTATGTCGAGGCCCTGATGATCCAGGCCAAACGCGTGCTTCGCGCGGAGCAGGCCGACAAGCCCGACCTCGACGCGATCACCCAGGGGCTCAGCGAGTATGAGGCGACGGTGAAGGCCATGGAGGAGGCCTCGGGCAAGGACGGCGACGTCAAGCTCGGCTCGATGTTCGTCGGCAGCGCCAAATCATTCCTCACCACGGCCAAGCAGCTGATGCGCCGCATGCGCGACAAGGTGCCTTACAGCTCCGGTGAGAAGATGATGCTGAGCAATGCCGGCGCCGGCTGGATGGTGGAAGGATCGCCGGCCCGGCTGATGCGCGACTACAATGAACTCGTCGACGGCTACAACCGCGGCGCCCGAATCTGAATGGCCGCCGCTGCGTAGGGTGGATTAGCCGAAGGCGTAATCCACCGCGACGCAACGGCAGTGGCGGATTACGCCTTGCGGCCAATCCGCCCTACGGATTCCCCTCGCCTACGTCCCTGCGTCCTTCACGTTCAGATCGACGCCCTGCGGATCCCTGATCGTCGACACCGTGATCAGCGAGATCAGCGCCAGCAGGCCGATATAGACGCCCACCCGCCAGGACTCACCGTAAGTGCCGATGATCCATTGCGCGATCATCGGTGCGAAGGCGCCGCCGAAGATGGCGCCGAGCGCGTAGCCGATCGAGACGCCGGAATAGCGCACCTTGGCCGGAAACAGCTCGGCATAGAGCGCGGCCTGCGGGCCATAGGACAGGCCGAGCGCGATGGTGAGGCCGACGGCGCTGATGAAGAACAGCAGCAAATTCTTGCTGTCGATCAAGAACCACATCGGCACCGCCCACAGCACCATCAGGGTGTAGCCGATCTGGAAGCAGCGCACGCGGCCTATTCTGTCGCCGAGGATGCCGCCGAGCAGCGTGAAGATGAACCAGCTCACTGCCGCCAGCGTGCCGATCAGCAGCAATTGCTCCGACGGCAGCTTCAGCGTGTTGGCGCCATAGCTGATGATGAACGCGATCAGGATGTAGCCGGCCGCGTTGTTGGCCATGAAGATCAAGGCGGTGCGCAGGATCTCCTTTGCATGATTGCGCATCAGCTCGCGCAGCGGCGCGGAGGATTCCTTGTGCCGCCGCTGCATCGCCTGGAACACCGGCGATTCCTCCACGGTGCGGCGGGTCACGATGCCGACCACGATCAAGAGGATCGACAGCAGGAACGGAATCCGCCAGCCCCATTCGATCATCGCCTGCTTGCCGAGCATCGCCGTCAGCAACCACAGCACGCCGGTCGCCAGGATCATGCCGAGCGGCGTGCCGATCTGCGGGAACGAGCCGAAGAAGCTGCGCTTGTCGACGGGCGCCGATTCCACCGCCATCAGCGCCGCGCCGCCCCACTCGCCGCCGGCCGAGAAGCCCTGCAGGATGCGCAGAAGAATGAGGAGCGCCGGCGCCCAGGCGCCGATCTGCGCATAGGTCGGCAGCAGGCCGACCAGCGCGGTCGCAGCGCCCATCAACAGCAGCGTGACGACCAGCATGTTCTTGCGCCCGAAGCGGTCGCCGAGATGACCGCAGACGATCGCGCCGAGCGGGCGGAACAGGAAGGAGAGGCCGAGCGTCGCGAACGAGACGATCTGCGCCAGCAGCGGATTGTTGGCGTTCATCGGCGCGAAGAACAGCGCGCCGAACACCAGGCCGGCGGCCTGGGCGTAGACGAAGAAGTCGTACCACTCGATGGTGGTGCCGACGAGCGTTGCGGTGAGAACCTTGCGCTCCTCATCCGACAGTTCAGCACCGCGCGACCGCGCGGATAGTTCGATGGACATGTGGCCTCCCCAAACGTCTTTGCCGTGCGGGTCACCGGCCGCGTTGCGCCTGCCCTGCACGGGTGCTGATGCGGGGATAGCAGAGGTTTTCGCGCGGGACGAGCAAAATAGTTGCAATCGCAACGGTGTAGCCACGGCCGACACGCCGCCACCCCCTGCCCGACCGGTTCCATGACCCGGTTACCTCACCCGTCGCCGACGGTCTCCCATCCCAAAACGCCGATTGTGCATTGCAGCAAGGGCATTATGATCCCAGCGCTCCAAGAGGTCGTAAGTGTCTGACATCAATGCCGATGCCTGGGTCTCCTCAGGCCACCGCCCGATGGGCTTTCCGGAATTCGTCGTCGTTATCGCTTCCATCATGGCGCTGAACCCGCTGGCGATGGACATGATGCTGCCGGCGCTGCCGAACATCCGCTCCGCATTCCAGATCGCCGACGCCAACCGCCCGCAGATGGTGCTGTCGATCTTCCTGGTCGGCTTCGGGGTCGGCCAGTTCGTGATGGGCCCGCTGTCGGACCGCTTCGGCCGCCGCCCGGTGCTGCTCGGCGGCATGACGGTCTACACCATCGCCGGCCTGCTCGCGATCATGGCGCCCTCGTTCGAGACGCTGCTCTTGGCGCGCGCGCTGCAAGGGCTCGGCACCGCGGCGACGCGCGTGATCGCGACCTCGATCGTGCGCGACTGCTACGCCGGACGGCGGATGGCGAGCGTGATGTCGCTGGCGATGATGGTGTTCATCGCCGTCCCCGTGATCGCCCCGTCATTCGGCCAGGCGGTGATGCTGCTGACGCACTGGCGCGGCATCTTCGTGCTGTTGATGATCTACGGCGTGATCGCGCTGGCCTGGAGCGCGATGCGGATGCCGGAAACGCTGCCCGAGGAGTTGCGCAAGTCGCTGGCGATCCCGGAGGTGCTGTCCGCATTCCGCCAGACCGTCACCAATCGCCAGACGCTCGGCTATGCGCTCGCCGCCGGCGGCGTGCAGGGCTCGCTGTTCGCCTTCGTGTTCTCGTCGCAGCAGATCTTCACCGAGATCTTCAAGCTCGGGCATTACTTCCCGGTCGCGTTCGCGGCCTGCGCGGTCGGCGTCGCGATCGCCGGCTTCCTCAATTCGCGCATCGTCGGCCGCATCGGCATGCGGGTGATCTCGCACGCCGCGCTGACCGGTTTCGCCGTGGTGGCCGCGGCACTGTTCCTCGCGGTGAAGACCGACACGCTGTCGCTGCCGCTGTTCATGGTGCTGTCGGGGCTGATGATGTTCGCGTTCGGGCTGATGATGGCGAACTTCACCGCATTGGCGATGGAGCCGCAGGGCAAGATCGCCGGCACCGCCTCCTCGCTGTACGGCACCATCACCACGCTGCTCGGGATCGGCGTCGGGACGGTGATCGGCCAGGATTACAACGGCACGCTGCTGCCGTTCGCGACCGGCTTCTTCCTGTGCACGCTGGCCGCGCTCGCCGTGGTGCTGGTGACGGAAAAGGGCCGCATGTTCCGGCCCCATCACCATCCGATTTGACGAGCCCGTAGCCCGGATGGAGCCAACGGGCCGCGCGAACGCGCGCCCGATGACAGGCTCCGCGCAATCCGGGACGGTGTTGCCCGCTGCACGAGCCCCCGGATTTCACTTCGCTGCATCCGGGCTACGACATCGCGTCAGGCTTGGCGAGTTCGCCCAACGCCACTCCGCACCGTCGCCACGGCGCGCCGCGTCGCCGCAAATCCCTCCATGCCGAGTTGCCACTGCAAGCCGACGATCGCGCCCTTGGTCGGCTGCAATAGCGCGAGCGCGCTGAACAAGGTCACCGGCAGCCAGATCGCGAGTTGCAACCAGGCCGGCGGCGCGTAGGTCGTCTCCATCCAGAGCAGCGCCGGCACCACGACGTGGCCGACCACGACGATCACGAGATAGGCCGGGAAATCGTCGGCGCGCTGCGGGGTGAAGTCCTCGCCGCACACCTCGCAATGATCCGCCACTTTAAGGAAGCGGCCGAACAGATGGCCACGCCCGCAGTTCGGGCACTTCATGGTGAAGCCGCGCAACATTGCCTTTGGCAGGGAAACCGTCTCGGTCATCGCAGTCGTCCTTGGTCGTTGTCCTTGACCTGATCTGATGATCCATACAATATGTCTCCTAGAGCATACAATCAAAGACAAATCGCTGTATTGCATGGATTGGATCCCTACAGTTTCGGAATGGCACGGCCCGATGTTCCTGCGCATCGTCGATGCGCTGGCCGCCGATATCGCCAGCGGCCGGCTGGTCCGCGGCCAGCGGCTGCCGACCCATCGCGCGCTGGCGACCGCGCTCGGCATCGACCTCACCACGGTGACGCGCGCCTATGGCGAGGCGCGGCGGCGCGGACTGCTCGACGCACGCGTCGGCCAGGGCACCTTCGTCTCGGAGACCACCGCGCGCGCGGCCTCCGAGTTATCCGCGCCCGTCAACATCGACCTGTCGATGAACCTGCCGCCGCAGCCGGTCGAGGCCAATCTCGACCTGCGCATCGCGCAGGGCCTCGCGACCATCCGCTCAGACGCCGGGTTCTCCGCCTATCTCGGCTACACGCGTCCCGGCGGCACTGCCGACGAGCGCGAGGTCGGCGCCGCGTGGCTACAGCCGCGCGTGCCGAACGCTTCCGCCGACCGCATCGTGATCTATCCGGGCTCGCAGGCGATCATCTTCAACGCGCTGCTGGCGCTGACATCGCCCGGCGATGTGGTGCTGACGGAAGCATTGACGTTTCCCGGCATCAAGGCCGCGGCGGCGCGGCTCGATGTCCGCCTGATCGGCGTGGCGATGGACGCGGAGGGCGCGCGGCCCGACGCGCTGGACGAGGCCTGCCGAAAGCACAAGCCGAAGGCGGTCTATCTGGTGCCGACGCAGCAGAACCCGACCACCGCGACCATGGGCACTGCGCGGCGCAAGGCGATGGCCGACATCATCCGGAAGCGCGGCTCTGTCCTGATCGAGGACGACGTCTACGGACCGCTCGAACCGCAGATGGCGCCGATCGCGACCCTGATTCCGGAGCACACCTACTACGCCGCGAGCATCGCCAAATGCATCGCGCCGGCCTTGCGCGTCGCCTATCTGCTGGCGCCCAATGCGAGCGCCGAGCAGCGCATGCGCGCCGGCATGCAGGCCACCATGCAAATGCCGCCATCGCTGATGGTGGCGCTGGTGACGCAATGGCTGCGCTCCGGCGTCGCCGCCGACATCATCCGCGCCATCCGCAACGAGGCCGCCGCGCGCCAGCAGCTCGCCGCCCGCTTCCTCAAGGGCGTCAGCTATGCGGCGCGGCCGGCGAGCCATCATCTGTGGATGCCGCTGCCGAAGCATTTCGACGGCACCGATTTGCTGTCGCATCTGATGCGCAATGGCCTTGCCGTCGTCGGCGAAGACGCCTTTGCAGCGGGCGATGCCGCGCCGCGCGGCTTGCGCGTCTCGCTCGGTGCCGCACGCAACCGCGCCGAGCTGAGCCAGGCGCTGCAGGTGCTGTCGAGTGCCGTGCGCACGCCGGCCGGCGCCACGCAGATTGTCTAAAATTCGACCATCGTTCGGGAATAAACTCGCTCGAAAATGATTATGCTGCGCGGGCGCCTGCGCTAGACATGCGGCGTTCAGAACATCAGGCAGGGGGCGGGCTTCTCAATGTCATGTGGATATGATCGGGCGATCCACCCTGCCGTGCGGATACTTCGTGGGGTAACGACCGCGATCGCGTGTCTTGCACTTGTCACATCGGGCGACGCACGCGCCACCGACGCCCCTGCCCCGTCGCCGGAGAAGCTCGAACACATAACCGAATTCTTCAACAATGAAGTCAACAGCGGCAAGCTGCCCGGCGCAGTCATCCTGATCCAGCAGCACGGCAAGCCGGTCTATCTGAAAGCCTTCGGCTATCGCGACGTCACGACCAAATCGCCGATGCGGGCGGACACGATGTTCGCGCTGCATTCGATGACCAAGCCGATCACCAACACCGCCGCGATGATGCTGGTCGACGAAGGCAGACTGTCGCCGCAGGATCCGCTGTCGAAATACATTCCGGCGTTCGCCGACGTGAAGGTCGCGATCGAACCCGACGGCGGCAACGATCCGGACAAGGTGGAGCTGGTGCCGCCGATCCGCCCGGTGACCATCGAAGACATCATGCGGCACACCTCGGGCATCACCTACGAATATATCGGCGCCGACTGGATCCAGAAGATCTACCGCGCGGGACATCTGTTCGACGGCAAGTTCGACAACAAGGAATTCACAGCAAGGCTGGCCAAGCTGCCGCTGTCGCGGCAGCCCGGCACGCTGTGGCGCTACGGCCATTCCACCGACGTGCTCGGCCGAGTGATCGAGATCGTCTCCGGCAAGACGCTCTATCAGTTCGAGAAGGAGCGGATCTTCGATCCCCTTGGGATGACCGACACCCGATACGTGCTCGATGCGGAGACGGAACGGACGCGGCTGGCCGAACCGCTGCCTTCGGACACGATCCTGATCGAAGGCGAGAACGACCGGCGCGCGCATCCGGAATGGGAATCCGGCGGCGGCGGCCTGGTGTCGACCATAACCGACTATGCGCGCTTCGCGCAGATGCTGCTCAACGGCGGCGAGCTCGACGGCAAGCGCTATCTCAGCCCCGCCGCCTTCAAGACCATGACGACGGATCATATCGGGCCGGGCTCGGGCGTCGGCCGCGACTACTGGTATTTTCCAGGCGACGGCTTCGGCTACGGCTACGGAATCGCGGTGCGCACCGATCCCGGCATCGCCAAGCCGCCGCCGCCCGGCTCGATCGGCGAATTGAAATGGGACAGCGGCAGCGGCACCTATTTCGGCGTCGATCCGAAACTCGACATGATCTACATCATGCTGGAGCAGACCCAGAACGAGCGCCAGCGCATCACGCCGGCATTCCGCAAGCTGGTGTACGACGCGTTCAGCCCGGATTGAGTTCCGCCGTTATTAACTTCGGCATTGCGAGGAGTGAAACGACGAAGCAATCCATCTATCCGTTTGCTCGCGGATAGATGGATTGCTTTGCTTGCGCTCGCAAAGACGCGGCTGACTTCCGCCGAACCGCTTCCTGCCTGCGCCGTGCTGCATCGGCGATCAGGCTCGCGCTGCATTCGTTGCAGACGAACGCACACGTATCCGTAAACCCGCTTTCCCGCCGTCGAGCTTTCCTCACGCTATATACTATCGTATATATCGAGCCGACAAGGCAGGCGGGTGAAACAATCCGGCCGGGAACCCTGCAGACAACAACCATTGGCCGGAGACGATCGCCTCGACAATTCCTGCCTGGTCCAACCAGGATCCATCGAGGAAACGCGATCATGACAACGAAGAATGGCGACGCGGGACATCCGCGCGCAACGGGAGAACTGCTCAGGATCCGCCGCGCATCGCTCGCGAGCGCTGCGGCCCTTATCCTTGCACTCGATCCGGTCGGTGCAGCCCGCGCCGAAACCGCGCCGGTCGGCGTGCCCGACAAGAGCTTTCCGGAGAGCGTGACCTCGACCTCCGACGGCACGCTATACGTCGGCAGCTTCAACCATGGCGGCGTGACCAAGATTTCCGGCGGCAAGGCCGAGCAGCTGGTCAAGCCGGGTGCCGCCGACAGCCGCTCGACGCTCGGCGTGCTGGCCGACGAGAAGAGCGGCACGCTCTATGTCTGCTCCAACGACATCTCCGGCTTCGGCGTCGCCGGACCGAGCGACACCAAGGGCGCCTGGCTGAAGACCTTCGACCTCAAGAGCGGCGCACCGAAAGGCAGCTTCGCGCTGAGCGATCCGAAATCGCTGTGCAACGACATCGCGGTCGGCGCCGACGGCACCGCCTATGTCAGCGACTCCTTCACCCCGATCGTCTACAGCCTGAAGCCCGGCGCCACAGCGCTTGCGACCTTTGCCACCGATCCGCAGCTCGCGCCAGCCAAGGACGGCGTCGGGCTCGACGGCATCGCGATCGGCGCCGACGGCAATATCTACGTCACGACCTTCATTCCCGCGAAGCTGTTCAAGGTCGAGGTCAAGGACGGCAAGGCGGGCACGGTGACCGAGCTGAAGCCGTCGCGGCCGCTCGATCATGCCGACGCGCTGCGTGCCCATGGCAGCGGCTTCCTGCTGATCGAGGGCAACGGCAAGCTCGACAAGGTGACCGTGACGGGCAGCGAGGCCGCCATCGACACCATCAAGGATGGTCTCGCCGAGCCGGTCTCGGTGACCGAGGTCGGCGGCACGGGCTGGATCGCCGAGGGCAAGCTGTCCTACATCATCGGCGACAACAAGGGAAAAGACCCCGGTCCGTTCACGCTGACGCCGGTGGCGCTGCCGAAGTAGAGATCGGACCGCTGGCTCACCTCGCCCCGCGTGCGGGGAGCGGCCCTAACGCATCGTCAGATGCGTTACGGGTGACGGGGAGCCTCGGCGAACTCAGCCTGTCCCCGAACTCGCGAGAGGCCCCTCACCCCAACCCTCTCCCCGTAAGATCGTCGTAAGAACGGGGAGAGGGAGCGCAGGGGCGGTGCGGTCATAGCTCGAACCGCGTCTCGCCGCTCCTCAGATCACATAAAACCCATGCGTGCCGTCGCGACGGAGCTGCTCGACCAGCCCGTACTCCCAATCGAGATAGGCCTGCATCGCCTGCTCGGCGACGCCGGTGCCCTCGTAAGGGCGCCGATACCGGTGCGCGGGATCGGGCCGCGGCACGACGTGCGGTGCACCGACCTCGAGCCGGCCGTCATAGCCGCCTTCGAGCACGTAGACCTCCCACGCCATCTGCGCGAGCCAGGACGCCGTCATGTCGGCGCGGATGCTTTTGTCGTCGGTCAGCACGATGCGCGCGCCGCGCACGGGAGCTGCCATATCGATCTCCTGCACCAGCTGGCCACCGGCATAATGCCGGAATCCGGCCAGGTGACCGGCGGCATATTCCTCCGCATCGCGCACGTCGAAGCGATACAGCGTGCGCTGCGCGTCGCCTTCCAGCGCGGCGAGTTCGGCCGGACCGATATGGCGGACGCCGGCGCGATAGGCGACGTCGCGCGCATTGTCGGCGGCGCCGGCGAACGGCCCGACCGCGCCGCGCTTGCCGGCGCCGTGCTCGAGATCGTGCTTCGCGAGCGTCCAGCCGATCGTGCCGTTGCGCAGCGCCCGCACCTTGTTGGGCAACCCGGCATTGATCAGCGACTGCGTGCCGATGATCGAGCGGGTGCGACCGGCGCAGTTGACGATGATGGTGGTGTCGGGATCGGGTGCCGCGCGCCCTGCGCGCAGCACCAGCTCCGCGCCGGGGACGCTGACCGAGCCCGGAATGTTCATGGTGGCGTATTCGTCGAACCGGCGCACATCGAGGATCGCGATGTTGGCCTTGGCTGAAATCAGCGCGGCGACCTCGTCGGCGCTCATCGACGGCGTATGCCTGCGCACCTCGACCAGCTCGCCGAACGCCTTGGCATAGGAATTGACGTCCTCGAACACCTCGAGGCCGGCGGCCTTCCAGCCCTGCAAGCCGCCTTCGAGCGCGGCGACATTGCCGTAGCCCAGTGCCTGCAGCTGCTCGGCCGCGGCTGCGACCAGTCCCTCACCATTGTCATAGAGCACGATCGGCACGTCCTTGCGCGGCAAGCGCAGCTCGGCTTCGAGCGCGATCCGGCCGGCGGCCATGTTGGCGGCGAACAGCGGATGGCCGGTGGCGAACTCCGCCTCATGCCTGACGTCGAGCAGCGCGATCTCCCTGCCCAGCAGAAGCATTGCACGGACGGTCTGAGGCGTCACCGAAGAAACTGTCATGAGATGCTGGCCTTGGACGGGACCTTGGGCGGGATATGCGCAGACCTGCTCTAGGCCGAAATCGCGCCTCGTCAATAGGCTTAACCCGCCTGCAACCCCGATCTTCACGAGCCGGGTCAGGGGAACGAAAATTGATCATCCGCTTTGCTCAACCGGGGCGCGCTTGCTACGTTCCCAATCGGCCCCGTTGACGCCCGATCAGGCCTTCCAGACAAGAGGAGGCAGCGGGGCCACGCCTGAAGTTCTGGGAGGATGACCATGAGAACCGTCGTAAATGAACCATTGTCGCGTCACGCCCTCGCCTTCGTGCTGGCCGGCGGACGCGGCAGCAGACTTCAGGAGCTCACCGACAGGCGCGCCAAGCCGGCGGTGTATTTCGGAGGCAAGTCGCGCATCATCGATTTCGCGCTTTCCAATGCGGTGAATTCAGGCATCCGCCGCATCGCGGTGGCGACCCAGTACAAGGCGCACAGCCTGATCCGGCATCTGCAAGGCGGCTGGAACTTCTTCCGCCCGGAACGAAACGAGAGCTTCGACATCCTGCCCGCAAGCCAGCGCGTCTCGGAGACGATGTGGTATGTCGGCACGGCCGATGCGGTCTACCAGAACATCGACATCATCGAGGCGCACGGCACCAAGTACATCCTGGTGCTCGCCGGCGACCACGTCTACAAGATGGACTACGAGATCATGCTGAAGCAGCATGTCGAGAGCGGCGCCGACGTCACCGTCGGCTGCCTGGAAATGCCGCGCGCGGAATCCTCCGGCTTCGGCATCATGCATATCGACGAGAACGGCCTGATCCAGTCCTTCCTGGAGAAGCCGGCCGACCCGCCGCCGATGCCGGGCAAGCCGGACAAGTCGCTCGCCAGCATGGGCATCTATGTCTTCAATTCGGAATTCCTGTTCGACGAATTGCGCCGCGATGCCGCCGACCCGAACTCGGCCCACGACTTCGGCAAGGACATCATTCCCTACATCGTGAAGCACGGCCGCGCGATCGCGCATCAGTACAACGATTCCTGCGTCCGCTCCGGCGACGATCCGCGCGCCTATTGGCGCGACGCCGGCACCGTCGATGCCTATTGGGCCGCCAATATCGATCTCACCGACGTGGTGCCGGAGCTCGATCTCTACGATCGCTCATGGCCGATCTGGACCTATGCCGAGATCACGCCGCCGGCCAAATTCGTCCATGACGAGGATGGCCGGCGCGGGCAGGCGGTGACCTCGCTGGTCTCGGGCGGCTGCATCATCTCCGGCGCGGCGCTGCGCCGCTCGCTGCTGTTCACCGGCGTCCACGTCAACTCCTACGCCAATGTCGAGAATGCGGTGATCATGCCCTATGTCAATGTCGGCCGCGGCGCCCGCCTGAGGAACGTCGTGATCGATCGCGGCGTGCGGATTCCGGAGGGACTCGTGGTCGGCGAGGATCCCGAGTTCGACGGCAAGCGCTTCCGCACCACCGAGCACGGCATCACGCTGATCACCCAGCCGATGATCGACAGGCTCGGGACATGACGCAGCTGCGCGTCCTCGCGGTCGCCTCGGAAGTCTATCCGATCGTCAAGACCGGCGGCCTCGCCGATGTGGTCGGCGCCCTGCCGGCGGCGCTGCAAGGGCATGACGTCGCGACGCGGACGCTGGTGCCCGGCTATCCGGCCGTGCTCGACGCGCTGGCCTCCGCACAGACGCTGCTGCATTGGCCGGAATTCTACGGCGGGCCGATCCGCGTGCTCGGCGGCAGCCATGGCGGCCTCGACCTGTTCGCGCTCGACGCGCCGCATCTCTATGCCCGCCCCGGCAATCCCTATGTCGGCCCCGACGGACGCGACTGGCCCGACAACGGCATCCGCTTTGCGGCGCTGTCGCGGATGGCGGCCGAAATCGGCCGCGGTGCGATCCCGTCATTCGTCCCCGACATCGTGCACGCGCATGACTGGCAGGCCGGGCTTGCGCCGGCCTATCTGCATTATGGCGGGCCCAAACGGCCGGGCACGGTGATGACCGTGCACAACCTCGCCTATCAGGGACAGTTCTCGCCGGACATGCTCGCCGCCTTCGGCCTGCCGGACCAAGCCTACTCGCTGCACGGCGTCGAATATTACGGCACCGTCAGTCTCTTGAAGGCCGGCCTGCAATTCGCCGATCGCATCACCACGGTGTCGCCGACCTATGCGCAGGAGATCCAGAGCGACGAAGGCGGCATGGGGCTCGGCGGCCTGCTCCGCGAACGGGCCGACGTGCTGAGCGGCATCCTCAACGGCATCGATATCGACGTCTGGAATCCGGCCACCGATCCCGACATCGCGGCACGCTTCGGCGCCGGGCAGATCGCCGAGCGGGCCGCCAACAAGACGGCGCTGCAGCGGCGCTTCGGCCTCGATCCGGCGCCGGAGGCAATGCTGCTCGGCGTCATCAGCCGGCTGTCGTGGCAGAAGGGCCTCGACCTCCTGCTCGAGAACATTCCGACCTTGCTCGGCGAAGGCATTCAGCTCGCGCTGCTCGGCAGCGGCGATCGCGATCTGCAGGACCGCTACACCGCGCTGGCGCACGACAATCCCGGGCGGATCGCCGTCGTGATCGGCTATGATGAGACGCTGGCGCATCTGATCCAGGCCGGCTCCGATGCGCTTGCGGTGCCGTCGCGGTTCGAGCCGTGCGGCCTCACCCAGCTCTGCGCGCTGCGCTACGGCGCCGTCCCTGTCGTCGCCAATGTCGGCGGCCTTGCCGACACCGTGCTGGGCTTCGATGAAGCCGCAGTCACAGGCAGTGCCGCAACCGGCGTCAAATTCGCACCCGTCACCTCGGAAGCGCTCGCCCATGGCTTGCGCACGGCGAACCTGCTGTTCAACGACAAGGTGACCTGGCGCCGGCTGCAACAGGCCGGCATGGCCACCGATGTGTCGTGGCGCAATCGCGCCGGCCACTACGCCGCGCTCTATCGCGAGCTCGCCGCCGCGCGCAAGTAACTCAGGCCACGATCAGGTCAGCAGGTCGCAGGACGCGATGCGGTTGATGTCGGCGAGGCGGCGGTCGGAAGTTCCCTTGAAATCAAGGCTTGCGAGGAGATCGAGCAGCCGGCCATAGGCGCGGTCGGCCACCGCCACAGGCAATGGCTCCTCATCGAAGGCCTCGATGTAATTGCCGACCAAGCCGCTCAGCAGCCGGCACATCGCCCGTTGCTCGGGCTGATGCCTGCTCAAGGTCTCGAGTTTGTCCTGGAGGGTTCGGTAGGTTCGCAAGCCGTGCGGCTGTTGCGAAAGCCAACCGTAAAGATCCGTGTTGTGCAAATCGGGAGCGTGCAGATCAGGAGTGTGCAAATCGGAATTTTGCAGATCAGTCATAGCAGCCTCTTCAGAATGGAGAAGAAGCTACCGGCTTATACAGCCGATCATGGATCCGTGCCATGACAATTTTTGCATGCAGCCCCCTACGCTGCCGCGCGTGCCATGTCATCGGATTGGCACGCGGCGTTGCTAGGGAATCAGGGTTTGATCAGAGCCGCGCGAGCGCCGGCAGGATCTTGTAGCGCGCGATCTCGTGCGGATAGTCGCCACGATTGGCGAGCAGCACGATGCCGAACCTGCGCGCCGGCACCAGGCCGATATAGGCCGAGGCATTGTTGAGACCGCCGGGCTTGTCGATGACGGTGACGCCATCGAGCCGCACATGCTCCCACGCCATCGCCTGGCCGAACTTCGCATCGACACGAAAACTCTCGCGCATGGTCGCCTGCAATGCCGCACGCAATTCGGGATCGATCGCCGCGCCGTCGAGGCAGGCGCCGAGCAGGATGCCGAGATCGCGCGCCGACGAAAACATCTGGCCGGTACCTGCAAAATCATAATAGCTCTGCTGATTGCCGGGCGGCCCGATCGGCGTACCGTCGTGGGAGTAACCCTGAACCATGCGCTGCATGATCTCCGGCGCGAGCACCGCGCGATTGTCCTCGGCACGCTCGGGAACGAAGGTCGAAGTCATGCCGAGCGGCGTGAGGATGCGGCTTTCGATCAACGTCGCGATCGGTGTGCCATAGCGCCGCTCCAGCACCAATTGCAGCAGCACATAGCCGGCATGGCTGTAGATGCGCTGCTTGCCGGGCGCTACTCCGTCAGGCGGCGTCCAGGCATTGAGCATCGCAATGAACTGATCGCGGCCGAAGGTCTCGTTCGGCCATGGCGGATGATCGGTCGGCAGCAGCAGCCCGGACGTATGATTGACGAGCTCGCCGAGGGTGACGCGGCTGATATAGTCGCCGTGCAACTCGGGCAGATACTTTTCGACGGGATCGTCGAGCCGCAATTCGCCGCGCTCGGCGCCGAGCGCGAGCAGCGTCGCCTCGAACAGCTTGCGCAGCGAAGCGAGATTGAACAGGGTGTCCGGGGTGACCGGCTGCTTCCGCGCAACGTCAGCAAGGCCGTAGGTGAAGAAGGTCACCTGGCCGCCGGCGTAGACCGCCGCGGCAAGGCCTCCGGGATCGGCGGGCGTCGCGGTCGGCGCGAGTTCCGTCGTGACGATATCCCTGATCTGCGCATCCATGTCGGAATCCGCGCGCGCCGTCGCAAGCGCGCTAACAGCTGCGGCAAGCAGGACGGTGACGATCCGGACGAGAAGCCATTGTCTCATAAAGACTGAAATCGGGACGATGTTGCGATGTGACCCGCGGGCGGGCCTGTTCAGCCATCAAGAGATGGCGACATCGCGATCCTAGCGACGGAACCGGTCGGCCCGCATTCACGATTGCGCGCATTCCAGCGTGATCCGCCCCGGCCGGGGAACGGGCGGCCCGATCGCGGTTCCGGCGGTCACTGCCGGACGTCGCGATCGCGACCGCCCTCCCACTCCAGCCACGGCGCGGGAACTGCAATGACATCAAAAAATGCGGGGCGTTTGAAAATGCCGGGGGTAAGCTTCGACGGATGGGCAAGACCAACGCTTGCCGGGCCGACCGTCGACATGTCTGACTTCGTCACATTCAGCTCCCAACCGGGGACCGTTTCCTACTAGCAACAATTCGTCAATCAAGGGTTGCATAGCCGCATCGGATTCGAGTGACAAGACATTGCGGTCTGCGACGAATTGTCCTGTTCCAGATGCCGGATGCGCGCGATGCCACGATTAAGCATGGATTAACCATCGACCGCGCGAGAGACGCGACTATGCCGCGCGCGAGCGGATGATCCGCCCCGGCAACGACGCCAGCAGCAGCACGAGGCAGACGCAGAGCAGCACGATGTCCTTGAACAGGAACTCGCCGGCCAGGTTCCAGGCCATCGGATCGGTCGACAAGCTCCATGTGACCACGCCCGGCGTGGTGAAGAAGAACGACCACGTCACCGCGAAGGTGATCACGCCCATCAGCGCGCCGATCGCGGACAGCATCGGGTTGAATGCGCCGGCGGCAAGCAGCACGGCGATGCCGAACTCGGTGACACCGAGCACATAGGCTTCGCCGCGGAGACCGAACACCGACAGCCACGAGACGAACGGGCTGTTGCTGATGAATTGCGCGATGCCTTGCGCCGATTGCAGCGTGAACTTCTGCATGCCGAACGACACGAAGATCACCACCATGACCCAGCGCAGGATCGCGAGCAGACGAAAAGACCCCTCGCCTCGTTCGGCGATGTTGAACGACAGATTCATGTGGATGCCTCTTCCCTCGCTGTAATGCCGCCATCAGCCGCGGTTGCGGCGTTCGTGGCAGGACTACGCGGCGCGGCGCACGCGTGTTACGCGCGGCACCACGTCGCGGCCTTCACAAGGATGTGCGGGCGAGGTGATGAAGACTGTAGCCAGCCGGCGCCGCGGCCTCACGCACGCTGGCGCAGCGGCCGCGCGGCATCCTTCGCCGGCACCGGCATGGTGAAACCGTACAGGAACAGGTCCACCACCATGTCGGCGAACTCGGTCGGATCGATTCCGCCTTTCGGATCGTACCAGGTGTGGCTGAAGTTCAAGATGCCGAACAGCATCATGCTGTAGATCTTCTTGGTCCGCTTGACGATCTTGCCTTCCTTGTCGAGCCTGACCAGAAGATCGGCGATGGTGTCGACCAGCTGACGCTCCAGCGCCTTGATCGCATCCTGCTCGGTCTCGCCGAGGAACGAGAGGTCGTTGAGGATCACGCGCTGCTCGTCGCTGGAGCGCGCATTGAGCGCGACGATGGCCTGGATTGCGGCGCGGAACTGCTCCAGCGTCGTCGCCTTGCCGGCCATCGCGGCATCGACGTCGGCGATCATCTCGCGGATATGCGCATCGAGGATCGCGAACAGGATCGCTTCCTTCGAGTCGAAATAGTGATACAGCGCGCCGCGCGACAGCTTGCAGGCATCGGCAAGGTCGGCGATCGAGGCGCGCATATAGCCCTGCCGCGCGAACAGGCCGCAGGCGGTGGTGAGAATGCCCTGCTGGATCTCGTCGTAGTTTTCCGAGCGCGTCCGCGCCATACCCGTCTCTTTCGTGCACCATCGGCGTCGCCGGAATCGGGCGGCACCCGTCTCTCTATACTACCCCCACCGCGCGCCCTCCTCCCCTTTGCGGGCACCATCCACCAGAACTCGTCGATCAAGCGGCGCCGGTCCATTGGCCTGCGTCAAAAAATAATTTGAACGACCGGTCGGATTATATTAGAATGCCTGCCGTCAAGCAAGCGGATTGCACACGCCGGGACCAACCCGGCGGCATCGAGGGAGGCTGCGCGTGGATGCTCACAAGGTCGATGCTGTCGTGATCGGAGCCGGTGCCGGCGGGCTGTGCGCGGCGGCGCGCCTCGCCCATGGCGGGCTGCATACGCTGGTTGTCGACGACAAGGACCGGCTAGGCGGCCGCGCCTCGACCGAGGAGATCGACGGCTTCAAGGTCAATATCGGCGCGATCGCGATCGAGTTCGGCGGCGTGTTCGAGGAGACCTTCCACACCGTCGGCGCACCGCTCGACATTCGCGCGCCGGAGCCCGCGAGCTCGTTCTTCATCGACGGCAAGGTGATCGACGTCGGCCGCGGCGGCTGGTCGCTGCTGCTCGGGCAGCTCACAAAACAGGCCTCGCGCATCCTGGAGAAATTCGCCGATGCGCGCTCCGGCAATCTGCCCGACGGGCGGCAATCGACCGAGGATTGGCTGAAGGGCTACACCAGCAACGCTACGGTGCATGCGCTGTTCCGCAACCTCTGCGCGGCGATCTTCGCCTGCAACGCCGCCGAGCTGCCGGCTCGCGCCTTCCTCACCTATTTCACCAGCAAGGGCGCCTTCAAGAAGTTCGGCTTCTGCCCTCAGGGCACGATCGGCGTCTGGAACAGCCTCGGCAGCGCCGTCCGGCGCAACGGCGACATCTGGCTCGGTACGCCGGCGACGGCGATCCACACGTCCAATGGCCGCGTCGAGGGCGTCACTGTTCTTCGGAACGGCGAGCACATGCGGATCGACACCGATCTCGTCATCAGCAATGCGGGGCCGAAGGCCACCGTCGCGCTCGCCGGCAGTGAGGCTTTTCCGGCGGACTATATCGTCAAGGTGAAGAGCGATCTTCGCCCGGCCGCCAATATCGTCATCAATATCGCGAGCCGCGAGCCGCTGATCAACCACCCCGGCATCGTCACCTTCGGCAAGACGCGCCGGCTCTGCAACATGGCCAACCTGTCCGCGACCTGTCCGGAGCTCGCGCCGCCCGGCTGGCACCTCTATGTCGCCTACGCGGTGCCGGTGCCCGCGCTCGGCGATTTCGATGGCGATGCCGAGGTCGCGTTCGCGCTGGAAGATCTGCGCGAGCAGTTCGCCAATTTCGACCAGGCAAGAATCCTGTCGATCCGGGTGATGCGCGACGACTGGCCGGCGCAACGCAGCTGCGCCGGTTACGACCTGCCGCGCGAGACCGGCATCGCGGGCCTGTGGTGCGTCGGCGACGCGGTGAAGCAATACGGCAATGGCGGCACGCAGGCTTGCGCCGAGACCGCCAAGATCGTCACCGATACGATCCTCGGTGCGCGGCCGCGCCGCGCGGCGGGCCGGGGCTGAGCACGATGCCGACGACGATCCCTCATCCGACGCCGCAGGCCGCGCCGGCGCAGGATGCCCTGCTCGAATTCCGCAACGTCCGGATCGTCTACGACAACGCGATCGAGGCGATCCGCGACGTCTCGATCGCGGTGGGCGAAGGCAGCATCGTCGCCCTGCTCGGCTCCAACGGCGCCGGCAAGTCGACGCTGCTGAAGGCGATGTCCGGCATCCTCTATACCGAGGAAGGCGTGATCGAGAACGGCAGCATCCGCTTCCGCAATGACGAGGTGCATCGCCTCGCGCCGGACGAGCTGGTGCGCCGCGGCATCGTGCAGGTGCCGGAGGGCCGCCGCGTGTTCGCGGCGCTGACCATCGACGAGAATTTGCAAATGGGCGGCTACACCAGGACCGGCGCCGAGGCGCGCGAGCGCCGCGACAAGGTGTTCGCGCTGTTCCCGCGGCTCTACGAGCGGCGCGACCAGATCGCCGGCTACATGTCCGGCGGCGAGCAGCAGATGCTCGCGATCGGCCGCGCGCTGATGACCGATCCGGTGCTGCTGGCGCTCGACGAGCCGTCGCTCGGCCTCGCGCCGCTGATCATCGACCGGATCTATGAGGTGATCGTGCGCCTGCGCGACGAATTGAAGATGACGGTGCTCCTGGTCGAGCAGAACGCGCAGCGCGCGCTCGACATCGCCGACTACGGCTACATCCTGGAGACCGGCCGCGTCGTGCTCGACGGCACGGCCAAGAAGCTCGCCGCCAACGAGGACGTCCAGGAATTCTACCTCGGCGTCTCCTCCGGCGGCCGCAAGAGCCTGCGCGACGTCAAGCACTACAAGCGTCGCAAGCGGTGGCTGTCGTGACCGCGTTGCTCACGGTCGACAAGCTTTCAAAACGCTTCGGCGGCCTGCAGGCGGTCGCCGACGTCAGCCTTGAGGTCGCGCCGGGCGAGATCTGCAGCGTGATCGGCCCGAACGGCGCCGGCAAGACCACGCTGTTCAACATGATCTCGGGCGTGCTGCGGCCGAGCGGCGGGCGCATCGGCTTCGACGGCATCGACCTTGCGACCATCTCGCCGTGGAAGTTCGCCGCCGTCGGCATCGGCCGCACTTTCCAGAACCTGGCGCTGTTCAAGCACGGCACCGTGGTCGAGAACATCCTGACCGGCCGCCACACCCATCTGCGCTCGACCGTGCTCGACGCCGTGGTGTTCTTCGGCCGCACCCGGAACGAGGAGATCGCGGCGCGGCAGCGCGTCGAGTACATCGTCGAATTCCTCGAGATCGAGCATATCAGGGACGCCGTGGTCGGCACGCTGTCCTACGGCCAGCAGAAGCGCGTCGAGCTCGGCCGCGCGCTGGCCTGCGAGCCGAAGCTGCTGCTGCTCGACGAGATGGTGTCCGGGATGAACCAGGAGGAGACCGAGGACATCGCCCGCTTCGTGCTCGATATCCGCGACGAGCTCGGCGTCACCGTCGTGATGATCGAGCACGAGATGCGGATCGTGATGGACATTTCCGACCGCATTCATGTGCTGAATTTCGGCCGCAAGATCGCCGAAGGCACGCCCGACGAGATCAGGCGCGATCCGGCGGTGGCGGAGGCCTATCTTGGCGGCCAGCGCGCCGAGGCCATGGCAAAGGCAGGCGCGTGATGTCGACGCTGGACAGTCTCCGCACCGCTCATCCGCCGCTGCAGGCGAGCACGTTGCGCAACCCGGCGGCGACAAGCGCCGATGCGCTTCAGGCCGCACTTGCGGATGCCGCCATCACCATCCCGCAATTGCTGCGGCAGCGCGCCGCGATGCATGGCGATGCGCTGGCGCTGCGCGAGAAGGATTACGGCATCTGGAACCCGTATTCCTGGCGGCACTATTACGAGACTGCGCGTGCGGTCGCGTTCGGCCTGCTCTCGCTCGGCATCAAGCCGGGCGACCGCGTCGCCATCGCCGGCGAGAACACGCCGGAATGGTTTTACGCCGATCTCGGCGCCCAGATGATCGGCGCGGTCGCGGTCGGCATCTATCCGACCAATCCCTGGGTCGAGCTGCAATACATCGTCAAGCATTCCGGCGCACGCGTCGTCGTCACCGGCGATCAGGAGCAGACCGACAAGGTGCTGGATGCGATGGCCAACAATGGCGGCCTGCCGGACCTCGAGGCCATCGTCTGCATCGACATGAAGGGGCTGCGGCACTATCGGCAGTCCGAGCTGATGGCGTTCGATGCATTGTGCGCGCGCGGCAAGGCCTATGCCGAGGCGAACCCGGCCAACGCGACCCTCGACCGGCTGATCAGCCAGGGCGCGCCCGACGATGTCTGCATCCTGGTCTACACCTCGGGCACGACGGGCCCGCCGAAGGGCGCGATGCTGACCCACCGCAATCTGGTCTACGCGGCCTACGCCTACGCCAAAACTGTGGGGATCGCCGACAAGCCGTTCGAGGCGGTGAGCTATCTGCCGCTGTGCCACGTCGCCGAGCGCTGCTACGGCACGGTGACGCATCTGGTGCTCGGCGGCACCGTCTCGTTCGCCGAGTCGATCGACACGGTCGCGATCAACATCCGCGAGATCGCGCCGACTTTCTTTGTCGGCGTGCCGCGCATCTACGAGAAGCTGCAGCAGGGCTTTCTGTTCCGGCTCGGCGAGAGCGGCCGGCTGCGGCAGGGCTTCACCAGGGCCTGCCTCGGCTGGGGCCGCGTGCTGTCCGACCGCCGCCAGGCCGGCAAGGAGAACCTGCTCGATCGCCTGGCCTATGGCCTGCTCTATGTGCTCATGTTCCGCAATTTGCAGCGCCATCTCGGCTTCGCGCATAGCCGGCACCGGCTCTGCGCCGGCGCCTCGATCTCGCCGGAGACGCTGCGCTTCTTCGACATCATCGGCCGGCCGGTGTCGCAGGGCTATGGCCTCACCGAGAGCGGCGGCGTCGCCTTCATCCAAACCGAGAGCCATCACCGGATCGGCGGCTGCGGCGTGCCGCTGCCGCAGACCGAATGGAAGCTCGATCCCGACGGCGAGATCCTGCTGCGCAACCCCGGCGTCTTCAAGGGCTACTTCCTCGACGAGAAGGCCTCCACCGCGTCGCTGGAACAAGGCGGCTGGCTGCGCACCGGCGACATTGTCGAGATAACAGACAATGGCGAGATCGCCGTGGTCGACCGCAAGAAGGCGATCATCATCACTGCCGGCGGCAAGAACATCGCGCCATCCGAGATCGAGAATGCGCTGAAGGATTCCGAATTCATCAAGGAGGCGATCGTGGTCGGCGAGGCCAGGAAGTATCTCGGCGCCATCATCCAGGTCGATTACGACACTGTCGGCCGCTGGGCCCGCGACCGGGCGCTGGCCTACACCAACTACAAGTCGCTGTCGCAGCTCGCTGAAGTGCACGAGCTGGTCGAACGCGTCGTCAACGAAACCAACAAGCGCTTTGCCCGGGTCGAGAACATCAGGCGCTTCGCCATCCTCGAAAAGGAGCTCGACCATGACGATGGCGAGCTGACCGCGACGCAGAAGGTGCGCCGCGCCATGATCGAGAAGAAGTTCGCGCGCGAGCTCGCGATCATCTACCGGGCGGAGGGCTGAATGCAGTACCTTATCCAGCTCCTGATCTCGGGGCTCGCGATCGGTGCGATCTACGGCCTGATCGCGATGGGCTTTGCGGTGATCTACAAGTCGACCGGGCTGGTCAATTTCGCGCAGGGCGAGATGACCATGATCACAGCCTATATCGCCTGGACCATCTCGACCACGGTCAGCGGCAATGTGGTCGTGGTCGCGATCGGCGCGATCCTCGCCGCGGTCGTGCTCGGGCTCGTCATCGAGCGGCTGGTGATGCGGCCGATGCTGGGCGAGCCGGTGTTCGCGACCGTGATGGTGACGATCGGGCTCGCGGTGATCCTGCGCTCGGCCATCAATTTCATCTGGGACGCCTATCCGCACGGCCTCGAGCTCGGAATGGGCCGCGGCATCGTGCATCTCGGCGGCATCGGCGTGCGCACCGGGCAGATTGCCGTGATCGCGACGCTGCTTTTGCTGCTCGCCGCGATCTGGGCCTTCTTCCGTTACAGCAAGGTCGGCGTCGCGATGCGCGCGGTCGCGGCCGATGACCGCACCGCGCTGTTGATGGGTATCAGCGCCACGAAGGTCCATGCGCTGGCCTGGGCCGCCTCCTCGGTGATCGCCGGCATCGGCGGGGTGTTCTTCGCGTTGTCCTACGACCTGTCGCCGGCGATGTTCCAGCTCGGGCTGAAGGCGTTTCCGGCCACGATCCTGGGCGGGCTCGACGCAGTGCTCGGCTCCGGCCTCGGCGGCCTCCTGATCGGCATCACCGAGAACCTGGCGGGCGGCTATCTCGGCTCCGGCATGAAGGAGGTCGCGGGCTTTGCCATGATCATCGTGGTGCTGATGGTGCGCCCGTTCGGCATTTTCGGCGAACGCGACATCGAGAGGGTGTGATGCGCACGGGCGATTACAAGCAGAGCTATGGCGAGCTGGTCGCGCTGATCGATTCCCCGCCGGTGTGGCTGTGGTCGGCGGTGCTGCTGCTGGCGCTGATCGCAGCGCCGTTTGTGTTGAACTCCTACGCGCTGTCGTTCGTGATCATCATCCTGATCACGGTGACCGGCGCGCTCGGGCTCAACATCCTCACCGGCTATACCGGCCTGATCTCGCTCGGCCATGTCGGCTTCCTCGTCACCGGCGCCTATGCCTATGCGGTGCTGGTATCGAGATATCACCTGCCGCCGCTGGTCGGCTTCCTCGGCGCCGGCGCGGTGCCGGCGCTGGCGAGCCTGGTCGTCGGCGCGCCGTCGCTGCGGCTGAAGGGGCTCTATCTCGCGATCACCACGCTCGCCTTCTCCTTCATCATCAACACCGTGATCCTGGAGATGCGCTGGCTCACCAACGGCGCGCGCGGCATCCAGGTGCCGCGCCCCGACATCTTCGGCATCAGCTTCGAGAGCGATGCCGCGTTCACCTATCTCTGCCTCGCGATCGCGGCGCTGACGCTGTTCGCCACGCTCAACATCCGCCGCAGCCGGGTCGGCCGCGCCTTCGTCGCGATCAGGGACAACGACACCGCGGCCCGCGTCATGGGCATCAACCTGCACGCCTACAAGCTGCTCGCCTTCGTCAGCTCGGCCTTCATCACCGGCATCGCCGGCGCGCTCTACGGCATCTATCTCTCCTTCGTCAGCGTCGAAGGCTTTCCGTTCCTGCTCTCGATCGAGGCGCTGGCGATCCTGATCGTCGGCGGCCTCGGCTCGGCGCTCGGCGCCGTGCTCGGCACCATCCTGATCGTGCTGCTGCCGGAGGCGACACGGCTCGTCTTCAGCCTGTTCAGCGCGCAGATGGACGCTGTCTTCACGACCGGGGCGCAGGAGCTGAAGAGCATGCTCTATGGCCTCGTCATCATCCTGTTCCTGCGCTTCCAGCCGAGGGGGCTGGTCGGCGCCTGGCACGACATCAAGCGGACCTGGGTGCACTGGCCGCTGCGCTACTAACAAAAAAGAAAACACCATGAGGAGGAGACAATGATCAAATATCTGGCAGCGACCGCGCTGCTGCTCACCACTGCCTGTCTTACCATCGGTCCGGCGGCGGCCGCCGATCCCGGAATCACCGACAGCGAGATCCTGATCGGCGACGTCGAGCCGCTGACCGGGCCGCCGGCGCTGCTTGGCGTCGCCGCCTCGATCGGCCACAAGATCGCGATCGCGGAAGCCAACGCCGCCGGCGGCATCAACGGCCGCAAGATCAAATATGTGCTGGAAGATGACGGCTACGTCACCGCGCGCACCATCCAGGGCGTCAAGAAGGTGATCGACGTCGACAAGGTGTTTGCGATGCTCGGCATCTCCGGCTCGGGGCAATCGATCGCCGTCATGCCGGTGCTGGAGAAATCCGGCATTCCGACCGTGATCGACGTCGCGCCGGTGAAATTCCTGTGGGAGCCGCCGCGCAAGAACGTGTTCGTGGTCGGGCAGTCCTACGAGGAAGGCATCATCCACCTCGTCAACTTCCTCGCCGACAGGAACCCCGGCAAGAAATGGGGCCTGATCACGCAGGACGACGATTACGGCATCACGGTGCGCGACGGATTCGATTCCGTGGTCAAGGCCAAGAAGCTCAACGTGGTCTACAGCGGCAATTACAAGAAGGGCCAGCAGGACTTCTCGTCCGATATGCTACAGCTGAAGGAGTCCGGCGCCGAGGTGTTTTTGGCCGGCGGTATCATCGCCGAGAACATCGCGATGATGAAGGAGCTCGAGAAGCTCAGCATCAAGCCGGTGACCGGCATCTTCTGGCCCGGACGCATCGAGCCGGTGCTGAAACTGATGGGCCCGGCCGGCGACGGCATCTATGCGGTCGACTATGTCGAGCCGTTCGCAGGCTCCGCCGGCAAGGCGTTCCTGGAGAAAGCCAAGCCGCTGGTCTCGGAGGCCGAGTTCAAGGGCATCAACCGCTACACCATGACCGGCTACGCCGCGGCGAAAGTGTTGATCGCGGCGATCGAACGTTGCGGCAAGCAACCGACCTGGGCCTGCACCATCTCAGAACTGGAGAAGACCAAGAACATCGAGACCGGCGTGATGGCACCGATCAGCTTCGGCCCCGGCGTCCGCTTCTCGAACCAGAAGCTGCAGATCATGCAGGCCGACGCGGCGACGCTCAGCTTCAAGCCGGTGCAGTGAACAGCTCCCGCAAACCTACCTCACCGCTCCCGGTAGTGTACCCCCCTCACCCGGATCGCATCTCACGATGCGATCCGGCCTCTCCCCGCAGGCGGGGCGAGGTAAAGCCCCCTCACATCCGCTTGGCAACCTCTTCCAGCATCACCTCGGTGGCGCCGCCGCCGATCGTCAGCACGCGGGCGTCGCGCACCATGCGCTCGATCGCGGTGCCGCGCATGAATCCTGAGCCGCCGTGCAGCTGCAGGCAGCCATGCACGACCTCGTGCAGCACCTCCGGCGACAGCGCCTTGACCATCGACACTTCGCGGAGACATTCCTTCCCCGCGGCGGCGAGCTCGGCGGCCTGATAGGCCAATGCGCGCGCGGCGGCCGCCTTCGCGGCGAGTTGGGCGAGCTTCAGCCGCACGCCCTGCTGGTTCCAGAGCGGGCCGCCGAACGCTTGCCGCGTCTTCACATAGTTCGTCGTCAGCTCGATCGCTTTGGCGGATTCGCCGGCGCAGATCCCGCCGATGCAGATGCGCTCGTTCTGGAAGGTCTCCATGATGCCATAGAAGCCCTTGTTCTCCTCGCCGAGCAGGTTTTCCGCCGGCACGCGCACATCGTGGAAGCCGAGCTCGGCGGTGTCCGAGCAGAGCCAGCCGTGCTTGTCGAGCTTGGTTGCCGTGATGCCCGGCAAATTGCGCTCGACGATGAACAGCGAGATGCCGCGGCTGCCCTTGGCGTGCGGGTCGGTACGCGCGGCAACGATCAGGAGATCGCCATAGACCGCGTTGGTGATGAACATTTTTGCGCCGTTGATCACCCAATGATCGCCGTAGCGCCGCGCCCGCGTCTTCAGCCCTGCGACGTCGGAGCCGGCGTCGGGCTCGGTCACCGCGATCGAGCAGACCGTCTCGCCGCGGATAATCGCCGGCAGATATTTCTGCTTCTGTCCGGGCGTGCCGCGCAAGGAGATGTGCACTGCCGACATGTCGGTATGCACGAGGACCGACGAGGTGAAGCCGCCGAAGCTCGAGCGGCCGAGCTCTTCGGCGAACACCATCGAGGCCAGCGGCCCCATGTCGGTGCCGCCATATTCGGCTGCATGGCGCATGCCGAGGAAACCAAGCGCGCCCATGCGGCGATAGATCTCGCGCGGGATCTTGCCGTCGCGCTCCCAGTCGTCGGCATGCGGCACCACTTCCTTCTCGACGAAGCGGCGGACCTGCTCGCGCAGCATGCGCAGCTCTTCGGGCAGGTTGGGCTGCTCCGGGAAATGGAATTCGATCTCTGAGAGCTGGCGCGGATCCGAGGTCATGACGTTCATTGTGGCGCCCTCTGATGGCCGATGTGAAGATGCTTGCGCAGAAAATTCGCGAGAGATGCGATCGCCTCCCCAGCCTGCGGAATTTCCGGGAACATCTGGAACACATGGATCATGCCGTCCCAGACCTGTAGCTCGACGTCGACGCCGGCGGCTTTCGCCTTTGCCGCCAATTCCATCGAGTCATCGCGCACGGTTTCGCGGTCGCCGACCTGCACGAGCAGCGGCGGCAGCCCAGCGAGATCCGCGTAAAGCGGCGAGGCCAGCGGATCACGGGCATCGGCATCCTCGCCGAGATAATTCTTCGCCAGCGCCAGGATCATCGCGCGCTGGTGGATCGGATCGGCCTCGGCCCGACTCTCGTAGCTCGCGCCGGCAGCAGTAAGATCGGTCCACGGTGACATCAGCGCGCCGGCGACGGGGAGCGGCAGGCCGCGATCGCGCGCCGCCAACATCGCGCTGAGCACGAGATTGCCGCCGGCAGAGTCGCCGGCGAAAGCGATATCCGTCGGACGCAGTCCCTGATCGCGCAGATATTGATAAGCAAACAGCGCATCGTCCGGCGCCGCCGGAAAGCGATGCTCCGGCGCGAGGCGATAATTGATCGAAAGCACCCGGCAGCCGGATGCATCGGCAATCCGCGCAGCCAGATCACGGTGCGAGGCGACCGAGCCGATGCGAAAGCCGCCGCCGTGGAAATAGAGGATCGCTTTTTCGCGCGGCGCATCCGATGGCACGAGCCATTCTCCGTCGACGCCGTCGGAGACCGGCCGGCACGTCACCGGCACCGTGCAGCCAGCAAAAGCATTGTCCCAATCGCTGCGCATCTGCGCCACCGATGTCTCGCGGGACCAGCCGCGATAGATCGCCCGCAGGCGCGCGATGGCACGATCGACCGGCGTGAGGGCGATATCGTCCGCGCCACTCATCTCAGCCGCCGATGCCCATGCCGCCGGACACGCCGAGCGTCTCGCCGGTGATATAGGCGGCCTGGTCGGAAGCCAGGAACAGCGCGGCCGCCGCGACCTCCTCCGGCTCGCCGAGCCGGCCAAGCAGCGTCGCGCCGATCATCGCCTGCAGGATCTTGTCGCCGCCTTTCGCGACCGCCTGCTCCAGCATCGGGGTGCGGATCGGTCCCGGCGCGATCGCGTTCGCGGTGATCCGAAAGCGCGCATTCTCGCGCGCGATGCTCCGGGTAAAGGAGATCACGCCGCCCTTGGCCGCGGAATAGACCGCGCCGCCTTTGGAGCCGAGGCGTGCCGCCTCCGAAGTGACGTTGATGATGCGGCCGAAGCGGGCCGCTTGCATCCCCGGCAGCGCGGCGTGGGTGCAGGCCAGCACCGAGGTGAGATTGACGGCGATCAGCCGCGTCCAATCCTCCGCCGTCGTGTCGGTGAAGAAGGCGTGCTGATCGACACCGGCATTGTTGACGACAATGTCGAACGGACCGTCTTGCACCATTACGGACTGCACCGCGGTGGCATCGCTGACATCGAGCCCGGCGACGACAGCGCCGGTCTCGCGCGCAAGCTCGGACGCCGCGGCGACATCGAGATCGGCGATCACGACCCTGGCGCCGGCCCCGGCAAAGCTGCGCACGATCGCGGCGCCAATGCCGCGCGCGCCGCCGGAGACGAAGGCACGGCGGCCATCGAGGCGCCCGAATGGCAGGGTCGCCATTTCAGCGCCCCGTGAATACAGGCTTGCGCCGCTCGATCACGGCGGCGAGCCCTTCGCGCGCGTCGGCCATCCCCGAGAGCTCGGCGACGGTGCGCGCCTCTTCCGACAAGCATTGCTCGATGCTGGTGCCGGTGCCGGCCCAGACCAGCCGCTTGGTCGCCGCCAGTGCCTTCGGCGCGCCGGCCGCGAGCTCGCACGCCAATGCCAGCGACGCATCGGCGAGCTCGGCATCGGGCACGACCTTGGTGACGATGCCCATCTGCAACGCTTCCGCCGCCGGGATCACCGGATTGGTCAGCAGGATCGACATCGCCCTGCGCAGACCGACCAGCCGCGACAGCGTGACGGAGACGCCGGCATCCGGCGCCATCGCCACGCGGGTCGCACCAGCGAGGAATTTTGCCGACTCGGCTGCGATCACGATGTCGGCGGCGCAGACCAGGCCGAAGCCGCCGCCGCCCGCCGCAAAGCCCTGCACCGAAGCGATGACCGGCGCCTCCAGCCGCAGCAAGCCGGTCACCGCATTCTGCAGATAGGCGGTGGCCTGGCGGATATAGTCCGGCAGCTTCTCGCCCTTGGAAGCAAAGGCGCGGACATCGCCCCCGGCGCAGAAGTTGGCGCCCTCGCCGCTCAGCAGCACCACCCGCAGATCCGGATGGCCGTGGCAGACCATGATAGCGTCGCACAGGGCGCTCAACAGTTCCGCGCTCATGCCGTTGGCCGCATCGGGACGGTTGAGGCGCAGCCGCGCGATGCCGTCGGTGATGTCGAGCAGGACGGGGCCCTTGTCGATCATGGCGAGACCTTCCCTAAACCAGGAATGACAGCGTGTAGATCGCCTTGTCGTTGTTGACGAGGACGACCTTCTTGCTGGCCATCCGCAATTCGCCATCGACATGACGCAGCCGGTATTCATTGCGCGCCGCCCACAGCGTGTCGTCGCGCAGGCTCGACTCGAAAATGAGACTGTTGCTGGCGACCGCGATGTCGCCATCGTCAGGCTGCTCGTCCATCAGTTCGATGTTGGAGATCAGCCGGCGCAAATTCGATTGCGGCGTCTGGGTGAAGTGCTTGCCGGTCATCAGCTGGCGGACGCGCAGCGCGATCCGCGAGCGGTTGTCGTAGATGATCGACATCTGCCGCTCCGGGTCGATGTCGGCGCCGTTGGCCGGCACCCAATAGACGCCGTCATCGGTCCAGAGCCTTTCCCAGGCCTCGTATTGATGCTCGTCCTGCAACCGCGCCTCGCGGAAGAGGAAGGCGGTGATGGCGCTCATCAACGTGGCGCTGCTCTCGCGCGACAGCATCAGTTGGGCTCCATCAGCTTGCGATAGTGTGTCCAGATGCCGCGCGACGGCACCTCGTCGGTGACGTGGCCGACGGTGAAGCCTTGCTCGTCCTGCCGTTCCCGCTTCTCGCCGCGGCCGAGGAAGATCCATTCCGGATTGCGCGCCAGCACGCCGCGATGGCAGCGCTCGTACATCTCGGAATCATCCGCGAGCAGGAAGCCGGCCGGGCCGACCGAGCCCATGGTCTGCTGGCGCAGCCTCCGGTTCAGATCCGGCGCACCCTTGAATTGCAGCGCGGTGACGTGCTGCACGCTGTCGTCGACGCCGAGCGGCTGGATCACGAACATCTGGATCTCGGCGATAAACAGGTTCGGGAAGATCATCACATGCGGCGTGCCGTCGATCATGATCTGGCGCGCCGCGCTGTCGCCGTAAGCCGCCTTCATCCGCGCGGTGTAGTCAGGTAGCCGCTCCTCGCTGGTGCCGAACCAGCTCATCGGGGCATCGCGCTTGCGGAACTCGGGCCGCAGGTCGATCTCGGTATGGCCGTTGCCGTAATCGCGGGTCAGTGCGGTCGAGGCGCCGCCGTAGAGCTTGCCGATCATGCTGTCGGCGACGCCGAAGATCGAGGTGTGCACGAAGGCCGGGTGATAGCCATCGCACTCGTTCTCCAGGATGAACTTCCAGTTCGCCTTGACGCGATGCTTGAGGAAGCCCGCCGTGATCTCGACCTCGCCCCCCGGCGAAGTCCGCACCAGGCGATCGATGGTCTCGGCGGCGCCGCCGAGATGCTCCTTCAGGGTCGGCCCCTCGGCCGCGAACGAGCCGAACACGAAGCCACGATAGGACTCGACGCGGGTCACCCGCCCGAGCGCAAGCTGTGACTTGTCCTGGCCCTCGTAGCCGTCCGGGAAGGCATAGCCGACCAGGCGGCCGTCATTGGCGAAGGTCCAGGAGTGGAACGGACAGGTGAACGAGCGCGCATTGCCGCGCTCAAACGAGCAGACCTGGTTGCCGCGATGCGAGCAGCGATTGAGCAGCAGATTGACCTTGCCCTGCTCGTCGCGGGTCATGATCACGGATTGGGGGCCGATCGACTTGACCACGTAGTCGTTGGCATCAGGCACCTCGCTCTCGTGCCCGACATAGACCCAGGTCCGGTACCAGATGTTTTTGAGCTCGGCCTCGAAGATCTCGGGATCGGTATAGAGCGAGCCGTGCACCCGGTCGGGCCGGATCAGCCGTTCCCATGGCGAGACGCCGGTCATCATGTTCATCGCTCCGTCTCCCTCGCCAGCCGCTTGCCGCGGTGCCTTATCGGTCACTAATAATAATCCGAACGGTCGTTCGACTAATAGCACGGACGCCATGGGCCGGCAAGCGGCTTTACGAACGGCGCACAACCGCCGGTCCAGCGCGGAGGGACAATCCCCCTGGCCGGTCGCCGCGATCTGCGCCGTCCACGGAGGCGTCGCGCTCGCCGGCTGCGAGATCGATTTCGGTATGATCGCAAGATCACAAATGGCAACGGGCGTGCGATCACGGTCGCGGTGTCCGCGATCGGACCGTGGCTGTCATCGATCGAGGGAACCTGATGGCGCGTCGTGATGGTGATGCGTGAGCGACGCCGCCAGAGTTGAAGCCGCGGCGGCGTGATCGCGGCTGAGTTGCAACCGTGCGCATCGCCGGTTCCATCGCCTGTTGAATCCCGGCAACACCGGCAAACAAAATGAACAAACGTTCAGCTCGGTTCGATCGCGACCACGACTGTGCCGCATCCCGGCCCAATGCTGACTACCGGTGGCGCAACAAGAACACTTGGGGAAAACCTACATGCAGCAGACACCGTTGGCCGCGCGGAACGCGGACTCATCCGGCTATGTCCTTTACTTTCAGCTTGCCAGCAATGGCACGCGACGCGCGTGCAGTCTGACGATCCAGGCCGAGAGCGCCAACGAGGCGGCGCGAATCTTTCGCGAGAACTGGGGCGAGATCGAATCGATGGCCCGCGACGGCGTCAGTACGGGAATGGTCGGCAAGGCGCCTGTCAGCCTGACATTGTCGTAAGGCGCATCGCGCCACACGGGCGACACTACGCTCGAGGCGTGACAGGACGACGACTGTCGTCTCTCGCCACAATCGCGACCAATTGACGCGCTGACGCGACAACCAAGTCATCGCGACAACCAAGTCATGAGGTGCAGGGCTCGCGCACGCGCGAGTCTTGCGGCGTCTTAGAACGATTCAAATTCACCGCGGTTAGAGGGATTCAAGTCTGCTCCGGTTCTTTTCGCGCGCGCCGACTGCTAGAGGCGCGGCGTGAATGAGTTCGCGTGAATCGGAAGTCCAAGAGTGCCTGTGAATGCTGATCGCCGGGTTGCCGGCGACCGTCGAAATGCCGCCGACAAGGGCCGCACCCACCTGCTGATCGGTGCAGCATTCCTGCTCGCCGACGTCTCCTCCGCGGCGACCCCGGCAGGCGCCCAATCGAGCGTGCCGTTGCCGCCGGTCACGGTGGAGCAGCCGACCCAGAAGCGCAAGCCGGCAGCCAGTTCGGCGCGGTCGGCGCAGCGAACGCAGGCGGCCGCCGCGGCACGGCAGCGCGCCCGCAACGCCCAACCAACAGCACCGACTCCCTCGCAGCGCGCGGCGGCAGCCGCCGCGGTGCTGAACGAAGCCAAGCTGCACTACCGCGCGATGCCGAGTTCGACCACGCTGCGCAGCGGCGCCTCGCCGCTCGACACCGCGCAAACCGTCAACGTCGTGCCCGAGCAGGTGTTGAAGGATCAGCTGCCGCGCAATCTCGATGATGCGCTGGCCAATGTCAGCGGCGTCACCCAGGGCAACACGCTGGCCGGCACCCAGGACGCCGTGATGCGGCGCGGCTTCGGCGACAACCGCGACGGCTCGATCATGCGCAACGGCATGCCGTTGGTGCAGGGCCGCAGCCTCAATGCGGCGGTCGAAAGCGTCGAGGTCTTGAAGGGTCCAGCGTCGCTGCTTTACGGCATCATGGATCCCGGCGGCATCGTCAACACGATCAGCAAGCGCCCGGAGCTCTACCAGCACGGCTCGGTGACGCTGCTCGGCTCGACCTACGCCAACAACAAAAACGGCGCCGACGGCACGGTCGACATCACCGGCCCGATCGGCGATGGCGGCCTCGCCTATCGCTTCATCGGCTATGGCGTCAGCGAGGACTATTGGCGCAATTTCGGACGGCATCGCGAGATGCTGGTGGCGCCGTCGCTGGCCTGGTATGGCGACAACACCACCGTGCAGCTCAACTATGAGCACCGCGAATTCATCACGCCGTTCGACCGCGGCACCGCGTTCGTCAACAATGCACCGCTTGCGATTCCCGCGACGCGCCGGCTCGACGAGCCCTTCAACAACATGTGGGGAACCTCCGACCTGATGCAGGCCTCGGTCGAGCACCGCCTGAACCAGGACTGGAAGCTGTTCGCGGCCTACAGCTACAACACCGAGAGCTTCAGCGCCAACCAGCTCCGCATCACCGGCATCAACGCCAGGACCGGCGTCGAGACCCGCAGCAATGACGGCACGCAGGGCTCGCTGAGCAATGCCAGCTACGGCACCTCCTATCTGCAGGGCAATGTCTGGCTCGGCAGTTTCCGCCACGAGGTGCTGTTCGGCGGCGACGGCCAATACCGCACGATCTATCGCGACAATCTGATCCGGCAGGCGACGCCGAGCTTCAACTTCTACAACCCGGTCTACGGCCTGGTCTCGCCGGGCACCACGGTCTCCGCCAGCGACAGCGCCCAGACCGACAAGCTCGGCCAGTGGTCGCTGTTCTTCCAGGACACGCTGCATCTGACCGAACGCTTCGCGCTGGTCGGCGGCGTGCGCTACATGGACTACGACCAGATCGCCGGCAGGGGTCGGCCGTTCATCACCAACACCAACGTGTCGGCGGACAAGGTGCTGCCGCTCGGCGGCGCGATCCTCAAGCTCACCGACGAGGTCTCGCTATATGCGAGCTACACGCAGTCGCTGAAGCCGACCTCGACCATCGCGCCGCTCACCGGCGGTGTCGTGATCGGCTCCAACATCGCGCCCGAACAGGGCACCCAGTGGGAGACCGGCGTCAAGTTCGATGTCAACAAGCGGATCTCCGGCACGCTTGCGTTCTACGACATCGACAAGAAGAACGTGCTGGTCTCGCAGCTCAACGCCTCGACCGGCATCGTCGAGTACCGCACCGCCGGCAAGGTTCGCTCGCGCGGCGTCGAGCTCGACGTCACCGGCAGGCTGACCGACAGCTGGAGCATGATCGGCAGCTACGCCTACACCGATGCACGCGTCACCGAGGATCCGACGCTCGCCGGCAACGCCTTGCAGAACGTCGCGCTCAACACCGCCTCGCTCTATCTGGTCTACGATTTCGGCACCACCCTGCCCGGCCGGCTGCGTCTCGGCGGCGGTGCGCGCTATGTCGGCGACCGGCCCGGCGATGCCGCGAACAGCTTCGTGCTGCCGGCCTACACCGTCGCGGATGCGTTTGCGACCTACGAGACCAAGGTCCAGAGCTTCCCGGTGATCTACCAGTTCAACGTCAAGAACCTGTTCGACACCGTCTACTATCCCTCGGCCGTCAGCAATCTGGCCGTGGCGATGGGCGACGCGCGGCGCTTCTCGCTCTCGGCGACGGTGAAATTCTAGCATGCGCGCAGGTCGGATAGCGATCGGACTGCTCGCCATCCTGGCCACGACCGCGCTCGCCACCAGCGTCCGCGCCGACGAGCTCACGCTTTATTCGACCCGGGAAGCCCATCTGGTCGCGCCTGTCATCGCGGCCTTCACGGCCGCGCGCGGCACCAAGGTCAAGACCGTCTTCATCGAAGACGGCCTGGTCAACCGCCTGACTTCGGAAGGCGACAATTCGCCGGCGGATGTGCTGCTTAGCATCGGTCTCGACAAGACGACGCAACTGGCGACGCGCGGGCTGACGCAGGCGCTTGCATCGCCCACGCTCGATCGGGCGGTGCCGGCGAACCTGCGTGGCAAGGACGGCGAATGGATTGCGCTCGCCATCCGTCCGCGCGTGGTGTTCGCGCGCAAGGACGATCCCCTCGCCGCAATCACCTATGAAGACCTCGCCGATGCCAAATGGCGCGGCAAATTGTGCATGCGGCCGGCCGCGCACCAGAACAATGTCGCGCTGGTCGCAGCCTATCTTGCGCATCACGGGACGGACGCAACGGAAACCTGGCTCGCCGGGTTGAAGGCCAATCTCGCGCGCAAACCGGCCGGCAAGGACAACGACGTGGCCCGCGATATCGCCGAAGGCCACTGCGCCATCGGCATAGGCAACACGGTCGCGCTGGCCCAGCTGCGCGACGGCCGTGAAGGCAATGACTGGCGCGTATGGGCGGATGCCGTGAAACCGGTACCGACCGCATTCACGGACGGCGGCAGTCACGTCAACCTCACCGGCGCGGCGATCGCCCGGCATGCGCCGCATCCGGCCGCCGCGCGCGCGTTCCTCGAATTCCTCGTCACAGCCGACGCGCAGACGATCTTTGCCGCTGCCGAGCTGGAATATCCCGTCCTTGCGACCGCAAAGCTGCCGCCGATCGTCGAGGGCATCGGATCGTTCCCTGCCGATGCACTGCCTGTCGACGAGATCGCCGCGCATCAAGCGGCCGCGATCGCCCTGATCCGAAAGGCCGGAATCGATGAGTGACCTCCGACGCCCGATCAAGGCCGCGCTGTTGCAGGTCCATTCCGTCGTTGGCCTCGTGCTGGCCCTGCTCTGGGCCGTGGTCGGGCTCACCGGCGCGACCATGGCCTTTGAGGATGAGATCGAGGCCAGCCTGAACAGCCACATGATGCATGTCGACGCCAGCGCCGCCCGGCGGCTGACGCCGGACGAACTGGTCGCGCGGCTTCAGACAGCCGGCGACTTCGGCAAGGTCTCGGCCGTCACCATGTCCAGCGATCCGTCGGCCGCGGCGCGTATCCGCTTTGCCCGCAGCGATGGCGGCGCGCGGCCGTCTTCGGTCTATGTCGACCCCTATGACGGACATGTGCTCGGTTCGCCGCGCGGTGAGGACTTCTTCGCCACCGTCCGCAAGCTGCATCGCTGGCTGCTGCTGCCGGGCGACGGCAATGGCGTTGGCCGCAAGATCACCGGGTCGGCCGCAATATGCCTGATCGTGATGCTGATATCCGGCCTCGTGCTGCGCTGGCCGCATCGCGCGCGCAGCGTGAAGATGTGGCTGAAGCCCAATCTCGGCCTGCGCGGGCGTGGCCTGCACCGCTCGCTGCATGCCGTGATCGGCACCTGGGTGCTGCCGGTCTATCTGGTGATGACGCTCACCGGCCTGTGGTATTCGTTCGAATGGTACAAGGCCGGCGCCAACTGGCTGTTCGCGCGGCCTCAGGCCACTGCCGCAGCGGTGCAACCCAAATCACCACGCGGCACGGTCGCTGCAGAGGGCAAGGCTGAAGCCGGGGCGCACGCGAAGGCCGAGGCAAAACCGCTGGTGTTCGATCACGTCTGGTCAGCGTTCCTGCAGCAGGAGAACAACGATTACGGACGCGCATTGTTGACCCTGCCGGCCGGCGCAGGCACGGCGGTGCGCGTGCGGTCATGGTCACGGGATTCATCGCTCGAGAGCGTGCGCGACGAATTCAGGATCGATGCGGTCACCGGGCGCGTCATCTCCTCGGATCGCTACGCCGACAAGACCTTCGGCGAGCGCGTGCTGGCAGGCGTGCTCGACATCCACCGCGGCGCCGTCCTGGGCTGGCCGGGCAAGCTTGCCTTCATGCTGGCGGCCGCGATGATGCCGCTGTTCGCCGTGACCGGCCTGCTGCTCTATCTGTCCCGCCGCAGGCACCGCCGCCTCGCGCCGCCGCCGGTCGGCCACCTCGTTGCGGGGGAATGAACTTCTCCGACTTGCCGACCTAGACCGTCATCCTGAGGTGCGAGCCTTGCGGCGCGATTGCGCCGCTGGGCGAGCCTCGAAGGATGCACGGCCGGTGGCCGTCGATCCTTCGAGACGCGCTACGCGCTCCTCAGGATGACGGACTCGATAGCTTTCGCAGGGACGACAGCGGTGAATGCTGCCGCGGATCGCGACTAAGCGGCTCTGCAAACGTTGCGGGGCGATTTCGACCAGTGGTCGAAACCGCCCCGTCAAGTCGGCGGACAGGTGGCTGCTCGCAAGCCAGCCTGTCCAGCCGAGGATCGGAATGATCCGTTCGGTTAGCCGAACTGGTTCATCGTGTTGTGGGCGCCGCCCGCCTTGAGGGCGGCTTCACCGGCGAAGTATTCCTTGTGATCGTCGCCGATGTCGGATCCCGCCATGTTCTGATGCTTGACGCAGGCGATGCCCTGACGGATCTCCGCGCGCTGCACGTTCTTGACGTATCCGAGCATGCCCTGCTCGCCGAAATATTCCCGCGCGAGATTGTCGGTCGACAGCGCAGCCGTGTGATAGGTCGGCAGCGTGATCAGATGGTGGAAGATGCCGGCGCGCTTGGCCGAGTCCGCCTGGAAGGTGCGGATCCGCTCGTCGGCTTCCTTCGCCAGCGGGGTGTCGTCGTACTCCGCCTTCATCAGCTCGGCGCGGTTGTACTTGCTGACATCCTGACCCGCTTCGTTCATCGCGTCGTAAACCTGCCAACGGAAGTTGAGGGTCCAGTTGAAGGACGGCGAGTTGTTGTAGGCGAGCTTGGCGTTCGGGATGACCTTGCGGATGCGATCGACCATCGAGGCGATCTGCTCGATATGCGGCTTCTCGGTCTCGATCCACAACAGGTCGGCGCCGTTCTGCAGCGAGGTGATGCAGTCGAGCACGCAGCGGTCCGCACCGGTGCCGGGACGGAACTGGTAGAGGTTGCTGGGCAGCCGCTTCGGACGCATCATCTTGCCGTTCTGGTTGATGATGACGTCGCCGTTGCGTGCATTGGCCGCCGTCACTTCCTCGCAATCGAGGAAGCTGTTGTACTGGTCGCCGATGTCGCCGGGCTTGTGGCTGACGGCGATCTGCTGCGTGAGACCTGCGCCGAGCGAGTCGGTGCGGGTGACGATGATGCCGTCCTCGACGCCGAGTTCGAGGAACGCATGGCGGCAGGCGCGGATCTTCGCGATGAACACCTCATGCGGCACGGTGACTTTGCCGTCCTGGTGGCCGCACTGCTTCTCGTCGGAGACCTGGTTCTCGATCTGCAGGGCGCAGGCGCCCGCCTCGATCATCTTCTTGGCGAGCAGATAGGTCGCTTCCGCGTTGCCGAAGCCGGCGTCGATGTCGGCGATGACGGGCACGACGTGGGTCTGGAAGTTGTCGATCTTCTCGATCAGCGCCTTTTCCTTGGCCTTGTCGCCTTCCTTGCGCGCCCGCATCGAGCGCGCGGAAGATGTCGTTGAGCTCACGCGAGTCCGCCTGGCGCAGGAAGGTATAGAGCTCTTCGATCAGCGCCGGCACCGAGGTCTTCTCATGCATCGACTGATCCGGCAGCGGGCCGAACTCGGAGCGCAGCGCCGCGATCATCCAGCCCGACAGATACAGGTAGCGGCGGTCGGTATTGCCGAAGTGCTTCTTGACCGAGATCAGCTTCTGCTGGGCGATGAAGCCGTGCCAGCAGCCGAGCGACTGGGTGTACTTGGTGCTGTCGGCGTCATAGGCGGCCATGTCGGCGCGCATCAGCGCAGCCGTGTAGCGGGCGATATCCAGACCGGTCTTGAAGCGGTTCTGCAGGCGCATGCGCGCCACGGCTTCGGCGGTGACGCCGTTCCAGGTATCCTTGGTCTTGAGCAGCGCCTCGGCCGCCTCGATCTCGCTCTGATACGAAGCCGGTCCCTGGATGGCCCGGTCGCTGATCCCGCGCGGTTGGAAGTTCATGTCCGTGATCCCTTCGGTGACGAAATAACTGCACCGTTTGTGACCCGCGGCGCCGTCGGGAGCTAGACCTGGCGCGGAAAACTTGTCATAACTTACAAGAAACCGTTGTATTGTTGTAAGAATCTTACATGGATTAGGCGATGGTCACCTCAACCGCCCGTTCCGTTTTCATGGGCCCGCGGCTGCGCCGGCTACGGCGCGACCTCGGGCTAACCCAGGCGGATATGGCCGCCGATCTCGAAATCTCCGCCCCCTATGTCGCGCTGCTGGAACGCAACCAGCGTCCGGTGACGGCGGACATGCTGCTGCGCCTGGCTCGCACCTACAAGATCGATCTGGCCGATCTCGCCGGCGACGGCGGTGCCGATCACACCGCGCGCATGCAGTCGGTCCTGAAGGAACCGATGTTTGCCGACATCGACATCCCCGCGCTCGAGGTCAGCGACCTCGCGGTGAGCTATCCCGGAATGACCGAGGCGTTCCTGCGCCTCTACACCGCCTATCGCGAAGAGCAGCTGGCGCTGGCGGAGCGGCGCGCGCCGGACCTGGCGGGTGCGGCCTTGCTGCCGGGCGAGAATTTCGATGCCAACGATCCCGTTGCGGAAGTCCGGCGCTTCCTCGCCGCGCGCCGCAACAATTTCGCCAATCTCGACGATGCCGCCGAGCGTCTCGTCCATGAACCGGCCGGACCAGCCGGGTTCATCGAGCGGCTTCGCGAGCGTCACAAGCTCCAGGTCCGCTACCTGCCGCCGAACGTCATGCTCGGTTCGGTCAGGCGGCTCGACCTGCATCGCCGGCAATTGCTGCTCGAGGACTCGCTCGATACCGCAGGCCTCAATTTCCAGCTCGCCAAGCAACTCGCTTATCTGGAACTCGAAGGCGAGATCAGCGCGGCGGTGGAAGACGGCAAGTTCAGCAGCAAGAGCGCCGAATTGCTGGCTCGCCGCGCGCTCGCAGCCTACGCTGCGGCCGCGCTCATCATGCCCTACTCGGTGTTTGCGAAAGCGGTCGAGACGCGGCGCTACGATCTGGAGGCGCTGGCGCGTCAATTCGGCACCAGCTTCGAGCAGACCGCGCACCGCGTCACGACCTTGCAGCGGCCGGGTCTCGAGAAGGTGCCGTTCTTCCTGATCCGCGTCGATCCCGCCGGCAACATCTCCAAGCTGCTCGATGGCGCCGGATTTCCGTTCGCGAAGCACGGCGGCGCCTGCCCGCTGTGGTCGGTCCACGATATCTTCAAGACGCCACGGCAGATCGTCACGCAATGGCTGGAATTACCGGACGGTCAGCGGTTCTTCTCGATCGCCCGCACCGTGACCGCCGGCGGCGGCGCGTTCGGCGCCATCCGGGTCGAGCGTGCGATCGCGATCGGCTGCGCCGCCGAGCATGCCGGCCAGTTGATCTACACCCGCGATGGACGGGGACCGAACGCGGACGAGCCGACCCCGATCGGCGTCGCCTGCCGGGTCTGCCATCGCCCGCGATGCGCGGCGCGGTCGGCGCCCCCGATCGGGCGCGAGATTCTGCCCGACGATTTCAGAACCTCGAGCGTGCCATTCGGCTTCTCGGCGGATTGACTCCGCACGGCCTGTCTTGTGGCGATCCCGATAATTGAAAAGGGCTGCGGTGTCACACCGCAGCCCGAACGCAATATGGTCGCGACTAAAAGCTTCAACGCTTACTGACAGGGATAGCGCCGGCCGTCCTTTGCCTGGAAGGTATTCGATGCGGCATCGTACGAGCGATAGCGCTGCGCGCAAGACGCCGCGTGCTGCTGGGCCGCAGCAGCTTCCTGCTGCGCGGCGGCATTGGCTGCACCGGCCGCGATGACGCCGCCGATGAGGCCACCGACCAGTCCGCCGACGGCCGCACCGCCGCCATTGTCGTAGCAATTCCCGTAACGGCACCAGACCTGCTCGGCCGCTGGCGGCACCGCGGCCGCAACACCGGCGCCGTGCTGCAGCGGAGCCGAGATCGCGGAGGCGGACAACATCATAACGCCGGTGGTGGCCGTCAAAGCGACTTTCAGAAAGCGAGCCCTACGCATCATATCTCCTGCTTCATTGCTGTGGGCGCAGGCCGGCACCGGCGTCCCAATTCCCTCAACATGGATGGTTCGTCCGGTGCGGGACCGGACGACACCCTTGCACGCGCGGCCGGTTACGATTCGCGCGTCAGCCTAGCTTCACGGATGGGCGGAGTTCACTGGCCGGCTGCGTTCACGACGCGGCAGAGATTATCGCCGACGCCTGGAGCTAGCTGTCCCGGCGGCAAGATGAAGCTCGCATCGACGCGGCTGCCTTTGCCGTCCTTGCGGACGACGACTTGCAAGGTTTGGGGCCGGCCGGATCCGGTGGTCTCCTGCTGGGTGGTCACCGTGCCGAGCTTCTTGTCGACGTTCACACCGACAAAGCCCTCCGCCAGAACGGCGCGCGACACCTTGTCGAGGGCGACACCGGGATTGACCGACGGGAAGGTCATCCAGGTCTTGTGCGTCATGCCCGATACCATCGGAACGCCGGTGCTCTGGACGTGATCTGCGCAGCTATCGGCCAGCGCAGGTATGGACGAAACAACCGTAAGCGCGAATACGCAAGTAATCCTTGTAAGCATGCTTTCATAACCCGTTTGAGTTGGTCGGGACGATGTAGGCCAAATGGGCTACGAGTCCATGGATGCCATCGCATTCCGGATGGGCGCGTTCGGATTTCGGCTAGTGATCACTCACACGTCACGCTCGCTGTAGCTTCAGAACATCAGCACCGCAGCGAAGGCGCGGCGGGCGATGGTCGGTGCGGCATCGCCGTCAATCGAGGCGAGGAATTGGATCAAATCTTACCTTTCGCGGCTCGATGTTCGCGTGCTGGATATTCCGTTCGGCAATTGGATATTGAGGGAGAAGAAAAAGAGAACGCGAGCTGTATTCCCCAAGGCTGTGCTATTGTGATCGTGCGGGTTGTGCGTGTGGCAGGCGTCCTGAATGATGGACCGCGGTCCGGATGGATCGGGTCATGTCGCGCACAGCAACTGGTTGGGATTAATGGTCGAAGACGTACTCGCTGCACCCCCCACACGATCGGGGTCTTCGTTTGAAGATCTCCTCGAAATGCTCAGACCGCACGGGATCAGTGCCCACTCCTCGCCGCAGTCTGACGAATCGTTTCGCTGGCATGCCGATATCGCAATTGGAGCGGAAATCGACGTCGTGCGGGCGGACCTTTCCGCAGGCTGGGATTGGCGCTACTCCTACGAGGACTCCGCCGGAGAGCTCGCAATAGGCCTGTTGAATGTCGGCAAGGCCGAGACGCTGATTGCAGGAAAGAGCATCGAGCGAACCCCGTCCGAGATCGCCATCGTCCCCCTCCCGACGATGCAGGCGCAGCGCGTCGAAGTGGTCGACCGAAGATACTCAAGCGTCACGCTGACGCTGCATACGGGCATCGTCACAAAGGTGCTGTCTGCGACTTTCGGGAGCGCAGCGCTCGAAGATCTCAATTTGACGCCGATCGTCGACGTGTCCACGGGAGCCGGGCAAACGCTTCTTCAACTGGTTCGCACGAGCGCGACCGGTTTGTACGACGGGACCCTGGCGCGCTCCCCGAAGGCCAGCGCGCTGCTGTCCGAGGCTGCGATACAGCTGATCCTCGAGAATGTTCCCCACCGGCTGACCGACCGCCTGAACCGCCACCCGCTGGACACGCCGCCGCGCTACATCCGGCAGGCGGTCGAATATATGCGCGCCAATCCTCATCTGCCGCTGACGGTATCGGACATTGCCGCGACGGTCGGCGTCAGCAGCCGGCTGCTGCAACTGGGTTTCCGCAAGATCCACGACACGACGCCGGTCGCCTATCTGCGGCAAATTCGTCTCGAGGCAATCCACGATGAGCTGTCGCGACCGGAGAACATGCTTCCGGTCAGCGAAGTCGCCCTGAAGTGGGGCTTTACCCATATGGGCCGTTTCGCAGCGGTGTACCGCTCGGCTTTCGGCCTGTATCCGTCCGATACCGTCCGGCGCGTGCGAGGGTTCAGCAGCTAGCGCATGATGAGATTAGGTTGAGCTGCAACGGCATCGAAAGTTCACCTCTCCCTTGGGAGAGGTCGATTTGCGCAGCAAATCGGGTGAGGGTTTATGGTCTATCGAGAGGCAAGAGCCCTCACCCGGAGCCGTTGAGCGGGCACGCCGATCAGCAAATCGCCATCCCCGACGCCTTGTCGAACAAATGCGTTCGCTCGAGATCGAGCGCGACGTCGATCGCATGATCCGGCGCGGCGGCGACGCCGACCGGCATTTGCGCCGTGAACGCGAATGCGCCGACGGTCCCGATCACCAGCGTGTGCGGCCCGAGCGGCTCCACGTCCTTCACAAGGATGCGGATGGACGAGCCCGCCGGGGCGCCTTCGCGCAACACATGATCGGGCCGCACGCCGAGCACCACCGGCTTGCCGACGCTGCCGGCATAGGCCGCCTCACGCGACTTCGGAAATCGCAACGCCGTACCCGACGGCTCGGTGAAGGTGAGCGCGCCGTCGCGGGCGACAATCTCGCCATGAATGAAGTTCATGCTGGGCGCGCCCATGAAGCCCGCGACAAAGAGATTGCTCGGCTTCTCGTAGATCGTGATTGGATCGGCCGCCTGCTCGATCCGGCCCTTGTTCATCACCACGACGCGGTCCGCCATCGTCATGGCTTCGACTTGGTCGTGCGTGACATAGACGATGGTCTTGGCGAGGCGGCGGTGCAGCGCCTTGATCTCGGTCCGCATCTCGATGCGCAGCTTGGCGTCGAGATTGGACAAGGGCTCGTCGAACAGGAAGACGTCCGGGCTGCGCACGATGGCGCGGCCGATCGCCACGCGCTGGCGCTGGCCGCCGGACAACTGCTTGGGCCTGCGCTGCAGATATTGCTCGAGGTCAAGCACGCGCGCCACGTCGTTGACGGCTTTCTCGATGCTGACGCGCGATTCACCGCGCACCTTCATGCCGTAGCCGATGTTCTCGCCGACCGTCATATGCGGATAGAGCGCATAGTTCTGGAACACCATCGCGCAATTGCGCAAGCCCGGCCGCAGCTGCGTCACATCGCGGTTGCCGATGCGGATGGTCCCGCCGGTGACGGCCTCCAGTCCCGCGATCATGCGCAATGTCGTGGTCTTGCCGCAGCCGGACGGACCGACCAGCACGACAAACTCCTCGTCGGCCACGTTGAGGTCGAGCCCTTCAATGATCTTGTAGGGCCCGTATGCCTTGCTGACGTTCTCGATCTCGACGTGCGCCATGGAATCCTTTTCCGTCCCTTCGTCGACGGCAGATAAAGTCCCGGATGACACTTGCGCATCATCCGGGATGTCTCGGTTGAAAGCTAGTTCTTGGGCGGCAGGCCCATCGCCGCGCGATAGGCCGCGAGCTGCTTGGCCCGGCCGAACTCGTCGGTCAGCCGGTTCCACTCCTTGGCCATCGCGTCGAGCGCCGCCTGCGGCGTGGTCTGGCCGGCCAGCGCCTTGCCGAGCTCGATCTCCACCACCTCGGTGTAGGAGAAGTAGCCGGGCAGACGCATGTCGAGCGCGACGTTCTTGGCGTTGATGGAGTCCGATTGCGCGCCGAGATATTCCTTGGCCTCTTCCGGCGTGAAGATCTTGCTCCACAGTTGCAGATTGGCGGTGTGCGATTTGCGATAGGGATTGACGCCGCTGCCGCCGGTGATCGCCGCCTGCCCCGACACGTCGGGACTGGTCAGCGTCTTGACGAAGTCCCACGCCGCCTGCTGGTTCTTGCCGGCCTTCGGCACCGCGATCTGCCAGCCACCGAATGCCATGAACGGGCCCGGCAGCACGCTCGGGAACTTGTCCCACTTTTTGGTCTTCGCGTTCCAGATCTCGTCCGAACCGGGCAGCATCGCCGAGCCGACCTTGCCCGATATCTTCGACTGCTTCGGGTCGGCGGCGATGACGCCGGTGTCGCCCCAGCCGATCGATTCCGCGACCTGACCGCCGGCGACCGCGGCGTTGACCTCGCCGAACGAGAAGTTCAGCGCGTTCGGCGGCCCGAGCTTCGACGCGCGGATATATTCCTCGAGGCCCTTCACCCAGCCCGGGTTGTTGATCTGCGCGTCCATCGTCTCGGGGTCGAAGAACATCGCACCCGGATAGTTCGGATTGTTGGTGTAGGCCGCGGCGTGGCTGAAGAAGAACCAGAACTGCTGACCGCCGCGACGGAACGCTTCTGCCGTGCCCCACAGGCCCTTGTCGGGCCGCTGGAAGAACTCCGCGATGTCGAGATACTGCTTCCAGGTCTTCGGCGGCGCGAGGTCGTAGCCGTACTTGGCCTTGAACGCGTCCTTCTCCTTGGGATCGCTGAACAGGTCGGTGCGGTAGGTATAGGTGTGGACGTCGCCGTCCATCGATTGCGAGTAGATCTTGCCTTCCCACACCATCAGGCGTTCGCGATAGGCCGGCTCGATATCGTCCCAGTCCTTGCCGGACTGCATCTCCTTCGGCATCTCGCTGAGATAGGGCACGAAGTCCGGCAGCCAGGCCGGCGCGAAACTGACGAGGTCGAACGTTGCGTCCGATGCGGTCAGCGAGGTCGCGATCTTCGGATAGAGCTCGGACCAGGGAAACTCGACCACATTGACCTTGCCGCAGGTCTTCTTGGCCCATTCGTCGGCGCCGAGCTTGAGCGCGGACGCGATATACGGTCCGGTCTGCGACGCCACCGTCAGGGTGACGCCGGTGTAATCCGGGCTACACGCCGCACTGGCCTGGCTCGCAGCGCCCGCGATCGCGAGCGAGGTGGTCAACATCAGGAACGTCCGTCGTAACATCGTCTAGTCCTCCCTACATACGCTTTTGCTATTTGATAGCCCCGAGCAGTAGGCCCGACCGCATCATGCGGCTGAGCAGGCCCGCCATGATCATCATGGGGACGATGGCGACGAGCGCCGCCGCCGAGATCGCCCACCATTCGTCGCCGCGCTGGCTGTTCTGTCCCGCCACCAGGATCGGCAGCGTCTGCCATCTGGAATTGGTCAGGAACAGCGCGAACAGAAACTCGTTCCAGACGAAGGCCAGCGTGATCATGAACGTCGCCAGCAGGCCGTTCATCGACATCGGCACCACGATGCCGATGAAGATGCGCCAGCTCGGCACGTTGTCGACCATCGCGGCCTCCTCGACCTCGATCGGGATTGCCTCGAAGAAGTCGCGCATCAGCCAGACCACGATCGGCAGCGAGAACGCGACGTAGCACAGCGTCAAGCCGACGAAGCTGTCGATCAGCTGGAAGCCGAGCCGGCCGATCTCGCTGTAGAGCAGATAGAGCGCGAACGCGGTGACGATCGGCGGAAACATGCGCTGGCTGACGAACCAGAACAGGATGTCCTCATTGCCGAGGATCGGCCCGGGCAGCGGCAGGCGATTGGCGATCACGGCTGCGATCAGCGCGATCGGAAAGGCGAGCAGCAGCGCCTGCGGCCGGGTCAACCCCAACGTCGCGTTGAACAGCAGATAGCCGCCGAGCGCGAGCAGGAAGAACACCAGGCCCGCACCAAGCCGGACCTTGAACTCGAACCGCACCAGTGCATAGGCCGCCATCGCGCCGATCGCGGTGGCGATCGCCGCCGCCGACAGGCCGACAATAGTCGAGTTCAGGAAGGTCCGGAAGAACTCGCCGCGGATCCCCTGGTAGAGATCGATGAAGGGCTGCAAGGTTGGCGTGAAGTCGACGAACGGAATGTAAGTCGGACCGCCGACGACGCCCGGCGGCGTCTTGAACGCGGTCACCACCACCCAATACAGCGGAAACACCGTGATCAGGCACCAGAGGAGAACACCGACTGCGACCAGGCGGCGGCTCCATGGCGACAATCCGGTCAGGCCCTGTCCGCTCATCGGCGCTTCTCCAGATGCGGCCGCAGCAGCGCCAGATAGGTGACGCCGATGATCGTGATCGCGATCAGGAACAGGAAGCTGAGCGCCGACGTGTAGCCGAGATTGAACTTCTTGAAGCCTTCCTGATAGGCGAACAAGGTCAGCGTCTCGGTGTCGACGCCCGGTCCGCCGCCGGTCATCACGAACACCGTGTCCATGATCTTGTAGCTCTCGATCAGGCGGATGAAGACGACCGCGGCCGAGATCGGCAGCATCATCGGAAAGGTGATGCCCCAGAACTGCTGCCAGGCGCTGGCATTCTCGAGCTCGGCGGCCTCATAGACATCTTCGGGAAGGGTTTGCAGGCCGGCCAGCATCATCAGGATGATGAACGGGGTCCACTGCCAGACCTCGACCGCGATGATGCAGGCGAGCGCCCAATGGCCGTTGGTGAGGAACGGCAGATTGGCCAGCCCGAACTTCGACAGGAACTGGTTGAGCGGCCCCATCGTCGGGTTGAAGATCATGCGCGCCACCAGGGCGACCGCGACCGGCGCCAGCAACATCGGCAGCAGCAGGGCGACGCGAAACAGCCGCTCGCCCGGCACCCGCGCGTTCAGCGCCAGCGCGACGCCGAACCCGATCGCGTATTGCAGCCCGACCGCGATGAAGGCGATCAGCGTTGTGGTGAACAGCGCACTCCAGAACCGCGGCTCCTGCAACAGCGTGGCATAATTGCCGAGCCAGACGACGCGCGGCGGGATCGGCGGAATCAGGCGATAGCTGAGGAAGCTCGTGGTCAGCGAATAGATCAGCGGAAAGATCGAGATCGCCAGCACGACGAGCACCGCCGGCCAGATGAAGACATGCTTGATCGGATCGTTCCGCATCATCGCGCGATCATCCCTTCAGCAGCGCGTCGATCTCCGCGCGCTGCGGCATCGCGGGCGCGGTGCCAGGTCGGGTCACCGAGATTCCGGCGGTGGCGGAACCGAACCGCGCCGCCTCCAGCGGATCGGCGCCGGCTGCAAGCGCTGCGGCAAAGCCGCCGACGAATGCATCGCCCGCGCCGGCGGTCTCCACCACCTTGCCGGCCGCGAACGGCGGCACGTGCAGCGAGCGATCCCGCGCATGAAACAACGCGCCGCGCTCGCCGAGCGTGATCAAAGCGGTGCCGGCGCCTTTCGCCAGCAACGCATCGCCGGCGCGGCGGGCGCCGGCGAGATCGCCGACCGCGATGCCGGTCAACCCTTCGGCTTCGGTCTCGTTGGGAACGACATAATCGCAGAGCGCGAACAGGCCATCGTCGTCGAACGTGATCGCCGGCGCGGGGTTGAACACCGTGATGCTGCCGGCGGCGCGCGCGATCTCGAGCCCGCGCCGCGCCGCATCGACCGGCTGCTCGAGCTGGGTCACGAACACGCGGGAGTCGCGGATGGCGTCCGCCACCGCGTCGACATCGGCCGGGCTGATCCCGCCCGCCGCACCCGGCACCACGATGATCGCGTTATCGCCGCGGGTCTCGTGGACGTAGATGAAGGCCGCGCCGGTCGGCGCTTCGGCGCTCCTGGCGACGCGCGGACGAATTCCCTCGGTCTCCCAGGTCTTCAGCGCGAGTTCGCCGAAGGCGTCGCTGCCGATCCGCGAGATGAAACTCACGCTGGCGCCGGCGCGCGCGGCCGCGACGGCCTGGTTGGAGCCCTTGCCGCCGGGCCCCATCGCGAATCCAGATCCGGCGATGGTCTCGCCGATCGCCGGCATGTTGCCGGCGCGGAACGCCAGATCGACGACGAACACGCCGAGGACGGCGACGCCATTCCTGCTCATGTCGTCACTCCCCGTCCGGCGCGATGACGCCCTTGCTGAACAGGAAGCAGCCGTAGAAGCGCCGCTCGCCGGTCGCGATCACGCAATAGGCCGTCTTGGCCTTCTCGTAGAACGCATGGCGCTCGACCCCGACCAGCGGCCAGGACTGTCCCTCGGCGCGATCGATCGCGGCCTGCACCTCGTGCTGCACGGGCGGCACTTCCTGCGGCTGGCCGACGATCTCCATGCGGATCGCGGCATCGTCGACGAAGGTGTCGAGCGGCATCACCGAGAGCACGGCCTCGACCGCCTTGGCGGCGCTCACATTGTCGATGCGCAGCAGCTCGCCGAACACGGTCTGCCGAGCAATCGAGTCGGCCGGAAAATTCGTGTCGCACACCACCAGGCGATCGCCGTGCCCCATCGCCCGCAGGGCATAGAGCACGTCGGCATTGAGCAGCGGATTGATGCCCTTGAGCATGTTGCGTCCTCCCTCGTCTTCAAAAATCACCGGACTCTGCCGGTTCGGATCTCTACCGGTATCACCGCAAGGTGACTTTTTTAGTCGCCGTACGGAATCCAGATGTTCTTCACCTGCACCGCATGGCGGAGCAGGATCGGGCCCTCGCTCGCTGCCTTGTCGTACCAGTCGAGCGCGAGACCATGGTCGACCAGCGTGCGCTTGAGATTGCCGATCGACAGCCGCTCCGCTGCCGTCGAAGCCTCCTGCGATCCGAACGCCCAGAGCGCGTCGACATCGTCATGCTCGGCAAGCACCTCGACCAGTTCGTTGCGGTCACCCGTGACGATGTTGACCACGCCACCCGGCACATCAGATGTCTCGAGCACCTGATAGAAGTCGGTCGCGGCGAGCGGGTGCCGCTCGCTCGGCACCGCGACGACGCGGTTGCCCATCGCAATCAATGGCGCGACGAGGCTGACGAAGGCGAGCAGCGGTGCCTCGTCGGGACAGGCGACGCCGACCACCCCGATCGGCTCGTGCATTGCGAGCGCCAAGCCGCGCAGCGGCGGCGCGTGGATGGATCCCTCGAATTTATCGGCCCAGGCGCCATAACTGAACAGCCGCTCGATGCTGGCATCGACTTCCGTACGCGCCTTTGCGCCCGACACACCGGTCATGTCGGCGATGCGCCGGGCGAACTCGTCGCCGCGCGCGGAGAGATTTTCGGCAAGATAATAGAGGATCTGGGCGCGATTATGCGCCGTCGCCCGCGCCCACGACTCGGCGGAACGGGCGGCGGCCACCGCGTTGCGGATGTCCTTGCGATTGCCCTCGCCCGCCTCGCCGAGCCGCCGGCCCTTCGGCGAGAGCACCGCGCGCGAATAATTGCCGTCCGGACGCACCTGCTTGCCGCCGACAAATAGCTTTGCGGTTCGATCGATCGGCGGCACATCGAAGCCGCTGCGGACACCTTCCGCCGCAGGCAGAGGCGATGCCTTGGCCCGCGCCTTGCGCCCGCTCCAGGCCTTCGGCTTGAGGTATTCAACCATGCCTTCGCGGCCGCCCTCACGGCCAAAGCCGGACTCGCGATAGCCGCCGAAGCCGACGCTGGCATCGAACAGGTTGGTGGCGTTGACCCAGACCACACCGGCCAGGAGTTTCGGCGCGATGTCGAGCGCAAGCCCGATCGTCTCGCTCCACACGCTGGCAGCAAGGCCGTAGCGCGTGTTGTTGGCAAGCATGACAGCTTCGTCGGGCGTGCGGAACGTCATCGCCACCAGCACGGGGCCGAAAATCTCCTCGGTCGCGACCGTCGAGGATGGATGCACGTTCCAGAGCAAAGTCGGCGGATAGAAGCATCCTTCCGCCGGGATCGCGCCGGGCGCCTGGTATTTCTCCGCACCCTCCTTCACCCCGGTCTCGACCAGCGACGTGATCCGCTCGAGTTGCACCGGCGCGACCACCGCGCCCATGTCGATCGCCTTGTCGAGCGGCATGCCGACGCGCAGCGTCTCCATGCGGCGAATCAGCCGCCGGCGGAAGGTTTCCGCAATGCCTTCCTGCAACAGCAGCCGAGAGCCGGCGCAGCAGACCTGGCCCTGGTTGAACCAGATCGCATCGACCACGCCTTCTACCGCGCCATCGATATCGGCATCATCGAACACGATGAACGGCGATTTGCCGCCGAGCTCCAGCGTCAGCGATTTTCCGGTGCCCGCCGTCGCCTGGCGGATCAGCCGACCGACCTCGGTCGAGCCGGTGAAGGCGATCTTGTCGACACCGGGACTTTCGACCAGCAACGCACCGGTCGCGCCATCGCCGGTCACGACATTCAGCACGCCCGGCGGCAGGCCGGCCTCGGCGGAGAGTTCGGCGAACAGCAGCGCGGTGAGCGAGGTGAACTCGGCCGGCTTCAGCACCACCGTGTTGCCTGCGGCGAGCGCGGGCGCGATCTTCCAGGCCAGCATCAGCAGCGGAAAATTCCACGGGATGATCTGCCCGATCACGCCGATCGGCACCTGATCGGCGAATTCGCGATCCTGCAGCTGCGCCCAGCCGGCGTGATAATAGAAATGGCGCGCGGCGAGCGGCACGTCGAGATCGCGGGTTTCCCGGATCGGCTTGCCGTTGTCGATCGCCTCCAGCACGGCGAACAGCCGGGCGTGACGCTGCAGCATGCGCGCCAGTGCATAGAGATGACGCGCGCGGCCGTGACCGCCAAGCTTGGCCCACGCGGTCTGCGCGGTACGCGCGGCGCTGACCGCGGCCTCGACATCGGCGGCAGCGCCCTGCGCGATGCGCGCCAGCGTCTTGCCGGTGGCGGGCTCGCTCGTCGTGAGGTGCTTGCCGGCATGCGGCGCGACAAACTTGCCGGCGATGAAATGCCCGAACGTGGCGCCGTGCCGCGCCAGCCAGGCGCGTGCCTCGCCGTCCGCCTCGGGCGCGGGGCCATACTCCATGGTCTCGAAATAGTTTGCGACGCTCATCTCATCCCACGGGGTGGCGGTTGAAAGCCGAGTAGTGGCCGGTCACGTGATGCTCGAGCTGCCGCTCGATGTCGGCAAGCAGGCTGGAGGCGCCGATGCGGAACAGGTCCGGCTCGAGCCAGTCGCGTCCCAGCTCCTCCTTCATCAGGAACTGGTAGTTGAGCACGTCCTTTGCCGTCGAAATGCCACCGGCCGGCTTGAAGCCGATCTTGTAGCCGGTGCGCTCCTGATAGACGCGGATCATCCGCAACATCGCCAGCGTCACCGGCAATGTCGCATTGACGCCTTCCTTGCCGGTCGAGGTCTTGATGAAGTCGGCTCCGGCCATCATGCAGACCATCGACGCCTTGGCGACATTGCGCAGCGTCTTGAGATCACCGGTGGCCAGGATCGTCTTGAGATGCGCATTACCGCAGGCGGCGCGGAAATCCCGCACCTCGGCGTAAAGCGCCCGCCAATCGCCGGTCAGCACATGCTCACGCGTGATGACGATGTCGATCTCCTCGGCGCCATCGCGGACCGAGGCCTCGATCTCCTTCAGCTTCAGATCGTGCGGCACGAGACCCGCGGGAAATCCGGTCGAGACCGCAGCGACCGGAATGCCGGACCCATCGAGCGCCTCGACCGCCGTCGCGACGAACCGATGGTAGACGCAGACCGCGCCGGTATGCAGGTCACGGCCGGCAAAGCCGAGCTTCTCGATGACATCGCCGCGCACCGGCGCCTTGGCCTTGGCGCAGAGGCGCTTCACCCGCTCGGTCGTATCGTCGCCATTGAGCGTCGTCAGGTCGATGCAGGTGACCGCCTTGAGCAGCCACGCGGCCTGTGCGTCCTTCTTGACGGTCCGCCGGCCGGGCAGGCTGGCGACGCGCCGCTCGGCGGCCGACAGATTGATCCTGATGTCGTCGACCCAATCCATCTCGAGCGCGCGGCCGCTGTTGCGCGGGATCGGATGCGGATGCTCGCCGCCCGGAGCAGGCGTCTGCACCGCCAATGGGGACGGATTCTGGATGAAGACGCTCTGCGTCATGGGAGGCGCCGTGCGTGCTAGCGAATCGACGAGATCGCCAGATAGACTGAATGTGCAGATCGCAACATGTGATCCTCCCCTCACCTCGTCGCTGGGTTTGCCGACTGCCGAGGAACGGGATCGTTCTGGCATCGGTTCAGCCCATCGAAACTGGATGTTATTTTTGTAACAAACCGACGTTGATAAACTCACAACATTGTAAGATCATTGTCAATCGGATAAGCAAGCTCGGCGATCAAAATGGCTGAAACCACCAACGCACGACCAAGCGAGACCCGCGTCCAGCGCCTGCAGAGGCTGCGCCGCGCCGTTGAATCGAGTGGCGCGCTGCATCTGAAGGACGCCGCCGAGCTCCTCAGGGTTTCCGAAATGACGGTGCGGCGTGACCTTGCCGGTCCGGAGGCCGCGCTCGCCTTGCTCGGCGGCTATGTCGTCAACGCAGCATCGCCGACCGGCATCAAATACGCATTCGAGCAGGAGATCGACCAGCACACCCAGGACAAGCGCCTCGCCTGCCGGGCCGCCGCCGCCTCGATCAGGGAAGGCGATACGATCTTCATCGACTGCGGCACCACGATGCAGTCGCTGGCGGACTGCCTGCCCGAGGACCTGCCACTCTCGGTGATCTGCTATTCGATGAACGTGGCCTCGATCGTCACGCGGCGGCCGGCCACGCAGGTGATGCTGATGGGCGGGCTGTACCATCCATCGTCGCAGTCCTTTGCGTCGGACGACGGGCTGTCCTATCTGCGGCGGCTCGGGATCAACAAGGCCTTCATCTCCGCCGGCGGCGTGCACTGGACCCGCGGCGCGAGCTGCTCGAATTTTCACGAGGTCGCGGTCAAGCAGGCCGTCATCGAGACCGCGATGGAGAGCATCCTGGTGATCGACGCCAGCAAGCTCGGCAGCCTAAAATCGGCATTCTTTTCCGACATCGCCGCGTTCTCGCGGATCATCGTCGGCGGCGCGGCCTCATCCGACATGCGCAAGCATTTCCGCAGCCTTCCGGTCGAATACGTGACCAGCGCAAGCTAGCGTGATTCACTCAGTGTCATTCTGGGGCTCGCGAAGCGAGAACCCGGAATCTCCATTCACGATCTCTGGATTCCCCGATGCGCGATTGCGCATCTGCGGTTCGCGACTTCGTCGCGCCCCGGAATGACAGAATAGGCTGCCAGAGACACAACACCGGAACCTTTTCCTTTCCGATTGAATCGGAACGGTTGTCCGCGCGAAAACGCTCTGACCCGGGCGGGGGCTGGCTCGCCCGGGTCAGCTTCGTCCATGATGCACGCCGTTGCGACACCGCGCATCGCTGGCCAAAGATCAGTTGCAGGCCGGCTTCGCCTTGTTGCAGACATCGGTCAGTTCCGGCGGCGGCTCCTTCTTGAACACCGTCTTGTAGGATTCCAGCACGTTGGACTGCGTCACAGGCAGCGACTGCACGCCGACCCAGGCCGGCGTTTCCTTGCCCAGCAGCGCATTCATCATCGCCATCGCCTCCGCGACCCCCTGATCGTAGGGACGCTGCGAGCCGGTCGCCTTCAGCGGTCCGCCTTTCGCAATCTCGATCGCCGATTGCAGGCCGAGATCGACGGTCGTGACCGGAATATCGATGCCCTGCGCGCGCATCGAGCTCAACGTATCCAGCGCCGGCTGGTCCCAGACCGCGAACACGCCCTTCACGTCGGGATTGCCGGTGAGGAAGTCGCCCGCGATCTGCGACACTTTCGGCGGGTCGGTGAAGTCGACTTGCTTCATCTTGATGTCCGGCCGGTTCTTCTGCATCCACTCGCGAACGCCCTTTGTGCGCTCGTTGGTGCTGAAATAGTCGACGCCGAAATTGACGAGACCGATGGTTGCGCCCTGCGCCATGCAGGACGCCAGGATCTGCGCCGCGATCTGCCCGTTACCCAGATTGTCCGCCGAAATCATCGAGGCATATTCCTCGGGATGCTTGAGGCCGGTCGGAATGCTGTCCATCAGCACCAGCTTGATACCGGCCTTGGCGACCTTCTTGTAGGTCGGCGCGGTCGCGGTGAAATCGACCGGGATCGAGATGATGCCGTCCGGATGCTGCTGGATGGTGTTCTCGATATCGGCGATCTGCTTGTCGACCTGATATTCGGCCGACGCGACACCAGTCACCGTCACGCCGTACTTCTTCAACGTGTCGGTGATGCCCTGGATCTGCAGTTGCGCCCAGTCGAGGTTGACGGTCTGCATCGAGATGCCGACCTTGAAGTTCTTCTCCTTGATCTTGGCGGCTTCGGCATCCGACAGCGCCAGCACTTCGGGCGAAGCGGCCCTCTCGCCGTGCGGCCCCTGGCCGACGATCGACTTTGGTCCAAGCGTCGCAAGATCGACGCCCTTGACGCAGCTTGCCGGCACTTCGGCACGGGCCGAGGGCGCGATCGAAATGGCCATCGCCGCGATCAGCGCGGTCAGCGGCAGCGTTTGTCGCAAGATTGGCTTCATTGTTTTCCTCCCTTTGTGGTCGCCGATTGACCGGAGGCCGGCGACCTTGCCCCTACTGCCGCAACGCAGTGGCCTCGCGACGCAATGCGCTGCATCTCCTCCTGACTACCGCTTCGTGAACGCGACCGCGGCCACGATGATCGCTCCCTTGATGACGAGTTGCAGCGGCGAGCTGACGCCGAGCAGCACGAGCCCGTTGTTGAGCGTGCCGATGATCAGGCTGCCGAACAGCGTCCCCAGGATGTAGCCGCGGCCGCCGAACAGGCTGCAACCGCCGAGGATCACGGCGGCGATGACGTCGAGCTCCATGCCCTGCACGACGTCGGGCCGCGCGGCATGCGAGCGCGCGGACAGCACCAGCGCCGCAAGTCCGGCCAGCGTGCCGGTCAGCACGAAGGCTGCAGTCGTTACCCATTTGGTATTGATGCCGGAATAGAGCGCTGCGGTCGGATTGCCGCCGACCGCATAGATGCGGCGGCCGAACACGTTGTAGTGCAGCAGCAGGATGCCGACGATCATCGCCACCAGTGTCCAGGCGATCGGCACCGGAATGCCGAGAAATGATCCTTCGCCGAAGATCGCAAAGTAGGTCTCGTTGGTGATGATGACGGGCTTGGTGTTGGTCACCATCATCGCCAGCCCGCGCGCCATGCTGAGCGAGCCGAGCGTGACCAGGAAGGACGGGATCGAAAGCTGCGTGGTCAGGATGCCGTTGAGCAGCCCGACCAACGCGCCGGTGCCGAGGCCTGCGACGGCGCCGACGATCCAGCTGTTGTTGATCTGGCTCATCGCCAGCGCGGCAGCCATTCCCGACAGCGCCAATGTCGATGCGACCGAAAGATCGATCTGGCGCGCGATGATCACGAAGGTCATGCCGACCGCGATGATCGACACCAGCGTCGTCTGGCGGCCGATATTCAGGAAATTGTCGACCGACAGGAACCAGGGCGAGGACAGGCTGAACACCACCAAGAGCACCACGAAGGCGATGTACAGCATGTAGGGCCGCTCGCCCCGTAGCAGATTCTGCAGCAGCTTGCGGCGTCGTTCGGATCGGGTCGACGCGGCGACGACGTTGGGTGCGATCAGTTCAGTCATGCGGGCAGCTCTTGCAATACGCCTTGTCCGGAAGCCTGGTACATCTGCAGCAGATGATGCAGCTCTTCGGCATCATCGATCTCGCCGCGCTGAAGCGTGCGCGCGACGCGTCCATCGACGATCACGGAGATGCGGTCGCACAGCTCGATCAGCTCGACGAGATCCGACGAGACTACCAGCACGCCACTGCCGTCGCGCGCGGCATTGCGGATCACGCCATAGATCTCCTCGCGCGCGCCGACGTCGACGCCGACCGTCGGTTCGTCGAGCAACAGCACGCGCGGCCGCGGATCATTCCATTTTCCGAACACGACCTTCTGCTGGTTGCCGCCGGACAAGGTCCTGACCAGGCTGGAGGCGCCCTGCGCCTTCACCGAAAGCCTGGCGACCGCCGTTTCCGCGCGCCTTGTCGCGGCGCGCTGCTGCATGAAGCCCCAGCGCGAGAAGTGGGGAATCCGCGGCAGCGTGATGTTGCGTTCGATCGAATGGTCCAGCACCAGGCCCTGCACGTGCCGATCCTCCGGCACCAGCGCGACGCCGTGATCGATCGCATCGGCGGCTCCCTTCGGCAGCCACGGCCGGCCCTCGATCTCGAGCGTGCCGTGCTCGACCGGCCGGAGTCCGAAGATGGTCTCCAGAATCTCGGTACGTCCGCTGCCGATCAATCCGGCGAGGCCGTGGATCTCACCCTTCATCACGGACATGTCGACGGCCGATAGCCGGTCATTGGAAACGCCCGAGAGCGACAGAACCGGCGACGGATCGAACGCACGTGCGGCAGCGGGCGCGGCGCGCGTCGTGGCCGGCGCCGATCGATCGGTGCCGATGATGGCGTTGACCAGCCGCTTCATGTCGGTCTCGGCGGTGACGAAGGTGCCGGCATTGGCGCCGTCGCGCAGCACCGTGACGCGCTGCGAGATCTCGAACACCTCGTTGAGCCGATGCGTCACATAGATCACGCCGATGCCACGGCGTGTCGCCTTGCCGATCGCGTCGAACAGGATGCGGACTTCATCCGACGTCAGCGAGGATGTCGGCTCGTCGAGGATCAACAGCCGCACCTCGCCCATCAACGCCTTGGCGATCTCGGTCATCTGGCGGTAGGCGAACGGCAGCGAGCCGACCGCAGCTTTGGTGTCGAGGGGAATGCCGAGCTCGCTCAGGAACGCTTCTGCTCTGGCCATCAATTCGCGCTTCCGGACAAAGCCGAACCGCGCGCGCGGCTCGCGGCCGAGCAACAGATTGTCGGCGACGCTGAGCGATTCAACGAGGCTGAGATCCTGATAGACGACGGCGATCCCCGCCTCGCGCGAGCGTGCCGGGCTGTCGAACGCGACCGGCTTGCCGGCGATCTCGATCGTGCCGCTGTCGGCCGCATGAACCCCGCTGAGGATCTTGATCAGCGTGGATTTTCCGGCCCCGTTCTCGCCCAGCAGCGCGTGTACCTCGCCGGGACGGACCTCGAGGTTGACGTCGCGCAATGCGCGCACGCCGCCGAAGCGCTTGTTGATGCCACCGACCAACAGAAGCGCCGTCGACGGCCGAGGCTCTGCGGCGATCGAACCGGACAATTCCAAAATTTCCTCCCGTCACCCGCGCCAGGCGCTGGTACGATGATGACATGTTGTTATTTTTGCAACTTATCGTGTTATAATTCTATCACATCATGCGCCCTGTCAATGGGAGATCGCGGCGACGGGGCTCGAATTGGGGTGGCCGCGGTCCGGTCCTCCACCCCGCCCCCGCCGCCGGCCGCCGGACGATTGTGCTACGCTTCGATCGCTCATCTCATCAAAGCCAATGCCGGTGAACCGCGATGAAACTGAGTGCTGCTATTGCCGTCGCCCTGATTGGGTCTTGCCTGCCTGCAACAGCCCAGCAGGGCGGAGCCGCCCTCTACGCGCAGCGCTGTGCGCAGTGTCACGACGGCGGCAATGCAAATATTCGCGCGCCGAGCCGTGCCGCCCTGCAATCAAGATCCTTCGACGAGATTCTCGGTGCGATCACCACCGGCCCGATGGCGTCTTTCGCGCAAGGGTTGAGCAATGACGAGCGGGCAGCGATCGCCTCGCTCGTCACCGGAAAAGCGGCGTCGCAAGCGGCAAGCGAAAATGCGGGCCAATGCGCACAAAGCGAGACCGGCTTTCCGCAAGCAATCGATGGCCCGCGATGGAATGGCTGGGGCGTGGATCTCAACAACAGCCGGTTTCAGCCGGCGGCCATGGCCGGCCTCGCACAGGACCAGGTCTCACGACTGCGTCTGAAATGGGCCTTCGGATTCCCGAATACATCCGTCGCCTTTGCTCAGCCGACGGTCATCGGCGGGTTGCTGTTCGTCGGCGGCGGCGACCGCAAGGTCCACGCCCTCGACGCCAGGACCGGATGCACCCGCTGGCTGTTTCCGACCGATGCGCCGGTGCGGGCGGCGATCAGTTTCGCGACGCTGGATGGCGGCCAGCCTGTGATCTTCTTTGGCGATGTGCTCGCCAACGTCTACGCCGTGAATGCGACCACCGGCGCGCTGATCTGGAAGAGCCGGGTCGACGATCATATGGCCGCCCGGATTACCGGCGCACCGGTGTTCCATTCCGGCGCGGTCTATGTCGGCGTGTCATCGATCGAGGAGGCCACGGGATCGCGGCCCACCTACCAATGCTGCACGTTTCGCGGCAGCGTCGTTGCGCTGAAGGCCGACAGCGGCGCGCAGATCTGGAAGACCTATACGATCGCCGAGGCGCCGCATCCGACGCGGACGAACGCCATCGGGACCCAGCTGTTCGGGCCGGCCGGCGCCTCGGTCTGGTCCGCACCGACGATCGACGTTGCGCGCCAGGCGCTCTATGTCGCGACCTCGAACAGCTATGCCGATCCGGCAACCGACACCAGCGACGCCATCCTCGCGCTCGATCTCGCGACCGGGCGCATGCTGTGGCATCAGCAGGCGACGCCGAAGGACAGCTTCGTGGTGGCGTGCTTCGGCACCGACCAGAGCAACTGTCCGCAAGACCGCGGCCCGGATCATGACTTCGGACAATCGCCGATCCTGGTGAGCTTGCGCAGCGGACAACGCGTGCTGGTGATCGGGCAGAAATCCGGCGTGGTCCATGCGCTGGATCCCGACCATGAGGGCAAGATCCTGTGGCAGACACGGATCGGCCAGGGTGGCCCATTGGGCGGGACCGAGTGGGGCTCCGCCGCCGACCAGGATCGCATCTACGTCGCCAATTCCGACGTCCGGTTCCTGAGGGACGGCTCGCGGCGTCTCAATTCGAGCGAAGGCGGCGGCCTGTTCGGCCTCGATCTCGCGACTGGGAAAATCGCAATGCAGGTGCCGCCGGTTGCCTGCGGCGATCGCCCGCAGTGCAGTCCGGCGCTGTCCGCAGCGGTCACCTTGATTCCCGGTGTCGTGTTCTCGGGCGGCGTCAGCGGCTTCCTGCGCGCCTATGCGACCGATGACGCAAGGCTGCTCTGGGAGATCGACACGGCGCGCGACTACACCACGGTGAATGGCGTCGCCGCCCGCGGCGGTGCGATGGACGGCCCCGGCCCGGTCGTCGTCGATGGCATGCTGTACGTCAATTCCGGCTACGCGCAATGGAGCGGCCTGCCCGGCAACGTCCTGCTGGCCTTCGAAGTCGGCACCCCCTGACAAACGCGTGTCGGGATTGGCGATGGCACGTTGAGCACTACTCGCCGCGGGCTATTCGTGCTTTGATGTCGCCAAGATCGGCCAACGGGTCCGAAGGGAGGTCATCCCGGTTCCGGGCGGCGCACGACCGCGGCGACTCATCCTTGTGACTTGCCGATATCAGAGACATACGTCGCGCAATCGACGGACATGGCAGCCGCGCCACAAATCGATGCGCATCTCGTTGCGCACAAAAAACACAGAAACTATAAGTGTTTGAATGAATGGTCGGAGTGGCAGGATTCGAACCTGCGACCCCTGCGTCCCGAACGCAGTGCTCTACCGGGCTGAGCCACACTCCGACTAAGAGCCGGGCTTATAGCGTCGGGTTTCAGGGACTGCAAGGGACCACAAGGCGCCCAATTGAGGAATCTAGTCACAGTGGATACAGGCCTGAAAACGCACGTTCTGCCCGCCGGCGCCGCCGCCACGGCGACCGCCGCCGGGGTGTTGGCCGAAGGCGGCCTGGTGGCGTTTCCGACCGAGACGGTTTATGGCCTCGGTGCCGATGCCGGCAACGCCGCCGCGATCGCCCGGCTCTACCAGGCCAAGGGCCGGCCGGCCTTCAATCCGCTGATTGCCCATGTCGCCGATCTCGGCGCCGCGCGCCGGATCGCCCTGTTCGACGGCCAGGCGCTGCGGCTGGCGGACGCGTTCTGGCCGGGCCCGCTGACCCTGGTGCTGCCGAAGGCGCTGTCCTGCCCGGTCGCGGAACTCGCGACCGCCGGGCTCGATACGGTCGCGATCCGCATTCCGGCCCACAAAGTGGCGCGCGACATCATCAAGGCCTTCGGCGGTGCCGTGGTAGCGCCGTCGGCCAATCTGTCCGGCCATGTCTCGCCGACCACCGCCGAGCATGTGAACGGCGATCTCGACGGCCGGATCGATTTGATCGTCGACGGGGGCCCGGTCGAGGTCGGCGTCGAATCCACCATCATCGGCTGCTTCTCCGATCCGGTGCTGCTGCGGCCGGGCGGGCTGACGCGCGCCGAGATCGAGCGCGTGCTCGGCCATCCCTTGCAGTCGCCGCCGCAGGACGCCGAGAGCGACGCCCAGCCGGTCGCCCCCGGCATGCTCGCCTCGCATTATGCGCCGCGCACCCCGGTGCGGCTCAATGCCAGCGACGTCCATGTCGGCGAAGCCTTGCTGACGTTCGGGCCGACCAAGGTGGCGCGGCGCGAATGCGCCCTAGTGGAGGTGAACCTGTCCGAGCGCGGCGATCTCGCCGAGGCCGCCGCAAATCTGTTCGGCTACCTTCGCACGCTCGACAAGAGAAACGCGGATGCTATTGCAGTGACGCCCATTCCCGAGGACGGGCTGGGCGAAGCCATCAATGACCGGCTGCGCCGCGCAGCGGTTGGGCGGTAAATCGCGACCCACGTGAAAGACCAAGAAAAAATGAACATCGTCCAGTCCGCGGTGCCGCCGCTTCCGCCCGAATTGCTTGAGAAATTCCGCGCCATCGTCGGGGCGAAATATGCAGTGACCGACGCCGCCGACATCGAGCCGTACGTCACCGAGGAGCGCGACCTGTTCCACGGCCGCTCACAGCTGGTGCTGCGCCCGGGCTCGACCGCCGAAGTCGCCGCGATCTGCAAGCTCGCGAGCGAGCACAGGATCGCGCTGGTGCCGCAGGGCGGCAACACCGGCCTGGTCGGCGGCCAGACGCCGCACAATGGCGAGGTCGTGGTGTCGCTGCGGCGCCTCGACAAGATCCGCGACATCGACGTCGAATCCAACACCATGACCTGCGAGGCCGGCGTTGTGCTGCAGATCGCGCAGCAGAAGGCCGCCGAGGTCGATCGGCTGTTTCCGCTGTCGCTCGGCGCCGAAGGCAGCTGCACCATCGGCGGCAACCTCTCGACCAATGCCGGCGGCACCGGCGCGCTCGCCTATGGCGTGGCGCGCGAAATGGCGCTCGGCCTCGAAGTCGTGCTGGCCGACGGCCGCGTGCTGAACGCGCTGTCCAAGCTGAAGAAGGACAACACCGGCTACGATCTGCGCAACCTGTTCATCGGCGCCGAGGGCACGCTCGGCATCATCACCGCGGCGACCTTGAAGCTGTTTCCGCGGCCGCGCGCGGTCGAGACCGCCTATGTCGGCCTGACCTCGCCGGCGGCCGCCCTCAAACTGCTGTCGATCTCGCGCAATCAGGCGGCAGGTGCGCTGACGAGCTTCGAGCTGCTCGCCGACATCGCGGTCGACTTCTCGATCCGCCATGGCATCGATATCCGCGATCCCTTGACCAGCAAGCACCCCTGGTACGTGCTGATGGAATTGTCGTCGTCGCGCGACGACGCGCGCGACACGCTGGAGGCGATCCTCGCCCAGGGCATGGAGGACGGCATCGTCGATGACGCCGTGATCGCGGCCAATCTGAGCCAGCGCCAGGCGTTCTGGAAGCTGCGCGACGAGATGTCGGCGGCGCAGAAGCCGGAGGGCGGCTCGATCAAGCACGACATCTCGGTGCCGGTCGCGGCCGTGCCCGCCTTCATCGAGGAAGCCAATGCGGCGGTGGTGAAGCTGATCCCCGGCGCGCGGCCGGTGCCGTTCGGCCATCTCGGCGACGGCAACATCCACTACAATGTCAGCCAGCCGGTCGGCGCCAACGCGGCCGACTTCCTGGCGCGCTGGCACGACGTCAATGCCGTCGTGTTCGAGATCGTGCTGCGGATGGGCGGCTCGATCTCGGCCGAGCACGGCATCGGCGTGCTCAAGCGCGACGAACTGCCCGACGTCAAGGACAACGTCGCGATCGAGCTGATGCGCTCCATCAAGGCGATGCTCGATCCGCTCGGTATCATGAATCCGGGCAAGGTGCTGTGAGCGTGCAGACGACGATGCCCTCCCCCTCCCTTGCGATTACACCAATCACCGACGCGGACATCTCCGACGTGGTCGCGCTGTGGCAGGCTTGCGGCCTGACGCGGCCGTGGAACGATCCCACAGCCGACATCGCGCTGGCGCGGCGCGGACCGAATTCCGCCGTGCTGGTCGGCCGCGACGCCGGCGCGATCGTGGCGACCGCGATGGTCGGTCATGACGGCCACCGCGGCTGGGTCTATTACGTCGCGGTCGCCCCCGGCCGCCAGGGCAAGGGCCTGGGCCGCACCATGATGGAAGCGGTCGAGAATTGGCTGCGCGCAGCCGGCGTGCCGAAGCTGCAACTGCTGGTGCGGCGGGAGAACGCCAAGGCGAGCGCATTCTATCAAACGCTCGGCTATGAGGAATCGACCTCGGTGATGCTGGCCAAATGGCTCGACGGCCGCGAAGCCACGCCGTGACAGGGTTGAGGATTTCCGCATGAGCATCGCCGACCGCGTCCGCATCAAGGACGTCGAGCTGCTGTCGAAGCGCCGCTACGAGCTGAAGAGCGCGACATTCGACTACCGCCGCAGCAATGGCGAATGGCAGACCCAGGTGCGCGAGGTCTATGACCGCGGCAACGGCGCGACGCTGTTGCCGTATAATCTAAAGACCCGCAGCGTCGTGCTGGTGCGCCAATTCCGCTACCCGGCGTTCGCCAACGGCTATGATGATCTCCTGATCGAGGCCGCGGCCGGCATGCTCGACGACGCCGCGCCGGAGGCGCGCATCCGCGCCGAGGCGGAGGAAGAGATCGGCTACCGGCTCGCCCACGTACGCAAGGTATTCGAAGCCTTCATGACGCCGGGCGCGGTGACCGAGAAGCTGCATTTCTTCGTCGCCGAATACGATGCCGCGATGCGCGTCGGCGATGGCGGAGGGCTCGCCGACGAGGGCGAGGACATCGAGGTGCTGGAGCTTTCGATCGACGACGCGCTCGCCATGATCAGCGACGGCCGCATCGTCGACGCCAAGACCATCATGCTGCTGCAATACGCCGCGCTGCATCTGTTCAGGTAGGTGCTGCCGCAGTCAGTCGCAGGGGGCGCCGCCAAAATATCGAGGAACAACCCCATGCAAATGAGCCGGCGGCGGCCGGCGCTCGACTTGACACGTCGAGCAACTCACGGATACATTTCCAATATCCAGAAATCATGCAGCTGCGCGCCGGCCCCTGGGGGCACGTGGCATTGCGACGGGCGCGCCAACGTTCACAGCACTGCGCGCAGCCCCGGAATGCGCCGAGCCAGCAATCCGACCACCAGAAAGCTGGCGACCACGCCGACGAGGCTTGCCAACAGGAATTTCCATTGCGGGGCAACGGTCCAATCGTGCATCGCGCGGGTCACCGCGATGAGCACAGGGGCGTGCAGAACGTAAACGCCGAAGGCATTCCGGCTGAGGAATTTCGTCACCGGACCCTGCCAGTCGAACAGGTCACGATACAGCACCACCAACCCCAGGCTGAGCGAGACGCACGTTGCCGAGCGCCAAAAGTCCATACCCGCCGCCTGCCAATGCCAACCGCCGCCGTAGTCGGCCAGCCGACCCTCGAGGGCTCCCCCGAAGACGACGATGGCTGCCCACAGCGCGATGCTCCCCAGCAGCCCGCCGACCAGCCAGCGCCGTCCCGCGCCGCTCGACATCCGTCGCAGCCAATCGCCTCGCCACGCCGCGACCCCGGCGACGAACATGAAGGGGTACTGCGGCGCGTCGTGAATGGCGATGTTGAGGATGCTGCGGCCTTCCGGCGCCAGCAGCCCCACTGCGAACGTCACGGCGCTCATCGCCAGGACAAAACCAAGCACCGAGGCCAGGCTCGGTAGCGAACGGGCGGCGGGTTGGCCGATCGGCCGGAAGCTGCACAGCAGGGCAAAGCAGCCGGAAAACAGCAGCAGCACCAGGCAGAACCAGAGCGGGCCGGAGCCGTCGAGAAGTTCTCCGTTGGAGAGGTGGTGCAGCCAGTCCTCCGTGAAACTCCGGCGCGGCTGCGACCACCATGATCCCGCGACGTAATACTCTGTCAGCGGTCCGATCAGCCCGATGTACAGGAGAAGGGGGATGCCGAGACGATACAGCCGTTCCTGCATGAAGCCGCCGACGCCGCGGCGGGCAACCATACCGGCGGCAAAGTATCCAGCGATGCCGAACAGCAGCCCCATGGAGACTGCGTGCTGGAACGTCTGGTAGGCCGCAAACGCCACCTCGGTGACCAGGCCCAGCGGCGGATGCTCGCGGTAGTACCAGCTCCCAAACGGCGAGTAGGTGACGGCGGCGTGCATGACCACAACCATGCTGATCGCCGACCAACGCAGATTGTCGATATAAAGGAGCCGGTGGGTCGTCGGCGAAGCGGGTTGCATCATGGGCATCTCCCTGGGCTGGATGCGAACATGATGGCCAAGGCCGGGCCGGTCGCGCCGAAAGTCGCGCTCAGGATCGCCGAAACCCGCAAAATCTGGCCGTTTCCGACAATCGGTGCGTCAGACCAGTTCCGCCAGGGTTCGTTTGCGGAATTCGCTTGGCGTTTCTCCGGTCTGCACCTTGAACGCTCGATTGAACGGGCCGATCGACTCGAAGCCGGCATCCAGTGCAATCGTCAGGATCGGGACGCGCACCTGACCGGGATCGGCCAGCGCCGCGCGCGCCTCCGCCAGCCGGAAGGAGTTGATGAAGCGGGCAAAGTTGCCGTACCCGAGCCGCTGATTGATGAGCTGGCGCAATCGGTATTCCGGCGTGGCCAGCCGTTTGGCCAGGCTCGCAATGGTCATGCCGCCGTCGCGGTAGGCCCGCTCCACTTCCATCGTCGCCAGCAAACGCTGATACAGCGCGGCTTCCGGCTCCGTCATGGCGAGCGTCGGCGGGACCGGCTCCGATCCCGCTGGCGCAGCGGTGACCGCGGAGATCGGGCTTGCCCTACGCAAGCGAAGCAAGGCGGCAGCCAGCGCGATGCCCAGCACACCGGGAAGCGCAGGCGTCATCCCGACATTGCTCGCCCCAATCAGCGTGCAGCCCACGATCGTGAGGCCCAAACCCCATGCGAACACGACCCGATCCCGGCGGCGCATTTCGATCAGGTCGTTGGCTCGGCCCAGCAGAGCGCGAGCGATCGCGATCACCACCAGCATCAGAGCGGAGACATGGGTCGCGAGCCAGGCCCATGACGAGTCGGCGACCACGGCCCAGATGACAAGCAAGGCCATCAAACCCAGGAGCGTCCAACCAACCAATGGCGGCCTGGCCGTGTCGTCGAACACCTCCTCGCTCCAGAGAACAAAGACAGCGGCCGCCATATTGCTCGCCACCCGGAGGAAGAGGATCCACACGGCGTGGCTGTCGTGAAATTGCGGAGCCGTCTCGATGAGAAACGCAATTCCGCACAAGTTGAGAACAAGGGTTATGCGGCCGAGCCGCGTCTTGCGCAACTGCAGGAGGGCGTCGAGCGCGAGAAGCACCAGCAAGGCCAGGGCCCCACCGCGAAGACCGATATCCAGGAGCATCTTCATCACCAAACCGGACACGACCTCGACTCAAACGCCCCGGGATCGGCGAACTACCGCATCGTGATCGCAAGTCCGCTCAGATCGGCGTTGGCCATCAGCCCGACCTGGTGGCCGGTCAGCTCGAGCACCGCGCCCTTCTGATTGGTGAGCACGATGGCGCGGGCGCCGCGGCCGACCGCAAGTCCCGCACCCGCTGCGCCGTAGACGCCGGCAACGTCCGACGGACGATTGATGTTGCTGACGCGACCGCGCAGCACGGTCTTGGAGCCGCCGAACACCAGGCCGTAATCGAGGCCGCCGGTGGACAACCGATAGGAGCGGCCGCGGAAGGTCAAAACGCCGCTGCCGCCGGAGCCGCCGATGATCCATCCGGCCTTGTAGATCGTGAGCGTCACGAAGCCGCTGTCGGCGCGCGCCGCCGAAGAGAAAGCAAGTCCGGTGAACGCCATCAGTGCAATCAGCACGGCGCGAAGCGTGGACGAAGGTTTCATGTGCGGTCTCCCCAAAATTTGCTCACAGCGATTTACTCACGTCGATCGGCTCGCGTCGCGACGGGCACGAATCGCACCGGGCCGACTGTAGCAAGAGCACGATCCGGCGCAATTTGGCACAGCACCGGCATTGAACCTGTTCCCGGGGTTGCAACACTCACTGCATGTCCGGGGCGATCGGCCCCTGAGCTCCAGGATTGCCCCTGCGGAGCATTCACATATCCAAAGCGGAGATTTCCCATGCGTCGTCTTGCGATTGCCTGCGCCGCCATTGCCGCCACCGTGTCCGTGCTTGCCGCGGCCAGCCCCGCCAGCGCCAACCCGTATCATCTGATCCGCTGGCAGGACACCGGCTTCTGCCAGATCTGGGACCAGAGCATCCCGACCACGCCGTGGCCCACGAACTTCGCCATTGTCAGCGAAGAGCTGCCGACCTTCGACGCCGCATTCAGCTACAAGACCGGCCTCCTGAACAACGGCACCTGCTCGTTCTGAGCGATCGCCGATCACGCGCGAGGGCGGACACGCGGCAACAACGCGTCGTCCGCCCTTGTGCTGTCAGGCTTTGTATTGCCGGACTTGACGCGATTGCGCGTCAATGATGCTTGACGCATCAGTGATGCTAGACGCATCAGTGATGCTTGATCAGGGCGTCGCGCGCGGCGGCGAGTTCGAGGAACGCCGCGCCGTTGCCGCCGCCGTCGGGATGAACCGTCTTGGCGGCGCGCTTGAACGCCTGCTGGATTTCGGTCGCCGCGAGATGGCGGCCGAACGGCAGGCCCAGCAATTGCCGGTAGCGCTCGTCCTCCGTCAGCACCTTCGGCGTCAAGCCGCGCCGGCCGAACCGCGGCGCGGACAGCGTGTGCAGCGCGTCGGCAACGATGCCGAGACGACGCAGCGCCATCGATCTGGTCCGGCGGTCAGCCGATTTCAGCGCCGCCTGGCGCAGGATCGGCAGCACCTGTGCGGCCGCTTGCCGCAGCGTCTCGTCGATCTCGGTGGTGGCGATCTCGGCGACCATTTTGGCGATCTCGCGATAATCGGGATCCGGCGCCGCGCAGAAGCGCGCGATCGCAACTTTCCATTGTCTGATATGCGGGTCCATGATCGGTCCGTGCTGTCATCCGAATCCGGATAACAGCAACGCGCAAACGCGGCTTGGCGTTTCGCTTGGCGCAGTTTTGAATAGTGTTGTCGACAACGTCACAAATCAGAAACGAGGAAACACCATGGCTCTTCTCGACAATCACATCGCCGTCATCACCGGTGCGGGCTCCGGCATCGGGCGCGCGATCGCCGTCGGCTACGGCCGCGAGGGCGCGCGCGTGGTGCTGCTCGACATGAACGGCGATGCGGCGGGGGAAGCGGCCAAGGAGATCAGGAGCGCCGGCGGCAAGGCGGACAGCTTTCCGCTCGACGTGACCGATCGCGACGCCTGCATCGCAATGGCCAAGCAGGTCGCCGACAAGGTCGGGCCGGTCTCGATCCTGGTCAACAATGCCGGCATCGCGCGCCGCAACGGCATGCTGGGCGCCGAGGAAGCCGTGATCAAGGATTGGGAAGATATCATCTCGATCAACCTCACCGGCGTCTTCAACGTGACGCACTCCTTCCTCGCGGCCCTGCGCCAGAACAAGGGACGCATCGTCAATATCGGCTCGATCCAGTCTTTCGTGCATCTGCGCACGCCGAGCTCGCCGGCCTATACCGCCTCCAAGCACGGCGTGCTCGGCTTCACCAAGGCGCTGGCGGCCGAGCTCGGCAAGGACGGCGTGCGCGTCAATGCGATCGGGCCCGGCTTCATCGAGACGCCGTTGAACGAGAAGGTGCGCGCCACCAATCCGGACCTCGTGAAAGCCTTCATGGATCACACCCCGCTCGGCCGTCCCGGCAAGCCGGAGGACATTGTCGGCCCCGCGATCTTCCTCGCCTCGGACCTGTCGGCCTACGTCTCGGGATCGATCGTGATGGTGGACGGCGGTTACCGGACATTGTGACCGATGGAACCGCAATCGTGGCGATTTCTGGGTATTTTGCTTACAACGCAGGGAGTTAGCGGCGCGTTAAGGTCTTGTTAACCAAACCGGCACACCGTGGATCTACGGGGTAGTTGGTTTTCTCGATGTCTCCGCCTCATCGATGAGGCGGGCGTTGATCGGGAGGAGTTCATGTCTTACGCGTCCACCGTACCGTCGCCGGAAGCACTGCTGCCGTCGCTGGCTCCAAATGAAATCGTCCCATTGCTGATCGGCGCGACCGTCGATGAAGTCGAGCGGGAACTTGTGCTGCAAACGCTCGCGCGCTGCGACGGCAACCGCACCCGCGCCGCGCGCGTGCTCGGCCTGTCGGTCCGCACCTTGCGGAACAAGATTCGCGAATACTCGGCCGACGGCATCGAGGTGCCGTTGAGCGAGCACGCCGCGGCGTAAAGCCGTGATGAGATTAGGTTGGTGTGAAGGGGCAGCAGAGGTTCACCTCTCCTTTGGGAGAGGTCGGCGCGCAGCGCCGGGTGAGAGACCACGGTCTCTCGTTAGGACTACGCCCCCTCACCCGATTTGCTACGCAAATCGACCTCTCCCCGTCGGAGAGGTGAACCGCGGTCCGCGGCCAAACCGCTTCAACTTCATTTCATCGAGCTCTGGCGGCCAGTCCTAGATCGGCAGGTCGATCGCAAGGCGCCGCCAGCGCGACAGCAGGGCGCCGTCCTCGTCAGCGAGGCAGCGTGCGAGACGCACGTCGGTCGTCGCGGTCTGTTGCATCGTCCGGGCAACCAGCCCGGTGGCATAGTCCCAATAGTCGCGGCGTCCACACGGATCGTCATCGACGAGGGACTTTGCCAGGATCTCGACATAGATCGCAGCGACGGCATCTTGCCAGAGCTGATCGGCGCGCGCCTCTGCTTGGGGCGCACCGGTCCGCGGCTGCCACATCAGCCAGTAATTTTCTTCGCCTCCTGCCCGATCAGATGACGGCAGGCACGGATCAAGACTTGATGGATCAAGACTCGAGGGATTAAGACTTGGCGAGCGGCACACCAGCGGCCGCATCGTGCGCGCGTCGCAGAACACGGCATAGCCGAGCTTGTCGTACCAACGGACGCGGAGCAATTTGCGGATCTCGGCCTGCTGATCCTCCACGAGCTGCCGCCTGCCCGTTCGTTCGAGATCGGCGATGATCGCGACGAGACGATTGCGATCGAATGGCTCGACCTCGAGCACGACGCCGACATTGCGCGGAAACAGCCGGTCGAGCATGGCGACCATCTCGCGGTAGAACGCACGCGCCAGGCCGCGGCCGCGCCACGCTTTGTCGAGGCCGACATGGTTGCAATAGATCAGGGCGCTGGCGTGATCGTAGGTGAAGAAGCCGAGCCCGATCGCACGCCCGCCGCCACGCAGGATAAAGCAGCGCGAGTCGAGGCGATAGGAGATCTGCTGGCCGCCGACACTGAATTGCCTGAGCTCGCCGACATCGTCCGACAACAGCCAGCGCACGATGTCGTCAGGACTGTCGCGCTCGATCGCGGGAAACAATTGCTCATAAAGCTCGAGCACGCCCGTGCTGCGAAAGCTCACTTCGTCGAGCACATCGTGTCGCGTCACGACGATGTCGAGCGGTCGCGGTTCGTCGCCGTAGCTGCCGTGCAGAATCCGCAACGCGTCCTCCGCTGTCATCATGCCCATGGAATTATGACTGTTGATCGCTCGCATCGCTGCCGTCAGGCAGAATTGAAGCCGTCGTCCAACCTCTGTTACAAGCGGCTTCACATCGCGACGGAGCATAGCAGTGGCTGACGAGACAACCTCCCGCCAGGGGGCACGAGGGGCACAGGGGCCGCAGGGCCGTCAGGGCGAGCCGGGAAAGCCCGGTCCGCAGGGACATCCCGGGCGCCCCGGACCGGAAGGTCCGCGCGGCAAGCCGGGGCCGCAGGGCAAGCCGGGCGCGCAAGGCAAGCCAGGCCCTCAGGGCAAACCGGGCGCGCAGGGCAAGCCAGGCGCACAGGGTCCGCGCGGCGAAGCCGGTCCGCAGGGACCGCAGGGTCCGGCCGGCCCGCGCGGTGAAGCCGGCCCGCCCGGACAATTGCCGTCGATCGAGCAGGTGATGCCGTGGCTGCACATGATCTTCGATGCCTGGGAAGACTACAAGCGCACCAAGGAGCGTGAAGCCGCCGAGCTCGCCGAGCGCGATGCCGCCGAGCGCGCGACGGCGGAAGCGATCGCGCTTGACGTCGACGCGGTCGATTTCGCGGATGATGACGACGAAGACGACGACCACAAGAAAAAGAAGAAACATCGCAAGAAGGACAGGAAGTAATCCTTCTTGTCATTGCGCGACACGGCGAGCGAGATTCGTGTCGCGCGCGATGCTCACCGCTCGGTCCCCGAATTGGCCGGAGGATCGGACGGCTTGGCGAGCTGCATGAGTTGAAAGACCCAGCGCATCGCGTAGAACCAGGCAACGCCAGCGAACGCTCCGCACGCCGACAGGATGATGACGTTGGCGAAGTCGATCATGCCGCTCGACCACAGCATGCCGCAGGTCCACAGCACGGCGAACGCCATCGAACAGAATGTGAGCAGGGCGGCAGGCTTCATGGTGTTGTTCCGGGTTCGGGATGAACGGCCATGATGCCCCGGCGGTGCGGCGCCTACCGTGACCTGAGTCACGGAAAGCCGCAGGCCTCAGCCGAACCGCAGGCGCGAACGCTCCCTCGCCTTCTCCGCCTCGATCTCGCGGTCGCGCGCCGGCGCGGTGGTCTGCAACGAGATCAGCAGCTTGCGCGCGGCGTCCGAGACCTCGGTCACGGCAAGGTTGAAGGCCGCCTCATTGGACTGCGACGGCTTGTTGAAGCCACTCAGTTTGCGCACGAATTGCAGCGCCGAGGCGTGGATCTCGTCCTCGGTGGCGGGCGGCTCGAAGTTGAACAGCGTCTTGATATTGCGGCACATGTCGGTCTCCCTCGCCCGCAGCAGCGGGCGTCTGTCTCGATATCTGAGCATGATCTTCTCGGAAAACCGGCCTCCACTTTTCCGGATCATGCTCAAGGACGATCGGCTGCTGCAAAATACGACATCGTGGTCTATTCTGGCAGCCTCATCGTTCACGACGGAAGCGAGGTTCCGGATGAGCCACGTGATCTACAAGGTGGTCCAGCACGATGGCGGCTGGGCCTATACCGTCAACGGGGTGTTCTCGGAACCGTTTCCAACCCATGCCGCGGCGCTCGCTGCCGCCCGGCGCGCCGCCAATGAGCAGCGCGTTCCCGGGCGCACAGAGGCGATCCAGTACGAGACGTCGGATGGCAAATGGCTCACCGAAACCGCCTCCGGCAACGACCGCCCGGAGACCGAAGTCGAGGACGGGCGCTAGCTCATCCACGCGCGCTCAGAACGGAACCTGCACGCCGAGCCGATCGAAGAACGCCCGCCCGCGATCGGTGATCCGCAGCGCCCGCGGAATCCGATGCGGCGCAACGCCGCGGATCTCGACCAGCCGCGCCAGCACGGCATTGGCAAACGGACCGGCGAGATGCGGCACGCGCTCGGTCCAGTCGTTGCAGAGCCGCAGATGCGGCTGCCGCGCCGGATCGAAATCGATCGCTTCGGCCCGGCACCAGGCCAGCCCCTGTTCGGTGACCCGGCCATCGCGGCCGTCGACGATGACGAGGCGGCGGCGGATCAGCGCATTCGACAACAGCACGCCGAGCTGGCCCGCGAGGTGATGATAGCAAGTGCGCGATTGCCTGAGCTGCTCGGCCGGCATCGCACGCTTGCGTCCAGGCGTGGTCTTGGCCGCGAGGTCGACCAGGTTCTCGATCAGCGCCGCGACGTCGTCATCCCTGATCCGGTAATATCTGAACCTGCCCTGGGCCCACACCGACAGCACCCGCGCGTCGACCAGCTTTTGCAGATGCGCGCTGGCGCCTTGCGGCGAAATGCCGGCGACCGCGGCAAGCTCGCCGGCGGGCAGCGCCTTGCCGTCCGCCAGCGCGCTGACCATGGCCTCGCGCACCGGATCGCCCAATGCCTCGGCGATCCGCGAAAATCCGGTCTGCACGGATTGGGATGATCCCACCGCATCGTCCTCCATATCACGCCGAAACCCTCCTACGCGCATTCGCAGCATCGCGAAACTCATTTCAGATTTTCCTGAAACGTTGCGGCCGCCTTCTCCGGTCAAATCGGCGGCAGTCGACGACACACAAGGGAACAATCATGACAGCAGGCAACAAAGACGCGGAACGCATCTACAGGCTTTGGGATGAAGCGCTCGGCAACAAGGACCTCGAGGCGGCGCTGGCGCTCTATGCGCCCGATGCCTCGATCGAGAGCCCGCTGGTCCAGCATCTGATGCAGACCAGCAACGGCATCGTCCAGGGCCGCGAGGCGCTGCGCGAGTTCATCACGCGCGTGTTCCGCACCAACCCACCGCAGCGGCGACGCTTCAAGCAGGGCTTCTTCAGCGATGGCCGGATTCTCACCTGGGAATATCCGCGCCAGTCTCCGGACAGCGACCAGATGGATCTGGTCGAGGTCATGTAGATCGAGGGCGGCCTGATCCAGCGCCACCGGGTCTATTGGGGTTGGTATGCGCTCAACATCCTGAAGGCAGGCTAGCCGGACACATCTTCGCCAGCCGCGCCGACGTCCTGTCGGACAACGCTTTCCCTCATGCTAGGCCTGCGTCGAAGCGGCTGGACAAACGCGCCGCGGGTGGCAAGAAGCATGATGTTCCGTTGGTGCGCGGCGCTGGTTGCCGCTGTTGTCTCGATGTCGGTTCCGGCCATGGCTGCAGATTATCCCGCGCCGCAGGATGGCGAGTGGATCGCGAAGGACTTCAAGTTTCACAGCGGCGAGGTGATGCCGGAACTGCGGCTGCACTACACCACGGTCGGCGCGCCGACCGGGCAGCCGGTGCTGGTGCTGCACGGCTCCGGCGGCTCGGCCGCCAGCATGCTGACGCCGAGCTTTGCCGGCCAGTTGTTCGGCCCGGGCCAGCCGCTCGACGCCGCGAAATACTACATCATCATCCCCGACGGCATCGGGCACGGAAAATCGTCGAAGCCGTCGGATGCGATGCGGACCAGCTTTCCGAAATACGACTACAACGACATGGTCGACGCGCAGTACCGGCTCGTCACCGAAGGGCTCGGCATCAAGCATCTGCGGCTCGTGATCGGCAATTCGATGGGCGGCATGCATAGCTGGATCTGGGGCGTGCGATATCCGCAGATGATGGACGTGCTGGTGCCGATGGCCTCGCAACCGACGGCGATGGCGGCGCGCAACTGGATCCTGCGCCGGACCATGCTCGACACGATCCGCAACGATCCCGACTACAACAACGGCAACTACACCAGCCCGCCACGGATGATGAAATATGCGATCGCGGCCTATCGCTTCGCCAGCGCCGGCGGCACGCTCGGCTACCAGACGCTGGCGCCGTCGGCACAGCAAGCCGACAAGATGGTCGACGACCAGCTGGCACTGCCGGTCACCGCAGACGCCAACGACTACGTCTATCAATGGGAAGCCTCGCACGATTACGATCCGTCCGCCGGACTGGAGAAGATCGAGGCCACGCTGCTTGCGATCAATGCGGCCGACGACGAACGCAATCCGCCGGAGACCGGCGTCACCGAAGCCGCCGTGAAGCGGATCAAGAACGGCAATATATATCTGATTCCGGCGAGCACCGAGACGCGCGGTCATCTGACGACCGGCGACGCCAGGTTCTATGCCAGGCAATTGCAGGAATTGCTGCAGACCGCGCCGCAACGCATGATGTAGTGAGCGGGATCAGGGCGATGTCCGCAACTCGCTTTCGCAAGGTCGCGCTGAGCCTGCCCGAGGTCGTCGAAGGCGCGCATCACGGCACCGCCGACTTCCGCGTCGGCAAGCGTATCTTCGCGACGCTCGGCTACCCCGACAAGGATTGGGGCATGGTCAAGCTGACGCCGGAGCAGCAGGCTGTCGTGGTCGAGGCCGAGCCGGAGATCTTCCGGCCGGTGCCGGGCGGGTGGGGCAAGAGCAGCAGCACCAATGTCCGTCTCGCCAAAGCCGATCAGGTCACGCTGCGCAGCGCGCTCACAATGGCGTGGGACAATATCGCGGCGAAGCCTGCGAAGAAGATCCGCGCGAAGAAACCATCCTGATCGCCGCGATCCCGCACTGCATCACGACGCACAACGCCGTTCCGCCGATTCTTTGAGCATGCATCCCGCGCGCGGTTCGTGCCTAATCGCGCAAACATCGGATTCGCGCGCGGCAGGTTGCGCGGATCACGCATAAGTTTTCGCCGGAGGAAGGCAATGCGAAGGCTCGCGCATGTCGCAGGGCTTGCGTCGCTCGTCATGTTGGCGGGCGCGGCCCTGGCGTTCGACAACGGCCAATACGACAACGTGCCGCCCGAGATCCGCGCCTGGTTCAAGAGCGTGATGGCGCCGAACGGCGTGCCGTGCTGCGACATTTCCGACGGCCATCGCACCAGCTACGATGTACGGGGTGGCGCCTATTGGGTGCCGATCGAAGGCGAATGGATGATGGTGCCGGAACGCGCTGTGATCCGCGATCGCGGCAATCCGGTCGGCGAGGCCGTGGTGTGGTACGTGCACCATCGCGGCAACGTCATCATCAGCTGCTTCGTCCCCGCCGACGCCGTCTGAACGGCGCGCGTCGCCCGCGCGAAGCCGCACGCCGTGATCGCGCCAATTTGAGACAATTACTCTCTGTTAACCTTACTTCTTAACCAATAATTAAGGATGAGTTTGCGGGCGCAACGCGGCCCGGCCTAGCGTCCGCACAATGCTTCGTAACCGTGAGTTGGTGCGTGCCATGCCCCTTCCAACAATGGCCTATCGAACATATGGGGCGCTGACAGCGTCCCTCGGCGTTGCAGCGCTGCTGCTTGCTTGCTCCACCGAGACCTATGCGAGATCCGGCACGGCGCCGCGCGGCACATTCTCCGCGCATCATCCCGCCTTCCGTCATCATCTGCGGGTGCCCGGCATCGTGTTGCCGGGAACGGGCGGATATTACGATGATGCATTGGCCGCCGCGCCCCTCGCCGCCGAGGTACCGGCGCCGGCCTCGAACGACGTCCGTTACACCTACACCCAGGACGTGCCCTGGGACTGGGCGCATCGCTATCCGCCCGCCGTGGTGCCGTCGGATCGCCCGTATGTGTCGAGCTGTCCCACCGAGAGCGTCACGGTGCCCGGACGCGGCGGCGACCGCACCATCAACATCACGCGGTGCTACTGACCGCCCACGCCATCGGATCGGGAAAAACAAAAGAGGCCGCCCGCAAGGACGGCCTCTCGTATTTTGGCGGCACGCTCCGAGCGTCAAGCCGCTCAGTGGTCCTCGCCTTGCAGATGCCCAACGTGCTTCTGGGTGTAGAGTTCGAGACCGATGCGCTTGATCAGGTCGAGCTGGGTCTCGAGGAAGTCGATGTGGTGTTCCTCGTCCTTCATCAGCTGCTCGAACAGGTCGCGGCTGACATAGTCCTTGACGCCGTGGCAGTAGGTCGCCGCCTCCTGGTAGAGCGTGCGGGCGCCGATCTCAGCGGCGAGGTCAGCCTCAATGATCTCCTTGACGTCCTGGCCGATCTTGAGGGGATCGAGCACCTGCAGGTTCGGGAAGCCGTCGAGGAACAGGATGCGATCGACGAATTTGTCGGCGTGCTCCATCTCCTCGATGGATTCCTTGCGCCAGACCTTGGCCATCTCCAGGAGGCCCCAATTGTTGAGCATCCGGTAATGCAGCCAGTACTGATTGATGGCGGTCAGTTCGCTGCGCAGCCCCTTGTTCAGATAATCGATGACCTTCGGGTCGCCTTGCATGATCCACTCCACCTGTCGCGGCCACCGTTGGCCGGTCTGAATTTAGAACGCTTCTAAATCAGATTACCGGCAAGGGCAACCCTTCGCGGAAGCAGCGCGTGGATAACCGGATTCGGGGGATTTGGCGTCGTCAGCAGGCCGCGAGCGCGAACTCGGTGGCGGGCTCGGCGTCTTCGTTGGCGGCGTGCGGATGGCCGCTGTGGGGACAGCCGGAGCAGCAGGCCTTGGCGCAGGGACCGAGCGCCTCGTCGATGATCGCCTTGATGGTGCGTGCGCAACGGCCGCATTCGGCACTGCAGCCGAGGCAGCCATACACCTGCTTGGCATTTCGGGTCACGGCCCCGCCGCCATTGACGGCATTGCGGACATCTTGGTCGCTGAGGACGTTACAGGAACAGACAATCATCAGAGGAGGCGGGTCCAACGGGTGATGCTCGCCAATATGGATATTGTCGGCCCCCGCGGGATGCAAAAGGAAAAAGCGGTTCTTGTAGCAATTCCAAACTGATGCGGGATTCATATTGGAATGAATCTAAATCGACCGGCCGGACTTCCGGGAGTATCGGACCCGCCAGGCGGGTCCTGCCGGGCCGATCCCCAGCCCGACCGCCACAAGCAGCTGTGCGTTGCAAGATACTGCAAAAGCTGCAAGCATTTGGACGCGAATACGGCAGCGTCGTTCATTGATCATTCAAGCGGAATATGGAACCCTTCAGGCGAGACAGATCGCCAACGCACGCTGTCCCTGCTCCCGTGAGAAAGGTGAGGTCATGAAGAAGACATTGCTGGCGCTTTGCGCCGCCGCCACGCTGGCGGTTTCCGCTGTGGCGGTGCCCGCCCCCGCCCAGGCACAACGCGGTGTCGCCGCTGGCGTCGCTGCGGGATTGATCGGTGGCGCCCTCGTCGGTGGCGCAATCGCTTCGCAGAATGGATATTACGGTCCGGGATATGGCTACTACGCGCCCGGTCCGGCCTATGTCGCCGAGCCCGGTTATGGTCCCGACTGTTTCTGGCAGCGCCAGCGCTTCTGGGACGGCTACACCTGGCGCGTGCGCCGCGTCCGCGTCTGCGATTGATCGGCGTTCATCTCGATTAAATCGAACCAAACGTCCCGGAAAACCGACTGTTCTCCGGGACGTCGGCTGTAGATGGCCAGAAAAAACCGCTTTTCTGCGCGATGAGCCTACGGACGTTTACTTTCGGTTGACTGTTCTGCGCTGTTTAGCAAGACAGCAGTTCGAGATCAGCGTGCGAGTCACCTAAACCCGGCGTCGAACCACGACGCCACCACCTTCCAGGAGAGCCAAAGACATGAAGAAGACTTTAGCTGCCCTTGTCGCCGTTACCACGATTGCCGGTTCGCTGGCGGTTGCTCCGGCTGCCAAGGCTGGTGACGGCGGCGCCGTCGCGGCCGGCGTTGCCGGCGGCCTGATCGGCGGCGCCCTGCTCGGCGGCGCGATCGCCGGCGCTCGCCCGGCTCCGGTCTATGTTGCACCGGCCCCGACCTACGTCGAAGAAGCTCCGTGCCGCTGGGTGCGTGAGCGCTTCTGGGACGGCTACGGCTGGCGCTTCCGTCGCATCCAGGTTTGCGACTAATCGACCGACACGGTTTCAGCATCACACTCGAAAACCCGGCCTTGCGGCCGGGTTTTTGTTTGCGTCACTGTGCAGGCCTCGGGGTTAGCGCTGCCCGTGCATCGCACGCAGCACCGCCTCGCTCGGCCAGCAATCGACCTTCAGCCCGGCCTGCTTCTGATAGGCGCCGAGCGCCGCGCGGGTCTGCATCCCGGCCTTGCCGTCGAGCTTGTCCTTGTAGAGCCCGATCTTCGTCAGCTGCTGCTGCATCGCCTCGACATCGGCGGAGCGCAGCTGCTTCGACGCCGCCCATGGCGTCGCGAACGGCTGCGGGCTCGTCATGCGGTCGGCGAGATGGCCGACGAACAGCACGTAGAGATCGGAGAAATTGTATTCCTTGATCACGAAGTAGTTCGGCGTGGTCAGGAAGGCCGGACCGTAAATGCCCTCCGGCTGCAGCAGCGAGGCCGATTGCGCCTGCTCGGTCGCATTGAGCTTTTGCCCGCGCACCGGCACGAAGCCCGCCCGCAGCCACTGGCTGATCGGTTTTGTCACTTCGGGCACGCCGATCGTGCAATCGGCATTGGCGGGTGCCGTGACCTCGTAGGCCCAGCGCACGCCGGGCTGCCAGCCCTTGTTGACGAGCTGCTGCGCGGCCGAGGCAAGCGCGTCCGGCACCGAATGCCAGATGTCGACCTTGCCGTCACCGTCGAGGTCGACGCCGTGCTTGTAATATTCCGACGGCAGGAACTGGGTGTAGCCGGTCGCCCCCGCCCAGGACGAACGCAGCTCCTTGCGCGTCACCACGCCCTCGCCGAGGATCTTCAGCGCGAGGATGAATTCGGTGCGGTACTGATCCTTGCGGCGGCCGACATAGGCCTGCGTCGCCACCACGCGCAGCGTGTCGTAGGGCAGCGAATAGCGGCCGTAATCGGTCTCGCGGCCCCAGATCGCCAGCACGATGGTGGGGGGAACGCCGAACCGCTTCTCGATCGCGTCTAGCGAGGAACGATACTTCTGCAGCAGCCGCTGCCCCTCGGCGGCGAGCCGCGCGATCGAGGCTTCCTTGATGTAATCGGCCGGCACCTGCACGAACTCGGCCTGCGCCGGCGCGCCGGTCTTGGGACGTCCGGGCAGGATCAGGTCGGGCAGCTTGTAGTCGGGCTCAAGCCCGCTCGTCTCGCGGTCAAACGTCTCGCGCGACACGCCTGCCGCCTTGGCCTCCGGCCACAGCGAGGCGATGAGCTGGGTGAACGCAGCGTCGGCGGCGTGGGCCGGCCGCTGCAGCGGTGCACACAGCAGCGCCAATGCGACAATGGTGGCGGGCCATTTCATGATCGATGTCACCTTGCGGAAACAGGCATTGCAACGTGGAATCAGCAATGTCAGAATTCAATTCTGGGTGGTAAGTTTTGCCATGCGCATATTTTTGTCATTTCCCTCCGAATTGGAATCGCAGGCGGACAGCATCGCCCAGTCCCTGCGCAATTGCGACCATGACGTTTTCTTTTCGCACGACGATCTTCCGCCGGGCGACAGCTTCGATGCGCGCGTCGAAAAAGCCATCGAAAGCAGCGATTTTATGGTGTTCCTGATCAGCCCGGCATCGGTGACCAGGGGACGCTACACCTTGAGCGAGCTCGCCTTTGCCAAAACCAAGTGGCCGAACCCGAGCAATCGCGTGCTGCCGGTGATGATGGCGCCGACCCCGCTCGACCAGGTCCCGACCTATCTCAAGGCGGTCACGATCCTCGAGCCGCAGGGCAGCGCGGCGGCCGAAACGCGGGCCGCGGTGGATCGGATGCTGGCAGCCGAAAGCGCGCTGTCGCGTGGCCGATCCAGTCTGCCGTTCATTGCATTGGCGCTGGCTTCCGCCATCGCCTGCACCCTCGCCGTGAAATATGCCACCGGATTGCTGCGATTTTCGTTCGTCGATTCCGGGCCCTACGGCGGAATAACGATCCTGCCCGGCGTCATATTCGGCGTCGTGGTCGCGACCTGCAATTTCATCTTCGGCATCAAGGACCGGTTCCAGCTGGCACTCGTGATTGCGATGACCGCCGCGGCGTGGATCTCGGCCTTCGATGCCAGCAGTGTCACGCTTCAGACACTCGGCCAATATTCGAGAGTTGCCACCACCACCGCCGCCGCTGCCGACACCACCGGTGCTGCCGACACCACTGCCGCTGCCGACACGAGCGCCGCTGCCGACAGCAATACAACGACCACGTCCGCCGCCGAGGTCAGAGATACGCTCAGCAATAATCCTTTCATGGGCTACGTCATCGGTGGCGTCGGCGGAGCGGTTGGCGGTGCGATCACAATTCTTGGCATCATCCTGACAAATCCCGGCTTCCGGCGGCTCAACAGTATTGTCATGACCTGGATCGCAGCCGTCGCTGCAGGGATCGTCTACGGCACGGTCGTCAAGCTTCCGGATTTGCTCGGCTGGCTGGTGCTGTTCGGCGTCTGGCAACCTGTGTTCGTCCTTGCCATGGCACGCGGATTCCCGCGTGGCGCCGCGCAGATTCCGGAATGGCTCGGCAAGATCACCGCGGCCGCTTCGCTCGGCACACGCACTGCGCGGTGACGCAGCGCGAGCAATCCCTCGAGCGCGATGAAATCGGGTTGAGCTGCAACCGCATCGAAAGTTCACCTCTCTCCTGGGAGAGGTGAACCGAGACCGCCGAGCCGATTCGGTCAAAACTCATCCCGCGCTAGTGTCCTGCCTGCTGCTTGGCGCCCTCGATCGAATCGTTCGACAACTTGTCGACGATGGCGATGCCGATGGCGGACAGGATGAAGACGCAGTGGATGATGGTCTGCCACATCACGCCGGTCTCGGTGTAGTTGCCCTTGCCGGACGACAGCGCGCCGGCCTCGATGAAGGTGCGCAGCAGATGGATCGAGGAGATGCCGATGATCGCCATCGCCAGCTTGATCTTCAGCACGCTGGCGTTGACGTGGCTGAGCCATTCCGGCTCGTCCGGATGTCCCTGCAGATTGAGCCGCGACACGAAGGTCTCGTAGCCGCCGACGATCACCATCACCAAGAGGTTCGAGATCATCACGACGTCGATCAGGCCGAGCACCGCCAGCATGATCTGCTGCTCGCTGAAATCGAAGGCATGGGCGAACAGGTGCCACAGCTCCTTCAGGAACAGCACGACATAGACGCCCTGGGCGATGATCAGGCCGACATAGAGCGGCAATTGCAGCCAGCGCGATCCGAAGATCAGCATGGGAACGGGACGCAGCGACCGGCCCTTCGCGGGGGCGCGCGCCTCGGAAATAGCGGACATATTGGAGTGCTCGCAGGATTCGATTTGCGGAAGCGCTCTATCTACGCATTCCCACGCGCTTGAAAAGCGACAACTGGCCGCAGATTGCGCCGCGATCCCGTCACGATCCTGCAAATGAAGCGGCGTTCGAACGCGGCGCGATGGGCCGCGTCCGGGCGCGCAATCAAATCACCGCGTCAGCTTCTTGTACTTCACGCGGTGCGGGATGATGCTGTCCTGGCCGAGCCGGCGCATCTTGTCCTTTTCGTAATCCTGGAAGTTGCCCTCGAACCATTCGACATGGCTGTCGCCTTCGAAGGCCAGGATGTGGGTCGCGATGCGGTCGAGGAACCAGCGATCGTGGCTGATGATGACGGCGCAGCCGGCGAAATCCTCCAGCGCCTCTTCCAGCGCGCGCAGCGTGTCGACGTCGAGGTCGTTGGTCGGTTCGTCGAGCAGCAGCACGTTGGCGCCGGACTTCAGCATCTTGGCGAGATGCACGCGGTTGCGCTCACCGCCCGACAACGCACCGACCTTCTTCTGCTGGTCGGCGCCCTTGAAGTTGAACGACGAGCAATAGCCGCGCGAATTGACTTCCTTCTTGCCGAGCAGGATCAACTCGTTGCCGCCGGATATCTCCTCCCACACCGTCTTCTTGCCGTCGAGCGCGTCGCGCGACTGGTCGACGTAGCCGAGATGCACGGTCTCGCCGACCGTGATGGTGCCCTTGTCGGGCGTCTCCTGCTTGGTGATCATCTTGAACAGCGTGGTCTTGCCGGCGCCGTTGGCACCGATCACGCCGACGATGCCGCCGGGCGGCAGCTTGAAGCTGAGGTCGTCGATCAAAAGCCGATCGCCAAAGCCCTTGCTGAGGCCCTCGAAGTCGACCACGTTGGCGCCGAGCCGCTCGGCGACCGGGATGATGATCTGCGCGGTCTGGGTCTGCTTCTCGCTCGCCTGCTTGAGCAGTTCCTCATAGCGCTGGTAGCGCGCCTTCGACTTGGCCTGGCGCGCCTTCGGCGAGGACGCCACCCATTCCTGCTCGCGGGCCAGCGTCTTCTGGTGCGCAGCCTCCTCGCGGCCCTCCTGCTCGAGCCGCTTCTGCTTCTGCACCAGCCAGGACGAGTAGTTGCCCTCGTAGGGAATGCCGCGGCCGCGATCGAGCTCGAGGATCCAGCCGGTGACGTTGTCGAGGAAGTAGCGGTCGTGGGTCACGATCAGGATCGCGCCGGGATAGTTGCGCAGATGGCCTTCCAGCCACGACACCGACTCGGCGTCGAGATGGTTGGTCGGTTCGTCCAGCAGCAGCAATTCCGGCTGGTCGAGCAGCAGGCGGCACAGCGCGACGCGGCGGCGCTCACCGCCCGACAGCTTGGTGACATCTGCATCGTCCGGCGGGCAGCGCAGCGCGTCCATCGCCTGGTCGACCTTGCTGTCGAGATCCCACAGGCCCTGCGCCTCGATCTCGTCCTGCAACTTGGTCATCTCATCGGCGGTCTCGTCCGAATAGTTGACCGCGAGCTCGTTGTAGCGGTCGAGGATCGCCTTCTGCTTGGCGACGCCCTGCATGACGTTTTCGCGGACCGAGAGGCTCGGATCGAGCTGCGGCTCCTGCTCGAGGTAGCCGACGCGGGCACCCTCGGCGACCCAGGCCTCGCCGCTATACTCCTTGTCGAGGCCCGCCATGATCTTGAGCAGGGTCGACTTGCCCGAGCCGTTGACGCCGAGCACGCCGATCTTAGCGTCCGGGTAGAAGCTCAGATGGATGTTATCGAGCACCTTGCGGGTCGGGTACGCCTTGGTCAGACCCTGCATGAAATAGATGAACTGGCGAGCCATCCGCTGTCCCTGGAATTGATCCGAATTGGAGGAAATTTTGCTGCCGCCGATGTAACGGCCGGCCCCTGAAAGCGCAACCGCAGGGCGGGCGTTTTCCATCCGTTCACCACGTTCGATCCATTCATCACGGGTGACTACGGGTTCGCCGCGATGTGTGCGCCGAATCACGACAATTGAAACCATCTTTTAATAAATCAGGCCAAAACTCGTTCTCAACGCCGAAAAACGGCGATTTTCGCGGCAGAACCGCGACCAAAACAGTTGAGGCCGCACCATGGCTACCATCATTTCAGCCCCCCTTTCGCGTCCGGCGATCAAAGGCGAGGCGACGCTGTTCGCCGAATTCCGCACTTTCTGGCGGGCCTTCGTCGCCAAGGCTTTCAATCCCTACCGTCCGGAACTGCACTATATGCGCGGCCCGGGTCCGGCCTGCCGCGCCAAGCAGATGGCGCTGTCGCCGGCGGTCCGGTCGATGCTCGCCGATATCCGCACCGCCAAGGCACAGCAGCCGTCCCGGCCGGCGTGACAATCGCCCCGATGTGAAAGCGCGGCCGCTTGCGCGCCTGCCGATTGCGCGCGACCATGACGGGTATCCCGACGGTCGATTTCCCGCCGTCGCCCTCACCCTGAATGGACCTTTCCGATGACGCGGCTCCGCTGTGCAATCCTCGACGACTATTTCGACATCGCGCTTTCGCTGGCTGACTGGCCGGCGATCAAGGACCGCGTCGAGGTCACCGTGTTCGACAAGCCGTTCGCGAGCGAGGCTGAGGCGGCGGCGAAGTTGAAGGATTTCGAGATCATCTGCGCGATGCGCGAGCGTACGGCGTTCCCGAAGAGCCTGTTCGATGCACTGCCTCAGCTGAAGCTCCTGATCACCTCGGGCATGCGCAACGCCGCGATCGACATGGAGGCCGCCAAGGCTAACCAGGTGGTGCTGTGCGGCACCCAATATGGGCGCGATCCGACCGCGCCGCTGACCATCGGCCTGATCCTGGAATTGACCCGCGGCATCGGCCGCGAGAATGCGCGCATGCACGCCGGCGAAGCCTGGCAGAGCTTTGCCGGCACCGAGATCGAGGGCAAGACGCTCGGCATCATCGGCCTCGGCAAGCTCGGCAGCAAGGTCGCCGGCATGGCCAAGGTGTTCGGCATGAACGTGATCGCCTGGAGCCCCAACCTCACGCCGGAAAAGTGCAAGGAGGCCGGCGTCGGCTACGCCGGCAAGGATGAGCTGTTCGCGACATCGGACATCATCACCATCCATGTCGTGCTGAGCCCGCGTTCGCGCGGACTGGTCGGCGCCCCCGATCTCGCCCGCATGAAGCCGTCGGCCTATCTGGTCAACACCGCGCGCGGGCCGATCGTCGACGAGGACGCCCTGCTCACGGCGCTGCGCGAGAAGAAGATCGCCGGCGCCGGCATCGACGTGTTTGCGGTCGAGCCGCTGCCGTCGGATCATCCGCTGCGCAAGCTCGACAATGTCGTGATCACGCCGCATCTCGGCTACGCGACGCGCGAGAGCCTGCAAGCGCACTATCAGCAGATGGTCGCGTGCATCGATGCCTTCACCAAAGGCGGCGAGCCGCCGCGGCGGCTGGTCTGACGCATTTTTGGTGGAGCATGATCGCTTCGGAAAACCGCTTCACAGTTTTCCCGGATCATGCTCTAGCCGAGCCAGCGGAACGCGCGTTCGAGCTCCGCGCGCGCGTTCCGATCATACCAGCGCCCGTGGGCGAGGATGATCCGCTCCGGATTCCATTCGATCATGCAGGCGACGGCGGCCTTCAGCGCGACGCGGTCGCGCGCAAACGTCAACCGCATGTCCCGCGGCGTGCTGCCGTCCGGATCGCGCACGCCGCCGATCCAGGTCAAGAACCGCATCAATGGCGAACGAATGCGGTCGGCCTCGAAATTCTCGATCAAATCGGTTAGCAGCAATGTCCGTGACTTCAGATGGAAGAACACGGTTTCCGTCATGTAGCTCCCGGCCACCGGAAGCGTCGCGATCCATTCATCCCACGGGTATCCCGACCGTGCTTCGAGCGACTCGCCATCAAAAGCAAGCCGGCCGCCGGCCTGCTGCGCAATTCCCGGCGCGAGGAAGACGCGCGCGTCGGGATAGGCCGCATGCCAGTCCGGGATCCACCAATAATGCAGGCGGTTCGGCCCGATGATCCAGCTCGGCACGCCGAGGCGCGCGATCTCGGTCTCGAGCTCGTCCGCCAACGGGGTCGGCGAGTGAATGAAGAGCCGTGCGCCTGGCAGCCGCAGGATCGTTGCACGCGTCGGAAACGGCATCCTGAGCCCGGGCGGACCGAACCGGATCACCGGGCCGTCGACGATCCATACGTCGTCAGCGACCGGCTTCGGCGTGTTCAGCGGCGGATAGGTCAGGCGGGATTCATGCATCGCATTGCCTCATGGCGGCAACGTCGAAACAGACCGGCTTGTTGCAACAAAAAAGGCGCGCTGTTCGCGCGCCTTTTCCGAAGAGTCGCCGGTTGGCCTAGCGCACCGTGACCGGCGCGGGCAGCGGCTGCACCGAGGTCGGCTGCGCGCCGGGCAGCGGCGCGGCCTGAGCCGGCGCCATCGGATTCGGCGGCGGCGCCGCGGAAGCCGTCGTCGTTCCCGGCGGCGGGCCGCCCGGCAGCACGACCACGCGGGTGCCGACCTTGGCGCGTTCGAACAGGTCCGAGACGTCCTCGTTCAGCATGCCGATGCAGCCGGACGAGACGAACTTGCCGATGGTCGACGGCTGGTTGGTGCCGTGGATGCGATACACGGTCGAGCCGAGATACATCGCGCGGGCACCGAGCGGGTTGCCGGGACCGCCCGCCATGAAGCGCGGCAGATAGGGCTGGCGCTCGATCATTTCCGTCGGCGGATGCCAATCCGGCCACTCGGCCTTGCGGGTGATCTTCTGCACGCCAGTCCAGGTGAAGCCATCGCGGCCGACGCGGACGCCGTAACGGATCGCCCGGCCATTGCCGAGAACGTAATAGAGATAGGTGTTCGGCGTATCGACGACGATGGTGCCGGCCGGCTCCTTGGTCGCGAATGCCACTTCCTGGCGACGCAGGTTCGGCGCCAGCTGCGCCGGACCATCTTCCGGCTGCTCGTCCGGCGGCAGTGCTGCGATCTGCACCGGCTTGCCATTGGCGTCGACCGGCGCCTGCTGCTGCGGCACGGCTCCGGTCACGCCCTCCGGCGGACGCATGCCGCCGCGGTCGTCGCCATAGGACACGCCGGCAGCGGGGACGCCATTGTCACGATAGGCCTGCTGCGGACCACCCGGCGCGCGATCGCCATAGATCACCGGTGGCGGTCCCATCGGCCGGCCATAGCGCGGATCGTCCGGCGACATCACCGGGCCGGTCGGCGCACGTTCGGAGTAGACCGGCGGCGCATTCATCGGCCGGCCGTAACGCGGGTCGTCCGGCGACATCACCGGACCGGGCGGCGGCAGCGCGGCGGAATTGCGCGGCGCGTCGTCATCGTCGATCGCATCGAAATCCGGCATGCTGCCCTGCGGATAGGGCTGCGGCGCGGCCGAATAGACCTGTCCCTGGGGAGCCGGATAACTCTGCTGCGCATGCGCGAGCGAGGTTCCTGCCGCACCGAGAGCCGCGGCAGCGCAAATCGTCAGAATGCGGTTGATCATCATTGCTCTGTTATAGTCCCCAAGCCACACCGGACCGTTAACGGCCCAATGCAGGAAGATAGCGGCGCATTCAAGACAAATCCGCGAAACCCGGGCGATTTCGGGCATTTGTGATGTGGGCCAACGCTGCTGCAAAGATGTCTCATGGCCTGGCAAACTCTGTCTACGTGGCCAAAGTCATCAATCGTCCGCATTTTGTAACAAACAGTCGCCGGGCGTTGCGATATCCTCGAATCGGCCTGATTCGCGCTCGCGATGCCGGCTTTCTCGTGTGGTCACCGCGTTCCCTTGATATCTGCACCCTCCCGTAGAAGGGGGAACCCGCGCCCATGCTCCCCGGCCTTCGTTTCCTGTTCGCTGCGACCGTGCTGGCGATCTCGCTTCTGGTGTTTGGGCTCGGGGCGGCCGCGCTGTTCCGCGCGGCGCATGAGGAATTCGCCAGCATTCCGGCCCGCCGCGCGCCGGCGGAGCCGCAATTCGCGCAGCCATCCGAGGCACCGCCGGTGCTCGCGATGGTGCGGGTCGATCCGCCCGCTGCGGATAAGGCGGTGACCAATACTTCGGCACCTTCGATCGCGCCCGAGCCCGCCGCGGCCGAGCCGGCAACTCCCGCCGAGGCCGCGCCTCCAGCCCAAGCGGAGCAGGTCGCCGCCGTGAAGGCGGACGATCCGGTGCCATCCGCCCCGCCGAAGCCGGAGGCCCAGGCCCAAACCCAAGCTGCGGAGACCTCCGCGCCAGCTCAATCCGCCGACACGACGGCGCAAACCCCGCCCCCAGATGGCGCGCCGGCATCGGAGCCGACGCCCGCTGCCGCCGAAGCGACACAAGCGTCCGCCGAGCCCAAGGTCGCTGCCGTCGCTGATCCCACAACGACCGGCGAGCCCGCGCCTGCCGCACCGGCACCCGCGATGGTTGCGGCGGAGCCCGCCCCGCCGCCGTCACCGGAAGCGATCGCGGCCGCGACAAGGATCGCGACACTGGGCGGACCTGAAGTCGTGATCGAAACCCCGACGGCGCCGAAGGCCGCCGAGGCGAAGAAGCCGGAGCGCCGTGCGGCCGGCAAGCCGGCACACCGCAAGGAGCGACGGCGGATTGTCCGCGCGCGTCCGGTTCGGCAGGTCATGCAGCAGCAGATCGATCCGTTCGGCCAGACCACCCTGGTGCCGCTCACCCGGCGCTAAGGCATGATCCGGAAAAGTGCGAAGCGGTTTTCCGAAAAGATCATGCCCAAACAAGGAGCCGAAGCGCGATGACGATTCAACTTCATCTCATCGCGCTGTAGAGGATATCTATCAAGCCGGCCCGGTCGCGATCGGCGGGCCGCGGGCCTGGCCCCATTCCGACCATGAGCCGTCATAGAGCGCGCTGTCGGTGACGCCGAGCCGGTACAGCGCGAGCGTCAGCACGCCGGCCGAGACGCCGGAGCCGCAGCTTGTCACGATGGGCGCATCGAGCTTGACGCCGGCGGCACTGAACGACTTGCGCAACTCGTCGAGCGGCTTCATCTCGCCGGTCGCGGCATCGAACAATTGGCCGTAGGGCACGTTGCGGGCGCCCGGGATGTGGCCAGCACGGATGCCCGGCCGCGGCTCCGGCGCGCGGCCCTCGAAGCGATCGGCGGCGCGCGCATCGACCACCTGCTCGGCACGGCTTTCGACGTTGGCGATCATCTGCTCGATGCTGCGCACGCGCTTCGGATCGTAGCTCGCCTTGAACGTCGCGGGCTTCGGCTTCACTTCACCGCTTTCGACCGCCCTGCCCTCGGCGCGCCACTTCTTCAAGCCGCCGTTGAGGATCCGCACGTTGCGATGGCCGTAGGACAGGAACATCCACCAGGCGCGAGGTGCTGCGACCCAGCCGCCGGCATCGTAGATCACGATGGTGTCGGCATTGCCGATGCCGAGCCCGCCGATGTCGCGGCCGAACTGCTCGGCGCTCGGAAACATGTGCGGCAGCGGATTGGCATGATCCGACACCGCGTCGACATCGAAGAACACCGCGCCGGGCAGATGCGCGGCGAGATAATCATCCTTCGGCAGCGGCAGCACGCCGGGCAGCTTGAAGGTGGCGTCGAGCACCTTGACATTGGCATCGCCGAGATGCGCGGCCAGCCATTCGGTCGAAACGAGCGGATCATCGGTTGTGGTCATTCCATATTTCCTTCGTCATTCCGGGGCGATGCGCAGCATCGAACCCGGAATCTCGCAAAGCAGTCTCTGGATTCCGGGTTCGCGCTGCGCGCGCCTCGGAATGACGATCGAAGACAGCGCAGCGCCCTCAGCCCTTCTTCTTCGGCTCCCAGGCCTCGATCGGGCCGCCGGCCTCGCGCCAGGCGGCGAAGCCGCCGCCCATATGCGCGACCGGCTTGAGGCCCATGTCCTTTGCGGTCTTGGCGGCGAGCGCCGAGCGCAGGCCGCCGGCGCAGTGGAAGATGAACTTCTTGTCTTCCTGGAAGATCGGCTTGGCGTAGGGGCTGTTCGGATCGATCCAGAACTCCAGCATGCCGCGGGTGCAGGAGAACGCGCCGGGAATCTTGCCGTCGCGCTCGATCTCGCGGGGATCGCGGATGTCGACGATCACGACGTCGTTCTTGCCGATCATCGTGATCGCGTCAGTCGCGCTGATGGTCTCGATCTCGGCATTGGCCTCGTCGATCATCACCTTGATGCCGCGGTGGATGGTCTGGGGCATGGAGCTCTCCCTTCTTTGTCTTTCGCCACCGTCATTCCGGACAGACGCGAAGCGGCCGATCCGGAATCTCGAGATTCCCCGATGCGCAATTGCGCATCTGAGGTTCGGTGCTTCGCATCGCCCCGGAATGACGGGCGCCGTCTAGCGAACCAGCTCCCGCATCGCGTTCTCCAGGCCCTCGATCGTGATCGGATACATGCGCTCGGAGAACAGGCGGCGGATGATGGTGGTCGATTCCGAATAGTCCCAGTGCTTTTGCGCCACCGGATTGAGCCACACCGCGTGCGGATAGGTGCGGATGATGCGGTCGAGCCAGACCGAGCCGGCCTCTTCGTTGACATGCTCGACCGAGCCGCCGGGCACCATGATCTCGTAGGGCGACATCGAGGCGTCGCCGACGAACACCACCTTGTAGTCGTGCGGGTACTTGTGCAGCACGTCCCAGGTCGGCGTGCGATCGGTGAAGCGCCGCTTGTTCTGCTTCCACACGCCCTCATAGAGGCAGTTGTGGAAGTAGAAATATTCCATGTGCTTGAATTCGCTCTTGGCGGCCGAGAACAGCTCCTCGACCTGCTCGATATGCGAATCCATCGAGCCGCCGATATCGAAGAACACCAGCACCTTGACCGCGTTGCGCCGCTCGGGGCGCATGTGCACGTCGAGATAGCCGTGGTTGGCGGTCTCCTTGATCGTGGTGTCGAGATCGAGCTCGTCGGGCGCACCGGTGCGCGCGAACTTGCGCAGCCGCCGCAGCGCCACCTTGATGTTGCGGATGCCGAGCTCGACATTGCCGTCGAGGTCCTTGAACTCGCGCTTGTCCCACACCTTCACGGCGCGGTTGTTGCGGTTCTTCTCCTGCCCGATCCGCACGCCCTCGGGGTTGTAGCCATGGGCGCCGAACGGCGAGGTGCCGGCGGTGCCGATCCACTTGCTGCCGCCCTGGTGGCGGCCCTTCTGTTCCTCGAGGCGCTTCTTCAACGTCTCCATGAGCTTGTCCCAGCCCATGGCCTCGATCTGCTTCTTCTCTTCCTCGGTGAGATATTTCTCGGCGAGTTTCTTCAGCCACTCCTCGGGAATCTCCGCCTTGCCCATGGCGTCGAGGAGGCTCTCGAGCCCCTTGAACACGGTGCCGAACACGCGGTCGAACTTGTCGAGATTGCGCTCGTCCTTCACCAGGGCGGCGCGCGACAAATAGTAGAAGTTCTCGACGGTCTGTTCGGCGAGATCGGCGTCAAGCGCTTCCATCAAGGTCAGATATTCCCGTAGCGTCACGGGGACCTGGGCGTCGCGCAGCGATGTGAAGAACTGCAGGAACATACCCATCTAGATCGCCCGCGGGGCCGGTGGCGTCAAGGGCCCCCGGCCGTGCTTGATCCCGAGATCAGCCATCCACTTTCACCCGGTTGCCTCTGCCGGCGTCAGCCGCCGTGGCGGCGGACGTACGGTCGCGCGGCATCGGCAATCATTCCGCTGCGCGGAAAGATGACGCCTGACATTCCATGCGAACGCCCGGATCCGACACCGCTGCGCTGCGGAATCCACGCTAGACCGCCCGGCTTTTTCAACTAGAATTGTACCGGACAAGACATCGGACAGGACATGCGACCGCCGTGAGAGCGGTCGTTTCGTGTGGGGGCGCGGGCCGCCGCCGAATGAAGCAAGGCAAACAGATCGATGAAATTCACGGGTACCAAGGACTACGTCGCCACCGATGACCTCAAGGTCGCCGTCAATGCCGCCATCGTGCTGGAGCGCCCGCTGCTGGTGAAGGGCGAGCCCGGCACCGGCAAGACCGTGCTGGCCGAGGAAGTCGCCAAGGCGATCGACGCGCCACTTCTGACCTGGCACATCAAGTCGACCACCAAGGCCCAGCAAGGCCTCTACGAGTACGACGCCGTGTCGCGGCTGCGCGACAGCCAGCTCGGCGACGCGCGCGTGTCCGACATCAAGAACTACATCAAGCGCGGCAAGCTGTGGGAGGCCTTCACCCACGAGAAACGCCCGGTGCTGCTGATCGACGAGATCGACAAGGCCGACATCGAATTCCCTAACGACCTCCTCCTCGAACTCGACCGCATGGAGTTCCACGTCTACGAGACCGGCGAGACCATCAAGGCGAAGCTGCGCCCGATTGTGATGATCACGTCGAACAACGAGAAGGAACTGCCGGACGCCTTCCTGCGCCGCTGCTTCTTCCACTACATCAAGTTCCCCGATGCCGACACCATGGGCAAGATCGTTGACGTGCACTTCCCCGGCATCAAGAAGCGGCTGGTGGAAGAGGCACTGCGGATCTTCTTCGAGGTCCGCGAGGTGCCGGGCCTGAAGAAGAAGCCCTCGACCTCCGAGCTGCTCGACTGGCTCAAGCTGCTCTTGAACGAGGACATCACGCCCGAGATGCTCAGGGAGCGCGATCCGCGCAAGCTGATCCCGCCGCTGCACGGCGCGCTGCTGAAGAACGAGCAGGACGTGCATCTGTTCGAGAGGCTGGCCTTCCTCAGCCGCCGCGAAGTCTAGTTTCGAGATCGGCAGACGCCGGGGCGATGGCTCCGGCGTTTCGCTTCCAGCGCCCAACGCACAAGCCAACCAACAAGAAGACCAGGGAAGATGAACGTCCAGACCCAGATCCGTGCCGCCGAGCCCGTCACCACAGAGCATTTCGACGTCCTGATCGCAGGCGCCGGCATCTCCGGCGTCGGCGCCGCCTACCACCTCACCACGCAAACCCCGGGCACCAGCTTCGTGGTGCTGGAGACGCAGAAGACCTTCGGCGGCACCTGGTCGACCCACCGCTATCCCGGCATCCGCTCCGACAGCGACCTGCACACCTTCGGCTATCGCTTCAAGCCGTGGACCAGCGCGCCGATCGCCAGCGCCGAAGAGATCCTGAAATACATGGGCGAGGTGATCGAGGAGAACGACCTCGCCCGCCACATCCGCTATCGCCACACCATCACCGCGGCGAGATGGTCGAACGAGACCAATCTCTGGACCATCGACGCGACACGGATCGACACCGGCGAGCAACTGCGCTTCACCACCAACTTCTTCTGGATGTGCCAGGGCTACTATCGCCACGACGCCGGCTATACGCCCGAATGGACCGACATGGCGAAGTTCAAGGGCACGGTCGTGCATCCGCAGACCTGGCCCGACGACCTCGACTACAAGGGCAAGCGCGTGGTCGTGATCGGCTCCGGCGCCACGGCTGCGACCCTGATCCCGGCGATGGCCAAGGACGCCGGCCATGTCACCATGCTGCAGCGCTCGCCGACCTATTTCCGCACCGGCCGCAACGCCATCGAGATCGCCGAGGAGCTGCGCAGGCTGCAGGTCGACGAGCACTGGATCCACGAGATCACCCGCCGCAAGATCCTGTTCGAGCAGGATGCGTTCACCAAGCGGACCTTCGCCGACCCCGAGGGCGCCAAGAAGGACCTGCTGGCCGCGGTCGAAGCCGTGCTCGGCAAGGACTACGACATCGCCACCCATTTCACGCCGAGCTACCGGCCATGGCGGCAGCGCATCGCGTTCGTTCCGGATGCCGACCTGTTCCAGGCCATCAAGGGCGGCAAGGCCTCCGTCGTCACCGACGAGATCGACCGCTTCACCGAGACGGGCATCCTGCTCAAGTCCGGCAAGCAGCTCGAGGCCGACATCATCATCACCGCGACCGGCTTCCATCTCTCCGCCAATGGCGGCATCGACTTCGAGATCGACGGCAAGCCGCTCGACTTCAAGGACACCGTGACCTATCGCGGCATGATGTTCACCGGCGTGCCGAACCTCGTCTGGGTGTTCGGCTATTTCCGCGCCAGCTGGACCCTGCGGGTCGATCTGGTCGCCGACTTCGTCTGCCGCCTGCTCAAGCACATGAAGGCGACCGGCGCCAAGAAAGTGACGCCCGAGCTGCGTCCCGAAGACCACAACATGCCGCTGCTGCCGTGGATCGATCCGGAGAACTTCAACCCCGGCTACATGATGCGCGGCATGCACCTGTTGCCGAAGCGCGGCGACAAGCCGGAGTGGCAGCACAACCAGGACTACTGGGCCGAGAAGGACGAATTCCCCGCGATCGACCTCAAGGACAAGGCGTTCGTCTACGGGTGAGCTTCTTCTGGCAGTTCCGTCATCCTGAGGAGCGCGCAGCGCGTCTCGAAGGATGCACGGCCCCAGTCGGGCCGTCGATGCTTCGAGACGGCCGCTTCGCGGCCTCCTCAGCATGACGGTGATAGATCGAGCGCGCTGATCGACAAGCATCAGCGCGAAAATCGCAATCCCTCACGCATACTCCGGCAGTTTCGCGGCCGCCTCGGGCGTCTTGCCGCGGATCATGTCGGAGGCCTTGTCGGCGATCATCAGGGTCGAGGCGTTGAGGTTGGCGGAGATCATCCGCGGCATGATCGAGGCGTCGATCACGCGCAGGCCCTCCATGCCATGGACGCGAAGCTGGTCGTCGACCACGGCCCACGATGCATCGGCGGGGCCCATCCGGCAGGTGCAGCCGGGATGGAAGGTGGTGGTGCCGCGCTGGGTCGCGGCCGCGAGCAGTTCGTCGTCGCTTTGCACCTTCGGGCCCGGAAAGTCCTCATAGGCGTAATACGGTGCGAGCGGCTCGGAGGCGAGCAGCCGGCGCGCCAGCTTCATGCCGGCGACCACGACGCGGCGGTCGATCTCCTCGGCGAGGTAGTTGGTCTGGATGATCGGCGGCGCGAACGGATCGGCCGAGCGGATGCGGACATAGCCGCGGCTCTCCGGTCGCTGCTGCCATGATGCGACCGTCATGCCGGGCTCGTCCTCGAGCTGGCCCTGCACGCCTTCCTTGTAGCTTGCCGGCGTGAAGGTGAGCTGCAGATCGGAGCTCTCGGTGGTCTCGCCGGAATGCCAGAAGCAGTAGACCATGGTCGGCGACAGCGACAGCAGGCCGCGCCGCGTCGTCGCCCATTTGATCGCCTCGCCCCACAGGCTGAAGCCGCGGCGAAGCTCGTTGATGGTCCTGATATTCTTGACCCGCGCCACCGAGCGCGGCGCGTAGTGATCCTGCAGGCCTTCGCCGACACCCGGCAGCGCGTGGCGCACCTCGATGCCGTGCGACTTCAGGAGGTCGGGCGAGCCGACGCCGGAGAGCTGCAGCAACTGCGGCGAGTTATAGGCGCCGCCGGAGAGAATGACCTCCTTGGTGGCGCGGATCTCCAGGGGATCGCCGTGCTTGCCGCCGCGGTTGTAGCGCACGCCGACCGCGCGCTTGCCTTCGAAGATAATGCCGGTGACATGGGCATGGGTGCGCACGTCGACATTCGGACGGCGACGTGCCGGATGCAGGAACGCGGTCGCGGCGCTGACCCGGCGGCCGTTCAGGATGGTGCGCTGGCAGTACGACACGCCCTCCTGGATCTGGCCGTTGTAGTCGGGGTTGCGCGGGATGCCGAGCGAGACCGCGCCTGCCATGAAAGCCTCGCAGAGCGGATCCTGCCAGTCCATCGTAGTGACGGTGAGATTGCCATCCCGACCACGATAGGTGTCGTCGCCCTCGCCGATCCGCTTCTCCATCCGCCGGAAATACGGCAGCACGTCGGGATAGCCCCAGCCGCGATTACCGAGCTGCGCCCAGGTGTCGAAATCCTGGCGCTGGCCGCGGTTGTAGATGTGGCCGTTGATCGAGGACGAACCGCCGAGCGTCTTGCCGCGCGGCGCATAGATGCTGCGGCCGCCAGTGTAGGGACCGACCTCCTGCTGGTACGCCCAGTTCACGCTCTTCATGTGGAAGGTCTTGATGAAGCCGGCCGGCAGATGGATATAGGGATGCCAGTCGCTCGGCCCCGCCTCGAGCACGCACACCCTGGTGCCCGCGTCTTCACTCAACCGGTTGGTCAGCACGCTCCCGGCGGAGCCTGCGCCGATGATCACATAATCGAACGTTTCCATCGTCTCTTTTCTGGCGCCGACCAAACCGTCAGCGCGGCTTTTCGTTGAGTTGATAGTTGAGATGCGCCTTCACCGTCGGCCATTCGCTGGCGATGATGCTGTAAACCACGGTGTCGCGCAACGTGCCGTTGGGCGCGATCTGGTGGCTGCGCAGGATGCCGTCCTGTTTTGCACCCAGACGCTCGATGGCGCGCCGGCTCTGGTGATTGAAGAAGTGCGTGCGGAACTCGACCGCGATGCAATCGAGCGTCTCGAAGGCGTGCGTCAGCAGCAGCAGTTTGCACTGCGTATTGAGCGCGCTGCGCTGCACACGCTTGGCGTACCAGGTCGAGCCGATCTCGACACGACGGTTCGGCGTATCGACGTTCATGTAGGTCGTCATGCCGGCGATCCGGCCCTCGGCGTCGAACACCGTGAACGGCAGCATCGTGCCTGCGGCTTGCAAGCCGAGCCGGCGGTCGATCTCCCTGCCCATGGTCTCCGCCTTCGGAATCGCGGTGTACCAGATCTTCGAGAGATCGCCGTCCTTCGCGGCCTCGACCAGGCCGCCGGCGTGATCATGCGACAGCGGTTCGAGCCGCGCATGCGCGCCGCGAAGGGTGACCGGTTCAAGCCAGGGCATTCGAATATCCTCTACGTGGAAGCGGCCTCACTCTAATCGTCATTGCGAGCGAAGCGAAGCAATCCATCTATCCACACACGGGGATAGATGGATTGCTTCGTCGCTTCGCTCCTCGCAATGACGGTGGGTGCGGTCATTTATTCAGAAAATTCAGCGGCAATCCGGGCCGCGACCAGTCCATCGCGATCAGTTCGCCCTTGCCGGACAGCGTGATGTAGGCGGTCTTCAGGTCGGGGCCGCCGAAGGCGATGTTGGTGGTGACGCGATCGCCGGTCGGCACCTGCTCGACCACCGTGCCGTCGGGCGCGATCACCGAGATGCAGCCCGAGATCAGGGTCGCGACGCAGACATTGCCGTTGGCTTCGACCGCGAGCGAGTCGAACATCTGGTAGCCGCCGAGGCCGGCGATCGGTTTTCCCCGCTCGCCGCGATAGATCACGTCGCGCGGCTTGATGGTGCCGGGCTCGGACACCTCATAGGCCCACAGCCGCGCCGTCGGCGTCTCCGCGATGTAGACGGTCTTCTCGTCCGGCGAGAGGCCGATGCCGTTGGCCGGCAGGATGCCGTGCACAGCCTCGACGATCTCGTTCATGCCGGGCTTCAGGTAATAGAACGCGCCGACATCCATGTCGCGGGCGCGGCGCTTGCCGAGATCGGAGAACCACAGGCCGCCCTGCCTGTCGAACACCAGGTCGTTCGGCCCGCGCAGCTCATGCTCGCCGCATTTGGTGACGACAGTCTCAACCTTGCCGGATTGCAGATCGACGCGCTGGATCGAGCCGCCGAGATAATCCTCCGGCTGCGGTCCCGGCATGATCATGTTCCTGGTCGGGATCCAGGAGAAGCCGCCATTGTTGCAGATGTAGATCTGGCCGTCGGGGCCGAGCGCGGCGCCGTTCGGACCGCCCGGCACCTTGGCGACGATCTCCTTGCGCCCGTCGGGATAGACCCGGGTCAGCCGCTGGCCGCGGATTTCAACCAGCACGACCGAGCCGTCGGGCATCACGACGGGACCTTCGGGAAACTCCAGATCGGTGGCGAGAACTCGGATATTGGCCATGGCATCCTCCCGGCTCTTTGGCTGCCGGCGGTCTCCGAACGGCCCCGCACGCGCAACGTTGTTGTTTCAACCCGTTATGGCAAACGGGGTATGGCTTGCCAAGCAACCGGGGGTGCAAGGCTGCCCGGCGTTGAGGTGGGATGGCCGCAAATTGCGATATCGTTCTGGCGATGCCCCGATGCCGCCACACCCACTGCTGTCGCGGCCTGCGCCGGGCAGACGATGCGGATGAAGATATGGAACATCGGTGTCATCACCCGGCTTGATGTTTAGACCGGACAGATCACTGACAGGTGTTCGGAGACATAGCTGACACGTCAAAATTGGCTGGATTGGTCGATTCGGGAGCCGTCCATGCCGTGGAGCGAGGTGTCAGTGATGGATCAGCGACGAGAGTTTGTGCGGCTTGCTCTGCAGGAAGGCGCGAACCGGCGAGAGCTGTGCCGGCGCTTTGGGATCAGTCCTGATGTCGGCTACAAGTGGCTGAGGCGGTGGCATGCCGGCGATCGGGAACTGGCCAATCAGTCCCGTCGACCGAAGACGATGCCCAAGCGCAGTGCGATCGCGCTGGAGGCGCAGGTGGTGGCGGTCCGCGACAAGCATCCGGCCTGGGGAGCGCGCAAGATCGCCCATTGCCTGAAGCGGGACGGGCAAGCTGTGCCGGTGGCCTCCACGGTGCATCGGATCCTGTGCCGACATGAGCGGATCAAGCCGAGTGAGAAGGCACCGCCCGGTCCGCCAGGCCATCGCTTTGAGAAGGAGGCTCCCAATCAGCTGTGGCAGATGGACTTCAAGGGCCACATGCCTCTCGGCAACGGGACGCGGTGCCATCCGCTGACCATGGTGGACGATCACTCGCGCTATGCTCTGTGCCTGAAGGCATGTGCCAATGAGCAGCGCCCCAACGTGCAGAAGCATCTGACCGATACCTTTCGCCGCTATGGCCTACCGGACGCCTTTTACATCGACAACGGCTCGCCCTGGGGCGATACGTCCGGCGCTCGCTGGACCGCGCTGAAGGTCTGGCTGCTCAAGCTCGGCATCCATGTGGTGCATGCCAGGCCGTGTCACCCGCAGGGCCGCGGCAAGAACGAGCGCTTCCATCGCAGTTTGAAAGCGGAAGTGTTTGCCCTGCGCTCGTTCCGCACTTTGCCGGAAGTCCAGCGTGCCCTGGATAGCTGGCGCACACTCTACAATTTGGAGCGGCCTCACGAGGCGCTCGGCATGGCTGTCCCAGCCGACCGCTACCGGCCGAGTTCTCGCGCCATGCCGAACCGTGTTCCGAAGGTCGAATACGATACCGGAGAGATCGTTCGCATCGTCTCCTCGACACGGAGCTACGTCGCCTTCCGGGGGCAGATGTGGAAAGTCCCGCAAGCCTTCTGCGGCGAGCCTCTTGCGATCAGACCGCTCAACCGCGACGGCAACTACGGAATCTTCTTCGCCAGCTGGCAGGTCGCATCAATCGACTTGACCAATGGCAGACCTGTCAGTGATGTGTCGGAACAGGCGTCAGCCATGTCTCCGGTCTAAACACTTGACCGGGTGATCCAGTATTCCAGAGACGGCTGTGCTTGAGCCGAGAAGCCGCGGCGTACTGGATCGCCCGGTCCCGTCTTCGCCAAGGTTTCGACGGGGCTTGCGGTCTTGGGCTCGCCGAAGCTTCAGCGGAGGCGGCGAGCCGGGCGATGACAGTAGTGGTGGGGGTATCGTTCGGCGTTCTCGCGACATGAATTGTCCGAGTCTTGCTCTTTCTTTCCACCCTCTCTCGTTCAGAGGGCGCAGGGAAAGCCGGGTGCCGATCGCACCCATGGGCCCCGAGCGATGGGTAGAAAGCTCGGGGGTAGGACCACAGGTGTAACCGGAGCAATCCGGCTTTCCCTGCGCGATGGCTTACGGCTTATACGTGCTCGCCCCGGCGAGACTTGGCTTTGTTGTCACCGTCTTCGCAACGCGCATTGCGCAATCGGAAGAGACACCTACCGCTAGGGCGTCAGGCCTGCACGACTTCGCCGTCCGCCTCATGCGCATTCGTCGACTGCGCAATCGGCGTCCACCGCATCTCGACCCGCGTTCGTGACGACCGCGAAGCGCCCCTCGTGTCGGGCGAGACGGGCGGAATTGAACATCTGATTTGCCCGACGACGGAAGCGCTATTTTGCCCGTCGGGGTGATTTGTCGCAGTCTTTCCCTGCCGTCATTCCGCGGCGTGCGAAGCACGAACCCGGAATCCATTGATCCACAACACCTGCGGCCCGATGGATTCCGGGCTCGCGCTGACGCGCGCCCCGGAATGACGCGGAGAGGATGGCGCACGAGCCCTCAGGTGCGCGATCGTGCACCGGGGGATGACAGAGAGCAAGCAGCGCTAGCTCAGCGAGCCCGCATGCACCCACCAGCCGGGATGCGCGGCGCGGAGCTTTTCGCCGGCGGCCTCGGCGTCGGCATCGCTGGCGAACACGGCAAAGCAGGTCGCGCCTGAGCCCGACATCCGCACCAGGCGAACGCCGCTGGTCGCACGCAGCGCGGACAAGACGTCGCTGATCACGGGCTCGATGCGCGCCGCGGGGCCTTCGAGATCGTTGGTGCCGCGCGACAGTGCCGCAATCCAGTCGTCGACCGCGCGGCCGGCCGCCGGCCAGTCCGGCGCCTGCATCACGACATCGGTGGCGCCGATCAGGAGTTCGCCATGGCGCAGGCCGAGCGCGTTGAAGACATCCTTGGTCGCAACCGGCACGCGCGGATTGACCAGCACGGCGGGCATTGTCGGCAGATCGAGCGGCAGCAGGCCTTCGCCGACGCCGGTCATGTCGCAGGCGCGCGAGGCGACGCACACCGGCACGTCGGCGCCGGTCGCCAGCGCGACCTCCATGATCCTGCTGTCGTCGAGCGCAAGCTCGTTGAGCCGTGCCAAAAGCCGCAGCGCGGCCGCGGCATCCGCCGAGCCGCCGCCGATGCCGGCCGCAACCGGCAGCACCTTCTCCAGGGTGAAGTGGCCGACCTCGAGGTCGACGACGCGCTCGCCGAGCAGCCGCGCCGCCTTGAGCACCAGATTGTCCGAGGTATCGCCGCAGGCATCGGCCAGCGGCCCCGACATCGAGAGCGACAATTCGGGCCCCGGCTCCAGCGTCAGACGATCGGCGCAATCGGCAAACGCGACGACACTCTCCAGGTCGTGAAACCCGTCGACGCGCCGTCCGACAACCCTGAGCGTCAGGTTGACCTTGGCACGCCCTTCTTCAATCAGCGCCGGCACGGCGAGTAACCTCTAAAAAACAATGATCGTGAGCGATTAGCGTAAATCGCCGCACGATCCTATCCCTTTGTTTGGATGGAAATTCCGGGAGTATGCCGGATCAAGCGCCGCATCCGCCGCCGTCGTCCCTGCCTCGTGCGCAATTGCGCACGGGAGCAGGGACCGATACTCCGCGGCGGATGTTGCGATCGGGATTCGTCGTTCGGGTAGCTTGGTTATGGGTCCCTGCTTTCGCAGGGACGACACCGAATTTGCCGCAAGCGCCGGGTCTAGCCGCCCTTGCCGTCGTCGTCCTTCTTCTTGTCGGCCGCGGCGGCGTTCGAGGTATCATCCGGCAAGCCGTTGTCGATCTTGGCCTGGATCTTCGGCAGCTCTTCCGGCTCGGGCTTGAGGTCGCGGGCGTGCGCCCACTGGAACTTGGCTTCCAGCGTGCGGCCGACGCGCCAGTAGGCATCGCCGAGATGGTCGTTGATGGTCGGATCTTCCGGCTTCAGGTCGATCGCGCGCTCGAGGTTCTTCACCGCCTCGTCGTAATTGCCGATCCGGTAATAGGCCCAGCCGAGGGAGTCGACGATGTAGCCGTCGTCAGGGCGCTGATCGACGGCACGCTTGATCATCTTCATGCCTTCGTCGAGGTTGATGCCCTGGTCGATCCAGGAATAGCCGAGATAGTTCAGCACATGCGGCTGCTCGGGCTGCAGCTCGAGCGCCTTGCGCATGTCGGCTTCGGCCTTGTTCCACTGCTTGGAGCGCTCCTCGCAGATGCCGCGGTAGTAATAGGTGACCCAGGCGTTCTTGTCGCCGTTGCCGGCCGGCAGCGCATCGATCGCCTGCGAATAGGTGGTGGCGCAGTCGGCGAACTTCTTGCGGCCGCGCTCGATATTGCCGAGCGCCAGGATCGCCTCGACGTCCTTCGGCTGATCCGCGGTGACTTCCTTCAGGATCTTGATCGCCTCGTCGCTGCGGTCGGCGGCGTCGAGATTGGTCGCGAGCTGGATCTGCGCGTTGCGCTTCAGCGGCGAGGACGCCGGCATCCGCTCATAGACCTTGATCGCCATCTGCGGCTTCTTCACCGACTCGTAGAGATCGGCGAGCGAGAGCAGCGCCAGCGGATGGTTCGGCTGCAGATAGAGCGCGAGCTGCAGATAGACCAGCGCGAGGTCCTCGCCGCCGCGGCGGGTCAGCGTCGCGCCGATGCCGTACAGCGCCTCGGCGGCGCCGGCCTGCGGGCTGTCGACCAGCGGCGGCAGCTTCTTTCCGGCCTTGGTCTCCTTGATGCCCTCAAGCACCAGCGGATGGCGCGGCAGCTTCTTGTCGAACGCCTCGTACATCGCGGTCGCGGCGGCGGCATCCTTGTTGCGCGAGGTCCAGCGCGCATATTCGTCGACCGTGCGCAGCATCGAATCGTCGAGCTTGTAGACCTTCTCGAAGCGGGCGCCGGCATCCTTCTCCTTGCCGGACAGCTCGTAGATCATGCCGGCATGCAGATCCTTGAAGATCGGATACCATTCCGGCCCGGTCAGCTTGTCGATCGAGGCGACCGCGCCTTTGCTGTCGCCGGCGCCATAGGCCGCCCAGGCCGACAGCAGCGTCGCCACCAGGTCGGTGATCGGACCGCGCACCGACTGGTTGATGTTGGACTGCGCGGCGGCGTATTTCTTCAGCTTGAGGTCGCGCACGCCGACCACGAGGCGGGCGACGCGGTTGGACTTGTCCTGGGTCAGGATGCGGTCGGCGAGCTTGACCGCCTCCTCGATGTCGCCGTCGGCGAGCGAGGAGATGAAGGCGCGGTCGAGCAGCTCGGAATTCTTCGGGTCGGTCCGCAGCGCCGAGCGGTAGAATGCCGCGGCCGAGGACGCATCGCGCTCGACGCTGGCGTGGCGGGCGGCCAGATAGCTGCCGGCTGTTGTCAGCGACTTCAGGTCGGTCTTGGAGGGGAATTGCGCGGTATTGTCGGTCGGGTGGTCCGGCGTTTGCGCTGCGAGCTGCGCAGGCACGGCAAGCGCCGCGGCAGCGAGAACGGCAATCGTCAGGCGGTGGAATCGGGTGGACAGCATCACGGTCGCCTTGCTCCAGGGGTTTACGCCAAGATGGATTTTACGGCCAAGATCTTGCGATCAGTCTCAAAATGCGAACCCAAGCGGCGGCATCACGGCGGGGGCGACAATGCCGCTTTTGGCGTTTATCCGCAAGGATCGCCCCAAGGAAAGCTCAACGGGCACCCATGACGAATCATTTGGCAGATTAGGCCTTTAGACCCGCCGATCCGGCCAGCCCCCGCAAGACGCTCCCACTATGGCGGTATCGTGACCGGGCCGCGCATATTCGCGTGCAGAAGCAAAAAGCAGCGGATGATACGGCGCCCACCGGCCGGTGTTCCGCCGCTCCTATTGTACCGAACGGTGCAATCCGGCCGCTCGACGCGAGAGCGGGGCGCGCCGCGGTTGCGGCGGCCCATGCTGTGGTCACGCAAATGTGGTCGGCCGCCTTCGCCCGCCCCTCACCTTACATCGCCTCGTAGTTCGGACCGCCGCCGCCCTCCGGAGGAACCCAGGTGATGTTGCCGTTGGGATCCTTCACGTCGCAGGTTTTGCAGTGGACGCAATTCTGGGCGTTGATCTGGAAGCGCGGGCCTGAGGATTCCTCGACCCATTCGTAGACGCCGGCCGGGCAATAGCGGTTGGAGGGACCGGCGAACACGTCGTGCTCCGAGGTCTTCTGCAGGTTCATGTCGGCAACCTTGAGATGGACCGGCTGGTCCTCCTCATGGTTGGTGTTGGACAGGAACACCGACGACAGCTTGTCGAACGTGATTTTGCCGTCCGGCTTCGGATAGGCAATCGGCTGGTGCTGCTTCGACGGATCGAGCGTCTTGCGGTCCGGCTTGGCGTGCGACTGGGTGCCGAACAGCGAGAAGCCGAGCGTGTTGCACCACATGTCGAAGCCGGACAGCGCCATGCCGAGCAGATTGCCGAACTTCGACAGCAGCGGCTTGGCGTTGCGGACCTTGAACAGGTCCTTGCCGATCGAAGACGAACGCCAGGCGTTCTCGTATTCGACGACTTCGTCGTTGGCGCGGCCGGCGCCGAGCGCGGCGGCGACATGCTCGGCGGCGAGCATGCCGGAGCCCATCGCATTGTGGACGCCCTTGATGCGCGGCACGTTGACGAAGCCCGCGGCGCAGCCGATCAGCGCGCCGCCCGGGAAGGTCAGCCGCGGCACCGACTGGTAGCCGCCCTCGGTGATGGCGCGCGCGCCGTAGGCGAGCCGCTTGCCGCCCTCGAACAGTTCGCGGATATCGGGATGGGTCTTCATCCGCTGGAATTCGTCGAACGGCGACAGATAGGGATCGTTGTAGTTCAGATGGACGACGAAGCCGACCGCGACGCGGTTGTCGTCGTAATGATAGAGGAACGAGCCGCCGCCGGTCTTGTCGTTCAGCGGCCAGCCGAGCGTGTGCTGGACGCGGCCCTTCTTGTGCTTCGCCGGGTCGATCTGCCAGACCTCCTTGAGGCCGATGCCGAATTTCGGCGGCTCGGAGTTGGCATCGAGCTTGAACTTGGCGATCAGCTGCTTGGACAGCGAGCCGCGCGCGCCCTCGGCGAACAGCGTGTACTTGCCGAGCAGCTCCATGCCGCGGGTGTAGGAATCCTTGTGGCTGCCGTCCTTGGCGATGCCCATGTCGCCGGTCGCGATGCCGCGCACCGCGCCCTTGTCGTCATAAAGCACTTCGGCCGCGGCAAAGCCCGGATAGATCTCGACGCCGAGCGCTTCCGCCTTCGGCGCCAGCCAGCGGCAGACATTGCCAAGCGAGCCGATGTAGTTGTGATGATTGTGCATCAACGGCGGCATGATGAAGTTCGGGATGCGGAACCAGCCTTGCGACGTCGCCCAGTAGAAGCGGTCGCTCGTGACCTGCGTCTTCAGCGGACAATCGGCATCCTCGCGCCAGTCCGGCACCAGCTTGTCGAGCCCGGACGGATCGATCACCGCACCGGAGAGGATGTGCGCGCCGACCTCGGAGCCCTTCTCCACCACGACAACCGAGAGCTCCGGATTGAGCTGCTTGAGCCGGATCGCGGCCGACAGGCCCGACGGGCCGGCGCCAACGATGACGACGTCGAATTCCATAGACTCGCGCGGGGGCAGGCCTTCGGCATTTAGGTCTTCAGCACTCATGATCTTTGATCTCAGCCCAATGAGAACGCTTCTAAGCTTTTCAGGGGTCGTTGTTTCCGATTTTTCGGGGAAGGACAACCATGGAATTGCGCTTGGCAAGGTTTCGCGCGGCTCCGAGGACGCAGGGGCGTGGTCTTTTCCGAAATCGAGCCTCCACTTTTCCCGTCCATGCTCTAAATTGTCCCCATCATGATGCCCGAGCCCTCCCCTACACTGCAGCAATTGCTGGCCTTTTACCTCGAGGCCGGGGTCGATTGCGCGCTCGGCGATGCGCCGATCAACCGGCTGGAGGAGGTCGAGCCAGTTCCCGCGCCCGCCGCGCCGCGGCCGGTGGCGCTCAACCCGCTGCGTCCGCCGCCGATGCCTTCCGTTCCGCGCAGCGAAATCACCGTGGCACCGGAGGCCGCGGTCGCCTCGGCGCGCGAGGCCGCACGCTCCGCGCCGACGCTCGAAGCCTTGCGCACGCTGATGGAGACGTTCGACGGCTGCGCGCTGAAGCACACCGCGACCAGGCTGGTGTTCGCCGATGGCAATCCGCAAGCGCGGGTGATGTTCGTCGGCGAGGCGCCGGGACGCGACGAGGACATCGAGGGGCTGCCGTTCGTCGGCCGCTCCGGCAAGCTGCTCGACCGCATGATCGCCGCGATCGGGCTCGATCGCAGCAAAGCCTACATCGCCAACGTGATCCCGTGGCGGCCGCCGGGCAACCGGACGCCGACGCCGCAGGAAACGCAGGTGTGCCTGCCCTTCATCCAGCGCCATATCGAGCTGGTCAATCCCGACGTGCTGGTGACGCTCGGCAATCCCTCGACGCAGGCGCTGCTCGGCACCCGCGAAGGCATCATGCGCACCCGCGGCAAATGGGTCGATTACGACACCGGCACCCGCACGATCCGCGCGGTCGCGACCTTCCATCCGGCCTATCTGTTGCGCTCGCCATCGTACAAGCGGCTGTCGTGGCAGGATCTGCGCGCGATCGCGAAGGCGTTGCAACAGGCGACGGCGTAGCTTGTAGCTTCGTAGCCCGGATGGAGCGCAGCGCAATCCGGGTCTGACAGCGCAGGTTGAGGAAGTGTCCCCGGACTTCGCTTCGCTTCATCCGGGCTACGGCTTCACATCAACCTCACCCCTTCGGCCGCACGATCGCCCAGCCGATCCGCAGCACCGGCTGCCGGCCATTGACCAGGCGGTCGAACGCGCGCGGCACTTCCGGCACGAGGCCGGGGAAGCGCTGTGCGAGTTCGGGCGGCGGCGTGCCGGCGGTGTCCTGCGCGCGCCAGACCACGACGCCGCCGGTCTCGTTGAACTTCGCGATCGACAGCCAAGGCGTCCGCTGCGGCGCGGCGTCGAGCAAGAGATGCGGACGGCGGCCGTTCATCGCGATCAGGCTGGCAATCTCGGGATCGCCGGCGACCGCGCGCAGGCGCTGGTTGGTGCGGCGCTCGTAGCTGTCGTCGAAGAAGCGGCCGATCGCGGCTGCCGGCAGCGAGGTCGGCGCCTCCGTGGCGCTGATCCACGGCAGGAACAACGCCGCCGCCAGCGCCGCGGCGGCAGGCGCCGCGACCGCGAAGGCCCACACCGAACGCAACAGGCGCTGCCGCCTGAGCGGGATCAGGTCGCCGGTCGCGACGACGGCGGCGAGCCCCGACATCAACAGCGCCACGCCGGCGCCGCCGAAGGTGCGGTCGAGATCGAACAGGCCGGAGACGAAGCTGCTCAAAATCGCCGGCGCAAACGCGAAGAAATAGACGAATTGCTGCGCCAGCGGGCTGACCCGCGGACGGTAGATGATCGGCGCATCCTCGGCGGCGCGGGCGAACCAGCGCGAATTGAGGATCGCGAGCACCGCGATCGCGGCCGTCGCCACGATCAGCCCGCCGAGCACGACGCCCCAGCGCAGCGCGCGTTCCCTGAGATCGGCGATCCCAGGCAAGGCCGGCAGCACCAGCGCGTCGGCGCGGACCAGCCAGATCAGATAGGGCAGCACCAGCACGATGACGACCAAGAGCGCATAGAGCGGATCGACCGCGCGCAGCGTGCGCCGCCCGCGCTCGGTCGCCAGCGCAAAGCCGACCACGAGCAGGATCATGCCGATCGCCGCCGGCGTCGTCAGCAGCAGCAGGCCGCAATCGATCGACCAGGCGAACCAGGCGCTGCGCCGGTTCTGCCCGATCAACTGCCAGGAATGCAGCAGCAGCAGCGCCCACAGCGGACGTGCCAGGATCAGCGGACCGAACTCGACGCTCGGCGAGGAGAACACCACCTCCGTCATCGACAGCAAGACCGCCAGCACGCCCTGCGGGCCGCCGACGATGGCGCGCGCCAGCCTATAAAAGGCGATGAAGGTGGCGATCTCGCAGACTTGCGCCAGCAGATAGACGCCGAACACGTGATTGCCGGCGGCACGGAAGGCGATGTCAGCAAGCCAGAATGCCAGCGGCGGCCCCATGTCGGTGCCGACCTGATACTCGCGGCCGAAGGCCAGGATAGTGGCGAGATTGCCGGGCGGGCTGCCGTAGAAGATCAGCGGCAGCAGCAGCCAGATCGCGGCCTGCACCAGCACCACGACCCACACCACGAGGCGCGGCCGGGCGCGGATCAGTTCGACAACCAGGGAGGTAAACCGCATGAAACGCCTGAAATGCCCCTGCCACCATGTCAGCGGCGTCATCTGATCCGGAGGGTTTTGATAAACGGCGACGGCGGTGGAGGCAACCGGCGCCGGATGAGTCGGCGGTGCAAAGCCACACACAGCCGTCATGCCCCGCGAGTGGGCATCCAGTACGCCGCGACCTCTCGATCGAAAACGACTGCCTCTGGAATACTGGATCCCCGCATACGCGGGGATGACAGCGGAGATGATCGGCGCCGTCGCCCCTTTACGCCGCTTCGGATGAAACGGCTTCGCTCTCCGCATCCACCGTGAACAGGTCGGGCTCGCCCGGCACCGGAAAATGCTTCAGCCGCGCCGCGACGACCGGGGCGAAGAAGCTGCGGTGATGGCTGCTCGGCCCGAGCCGGTCCAGCGCCTCGAGGTGCTCGGGGACCGCATAGCCCTTGTGTTGCTCGAAGCCGTAGCCGGGACAATCCAGCGCCAGCGCGCACATCAGGCGGTCGCGCGTCACCTTGGCGATGATCGAGGCGGCTGCGATCGAGGCCACGATGCCGTCGCCGCCGATCACGGCGTCGCAGCCGCAGGGCGTGGCGAGCTTGTCGCGGCCGTCGACGAAGACGTGCTTCGGCATTTCCGGCAGCGCGTGCACCGCGCGCGCCAGCGCCCACAGCGAAGCGCGCAGGATGTTGTCGCGGTCGATTCGCGCCGGCGAGGCCACTGCGACCGAGAACGCAGCGGTGGCGCAGATCTCCTCGAACAGCTCCTCGCGGCGCTCCGCGGTCAGCCGCTTGGAATCGTCGAGACCCTTTGGAACGCGCGCGGGATCGAGCACGACGGCGGCGGCCACCACGGGCCCTGCCAGCGGACCGCGCCCGGCCTCGTCGCAGCCGGCGACCGGCCAGACGCCGCTCTTGATCAGCGCGCGCTCGCGCCGGAAGGTCGGCCGGGTCACGGCGACGACGCGCTTGGCCGGCCCGGCCGACTTGGCCGGCGCCTTCTTCGACGAGGTCTTTGATGCGCTCTTGGATTTGTCCCGAATCATGCGTGGGATCGTGATCAAGCAAGCCCGGTGACGCAACCGGGAACCGGCCGCCCGTCCCCGTTATTCAAGTCGGCCGTTGCTAGTCCGGAATTGACACCAGCCCGTCATCGCGAACCTCGAAGCCCGGCGCGCGCACCACTTCCCAGGCGTGGCCATCGGGATCGCCGAAATAACCGCAATAACCGCCATAGCTGGTCGGCTGCGCCGGCTTCAGCAATGTGGCGCCTTTCGACAGCGCGAACGCCATCACCCGATCGACCTCGGCATCGTCGTTGCAGTTCCAGGCGATCGCGACGCCGCGGAAGGCGACCGGCCGCGGCTGATCCGGCAGCCCGGCATCGGTCGCGAGCAGATGCCACGGGAACAACCCGAGCACGGTGGCGCCGGTCTCGAAGAAGGCGACCTCCTCGCCGGTCGCGCGCATCTTCCTGGTGAAGCCGAGGGACTCGTAAAAGGCGATGCTGGCGCGCATGTCGCTGACGCCGAGCGTGAGGACGGTGAAGCGCGCGGTCGGGGCGTTAGTCATCGTTGCACTCACTGTTATCTTCGTAGCCCGGATGCAGCGAAGCGCAATCCGGGAAAACTCGCCACCGATATAAGAACCCGGATTTCGCTGCGCTGCATCCGGGCTACGGCGGCCCGCCTAGAACAAACTGAGCTGCTGCCCGTTGCGCTTCGGCTTGGCGAAGTGATCGGTTGTCAGCTTGGTGCGCCGCTTGTTGAGGCCGAGCTTTTCGCAGGCGATCTCGAAGCGGCGGCCGATCATCCAGGCCATCGGGCCAGTGCCCTTCATCCGCGTGCCCCATTGCGAGTCGTAGTCGCGGCCGCCGCGCATGTCGCGGATCAGCGTGAAAACGTGGCGGTAACGGTCGGGATAGTTGGCCATCAGCCATTCGCGGAAGAGATCGCGGACCTCGAGCGGCAGCCGCAGCAGCACGTAGCTTGCTTCCTTGGCGCCGGCATGCACGGCGGCGTCGAGGATGCGCTCGATCTCGGAGTCGTTCAGCGCCGGGATCACGGGCGCGACCATCACCGTGGTCGGGATGCCGGCCTCCGCGAGCCGCTTGATCGCCTCGAGCCGCTTCGGCGGGGTCGAGGCGCGCGGCTCCATGGTGCGGGCGAGTTTGGGGTCGAGCGTCGTCACCGACAGCGCCACCTTGGCGAGATTGCGCTTGGCCATCCGCGCCAGGATATCGATGTCGCGGGTCACCAGCGCCGACTTGGTGACGATGCCGACCGGATGCCCGGCGCGCTCCAGCACCTCGAGGATGCCGCGCATGATTTTCCGGTCGCGCTCGATCGGCTGATAGGGATCGGTGTTGGTGCCGATCGCGATCATCCGCGCCTCATAGTCGGGCGCCGTCAGCTCCTTCTCGAGCAGCGCGGGCGCGTCCGGCTTGGCAAACAGCTTCGACTCGAAGTCGAGCCCCGGCGACAGGCCGAGATAGGCGTGGGTCGGCCGCGCGAAGCAGTAGACGCAGCCGTGCTCGCAGCCACGATAGGGATTGATCGAGCGGTCGAAGCCGATATCGGGCGAGTCGTTGCGGGTGATCACCTTGCGCGAGCTGTCGAGCGCCACGCTGGTGGTAAATGGTGGCAGGTCGTCGAGGCTCTGCCAGCCGTCGTCGAACGCAACCCTCGCCTCGGCCTCGTAACGTCCGCTGGCGTTGGACTGCGCGCCGCGGCCGCGCCGCCGCTCGCGCTCGATTGCGACCGCAAGCTCGGGAAAAGGGGCAGGGACAGGTGAAGGTGCACCCGCCGGGTTATCGGAGGGCGCCGTTACCGGCGGGTGCTTGAGGGCATGAGAGGATGCTCGGCTCATGCTGTGAAGCTAGCATAGCGTGAGAACAAATCAAGAACATGAATCGAGAAATTCCACAGAACCTTGCTGCAAAATTCTGCAAGCGAACAGGCTGCTTTGAATATGACAAGGTGATAACACGGCCGGAGTTTCCAGAACCGTTTGAGCCACCGAAGCCTCAAATCATGCTGAGCGTGATCATTCCAACCGATGGCATCGAGCGCACCGCGGTCGCCACATTGGCGGCGCTGGTGCCGGGCGCGGCCGCCGGCGTCGTCCGCGAGGTGCTGCTGGTCGACCGCACCAATAGCGACGTGATGGAGCGCGTCGCCGACGTGGCCGGCTGCGGCTTCCTGCGGTTCGAGGGCACGCGCGCCGCGGCGCTGGCCGCCGGTGCGAAGCAGGCCCGCTCGCCCTGGCTGATGTTCCTGCATCCGGGCGCGGTGCTCGATGCCGGCTGGATCGAGGAGACCACCCAGTTCATCCAGATGGTGGCGGCCAGCGGCAAGGACCGCGCCGGCATCTTCCGCTACGCCCGCGCGCCCTACACCGACCCCGGCCTGCGCGACGGCCTCAAATTCGTCGCCCGCATGATCACCGGGCCCTCGGCCGAACAGGGCCTCCTGATCGCGCGCGAGCATTACGAGCGGATCGGCGGCTACCGGCCCGACGCCCGCCGCTCCGAGGCGCGGCTGCTGCGCCGGCTCGGCCGTTCCTCGCGCACCATGCTGCGCAGCCGGATTATGGTGGCGTAGCGCCTCGCGGACGGCTCTTGCGATTTATTTGATTGCGTCAAATAATCTGCTTGATGAGATCAAACTCCCAAGACGGCTCGCTTGCGAGCCAGGTCGCCGCGGTGCGCGGCTTCAGCCGGTTCTATACCCGCAAGCTCGGCATCATCGAGCCGAAGCTGCTGCATTCCCCGTTCACGCTGCAGGAAGCCCGCATCATCTACGAGCTCGCGCATCGCCCCGACTGCATCGCGACCGATCTGGTGCGCGATCTCGACCTCGATCCCGGCTTCGTCAGCCGCATGCTGGCGGCGCTGCAACGCCGTCAGATCGTGACACGCAAACCGTCGAGGGCCGACCGGCGCGTCAATCAGGTGGCGCTCACCGCCAAGGGCCGCGCCGCCGCCGCGGACCTCGAGCGCCGCTCGCGCAGCGAGGTCGGCGCTCTGTTGAAGCGGATCGACGGCAAGCGCCGCGCCGCCGTGGTGCGCGCGATGGGCACGATCGAGCGCGCGATGGAGCCGCCGGCGAACAAGCCGGCCGGCTTCCTGCTGCGCAGCCATCGCGTCGGCGACATCGGCTGGGTCATTTCGCGGCAGGGACGCGCCTATGCAGACGAATATGGCTGGGACATCAGCTACGAGGCACTGGTGGCCGAGATCTGCGCGCAATTCATCCGGTCGTTCGATCCGGCCCGCGAGCATTGCTGGATCGCCGAGGTCGATGGCGAGCCGGCCGGCTCGATCTTCCTGGTCAACGGCGGCGACCGGGTCGCCAAGCTGCGGCTGTTGCTGGTCGAGGAGGAGGCGCGCGGACTTGGCGTCGGTCGCGCGCTGGTCGAGCAATGCATCCGCGCCGCCCGCGAGATGGGTTACAAGAAGATGACGCTATGGACCCAGAGCATCCTGGTCGCCGCGCGCGGCATCTACGCCCGCGCCGGATTCCGCAAGGTGAAGGAAGAGAAGCACCACAGCTTTGGCGTCGACCTGGTTGGCGAGACCTGGGAGCTGGAGTTGTAGGCTCGCCTCATGCCCTGCCGTCATTCCGGGGCATCGCGCAGCGATGAGCCCGGAATCCATCGGCCACGTAACGCTGCGGCGCAATGGATTCCGGGCTCGTGCTGCGCACGCCCCGGAATGACGTGGATAGAGCCGATACTACGCGCTCGCGCCCTTCGCCTTCGGACGGCGCAGATGCTCATCGAGCCGCGGCATGATCTCGACGAAATTGCAGGGCCGCGTGCGGTAGTCGAGCTGCGCGGCCAGAATGCCGTCCCAGCCGTCGCGGCAGGCGCCGGGCGAGCCGGGCAGGCAGAAGATGAAGGTCGCGCCGGCGACGCCGGCGGTGGCGCGGCTCTGGATCGTCGATGCGCCGATCTTGGCATGGCTCAGCATGTGGAAGGCGATCGAGAAGCCGTCCATCCGCTTCTCGAACAGCGGCTCGACCGCCTCCGGCGTCACGTCGCGGCCGGTGAAGCCGGTGCCGCCCGTCGTAATGACGGCATCGACGCCCGGGTCCGCGATCCAGCGCCGGATCACCGCACGGATCGCCTCGACGTCGTCGGTGACGATCTCGCGCGCGGCGAGCGCATGGCCGGCCGCAGTGAGCCGGTCGGCCAGCGTGGTGCCCGACTTGTCATCCGCCAGCGAGCGGGTGTCGGAGATCGTCAGCACCGCGATGTTGAGCGGGATGAAGGTTTTGGATTCGTCGATGGAGGACATGACTCTAATCTTCTCGTCATGCCCGGGCTTGTCCCGGGCATCCACGTCTTCACACTCTATCAGAAGTAAGACGTGGATGGCCGGGACAAGCCCGGCCATGACGGTCAATACTTCGGGCGCCCCAACGACTACACTCCACCGCCGAACGTGTTGCAGGCCTGCACGGTACCCTGCTGGTAGCCGGTCATGAACCACTGCTTGCGCTGCGCGGCGGAGCCATGGGTGAAGGAATCCGGCACCACCCTGCCCGTCGCCTGCCGCTGCAGCGTGTCGTCGCCGATCGCGTTCGCCGTGGTCAGCGCGGCGTCGATGTCGCCGGCCTCGAGGAAGCCCGGCCGCTTCTTCTCCTCGCGGTTGACCCAGACGCCGGAGAGACAATCGGCCTGCAGCTCGACCTTGACCTGCAACGCGTTGGCTTCGGCCTTGCTGCCGGCCTGCTGCTGCAGCCGGTTCACGCGCGGGATGATGCCGAGCAGGTTCTGGATGTGATGGCCGGCCTCATGCGCGATGATATAGGCCGCGGTGAATTTGCAGGCGTTGCCGGAGCAGCCGCGGAAGCGGGTCTCGACCTCGCGGAAGAAGCCGGTGTCGAGGAAGATGGTCTTGTCCGGCGGGCAGTAGAACGGCCCCATCGCCGACTGCGCCATGCCGCAGCGGCCGCCATTGGTGGCGTTGCGGAACAGCACGATCTTCGGACCGGTGTAGCTCTGGCCCGAAGCCTGGAAGATCTCGCTCCAGCGATCGTCGATCTCACCCAGGATGCCTGATATCATGCTGCCCATCTCGTCGGTCGGGGCGCCACGCTTGACCTGGCCGCCCGACGCCTGCCGGTCGGTCTGATAGGTCGGCGCCTGGCCGCCGCCGGTGAGAATCTCGGCGCCGCCGATCAGGATGCGCGGATCGATGCCGAAGGCGTAGCCAAGCAGGCCGAGCACAATGACAGTGCCGATGCCGAGGCCGCCTCCGCCGCCCATCGGAATGCCGAATCCGCCGCCACCTCCGCCTCCGCCGCTGTCGTCGCGACGGTCTTCGATGTCGTCGCTGCGGCGGAAATCATCATAGCGCATGGCGGTTTCCCTTCATTCCAGTCGGCGACCCAACGTGGGACACACCAACTTAAAATTTCCATTCTGTTAATCAATATCCTGCCCGGCAATAATTGCCTAGTCCGGAAGACGCGCATCGCTCGCGGCGCAACCGGCTGCGAATGAGGCCGAATCTACCGGCTGAATCGTGCCGGTTTGATGATCGGCAAAACTTTTCGCCGAATGCGCTGATGTTGCAGCACAACGCCGACGGCCATGCGCCACGCCATTCAAAAGATGCTGCAATCTTTTGCATGAAGATTTCCAATTAAGTCGATTTTTACTTTGCCGGGTCAATGTGACGCCAGTCGGTTGTTTAGTCCCGCGTCGCCGACAGCGTCGCCTGAGTCAGAGTTCTTGAGTCATGGTAGTGTCGCGTCGCGGGGCGTCTGCAAGGGCGCCCCGCACTAAATTTGAGAGTGCCCCGTCGAGCCACATCGTCATTGGCGATTGCGTGGCCGAGTTGTCGAAGCTTCAGGCCGGCTCGGTCGACCTGGTGTTCGCGGATCCTCCCTACAATCTGCAGCTCAAGGGCGATCTCAAGCGTCCCGACGAATCGCATGTCGATGCCGTCAACGACGATTGGGACAAGTTCTCCTCGTTCGCTGCCTATGACGATTTCACCCGCGCCTGGCTTTTGGCCTGCCGCCGCGTGATGAAGCCGTCGGCGACGCTGTGGGTGATCGGCTCCTATCACAATATCTTCCGCGTCGGCGCGATCATGCAGGACCTCGGCTTCTGGCTCCTGAACGACATCGTATGGCGCAAGTCCAATCCGATGCCGAATTTCCGCGGCCGCCGCTTCACCAACGCGCACGAGACCATGATCTGGGCCGCGCGCGACGAGAAGGCCAAGGGTTACACCTTCAATTATGAAGCGCTGAAGGCCTCCAATGAGGACGTCCAGGCGCGCTCCGACTGGCTGATCCCGCTGTGCACCGGCGAGGAGCGCCTGAAGGGCGATGACGGCAAGAAAGTGCATCCGACCCAGAAGCCCGAGCAGCTGCTCGCCCGCGTGCTACTGTCGTCGTCGAAGGTGGGCGATCTCGTGATCGATCCGTTCAACGGCACCGGCACCACCGGCGCCGTCGCCAAGCGTCTCGGCCGCAATTATATCGGCTTCGAGCGCGACCGGACCTATGCCGCCGCCGCCGAAGCCCGCATCGCCGCGATAGAGCCGCTGCCGGAGGCAACGCTGGCGCCGTTCATGACCGCGCGCGAGGCGCCGCGCGTCGCCTTCTCCGAGCTGATCGAGCGCGGCATGATCGTACCCGGTGCCAGACTGGTCGACGCCAAGAAACGCCACGGCGCCCTGGTGCGCGCCGACGGCGCCATCATGCTCGGCGACAAGGTCGGCTCGATCCACCGCATCGGCGCGGTGGCCCAAGGCTCCGGCGCCTGCAACGGCTGGACCTTCTGGCACGTCGAGACCAAGAACGGCCTCAAGCTGATCGACGAGCTGCGCGCCGAGATCCGCTCCGAGATGGCGGTGGGCTGAGATCTCTCCGTCATTGCGACCGCAGGATAGATCTAGCGGCGAACAGAAGGCGGAAGCGAGACCTGTCCGACGCTTCCGCCTCTCTCCCTGTCATTCCGGGGCGCGCGCAGCGCGAGCCCGGAATCCATTGCGCCGCAAGCTCCGCGGCCTAATGGATTCCGGGCTCGCCGCTTCGCGGCGCCCCGGAATGACAGATAGAGAGATGACGCCCCCTCTTGAACGCGGCCCGCTGACCAGCGCGCCACGCGACCCTGATTCACAAACTCGTCGCTTGCGCATCGCAGCGAAGTTTGCGCATGAGGGGCCGTGCGGCCTTCCCCCCGCCGCGTCCCGAACCCGCCGGTCACAAGAATCAAGGGAGTCCCTTCATGATCAAATTCTATTTCAACGGCGCGCCGAACCCGACCAAGGTCGCCTTGTTCCTGGAAGAATCCGGCCTGCCGTTCGAGGCGATCCCGGTCGACACCCGCAAGGGCGAGCAGTTCGCGCCGGAATTCCTCAAGGTCAACCCGAACGGCAAGGTGCCGGCGATCGACGATGACGGCGTGCAGGTGTTCGACAGCAACGCCATCCTGCTCTACCTCGCCGAGGAGCACGGCAAGTTCCTGCCCGCCAACACCCCGGCCAACCGCGCCGCGACGCTGTCCTGGCTGATGTTCATCGCGACCGGGCTCGGCCCGTATTCGGGCCAGGCCGTGCATTTCAAGCATTTCGCGCCGAAGGACCTCGACTACGCCAACAACCGCTACCAGTACGAGGCGCATCGTCACTACAAGATCCTCGACGATCACCTGGCCAAATCGCGCTACATGGTCGGCGACAGCTACACCATCGTCGACATGGCGTTCTGGGGCTGGGCGCGGATGGCGACCTTCATCCTCGGCGAGGAAGGCTACGCCAAATATCCGAACGTCAAGCGGCTGGTCGACGAGATCTCGGCGCGGCCGGCGGCGGCGCGGGCGCTCGCGCTGAAGGACAAGCACACCTTCAAGGCCGAGATGGATGACGCGGCGCGCGACATCATGTTCGGTCACCTCAAGAACAAGGTGGCCTGACGCAGGTCGTCATTCCGGGGCACGCGCAACGCGCGTGAACCCGGAATCTTGACCAGAGTTCTTGTTACGGCGGCCAGTACGGCCTGCGCTTGTCGTCACTGCGACGATGGCAGATATCGGCACGGCAGACGCCGATATCCTGCAGTTCGCGCTCGCTCATGGTGGCGAGTTGCCGCCATGCGCGCCGGTTCTCACGCCACTGCCTGAACCAGATCCACGCCGCTGCGAGTGCAACCGTTGGTGTTTCAACCCGCGGCGCGAACCTCAGCGGCCGGAAACGGACCGAGGGCCTTCTCGGTCAGAACCGAGTCGCAATATTCCCTCACTTCCTTGATCCTGCCGCCGTCGAAGCGGAACACCAGGCAATAATCGTTGTCGTAACGCTGACCTTCCTTGGTGAGGTTGTTGCCCTTGGCCTCGACCACGACGATGTCGCCGTCGGCGATGATGCGATGCGCGACGGTGCGGCCGCGCTCGACCAGCCTGGAGCGGACATGGCCGTGCAGATCGGTCATGATCGATGGCTTGCCGGTGAAAGTGCGCGACCAGGAATATTGCCCGGTCACGGTCCAGGTCGCGTCGTCGGCAAGCGTTGCCATGAACAGCGATTTCTCGCGCACCGCGGGATCGGGGCTGCCCGCGATCACGAACATCTCCTGCACCAGTTTCTTGTTGTCGGCTGCGCTCATGGCGCGTCTCCTTCGATGGGTTGGCTTTGATGTGCAGCGTTCCGCACGCGAAGCAGTGTCCGCTTCGCGTGAGATCGCCTTGCCTTCCAATCCTGCGGTGCAGCCAGCCATTCTTCCAATCGATAGGTGATATGATATATATTCACCTAATGAATTTGAATTCGCTTGACCTCAATCTGCTGGTGGCGCTCGACGCGCTGCTGCGCGACGGCAGCGTCAGCCGCGCCGCGCTGCGGCTCAATCTGTCGCAGCCGGCGACCAGCCATGCGCTGCAGCGGCTGCGCGACCTGATCGGCGATCCCTTGCTGGTGCGCAACGGCGCGCGGATGGAGCTGACGCCGCGGGCGCAGGCGCTGCGCTCGCCGCTGGCACAGGCGCTCGATCAGGTGCGCACGCTGTTCGTGGCGGACGATTTCGACGCCACCCGCAGCGAGCGGCATTTCCGCCTGATGATGCCCGACCTCGCGGTCGAGCTGTTGATGCCGCCGCTGATGGAGAAGGTGACGCGGCTCGCGCCTCACGTCACCATCGACGTGGTGCCGTGGCGGAGCTCCACGATCTTCACGCCGGACTTCGCCCGCACCATCGATCTCGTAATCTCGATCGGCAATTCCTTCAAGGGCTTTCACCGCCAGCGGCTCTACACCGACATCGATGCGCTCGCGGTGCGGCGCGGCCACCCCGCCGGGGCGAAGCTGCGGAAGCGCGAAGCATTCCTCGCCGCGCGCCATGTCGCCGTGATCATCCGCGGCCACAACGAGGATCTGATCGACACCTGGCTGCGCGCCAAGGGCATCGAACGGCGGATCGCGCTGGTGGTGCCGGGCTATATCGAGGCGCTGCACGTCACCGCGCGCACCGACCTCGTCGCCTTCGTGCCGCGCCGGCTGATCGCGGCGCTGGCGAAGCAATTGTCGCTGATGATCGTGACCCCGCCGCTCGATCCCGGGATCGATGAGCAGCACATGTTCTATCCGACCCGGGCCCAGATGGATCCGGGCTCGATCTGGCTGCGCAGGCTGATGCTGGAGACGGGACGCGAGCTGGAGACAAGGAAGGCCTAGCCCGGGTCCATCCAACAGTCGTCCCTGCGAAAGCAGGGACCCATAACCACCGCCGCTAGTGATGAAGACGGCAGCGGCCCCAGCGTAGCACGACAACTGCGATTTGGGGTTATGGGTCCCGGCTCGCGCTTCGCTTGGCCGGGACGACATCGAACTTTTGCGACACCGAGTTTTTGGTGCCTTACGCCTTCACCTCCGCCAGCACCTTCTGCACCGCAGGGCGGCTCTCCATCGCCGCGCGATGCGCCTTCACCTTGGGCAGGGTCGCGATGTCGACGCCGTCGCCGTCGAGCCAGAGCGTCAGCGTGTAGAGATAGGCGTCGCCGATCGTGTAGTTCTCGCCCATCACCCACGGTCCCCTGAGCATGTCGCGTTCGATCAGGTTGAAGCAGGCGCCCATGGTCTTCGGGACCATGGTCTTCATGTCGGCGAATGACGTCTCCTGGGTCGCCCAGCGTGCGCCGCGCATCTTGTGGGCGTGACAGACATGCACCGTCGAGCAGAGATAGGAATTGAAGGCCTGCAGCCTGGCGAACTCGAAGGCGTCGTCGAGCGGTGCGAGCTTCGCCTGCGGATGGGTCTGCGCGATGTAGGCCAGCATCGCCGGGGTTTCGGTCAGCACGCCGCGGTCGGTCACCAGCGACGGCACGCGGCCCTTCGGATTGATCTTGAGATATTCCGGGCTGTTCTGCTGGTTGACCTTGAAATCGAGCCGCTCGACCGTGTAGGGCGCACCGGCCTCAGCCAGCGCGATGTGGGAGGCGAGCGCACAGGTGCCGGGGGCGGTATAGAGCTTGAACATGTCGATGTCCTCTGCGGGCCTTGTCGGTCCGTTGCGAACCCGACCCTCGCTTTTTATGAGATGCAGCGGACGTTAGCGGCAGCCCCCCTCGCCGTCCACCCCGCGCCGTGCCGCGGACCGGACCTTGCCCGCGGCACCGCCGCCATGCGATGACCATGGCCAATCGAGAGGGGCTTTTCATGACGGTGCTCATTGCAGGTGGCGGAATTGGCGGGCTGACGCTGGCACTCAGCCTGCACCAGATCGGCGTGCCCTGCCGCGTGTTCGAAAGCGTGCCGGAGCTACGGCCGCTCGGGGTCGGCATCAACGTGCTGCCGCATGCGGTGCGCGAATTGATCGAACTCGGCCTGCACGACGTGCTCGACGCATCCGCCGTGCGGACCCGCGAGCTCGCCTATTTCTCCAAGCACGGCAAGCCGATCTGGAGCGAGCCGCGCGGGCTCGAAGCCGGCTACAAATGGCCGCAATTCTCGATCCATCGCGGCCGGCTGCAACAGCTGCTGCTCGATGCCGCGACCGAACGGCTGGGTGCTGCGAACATCCTGACCAGCCACCACCTCACCGGCTGGACCGAAACCGCGGACGGCGTCCGCGCCGAGTTCATCGACAAGGCGACCGGCAAGCCCGCCGGCAGCTATGACGGCGCGGTGCTGATCGCGGCCGACGGCATCCATTCGGCGGTGCGCGAAAAACTCTATCCGCAGGAGGGGCCGCCGCTCTGGAACGGCCGCATCCTGTGGCGCGGCATCACGCGGGCGAACTCCTTCCTGACCGGCCGCACCATGATCATGGCCGGCCACGAGGTCCTGAAATTCGTCTGCTATCCGATCTCGAAAGAGGCCGGCCCGGACGGCAAGTTCGACATCAACTGGGTCGCCGAGCGGCACATGCCGCCGACCTATCAATGGCGCCGCGAGGACTATAACCGCACCGCCCGGCTCGACGAGTTCCTGCCGTGGTTCGAGAGCTGGAATTTCGACTGGCTCGACGTGCCCGGCCTGATCCGGAACTGTCCGCATGCCTATGAATATCCGCTGGTCGATCGCGACCCGATCCCGCAATGGACCTTCGGCCGCGTCACGCTGATCGGCGATGCCGCGCACCCGATGTACCCGATCGGTTCCAACGGCGCCTCGCAGGCGATCCTGGATGCGCGCACGCTGACGCGCGAGATCTTGGTGCACGGCCCGACGCATGCGGCCCTGGTGGCTTATGAGGCCGAGCGGCGGCCCGCGACCACGGATCTCGTGATGCTGAACCGCCGCAACGGCCCGGAACAGGTGATGCAGCTGGTCGAGGAGCGCGCGCCCAACGGCTTCGGCGTCGTCACCGAGGTGCTGTCGCAGCAGGAGCTGGAAGACATCGCCGCCAACTACAAGCGCGTCGCCGGCTTCCAGGTCGAGGGCCTGAACGCCAAGCCGCCGATCGTGCAGCGGGCGGGCTGACGCAACTCTCTACCCGTCATCCTGAGAGCTTGTGACGGATTCGGCTCCTGCGGAGTTTTTGGCGGCTGTTCGTCGCAGCAATTGGCAGGTTTGAGTTCGAGTTCGGCGATGACCCGTTGTTTAGGCTCTGGAGAGGCGGTTGCCTTGCAGGATGTTGTTGACGAGGGCGTACCAGAGCACGACGGCACGGACCTTTTCGATGCCGCGCACGGTCAATTGCCGCAGGTCCCAATTGCGCCAGCGGGCATGGATGCACTCGCAGATCGACCGGGACCTGTATCGGGCCTTGCCCTCTTCGCTCGCCATTCGCGCACGCCAGGCCAACACCCCCGGACCGTCGCCGCGCCGCGGTAGATAGGGATCGGTACCGTGCTTGGATTGAGTGGGCGGACAAAAGATATCGATGCCCTCGGCATAGGCCCATTCGATGTCCTCGGCACTGCCAAAGCCGCCATCGACGAGATGGTCCTTGGGCAACCCTCCGGGCCGCGCACGCTGCCGCTCCAGCATGGGACGCATCAGGCCGCGATCGGATCCGATGTTGCAAATTCTGGTGTCGACGACGATCTGCTCCCCGGCCACGCTCGTCACCTGCACGTTGTAGGCGGGGCGGAAGCCGCCGTTCGCCATCTTCATGACCCGTGCATAGGCGTCCGTCGTGGAGGCCCGCGGCTCCTTCGGCGTCTTGCCGTTGCCGCGACTTTCTTCGCGCTCCTTGCGCTGCTGCTTGATCTCGGCGAGCGCCGTCTGCGCCGCCTTCACCCGCGCGCTGCGTTCCCGCGCGGCCCGCTCCTTGGCTGCCCGGGCACGCTTATTGCTGGCGTCCGAGCGTGTGTCGACCTCGCGCTTGAGGTCTTCCACCACGGCCTCAGCCTGCGCCAAATGCTTATCCAGCGTCGCCTCGCGCCGGAACGAGGCGGCCCCGGCGCTGGCCCGGACCCGCATGCCATCCTGCGCCAAGGTCTCCAGATCGACGAGACCGGCCTTTGCCAACGCTGCCAGATGCTCACTGAGCAGTCGGTCAAGCAGATCGGCGTTGCCGACCCGGAAGTCTGCCAGCAGGTGATAGTTCACCGACACCCCGCCGCACAGCCAGCGATAGGCATCGTGGCTCTCGCACAGCCGCTCCAACGCCCGCGCGCTGCCAACGCCTTCGCTGGCGGCATAGAGCCACAGCGCCAGCAAAAGCCGGGGCGAGGTCGCGGGGTGACCGGGACGATCGCCGCGAGCCTTGATCCGGTCCTCCAACTCACTCAGATCAAGCTCTTCGACATAAGACCAGATCAGCCGCACCGGATGGTCTTCCCCGATCAGGCTCTCAATATCAACCGCTCGCAGCGCAATCTGGTCGCGCTGGGGCTCACGCAGCCGCGGAGCGCCGGGCAAGCCCGCTTCGACTGGTGGCTTCGCCTGCTCCGGCAGGTCCCCAAACAACTCATCGGCAGCCAACATCACCTCCCGCGAATCCATCATCGCCAGAGAATCACACCGCGCCGGCTTTCGGCTACAATGTTCGCTGAAACCCCAAAAAAATCACACCCTCTGAGGAGCGCGTAGCGCGTCTCGAAGGATGCACGGCCACCAGTGGGGCCGTCGACCCTTCGAGACGGCCGCGTTGCGGCCTCCTCAGGATGACGGGTTAGGTTGGGCGCAAGAGGCATCAGCGTAGCGCCCGCGACGCTTCAACCAGGCGGATGCAGCTGCTCGCCGTCGCGAGCAGCGTGCCATCTTCAGCCGTCAGCCGGCCCTCGACAAACGCGATGGTCTTGCCGAGATGCGTCACGGTGGCCTCGCCGGTGATCGGCCCGGGCCTGGCCGGCGCGAGAAAATTCACGGTCATCGTGATGGTCGTGGTGAACAGCCGGCCCTCGGTCATCACGAATGCCGCCGGGCCCATCGTGTCGTCGAGCATCGAAGACAGCATGCCGCCCTGGATGAAGCCGGCCGGATTGCAAAAATCCGGCTTGCCATCGAAGGTCATCTTGATCCAGCCGTCCTGCGGACGCGCGTCGATCAGGCGCCAGCCGAGCAGTTTGGCGACAGGCGGCATCGGGATGCGGTCGAGCGCAGTTGCGATCATGGCGGCCTCCGTTGTTCCGGAGGTCGTAGCCGAGCGCTGCTGCCAGCATGGTGTCAGCAGGTCATCATCTCCTAGAGATCCAGCCCGTGCGCGACGACCTTGCGCATCAAATTCGGAAACGCCTCGCCATCCAGCGTCGCCACCGGCACCCAGCGCATGCCGGCCGGCGCGCGGGTCCGCGACGGAACACTGGCGGCATAGACGACGAGCTCCAGCGGGAAATGCGTGAACACGTGGGTCACGACGCCCGTCTTGCGGTGCCAGCGGGTGACGCCCTTGAGTTCCGGCGCCTGCGCCAGCGCGGCCGCATCCTCCTGCCCGGCAAGCCACGCTGATCCCGGCACTTCGGTCATGCCGCCGAGCAGCCCCTTTTCCGGGCGGGAGCGCACCAGCAATTCGCCGCCCCGCGTCACCACGAAGGCGGCGCCGCGGCGCAGGGTACCGTTCTTCTTCGGTGCCTTGCGCGGGAAGGTCTCCTGATCGCCGCGGCTGCGGGCAGCGCAATCGCCATTCAGCGGACACAATGCGCAAGCGGGCTTCTTCGGCGTGCAGATGGTGGCGCCGAGATCCATCAGGGCTTGCGCGCTGTCGCCGGCGCGAGACTTCTCGTCGCCGGCGCGGGACGGGCCGAGCAAGGTCGCCGCCATCTCCCTGATCAGCGGCTTGGCCTGCGGCAGCGCCTCTTCGATCGCATAGAGCCGGCTGACCACGCGCTCGATATTGCCGTCGACCGGCATGGTGCGGCGGTCGAATGCGATCGCCGCGATCGCCGCCGCCGTGTACGGCCCGATGCCGGGCAGCCGGCGCAGGCCGTCCTCGGTGTCCGGAAAGGCCCCGCCGTGCTCGCTCAGCACCGCGACCGCGCAGGCGTGCAAATTGCGCGCCCGCGAATAATAGCCGAGCCCGGCCCACATCCTGAGCACGTCGTCGAGCGAGGCGCGGCCGAGCGCGGTCACATCGGGCCAGCGCGACACGAATTTCTCGAAATAAGGCCCGACCGCCCGCACCGTGGTCTGCTGCAGCATGATCTCCGACAGCCACACGCGGTAGGGATCGGCGAGCTCCCCCGCCGCCGCGCGCCACGGCAATTGCCGGCGATGCCGGTCATACCAGGCCAGCAGCTGGGCCGGGCGGTCGGTTTCCTGGTCGGTCGATTTGGTTTTGGCGGCCGCGCGAGAGCTCATGGACGTATCTTAAGGCAAATCTCGCCACGTCATGCCCGGGCTTGACCCGGGCATCCACGTCTTTCTTTGTCCAGACCGAAGCGCGGCCACAATGATGAACGAGGTTTCAGCCGCGTCGCCGCCGCACTATAACCCTGCCATGTCCAAACCCGGCCCGATCAGCGCAAAGCCCCTGTCGATCCTGCTCAGCGACGTCTTCAAGGACGCCTATGCCAAGCAGGGCTTTGCCGCGCGCGAACTGGTGACGCGCTGGGCCGAGATCGCGGGCGACCGGATCGCGCCATATTGCGAGCCGATGAAGATCCAGTGGCCGCGGCCGGTGGAGGGGCAGCCGCAGGAGCCGGCCACCCTGGTGCTGCGGGTCGAGGGGCCGATGGCGCTGGAGATCCAGCATTCCTCCGACGTCATCCTGGAGCGGGTGAACCGCTTCTTCGGCTGGCACGCGGTCGGCCGCCTGACGATCCGCCAGGCCCCGCTGTCGCGCCGCAGCCGGCCGTCGCGGCCGCGCCCGCCCGACGCCAAAATCGTCGCCCGGGAGGCGGCAAACCTGGAAGCCGTCGAGGACGCCGATCTGCGCGCGGCGCTGGCCCGGCTGGGTGCCACGATCAAGCGAAATTGACGCTTTTCGTAGGGGCGGCCGCGAGACCGCGGCATTGCCACAATGGTGGTTTCAAGCTAGCGAAGGCTTCTTTTTTCGGGACCCTTCATTCCGGCGTGCATGCGCCAATCCGGGAGCTGACCTTGATCATCACGCGCCGCGCTTTCACCACCGCTCTCTCGCTGACCGGGCTTGCCGCCCTCGCCGGGCTGTCGCCGCTGCGCCTGATCTCTGAGGTGTTCGCGCAGACCGCCGCCGAGGTCGCCAAGCCGCAGTCGCTGCCGGACATGGGCCTCGGCCCGCAGGACGCCAAGGTGACCATCGTCGAATACGCCTCGATGACCTGCCCGCACTGCGCCAATTTCAACGAGACCGTGTTCCCGAAGATCAAGTCGACCTACATCGACAGCGGCAAGGTCCGTTACGTGTTCCGTGAATTCCCGCTCGACATCAAGGCCGCCGCCGGCTCGATGCTGGCGCGCTGCATCGCCAAGGACGACGCGCCCAAATTCTTCGCCGTGATCGACCTCCTGTTCCGCCAGCAGAACGACTGGGTGGTCAAGAACACCACCGAGACGCTGACGCGGATCGGCAAACAGGCCGGCCTCAGCCAGCAGCAGGTCGAGGACTGCCTGAAGGATCAGAAGCTGCTCGACAAGATCGCCGCCGACCAGAAATACGCCAACGACGTGCTGAAGGTGAACTCGACGCCGACCTTCTTCGTCAATGGCGAGATGCTGAAGGGCGAGACCTCGTTCGAGGAGTTCAGCAAGCACATCGATCCGCTGCTGAAGAGCTGATCGCGCATCTTCGATGCCCGACGACGTCGTGCCCGCTTCCGAGTCGGGCACGATAATTGTGGATGACTTGCGGTCACGGCATGCGGCCGTCGCATGATTTGGTTGTTGAAAACCTGATTCGCGTGCTGCGAATCTCCGGGGACATGCAGAGGCCACAAAACCCCTGCAAATCCCTTGTAAATCCCTTGGGAAAAGCTTGGTCAAGCGGTTGCCCTGACGCACAGGCATCGCCATTGTCGCCGCTCATGAGAGCTGCACGCAGCTATTCAACCCAGACACCGACATTGCCATCCATGGTATTGTCACGGCAGGGAGATTCGCGCCCGGCCAAACGAGATTTGTGTACATGAAGCTCACGCGCCTCCGCCTGCACGGTTTCAAGTCTTTCGTTGAACCCACCGATTTCATGATCGAGCCGGGCCTGACCGGCGTCGTCGGACCGAACGGCTGCGGCAAATCCAATCTCGTCGAAGCGCTGCGCTGGGCGATGGGCGAGACCTCGCACAAATCGCTGCGCGCCGCCGACATGGATGCGGTGATCTTCGCCGGATCCGGCAATCGCCCGGCGCGCAATCACGCCGAAGTCGTGATGACGATCGACAATTCCGATCGCTCGGCGCCGGCCGCTGTCAACGACAGCCAGCTCTTGGAAATCTCCCGCCGCATCGAGCGCGAGGCCGGCTCGGTCTACCGCATCAATGGCCGCGATGTGCGCGCCCGCGACGTGCAGATCCTGTTCGCCGACGCCGCCACCGGCGCGCGTTCGCCGGCGCTGGTTCACCAGGGCAAGATCGGCGAGATCATCCAGGCCAAGCCGGAGCAGCGCCGCCGCGTGCTGGAAGACGCCGCCGGCGTCGCCGGCCTGCATGCCCGCCGCCACGAGGCGGAACTGCGGCTGAAGGCGGCCGAAACCAACCTCACCCGCGTCGAAGACGTGATCGGTCAGCTCACCGGCCAGATGGAAGGCCTGAAGAAGCAGGCGCGCCAGGCGATCCGCTACCGCGAGGTCGCGGCCAAGGTACGCAAGTCCGAGGCCATGCTGTTCCATCTGCGCTGGATCGAGGCCAATGCCGACGTCAACGACGCCGCGCACACCCACGATCTCGCCGTGCGCGAGATGGCGGAACGCACCCAGCATCAGGCGGAAGCCGCGCGCATCCAGGCGATCCGCGCCACCGAACTGCCCGCGCTGCGCGACGCCGAGGCGCGCGCCGCCGCCGGCCTGCAGCGTCTGACCAATGCGCGCGAGATGCTCGACCGCGAGGAGCAGCGCGCCAAGGAGCGCGTCGGCGAGCTCGATCGCCGCCTGACCCAGTTCGCCCAGGACATCGCGCGCGAGCAGCAGCAGACCTCGGACGCCGACATCGCGCTGCAGCGGCTCGACACCGAAGACGCCGAGCTGAAGGAAGAGATCAAGTCGCGGGTCGAGAAGCGGTCCGGCGTCGACGAGCGCGTCGCCGAGGCCGAGGAGATCCTGGCCGCGACCGAGCGCCAGTTCTCCGAGCTGACCACGCAGCTCGCCGACCTCACCGCCAAGCGCAACCAGCTCGAAGCCGGCGTCCGCACCCATCGCGACCGGCTGGCGCGGCTCGACCAGGAGATCGCCAACGTCCAGGCCGAGGAATCCAAGCTCGCGCAGGAGACCGGCAATCTCGGCGACATCGACGCGCTCGCCGCCGCCATGGAGATGGCGCAGCAGACGCTCGCCGAATCCGAGGCGGCGGTGCAGGAGAGCGAGGCGCATCACGCCGCCGCGCGGCAGACGCTGGAATCCTCCCGCAATCCGCTGGTCGAAGCCGAGAAGCGCGTGCAGCGGCTCGAGACCGAAGCCCGCACCATCTCCAAGCTCGTCACCAGCGAGACCAAGAATCTGTGGCCGCCGATCATCGACGGCATCACGGTCGCGAAGGGCTATGAAAAGGCGATCGGCGCCGTGCTCGGCGACGACCTCGATGCGCCCGTGGATTCCTCCGCGCCGATGCGCTGGACCAATGTCGGCGAAACCGCAGGCGATCCGGCGCTGCCCGACGGTGTCGAGCGGCTGGCGGATCACGTCCAGGCGCCGCCGGAGCTGGCGCGCCGCCTGGCCCAGATCGGCGTGGTGGCCAAGGAACGCGGCGCAGACCTGGTGTCGCAGCTGAAGACCGGCCAGCGGCTGGTGTCGCTCGAAGGCGATGTCTGGCGCTGGGACGGCTTTGTCGCCGACGCGCATGCTCCGACCGGCGCCGCGCGCCGGCTCGCCGAGCGCGCCCGCCTGGTCGATATCGAGCATGAGCTGGAACAGGCCCGCATCGATGCCGCCGCCAAGCGCCAGGCGCTGGAGACGGCCGAAGAAGAACTGCGCTCGGCGTCCGCTGCCGAGGGTGCCGCGCGCGAGGCCGTGCGCGCCGCCCGCCGCGAGACCGACGCCGCGCGCGAGCGCCATGCCGCCACCGAGCGCGAGATCAACCGCCACTCGGCCCGCAAATCGGCGTTGACCGAGGCGCATAGCCGTGTCGCCGCCGATCGCGCCGAGGCCGAAGCCGCGCATGAGAGCGCGGTCGCTGCGCTGTCCGAACTGCCGCCGGGCGTGGAGACCGAAGCCCAGCTCGCCGCGGTTCGCTCCGAGATCGACAACCAGCGCCGGGCCGCGGCGCAGGTCCGCGCCGAGGCGCAGGCGCTCGCCCGCGAGGCCGAGCTGGCCGACCGCCGCGTGCAGGCGATCCTCGCTGAGCGCAATGAGTGGCAGAACCGCAAGACCAGCGCCGCCTCGCAGGTCGGGACCATCGAGGCGCGCATCGCCGAGGTGTCGGCCGAGCGCGAGGAGCTGGCCAATGCGCCGGAAGTGTTCGCCGAGAAGCGCAGCGCGCTGATCTCGGAGATCGAGCACGCCGAAGGCGATCGCCGCATCGCCGCCGACGCGCTGGCGACCGCGGAAGCCGCGATGGCGGAAACCGATCGCGTCGCCAGGGCCACGCTCGAAGCGCTGTCCTCGTCCCGTGAAGCCACCGCACGCGCCGAAGAGCGCATGGAAGGCACCCGCCGCCGCCTCGCCGATATCGAGCGCGAGATCCACGACATGCTCGAGGTCGAGCCCAGCGCCGTCATCGCCATGGCCGAGATCGAGCCCGGCGCGGAGCTGCCGCCGGTCGCGCAGGTCGAGGAAGAGCTTGAAAAGCTGCGCCGCGACCGCGAGCGGCTCGGCGCCGTCAATTTGCGCGCCGAGGAAGAGCTCAAGGAAGTCGAGACCCAGCACACCGCGCTGACCACCGAACGCGACGACCTCGTCGAGGCGATCAAGCGGCTGCGCCAGGGCATCCAGAGCCTCAACCGCGAAGCGCGCGAGCGCCTGCTGACCTCGTTCGAGACCGTCAACAACCACTTCAAGCGGCTGTTCACCGAGCTGTTCGGCGGCGGCGAAGCCGCGCTGCACCTGATCGAGAGCGACGATCCGCTCGAGGCCGGCCTCGAGATCATCGCCAAGCCGCCAGGCAAGAAGCCGCAGACGCTGTCGCTGCTGTCGGGCGGCGAGCAGGCGCTGACCGCGCTCTCGCTGATCTTCGCGGTGTTCCTCACCAACCCGTCGCCGATCTGCGTGCTGGACGAAGTCGACGCGCCGCTCGACGACCACAACGTCGAACGATTCTGCACCCTGCTGCACGAAATGACGGGCTCGACCGACACCCGCTTCATCATCATCACGCACAATCCGATCACGATGGCGCGGATGAACCGGCTGTTCGGTGTCACCATGGCCGAGCGCGGCGTGTCGCAGCTGGTCTCGGTCGACCTGCAGGGCGCGGTCGACATCCTCGACCAGAACGTGGCGTAAAGTTGGATTCCGTCATTCCGGAATGGTCCGAAGGACCATATCCGGAATCTCGAGATTTCGGGTTCGATGCTGCGCATCGCCCCGGAATGACGTGCAGATGACGGCGAGCCATGACCTCACCTGACCTGCCTGCTGAACTCAAGGCGGCCCTCAACACGCGCCTCGAAGGCCTGTCGCGCAGCGACGCCGCCGGCCGCGCCGCGGTGATCTCGCAGACCTACCGCGACGGCGGCGGCTCCGGGACGATCAGGACCGAGACCGATGCGCTGGCTTACACGCTGGCGCGGATGCCGGCGACCTACGCCGCCGTGGTGGCGAGCCTCAATGCGCTGACCGAGATCAGGCCGGAGTTCGCGCCGGCGAGCCTGCTCGATGTCGGCGCCGGCCCGGGAACCGCGACCTGGGCCGCCGCTGAGACATTCACGTCGCTCAAGGGTTTCACCCTGCTCGACGCCAACGGCGCGTTGCGGACGTTGGCCGAGGGGCTGTTTCGCGGCAGCGTTCGCCTGCACGACATCAGCTATCAACTCGGCCAGGCCCGCGCCTTGCTGGACAAGGCCGATGCCGCCGATCTCGTCGTCGCCAGCTACATGATCGGCGAGCTCGGCGACGCCGAGCGGACGGCGCTGGCCGATGCGCTGTGGTCAAAGACTCGCGACACGCTGCTGGTCGTCGAACCCGGCACGCCGGTGGGCTATGCGCGGATCATCGCGCTGCGCGCACGATTGATCGCCGCCGGCGCGCATGTCGCGGCGCCCTGCCCGCATGACGGCAGCTGTCCGCTGGTTGCGCCGGACTGGTGCCATTTCTCGCAGCGCCTGCAACGCTCGCGCGCGCATAGGCAGGTCAAGGGCGCCGACGCCCCGTTCGAGGACGAACGCTTCGCCTATGTCGCGCTGAGCCGCGCGCGCGTTGAGAACAGGTCGTCGCGCGTTCTGGCGCAGCCGGATGTCGGCAAGGTCGAGATTGCGGCCAAGCTCTGCACGCCCGAGGGCGTCGTCGTCACCAGGGTGCCGCGCCGCGCCAAGGCCGATTACGCCCACGCCCGCAGATGGCGCTGGGGCGATGCCATCGAGACACCCCTTGCGGGTCGTCCCGGCGAAGGCCGGGACCCATAGCCACCGATCTCGATTGTGAAGCAAAGCCGACGCCGCTTGTGCCCTTTCCACGGGCCGCGGCGTATGGGCGGCCTTCGCCGGGACGACGTGTTGAACCCGTTCGCGTCCATCACCGACCAACGCTTTGCCCACCTTTTCGCGGCGGGCTGCCCTGCGCCCCGATCCTGGGCTACGGTGCCGCCGTCTCGTCCATCAGGAGTTGCCCTGTCATGTCGACCAGCTGGATCGTTATCGGCGTCATCGTCCTTCTCGTGCTGTTTGCGTTCGGCGCCTACAACCGCCTCGTCGCGCTCGGTCAGCGGGTCAGCCAGGCCTTTGCCGATATCGACGTGCAGCTCAAGCAGCGCCACGATTTGATCCCGAACCTGGTCGAGACCGTGAAGGGCTATGCCGCGCACGAGCGCGGTACGCTCGACGACGTCATCAAGGCGCGCAATTCGGCGATCTCGGCGCAGGGTCCGGCCCAGGTCTCGGCGGCCGAGAACCAGCTCTCCGGCGCGCTCGGCCGGCTGATCGCGCTGTCGGAGGCCTATCCGGACCTCAAGGCCAACGCCAATTTCCAGCAGCTCGCCTCCGAGCTGTCCGATCTCGAGAACAAGATCGCTGCCAGCCGCCGCTTCTTCAACAACGCGGTCCAGGAATACAACACCGGCATCCAGCAGATGCCGGCAGCATTGTTCGCCGGCATGTTCGGTTTCACCCGCAAGGATTTCTTCGACCTCGGCGCCAGCCGCACGGAGGTCGAGGCGGCACCGAGCGTGAAGTTCTGAGGCGCGACGCGCGCCGGCGAGAGGCTGCTCCGTCATGGCCGCCTATGGTCTCTACACGCATATCGCATCGAACAAGTTTCGTTCGATGTTGCTGCTCGCCGGCCTGTTCCTGCTGATCTACGTGCTGGTCTATGCCGGCGCACTGGTCGCAGAGGTGGTGATCGATAGCGGCCGCACGGTCGACTATTACCTGGCGCGAGCCTCGCGCGACCTGATGTCGGCGTTCCCGTGGGCGACGATCGCGGCGGCGGCCTGGATCGTGATCGCCTATTTCTTCCACCAGAAGATGATCGACGCGGTCACCGGCGGCGAGAGCGTGACACGGCAGCAGCAGCCGCGGCTCTACAATCTCTTGGAAAATCTCTGCATCTCGCGCGGCATTCCGATGCCGAAGTTGAAGGTGATGGACAGCCCGGCGCTGAATGCGTTCGCGACCGGGCTGAACCCGCGGCAATACGCCATCACGGTCACCACCGGGCTGTTGAAGGCACTGAACGATCAGGAGATCGAGGCCGTGCTCGGCCACGAGCTCACCCATATCAGGAACGGCGACGTGCAGCTGATGGTGATCGCGGTGATCATCGCCGGCGTGGTCGGCTTCTTCGGCGAGCTGTTCTTCCGCCTGTTCACAAACCTGTCGTGGAACTCGAGCGGCGGCGGAGGCGGCTGGTCGTCCTCGTCATCCTCCCGATCGTCATCATCCTCGGACCGCGACAGCAAGGGCTCGGGCGGCGGCGCGATCGTCGTGATCATCATCGCGGTCGCGTTGATCGTGCTGGCCTGGCTGCTGTCGCAGGTGGTCAAGCTCGCGCTGTCGCGGTCGCGCGAATTCCTCGCCGATGCCGGCTCGGTGGAGCTGACCAAGAACCCCGATGCGATGATCTCGGCGCTGCGCAAGATCGAGAACCGTGGCGAGCTACCGGACGCCACCTCGGCCGTGATGGAACTTTGCGTCGACAACCCGCGCGAGGGCTTTGCCGACCTGTTCGCCACCCATCCCTCGGTGAAGTCCCGGGTCGATGCCCTGGTCAAATATGCCGGCGGCCACGATCCCGGACCGCTGGCGCTGCCGGATGAGACGTCGGACGCGACGCAGGCACAGGACCAACCGTCCGCACCGGGCGGCCAGCCTCCGCCGGTGACCCATGGCCCGTGGGGCGACGTGCCGCCCGCGCAACCGAACGCCCCGCCGCCGCTGCCGGGCACAGGCCCCGCGCAGGGACCATTCGAGCCGCTTCAGGGACCGCTTCAAGGACCTTGGGGCCGGCATCGCTGATTGCACGCTAGGCACCTCAGTCCATTAAGGAAATCCCCACCAAACCGATTGCGGACACCTTCAGGAATTGAATTCTCCCTCGTTTCTGCCATGTTCGCGCCCAAAGCAGTGTGGGGACTTGCCGATCGCCATCGCGGTCGGGAGCGCGCTTTCAAGGGATTTCCATGGCAAAGCCGGTTGTGATCGTGGTGGGCGCTGACAAGGGCGGGGTCGGCAAGACCACCGTCTCGCGGACGCTCCTGGACTATTTCAGTGCCAACAATGTGCAGACCCGGGCGTTCGACACCGAATCGCCGCGCGGCACGCTGAAGCGCTTCCACCCCGACATCACCGAGATCGTCGACATGACGACGACCGCGGACCAGATGAAGATCTTCGATACGCTGAACTCGGGGCCCGCGGTCACCGTGATCGACGTCCGCGCCGGCCTGCTGTCGCCCGCGCTGGCCTCACTGCGCGACATCGGCTTCCTCGACGCGGCACGCTCCGGCCAGATCACCTTCGCCGTGTTCCATATCCTCGGCCCGTCGATCGCCTCGCTGGACGAGATCGCCGAGACCGCCGGCTTCATGGGCGGGGCGAAGTATTTCCTGGTGAAGAACTTCATCAACGACACCCAGTTCTTCCAGTGGGACCAGGCGACCTACAATTCCTACTTCCACCGCATCAAGGATGCGACCGACCTCACGATCCCCAAGCTCAACGAAATGGCTTACGAGCAGGTCGAGGTCTCCTCGGTCCCGTTCCTGAAATTCGTCGCCAACAAGGGCATCAACGACGACGCCGCCAACTACTCCTTCGTGCTGCGCGGCTATGTCCGGCACTGGCTCGCCAATGTCTGGAGCGAGTACGACCGGATCAAGCTGACCGACCTGGTCGGCGCCAAGTCGGCCAAGGGCGAAAAATAGTCGCTGCCAGGGCAGCGAAAAGTCGCGCCCGGGGGCAACGAAAAAGTCGCGCCCGGCAGCGAAAAATCGCGCATCGGGGACAGCGATGGGGCTGGATTAGACGAAAATTTGGCCTGATATAGCGGGCGATGTCCTCCACGCCCGTTTACATCATCTGCTCGCCCCGCCCGCAGGTCGGCAAGACGCTGATCGCGCGGCTGCTCGGCGAATTCCTGCTGCTCAAGAACGGCGATGTGGTCTGCTACGACATCAACCTGAAGGAGCCGTCGCTGCTCGACTATCTGCCGCGGGTCACCGAAACTGCGGATGTGATCGACACCTACGGCAAGATGCAGCTGATGGACCGCGTCATCGTCAATGACGGTGTCGCCAAGGTGATCGACCTCGGCTACCACGCCTTCGACGAATTCTTCAAAATGTGCGACCAGATCGGGCTGATGAAGGAGGCGCTGCGCCGCCACGTCGCGCCGGTCATCCTGTACGTCGCCGACACTGACCGTGCCTCGGTGCGCGGCTACCAGACGCTGGCCGGCATGATCCCCGCGAACGGGCTCGTCGTGATCGACAATGAATTCGTGGTGCGTGGTGAGCTGCCGCCGGTGATGGCCGCGAGCCGGGTGCTGCGCTTCCGCGCGCTGCCGGTGTTCCTGAAGACCTATATCGACCGGCTGAACTTCTCCTTCACCGGCTATCTGCGCCAGGAGAAGGATTCATCGACCGAGCTGCATCAGTGGATCCGGAAGAATTACACGACGTTCCGGGATCTCGAACTGAGCGTGCTGTTGCAGCGGGGCTAGCTGTCGTCCCGGCGCAGGCCAGGCGCAGGCCGGGACGCATAACCACCGCTATGCATTTGGCGAAGGCTGGGGCCACAGCGTCGATCCACAATCACCATGCGTGGTTATGGGTCCCCTGAGTTCACAGGGACGACGAGTGGAGGGAGCGGCGCTCAATGCCCCTCGAACGCCATCAACGTGCGCACGGGAACGTCCATCGCACGCAGCTTGGCGGCGCCGCCGAGATCGGGCAGGTCGATGATGAAGCAGGCGGCGACCACATTGGCGCCGATCTGGCGCAGCAGCTTCACCGCGCCCTCCGCGGTGCCGCCGGTCGCGATCAAATCGTCGACCAGGATCACGCGCTCGCCGGGCTGCACGGCGTCGGCGTGCATCTCCATCTCGTCGATGCCGTATTCCAGCGAATAGGCGATCCGCACCGTGGTATGCGGCAGCTTGCCCTTCTTGCGGATCGGCACGAAGCCCGCGGAGAGCTGATGCGCTACCGCACCGCCGAGGATGAAGCCGCGGGCCTCGATGCCCGCGACCTTGTCGACCTTCGCGCCCGCCCAGGGGTGCACCAGCTCATCGACCGCCCGGCGGAAGGCGCGGGCATCCGCGAGCAGGGTCGTGATGTCGCGAAACAGGATGCCTTTCTTCGGGTAGTCCGGGATGGTGCGAACGGTCGCCTTGATGTCGTGGTCGAAGGTCATTGGTCTCGCAATCCTCAATTGGCGGGCGGATTAAGCCGGAATGCATTCTCGACAATGCGCAGGCCGACCTCGTTGCCGAGCGACATCAGCGATTCCGGATGGAATTGCACGCCGCCGACCGGCAGGGTCTTGTGCTCGATCACCATCGCGACGCCGTCTTCGGTGGTCGCGGTCACCGTCAGCACCTCGGGCACGCTGTCGCGCTCGACATAGAGCGAGTGGTAGCGGCCGATCACGATTTCATTGGGCAGATTGTGCATCAGCCGGCCGCCGCGCACCTGGACGCGCGAGGGCCGACCATGCGCGGGCTGACCGAGCTGGCCGAGCTCACCGCCGAAATACTCGCCGATCGCCTGCACGCCGAGGCAGACGCCGAAGATCGGCAGATTCTTTTCCAGCGCGGTGTCGATGGTTTTGGCGATGCCGAAATCCTCGGGGCGGCCCGGTCCGGGCGACAGTACCAAAAGGTCCCAGCCCTTCTTCCTGAGCATGTCCTGGGCATGGATGTGCCGGACCACCGTGACGTTGGCGCCGACCTGACGGAAGTAATCCGCCAGCATGTGCACGAAACTGTCGTCGTGATCGATCAGGAGCACGTTCTTCCCCGAGCCGGTGGCGTCGGGCGCGAAATCCGACAGCGGCTTCGGCGGATCGCCGCGCAGCGCCTGGAACAGCGCCGCCGCCTTGACCTGGCACTCGCGGTCCTCGGCCGCCGGATCGGAATCGAACAGGCAGGTGGCGCCGACCCGCACCTCGGCGAGGCCATCCTTCATGCGGATGGTGCGGATGGTCAGCCCGGTGTTGATGCTGCCGTCGAAATTGACGCAGCCGATCGCGCCGGCGTACCAGCGCCGCGGCGACCGCTCATGATCCTCGACGAACTGCATCGCCCACAGCTTCGGCGCGCCGGTCACCGTCACCGCCCAGGCATGGGTCAGGAAGGCGTCGAGCGAATCGAAGCCCGGCCGCAGCATGCCCTCGACGTGATCGACGGTGTGGAACAGCTTTGAGTAGGTCTCGATCTGCCGCCGCGCCAGCACCTTGATGGTGCCGGGCACGCAGACGCGTGCCTTGTCGTTGCGATCGACGTCGGTGCACATGTTGAGCTCGAACTCGTCCTTCTCCGAGTTCAGGAGCTTGCGGATCTGCTCGGCATCGCCGATCGAATCCGAGCCGCGCGCGATGGTGCCCGAGATCGGGCAGGTCTCGACCCGGCGGCCGTCGGAGCGCACGAACATCTCGGGCGATGCCGAGACCAGGAATTCGCCGTCGCCGAGATTCATCAGCGCGCCATAGGGCGACGGATTGATGCGGCAGAGCCGCTGGAACACTTCCGCCGGCGAGCGTTCGCAGGGCTCGGCGAACAGCTGTCCAGGCACCGCCTCGAACAGGTCGCCGCGGGCGAACGCCGCGCGCGCCACTTCGACCGTCGCCTGGTATTCGCCGGGGGCGTGATCGGCAAAGCCCTGCCGCCCGGCCTTGGCGTAGAGGCTCGGCGCGGTCTCGTGCGACTGGCCGGCGGTGGATTTGCCCTTCCACGCGAACTCGTAACTGAGCGCCACGCCACGGCCGGTGGCGCGGTCGTAGGCCAACAGCCGGTCCGGCACGTAGAGCACGATGTCGCGCTGGTCGGCCTCGCGGGCGCGCTTCTGCACGAGGTCCTCGATCTGGAATACGAGGTCGTAGGCGAAGGCACCGAACAGGCCGAGCAGCGGATCGGCATTGGAGGTGAATGCCGCCACCATGTCGCGCACCAGCGACATCACGCTGGCGCGGCGGGTGCGCTGGTCTTCCTCGACCGGAGCTTCGCCACGGATGATGTGACCGGAGAGCTTCGTCGCGCTGCGCTCCGAAATCACGACACAGGGCTCGCGCAGCACGTCGCCGAGGAAGGCGATCAGCACCTCGCCGCGCGGGTTCAGCGCCTGCAACGAGAAACCGGTGCCGGAGGTTTCCAGCACCAGCGGCGGATCGGCAAAGCCGAGGTCAAAGCTCTCGTAGCGGCCCGGCACCGTGGTGCCCGAGGACAGCACCACGCCGCGACGGCGGTCGAGCAGCGCGATCAAGTCGTCGAGGCGGTTGGCGCCGCCGGTGAACTGCTCAACCACCCGCGCGACCGCCAGGCCGCCATTGGTCAGGTATTCGCTTCGAGCCGGCAGGGAGAAGACTGTCCTGTTCATGTGATCCTCTTACGAGACTTGGGAAGAGAGCGCCACACAGGACAAACGAAGGGGACCGTCGCACTGCGATGGCGACCTTCGACGTTTTTGAGAAAATGAAAACGCACCGGCCACCTATGAGAAGGTGGGCCACCAACGACGGGATGGACTGGCGACGGTGCTCATGGCCGTTACACACCACCCGGCGCGGGCCGTGTCAAGGGATGGCCCGGCAGCCCTGCCCCAAGGCGGGACGCCCCCTTGGCGGCATCTTGGGGCTTTGAGCGGACGGGAATCCGCGTAGGATTTGCGGAAATAGCGGCCGGTCGGCCCGCCCAAAAAACAGACAGATGGTGGAGACGCAGATGGCGATTTTGGGTCTCGGATATGCCGGCTTCGGCTCCGACGCGCTGGACGATTGGCGGCAGTTCGGCACCGGCCTGGTCGGGCTACAGGCCATCGAGCGCGGCAACTCGCTGCTCGCCTTCCGGATGGACGACCGCAAGCAACGCATCGTGATCGACCGCGCCCAGGGCGAAGGCACGCGGTTCTTCGGCTGGGAGGTGGCGGACGCCGCCGACCTCGACGCGCTGGCGGCGCGGCTGGAGCGCGCCGGTATTGCCGTGACCTCAGAGCCGCAGGCGCTGGCAGATAGCCGGCGGGTGCGCGGGCTGATCTCGTTCCGCGATCCGGCCGGCAACCGCCTCGAGGCGTTTCATGGCGCCGAGATCGACGACACGCCGTTCAAGCCGGGGCGCTCGATCTCCGGCTTCCGCACCGGCGCACTCGGCCTCGGCCACGCGGTGCTGACGGTCGAGACTCTCGCCCCGGTCATGAGCTTCTATGTCGACGTGCTCGGCTTCGGCCTCAGCGACTACATCGAAAAGCCGTTCCGCGCCTATTTCTTCCACGTCAATGCGCGGCACCACTCGCTGGCGCTGATCGAGACCGGCACCAACGGCATGCATCATCTGATGGTGGAATTGTTTTCGCTCGACGATGTCGGCCAAGCCTACGACATCGCGCAGCAGGACGACCGGGTCAACGTCACGCTCGGCCGCCACACCAACGATTTGATGACGTCGTTCTACGCCAAGTCACCGTCGGCCTTCATGGTCGAATGCGGCTGGGGCGGCCGCGAGATCGACCCCAAGACCTGGACGCCGTTCGAGATGCATGAGGGTCCGAGCCTGTGGGGCCACGAACGGGTCTGGCTGTCGCCGGAGGACCGCGCCGTCGCCCGCGAGATGCGGATGCGCGCCGCCGCCGAGGGCAAGCGCGCGCCGGTGCAGGTGCTGGAAGGCAATTTCAGGCTGATGTCGGGAACGTGCCCGTGGTGGGACGTGGTGCGCGATAAGAATTGAGAGCGCGTAGCCCGGATGGAGCGCAGCGCAATCCGGGACGGCCCTCACCGCGGAGAAACCCATCCCGGATTACGCTTCGCTCCATCCGGGCTACAGGTTATCCCAGATGCTTCCTGAAGAACTCCGTCGCCCGGTCCCAGGCGAGTTCCGCACACTGCCGGTCGTGCACCGACAGGCGTTGCTCGTTGCCGAAGCCGTGGTCGGCGTCATAGCGGAACAGTTCCAGCGATTTGCCGGCGGCCTTCATCGCTTTCTCGAAGCCATCGACCAGCGCCGGCGTGCACCAATCGTCCTTGGTGGCAAAATGGCCCTGCAGCGGGATCCTGACATCCGCCGGCTTGGCGGCCTGCTCCGGCGGAATGCCGTAGAACACCACACCGGCCGTCAATTCCGGGATCTTGGTGGCGCCGATGATGGTCACCGCGCCACCGAGGCAGAAGCCGGTCAGGCCGACCTTGGCACCGTTCTTGGCGAGATATTGCGCGGCACCGCGCACCGTCTGCGTGGTGGCGTCCATGAAGTCGAGCGAGTTCATCTCTTTGCCGGCTGCGTCGGTGTCGTGATACGGCACCACCTTGCCCTTGTAGAGATCGGGCGCCAGCGCATCGAAACCGGCCCGCGCGAAGCGGTCGCACATGCCCTTGATCTGGTCCTGGAGGCCCCACCATTCCTGGATCACGACCACGCCCGGCGCATTGCCGCGCGCCGCGTTGGCGAGATAGCCCGAAGCTTCCTTGCCGTCCGGACGCTTGAAGCTGATGCTGGTACCCATGAGTTCCTCCGCAGATGTTAGCCGGCTGATTGGCCGGCATCTTGTCCGTACTCGGTGACGGACGCAAATCGATTTGCCGTCATTGCGAGCGCAGCGAAGCAATCCAGGTCCCCGCAAGCGGATGGATGGATTGCTTCGCTTCGCCCGCAATGACGTGAGCCAAACAAAAAAGCCCCCGAAGGGGCTTTTTCAAATTCACGACAACAGGTCAGATCAGTGCGCGTCGGCCCAGACCTTGCGCTTGGTGAAGTACATCAGGATCGCGAAGATCACTAGGAAGAAGAACACCTGCATGCCGATCCGCTTGCGCTCCTCCATGTGCGGCTCGGCGGCCCACATCAGGAAGGTGGTGACGTCATGCGCATATTGCTTGACCGTCGCCGGCGAGCCGTCGTCGAAGGTCACCTGGCCGTCGGACAGCGGCTTCGGCATCTTGATGGCGTGGCCGGGGAAGTACTTGTTGTAGTACGAGCCTTCCGGAATCGTCACGCCGGCCGGGACCTTCTCCTCGAAGCCCTGCAGGATGGCATCGACGTAGTCGGGTCCCTGCTCCTGGTACTGGGTGAAGAAGTCGATCACGAACTGCGGGAAGCCGCGCTCGTAGGAACGTGCTTTCGCGATCAGCGAGAGATCGGGCGGCGCCGCGCCGCCGTTGGCCGCCCGCGCAGCCTGCTCGTTCGGGAACGGCTGCGGGAAGTAATCCGCCGTGCGGCCCGGACGCTCGAACATCTCGCCCTGGTCGTTCGGGCCGTCCTTGATCTTGTACTCCGACGCGAACGCAGCCGCCTGCGCCGGCGAATAGCCGGGGCCGCCGGGATCGGCGAGGTTGCGGAACGCGACATAGGACAGCGCGTGGCAAGCCGAGCAGACTTCCTTGTAGACCTTCAGGCCGCGCTGCAACGAGCCGCGGTCATACTTGCCGAAAGGGCCGGAGAACGACCACGTCTGGGCGGGCGGCTTGTCGCCGCCCTCGGCCCTTGCACTCTGGATGCTGCCGGCGAAGACGAGCCCGCCTGCAACCATGATGGCGATCATGGTCGAGACCATCGGCTGCGGGCGGCCCTTGCTCTTGGCCAGCACGTCCTCGGCGATCGAGTTCGGCACCGGACGCGGCGTCTCGATGCGGGCGAGCAGCGGCAGCACGATCAGGAAGTAGGCGAAGTAGCAGACCGTCAGGATGCGGCCGGCGATCACATAGATGCCTTCCGGCGGCTGCGAGCCGAGATAGCCGAGCAGGATGCAGACCGCCACGAAGATCCAGAAGAACTGCTTGGCCAGCGGACGATATTTCGACGACCGGGTCCGTGCGCTGTCGAGCCAGGGCAGGAAGCACAGGATGATGATCGCCGAGAACATCGCCACGACGCCCGCGAGCTTGTTCGGGATCGAACGCAGGATCGCGTAGAACGGCAGGTAGTACCATTCGGGCACGATGTGCGCCGGGGTCACGCCGGGGTTCGCCGGGATGTAGTTGTCGGCGTCGCCGAGATAGTTCGGCATGTAGAAGATGAACCAGGCGAAGAAAATCAGGAAGCACGACACACCGAACGCGTCCTTGATGGTCGCATAGGGCGTGAACGGAACGGTGTCCTTCTCGGTCTTGGCCTCGACGCCGGCCGGGTTGTTCTGACCCGCGACGTGCAGCGCCCAGACGTGCAGCACCACCACCCCGGCGATCACGAACGGCAGCAGATAGTGCAGCGAGAAGAAGCGGTTCAGCGTCGGGTTACCGACCGAATAGCCGCCCCACAGCAGGGTCACGATGCTCTCGCCGAAATACGGCACGGCCGAGAACAGATTGGTGATGACGGTGGCGCCCCAGAAGCTCATCTGGCCCCACGGCAGCACATAGCCCATGAAGCCGGTCGCCATCATCAGGAGGTAGATGATGACGCCGAGGATCCACAGCACCTCGCGCGGCTCCTTGTACGACCCGTAATAGAGACCGCGGAACATGTGGATGTAGACGGCGAAGAAGAACATCGACGCGCCGCAGGCATGCATGTTGCGCAGCAGCCAGCCGTAGTTGACGTCGCGGACGATCAGCTCGACCGATTTGAAGGCGAAATCGGCGTGCGGCGTGTAGTGCATCGCCAGGATCACGCCGGTCAGGATCTGCAGCGCCAGCATCATCGAAAGGATGGCGCCGAAGGTCCACCAGTAGTTCAGGTTGCGCGGCGTCGGATAGGCCACGAAGGAGGAGTGGATCAGGCCGAAGATCGGAAGGCGCCGTTCGATCCACTTCAAGGCGGGGTTGCTCGGTTGGAAATCAGATGGTCCGCTCATTGATGCGATCCTGAAGAAGAAAAACGACGCGATGGGTCCAAGGGGAAGCCGAAGTCCCGGCGGGTCCGGGACTTAGCCGATCTGGATTTTGGTGTCGGAAAGGAAGGCGTAAGGCGGCACCGCCAGGTTGGCGGGCGCCGGCCCCTGGCGGATACGACCGGAGGAGTCGTACTGGGAGCCGTGGCAGGGGCAGAAGAAGCCGTCGTAATTGCCCTCATGGGCGATCGGGATACAGCCGAGATGGGTGCAGATGCCGATCACCACCAACCACTGGTCGTGGCCAGCCTTGACGCGGGCCGAGTCGGGCTGCGGATCGGGCAGGCTGGAGAGCGCCACGCTCTGGGCCTCCTCGATCTGCTTCTTGGTGCGGTGGCTGATGTAGATCGGCTTGCCGCGCCAGAACACCTTGATGTCCTGGCCCTCGGCGATCGGCGTCAGATCGACCTCGATCGGCGCGCCGGCCGCGATCGTCGCGGCATCCGGGTTCATCTGGGCAACCAGCGGCCACACGGTGGCGGCTGCGCCGACGACGGCGGCAGCTCCGGTTGCAACAAAGAGAAAATCACGGCGTGTCGGATGGTCCGCCGAAGACGCTGTCGTCACGATTCCTAGCCCTTTCTTTTCTGCAGCCGGTGGAACCGCCCCAGAGACGCCGGGAAGCGCCCCAAGAAAGGCTGCCGGCGCCCGCGGCCCCCGCGGCGGCAGAAAACCGCTATTCCCCACCCCAAATGGCGGAACAGCAGTCCAGAATCGTTCTATTGGCACCCTTGCCGGACGAGCGCAAGCCCGCTATCGGCTCGCACACGTGCAATGCACGAAATCCGCGCCGAGCGATGTTTTATTGAGACAATTTCATCCGGATTTCACAGGTCGTCCGCACCATGCAGATCGCGCTGTTCCAGCCCGACATCCCCCAGAATACCGGGACGATTCTGCGCCTGTGCGCCTGCCTGGACGTGTCGGCCCATATCATCGAACCGGCGGGTTTCGACACCTCGGACCGGAATTTCCGCCGGGCGGGTATGGACTATCTGGACCATGTGCGGTTGAAGCGTCACGACTCATGGTCGAAATTCGAGGAGTGGCGGGCCGCGGCCGGATGCCGGCTGGTGCTGTTCACGACCAAGGCAGCGAAATCCTATCTTGATTTCGCCTATGCCGCCTCCGATGTCCTGCTGTTCGGGCGCGAAACGGCGGGGGTGACCGACGCGGTGGTGGCGGCCGCCGATGCACGGCTGGTGATTCCGATCAGGCCGACCATGCGTTCGCTCAATGTGGCGGTCACGGCGGCCATGGCCGTCGGTGAGGCGCTGCGGCAAACCGGTTCAAGAATTGCCGGCTCAGGAAGCGCCGGTTCGGTAACTTAAGGGATTTTTGGTGAGCTACGCGGTCAAGGAGATCTTTCTCACCCTGCAGGGCGAAGGCGCCCATGCGGGCCGCGCATCCGTGTTCTGCCGCTTTGCCGGCTGCAACCTGTGGAGCGGCCGCGAACAGGACCGCGCCGGCGCAGTCTGTCGGTTCTGCGACACCGATTTCGTCGGCACCGACGGCACGCTCGGCGGCCGCTACGCGACCGCCGCAGAGCTCGCCGGCACCATTGCCGCACGATGGACCGGCGGCGAGGCCGACCGCTACGTGGTGCTGACCGGCGGCGAGCCGCTGCTGCAGGTCGATACCGCCCTGATCGAGGCCTTGCACGGCCACGGCTTTGCGATCGCGATCGAGACCAACGGCACCATCGCCCCGCCCGATGGGCTCGACTGGATCTGCGTCAGCCCCAAGGCCGCCTCCGAGCTCGTCGTGCGCAGGGGGCACGAGCTCAAGCTGGTCTATCCGCAGCCGGAGAACGCACCGGAGGACTTTGCCGGGCTTTCCTTCGAGCGCTTCTCGCTGCAGCCGATGGACGGCCCCGACGTGATCGAGAACACCGAGCGGGCGATTGCATACTGCCTGAAGCACCCGCAATGGCGCCTCAGCGTGCAGACGCACAAGACGCTCGGCATTCGATGAACCCGACCTTAGCTGAACTGGATTGTTGAACGAGATGTGGGAATTGACGAAAGCGTTTCGGTTCGAGGCTGCGCATGCGCTGTCCGGAACGACCTTTGGCACCGCCAGCGAGGAGATTCACGGTCACTCTTTCCGCGCTGAAGTCACGGTGCGCGGCACGCCCGACCCGAAAACAGGAATGGTGATCGATCTCGGCCTGCTCGAACGCGCCATGGCCGAGGTGCAGAAGACGCTCGACCACAAGTTCCTCAACAAGATCGAGGCGATCGGCGTCCCGACGCTGGAGAATCTCTCGCGTTTCATCTGGGAGCGCTTGCAGCACGCCGGAAAGCTGACCCGCGTCAGCGTTCATCGCGACAGCTGCAACGAGAGCTGCACTTACTTCGGCCCGCAAGGTTAGTCATGCTGCCAACAGACCCCGCCATCATCGAGGACCGCAAGGCGCGCGCGCGCGGCTGGTTCGAGGCGCTGCGCAACGAGATCTGTGCGGCCTTCGAGAAGCTCGAGGACGACGCCCCCTCCACGCTCTATCCCGGCGATGCCGGCCGGTTCGCGCGCACCCCCTGGGACCGCACCGACCACACCGGCAAGCCCGGTGGCGGCGGCGTGATGTCGATCATGAAGGGCCGGCTGTTCGAGAAGGTCGGCGTGCACTGCTCGACCGTGCATGGCGAGTTCGCCCCTGAATTCCGCGCTCAGATTCCCGGCGCCGCCGACGATCCCAGGTTTTGGGCCTCGGGCATTTCGCTGATCGCGCATTTGCGCAATCCGAACGTGCCCGCCGTACACATGAATACCCGCTTCGTGGTCACCACCAAGGCATGGTTCGGCGGCGGCGCCGATCTGACGCCGGTGCTGAACCGGCGCCGCACCCAGGAGGACCCCGATACGCTCGCCTTCCACGCCGCGATGAAGGAGGCGTGCAGCGGGCCGAACGGCGTCGCCGACTACGACAAGTACAAGAAGTGGTGCGACGAGTACTTCTATCTGCCACACCGCAAGGAAGCCCGCGGCATCGGCGGCATCTTCTATGACTGGCACGACAGCGGCGACTGGGAGGCCGATCTTGCGTTCACCCAGGACGTCGGACGCAGCTTCTTGAAAATCTATCCCGAGCTGGTGCGGCGCAATTTCGCGGCGGCCTGGAGCGCGGAGGACCGTGACGAGCAGCTGGTTCGCCGCGGGCGCTATGTCGAATTCAACCTGCTCTATGATCGCGGCACCATCTTCGGCCTGAAGACCGGCGGCAATGTGGATTCGATCCTGTCGTCGCTGCCGCCGGAGGTGAAATGGCCGTAATGAAGCTGCCGCGCGCGATGCTGATCGACATGGATGACACCATCCTGTCGGCCTATGGACGCCCCGAGATCGCCTGGAACACGATCACCGCCGAATTCGCGGCCGAGCTCGCGCCGCTGCCACCAGACCAGGTCGCAACTGCGCTGCTGGCGTCTGCACGGCAGTTCTGGTCGACGGCCGAGCCGATCTGGCGGATCAAGCTCGGCGAGGCGCGGCGGCTCACCGTGAAGGGCGGCTTCGCGGCGTTGGCCGCAGCCGGGCACCGCGCGCTGCCCGACGAACTCGCAGACCGCATCGCCGACCGCTTCACCGCCTATCGCGAGGAGGAGATGTTCGTCTTCCCCGGCGCGCACGAGGCGATCGATGCATTCAAGGCGCTCGGCATCAAGCTCGCGCTGGTGACCAACGGCGCCGCCGACATGCAGCGCGCCAAGGTCGAGCGCTTCGCGCTCGGCCATCGCTTCGATCACATCCAGATCGAGGGCGAGCACGGCTTCGGCAAGCCGGAGGAGCGCGCCTATCTGCACGCGATGCAGGCACTCGGCGTCACCGCATCCGATACCTGGATGATCGGCGACAATCTCGAATGGGAAGTCGTGGCGCCGCAGCGGCTCGGCATCTACGCGATCTGGATGGATGTGCACGGTGTCGGGCTGCCGTCGGGATCGACCATCAAGCCGGACCGCATCATCCGCTCATTGAGCGAGCTGGTTCCTGCTGCGCGCAAATAGCCGCAACGGCCGTTTTCACGCCAAATCCATTGCATCAAGCGCCGGCCGTGATTTGACTGTCATCACCGGTCGCTAGCCTGCCGCCCGCGTCATCCAGCGCGGAGGGAAAATCATGGAACTGAAACCAGGCGATGTTGTCATGCTGAAGTCCGGCGGCCATCCGATCACGGTCGTCGAAGTCGAGGAAGACAAGGTCGAGTGCCTGTGGATGGGCACGGACGGCGACCTGTTTCGCGAGACCTTGCCGCTCGTCGCGCTCGAATCGACCGAGATCGATCCGGAAGATGACGAGGAAGACGACGACGAAGAAGAGGATGACGAGGAAGAGGACGACGAGGAAGAAGAGGACGACGACGATCACGGCGGCCGCAAGAAGCGCAAGGCCGCTTGACGGGGCTGCGTCAGACTTCTCAGGCGATGCTGTCCGCGAAGCGCCGGCAGCATCGTCTCCGCTTCGCCTCAGAGCGCGCGCAACGCGCTCGCAATCATCACCGCACCGCCCGTGATGACGGCGGCATCGAGGATCGCGGTGTGGACATGCACCGGCATCCGCTCGACAAAGGCCTTGGCGAGGAACGCGCCGGGAATGGCGACGAGGCCGATCAGCAGCGCAAGCGCCAGCACCTGCGCGGTGATGACGCCGGTCAAACCGAACACCGAGATCTTGACCGCGGCACTGGTCAGCGAAATCACCGCGTCGGTTGCGACCACGGCCGCGCCTTCGAGCCCCGCCGCCATCAACAGCGACAGCAGGATCACGCCCGAGCCCGCGGTGCCGCCGACCACGACGCCATAGCCGATCGCGCCGGCCGCTAGTCCCCGCTCGCCGATCCTGACGCTGTGCCTGCGCAGCAGCCGCCGCAGCGGCACGCTCAGGATCAGCATGCTTCCGATCACGAGTGACGCGCCGGCGCTGGTCAGCCGCGTATAGCCGTAGGCGCCGAGCGCCGTGGAGAGCAGCGCGGCCGCGATCACGATGATCGCCTTGCGGCGGTCGGCAAACCTGACGAAGGCGACGAAGCGGCTGGAATTGGTGAAGATCGACGAGATCGCGATGATCGGCACCACCGGCTCGGCGCCGACCATCGGCACCAGCACCAGCGGCATCAAGGCGCCGGTGCCATAGCCGGCAAGACCGCCGATCACGGAAGCAAACAGCGCAACGGCTGCGACGAGCAGGATTTGAAGGAGCGAGATGTCTGCGAAGCCGGAGAGGAAATTCAAAGCCGATGATCGCGGGTGAAACGGGATACGGTCTGGTCGGCGATGCCAGACAACACCTGCGGATCGAGCGGGAAATCTGCGGCGAGCCAAGCATCCTCGGCCAAGGTCAGGACATGCCCCAATGCCGGCCCCTCGGCAATCCCCCGCGCGATGAAATCCGACGCTCTCAAGGGAAAGTGAGGCGCGCGCCAGCGTTGCGGCAGCGTGGCGAGCGCGCGCCACTGCTCGACGTCGCGGCCCGTGCCGGTGCGGGCCCAGGCGAGCAGCAGCCGGTCGCGATAGGGCCCCTCATCGAGCCGGTAGAGCCTGCGCCTGGCATGGGCCTCGTCCATGCCGGGCAGGCGCCACCAGCGGTGGCCCATCGAATCGAGCGCCTTGGCTTCGGCGTTGGAGAGCCGCAGCCGGCTTGCGATGCGCCGTGCGTCCTCGGTCACCGCGACCGTCAGCGCGGCAAGCCGGCGCATCGCGCTCGGCGCAAGCGCCATCAGCTGCTCGATCTCGATCATCGCCGCGAACGGACCGGTATAGGCGACGCCGCCGAACAGCGGCAGCAGCAAGCCGCCATCGTCCATCGCGACCACCGCGCCGGCGGCGCCGGGCGCAACCACGAGCTTGAGCATCTCCATGCGGATGCGCTCGGCCGACAGACCGGTCAAGCCGGCGCGACCACTGATGCAGGCGAGATAGCCGGGGCGATCGACCTCGCCGGCGGCATAGGCAGCATGGAAGCGGAAGAAGCGCAGGATGCGCAAATAATCCTCGGCAATCCGCTGCGCGGGATCGCCGATGAAGCGCACGCGCTTCGCCTCGATGTCGGCGAGGCCGCCGACATGATCGTGCACGACACCCGAGGCATCGACCGACAGACCGTTGATGGTGAAGTCACGTCGCTCGGCGTCGCGCACCCAATCACGCCCGAATGCCACCTTGGCCTTGCGGCCATAGGTCTCGGTGTCCTCGCGCAGCGTCGTCACCTCGAAAGGCTGGCCGTCGACGACCAGCGTCACCGTGCCGTGCTCGATGCCGGTCGGCACGCTCTTGATGCTCGCCCGCTTGGCGCGGCGGACCACCTCCTCCGGCAGCGCCGTAGTGGCGATGTCGATATCGGCGAGCGGAATCCGCATCAGCGCATTGCGCACGGCGCCGCCGATCACCCGCGCCTCCTCGCCGTCGGCATTGAGCAGGCCGAGCACGCGTGCCGCCGGCCCCGAAGCGAGCCATGGCGCGTCGGACAGCAGGCGCACCTCGCTCATCGCTCAACTCCGGGCACCAGCCTGCCATTCTCGAGATGGGCGGGAACGTAGGTCGAGTTCGGCGGCGCGCCGGTCAGTTCGGCCAGCAGCACGAAGCTCACGATCACCATCACCAGCGCCGCCAGCGTCAGCTTCGCGATCATGTGGAGCGGCCAGGACGCCGGCAGCGTCACGCCGGACCGCGTCGCGACCAGGAAGATGGCATAGACCGCGAAAGGGATCAGAAAGATTCCGATCTCGGTCAACACCGTGCGGATCATGACAGATAGATCCGCTCATACAGCACACGCAGGATGCCCGCGGTCGCGCCCCAGATGTAGCGCTCGGCGAACGGCATCGCATAATAGGACCGGTCCATGCCGCGGAATTCCTTGGTGTGGATCTGATGATTTTCGGGATTCATCAGGAAGGCGAGCGGTACCTCGAAGGCATCGACGACCTCCGCCTCGTTGATCCTGAGCGTGAAGCCGGGCTGCACCTTGGCAACCGTCGGCAGGATGCGGAAGCCGAACGCGGTGCCATAGAGGTCGAGATAGCCGACCGGGTCGATGAATTCCCGCTTCAGCCCGACTTCTTCGCAGGCCTCGCGCAGCGCGGCATCGAGCGGCGAGGCATCGGTGGCGTCGATCTTGCCGCCGGGAAACGAGATCTGGCCGGCATGGCTCGACAGGTGCGGCGAGCGCTGCGTCAACAGCACGGTCGGCTCGGGATGATCGACCACCGGGATCAGCACCGCGGCCGGCCGCACCGGCTGCTCCTGGGCGACGATCTCCAGCATGCGGTCGTTGCCGGAATCTCCGGTGCGCGGAATGATATGCGGATCGACCAGCCCCGGCGGCACTTCGAAATTGAGCCGCGTGCGGGCTCGCGCGAAGAATTCCGTCGAGCTGATCGTCGCCGGCTTCACCTTCAGCAACGGCTCGTTCAAAGTGCGCCCCTCACCTGACTGGCATCGGCCATCGAGAAAAACTCGCCGCCGGACTCGATGCCGAACATCTCCTGACCATCGACCATCCGCTCCTCGCCCATGTCAACCAGATCGTAGTAGAGCGCGCGGGTCACCTTCGCCCACAGGTCGGCGCGGACATGCAGATAGGGCGTCAAGCCGCCATCCTCGGCGGCTTCGAATCTGAGGCCGTGGCCCTTCTCGCAATCGACCCAGTCGTCGACATTGGTGCGGAACCTGAGCAACCGGCCGCGCGCGTCCTGCTCGGTCTGCATTTCCACGGCAAGGAACGGCGCATCGTCGACGCGGATGCCGACTTTCTCCACCGGTGTCACGAGAAAGTGCTTGCCGTCCTCGCGCTTCAGGATTGTGGAAAATAGCCGCACCAGCGCGGGGCGGCCGATCGGCGTTCCCATGTAGAACCAGGTGCCGTCGGGCGCGATTCGCATGTCGAGATCGCCACAGAACGGCGGATTCCACAAATGGACCGGCGGCAGGCCCTTGCGTCCGGCAGGCCCCGATGCCGCAGCTTGATTGGCAGCGGTGGTGAGCCCGTCGAGGCCTCTGCTTCCGAGCCCCGTAATTTCACTGCCGGAATCGCTCTGCCCTTGCTTCGCCATTGTTTGCCCTGAAGTTTCCGACCTTCAATCTGGCACGTTTGGTGCACATATCCTGAGATGTGGTCGGGATGTCATTCTCGCCACATCGTGATGCCGTTCATACCCTGAAATACCGATAAGGTGGGGATAGTTTAATTCAACGAATACATGGCCTTCGCGCAGGTTTAGCATGAGGGTCATGAGATGACGACGCAGGAATCGCGCGCAATCGTCGAGAAGGAGCGGATCGAATGGCCGGTGCAGACAGCGTCGAGAAACTGGAGGATGTGATCGTCCGTTCGGCCGAGCAGGTCGCGGGCCAGATCAAGGCCGCCAAGGAAGCGGTGTCCACGGTCATTTTCGGTCAGGACCAGGTGATCGAAAACACCCTTGTGACGATCCTGTCCGGCGGCCATGCGCTCTTGATCGGCGTCCCCGGTCTCGCCAAGACCAAGCTGGTCGAGACGCTCGGCGTCACGCTCGGGCTCGATGCCAAGCGCATCCAGTTCACGCCCGATTTGATGCCCTCGGACATCCTCGGCGCTGAAGTGCTCGACGAGAGTTCGGCGGGCAAGCGTTCGTTCCGCTTCATCGCAGGTCCGGTGTTCGCGCAGTTGCTGATGGCCGACGAGATCAACCGCGCCAGCCCGCGCACCCAGTCGGCGCTGCTGCAAGCCATGCAGGAGCAGCACATCACCATTGCCGGCGCACGGCACGATCTGCCGAAGCCGTTCCACGTGCTCGCGACCCAGAATCCCCTCGAGCAGGAAGGCACCTATCCGCTGCCCGAGGCGCAGCTCGACCGCTTCCTGATGGAAATCGACGTCGACTATCCCGATCGCGACGCCGAGCGGCGCATCCTGTTCGAAACCACCGGCGCCGAAGAGGCGCATGCCAAGCCGTCGATGGACGCCGAGACGCTGCTGTCGGCGCAACGCCTGGTGCGGCGCCTGCCGGTCGGCGATTCCGTGGTCGAAGCGATCCTGACGCTGGTGCGCGCCGCGCGCCCCGGCACCGAGGGCGGCGAAGCCGGCAAGCTGATCGCCTGGGGACCCGGTCCCCGCGCCAGCCAGGCCTTGATGCTGGCGGTGCGCGCCCGCGCGTTGCTCGACGGCCGCCTCGCGCCATCGATCGACGACGTGCTCGATCTCGCCGAGCCCGTGCTCAAGCACCGCATGGCGCTGACCTTCTCGGCGCGCGCCGAGGGCCGCACCATTCCGGACGTGATCAAGCAATTGAAGACGCGGATCGGTTGATGGCGGCAGAGAACAGGCACCAGAACGAGGAGATCCTGGCGGTTCGACGTGCCGATGGCGAAAGCCGAACGCTCGCCGCATCGCTGCCGCGCCTGGTGCTTGAGGCCCGCCGTGTCGCCGCCAACGTCATCCATGGCCTGCACGGCCGCCGCCGCGCCGGCGCGGGCGAGAACTTCTGGCAATACCGCCGCTTCGTCTCCGGCGAACCGGCACAGCGCGTCGACTGGCGCCGCTCGGCGCGCGACGACCATCTCTACGTCCGCGAACAGGAATGGGAGGCCGCGCACACCGTGTGGATCTGGCCCGACCGCTCGCCGTCGATGGCCTTTGCCTCGCGCGAGGCGCGCGACAGCAAGCTCGAGCGTGGGCTGATCGTGGCGTTCGCGCTTGCCGAGCTGCTGGTTGCCGGCGGCGAACGCGTCGGCATTCCCGGCCTGCTGAACCCGACCGCGAGCCTCAACGTGATCGACAAGATGGCGGAAGCGATGTTGCACGACGACAAGACGCGCGCGAGCCTGCCGCCGTCCTTCGTGCCATCGTCGCTGGCCGAAGTCGTCGTGCTGTCGGATTTCTGGTCGCCGATCGCGGAGATCACGACGATGCTGGCCGGGCTTTCCTCCTCGGGCGCGCACGGCACCATGATCCAGGTCGTCGATCCGGCCGAAGAGAGCTTCCCTTATTCGGGCCGCGTCGAGTTCGTCGAGCCGGAGGTCGGCAGCGCCATCACTGCGGGCCGCGCCGAGAGCTGGGCGAGCGACTATGTCGCCCGCGTCGCGCTGCATCGCGACCAGATTCGCGCCGAGACCAACCGGCTCGACTGGCTGTTCTCGACCCACACCACAAGCCGCTCCGCGGCCGAGCTGCTGCTGTTCCTGCATGCTGGCATGATGGTGAGCAAGGGCGGCGGCCGCTCAACCGTCAAGGCGGGGCGCAGCGCATGATCGCAGGCCTCCCCCTCTCATTCGCCGAACCGCTGCTGCTGCTGGGGCTGGTCAGCCTGCCGGTGCTGTGGTGGCTGCTCCGCGTGATGCCGCCGCGGCCGCGGCGGGTCGAATTCCCGCCGACGCGGCTGCTGTTCGACATCGCGCCGAGGGAAGAGACGCCGTCGCGCACGCCCTGGTGGCTGACCCTGTTGCGGCTCGCCGCCGCCGCGCTCGTCATCTTCGCTGCCGCCGGGCCGATCTGGAATCCGCAGACCGGCGTTGCCGCCGGCAAGCAGCCACTGGTGATCCTGCTCGACGACGGCTGGAGCGCCGCTTCGAGCTGGGATGCGCGGATCAAAGCGGCGGATGAACTGATCACCAATGCCGACAGCGACCGCCGCGGCGTCGCGCTCGTGCCGCTGTCGGAGCCTGCGCGCGACATCACGCTGATGCCGGCCGGCGCCGCGCGCGTCGCGCTGCGCCAGCTCGCGCCGAAAGCCTACTCGGTCGATCGCGTTGAAACCCTCGCCACGCTCGGGCGTTTCCTCAAATCGACCGGCGACTGCGACATCGCCTGGCTGTCCGACGGCGTCGACACCGGCCGCGGCAGCGAGTTCACCGAAGGTCTCGGCAAGGTGATCGAGAGCCGCCATCTGACGATCTATGCCGGCGGCGCGCAATCCGCACAGGCGCTGGTCGCCGCCGAGAACGCCGCCGCCAAGATGACGGTGAAGGTGCTGCGCACCGAGAACGGCATCGGGGCCGGGACGGTGCGCGCGGTCGACGCCAAGGGCTCGCCGATCGGCGAGGCCCGCTACAGTTTCGGCCCGCAGGATCGCGAGACCGAAGCCGCGTTCGATCTTCCGGTCGAACTGCGCAACGATATCTCGCGGCTCGAAATCTCCGGCGAGCACTCCGCCGGCGCCGTGCAGCTGCTCGACCGGCGCTGGCGCCGCCGCGCCATCGGCGTGGTCTCGGGCGCGAGCAACGACACCGCGCAGCCGCTGTTGGCCTCGACGTTCTATCTCTCCCGCGCGCTGTCGCCGTTCGCCGACATCCGGCTCGGCGATCGCGGCGCGCCGCAGCAGGTGATCGGGCAGTTCCTCGATCAGCGGCTGCCGATGATCGTGATGGCCGATGTCGGCACGCTGTCGCCGGAGATCCGCGACCGGCTCAACGCCTGGATCGAGCAAGGCGGCGTGCTGGTGCGGTTCGCAGGTCCGCGCCTCGCCCAGGCCGACGACGACCTCGTTCCGGTCAAGCTGCGCCGCGGCGGCCGCACGCTCGGCGGCAGCCTGACCTGGGAGAAGCCGCAACACATGGCCTCATTCGCCGCCGACGGCCCGTTCGCGGGCCTCACCGTGCCGAAGGACATCACCGTGAGCCGCCAGGTGCTGGCCGAGCCCGACGCCGTGCTTGCGACCAAGAGCTGGGCCTCCCTCGAAGACGGCACGCCGCTCGTCACCGGCGAGCATCGCGGCAAGGGCGTGGTCAGCCTGTTCCACGTCGGCGCCGACATGCGCTGGTCGGATCTGCCGATGTCCGGCACCTTCGTCGAGATGCTGCGCCGGCTGATCGACATGTCCGGCTACACCTCGAAGCCGGGCCCCGGCGTCGCCAGCGATCCCACCGCCGAGATGGTTGCGCCGCTGCGCACGCTCGACGGCTTCGGCGTTTTCGGCCCGCCGCCCTCGACCGCCAAGCCGATGCCGGCGGATTATCGCGACCGCGGCACCGCCGATCATCCGCCCGGCTTCTACGGCAGCGCCGAGAGCCCGATCGCGGTCAACACGTTGGCCTCGGCCGACCGCATCGCGCCGCTCGACACCTCCGGCCTGCGCGCCAAGCATGCGACCTACACCAACGCCGAGCCGCGCGACCTGCGCGGCATCATGCTGTCGACCGCGCTCGCGCTGTTCCTGCTCGATGCGATCGTGGTGGCGATGCTCGGCGGCGGCCTCGCCGCGCTGATCCGGCGTCGCGCCGCACCGGCGGTGCTCGCCCTGATGTTCGCCTCGGCGTTCACGCTGGTGGCGATCGCACCGACCCCGACGCGGGCCGAGACCAGCGACGAGTTCGCGATCAAGGCGGTGACGCAGACGCGGCTGGCCTATGTGGTGACCGGCAATGCCGACGTCGATTCCATCGTCAAGGCCGGGATGTCCGGTCTGACGCTGTTCCTCGGACAGCGCACCGCGCTGGAAGCCGGCGACCCGGTCGGCATCGATCCGGCGCGCGACGAGCTGGCGTTCTTCCCGTTGATCTACTGGCCGATCGTGCCCGGCGCGCCGAAGCCGCCGCAGGACGCCATCAACAAGATCGACGCCTACATGAAGCAGGGCGGCACGGTCATCTTCGACACCCGCGACGCCGTCGAGGCGCCGCCGGGCGACAACGGTTCGTCGCAGACCCCGGGGATGCAGACGCTGCGCGAGTTGCTCTCGACCCTCGACGTGCCCGAGCTCGAGCCGGTGCCGCGCGAGCACGTGCTGACCAAGACGTTCTATCTGCTGCGCGACTTCCCCGGCCGCTTCAACTCGGGCCAGACCTGGGTCGAGGCGCTGCCGCGCGAGGACGATGACGAAGCCGCGCAGCGCCCGGCGCGCGGCGGCGACGGCGTCTCGCCGATCATCATCACGTCGAACGACCTTGCCGGCGCCTGGGCGATCCGCCCCGACGGGCAGCCGATGCTGCCGCTGACGCCGGGCGAGCCGCGCCAGCGCGAATTCGCCTTCCGCGCCGGTGTCAACATCGTGATGTACACGCTGACCGGCAACTACAAGGCCGACCAGGTGCACGCGCCTGCCCTGATCGAGCGGCTGGGACAATAGAGATGCGAGTGACGCGTTCAACTGCCCATACCGTCATTCCGGGGCGATGCGAAAGCATCGAACCCGGAATCTCGAGATTCCGGGTCTGGTCCTTCGGACCATCCCGGAATGACGGAGTGGTATCATGAACTACGGTATCGCGTTCACACCGCTGGTTCCTTCGATCGTGCTGTGGCTCGGGCTCGGCGCGATCGTCGTCATCGCGGCACTGCTGCTGGTGTCGCGCGCCCGAGGCGCCGCGGTGCGTGTCGCCGCGCTCGCGCTGATCCTGCTGGCGCTGGCCAATCCCTCCTTCACCCGCGAGGACCGCGAGCCGCTGTCCTCGGTCGCCGCGGTCGTGGTCGACAAGAGCCCGAGCCAGAATTTCGGCACGCGCAACCAGGAGACCGAGAAAGCCAAGCAGGCGCTGGTCGACAGCCTGAAGCAGATCAAGGGCCTCGAGGTCCGCGTCGTCGAGGCCGGCCAGGCCGACGGCGAAACCGACGGCACCAAGCTGTTCGGCGCGCTGACCTCGGCGCTGTCGGATGTTCCGGTCGAGCGTGTCGCCGGCGCGTTCATGATCACCGACGGCCGCGTGCACGACATCCCCGCCAACGCGCAGGCGCTCGGCTTCCAGGCGCCGGTGCATGCGTTGATCACCGGCCGCAAGGACGAGCGCGACCGCCGCATCGCGATCACGGCGGCGCCGCGCTTCGGCATCGTCGGCCAGACCCAGACCATCACTTTCCGGCTCGACGACCAGGGCGTCACCGGCGAGCGTGCCAAGGTCACGATCCGCCGCGACGGCGAGGTGATCAACGAGCGCACGATGACATCAGGGCAGACCTCGAGTGTCGATATCGACATCAAGCATGCCGGTCCCAACATCGTCGAGATCGAGGCCTCGCCGCTCGAGAACGAGCTGACGCCGGTCAACAACCGCGCCGTGGTCGCGATCGACGGCGTCCGCGACAAGCTGCGCGTGCTGCTGGTGTCCGGCGAGCCGCATGCCGGCGAGCGCACTTGGCGCAATTTGTTGAAGTCCGACCCCAGCGTCGATCTCGTGCACTTCACCATCCTGCGTCCGCCGGAGAAGCAGGACGGCACGCCGATCAACGAGCTGTCGCTGATCGCGTTTCCGACCCGCGAGCTGTTCCAGCAGAAGATCAACGAATTCCAGCTAATCATCTTCGATCGCTATGCCCGCCAGGGCGTGCTGCCGATCGCCTATTTCGACAACATCGCGCGCTATGTCCGTTCCGGCGGCGCAGTGCTGGTCTCCGCAGGCCCGGACTACGCCTCAACCACCAGCATCTGGCGCACGCCGCTGGATTCGGTGCTGCCGGCTGAGCCGGTCGGCGTCACCGAGAAGCCGTTCTATGCGCATTTGAGCGATGCCGGGAAACGCCATCCAGTGACGCGCGGACTGGAAGGCTCGAATGTCGAGCCGCCGCATTGGAGCCGGTTCTTCCGCACCGTCGACACCCGCAACGCGATCAACCCGCCGGTCATGACCGGCGCCGACGGCAAGCCGCTGTTGCTGCTCTCACGGTTCGGCGAAGGCCGCGTCGCGCTCTTGCTGTCCGACCAGATCTGGCTGTGGGCGCGCGGCTATGAGGGCGGCGGCCCGCATCTCGATCTGTTGCGGCGGGTGTCGCACTGGCTGATGAAGCAGCCCGACCTCGACGAAGAGGCGCTGCGCATGCAGGTGCAGGGCAAGGATCTGATGGTGGTGCGCCAGACCATGGCCGACACCGTCGCGCCGGTCACCGTGACGTCGCCGAGCGGCGCCACGCATGAACTGACCTTGACCGCCGGCGATCCCGGCGAATGGCGCGCCACGCTGCCCGCGAGCGAGCTCGGCCTCTGGCAGGCCACCGACGGCACGCTGAAAGCGCTGATCAATGTCGGTCCGACCAACCCCAAGGAATTCTCGGAAGTCACCTCGACCACCGAGACGCTGAAACCGCTGGCGCAGGCAACCGGCGGCGACGCACGGCGCATCGTCGACGGATCGAACCTCGATATGCCGCGCGTCGTGCCGGTGCGCGCCTCCACGATCTTCCGCGGCGACGGCTGGCTCGGCGTCAAGATGCGCGACGCCAGCGTGGTCAAGGGCGTCGGCGTGCTGCCGATGTTCGCGGGCCTGGTCGGCCTGCTGCTGCTGCTCGGCGCATTCGCAGCGACCTGGCTGCGCGAGGGACGCTGAGCCCGATAGTGCGCAATGTCCAATCGCCCCCGTTGCTTCAATCACACACCAGCAACGGATCGACACAGTGTGTCTGAACCACCGTTGACATCGCGGCCACCCTCCGATGTTATAATGTAACATCGGGCGGCCAGGGAACGAGCGCCGTCCCGATCGGGTGGGCTCAATCGGCATGAACTGGTTCCGGAGACACATCAAGACGGGCTCGCGGCTGGCGCTGTTCGCGCTCGCCGTCCAGTTCGTGCTGTCGTTCGGACATTTCCATCCGATTCCGGCCGCGCAAGCGGCGCCCGCGGTTCGGAGCGGCGGCCTGTCGCTGCTCGATCTCGCCTATCTCGGGACCTCGGCAACGCCTGATCTCGCGGTCCAGGTGACCGGCACGCAGCCGCCCACCGAACAGGACCGTGACCGGCATCCGCCCGACCATTGCGCGATCTGCGCCGTGATGTCGCTCGCGAGCAGCATGCTGTTCACGGCGCCGCCGGTGCTGTTGCTGCCGGAAGCCGTCGAACTCCTGTTCCGCACCACCAATGCCGAATTCACCCATCTGAAGTCGGCGCCTGCGGCGTTCCGTTCCCGCGCACCTCCTCTGTCCTGACCTCGACTGATTGCTGCACGCCCTGAGCGGACGCCGCGTCACGATGACGGCCGGTTCCAACAGGGCAAATCGGAATCGATCCGTCATTTCGACGGCGCTGGACCAGGACAATGACACTTCAGACGAAACGAGCACTCCACATCGGAGGCGCGAGCTGGCTGCTGCTCGGCGCAATGCATGGCGCCGCACTGGCCGACGACCCGCCGGCGACGCAACTGCCTGACATCACCGTGACGGCGCCGAGCCCGATCCAGCGCCACCGCACCGTGCCGACACGCACGCCGACCCGCGCAGTCCGCGCCGCGCCGAGCCGCATCCGCGAACGCGCTGCCGCCGCGCAACCGGCGCCTGTCGCAACGGCACCGGCGCCGCAGCAGGGTGTGCTGCCCGTCGTCACCGACCAGTTCGCGACCGTCACCGTGGTCCCGAACGAGGAGCTGCGGCGCTCCGGCGGCGCCACGCTCGGCGATCTCCTGTTCTCGAAGCCCGGCATCACCGGTTCGAGCTTTGCGCCCGGCGCATCGAGCCGGCCGATCATCCGCGGCCTCGACGTCAACCGTGTCGGCATCGTCGAGAATGGTCTCGGCGGCGGCGGCGTTTCGGATCTCGGCGAAGATCATTTCGTCCCGATCGATCCGTTCTCGACCAACCAGATCGAGGTGGTGCGGGGACCTGCTGCGCTGCGCTACGGCTCGACCTCGATCGGCGGCGTGGTCAGCGCCACCAACAACCGGATTCCCGACGCGATGCCGACCTGCGCGGCGACGCCGTTCCAGACTTATGGACTGCCGGTGAAGGCGCCGCTGGCCGATGCCGGGGGCCCCGCCTGCCTCAATGTCGAGACCCGCACGTCGTTCAGCTCGGTCAATCGCGGCGTGGAAGGCGGCATGCTGCTGGATGCCGGCGGCAACAATGTCGCGGTGCATGCCGACGTCTATGGCCGCACCACCAGCGACTACAGCATTCCGAGCTATCCGTATCTGTTCGACCAGACCCGGCCGGTGGGCGGTCGCCAGCCGAATTCGGCGACGCAGTCGGACGGCGCCTCGGTCGGCGCGTCCTATTTCTTCCAGGGCGGCTATATCGGCGCGGCGATCACCCAGAACGACTCGCTCTACCACATCCCCGGCATCGACGGCGCCGATCACCAGACAAGGATCGACGCGCACCAGACCAAGATCGCCGTCAAGGGCGAGTACCGGCCCGATGCGGCTGCGATCGACGCCGTGCGGTTCTGGGTCGGCGCCACCGACTATCGTCACAACGAGCTCGGGCTTGCCGATCCGGCCGACCTGACCAGCGACGGCGTGCGCCAGACCTTCACCAACAAGGAGCAGGAAGCCCGCGTCGAGGTGCAGATGATGCCGTTCAACGCACGCTTCGCCACGGTGACGACAGCGGTCGGTTTGCAGGCCGGACATCAGGAGCTGACCGCGCCGAGCCCGGACGATCCGGGCGCGCTGTTCAACGGCCTCTGGAGCCCGAACAACAACAACCGCGTTGCCGGTTACGTGTTCAACGAGTTCAAGTTCACGGATACGACAAAAGCGCAGATCGCGGGCCGCATCGAGCATGTCGAGCTGCACGGATCGACGCCGGATTTCCCCGCGGATTTCCTGCCCGACGGCGCGCCGCAGAGTTCGGTGTCACGCAATCCGTCCTACACGCCGGTCAGCGGCAGCGTCGGGTTGATCCAGAACCTGCCCGGCGATCTCGTCGGCAGCATCACCGCGCAATATGTCGAGCGTGCGCCGAAGCCCGCCGAGTTGTTCTCGCGCGGCGCGCATGATGCGACCGCGACCTTCGACATCGGCAATCCGAACCTGACCATCGAGACCGCGAAATCGGTCGAGATCGGCCTGCGCAAGGCGACCGGACCGTTCCGTTTCGAGGCCACCGCCTACTACACCCGCTTCAACAATTTCATCTATCGCCGCCTGACCGGCGTGATGTGCGGCGGGGATTTCGATTCCTGCGGCAATGGCGATCCCGACAACGAGGCGCGCCAGGCGGTCTATTCGCAGCGTGACGCGACCTTCCGCGGCGCCGAATTCCAGAGCCAGCTCGACATCGGCCCGCTCAACGGCGGCATCTGGGGCATCGAGAACCAGTTCGACGTGGTGCGCGCCACCTTCACCGACGGCAGCAACGTGCCGCGGATTCCACCGGTACGGCTCGGCGGCGGCGTCTACTGGCGCGACAGCAACTGGTTCACCCGCGTCAACCTGGTGCACGCCTTCGCGCAAAACGACATCGCTGTCATCGGCGAGACCCCGACCGCAGGCTACAACCTCTTGAACGCGGAGGTGACCTACAACACCAAGCTGACTTCGTCTTGGATCGGCGCGCGCGAGATGACGCTTGGGCTGGTCGGCAACAACCTGCTCAACCAGAACATCCGCAACTCGGTGTCCTACACCAAGGACGAGGTGCTGATGCCGGGCCTCGGCGTGCGGGCTTTTGCGAACTTGAAGTTCTGAGACAAGCGAATCCCTCTGCCGTCAGCGGCAGAGGGATCACGGTCGTGTAGCCCGGATGGAACGAAGCGCAATCCGGGAAGGCTGCACACGCGGTAGGACTGTTCCCGGATTTCGCGGAGCCTGTCATCGGGCGCGCATTCGCGCGACCCGTTGGCTTCATCCGGGCTACAGGCCCTCGGCGATACAGGCCTCAGTGCCCGACGACGACTTCGCTGATCTGGATCACCGGCTGCAGATCAGTGTAATTCGGAATGTCGCCCATGATCTCCTGGGCGTGCTTGCCCATGGCGGCCCCGAAGGCCTCAACCGAGTCGCAGAAGATGTGGCACATCCCGACATAGGTTGCGGGTTGCCCCGGCGCGCCACCGGCAAGACCCTTGTCGACGGTGTAGTATTTGCAGGCGTCGCCGAGCCGCGCCTTCACCAGGGGCATGTGCTTGTCGCGATAATAGTCGTGATCAAAGCGTGCGCCTGGATTGTTCGGATACATCACACTGACCTTGATCATGGCGCGCACTCTCCCTGTTGATATGACATGCGCCGGTCTTGTCCCGGCGCTTGCCTCAACTGTGCTTCAGTTTCCGAGAGCGTGCAACCGTTCCCGCGACATCAGCGGGAACATCAGATCGCCTTGCTCCAGTCCGGCTGGATCGGGCCCGACACGCCCTCGAACGCGCCGTCGACCAGTTCCATGACAAGCAGACGACTGTAGTCGACCGGGCCCGGCATCGTCATCCGCCCCTTCGGCACCGGCTTGAAGCCGACCCGCGCGTAATACGGCTCGTCGCCGACCAGCACGATCAGCCGGTGGCCCTTGGCACGGGCATCATTGATCGCACGCTCAAGCAGCGCACGGCCGACGCCGCGGCTGCGGAACGGCGGCTCCACCGTCAACGGCCCGAGCATCAGGGCCGGCGTATCGCCGATCGTGACCGGCAGCTGACGCACCGAGCCGACCAGCAGCGTGCCGATCCGGGCCGTGAACGAGACATCGAGCAGATGATCGACATGCTCGCGCAGCCGGTAGGCGCTGAGCACGAAGCGGCCGGGCCCGAAGGTACGCTCGTGCAGGCGCTCGATCGCCTGGGCGTCTTTCGGGGTCTCGGGCAGGATGGTCAGGGACAGTTCGGTCATTGTGGGGCGCGGGATAGCATCTGGCGCGGGCGCGGTCCATCACCGCCACGTCGCCGTCGGCGACATCACCGCCATGTCGCCGGCGGCGGCCTGCCCTCGAGCACCTCCGCGATCCGCAGCCGCGTCCCGGGGGTGGTCTCCTCAGGCAGATCGGCCGGATCGAAGAACCCGCAGGCCACGATCTCGCGATTCGGCTCCGGCAGCCGGTCCTGGCGGTAGTTCCTGACCACATAGACCGCGACGTGATCGCGCGGCGAGACGTGGCTGTTGTGGAAGATGCCGTGCAGCACCGGCTCGCCAGTGAGCTCGATCCGCCCCTCCTCCTCCAGCTCGCGCCGCAGCGATTCGATAAAGCTCTCGCCGACCTCGACCCCGCCGCCGGGCAGATACCAGCCGTGGACGTAGCTGTGCTTGACCAGGAATACCTTGTTGTCGGCATCGAGCACCACGGCACGGACGCCGAGCGTCATGCTGCGGACCAACCGCCAGTAGAAATGAAACACCCACCTGATCTGCGGCTCGTAGCGCTTGCGTAAATCCAGCAGGATCGTCACTGAACCCTCGACATCATGGCGTTTGATCCGTGCTTTGATCCTTGCATTGATCCTTGACTTGATCCTTGCGCGGCCGCGCAGCTCTTGCCAATACAGGGTACGACGTTCGGGATAGCACGACATGACCGGCTGCCGGCCACTTTTCGCGGACAATCCGAAGGAAATTGCCTGATGGCGGCGTTCCGTCTCGCGCATCTGTCGGACCCGCATCTGCCGCCGCTGCCGGCAGCGCGGCTGCGCGATCTCGCCGGCAAGCGCGCCTTCGGCTATTTGAACTGGACGCGCAACCGTCACAAATACCACCGCCGCGACGTGCTCGACGCACTGGTGTCGGACATGCAGGCGCAGCAGCCGGACCATGTCGCCGTCACCGGCGACCTCGTCAACCTGGCGCTCGATGCCGAGTTCAATCCGGCGCGGCAGTGGCTGGAGGGCATCGGTGGCGCCGCGGATGTCACCGTGGTCCCCGGCAATCACGACGCCTATGTGCGCGCGACGCGGCATCGCTTTATCAGTCACTTCGGCGACTATCTGCGCGGCGATGCCGATGGCGCCACGACGCATTTTCCGTTCGTGCGACGCCGCGGCCCGGTGGCGCTGATCGGCGTCTCCTCGGCGGTGCCGACACCGCCGCTGATGGCGACCGGCTGGCTCGGCCATGCCCAGCTCACAGCGCTCGATGCGATCCTCGCGCAGCTGTCGCGGGAGGATGCCTTCCGCGTCCTGCTGGTACATCACCCGCTGCACTCCGACGGCCGCGCCAAGCGGCTGACCGATTCGCATCAGCTCTTGGCGCTGCTCAAGCGGCACGGCGTCGAGCTGGTGCTGCACGGCCACGACCACGTCCATTCGACGATGTGGTTCGACGGCCCGGAGCGGAAGATCCCGGCGATCGGCGTGCCGTCGGCATCGGCGCTGGCGCGCAAGCACTATCCGGCGGCGGCCTACAATTTGTTCGCGATCGAGCGCGACGGCAATGGCTGGCGCTGCGAGCAGACCGTACGCGGACTCGGCAATCACGACGGCATTCGCGAGATCAAGCAGATACGCTTGTCCTAATCCCCGCCACCGCCGCCGCAACCACCGCCGCAGCCGCCTCCGCTATCGCCGCCGCCACCACCGTCGCCGCCTCCATCACCGCCGTGGCCACCGCCTTCGCCGCCGCCACTGCCGTCGCTGCCGGCATCGCCAAAGCCAGCAGACGATCCATCGATCGATGAGTCCGAGAAATCGCCGCCGCAGTAGGGTGTGTCGGCGCCGATGCCGCTGCGGCGCAGCGCCTCGCAATCGGTGTGATAGACGAAGCCGCCCGGAATGTTCAGCTTGGCATCGAGCGCGAACAGCAGCGGCAGTCGCGTCGGCCGGACCGGATCGATGTTCTCGTATTTGCAGCAATACCACCAGACCCGCCGCAGCCCCTCGTTGCTCCTACGCCGCTCCTTCACCAGCACAACGGCCGGCGTGTGATGCAGGAAGGTGCCGAAGGCGCGGCGGCAGAACGCGTCGTATTCGCGGGTGTAGAGAATGAATTCGTGCCAGAGGTCGTCGGCCGCCTGCGACGGCATCGAGACATAGCGCTTGCCGCTCATCAGATGCGCGAGGAAGAACTGGCGCAGGCCACGCGACACCAGCGCGCTGTCCTTGCGGGAGAAGCCGGGGTGATGCTTCTCCAGACGGGCCAACAGGCCCGCCGGCCATTTGAAGGTGCGGATGTATTCGGCGCGGCGCAACGTCTGCCACTTGCCGAACAGCACGGCGCTGCCGACCACCGCGGCCGCGGCCAGCATGCCGAAAAATGCCGAGGCGGGTGTTATGACCACGATGCCCCAGCCCCTTCCATTATTTGAGCATGATCTCCGCGCAAACGCGTTCCGCGTTTGTCGCGAGGGAAAACCGCTTCGCGCTTTTCCGGATCATGCTTCAGTAGTTCTGCAAGCTCGCCAGCAGCGCGAGACCGAACAGCGCGAGCGCGCCCAGGACGAAGCCGAGCACGAACGTGCCCATCCCGCCGCGACGCTTCGGCGGCGCCACCGGCATGGGCGGCGGCGCCGGCGGCTCGGCGAGCGGCAGCGGCGTTGCCACCATCGCATGCTCGCGCTCGATCATGCGGCGCGCGACATAGTCGGTGACCGCATCGACGATTGCAGCCACGTCGTGCGATTCGGCGAGCACGATGCGGCCAAAACGGGTGTCCTGCACGAAGCGGTAGATTCGCTTGTCGCGCCCCATCAGCACATGGGCGACGACGTCGATCCACAGCCGCGGCGTCTCGCCCTGGCTGATGCCGCGGTCGAACAGATCGACCTTCTCCGGCACCTGCGCGAACAGCGGATCGAGCGCATCGTTGAGGATCTCGAGCCGCGCCACCTCGGCATCGCGCAATTCGACGACGACGCCGGTGCGGTCGGCCGCCTCGATCCGCGCCCGCCGCAGCGCCTCTCGCAGCGTCGGCCGCATCTCGCGCGCCTCGCTACCGGTGTTCTGCGGATCGGACATGCCTTGCGGCCTCGTGCTGACGGGGTTTCCCAAATCATTAACCTATCAGCAACCATGACGTCCGCAAAGGACGTTGGTTCCCAAGCACTTAGGCGGCGACTTATCCCCAGATCAAAAGCCCCTGGCAGTGTTCCAAAAACGGTCGACCCCACCCGGATGAACCGGATGGGGCCGCCGTCCTTGGACGTTTTCTTAGCTCTGGTGATTTTGGCCGTTACGCCGAAACCCGCGACGGCTCCTCGACGATCGAGAAGCGCACGCCGGCCTTGTGGCGGCTCTCTTCTGAGACTTCCTTCCAGCACTCTTCGGCTTCCTTGCGGGTCTTGAACGGACCGCGGACCTGAGCCGAGCCTTCGACGAGCTTGTGGAAGTTCATCGAGCCGAACTCGCCGCCGATCACCCAGAAATTGCTGCCCTTGCTCATCATCAGTCTCCTTCAAAAAGTAAGGCTGCCTTGGCCCAGCCGCCTGAATTCTGATCCCCGCAGCATGCTCGCATCGACATTCTTGACAGAGCATCGCGAAGTGCGTGTCGGGAGATAAACGCCAAAGGCGAAGCTCGTATAGATGCCTTGTTTTTTATTGGTGATGTCATGTAACATCTGAACTTGTAATAAATGTCGATTTGTAAATGTTGTCACAACATAGGTCAGGAAGGCTGCCATGCCGGGCGAGTCCGGGAAGAAGCTGTTCGTCGGCCCGCGGTTCCGACGGATTCGCCAGCAATTGGGACTGTCGCAGACCCAGATCGCCGAGGGGCTCGGCATCTCGCCGTCCTACGTCAACCTGATCGAGCGCAACCAGCGCCCGGTGACGGCGCAGATCCTGTTGCGGCTGGCCGAGACCTACGACCTCGACCTGCGCGATCTTGCCACCGCCGACGAGGACCGCTTCTTCGCTGAGCTCAACGAGATCTTCTCCGATCCGCTGTTTCGCCAGATCGACCTGCCGAAGCAGGAGCTGCGCGACCTCGCCGAGCTCTGCCCCGGCGTGACGCACGCGTTGCAGCGGCTCTATGCCGCCTACACCGAGGCGCGCCGCGGCGAGACGCTGGTGGCGGCACAGATGGCCGACCGCGAGGGCTCGCAGTTCGACGCCAACCCGATCGAGCGGGTACGCGATTTGATCGAGGCCAACCGCAATTATTTTCCGGAGCTCGAGACCGCGGCGGAAACTCTGCGCGACGAGCTCAACGTGCCGACCGAAGGCCTGTTCACCGCCCTTGCCACGCGGCTGCGGGAAAAGCATTCGATCGTCTGCCGCGTGATGCCGGTCGACGTGATGCGCGAGACGCTGCGCCGTTTCGATCGGCATCGCCGGCAACTCTTGATCTCCGAGCTCGTCGACGGTTCCGGCCGCAGCTTCCAGCTTGCGCTGCAGATCGGCTTTGTCGAATGCGGCGCCGCGATCGACGCCATCGTCGGCCGCGCCGGCCCGCTCGACGACACCGCGCGCCGGCTCTACCGCATCACGCTCGCCAACTACTTCGCGGCGGCCGCGATGATGCCCTACCAGGCATTTCATTTCGCCGCCGAGGCGCTGAGCTACGACGTCCATGTGCTGGCGCAGCGCTTCAATGCCGGCTTCGAGCAGGTGTGCCACCGCCTCACCACGCTGCAGCGGCCGAACGCGCGCGGCGTGCCGTTCTTCCTGCTGCGCGTCGACAATGCCGGCAACGTGTCGAAGCGGTTTTCCTCCGGCACCTTCCCGTTCTCCAAGTTCGGCGGCACCTGCCCGCTCTGGAACGTGCATTCCACCTTCGACATGCCGGACCGCCTGCTCAGCCAGGTGATCGAGCTGCCCGACGGCACACGCTATTTCTCGATCGCGCAGATGGTGCGCCGGCCGGTGGCGCCCTATCCGCAGCCGCAGCCGCGCTTTGCGATCGGGCTCGGCTGCGAGATCCGCCATGCGGCCAAGCTCGTCTATGCGACGGGCATGGACCTGGAAAAGATCGAGGGCACACCGATCGGCGTCAACTGCCGGCTCTGTGAGCGTGAGAATTGCAGCCAGCGCGCCGAGCCGCCGATCACCCGCACTCTGATCCTCGACGAGACCACGCGGCGGGTGTCGTCGTTCGCGTTCTCGAATGCGCGGGAATTGTAGGCGAACGTAAAGCGTAGGGTGGGCAAAGCGGCAGCGTGCCCACCATCGCAAGCAGTGCGCTTGATGGTGGGCATGGCGCAACCGCGCCTTTGCCCACCCTACGGCACCTACGCTCAATCCACCGGAGCGAAGGCCTTGCACCAGCCGTCCTTGCTGATGGCGCCCTCCACCACCTTGCAGCCGTCGGGCGCGACGAACAGCGTGCACAGGCCGCAGGAATAGATGCCGTTCGGCGTGTCCTGATACTCGGCCTGCGGCTTTGTCATCTTGTCGGAGGCGGAGGCACTGCGCAGCAGGAGTGTCGCAGGAAGTCCCGCGATCGCGGTGCAAACGAAGGTGCGGCGCGAGTGATCGGATTGTTGTTTGGCCATTGGAGTTGTATCTCCATTTGTTACTGGTCGTAATTGTAACCGTCATTGCGAGCGAAGCGAAGCAATCCATCCCGCTGAATGCTAGGGGCGCGCCTCTTTTCCCTCGTCATTCCGGGGCAGCCCAAAGGGCTGAGCCCGGAATCCATTCATCCACGAAACATGCGGTGCGATGGATTCCGGGCTCTCGCTTCGCGAGCCCCGGAATGACGGGGGATGATGACCGTTGGCGCCTCCCCGAAAGGACGAGGAGATGCGGACCGGGGAAAGACGCTCAGGGCTTGCGCAGATTGAGCGAGAAGCGCAAATTGAGCGGCTGCAACATCTCCGGCGGCGGTGCCTCGCCGACATTGCCGCGCTTCAGGATGGTGCGCAGGTCCTCAGTCGCGCCGGCGTCATTGAAGGCGGGAAACGCGACGCGCTCGACGGTGCCGTCCGGATTGAGCCAGGCGCGCACCACGAGCGTCGGCGGCGGCCCGTTCTCCTTGCCGGAATGCTCGATCACCCAGTTGCGGAAGCGATTGGCGACGGTCTCGTCGGCCGCGATCCATTCCTCGAACCGGTATTTGACCAGCTTGGCGAACTGCGCCCATGACGGCGGCGCCTGTTCCGGATTGCGAAAGTTGGCGTCTTGAGCGCGGCCCGGCGCCGGCGACAGGATCAGCAGCCCGAACGAGGGCACGAGCGTGCCCCGCAGGATGAGCATGGTTCTGGACAAGGATTGACCGCGAACCGCAGGCTGACAACGACAGCGGGAATACTGACCGTTGCAGCAACTAGTCGGTCATTGTTGCAGGCATGTGACGCGCGCCGAGATGCTGGCGGCGCGGTGCGCGCGGCAGGCGGTGCCGCTGATCTGCGGCCGGTCGTCTTCCTGGAAGCGGACCCCATGGGCGGCGAGGAAGGATTTGGCGTGCGCGGCATCGACCGCCAGCACTTACCAGCAACGTCTATTCATACACCGCACTCTTTACTTCATTTCACGGAACGCGACAGATTTTTCCGGCAAGTCTCGTTATCGACCACGCGCGTTGCTCGCGGCCAGGATCCGTCGGCGGACCTGGCTTGCCGTACGAGGCGGCGGACGTCATGCGACGGCACAACCAGCCGGGGCTTTGCGAGCCGGCAGGCGCGCACGACATCCGCCTGAGCTACTGCCCATCCGTTGACCGCGCCCCGGATCAGTGGCGCGCAACGGCCCCCGTCTCCGCGCGGCACGCTGGACAGCGCCGCCGCGCGAGAGTGACAGCAGTCGTCAGGTCACTTGCGGTTCTGATCGTCCGCCGTGTCAGCTGCCGGGCGGCGAGTAGACGCCCTTGAGCTTGCTTGCGTGCTGACGCACCACCTTGATCTCATCCTGGGTGAAGAGCCGCACCAGCCGTACATTCTGCATCGCGCCGGCCGCCACGACCACGCCGCTGATCGCGGGTGCGAAGCTTGGATCCGGCACGTCGAAGATCACCATCACGCCGGGACCGTCGGCCGCCGTGCTGTACATCGAAATCAATTTGCCGCCGGCCGTCTCGATCAGCTTCTTCGCGGCCTCGTACCGGTTGGTCCCCGGGTTTTCCATGATGTTGTTGAGAGAACGCGGGGTGTATTCACCAGAGAAGCAGAAATGCATGGCAATTGCTCCATTTGGCTGGAATGAAAATGGCACTGACCCAGGCGCGGCCCAGGCAGAAGATTATTCGTACTGAAAATGAGACCATAAGGCCTGCCGATGGCCATTGACGCTGCCGCGCATTCTCCGGAATTCGGCGTGACCGGTGGCAGCTCGCCGGGCAATCTACATCAAACATCGTGCAAATGAAATCGCATTCCTGCGCGACGGACCATGCATGCCCGACACGGCCCGGAGGGGCAGCGCGCCTGACCTGAGGCACGGCCTCGGCGTCTTGCAAACAACGGCAATCTGCCGCAGTCTCGCGCGCCTCCCGTTGATAACAAGAGAAACAACACTCATGAAGCATCGTGCGCTCGGCCGTTCCGGCCTCACCGTCCCTCCCTTGTGCTTCGGCTGCAACGTGTTCGGCTGGACGGTGGACGAGGCCTCGTCGTTCCGGCTGCTCGACACCGTGCTGGATCAGGGGCTGACATTCCTGGATACGGCGGACGTGTATTCGCGCTGGGTGCCGGGCCACAGCGGCGGCGAGTCCGAGACCATCATCGGCAAATGGATGAAGACGCGCGGCAACCGCGACCGCGTCATCCTCGCCACCAAGGTCGGCATGGACATGGGCGGCGGCAATGTCGGGCTGAAGCCGGACTATATCGCGCGTGCGGTTGAGGACTCGCTGCGTCGGTTGCAGACCGATTTCATCGACCTCTACCAGTCGCATAAGGACGATGAGACGACGCCGCAGGAAGAGACGCTCGCGGCCTACGATAAACTGATCAAGGCCGGCAAGGTCAGGGCGATCGGCGCATCGAACTTCTCGCCGGCGCGGCTCAAGGCGGCCCTCGATATCTCCAAGGCGAACGGACTGCCCCGCTACGAGAGCATGCAGCCCGAATACAGCCTGGCGGAACGGTCGAGCTACGAAGGCGCGCTGCAACAGGTTTGCGAGGACAACCACGTCGGCGTGATCACGTTCTTCTCGCTGGCCGCCGGCTTCCTCACCGGCAAATATCGCTCGGAGGCCGACTTCGCCAAGAGCCCGCGCGGCGCACGCAGCATTCCAAAATACATGAATCCGCGCGGCCTGCGCATCCTGGCCGGCCTCGATGAGGTCGCCGCGGAAACCCGCGCCGAGCCTGCCGCGGTCGCGCTCGCCTGGCTGATGGCAAAACCCTCGATCACCGCGCCGATTGCCAGCGCGACCAGGCCCGAGCAGGTCGCAACGCTGGTCGCAGCGACCAGGCTCGAGTTGAGCAAGGTCCAGGTCGAACGGCTGGACGCTGCGAGCGCATAGCGCGTTTCGCGCGGATCGAACTGCGGCTTTTGGCCTCCAATGCGCGGCCTCGATACCGCCTTACTATTCCGGACAGCTTGCGCCGTTTGCTCCGTTCCGATGTGATCGGAGCGGAAGACGGCTCCAGGCGCAGGGGGAGACGCTGGTGAACATCCTCGGGATCAACTCGGTGTATCACGAGTCCGCCGCCGCGCTGCTGGTTGACGGCAGGCTCGTCGTGGCTGTCGAGGAAGAGCGGTTCAACCGCATCAAGCACGGCAAGCCGGCCGAGTTCGACAACCCGCATCAACTCCCCGAACGCGCGATCCGGTTCTGCCTGAACCACGCCGGACTCACCACGCGCGATATCGACCACGTCGCCTACTCGTTCGATCCCGCTCAGCGTCGCAAGCGGTATCGCGCCGAATGGTGGGATCCGCGGCTGGAGGAGACCTTTCGGCTCCGGCTCGGTCAGGTGCCGGGCGCCATCGACGACCTGCTTGGACGCTCGCTGCGGCAGCGACTGCATTTCGTGCCCCATCACATGGCGCACGCTGCATCCGCCTACTTCCCGTCGGGCTTCGACCGCGCGGCGATCCTGACCATCGACGGAATCGGCGAGACCGCCGGCACCTCGCTGGCGAAGGCCACCGGCAGTCGCATCCATACTGTCGAGACCTTCGAATATCCGCACTCGATCGGCTTCATCTGGGAGGTGTTCAGCGGCTATCTCGGCTTCTCGCATTACGATGCGTCGAAAGTCATGGGCCTGGCGGCCTACGGCGATCCGGAGGTCTATCGTCGGCAGTTCCAGTCGATCATGCGTTCCGACGAGGTGAACTATGGTGTGTCGCCGGCCTATCTCGGCAACAGCCCGGAGCGCTACGCGCGAATGGAAGCCGTGTTCGGCCCGGCGCGCTATGAAGACGGCGAAATCCTGCCGCGGCACGCCGACATGGCGGCGGCGTTGCAGGAGGCGACGGATGCCGCGGTCATCGCTGCCGTCCGGCGTCTCAAGCGCAGGGTGCCATCGGACAATCTGTGCCTTGCCGGAGGCGTCGCGCTCAATTGCGTGACCAACGATCGGGTCAGGCGTTCCGGCGAATTCAAGAATGTGTTCATCCCGTCCGCGCCGCATGACGCGGGCACGGCGATCGGCGCTGCCTTTGCCGTGCATTGCGCGAAGCACAAGCGTCCACCCGAGCGCGGCAACGATACGCCGTATCTCGGCCCCGCGTTCAAGCAGCGCGAGATTCTGGCAGCGGTCAAGTCGGCCGGGCTCAAGGCAACGCGCAGCAAATCTCCGGCGCGCGATGCCGCCGAGATGATCGCCGGCGGCAAGATCGTCGCTTGGTTCCAGGGCCGCATGGAGTTCGGACCACGCGCGCTGGGCAACCGCTCCCTGCTCGCCGATCCCAGGCGGCCGGACATGCGCGACATCCTCAATCAGAAGGTCAAGCACCGGGAGGATTTCCGGCCGTTCGCGCCGAGCGTGCTGGCCGAGCACGCCGAGGAATGGTTCGAGATCGGCGCGCCGACGGCCAGTCATGCATTCATGCTGTTTGCATGTCCAGTCAAGTCGGATCGGCGCGATCTGATCCCGGCGGTCGTGCATCGCGACGGCAGCGCCCGGGTGCAGATCGTCAGCCGCAGATCAAATCCGCGCTTTCACGAACTGATCTCCTGCTTCCATGCCAAGACCGGTGTGCCGCTTGTCGTCAACACGTCCTTCAATGACAGCGAGCCGATCGTCTGCACCCCCATGGATGCGATCGTCACGTTCCGCAAGTCCGGCATCGACGCGCTGGTCATGGACGACGTGGTGCTGACGGCAAAAGCGTGACCTCGCCCGCATCTGCGGCGCCGGGAGCTTAACCCCAAGGACCGCGCGGGCTTGATGAGCCCTGCGATCCGCCCCATGGGCTGCGCGGCGGAGTGCCGGCCGGACGCGGCGCGGTCTGGGTGCCGAGCTCGGCGGCGAGTTGCTGGAGCGCGGCGATGCGGTTCGCGGTCGAGGGATGGGTGGCGAACAGATTGTCGACGCCGTGGCCCGACAGCGGGTTGATGATGAACATGTGCGCGGTGGCCGGATTGCGCTCGGCCTCCATGTTCGGCACCTGATGCGAAGCGTTCTCGATCTTGGCGAGCGCGGACGCCAGCCACATCGGCTGGCCGACGATGCGCGCGCCGTAGTTGTCGGCGGCATATTCGCGGGTGCGGCTGATCGCCATCTGCACCAGCATGGCGCCGAGCGGCGCCAGGATCATCATCGCGATCGAGCCGATGATGCCGGGGCCGTTGTTGTTGCGGTTGCCGCCGAAGAACATGCCGAACTGCGCCAGCATCGAGATCGCACCGGCGATCGTCGCCGTGATCGTCATGGTCAGCGTGTCGTGGTGCTTGATATGCGCGAGCTCGTGCGCGATCACGCCGGCGAGTTCCTCGCGGCTGAGTTGCTGCATCAGTCCTGACGTGACGGCGACCGCCGCATTCTCCGGATTGCGGCCGGTCGCGAACGCGTTGGGCTGCGCCTCGTCCATCACGAACACGCGCGGCATCGGCAGGTTCGCGCGCTGGGCGAGCTCGGCGACAAGGTTATGGAGTTCAGGCGCCGAGCGCGCATCGACCTGATGGGCGCCGTACATCGACAGCACCATGCGATCGGAATTCCAGTAAGCGAACAGATTTGTCGCAGCCGCGACGATCAGCGCGATCACGGCGCCGGTGCCACCGCCGATCAGATAGCCGACCCCCATGAACAGGGCGGTGAGGCCGGCAAGCAGGAGCGCGGTACGAAAATAGTTCATCGTGGTTCCCTGACGGCAGGTGGAATGCTGCCACAATCGACGCCGCTGAGGTAGGGATTTCGCCGCTGACGTCGCAAGGGGAACGCGTGCGTCGCAGCGACGCGGCGCGGATTAACGATTGGTCATCCTACCGGTAGTCGACTGTAGCCCCGGATGGAGCGCAGCGAAATCCGGGGTAATTCCACCGCGGAGCAGATCCCGGATTGCGCTTCGCTTCATCCGGGCTACGGCATCGTGCCTACTCCGCCGGCTCCTGCTGCGGGAGCGCGGTTTCCTCCTCGCGCAGCGCAAACCGCAGCATGCGCGCGAGCTGGGCGCGGCTGTAGGGCTTGGCCAGGAACAGGATGCCCTGCTCCAGCTTGCCGTCCTGGTCGATGGCGTCATCGGTGTAGCCCGACGTGAACAGCACGCGCAGGCCGGGGGCGGCGCTTCTGCGCCTCGGTGGCGAGATCGCGCCCGTTCATCGCGCCGGGCATGATGACGTCGGTGAACAACAGATCGATCGGCGCGCCGCTGTCGAGCACGGCGAGCGCTTCAGAGCCGTTGTTGGCCGACAGCGCCGTGTAGCCGAGGCTCTCGATCTGCGTCAGCACGTAGGAGCGCACCAGTCTGTCGTCCTCGACGACAAGCACGATCTCCTGCGCGCCGCGCACGTCCGGCTGCCGCCGCTCGGGCACCGCGGCCGGCGAGACCGCCACTGCGCGCGGCAGATAGAGCATCACCCTGGTGCCGCGACCGACCTCGCTGTCGAGCGTGATGTGGCCGTTGGACTGCTTGACGAAGCCGTAGACCATGCTGAGCCCAAGACCGGTGCCCTTGCCGACATCCTTGGTGGTGAAGAACGGCTCGAACACCTTTGCCAGATCGGCCTCCGCGATGCCCTGGCCGTTGTCGATCAGCGCGATTGCGACATAGTCGCCGGCGGCGAGCCCGTCATGGCCGTGCACGTCCGAAGGCTTCAACTCGGCGGTGCGGGTCTCGATCCGGAGCCGGCCGCCCTTCGGCATCGCATCGCGGGCGTTCAGCGCCAAATTGATGATCGCGGTGACGAGCTGATTGGAATCGACCAGCGCGCGCGGCAGATTGGGCGCAGGGTGGAAATCGATGTCGACATGGTCGCCGATGGTCGGGCGCAGCAGCTCGATGGTGTCGACCATCAGCGCGTTGACATCGACGTCGCTCGGCTGCAGCGGCTGCTTGCGGGCGAACGCCAGCAGATGCCGCGTCAGCGAGGCGCCGCGATCGGCGGCGTCGCGGATCAACCCGGTGATCTCGGTCAGCTGCCGGTTGTGGGTCACCGCATCGGACAGGATGTCGATGGTGCCGGTGATGACGGTGAGGATGTTGTTGAAGTCGTGCGCGATGCCGCCGGTGAGCTGGCCGACCGCTTCCATTTTCTGCGCCTGGCGGATCTTGCTCTCATTGGCCTCGGCCTCGCGGAACCGCTCGAGCAGGAATTCCGAACGCTGGCGCTGCCGTCCTTCCTCGGCGAGCGCGACATGCGCCTCGCGCAGCTGCGCCTCGCTCGGGATCGCCAGGATCTTCGGGATCAGCGGCCACAGCAGCACCGCGGTGAAGATCGAGGCGACCGCGGTCAGCGCCTTGAGCAGCCCCTCGAGGCCGTAGATCGGCACCCATAGCGTGTAGATCGAGAACACGTGGGTGAGGCCGCAGGCGAGGATGAAGGTGGCGAACGGCCAGGCCATCCAGCCGAACTGGAAATCGCGCCGCTTGGAAACCAGGATCGCCAGCGCAAACGGGATCGAGAAATAGGAAGCGGCAATCAGTGCGTCTGAAATCACATGGAGCCAGATCAGTTCCGGCTCCCACCACAGGCAGATGCCGTGTGGCGAAAATGTCGACGAATCCAACAGACGCTCGAGAAAACTCCACATGGGTCCCTCCGGGCGTAATCGATCCGCCGACACCCCTGCCCGCGAATCACTTGGCCGATCATAGCGGCGGCCAATCAACCTGCCGAAGCCCAATTGGTCTAACAGGCCCTCCCCCGTTGTTGTTGCCCGGTATCGCCCTGGTGTATGCAGTTTGGGCCATTTCCCTTCCCCAGCCGGTGACATCGATGCCAGCATCTCCCCTCCGCGCCCCGATCATGTTTGCAGCGATCGCAGGCGCGCTGGCGCTCTCCCAGCTGGCCTTGGCACAGCAGCCGCTGCCCAATCCCGCAGGCGCCGCCCCGGTTCGGGCGCGCCCGGCCGCGGTGGCTTCGCCGCGGGCCGCGTCCTGCCACAACGGACAGAGCTTTGATCGCTTCCTTGCCGAGCTGAAGCAGAAGGCGGTCGCCGCCGGCGTGTCGCAGCGTACGATCGCGGAGGCCGCGCCCTACCTCGTCTACGACCAGGGTATCGTCAACCGCGACCGCGGCCAGCGCGTGTTCGGGCAGATCTTCACCCAGTTCGCCGGCCGCATGGCCGCGAACTACCGCATGCAGCAGGGCCAGCAATACATCCGAACCTACGCGGCCGCGTTCGCGCGCGCCGAGAAGGAGTACGGCGTGCCGCCGGCGGTGATCGCCGCGTTCTGGGGACTGGAGAGCGATTTCGGCGCCCAGATGGGCAATCTGCCGACGCTGAAATCGCTGGTGTCGCTGGCCTATGACTGCCGCCGCTCGGAGATGTTCCAGGGCGAGACCATCGCGGCGCTGAAGATCATCGAGCGCGGCGATCTCTCGCCCGACGAGATGATCGGCTCCTGGGCCGGCGAGCTCGGCCAGACGCAATTCCTGCCGACGCATTATTTCAACTATGCGGTCGACTATGACGGCGACGGCCATCGCAATTTGTTGCAGAGCGGGCCCGACGTGATCGGCTCGACCGCGAACTACATCGCCAACGGATTGAAGTGGCGGCGCGGCGAGCCGTGGCTACAGGAGGTGCGCGTGCCGCAGGCCGCGAATTTCGCGAACTTCCCCTGGGACCAGGCCGACCTCACCATCAAGCTGCCGCGCTCGAAATGGGTCGCGCTCGGCGTCACCTTGAGCGACGGCAAGCCGCTCGCCAATGACGAGTTGCCGGCCTCGCTGCTGCTGCCGATGGGCCGGATGGGCCCGGCGTTCCTCGCCTACCCGAATTTCGCCGCCTACACCGAATGGAATAACTCGCTGATCTATTCGACCACCGCCGGCTATCTCGCCGGCCGCATCGCCGGCGCGCCGCCGATGCAGCGGCCGCACGCCCCGGTCGCGCAATTGCCGTTTGGCGAGATCAAAGAGCTGCAGGGATTGCTGGCGCGCGCCGGCTATGACGTCGGCAAGATCGACGGCGTGCTCGGCCAGGCGAGCCGCAGCGCGGTGAAAGCGATGCAAATGAAATACGGCCTGCCCGCGGACTCCTGGCCGACGGCGGAGCTCTTGGCGCGGATGCGCGGCGGCGGTCGCACGCAGCCGGCCGCGGATGCGACGGCGCCGACGCGGTAGGTTCACTGCCCGTGGCCCGGATGGAGCGAAAGCGAAATCCGGGGCCGCTCACCAGATTACGCAGAATCCCGGATTGCGGTGCGCTCCATCCGGGCTACGCAGACTCTTGATCCGTCACCCTGAGAGCTTGTGACGGATTCGGCTCCTGCGGAGTTTTTGGCGGCTGTTCGTTGCAGCAATTGGCAGGTTTGAGTTCGAGTTCGGCGATGACCCGTTGTTTAGGCTCTGGAGAGGCGGTTGCCTTGCAGGATGTTGTTGACGAGGGCGTACCAGAGCACGACGGCGCGGACCTTTTCGATGCCGCGCACGGTCAATTGCCGCAGGTCCCAATTGCGCCAGCGGGCATGGATGCACTCGCAGATCGACCGGGACCTGTATCGGGCCTTGCCCTCTTCGCTCGCCATTCGCGCACGCCAGGCCAACACCCCCGGACCGTCGCCGCGCCGCGGTAGATAGGGATCGGTACCGTGCTTGGATTGAGTGGGCGGACAAAAGATATCGATGCCCTCGGCATAGGCCCATTCGATGTCCTCGGCACTGCCAAAGCCGCCATCGACGAGATGGTCCTTGGGCAACCCTCCGGGCCGCGCACGCTGCCGCTCCAGCATGGGGCGCATCAGGCCGCGATCGGATCCGATGTTGCAAATTCTGGTGTCGACGACGATCTGCTCCCCGGCCACGCTCGTCACCTGCACGTTGTAGGCGGGGCGGAAGCCGCCGTTCGCCATCTTCATGACCCGTGCATAGGCGTCCGTCGTGGAGGCCCGCGGCTCCTTCGGCGTCTTGCCGTTGCCGCGACTTTCTTCGCGCTCCTTGCGCTGCTGCTTGATCTCGGCGAGCGCCGTCTGCGCCGCCTTCACCCGCGCGCTGCGTTCCCGCGCGGCCCGCTCCTTGGCTGCCCGGGCACGCTTATTGCTGGCGTCCGAGCGTGTGTCGACCTCGCGCTTGAGGTCTTCCACCACGGCCTCAGCCTGCGCCAAATGCTTATCCAGCGTCGCCTCGCGCCGGAACGAGGCGGCCCCGGCGCTGGCCCGGACCCGCATGCCATCCTGCGCCAAGGTCTCCAGATCGACGAGACCGGCCTTTGCCAACGCTGCCAGATGCTCACTGAGCAGTCGGTCAAGCAGATCGGCGTTGCCGACCCGGAAGTCTGCCAGCAGGTGATAGTTCACCGACACCCCGCCGCACAGCCAGCGATAGGCATCGTGGCTCTCGCACAGCCGCTCCAACGCCCGCGCGCTGCCAACGCCTTCGCTGGCGGCATAGAGCCACAGCGCCAGCAAAAGCCGGGGCGAGGTCGCGGGGTGACCGGGACGATCGCCGCGAGCCTTGATCCGGTCCTCCAACTCACTCAGATCAAGCTCTTCGACATAAGACCAGATCAGCCGCACCGGATGGTCTTCCCCGATCAGGCTCTCAATATCAACCGCTCGCAGCGCAATCTGGTCGCGCTGGGGCTCACGCAGCCGCGGAGCGCCGGGCAAGCCCGCTTCGGCTGGTGGCTTCGCCTGCTCCGGCAGGTCCCCAAACAACTCATCGGCAGCCAACATCACCTCCCGCGAATCCATCATCGCCAGAGAATCACACCGCGCCGGCTTTCGGCTATAATGCTCGCTGAAACCCCAAAAAAATCACACCCTCTGAGGACCGCGAAGCGCGTCTCGAAGGGTCGACGGCCACCAGCTGGGCCGTGCATCCGTCGAGACGCGCTTCGCGATCCTCAGGATGACGGGACTGAGAGGGCGCGCCGCCGCAGGAAATATTTGACCAACTGTTACGGCCCCCCGCAGTTGTATTCTTCCCTTTGCCGCCCCATGTGCAGCATCGCCGTTCGGTCACATCCGGATTTCATCAGACCCAGGGAGCATCACATGTCCTTTTATGACGCCGTCGTCCCCGCCTATTTGCAGATCCTCAACAGCCTCACCGGCGAGCTCACCAAGGCGGAGGCGCATTGCGAGGCCAGGAAGATCGCGCCCGAGGTGCTGCTGGGATCGCGGCTCTATCCGGACATGCTGCCGCTGACCAAGCAGATTCAGCTGGTCTGCGACCATGCCTCCAGAGGCTGCGCGCGGCTGACCCACAGCGCGGTGCCGTCGACGCCCGACACCGAGACGACCTTCGGCGACCTGAAGCAGCGGCTCGCCAACACGATCACCTATGTGAAGTCGTTCAAGCCCGAGCAGTTCGAGGGCGGCGAAGCCAAGGACGTCACCTTCCCGATCGGCGCCGAACGCACCATGACCTTGAAGGGCCAGCAATTCCTCAACGCATTCTCGTTCCCGAACTTCTACTTCCACGCCGTCACCGCACACGGCATCCTGCGCCACAACGGCGTCGAGATCGGCAAGCGCGACTTCCTTGGCGTGAGCTGACGCGCGCTTAGCGCGTCATTCCGGGGCGATGCGCAGCATCGAACCCGGAATCTCGCGATTATGCGGCACGAGATTCCGGGTTCTCGCTTCGCGAGCCCCGGGATGACAGTTCTCCAATCAATATTCCCCGCGGCGGCATTTTCTCACCTCTCGCCAAGGCTACGGCGGACACGTCGCCTCACGCTCTCTCCCGTGCTACTGCTCCCTGACAACAACAAGACGTCAGGGAGCTCGCCATGTCGACCACAACCCACGCACCGAAAGCCGTCGATCCCTCAGCCTCGCTGCACGCGGAAGCGCTGGGGCTCGCGAAAAATCACGGCCGCCTCGCCGGCCGGCGCATCATCGTGGTCGGTGCCGGACAGCGTACGACCGTCGACGCCGAACCGCCGATCGGCAACGGGCGTGCCATGAGCGTGCTGTTCGCGCGCGAGGGCGCATCCGTCGCCTGCCTCGACGTCAACAAGGAGGCCGCCGACAACACTGTCGCGCAGATCACCAAGGAGGGCGGCAAGGCCTTCACCGATGTCGTCGATGTCTCCGACGTCGCGGTGATCGCGCCGGCAGTCGAGCGCTGCGCGCAGAAGCTCGGCGGGCTCGACGGGTTGGCGCTCAATGTCGGCATCTCCTCCGGCCTGTCGCTGCCCAAGATGACGGCAGAAGCCTGGGACCGTGACTACGCCGTCAACGTCCGCAGCCACATGCTGTTCGCGCAGAAGGCGCTGGAACTGATGGCACCGGGCGGCGCGATCATCCTGATCTCCTCGATGGCGAGCCAGCGCGCCGGCGGCCGCAACCCGGCCTATGAATCCTCCAAGGCGGCGCAGATCGCGCTCGGCCGGGCGATCGCGCGCGCCGGCGAGGACAGGGGCATTCGCTGCAACGTGATCGCGCCCGGCTTCATGGATACGCCGATGGGCCGCGACGCCAGCCGCCGGCGGTCCGACCGTGCCGTGACAGTGCCATTCGGCCGCCAGGGCACTGGATGGGAGGTCGCCTATGCTGCGCTGTTCCTGATTTCGAATGAATCTTCCTACGTGAACGCGCATACCCTGTTCCTCGACGCCGGTCACATGGGCGGAATCGTGCGTGGTTAGCCCGCACGGCACGCATGGCCCAGCCATTGCGCTTCTCGCCGCAATGCACAAGTCTGCTCCATCCGTCACTTCCTGGAACATTTCCTCATGAGCCAATCGACCAAACTTCTCGAGCCGTTCAAGCTTGGCCCCGTAACCTTGTCGAACCGCCTGGTGATGGCGCCCTTGACGCGCAACCGCGCGCCGGCACCGAGCTTCGCGCCGGGTCCGCTCGCGGTGGAGTATTACGGCCAGCGCGCCTCCGCCGGCCTGCTGATCACCGAAGCGAGCCAGGTCTCGCAGCAGGGCCAGGGCTATCAGGACACGCCCGGCATCTATTCGAACGAGCAGGTCGAGGGTTGGCGCAAGGTCACCGATCGCGTGCACGAGCGTGGCGGCCGCATCTACATCCAGCTCTGGCATGTCGGCCGCATCTCGCATGTCGCGCTGCAGCCGAACGGCGGCGCACCGGTGGCGCCGAGCGCGATCCGCGCCAAGACCAAGACCTTCGTCAACGGCACCTTCGCCGACGTCTCCGAGCCGCGCGCGCTCGAGCTGTCGGAAATCCCCGGCATCATTGACGATTTCAAGCGTGCCACGGCGAACGCGATCGCCGCCGGCTTCGACGGCGTCGAGATCCATGGCGCCAACGGTTATCTGCTCGACCAGTTCGCCAAGGACGGCACCAACAAGCGTACCGATGCCTATGGTGGTTCGATCGAGAACCGCGCTAGGCTGATGCTGGAAGTGTCCAGGGCGGTTGTCGGCGAAGCCGGCGCCGACCGCACCGGCATCCGCATCTCGCCGGTGACGCCGGCCAACGACGTCTCCGACAGCAACCCGCAGCCGCTGTTCGATCACATCGTCGACCAGCTCAACGCGCTGAAGCTGACCTATATCCATGTCATCGAAGGCGCCACCGGCGGCCCGCGCGACAACGCTCCGTTCGACTACGCCTCGCTGCGCAAGCGCTTCAAGCAGGCCTATATCGCCAACAACGGCTACGACTTCGCGCTGGCCGAGAAGGTGCTGGAAGCCGGTGCGGCCGACCTGATCGCATTCGGCAAGCCGTTCATCTCCAACCCCGACCTGGTCGAGCGGCTGAAGGCCGGCGCCCCGCTCAACGAGTGGGACAAGGCGACCTTCTACGGCGGCGGCGCCAAGGGCTACACGGATTACCCGACGCTGAAGGCGACGGAGGCTGCGGAGTAAACAAGTCCACTCTCTCCATATCGTCATTCCGGGCTGCGCCGCCAGGCGCAGACCCGGAATCCATTGATCCGCATGACTCGCGTCAAGATGGATTCCGGGTTCGCGCTTTGCGCGCCCCGGAATGACGAAAGAGGGTGTAGGCAGGGCGAACGAAAAAGGCCGGGACCGCTCCCGGCCTTTTTGCGTTGCGCGCCCTCGGATTTCTAAGCATCGACGGCCTCGTCGCGCGGTAAGCGCTGGCCACGATCTCCGGCGCCGCATAGCATGGTGCGTCTCGATAGCATGACACGGTCACATGCGGGAATGAACAAGGACACCGCCGAGGATATCGTTCGACGCGCCACCGCGGCATTCAACAGCGGCCGGCACGACGAGGCGATCGCGCTGTGCGAGGGCGGCCTTGCGCGGCAGCCCGGCGAGCCGATGCTGAGCCATCTGCTGGCCGCCGTGCTGTTCACCAAAGGCGAGCTCGCACCGGCGCGCAGGCATGTCGCGGCGAGCCTGGCAAAGCGGCCCGACAATGCCGCGGCGCAGCTGCTCGCCGCCCGCCTCGCCCGCAGCGACGGCGAATTCGATGCCGCCCTGACCCATCTCGACCGCGCCATCGCGCTCAAGCCGCAGCGCGATGCATTCGTCGAGAAGGCGCGCACGCTGGAGCTTGCCGGCCGCAAGGCGCAGGCGCGCGAGGCCTGGGCGGCGATCCTCAAGGCCATCCCGGAGCATCAGGAGGCCAATGCGCGGCTCGGCCGGTTGGCCTGGGAGGACGGTAACCTCCCCGCGGCGGTGAGCCTGCTCGAGCGGGCGACCACAGGCGCGGCACCGGCCTCGATGTGGTTCGATCTCGGTGTGGCCAGGCAGGATTTGCGCGACCATGACGGCGCTGCACAGGCCTATCGCAGGGCGATCGAGATCAGGCCGGACTACGCCGAAGCGGCACTCAATCTCGGGATCGCATTGCAGGAGGGCGGCGCGCCCGACGCCGCGATGCAGGCCTTCGCGCGCGCCTATGCGCTGCGTCCGCAGCTGTTCGGATCGATCGCGATGGCACTGACCTCGGCGCCGCACGGCCGGCTGTGGCTCGACGAGCGCGCGCTGCGTGCGGCGCTAAGTAACTAAAGCATGATCCGGAAAAGTGTGAAGCGGTTTTCCGAAAAGATCATGCTCAAACAAAGGGCTAAAGCGCGATGACGATTCAACTAAATCTCATCGCGCTTTAGTTTCCCGCGCTTGGCGCGGAAATGCTTGCGGTAGACATTGGGTGCGGCCAGCACCTCGCCGAGAACCTTCGAATAGGCTTCGCGATGCGCGTCGTCGAACGGCTCGAACAGCAGTTCGGGGGCCTGGCGCGGCACCGCGAAGCATTGCACGACCGGCGTGCCCTTCGGCAGCACACCGGAAAAATCGGGCTCACTCCACACCGCCGGGAAATTGATCCCGCCGTCGTGAAACCGGTCGGCGTCGACCAGTCCCGAGATCACGCGGAACGGCAGGTCGTCGCGATTGACCGGATGGGTCGCGAACAGCGACCAGCCCGGCTCGAGCTCGATGGTCCAGAAGCTGTTGAACTTCAGCGCGGCCTGCCCATTGGCAAACGGCGCGCCGGCAAACTGCGCGACGGGATGGAAGCTGAGCGGCGCACGCGGATGGCCCGGTGTTGCGGGTTCGGGAATGTCCCAGTCCCATGCGAACGTGCCGCGCTCGACCCTGACATCGCAAGGCAGCGGGATCATCACGCCATGGGCCATCGCATCGACGAAGGGCGGACATTGCTTGACCGTGCGGATCTCGCGGTCGTGGATCTCCGAATGCGCCTTCGCCGGCATCGCGCGCAGCCAGTCCGGCAATGCAGTGCGGGCCGGGAACGGCCGTGGCAGGTGATCGGCAAGCCGCGAATCGCAGCGAAAAATCATGCGCATGGCGAAACTCCCGGGATCATGATGCAGCGACGGGAGACGCATGATGATCTCATCGCGTCATTTGAGCACAATCGAGCGCCCGCCTCCACACTCCCTGCCCCGGATGCCGGACGGAAAAAAGGCCGGGATTGCTCCCGGCCTTTCGCAGTCTTCGGATGGCGTGGGCTGGTACGCCTTACTTCGCTTCGGCGCGCTTGGGCGGCGAGGCCGGCCACGACTTGATCAGCGTGTCGTAGTCGACCGTCTCACCCTTCGGCTTTTCGTTGGCAAGCTTGCGCTGCGGCGCAATGTTGCCGTCCTTGGCCGACTTGGCGAACCAGTACTCGGCGGTTTCCTTCTTGTTCAGCTTCGGTCCGCAGGCACCCTGCACACCGGACTTCTCAAGACGTTCCATCACCGAATCCTGGGCCGCGGCGAGCGCGTCCATCGCAGCCTGCGGCGTCTTCGCACCGGACGACGCATCGCCGATGTTCTGCCACCACAGCTGCGCCAGCTTCGGATAGTCGGGCACGTTGTTGCCGGTCGGGGTCCACTGCACGCGCGCGGGCGAGCGGTAGAACTCGATCAGGCCGCCGAGCTTCGGCGCACGCTCGGTGAACGACTTGTCCCAGATGTCGGATTCACGGATGAAGGTGAGACCGACATGGCTCTTCTTCAGGCTCGTCGTCTTGGAGACGATGAACTGCAGATAGAGCCAGGCCGCCTTGCGGCGGTCGACCGGGGTCGACTTCAGGAGCGTGGCCGAACCCACGTCCTGGTAGCCGAGCTTCATGCCTTCCTTCCAGTACGAGCCGTGCGGCGACGGGGCCATACGCCACTTCGGCGTACCGTCCGCGTTCATCACGGGCAGTCCGGGCTTCACCATGTCGGCGGTGAAGGCGGTGTACCAGAAGATCTGCTGGGCGATGTTGCCCTGCGAGGGCACCGGGCCCGACTCGGAGAAGGTCATGCCCTGCGCCTGCGGCGGAGCATACTTCTTCATCCAGTCGAGATACTTGACGATCGAATAGACCGACGCCGGGCCGTTGACGTCGCCGCCACGCTCGACCGACGAGCCGACCGGACGGCAGCCTTCCATGCGGATGCCCCATTCGTCGACCGGCAGGCCGTTCGGAAGACCCTTGTCGCCGTTGCCGGCCATCGACAGCCAGGCGTCGGTGAAACGCCAGCCGAGCGAGGGATCCTTCTTGCCGTAGTCCATGTGGCCATAGACGCGGACGCCGTTGATTTCCTTGACGTCGTTGGTGAAGAACTCGGCGATGTCCTCATAGGCCGACCAGTTCACGGGAACGCCGAGATCGTAGCCGTACTTGGCCTTGAACTTGGCCTTGTAGTCCGGGTTGGTGAACCAGTCGTAGCGGAACCAATAGAGGTTCGCGAACTGCTGGTCGGGCAGTTGGTAGAGGTGACCATTCGGTGCCGTGGTGAACGACTTGCCGATGAAGTCGTCGACGTCGAGCATCGGATCGGTGACGTCCTTGGCTTCGCCCTTCATCCATTCGGTCAGGTCGACGGCCTGGCCATAGCGGAAGTGGGTGCCGATGAAGTCGGAGTCGTTGATCCAGCCGTCATAGACGTTCTTGCCGGACTGCATCTGGGTCTGGATCTTCTCGACGACGTCACCTTCCTGGATGATGTCGTGCTTGACCTTGATGCCGGTGATCTCCTCGAACGCCTTGGCGAGCGTGCGGGATTCGTACTCGTGGGTGGTCAGGGTTTCGGAGACGACGTTGATCTCCATGCCCTTGAAGGGGGCAGCGGCCTTGATGAACCACTGCATCTCCTTCATCTGGTCGTCCTTGGAGAGGGTCGACGGCTGAAATTCGCTGTCGATCCACTTCTTGGCGGCCGCCTCGTCGGCGCGGGCCGGCGCGACAAGAGTGACCGATGCTGCGACGAGCGCGACCGCGCTGGTCATCGTCAAAAGCTTTTCTTTAGTCATTCGTAAATGTCGCATTAGATTCCTCCGGTTGCAGCGACTAAATCCAGGCCCGGGTAGACCCCGGATCTGCTCTTTTTCGCGTTCTTCAGACGGTGCGAAAGATCACCACGGCTGAAAGAAGCGAAATTACCGTTCCGAGCCACAGACTCGAAATCTCGACGCCCTCGCCAATCGGCAGGCTGAAAATCGGATCGGTGCCGACCAGGCCGATCCACACCAGGTGGATGACGGCGGCGAGCACCAGCGAGACGAACAGGCGATCGCCACGCGTGGTCGGAATCCGCAGCACGCCGACCCGCTCCGCCTCGGGATAGGCGATCGCAAGCCAGGTCATCATTCCGAGCGTGCAGGCAAGCAGCACGAAGAAGATAGCGGTGGGCCAGGTCCATGCCATCCATGCGATGCTGTCCATGATCTTACTCCTTGCGCATGATCCGGTCCGAAAACCGGCTTCCACTTTTCGGGATCATGCGCCCTCCTAGACCCGGCCGAGCGCGAAGCCGCGCGCGATGTAGTTGCGGACGAACCAGATCACGAGTGCGCCTGGGATGATGGTGAGCACGCCGGCCGCGGCAAGCAGGCCCCAGTCCATGCCGGCGGCCGACACCGTCCGCGTCATGACAGCGGAGATCGGCTTGGCGGCAACCGACGTCAGCGTGCGCGCCAGCAGCAGCTCGACCCAGGAGAACATGAAGCAGAAGAACGCGGCGACGCCGATGCCGCTCGCGATCAGCGGCACCAGGATCTTGACGAAGAAGCGCGGAAACGAATAGCCGTCGAGGAAGGCGGTCTCGTCGATCTCGCGCGGCACGCCGGAGACGAAGCCTTCGAGAATCCACACCGCCAGCGGCACGTTGAAGATGCAGTGCGCCAGCGCCACCGCCCACGGCGTATCGAACAGGCCGATCGCCGAATAGAGGTTGAAGAACGGCAGCGCGTAGACCGCCGCCGGCGCCATGCGGTTGGACAGCAGCCAGAAGAACAGATGTTTGTCGCCGAGGAAGCGGTAGCGCGAGAATGCATAGGCCGCCGGCAACGCCACCGCGATCGAGATCACGGTGTTGATGACGACATATTCCAACGAATTGATGTAGCCGGAATACCAGCTCTCGTCGGTGAAGATCCGCTTGTAGTGCTGCAGCGTCGGCGCATGCGGCCACAGCGTCATCGACGAGATGATCTCGGCGTTGGTCTTGAAGCTCATGTTGACGAGCCAGTAGATCGGCAACAGCAGGAAGATCAGGAACAGCGCCATGATCAGGCGGCGGCCGGGGATCGAATGCATCACGCCGCTCCTCCCTTGACCGGTCGCTCGGCGCCGGCATTGGTCATCACGGTGTAGAACACCCAGCACACGATCAGGATGATCAGATTGTAGACCAGCGACAGCGCAGCCGCCTTGCCGAGGTCGAACTGGCCGAGCGCGATCTTGACGAGCTCGATCGAGATGAAGGTCGTCGAGTTGCCGGGACCGCCGCCGGTGACCACGAACGGCTCGGTGTAGATCATGAAGCTATCCATGAAGCGCAGCAGCACCGCGATCAAGAGCACGCGGTTCATCTTGGGCAGCTGGATCGCCTTGAACACCGCCCAGCGCGACGCGCCGTCGATCTGCGCCGCCTGGTAATAGGCGTCGGGGATCGACTTCAGGCCGGCGTAGCAGAGCAGCGCGACAAGGCTGGTCCAGTGCCAGACGTCCATCACGATGACCGTGACCCAGGCATCGACCTCATTGGAGACGTAGTTGTAGTTGAACCCGAGATGGTTCAGCACATAGCCGAGCAGGCCGATATCGGGCCGGCCGAAGATCTGCCAGATGGTGCCGACCACGTTCCACGGAATCAGAAGCGGCAGCGCGAGGATGACGAGGCAGGCTGCGACGCTCCAGCCTTCGCGCGGCATCGACAGCGCGACGACGATGCCGAGCGGCACCTCGATCGCGAGGATCACGGCGGAGAAGAACAGGTTGCGGCCGAGCGAAGCCAGGAAGCGACCGCCGAGATCGGTCGAGGGATCGAGCAGCTCCTTGAACCAGCCGACGCCGTTCCAGAAGAACTGGTTGTTGCCGAAGGTATCCTGCATCGAATAGTTCACGACCGTCATCAGCGGCAGCACCGCCGAGAACGCGACCACCAGGAACACCGGCAGCACCAGGAACCAGGCTTTTTGGTTGATGGTCTTGTCCATCAGGCGACCCCTTCCACCAAATGGCTGTCGGCATAGACGTGGACGTAAGCGGGATTGAAGATCAGGCCGGCGGTATCTTCGGAGACCGAGAAGCCCGGCGGCACGCGCGCCGCGAGTTTGGTGTTGCCGACGCGGACACGGGCAAACTGGATCCGGCCGAGATCGTCGATCCGCTCGATCTTCGCCGACAGCAGCCCCGATGCGGGCGCTGCGACATCGACGAATTCCGGCCGCACGCCGATCTCGATCTTCGCAGCCTTCGGCAGCACACCATAGTTGCGATGCAGGCCGATGACATGGCCGTCGATCCGCGCCTCGTGGCCCGAGACCTCGGCGGGTACGATGTTCATGCCGGGCGAGCCGATGAAGTACCCGACGAAAGTGTGCTCCGGCTTGTCGAACAATTCGGCCGGCGTACCGCTCTGCACCACGCGGCCGTCATGCATGACGACCACGGTATCGGCGAAGGTCAGCGCTTCGGTCTGGTCGTGGGTAACGTAGATCATCGTGAGGTCGAGCTCGCGATGCAGCGCCTTCAGTTTCGAGCGCAGCTGCCATTTCAGCTCGGGATCGATCACCGTCAGCGGCTCGTCGAACAAGACGGCGGCGACGTCGGAACGCACCAGGCCGCGGCCGAGCGAGATCTTCTGCTTGGCGTCGGCGGTGAGCCGCGTCGCCTTGCGGTTCAGATAGGGCGTGAGATCGAGCAGGTCGGCGATCTGCTTGACCCGCGCATCGACCTCGGCCCTGGCAACGCCGCGGTTCTTCAGCGGGAAGGCCAGGTTCTCGCCCACCGTCATGGTGTCGTAGATGACCGGGAACTGGAACACCTGCGCGATGTTGCGCTTCTGCGTCGACAGCGGCGTGATGTCACGGCCGTCGAACAGGATCTTGCCGCGCGACGGCGTCACGATGCCGGAAATGAGATTGAGCAGCGTGGTCTTGCCGCAGCCGGACGGCCCGAGCAGCGCGTAGGCGCCGCCCTGCCGCCAGGTCATGGTGACCGGCTTCAACGCGAAGGATTCCAGCGGCGCGTCATTGCCGTTGTAGGACTGCGCGAGATCGACGAGGTCAATGCGGGCCATGAAGCATCTCCCTCACTTCGAGAAATTGGTTGCGGGTGAAGCGACGAGGCGATCGGCCGCGTCGAACACGAAGATGTCGTCGGGATCGAGCGCGGCGTCGAGCACCTGCCCGGGTTCATATTCATGCACGCCGTGCAGCACCGCGACCCAGTTCGAGCCATGGACATGGACGTGTACGAAGCTCTCCGAGCCGGTGATCTCGGTCACCGTCACGGTGGCAGCGAATTTATGGCGGCCGGCCGCGGCGCTGCCGACCTCGAGCTGGTGCGCGCGGAAACCGGTCCGGTAGGCGCCGTCAGGCAGACCGGCATAGAGCCCGGTCGCGGGCGCCTGCTCGCCGCCGGCATAGATCACGAGATCACCCCTCTTCTCGATGCCGATGACATTGAGCGGCGGATCGGAGAACACCTGCGCGACGCGCAGCGTGTCGGGATGGCGGTAGACCTTCGGCGTCGCGCCGGTCTGCAGCGCCTGGCCTTCCCACATGCAGACCGTGTCGCCGCCGAGCAGCAGCGCTTCCGACGGTTCGGTGGTGGCATAGACGAAGATCGCGCCCGACGCCTCGAAGATGCGCGGCAGCTCGGCGCGCAGCTCCTCGCGCAGCTTGTAATCGAGATTGGCGAGCGGCTCGTCGAGCAGCACGAGGTCGGCGCCCTTGACCAGCGCGCGCGCGATCGCGGTACGCTGCTGCTGGCCGCCGGAGAGTTGCAGCGGCGTGCGCTTCAGGAACGGCTCGAGCCGCAGCAGGGCGGCCGCTTCCGCAACCCGCCTCTCGATCTCGACCTTCGGCTTGCCCTGTACGCGCAACGGCGAAGCGATGTTCTCATAGACCGTCAGCGAGGGATAGTTGATGAACTGCTGATAGACCATCGCGACCGAGCGCTGCCGCACGTCGGCGCCGGTGACATCCTTGCCGTCGACCAGCACGCGGCCGGAGGCCGGCTTGTCGAGGCCGGCGAGCAGCCGCATGATCGAGGTCTTGCCCGACAGCGTCGGCCCGAGCAGCACACTGAGCGTGCCACGCTCCAGCGTCAGCGACACATCGCGGATGGTCGGAACGCCATCCACGGTTCGCGTGACGTTCTGCAGTGCAACGCTCATACCCGTCCTCCCGCTTCGCGGAGGGGACGTTCACCGGACACGCGGTTGGCGGCCATCCACTCGTCGAGCGCGGCGATTTCACCCGCCGTCATCCGCAAGCCCAGCTTGGATCGTCGCCAGACGACATCTTCCGCAGTCCGAGCCCATTCGTTCGCCATCAGGTACCGGACTTCACCCTCCGTCAAGGTGGCGCCGAAGCATCGGCCGAGATCTTCGGCCGATGCTGCGTTGCCCAATACCTTGCTGGCACGCGTGCCGTAGGCATGCGCGAGACGATTGGCGTGCGGCTGCGCGAGGAACGGATAGGTGCGAACCAGTTCGGCGCTCAGCGCGGCGACCGCCGACACGTCCATGTCGCCGCCGGGCAGCGGCGCCTTGCCGGTCCATCCCTCCTGCGCCTTTGTGCCGCGGAGATAGGGCGACAGCCGCTGCAGCGCCTCTTCGGAGAGGCGGCGATAGGTCGTGATCTTGCCGCCATAGATCGAGAGCAGCGGCGCGCCACCGGGCGTATCGAGCTCGAACACATAGTCGCGGGTCGCGGCCTTGGCCTCGCTCGCGCCATCGTCATAGAGCGGACGCACGCCGGAGTAGTTCCAGACCACGTCCTCGGGCTTCACCGGCTTGGCGAGATACTCGCTAGCGGAGGCGCAGAGATACTCGATCTCCTCCTGCGTCGCCTTCACCTTGGCCGGATCGCCGTCATAGTCGCGATCGGTGGTGCCGATCAGCGAGAAATCGTTCTGATAGGGGATCACGAAGATGATGCGGCCGTCGGCGTTCTGGAAGATGTAGGCGCGGTCGTGATCGTAGAGCTTGGGCACCACGATGTGCGATCCCTGCACCAGCCGCACCTTGGCGCGCGCATTGACGCCGACGCCTGACGCCAGCACCTGTTCGACCCAGGGACCGCCGGCATTGACCAGCACGCGGGCCTTGATCGTCTCGCGCGAACCGCTGGTCGTATCCTCGACCGTGACGTGCCAGATGCCGTCGACCTGCCTGATCTCGACCGCGCGGGTGCGGGTGCGGATCTCGGCGCCGCGATCGGCTGCGTCGCGCGCGGTCAGTGCCACCAGCCGCGCGTCGTCGACGAAGCAATCGGAATATTCGAAACCCTTGGTGTAGCGGCCCGGGATCAGCGGCTTGCCGACCACGTCGCGCGCAAGGTCCACCGAGCGCGTCGCCGGCAGCAGATGCCGGCCGCCGATATGATCGTAGAGAAACAGGCCGAGCCGCAGCAGCCAGGCCGGACGCAGGCCGGCGTGGTGCGGCAAGACGAAACGCAGCGGACGAATGATGTGGGGCGCGATCTGCCAGAGGATCTCGCGCTCGATCAGCGCCTCGCGCACCAAACGAAACTCGTAATATTCGAGATAGCGCAGACCGCCATGCACGAGCTTGGTCGACCAGGACGAAGTCCCGCTGGCCAAGTCATTCATTTCACAAAGGAAAACGGAGTTACCCCGGCCCGCCGCATCGCGCGCGATGCCGCAGCCATTAACGCCGCCTCCGATGATGGCGAGGTCGTAAATTCGATCCAAAGAACGCTTCCCCCGGCAACCGTTTTCGCTTTGACGGTTTTACTTTCGAATTGAAGTAGATCACAACCAAAAACGAAAGCAAAGCGAAAATGGGGAACTTTAGCTGGGGATTTTTTGGGCGGAATGCACGCGGCGGGGGCGTTTGGGGAGACCAGACCGGCCGCGCGACGCTTGAAGTGGCGCCATGCAGGACGAGTGGTTGGTTGGTCAGAGACGCCGTTGCGATCGTCCGGCACGCAATTCCGGCAATGCCTGCTCCGGATCGTAGGTGCGGCGAACTTCACCGCCCACTCGCTTCGCACACGCGCGGCTGTCGCGCACAAACCAAACGGCAAGCGCTAGCACGCCGGTCGCCGCAAGCAATGCATGACCGCTGGCAAACAGCACGTAGAGGACCAAGGATGCGACGAAGAGGATCGCATACCATTTGAAGGCGAAGCGGAAATAGATTCGCGCGACGGAGCGATCCCTGCTCACCGGATCGCCCGATTGCTGGGCAGCGACGCCGACATCACGAGAAAGAACAGCGGCGCAAGGACGAAGACAACGACGTAGGCCCACATATATCCGCCGCCGAGTGCCACTTGCAGGCCGCTGTAGGTCGATGATTTTCGATGCGTCAGGATCACCCAGAATCCAAAGCCGAACAGCGGCAACAGGAGGTAACGCCACTCCTCGCGCCAATTGCGCATGATGGTCGGCAGATCGGCAAGTAGAGCGATCACAAACAGCGAGAAGGTGACGGCGTAGAACGAGACCAAAGGCAGGCATCGATCGACATCGGAATGCCATCCGCAAACAGGCTGCCAGGCGACGCCATCGCGAACAGCCGCATGTCAAAGGCCATCGTCTGGCCAAGCCAGAACAAGACGATCGCAACCGCGCCGATTGCCGCCTGCGCGAGGAACGCCCCGCTTGCGATGCGCTGACACAGCGATCCCGCGAGAGAGACCCGTAACAATGCAACGAGCACGGTCCGGGGGCGCCCATCCCGCTCGGCCCGTGCCGACAGCTCGGCCATTTCACCGCTAGCCGCGCGACGGTAGGCACGGGCGAGCGCACCTTCCGGGGACGGCCGTGCCTCGCCGTTGAGGGCGCTCATCACGACACGCGCAGACACGCCACTAGCCAGGGCCGTTGCAAACGCGGCCGACATGCTGAAACCGAGGGCAAACGAAATCACGGCAAACATCGCCGCGATACCCAACGACGTGACGATCTTGAATTGCGTGCTGACCAACGAACCGCTCTACCTCGAGCAAGGCTACAGGGAACGGTAAAAGGCGTCCGAAACAGGTTCGCTAAAAATTGAGCGATCGAACGCGTTTACGCGCTACGCAATGTCGCAGGCGCGGCCTCGGTTGCGTTGTCGTCGATATCGACGGCCGGCTTGTCCATCGCGACGACCACCTCGATACCGCGGCTGTGACAGATGTTGGCGAGGCCTGCGGGGAGCGGCGAATCGGTGACGAAGGTCTGGATCTGGCTCATATGCGCGATGCGCACCGGCGCGCTGCGGCGGAGCTTGGTCGCATCCGACACCAGCATGACCGTTGCGCGCATTGGCGATGATCGCCTGCGCGACCTGCACCTCGCGATAGTCGAAGTCGAGCAGCGCGCCCTCCTCGTCGATCGCCGATGCGCCGATGATGGCGTAGTCGACCTTGAACTGGCCGATCAGCTGCGTCGCGGTGGAGCCGACCACGGCACCGTCGGCGCGGCGCACCGTGCCGCCGGCCACCACCACCTCGATACGCGGATGGCGATAGAGCAGCATCGCGACATTGAGGTTGTTGGTGATGACGAGCAGGTCCTCATGCGAGGTCAGCGCGCTGGCGACCTCTTCCGTCGTGGTGCCGATATTGATGAACAGCGAGCAGCCGTTCGGAATCCGCGCCGCCGCGGCGGCGCCGATCGCCTTCTTCTCCTCGGCGGCGACGAAGCGGCGCGCCTCATAGGCGAGGTTCTCGACACCGGAGGCGATGATCGCGCCGCCATGGATTCGGGTCAGCGACCGCTCGTCGCACAGATCGTTGAGGTCCTTGCGGATGGTCTGAGCCGACACCTCGAATCGCTTGGCGAGGTCTTCGACCATGACCCGGCCAAAAGCACGCGCGATGTTGAGGATTTCAGTCTGGCGGTGGGAGAGTCCGGCCACGGCGGCCCCCTTGAAACGGCGACTCGCCCATGGTGCGACCGTTCGGCGCGGAGGTCAACGTGCGGGGAACGGCGCGCCCGCGTCAGGGTCATTGCTCCGCAGCGTAACGGCTACGACGCCAGTTGCAACGTGTCGCCGGCGAGGAGCCGGCGCGCCGCGCGCTCGGCCTCACGCGCGTTACGGAAGATATGGCCCTCAAGCCGGGAAAAAAGTTGCGATGCAGCAAAGAACTGATAGCCGCGTTTATCGCGCACCACGATACCCGCGGTCTTCGAACTCACTTCGATCACGTAACTGTCGGACATTGTTAGCCTCGGTTCTTATTCCGGGCCGATAACCGAGGCGATACGGATTTGTTCCTGGTCGCTGCTGCGGCAACATGCGCTGCGGCGTAATAGTTCTGAGGCGATCCAATCCTGCCTTCAGTTTTGATTTGGCCGGTCGCAGGGATGATTCGGCACCCCCTAGACCGCGTCATGTGGCGATCGTCGCGCCATCGCGCTGGATCGGCTGCGGATGGCCCTGGTCGTCGATCGAGACGTAGGTGAAATTGCCGTCGGTGACAAGGATCGATTGCTGCTCGCGGCGGCGCAGCACCCAGGCTTCGAGATGCACCGTGATCGAGGTGCGGCCGACGCGCACCAGATTGGCGTGCACCGAGACGAGGTCGCCGACATAGACCGCCTTGCGAAAATTCATCGCCTCGATCGCGACCGTCACGGTGCGGGACTTCGCCACCTTGCCCGCGAACACGCCGCCGCCGAGGTCCATCTGGCTGAGCAGCCAGCCGCCGAAGATATCGCCATTGGCGTTGGTGTCGGCCGGCATCGCCAGCGTGCGGATGCAGAGATCGCCCTGCGGTTCGTTGCCGCTGATCGGCGGCGCGTGAACGTGAGTGTCGGTTGCTTGCGAGTCGGTCACTTGAAAGCCTCCCAGCCGGGATCCGGGGCAAACCGCCCGCCGAACTTGCGCATCAGCGCCTGCATCGTCGACACGACATTATCGACGCCACGGGTCCGCGCATAATTGAGCGGACCGCCGCGGAACGGGGCATAGCCGGTGCCGAAGATCATCGCGCCGTCGACCATGTCGGCATTGTCGACGATGCCTTCGCGCAAGGCGGCGACGCAGACATTCGAGATCGGCAGCACCAGGCGGTCGATCATCTCGTCGCTGACCTTCGGACCGGTCTCCGGCAGCGGCGCCTTCTCCGCCTTGCCGTTCTTCCAGCTGTAAAAGCCCTTGCCGGTCTTGCGGCCGAGCTCGCCCTTGGCGACTTTTTCGCGCAACCATGCAGGCGTCGGCGGCAAGGCGTCGCCGAACTTCGAGCGCAGCATGTCGCCGACGTCGAGGCAGATGTCGAGGCCGACCTGGTCGGCGAGCTCGATCGGCCCCATCGGCATGCCGAACTCGATCGCCGCCGCGTCGATCAGGCGCTGGTCGGTCTTCTCGTCCAGCATCATCATCGCTTCCAGCATGTAGGGCGTCAGCGCGCGGTTGACGAGGAAGCCCGGCGAGCTCTTCACCGGCAGCGGCAGGCGATCGATGGCGCCGACAAAGGCCAGCGCCTCCTTCAGCATCGCGGAATCGGTGCCGTCATGGCTGACCACCTCGACGAGTTGCAGCCGCGACACCGGATTGAAGAAGTGCAGGCCGAGCAGCCGCTCCGGTCGTGCCAGCGTGGTGCGCAGATCCTGCAGCGGAATGCTCGAGGTGTTGGTGGCGAGGATCGCGCCCGGCTTCATCTTCGGCTCAAGGCCAGCGTAAACCTTCTGCTTCAGCTCGAGCTTTTCCGGCACCGCCTCGATGATCACGTCCGCATTGCGGACGCCTTCGCCGTCCATGTCGGGGATCAGCCGGTCCAGCGCGTCGCGCTGGTCGATCTTCTTGCGCATGATCTTGCCGAACAGCTCCGACGCCCGCTTCATCGCGCCCGCGATCGGCTCGGCCTTCATGTCGGCGAGCGTGACGCGCATATCCTGGTTGGCGCACCAGGCCGCGATGTCGCCGCCCATCGCGCCGGCGCCGATGACGTGGACGTGCGCAACCTTGTTGCCGGAGCCTGCCACCTTCTTCATCTGCTCACGCAGGAAGAACACGCGGATCAAATTCTGCGCGGTCGGCGTCACCATCAAATTGGCGAACGACGCCTTCTCCGCATTCAGCATCGCCGAGCGGTTGCCGGCGTGCTTCTCCCAGAGATCGATCAGCGCGTAGGGCGCCGGATAATGCTTGCGCGGCGCCGCCTTCCCGGCCTCGCTGCGCATCCGCGACGCCAGCAAGCCCCTGGCCGGCCCCGAATTGAGCAGCGAGTTGAGCACACCGGGCTTGGCGCGCTTCAGCCGGCCGAACACCGCATCCTTCACCGCATTGCGGACGTGGCGTTCCTGCGTCACGGCATCGACCAGGCCGAGCGCCTTGGCGCGGCGCGCGTCAATGGTTCTGCCGGTCAGCATCAGGGTCATCGCCTGCATCGGATTGACCAGCTCGGTGAAGCGCACCGTGCCGCCGAGGCCGGGATGCAGGCCCAGCATCACCTCGGGGAAGCCGAACCGGGCATCGTCGATCGCGATCCGCATCTGGCAGGCCAGCGCGACCTCGAGGCCGCCGCCGAGGCAGAAGCCGTGAATGACCGCGACCGAGGGCACGCGCAACGCCTCGAGCCGATCGATCACCGCGTGCGCGCGTCCGATCGCGGTCTCGACTGTGCTGGGATCGCTGGCGCCGCGAAACTCATTGACGTCGGCGCCGGCGATGAAGCCGCTCTTTTTCGCCGAGCGCACCACGAGGCCGGTCGGCCGCTGGCTCTCCAGCGCCGTGACGATGGCGTCGAGCTCCTCGAGCAGATCGGCCGACAGCGTGTTGGCGCTGGCGCCGGCGCGATCGAACAGCAGCCAGGCGATGCCGTCCGCGTCCCGCGTCAGCTTGAAATTCTTGTACGGGCTGTCGGCGGCCGGGGGCGGCCCGAGTTCGAGCACGCGGTCGGCGAGAAGGTCCATGATCCGTGAATCCATGATCACACCGTCTCTATCAACATCGCGCCGCCCTGCCCGCCACCGATGCATTCGGTGGCGACGCCGCGCCTGGTGCCGAGCCGCTTCATCGCATTGACCAGATGCAGCACGATGCGGTTGCCGCTGGTGCCGACGGGATGGCCGAGGCTGATCGCGCCGCCGTCGACGTTCAACTTGGCGCGGTCGATCTCGCCGGCCGCACCATCGAGCCCGAGGATCTCGCGGCAGAATTTTTCGTCGTTCCAGGCTGCAAGACAGCCGAGCACCTGCGTTGCAAACGCCTCGTTCAATTCCCAGGTCTCGACATCCTGCAAGGTCATGCTGTTGCGCTTGAGCAGCGCGCTCGCCGACAGCACCGGACCAAGCCCCATGATCGAGGGATCGAGTGCCGACCACTGGCTGTCGAGGATGACGGCCTTCGGCGTCAGCCCGTGCTTTGCCACCGCGGTCTCCGACGCCAGGATCACCCAGGAGGCGCCATCGGTGATCTGCGAGGAATTGCCGGCGGTGACCTGGCCCCACGGACGCTCGAACACCGGCTTCAGCTTGGCCAGCGTCTCCGGTGTCGAGTCCGGGCGGACGCCGTCGTCAAAATCGTAGAACTTGCCGTCGCGCGAGAACGCGGTCTCGACCTCGCCCTTGAGAAAGCCCTGCTTCTGCGCGTTGGCCAGCCGCTGGTGGCTCTCGGCGGCGTAGGCATCGGACTGCGCGCGGGTGATGCCGAAGAGGTGGCCGACCTTCTCGGCGGTCTGTCCCATGTTGAGCTCGGTGATCGGGTCGGTCAGCCCACGCTCGAGGCCGATGATCGGCTTGAAATAGCTCGGCTTCACCTTCAGCGCCGCGGCGATCTTGGCGCCCAACCCCTTGGCGCCGGCGAAGCCGGCAAACCAGCGCACGCCGGAATTCGGCCAGACCAGTGGCGCGTGGCTCAAGGCTTCGGCGCCGCCGGCCAGGATCAGGTCGGAGATGCCCTCGCGGATGTAACGGTAGCCGGTGTCGATCGACTGCATGCCGGAGCCGCAGTTGATCTGCACCGTGAAGGCGACCATCTGCTCGCCCATGCCGAGCCGCAGCGCCGCGACCCGCGCCGGATTCATCTCGTCGGCGATCACGTTGACGCAACCGAGAATGACCTGGTCGAAGGCGGTGGGCGCGAACGGCTGCCGGGCCAGCAGCGGCCGGCCGCATTGCACGGCGAGATCGACCGGGGTGAACGGGCCGGGACCGGAGCGCGCCTTCAGGAACGGCGTCCGGCTGCCGTCGACGATAAAGACTGGTCGCGCCATCAGCTCGCCGCCCTCTGCTCACCAAGCTCCTGGAAGAACTGATGCACGTCGGCGGATTTCTTGTAAATCGGGGACAGCTCCTCCGGCGCAAAATCATCGACCTCGATGACTTTTGCGACAGCCGCGTGGGCGGCGGCGAGCTTCTCACCGTCGGCCTCGGTGATGACACCCTTCTTCACCGCCTCCTTCCAGTCATGCAGCCGCGCCGCGCGCAGCTGCTTGGCCGCATCCTCGGCCTCGGTGACGAGCCGGAAGGCCTTTTCCAGCCGCGCGATGCCGCCGTCGTCCTCGACAAAGGCGAGGTCCGGCGTCAGGCGGTCGCGTGCCGCTGACGGCGACAGCACGAGCTGCGCGCAGAGATGCACGACGCGGTCCGACGGACCGATGACGCGGGCGCCGAACGGCTGGATCAGGAATTTCAGCAGCCATGCCACCGGGCGGTTCGGCAGATTGGCGAGGATTTCGGCAAAGCGGTTCTCGATGGTCTTGAAGCCGGACGCCATGCACCATTCGAGCGCGGGAAGGTCTTCCTTCTGCCGGCCTTCATCCTGCCAGCGCTTCAGCGCAGCGGAGAGCAGATAGAGTTCGGAGAGGATGTCGCCGAAGCGCGCGGAGAGCATTTCCTTGCGCTTCAGCGCGCCGCCGAGGGTGAGCAGCGCCATGTCGGCGCACAGCGCGAATGCCGACGAATAGCGCGAGAGCTGGCGATAGAACTCTGTCGCGTCGCCGGCATCCGGCGCCGGGGCGAACAGGCCAAAGCTCCAGCTGCGGCCCCAGGCGCGGAACATGGTCGCAAAGCTGTGGCCGACGTGCTTCCAGAACGCGGTGTCGAACGCAGTCAAGCCCTTGTCGCGGTCGGGCTCGCCGAGCGCGTTCATCTCCTGCAACAGATAGGGATGCGCGCGGATCGCGCCCTGCCCGAACACGATCAGATTGCGGGTCAGGATGTTGGCGCCCTCGACCGTGATGCCGACCGGCACCGAGCGGTAGAGACCGCCGAGATAATTCTGCGGCCCGTCGATCACGGCCTTGCCGCCATGGATGTCCATGGCGTCGTCGATCGCGATCCGCATCCGCTCGGTGGCGTGGAGCTTCATGATCCCGGAGATGACGGCGGGATGATGTCCCTCGTTCAGCGCTGCACAGGTGAGCCGCCGCGCGGCGTCAAGCAGATAGGCGGTGCCGGCGATCCGCGCCAGCGGCTCCTCGATGCCCTCGAACTTGGAAATGGAAATGCCGAACTGCTCGCGGATGCGGGCATAGGCGCCGGTGGTGCGCGCGGCATAGGCGGCACCCGCAGCCGACAGCGATGGCAGCGAGATGCCGCGGCCGGCGGCAAGCGCCGTCATCAGCATCTTCCAGCCCTGCCCCAAGCGTGCCTCACCGCCGATGATGTAGTCGAGCGGGATAAAGACGTCCTTGCCCCAATTCGGGCCGTTCTGGAACACCTGCATCGCCGGCAGGTGGCGGTGGCCGATCGAGACGCCGGGCAGATGGGTCGGAATCAGCGCGACCGTGATGCCGAGTTCGTCCTGATTGCCGACGAGGTGATCGGGATCGTAGGCCTTGAAGGCAAGGCCGAGCAGCGTCGCGACCGGACCGAGCGTGATATAGCGCTTGTGCCAATTCAGCTTGAGCCCAATCACCTCACGGCCTTCGAAATTGCCCTTGCAGATGATCCCGCTGTCGATCATCGAGGCGGCGTCGGAGCCGGCCTCCGGGCTGGTCAGGCCGAAGCAGGGAATGTCCTGGCCGGAGGCGAGGCGCGGCAGCCATTTGTCTTGCTGCTCTTTGGTGCCGAAACGCATCAACAGTTCGCCCGGCCCGAGCGAGTTCGGCACCATCACGGTGACGGCCGCGGTCAACGAGCGCGACGAGATCTTGCGCACCACTTCGGAATGCGCGTAGGGCGAGAAGCCGAGCCCGCCGAATTCCTTGGGGATGATCATGCCGAAGAATTTCTTGGCCTTGATGAAGGCCCAGACCTCGGGCGGCAGATCTCGCCATTCCCAGTTGATCTTCCACTCGTCGAGCATGGTGCAGAGCTCGTCGACCGGACCGTGCAGGAAGGCCGTCTCCTCGTCGGTCAGTTTGGCCGGCGCGAACGCCAGCAATTTCGACCAGTCGGGATTGCCGGTGAAAAGATCGGCGTCCCACCAGACGTCGCCGGCTTCCAGCGCCTCGCGCTCGGTGTCCGACATGGTCGGCAGCACGCCGCGCGCCCAGGAGAAGATCGGTTTTGTAATATAGTCGCGGCGGAAGCTCATGGAGGGTCCTCATGAAACGGCGGCGCGGATTGAGTGATCCTATCGGAAAGTGCCGTTCACCGGTGAACACTTCGCTGTTCAAATAAAGCGAAATTGACGCGGCCAAGCCGCCGTTTGTTAACGGCAGGCCGCGCGTTCAGTTCCGAAAGCTGAGCTGCGACAATCAGGTAGCGGGGGATGGCGCGGACGCCATCCCCACGCAAGACGAGCTAGGCCGGCCCGGCGCCCTGGGTCGCGGTATAGACCGCGTAGAGCGACTGGCTTGCGGCCATGAACAGGCGGTTGCGCTTGGGGCCGCCGAAGGTGATGTTGCCGCAGACCTCGGGCAGCCGGATACGACCGAGCAGCTTGCCGTCCGGCGACCAGCACGTCACGCCGTTGTAGCCGACCGCGCGGCCGGCATTGCTCGAGCACCAGACATTGCCGTTGACATCGCAGCGGATGCCGTCAGGCCCGCACTTCACGCCGTCGATCGTGAAATCGCTGAACCGCTTGCCGTTAACAGGCTTGTTGTCGGCGCCGACATCGAACACGAAGACGTCGCCCTTGCCGCCCGCGCCGGTATCGCCCGGGCCCTTGCCGGTCGAGACCACGTAGAGCTTCTTGTAATCAGGCGAGAAGCAGATGCCGTTCGGATCCGGCACCTGGTCCTCGCTGACCACGAGATCGATCCGGCCGGAGGGATCGATCCGATAGCAATTGGTCGGCAGCTCGCGCTTGGCCGGCACGAAGCCCGCCGGCTGGCCGATCCGCGGATTGAGCTTGCCGGCGGAATTGCCCGGGCCGCCCGCCGCATCCGGCTCACCCTCATAAAGCTGGCCGCCATAGGGCGGATCGGTGAACCAGTAGCTGCCGTCGGGATGCGCGACGATATCGTTCGGCGAGTTCAGCCGCTTGCCTTGATAATTGTCCGCAAGCACCGTCGCGGTGCCGTCATTCTCGTAGCGCGTGACGCGGCGGGTGAGATGTTCGCAGGACAACTGGCGGCCCTGGAAGTCGAACGAATTGCCGTTCGAGTAGTTCGACGGCATTCGGAACACGCTGACATGGCCGTCATCCTCCGACCAGCGCATCTGCCGGTTGTTGGGGATGTCGCTCCAGAGCAGATAGCGGCCCTGCGAGCTCCATGCCGGCCCTTCGGCCCACAACAGGCCGGTGTGGAGACGCTTGATCGACGTGTTGGGCTGGGCCAGATCGTTGAAGGACGGATCGACCGCGATGATGTCGGGGTCCCAGAAATAGGTGGTTGGCGCACCACGCGGGCTGAAGTCGCGCGGCGGGCTGGTGATGGTCGTCGGTGGCCCGACCGGCGCGGGCGCATTCTGGGCCAGCGCACTGCCGACGCCGGCTGCGGCAGCGGCCGCTCCGGCCGCCAGCCCCTGGACAAGTGTTCGTCGTGAAACGTTCGGATCGCGCCGGTCTTCGTTTTGACCGCTCTGCTCGTGGCGTGTCATCGCATCCTCCCACTCTGTTGGCCGGCCGTTGATCCGGCCTGGCGCGCGGGAGGTTAGACTGCTCGCCCCGAGGTTGCGAGTGACGGTTTTTCATCACCACGGGCGGAAATTTCACATTGTTGTGGTTTCTGGTTCCGTCATTGCGAGCGAAGCGAAGCAATCCATCTATCCCATGCGCTGAACGATGGATTGCTTCGCTTCGCTCGCAATGACGGACAAGCTCAATCCGGCCGGACCATCTCGAACATGTTTTCCGGCTTGATCTCGAAGTAGTCTCCTCTCCGCCCGGCGCGGACGATCGGGTGCGCGAGGCCGGTCTGGTAGACGCCGTCCTTGATGAAGGCCTTGTCGATGTGGACCGCGACCACCTCGCCGAGGGTCAGCCAGGCCTCCGCCTTCTTGCCGTCGGCGCCTTGCAGCTGGACGATCTGGCTCACCTTGCATTCGAACGACACCGGGCTTTCGGCGACGCGCGGCACGTTGACGAGCTTGCCGGGTACCTGCGTCAGGCCGGCGAGCTTGAACTCGTCGACATCACGCGCGACATGCGCAGCGGTCGCGTTCATGTGCCTGGCCAGATCCATCGTCGCCAAATTCCAGACGAACTCGCCGGTGTCCTGGATGTTGGCGACGGAGTCCTTCCAGTTGGTGGAGGAGAAGCCGATGATCGGCGGCACGTAGCAGAACGCGTTGAAGAAGCTGTAGGGCGCGAGATTGACGTTGCCGGCCTTGTCGCGCGACGAGATCCAGCCGATCGGCCGCGGCGCGACGATGGCGTTGAACGGATCGTGCTTCAGGCCATGGCCGTTCTTCGGCTCGTAGAAATGCAGGTCTTTCGCGGTCACCGGTGGCTCTTTCCTATTATCAGTCGCTCGTCATTCCGGGGCGCGCGCAGCGCGAGCCCGGAATCCATAACCACGATCGTGAGTATGGATTCCGGGCCTGCGCCTGCGGCGCATCCCGGAATGACGAATGAGATAATTGACGTAAGAGTCAACTGACGAAAATGTCAGCCCTGACGCTCAATGGGTGCGGGCGCGCGGCGACAGGCCGGCGATCACGAAATCGATCATCTGGTCGATGGTCGGCCCCGGCTTGGTGGCGCATTGGGCGATCATCTGCGGGTGGAAGAACCGCATCATCGCCGTGCAAGCGCACAGCGCGGCGACCTCCAGATCCCCGACCTCGAACTCACCCGAGGCCACGCCCTGCGCGATCACCTCGCCGATTATCTGGCCGATCAGCTGCATGTGGGCGACGCAGACGTCCCAATCCTCCTGCATCGCGATCTCGACCATCTCGTGCAGCTTGGAATCGGCGACATAGCGCTCGGTGTTCATCCGATTGATGGTCGTTATCATCTGGCGCAGGCGCGCCGCCGCCGGCCCTTCCGACCGGGCGATGCGCTGCGCCTCGACCTCGACCCCGCCCATCAGGCTGCGTGCCACGCCCTCGTGGATCGACTTCTTCGAATCGAAGAAGCGATACACGTTGGCGGGGCTCATCCGCAGCTCTTTGGCGATGTCGGCGACCGTGGTCTTCTGGTAGCCGATCTGCCGGAACAAGCGCTCCGCCACCACGAGAATCCGTTCGCGGGTGTCGGTTTCGCTATGTTCCTGGATCAGTGTCATGTTGGCCTGCTCAATCTTCAATTATTCAGCGGCTTCAGCAAGCGGAAATGCGCGTTGCGCATCGCCGGCATGCTGCGGCGCAGTATTGATTTGCTCGGGGCCGCTCTCCTCGAGGGTCTTGCGGAACCAGAGGGCGTAAAGGCCCGGCAGATACAGCAAGGTCAGGAAAGTCGCAACAAACAAACCGCCCATGATGGTGATCGCCATCGGGCCCCAGAACGCCGAGCGCGACAGCGGGATCATGGCGAGGATCGCCGCGAGCGCGGTCAGCACCACCGGCCGGGCGCGCCGGACGGTGGCCTCGACGATCGCCTCGCGCCGGGTCAGGCCGGACGCCACGTCGCTCTCGATCTGATCGACCAGGATCACGGTGTTACGCATGATCATGCCGGCGAGCGCGATCAGGCCGAGCAGCGCCACGAAGCCGAACGGCTGATTGGCGACGTTCAAGCCCAGCGAGGCACCGACGATGCCGAGCGGCGCGGTCAGGAAGACCAGCGTCAGGCGCGAGAAGCTCTGCAACTGAATCATCAGGAGCGTCAGCATCACCATCACCATCACCGGGAAGAGGATGAAGATCGACGCATTGCCCTTGGCGGATTCCTCGAACGCCCCGCCCGGCTCGATCCGGTAGGCCGGCTCGAGATGAGCCTGGATATCCTTGAGCTTCGGCGAGATCTGGTTGGTGACGTCGGGCGCCTGCACGCCGTCGACGACGTCAGAGCGCACGGTGATCGCCATGTCGCGGTTGCGCCGCCACAGGATCGGCTCCTCATGCGCATATTCGATTTTTGCAATTTGCTGTAGCGGGACCGCGACGCCGTTGCGTGACGTGATGGTGAGATCTCCGACGCGGCCGAGATCGAGCCGCTCGGACGGCACCGCGCGGGCGACCACGCCGACCTTCTCGATGCCGTCGCGGATCGTGGTGACCGGCGTACCGGAGATCAGCATGGCGAGCGCCTGCGAGACGTCCTGCGGGGTCAGGCCGAGCGCGCGCGCCCGATCCTGGTCGACGGCGAGCTTGAGGTAAGGCGACTGCTCGTTCCAGTCGAGCTGGACGTCCTTGACGTTCTTGTTCTGGCGCATGACATCGCGGACCTGGTAGGCAATGTCGCGCACCTTGTTGGCATCGGGCCCGATCACGCGGAACTGGACCGGGAAGCCGACCGGCGGACCGAAGTTGAAGCGGTCGACCCGGACCCGGGCCTCGTTCAGCGCGCCGTCGGCGGCGGCCTGCTCGATCTTCGCCTTGACGCGCTCGCGAGCCTCGACGTTCTTGGCGAGGATCACGATCTCGGCGAAAGCCTCGTTCGGCAGCTGCGGATTGAGGCCGAGCCAGAAGCGCGGCGAACCCTGGCCGACATAGGCCGTATAGGTCTGGATGTCCTGGTCGTCCTTCAGGAGCCCTTCGGCCTTCTTCACCGCCTTTTCGGTGACGTTGAAGGCAGTGCCTTCCGGCAGGCGCAGTTGCAGGAACAGCTCGGGCCGCTCCGACAGCGGGAAGAACTGCTGCTGGACGTGGCCGAAGCCCACGATGGCGGCGACGAACACGCCGACGGTCGCGACCACCACCTTGATGCGGTGATCGACGCACCACTGCACGACGCTGCGCAAGGCCCGATACATCCGCGTCTCGTAGATCGCATGCGGATCGTGGTTCTGGTGCACCTTGATGTTGGGCAGCAGCTTGACGCCGATATAGGGCGTGAAGATCACCGCGACGAACCAGGAGGCGACCAGCGCGATCGCCACGATCCAGAAGATGCCGCCGGCATATTCGCCGACTGCCGAATTGGCAAAGCCGATGGGGAGGAAGCCAGCGGCCGTGACCAGCGTCCCCGTGAGCATCGGAAACGCAGTCGATTCCCAGGCAAAGGACGCCGCCTTTATGCGGTCCCAGCCCTGTTCCATTTTCACCACCATCATCTCGACCGCGATGATGGCGTCGTCGACCAGCAGGCCGAGCGCAATGATCAGCGCGCCGAGCGTGATGCGGTGCAGATCGAGCGACATCGCGTTCATCACGATGAAGACGATGCCGAGCACCAGCGGCACCGACAGCGCCACCACGATGCCGGTGCGCCAGCCGAGCGCGGCAAAAGAGACGAACAGCACGATCGCGAGCGCCTCGACGAAGGAGTGCACGAACTCGCCGACGGCGTGCTCGACCACCTTGGGCTGATCGGCGATCTGCTCGACGTCGATGCCCTGCGGCACCGCCTTCATGAACTCGGCGGTGGCCTGCTGGACCTCCTTGCCGAGCTCGAGGATGTTGGCGCCCTTGGCGGTGACGACACCGATGCCGAGCGCGGGCTTGCCTTCCTGGCGCACCACGAAGCTCGGCGGATCGACATAGCCGTGCGAGACGGTTGCGATATCCCCGAGCCGGAACACGCGGCCGTTGCTCTCGATCGGCGTCTCGGAAACGGCCTTGACGCCGTCAAGCGCGCCGGTGACGCGCAGCGGCACGCGCTGCGACGACGTCTCGACGGTGCCGGCGGGCGTGACGTTGTTCTGCTTGGCAAGCGAATCGAACAGCGCCTGCGGCGTGATGCCGAGCGTCGCCAGCTTGGCATGCGAGAACTCGACGAAGATGCGCTCGTCCTGGGTGCCGTAGAGGTCGATCTTGGTCACCCCCGGCACCTTCAGCAGGCGCTGGCGGAAACCTTCCGCGACCTTCTTGAGCTGCGCATAATTGGCGCCATCGCCGGTCATCATATAGAGGATCGAATCGACATCGGAGAATTCGTCGTTGACCACGGGGCCGAGGATGCCGGAAGGCAGCTCGCCCTGCACGTCGACCAGCTTCTTGCGCAACAAATAGAAGAGGTAGGGCACGTCCTTCGGCGAGGTCGAATCCTTGAAGGAGACCTGCATCGCCGTGAAGCCGGGCTTGGAATAGGTCTGCACCTTGTCGAAGAACGGCAGTTCCTGCAGCTTCTTCTCGATCGGATCGGCGACCTGCATCTGCATTTCCTGTGAGGTCGCGCCCGGCCACATCACCGAGACGTTCACCACCTTGACGGTGAAGAACGGATCCTCGGCGCGGCCGAGCTTCTCGTAGGAGAAGAAGCCGGCGACGCCGAGGATGATCATCAGGAACAGCACCAGCGTCGGATGGCTGACCGCCCAGGCCGAAAGGTTGAAGCGCTTCATGTCAGACTCCAATTCCCCAAACCGTTACCGCCACGGCCGTCATTGCGAGGAGCGTTAGCGACGAAGCAATCCACACTTGTCTTGCTGCGAGATGGATTGCTTCGCTTCGCTCGCAATGACGGAACATTAATCAAAACGACAGCGACGAGACGACCCGTACCTTCTGGCTCGGATCGAGTTTCTGCACACCGAGGGCGACCACCTTGGCGCCGTCGTCGACGCCGCCGGAGATCACGACATTGTTGCTCTCATAGGCCTTCACCTTGACCGGCTTCAGCGCGATGTCGCCCTTGTCGTCGACGATGTAGAGCGAGGGATCGCCGCCCTGGCTGTACAGCGCCGACAACGGCAACTTGGCGACGCGCTCGCTCGCCTTGTCGGCCAGGGTCAGGGTTGCGGTCATGCCGAGCGAGACGGCCTCGTCGGCGTCAGGCAGCGAGAACTTTGCGAGATAGGTGCGGGTGGCGGGATCGGCCTGCGGCGCGACCTCGCGCAGTTTCGCGGCGTAGCTCTTCTTCGCGTCCGACCACAGCGTCACCGTGGCAACGCCCGACCTGGCACGAGCAAGAAGCGTCTCTGGGATCGCGACGACAGCTTCCTTCTCGCCAAGTCGGGCGACACGGATCGAAGCCTGGCCCGCGGCAACCACCTGGCCGGGCTCGATCATGGTCGCTGTGACGACACCCCGGGTGTCGGCCACGAGCGTTGCATAAGAGAGAGAGTTCTTGGTCAGTTCGACCGAGCGCTCGGCGCGGTTCAGCCGCGCCCGGGCCTCGTCGCCGGCGGCCTTGGCGGAATCGAGCGCCGCATCGGTGGTCCAGCCCTTGGCCTTCAGGTCCTTGGCGCGCTGCTCGGCGGCCGCGGCCTGCGCCAGCACGCCGGTGGCGGCGCTGAACTCGGCCTCCGCCTGCTCGGCCTGCAGCTTCAAATCGACCTCGTCGAGGGTGGCCAAGGGCTGGTCGACGTCGACTGTCTGTCCGACCTCGACCAGCCGCTTGGCCACCTTGCCGGCAACCCGAAAGCCCATATCGGCCTCGATACGGGGCTTGATGGTGCCGACAAAGCTGCGTTCAGGGGTTTCAGCTTCGTAATGGACGGTCGCCACCAGAACGGGGCGTCCGGGATCGGCAGTTTCGGCCGCCTTTTCGTTGCAGCCGGTCAGCGCGAACACCGCAAAAGCCAGCGACGCTCCCGTTAAGAGCCTGTAGTAGCTCGATAAAACGGAACGAACGAACATCTGAAATCTCCATCGGCTGACGACTGATGAAGACTATCTATTTATCACTGATGAATGTCAATATTCGTCAGTGATAACCAATTCGTGAGGTCGGCCGTGGTGGGCTTCGGATTGGCAGGGATTTGCGGGGACGTAGCCCGGATGGAGCGAAGCGCAATCCGGGGACCATTGTCACGTCGGCGACCTCCCGGATATTCGCTTCGCTCCATCCGGGCTACGCACTGTGCATGGGGTTGTTTTCGACTTTTTGTTCGAGCCGGCGACGAGGGTGCCGGTTCCGGATTCCGGGTCGCTACTTCGCCGCCGCGAATTCGGTCTTGGTCTCGTGGCTGCCCAGGAACACCAGCAGTCCCGCCGCGAGCGGCAGCAGCGCCAGCACCAGTAGCCCGGTCGACGTGCTGCCGGTTGTCTCCTTCACCCAGCCGATCAGATAGGGCCCGAGGAAACCGGCGAGGTTGCCGATCGAGTTGATCAGCGCGATCGCGCCGGCGGCCGCGGTGCCGGACAGCCAGGCGGTCGGCAGCGTCCAGAACACGGCAAAGGTGCAGAACACGCCGATCGCGGCGACCGTCAGCACGAGCATGGTCGTGGTCGGATCGGTGATGTAGCTGGAGACGGCGAGCGCCAGCGCGGTCAGCAACAGCGGCGCGCCGACGTGGAATACGCGCTCGCGCGTGGCGTCCGACCGCCGCGCCCACAGGATCATCGCGACGGTGCCGACCGCATAGGGGATTGCGGTGACGAAACCGGTCTGCGCGTTGGTCAGGCCGAACGCCTTGACGATCTGCGGCAGCCAGAACTGCATGCCGTAGAGCGAGGCGACGAAGCCGAAATAGATCGCGCTCAGTGCCAGCACCTTCGGCGAAGACAGCGCCTCGAACAGCGTGAAGTGCTTGGCGGCCTGCTTGGCCGCCACCTCGGCATCGAGCTTCGCCTTCAGCCACGCCTTCTGCTCGGTCGAGAGCCAGTCGGCCCGCTCCGGCCGGTCGGTGAGATAGAACCAGGTGACGATGCCGAGCAGCACCGAGGGCACGCCCTCGATGATGAACAGCCACTGCCAGCCCTTCAGGCCCATGACGCCGTCGAGCCCGAGCAGAAGCCCGGAGATCGGCGCGCCGATCGCGGTCGAGACCGGGACGGCGATCGCGAAGGCGGCAAGGAAGCGCGCGCGATATTCGGCCGGATACCAGTAGGTGAGATAGAGAATGATGCCGGGGAAGAAACCGGCCTCGGCGACGCCGAGGAAGAAGCGCAACGCGTAGAAGCTGTGCTCGTCATAGACCGCCGCCATCAAGGCCGAGAGGATGCCCCAGCTGACCATGATGCGGGCGATCCATTTGCTGGCGCCGAACCGCTCCAGCGCCAGATTGCTCGGCACCTCGAAGATGAAATAGCCGATGAAGAAGATCCCGGCACCGAACGAGAACACCAGCGGCGAGAACTTCAGCTCCGCGTTCATGGTGAGGGCGGCGAAGCTGAGATTGACGCGGTCGAGATAGGAGAAGAAGTAGGCCAGGATCAGGAACGGGATCAGCCGCCAGGAGATCGCGCGGATGGTCGACGTCTCGACCTCGCTGCGGGCGCCGCTGCTGGGCGCGATGGTCGCGGTCTGGCTCATCTGTATCCCCCCGGAATATTGCTTGCCTTGACGATTATTGGGTGGCCCGGCATTCGGCAATGGCAAAAACTCATAGCACACAGCACAAACGGGAACCCGAGCCGGTTTCCACGGTGTCATTGCGAGGAGCGATAGCGACGAAGCAATCCATCTGTTCGCCTTGCGGCGCCATGGATTGCTTCGCTTCGCTCGCAATGACGGCTAGACCGCCGTCTAATCCGCCAGCTGGAAACGTTCGAAGCGGTCGAGCTCCTCCTCGATGCGGCGCTTCAGCTCCTTGCGCGTCGCCTGTTTCTTGCCGTTGCCGACCCAGCTCCATTTCTGCATCAGCAGCTTCTTGTTCTGCCGGTCGGTCTTGAGGTCGAGCGCGGCGACGATGGCGTCGCCGACCAGCACCGGCAGCGCGAAATAGCCGAACAGCCGCTTCTCCTTCGGCACATAGGCCTCGAAGCGGTGGCCATAGCCGAAGAACAGCTCGGTGCGCTTGCGCTGGATGATCAGCGGATCGAACGGCGAGAGGATGTGCACCAGGGACGGATTCCCCTCGCCGGTCGCGTCCAGCACCTCGGGGCGCGCCCAATGCTCCTGCTTGCCGGCGCCGTCGAGCGCGATCTGGACCAGTTCCTTGCGGCGCACCCGCGCCTCGATCAGGCTGCGCACCGCCTTCTTGCTCGGCGCGTCCAGATGGCAGACCGAATCCAGGCTGACGATGCCCTGCGAGCGCAGCGCGCGGTCGAGCAGATAGGCCGTCCGGGCCGAGGCCGGCGCCGGCTTCGGCGGCTTGTCCCAGCCGAAATGCCTGCCCATCAGCTCGTAGGTCTTGAGCATGCCGTTGCGCTCGCTGATCGTGACCACGCCGCCATAGAAGGCGAGCTGCAACGCCCGCTTGGAGGGTTTGCGGCTCTGCCAGAGATGCTCCTTCTCGGTCAGCACATCGTCGTCGATGTCGCGGATGGTCAGCGGTCCCTCGCGCAGCAGCCGCATGATCTTGCGGGTGTCCGCCGGGGTGACCGACGAGAACCATTTATGGCCGTCGCGCTTGTGCGCCCTCATCGCCGGCAGGAAGATATTGATGTCCTTGGACGGCACGTAGGACAACGCGTGCGTCCAGTATTCGAACACGCTCTTGTCCTGGCTCTGCGCCTGCTTGAGGTCGGCGCGGCGATAGTCCGGGATCCGGGTGAACAGGATGTGGTGATGGCAGCGCTCGATCACGTTGATGGTGTCGATCTGCACATAGCCGAGATGGTCGACGGCGGCCGCCACCGCCGACGCGCCCTCCCCGAACGGCGTCTGCGTATCCAACCGCTGCGCACGCAGCCAGATGTGGCGGGCGGCAGCATTGTTCAGGGATAAGGGTTCGGCGGCGCGGGGCATTGCCCCGGCAATGTAGTGAGATTCGCGGCGCTGTGGAGAGCCGCACGAGGGAAATCAGCCGCGCGCCAGGACCGGCTAATCCGATCCGACGACCCGCTGCAGCCAGGGCACGTCCCGCATCGCCGCTGCGAGCGCTGCGCCCTCCTCGTCGAAGACCCGGGACGCATGACCGCCGACCGGAAACCAGCCGCTGCCGTCTTCGACGTCCCGCCGGTATTCCTCGAAGCCGATGGTCCGGTCCGGGCGAACGAAGATATCGACGCAGCGCGCGGCATCCTCGTCATTGATCGAGCGAAGCACGCGATTGACGTGGGCCATGTTGCTCGCCCTCTCCGTTGCCGTCTGCCTGCACAGGGTCCAGAAAATCGCACTGTGATGTACATCACATACGGGACTTTGAACCAGTCCTAGGTTCCCGGCATCAAAACGACAGCAAGCCAAAACCGGCTGGCCGCGTATCTAAGGACGAAAACGATGACCCGCTCCTTTTCCCTGTCTCTTTTGACAATCGGCGCTGCGCTGTCGATGACGGCGGGCGTTGCACTGGCCGGCAGCGATACCGTCCCGGCCGCCCAGATCCTCAACGCGCTGAAGCCGAAGTCGGCCACCCGCAGCCTCTCCGGCGCGCCGGCCGACCCGGCCGCGACGGCCAGGGAGACGAGCTTCCTCAACACCGTTCGCAACCGGCAGACCCGCTCGCTGTCACTGGGCGAGCGCCAGGAGATCGCCGACATCGCCGCCAGCAAGCCGAAGATCGATCTGGAGATTCACTTCGACTACAACTCGGCCGCCATTGCCAAGGGCTCGACCGAGGCGGTGCAGGAGCTCGGCAAGGCGCTGTCGGATGCCAGCATGAAGGGCTCGACCTTCGTCGTCGCCGGCCATACCGATGCGATCGGCGGCGAGGCCTACAACCAGGACCTGTCGGAGCGCCGCGCCGACACCATCAAGAAATATCTGGTCGAGCATTACGGCCTGAACGGCTCGGACCTCGTGACCGTCGGCTACGGCAAGACCCGGCCGAAGGACCCGAACGCGCCGATGGACCCGACCAATCGCCGCGTGCAGGTCGTCAACATGGATACCAAGACGGCGCAGCAGTAATCGCCCGCACACGATCCGCCGCTTCCCGGCAGGCGGTTCGATTGATCCCACGAGACTCAAATCCAGTTCTGGAACAGCATCAGCCGATTGAAGGTCGCCATCGAGGTCCCGATGCCGGCGGCGGTGACCGGCAGCATCGCGACGAATCCTGCGCATGCGACCGCCACGAAAGCCCACAACAGCCAGCGCGGCGCGCCCTTGCTGGTCAGGGCGTGGACCAGCACGAAGCTCGCGGTGGTCGCCGCCGGCAGATAGTAATAGATGAAGCCGAGCGTGCGCGGCAGCAGTGCCCAGGCGAGATACGGGCCGAGGTAGAACGCCAGCACGAGAAACGCAGTGCGGCCGCGCCCGACGATCCAGTCGCGCAGCGCGACGATCAGCGCGAACAATGCCGGCCACAGCACCAGCGGGTTGCCGAGACATACGATCGCGGCGAAAGCGTCGTCATCAACTTTCTCGAACAGAAACCAGACCGGGCGCGCCAGCAACGGCCAAGACGGCCACGAGCTCATATAGGTGTGGCCGGCGATCGCGGTCGTGGTGTTGTCGGCAAAGATGCGGCGCTGCGCTTCGACGAGGCCGGACCATGAGAGACCGTAGAGCGGCACGAACGTCGCCAGATAGACCGCTGACGGAAGCAGCACAAAACAGACGATGAAATGCGGAAGCCTGAAGTCCGGCCACAGCTCCGGCCGGTACCAATCCTCCGCGCTGGCGTCGGCAAAGCGCGTACGCCAGCCCTGCATCAGGCGGATCACCGCGACGATGGCGATGCAGGTCGCGAGCACGAACAGGCCGCTCCATTTGCAGGCGCTCGCAAGTCCCGCGGCCAGTCCCGCCAGCGCGAACGCGGTGTGCGGCCGTTGCTGTCTGAAACCATGGATGAAGGCGGCGACCGCGAACAGGCAGAAGGCAAGCGCGAAAATATCCAGCATCGCGATCCGCGACTGCACGAACAGCATCTGGTTGAAGAAGGCGATCAGCACGGTGGCGACCGCGCGCTCCTGCGATGCGAACAGCGCGAACGCGCCGAGATAGATCGCGACCAGCGCCAGCGCCCCGAACAACGCACCCGGATAACGCCATCCAAGCGGCCCATCGCCAAACGCCTTGATCGAGAGCGCGATGATCTCCTTGGCAAGCGGCGGATGCATCGGGTTGAGGATCGGCCCCTCGGTCACCGGCAACAGCATCTGCCGCGCCGCCGGCACGTAATGCACCTCGTCGAAATAGAGCTTGTCGGGCGTCGTGATCCCGAGCAGCAGCACGACATGGGCAACGACGAAGATGACGGCCGCAACGATCGCCGTACGCGCGGCCGGGCGGCGGCCAACAGCAGACGATTTGCTTGCGGTACTCAATGGGCGTGCACGATGAGAACGAGTGTGAGCGAAGTGTGAGCTACGCGCGTTCGCGACGCGTGTGACTCTGTGACGTGTGTGATCGGAACTCACGTTCACGTCCGCACCGTTGAACGTAGTCGAATCGACGGACACTAACCATCCAATCACCTCGGCGAAGGTTGTGACAAATATACAATATCAGATGCGCACACGATCCGGTACGATGACGCGGTTAAGTTGATCGGTATCGCAATGAATTCGCCTCGCCGCTTTTTCTTCCTGCCAGCACTCGGCCTTGCCGTCGCATTGACGGCCCATCCCGCTCAGGCGCAAAGTCGCGTTGGCGAAGCGGCGATGGTGAAGAACGAGGTCCTCCGTGTTGCGGCCGCGACGACGCCGATCAGTGTCGGCGACGCGCTGCTGCGCGATGAGACGGTGCGCACCGGTCTCGAGAGCGCGGCGCGACTGGTGATGGCCGACAGCACCAACCTCTCGCTCGGGCCGAACGCCTCGCTCAAGCTCGATCGCACCGTGTTCGACGACGAGCATCACTATCGCGACGTGGCGATCCGCCTGACCTCGGGCGCGTTCCGCTTCGTCACCGGCCATTCGGAAAAGGCCGCCTACAAGATCACGACGCCGCTTGCGACCATCGGCGTTCGCGGCACGGTGCTCGATATCCTGTCACAGCGCGGCAAGACCATTGTGGTGTTGCAGGAAGGCGGATCGACGGTGTGCACGTCGAACCGGCAGTGCATCGACCTGACCCAGCCCGGCGACACCGCGATCATCACCTCGAGCGGCGGCCGCACCACGATCCAGAAGACCAACAACCCGCCCTGGACCTTTGCCGCGACCTGCGGCCAGTCGGCAGGGCTCTGCACCGTCACCCAGTATGCGGACGCGACGCCGGTGACGCCGCCGGTCAATGACGATCCCAGCGGCATGCTGTGCGGACGGTGAGCATGGCGCGCCGCATCCATCATGTGGTCCCGTCGGCGGCGCTGATGATCGCGCTGGCGGTCGCGATGCTGCACGCACTGGCCGCACCGGCCCAGGCGCAGACTCCAACGTCGAATTGTACGTCTGTTCCCTCGAGCGACACGTTCGTGCCGTCGCCGAACTGCAGCACGTCGACCCCCACGCCGACGCCCACTCCCACATCGACGCCGACACCGACACCGACCCCCACGCCGACACCGACGCCGAGCCCTTCCCCGACGCCAACTCCAACGCCCACACCGACGCCGACGCCGATCAGCGGCGCGCCGTCGAGCGGCAGTTCGATCAACAGCCTCGCCGACCAGCGCTTCAACCAGATGATCACCAACCGCGTGCTCGGATCGGTGCTGCTCGGCGTCAACGAGCAGGTCAATTGCGACGATTGCATCAGCGCGTTCGGCTCGGCCGGTTCGTTCTCGGCCGGCATCCATGGCCGCAAGACCATCACGCCGGATCTGTCGCTGCTCGCCGGCATCGCCTACACGCGGTATGGCGAGGGCGGCTACAACGTCACCAGCGCGCCGATCGGCGCGTTCGCGCTGCGTTACGACTTCGTCGACTGGGGCTCCTCGCGACCGTTCTTCGACATCGGCACCATCCTCTCGCCGTCCGAGAAGGTGCGCTACACCCGCAACTACGCCACGAGCCTCGGCCCGGTGTCGGTCACCGGCCAGACCTCGAGCGAGAATTACGGCGTCTACGGCCGCGCGGGCTGGATCAACCGGCTGTCGGCACGCGACGAGGTCGCGGCCTCGGTCGAGGTCTGGCAGCTCTGGCAACGGGTCAAGGGCTACAGCGATCCCGCGGTTGCCTTCAATCCGTTCGACGCCACCATCGCCGACGGCACCGATCGCACCAGCCTGGTCAAGATCGGTGGCCAGTGGACGCATCTGTTCGGATCGAACATCGAAACCAACATCAATGGCGGCTGGGTGCAGTCGTTCGCTACCCATTCCGGCATCGTCGCCACGGTCACCGGCGACGGCACCATCGTGCCGACGATCGGCAACCAGGGCTGGTTCGAATATGGCGGCCGCGTCGGCTTCCGCATCACCAAGGGCTGGGTCGCCGACATCTTCCTCAACGGCACCGCCGGACCGCAGCCGGTCGGCAACACGGTCCATGGCGGCGTCGGGCTGCGGATCAGCTATTAGAGCTGCTCGCCAGACGAGACGTTCGCAGGGTGGGCAAAGCCAACGGGTCGCGCGAACGCGCGCCCGATGACAAGGCTCGCCACCACGACGAGCGCGGCGCGGATGGTGGACAGGACGCAAACGCGCCTCTGTACACCCTGCGCAGTCGAACTCCCCGGGGCCGAACGATCAGGCGGTGGCCGCTGCGGCCTGCGCCTTGGTTGCGGCTTCGACGTCCATCCACATCACTTCCCAGATGTGCCCGTCGGGATCCTCGAAGCTGCGGCCATACATGAAGCCGTAATCCTGCTTCGGCGACGGATCGGCGCTGCCGCCGGCGCCCTTCGCCTTGGTCACGTAGCCGTCGACGGCGTCGCGGTTCTCGGCCGAGAGGCAGATCAGCACTTCGCTGGTGGTTTTGGCATCGGCGATGGTCTTCGGCGTGAACTGCCGGAATTTGTCGTGGGTCAGCAGCATCACGAAAATCGTCTCGGAGATCACCATGCAGGAGGCGGTGTCGTCGGAGAACTGCGGGTTCTTGCTGGCGCCGATCGCCTCGTAGAACGCGGTGGCGCGGGCGAGATTGCTGACCGGCAGGTTGACGAAGATCATTGTGGGATTGGCCATGAGAGGCACTCCAGTTGGCGGGGTTGTGCCCCGAGGACGAACCGCATAGCCGGATTCCGACATCCACTGTAAGAAATTTTAGCCCGTCATTCCGGGGCGATGCGGAGCATCGACCCTCAGGTGCGCAATTGCGCACCGGGGAATCTCGAGGTTCCGGGTTCGTGCTCCGCACGCCCCGGAACGACGGTGTGTTATCAGGTCACGATCGGCGTCGGCATGGTCAGGAATGCCCGGGTCACGTGCCAGAACAGCTCGCGATTGATGGCAAGCGCCACCGAATGGGCCGTGCCGGGCAGGATGATGAACTGCCGGTCGCCGTTCGGCAGCTGGTTGAAGAACTCCTCCAGATCGGGCACCGCCGCGATCCCGTCATATTCGCCGCGGACCAGCAGCACCGGCGCCAGCACCTTGTCCGGGTGCACCACCGGCAAATTGGCCGTCATGTCGAGATAGGTGCCGGTCGGGATCTGGTCGCCGAACTGCATCTCGACGTCGGCCAGCGCTTCCATCACGGCGGGGTCCGACGTGCCGGGTCGGTCGCGGGTCGCGATCGAGCGGATCATGTCGCGGTCGCGCTTGCGCATGTTGTGACTGCGGTAATAGGCCAGCTGCTCGGCCCGCTTGGCCAAAGTCGGCGAGCCCTCGCCCTTGTAGGTGAAGGCGGCGAACACCAGCCGGTCGATCCGCTCGGGCGCGGCCATCGCGAACGCGCCGGCCCGCAGCGCACCGGAGGACTCGCCGACGAAGTGATATCGCCGCTCGCCGGTCTCGCGGGCGATCACCTCGACCGCCGCTTTCAGATCCTCGAGGCCGCTCGCGATATCTGCATTGCCCGAAGTGCGGCCGGACTTGCCATAGTTCTCGTGATCCATGGTCCAGCAATCGAAGCCGTAGCGCGCAAACACATTGAGCAGCGAATACTCGCCCTTGCCGGGCACGGTGAGGTCGAATGCCCGCGATGTCACCGACGAGCCGTGGACGAAGAATACCACGGGCCGCGCCGGCTCGCCCGGCTTCGGCGCGCCGATCCGCTTGCGGAACATCCACAGCGGGATGTCGCCCTTCTTCGCCCAATATTCCTTGCTCCATATTTCGCCCTCGGTGGGAACTGCGACTGCCGCCTGCGCCGCGCCGAATGCACCGCCGGCCGCTGCAAGGCCGATTCCCTTGATAATGCTGCGCCTCGAATGACCTGACGACATCATGTTCGCCTCCCTTCCGGATTTCTTCTTATCGATCCGGTACGATCGAGCATAGCAGCGTGCGCGTGCCACAGCGAGCGAACGCGCGATGCCGGCATCTCACCATGACAAATACGATGCACGATTTTGTGAACGCGGCTTGCGGCAATCGGCGCGGACGACGGACGAACTTGGTCCTAGTCTCCGCAGCGATCCGACCGGAAATATCCGGCGAGACGCGGGAGCGAAGAATGAGCAGCAATCTCACCGACGAAGAACTTGCCGCCTTGATGCCCTCCGAACTGTGCCAGTACCAGACCCCGATCCCGACCCAGATCGTCTCCAGCGACGAGTTCTATCCCGATCCGCAGAACGAACGGCAGCGCGAGGTCGAGGCGCGGCTGCTCGCGATGGCCGACGATCTCGGTGGCAAGCAGGGCCTCGATCGCCGGAAATTCTTCCAGACCGCGGCCGGCATGGCCGCTTCCTTCGTCGCGATGAACCAGGTCTATGGCGAGCTGTTCGATGTGACGGCGGCCGAGGCCGCGACGCCTTCGATGGCGCAGGAGCGCGCCAACACCCTGAAAGACCAGTTCATCATGGACATGCACACGCATTTCCTGCGCGACGACACCCGCATCATGGGTTTTGTGGAAATGCGCAAGGCGGTCGGCAAGGCCGGCTGGAACAAGGAGCTCAACGATCACGAGCAGACCATCGAGGATCTCAAGTTCAACAATTACAAGAAGGAGATGTTTCTCGATTCCGACACCAAGATCGCGCTGATCTCCTCGGCGCCGTCGGATATCGAACAGGACTGGTTCCTGACCAACGAGCAGATGGCCGCCGCGCGCAAGCAGATCAACGACGAGGCCGGCTCGCGGCGGGTGTTCTGCCACGCCATCTTCACGCCCGGGCAGCCCGGCTGGCTCGACAAGCTGGACGCCGCGCTGGCGCTCGGCCCGGAGTCCTGCAAGGGCTACACGATCGGCGACAACACGCACAAGGAGATCAGCCGCTATCCCTGGCGGCTGGACGACGAGAAGGTCACCTACAAGGGCTATGAGAAGATGGTGAAGGCGGGCATCAAGAATGTCTGCGTCCACAAGGGCCTGTTCCCGCCCGGGATCGAGAAGCAGTATCCGAACCTGCGCGGTTTCGCCGACGTCGCCGACGTCGGCCAGGCGGCCAAGGACTGGCCGCAGCTCAACTTCATCATCTATCACTCGGCCTATCGCCATGTCGGCGGCGATCCGAGGGTCGCGCTCGCGGAGTTCGAACGCACCGGCCGGATCGCCTGGACGAGCGACCTCGCCGATATCCCGGCGCAGTACGGCGTCAACAATGTCTATGGCGATGTCGGGCAGTTGTTCGCGACCACGCTGGTCGCCGAGCCCAATGTCTGCGCCGCGCTGATGGGCACGCTGATCAAGGGACTCGGCGTCGATCACGTCTGCTGGGGCACCGATGCGCTGTGGACCGGCGCGCCGCAATGGCAGATCGAGGGCCTGCGGCGGCTGGAGATTCCCGAGATGATGCAGAAGAAGTTCGGCTACGCGCCGCTCGGGCCCGCCGACGGGCCGGTGAAGACCGCGATCTTCGGCGACAACAACGCCCGGCTCTACAACATCCAGCCGAAGCGCGCGATGCTCGACATCAAGGGTGATCGCTTCGCGATCATGAAGGCGCAGTATGAGAAGGCTGGCCCGGAGCCGTCGAACAGGCGCTACGGCTATGTGGTGCCGAACGGTGTGATCGATCACACGGTGTTTGCGTAGTCCTCAGCCGTCATTCCCCGGTGCGCAATTGCGCACCTGAGGGCGACGCGCAGCGTCGAGCCCGGAATCCATTTCGCAGCAACGATCGCGGTCGGATGGATTCCGGGCTCTCGCTTCGCGAGCCCCGGAATGACGAAAATAGTCAGGGCTCCGCTCGCCCTACTTCCCCGTAAACTTCGGCTTCCGCTTCTCGGCGAACGCCTTGACGCCTTCCTTGAGGTCGTCGCTGTCTCGCACTTCGTCGAGCAGCCGCCGCACGTCGGCGACTGTCTCCAGCGGCCCCTTCGGCATGGCCTCACGGGCGAGCTTCTTCAGCGCGCGCACCACCAGCGGCGCGTTGCCGGCAATCTTGGCGGCCATCTGCTGCGCCATCGCGACGTGTTGTCCCTTCGGCGCGACCTTGTTGACGAAACCGATCTGGAAGGCGCGTTCTGCCGACATCTCCTCGCCGACCAGCAGAAACTCCATGGCGATCTTGTGCGGCATCCGTGCCATCACCGACGAGACGCCGCCGGCCGTCGTACCGATCTTGCCCTCGGGATAGATGAAGCGCGTCGTCTCCGACGCCACGCACAGATCGGCCATCTGGACCAGCACGAAGGCGCCACCGACCACCCAGCCCGACGTCGCCGCAATGACCGGCTTGTCGAGCTCGACGCCGAGGCCAGGGACCGCGTGCCACATATTGACGGGAAGGTCGGCGACATCGGCACCGACGGAGAAATACTTCTCCTCCGCGGAAGCCAACACCGCGACGCGATCGTCGCTGTCCCGAAACCCTAGCCAGGCGTCGCGCAACTCCGTGCACAACGCGTTGTTCAGCGCGTTGTGTTTCTCGCTGCGTGCCATCGTGATGGTGGCGACGCGGTCGGCGCTCTCGTATCGAACGAGCGTCATGCTGGCCTCCCTGTTCGTTATTGTTGTCCGTCGCGGCGATGCCGCGCGGCTATTTCTTCTCGTCGGGATGCCGGTGCACCGGATCGACCCACAGCACGTTCTCAGGCTTCTCGACCGGCTCGATGTCGAGATTGATCGCGACCGCCTCGCCGTCGGAGCGCACCAGCACGCATTCCAGCACCTCGTCCGGGCTGGCGTTGATCTCCTGGTGCGGCACGTAGGGCGGCACGAAGATGAAATCGCCCGGACCGGCCTCGGCGGTGAATTGCAGCTTCTCGCCCCAGCGCATCCGCGCCTTGCCCTTCACCACATAAATGATGCTTTCGAGATGGCCGTGGTGATGTGCGCCGGTCTTGGCGTCCGGCTTGATGCTGACGGTGCCCGCCCACAGTTTCTGCGCGCCGACGCGGGCGAAATTGATCGCGGCCTTGCGGTCCATGCCGGCGGTCGACGGCACGTTCGGATCGAGCTGGTTGCCGGGAATCACGCGGACGCCGTCGTGCTTCCAACGCTCGTCGTCGTGATGGTGATGACCGTGGTCATGGTGATGACCGTGGTCATGGTGATGACCGTGGTCATGGTGATGACCGTGGTCATGGGAATGGGTGTGATCGTGGGAACCGCTCATCATTCTTGCTTTCGTTGGTCAAGTATTGTGGCCGGAACGCTACCGAAAACCACGCGGACAGGCGAGCGCAAAATCGGAACAATGACAGATCGGAACATCGCCATGTCGCGGCGCGTTAGGTCGGCGTATTCCAAAGGAGTCATTTCATGCGTAGCACGACTTACAAGATCAGGGGTACCGCCAACGAGGCGGTCGGCAGGTTCAAGCGGCGTCTTGGCAAGCTCACCGGCTCCCCGGCGATGCAGGGCAGAGGCGTGATCCTGGAAGCCAAGGGCAAGGGACAGAAGGCGCTCGGCGGCATCAAGAACGTCGTCCGACATGCAGTCAACAAGGTGACCGCAGCGGCTCACCGGACGCGCTGAACGATGATGAGACGGCCTGTCAATCGAGCCGGCCGTCCGAGCGTTGACGACGCCGGTCAGCCGCGCGGGCGCGGATGTGTCAGCACATCCGGATGTGCAAGCACATCCGGATTCACCACATTGGTCGGCGTACCGGCCGCATAGGCGACGATCTGATCGAAGATGTCGGTGAACTGGATCTCGTATTCGTCGCGCGAGACGTAGCCGAGATGCGGCGTGCAGACCACATTGTCCATGTTGAGCAGCGGGTCGGCCGTGTCGCGCAGCGGCTCCTTCTCGTAGACGTCGATCGCGGCCATGCCGGGGCGGCCGGCGCGTAGCGCGTCGACCAGCGCGCCCGGCTCGATCAGCGGCGCTCGGCTGGTGTTGACGATCAGCGCGGTGTCTTTCATCCGCGCGAGGTCTTCCGCCTTGACGATGCCGCGCGTCGCGTCGACCAGCCGCATATGCAGCGACAGCACGTCGCAGCGGGCGAAGAAATCGGCCTTGCTGGCCGCCGTCTCGTAGCCGTCGGCTCGCGCCTTGGCCAGCGCGCCTTCGCGCGCCCAGACCAGCACGTTCATGCCGAACGCCTTGCCATAACCGGCGACCACGGCGCCGATACGTCCGTAGCCATAGATGCCGAGCGTCTTGCCGCGCAGCGTATGACCGACGCCGATCTGCCACTTGCCGGCCTTCAGCGCCGCCATCTGCTGCGGGATCGCCCGCATCGCCGCGAGGATCAGACCCCAGGTGAACTCGGCGGTGGCGTAGGACGGGGTATCGGCATGCTGGCTCGACGACACGATAATGCCGAGCCGGGTGCAGGTGCCGATGTCGATATGCGGATAGACGCTGCGCTGGCTGATCAGCTTCAGCTTCGGCAGCCGTTCGAGCAGCGGCGTGCGGATCTGGGTCCGTTCGCGGATCAGCACCAGCGCGTCGGTATCGGAGAGCCGCTCGGCAAGCGCGTCGACGTCCTGGACATGATCGTTCCAGATCGTGACGTCGTGGCCATCGAGCTTGCGGAAGCAATCGAGGGTGCGCAGCGTGTCGAAATAATCGTCGAGGATCGAGATCTTCATCGCTGCGCCCCTCTTGTCGTGGGCCGGGTAATTGGCGGCCGGTGGCTTACTTCACACCGAGCAGTTCGACGTCGAACATCAGCGTGGCATTCGGCGGGATCACGCCGCCGGCGCCGCGCGCGCCGTAACCGAGGTTCGGCGGGATGATCAGCGTCCGCTTGCCGCCGACCTTCATGGTGGCGACGCCCTCGTCCCAGCCCTTGATGACGTGGCCCTGGCCGATCGGAAACTCGAACGGCTCGTTGCGGTCGACGGACGAGTCGAATTTCTTTCCCTTCTGGCCGTTCTCGTAGAGCCAGCCGGTGTAGTGCATGACGCAGGTCTGGCCGGGCTTCGGCGAAGCGCCGGTGCCGACCTTGCTGTCGATGATCTGAAGGCCTGAAGCTGTGGTCATGGGCTTTCCTGCGGTTTGAGCCGTTGCCGTTCCGGCGGCAACGGACGTGGAGACTGCCGCCGCAAGGCCGGCGAACGCAGTCTTGATGATCGTGCGTCGTGAAGATTGCATCCCGGACGTCCTTCCTTGATTGATATCGATCCGATCAGTAGCCGAGCGCGCAGCCGTCCTTGCGCGGATCGGAGCCGCCGGTCAGCGTGCCCTTGTCCCAGTCGATCCAGATGCCCTGGCCGCCGCCGAGCGGGGCGACCACGCTGGTGGTCTTGTGGCCGATCTTCTTCAGGCCTTCGACGATCTCCGCCGGCACCGAATCCTCGAGCTGGTAGACGCCCTCGTAATGCAGGCCGCGCGGCATGTCGATCGCCTCCTGCACGTCGCAGCCATAGTCGAGCATGTTGGTCAGCACATGGGTCTGGCCCACCGGCTGATACTGTCCGCCCATCACACCGAACGACATCACGGAGCGACCGTTCTTCGTCGCCAGCGCCGGGATGATGGTGTGCAGCGGACGCTTGCCCGGCGCGATGCAGTTCGGATGGCCGGGCTGGATGCGGAAGCCGCCGGCGCGGTTCTGCAGCAGGACGCCGGTCTTGTTGGAGACGATCGCCGAGCCGAACGAATGCGCGATCGAGTTGATGAAGGAGCAGACGTTGCGATCCTTGTCGACCACCGTGATGTAGACCGTCGACGGGTTCATCGGCGGCGCCACGTTCGGCAGGTCGAGCAGGCCGTCCATCCGGATGTTCTTGATGTGCTCGTCGGCGAATTCGCGGGCGAGGATGCCGGCGACATCGACATGCACCTGCTGGGGATCGCCGATATGCTGCTCCCGCATCATGTAGGCGATGCGCGCAGCCTCGGCTTCGAGGTGGAAACGCTCGACGCTGAGCGGCTTGTATTTGGTCAGGTCGAAGCGCGACAGGATGTTGAGCATCACCAGCATGGTGATGCCGGGGCCGTTCGGCGGGCACTGCCAGACGTCATGCCCCTTGTACATGGTGCCGATCGGCGCGGTGGCCTCGGTCGAATGCGCCGCGAAGTCTTCCAGCGTGTGCAGGCCGCCGATGCCGCGCAGCGTGTCGACCATGTCGGCGGCGATCTCGCCGCTATAGAAAGCGTCGCGGCCCTTTTGCGCGATCGCGCGCAAGGTCTTGCCGAGCTCGGGCTGGCGGATCACGTCGCCGGCAACCGCAGGCTTGCCATGCGGCAGCAGATAGCGCTCGGTATTGGTGCCGTTCTTCAGCTTCTCGTAGCCGTTCTTCCAGTCGAAGGCGATGCGCGGCGCGACGACGTAGCCCTCTTCGGCGGCCTTGATCGCGGGCTGCAGCAGCCGGTCGAAGCCGAATTTGCCGTGATCCCGCAGGATCACGTCCCAGGCATCGATCGCGCCGGGAATGCTGACGGCATGCGCGGAGGTCAGCGGCACCGAATGGATCTTGCGTTCGAGATACCACTCGACATTGGCCGCCATCGGCGCCCGGCCGCTGCCGTTATAGGCCGTGATCTTGCCCTCGCCCTTCGGCTGGATCAGGGCAAAGCAGTCGCCGCCGATGCCGGTCGATTGCGGCTCGATGACGCCGAGCAGCGCGCAGGCGGCGACCGCAGCGTCGGCCGCCGTGCCGCCCTCGCGCATCACCTCGATGGCCACCAGCGCTGCCTCGGGATGCGAGGTCGCCACCATCGCGTTCTGGGCATGGACCGTGGAACGGCCGGCGAAATGGAAATTCCTCATAACGGAGTGCTCGCTTGATCGTGGTCTGATGTTGCCGCGACGGATGATGGCAAGGGATGGCAAGGGATGCCAAAGGATGCAGAGTACATGGCACATTCATCCCCGGCAGGGCAATGCCTGGCATGCCAGAGGAATTATCCCGATTATGCATGGCTTTGCGGGGTTTCGCCGGTCTGAGCGGCCTGATAAACCCCGGGGCCATGCCCCTCAAGGTCGCCGCCTTCTACCAATTCGCCGCGCTGCCGGATTTCCGCGCACTGCGCGAGCCGCTGCGCGCGCTCTGCGCCGGGCTCGATCTCAAAGGCAGCGTGCTGCTGGCGCATGAGGGCATCAACGGCACCCTTGCAGGCAGCTGCGACGGCATCGATGCCTTCGTCGCGGAGCTCGGACACGGGCCGCTGTTCGGCGGACGTTTCGACAATCTCGAGCTGAAATTCTCCGAAGCCGCCAAGATGCCGTTTCAGCGGCTGAAGGTGCGGCTGAAGAAGGAGATCGTGACGCTCGGCGACAGCACGGTCGATCCGACCCGGCAGGTCGGCACCTATGTCGACGCCAGCGACTGGAACGCACTCATCACCTCGCCTGACGTCATGGTGCTCGACACCCGCAACGCATTCGAGGTCGCGATGGGCACCTTCGAGGGCGCGGTGGATCCCAAGATCGCGAGCTTTGGACAATTCAAGGACTTTGCCGCGCAACAACTCGATCCGGCGAAGCACCGCAGGATTGCGATGTTCTGCACCGGCGGCATCCGTTGCGAGAAGGCCAGCGCCTATCTGCTGGCGCAAGGCTTCACCGAGGTCTATCACCTCAAGGGCGGCATCCTCAGATATCTCGAGGACATTCCGCAGCAGGACAGCCGCTGGCGCGGCGGCTGCTTTGTGTTCGACGAGCGTGTCGCGCTCGGCCACGGCCTGCACCAACATGGATGCGGGGACGCCGTCCATGAGTGACGCGGCAGGACTGAGCGAACGGATCGACGCGCTGGAGGTCCGCCTGACCTACCAGGACGAAACCATCGAGACGCTGAACCAGACCATCACCGCACAATGGAAGCAGATCGACGCGCTGACCCGCCAACTCGCCGAGTTGCGCGACCGGCTGCAGGACGCCGAACGTCAAGCGCCGGGGCCCGCCAACGAGCGCCCACCGCACTATTGATCGGAACCGCGGGATTGCCGCGGCACCGGACTACATGTTGCTCACCTGACGCATCGGCTTCGCGCCGCTGAAGAACAGGCTGGACAAACGCTGCACCATCGCCGTCGCACGGCTGCCTTCGAGGCCCGGGCGAACACACAGCAGGCGCTTCTGCACCGGCAGTTCCGGAAGATAATAGTCCTTCGCCGAAATCAACGAAGACGGGATCATCCGCTCGGGGCATGCCGTCAGGCCGTACCCGGCCCGTGCGGCCTCCAGTCGCAGCTGGTGGTTCGGGCTCCTGAATACGATCTTGTACGAGATGTTGTGCTTGGTGAGCGTCCGGATCATCCAGTCGTCACCCGGCCACGCCAGGATCGGGATCGGGGCGCCCGGCCGCAGCACAAAATCGCGTGATCGTACCCAGACCGAACGTTCGTCGGCCTCGGCGGCGATGGTCACCTCGTCTTCGTTCTCGAGCGAAGGGTTGCTGTAGACGAAGGCGATGTCGATGTAGCCGTCGATCAATCCCCTGATGACGATCGGCGACATGTCGGCGTGAACCAGCATATCGGCGAGGGCATCGGCCGGATGGAGCTTGAGGAATTCGTCGGCGAGCATCGTGCTCATTCCCAACCGCAATGGCTGGGGTCCTTCATGACTGCCACCGAGTCGAAGCAGTTGATCGTTGGCTTCGAGGATTCGCCTGGCCTGCTGCACGGCAACCTTGCCGAGTTCAGTAGTCGTGGTGCCGTTCGCTGTTCTAACGAACAGCGCGCCGCCAACCAGGCTTTGCAATCGCTTGACCTGTGAACTGATCGCCGGCTGACTGAGGCCGAGACGTTCACCGGCTTTCGACAGACTTCCCGTCTCTGCAATCGCAACGACGGTGCGAACAATCTCAGTCGGAATATTCAAATGCTGACGTGGTCTGTGCATCGCGAGCCCTCCAATCTCAGCACGGGACGCAGTTACGATCTCCATAGTATGTGATTCAGCTATACTAACATTTGGTTGCACTTTCGTTTAGCCTCAATTTGTCGCGACGCCGCAGCAACTGCGGCTTATATGTATCGTTACGTGCATTGCCACGTAGTGCTACGGTATCGGACAGCTGCTTCTGCACACATGCGCAGCACACCGACACCGTCGACCCCCGGATTTCTGCGGATATGGCATCAAACATTTTGATTGCCCCATAACGTGCGGCGCACCCGATAACTTCCGACGCGGTCATTGATCTGAATTGACGTCACTGATTCGCGAAAGCGTTTTCATAGTTTTCCTTAATCAAAGCCTCGCAACGTGACGCCGTAGCTTGCGTGTCGAGGTGTGCAATGACCAGTTTTTTTCGCTGTCGAAGCGGCGCTTCCGCTGTCGAATTTGCGCTGATGCTGCCGCTGTTTCTCGCCTTCATTTTCGGCATCATCGTATTCGGCTCATATCTCGCCATGGTGCATGGCGTTCAGCAACTCGCCGCCGAGGCGGCGCGATCGTCGATCGCTGGCATGACGGATACCGAACGCAACAGCCTCGCGACCAACTACGTCACCGCCAACGCCGCGACCTATCCGCTGCTCGTTGCCAGCAATCTCACGGTCAATGCGGCGCCGTCCCCATCGAATGCCAACGTCTACGTCGTGACGGTCAACTACAACGCGGCCGGCAACTTCATCTACAAGCTGCCGTTCGTCCCGGCGCCGGCGAGCACGATCGTGCGCTCGGCGGCCATCCAATACGGGGGGTTCTAGGATGACGGGCATCTTCATGCTGATGCGGCGTTTCGGCGCCGACGAACGCGGCAACTTCGCGATGATCTCGGCCGGCCTGATGACGCTCGTGATCGGGTGCGCCGGGCTCGCAATCGACCTTGGCACGATCTTCGCCGACCGGCGCAAGACCCAGAGCACCGCGGACCTCGCCGCGATCGTCACCGCCGCCAATCTGAGCAATCCGGTCAACGCCGCCACCGCGACGGTGACGCAGAACAACTATCCGGCCAGCGCGCTGGTCAAGGTCGAGACAGGGACCTACACCGCAAACAGCGCCATCGCGCCGCAGTCCCGCTTCGTGACCCCGGCGGTCGGCACCGCCAATGCCGCGCGCGTCACGCTGACGACCCAGACGCCGCTCTATTTCGCGCGCTATTTGACCGGCGCCAGCAGCTTCAACATCACGACCACCGCAACCGCGACATCGACCGAAATGGCCTCGTTCGCGATCGGCTCACGGCTGCTCTCGGTCAATGGCGGCGTGCTCAACGCGCTGCTCGGCTCGATGCTCGGCACCACGCTGTCGCTCTCGGTGATGGACTACAATTCGCTGATCAGCGCCAAGATCGACGCCCTGGATTTCCTGTCGGCGCTGGCAACCCGGGTCAATTTGACCGGCGTCACATACAGCGACCTGCTGAGCAGCAACATCAAGGTCGGCGACATCATCGCGGCCGCGCTGTCGACGCAGCAGATCACCAATGGCGCGAACGCCGCGACGACCGCGCTGTCGACGATCTCCCAGGCCGTCACCGGCTCTTCAACCAAGATTTCGCCGGGCACCCTGATCGATCTCGGCCCGTTCGCCAACCTCACGGTGGGGCAAAAACCCAAGGTCGGCGCCAGCGTTTCGGTATTCGATCTCGTCAACACGGTGGCTCAGATCGCCAATGGCAACAATCAGATTGCAACCTCGGTCAATCTCGGCCTGCCCGGCATCGCCAATGTGTCCGTGATCGCAACGATCGGCGAACGCCCGGTCGGTTCGAGCTGGATCGCGATGGGCACCCAGGGCGTGAGCGTGCACACCGCGCAGACCAGGGTCCTGGCGACCATCAATGTGCTCGGTTCCGGCAGCATTGCGTCGATCAATCTGCCGGTCTATGTCGAGGTCGCCTCCGGAACCGCGACGCTCAACGCGGTGTCCTGCGGCCATCCGAACATCAACACCTCGCAGGTCACGATCGGCGTGACGCCGGGAATCGTGGATGCCTGGATCGGCAACGTCACGACGGCCGACATGACCAATTTCACGACCAAGCCCAATCCACCTCCGGCACTGCTGGCCACTGTGCTGGGGATCCAGATCACGGGCCTCGCTCATGCCGGCATGGGCAACACCTCGCCGACCAACGTCAATTTCAGCTACAGCGACATCCAGTCCGGGACCAAGAAGACGGTGACGACGACCAACTTCCTGACGTCGCTGACCAGCACCCTGCTCGGCAACCTCTCGCTCACCATCGCAGGCATTCCACTCCCGGGATTGGGCGCGCTGGTGATGAGCATCCTGAGCGCCGTGACGAGCCCGATCGATCAAGTGCTGGCGACGCTGCTCTCGACGCTCGGCATCGGGCTCGGCCAGGTCGACGTCTGGGTGCTGGGCATCCGCTGCGACGGCGCCGTGTTGGTCAATTAGGGGCGCGACCGCAACGGAGCATCATGTCGGGGTAGGGAGACGGCCGTGAGTACAACAATAAGAAGATACAAGACCGACAGCCAGCGGACGCCCCTGATGAAGCGCGGAACGATCCTGTTCCGCAACACCAGCGTCGGATGCCTGGTGCTGAACATCTCGACCGGAGGCGCCGGGCTTGCGGTGGAAAGCGACGAGGCGATCCCGTTCGCGTTCGATCTCGAGATCGAGAGTGAGCCGATCCGGCGGCATTGCATTCTGGTCTGGCGCCTCGAGCGCCGGCTCGGCGTGACCTTCGAATTCGACCGGATGCAGCGCCCGGAAAGCGGCCCGGTCTAGCCTAGTCCAATGATCACGACGTGCGGGCGGCTTCGCTGATCGAAGCCGCCCGCAAATATATTAGGCGTGCAGCGTCAGCCACAGGATAACAGCGATTGCCGCCGCCACGATCGCGCTCCACGCCACGGGCGCGGTGCGCTTCGAGCCGCCGCTGCGCAGCCAATGGTTCCTCGCATGGCTGAACTCATCTTGCATCGTGGTTAGCAAGCGCTGGGATATACCAGCTAATTGTCCCGATTGCCGTCGTGCTTCGACGGCGCGGGCTGCGTCACGCTGACCGGATCGGAAGCGGGGAAGGTATCCTCCAGTCCCTCCTTGAGCCGCGAGCGCGCCTTGGCGTCGGCAGCCTGCGCCTCGTGCGGCTTCTCGGCATGCTTGTCATGCGGGGCAGGATCGAATTTCTCGGTCATCTCGTCCCTCCATTCGGGGAGACAACGGCCGGTACAGAGGCCGGTTCCAGAACCGCCTTGGCCCATTGCGCCGCAGCGTGTATCAGGGGCGCAAATTTGACCGTGCTCAGGAACTAGCCACGTGCCCCAGGATTCCACCAAGAAGCCGTTCATCGAGGTCCTGTCGGGCCACCGCCTGGCCGTGCCACCGCTCTGGATGATGCGGCAGGCCGGCCGCTACCTGCCGGAATATCGTGAGCTGCGCGCCAAGGCCGGCGGCTTCCTCGATCTCTGCTTCACGCCCGAGTTCGCCACCGAAGTCACGCTGCAGCCGATCCGCAGGTTCAATTTCGATGCCGCGATCATCTTCTCCGACATCCTGGTGATCCCCTATGCGCTCGGCCGTTCGGTGCGCTTCGAGGCCGGTGAAGGGCCGCGGCTCGATCCGCTGGCAACGCCGGGCGAGATCGCCACGCTGGCCACGCAGGCCAATTTCGACCAGCTTGAGCCGGTGTTCGAGGCGCTGCGCCGGGTCCGGCGCGAGCTTGCGCCCGAGATCGCCCTGATCGGCTTCTGCGGCGCGCCTTGGACGGTCGCGACCTACATGGTGGCCGGACAGGGCACGCCGGACCAGGCCCCGGCACGGATGCTCGCCTATCGCCATCCGGACGCCTTCGCCGGGATCATCGACGTCCTGGTCGAGAACTCGATCCACTATCTGGTCGGCCAGTTGAAGGCCGGCGCCGACTGCCTGCAGATCTTCGACACCTGGGCCGGCGTGCTGCCGCCGCGCGAATTCGCCCGCTGGTCGATCGAGCCGACGAAACGCATCGTTGCCGGCGTGCGCAAGCAGGTCCCCGGCGCCAGGATCATCGGCTTCCCGCGCGGTGCCGCGGGCATGCTGCCGGCCTATGTCGAAGAGACCGGCGTCGATGCCGTCTCGATCGATTGGGCGGCCGAGCCGTCGATGATCCGCGAGCGCGTGCAGAGCCGCGTCGCGGTGCAGGGCAATCTCGATCCGCTAGCCCTGATCGCCGGCGGCACAGCGCTCGACCGCGCGGTGGACGACGTGCTGGAGAATTTCGGCAAGGGCCGGCTGATCTTCAATCTCGGCCACGGCATCCTCCCCGAGACGCCGATCGCCCATGTCGAGCAGATGGCCGCGCGGGTACGGGCGTATAAGGGGTAGAGCCCTGTAGCCCGGATGGAGCGTAGCGCAATCCGGGTTTCTCCCCTCAGTCGATGGTGTGGCCCCGGATTACGCTTCGCTTCATCCGGGCTACGCCAGTTCATTGCGGGCTACGCCCCACTCCATCACCGTCACCCTGAGAGCTTGTGACGGATTCGGCTCCTGCGGAGTTTTTGGCGGCTGTTCGTCGCAGCAATTGGCAGGTTTGAGTTCGAGTTCGGCGATGACCCGTTGTTTAGGCTCTGGAGAGGCGGTTGCCTTGCAGGATGTTGTTGACGAGGGCGTACCAGAGCACGACGGCACGGACCTTTTCGATGCCGCGCACGGTCAATTGCCGCAGGTCCCAATTGCGCCAGCGGGCATGGATGCACTCGCAGATCGACCGGGACCTGTATCGGGCCTTGCCCTCTTCGCTCGCCATTCGCGCACGCCAGGCCAACACCCCCGGACCGTCGCCGCGCCGCGGTAGATAGGGATCGGTACCGTGCTTGGATTGAGTGGGCGGACAAAAGATATCGATGCCCTCGGCATAGGCCCATTCGATGTCCTCGGCACTGCCAAAGCCGCCATCGACGAGATGGTCCTTGGGCAACCCTCCGGGCCGCGCACGCTGCCGCTCCAGCATGGGGCGCATCAGGCCGCGATCGGATCCGATGTTGCAAATTCTGGTGTCGACGACGATCTGCTCGCCGGCCACGCTCGTCACCTGCACGTTGTAGGCGGGGCGGAAGCCGCCGTTCGCCATCTTCATGACCCGTGCATAGGCGTCCGTCGTGGAGGCCCGCGGCTCCTTCGGCGTCTTGCCGTTGCCGCGACTTTCTTCGCGCTCCTTGCGCTGCTGCTTGATCTCGGCGAGCGCCGTCTGCGCCGCCTTCACCCGCGCGCTGCGTTCCCGCGCGGCCCGCTCCTTGGCTGCCCGGGCACGCTTATTGCTGGCGTCCGAGCGTGTGTCGACCTCGCGCTTGAGGTCTTCCACCACGGCCTCAGCCTGCGCCAAATGCTTATCCAGCGTCGCCTCGCGCCGGAACGAGGCGGCCCCGGCGCTGGCCCGGACCCGCATGCCATCCTGCGCCAAGGTCTCCAGATCGACGAGACCGGCCTTTGCCAACGCTGCCAGATGCTCACTGAGCAGTCGGTCAAGCAGATCGGCGTTGCCGACCCGGAAGTCCGCCAGCAGGTGATAGTTCACCGACACCCCGCCGCACAGCCAGCGATAGGCATCGTGGCTCTCGCACAGCCGCTCCAACGCCCGCGCGCTGCCAACGCCTTCGCTGGCGGCATAGAGCCACAGCGCCAGCAAAAGCCGGGGCGAGGTCGCGGGGTGACCGGGACGATCGCCGCGAGCCTTGATCCGGTCCTCCAACTCACTCAGATCAAGCTCTTCGACATAAGACCAGATCAGCCGCACCGGATGGTCTTCCCCGATCAGGCTCTCAATATCAACCGCTCGCAGCGCAATCTGGTCGCGCTGGGGCTCACGCAGCCGCGGAGCGCCGGGCAAGCCCGCTTCGACTGGTGGCTTCGCCTGCTCCGGCAGGTCCCCAAACAACTCATCGGCAGCCAACATCACCTCCCGCGAATCCATCATCGCCAGAGAATCACACCGCGCCGGCTTTCGGCTATAATGCTCGCTGAAACCCCAAAAAAATCACACCCTCTGAGGAGACCGCGCAGCGGTCGTCTCGAAGGGTCGACGGCCCGGACCTCTCCGAGCCGTCAGCGCGGGGCCGTGCATCCTTCGAGACGCGCGCGAGAGCGCGCTCCTCAGAGTCTGACTCAGAATAGGTCATTGATATCTCAGGCTCTGGCCAGTCGGCGGGATAGTAGACGAATGCTTGCGATGAGAACCCATGCCTCTGCGCTGGCGATGGTTGCCTCGAAGTCTTTGGCAAGCCGTCGATTGCGGCCGAACCAGGCAAACGTCCGTTCGACGACCCAACGTCGAGGTTCGGCTTTGAACGTTCCAACGCTTTGCGAGCGGGTGACGATTTCAATCGTCCATTGGCCCAGATCAGCGATGGCATCGAGCAGCTTTGGACCACGATAGACGCGATCGGCGAAGACGTGGCGCAGGCTAGGGAACAGGCGGCCAATGATCCGCAGCAGCGGCACTGCGCCGTGATTGTCCTGAAGGTTGGCGGGATGCACCTGCACAGCCAGCAAGGAGCCCTCAGTGTCGGTGACGATATGACGCTTGCGCCCCTTGACCCGCTTGGCCATGTCAAACCCGCTTGGACCGCCACTTTCCGTGGTCTTCACACTCTGGCTGTCGATAATCCCTGCCGTTGGGGTGGGGCTGCGTCCTTGCCGTTCTCGCATCCGCCGGACCAGAACGTCATTGATCGTGCGCCACAAGCCAGACCCGCGCCAATTGTAAAAGTAATACTGAACTGTCGAGCATGGCGGGAAGTCTTTCGGCAGTGCCCGCCATTGGCAGCCGCTGGCTCCAATGTAGAGAATTGCATTCATGATCACGCGCAGGTTGATCTCGCGCGGACGGCCGCGCCGGCATCGTGCAGGCATCAACGGCTCGATCAATCTCCACTCCGCATCCGTCATGTCGCTTGCATAACGAAGTCCGTCGCGCCGATATTGTTGGCGGGTGATTTTGGTCCAACTCATGTTGTGCTCCCTCGAGTCTTCGCAAACACGAAGGAATCACAACGGGCTGAAATCACTCAACTTTCTTTTTCGGTCAGGCTCTCAGGATGACGGAACTGAGTATTCCTACCGCGCATCCTCCAAAATCATGTCCGACGCCTTCTCCGCGATCATGATCGTCGGCGCGTTGGTATTGCCCGACATCAGGTCCGGCATCACGGAGGCATCGACCACGCGCAGACCGTCGATGCCGCGCACCTTGAGCCGCTGGTCGACCACCGCGAGCGGATCGTTGCCCATCCGGCAGGTCGAGGTCGGATGATAGACCGTGCTGCCGGTGCGGCGGCAGAACTCCAGCAGATCGTCGTCGCTGACCACCTTGGCGCCGGGATCGACTTCGCCAACCGCATATGATTTCAGCGCCGGTGCGGCCAGGATCTTGCGCAGGATGCGGATGCCGTCGATGAAGGCGCGGCGGTCGGTCTCGGTCGCGAGATAATTGATGCGGATCTCCGGCGGCACGCTGGGATCGGCGCTCCGGATCTTCAGCGAGCCGCGGCTCTCCGGACGCAGCTGGCAGACCGACGCCGTGAAGCCCGAGAACGGATGCAAATTCTCGCCCATCTTGTCGGTCGAGAACGGCAGGAAGTGGATCTGGATGTCGGGCGAGGCCAGCCGCGGGCTGGTCTTGAAGAACGCGCCGGAGGTGCCGGCGGCAATCGTCAGCGGCCCCTTGCGCAGTGCCGCGTAGCGCAGGCCCGCCATGACGCGGCGCACCGGATGATTGACGATGTCGTTCAGCGTGACGTTCTGCGCGCAGCGCGTGACGATGCGCACCTGCATGTGATCCTGCAGATCGTTGCCGACGCCGGGCGCGTCGAGCAGAATCTCGATACCATGCTGCTTCAACAGATCGGCCGGGCCGATGCCGGAGAGTTGCAGCAATTGCGGCGAGTTGTACGCGCCGCTCGACACCAGCACCTCCTTGCGCGCCTTCGCTGTGCGCAACTGCCCGCCCTGCTTGTAGGCGACGCCGTTCGCGCGCTTGCCGTCGAACAGGATGCGCTGCGCCAGCGCCGAGGTCTCGACATGCAGATTGCCGCGGGTCAGCGCCGGCCGCAGATAGGACCGCGCCGTCGAGGCGCGCCGGCCGCGCCGCGTCGTGGTCTGGAAGAAGCCCGCGCCCTCCTGGGTCGCGCCGTTGAAATCCGGGTTGGTTGGAATGCCGATCTCGGCCGCGGCGTGCACGAAGGCTTCCGACAGCGGGTCGTGATACCGCCAGTCCGACACCGGCAGCGGACCGCCGGTGCCGTGATATTTGTCGCCGCCGCGCTGCTGATCCTCGGCCTTTTTGAAATAGGGCAGCACGTCGTCATAGCCCCAGCCGGCATTGCCGCGCTGGCGCCAGCGGTCGTAGTCCTCGTGCTGGCCGCGCACATAGAGCAGGCCGTTGATCGAGCTCGAGCCGCCGAGCACCTTGCCACGCGGCTGGAACACCTGTCGGCCGTTCAGGCCGGGCTCCGGCTCGGTCTGGTACATCCAGTTGACGGATTTTTCCTTGAACAACTTGCCGTAGCCGAGCGGCACATGGATCCAGATGTTGCTGTCCTTCGGCCCGGCCTCGAGCAGCAGCACCGAGTGCTTGCCGTCGGCGCTCAGGCGGTTGGCGAGCACGCAACCGGCCGAGCCGGCACCGACGATGACGTAATCATACTCGGCCGCATCACTATTGTTGTTCACTGGTTTCCCCCGGAATTTCTTTGTTCCGGTGGTACAGACAAAGCACCGTCTTGAAAAGGCTAGGGCTCTGCGCTGAGGTTCTGGAGCAGTTGCCTGACAAGCATATTGAGCTCGTCGGCGTTCCCGGCGGCGCCGAACACATAACGATCGGGCCGCACAATGACGGCCGACGCGTCGTGTTGCTGCATCCACCCCGCGAACAGTCCGTCGCGCTCGACCACCGTCAGGATACCGTCAGTATCGCTGCTTTCGCCTGACGCAGCGATGACAACGCGCTGGCCGGCGAAACGCTGCCAGGCGGCACGAGATTCCTCCGACAGCCAAGCCATCGGCTCGGCGCTCGCCGTCGCAATCGCAAATTCCGGTTGCAGCAGATCGTCGAGCCGGCAGGTCCGCCCGTCCGGCGCACGCACATGCGGCTGCACGAACAGCCGCCCGGCAAGCACGGCATCGCGCGCGATCAGGCCGGTAACGAGATCGGGAATGAATTTCTGCCGGATGGTTTCGGCCGTGCCTGCCTTCAGCTCGGCGCGCAGCCGCAGGTCGCGTTCGGCCGCAGCCACCGGATCGAGCTCGCCGATGATCTTGCCGAACTCCTTGGCGCTGGCGACGACGGCGCGGACATGCGGCTTGCGCTCGATCTCGTAGCTGTCGAGCAGCGTCTCGTCAGCGTCACCGCGCAGCACCAGCCGCAGCTTCCAGGCGAGGTTCACGGCGTCGCGGATGCCGGCGCACAGCCCCTGCCCGAGGAACGGCGGCGTCTGGTGCACGGCATCACCCATCAGCAGCACGCGGCGATCGCGCCAGCGCTGCCCGAGCAGGGCGTGGAAACGATAGACCGCCGAGCGCCAGATCGTCAGGTCGGAGATGTCGGTGAAGCCCTTGAGCAGCCTCACCACATTGTCGGGCGCGCCGAACGCCTCGGGATCCTCGCCGGGCAGCAGCTTGATCTCCCAGCGCCGCAGATTGCGCGGCCCGGGAACGAAGGTGCCGGGGCGCTGTGGCCAGCAATACTGAAAGCTCTTGGCCGGCCGCTTGGCGGGGTCGCTGGTCAGCGTGTCGACCACCATCCACCATTCATCGAAGGCGAGATCGTCGAGGCCCACGCCGAGCTGCTTGCGCACAAAGCTGTTGGCGCCATCGCAGCCGACCAGATAGCGCGCGCGGATCGAAAACTCCTCGCCGGATTCGCGCCGCGCGGTCAGCATCACCGCGTCGTCGTCCTGCCGCAATGCCACGCCGGCGGCTGCAAGAACAACGTCGGCATGCGGAAAGCCGGCGAGCTTGTCGCGCAGCGCCTGCTCGAGGTCCGGCTGCACGAAGGTGACGTTCGGAATCCAGCCGAGCGGGAACGGCGGCGGCATCGGATCGAAGATCTTGATGATCTCGCCGTCGACGCCGAGATAGTGCGAGCCGTTATGCGGAGCGATCGCCTGCTCCATGAACTCGCCGAGCCCGATCGCCTGCAGCACGCGCAGCGCCTCATGGTCGAGCGTGATCGCACGCGGCTTGTCGTAGATCTCGGCGACGCGCTCGACGACGGCGACGCTCAGGCCCGCTTTCGCGAGCAGATTGGCGAAGATGGCACCGACCGGCCCGAGGCCGACGATCGCCACATCATGGCTGGAGTTCGCGGCCGACACTGACATGCTACTTCGCGAGGTAGCTCTCGAGCGTCACCGGCTTCGGCTTGATCTGCGGCTCGCGGATCGCGACACCTTCGAACGGCGTCGCTTCCTCGAACCAGGCCTGCCGCGCCGGCAGGCCCCACGGAAACGAGATCGTGTGGTCGGACGTATCCCAGCCGATCGGCTCGTTCTCGATGTCCATGATCTGGTAGTGCGTGTTGAACAGCTCGACGCGGTGTCCGTCGGGATCGCGCATGTAGACATACATCGCGTGCCCCGGCCCGTGCCGCCCCGGGCCGCGCTCGACGGCGGCGCCATAGCCGAGTTCACCGGCGATATCGCAGGCGTTCAGCAGATGATGAACCTCGGGCGCGAGGAACGCGAAATGATGCAGCCGCGGTCCGGCGCCGTTGAAGAACACGATGTCGTGCGGATTGCCCTTGCGTTGCAGGAACACGCCGCGCAGATCGAACGTGCCGGCGGGCGCGATGTACTCGCTGAGCCGAAAGCCGGCCGCGGTGTAGAACTCGCACGCCTTGCGGACCTCCGGGGTCAGCATCTGGTAGTGATCGAGGCGCAGCGCGGAGCCCCCGGCATGGCGGGTGAATCGGGTGATCATGCGCGGCTCGACCGGCATGGTGGCGCAGAACTCCAGCGGCGTGCCGGCCGGATCGGTCGCATGCAAGGTGCGGCCTTGATGCGGCACCTCGGCCCAGCCGGTCCGGCATCCATTGGCTTCGAGGAAGGCCTTGAGCCGGTCGAGATCGTCATCCCTGAACACCCGCAAGCCCAGCCGCGCGCAGACGGCGTCCGCGCCCTTGCGCAACACGAGGCTGTGATGACAGGCCTCCTCGACGCCGCGGAAATACAGCGCATCGCCCTCCTCCGCGGTCAAGATCAGCCCGATCACCTTCTCGTAGAACTGCCGGCTTGCCGCGAGGTCACGCACGGTCAGGACGACATGGCTGGCCCGCGTGATCCGGAACCCGGGATCGTGGTTCGTGGTCGGGAGGCTCATGCGCACCTTCTGGTTCTTGCCGTTCTCTTGCCGCTCGCGGGAACTCAAGTCATTGCGAAAAACCGGCGGGGGATCAAGCCGGGCGGCGCTAGGCAGCCTCTGCCGGTCCCCGACGTCCCGTCACGCATTTGTATCGATTTGTTAGCAATGCCCGCCAGTGGAACCGGAACCAGCGCCCGCCGTGGCAGGGTCCGTCCCAATAGTTCATAGTTTGTCAAAGGTTTGCAGAGAATTCTTCGCTGCTACGCCCTGGCCAACCGCGCAGCCAAACCAGTGAGATGCGTACCTATCTCAGATCATATTTCGCGGCCCTGTTCGCGGGTGACCTCGCGGCCTTCGGCGCACCACCGACGGATGACGCGCTTGCCGGTCACATCCGTGCCGAACAGGTATCGCTCGTGCTCGGCTACTCCTTCGGCATCATGCTGGCTAACGCCTGCAATGCGCTGGTGCTCGCTGCGGCGCTCTGGCAGTCGCCGGATTGGGCCTTTGCGCTGGTGTGGGCGGCCGCGGTGAGCAGCGCCGCGCTGTTCTTCGGGCTGCAGGCCCGCGCATCGCGCCGCGTCGCCAAGCCGCAATTCGTGTCGCGCCGAACCATGTACCGCCTGGTGCGCAATGCGCTGGCGCTCGGCGCGGCCTGGGGCGTCGTCCCGGTCGCCTTCTTCGCCGGTGCGTCGAGCGGCGGGCAATTGGTGATCACGTGTCTTTGCGCCGGAATGCTCGCCGGCGGCGCCTTCGCCTTCTCGACCATCCCGATCGCCGCGATCGCGTTCACCGCGCCGATCTTCGTCGGCATCGCGATCTGCCTCGGCCGGGACGGCGACTTCATCTATCTCCTGATGGCGGTGCTGGTGCTGGTCTACGGCTCCGTGCTGCTGCGCGGCGTGTTCGTCAATGCCTTCGAGTTCAGGCGGCGGATCATCGCCCAGCACGAGGCCGAGCGGACGGTGCGGCAGGATCCGCTGACGCATCTGCCGAACCGCGTCGCCTTCAACGAGGCGCTCAACGGCGCGCTGAGCCGGCTCGAGCGCTCGGGCGAGGAGTTCGCCGTGCTGCTGCTCGATCTCGATCGCTTCAAGGAGATCAACGACAGGTTCGGCCGGCCGGCCGGCGACGAATTCCTGGTGCAGGTCGCGGCGCGGTTGCAGCGCTGCACGCGCGCCGCCGAACATGTCGCGCGGATCGGCGGCGACGAGTTCGCGCTGATCATGTCCAATCTGACCCGGCCCGAGGACGCGCTGGCGATCGCCGACCGGTTCGTCGCGGCCTTCGCCGATCCGTTCCCGATCGACGGTTTCGAGATCACCGGCGCGATCAGCATCGGCATCGTGCTCGCGCCACGCGACGGCAACACCTCCCACGACCTGCTCAAGCATGTCGACATCGCGCTCTACCGGGCCAAGAAATCCGGCCCCGGCACGATCTGCTTCTTCGAGGCGAGCGACGACCAGTCGGCGCGCGACCGCCGCGCCTTGCAGCGGGATCTGGAACAGGCGATCGAGGCGGACCAGCTGTTCCTGGTCTACCAGCCGTTCCTCGACATCCGCAAAGGCCGCGTCACCGGCTTCGAGGCGCTGCTGCGCTGGCAGCATCCGGCGCGCGGCCTGATCCCGCCGAGCGTGTTCATCCCGATCGCCGAGGAGAGCGGGTTGATCCACCAGCTCGGCGAGTGGGTGATCCGCCGCGCCTGCGCGATGCTGTCGCGCTGGCCCGACGACATCAGGATCGCGGTGAATTTTTCCGCGGTCCAGTTCCAGAACGTCGGCATCCTGCAGACCATCGTCGAGGCGTTGGCCGAAGCCAACGTCGCGCCAAACCGGCTCGAGATCGAAATCACCGAATCGATGCTGATCTCGAAATACGGTTCGGCGCCGGCGATCCTGAACGGGCTGCTCGAGCTTGGGCTAACGGTCGCGCTCGACGATTTCGGCACCGGCTTCTCCTCGCTGACCTATCTGCGCAAGCTGCCGTTCAGCCGCATCAAGATCGATCAGTCCTTCATCCGCGACATGCTGACCCAGCCGGATTGCGCCGCGATCGTCAAATCGGTGATCGGCCTCGCGCAGGAGCTGAAGATCGGCGTCGTCGCCGAAGGCGTCGAGACCGCAGATCAGCTCGAATATCTGCGCCAGACCAGCTGCGACGAAGTGCAGGGCTATCTGATCGGCCGGCCGATGTCGGCCGGCGAGATCACTGCCCTGCTCGATCACGATCCGCGGCACTCGGTGCACGCGGCGTAACCTGGCGAACGGCTCCGCCCGTCATTGCGAGCCACCCGGTCGGCGCCGGATGACAGGCTCCGCTAAGCAATCCATCGGCCAGCAAACGCGGTTAGATGGATTGCGTCGTCGCTATCGCTCCTCGCAATGACGGCGGAGGCCAGAATCGTGACGCGGTCGCATCAGAGCGGATCGGCGCGATGCAACGTGTCCACCGTGATGGTGCCGCGGGCACGCGACACGCAGGCGCAGATCTTGCGGCTCTCCTGCTTCTGGTGGTCGCTGAAGAACACGTCGCGATGGTCGATCTCGCCGTCGACATCGACCACGTCGAGCGCACAGACCCCGCATTCGCCGCGCCGGCAGTCGCTCATCACCTCGTGGCCGGCTTCGTTCAGCACGTCCAGCATCGAGCGGTCGCGCGGGATCACGAACTCGGTGCCCTCGCCCCGGAGCCGCACGCGGAACGCCTCGGTCGGCAGCAGCCCGCTCGAACCAAAGGTCTCGTAGCGCAGATCGGTCATCGGACGGCCGGACGCTGCCCAGGCGCGCCGCGCCGCATCGAGCATCCGCATCGGCCCACAGAACAACGTCATCGTATCCCGCGGCAGGCCTGCGAAGACGCCGTCGAGGTCGAGCCGCCGGCCCTCGTCACCGGCATGGACGATGAGGCGATCACCGAGCAGACGTTCGAGCGCACCGAGATAGGCCGCGTCGCCGCGCGACCGCACGGCGTAGTGCAGCACGACACCGGCATCGCGGCGCGCCAGCGCCTGCGCCGCGCCGACGATCGGCGTGATGCCGACGCCGCCCGCGATCAGGCAGAACTGCCGCCGCGTCCAGTCGAGCTGCACCAGCGAGGCGGGCTGCGTGATGTTGAGCCGCGCGCCCGGCGCGAGCGACCACATGTAGCGCGAGCCGCCGCGGGAATCCGGTGCCCGACGCACCGCGATCCGATAGCCCTGCGGGTCGAATTCGCCGACCAGCGAATAGGAGCGGGTCTGCGGCTGGCCGTCGATGGTGACGCCGACATCGATATGGCTGCCGACCGGATAGGGCGTGGCGGTGAAATCGTCGGGCCGCAGCAGGAATTCGCGGATGCCGGTCGTGAGGTCGCGCACGGCAAGCAGCGTGGCGGGTGTCCAGGTTTCGATGAATCGCATGGCGCGCTCCGTTCAGCCGGCCGAGATCAGCGCAAGCGCCGGCAGCAGATCGAGATGGGTGCGGTTGCGCAGCGCCAGCCGCAGATTGCGCGCCGCAAGCCTTGCATGCTCGCGCATAACGGCCTCGGCGCGCGCGCCCTCGCGGTTCTCGATGGCGTCGACCACGACGCGATGATGATCCTGCCCGATCAGCAGGATCTGACGCGCCTCGGGCAAGACCGATTGCGCCATCACGAAGCCGCTCGGCGAGGCGAATGGCAGCGCCGAGGCGCGGTCGATCTGCCGGATCAGCGGCGGGCTGCGCGACAGCTCGGCCAGCAGCACGTGGAAGCGGGCGTTGAGCGCGACATAGGACGAAAACGCCTCGATCGAGATCGGCTCCTGCCGGACCAGGCCGTCGATCTCGTTGAGGCACTGCTTCAGCGGCTCGAGATCGCGCGACGAGACGCCGCGCTCGGCGGCAAAGCGCGCGGCCAATCCCTCCAGCGTGCCGCGCAGCTCGATCGAATCGAGGATGTCGCGCTCGGAAAATGCCTTGACCATGAAGCCGCCGGACGGGATCACCTCCAGCAGGCCTTCCTCTTCCAGCCGGACCAGCGCCATCCGCACCGGCGTGCGCGACACCCCGGTGACCTCGACCGCCTGCAATTCCGAGATGCGCTCGCCCGGCCGCAAGCCGCCGGAAACGATCAGCTCGCGCAGCGCGAGTTGCGCCCGCACGGTCTGCGACACTGAACGCTCGGCTTCGCGCTCCGCCATGCCGTCTACTCCGCCGCTTGCAGCTGCTGCGACGGGTTTTCCTTCGCCACCATGCGGTCGATGACACGGCGCGCCCACATCGCGCCGGCATCGATGTTGAGATTGTAGAACACGCGGTCCGGATTCTCGTCCATCGCGCGCTGCTGCGCTTCCAGGATGATCTCGTCCTCGTGGAAGATGCCGGCGACGCCGTCGCGGATTTCCGAGGTCAGCCGCTGCTCGGTGATGCGGTGGTTGCGGACGAAGGCCCAGAAGTAATGGCAGGTCTTCTCGGTTTCCGGCGTGATGGTGTTGAGCACATAGCCGTTGACGCCCTGCGAGCGATCGCCTTCCGGCGCGCCCGTTCCGGCCGGCGCGACGCCGACGTCGATGTTGACGGTGCACGGCGCCTCGAAGCGGATGATCTGCCAGCGATCGACCGGGCCCGGCTTCTGCAATTGCTTGGCCCAGAACGGCGGCGGCTCGATGCCCTGCATCCAGCGCGTCACGGTGACGGTCTTCTCGCCATGGGTGACGTCGAACGGCGCTTCGGCGACCGCGTCATTGCCGATGCTCGAGCCGTGCACGAAGGTCTCGTGGGTCAGGTCCATCAGATTGTCGACGACGAGGCGATAGTCGCATTTGACGTGGATGGTCTTGCCGTCGCCGGCCCAGGCCGGATCGTGGTTCCAGTGCATGTCAGGCACCAGCGCCGGATCGGCGAGCGCGGGATCGCCCATCCAGAGCCAGATGAAGCGGTGACGCTCGACGATGGGATAGGCGCGCACGCAGGCCGACGGATTGATCGTCTCCTGCGACGGCATGAAGGTGCAGCGGCCCTGCGCATTGTATTTCAGGCCGTGATAGCCGCAGACCACGGTGTCGCCGTCGAGCCGGCCCTTGGAGAGCGGCACCAGGCGATGCCAGCAGGCGTCCTCGAGCGCCACCACCTCGCCGTCGCCCTTACGATACATCACGACATGCTTGCCGCAGATCGTCCGCGGCAGCAGCGCATGCTTGATCTCGGCATCCCAGCCGGCCGCGTACCAGGCGTTCATTGGAAAGGGTTTTGGCACGAGATCCTCCCTAGCTGCATTCTGATTGTATACAAGATACGCCAATTCCGGCAATTTCCCAAGGGGAATTCTCGCTCATTCGTGCCGTCAAAGCCATACCAGTATACATTAACTATCAAGAGGGGTCTGCGTCCGAATAAAATCGATTTTCGATTGACGGCGACAAGGTCGTCCGCCAGTCTGCGCGGCCATGAACATCGCCTTGAGTTTTCGCGAGGGCCTGGCCGGCGACGGGCCGCGCAGCCTGACATCGGCGGTTCAGGAGCGGCTGCGGGCCGACATCCTGTCGACCCGGTTGCTTCCGGGCCAGAAGCTGCACATCGCAGGTCTCGCCAAGCAGTTCTCGGTCAGCCTCGCCGCCGTCCGCGAGGCATTGTCGCGCCTGGTGGCCGACGGCCTGGTGCAGGCTTCCGACCAGCGCGGCTTCCGCGTCTGCCCGGTCTCGCTCGCCGATCTCGCCGACGTCACGCAGACCCGGATCGACATCGAGGGACTTGCGTTGCGGCGCTCGATCGAACGCGGCGACGAGGCCTGGCTGTCGTCGGTCGCGGCGGCCTGGGAATCGCTGAAGGCCGTGCCGCATCGCTATCCCGACGACCCCACCGTGCATTACGAGGAATGGGTGGTCCGTCATCGCGTCTTCCATCGCGCGCTGGTCAATGCCTGTGGATCGCAATGGCTGCTCGGCTTCCGCGACGTACTGCATGAGCAGAGCGAGCGCTACCGGCGGCTTTCGATCCGCCGCGAGGTCGGCAGGGCGCGCGACGTCCAGGCCGAGCACGCCGCGATTGTGGACGCGGTTTTCGCCCGCGATGCGGATGCGGCAGTTCGCGCATTGTCAAAGCACTTCGGCACCACCAGGGAATTCGTCGAGCTCGCGGCTCCGCGCATCGCGGAGGTCAACGGCACGCCCTGATCCACGGCGCGCAAGGCGCCGCAAATAACAACAATCGATATCCGGGAGAAACAGAACCATGAGCATCACGCGCCGCCGCGCGCTGGCAACCCTGATCGCCACCACCCTGCTGGCCGGCCCGGCCGTCGCCGCCGACACGATCCGCGTCGGCCTGCCGACCAAGACCTATTGGCCGACGACGATCGCCGAGACCGCGGTGCGGCAGAAGCTGTTCGAGAAGGAAGGCATCAAGGCGGAGCTGACGGTCTATCGCAGCGGCGCCGAGACCTTCGAGGGCATGGCGGCCGGAGCCGCCGACATCATCCTCGATCCGCCGTCGCTGGTATCGGCCGGCCGCAAGAAGGGCGTGATGTCGCGGATCGTCGCCAATGCCGCGATGGGCAATTTCGGCTGGCAGCTGATGGTGCCGGCCAAGTCCACGCTCGAGGTCAAGGATCTCAACGGCAAGAAGGTCGGGATCACCGCGGCGGGCTCCGGCTCCGACCTGCTCGCGCTCTGGACCATCCAGGACAGGAAGATCGACTTCACCCGCGTTCCGGTCGGCGGCGGCGGGCTGGTGCCGAACCTGCTTGCCGGCAATGTCGATGCCGCCGTGGTCTATTCGCCGCTCAGCTTCCAGGTCGCCAAGTCGGGCGAAGCCAAGACCATCCTCGACTATGCGACCGCGGCACCGCCGAACCTCACCGCGGGCTGGATCGTGCTCGACAAGTTCGCCGAGGCCAAGCCGGAGGTGGTGCAGAAGGCCGTCAACGCGCTCTATGGCGCCGTGCAGTTCATGCGCGCCAACCGCGACGTCACCGTGAAGCTGATCGCCGACCTCTACGAGATGCCGCCCGAGATCGCCGCGATGGAATACGACAACACCATCATGAAGCTCGAGACCGATGGCGACATGGGCGCGGCCAACGTGCCGGCGGCGGTGCAGCTGTCGCTCGATCTCGCCAAGCTCGGCGGATTGAAGGACATCGTTCCGGTCGAGGACGTGATCTCGACCAAATTCAAGCCGGTTCCGACCAAGCCATAAGATGCAGGCCACCCTCACCATCAAGCTCGCGCGGGTCGCGATCGTGATCGCGATCTTCGCGCTGTGGGAAATGCTGTCGCGGACCGGCCTCGTCAATCCCCGCCTGCTGCCGTCGGCATCGGATACGCTCGCCACCCTCGGCGACCTCTTGCAACGGTCGAGCGTCCGGACCGACCTCATGGTGACCGCAACCGAGGTGCTGACCGCCTTCGCGCTCGCGGTGCCGATGGGCACGCTGATCGGCTTCCTGATCGCGGAGAACCGCTATTTTGCCGATGTCGCCAAGCCATTGCTGTTCTTCGCCTTCAGCATCCCGAAATCGATCTTCCTGCCGATGTTCATCCTGGTGTTCGGCGTCGGCTTCGCCCAGAAGGTCGGCTTCGGCTTCTTCTCGACCATCTTCATCGTGATCATGTCGACCACGACGGCTGTCGAGTCGGTCAAGGTCGAGCATCTGACGGTGGCCCGCTCCTACGGCGCCACGCGCGCGCAGACCGCGTTCCGCGTCTATCTGCCGAGCATGCTGCCGGTGCTGCTGGAAGCGCTGCGGATTTCGATGATCTTCAACCTCACCGGCGTGATCCTCGCCGAGATGTACGCCTCGCGGGACGGCATCGGCCACCAGATCGCGACCTGGGGCGAGAACTTCCAGATGAAGCAGCTGCTCGCCGGCGTCGTGATGGTCGCCGCGATCGCCATGACCTTCAATGAACTGATCAGATGGGTGGAAACACGATGCAGCCATTGGCGAACGTGACACCGTTGAAGCCTGCGCCGCGCGCCGGCGCGATCGAGGTGCGGAATGTCGGCCAGGTGTTCCGGACCAAGTCGCAGGACGTCGTTGCGCTGGAGAATGTCTCGCTCGACATCAAGCCGGGACGCTTCGTCGTGCTGGTCGGCCCGAGCGGCTGCGGCAAGTCCACGCTCCTGATGATGATGGCCGGGCTGCGCGCGCAGACCTCGGGCAGCATCACCATCAACGGCGCGCCGATCCCGCAGCCCGACCCGGACCGCGTCGGCGTCGTGTTCCAGGAAGCGAGCCTGTTTCCCTGGCTGACGGCCGAAGACAATGTCGAGTTTCCCCTGGCGCTGCGCGGCGTCGCCAAGGCGGAGCGCCGGGCCAAGGCGCAGGATGCGCTCAAGCTCGTCGGCCTCGAAGGCTTCGGCAAGCGCCACCCGCACGAATTGTCCGGCGGCATGAAGCAGCGCGTCTCGATCGCGCGCGGCCTGGTGCAGGATCCGCCGGTGCTGCTGATGGACGAGCCGTTCGCCGCGCTCGACGAGCAGACCCGCATGACGATGGGCGACGAGCTGCTGCGGATCTGGGCCGCCACTGGCAAGACGGTCGTGTTCGTCACCCACAGCCTGACCGAAGCGGTCTATCTCGCCGACGAGGTGATCGTGATGTCGCCGCGGCCGGGCCGCATCGTCGATCAGCTGCAGGTCAACCTGCCGCGGCCGCGGACCTATGAGATGCTGAGCGGCGATGCCTTCGGCGCGCTACGCGACCGCATCTGGCGGCACATCCGCAAATCGGCGTGAGACGGCGATGAGCGCGAAAACTCTTCGTCATCTGATCGTCGCAGGCCTGCTCGTGCTGTGGGAGCTATTGCCGCGCACCGGCCTGATCCCCGAGCTGTTCCTGCCGTCGCTGTCCTCCACCCTGCTCGCCGGCTGGAACGAGGCGGCCGAATATGGCCACGCGCTGGCGGTGACGCTCTACGAGGTCGCGGTCTCGATGGCGTTCGCCTGCGGCGGCGGCATCCTGCTCGGCGCCGTGGTCGGCAGCCTGCCGCGGCCGCGACTGCTGATCATGCCGATGGTCTCGAGCCTCTATGCGGTGCCGCTCGTGATCCTTTATCCGGTGTTCACCGTGTGGCTCGGCATCGGCTCGGAGTCGAAGATCGCCTTCGCCTCGATCTACGGTTTCCTGCCGACCATGCTGGCGACCGCGGCCGGGATCCAGACCATCGACCCGCAGCTGCTGCTCGCCGCCCGCAGCATGGGCGCAACCCTGAGCCAGCGGCTGGTCCGCGTCATCATTCCCGCCGCGATCCCGACCGTGCTGTCAGGCCTGCGGATCGGCGGCGCGCTGGTCATCGTCGGCGTAGTGGTTTCGGAGATGCTGATCTCCTCCGCGGGCATCGGTTACCTGATCTCGCGCTACCGCACCATCCTCGACAGCCCGCACGTGTTCGCCGGCGTGCTGCTGGTGCTGTTCATGGCGATCGCCTTCAATAGCGCGATCCGCTGGGTCGAGCGCAAGGCCGCGATCTGGCAGACCGGCACGCGCGCCGGCCAGAGCGCCGCCGACGAGGTCGGCTCCGGCGCGATGCAGCCGGCGACGTGAGGGGTTCGCTGAAATGTTCGACCTCACGCTGACATTCGACAATGGCCCCGAGCCCGAGGTGACGCCGCATGTGCTCGATATCCTGGGCGAGCGCGGCATCAAGACCACGTTCTTCGTGATCGGCGAGAAGCTCGTCGATCCCGCGCGCCGCCGCCTCGCCGCCCGCGCACGCGACGACGGCCACTGGATCGGCAATCACACCTTTACGCACAGCACGCCGCTCGGCCTGCAAGCCGGCGCGGACACGGCGCAGCGCGAGATCGGCCGGACCCAAGCCGCGATCGGCGACCTCGCCCATCCCAACCGCTGGTTCCGGCCGTTCGGCGGCGGCGGCAATCTCGACGAGCGGCTGCTGAAACCCTCCGTGGTCGATTATCTCGCGCACCACAAGCACAGCTGCGTGCTCTGGAACGCGATCCCGCACGATTGGGACGATCCCGACGGCTGGACCGAGCGCGCGCTCGAGCAATGCCGCGCGCAGCCGTGGACGCTGCTGGTGCTGCACGATCTGCCGACCGGCGCGATGGCCCATCTCGGCCGCTTCCTCGATCGCACCGCGGCGAACGGCGCCCGCTTCCGTCAGGATTTTCCGCCGCAATGCGTCCCGATCCGCAACGGCGAGATCGCGCTGCCCATCGAAGCCTATGTTTCCTCCATCGAACAGAGTGAGAGACCATGAAGATCGCAAGTTTCAAGGCGGCCGGTGCCGCAAGCTACGGCATCGTGACCGATGCGGGGGTGATCGACGCCGGCAGGCGGCTGAAGCCGTATCCGACGCTGAAGGCGCTGCTGACGACGGGATCGCTGGATGAGCTGAAGAAGCTGCAGGGCGAGCGCGCCGATCACGTGCTGAATGACGTCGAGCTGCTGCCGACCGTGCCCGATCCGGACAAGATCTTCTGCATCGGCGTCAACTATGCGACGCATCTCGCCGAGAGCGGTCATCCGACGCCGCCGCATCCGATGATCTTCACCCGCTTCGCCAACAGCCAGGTCGGTGCCGGCCAGCCGATGATCCGGCCGCTGGAATCCGAGCGCTTCGACTATGAGGGCGAGATGGCCGTGATCATCGGCAAGGCCGGCCGGCGCATCCCGCGCGAGGCGGCGCTCGCCCATGTCGCCGGCTATGCCTGCTACAATGACGGCAGCATCCGCGACTGGCAGCGCCACACCTCGCAATTCGCGCCGGGCAAGAATTTCGTCGGCACCGGCGGCTTCGGACCGTGGATGGTGACATCGGACGAGCTGACCGACATCAGCCAGCAGCACATCGCGACCCGCCTCAACGGCGTCGAGGTGCAGGCCGCGCCGATCTCGGACCTCGTGTTCGACGTCGCCACCCTGATCGCCTATTGCTCGACCTTCACTGAGCTGGTGCCGGGCGACGTCATCGTCACCGGCACCACCGGCGGCGTCGGCGCCTATCGCACGCCGCCGCTGTGGATGAAGGACGGCGACGTCGTCGAGGTCGAGATCTCCGGCATCGGCGTGCTGCGCAATCCGGTGCAGGACGAAACCGCGGCAAGCGCGACGCGCGCAGCCTGATCGGGCCGCGGCAACGACAAGAAGGAGGACATCATGAACCTGCCCACGCATCTGCTGCCGACCACCGTCGTCGGCAGCTACCCGCAGCCGGAATGGCTGGTCGATCGCGCCATGCTGTCGAAATCGGTGCCGCGCACCCGCATGCACGCGATGTGGCGGCTGCCGGCCGAGCATCTCGAGGAAGCGCAGGACGACGCGACCGTCGTCGCGATCCGCGACATGGAGCGCGCCGGCATCGACATCGTCACCGACGGCGAGATCCGCCGCGAGAGCTACTCCAACCGGTTCTCCACGGCGCTCGAGGGTGTCGATGCCGACAATCCCGCTGTCATCACCGCACGCACCGGCAACACGCAGACGCCGGTGCCGCGCGTGGTCGGCCCGGTGAAGCGCAGGGGACCGGTGGAGCTGCACGATATGCAGTTCCTGCGCAAGAACACCGACCGTGCCGCCAAGATCACCCTGCCCGGCCCGTTCACGATGAGCCAGCAGGCCAAGAACGAGTTCTACAAGGACGACGAGGAGCTCGCGATGGCCTTCGCCGAGGCCGTCAATGCCGAGGCGCGCGACCTCGAGAGGGCCGGTGCCGACGTCATCCAGCTCGACGAACCCTGGGTGCGCAACAATCCGGAACTCGCGAAGCGCTATGCGGTGAAGGCGATCAACCGCGCGCTGCAAGGCATCACGATCCCGACCGTGGTGCATCTCTGCTTCGGCTATGCCGCCGTGGTGCCAGGCTCAACCAAGCCGGCCGGCTATTCCTTCCTCGCCGAGCTCGACGACACCATCGCCGACCAGATCTCGATCGAGGCGGCACAGCCGAAACTCGATCTCGGCGTGCTCAGGGATCTATCATCGAAGACGATCATGCTCGGCGTACTCGACCTCGGCAATCCCGAGATCGAACCCGCGACTGTCGTCGCCGACCGGATTCGCAACGGCCTGAAGCATGTGCCGGCGGAGCGGCTGGTGGTCGCGCCGGACTGCGGCATGAAGTACATGCCGCGGCAGGTCGCGTTCGGAAAACTCAAGGCGATGTGTGACGCCGCTGGGATTGTCAGGAAAGAGATCGGCTAAAGCATGAGCCGGAAAAATGCGCGGCAGCATCTCCGCACAAGCGCGCTGTCATCGCCCGGCTCGCCGCCTCCGTTTGAGCTTCGGCGCGTCTGAAAGCAAGAGCCTCGTGTCGAAGCCTTGGCGGAGACGGGACCGGGCGATCCAGTATTCCAGAGGCGCCAGCGCTTGAATCGAGAGGCCGCGGCGTACTGGATCACCCGCTTTCGCGGGTGATGACAATCGAGCGTGTGGTACCGGCGACGCTACTCGCGGCTTATGAGTTCGACGCAGAGCGCGTCGAGGCCGACTTGACGTCCTTGATGCTGATCACGACGGCGATGCGCTTGATCGTGCCGTTGCGGTAGGCCTGCAGGAAGCGGTCGTAGTGCTTGACCGAGATGCAGCCATTGGAGTCGCCGTTCGGCCCGAGCATGTAGCTGTGGACCAGCAGGCCGACACGACCGAACGTGTCGCTGCCGTCGACCGGAGTCATGCGCAGCGCCGGCACGCCGTGGAACAGCTTTTCGCGCGGCTTCATCTCGTAGATGCCGGGCGGCGTCGCACCGGCGTTGCGGGCATTCACATGCGCGGGATCGTCGAGCAGATTGCCGAGGCCCGAATGCGCCTCGAACTTGGTGCCGTCAGGCATGTACACGATGCGGCCGGTGATGTCGTACACCGCCGTGGTGCTGTCATAGCCAAGTGCGCCGAGATCGGGGCTCGGACCGGACAGCAGGCCGTCGTTCGGATCGATCGAGGCAAGCTGGATCTTGCCCGGCATCATGTCGGCGATCTTCTGCAGGAAGGTCCGGTTGTCGCCCTGCGGCGCCTGCGGAGGTGGCGGCGGCTGATCGTTCCGCGCCAGCAGATTGGCTTCGGCCGGCCGCGAGCGCGGCATCGGCACCGCAGAGGCGGATGGGGTCGTCGTCGTAGCCGCAACCGACGCTGTCGCCGGCTGGCTGACCGGCAGCTCGGTCTGGGTGTCGCGCAGCTGGCCGGCCAGCGCGTCCTCGATCTGACCGAACTCGGAATTGAAATCGCCGCGGCTCGAACGGAATCCGCGGCGGAGGGGATAATACAGCGAAGCCGTGTTGATCGTGGAGCGCGAGCCGAAGCGATCGTCGAAGTTCAGCGATGCGGCGGTGTTGGCGAACGCGGGTCCGTGCAGCCATGCGGTCGGGTCGATGCCGACCACCCAGGCGGCAAGGCCAGACGACAGGACGAGCGCCGTCACGGCGAACGCCGTGCTGCCCACCAGAGACATGCCGCGGCTCGACTGACGCGCGGCAGCTTTCGTCGTACGTTGACCCATCATCCCCAAGTACGGTGCTCTGGAGCCTGTTACCCGGCCCACATGGGATTCACCGATCACTCATCATATCAGGGAATTAGAGTAAGGCATAATCGAGACGAAGCCGGCAACGACAGGATTTTTAAACGTTTTTCGGATGGAAAGTGCCGGGAATCAGCCTTCGCCAGGCCAAAGCAGCCGAAAAAGTCCCGATTCGGGACAATTTCGGCGACTCAGGCGATCTTTTCCTCGCGGAGCGTGAGCACCGGCACCGGCTTCCCGATGGCGTAACCCTGGACGTAGTCGACCCCGATCTGGCGCAGCTCGTCCAGGATGGCGAGGCTCTCGACGAACTCCGCGACCACCTGCTTCTGCATGATCTTGGCGGTCTTGGTGATCATCTCGACCATCGCGCGATCGACCTTGCTGTTCAGGATTTCCTTCACGAACGAGCCGTCGATCTTGATGACGTCGACCGGCAGATGCTTGAGATAGGCGATCGAGGACATGCCGGTGCCGAAATCGTCGAGCGAGAAACTGCAGCCGATCTCGCGCAGCCGCGCGATGAAGGTCTGGGCCTCGTCGAGATTGGAGATCGCGCTGGTCTCGGTGATCTCGAAACACACCACCGCCGGCGAGACATCAAGCTCGGCAAACAGGGCGGCGACGAAGTCGACGAAGTCGCTGTCGCCGATGGTGGCGCCGGACAGATTGATCGCATAGCTCGCGATCTTGCGCGGGTCGCGCTTGCGCTCGGCGATGATCTCGAAGGCGCGGCGAACCACCCAGCGATCGATCAGCGGCATCAGGCCATAGCGTTCGGCCGCCGGCAGGAAGCTGCCGGGCGGCACCATGGCGCCGCTCTCGTCGCGCAGCCGCAGCAACAGCTCGCGCCGGTCGTGGCCCTTCAGCGTGCCGTTCAGCGGGCGGATCTCCTGCTCGTAGAGGCAGAAGCGCCCCTCGTCCAATCCCTTGCGGATGCGATTGACCCAGCTCATCTCGGCGACCCGCACCGCCATGCCGGTATCGGACGGACGGTGCTCCTGGACGCGATTGCGGCCCTTGTCCTTGGCGAGGAAGCAGGCGACGTCGGCGAGCCGCAGCGCATCCTGCACCCCGGCGCTGTCGGCAAGCCCGACCAGGCCGATGCTGGCGCTGATCCGGAAGCTCGAGCCCTCATGGACGAAGTTCGACTGCTCGACCACGGCCCTGATCCGCTCCGCGACGTCGGCCGCGACGTCATGCGTGGCCGAGCCGTCGTCGCGCAGCAGGATGCCGAATTCGTCGCCGCCAAGCCGCGCCACCAGCCCGCTGTCGCCAACCTCCGCAGCCAGCAGCCGCGCCACCTGCTTCAGCAGGCGGTCGCCCGCCATGTGGCCGCAGGTGTCGTTGACGATCTTGAACTGATCGAGATCGATCAGCATCAGGTCGGCGCCATCCGACGGCGCACCCGACATCGCCTTGTGCAGCTCGAACTCGAACTGGCGCCGGTTCGCAAGCCCGGTCAGCGCGTCATGCGAGGCGGCCCAGGCCAATTCCTCGACCAGCCGCCGCTCGGCGGTCATGTCGTGAATGATCATGACACGGCCGGCCGGTTCGCCGGCATGCACGATCGGGGTCTCGACCACCGAAACCGGCACGCTGGAATGATCCGGCCGCACCAGGAGCCGCTGCTGCGGCCGGCTCTCGCCGTCGGCCTCGCCGCTCTGGAACGATCCCCGCACCGGCTGCTCGGCGATGTTGAACAGCGATGACAGCTGCCAGCCGGTGACGTCCCGCTCCGACGCCACCAGCCGCTGCGCGGCGGCGTTCATGTAGCCGACGCGATCGTCCTGCGTGGCGACGATGACCGCATCGCCGATCGAGGCCAGCGTGAGCTGGGCGCGCTCCTTCTCGACGGCAAGCGCGGTCTCGGCAAGCCAGCGCCGCCACAGCATCCGCCTGGTGTGGAACAGCACGATGCCGGCCAGGCAGGCCGCGATCACGAGATTGACCAGCAGCAGCAGCGCGGAGACCTGGCGCGACGCCTTGCCCAGATGATCGGAGAAATCGACCGCCAGCGTGCTCAGCGCCGCATCGACCACACCGATCCGCTCGACCCAGTGCCTGATGGTCGCGGCCGACGGATCATGCAGCGCGACATCGTTCGCGGCCTCGTTCCTGATGTCGATCAGCTGATCGAGCAGCGCATCGGAATTGCGCCAGGCCGTGACCGCGCCGGCGACGTGATGCATCGTGCGGAAATATTTGAACAGCCAGATCAGGCCGCCAATGTCGTCATCATGATTGCCCGCCGCGGCGAAGCGGGCGCGGGCCACGGCGTCATTGTTGCCCGGCGATTCCAGCGCGCGCCGCGCCGTGCGATCGGCCAGCGGTACCGCGATCGCGGCATCGAACTTCCGCAGATAGAGCGGCGCGCCGGTCGAGACATAGATCTGAAGATCGCGAATGGCGTCCTTCTGCCCCTTCGACCACAGGCTTTCGCCCGCCACATAGGCCCGCACCGCGGACATCACCTGCAGGCTCCCGGCCGACAGGCCGGCCAGCAGCAGCACGATCGCCAGCAGCGGTCCCACCACCCGCCACAGTGACCAGCTTCGAAACGAAAAGAACATGCCCAATGCGCCCGACTCTGAAATTGCCGGGTCAGCCTAGGAATCGCGACTTAACCTCACGTTGCAAAACGCGATGAGTTTGAAACGACTTGGTTGTAACACAATCGCTTCAAACTTTACGCAATCCAGCGATCCGGTCGATAAGGCTCAGGGACGCAATGTCGGCTGCGTGTTCGGCCCCGGCGCCTGCTCCATCTCGGCCTCTTCGGGCAGCTTGTCGGCATGGACCGCCAGCGGCGCGCCGATCCAGAGCGGATCGTCGCGATGATCGCGGCGCGGATTGGTGGTGTTGGGGTGGACCAGGATGCTCAGGCTGCCATGGTTGAGCATCAGCCACGGCACCAGGGTCGGAAACAGCTCGGCCGCGAACGCCACCTGGTACATCGCCTGGTCGTGCGGACCGACCTTGACGTCGTGCCAGCGCCCGAGCGTGACCAGGAAGCGCTCGCCCAGCCAGTTGCGCAGCCGTTCCGCTTCGCCGCGGCTGGTGGCCGGATCGTAATAGACATGGGCGTGGTAGCTCGCGATCTCGCCGATCGTGCGTGGCGCGTCCGTCATCTCATCTCTCCTTCGGCTGCCGGTCACGTCCGCCGCAGCACACTGAATTGGAACGACTGCGTCGCGCCCCACGGCGTGACGTGCCGGTGCGCCTCATGCGCGACCAGTTCGAATCCCGGACCCACGGTGCGGCCGAGCGCTGTCGGATCATAGCGCTGCACCGGCAGGCCGCTGCATTTTTCCGGACCGTCCAGCGCAAAGGTGCCGATCACGGCGTGGCCGCCGGCCGTGACGCCACGATGCAGTCTCTCCAGATAGGCCGCGCGCTCCGTTTCCTCGACCAGAAAATGAAACGCCGCACGATCGTGCCAGATGCCGAACGCCTGCGGCGGCTGCCAGACCGTCGCATCGCCGGCGATCCAGCGCACCGCGTCGCCTGCCGCGCCGATCCGTTCCCGGGCGCTCGCCAGCGCCGCTTCCGAGAGATCGAGCACCGTCAGATCGTGGAAGCCGCGCACAAGCAGCGCATCGACGAGGCGCGAGGCCCCGCCTCCGACATCGATGATCGACGCGTCGCGGCGGGGCGCGACCGATTCGATCAGGCGCAGCGATGGCTGCGGATCGGCCTGCGACCAGCTCACCTGCTGCTCACCCTTGGTCAGGTAGACGGTCTGCCAATGCGATTGGCGGTCAGAAGCAGCCATTGGCGATCGGTCCCGAAGTCGGTGACAAAACCTGCATTGCACACGATTAACCATGAGCTAGGCATGGCGGTTTCCCACGTCAACCGGCAGCGCGGGCGCGGCCCCGTCACCGCAAATGCCGCATTTGCTTCGTCGCATTTTCCATCTAACCTGACGGACAAGGTTGAGATCGGGGCGCCCGGGATGGCCAATTTCGGCTGGACACGCGTCAACAAGCCTGCACAAGCGGAGGATGCCGCCAGTGACCTGCGCGGCCTGACCGATCCATTGGCGTTTCTCGCCGCGCTCGACAAGGTGGTGCCGCGCTATCTCGATCTCTCCGACAACGGCGTGCTGGTCTATCCGGCCTGCAAGCGCAAGACCGGCGACCTGCTCGGCGACAGCAGGGCGATCTGGGAGCACACCCGGCTCGAAGCGATGCGTTACGTACCGATGGTGCCGCGGCAGGACAACTCGCTACTGGTCGATCCGGCCCGTCAACCCGAGATGATCGACGCCTTCCTGCGCCAGCGCGCGCACGACAAGACCGTCGTCGATTTCACCGGCACCACGATCGAGGACTACGGGATTGCGATCTACGCGGCACTGAACTGGCTGAACCATTGCGGCACCATCGTGGGGGCCGATCCGCAAAAATTTTCCGGCACGCTGCGCAGCTTCCGCAAGGTCATGGTCGTTGCCCGGCAGTGGTGGGCGCTCGACGGCGCGGCGGAACGTTGCCGGCAGATGCTGGAGGCGCGTGAGCGGCCGCCGCTGGTGTTCTTCCTGCTGTGGGCCGAATGCACCAATCTTGCCCGCGAGATCGCGATCGCGGCGGCAGGTAGCGCAGCAACGGAAGACAGCATCGCGCGGATGCGCGCAGCCGACGATCCGGAAGAGCTGACGTAGCGCGCGGAACGGACGCACTGGCCGCAGGCTAAGGTGAGCGCTCCTAAATCCTGTCCGCGTTCGAGACTTAAAAAAGCGGACTCGCGGTCCGACCATAGGAATGTCGCCTTCCCTAAGCAGACATCGATGCATGGTCGTTCGGCACGAAACCGCGTACGTTCGGCGGCAGGAAGGGGGGGGGAGCCATGATAAGTCCTTCAAAGTCCGATACCGGCGCCGGGAAAGCACTCTCACGACGCCCAGTCCTGACTGGACTGGCGGCAACTTGCGTTGTGGCATCGGCGAATTGGAGTTGGGCTGCCGAAATCGGTGGTGATCCGTCCTTTTCCGCTGATGGCCCGGACGCCGAACTTTACGGGGCGACCGAGAACTACCCGGTCAAGGACCGGTGGCGGATCTACCAGCCCGGCAATCCGGCGCCAAAATATCGCGTCGGCGCATTCAGTCATTACGACGAGATATTCCCGACGCGTCAAGTCGATCGCGCGGCCACGGCCTGGCCCTTCAAGCGAACGCCTGCGGATGTCAGCTACCAGTACAAGGGGAATCGCACTTCGCTTGTGGATTATCTGGCGCGCAATCCGGTGACGGGCCTGTTGATCGCCAAGGACGATCGGATTCTGGTCGAGCACTATCAGTACGGCCGCACCGATCGAGACCGCCTGATATCGCAGTCGATGGCAAAATCCATCACCGGCATGCTGATAGGGATCGCGACCGCGGAAGGCGCGATCAAGTCGATCGACGATGCTGCCGAGACCTATGTTCCCGGCTTGAAAGGTACGGAATACGGTGCAACGCCGATCCGCGCGCTGCTGCACATGTCGTCCGGCGTGAAGTTCGGTGAAGAGAACGACGAAGCGAAAGGCAGCGGAGACGACCTCGATCGCCTGTGGGACGACATGGTGCGCAAGCACTGGACCCAAAAAGGCACCGTTGCCAGCATCGCACAATTCAACCAACGGATCGCGCCGCCGGGGACGCGATTCCATTACTCCAGCATCGAGACGGATGTGCTTGGTCTCGTGCTGCGTTACGCAACCGGTCAATCAATGTGCGGCTATCTCCAGGAAAAAGTCTGGCAGCCGATTGGCACTGAAGCTGATGCCAAATGGCTGATTGATGCGGAAGGCTATGAGGTAGCGCACGGGTTCTTCAATGCGGTATTGCGCGACTACGCGCGGCTCGCCCGTCTGCTGGCCCACGACGGAGCGTGGGAGAGCAAACAGATCATACCTACACAGTGGATGATCGATGCGACCACGGTGCGCGCCTCCGAGCCGTATCTGGCAAAGGCCGAAGGAGGGTTCGGGTACGGCTATCAGGTCTACCTGTTTCCCGGCAGCAGACGACAATTCGCGCTCCTGGGGCACCTCGGGCAGCGCATCCTCGTTGATCCGCCCTCCAAGCTGGTCATGGTGCAGACCGCCGTCGATGAAAAGTCTTCCGAAATCTGGCGTCTGTGGTCTGCCGTGGTCGCGCAGTTCGGGTGACTTGCAGTTCGGCGGCGTGCGATGTGGCCGGCAGGCTGCGGGCTAACAAGCGCCCATGACTCTGCCATTGTCTCGTTGATGTCCGGTTGTGGCCCTTTGCGGACATTCACCCAGGCGTCGGTGACGTCTGCATTGGAGGAAAACTCGGCATTGCTATTCCCGCACGGGCACACGAGATTTGTGAGCACTCGCCCTAGGCAACGGAGTCCGCGTCGGACACCAGCAGCTCCTTGGACTTGCGCGCGATCAGGCGCGCCAGTTCGTTCTGCTTGTAGGTCTCGACGAACTTGATGGCGAAGCCGTTCGGCAGATGCCGGACCACGCGTCCGACGCAGGCGCCGATCGCAAGCGGCATCCCGACCGGCGGCTGTACCTCGGAGGATACCGCCGCGCCCGACAGCGACATGTCGATGATGAAGCAGCTCTGCATGGTGCCATCCGCCAAGGTCAGCATGGCGTGCGGGGCGGCCGGAACGAAACGCGGATTGTTGCGCGCCTCGCGGACGCTCGGATCCTTCTGCTTCTTCTCGATCCAGGTCAGCTTGTCGGCGAACTTCTCCCGCATCGCATGCGTCATCTCGAGCTCGAGCAGGAAGCTGCCGCTCATCGTGTCGGTGATGCAGCCCTCGAACTTGCCGAACTCCTCGAAGTAAGAGGTCAGCCGGTCGCCGATCTTGCCGACCACGGGCACGTCCACGATCATGCGGAACGGCGAGACGCGCGTGGTGCGGCAGGCGAAGGTGCGCAATTTGCCCTGCGCATCGTACCAGTTCGGCAGCGTGTAGCTGCCGTTGACCGTGATCCTGACACCGCGTTGCTTGAGAAACTTTTCGACGGACACGACTGGACCTCGCCCGAGGCGATCTGAGTGCACGGAGGTCGGGGTTGACCGGCGTCCCTGCCGGTCCGGAGGTGGGACATCCGCTACCGACGCGATGGCAGCGGGAAGGCTGTGGCACGCGCGCCCGCGCGCCGCGGGTGATCCCTGCGCGCAGGTGCGTATATTCGTACCGTCGAAAAGCTAGGAAAACGTTAAGCCGGCACGCAACGCGGGTGGCGCACTCTATGGCGCAACCCTTTCTCGACAGTTTATTTTGCGAGCCGTACAACTACCGGAAGAATTGCCGCACGCCGGTGCAATCGCGCCGTGCCCTAAACCGCCTGCTCCGGCGCGGGACCGGGTGCTAGCCTTGACTGAAATCGGACCGGATCCTCCATGCCAAACACCTCAGACCGATCGCTCGCCGACGGCAAGATCCTGCAAAGCGTGGTCGACGGCGTCGGCGTCATCACCTTCAACAATCCGGACAAGCGCAATGCGATGTCGCTGGAGATGTGGGAGGGGCTCGGCGAGGCGCTGATCGCCTTGCGCGACGATCCGGCCGTCCGCGTCGTGATCCTGGTCGGCGCCGGCGACAAGGCGTTCGTATCGGGCGCCGATATCAGCCAGTTCGAGAAGACCAGGCACAATGCCGCGGCTTCCGAGGACTATTCACGGCGCAGCGCCGCCCAGCGCGCCTTGCTCGCCGACTATCCGAAGCCGACGATCGCCTGCATCCGCGGCTTCTGCCTCGGCGGCGGCATGCAGGTCGCGATGCTGACCGATATCCGCATCTCCGGCTCAAGCGGCCAGTTCGGCATTCCCGCCGCCAAGCTCGGCATCGCCTACGGCTATGACGGGCTGCGCCATCTGGTGTCGCTGGTCGGTCCGTCTTGGGCGCGGCTGATCATGTATACCGGCATGCGGATCGACTCCGCGGAAGCGCTGCGGATCGGCCTCGTCGACCGCGTGCTGCCCGATGCCGAGCTGTGGGATGCGACCATGGAGATCGCGCGCACCATTTCCGGCAACGCCCCGCTGGCGATCAAGGCCGCCAAGATCACCATCGCGCAGGTGCTGAAGGATCCCGCCGACCGCGACATGGCCGCGATCAGGCAGATCGGCATCGACTGCATGGACAGCGCCGACTTCCGCGAAGGCCGCAACGCCTTCATGGAAAAGCGCAAGCCGAAGTTCGAGGGCCGGTAACGGTGCCCTCATCCGCTCGTCATTCCGGGGCTCGCGAAGCGAGAGCCCGGAATCCATTCCACCACAATTGATGCAGCGCGATGGATTCCGGGCTCGTGCTTCGCACGCCCCGGAATGACGAAGGGAGACGATGCTCAACCTGATCGAACGCCGGCAACCAGCTACCGGCGGCTCCTTTGCATGGGGTTGTTCTTCGATATTTTGGCAGCGCCCTACTTCTTCTCGGTGACCGGCACCGTGTAGTTGAGGATCAACCGGCCGCCGTCCGGATAGATGGTTTGTCCGGTGATGTACGAGGCATCGTCGCTGGCGAGGAAGGCCACGACGGAGGCGACCTCGCTCGGCTCGCCGCAGCGGCCGGCAGGCGTCCGCGACAGCACGCTGCGCCGCGCGTCCTCCGACGAGAAGATCGCGGTTGCCACCATCTCGGTCAGGATCGTGCCGGGCCCGACCGCCACGACGCGGATGCCGTGCGGCGCCAGCGCCACCGCGGCGACCGACGTGAGCTGCTTCATCGCGCCCTTGGACATCGCATAGGTCGCGAGCGAGGGGATCGCGAGCAGCGCGTTGACCGAGGACATGTTGACCACGACGCCGCCACCGCCCTGCGCGATCATCTGGCGCGCCGCGGCCTGGACGCCGAAGAACGCGCCCTTGAGGTTGATGCCCATCACATCGTCGAACTCGGCCTCGCTGATGTCGAGGAAGTCGCGGTTGCGCGCGACGCCGGCATTGTTGACCATGACGTCGAGCCGGCCGAACTCCTTCACGGCGTGAGCGACGATGCGATCGACGTCGGCGCGCTTGCTGACATCGGCTTCGACGGCCCGCAGCCGGTCCTCATGTCCGAGTTCCTGGGCGGCGTGGACCAGCCCGGCAGCATCGACATCGGAGATGACGACCCTGGCACCATCGGACAGGAAACGCGCCGCGCAGGCCTTGCCGATGCCGCGCGACGCACCGGTGATGGCGACGACCTTGCCGGAATTTTTCATGGGCGTGTCTCCAGGAGTTTCGGTTTGCGCGTTCGGTCAGAGCCGCGCGACGCGAGATGCGGTCCGAGCAATAGCCTATTCCGCAGCGTCAGGGAACGCGACGGATTCACCATGACAAGCGCGGCGACCAGGGCCGTCATATCACGATTGCATTCGGCAACAATTGCCTGCTTGCGCCACGCCAAACCGGCTGTCAAAAACGACTCCGCCGTCTTCGTCAAGCGGCTGCGCGAGCGAAACAGGCAGCCGTCTTGCACACCTGCTCCCGACCGACATCGCCTGCTACGGTCGGTCCAGGATCGGCTCAAACAGCCGCTTCGATACCCATCTTACTCCGGGAGACCACCATGTCGATCACCGACCGCCGATCGTTGCTGCAGGCTGCGGCCACCATCCCCTTCGTCGCATCGGCGGCAACCGCGGCAGTCGCGCAGACGCCGGCCGCGCCGACCAAGTCCGAGCCCAAGCCCGCGCAGGACGTGACGCGCAAGCTCGCGCATTATCTGGTCGCGGCAAAGTACGACGACTTGCCGGCCAACGTCCGCAAGGAAGGCGTCCGCACGCTGCTGAACTGGGTCGGCGTCGCGATCGGCGGCTCGCATCATCAGACCGTCGACATCGCGGTCTCCGCACTGGCGCCGTTCTCGGGCCCGGCGCAGGCCTCGCTGTTCGGGCGGCGCGAGCGTTTCGACATCATGAACGCTGCCTTCCTCAACGGCGTGTCGAGCCACATCTTCGACTACGACGACACTCATTTGAAGACCATCATCCATCCGGCCGGGCCGGTGGCGTCGGCCATCCTCGCGCTGTCGGAGATGCAGCATGTGTCGGGCAAGGACTTCGTCAACGCGCTGGTGCTCGGGGTCGAGACCGAATGCCGGATCGGCAACGCCGTCTATCCCAACCATTACGACGTCGGCTGGCACATCACCGGCACCGCGGGCGTGTTCGGCTCGGCGGCTGCGGTCGGCAAGCTGCTGAACCTCAACGAGCAGCAGATGGTGTGGGCGCTCGGCCTTGCCGCGTCGCAGCCGGTGGGCCTGCGCGAATCCTTCGGCTCGATGAACAAGAGCTTCAATCCGGGCCGTGCCGCATCGAACGGCATCTTCGCCGCGATGCTGGCCGCGAAGAACTTCACCTCCTCAGACAGCATGATCGAGGCCAAGCGCGGCTGGGCCAACACCATCAGCACCAAGCAGGACTACAACGAGATTCTCGGCGATCTCGGCAAGCGCTATGAAGCCGCGCTCAACACCTACAAGCCGTTTGCTTGCGGCATCGTGATGCATCCGGCGATCGACGCCGCGATCCAGCTGCGCAACGAGAACAAACTGACGGCCGACCAGATCGAGCGCATCGATCTCAAGGTACATCCGCTGGTGCTCGAATTGACCGGCAAGAAGACGCCGCGCGAAGGTCTCGAAGGCAAGTTCAGCATCTATCACGCGGTTGCCGTCGCGCTGGTCGAGGGCGCCGGCGGCGAGAAGCAGTTCAGCGACCGCGCGGTGACCGATCCGACCGTCGTCGCGCTGCGGTCGAAGGTGATGCCGGTGATCACGCCGGGCATCGATCCGGCGCAGGTCGACATGACCATCGTGCTCAAGGACGGGCGCACCCTGCACCGCTATATCGAGCATGCCATCGGCAGCGTCGAGGTTCCGATGACCGACAAGCAGCTCGAGACCAAATTCGCCGACCTCGCCGATGGCATCATTCCGGCGGCAGCGGCCCGACGCGTCATGGACGCGTGCTGGAATGTCGAGAACCTGCCCGACGCGGCCGAGATCGCCAGGCTGTCGGTCTCGACCTGAAGTCCCGCGCGATGCCGTCCGGGGATCACGCCGTTGCCTTGCGTGATCCCGGATTGACGCGCGCGAGAATCCGGTCAGCTTCGGTGCGCCAGTCGGCACTGCGGGCGAAGTCCGGCATTCCCTTGGCGCCGAACACGCCGTCGTCGGCGAGGTCGGCGACCCAGGCTTGCCGCTCGGCCGTGCCCGACGCCGACCACGGCGTGAGCTGGGCCTCGCGCACGGTCTCCGCCACCTCGCGGACCTCCTCGGCGCGGCGGCGGCCGTGCTCGATCACCCGCTGGAAGAAATAGGCGCCCTGCTTCTCCCAGTCGATGCCCGGAAAGGTCTCCTTGAGCGAGGCGAGCACCGCATCCTCGACGCCATAGGCACGCGCGGTGGTGAAGCACTCGATCACCATCGCCTCCAGCCCCTTGATCATGATGCTGCGACACATCTTCACGGCCGAGGACACGCCGAGCTCGTCACTGGCGACCTTCGCCGCGAAGCCGAGCGCGATCAGCAGCGGCGCGAGCTCCCGCGCACCCTGGCCGCCGAGCAGCAGCGGCACCTTGATCCGGTACGGCGGCAGCGAGGTCATCACCGCGCCCTCGACATAGCGGCCACCGGCGCCATCGATCTGGGCCGCCGCGCGCTGCTTGGCACCGGGCGAGGCCGAGTTGAAATCGACAAACCAGGCGCCCTTCCGAATCGCCGGCGCGCAGGCCTCCGCCACCGGCACCGCCTGGCTCGCCGTCACCGCCGAGATGATGAAATCGGCCCGCGCCGCGAGATCGGCATGGGATTGCGCAAGCGCGACGCCGATCTCCGCCGCATCAGCGCGCAGCGGCGCGCCTTGCCCGCGGTCGAGCTTGATGTCGTAGGCAGAGACCTTGACGCCTTGCCGGCGCAGGTCTTCGGCCAGGATGCGGCCGACCTCGCCATAGCCGAGCATGCCGATCTGCCATTGCCTCGGATCGCCGGAGATTGTCATCAGTTCAAGTCCCGTGTTGTGTCGTCGAACAGCTCGTCGACCGCGACGCGCCGGGGGATCAGTGCCTGCTGGGCGCAATAGTCGATCATCAATGCGAGCGGCTTGCGGTTCGCCTCGACGCCGAACGGCACCATGTCCGGGGCACCGGGCAGACCGGCCTCGGCCTTGGCGCGCTTGAAGAGATCGTAGAGGCTGCGCACCACATCGGGCCGCGAGGTCGCAAGCCGCCCGGTCACCACGACCAGATGATTGACCGGCACGACGCCATGCCGTGCATACCACCGCGCCGCCGCTGCGGCCGGATCGGCGAACAATGGCTTGAGCGCCGGGTCGCTCGAGGTCTCGCCCAGCACGGCGTCGAGTTCGCCGTCCTTCAACATCTGGAGGATGGCTTTGCCCTGCGGCGCGCGTTCGGTGCTGTCGACATATTCGGCGACGTGCGGGTCCTCGAACGTGACCCAGTTGATGCGGTCGAGATTGACGCCATGGTCGTTGGCGAGGATGCCGCGCATCCATGCGCCGGTCGTGGTCGTGAACGAGCGGATGCCGACCCGCTTGCCTTCGAGATCGGCAGGCGTGAGCGCGCCGCGGTCGGCGCGGCAAAGTGCATGGCCGTGCTGGAAGCGGCCGACCATCGCCGCCGGCAGCAGCACCAGCGGCTTGCCGTGGGCGCGCGCCATCAGATAGGTCACGATCGCCATCTCGCAGACGTCGAACGCCTGCTCGCGCACCATCGGCTTGAATGCGGCATTGGTCGGCGTGAACTCGATGAAATCGAGGTCGAACAGCTCCGAGCGCAGCTCACCATTCTTCACCGCCTGGATGTGCGGGTGATTGCCGAGCACGGTACGCAGCCGAAGTTTCTCCATGAAGACGAACTCCGCAGGGTCAGGTCAGCGCTCGTCCTGGATTCGCGCTGGCGGCCTTGCGCGGCGCGGGCGCGGCTTGATCGAGCGGCGCGGCCTGCAGTGCGGCGACGGTGGCGCGCACCAGCTGCTCGATGGCATGGCCGGCATCGGTGCCGTCGGCGCTGCCGCGCGACAGCCGCGAGACGCGCTCCGGCGTCACCAGCGTGTAATAGAGCGCGCCGAGCAGGAAGTGGCCACGCCAGACCAGGTCGGTGCGCGGAATATGCGGCAGACTGTCATGGATCGCGTCGATGAATTCATGGCTGGTGTCGTCGAAGGTCTGCGCGATGATCTTGCGCACCACCTCGTTGCCTTCGGCCGACATGATGGCGCGCAGCCGCGTGAACCGCGTGCCGCCGCCGGCGAGATCGCTGCCCGAGGTGAAGGCCGGCAGCACATAGGCGCGTACGATCGCCTCGAGCCGGTCCTGCACATCGCGCACCCGCCGCGCCGCCGCCAGCAGCTCGGAGCGCCGCCGGTTCATCGGGCCGCAATGCCGCCGATAGATTTCCAGCAGCAGGCCGTCCTTGGTCTTGAAGTGATAGGTGACGCTGCCGGGATTGGCGCCGGCCGCCTGCGCGATGTCGCGCACCGAGACGGCGTTGAAGCCGTAGGTCGAGAACAGCTCCTCCGCCGCGGCGAGGATCGCCTCGCGCATGTTCGGCTTGCGGGTGCTGGCGGCGGCCTTCACGTCGGCCTTCTTATCGGGTTTGGCAGGCTTGCGGACCATATTTGTACTATCGTCCAAATCATCAGGTCACGTCAACAAGGTGGCCCGCACCCGCTTCCGTCAGGACAGTTTGACGTCAGGCTCGGCACGCCCGCGCGCCGCGGCCTCGAGCAAGAAGGTTTGGCCGTGTCCCGGATCGGACGCGCGCTGCGCCTCGTCCATATCCTGCCAGGCCGAGGTCACCAGCAGGCGTGAAAAATCGCGGCCGACAAAGCAAGGGCAGCTCGACTGCTTCGCCGGCACTTTCAGCGAACGCAAATGGCGGCCGCTCGGATCGTAGATATCGACGCAGCCGCCGCCCCAGCGTGCGTTCCAGATCAGCCCGTCGGCATCGACGACCGCGCCGTCGAGCCCGCCGACACCGCGATGCCTGATCAATTCGGTTGGCTCGCCCGTCGGCAGCCCGGTTGACGGATCGAGCGGCACGCGGTGCAGCACGTTGGTCGCGGTGTCGGCGAAATAGCCGATATCGCCCGCGGGCGAGAAGCAGATCGCATTCGGGATCGTGATCCCGGGATAAAGCCGCGTGATGCGGCCGCGATGCAGCGCGTAGATCGCGCCGGCACCCGGCTCGGCCTGACGCCCCATGGTGCCGAGCCAGAACGTGCCGGACGGATGCACGCGGGCATCGTTGGAGCGCGTCAGCGGATTGTCGGCCTCCAGCGCGGCGAACAGTTCGAGGCGGCCATCGGCGACCTGCCGGACATAAAGCCCATCTTCGGTCAGCATCAGCTGTCGTTCGCCGTCGATCCGCGCCAATGCGCTCGCCATGTTCGGCAGCGCGTGAATGACGGTGACGCCGTCGGCAAAACGATGCTCGAACAGGCGCCGCTCGCGGATGTCAAACCACCACGCCGTGTCGGTTGACGCATCATAGGTCGGGCCTTCACCGAGATGACAGCGCTCGGCCGACAGCACGGATGTAGGCACGTCTTCGATCAACGGTTCGGCGGCACGATCGGTCATGGCGTCACTCACACGGTTGCAAAGCGATAGACGATGCTGCGCCGATAGATTTGCCCGGAATCGAGCCGCGCCGACGGAAAGTCGGGCCGGTTCGGCGTGTCCGGCCAGGCATGCGGTTCGAGACACAGCGCATCGGATTGCCGGTACAGCCGGTCACCCTTGCCGGCGGTCGAGCCGTCGAGGAAGTTGCCGGAATAGAACTGCAATCCCGGCTGATCGGTGAACAGCTCCATCACACGGCCGCTGCGCGGCGCCTCGAGGCGCGCGGCCAGCCGCAGGCCGGTGCCTGACGCCAGGCAGAAATTGTGGTCATAGCCGCGCCCGAGCCGCAGCTGCTCGTCATTCATCCTGATCCGGGCGCCGATTGCCGTGGCCTTACGGAAATCGAACGGCGTGCCGTCGACCGAGCGCGGCGGCTCCGGTAGCGGGATCGCGGTGGCATCGACCGCGAGGAAATGGTCTGAGGGGATGGTCAGCCGATGATCGAGGATCTGCGCGCCCGAGCGCGCGCCCTCGAGATTGAAGAAGCTGTGATTGGTGAGGTTGACGCAAGTCGGCCGGTCGGTCGTCGCCTCGTAGGTGACCGAAAGCTCCATCGGAGCGCGCACGCGATAGGTCACCCGCGTCGACAGGTTGCCCGGATAGCCCTCCTCGCCATCCGGGCTCTCGCGCTCCAGCACCAATGTCGGGCCCGGTTCATCGGAGAGCTCGACGATCCGCCAGAGCTTGCGATCAAAGCCCTGCGCCCCGCCATGCAGCGCGTTGGGGCCGTTGTTGGCCTCGAGGTTCACCGCCTCCCCATCGAGCACGAAGCGGCCGCCGGCGATCCGGTTGGCATAGCGCCCGATGGTCGCGCCGAAGAATTTGCGCTGCGCGAGATAGCCGTCGAATTCGTCGTGGCCGAGCACGATGTCGTCGCAACGCCCGTCGCGATCGGGCATAAGCAGCGCTTGCAGCGTGGCGCCGAAGGTGAGGATGGCGGCCTCGAAGCCGTGTTCGCCGCGCAGCGTCACGCGCTCGACCAACGTGCCGTCGTGCAGTTTGCCGAAGGGCGCGCGCGCAATGTTGGCTGATGTCATGTTCAGTCCTCGAACGCCTCGACGAAGCGCCGTCGCCCCAGCATGAAGCTATCGGCGACCAGCTGCAAGGGCGCGAGATCGACGTCGGATTTTCCGTCCGACGTCAGCGCGACGAAACGGCGGTACAGCGCGGGATATTCCTCACCCGTGGCATCGACCACCAGCCGGTCGCCGTCGCGCAGCTGCCGTCCGCCTTTCGACAACGTCACCGGCCCGGCCTCGGTCTCGCACACGATATCCCAGCTCGGCACGCCGGTCTGGCGGAAATCGAACTGGGCGTGGATCGGCAAACCGTTCTGATCGGAGAGTTCAAGTTCCGCTGCAATCGGCGCCTCCCGATTGGCGGGAAAATCCAGCACCGCGCTCCTGACAAAGACCTGATGCGGCACGATCTCGGTCAGGATCGACAGCGCGTTGATGCCGGGATCGAACACGCCGAAGCCGCCCGCTTCGAAGATCCAGGCCTGGCCGGGGTGCCAGACGCGGACATCTTCCTTCCAGACCACGCTCACCTTGCTGATCGCGCGGCCGGCGAGCAATTGCCGCGCCGGCCCGACCGCGGGCGCGTAGCGCGAATGCCATGTCGCAAACAACGTCCTGTTCGCTTCATGCGCAGCCGCGATCAATGGCGCGAGTTCGCCGACCGTCGCGCCCGGCGGCTTCTCCAGCAGCACATGCTTGCCCGCGGCAAGCGCGGTAGTGGCCTGCGCATGACGCACCTGTGGCGGCGTGCACAGCGCGACCGCATCGATCTCGGGCCCGTCGCGCAACAACTCCTGCAGATCGCGGAAATGCGGCAGGCCCGGCGGGGTCTTGACCGGATCGACCACCGCGACCAATGCGGCACCTGATGTCTTCGCGATCGCAGGCAGGTGCTGACGGCCGGCGATCTCGCCGAAACCCACGATGGCAATGCGAAGCAGGTCACTCATGGCCGTCCTCGCATTGCTGCCCACCTGTTCGGCCGACACTGCCAGGCAAGAATCACAAGCCAGCGCCGAATATCAACTGCATGATCTGACTTTGGTTGCAAGCGCGCAAGCCCGGCGCTTCGCTCAAGCACCGGCAATGCTCTCAAACCGGCTGCGATGTCGTGCTATGCTCGACACACCAAACTTTGATTCAAAGACGCAGGACGCAAATCCCGGCCATGGCGAGCGGCAAGGCAGAGACGGAGGACACGGCAACCGGGCGGCGCGGCCGGCCGCGCTCCGCCGCCACCACGGCCGCGATCCTGCAAAGCGCCTATACGCTGATGGCGACCACCGGCCTTGCCGCCACTACCATCGACGCGATCGCCAAACACTCCAACGTCTCGAAGATGACGATCTACAAATGGTGGCCGTCGCGCGAAGCCTTGCTGATCGATGCCTTCCTCGACCAGGCCTCGCGCGCCGTGCCGCTGCCTGCAACGGGTAACCCGGTGGCCCGGATCCGCCGCCATGTCGCAAGCTATGTCGAGGCATTGCAGGGCGAGTTCGGACGGGTGCAGCTTGCGGTGATCTCGGAATGCATTTCCAAGACCGGCACCGCAGAATTGTTTTACGGGCGCTATCTCGCCCTGCGCCGCAGCAAGATGCTCGAGATCATTAGCGCCGGCCAGAACGACGGCAGCATCGGCGCACCTGGCGTGCCCGGCGACATCTTTGACGCGATCTATGGCAGCCTCTTCTATCGCTATGTCTTCGGCATCAAGCCGCTCTCGTCGGCTTATGCCCGCAACCTCGTCAACCTGGTGCTGCGTCCGCGCACGGACGCTTGAACACTCAGGCGGAGCGCTGACGACGGAACCAGGCCCAGGTCTCGCGCGTCACGGCGCGGTAATTTCTCCCGCGATGGACGATGTGGCCATCGACGATGGCATTCAGCTTTGGCAGCGCATGAAACGGCACCGTCGGATAGGCGTGATGCTCGACATGGTACGGCATGTTCCAGGCGAACCATTTCATGATCCGGCCGGTCATCGTGGTGCGCGTGTTCTCGAACGCGCTGCGCGTCCGCTCGCAGCCGGTATGCTCGGCATAGAGATAGGGGCGCAGGATGAGCTGCCCGGCCAGCAGCGGCACGAGCCACACCCAAAGCAGGATCGCGCTGTGCAGCGCGAGCGATGCCGCGAGCAGCAGCAGATAGCCGGCGAGATAGAGTCTTGCTTCCCTCACGATCGCGGCGCGCTTGTGCTGCGGAATCCACGGTACGATCACCTCTCCGGTGAGCGCGTGCCGAAACATCAGGCGGATGCGGACCAGCACCTGCAGCAGTCCCGAATAGGCGATCGCGAGCTGGGTGTCGGACGCAGGCTTCGGACCGACGATCAGCTCCGGGTCCTTCTCCGGATCCTGGGTGTAGCGGTGATGGTCCCAGTGGAACAGGCAGTAATACTGGTAGGGCAATCCGATCATGAAGGCCGAAAGATTGCCGACGACAAGGTTGAGCGCCGGACTGCGGAACGCGGTCTTGTGCGCGGTCTCATGCACCACCATGAACAGGAACGCGACGAAGTAACCCTGGATGGCAATCAGCGGCAGCGCCCATCCGAGTCCATAGCGCGATGCGACCAGCCAGATCAGCGTGCCGACGCTCAGGATCATCCCGTAATGGCTTGCTGCGCGCACCGCGCCGGCCAGGTTCGACTTGGTCGACAGGTCGCGCAACGTCAGCGGGCTGAGCGGCTTCAGGCGGGGTCCGGCATCACTGGTCTCTGCGGTGCTCATGGTGATCTCACATCTCAGCGTTGCAGCAGCGCCGAGATCTCGGCGTTGATGAAGGCGCGGTCTTCGGCGTTGTTGATCGGATTGCCGGCGCGGTGGCCGTGGATCGAGGGGATCGCGTGCAGCGCCGCGGAGCGCGCATTGACCAGTCGGCCGAGCTCAGCCTCGTTGTCGCGCGGGTCGAAATAGCGGTCAGTCCGCCCCGGCATCAGCAGCACATGCGCCTTGATCGCGGCGAGCGCGCGGTCGAAGTCGCCGCCGAATTCATCGCAGCGGCTGATGTCGCCGGCCTGCCAGATCGCGACCTGCGCCAGCAGATCATTGGCATCGCGCCGCGCGAACGCGCCATCCCATGATCCTGCGAGGTAGTCTTCCAATGAGTTGAAGCCGGCCGCACGCCAGAGTTCCTCGCGATAGAATTCATGCGACATCGCCCACCCCGCATAGACGCGTCCCATCGCGCGAAGGCCCGCGGTCGGCTTGCCGACGAAGCGGCCGTCCCGGTAGGCGGGATCGGCGGTCAAAGCGGCCTTCACGGCTTCGAGGAACACATAGTTGTACGGCGAGCACCTTGCGCTGCCGCAGACCACGGCTGCACGTTCCACCATGTCGGGATAGCGCGCGGCCCAGTGATAGGCCTGCATGCCGCCCATCGACCAGCCGTAGACCAGCGCGAGCTTGCTCACGCCAAATCGCTCGATCAGCAGCCGCCGCTGGATCGCAATGGCATCGTGATAGGTGAAAGCCGGAAACGGCGCGCCGCCGAGCACTTCGGCCGAATTCGAGGGCGAGGATGACAGGCCGTTGCCGAACAGGTTCGCGATGACGATGAAGTAGCGCGCGGGATCGAGCGCCCCACCCGGCTGCACCAGCCATTCGATGTCATGATGCTGCGCGGAGAACGATGTCGGATACAGGATGACGTTGTCTTTGGCCGCGTTCAGCGTCCCATAGGTCTTGTAGGCGAGCGCAAGTTGCGGAAACACGCCGCCGCCCTGCAAGGTCACTGAACCTGCCTCGAACACCTCATAGTCGCGTGGCGTGGTCATGCAGATTCGACCTCGGTCAGCTCGGCGCGACGCTGCGCCCTCAATAACTGTACTACAAGTACATTAATTGACTGCCGCTGGCAAGGCGTCATCCTGAGGTGCGAGCTATGCGATCCGACCGCTTCGCATAGCGAAGCCTCGAAGGATGGGCCGCGAACGCCTATGGCGCGCATCCAAATGCGGCAAAGGTGGAATGACACCGGGCCGATCCATTCAAAATCGGTATGGATCAATACCCGTTTCGGCTTGGACCCATTGTCGTCACCTCTCTAGGACAGACCCCGAGGAAATTTCCAAGGAGGCGCGAATGAGCGCAATTGTGTCCGCCACCGACGTGCGGCGATCCCGCGTCCGGTTGTTGATCGTGACGATGCTGTTTCTCGTCACCACCGTGAACTATGCCGACCGCGCCACGCTCTCGATCGCCGGCCCCGCCCTCTCCAAGGAACTGCATCTCGATCCCGTCGCGATGGGCTACGTGTTCTCGGCGTTCGGCTGGTCCTATGTGATCGCCCAGGTGCCGTGCGGCTGGCTGCTCGACCGCTTCGGCTCCAAATGGGTCTATGCCATCGGCATCATCGTCTGGTCGATCTTCACCGCGATGCAGGGCCTGGTCGGGTTCCTCTCCGCCGGCGCGGCCGTGGTGCTGCTGTTCGGTCTGCGCTTCCTGGTCGGCATCGCCGAGGCGCCGTCGTTTCCGGCCAATGCCCGCATCGTCGCCTCCTGGTTCCCCGGCAATGAGCGCGGCACCGCATCGGCCTTCTTCAATTCCGGGCAGTATTTCGCCACCGTGATCTTCGCGCCGCTGATGGGCTGGATCGCGCACACATATGGCTGGAGCCACGTCTTCTACGTGATGGGTGGGCTCGGCATCGTCATGGGAATCGTCTGGATCAAGACGATCTACGAGCCGAAGGACCATCCCGGGATCAACGAGGCCGAATTCGACTACATCAAAGCGGGTGGCGCGCTGGTCGACATGGATGCGGCGAAGGCCGGCAAGACGCAGGACTCCGGCCCGAGCTGGGACCACATCCGCCAACTGCTCGCCAACCGCATGATGCTCGGCGTCTATATCGGCCAGTACTGCATCAACACCCTGACCTACTTCTTCCTGACCTGGTTCCCGGTCTATCTGGTGAAGGAGCGCGGGCTCTCGATCCTGCAGGCCGGTTTCGTCGCGACATTGCCGGCGCTGTGCGGCTTCGTCGGCGGCGTGCTCGGCGGCGTGATCTCGGACTACCTGCTGCGCCGCACCGGCTCGCTGACCATGGCGCGCAAGATCCCGATCGTCGGCGGCATGTTGCTGTCGATGGCGATCATCGCCTGCAACTACGTCGACAGCCAGGCGCTGGTGGTCGGCTTCATGGCGCTCGCCTTCTTCGGCAAGGGCATCGGCGCGCTCGGCTGGGCCGTGGTCTCCGACACCTCGCCGAAGGAAGCCGGCGGCGTCTCCGGCGGCTTGTTCAACACCTTCGGCAATCTGTCCTCGATCACCACGCCGATCATCATCGGCTACATCCTCGCCGCCACCGGCTCGTTCAACGGCGCGCTGGTGTTCGTCGGCGCCAACGCGCTGGTCGCGGCGATCGCCTACCTGTTCATCGTCGGCGAGATCAAGCGGGTGCAGCTGAAGGCGGCCTGAGCAAGGCCGCCCATGTCTATCGCCCCGTCATTGCGAGGAGCGACAGCGACGAAGCAATCCATGCTTCGGCATATGCCGCGCGATGGATTGCTTCGCTTCGCTCACAATGACGGGGATGGAGTTCGGCACAAACCCAAAACGGCGGCTTCGGCCGCCGTCTTTGTCTTCTTGGCCAGTGGGAGGCATCGATGCTAGAACGGACAAATCCTAAGGCGATCCATTCCAGGCTAGCATCGATGTTCGACCTGAACCAGCTCCGCTGTTTCGTCACGGTGGCCGAGGAGTTGCACTTCGGCCGCGCCGCCACGCGGCTCAACATGACGCAGCCGCCGCTGAGCCGGCAGATCCAGGTGCTGGAACACATCATCGACGCGCCGCTCCTGGAGCGCACCAGCCGCTCGGTGCGGCTGACGCCGGCAGGCCGCAGCTTCCTGCCGGAGGCGCGGCGGATCCTCAAGCTCGCCGAGTCGGCCTCGCAGGTCGCCCGCCGCATCGCGCTCGGCAAGACCGGCTCGCTCAAGATCGGCTTCACGGCGGCGGCCGCCTACGGCTTCCTGCCCGATTTGATCGCAGCCGCCCGCTCCCGCCTGCCCGAGGTGGATTTCTCGCTGAAGGAGATGGTCTCCGGCGAACAGTTCGAGGCGCTCACGACAGGCCAGATCGATGTCGGCCTGCTGCGTCCGCCGATCGCACGGCCGGAATTCGCCAGCCGCCGCGTCGTGGCCGAGCCGCTGCTCGCCGCGATCCCGAAGAAGCATCCGCTGGCCGCAGCCGAGGCCGTCAGCATCAAGGATTTCGACGACCAGCCCTTCGTGATGTATTCGCCCTACGAGGCGCGCTACTTCCACGATCTCCTGGTGTCGATGTTCACGCGCGCCGACGTGCTGCCGCGCTATGTGCAGCATCTCAGCCAGATCCACTCGATCCTCGCCATGGTGCGCGCCGGGCTCGGCATCGCGATCGTGCCGGAGGCCGCCGCCAGCCTAAAGATATCTGATGTTCGATTGAAGCCGCTGAAGCTGCGCACGCCGGTCCCGGTCGAGTTGTTCATGGTGTGGCGGCGCGATCACGAGAACCAGCTGCTGCCGTCCCTGATCGAGATCGCAACCGAAATCGCAGCGCCGCAGCTGCGCGGAGATTGATGCAGAGTTGGCATCGCTCGATACCGCGTTTGGCTTGGACGCGCATCGAACCATTCCCTAGAAACCCGGCCATGGACGCGCGCTGCTCGCGCATCCTTCCCAACATCATTCAAGGAGTGGCGCCATGAGCAAGATGACCCCGCAGGAGATGGCCGCGAGAATCGGCAGCGGCCTCCTGTCTTTCCCCGTGACCCCGTTCAAGCCTGACACTTCGTTCGACGAGGCGACCTACCGCGCCAACATGGATTGGCTGTGCGGCTATGACGTCGCCGGCCTGTTCGCCGCCGGCGGCACCGGCGAATTCTTCTCGCTGACCCCGGCTGAAGTGCCAGAGGTCGTGAAGATCGCCGTCGACGAGACCAAGGGCCGTGTTCCCGTGCTGGCCGGCACGGGCTACGGCACCGCGATCGCGCGCGAGATCGCTGTTGGCGCGGAACAGGCCGGCGCCGACGGCCTCTTGCTGCTGCCACCCTATCTCACCCATGCCGAGCAGGACGGCCTCGCCGCGCATGTCGAGGCTATCTGTTCATCAGTCAAGATCGGCGTCATCGTCTACAATCGCGACAATGCGATCCTGCAGCCGGATACGCTGGCCCGCCTCTGCGAGCGCTGCCCGAACCTCGTCGGCTACAAGGACGGCATCGGCGACATCGAGCTGATGACCCGGGTCTACACCAGGCTCGGCGACCGCCTGACCTATATCGGCGGCCTGCCGACCGCGGAAACCTTCGCGCTGCCCTATCTCGACATGGGCGTGACCACCTATTCGTCGGCGGTGTTCAACTTCGTGCCGGAATTCGCCACCAAGTTCTACGCCGCGGTGCGCCGGCGCGATCATCAGACCGTCCATGCAGGACTGAAGGATTTCATCCTGCCGCTGATCGCGATACGCAACCGCAAGAAGGGCTATGCGGTGTCGATCATCAAGGCCGGCATGAAGGTGATCGGCCGCGATTCCGGCCCGGTGCGCCCGCCGCTCACCGATCTCACCGCGCAGGAGATCGCCGAGCTCGCGGCGCTGGTGGCGAAGCTGCCGCAGGCCGCGACCCGGCAGGCGGCGGAATAAGCCGAACGGCAAGGCACGAAGGGAGGAGCAGATGATTCAAGACGCGATCCGCACCGGCTTTGCCGGCGCCCCCGTGATCACGGCGATGGAGGTGATCCCGGTCGCCGGCCGCGACGGCATGCTCCTCAATCTGAGCGGCGCACACGCACCGTTCTTCACCCGCAACCTCGTCATCCTCACCGACAACTCCGGCCATACCGGCGTCGGCGAGGTGCCGGGCGGCGAGAAGATCAAGAAAACCCTGGAGGACGCGCGCGACCTCGTGGTCGGCCAGACCATCGGAGCGTGCAACAACATCCTGGCCTCGATGCGCCGGGCCTTCGCCGATCGCGACGCCGGCGGCCGCGGCAAGCAGACCTTCGACCTGCGCGTCACCATCCACGCGGTCACCGCGGTGGAATCAGCGCTGCTCGATCTGCTCGGCCAGCATCTCAACCTCCCGGTCGCAGCGCTGCTCGGCGAAGGCCAGCAGCGCAATGAAGTCGAGACGCTCGGCTATCTCTTCTTCGTCGGCGATCGCAAGAAGACCAGCCTTCCTTACGTCGAGGGCGAGACCGGCAAGCCCGACTGGTTCAATCTGCGCCATCAGGTGGCGATGACGCCGGACGCGATCGTGCGCCTCGCCGAAGCCACGCAGGCGCATTACGGCTTCGCCGATTTCAAGCTGAAGGGCGGCGTACTCGCGGGCGAAGCCGAGATCGAAGCCGTCGCCGCGATTGCCAAGCGTTTCCCCAAGGCGCGCGTCACGCTCGACCCGAACGGCGCCTGGTCGCTCGACGAGGCGATCCGACTGTGCGGCAACATGCATGGCGTGCTCGCTTATGCCGAGGATCCCTGCGGCGCCGAAGCCGGATTCTCCGGCCGCGAGATCATGGCCGAGTTCCGCCGCGCCACGGGGCTGCCGACCGCGACCAACATGATCGCGACCGACTGGCGCCAGCTCTCTCACGCGCTGCGGCTCGGGGCGGTCGACATTCCGCTCGCCGATCCGCATTTCTGGACCATGCAGGGCTCGGTGCGGGTGGCGCAGACCTGCCGCGACAACGGCCTGACCTGGGGCTCGCACTCCAACAATCATTTCGATATTTCGCTGGCGATGTTCACCCATGTCGGTGCCGCCGCGCCGGGCAAGGTGACCGCGATCGATACCCACTGGATCTGGCAGGACGGCCAGGCGTTGACGCGGGAGCCGCTAGAGATCAAGGGCGGCAAGATCGCGATCCCGGACCGGCCGGGCCTCGGCATCGAGCTCGATCGCGGTGCCATTGAGGCGGCGAACGCGCTATACAAGCAGCATGGTCTCGGCGCCCGCGACGACGCGCTGGCCATGCAGTTCCTGATCCCGGGCTGGACCTTCGACGACAAGCGTCCCTGCCTCGTGCGCTAACAAGAAAGTTGGAGAGAAACATGACCGCTCACCAGAAGAACTTCATCGCCGGCGAATGGGTCGACGGAACCAGCATTACGCGGGACATCAATCCCTCCAACACCAAGGACGTGGTCGGCGAATACGCCAGAGCCGACAGGGCGCAGACCGAAAAGGCGATCGCCGCGGCGAAGGCCGCCTTCCCGGCCTGGGCGCGCTCGACCCCGCAGGAGCGCTTTGACGCGCTGACCAGGATCTCGGTCGAAATCCTCGCCCGCAAGGAAGAGCTCGGCCGCCTGCTGGCGCGCGAGGAAGGCAAGACGCTCCCCGAGGGCATCGGCGAGGTGGCGCGCGCCGGACAGATCTTTGCGTTCTTCGCCGGCGAGGCGCTCCGGCTGATGGGCGAGAAGGGCGCGTCGGTGCGTCCCGGTCTCGATGTCGAGATCACCCGCGAGCCGGTCGGCGTCGTCGGCATGATCACGCCGTGGAATTTTCCGATCGCGATCCCGGCCTGGAAGATCGCGCCGGCGCTGTGCTACGGCAACACGGTCGTGTTCAAGCCGGCCGAGCTGGTGCCGGGCTCCGCGCACGCGCTGTCCGAGATCATCGCCCGCTCCGGCATTCCCGCCGGCGTGTTCAACCTCGTGATCGGCTCGGGCTCCGTGGTCGGCCAGACCCTGCTGGACCATCCCGATGTCGCCGCGATCTCCTTCACCGGCTCGGTGCAGACCGGCCGCAAGATCGCGCAGGCCTGCGTGCTCTCCAACCCGATGAAGAAGTTCCAGCTCGAGATGGGAGGCAAGAATCCGCTGGTCGTGCTCGACGACGCCGACGTCAAGGTCGCGGTCGAAGTCGCCGTCAACGGCGCCTATTTCTCGACCGGCCAGCGCTGCACGGCGTCCTCGCGCCTGATCGTCACCGCAGGCATTCATGACCGCTTCGTCGATGCGATGACCGAGCGCATGAAGGGGCTTTCGGTGGATGACGCGCTGAAGAGCGGCGTGCATGTCGGCCCGGTGGTCGACCAGAGCCAGCTCGATCAGGATCTGCGCTACATCAAGATCGGCCAGGACGAAGGCGCCCGCCTGCATTGGGGCGGCGAGTTGCTGAACCGCGAGACGCCCGGCTTCTATCTGCAACCCGCATTGTTCACCGGGGCGACCAACCAGATGCGGATCGCCCGCGAGGAGATCTTCGGCCCTGTCGCCTGCGTGATCCGCGCCAAGGATTATGAGGAGGCGCTGGCGATCTCCAACGACACCGAGTTCGGCCTTGCGTCTGGCATCTGCACTACAAACCTGAAATACGCCTCGCATTACAAGCGCAACAGCGAGGCCGGCATGGTGATGGTCAATTTGCCGACCGCCGGCGTCGACTATCACGTGCCGTTCGGCGGCCGCAAAGGCTCGAGCTACGGCGCGCGCGAACAGGGCTCCTATGCCCGCGAGTTCTACACCACGGTGAAGACGGCCTACACCTATCCGGGTTGAGATCGCAGGATGGGTAGAGCGCAGCGAAACCCATCGACTTTCTGCAAGGCGCAATGATGGGTTTCGCTACGCTCTACCCATCGTACAAAGTTTACAAAATAGCGGGAGCCCCCATGGACCAGTCGATCGGCGCGCAGGAGCAGCCCCGCTACATCAAGCTCAACGAACGCGACAATGTCGCGATCGTCGTGAATGATTTCGGCCTGCCCGCAGGCTCCCGCTTCGCCTCGGGCCTGACCTTGCGCGCCTTCGTGCCGCAGGGCCACAAGACCGCGCTGCAAGACATCGCCGAGGGCGCGCCGATCATCCGCTACGGCGAGGTGATCGGCCATGCGATCTCGCCGATCCTGGCCGGCGAATGGGTCGACGAAGCGCGCATCCGCATGCCGGACGCGCCGCCGCTCGATCAGCTCGAGATCGCAACCGCGGTGCCGCCGGCGCTGCCGCCGCTCGAAGGCTTTACCTTCGAGGGCTTTCGCAATCCCGACGGCTCGGTCGGCACCAAGAACATCCTCGGCATCTCCTCCTCGGTACAATGCGTCAAGGGCACGATGGAATATGCGGTGAAGCGCATCCGCGCCGAGCTGCTGCCGAAATATCCCAATGTCGACGACGTCGTGCCGCTGACCCATGCCTATGGCTGCGGCGTCGCGATCACAGCACCCGATGCCGTGGTGCCGATCCGCACCTTGCAGAACCTCGCGCTCAATCCGAATTTCGGCGGCGAGATCCTGGTCATCGGCCTCGGCTGCGAGAAGCTCGCGCCGGAACGGCTGGTGCCGGAGGGCGTCGGCGATGCCATCGTGCGGATGCAGGACGAAGCCTTCGACGGCTTCGGCGCCATCGTCGAGGCGATCATGACCCAGGCCGAGGCGCGGCTGAAGGTGCTCAACGCCCGCACCCGCGAGACCTGCCCGGCCGCCGATCTCGTGATCGGCCTGCAATGCGGCGGCAGCGATGCGTTCTCCGGCGTCACTGCCAACCCTGCGGTCGGCTTCGCGGCGGACCTGCTGGTGCGCGCCGGCGCGACCGTGATGTTCTCGGAAGTCACCGAGGTGCGCGACGCGATCCAGCTGCTGACGCGCCGCGCCGTCAACGAGGATGTCGGCCGCGCGCTGATCCGCGAGATGGCATGGTACGACGCCTATCTCGCCCGCGGCGGCGCCGACCGCAGCGCCAACACCACGCCGGGCAACAAGAAGGGCGGGCTTGCCAACATCGTCGAGAAATCCCTGGGCTCGATCGTCAAGTCGGGCTCCGGCCCGATCGCGGGCGTGCTGTCGCCCGGCGAAAAGGCGCGGCAGAAGGGCATGCTGTTTGCGGCGACGCCTGCCAGCGACTTCATCTGCGGCACCTTGCAGCTCGCCTCCGGCATGACCTTGCAGGTGTTCACCACCGGCCGCGGCACGCCCTATGGCCTCGCCGCCGCCCCAGTCATCAAGGTCGCGACCCGCAGCGAGCTGGCGCGGCGCTGGAAGGACCTGATCGATTTCGACGCCGGCTGCATCGCGACCGGCGAGAAGACCATCGAGGAAACCGGCTGGGACCTGTTCCGCCTGATCCTCGACGTCGCGAGCGGACGGACCAAGCCGTGGTCGGACAGGTGGGGCATCCACAACGATCTGACGCTGTTCAATCCCGCACCGGTGACCTGAGGCACGCTCGGAAGGCGAATTAACCGTCCGTTAGCCACGCCTCCAGAGGCCGGGGAACGCCACAATTCGATTCAAATTGTCTGGGCATGGAGGCAACCATGAGCCGGACAATTGACCATCTCAAGGATGAAGCCGACCGAGCCGAGCGTCTGGCGCGCACGGCTATGGATCCGCTGACCGTTGAGCGATTGCGCGCATTCGCTGCGGAATGCCGCAGCCGCATCGCCAGCGAACGCCGGGAGGATCGAACGACCGTGCTGTCCGCGAGCTAGACCTCTCACCAGGACAGGAAAAAATCCGCCGCGACGAGGTCGACGGCGGATTTTCATCTTCGTTCCGAATCGGTCCGATCGTCGTCAGTCGTCGTCGTGATGAATGACGGTCTTGCTGCGGTTACCGAACTCGTCCTGCTTCTTGATGACGGTGGTGCGGTCACTGCGCGGCTCGCGCTCCTTGATCACGGTGGTGCGGTCACGATCGCGGTCCCGATACTCGGGCGCCTGGCCGACGGTCACGCCGGCGCCGACGGGACCTGCACGAACACCGATTTCATCGGCGAGCGCGGGCCATGCGATGGCGGTCACCATGGCCGCGGCGAACAGATATTTCCTCATGATGTCTCTCCTCCTCCAGTTGCGACGAGAGACGAACGCCGGGTGCGACATAGTGTTCCTACGTCGGTGCTGCCGCAGATGCTCACGTCGGTGCGGATTTTGGCGCAGGGAACTCTGCTGAACAGGCGTTCACCTGTGTGGCGAAATGCTCATAGTTCCCCACGTTGAATTGACGGATTTGCTGTCCCACGTCGTTATCAACAGGAGGACATTCCATGAAGCAATCGCAGCAATTCCTCAACAATGCGGAGAACTGCGCGCAGCTTGCCGAGCGCGCCGCCGACGATCCGACCTACAACCGCTTCAAGCGCATGGAGGCGGCCTGGCGGGCGCTCGCCAAGGAGCAGGATTGGCTCGACGGCGAGACCTCGCCGTCGGAAACCGCAGCGTGAATGAAGGCCCGTGGCGGCAGACACCGCCGCGGGCCTCTGCTATTCGGCGCTGCGCTGCCGCTGCCAGCGCAACAGATAGGCCTGCAGCCGCCAGATCATCGCCGACAGCACGACGCCGACCAGCATCAGCACCACCACCGCGACCATCATCCCCGAGGCTTCGCCGCGCGCCTCGGACTCGATGATCAGCCGGCCGATACCGCGCTCGGCGCCGATGAACTCGCCGACGATCACGCCGATCAGCGCAAACGAGATCGCCGGCGTCAGCGAGGCGAACACCCAGGCCATGGTCGAGGGGATCACCACGGTGCGGGTGATTTGCCACTCGCTGGCGCCGAGCAGCCGCGCGGCATTTGTAAAACCCTCGTCGATCGAGCGCGCGCCCTCGAAGGTGTTGAAGAACACCAGGAACACGACGACGATCCAGGAGGTCACGATCTTCGACATGTCGCCGATCCCGAACGCCAGCACGATGATCGGCGCCAGCGCGATCCGCGGGATCGAATTCACCGCGGTGATGAAGGGCTGAAAGATCGCGCTGAGCCGGTCGGATCGCCCGAGGATCAGCCCGGCAACGAAGCCGGAGACCACGCCGGTGACGAAGCCGAAGAAGGTGTTCTTCAGGGTGATCGCCGTCGCCGCCCAGAGATTGTTCTCGTTGCGCGCCAGGCATTTTGCGAAATCGCCATTGAACCAGCCGTTGAAGACGCCGAGCTTCGAGGTCAGGCAACTCTGGATCAGGAAATTCTCGTAGATCATCGACGGCTTCGAGATGAAATACGGATCGAGCAGATCCGGCACCAGCCACGGCAATTTGCCGCGCAGGTCGTAACCCCATTGCCAGACCGACAGCACAATGGCGCAGATCAGGACCTGCCAGCCGATGGTGCCGAGCGTGCCGTACCGTTTCATGCGCTACGGCCCTTGACGAATTCCTCGCCGAGCGAGTGCCAGATGTGCTGGAACAGCTCGGCATAATGCGGTGTCTCGCGCACCTTCACCGCATCGCGCGGACGCGGGAAATCGACCTCGAACATGTCCTTGATGCGACCCGGCCGCGCCGAGAACAGGATGATGCGGTCGGCCAGGGTCAGCGCCTCGCCGAGATCGTGGGTCACGAACAGCACGGTCTGCTGCTCGCGCTCCCAGATCCGCAGCAGCACCTCGTGCATGTCGATCTTGGTGTGGGTGTCGAGCGCGCCGAACGGCTCGTCCATCAGCAGGATTTGCGGCTCGACGATCAGGGTCCGCATCAGCGCCGCGCGCTGCCGCATGCCGCCCGACAGCGCCGACGGATAGGCGTTCTCGAATCCCTTCAAGCCGGCCTGCGCGACGCATTCGGCGATGCGCTCTTTCCGTTCGTGCGCCGGCACGCCGGACAACTCCAAGCCGTAGCCGATATTGTCGCCGACGGTCCGCCACGGAAACAACGTGTCACGCTGGAAGACATAGCCGACATCCGGCGTCGCCCTGCCGGGGACGACGCGCTTGCCGTCGATCAGGATTTCGCCGCCGCTCGGGCGAATCAGCGAGGCGATCATGTTGAGCACGGTGCTCTTGCCCGAGCCCGACGGCCCGAGCAGCGCGACGAACTCGCCGCGGCGCACGCCGAACGTCACGTCGCGCACCGCCTCGATGGTGGTCTTGGCAAGCTGGAACGACTTGCTCAGCCCCTGGACCTCGACGCGGCGCTCGGCCGCGGCGCGCGGCGACACGGGTGCGCTCGTCTCGAGCGCGCTCAACCCGGATAGGCCTTTCGTGCCGCTTCGATCAGGTTGGAGTTGACCACGTCGGCGATCTTGAGCGGCTTGATGCCGGTCATCTCGCGGAACCAGACCTTCTCGCCGCGCGCGAAGCTCGCCGCGTCGACAATGCCCTCATAGTCCGCGACCTTCTGGATCGCCGTGATCTCCAGCAGATTGGCGTCGCGCGAGGTGCTGCCGACATAGGGCTCGATCGCCTCATAGACCTCCGCCGGCTTGTGCGCCTTGATCCATTGCGAGGCGCGCCACAGCGCGGTGACATAGGCCTGCATCTTGGCCGGGTCCTTGTCGATGGTGGCCTGCAGGGTGAAATGGGCCGTCACCGGCACCTTGCCGCCGATATGCTTATTCCAGATCGCCTCGTCGGTGCCGTCGAACAGCAGTTCGCCCCAGCCCTGCTGCTGCGCCTCGTTCAGCAGCGACAGCGAAGAGACCAGGATGTCGACCTGCTTCGACTTCAGCGACCCCAGCATGGTGTCGACATTGCCGGTGCCGATCCAGGTCACCTTGTCGTCGAGCCCCATGGTTTCCATGTAGTAGGACGCCCAGACATGGTTGGTGCCGCCGAGCGAGGACACCGAGACGATCGGCTTGCGGCCGTCGGGCCGCTTCCATTGCGCGAACGCTTCCAGCGTGTTGATGCCCTGGTCCTTCAGGTCCTTGCGCAGGATGAACATCACCGAGTTCGACCGTGTGTCGACCGGCAGCAGCACGCGTGCGGCGCGGCCGTGATTGGTCAGCTGCATCGGATGGGTGACGTCGCCGATGCCGATGTCGCCCTGCGACGAGGCGATGATCTCGCGGGTCTTCACGCCGCTGCCGCCCTGCACCAGCTTGCAGTCGAGCCCGGCCTCCTTGAAGAAGCCGATGCGGTCGGCCACGAACTGCGTCTGATAGACCGGCACCGCGACCGGATAGATCGCCCGTCCCGCGGCCGCCTGTGCCCATGCCCGCCCCGTCGCCAGCGCCGCGCCACCCGCGGCGATCACCGTCAGGGCCGATCGCCGCGAAATGTTGGGCATGGCGACATCTGCCATCAGGCGTGCTCCCTGGCCGAGATCTTGTCGAGCGCGCTGAGCACCGCATCGCCCATCTGGACGGTCGACAGCTTCTTCGCGCCAGCCTCAGCAATGTCGGCGGTCCGCGCGCCGGAAGCAAGCGCGGTCTGCACCGCCTGCTCCAGCAGGTCGGCATCCTCGGGCCGGTTCAAGGTCAACCGCAGCAGCATCGCGACGCTGAGGATCGAGCCGAGCGGATTGGCGATGCCCTTGCCCGCGATATCGGGCGCGCTGCCATGCACCGGCTCGTACAGTGCCTTGCGCCGGCCGAAGCGATCGACCGGGCCGAGCGAGGCCGACGGCAGCATGCCGAGCGAGCCCGAGGCCATCGCCGCGCAATCCGACAGGATGTCACCGAAGATGTTGCCGGTCACCATCACGTCGAACTGGCGCGGCTCGCGCACAATCTGCATCGCGGCATTGTCGACATAGAGGTGGGTGAGCTCGACGTCGGAGAACTCCTCCTTGTGCAGCCTGATCACCTCTTCGCGCCACACCACGCTGGTCTCCAGCACATTGGCCTTGTCGACCGAGCAGACCTTGTTGCGCCGGGTCCGCGCCAGCTCGAACGCCGAGCGCGCCACGCGGCGGACCTGGTTGGTGGTGTATTGCTCGGTGTTGAAGCCGCGGCGCTGGCCGTCGGGCAAGGTCTCGATGCCGCGCGGCTCGCCGAAATAGATGCCGCTGGTCAATTCGCGGATGATGACGAAGTCGACGCCGTCGAGCACTTCGGCTTTCAGCGGCGCCGATGCCGACAGCGCCGGGCTCGCCATGATCGGCCTTAAGTTAGCGTAGAGATCGTATTTGCTGCGCAGGCCTAGAAGGCTGCCGGCCTTGCGTGCCGCCGCCGGCACCTCGGTCGTTTCCGGCCCGCCGGTCGCGCCCCACAGGATGGCGTCGGCCTCGTCCATCGCTTCTGCCGTATCCTCGGGGAGCACCTTGCCGGTCGCCAGATACGGGATCAGGCCGTATTGCGCCTCGCGCAAGGTCATCGGCACGTTACGCTTCGCCGCGAACCAGTCGAGCACACGGCGCGACTGCGCGGTGACCTCGGGGCCGATGCCCTCGCCGCCGACCACGGCGACCTTGACCATGTTGGATTGCGTGCTCATGCGGATATCCCCGAAGCAGGTGTCCTTGTCGCAGGTGTCTTGGTCGAATGAATCCAGGGCCGCGCGGTGCGGTCGGAAGCCTGGAAGGCGTGGATCTCGTCGTCGCGCTGCAATGTCAGCGCCACCTCGTCGAGCCCCTTCAACAGTCCCTCGCGCCGCCGCGGGTCGATCTCGAACGAATACCGCGCACCCGAGGGCGAGACGATGGTTTGCGCCTCGAGGTCGATCGAGACCTTGCCCGCGCCCTGCGTCGCCTCGATATCGGCGGCGAGCTGATCGACCACCGCCTTGTCGAGGACAACAGGCAAAATTCCGTTCTGGAAGCAGTTGGCGAAGAAGATGTCGCCGAAGCCGGAGCCGATGATGGCGCGGATGCCGCGCTCCTGCAGCGACCACACCGCGCCCTCGCGCGACGAGCCGCAGCCGAAATTCGGTCCGGTCACCAGGATCTCCGCCTCCCGGTACGGCTCGCGGTTCAGGATGAACTCCGGATTCTCCGAGCCGTCGGGCAGATAGCGCAGCGAGCCGAATGCCCATTTGCCGAGCGTGCCGCGGATTCCATTTCCGACCAAACGCTCGATGCGGATGATCACGTCGGTATCGATATTGCTGCGCATGATCGGCGCAGCCGTTGCGGTGAGCTTGTCGAACGGCTTTGGCATCTTAGCGCCCCATCATCCTGACATCGGCGATCGCGCCGGCAATCGCAGATGCCGCCGCACTCGCGGGGCTTGCCAGATGCGTCCGTGCCCGCGGCCCCTGCCGGCCGACGAAATTGCGGTTCGAGGTCGAGACCGAGCGCTGCCCGGGCGCCACCACCTCGCCGTTGGCGGCAAGACACATCGAGCAACCCGGCTCGCGCCACTCGAAGCCGGCATCGATGAAGATCTTGTCGAGCCCTTCGGCGACCGCCTCGCGCTTGACGTTCTCCGAGCCCGGCACCACCCAGGCACGGACGCCGGCCGCGACCTTGCGGCCGCGCGCAACCTCGGCCGCGGCGCGCAGATCGCTCAAGCGGCTGTTGGTGCAGGAGCCGATGAACACCCAGTCGACCGGTGTGCCGGCAATCGGTGCGCCGCCTTGCAGGCCCATATACTCGAGCGCGGTCTCGATCGCGGCGCGCTGTGCGGGATCGTCGACCGCCTTCGGATCGGGAATGATGCCGTCGACGCCGACGACGTGCTCGGGGCTGATGCCCCAGGTCACCTGCGGGATGATCTTTTCGACATCGATCACGACCTCGCGGTCGAACACCGCGTCGGGATCACTCGGCAGTTCGCGCCACGCTTTGACCGCGAGATCCCACATCTCGCCTTGCGGCGCATAGGGACGGCCGCGCAGGAATTCGAACGTTGTCTCGTCCGGCGCAACCATGCCGATCTTGGCGCCGAGCTCTATCGAGAGGTTGCAGATCGTCAACCTTCCCTCGATCGGCAGCGCGCGGATCGCACTCCCGGCATATTCGACTGCATACCCGGTGCCGCCGGCAGCGCCAATCTGGCCGATCAGCGCCAGGATCATGTCCTTGGCGGTGACACCGAGCGGCAATTTGCCCTCGAAGCGCGCGCGCAGCGTCTTCGGACGCTTCTGGATCAGCGCCTGTGTCGCCAGCACATGCGTGAGCTCGCTCGATCCGATGCCGAAGGCAAGCGCGCCCAAGCCGCCATGGGTACAGGTGTGGCTATCGCCGCAGACGATCGTCGCGCCCGGCAGGCTGAGGCCGAGTTCGGGCCCGATGACGTGAACGATGCCCTGACCGGGCTGATCGACATCGAACAGTTTGATCCCGCTCGCCGCGGTCTCGACCCGCAGCGCGGCCAGCAACTCCATGCCGATCTTGCTGGTCCCGGCGCGGCCGGGCGCCGTCGACAGCGCGTGATCCGGCGTCGCGAATGTCAGTTCGGGATTGTGAACCTTGAGGCCACGGCTCTTGAGATCGAGCAGGCCGCGCGAGCCGCCGAGATCGTGCAGCAGATGGCGGTCGATATGAAGGAGGTCCGTGTCGTCGCTCAAACGAGCAATGACATGCTGGTCCCAGATCTTCTCGAGCAAACTTCGGCCGGGCATCCGCCTTCCCCTGCTCTCTGCGTTTCCATGCGTCTTGATCTTGTTGGCGTCAATCTGTGCCAAAGTTGTCGTCAAGTGAAGCAGTTTCGGCCTAACATCACATATGTGATGGAGGTGCGGTATGACCCGCCGCGGAGACAGCCATGCCGAACGCGAATAAGACGGCGATTGTCAAATCGGCCATGCGGGTGTTTGCAGTTCTGGAGTTCTTTCGGGAAACCAAGCGGGCAGCGTCCGTGACCGAAATTGCTTCCGCGCTCAAGATGCCGCAATCGAGCACGTCGATGCTGCTCCGCAGTCTCGTTGAATTGAACTATCTCGAATACGAACGAAAGACCCGTCGCTTCATCCCGAGCTACCGGGTCAATCTGCTGGGCGACTGGATCCGTCGTTCTCCGTTCCGCGACAAAAAGCTCACCGACCTGATGGAGGAGCTCTGGACCGCAACGGGCGGCGAAACCGTCATGCTCGGGCAACAGGCCGGCGCCGCGGGGATGCAATATCTCCACGTTGTCCCCGGCGGCTCCCAGCTTCAGTACACGGCACATGCCGGTCAAATACGACCGATGGTCCGGACCGCGCTCGGACACGTGCTGCTGAGCCAAATGCCGAACACCACAATCCGCGGCATCATCCGGCGCAACAACGCCGAGGAGCCCAATCAGCCGGCGCGGGTTCGCGAAGCGGCCTTTCTCGAAGAGATCGAGCGCATTCGCCGCCGCGGCTTTTCCGAGACAGGCGGCCGCACGACGCCGGGCGCAAGCACGATCGGCATGCTTGTTCCGCTGCCGAAGCGACGCGCTCCGCTGGCGATCGGCATCGGCGGTCCGATCGAACGGATCGCGGCAAAGCGCGCGCACATCATCGAAGTCATGCAGAGCCGGCTGAAGGAATTGACAGACGCAGCTCCGTAGCCCGGATGAAGCGAAGCGAAATCCGGGGTCAATCCCTCCGCAGAAAGATTGGCCCCGGATTGCGCGTCGCTCCATCCGGGCTACGAAGTTTGTGAAGGGGTTGGAGTTCTCCTTCCCACGCTACGACGCCAGTGCTTCCTCCGGCATCACGGCCGCGAGATGCTGGCTCTCGGCGACGGCGCGGTTGGTGATGCGGCCGCGATGGACGTTGAGGCCGGCACGTAGATGCGGATCCTCGACCAGCGCGCGCAGCCCCTTCGACGCCAGCGCCAGGCCGAACGGCAGGGTGGCGTGGTTGAGCGCGTGGCTCGAGGTGACGGGTACCGCGCCCGGCATGTTGGCGACGCAATAATGCACGATGTCGTCGACCAGATAGGTCGGCGCCTGGTGCGTGGTTGCCTTCGAGGTCTCGAAGCAGCCGCCCTGGTCGATCGCGACATCGACCAGCACCGCCCGGCGCTTCATGCCGGCAAGCTGTGCGCGCGACACCAGTTTCGGCGCGGCGGCGCCGGGCACCAGCACCGCGCCGATCACGACGTCGGCGGCGACGATCTCCTGCTCGATCGCCTCCAGCGTCGCGTAGCGGGTGCGGACGCGGCCGATGAAGAGATCATCGAGCGCGCGCAACCGCGGCAGTGAGCGGTCGAGGATGGTGACATCGCTGCCGAGGCCTGCGGCCATCCGCGCCGCATGGGTGCCGACCACGCCGCCGCCGATGATCGCAACCCGCGCGGGCGGCACGCCGGGCACGCCGCCGAGCAGCTTGCCCATGCCGTCGGCGGACTTGCGCAGCGCGGCGCCCGCGGCCTCGATCGCCAGCCGGCCGGCGACTTCGCTCATCGGCGCGAGCAGCGGCAATCCGCCATGCGCGTCGGTCACGGTCTCATAGGCGACCGCGGTGCAGCCGGAGGCGATCAGCCCCGCGGTCTGCGGCACGTCGGGCGCGAGATGCAGATAGGTGAACAGGATCTGGCCCTCACGTAGCCTGATCCATTCCGACGGCTGCGGCTCCTTTACCTTGACGATCATCTCGGCGACCGAGAACACCTCTTCGGCGGTGTCGGCAATCCGCGCGCCGGCCTGGGTATAGGCGTCGTCGCCGGCGCCGATGCCGGCGCCGGCACCACGCTGCACCACGACCTCGTGGCCGTGCGCCACATATTCCCGCACCGAGGCGGGCGTCAGCCCGACCCGATATTCCTCGACCTTGATTTCCTTGGGCACGCCGACGCGCATGGTCCGCTCCTTGAAAGATTGGTTTTCTTGAAAGATTGGTTTTCGTTAGGCTTGAGGCTATGCCCCGGCGCACGGCGTTTCTCAGCGATTTCCGGCTTGCTCACAGCCAAATACGCTCATATCCTCCACTTTCAGGTCAGCTCTTGAAGGAAAACTGCGTGGACGGTCTCGATCGTATCGACCTCAGAATCCTCGCCGAGCTGGTCACTGACGCCCGTGCCAGCCAGATCGAGCTCGCCGAGAAGGTTGGGCTGTCGCCGACCGCCTGCGCGCGGCGCATCCGCCATCTCGAGGAGATCGGCGTGATCCGCGGCTACCGCGTCGACCTCGAACCGTCAGCGCTCGGCCTCGTGACAACCGTCGTCGTCACCATCACCTTGGAGAAGCAGAGCGAGGATTATCTCGCAGCGTTCGAGGCCGCGATCGCGCGTTGTCCCGATGTGGTGTCCTGTCATCTGATGTCGGGCAGCGACGATTATCATCTGCAGGTCATCGCCCGCGACATCGCCGACTTCGAGCGCATCCACAAGCAGCATCTGTCGCGAATGCCGGGTGTCGCCCGCATCCATTCCAGCTTCGCGATGCGCGAGGTGGTTCGCCGGACCATTCCGGAAACCGCGCTGCGCTAAGCGCTCAAGACGGCTCGCGGCTCGCGCGCGGCCACATCCGCGCCAGCGTCTCATCCTTCTTGACAAGGACATGCCAGAGCGTCGCGGCGATATGCAGCGCGACCACGGCATAGACGAACCACGCAAGCAGGCCGTGCGCCAGCTCGCCCGCCTCCGCAACCGCCTTGTTGTCGGCAAACAGGCGCGGCCAGCTGAAGGTCCAGAAATAGCGCAGCGAATAGCCGCCGGCCGACGAGAACATGTATCCGGTCACCGGCATCACGAACAGGATGGCGTAGAGCGCCCAGTGATTGAGCCGTGCCGCGAGCCTGACCAGCGGTGAGAACGAGCCCGGCTCCGGCGGCGCCGTGGTCGCGGCCCGCACCATCAGCCGCAGGATCGCCAGGAAGAACAGGGTGACGCCGAGCGACTTGTGCACATCGAGCAGCTCGCGCCGCGGCGACGTGCCGGCCGGCTGCAGCCCGCAATAGAGCCCGATCAGCATCGCCGCAATGAACAGCACTGCGGTTACCCAGTGAATTTTCCGCAGCAGCGGATCGTAGCTGGCCGTGGCTTCCGAGATCACGAGGCGCCTTCGCTTGAAGCCAGCCCGGGGGGGTCGGCCCGAAAAAGGAAGCCGTTCAATAGAGGATCGGAGCGAGCCTGCCTACCGGCGCCGGCGTCATATTCGATCACGATCGCGAAGGCGGGAGGACCCCGACTCTCTCCCCTCGTCATTCCGGGGCGCGCGAAGCGCGAGCCCGGAATCCATTCAACCGCAACACGGCGGCCCGATGGATTCCGGGCCTGCGCCTTCGGCGCATCCCGGAATGACGAAAGAGGTTGCCGCGCGCCAAGCGCTCACTGTCACAAACGCCGAGCCACGCACTGTCACAAAGCCTTCGGGCCACGCCGCACTGTCACAATCGGAGCCTGCGCCACACGCATTTTTTAGTCGTGATTCGCCGCCTTCTATGACAGAATTGCTACAGTTCGATATCAATTCGGTTACACGCGGAGCGGTGAATGAGCATGGAGTGGCGGGCGCGGCCGGTTTCGCTGGCTTGGTCAAATCCAGTGGTCCGGTGGTGGGGCTTCCTGAGCCTCGTCAGCGCCGTCAACATCACGGTCTGGTTCGCGCTGTACCGCCAGTTCCATGAGCAGGCCAATGGCAGCTTCAGCAACACCTCCGGCATCGGCCTGATGATGCTGCTGTGCGCGGCCTATGTGTTCGGCTGCGCCTTCCGTTCGGTGCTGCCGCGCGCCGACGTGCAGCGCATCTGCCTATTCGACCACTGGCTGTCGAGCGTCATGGTCGGCCGCAGCGTCGCCACCGTCGCAGAGGTCTGCTTCGCCGCGCAATGGGCGATCATCCTGCATCAGCTCGGCACCATGACCGGCGCCGAGACCACCGTGACCATCGCCTGGATCATCGTGCCGCTGATCGTGATCGCGGAATGCTTCTCCTGGTATGCGGTGCTGACCACGCACTATCTCTGCAACGCGATCGAGAACTCGATCTGGGCCGTGGTGTTCTTCCTGGTCGGGATTGCGCTGTGCCGGCTGCTGCCGGAGTTTCAGGGTCCGGTGCGCTGGGCCTTCATCGTCGCGATCGTCGGCATCGCCGGCTTCCTCGCCTTCCTGATGACCGTCGACGTTCCGATGTACCTGAACCGCTGGCGCGCCAACCGCGCCGCCGGCGGCAGGCTGCTGCATCCGCTCGACGGCCTGCGCGACGTCAGCCGGCGCTGGGTCGTGACCCACGACATCGCCGAGTGGCGCGAGGAGATCGCCTGGATGTCGCTGTATTTCAGCATGGCGGTGTGGTCGAGCCTCGCGCTCTGCGTCGGCTATTCGCTCGAGGACCAATTGCCGCGCTACCGCACCGAGCCCGCGATCGTGAGCACAACGCCGGCGACCGTCAGCACGGCGCCGGCAGCACAGCACACCGCAACGATCGACGCGGCGGCACCATCGCAGAATTGATCGACGGCTCCTCCCTCATCCGGCGAGACTGCGATATCTTGCACCATCGTCATTGCGAGGAGCGATAGCGACGAAGCAATCCATTTCGCCGCTTGCGGAGCGATGGATTGCTTCGCTTCGCTCGCAATGACGGATTGAGCAGCAGACATCGCTTGCGTCGCGCCTGGGGCTGTCGGCCATCCGGCTTGTGGTGCTCAGTGCTTTCGGGGTAAAGGCTTGATCATCCCCGCGCATCCGTCACCGCATCCCATGTCCCGCATCACCATCATCGAGACCGGGCTCGTCAGCCCGCAATTCCGCGAGCGCCACGGCAGCTATCCGCAGATGTTTCAGCGGATGGTGGCATCGGCCGATCCGTCTGTGACCTGCGACGTCGTGAGCCTCGCCACGGGCGAGGCGCTGCCGGATCCGTCCAATCTGGATGCGATCCTGATCACGGGATCGGCGGCCGGCGTCTATGACGCCGTCGCCTGGATCGCGCCGCTCGAAGCCTTCGTACGCGCAGCTCACGACAAGCGCATTCCGATGGTCGGCGTCTGCTTCGGTCATCAGCTGATCGCGCAGGCGCTCGGCGGCACCGTGCGCAAGTCGGAGAAGGGCTGGGGCATCGGCCGCCACATCTATCGGATCGCGCCGGACAACGGGCTGCTCGACGGCGAGATGCTCGCGGTGGCCGCCTCGCATCAGGACCAGGTGATCACCCCGCCCGCCTCCGCGCGCACCATCATGGCGTCGGACTTCACGCCGCATGCCGGGCTGCTCTACGCCAACGCCACCACGCTGTCGGTGCAGCCGCATCCGGAATTCACCGCCGATTACGCCGGTGCGCTGTGCGAGCTGCGCCGCGGCCTCGCGCCGGATGCCGTGGTCGACACCGCCAAGGCATCGCTCACCGCCCCGCTCGACCACGCCGCGCTCGGCGGCGTGGTCACGCGCTTCCTTACAAAACCTCGCAGCTAGGCCTTGCGCCACTGCGCGGCAGCATCGCGGGCGAAATCGCGATAGGCACGCGGCGCGCGGCCGAGCAGCCGCGTCAGACGCGCCACCTCATCGGCCGTCGCGACCGCGCCGTCGCTCTGGTAACGGCCGAACATCAGGCGCAAATCGAGCGCGAGCCATGCCGGCATCGCGGCCTTGAGACGCTGCTCCATGACCGCAAGATCGTCGCCGCCATAATTGACCGCCCGGCCAAGCTCATCACGCCAGATCGCAGCCGCGCCCTCGCCGGTGATCACATCGGGGCCGACCAGGTCATAGATCTCGCGGCCAAGCGGTGCGGATGCGCGCTCGCGACGCACCAGCTCGATCGCGGCGGCCTCGGCGATGTCGCGGATGTCGACCATCGAGATGCCCTTCGCGCCGATCGGCACGCCATAGGCACCGAAATTGAGCAGCGGCTCCTTCAGCCGGAGATCGTTCTGGATGAAATAGGACGGACGCAGGATGGTCGCGGGAAGATCGAGCGCCTCGATCATCCGTTCGACCGTATGCTTGCCGACGAAATGCGGTACGTCGGCATAGGTCTCGCCCTTGAACACCGAGAGATAGACGATGCCCTTGACGCCGGCCTCGCGCGCAGCCGTCAGCGTCAGCATCGCCTGGGTCAGTTCGTCGGCCACGTTCGGCACCAGCAGGAACAGCGTGCTGACGCCGTCGAGCGCTGCGCGGACCGAATCCACATCAGCCAGATCGCCGCGAACCGCCGTCACATGCTGCGGGAACTGCGCCTTGCCGGGCGAGCGCGTCAGCGCGCGAACCTCGACGCCGTGACCGGCGAGATGGTTGAGAACCTGGGTGCCGATGGTGCCTGTGCTGCCTGTCACCAGAATAGCCATGTCGAATACTCCTTCTTTCGGGCAGACCGTCTGCCGTTGCGAAGAAGCTAGCCGTTCCAATTTTCTCTTGAAGATGCCAATATTTGGACAGGTCGTCTCAAATATGGAACGGTCAAGATGGACCTTCAGGCGCTCGTCGATTTCAACCTGGTTGCCGCGCATGGCGGCTTCGGCCGTGCCAGCCGCATCTCCGGCCGGGCCAAGGCCACGCTGTCCCGCCGCGTCGCCGAGCTCGAACAGTCCCTCGGCGTCCGCCTGATCGAGCGGGGTTCGCAAAGTCTCCGATTGACCGACGAGGGCCGCGCGCTGCACGAGCGCACCAGCGGTCCGCTGTCCGACATCGCCGAAGCCGGCGAAGCCGTGGTGCTCGGCGCATCGACGCCGCGCGGCCGGTTGCGGGTCAGCGCGCCGGTGTTGCTCGCGCATGTCGCGTTCGGCCGGATCGCTGCGCGCTTTGCGCACGCCTATCCCGATGTCCAGCTCGAGATCGTCGCCGAGGACCGCTTGGTCGATCCGGTCGAGGACGGCTATGACCTGGTCATCCGCATCAACCCGTCGCCGGACGAGCGCCTGGTCGGCCGCCGCGTCCTCAACGATGAACTGCTGGTGGTGGCGCATCCCGATCGACCACGGCCGACGACCTCCGCGCGCGATTCAGATGGCATGGCCGTCGATGCCGTTCTGATGTCGCAGACGCCAGCGGATACGGTCTGGCGCATCCGCAATGAACGCGACGAGATCACGCTCAGGCCGCGGACGGTGTTGCGTCTCTCATCGATGCTGATGATGCGCGATGCCGTGCTGGCAGGCGCCGGCGCGGCGCTGCTGCCCAAGCTGCTGGTCGACGACGACATTGCCGCGGGCCGGCTTGCCTATTGGGGAACGGATGCCAGGCCTCCGGTCGAGATCTGGGCGCTGCAGAGCTCGCGACGGCTGGTCGGCGCAAAGGTTCGCGCGTTTCTCGACGTCGTCGAGAAAGCGTTCCCGAACCGCGTCTTCGTTCCGCCGGCCTGAGCGGACGATACGTTTCAGGTCATGCTGCCCGGCATGAAGCAGCGCACGCGCGGGTGGCCGTCGATATAGTGCTTCCACACCATGGTTCGCCCGATCTTGTTCGGCTCGGTGATCAAGGCCTCGTCAGGCACCACAACCCATTCACTGTCGATCAGCACGCGGTAATGACCGTGATCCGACTCCCAATCGGGATCCGCGACCACATATCCGTCGGCATCCGAGCAGCACTGCCCGTAGCCGCTGTGCAGGCTTTCAAACCAGGGTTTCAATGGTGAGTTGGCGTAGCGGCCGTCGTCGCGCGCCAGGGTCGGCGATGTCAGCAATAGCGCTCCAAGCAGCAGTGCCGCACGTGTGATGACGTGCATGTCGTCTCGTCTCCGCAGATTTTGATCCAGCTGCGGGCGCGCGTCACACATCCTTCGCCCACGACATCATCGCCGCGGACGGGGACACGGGCAGGCGCGCCCCAGCACCTGCCATCGAACGATGCAAGAGCAGGGCCAGACCGGATACCGGAAGACTACAGTCGACGAAAGTATAGGGCGTGCGGCACGATCAACGGCTCACTGCCGCAACCTCCGGAACGAGCGGCGGCGCACTGCGCGACGCCGCCTGCAACGCGCATTCGACGAACCGGCGCGGCAGCAGCGAGGCGTTCGAGCGCAGCGCCACCAGCATGCGGCTTTCGGCATCCGGCGTCTCCAGCGGCTTCGCCACCACGTTCATCACGCCGGCCTGCTGGTAGCATGAGGGCAGGATCGAGAGCCCGATCCCTGCTGCAACGAGACTGAGCACGGTGCGCAGCTCATGCGCCTCCTGCACCACCCGCGGCGCGAAGCCCGCGCGCCGGCACAGCATCGCGGCCTGGTCGCCGACGCCGCAGCCGCTCTCGGCCATGCCGACGAATTCATGCTCGGCCAGGTCGGCCATCTCGAGTGCGCCTTTCGCACCGGCGAGCGGATGATCGAGCGGCAGAAACACCATCAGCCGGTCGCGCCAAACCACATGGACCTGCAAATCCGCCGCCGGCCTGAAATCGAGCGGCGGCCGCATGATCGCGACATCGAGCTCGGCGTCGGCGAGCGCGCGCAGCTGCGTCGCCGTCGACATGTGCCGGAGCTCGATCTTGACCCGCGGATAGCTGGCACGGAAGCTGCGGAACAGCTCGGCGAACATGTCGAGCATCGGCACTGATCCGGTGAAGCCGACGCGGATCATGCCGGCCTCGCCGCGAGCCGCGCGGCGCACCGTCTCCGAGGCCAGGTCGAGTTCGCTGACGGCGCGCCGCGCATGTTCCAGCAGCAACTGCCCCGCCTGGGTCAGTTCCACCGCGCGCCGGGTCCGCGCCAACAGGCGGGTGCCGAGCTCCTGCTCCATCGCCTTGATCTGCGTGCTCAGCGGCGGCTGGCTGACATGCAGGCGTCTGGCGGCGCGGCTGAAGCTGAGCTCTTCGGCCACCGCGATGAAGTAACGAAGCTGCCTGTAATCCATGGCTTATTCCGATTCCCTATAAGTGAGGGGGCAAAGCGGTATTTGACCTCAAGGAGTCGTTTCCCGATCTTCGCGCGAAATCACCTGCGGTCCAAGGGACAAGAAGGGAGAAGCGCGAGAAATGCGTCAGGATCAGGCAATATCGCGCAGCGCTCGCAGCGGGTCAGCCATGCATTATCGCGGCGGGCGATAGACCATGGCCGCTCGGTTTCGCGTTCTGGTCACCGGCGACAACCTCGCCCCCGCCGCCGTCAAGATCCTCACCGAGATCGGCGCGGAGATCGTGCTGATGCGCGATGCGGTCACGCCCGAGCGCCTCACGCACGAGATGGCGACGGTGCCGACGCAGGCGATCCTGATGCGCGGCAACCCGGTATTCTCCGCCGCCGTCATCGCCGGCAATCCGCATCTGCGCGTGATCGCCAAGCACGGCGCCGGCGTCGACAGCGTCGACATCGATGCGGCAACGGCGAGGCGCGTGCTGGTGATGGTGGCGGGCGATGCCAACGCGCCCGCAGTTGCCGAGCATACCATCGCGCTGATCCTCGCGCTCGGGCGCGACGTCGTCAGCCTGAACGCGCGCACCCATGCCGGCGCCTGGGACCGCGCCACCTATCGCGGCCGTGAAATCCGCGGCCGCACGCTTGGCCTGGTCGGCTTCGGCCGCATCGCCCGGCATGTCGCGCGCGCGGCGGCCGCACTCGGCATGAGCGTCGTCGCGCTCGGCCGCAGCAAGGGCCGCGTCGATCCGGCGCTGGCGCGCGAGGCCGCCGATCTCGCCGAGCTGCTCGCAGTCTCCGACATCGTCAGCCTGCACGCGCCGTTGACCGATGCGACGCGCGGCATGATCGATGCGGCGCGGCTCGCGGCCATGAAGCCCGGCGCCATCCTGATCAACACGGCGCGCGGTGCGCTGGTCGACGAGGACGCGCTCCGCGCGGCGCTCGCAAGCGGCCATCTCGCCGGCGCCGGCCTCGACACGCTGGCGGAAGAGCCGCCGGCCAAGGACCGGCCGATCCTGCAGGCGCCGAACCTGATCGTGACGCCGCATATCGCCGCGCAAACCGGCGCATCGATTACGCGGACCGGCGTCGAGGCCGCGCGCAACATCGCAGCCGTGCTGACCGGCGGCGAAATCGATCGCGGCAATGTGGTGAACCCGGCGGCGCTGGACCCGCCTTAGCTCTTTCCAGCAACGGCCCGACACAAGAGGCCGGCATCATCACGAGGAAACGAACATGAATCTGGGGTGGCTGTCGAAACTGTCCGCCGTCGAACGCAAGACATTCTTCGCCGCCTTCGGCGGGCTCGCACTCGACTCGATGGACACCACGATCTACGCGCTGGTCACGCCGGCGCTGATCGCAACCCTGAGCCTGTCGCGGCCCGACGCCGGCATCCTCGCGTCGAGCTCGCTGATCGGCACCGCGATCGGCGGCTGGATCGCCGGCATTGCCGCCGACCGGTTCGGCCGGGTCCGCGTCCTGCAATTCACCATCCTGCTGGTTGCGGTCTCGACCTTTGCCGCCGCATTCGCCGACGGCTTCTGGTACCTGCTGGTCGCACGCGCCATCCAGGGCATGGGCTATGGCGGCGAGGCCGCGGTCGGCGCGGTGCTGGTCGCCGAAGTGGTTTCGGCCGGCATGCGCGGCCGCGTTGCGGCTGCGATCCAGAGCGGATACGCCGTCGGCAACGCGCTGTCGGTGGCGGCATTTCCGGTCATCTTCGGCTGGCTGTCGCAAGACATCGCCTGGCGCGTGTTCTTCGCGATCGGAATCCTGCCCGCTTTGCTGGTGTTCTTCGTTCGCCGCTTCGTGCCGGAATCCGCGATCTTCGCCGAAGAGAAGGCACAACGCACCGCGTCGGCGTCGCACGGCTTCTGGACCATCTTCACCGGCGAGCATCTGTTCAAGACGCTGGTCGCGACGTTCTTCACCACAGGCACGCTCGGCGCGGCCTATGTGATGATCACCTGGCTGCCGACCTATCTGCAGACCGGCTTGCACCTGCCCGTCACGCACACCGCCGGCTATCTCGCGGTCAACATCTTCGGATCGTTCGTCGGACCGATCGCATTCGGCCTGATTGCCGACCGGATCGGCCGCCGCAAGGGTTTCATGCTGTTCCTGGTCTGCCAGGCGCTGAACGTCGCCGCCTACACCCAGGCGCCGATCGGCCAAGGCATCACCATCATCCTCGGCTTCTTCCTCGGCGCGTTGCAGGCGGGCCTCGCCTCCGGCCTGATGCCGACCTTTGCCGAGCTGTTCCCGACCAACATCCGCGCCAATGGCGCCGGCTTTGCGCTCAGCGCCGGACGCGGCCTCGGCTCGATCGTGCCGGCGACCGTCGGCATCCTCTCGGCGCGGATGCATCTCGGCGATGCCATGGCGATCTGCGCGATCTGCGGCTACGCCGCCGCCTTCTGCGCGGCGTTGCTGCTGCCCGAGCAGCAGGGCATCGACCTCAGAACGATGGCGGCAGGCGCAGCTCCGGATGGCGCCGAACGGCCGTCTGCCGGGCGCGGGGCCATGCCCCCCAACACCATCCGAAATGGCGTCGCGACCCAATGAACGCCATCACAATGAACGGGAGATTGCAATGAACGGCGCGTCCGTCAGCGAGCTCGAACGACAAACCATCCGCCGCGTCTATTGGCGGCTGATCCCGATCCTGTTCGCGATGATGTTCTTCAACTATCTCGATCGCATCAATCTCGGCTATGCCGGGCTGACCATGAACAAGGATCTCGGCCTCAGCCCGGCGATCTTCGGCTTCGCGGCCAGCATCTTCTTCCTCGGCTACATGGTGCTCGAGGTGCCGAGCAATCTGATGCTGCACTGGCTCGGGGCGCGAATCTGGCTGGCGCGCATCCTGATCACCTGGGGGCTCGTCGCCACGCTGACCGCCTTCGTCTGGAATCCGCTCAGCCTCTACGTGATGCGCTTCGGCCTCGGCGTCGCCGAAGCCGGCTTCATGCCGGGCGTCGTGCTGTACCTCACCTACTGGTTCCCGGCGCGCTATCGCGCCCGCGCGGTGGCCGGCTACATCATCGCCGGCTCGTTCTCGGCGGTGTTGGGCGGGCCGATCTCGACCAGCATCATGACCTTCCTCGACGGCGCGGCCGGCCTGCATGGCTGGCAATGGATGTTCATCGCCGAGGGCGTGCCGACCATTCTGCTCGGCCTGTTCACGCTCTATTATCTGACCGACCGTCCCGCCAAGGCAAGCTGGCTGAGCAAGGAGCAGGCGGCCTGGCTGGAGGGCGAGCTCGCCGCCGAACGGGCCGAGATCGAACGACAGGGGCAGCACAGGGTGATCGAATGCGTGCTCGATATCCGGGTCTGGCTGTTGGCGGCGCTGTTCGGCTGCGCGCTGGTCGGCATCTACGGCCTGTTGCTGTGGCTGCCGCAGATCATCAAGGGCATGGGCGATCTCAGCAACATCCATGTCGGCTTCCTCTCGGCGGTCCCGCCGCTGCTCGGCGTCGTCGGCACCATCGTGGTCAGCCGCAGCTCGGACAAGACCGGCGACCGCAAGTTTCATCTGGCCGCCGTCTATCTGCTCGCCGCGGTCGCGATGCTCGGCAGCGCTTATGTCGCAAGTCCGGTGCTGGCCTTCGTGTTCCTCTGCATCGTCGGCTTCAGCCTGAATGCCGGCAATCCGCTGTTCTGGAGCATCAATGCCTCGCTGTTGACCGGCGCGGCGGGCGCCGCCGCGATCGCCATGGTCAACACGCTGGCGCAGTTCGGCGGGCTGATCGGACCGTGGTGCATCGGCCTGATCAAGGACTCCACCGGAAGCTTCTCCTGGGCGCTGGTCGGCATCGCCGGCTTCCTGCTCATCGCCTCCGCCATCGCCGCCACCATGCGCGTCAAACCGCGCGAGACGGAATTGACGGACGCGATCCCGTCATCCGTTGACACACTGACCACCTCGTAAGGAAGCAACCATGATCATCGACTGTCACGGCCACTACACCACCGAGCCGGCCAAGCTGCAGATCTTCCGCGACAAGCAGCTCGCCGGCCTCGCCGACAAATCGCGCCGTCCGCTCACCACCAATCTCGGCATCACCGACGACGAGATCCGCAGTAGCGTCGAGGGCGCACAGCTCCGTTTGCAGAAGGAGCGCGGCACCGACGTCACCATCTTCTCGCCGCGCGCCGCCGGCATGGCGCATCATGTCGGCAAGGAAGCCACCAGCCGCGAATGGACCACGATCTGCAACGACCTCGTGCACCGGGTCTGCACCCTGTTTCCGCAGAACTTCGTCCCGGTCTGCCAGCTGCCGCAGAGCCCGGGCGTCACGCCTGCGAACTGCATCGAGGAGCTGGAGCGCTGCGTGACCCAGCTCGGCTTCGTCGGCTGCAACCTCAATCCGGATCCCGCCGGCGGCTATTGGTGCGACCCACCGTTGACCGACGAATGGTGGTATCCACTGTACGAGAAGATGGTCGAGCTCGACGTGCCGGCGATGGTCCATGTTTCCTCGTCCTGCAATCCCTGCTTCCACGGCACCGGCGCGCATTACCTCAACGGCGACACCACCGCCTTCATGCAGTTCCTGACCTCGGACCTGTTCAAGCGCTTCCCGACCCTGCGGTTCATCATCCCGCATGGCGGCGGCGCGGTGCCCTATCACTGGGGCCGCTACCGCGGCCTCGCGCAGGACATGAAGCTGCCGCCGCTGTCGGAGCATCTGTTGAAGAACGTGTTCTTCGACACCTGCGTCTATCATCTGCCCGGCATCGAACTGTTGACCCGGGTGATCCCGGTCGAGAACATCCTGTTTGCCTCGGAAATGGTCGGCGCGGTGCGCGGCATCGATCCCGAGACCGGGCATCATTTCGACGACACCCGCCGCTACATCGATGCATTGCCGTTGAGCGCGGCAGACAAGGCCAAGATCTTTGAAGGCAACGCCCGCCGCGTCTATCCTCGCCTCAACGCCCATCTCGACCGCCGTGCGCACTGAACGGCCGCGGCACACTTTCCTCTAACCCCTCATCCTGAGGAGCCCGCAGGGCGTCTCGAAGGATGCAGGCCACCGACGGGGCCTCATGGTTCGAGACGCGCGTTCCGCGCTCCTCACCATGAGGGTCTAACCAAGCAGCAAGACCGAGAACCGACTTCAAGCAATCAATCTCCCGGAGAAAACCGATGGCCATAGGATTTGCAATTCACAAGGCGAAGCGGAAAGTCTCGCCCGACCTGGTCGCGCGCTACCGCCGGCTTCCGGTCGCCAATATCAGCGATTCGATGTCGCGGATCGCGGGCACCAACCGGCTGCGGCCGATGCACAAGGGCGGCTGGCTCGGCGGCCCGGCGCTGACCGTGAAGACCCGGCCCGGCGACAATCTGATGGTGCACAAGGCGATCGACCTGGCGCAACCGGGCGACGTGATCGTGGTCGATGCCGGCGGCGTGCTGGTCAACGCCATCATCGGCGAGATCATGTCGACGCTGGCCGAGAAGAAGGGCGTCGCGGGTTTCGTGATCGACGGCTCGATCCGCGATGCCGGCGCGATCCGTACCGGCTCGTTCCCGGTGTTCGCCGCCGGCGTCGCCCATCGCGGCCCCTACAAGGACGGCCCGGGCGAGATCAATTGCGCGATCTCGATCGACGGCATGATCGTCGAGCCCGGCGACCTGATCGTGGCCGACGACGACGGCGTGCTCTGCGTGCCCTATGACGACGTCGAGGCGATCTGCAAGCTGACCGAGGCCAAGAAGGCGACTGAGGAGAAGGCGATCCAGCAGATTCTCGCAGGCACCAGCGACCGCCGCTGGGTCGACGAGGCCCTGCAGCGGCTCGGCTGCGAGTTCAAGGACTGACATGATACCGCTGCCCAAGAGGTGGGAATGCCTACCTCTTGGGCAGCAACCGGCGAAACGTCACTGGAATCCCCTGATCAGCGGCCCATGACGCCTCACGGCGCCGAGCATCGGGAATTTTTCCCGATCGAACCGGGAAAGAATCCCGCCCGCTCGGGACTGATCTTGTTTGCCAAAGCCACAGCGCTCCCGCAGTCTGAAAGCCAAGGGTCGCAAAGGTTCGTCGGGGATAAAAGCGAACCGCGACCATGGGGTGGGCGTCATGGCTGGTACGGTGTTGCGTACGGCAACACGATTTTTATCCGAGTCGGCCGCCGCGCGCGGCGCTGCGGCCATACTCACCGCCATCGGGGCCGTAGCGCCGCTGACGATCGCGCATGCCCAGGCCCCCGCCCCTGCCGAGCTGCCGCCGGTCAACGTCATTGCCCCCTCGCCCCTGTCCGGCACGCGCAGCATCAAGCCCGCCTCCCGGCCGGCGGCGCGCCCCACACGGACCGCGCGGACGCGCGCCGCGCCGGTTCAAACCGCAGCCGCACCGGAAGGCGGGGCCGGGGTCCCCGGCCCCTCCGACCGCGACTCCAGCCTGATCGATCGCGACAAGGTTCCGTCCAACACCGAGGTGCTGACCTCGGCGGACTTCAGTCGCAACTATTCGACCAACTTCCTGGATTCGGTGAACCGCAAGCTGCCCGGCGTCACGCTCACCGACCAGACCGGCAATCCGTTCCAGCGCAATCTCGACTACCGCGGCTTCGTCGCCTCGCCGGTGCAGGGAACGCCCCAGGGCATTGCGGTCTATCAGAACGGCGTCCGCATCAACGAATCCTGGGGCGACGTGGTCAACTGGGACTTCATCCCGGAGAAGGCCATCGACAGCGTCGCATTGTTTCCCAACAACCCGGTGTTCGGCCTCAACGCGATCGGCGGCGCGCTCAGCATCCAGATGAAGAACGGCTTCACCTATCAGGGTGCAGAAGCCGAGGCGTTCGGCGGCTCCTACGGCCGCGTGCAGGGTAGCGTGCAGGCCGGCGGCCAGAAGGACAACGTCTCGGCCTACGCCGCGTTCGAATCCGCCTATGACCGCGGCTGGCGCGACCATGCCAACTCCTCGCACGTCAATCGGATGTATGTCGACATCGGCGCTCGCAACGACCAGACCGAATTCCACGTCAACTTCAGCGGCGCCGACAACCTGCTCGGCAATGTCGTGGCAACGCCGATTCAGATGCTCAACCAGCGCTGGTCGAGCGTCTACACCTGGCCGCAATCGACGTTGCTGCAGCTCGCCTTCGTCAACGCGACGCTGAGCCATAATTTCTCGGACACCTGGTCGTTCCAGGGCAACGCCTATTTCCGCGGCTTCCGGCAGTCGCATATCGACGGCAACGGCACCAATGTGCAATCGTGCGAAGGGGGGGCCAGCCTGTGCATCGGCGACGGCCTTCCGATTTTTGGCTCCGCGGGAGGCCCGTCCGTTCCGAACACGCTGGGCGACGCTTTCCTCGGTGAACTCGACCGCAACCGGGCTGCCACCAACAGCTTCGGCGGCACAGCGCAGCTCACCAACTCCGACAGGCTGTTCGGACACGACAACCACGTCGTGATGGGCGTTAGCGTCGACCACGGCAACACAAAATTCACGGCGGCCAGCGAACTCGCAACGATCGATCCCAGCAACCTGTTCGTGACCGGCACCGGCGTCTTCATCAACCAGCCCGACGCCGGCCTGAGCCCGGTCGATCTGCGCGCCACCAACACCTATGCCGGCGTCTATCTCACCGACACTTTCGACGTGACGAACAAATTCTCGGTCACTGCGGGTGGGCGGTTCAACTTTGCTCAGATCGATTTGCAGGACCAGACCGGGACCAATCCGCTGCTCACCAGCAGCAACAGCTTTCAGCGATTCAATCCGGTGATCGGCGGCACCTACAAGATCACGCCGAACCTCACCGCCTATGCCGGCTATTCGGAAGCCAACCGCGCGCCGACACCGCTGGAGCTCGGCTGCTCCGATCCCAACCACCCCTGCATGATCGACAGCTTCCTGGTATCCGACCCGCCGCTCAAGCAGGTGGTCGCGCACACCGTCGAGGCCGGCCTGCGCGGCAGCTGGGGCCGCGATGCCAGGACCGGCATGCTGAGCTGGGGACTGGGTGTCTTCCGGACTCTGTCGGACGACGACATCATCGAAGTGGCAAGCCCGCTCGGCGTCAACAATTTCGGCTTCTTCCAGAATGCCGGGCAGACCTTGCGGCGAGGCATCGAGGCCAAGCTCGACTATCGCATCGATCGCTGGAACGCCTACGCCAACTACACCTATGTCGACGCGACCTACCGAAGCGCGATCACGCTGTCCTCGCCGAACAATCCGAACGCCCTGACCAACGACGCCGGCGCGGAATTTGTCAACGTCAATCCGGGTGACCACATCCCGGGCATTCCAGCACACCGCTTCAAGGCCGGCGTCGACTACAACGTGACCGATGCATGGAAGCTCGGCGCCGACGTCAACGTCGTCGGCAGCCAGTGGATCATCCATGATGACACCAACCAGAGTCCGAAGGTGCCGGCCTACTCGGTCGTCAATCTGCACACCTCGTATCAGATCACGCCGAACATCGAGGTGTTCGGCCTGATCAACAACGTGTTCAACCAGCACTATTATCTGAGCGGCGCGTTCTATCAGACCGGCGGCTTTGCCAGTGCCGGCTCGGCTCCGAACCTGATGGCGCAACTGAGCGATCCCCGCACCTTCGTACCCGGCATGCCGCTCGCGGCTTACGCCGGCATCAGGGCGAAGTTCTGAGGCCGGCGAGCGGGAATTTTTCCCGATCGCGAAGCTGGAAATCTTCCCGACAGCTGCTGAAAACAATCCCGGACGCTCGGGACAAATCTTGTTTGCCAAGCCTGTGCCGCTCCCGCAGTCTTCAGATGCAGGGTTCGACGGGGACAACTGCGAACCGAAGGTTTAGGGGCGGAGCGTCATGGCTGGTACGTTGTTGCGTACGGCAACACGATATTTGTTGTCTTCATCTCATACCGGCGGAACGGCAGCCGTGCTGGCCGTCCTTGCAGTCGCGCCGCCAACGATCCTGCACGCCCAAACGGCGGCCGCGCCGGCCGCAACCGAGCTGCCGCCCGTCACCGTGATCGCCACCTCGCCGTTGTCAGGCACCCGCAGCATCAAGCCCGCGTCTCGGCCGGTGGCGCGGACATCGCGAACCGCGCGAATCCGCGCCGCGCCGGCGCAGACCGCGGCGGCGCCGGAAGGCAGCACCGGAATGCCCGGCCCCTCCGACCGCGACTCCAGCCTGCTCGACCGCGACAAGATCCCGTCCAACACCGAAGTGCTGACCTCGGCGGATTTCAGCCGCAACTATTCGACCAACTTTTTGGACTCGGTGAACCGCAAGCTGCCCGGCGTCACGCTCACCGATCAGACCGGCAATCCGTTTCAGCGCAGTCTCGACTATCGCGGCTTCACCGCCTCGCCGGTGCAGGGCACGCCGCAGGGCATCGCGGTCTATCAGAACGGTGTGCGCATCAACGAGTCCTGGGGCGACGTGGTCAACTGGGACTTCATCCCGGAGAAGGCCATCGACCAGGTTTCGCTGGTTCCCAACAACCCGGTGTTCGGCCTCAACGCAATCGGCGGCGCGCTCAGCATTCAGATGAAGAACGGCTTTACCTATCAAGGTATCGAGGCTGAAACGTTCGGCGGCTCCTACGGCCGCGTGCAGGGCAGCGTGCAGGCCGGCGGCCAGAAGGACAACATCTCGGCCTATGCAGCATTCGAATCCGCCTATGACCGCGGCTGGCGCGACTATGCCAATTCCTCGCACGTCAACCGCATGTATGTCGACATCGGCGCGCGTAACGACCAGACCGAATTCCACATCAACTTCACCGGCGCCGACAATCTGCTCGGCAATGTCGCGGCGACGCCGGTCGAGATGCTCAACCAGCGCTGGTCGAGCGTCTACACCTGGCCGCAATCGACACTGCTGCAGCTCGCCTTCGTCAACGCGACGCTGAACCATACGATTTCGGACACCTGGTCGTTCCAGGGCAACGCCTATTTCCGCGGCTTCTGGCAGTCCCATGTCGACGGCAACGGCACCGACGTCGAAGGATGCAACAGGGGGCGCAACCTGTGCATCGACGGCAACAACGACAATGACCCGATCTACGGTCCGGTCGGCGGTCCGCCGGTCCCCAATACGCTCGGCACTGTCTTCCTTGGCGAGCTCGACCGCAACCGGGTCGACACCAAGAGCTTCGGCGGCACGGCGCAGCTCACCAACACCGACCAGCTGTTCGGCCACGACAACCACGTGGTGATGGGCGTCAGCGTCGACCACGGCTTCACCAAGTTCAATGCCAGCAGCGAATTGGGCACGGTCGACCAGAACCTGTTCGTGACCGGCACCGGCATCTTCATCAACCAGCCCGACGCCGGCCTCAGCCCGGTCGACCTGCACGCCAGCAACACCTATGCCGGCGTCTATCTCACCAACACCTTCGACGTGACCGACAAATTCTCGATCACCGCCGGCGGACGGTTCAACTTCGCCCAGATCGATCTGCAGGACCAGACCGGGACCAACGACCTGCTCAACAGCAGCAACCACTTCCAGCGCTTCAACCCGGTGATCGGCGGCACCTACAAAATCACGCCGAACCTCACCGCCTATGCCGGCTATTCGGAAGCCAACCGCGCACCGACGCCGCTCGAGCTCGGCTGCTCCGATCCCAACCATCCCTGCATGATCGACAGCTTCCTGGTGGCCGATCCGCCGCTCAAGCAGGTGGTGTCGCATACCGTCGAGGCCGGCCTGCGCGGCAGCTGGGGCCGCGACGCCAGAACCGGCATGCTGAGCTGGGGGCTGGGCGCGTTCCGCACCTTGTCCGACGACGACATCATCCAGGTGGCGAGCCCGCTCGGCGTCAACAATTTCGGCTTCTTCCAGAATGCCGGGCAGACCTTGCGGCAGGGCATCGAGGCCAAGCTCGACTACCGCGTCAATCGCTGGAACGCCTACGCCAGCTACACCTATGTCAACGCGACCTATCAAAGCGCGATCACGCTGTTCTCGCCGAACAATCCGAACGCGGTAACCGATCCGAACAATTCGGATGTCTCCTATGTCAACGTCAAGCCGGGCGACCAGATCCCGGGCATTCCCGCGCACCGCGTCAAGGCCGGTGTCGACTACAACGTCACCGATGCGTGGAAGGTCGGCGCCGACGTCAACGTCGTCGGCAGCCAGTGGATCATCCATGACGACACCAACCAGAGCCCGAAGATCCCGGCCTATTCCGTCGTCAATCTGCACACCTCGTATCAGATCACCCCGAACATCGAGGTGTTCGGTCTGATCAACAACGTTTTCAACCAGCGTTATTATCTGAGCGGCGCGTTCTACGAGACCGGCGGCTTCGCCAGCACGACGCGCGGCGTCACCAACCTGATGGCCCAGCTCAGCGATCCCCGCACGTTCGTGCCCGGCATGCCGCTCGCCGCCTATGCCGGCATCAGGGCGAAGTTCTAGGCTTGAAGCTAGCGGCCGCCGAACAGGACCGACTGGCCGGGCAACAATTGCGAATGAATGTCGCTGTCCATCCGCTCCGCCCCCTGCTGGGTGAAGCTGGCCCCAAGCGACAGGGTGACATTCGAGGTCGGGCGGAACTCGACACCCGCCCGCGCCGAATAGCCGGCGTTGACGCCGGGATTGCCGCTGAACGGCGCCGCCGGTCCGCCGGCGCCGGGCGGATTGTATTTCAGGCTGTCGAAGCCGGCGAAGAAGGTCACGGGCGTGTTGCCGACACCCTTGAAATTGTAGCCGACCTGCGCGCCCTGATAGTCCAGCGAACCGAACGCCGCCGATTGGCCGAGCGCGCTCCAGCCGGCACGACCGCCTTCGCTGCCGACGAACCAGCCGTCCGGCCGCCCGTTCAGATACGCGGCGCCGCCCTGCGCGCTGGTCGCGTCAAAACCCGGAAAATTGCCGTAGGTGTCCGCCTTCTGGCCGTCCGCCAGGCTGCCGCCGAAGCCGAACAGCGAGCCCGGCGTCCAGTAGCGCACCGGGCCGGCCTGCGCATGGGCCTGCTGGCCGCCGAGGCACAGCACCAATAGTGGAATTGCGAGGCCAAGTTTGCTTACGAAAGCGGACATCAGCTTACCGTCATGTGGTTGTCGATCATACCCTTCTGAGGTCGAGAATGCCAGCGCACGACCTCCAGCAGGACGCAACAGACTAGTGCTGGCGCCCCTCGCCATGGAGCGATCGCTCGCGGAAACATTGCTGTCGGGGACCGGCGTCCCGTGCCGGCCGCGATGTGGCAAAATCGTCCGATCGCCTGGAAATTGATCACCTCGCCCAGCAATGCGGATTGACAGCCCAGCACGTTTTCGAAACTGTGCGACACCGCGTCGCAGCTGCCATCCGTAGGTCTTGTGACCTCCCGACGCGGGAATGGCGTCGACATGAAGTGGTTTCGTTCGAACATCAGGCATGGGGCTCGGCTCGCGCTGCTGGCGCTGTCGATCCAGTTCGTGCTGTCGTTCGGGCATTTCCACGCCATTGCAGCGGCGCTGGCGCCGACGTCGTTCGCGGCGCATGTCGAGCGCGCCTCGCGCAACGCACCAGCTTCGAATCCGGATTCCGACCAGGCCGCGGATCTTTGCGCGATCTGCGCCGTCGTGGCGATGGTCAATTCGGCCGTACCGGCACCGGCATTGCCGCCGCTGCAACTGCCGAATGCTGCCGGTCTGCTCTGTTGGCAGATCGACAATTATGCGGCCCCGGTCGAGATCGGCCGGCACCACTATCAGCCGCGCGCGCCTCCGGTCGCCTGAATTCCCCGCACGACTGAACGTCGAACGCGGCCATGGATCGGCTGGCGTTTGATCAATCGGAATTGGGCCGTCGTAAAGCGACGGCGGGCTCGACCGCGTCCTGTTCGGACGGATCGGATCGCGGCCTCATGAGATCGGGAACCAATATGTCAGGCACTATCCGACGACACGCGGCCGCCGGTGCGGCTTCGCTGATCGCCTGCGGGATCAATGGCACCGCATTCGCGCAGACGACGGCGCCGACCACCACCCTGCCCGACATCACGGTGACGGCGCCGCAGCACCACAACGCGCCATCAGGGCCAAAAAAGCCGAACACCCGCGTAGCTGCCGGCGGCGGCCACCGCGCGCGACGAGCCGGCACGGTCTCGGCGACGCCGGAATCTCCAGAGCAGACCCAGGCGCAGGCCATCGCAGGCCAGAACGAACGGCTCGACCAGGCGCGCGCCGCGCTGCTCGCGCCGACCGGCGCCGGCAGCTATCAGATGAGCCAGCAGTTCCTTCAGTCACTGCCGCAGGGCACCAACACCACGCTCGACAAGGCGCTGCTGCAGGCGCCGGGCGTATCGCAGGATTCGGCCGCCAGCGGCGAACTGCATGTCCGCAACGAGCACGCCAACCTGCAATACCGCATCAACGGAATCATGCTGCCGGACGGCGTCGGCGCCTTCGGCCAGATCATCGACACCGGGATCGTCGGCAGCATGGCGCTCATCACCGGCGCGCTGCCCGCGCAATACGGCCTGCGCACCGCCGGCGTGCTCGACATCCAGACCAAGACCGACGCCTTCAACAATTCCGGCAGCGTGAGCGTCTATGGCGGCAGCCACGGCAATTTCACCACCAGCGTCGACTATGGCGGCACGGTCGGACAGACGCAGTACTACGTCTCCGGCCGCTATTTCGGCAGCGACGTCGGCATCGAGAACCCGACGCCGGCCTACAGCGCCATCCACGACCGCACCGATCAGGAGAAAGGCTTTGCCTATGTCTCGACCGCGATCGACTCGACCAGCCGGCTGACCTATATCGGCGGCGTCTCCAACGGCAACTATCAGATCCCCAACAATCCCGGGCAGCCGCCGGCCTTCACCGCCTACGGCGTCTCCAACTTCGATTCCGCACTGCTCAACGAGCGGCAGCGGGAGTTCAACCAGTTCAACGTCGTGGCCTATCAAAAATCCGGCGACGGCTTCGACTACCAGGTCGCCTATTTCAACCGCTACAGCCAGCTGCACTTCATGCCCGACCCGGTCGGCGACCTCGTCTTCAACGGCGTCGCCTCCGACGTCTATCGCCAGAGCTTCGTCAACGGCATCCAGGAGGACACGTCCTACCGGCTCGGCTTCGCGCACACGCTGAAATTCGGCATGTCGTTCAGCGCCGAACGCACGCTGGTCAACAACGGCTCGACCGTGCTGCCGCTCGACGATTCCGGCAATCCGATCGATGCGCCGCTCTCGGTGTTCGATTCCAGCGCCAAGACCGGATACCTGTTCTCCACCTACATCGCCGACGAGTGGAAGATCACCAACCAGCTGACGCTCAACGCGGGCCTGCGCTTCGACCAGATGTGGCAATATGTCGATGCCAACCAGCTGAGCCCCAGGATCAGCCTGACCTGGAAGCCTTTCGATGGCACAACCTTCCATGCCGGCTATGCGCGCAACTTCACGCCGCCCGAGCAGGTGCTGGCGGCGCCGACCAACCTCGCGCTGGTGCAGAACACCACGGCGCAACCGGGCGTCACCGCCAATGATCCGGTGCTACCGGAGCGCTCGCACGTGTTCGACATCGGCGTCACGCAAAAAGTTGCTGCGATCCCCGGCCTCGAGGTCGGCATGGACGCCTATTACAAGATCGCGACCGACCTGCTCGACGACGGTCAGTTCGGCCAGGCCTATGTCCTGACCGCCTTCAACTATGCCAAGGGCACCAATGAAGGCGTCGAGCTGAAAGCGCGCTACGACCACGACAATCTGCATCTCTACGGCAATGTCGCAATCGCACGGCAAGTCGCCACCCAGGTCGTGTCGAACCAATATCTGTTCGATCCGGACGAGCTCGCCTATATCGCCAACAATTACGTCAACACCGACCACGCCCAGACGCTGACCGCATCGGTCGGCGGCTGGTATCAATGGCACGACACCAAGTTCAGCGCCTCGATGATCTACGGCTCGGGCCTGCGCGACGGCTTCGCCAACACCGGCACGGTGCCGGCCTATACGCAGGTCAATCTCGGCGTCTCGCACGACTTCACCATCGTCGCGCCGAACAAGCCGACCACGCTGCGCTTCGACGTCGTCAATCTGTTCGACACCGTCTACCAGATCCGCGACGGCTCCGGCATCGGCGTGTTCGCCCCGCAATACGGCCCGCGCCGCGGCTTCTACGCCGGCATCACGCAGAAGTTCTAGCCTTACTGCGTCATAATCCTGCCTCCGCCGTCATTGCGAGGAGCTCGCGACAAAATTGCAAAGCAATTTTGCGCTGAAGCGACGAAGCAATCCATCCAACCGCGTTTGCGGGCCGATGGATTGCTTCGCGGAGCCTGTCATCGGGCGCGCATTCGCGCGACCCGTTGGCTCGCAATGACGGCCAGATTCGTTCACGGCCTCTCGGGATCGGCCGAAACAGCGCTTGTGACGCAGTAGGACTAGTAAGGCCTGCTGTCTGGATGCGGAGCATTGAGAGTATTGCTCCGAGAGCAATATTTACCATTGTACCGAGCCTTGCACCGCACCATATCTAGCTCATCGAACGCATTGCACCGGGCCAAATATCAAGCCGAGCCCGGTGCAAGACGAATGGAGACAACTGAAATGGAGTTCAATTACCTCGATACGTTCCTGGCATTCCTCGGAATGACCATCGGACTGGTCTCGGTGGCACCCCGCCTGTTCTTTCAGCCCAAGGTCGAGCGCAAGCGCGCAACGAGGACAATCCCGACCCGCCGCTAACAGCGAGCGATGATGCGCCGCGGCTCCTGCGCCGGCATCATGCAGAGGTTCTGGGGCGTGTACTCATAAATCCGTTTCCCGCGTGCGCGGGGGGATCGCGAGGTCCGGATCAAAAGCCGACAGCGCCAGGCTCGGGGGCGCGGGTCCGCTTTGCCCATAGAAAGCTGACATCCCGGTTTGAGTACGCGCCCTCGCTTGCAGCGAGCAGTTTCTCTTTCAGCAGCGCGGTGAGCCAATCGGCAAACACTTGCGGCCGCCGCGACAAATGCTGGCAGTGCGGACAGAGCTGCCGAGAAGCATCCTGCGGCCATCCTTCGAGACGCCCGCCTCTGGCGGGCTCCTCACAGGGTGACGGAATTGGCTTGCTCAGCGTCATCACCCGCGCATGCGGGTGATCCAGTATTCCAGAGACGGCTGTGCTTGAGCCGATAAGTCGCGGCGTACTGGGTCGCCCGGTCGAGCCGGGCGACGACAACAGTGGATGAGGACAAAGCTTCACATCCTCTCAGGACGACGGCTTGTTTTGCTGCACAATAGTAGACCCTCATGGTGAGGAGCGCCGCTTGCGGCGCGTCTCGAACCACGAGGCCAAGTTACCTCCGCAGCCGCCGAAGGGTCATATGCGATTGCCCTAGTTGTGGATGCGCGGCCGGCCAGACCATCCCGGTCAACGGCGGCTACACCACGAAGTGACGTCGCCGTTCCCGGCATGCACGCGCCATTCATTGCAGGGGGATCAGACCACCGGCGGCATTTGACCGCCGGTTTGGCCGGCGATATCTTTCGCCGGCTGGGCCCTTCGCAGTGACGATCTGTTCGAGGCGCACATGGAATGGTCGACCAGGCCGGTCCGTCCGGATCAGCCCTTCGGCAGCTGGGCAGACGACCTCGCGGCCGCCTTCGTGCGACTGGAGCCGCGCAGGATTGCCGAAGAATCCTTTGCGGGCGCGATCTGCAAGGTCGATGCCGCGCCGCTGCAGATATCGCGGGTCACGGCGAGCGGACACATCGTGCACCGGCTCGCCTCGCATATCGCTGCGAGCAGCGACGACGTCTGCTTCGTCAACCTCCAGCTCGAAGGCCTGGGGCGCACCTCGCAGCGCGGCCATGAGCAGATCTCTGCCCCCGGCGATCTTGCGGTTGCCGATACGACGCAGCCGTTCGAGATCGCGCACCGGTATCACTTCGAGCTGTTCTGCTTTGCGGTGCCGCGGCGCCTGTTGCCGGAGGCGCTGTTCGATCGCCCCCGGCTCGGCCTGTCCGCGACCGAAACCGGCCGCGCGCTGTCGCGGACGCTGGCGAGCTATGCCGAGCTCTGCCTGAGCGGCCGCCAACCCGCGACAACCTCGGCGATGCTCGGCACGCACATCGCCGAGCTGATCGCGCACGCCCCCGATATCCTCGCCGATCTATCGGCCGAGCGCGTGCATGTGCCGGTGCTGCTGTCTGTCATGCTCGACCATATCGCCCGCCACAGCGACGACCCCGAGCTCGGCGCACTCGCGCTGGCGAGAAAATTCCGCTGCTCCGAGCGCTACGTGCATCGCCTGTTTGCAGCCACCGGCCGCTCCGTCGGCGAACACGTCAACGAGCAGCGGATCGCCGCCTGCACGCGTGCCCTGCTCGACCGCAGCTCTGCCCGCAAGACCATTGCCGAGATCGCCTTTGCCGCAGGCTTCCGCGACATCTCGCATTTCAACCGGCTGTTCAAGCGCTGCAACGGCCTCGCGCCGCGCGAATTCCGCCGCGCCGCCGCGCACTGAAGCGCGACGAACGTACTCGATGCATCGCCGCGCGCATCCGAAATTTTGATGCGAATCTCGCGACCTGGAAGGCTCGTAGGTTCACTCCCTACAGCACCAAGCCTATTTCCGCGAAGACCACTCGCGGCCGCCGTCCGAGCCATTCAGCATCGTGCTGTTGAAACGGACGAGCGCGGCGGTCGCAATGGCCTCCTTGATTTGGTCATCGGTCGCACCAGCGGCTTTTGCCGCTTTGGTGTGACCGTTGACGCAATATTCACACGGAATCTGTGCCGCCACAGCGAGGCCAATGAGGTGCTTGGTTTTCCCATCCAAGGCACCGGTTGGATTCATCACGGCCTGCTGTTCGTCCCAGTGCGCCTTGAATGCCTGGTCAGGAAGTGTCTGCTTCATCCATTCGGGCGCCTCCTGAGCACTGGCACCCGGTGCCGCCAAAGCCAACGACAGCGCCAAACCTGCGCTCGCAAATAGAGCTCTCATGGCCAATCTCCCTAAAATAAAGCTGCGTCAGACCAGAAAAAGCGAGGCCTGCTGAAAGGCTGCCGATGCCTGCCGACGGCATGCGCGCTACCGGTTCGTCCAAACGGGGCTTCGGCACTCTCGTCTCGGTAGCTCGCCGCAAAATTACGCGACATCCCTGGCTATGGAAAGACGTCTGTTCCGACAGGCACCAACCGATCCGTGTTGCCGCGCAGCAGCTCTGCCACATCACTCCGGTTCACTCCGCGCCAAGAAATCTGGCGCTGCGGTCCAAGATTTCCCGACCTCACCACGATAGCCATTGCCCAAGTTGCCGACACGGAGGGCATTGGCATGGCGATCGATTTCACGCTCACGGCGCAGCAGCGCGAGCTGCAACTCACCTCCCGCAAATTCGCCCGGGAGGTGCTGGCCGAGGCCAGGTCGGCCGAGTTGCTGGCAACGCCGGAGCAGCGGTTTCTCGCGACCAAACCGACCTACGAGGCGATGGTGGCGGCCGGCTATTTGCGCAAGTGCATTCCGGCGCCGGCCGGCGGCGACAATGCCGGCATGATTGACATGGCGATCCTCGCCGAAGAATTCTACAGCGTGAACCCGAGCGTGACGCTCACCATGCTCGGCAGCGTGCTCGGCCTGCTGCCGCTGCTGCTCGGCGGCACGCCGGAGCAATCCCAGCGGCTGCTGGCCCCGTTCCTGAAGACCAGCGGCGCGCCGCTGGCCGCATTCTGCTCCAGCGAGCCCGGCGGCAGCGCCAACGCCGCCTCGCCGCCGCCCGGCGAGGGCGTCCGCACCACGGCGCGGCGCGAGGGCGCCAACTGGCTGATCAACGGCCGCAAGAAATGGGTGTCCTCGGCCACCGGCTGGAATCGCGAGGGCGCCGATCTCTTGACCATCGTGTGCCGGACCGATCCGGCAGCCGCGCCGGACGCCGCGATCTCGATCATTGCCGTGCAGGGACCGGTGAGCGGGCTGGTGTTCGAACGCGCGATCGACAGTATCGGGCATCGGGCGCATCTGGTCCCGCAGTTCGGGCTCAACAATGTCACGACGCCGCAGCACAATCTGCTCGGCCAGCAGGGTGCAGGTCTCGCGCTGACCGCAGCCGCGTTCACCGGCACCGCGGCGCTGGTCGGGATCTTCGGCGTCGCGCTGATGCGCGCGGCCTTTTCGTTTGCACTTGATTTTGCCCGCAGCGAAAAGCGCGGCGGCGTTCACCCGATCATCGAGCATCAGGCGGTCGGATACGCGCTCGCCGATGCCAAGACCACGATCGAGGCGGCGCGCACGCTCAGCTGGCGCGCCTGCCATGCTCTCGACACCCAGTCGCCGGCCGCAGAGGAGCTGTCGGTGCAGGCCAAGATCTTCGGCTCGGAGTCCGCCGTGCGTGTCATCACCGAGCTGATGCGGGTGGTCGGCATCGACAGCTATGACCACGAAGCCCCGTTCGGCCGCCTGCTCCAGGACGCGCTGGCGCTGCCGATCTTCGACGGCGGCAATCTCGGCATCCGCCGCCGGCAACTGCATACGATGTTCAGGAACAACGACTACAGCCCGCTCGCGGCGAGCGGCGCGGCGTAGCCTGAAACTTTGGAGGGAGTGCGATCATGAGCACGGAGCGCAAAGTCGCGGTCATCACCGGTGCATCGCAGGGGATCGGCGCGGGTCTGGTACAAGCCTTCAGGGATCGAGGCTGCCGGGTCGTCGCAACATCGCGCTCGATCAAGCCGGGCACCGATGCGGATCTCGTTGCCGTGCCAGGCGACGTCGGCGCACCCCAGACCGCGGAGCAGGTGTTCAGAGTGGCGCTGGATCGTTTCGGCCGCGTCGACACGCTGGTCAACAACGCCGGCATCTTCCTGGCCAAGCCGTTCACGGCCTACTCGCAGGACGACTACGCCGGGTACATCTCGACCAACATGACCGGCTTCTTCCACATGACCCAGCGTGCGCTGGAGCTGATGAGCAAGCAGGGCCACGGCCATGTCGTCACGATCACGACAAGCCTGGTCGACCAGCCGATGAGCAGTGTGCCGGCCGCCCTCGCCTCCCTCACCAAGGGCGGTTTGAACGCTGCGACCCGCGCGCTCGCCATCGAATATGCAAGCAGCGGCATTCGCGTCAACGCGGTGTCGCCCGGGATCATCAAGACCCCGATGCACCCGAGCGAGGCGCATCCGGCGCTGGCCGCGCTGCACCCGGTCGGCCGCATGGGCGAGATATCCGACGTCGTCGACGCGGTGCTTTATCTCGACGGCGCGGGGTTCGTCACCGGCGAAGTGCTGCACGTCGACGGCGGTCAGGCGGCCGGCCACCACATGCCGTAGCGGCGGCGATGTCGGCGCGACGTCTCGGCACCAGCCTGACTTCGATTGGAACGGTACGCGACATCACCTGTTTATGGTTCATGCCCCGGTACTATTTCGATTTTCGAGACGATGAGGCAGCTTCCCTGGACCAGGAAGGGATAGACCTGCGCAACGTCATGGAGGCGCAGGAAGAGGCAGCGCTTGTCCTCGCCGATTTCGCAAGAGACACGCTGGCCGCTGTTGGCGCCAAATCGGACCGCGAGCTTTCAGTGAGCGTCAGAGACGAGCGTGGCACGATCTTCCGGGCGAAATGCGTCTTCGGGTACGATCGGTTCAGAAACTAACCGACGAGGAACCGTCGCGCTGTGTTCACTATTGGACATACCTTTCCATGGTGACCCGCCATAATGGTTCCATCACCGCACAACCCTGGCTTCTATCGGTGATGAGAACGCCGGTTGCGCTCCCGCCCACTCCACAGGGAGTTCAAAACATGAAACGACGGCGGTTTACGCAGACAGAATCCCTTCAGCAACGGCTCGCCGCGTTCGCCGAAGCGGCGCGCGCGGAAGCGGCGAAGCTCTCTCCCGGCGCAGAACGTGACGCGCTTCTGAAGAAGGCGCGGCGGGCCGATACGGCCTCGCATCTGGACGACTGGGCCGCGTCGAAAGGACTGCAAGCGCCTAAGTAGGCAAGCGCTGAAGTAGGCAAGCGCTGAAGTAAGCAAGCGCGAAGTAAGGCGCGCCCTCCTGGCGCTAGCCAGGCCCGAAGATAATGTAGAGCAGCGTCACGCCCACCACGGCCGTCCAACCGATCGATGCCGCAACGGCCCATACCTGCATCGGCATCGGACAGCCCTTCGCAATCAATGATGCAGCACGAAGAGGCCGCTGGCGCTGGTCAGCGACCTCTTGAACCTGGTCTCAAATGAACGTCTCTGCGATAAAAACAGCATCTCAGGTCCGCCATGATTAGACCGGGAATTTGCCAGGCTGTGAAGCGCGAACGGGCCCACCGATCGACGAAACTCTGGTGACGTTGCGAGTACGACACATATACCGCACGATCCCGTCTCTTCGTTTTTTCCGAATTTGTCTTGACAAGCCACCCAACTCAGATGTTCAATACACCCGTCTCACCCGATCGAGGGGCGCTGCGCATCGTCAGGAGTGTTGCGGTGAGATGCGGTGGCCGCTGCTTGCGCACTGACGACGTGCACAATGCGGCGGACGGCGAAGTCGTGCAGACCTGACGCCCTAGCGGCAGGTGTCTCCTAGCGGAACGCGCAAGCGTTCTCGCGAAGGACGGTGACAAACAAGCCCAGTCTCACCGGGGCGAGCACGTATAAGCCGTAAAACCATCGCGCAGGGAAAGCCGGGATGTTTCCGGTTACACCTGTGGTCCTACCTCCCGCGTTTTTTATTACGCGGGACCCATGGGTGCGATCGGCACCCGGCTTTCCCTGCGCCCTCTGATTGTAGAGCGGCGAAACGACGATCAAAGCTCGGGCAATCATGTCGCGAGAATGCGAAGCTGCGTCCTTATCCTCAACTGTCGTCGCCCGGCTCGCCGCCTCCGCTAAAGCTTCGGCGCGCCACGGACTGCTTGCCTCGTCGAAGCCTTGGCGTAGACGGGACCGGGCGATCCAGTACGCCGCGGCCCATCGGCTCAACAACAACTGCCCCTGAAATACTGGATCACCCGCTTTCGCGGGTGATGACACCGAACAAGACCGAACACGCCACCGCGACATTGCGCCGCGAACCGCGCTGCGGCGCAACAATCAAAATGAGACTGCCCGTTAAGCCACATGGCAGCGACGACATCCGCGCCGCGCCCGCCTTCGGCTAGCTTTGCCGCCAACAACCGGACGCCGATCGGCCTTCGCACCCCAAATGCAAGGCCAGGTGGATTCCGGCGACAACACAGAGGGAGGAAGCGATGTTGAAGGGCAGTTTGGGACTGATTGCGTTGAGCAGCCTGTTGCTTTCGGGCACGGCGTTCGCCCAGGAGAAGATCAAGGTCGGCGTCACCGCCACGCTCGAGGGCACCTATACGGTGCTCGGCGAGGACGGCATGCGCGGCTTCCAGACCGCGCTCAACGTGCTCGGCAAGAAGATCGGCGACAAGGAGCTCGACTTCGTCGTCGCCTCGACCGACGCGACGCCGGACTCCGCGGTGCGCGCGGTGCGCAAGCTGATCGAGCAGGACAAGGTGCAGATTCTGCTGTCGCCGCTGTCCGGCGACGAAGGCATCGCGGTGAAGAATTTTGCAAAAACCCACCCCGAACTGACCTTCGTCAACGCCGCCTCCGGCGCGCAGGAGACGACCTATGTCGATCCGGCGCCGAACTTCTTCCGCTACAACATGGACGGCGCGCAATGGCAGGTCGGCCTCGGCAAATACGCCTATGAGACCAAGGGCTATCGCAAGATCGCGACCGTCGGCGAGGACTACTCCTTCATCTACACCCAGGTGTTCGGCCTGGTGCTGGAGTTCTGCGCCGCCGGCGGCCAGGTTACCAACCGGCAATGGGTGCCGCTCGGCACCAAGGATTTTGCTTCCGTCATCGCGGCGCTGCCCGACGATGTCGATGCGATCTATCTCGGCCTCGGCGGCGCCGACGCCGTCAACTTCCTCAACCAGTATCAGCAGGCCGGCGGCAAGGCGCATCTGATGGGCGGCTCGATCATGATCGACCAGACCATCCTGTCGTCAAAGGGCAGCGCCAAGAACGCGCTGATCGGCACCATCGCCGCCAGCGGCCAGGCCGATACCTGGGAGGATCCGAACTGGCAGAAATTCGTGAAGGCCTACCAGGACTCGTTCCCGGAGAGCAAACGCTTCCCGAGCCCGTCGCTCCTCGCCACCAACTATTACGGCTCGACCATGGCGCTGATCCTGGCGCTGCGACAGGTCAATGGCGATCTCTCCAACAACCAGGCCAAGCTGAAGGACGCGCTGGCCAAGATCGAGATCGATGCGCCGAACGGCAAGATCAAGCTCGATGCCAACCGCCAAGCGATCGGCACCAATTTCGTCACCGAGGTGGTCGATGACGGCAAGGGCGCGCTGTTCTCCAAGGTCGTGAAGGTGATCCCGAACGTCAACCAGACGCTGGGCTACGATCCGGCCGTGTTCGCCAAGATCGGCCTGCCGAGCCGCACAGTTCCGGAGTGCAAGAAGTACTGACGTATTTGTTGCAGGTGCGAGCAAGCCAGCCGTGACCGGGGCGCGCGGTTGCATCGAGAGCCCTGCTCGCCCTTGCTTTCCGCGGGCGGATGATGAACGCTTGTCGAAAAGACAAGAACATCCCGCGGGAGGGGAGGCATGAGCAGGGCGCTTGCCGTCTTCCACGGCCGGTTCGGTCGCGCGACGGTCTATCAGTTGAACCGTCCCTTCAACGTGCATGCGCACCGCGAAGGGCACTTGATCTTTCATGTCGGCGGCACGCCGGCGCAGATCGACGTCGCCGAGCAGCGGCTGCTGCTCAAGGACGACACCGTGGTCGCGGTCAACCCGTGGGAACCGCACAATTTCCTGCCGACCGACATGGACCATGGCGCGATCTTCTTCGTGCTCTATGTCAATGCCGAATGGTTCGCGCCGCAGGGGGCGAACGCGCAGGCCATGCGGTTCGGCCGCACCTTCTTTCCGCGCACCGAGGCGCTCGACCGGCTGATCCGCCGCACCGCAGCGCTGGTGTGCGGCGCGCCATCGCTGCGCAGCCTGGATTGCGAGCTCAGGCAGCTGATCGATTCCTGCTACGAGGAGAGCTGGCAGGCGACCGAGGGCGCGCCCGCCGCGGCCGCGGTGACCGACTTCCGGGTCCGCAAATCGATCAAGCTGATGTCGGAAAGCCCGGGCGCCGAAATCGAGCTCGACGCGATCGCGCGCGAGGCGGGGCTGTCGCGGCCGCATTTCTATCGGCTGTTCCGGACGCAGACCGGCGTCACCCCTCACCTCTACATGAACACGCTGATCATGGAGCAGGCGCTGGATGCGCTGGTCGCGACCGAGGCGCCGATCGCCGATATCGGCTTCGATCTCGGCTTCTCCTCGCAGAGCGGCTTCACCCGCTTCTTCGCCGCCAATGTCGGCATGGCCCCGACCGACTATCGCCGCGCCGCCAAGGTGTTGCGGCCATGAAAGGAGTTCCAGACACACGATAAAAGATACTCTCGATCAAATCCGCAGCCTTCGCCCTCGATAGGATATCGGACACGCGGCCCGGCAGACGGTCGCGACCAGTTGAGGGAACGCGACGGAGATGGCCAGGTTCATCGAACGCCATCCGGCCTGGGCGCTGATCGTGATCATCGCGGTCGCGGTGCTCGCGTGGCTGGTGTTCGCGATCTGGCCGCCGGGGCTGGAAGCCGCGATCGGCCGCAAGCGCGTGTTCCTCAATGCCGTGCTGAACGGCATCACGCTCGGCGGGCTGTATTTCCTGGTCGCAAGCGGCTTCACGCTGATCTTCGGCCTGATGCGCAACGTCAACCTCGCGCACGGCTCGCTCTACCTGTTCGGCGGCTATATCGGCTATGCGGTCAGCACCTGGACCGGCTCCTGGATCCTCTCCTTCATCGTCGCCTTCATCGCGGTGGCGCTGGTCGGCGTGATCCTGCAGCTCGTCGTGTTCCGCCGCATGGAGGGCCAGGACCTCCGCGCAGACCATGGTGACGATCGGGCTCTCGATCGTGTTCGCCGACCTGATGCTGTGGGTGTTCGGCGGCGACTTCTACCAGGTCCAGACCCCGAGCTGGCTGATCGGCCCGGTACAACTGCCGCTGCTCACCGCGATCAAATCATCCGGCGAGCCGGTCTATCTGCAATACCCGCTGGTGCGGCTGGTGATCTTCCTGGCCTCCGTCGCGATCGGGATCGCGATGTGGCTGGCGCTGAATCGGACGCGGATCGGCATGATCGTGCGCGCCGGGGTCGACGACCGCGACATCCTGGCCGCGACCGGGGTGCGGATCCAGCTGGTGTTCGTGCTGGTGTTCGCGCTCGGCGCGGGGCTTGCCGGCATCGCCGGCGTCGTCGGCGGCACCTTCCAGTCGCTGTCGCCGGGCGAGGACACCCGCTTCCTGCTCGCCTCGCTCGTGGTCGTGATCGTCGGCGGCATGGGCTCGATCCCAGGCGCCGCGCTCGGCGCCGTCATCATCGGTCTCGCCGAGCAGCTCGGCTCGGTCTACATCCCGACCTACGCCATCGTCGTCACCTTCCTGATCATGGTGCTGGTGCTGGCGCTGCGGCCGCAGGGCCTGCTGGCGAGGCGATGAGATGTCGTTGCTGCAGAGCACCCAGTTCCGCCCCGATCCGTCCACCAGCACGCCCCGCCGCGCGCTGATCCGCGCCTGGCCGGAATTCCAGAACCCTGCGGCCTGGCTGGTGGCGCTGATCCTCGTGATCATGCCGCTGATCGCCAACGGCTTCTTCCTGATCGAGATCTTCGCCACCACGCTGATCCTCGGCATCATCGCGCTCAGCCTGATGTTCCTCGCCGGCTATGGCGGCATGGTCAGCCTGATGCAGCTCACCATCGCGGGCTTCGCCGGCTACATGGTCGCGGTGTTCGGCGTCAGCGGCAACGCCAATATCAGCCTGGGTTGGCCGTGGTGGCTGGCAACGCCGATGGCGCTGGCGCTGGCGACGCTGTTCGGCACGCTCGGCGGCGCGCTCGCGGTGCGCACCGAGGGCATCTACACCATCATGATCACGCTGGCGATCGGCGCGGCGTTCTACTACTTCACCAACCAGAACTGGGCGATCTTCAACGGCCACACCGGCATCAACACCGTCGCAACGCCGCAGTTCTGGGGCGTCGACTGGCGCGGCGACATCGCCTTCTACTATGTGACGCTCGGCGTCGCCGCGATCTGCTATTTCGCCGTCCAGTATGTCTCGCGCGCGCCGTTCGGCCTCGCGCTGCAGGGCGTGCGCGACAATTCCCGCCGCATGGCTGCACTCGGCTTCAATCCCAATGCGCACCGCGTCGCGGCCTACGCCTTCGCCGCCTTCATCGCCGCGCTCGGTGGCGTGCTGCAGGTCTGGAACTACCGCCAGATCTCGCCCGGCTCGGTCAGCGTCGGCGCCTGCATCGACGTGCTGATCATCGCCGTGGTCGGCGGCATCACGCGACCGATCGGCCCGTTCATCGGCGCGCTGATCTTCGTCCTGCTGCGCACCTTCGCGCTCGACGTGCTGATCAAGTTCGGGCTCGACGGCAACCGCTTCCGCCTCTTGATCGGGCTTGGCTTCCTCGCCATCGTGTTCTGGTCGTCCGACGGCGTGATCGGGCTGTGGGAACGCTGGCGGCGGCGCCACGCATCCTCGACGCAACGTTCGGGCGGAGGCCGCCATGGATAGTGTCGCGCAGCGGCTGTCCGTGGTCGGCGCCGGTGCCGCGCTGGAGCTGCGCGGCGTGACCCGGCTGTTCGGCGCGTTGGCGGCGTTGACCGATATCACCATCACCGTGCGCCCCGGCGAACGCCGCGCGGTGCTCGGCTCGAACGGTGCCGGCAAGACCACACTGTTCAACTGCATCACCGGCGACTTCCCGCCCTCCTCCGGCACCATCCGCTTCTTCGGCGAGGACATCACCCAGTTCCCGCCCTATGAGCGCATCCGCCGCGGCTTGCGCCGCACCTACCAGATCTCGGCGCTGTTCCCCGGCCTCACCGTGCAGGACAACGTCTACCTCGCCTGCCGCGGCGTCTCGCGCGGACGGTTTTCGTTGCTGCGGCCGGGACAGAACGACGCGCTGATGCACGCGACCGAAACGCTGGTGCAGGCCGTGCACCTCTCTGGTGTGAAGGACCAGCGCGTCGCCGAGCTCGCGCACGGCCAGCAGCGCCAGCTCGAGATCGCGCTGGCGCTGGCCGGCGCGCCGCGCTTCATCCTGTTCGACGAACCCGCCGCGGGACTGTCGCCGACCGAGCGGCGCGAGCTGATCGATATCCTGACCTCGCTGCCCGCGCATATCGGCTACATCATCATCGAACACGATATGGACGTCGCGCTGCGCGTCGTCGAGAGCGTGACGATGATGCACAACGGCCGCATCTTCAAGGAAGGCCTGCCGCGCGAGATCGAATCCGATCCCGAGGTGCAGGAGCTTTATCTCGGAGGCGGCCATGAATGACCGCCGCGCCGCACCCGCCCTCGAGGTCAAGGGTCTCGACGTCTACTACGGCCATTCCCACGCGCTGCAGGGCGTCGATCTCACGCTGGACTCCGGCGTGTTCTCGGTGGTCGGCCGCAACGGCATGGGCAAGACCACGCTGTGCAAGGCCATCATGGGGCTGGTGCGCGCCAGTGGCGGCTCGATCCGGATCCGCGGCGAGGAGGTCACGCGGCTGAATCCGGCGCGGATCGCCCGGCTCGGCGTCGGCTACGTGCCGCAAGGCCGCCGGCTGTGGCGATCGCTGACGGTCGACGAACATCTTGCGCTGGCCGGCGGCCTGCGCCGGGGTGCCTGGACCATCGAGCGCATCTACGACACCTTCCCGCGCCTTGCCGAGCGCAAGACCAACGGCGGCAATCAGCTCTCCGGCGGCGAGCAGCAGATGCTGGCGATCTCCCGCGCATTGCTGACCAATCCGCAGCTCCTGATCATGGACGAGCCGACCGAGGGTCTTGCGCCCGTGATCGTCGCCCAGGTCGAGGAGATGCTGCTGCGCCTCGGCGACGAAGGCGACATCTCCGTTCTGGTCATCGAGCAGAACATCGGCGTCGCGACGGCGGTGTCGCGCAACGTCGCCATCATGGTCAATGGCCGCATCAATCGCATCATCGACTCCGCGCGTCTTGCGACCGACCGCGAGTTGCAGCAGCGGTTGCTCGGCGTCGGTACCCATGGCTCGGATGAGACCGATGCCAAGGCGACGCCGGCGAAAGCCGAAGCCGCCGGTGCGCCGCCGCAGCCGGAACGCAAGGGGCCGGTCCGAGTCTACGTCTCCAATCCCGTGCTGCCGACGCGCTGGTCGCAGCCGGTGCCGATCGCCCGCATCGAGGCCGCCGCGCGGACGCAGTCCGCCGGAGTGACACGGCTTGAAGAGGCCACCCGCACCCGGCGCGAACCCGCGACGTCGAAAGCATCGGGGCCGCCCGTCGTGCTGGTCGTCGGCACGCTCGACACCAAGAGTGCGGAGCTGCGTTTCATCCGCGACATCATTGCCGGCAGCGGTCTGCGCACCCGGCTGGTCGACGTCTCGACCAGCGGCAAGGCGGCGAGCTGCGACGTCACCGCGCAGGAGATCGCGCTGAACCATGGCCGCGGTGGCGCTGGTGTGTTCGGCACCGATCGCGGCGCTTCGGTCACGGCGATGGCGGACGCGTTCGAGCGCTGGCTGCGCCGTCAGGGCAATATCGCCGGCATCATCGCCGCCGGCGGCTCCGGCGGCGCGTCGCTGGTCGCGCCGGGCATGCGCGCGCTTCCGGTCGGCGTGCCGAAACTCATCATCTCCTCGGTCGCATCAGGCGACGTCGGTCCCTATGTCGGCCCTGCCGACATCACCATGATGTATTCTGTGACCGACGTGCAAGGCCTCAACTCGATCTCGCGCACGGTGCTCGGTAACGGCGCCCATGCGCTGGTCGGCATGGTCAGGGCGCGGCTCGACGAACAGACGAGCAAGCAACGTGACACAGGCACGCAGCTTCCCTCCATCGGCATCACCATGTTCGGCGTCACCACGCCGGCGGTGCAGAAGATCGCGGCCGAGCTGCGCGAGGATTTCGAGTGCCTCGTGTTCCACGCCACCGGTGTCGGCGGCCGCTCGATGGAGAAGCTGGTCGAGTCCGGCCAGCTCGCCGGCGTCATCGATCTCACTACGACCGAGGTCTGCGACCTGCTGATGGGCGGCGTGTTCCCGGCGACCGAGGATCGCTTCGGCGCCATCATCCGCAGCCGCGTGCCCTATGTCGGCTCGGTCGGCGCGCTGGACATGGTCAACTTCGGCGCGCCCGAGACGATCCCGGAGCGCTACCGGCAGCGCAAATTCCATGTCCACAATCCGCAGGTCACGTTGATGCGGACCACGCCGGAAGAGAACGAGCGCATCGGCCGCTGGATCGGCGAGCGGCTCAACCAGATGGACGGACCGGTGCGCTTCTTCCTGTCCGAGGGCGGCGTCTCGGCGCTCGATGCGCCGGGCCAGCCGTTCTGGGACCCGGACGCGGACGCTGCGCTGTTCCACGCGCTGGAGCGCACCGTGCGCCAGACCGGCAACCGGCAGATCATCCGCGTCAAGCGCAACATCAACGATCCCGAGTTCACCGCCGCCGTCGTCAGCGCATTTCGTCCGCTGCTCGGACGCGCCGGTGGTCGGCGGAGAGTGGCGAGGTGACCCATGGCCAGGTTTGAACGCGCGGCGCTGTTGAAGAAGTTTCACGCCATGATCGCACGCGGCGAGCCGATCGTCGGCGGTGGCGCCGGCACCGGACTGTCGGCGAAATGCGAGGAGGCTGGCGGCGTCGACCTGATCGTGATCTACAATTCCGGCCGTTACCGCATGGCCGGCCGCGGTTCGCTCGCCGGCCTCATGCCCTATGGCGATGCCAACGCCATCGTTGTCGAAATGGCCGGCGAGGTCTTGCCGGTCGTGACCAACACGCCGGTGCTCGCCGGCGTCAACGGCACCGACCCGTTCCGCGACATGGATGTGTTCCTCGACCAGCTCAAGGCGCTCGGCTTCGCCGGCGTGCAGAACTTCCCGACCGTCGGCCTGATCGACGGCACCTTCCGCGCCAACCTTGAAGAAACCGGCATGTCCTACGCGCTCGAGATCGACATGATCGCGAAGGCGCATGACAAGAACATGCTGACCACGCCCTATGTGTTCAGCGAGCAGGAGGCGACCGCGATGGCGATCGCCGGCGCCGACATCATCGTCTGCCACATGGGCCTGACCACCGGCGGCACGATCGGCGCGCAGACCGCCTTGAAGCTCGAGGACTGCCCTGCCCGCATCGAGGCCTGGGCCGAGGCCGCGCTCAGCGTCAACTCCAAGATCATCGTGCTCGCGCATGGCGGTCCGATCGCGGACCCGGCGGATGCCGATTTCATCATAAAGCAAACCCGCAACTGCCACGGCTTCTACGGAGCCTCCTCGATGGAGCGCCTCCCGGTGGAACGGGCGCTGACGGAACAGGTTCGCAAATTCAAGGCGATCGGCGCGCGCTAGAGCCGCCGTGACCAAGGGAGGAAGAGATGTCGGGGATGCTGGTCGGTGAATTGATCCTCTGGCTCATCGTCGCAATCGTCGCGATCGTCATCATCGTCTATGTCGTGAACTGGCTGTACCATCGCTCGTCGAAGGAGGTCTCCTTCGTCCGCACCGGTTTCATGGGCGAGCGCGTGGTGATCAATGGCGGCGCCTTCGTGCTGCCGTTCATCCACGACTACACGCCTGTCAACATGAACGTGCTGCCGATGGGGATCGTGCGCTCGCGGCAGGACGCGGTGATCACCCGCGACCGCATGCGCGTCGACATCGAGGCCGACTTCTACGTCCGGGTCCAGCCGACCCGCGAGGCGGTCTCGATCGCCGCCGCTACGCTCGGCCGCCGCACCATGGAGCCCGGGCAGCTCCACACCCTGCTCTCCGGCAAGTTCATCTCCGCGATCCGCTCGGTCGCCTCGGAAATGACGATGGAGCAGATGCACGAGCAGCGTGGCGACTATGTCGCGCGGGTCAAGGCCAATGCCGCGGAGGCGCTGGCGCAGAACGGCCTCGAGCTGGAATCCGTCGCGATCACCGATCTCGACCAGACCGACCTCGAATATTTCAATCCCTCGAACCGGTTCGACGCCGAAGGCTTGACCCGCCTGATGGAGGACATCGAGGCCAAGCGCAAGCTGCGCAACGACATCGAGCAGGACTCGATGATCAAGATCCGCTCCCGCAATCTGGAAGCCGAGCGGCAGGCGCTGGAGATCGAGCGCGAGAGCGAGACCGCCCGCCTCGAGCAGGAGCGCGACATCGAGATGCGCCGCGCCCTGCAGCGCACCGAGGTCGCCCGCGAGCGCGCGCTGCGCGAGACCGAGTCCGAGCAGGCCCAGATCGCCGCCCGCGAAGCCATCGAGAAGGCGCGCATCGCCAATGAGCAGGCGATCACCGAAGCCAGGATCGCCTCGGAGCGCGAGACCAGGCACAAGGAGATCGAACGGACCCGCGCGGTCGAGGAGAAGGAGCTGCTGGCTCGCGAGGAGATCGAGAAGGTCCGGATCGCCAACCAGCGTTCGGTCGACACCACGCGCATCGCGTCCGAGCGCGAAGTCCGCCAGCGCGAGATCGAGCGGATGCGCACGGTCGAGGAGGCCGAGATCGCCGCCCGCGAGGCGATCGAGAAGGCCCGCATCCAGCAGGATCGCGTCGTCACCGACGCCCGCATCGCCAATGAGGAAGAGACCCGCCGCCGCGAGATCGAGCGGACCCGCGCCGTCGACGAGGCCGAGATCGCCGCCCGCGAGGCCACCGAGAAGGCGCGCATCGCCCAGACCATGACGGTCAATGTCGAGCGCATCTCCTCGGATGAGCGCACGCGCGCACTGGAAATCCAGCAGGTGCGCACCATCCAGGAAGCCGAGATCGAGGCGCAGAAGGCGGTGGAGGCCGCCCGCATTGCCCGCGAGAAGACACTGGCGGCCGAGCGCATCGCCGCCGACCACACCACCCGCAAGCTCGAGATCGAGCGCAACCAGGCCGTCGAGATCGCCGGCATCAGCGCCCGCGAGGCCACCGAGGCGTCGCGGATCGCCCAGGAAGAGCACGTCCGCGCGCTCGAAATCGCCCGCAGCCGCGCGATCGAGGAGGCCGACATCGCCTCGCGCGAAGCAATCGAGGCGGCGCGGATCTCGCAGGAGAAGTCGGTCGCCGCGCAGCGCATCCGCGCCGAGCGCGAGACCCGCGGGCTCGAGATCGAACGCACCGAAGCGATCGAGGCCGCCGAGCTGAAGCGCCGCGACGCGATCGAGCGGCAGCGCATCGATGTCGAGCTGGCGCTGGAAAGCGAGCGGATCGCCTCCTCGCGTACCCGCGAAGTGCTCAACATCGACCAGAAGAAGACGATCGAGCTCGCCGACGAGGAGCGCGTGATCGCGCTCGCCGCCAAGCGCTCGGAGCGGATCGATGCCGACCGGCAGGTGCGGCAGGCCGAGATTGTGGCGCGCAAGGAGGTCGACACGACAGACGTCTCGCGCGAGCAGGCGCTGGAGGCAGCCCGGATCGCGCGGCGCCGCGCGATCGAGCAGCTCGAAGTCGCCCGCAACCAGTCGCTGCAGGAGGCCGAGATCGCCGCGCGCGAGGAGGTCGAACGCGCCCGGATCGCATCGGACCGGGGTCTGGACGAGGCCCGCATCGGCCGCGAACGCGAGCTGCGCAAGCTCGAGGTCAACCGCGAAAAGGACGTCGAGACCGCGCTGATGGAGAAGGCCATCGCGCTGCATCAGAAGTCGTTGGAAGAGTCCGCGGCGCGCGCCGCGGCCGAGGACGCCCGGATCCGCGCCACCGAAGCAGCCGAACGCGTCGTCACCGCGCGCGAAAGCGAGATCGCCAAGCGGCGCAAGACGGTCGAGGTGCTGCTGGCCGAGAAGCAGGCCGAGGAGACCAGGATCGCCGCCGAAGCCGAACGCGTCCGCGCCGCGGTCGAGGCCGAGGCGCAGCGATTGCTCAACGAGGCCGAGAATGTCTTGACCGACCAGGCGCGCTACTCGCTGTTCCGCCGCAAGCTGCTCGACCGCATCGAGGGCATCGTGCGCGAGAGCGTCAAGCCGATGGAGAAGATCGAGGGCATCCGCATCCTCCAGGTCGACGGCCTCAACGGCAACGGACATGGCAACGGCACCGGACGCAGCGCCACCGACGAGGTGATCGATTCGGCACTGCGCTACCGCGTGCAGGCGCCACTGATCGACTCGATCCTGTCGGACATCGGCGTCGAGGGCGGCAGCCTCGCCAAAATGCCCGGCCTGATCCGCGAGGCCCGCGACATGCAGGGTATCAAGGACTCAGCACGCAAGGGCGGCGGCGATCCCAAGCCGGCAGCAACCGAGGGCGGCGGCGAGCCGGCGCGCCCTGAGCGCACGCCGCGCAAGAAGGACTGAGCTGACGCCATGGCACGGGTTTACGTCTCGACCGTCGTCAATGCCCGCAATGACCGGGTCTGGGCTCGCGTGCGCGATTTCAACGGGCTGCCGAACTGGCATCCCGCGATCGCGGAAAGCCGGATCGAGGGCGGCGAGCCCTCCGACAAGATCGGCTGCGTCAGGGACTTTCGCCTGCGCAACGGTGACCGGATCCGGGAGAAGCTGCTGGGGCTGTCCGACTACGACATGTTCTGCACCTACTCGATCCTGGAATCGCCGATGGGCGTCGAGAATTACGTCGCGACCTTGCGGCTGACGCCGGTCACCGATGGCGACCAGACGTTCCTGGAATGGACTGCCGAGTTCGACTGCGCGCCGGAGCGCGAGACCGAGCTCGTCAACAATATCGGCGGCGGCGTGTTCCAGGGCGGCTTCGACGCGCTGAAGCGGGCATTCGGGGGCTGAAGACGTGATCGCAACGGCTACGAGCGATGCGCTTTCCACCCACTCGCCCCGCTTGCGGGGTCGAGACGAGCGAAGCTCGCTCTTAGAGGGTTGGGGTGAGGGGGAATCTCCGCGGAGACGGTCGCAGTTGGACTCGTGGAGAGTCCCCCTCACCCGGAATCTGCGCGTCGCGCAGATTCCGACCTCGCCCCGCTTGCGGGGCGAGGTAAAACGCGACGAGCTGCGCGTTAGAACTATATCTCTCGGGGAGTAGCCGTGCCGCATATCGTCAAAAGCACGATCCTGAATGCACCGACCGATGCGGTGTGGGCCGTGCTGCGCGATTTCAATGGCCATGACCGCTGGCACCCGGCGGTCGCGAGCAGCGGCATCGAGCGCGCGCAGCCCTCCGACAAGATCGGCTGCGTCAGGCGCTTCAAGCTGAAGGACGGCGCCGAGCTGCGCGAGCAGCTGCTGGCGCTGTCCGACTTGGAACAGAGCTTCAGCTACTGCCTGCTCGATACGCCGATCCCGATGTTCAACTACGTGGCGCATGTCCGCCTGCTCCCGGTCACAGACGGCGACCGCACCTTCTGGCACTGGGAATCACGCTTCACGACGCGCACCGAGGACAGGGATCGCATCACGCAGATGGTCTCAGAAGATATCTACCAAGCCGGCTTTGAGGCCATCCGCCGGCATCTGACGGAGGCCGCGTAAGCGGGGACAAACATCATGCCAGTCACGGTGAAGACTTTCACCAGCACCCACGACGCCGCAGCAGCACTGTCGTCGGATCGCAGCGCCCGCTATCTCGGCGGCGGCACGCTGGTGATGCGGGCGCTGAACGAGGGCGACATCTCGATCTCGACCGTCGTGCGCGCCAGCGACCTGGCGATGACGCGGATCGACGCGACCGGCTCGCGGATCACGCTCGGTGCCGGCGTCACCTTTGCCCGCATCCTGGCCGAACGCGATCTCGCCTTCCTGCACGGCCCTGCCCGCTCGATCGGCGGGCCGGCGGTACGCAACATGGGCACGGTCGGCGGCAATCTGTTCGCGCCGGTGCCGTACGGCGACTTCACGGTCGCGATGCTCGCGCTCGACGCCATGGTGTCGGTGCAGGGCGGGCTCGGCGGCCGCGAGATCCCGATCGACGAATTCCTGCAATCGCGCGACCGGCAGACCGGCGCGCTGGTGCTGGCGATCTCCTTCGCCAGGCCTGGCAGCGCCGATGCGTTCCGCTACCGCAAGATCGCGCGCATCAAGCCCAAGGGCGGCGCGGTGATCACACTGGCGGCGCATCTGCCCCTCAACGGCGGCCGGATCGTCGGCGCCCGCGTCGCGCTCGGATCGATGGCGCCGACGCCGATCCGCGCCCGCGCCGCCGAACGCGCGCTGGAAGGACGGTCGCTCGACGCCTCGACGATCGGTGCAGCGGCGACAGCGGCCGTCGAGGGTACGTCGCCCGGCGACAATGCGCTCGCCAGCGCCTGGTATCGCCGCGAGATCGTCGGCGTGCATCTCCGCCGCCTGTTATCGGGCCAGGAGTAATCGCGATGGCCAAGACTGCCCTTCAATTTCAGCACAACGGCCGCGACGTCGCGATCTTCGTCGACGGCGGCACCAACCTGCTGGTCGCGCTGCGCGAGCTGATCGGCGACATGACGCCGAAATTCGGCTGCGGCCAGGGCGGCTGCGGCACCTGCAGCGTCTTGATCGACGGCGAACTGCATCTCTCCTGCCTGACGCTGGCGGAGGCGGTCGCCGGCCGCTCAGTCGAGACGCTCGACGGCATCAAGGACGGTCCCAATCTGCACCCGCTGCAGCGCGCCTTCGCCGACAATTTCGCCGCGCAGTGCGGCTATTGCACGCCGGGCATGCTGATGGCCGCGAAAGCGCTGCTCGACCGCAATCCGCAGCCGAGCCGCGCCGAAGTGGTCGAGGCGATCTCGGGCAATATCTGCCGCTGCACCGGCTATGAGCCGATCATCAACGCCGTGCTGGCTGCCGCGTCCGGCGGCCAGGCTCGCGCGTAAGGGAACAGTGCCATGCTGGAATTGCGCAAGGACATCTTCGCCGACGAACGCGACGACAACCTGAAGGAGATCGGCAAGGGCACGCAGCGCCAGGACATGCTCGGCCATGTCACCGGCACCTCGCCCTATTTCGACGACCACAAGCTGCAAGGCATGCTGCATCTGAAGGTGGTCCGCAGTGCGCATCCGCACGCAAGGCTGCGCCGGATCGACACCTCCGAGGCCGAACGGTCGCAGGGCGTGCGGCGCGTGATCCGTGCCTCCGATGTGCCGCGCAATCTGAACACGCTGCTCTCGCTGATCAATTTCGGCAAGGACGACGAGCCGTCGCTGGCGGTCGACAAGGTGCGCTACAAGGGCGAGCCGATCGTCGCCATCGTCGCCGACAGCCCGCGCGAGGCCTATAAGGCCATCGCCAAGGTCAAGATCGACTATGAACCGCTGCCGGCGGTGTTCGACGTCGAGGACGCGCTGAAACCGGGCGCACCCGTCGTCAACGAGGTCTATCCGAAGAACACCTTCACCTATCACGAAACCTATGATCGCCAGCAACTGCGATTCGGCGATGCGGATCGCGCGCTGGCCACCGCCGACCACGTGCTGGAGCAGCGCTACCAGATGTCGCCGATCGAGCACGCGCCGACCGAAACCAACGGCTCGATCGCGGCGCCCGACACCAACGGCCGCTACATCGTCTACACTTCGACGCAGGCGCTGTTCTTCTCGGTCGATACTTGCGCAAAAATCCTCGACGTGCCGTCCAACACCTTCCACTTCATCGGCGGCACGGTCGGCGGCGGGTTCGGCGGCAAGGTCGACACGCTGACCGAGCCGCTCTGCATCCTCGGCGCAATGCTGACCGGGCGTCCCGTGCGCTACGTGTTCGGGCGCGAGGAGGAGATGCAGTACGGCCCGCCGCGCGGCGCGGAGCGCATCTACATCAAGGACGGCGTGATGCGCGACGGCCGGGTCGTCGCCCGCAAGGTGCGCGCCTATTTCGACAGCGGCGCCTATACAAGGCTGTCGAGCTATGCCGCGGTGAAATGCGCCGCGCATCTGCCCGGCCCCTACACGATCCCGAACGTGCATGGCGACGTCTATTGCGTCTTCACCAACCGCACGCCCGCGACCGCGATGCGCGGCTTCGGCGTCACCGCGATGGACTTCGCGATCGAATGCCAGATGGACAAGCTCGCGCATCTCGTCGGCATGGACCCGATGGAGTTCCGGATCCTCAATGCCTATCGCGACGGCGACATGAAGGCGCATCGCCGCGAAGCCAAGAACACGGCGCTGATCGAGTGCGTACAGGTGGCGGCCGAGAAGGCGAAATGGCCACTCCGCGATGAGTTCAAGCGGATGTCGTCACGCAGGGATGGAGGCGGCGCGCGCGCCGCCGTGACGCCGACCCCGCGCGAGACGCATGCTCCGCCGGCCGCGGCGTCGCAGCAGCGCACGACATATGATCGCGCGCCGGCCGCCACCCGCGAGCCGCCACCGCCGGCACCGCCGGCACCGCCCTCGCCGCCGCGGCCGAGCGCGCCGTCGCATGGCGCCACCCGCTTCTCTTCCGTCTTCGGCACCAGGAGGCGCTGACCATGACCAGGCATCGCGGACGCGGCATCGCGTCGGTCAATTATCCCATCGGCATGAATCTCGGCGGCGATCCGAGCCAGGCGCTGGTGCATTCCAACCCCAGCGGCAAGTTCACCGTGGCGCTGTCGTCGATCGATCTCGGCCAGGGCATGAAGTCGGTGACGCGGCAGATCTGCGCCGAAACGCTCGGCGTGCCGGTCGAGGACGTCTATGTCGACACCGCGGATTCCGATACCGGGCCGCACTGCATGGGCTCGTTCGCCTCGCGCGGCACGCATCGGGTCGGCAACGCGGTGATGGCGGCGGCGCGCGAGGCGCGCGGCGTGATGATGGAGGCGGCCGCCGAGGAGCTCGAGGTCAACGCTGCCGATCTCGAGACCGACGGCCGCGGCAACATCCATGTCAAGGGTGCGCCGCATCGTTCGATCTCGACCAAGGATGTCGCGATCGCCGCCCAGTTCAAGCAGGGCAAGACCATCTCGGGCCGCGGCATTTTCCTGGTACCGCTGTCCGATGTCGATCCCGAAACCGGCGAGATGTCGCCGGCGACCTGCTATGCGCATGCCTGCCTGGTCGCCGAGGTCGAAGTCGACGACGAGACCGGCGAGGTCGACATGGTCAGGATGGACTCCGCCTACGAGCTCGGCCGCGCGCTCAATCCGCGGCTGGTCGAGCAGCAGCTGGTCGGCGGCGCCTGGATGGGGGTCAGCCACGCGCTCTACGAGACGCCGGAGCCTTATTATCCGGAGCCGGTGCACGGGCCGCGCGACTTCGTCGAATACCTGATGCCGGGACCGGGCGACATCTGCCCGCACGACATCGCGGTGCTGGAACGCCCGGCGCCCGACGGCCCGTTCGGCGCCAAGGGACCCGGCGAGATGTGCGCCAACCCGGTGCTGCCCGCGGTTGCCAACGCGATCTTCAACGCGGTGGGCGTCCGGATCGACGATCTGCCGATCACGCCGGAGAAGGTACTTCGCGCGATCAAGGCGCAGGGCGGCGCACGGCCGCAGCCGCGGCGCTGAGGTCGCTTCATGCCGGTCCGCAGCAACATCGTCGGCATCGACAGCCCCGAGGCGCTGGAGAAGGCGCTGCGTGCGGCCTATTACCTTGCCGACGACGGTATCGCGACCGCGTCCTATCTCTCGCTCGCGCTCGGCAAGCCGCTGCTGCTCGAGGGCGCGCCGGGGGTCGGCAAGACCGAGGCGGCAAAGGCGATCGCCGCCGTGCTCGGCCGCCGGCTGATCCGGCTGCAATGCTACGAGGGCATCGACGCGGCCGCAGCGCTCTACGAGTGGAATTATCCGCGCCAGATGCTGGCGATTAGACAGGCCGGCGAAGAGAGCATCGACATCTACGGCGAGTCGTTCCTGATCGAGCGGCCGATGCTGGCGGCACTTCGCGCGCCCGACGCGACGGTGCTCTTGATCGATGAGATCGATCGCGCCGACCAGGAGTTCGAGGCCTTCCTGCTCGAATTCCTCTCCGACTTCCAGATCTCGATCCCGGAGCGCGGCACGATCCGCGCCGCCGAGCATCCGGTCGTCGTGCTGACCTCGAACCGGACCCGCGATTTGCACGAAGCGCTGCGGCGGCGCTGCGTCTATCACTGGATCGACTATCCGAATGCCGAGCGCGAGGCGCGGATCGTGATGATGCGCGCCTCCAGCGTCGCGGAAGCCACCGCTCGCGCCGTGGTCGCCGCCGTCGGCCGGCTGCGCCGCGAGCCGCTGAGCAAGGCGCCTGGCATTGCCGAAGCGGTCGACTGGGCGGAGGCCGCGACCCTGCTCAACAAGGGCGGCGCGCGCTGGCCCGATGCGTTCAAGCGCTCGATCGGCGTCGCGCTGAAGGACGAGGAGGATCTGCATTTCATCTCGCCGCGGCTCGATGCGATCATCGCGGAGGCCGCCGCGTGAGCGACGATCTTAAGCTGCCGCGCGCCGCGCGGATCTTCGTCTCCTTTGTCGCGCTGCTGCGCGCCAATAGCTTCTCGGTCGCGCCGGAGCAGACCGCGAGCTTCCTCACCGCTATCGAGCTGCTCGGACCGCGCAGTCTGGAGCATATCCGCCGGGCCGGGCTCGCGACATTGGCGCCACCGCCGGAGCGCCGCGCGACGTTTGACCGGCTGTTCGACATCCATTTCCGCGGCGCTGAGGCGATCGAGCAGACCGAAGGCGAGGACGAGGAGACCGTCCGCCTGCAAGAGGAAGGACGCGGCGAGGACGAGCCACCGCTTGCCGATGAGGCCAACGAATCCGGTCTCGCCGCGGCGCGCGCCGAGGCGCTGGTCGAGCGCCGTTTTGCGCAGAGTGCAACCAGCGATCCGCTCCGCCAATTGTCGCGCGAGGCCGCTCGCCGGTTGCCGCGACGGCGCGGCCACCGCCGCCGCCGGGCGCGCTCCGGCCCGTTCGCCGATCTGCGCCGCACGCTGCGTGACAGCGTGCGCAATGACGGCGAGGTGCTGCGGCTCGGCCGGATGCGCCGCCGCCGGCGCCCGCGCAAGATCCTGTTCCTGATCGACGTCTCCGGCTCGATGAAGGCGCGCACCGAGGAGAACATGCGGCTCGCGCACGCGCTGGTGCAGGCGGCCGGCAATGTCGAGGTGTTCACCTTCGGCACCAGGCTGACGCGAGTGACGCCGGCGCTGCGGCTGAAGCGGCGCGAGCAGGCGCTGAATGCGGCATCCTTCCTGGTCAGCGACTGGGACGGCGGCACCCGGATTGGCGACGCTTTGCAGGCCTTCCTCGCGGTGCCGCGATTCGGCGGCTATGCCCGCGGCGCCGCGGTCATGATCGTCTCCGATGGCCTCGAACGCGGCGATCCCGCCGCGCTGCGCGATGCCGTCGCAAAACTGTCGCGCCGGGCCTGGCGGGTGAGCTGGCTGACGCCGCTCGCCGTTGCGGCCGGCTTCAAGCCGCAAACCGAGGCGCTGATCGCGATCCAGCGCTTCGTCGATGATCTCGTCGACGGCGGATCGAGCGCGGCGGTGGTCGCGCACCTGCTGTCGCTTGCAACAAGGAGAGCTGCGTGACCGGCATTGTCGACGGACATCATCACATCTGGCGGCAGGCCGATCTCGCCTGGCTGTCCGGCCCGATGCAGCCGCGCATCTTCGGCCCCTACGAGCCGATCCGCCGCGACTATCCGATTCAGGAATATCTCGACGACCTCAAGGACACCGGCGTCACCCGCTCGGTCTATGTCCAGACCAACTGGCCGAACGGCCGCTTCGAGGACGAGGCCGCCTGGGTGCAGCAGACCGCCGACCGGCACGGCTGGCCGCATGCCCTCGTCGCCTATGCCGACTTCTCCGTCGACGACGTCCGCCCGCAGCTCGATCGCCTGCAGCGCTATCCGCTGGTGCGCGGCGTGCGCATGCAGCTGCACTGGCACGACAACCCGCTGTATCGCTTCGCGGCGCGTCCCGATCTCTGCACCGATCCGGTGATCCGGCGCAATATCGGCTACCTCGCCGATTATGGCTGGAGTTTCGACCTGCAGGTGTTCGCGCCGCAGATGGCCGACGCGGCAGGCCTCGCCGAGGCCTGCCCTAACGTGACCTTCATCCTGCAGCATGCCGGCATGCTGGAGGATCTGTCGCCGCAGGGCCGCGCCGCCTGGCGCCCCGGCATGGCACGGCTCGCGCAATGTCCCAACGTGGTCTCGAAACTGTCCGGGCTCGGCACCTTCATCCATCGCAACGATCCCGCGCATATCGCCGGTGTCGTGATGGACGCGGTCGCGATCTTCGACGCGGAGCGCTGCCTGTTCGGCTCGAATTTTCCGATCGAGAAGCTGTGGACCAGCTACCGCGATCTCATCGATGCTTTCAAGGCGGCCACTGAGCGGCTCAGCGCGGAACAACGCGAGGCGATCTTCAGCACCACGGCGGCGCGGGTCTATCGGTTGGGGCCGTAGACGCGACGCAGACACGAACACAACAACGAAGACGAATCGGGAGGGAGAGAGATGCCGTTGGAGATCAAGATCCTGGACTATGGCGATATCGAGCTGGAATCGAGCTTCCTCGTGCTCGGGCACAATTGCGGCCGCACCCGCCGCGTGCTGACGCTCGGCTTCTTGATCCTCGGCGGCCCCTACCCTGTGCTGGTCGATACCGGCTATCGCTCCAACCAGATCATGGAGACGCTCGGCATGCGCGGCCTCCAGTTCCACGAGAACATGATCGAGAACCAGCTCGCCCGCCACGGCGTGCGGATGGGCGATGTCCGCTTCGTCTGCCACACCCATCTGCACATCGACCATGCCGGCAAGGACGATCTGTTCCCGATGAACACGACCGTCGTCCTCAACCGCAAGGAGCTGGAATATTCGGTCTCCGGCCTGATGCATCCGCAATATCCCGCGCCCGACATCAAGCATTTGATCGACCGGCTGCACACCAAGAGCGCGCTGCGCTTCCTCGACCTCGAGATCACGGGACCAGTCGAGCTGATGCCGGGCGTCTATTGCGACGCCGCCAATGCCCATACCGAAGGCTCGATGAACATCCACGTCCACACCGCCGACGGGATCGCGACGATCTGCGGCGACGTGATCTACGATTTCAACGACCAGATCGTAAATCCCTTCAACGAAATCCACGACGCCGAGCCGCGCACGACGGGCAATCACGGCACCAGCAAGCGTGCCGAGAAGGCCGCGATCAAGAAGCTGCTGAGTAGCTCGCGTTATCTGCTGCCGGTGCATGATCGCCCGGCCAAGATCGAAGGCGGCGCAGTGGTCGGCCGCCTGCACGACCAGGTGCCCGGGCCTGTCGTGCAGAGCCTGCCGCAGCGCAACTGGTTCCCGGCGTAGAGGATCGAGGCGATGACGCATGTCACGCTGCGCAGCGAATTCGAAGACCTGATCGATCCCTATGCGCCGGTCGGCCAGGTCGGCACCGGCTTCGATTTCACGGAAGGACCGATCTGGCATCCGGTCGATCACTTCCTGCTGTTCTCCGACATGCCGGGCGACGTGCGCCGGCGCTGGGATGCGCGGCGCGGCGTCGTCGAGGTCAAGCGTCCGTCGAACAAATGCAACGGCATGACCTATGACGCCGACCTCAATTTGATCGTCTGCGAGCATGCGACATCGTCGCTGATCCGCGAGCGTCCCGACGGGCGACGCGAGGTGGTGGCTTCGCATTACGAGAATCAGGAGCTCAACAGCCCGAACGACGTCTGCGTCCATTCCTCGGGCGCGATCTATTTCTCCGATCCCTGGTATGGCCGGATGCCGGTCTATGGCGTCGAGCGGCCGCGCCAGCTCGGCTTCCAGGGCGTCTATCGCGTCCCGCCCGGCGGCGGCGCACCGAAACTGCTGGTCGACCGCTACCTGTTCGAGCAGCCGAACGGGCTGTGCTTCTCGCCCGACGAGCGCATCCTCTATGTCAACGACACCGTACAGGCGCTGATCCGCGCCTTCGACGTCGGCGCCGACGGTACGCTCGGCAATCCGCGCGTGTTCGCCTCCGGCATCCGCTCCGAGCTCGAGCCCGGGGTGCCCGACGGCATGAAGTGCGACCAGCGCGGCAATGTCTGGGTCACCGCACCCGGCGGCGTCTGGGTCTATTCGCCTGATGGCCATCTGCTCGGCAAGGTCCGCCTCCCAGAGCTCGTCACCAACCTCGCCTGGGGCGGCGCCGATTTCCGCACGCTCTACCTCACCGCGACCCATTCGGTCTACGCGATCCCGACCAAGGTCGGGCCGCGCCACGAACCCTATATGAACGGCAAGCGCGGCAGCGCGAGTGCCGCATCGTCCTCCGCGTCCGCGCCCAACCTTGCCGCCGGCGAGATGCAGATCGATCCGCAGCGTTGCGCGATGATCATCCAGGACATGCAGAACGACGTCATCATGGACGGCGGCGCGTTCGCGGAGTCCGGCGCGCCGGCACATGCCCGCCAGCAGCATGTCGTCGAGAATGTCCGCCGTGTCGCCGAGGCCGCCCGCGCACGCGGCGTCGCTATCATTCATGTCTGGTTCGTCGTCGAGCCGGGGGCGCCCGGCGTCACCTTGAACGCACCGCTGTTCGAGGGGCTGGTCGACAGCAAGGCGATGGTGCGCGGCAGCTGGGGCGCGGCGCCGGTCTCCGGGCTCGAGCCGCGCCCGGGCGATTTCGTGGTCGAGAAGATGCGGATGAGCGCCTGGGAAGGCACAAGGCTCGAGACCATCCTGAAGGCGACCGGCCGCGACATGATCATCAACACCGGAGCCTGGACCAACATGTCGGTCGAGCACACCGCGCGCACCGGCGCCGACAAGGGCTATTTCATGATCGTGCCGGAGGATTGCTGCTCGACCATGAATGCCGACTGGCACAACGCCGCGATCAATTTCGCGCTGCAGAACGTCTCGGTCGTGACCAACGCCGACACCGTCATCAAGGCACTCGGCTGAGGGAGGCGCGGTGCCGAAGCTGCTGCATCTTGCCTGCTCTCCCCGCGCCGATTCGGAATCGGCGGCCGGCGCACGGATCTTTCTCGATCGCTTCCGCGAGGCGCGGCCGGACTGGGAGATCGACGCGATGAACCTGTGGCGCGAGCCGCTGCCGGAATTCGAAGGGTATCTGCTTGAGGCGAAGTACGCCCGGATCGGCGGCAAGAGCTTCACCAATTCGCAGCATGACGCCTTCGCCGTCGCCGAGCGCCTCGCGCTGCGGCTCTCGCTGGCCGACCGCGTGCTGATATCGACGCCGATGTGGAATTTTTCGATTCCCTACAGGCTGAAGCAGTGGCTCGACGTCATCATCCAGCCCGGCCTGACCTTCCGGTTCGATCCGGCGCAGGGCTACCTGCCGCTACTCAAGGACCGTCCGACGGTCGTGATCCTGGCGAGCGGCAGCGACTTCGTCACCGGAATGAACCGCGGCCGCATCGACATGGCGACGCCGTACTTGCGCGAGGTGCTGCGCTTCATCGGCATCAACGATGTGCGCTTCGTGCCGATCGGCCCGACCACCGGGCCTGCGGAGCCGATCCGCGCCGCGCGGGAGGCGGCACATCGGCGGCTGGCGGAAATGGCGGTGAGGTTTTGACCTGCTCTCACCACATCGTCGTCCCTGCTTTCGCATGCGAAAGCAGGGACCCATAACCACAGGGGTTGCGTTGTTGAAGCGAGCTGCGGCCCCAGCTCAGCAAACGCATCGCGCATTGGTGGTTATGGGTCCCGGGTCGCGCTTCGCTTGCCCGGGACGACACCAGGTCTGTTGCAACGGCCGGCGGACATACATCCGCATTCTCGCGACAACGCCGGCGCCCCTACGCCTCCGCCGCGGGAAACACCAGCCTGCACAACAGCCCCGGCGCATTGTCGCGCAGTTCGATCCGTGCACCGTGCAGGCTTGCAACCGCCGCGACCAGGCTGAGGCCGAGGCCGTTGCCCGGCGTGTAGCGGCTCTGCTCGAGCCGGTAGAAACGTTTGAAGACGTGGTCGTGCTCCCCGGCCGGGATGCCGGGCCCGTCATCGGCGATCGAAATCAACGGTCCAGCTTCGTCATTCTCGCAGGTCACGGTCACCCGCCCCCCAGGGCGGCCGTGCTTGATGGCGTTGTCGACGAGATTGGCGATCGCATCGAACAACAGGTCGCGGTCGCCGGTGACCAGCACGGCCGGATCGCCGGCGAGATCGAGATGGGTGGTGACCTCCTCGGCCGCGGCATCGTAGAGCTCGACCACCTCGCCGGCGATCTCGACCAGATTGACGGTGCGGAACGCGCCCTTGCGGGCTCGCGTCTCGATCTCGGAGATCCGCGTGATCGACGCGAACATCCCGAGCACCGCATCGAGATCGGCGATGGTGTCGCCGATCAGCGCCGCATCGGCCTCCTGGTTGCGCGGGGCGTGATAGGCCTTCTCCAGCCGGCCGCGCATCCGGGTCAACGGCGTGCGCAGGTCGTGGGCGATGTTCTCGCCGACCTGCTTGACGTCGCCCATCAGCCTCTGAATCCGGTCCAGCATCAGATTGAGATTCTCGGCGACGCGATCCCATTCGTCGTGACTGCCGCGGAGCGGGATGCGCTGGTCAAGACCGGACAGCATGATGGCGCGGCTGGTCGCATTGATCTGCTCGATCCGGCCGACCGTTCGCCGCGTGACCCCGATGCTGGCGGCGGCCGCAAGCCCGATGATCAGCAGCACGACGGCGATGCCGGCCGCCCTGATCTGCGTCATGAAGCCGTCGAGATCGCTGATGTCGCGGCCGACCAGCAGCCGATCGCCGTTTGACAAGGTCTCGGTCACGCCGCGCACCAGCGCGGCTCCCGAAGAGAGCGCCGGCAGCGAGGCGCGAAATTCGGCCCATCCTTGCCCGACGCTGACCGTCGGCCATTGTCTGAGATTACCGGCAAGGACCACGGAGCCGGGACCGGCCAGCAGATAGACATGGTCGACAAAGGTCTTGTCCGCGATGCGCTGCGCGATCAACGCGGTCAGGCCATCGCGGCCGGACCGCGCATAGGCCTCATCGAGGCTCGCCTGCTCGGTCATGATGGCTCGGTCGGACCGGTCGCGCACATAGGACAGCGTCGACCAGTAGACGTAGGCGAAGATCGCGGACACGATCAGGCCGAAGACGCCGATGGCGATCAAGGCCAGGCGGAATGTCGATGACCCGAGGGTCTTAGCCAGGAGCACGGAGGCAGTATCCGATGCCGCGGATGGTGTGGATCAGCGGATAGGCTTGCTGGTCGTCGACCTTGCGGCGTACCCGCCCGACATAGACGTCGATGATGTTGGTCGAGGGATCGAAGTGCAGATCCCAGACGTGCTGCAACAGCATGGCGCGCGACACCACGCGGCCCTCGTTGCGCGCGAGATATTCGAGCAGCTGGAATTCCTTCGGCAGCAGCGGAATCTTGCGGCCGCGGCGGCTCGCCATCCGCGCGATCAGATCGACCGCGAGATCGCCGACCCGCAGGATGGTCTCCTTGGCGACGGTCTCGCTGCGGCGGCCCAGCGCCTCCAGCCGCGCCAGCAATTCGACAAAGGAGAACGGCTTGACCAGATAGTCGTCGCCGCCGGCGCGCAGGCCGCGCACGCGGTCGTCGACCTCGCCGAGCGCGCTGATGATCAGGAACGGCACCGCGATGCCGTCGTCGCGCATCTGGCGCATCACCGCGATGCCGTCGATATCGGGAAGCATGCGATCGATCGTGATCACCGCATAGTCGCGCGCCGCGCCCTGGCTCAGCGCCTCGCGGCCGTTCGCAGCCAAGTCCACCTCGTAGCCGCTGGTGGTGAGCTCCTCGACGAGCTGGCCTGCGGTTTCCGGATCGTCCTCGACGACGAGAATGCGGCGGTGAGCACCGGTCATTATGCAAAACTCTCCGAGTTGTCTTGAACCCTGTCGAGTTCGCAAACTCTCCGAGCGCCCGTGCCCCGCGACAGCCGCCGCCAGACTATCCCATTCCGGGGCTGGATGGAACGCCTGGCGACGACCGCGACAACGGTGCGGTTGGTTGGGCGATCACCAATAGTCCCCGCACACATTGACCCATTGCAGCCCGTAAGCCGTCCATACCCTGCGGTAACAGCCATCGTAGTAATCGGCATAGACATAAGGCCCGCCGAAGAATGCGAAGCGATGGAAGCGGTGGTGATGGAAGAAGCCGCCGTGATGGAAGAAGCGTCCACCGTGGAATCCGGCGCCGGCAAAGCGCGGGCCGAACGCGGGAGCACCAGTGAAGCGCGCGCCGCCGAAATGCCCGCCGGCAAAATGGCCGCCGCCGCCCATCGCCGCGAACGCCATTCCGCCACCACGCATGCCACCGAAGCCGCCGCCATGCATTCCGCCGCCCATGGCGCCTGCAAAGCCACCGCCATGGCCGCCGCCGAAACCACCACCGCCATGTCCGGCGCCCCCACCACCGCCGCCTCTGGCAAGGGCTGCGGGTGCAAGCGCAACGCTGACCGCGAGCGTCGCCGCCGTGAGACATTTGAGAAGCCTGTTGGTCATCGAGACATCCTCCGTGATTGGGACCGCGGCGAACTCTCATCGCCGCAAGCAGAGGATGCTCAGAAGACGCAAGCGTGAGGCCGACTTCAACTGACAAATGCGCCAGATTCTGACAGCGGATTTAGGATCGGCGCAAAGCCTGCTGCTTGCGGCGGCCACGCGCGTCCAGTTCAAACCCCCACGCGATCTTCGCATCAGTCCGGCGCACTCGCCTTCAGGCTGCGCGTGGCGCAGGCGCAGCCCTTGATTTTGCGCGATCTCCGTGATAGCCAAGCGGCATGATCACCGTCGTGCGCACCGCGAACCGTAAAAACATGACCCACTCTTGCTGGGCCGTGGAAGGAGTCGTGCGCTAGGAATTCGACGACGCGATCTTTCACCAGGCCCCGCCGGCATCGGACGGGGCCTTTTGTTTGGCCACACTCCTGCCGGCATACCAGCAGGAGCATGCGATGCCACCGCAACAGACGAACTTCACATCCGAATCCGGGCGCGATGCCACAGGGCTCAGCCGCGCCATCGTCTTGGCGAAAGACGCCACGGGCGATGCTGTGGCCGAGCCATGCCCGGATGTCTCCATCGCAGCGCGGAGAGACGCTGTCTCGGAAAAGCAAGCGGTCGGACCACCGGTTGCAGCGACGCAGAGCGTCCCGGGGTTACTTCGGCGGTGCTGGCGTGCGGTCCGCACCTGGCGGCAACGCAAGAGACTGCGCGTGAACTTGCGCGACCTGAGCGACAGGGAGCTGATGGATATCGGCCTGACGCCCGGCGAGATCGACTGCATCGCGGCCGACCGAGCTCTCGAACGGCTCAGGGATAGTACCGCGCACCTATGGCTCTCGCGTGGCTTGATGTAACTGATGGCAGGCCACCATGGCAGACGACCGGGGCGGATCCGCGAAGCGTCATCCGCCCCTGTTCTGCAATCGCCGCGAGTTGGCTGATGGCACCACCGCGGCTCAGGTCGGCTTGCCGCGCCCGCTCTTCTCGGCCGCGCGACGCAGCGCGTCGGCGAGCGCGCCGCCACCGGCCTGCTCCTGCGGGCGGCGCGGCGCGGACGATGTCATCTTGGCCGAGCCGCGCGACAAATCGCGCGACGGTCCCGCATTGTCCTTCTTCGGCCCGATCTCGTCGTCAAGCCGCAAGGTCAGCGCGATGCGCTTGCGCGCGACCTCGACGTCCAAAACCTTGACCTTGACGATGTCGCCAGGCTTCACCACCTCGCGCGGGTCCTTGATGAAATTGCGCGACATCGCCGAGATGTGCACCAGCCCGTCCTGGTGCACGCCGATATCGACGAAGGCGCCGAACGCCGCGACGTTGGTCACGGTGCCCTCGAGGATCATGCCCTTCTTGAGGTCCTTGACCTCCTCGACGCCTTCCTTGAACACCGCCGCCTTGAACGCCGGACGCGGGTCGCGGCCGGGCTTTTCCAATTCGCGCAGAATGTCGGTGACGGTCGGCAGACCGAAGGTGTCGTCGACGAAGGATTGCGGCTTCAGCCCACGCACCACGTCGGCATTGCCGATCAGCGCCTTGATGTCGCTCTTGGTCGCCTCGAGGATGCGGCGCACCACCGGATAGGCTTCCGGATGCACGCCGGACGAATCGAGCGGGTCTTCGCCATTGCTGATGCGCAGGAAGCCGGCGCACTGCTCGAACGCCTTCGGCCCGAGCCGCGGCACGTCCTTCAGCGCCTTGCGCGACTTGAACGGACCGTTGGCGTCGCGATGCTGCACGATGCTCTGCGCCAGTCCCGCGCCGATGCCCGACACCCGCGAGAGCAGCGGCACCGAAGCGGTATTGGCATCGACGCCGACCGCGTTCACGCAATCTTCCACCACCGCATCGAGCGAGCGCGCCAGCTTGGCCTCGCCGAGATCGTGCTGGTACTGACCGACGCCGATCGCCTTCGGATCGATCTTGACCAGCTCGGCGAGCGGATCCTGCAGGCGTCGCGCGATCGAGACCGCGCCGCGAATGGTGACGTCGAGGTCGGGCAATTCGTTCGAGGCGAAGGCGGAGGCCGAATAGACCGACGCGCCGGCCTCTGAGACCACGATCTTGGTCATCTTGCGCTCGGGCAGCCGCTTCACGAGCTCGGCGGCGAGCTTGTCGGTCTCGCGCGAGGCGGTGCCGTTGCCGATCGCGATCAGCTCGACGCCATGCTCGATCGCGAGCTTGCCGAGAATGGCGAGCGCCTCGTCCCAGCGCCGCTGCGGCTCGTGCGGGAAGATCGCGGTGTGCGCCACCACCTTGCCGGTCGCATCGATCACCGCGACCTTGACGCCGGTACGATAGCCGGGATCGAGCCCCATGGTGGCGCGCGGACCGGCCGGAGCCGCGAGCAAGAGATCGCGCAGGTTGGAGGCGAACACGCGCACCGCCTCGGTCTCGGCCGCGGTCCACAGCCGCAGCCGCAGATCGATATTGAGATGGATCTGGATCTTGGTGCGCCAGGCCCAGCGCACCGTCTCGGTCAGCCATTTGTCGCCCTTGCGGCCCTGGTTGGAGATCGCAAAGCGGTTCATGATCCGGAGCTCGTACCGGCCGGGCACGCCGGCCACGGGCTCTTGCGCTTCCGGCTTGATCGCGAGGTCGAGGATTTCCTCCTTCTCACCGCGGAACAGCGCCAGGATGCGGTGCGACGGCAGCTTCGGCAGCGGCTCGGAGAAATCGAAATAGTCCTTGAACTTCTCGCCTTCGGTCTTCTTGCCGGTGCGGACGGTCGAGGCCATGATGCCGTTCGACCACATCTCCTCGCGCAGCGCGCCGATCAGGTCGGCATCCTCGGCGAAGCGCTCGACCAGGATGGCGCGGGCACCGTCCAACGCAGCGGCGACGTCGGCGACCTGCTTCTCGGCGTTGACGAAGGGCGCGGCGGCCTCGTTCGGATCGTTTTGCGGCTGCGTCAGCAGCTGATCGGCGAGCGGCTCGAGCCCGGCCTCCTTGGCGATCTCGGCCTTGGTGCGACGCTTCGGCTTGTACGGCAGATAGATGTCTTCCAGACGGCCTTTGCTGTCGGCGGCCATGATCTGGGCTTCGAGCGCGGCATCGAGCTTACCCTGCTCGCGAATCGAATTGAGCACCGCAGTGCGGCGCTCCTCGAGCTCGCGCAGATAGGTCAGCCGCTCTTCCAGCGTGCGCAGCTGCGCGTCATCGAGCGCGCCGGTGAGCTCCTTGCGGTAGCGCGCGATGAACGGCACCGTGGCGCCGCCGTCGAGCAGCGTCACCGCCGCCTCGACCTGCTCGTCGCGAACCCCAAGCTCCTGCGCAATCTGATGATGAATCTTTGCCACGCTCGTCTCTCTGAATCGTCGCGCCGCACATGGCGCGGACGCCGCTTATGAACCATCCCGGATTGATTCATCAAGGCGCGCTGTGGATCAAATGAGGCGCGGCCGGCAATCTATTTCAGGGATGCCGGCCGGCCGCGGCTTGACAAATAGATGCGCGCCGCATTGCCGCCGAAAATTGCAGCCTTCGCGTCACTTGACAAATCAGCCAGCAGGCTCTCGGCGGCCGCGAACCATTGCGCATAGCCGCCGGCGAGATTGACCACCGGCCAGTCGCTGCCCCACAGCATCCGCTGCGGCCCGAAGCAGGCCAGCGCATGATCGACCGCCTCGCGCAAATCCCTGACCTGCCAGTTCGGCGCCGCCTCGGTTGCCAGCCCCGACAGCTTGCAGACCACGTTGGATCGGGTTGCCAGCTTTGCGATGTCGTCCTTCCAGGGCGCGATGTCGCCGGTGGCAAGTTGCGGCTTGCCGAAATGATCGAGCACGAATTGCAGATCCGGATGCCGATCGACCAGCTGGATCAGCCGCGGAAAATGGCGCGGCAGCACCAGCGCGTCGAACACCAGATCATGCCGCGCCATGGCCTCGAGCGGCGCGGCGAGCTCCGGCCGCAACAGCCAGTCGTCATCGGCGATGTCCTGCACCATCGGCCGCAGGCCGACGAGCAGCTCGCGCCCGGCGACGGCGTCGACGCGTGCCGCGGCATCGGGCGCGTCGAAGTCGATCCAGCCCACCACGCCGCGCACCTGCTCGGCGCCCTTGGCGACGTCGAGCATGAACGCCGTCTCGGCTTCGGTCGGCGCGGCCTGCACCAGGATCGTGCCGTCGATCCCGGCGGCGGCAAGATGCGGCGCGAGATCGGCCAGGCCGAAGTCGCGGTAGATCGGACCGCGCTCGGGCGTCAACCAGCCGTAATCCGCGCGTGCCAAGGTCCAGACATGCTGATGGGCGTCGATCCGCATCATGCCGGCACCGGCGCATGCTGGTCGAGCAGCCCCTCGGCTTTCAAATCGCTCCACAATGCCGCGGGCACCGGTGACGACAAGGCGGCGACGTTGCGCTCCACCTCCTGCGGGGTCTGCGCGCCGAGCACGAGGCTTGCGACCGCCGGATGGCCCAGCGCGAAATGCAGCGCGGCGGTCGGCAGCGCCACGCCATGGGCGCGGCAGACGCGCTCGATCGCGGCGACCTTCTGCATCACGTCCGGCGGCGCGTCCTTGTAGTTATACTTGGCGCCGGCCACCGCGCCGGTCGCCAGGATGCCGGAATTGAACACGCCGCCCAGCATCATGCCGATGCCCTGCTGCTCCGCCAGCGGCAGGAATTCGGCCAGCGCCGGCTGCTCCAGCAATGAGTAGCGGCCGGCAAGCAGCATGGTGTCGAATGTTCCGGCCTTGGCGAAGCGCACGCACATGTCGGCCTCGTTGACGCCGATCCCGATGCCCTTGACCACGCGCTCGGCGCGCAGCTTGTCGAGCGCGACATAGGCGCCCTCCATGGCTTCGCGAAACCGCGCCTCGATCGCGTCGGCGCCGTGGGTCCAGACGTCGACGTCGTGGATCAGGAGCAGGTCGATGCGATCGGTGCCGAGCCGCAGCAGCGACTGCTCCACCGAGCGCATGGTGCCGTCATAGGAATAATCGACCACCGCGCGATGCGGCGCGCCGCCGACGAAATTCGAACCGTCGCCGCGGCCGTGGAACGGGTCCATCCAGCGCCCGACCTTGGTGCAGACGACGATATCGTCGCGCGCCACGCGGCGCAGCGCGGTGCCGCTGCGGTGCTCGGCGAGGCCGTGGCCATACAGCGGCGAGGAATCCAGCAGATTGACCCCGAGCGCAAACGCCCGCTCCGCTGCCGCGATCGCCGCATTGTCGTCGAGCCGCGCGAACAGATCGCCGAGCGGCGCGGTGCCGAAGCCGAGGATGGAAACATCGAGCCCGGTGCGGCCGAGCCTGCGGCGTGGCAGTGCCGGTGCTGGATTTGAAGATTGGTATTGGTTGACCATGGTGGCTCCCTGCAGTCTTCTTGCTTGCAGAGAGACTAGCCTCGCCGGCACGCCACACACAAGCCGAAGCGCGTGGCGCCTCCCATGAGCGACGCTCGTGATCAGGTCAGGGGCCGAAGGTTCCGCAACGGCCGAAAGTCCGGCGGCACTGCGCCTTACGCGTCGGAAAGAACCTGCTCGGCGACGTTGTCGACCACGACAGGACTCTCGAAATAGCTGACCGTCGGATCGGCGCCGTACCTGTCGCGGGCGCGGGCGCGCCATGCATCGGTGTACAGCGCTTCCGCCTCCTGCCTCGAGTTCCAGAAGTAGATCCCGCCGGCGGTCATGCCGTCCTCGGACAGCAGATAGGTCTTGCGAAACAACCCCTGGACGCCCCGATAGATCGACGCGGTGCTCAGGAAGATGCTGCGCGCTTCCTCGCGCGTGATCGGCTTGGGCAATCTGAACGTGGTGACGGCGGTGATCATTCGAAGCTCCCTGGGGCATTATCCTTGACATTATTGTTAATATTGACAATGATGTCAAGAATGATCAGTGGAGCGAGCAGACATGGTCGGCGTACGTCAGTTTGACGAGGACGAGGTGGTCGCGACCGCGCTCGACGTGTTCTGGCGCAAGGGCCTGCACGACGCGACCATGCAGGATCTCGCCGCGGCAACCGGGGTGCAGCGCGGCAGCCTCTACAACGCCTATGGCGACAAGGAAGCGATCTTCCTGCGCGCCTTCGATCGCTATGCCGAGCAGTTCCTGGACGCGGCCGGCAACGCGCTGGCGCAGGGCGATGCGGCGACCGGGCTCAAGGCCTTGTTCGACATGATCATCGTCAACATGACCGACGGCTCGCCGCCGCGCGGCTGCCTGACCACGCGCACCGCGCTCGATGCGGCGATCTCAAGCGCAGATGTGCGCCAGCGCGTGCAGGGCGTGCTCACACAGCTCGAACAGTTGATCGGCAAGGCGATCGGCCGGGCGCCGGACAAGCGGAGTGCGGCCGACGCCAATCGGCTGGCGCGGGTGATCGTGACGTTCACGCGCGGATTGGCAGTGATGGAGCGCGCCGGCTACAGCCGCAAGCAATTGCGGGATCTGGCCGCGACGTTCATCGAGGCGGTGACCAGCCCTCGCTGAGCCAGCGTTCAACCCCGCGGCTTGCGCGACCACGCGCCGACGAAGGTCGGCAACGCAAACACGCCATCCATGGCAACCACTTCGCTGCGCAGGCGTTCGGCAAAACTGTCCAGCGCCAGCTCGGCTTCGGTGGCGACGCCGAGCTTGACGATGTGCGGCAGGTTGCTGCGCAGGCCGCTCGCCATGTAGTCGTAGCCGTCGAAATCCGCCCCGCCTCCGGCCGGCGCGAACAGGCTCATGCGCGGCGCGGGAAGTCCTGCCGCCACCAGGGCACGGTGCAACGACAATCCCATCCGGTTGTTCAATCCGGCCCGGGTGAACATCTCCTTCACAGTGGCCCAGGACTGCGACAACAGCGGTGACGGCGGGCTGGCGATCGGCCCCTCGCCCCAATCGAGGTCCTGGAACGCCACGATGCCGCCGGGCTTGACGTGCCCGAGCAGTTGCCGAAGCAGCGCCGCGGGATCCTTCACATAGATCAGCACCAGTCGGCCGACCACCGCATCGAAATCGCGCTCCAATTCGATCGTGCTGATGTCGCCGATCCGAAACGAGACCTGGCTCAGGCCGAACGCGCGCGCCGCGCTCGCGGCCTCCGCGACGATGGCGGGATTGCTGTCGACGCCGACGACCGCCCCACTCTTCCCGACCAGACCTGCGGCGATGAAGGAGACGTTGCCGGCTCCGCTGCCGACATCGAGCACCTTCATGCCGTGCGTGATCCCGGCCTCCCTCAGGAGCTGCCATGTCGACGCATCGTAGAGCTGCGACTGTCGCTTGAGCCGGTCGGTCTCCGCGGTCGAGCGTCCCATCACGTAGTTCGGATCGTAGCCGGACGTCTCTTGCATGGCGTACCCGCCTTCGGTTGTGATTGTCACGTGCAGGATCGCGCCCCCTGCTCACTGCGACGACAGGCTCGACAAGAAGCCTTGCAGATCCGCCGCAAAGCGCTGCTCGAACGCGATGGCGCGATGGGGTGAATGGCCGCAACCCGCATAGCGAACGATGTCGGCACGCGGATTGGCGTGCGCGAGCCGAGCATCATGGTCCGGCAGAAAGGCCGCCCCACATCCGGGATCGGCCTGAACAATCCTCACCGGGCACAGGAATTCCCGCTCGGTCGGAATCGCCGCAAGGACGGAGCCCGCGACGTTGCCGTCGGCCCAGCACCGCCCGTCCTGCCGCTGCAGCGCTGACGCATGGCTCAACAAATGACGGGAGCTGAAATGATCGCGGCCGATCCCGCCCATCGGCGTCGGCGAGTCGGCAAGGAACGCCAGGTATGTGCCGAGCGGTGCGCGTGCCTGCTGCCACGCGGCCTGACGCGCGCTGACGATCGAGAACAGCTTCGGGAAGGCGGACTTCTCCCACTCGCCGGGTTGCCCGAGATACCACGGCGGATCCTCGAGGAAGACGGCGCGGACATTGGCATCGCCGCGCTGCGCCAGCACGCCGGCAACGCAGCCGCCGAGCGAGTGCCCGACGATCACCGCCGGGCGCCCGATCGCGGCCAACGCGGTCCGCGCATCCGACACATAGTCGGCGAGCGCGTAGCTTGCAGCCCTGTCCGAGTGGCCATGGCCCCGGAAATCCAGCGTCCAGACCCGATATCGATCGCTGAGCCGGCCACCGATCTCCTGCCATGTATCCCGGCTCAACGACAGCCCGTGCAGGAACAGGATCGGCTCACCGTCCACGGGGCCGCCAACCGAAGCAGCAAGCCTGAGGCCGGCATTGTCGAGCGTGATGTCGGTCACCAGAAATCTCCGTTGCAAAATTCGATCAGCAGCAGCTCGGCCCGCGCGGGGTTCGACCGATCTCAGCGCGCGATCTGCCGGAACTTGTCGGACAAGCCGTCGAGATAACCGACCCAGGTCGAATTGATCGGCTGATTCTCGATCAGCGCGTGGAAGCGGATCATCATGCAGATCAGGAACAGCGGCTGGATGAACGCCGCGCGCACCGTCACCGCCAGCAGAGCCGCGATGAACACGGTGACCAGGGCGCCATATTCCCTGATCGCCTCCGGCAGCCAGACCGTCAGCACGCCGGCCGGGACCAGCAGCAGCATGCAGAGCAGGATGCTCAGGATCCGCTCGACGATCACCATCCAGACCGACGTGGTCAGGATCGGCTTGGCGTTCTGGCAATAATAGACCAGGCCATCCTGGATGTTGCGCCTGGGATCGTCGCCGCCGCGCGCCAGATCGTAGGACAGCACCACCTTGTCCAGATAGCGCGTCGCGGCCGACAGGATGGTGTTGAGCAGACCGACGATCGCCTTCATGCCGGGCGCCGGCAGCCATTCGCCGAGCGTATCGAGCGCATTGTGAAACGCGCGGAGCACGGCGCGGATCAGCGCGTTGAGCCCGAACAGAACCGCGACCTCGCCGAAGCGGTCCATCACGATCCGCCGGCCATAGGCGAACTGCCCTTCGCTGCCGTTGCCGACACGGCCATGCGTGATCAGCTCGGTCAGCACGGCGACGTGGCCGCAGGCGATCATGTGCAGCGTGTAGCGCAGGATGGCACCCCAGATCCATCCGCCGAGCAGCAGGATGCCGAGCAGCCAGCAATAGCCGAACACGCTGGCGACGTGGGTGCCGAGCCATACCGCGCCGCCGACCGCGACGATGGCCCAGACCGCGCACGCCGCGGCAAAACCCAGCAACACGCCCCATCGCGCCAGCGCATAAGGCAGAGTCTCGAGCAGCAGCTTCAGCGCGGTGCCAAGACCGTGATCGCGCACCAGCAGCGGATAGGAATGGGAAGGGCCTTGAGGAGATCCCTGGGAAGATGCCTGGTATTGCCCCGCGGCGCGCCATTCGCCAGAACGACCGCCGCCATTGCTGAGACTCATGTCAGACACGTGTTGCTCTCTTCCGTTGCCGTCGAACGACGTCAGGCGTTGGCAGTCGTTGGGGAAATCAATCGGTGGTGGACCCGCCTGGCGTCACAGCGCCAACACCTCCGGGGCTGGCAGAGGGTTGGTCCGTTGGCGCTGTGAGCCGGCACGGCCGCGACATCGATCAGGGAGGTGAGCCGATGTCGCGGCCAGCGATCATTGGCCGGCGGCCGGCAGCTCGGCGTAGTTGCCGTCCTTGTCGCGGCGGTACACGACGTAGTCGATCAGCGTGATGTCACCCTTCGGCGTGTAACTGATGTTGCCGAGCACGGTGTCCCAGCTTCCGGCCTTGATGGCGGCAGCGACCTTCTTGGCATCCGTGGTCTGGGCGCGGGTGGCGGCCTGGCTCCAGATCTGGAACGCGGCATAGCTGTAGAGCGTGTAGCCGTCGGGATCGATGCCCTTGTCCTTGAACTTCTTCAAGGTCGCCGCTGCGGTCACCTTCTTGCGCGGATCGGGCGAGAAGGTGAACAACGAGCCCTCGGCAAGCGGCCCCGCGATCGCGGCGAACTGCTTGTCGACCAGGGCGTCGCCGCCCATCAGCACCGCATTGACGCCCTGCTCGCGCATCTGGCGCAGGATCAACGCGGCCTCGGCATAGTAGCCGCCGACATAGACGAAATCGATCGATTCCTTCTTGAAGCGGGACACCAGCGCGGCGAAATCCTTGTCGCCCTTGGTGTAGGCCTCATAGAGCTTTTCCTTCACGCCCGCCGCTTTGATGGCGTTCTTGGTCTCGTCGGCCAGGCCTTTGCCGTAGGTCGTCTTGTCGTGGATGATCGCGACGTTCTTGGTCTTGTAGTTCTTGATGATATAGGCGGCCGCGACCATGCCCTGCTGGTCGTCCCGGCCGCAGACGCGGAACGTGTTCCAGAGCCCGCGCTCGGTGAACAGCGGGTTGGTCGAGCCGGGCGTGATCTCGAGCACGTTGCCCTCGGCATACGCGTCCGAGGCGGGGATCGAGGTCGACGAGCAGAAGTGCCCGACGACGAACGGAATCTTCGCGCCTGCCATCTTCTCGGCAACCGACACCGCCTGCTTCGGATCGCAGGCATCGTCGCCGACTTCCAGCTTCAGCTTCTTGCCGAGCACGCCGCCCGCCGCATTGATGTCGGCAATAGCGAGGTCGGCGCCGTTCTTGAACTGCTGGCCGAAGCTCGCCTCCGAGCCGGTCATCGGTCCGACCACGGCGACACTGATATCCTGTGCCATGGCCGCGCCCGACAAGGCCAGGCTCACGCCGAGCGCAAGACAATATTCTCGAAGTGCAAACGTCATCACATTCTCCTCGATGGTCTCAAGTCGCCTCAATGCATCGCAATCGACTCAGGTCGCCGGCTGCGACGATCACCGGGGGCTGCCTTTTATGCGCGCGATGGCAAGCAGGCTCGGACTGGGGCGACGGGGGATTGGACATATGCGACATCGGGCAACAATGTGAAACACGTTGCCGTGCATTGGCGCCTGGAATCATCCTGCGTGCGCGACCGCACAGAGCTGATGGTCGTTCGATCATGGCCGCACCAGCGGCTCGGGCTCTGCCGGCTTGACGCCGGCGCCGACCGGTGCCGCCGCCTCGACCGCGCCCTTCAGCTCGATCTCATAGGAGCCGCCGACCTTGATCGCGCCCCATTGCGTCGAGACCGCGAGGTTGATTCTCTGTCGCGTCGGCAAATCGGCATCGGTGTGGCGGTGAGCAACGGCGCTGGTTCGAGAGCACATAGGCAATCGATCGCTCACTGAACGAGGGGTAAGCGACCTGCATCGCCGCGATCATCCGAGAACAGCAGGGGCGTCGACCGCATATCCGCGCCGAGATACGCCGCGCCGGCCATCTGATAGTTGGCCGGCATCAAAGCGAGATGCTGGACGGCAGCATGGACGTCGCGCACGCAGCGTTCGAGCCCGCAGCTCACGTCCACCGATGCCGAGCCGCCGGCACCGAACATCAGCTCGGTCGCCTGCTTGGCCGTATTCGCTGCATGGGTCGATGCCAGCCACAGCGTGGCGCGCTCGGCAGTGCTGAGCGGCTTGCCGGCACTGACGGCCTGCCACGCCTCGGCCAGCGTGCCGTAGAGGAAAGCCCGTCCCGAGCCCAGCAAGGCCTCGGCCCGTCCGAGGTCGGCCTGGACCAGCGCGTCCTCGCCGAGCAGCTTGCGCGTGCGCGATGCGATCTTTCGCCCGACAAGCTCGACCAGGATGTCGATCGCGTGGCGGGCGATGCCGAGCGGCACGGCCGCGAGCGCCGCCCCGAACAATGCGATGGTCGGAAGCGCGTAGAGCGGCCCCTGCTCGACCGGCGGTTCGCGAAACGAGAGCGACCGTGCGGACGGCACGAAGGCATCCGCGATCGCATAGTCATGACTGCCCGTGCCGCGCAGCCCGATGCTGTTCCAGGTGTCGATGATCTCGCATTGCGCGGTCGGAAACAGCATGAAGCGCATCACCGGGGTGCCGTCGGGATGCAAGCGCGGTTGATCCCCGTCGAAGATCCGGCAGTTGCCGATCATCCAGCCGGAGTGCTGACAGCCGCTTCCAAGCGGCCAGCGGCCTGAAACGCGATAACCGCCATCGACGACGGTCGCCGTGCCAAACGGCCGCAAGGCGCCCGCGGTTCGGACCAGCGGATCGCTGCCATAGATATCGCGCGCGGCGTCCTTTGCGAGATAGCCGCCGAACACGCCATAGATGCCGCCGATGGCCATGCACCAGCCCGCGGCACCGTCGGCGCGCGCGATCTCCTCGACCACCCGAACGAGGGTCATCGGGTCGGCCTCCTCGCCGCCGATGGCGCGTGGAATCCAGAGCCGGAACAGCCCGGCCTGCGCTATCGCCTCAACAAGCGGAACAGGCAGCCGCCGCGACCGCTCACTCTCCTGCGCCGATGCCAGAACCAGCGGTGCGAGCGCCGCGGCAGCATCGACGAACGGTGACGTGATGGTGTCAGTCATTGCTGGCCTCGCGGATTGCTATCGGTGAACCGCCCCGCGCTTAGGCGCGGCAATGATGCGCGGCTCGGACGGATGCGACGGGGAATGGGACGCATGCGACATCACGCGACCACTGCATTGCCTGCGCGCGCTAATTCGGATTCGGAACGAAGATGACAATCTTCAGGTCTCGCGACGGCCTGAAGTTCGAATGGCGGACCTCGAAGCGGGTCGGCCCGGTCTTCTTGACGCCATCGGCACAGAAGCTGACTAAATTATTCGGCTCACCCTTGTCGATGGTGAGATGGAAGTCGCCGATCGGTGCCGCCCAGTTGGCACCGGTCGAGAGCACATAGGCGATCGACCGCTCGCTGAACGGCGGATAGGGCGCCCGCCTCGTCACACGCGCCCGCTCGATGGTGCGGATCAGGTCATCGTCGATGCAGTATGAAGCAAGCAACGCCGGCGCTTCCGGATTGCCGCGCCAGTTGTCGGCGCCGATGATGGTCTGCACGGAGCCACCGACGCTCGGACGGTAGGTTTGCTCGAAGGTGATCTCCCGGCCCGCGGGGAAAGTCTGAGTCCAGGTATAGGCCGAGCGCAACGTCCAGGTCGGCACCAGATGATCCTGCATCGGGCCGCCCGATCCGTAGGTTTCGATGGCACCGACACCGAGCTTGACCAGTTCCGGCCAATTCGATTTCGGCAGTTTGTCGAGCAGTTGGCCCGCGGGACCCCTGATCGGCATTAACGGAATCCCGAGCTTCCGCAGCAGCGCCGTCTGGTCGACGTCGTTCGCCAGCGCGGTCTGCTCGAGATGCGGCGCGGCCGGCTTGCCGTCGACAGTGACGCGGAAATCAAAGATGTTCTCGGGATCGTCGGTCGGGAGCCCGATATTCTCATCGGCTTCCTTGCTGACAATATCGGGCATCGGGAACGCGATCATGATGGTCTTGTCGGCGGTCGAGGTATTGAAGAAGCGGTAGACGATCCGGATCTGCTTTTCGGAGATGAACAGATCCTCCGAGCGCATCACGATATCGGGGTCCTGCTTGAAGCGCAGGCCGCCGGTTTCCAGCGCGGCGGACGTGTCGTTCGCCCGCACACACCAGGGCATCAGCCCGGCAAGCAGGACCAGAAAAGCCCGTTTGGCGATCGGAGGCATGGTGACAAATCCTCTTCCTGTCGCGAAGACGAAAGCTGCCTTTTATGGACTCAGCGGATATGCCGCACGGACGAATGCGACACTGATTTGGACATATGCGACATCGATTGCTGATGTGAATCGAATTCGTCGCGTGGCTGCCCGGCGACAAAGTTGTATGCCGACGGGCTGCCCGCTAATGATCGCTCGCGTTGGACGCTATTGTATCGTCGACGACCTTCATCACGATGGAGAAGCGGCATGCGCGGAACATATCGGCGGACACCCCGATTGTTGCTGTTGATCGGAGCTGCGCTGATCGCGACGGCTGCTGCGACAGCCGCGCCCGAAAGCGCGATCCGCTGGGATGCGAAGAACGCCTATCTCAAATGCGACGGCGCGATCGACGGCAGCATCGCCTGGCCTGCCGAACCGGAGGCCGCGTGCGCCGCCATGTTGATGTGCGCGAATGAGCGGACGCTGTCCGCGGAGCGTCACGGGCGGCTGATCGAATGGATCCGGCGGGTGCCTGGTTGCGGCGAGCCGTAGGCCACACACCGCGCGACCTCGGCCAAGAGGCGCGACGCCCGGTCAGGGACGCCGCGGCACCGCGCGGATATCCGATGGCGTCGCGCCGTAGTGCCGGCGGAAGGTGCGGTTGAAGTAGGAGAGATCGCCGAACCCGACTTCGAACGCAATCGTGCCGATGGTGCTGCGGCTGTGGCGCGGATCGGTCAGCAAATGATGCGCGCGCGCCAGCCGCTGGCCGAGCACGAATTCCGAGAATGTCGAGCCTGCGTTTTCGAACAGCCGCTGGATATGGCGCGGCGTCAGCTTCAGCCGCGCCGCCACCGCCGGCAGCGTGAGGTCGCCATAGCCGAGATTGGCATTGATGTCGGCCTTGACCGCGGCCAGCCGCGCGGCCGCCAGCCCGCCATCTTCCGCGCCCCCCGCCGCATCGCGATTGGCGCCGATGATCAACGCACCGAGATCGGTCAGATGCTTGACGACCGCATGCCGCAGTTCGGGCGTCGACAACTGGTAGCTGTCGTCGAGCTCCCTGATGTAGAGCGCAAGCAGCCGCATCGCTTCGATGTTCGCCGGCAGCGGGCGGATCAGCATGTCTTCGGGGTCGCGAACCAGCGAGGCAAGCACCTTGCGCGGCAGCCGGAGGCCGACGAAGCGGCTCGGTGCCACCGGGACCACCATGTTGCCGGCTTCCGCGCTCGACTGCAGCACGGCCTGACCAGGGCTGAGCTCGATGTCGCGGCCCCGCTGGGACGCGCGCACGTTGCCGCTTGTGATGATCGTCAGCACGAGGTCGTCATTGCCGTCGAGCAATTCGCGCGGTCGCGCAATCCTGAGATTGCTGCACGCCCAGGATCCGACGCCGAGCCCCGGCAACTCGCGCACATTCGCTTCGGCATGGAACGCGCCGTCATCGAGCGGCTCCGGATCGAGCTTCACGATCATCCGCCCGATCTGCTCACGGAAGATCGGCAAGCGGTCGCGCACGCCGAAATGCGCGGTCGAGAACCGGAACCCCGTCATATCGCCCGACTGCATTGTCATCGGCTCGCCCTCATGGCGGCGGAAGTCGCCGGTCATATAAGGCCGATTTGTGGCAGTACACGCCGATCATGGCGACCATGCAGCGCGGCCGTAGACGTGAACCTTTTCCGGGTTTCGCCGATAGCTCATCGGACAACTGTCAAGCGTGCGCATAAGCGTCTCAAATACGCGGCCTGGTGCAGCGAGCGACATCGCGTCGATCTTGATGTGGGTTTGTCGCGCCCGGATTCGTGATCGGGACTAAAATTGTCCTCGCTCCGATAAGCCCGAAGAGGCTCTCCACACTGCAGCACGAGGATAATTATAATTGACTGACCGGACGGTCAATAGTAATCCGGTCGCAGGTCATGCGACCTTCGCTCATAGAAGGCGCAACGGGAGGCCATCATGGTCAGCGAGCTGGTGTTGACCGATATCCGCGACCAACACGCTCAACTCGAACGCGAGCGCGACCTGCAAGGACGTGCGGGCCGCCCGGTTGACGACACCGAAGGCGTTCCTGCCGTTCTTGAAAGGCGCGCACCTGGTTTCACCGGAAGAGTCTAGATTGAACGTTCCGCCGGCAAGGCAAGACGCAACATTGATCATGAGTCAGAGGGGTCCAGTTCGATGACACAGCCTCAATCCAGCGACGCGGACAGCGTCATGAAGCTCGACAGCTTCGTTCGCGGAAAGTGGTCCGGCGCAGGCGAACCCGCCGCCGAGATTCACAGTGCCGTGACCGGCGACGTGGTGGCGCTCGCGACGCGGAGCGATCTCGACATGCGCGAGATCCTGGCCTATGGCCGCACGGTCGGCGGCAAGAATCTCCGGAAACTGTCGTTCCACCAGCGTGCCGGCCTGCTGAAGGCGCTGGCCGACACGCTGAGCCAGCACAAGGACCGGCTCTACAAACTGTCGCTGCATGCGGGCGCGACCCGCACCGACGCGATGATCGACGTCGATGGCGGCATCGGCACCTTGTTCGCCTATGCCAGCAAGGGACGCCGCGAGCTGCCGAACAGCAAATTCCTGCTCGACGGCAATGTCGAGGGGCTCTCCAAGGGCGGCGCGTTCGCCGGCCAGCATATCGTGACGCCATTGCACGGCGTTGCCGTTCATATCAACGCGTTCAACTTCCCGTGCTGGGGCATGCTGGAGAAGCTGGCGCCCGCGCTGCTCGCCGGCGTTCCCGTCGTCACCAAGCCGGCGACAGTCACTTCCTATGTCGCCTACGAGCTGGTGCGGATGATCACCGAATCCGGCGTGCTGCCGGAAGGCGTGCTGCAATTCATCGTCGGATCGACCGGCGATCTGTTCGACCACCTCACCTGCCAGGACGTGGTGTCGTTCACGGGCTCGGCCGACACGTCACAGAGGCTGCAACGCCATCCGGTGATCGCGCGCGAAGCTGTCCGGTTCATCGCCGAGCGGGATTCGCTCAATGCAGCGATCCTCGCGCCGGACGCAGTGCCGGGAAGTCCGGAGTTCGACCTCTTCATCAAGGAAGTGGCGAAGGAGATGACGGTCAAGGCCGGGCAGAAATGCACCGCGATCCGCCGCGCGCTGGCGCCGGCAGCGCAGCTCGATGCCGTCATCACCGCGTTGCGCGAGCGCCTCGCAAAGGTCACGATCGGCAATCCCGCAAACGACAAGGTCAGGATGGGGCCGCTGGTCGGTCTCGCCCAGCGCAGCGATGTGCTTGCCCATGTGGCCCGGCTGCGCGCCGAGGCTGAACTGGTGGCCGGCGATCCCGATAATTTCCCGCTGGTCGACGCCGACGCGACGCGCGGCGCCTTCGTTCCGCCGCTGCTGCTGCACTGCGCGAAGCCGCTCGCTGCGACCGCGGTGCACGAGATCGAGGCGTTCGGGCCGGTTAGCACCGTGATGGGCTATGACGATCTCGACCAGGCCGTCGCGCTGACCAATCGCGGCGGCGGCAGCCTGGTCGCGTCGGTCTACACGCACGACATCCCGACCGCGACCGAGCTTGCGTTCGGCATCGGCAGTTTCCACGGCCGCGTCGCGATCATCGACCGCGATTGCGCGAGCGAGCACACCGGACACGGCTCACCGATGCCGCAGATGGTTCACGGCGGCCCGGGCCGCGCCGGCGGCGGCGAGGAGCTCGGCGGCATCCGCAGCCTGCAGCACTACATGCAGCGCACCGCATTACAGGGCTCGCCTCGCATGCTGAGCGGCGCCACCGGCCGCTGGTTCAAGGGCAGTCCGGTGCTCGAAGGCGACCTGCACCCGTTCCGCTATCACTACGATGATCTCGAGATCGGCCGCACGCTGGTCTCGAAAGCGCGGCAGATCACGCTCGACGACATCGAACACTTCGCGCATTTCACCGGCGACACCTTCTACGCCCATATGGACGAGGAGGCGACCAAGGGGCACCCGTTCTTCCCTGGCCGGGTCGCGCATGGCTATCTGCTGCTGTCGTTTGCCGCCGGCCTGTTCGTCGATCCCGACTACGGCCCGGTGCTGGCGAATTACGGTCTCGATACGCTGCGCTTCGTGAAACCGGTCCAGCCGGGAGAATCAATCCAGGTCCGGCTGACCGCAAAGGAGAAGACGCCGCGCAACAAGCAGTATGGCGAGGTGCGCTGGGACGTCGAGATCACCACCGGCACCGGCGAGACCGCGGCGACCTACGAACTGCTGACGATGAACGCGATGCGCGCTTAAATCTTCAGCGCAACTCGACCTGCCGGCTGCGGCCGGCCGGTTTCGCTTTGCCGCGCGGCCGGGTCGCGGCCGCCTCCTCCGTACCAGCCAGCACCAGCTGCGCGACGAAGTCGGCATATTCCGCGCGGGTCATCGGCCCGCCCTCGCGAAACCACATGTAATGCCAGTTCAGCATGCCGAAGACGCTCATCGTCAGCGGCTTGAGGACGCGCTTCTGCTTCGCCGCCGGCACTGCCGCGGCGAGCGCATCCGACATGATCCCGACCAGGATCCGCTCGCTCGCAAGCAGCGGCTGCTGCTTCTCCGTCGGCAGCAGCCGGAGGCTTGCGATCTGTACCTGATGCTCGGCGTCGGCATGCCGGTAGAGCTCGAGCAGGGTCGCAACGATCGCCCTGAAACGCTCGATCGGATCGCCGGCCGACGCACTCGCCTTGCGAACCGCCGCCACCAGCTTTTCGAGATGCGAGGACAGAAGATCGAACAGGATCGCTTCCTTATCGGGATAATAGTGATACAGCAGCGCCTTCGAGACCCCGCAGGCATCGGCGATGGTGTTCATCGAGGTGCCGACATATCCCGAGGCGGCGAACAGCTCGGCTGCGCGATGCAGCATCGAGAGGCGCTTGTCGTCATAGTCCTTGGCGCGCGATCGGGCCATGTCGTTCCGTTCCACCAGCCGGCCGTGAAAGTTGGGAGCCACGGTCCAGCTTGCACCGGGCCGCATTCGAACCATCATTTATTGACCATCCGGTCGGACAATTCCATGGCTGAGTTGGAATAGCGTCTCTGTCTCGCGGTCCCAAATTCCTGTTTGACGCGCTTTCGTTACGTGAACCGGTACTCACTTCGCTTGAAAACGCTCCAGACGAGCGAAGGCCCCCAATGCAAAACGCATTGAGGGCCTGGCCGCGTCCCCCCGCCTCACACGGCTCTAACTGCTGAAGCCCGCCGGAATGAACGCCGGCAGCTTCTCCTCGATGAAGTGCTTGACCTCCGGCGAGTTGAAGACCTGGATGAAGGCCTTCAGGCGCGGATCGTCCTTCTTGTCCGGTCGCGCGGTGAAGCGCAGCACGAGGCCCTCGTCCACCGTACGGTCGATCACCAGCGCCGACTTCGGATCGCCGCCGGCCGGGATCAGATAGGTGATGTTGACCAGCGCCAGCGTGACGTCGTCGAGCGACCGGTAGGTCTGCGCCGGATCGAGCTCGACGATCTTCAGGTTCTTCGGGTTGTCGATGATGTCGAACCGGCTGACAGAAAAGCCCTTGCCCGGCGCCAGCTTGATCAGCCCGGCACGTTCGAGCAGGATCAGGCCGCGCGCGCCGTTGAGCGGCTCGTTCGGGATCGCGACGCTGTCGCCGGACTTGATCTCGTCGAGCGACTTGATCTTCTTCGAGAACAACCCGACCGGCGCGATCACGCCGACCTTGTCGACCTGGATCAAATTGAAGCCGCGCTGCTTGTTCTGGATCGCGAGATACGTCGCGTGCTGGAACAGGTTGGCGTCGACATCGCCGCTGTTCACCACCTCGTTCAGCGCGACCCAGTCCGACAGCTCGACGATCTTGACGTCCTGGCCCTTGTCCTTGGCAAGCTTGGCGGCAAACGCCGCCAGCTGACCGACCGGCCCCGCACTGGTCGCGATCTTGAGCGGTTCGTCGGCAACAGCGGCCGCAGTCATGGCAAGCAGCACCCCGGCCGCCTGCGCCAAGCACAACAATGTCTTCATGGTCTCGGTTTCAACTCCGTTGTCGGGGATCGATCAGGCCGCCTTGCGGCTGCTGCCGCCGGCCTCGGCCTGAGCCAATGCCTGGGTGAGGTCGGCGAGGATGTCGTCGGGGTGCTCGATGCCGACCGACAGCCGGATGTAGCCGGGCGTCACGCCGGCCGCGAGCTGCTCCTCGGCGCTGAGCTGCTGATGGGTGGTCGATGCCGGGTGGATCGCCAGCGACCGCGCATCGCCGATGTTGGCGACGTGATAGAACAGTTTCAGCGCATCGATGAAGCGACGGCCGGCCTCGACGCCGCCCTTCAGCTCGAATCCGACCAGCGCACCATAGCCGCCGTTGAGATAGAGATCGGCGCGGCGCCGGTTCTCCCCGCTTTGCAGGCCGGGGAAGATCACATGCGAGACGGAGGGATGCCGTGCCAGGAAGTTCGCGACCTTGATCGCGTTCTCATTGTGCTGGCGCAGTCGCAGCGGCAGCGTCTCCAGCCCCTGGATGAACTGGAATGCGTTCTGGGGCGCGATCGCGGCACCGAGATCGCGCAGCAGTTTGACGCGCGCGCGGAGAATATAGGCGATCGGACCGAGCGGCTTGGCGGCTTCGGTCCAGATCGCGCCGTGATAGGCATCGTCCGGCTGCGTCAGCAGCGGGAAGCGCTCCGCATGCGCCGCCCAATCGAAATTGCCGCCGTCGATGATCGCGCCGCCGATCGAGGTGCCATGGCCGCCGATATATTTCGTGGTGGAATAGACCACGATCGCCGCTCCATGATCGAACGGGCGCGCGATCAGCGGCACGGCCGTATTGTCGAGAATGAGCGGCACGCCGAGCGAACGCCCGATATCCGCAACCTCCCGGATCGGAAATACGTTGAGCTTGGGGTTCGGCAGGGTCTCGGCAAAGTAGGCCCGGGTCTTCGCATCGGTGGCGCGGCGGAAATTCTCCGGATCGGCCGGATCGACGAAGCGAACCTCGATGCCGAACTGCTTCAGCGTCTGCGACAGCAGCGTCCAGGTGCCGCCATAGAGATCGGTCGACGAGACGATGTTGTCGCCGGCCTGGGCGATGTTGAAGATCGCGTAAGCCGTCGCTGACTGGCCTGACGCCACGGCGAGCGCGGCCACGCCGCCCTCCAGCGCCGCCAGCCGTTCCTCGAACGCGTCGGCCGTCGGGTTCTTGATCCGGGTGTAAATCTGCCCGAGCGCCTCCAGCGCGAACAGCCGCGATGCGTGATCGGTGCTCTCGAATTGATAGGATGTCGTCTGATAGATCGGAACCGCCACCGCGCCCGTCGCCGGGTCCGACCGGTACGAACCGCCGTGCAGGGCGAGCGTCTCGACATTCTTGGTTTCGATCGGCATTTCCAAATCTCCCGAAATCCATGGACCCAGCATCAAAGGCAGCGGATGATGCGCAGCGACGCCGCGGCTGTCGAGACGTCGGCGAAAATAGCGATGCGCGTGCTGGCCGCACGTCGGATGGCGTCGCGAATTTTTCAGCTCGAGCCCCCGCCGCGTTGCATTTGTTTCGCTGCGCCCACGCGTTCAGCAGATCACCGGCACATTGATCTTCCCGTCGATCGCGTTGGCAAATCAGCGCGCCATGCCGGACGTGCCGGTCACCCTGAACGATGCAACGACGTCGAGCGGACCAATCCCTGCTGCGCCGGACCAGGGACGGAGCACGATTTTGATCCTGCTTCGCCGAATAGAAAATAAAGCCACGCTGGTGACGTGATAAATCACCTCTCTGTCCTCAATTGCCGGAAACTGCGCGATGACCAGACCGAAAGAGCTTCGCTTCAACGCGTTCAACATGATGGCGCCGAGCCACAACTGGGCGGGCCTGTGGTCGCATCCGCGCGACACCTCGCTCGACTACAACACACTGGACTATTGGGTGGACTACGCCCGGACGGCTGAACGCGGCCTGCTCGACGGCATCTTCCTGGCCGACGTGTTCGGCATCTACGACGTCTACGGCAACAGCCCCGAAACCGCTCTGCGCCACGCCGTTCAACTACCGAACGCCGAGCCGACCTTGCTTGTCTCCGCCATGGCACACGCGACAAAGCATCTCGGCTTCGGCATCACGTCCAATCTCACCTACGAGCATCCCTACCAGCTCGCCCGCCGCTTCTCGACGCTCGATCACCTCTCGCGCGGCCGGATCGGCTGGAACATCGTCACCGGCTATCTCGACAGCGGTGCCCGCGGCATGGGCCTTGCGGCCAATCGCGTGCATGACGAGCGTTACGAGGCGGCCGAAGAATTTCTCACGGCGAGCTACAAGCTGTGGGAAGGCAGCTGGGAGGACGGCGCCGTCCGCCGCGACCGCGCGGCGCGGATCTTCACCGATCCGGCAAAGATCCATCCGGTGCGGCACCAGGGGCGTCACTATCAGATCGACGGCATCCACCTCGCCGAACCGTCGCCACAGCGCACGCCGCTGCTGTATCAGGCCGGAACCTCAAAGCGCGGGCGCGCCTTCGCGGCCCGGCATGCGGAGGCGATCTTCCTCAACGGCCAGACCAAGCCGATCCTGGCCCGCGCCGCGCGCGAGATCAGGGAGGCCGCCGGGGAGTTCGGACGCGATCCCTATGACATCCGCCTGTTCGCTGGCGCGACCGTGATCGTCGCACCGACGCGCGCGCCGAGGCCAACGATCTGCTCGCGGACTACGCCGAGCATGTCGATCAGGCCGGCCAGCTCGCCTTGCTCTCGGGATGGACCGGCATCGATTTCTCGAAATATCGCCCGGACCAGGCCGTGCAATATGTCGAGAGCAACGCGATCCATTCGATGGTCGAGAATTTCACGGTGCGCAGCGACCAGCCGGTCAAGGTCGGCGATCTCGCAACGCTGAGCCGGGTCGGCGCGCGCTCACCGTTCGTGGTCGGCTCGCCGCAGGACGTGGCGGACGAGTTGATCGCCTGGGTCGATGAAACCGATGTCGACGGCTTCAACCTGTTCCGCCTGGTCGCGCCGGAATCGCTGACATCATTCGTCGATCTGGTGGTGCCGGAACTGCAATCGCGCGGGGTCTACAAGACGGCCTATCGCGAAGGCACGCTGCGCGAGAAGCTGTTTCCCGGACGCGGGCCCTACCTTGACGCCACGCATCCCGGCGCCGGCTTCCGTCGCTCGCCCTCGGCCACGCGCGCTGACGCCGCCGAATAGAGTGACTTGCGAACCTCTCGGTGACCGGCAATCAAACGCCCGTCACCAGGTTGCGATATAGGTGCCCTTGAAGCGCGTCTCGAGGAATGCCTTCACCTCGTCGGAATGATAGGCGTCGGTCAGCTGCTTGACCCAGGGCTTGTCCTTGTCCTCTTCACGCACGGCGAGGATGTTGACCCAGGGGCCATCCGCCGCCTCACGCGCAATCGCGTCGGTGGCGGGATTGAGCCCGGCCTGAACCGCATAGTTGTTGTTGATCGAGACCAGGTCGACGTCCTGCAACGCGCGCGGCAGCTGCGCGGCATCCAATTCGACGAAGCGCAGTTGCTTCGGATTGTCGGTGATATCGGCAATGGTCGAGGCGACGTTGTTCGGCTCCTTCAGCTTGATCACGCCGTGCAGCGCCAGGATCATCAAGCCGCGCGCGCCGTTGGACGGATCGTTGGCGATCGCCACCCGGGCGCCATCCGGCAGATCGGAAAGCTTCTTGTACTTCAGGGAGTAGACGCCCTGCGGGGAGGCGATGGTGTTGGCGACCTTGACGATCTTCCAGCCGGTCTTGGAGAGCTGGTTCTTCAGATAGGGCTCATGCTGGAATGAATTGGCCTCGAGGTCCCCGAGCGCGAGCGCCTGGTTCGGGATCACATAGTCGGTGAATTCGACCGCCTTGATGTCGAGCCCGCGGCTGGCGGCCACCTTCTTCACGACATCCAGGATTTCCGCGTGGGGCCCGGCCGTGACGCCGACCCGGATGGTGTCGGCCCTGGCCGCGCCGGTCAACAGCGCTGCAACGGCGAGCGCGGTCATCAGGATACGCATCAGTCTGTCCTCGATAGCTGAATCGGCGATTACCAGCTCGGCAACACCGCGCCCTTGAACTTGGTCAGGACGAACTCCTTGATCTCCGGCGTGTGATAGCTATCGACCAGGATCTTGACCCACGGCTTGTCCTTGTCGGCGGAGCGGACCGCGATCAGATTGACATAGGGTCCCTTCGGGTCCTCGCGCAGGATCGGATCCTTGACCGGATCGAGGCCGGCCTGTGTCGCATAGTTGGTGTTGATGACGGCCGCATCGACGTCGTCGAGCGCGCGCGGCGCCTGGGCGGCGTCGACCTCGATGAATTTCAGCTTCTTGGGATTGTCGATGATGTCGATGACGGTCGGCTTGAACCCGACATCGCTCTTCAGCTTGATCGCACCCTTGTCGCGCAGCAGCAGCAGCGCGCGGCCGCCATTGGTGGGATCGTTCGGAATCGAGACCTTGGCTCCCTCAGGCAGGTCGGCCCAGCTCTTGTGCTTGCGTGAATAGATGCCGATCGGAAAATTGACCGTCAGCCCGACCTGCTCGATCTTGTAGCCGCGATCGGCTTTCTGGTTGTCGAGATAAGGCTGGTTCTGAAACGAATTGGCCTGGATGTCGCCGGCGTCGAGCGCGGCGTTGGGCACGACATAGTCGGAGAACTCGATGAGCTGGAGATCGAGCCCGCTCTTGGCCGCAATCGGCTTCACGGCCTCGAGGATCTGCGCATGCGGCCCCGGCGTCACGCCGATCTTGATCGTTTCAGCCGCAGCCGCGGTCGACCAGACCGCAATCGCGCTCGTGAGCGCGACAAAGGATCGAAACAACATCTTGGTCTCCATGGAACAGGAATGGCTTTGGGATCAGCGATTGCGCAGCCGGCGGTTGACGCGGCGCGCCAGATAGTCCCCGGCGGTCTGCACGGTCTGCACCAGCGCGATCAGGACGACGACGACCGCCAGCATCATCTCAGGCATGAAGCGCTGATAGCCGTAGCGAATGCCGAGGTCGCCAAGACCGCCGCCGCCGACCGCCCCGACCATCGCGGAGTAGCCGAGCAGGCTGACGACGGCGAGCGTCAGGGCCAGCACCAGGCCCGGCAACGCCTCCGGAATCAGGACCTTGAACACGATCTGCAATGGGCTTGCACCAAATGAAGATGCCGTCTCGATCAGGCCGGCGTCGACCTCGCGGATCGCCGCCTCGACCAGGCGGGCGATGAACGGCGTCGCCGCGATGGTGAGCGGCACGATCGCCGCACCCGAGCCGATCGAAGTGCCGGCGATCAGGCGCGTGAACGGAATGATCGCGACCACCAGGATGATGAACGGGGTCGAGCGCGTAGCATTGACGATCACGCCGAGAATGCCGTTGGCGGGCGGCGCCGCGAACAACTCGCCCTTCCTGCTGGTGGCGAGGAAGATCCCGAGCGGCAGGCCCAATATGGTCGCGACCAGGGCCGCGACCGAGACCATGAACAGGCTCTCGCCAGTGGCCTGAACGATCAGGTTGAAGAGTTCACGCGACATAGCCGAGACGCTCCACCAGAAGGTCATGCTGAGACAGATAGGCCAGGGCCTGCTTCGCGGCGGCTTCACCGCCGGGAATGCCCAGGATCAGCGAGCCGACGTGCTGGCCGCCGATCTCGTCGATCCTGGCCGACAGCAGTGCCACGTCATGAGCCAGCTCGCGCGACAGACGCGCCACCACCGTGTCGCCGGCCTCACTGCCGCGCACCTGTACGCGCAGAACCGCCTTGCCGCCGACAATCGGCTGTGGCGATAGCCGGCTCGTCAGCGAGACCGGAACGCTGTCTCCGATCGCCTCGGACAGGAACGCCTGCGTCACCGGATGCCGGGGATGCGTGAAGATGTCGGCGACATGGCCGCGTTCGACGACATGGCCGCCGTCGATCACCGCGACCTCCTTGGCGAGCTGGCGGACAACCGACATCTCGTGAGTGATCAGCACGATCGTGACACCGAGCTCGCGATTGATATTGGCAAGCAGATCCAGGATCGCGCGCGTCGTCTGCGGGTCGAGCGCCGAGGTTGCCTCGTCGGACAGCAGCACCTTCGGCCGCGTCGCCAGTGCGCGCGCGATCCCGATGCGCTGCTTCTGGCCGCCGGACAGTTCGGAGGGATAGCGGTCGGATTTGTCGGCGATGCCGACGAGCGCGAGCAGTTCTTCCACGCGAACCGCGATGTCGGCCCTGGACCAGCCGGCGATCTCGAGCGGCAGCGCGATATTATCCGCCGCCGTCCGCGACGACAGCAGGTTGAAATGCTGGAAGATCATGCCGATCGAGCGCTGCGCCAGGCGCAGCTCGCGGCCGGCCAGCGCGGAGATCTCGCTGCCATCGACGACGACGCGGCCGGTCGACGGCTTCTCGAGCCCGTTGATGAGGCGAACCAGGCTCGACTTGCCGGCACCGGAACGACCGATCACGCCGGTGATCGAGCCGCGCGCGATCGCGAAATCGATCGCCTGCAACGCATGCACGCTCGGCTTGTCGCGATAGGCCGGATAGACTTTCGATACGCCCTCGAAGCGGATCATCGCATCGTCCGCGCCCGATGCCGGCGATATCGACGGCAGCGGCGCAACGGGCTGCGCCGTCGTCAGGGATTGATGTACATTCATTCAATCGGTCCAATTGGCAGATGGCTTCGATCGCCGGGCCAGCCCGGACTCAATGACCAAAGAGCAGATAGCTGCGGTCGATGCCGCGGAGATCGCGCGTCTCGTCGGTCCAGCCGACCGCGCGGCGGTAACTGCCCAATGCGGCGGTCTGCCGTAGCGCGACTACGTCGGTCGGGCAAGGGGTATCCGCATAGGGCGAGACGTAAAGTGCGTCCTCGGGACAATAGAGTTCGCAGAGAAAGCAGGTCTGGCAATCGCCCTGGCGGGCGATGACCGGAATTCCATCCGTCTTATCGAACACATTGGTCGGGCAGACATTCACGCAGATGTCACACGACGTGCAGCGTTCGGCGTCGATCACCTCGATCATTCCGCAGCCTCGGCGTAAGTGGCGTCGGCATGCGGCCGGACCGCGGTCCAGACCTGATCCAGGCCGCCACTCGTCACATAATGGCGTTGCCGATCGTCCTGATCGGGATAATCGTCGCGGCGATGCATGCCGCGGCTTTCGGTACGCGCCAGCGCGCTGCGATACATCCAGCGCGACGTCGCCAGCATGGCCGCGCTCTCGCGGGCGCGCAGCAGATCATCCTTGCTCGCGGCGTCGGCCGCCGACGCATCGGCCCACGCCGCATCGAGCCGCGCCAGCGCGCCCTCGAGCCGCGACGCGTGCCGGAAGTAGTTCAGCTCATACGGATAGACCTCATCCTGAACTGCCCGCGCCAGTGCGGCCGGCTCAAACGGGCGGCGCGATCGGCTTCGGAACGCAACTGTTCCCGCGGAGGCCAGGCGGCGCTGCCGCGCCGGGCCAAGCTGCCGGGCGTAGCCGGCAGCGCCCCAGCCGGCCCAGGTCCCCGACGACATCGCCCAGGCGGCGTTGTGGCTGCCGCCGCCGGTGAAGCCGCCGCAGACCAATTCGCGCGTCGCCGCATCGCCGGCGGCATAGAGCCCCGGCACGCTGGTGGCGCAGCTGTCGTCGACAATGCGAAGGCCGCCGGTGCCGCGCACGGTGCCTTCGAGCCGCAACGTCACCGGAAACCGCTCGCTGAACGGATCGATGCCGGTGCGATCGAACGGCAGGAAGAAATTCGGCTGCGATGCGCGCATGTCGCGCTGCACCTCGTCATCGGCCTTGTCGAGGCGGGCGTAGACCGGCCCTTGCAGCAATGCGCGCGCGATCGCCGATCGGCCGCCCTTGGATGCCGCGCCGGGAACCACGCTGCCGTCCTCGTAGCTGAAGGTCGCCCAGCCATAGAACAGCGTCTTAGTCACCGAGCCGAACGCCGGCGAAATCGCATAAGGATTAGAGAACTCCATGCTGCTGAATTCGGCACCGACCTCCGCGGCCATCAGATAGCCGTCGCCGGTCAGCACGTTCGAGCCCAGCGTCTTGCTCAGGAACGCGCACCCACCGGTCGCGATCACGACAGCCTTGGCGCGCACGATCCAGCGGTCGTGCTTCTGCCGGCGCACGCCGCTGGCGCCGGCAACCGCGCCGTCATCGTCGACTAGCAACTCGAGCGCGGGGCTGTGATCCAGGATGGTGACGCCGGCCTGCTTGGTACGTTTGCGCATCAGGCGCATGTATTCCGGTCCTTGCAGCGAATTGCGTTGCGACTTGCCGCTGTCATCGACCGGATAAGGGTAGCCCCACGCTGCCAAACGATTGCTGGCCTCATAGGTCTGGTCGAGCACGCGCGCCATCCAGCCGCGGTCTTGCAGATACCCGCCCATCTTCTCGCGGTTGGCCATGGCGGCTTCACGCAACGCCGGATCGGGATCGACATACCAGACACCCGTGCCGGCGGCCGCGGTCGCGCCCGACGTGCCGCAAAACCCCTTGTCGGCGAGCACAACGCGGGCGCCGCGCTCTGCAGCGCTCACCGCAGCCCAGGTGCCCGCCGGTCCGCCGCCGATCACCAGGACATCGGCGTCGAATTCAACCGAGCCGTCCGTTCCGGCCCGCCGTTCGGCGCGTCGATCGTTGGTTGTCATCGTCCAGCTTCTCCACGCGACACCAATCGCTTGCAGATGCGCCGCAGCAACATGCTTACGCGCGCGTGCGCCCCTGGCAATTTCAGATATTTGAACGGACTTGGACGAAGCTTCCCCTGCCGCCGCTCAGCGAAGAATAATCATGCACCGGCGCGGCGGACGTTTCGTCCAATGCCAGAGAGGAAAACGAGTTTTGTCCGCAAACCACGCGGCGGAGGCGGATATTTCTTTTTGCATGCACGCGCCAGCCGTTCGTTCCCTTGTCGCGCGACAGGCGATATGTCGGAAAACATCTCATTTCACTGCGTGGCAGCCATGTCCGATCGTCAGCTTCATCTCAACGTCAATCTGCTGCACTCCGGCGTCTACGCGTCGGCCTGGCGGCTGCCGGAAAGCGATCCGCGCGCCTGCTTCGACGTCGGTCATTACGTGCGCGTCGCAGAGATCGCCGAGCGCGGCAAGCTCGACGCGATCTTCCTGGCCGACACGCCGGCGATCACCGACCGCATCGACTATCGATCCTTCATGTCGATGGAGCCGACCATCGTGCTGGCAACGGTCGCCGCGGCGACCAGCCATATCGGGCTGATCGCGACCGCCTCGACCACCTATAACGAGCCCTACAACATCGCGCGCCGCTTCGCGACGCTGGACCTCGCAAGCGGCGGCCGCGCCGGCTGGAACGCGGTGACCACCGCCGACGCGGCGGCCGGCCGCAATTTCGGCCTCAACAACGTGCTCGAGCACAAGGCCCGCTACGAGCGCGCCAAGGAGTTCGCCGAAGTGGTCCATGCGCTGTGGGACAGCTGGGAGGACGACGCCTTTGTCGGCGACAAGACCGCCGCCCGGTTTGTCGATACGTCGAAGGTGCATCCGATCGCGCATCGCGGCGCCCATTACGCCGTGGCCGGCCCGCTCAATGTGCCGCGTTCGCCGCAGGGCCGTCCGGTGACCGTGCAGGCCGGCGGCTCGAGCGACGGTCGCGATCTGGCTGCCGCGCAGGCCGAAGCCGTGTTCACGCTGGCGCAGACGATCGACGAAGGCGTCGCCTATGCGCGCGATCTGCGTGCCCGCGCCGCAGCTTACGGCCGCACCGGCGACTCCATCATCATCCTGCCGGGACTTGCCACCGTGATCGGCAGCACCGAAGCCGAAGCGAAGCGGCGGCAGGATGAGCTGTGGGAGCTGGTTCCGATCGAATACAGTCTCGCGCGTCTCGCCGGCACATTGCAGGTCGATCCGGACATCCTCGATCTCGACAAGCCGCTGCCCGATCCGCTGCCGCTGCCCGCGAACGCCAACCACACCATGTTCCAGGGTACCGTGAACATCGCGCGGCGCGGCAACCTCACGGTCCGCCAGCTGCTGCGCGCACTCGGCGGCGGGGTCGGACACCGCATCATCGTCGGCACGCCGGAACAGATTGCCGACGATATCGAATCTTGGTTCAGGGCGGGCGCGGCGGACGGCTTCAACCTGATGCCGGACGTGCTGCCGACCGGGCTCGAGGTCTTCGTCGACAGCGTGGTGCCGATCCTGCAGCGGCGCGGCCTGTTCCGAACCGATTATGCAGGCGCCACCCTGCGCGAGCATTTCGGCTTGCCGCGGCCGGTCAGCCGCTTTGCGCGGCGGATCGGGACTGTGGCCACCGCGTGACGCAGCTAGCGCGATCCGGCCAGCAGCGGCGGAGTGTCGGTCGCGGCAGCAGATGACGCAGCGCGAACGCGCGGGATGATCTCCTTCGCAAAGCGCTCCATCTCGGCCTCGAAAGGCTGGAATTGGAGCATGAACAACTCGATCCCGGCGGCATGGAACGCCCCGATCCGGGCCGCCACCTCGTCATAGCTGCCGACCAGCCCCGCCGCGGTGCCGCCATTGCTGCCGACCCGTTCCGATTTCTGCATGGTTTGCATCATCACGACCTTCGGATCGGTGTTCTGTCGCTGGATCGCCTTCACCGGCGCATCCTGCCGCGACAGCTCGAGCAGCCGCTGATAGGCAGCCTGCGCCTCGGCCTGCGTCTGGCGTGCGACGACGAACGCGGACAGCCCGAAACGGAGCGGCGCTGACGTCCGCGGCCGCGCCGCAACGTCGGCAATCAGGCCGGCCACATCCTCGAGCGGTTGCCCATTGATGAACCAGACGTCGCCATGGTCGGCGACCAACGCGCGCGCCGGCTCCGACTCGCCGCCGACATAGATCAACGGCCGCGGCCGATAGCGGCTCGTCGGCCGCAACAGATAGTCACGGACGTCGAAATGCTCGCCCTTGTAGGTCAGCCTTTCGCCCTGCATCAGGCGCGAGACGATCGTGATCCACTCCCGTCCATAGGCGTAACGGGCATCATGCTCGGCAAAACCGATGCCGGCCTTGTCGAGCTCGGGCCGGTTCCAGGCATTGACCAAGTTGATCGCGAAGCGTCCGCGGCTGATGTTCTCGATCCCGAGCGCAAGCTTGGCGAGCACCACCGGGTGATAGAGATAGGGCTTGATAGCCGCAATGATCTCGATCCGGCTCGTCAATGCGGCGACGGCCGCTGCGGCGCTCCAGGCCTCGAGCTGATCGAAATCCTCCTGATGCGGATTGATCGTGTGCTGCGCGATCAGCGTGGAATCATAGCCCAGCGCCTCAGCCGCAAGCACGAGATCGCGATTGCGCTCCCATGATGCGTCATACGGCTCCTCCGGATCCTGATAGGCACCGCGCGAACCATGGACCAGCGCCCAGATGCCAAAGCGAAGCGGTCGTGCCGACATGACGTCTCTCCGATATCTCCCGTTACACCGCCGTGTTTTCGAAGAAGCACGCCGACAGATCAAGCAGCGGCGCATCAAAAGATTTTCCTTGCCGCGCCGCGCGCGGCGGGAAACGAGAAAACTCCGAACGCAGCGACAATTGGAAAACGGCTCTATTTCTGTCTGCGAAAAATCGTGGGACAGTTTGCGTCGCATGAACGGCGCGCTCTTTCGAACGACGGCAAACCGCCGAGCGAGAGAATGATGAGCCGTGCCGCGCGCGATCGATGATCTTCGCGCACGTTGAACGAGGACGGAACAGATTTGAGCAACCTCGAACAGGCTACGCCATCGATTGCCTTCGATTCCGCGCAACGCGGCGATCGTACCGCGTCGACGGCGCGGACGGCACGCTTCGAGATCAGCCGGCACAGTCTGCTGCTGCTGTCGTGGCTTGCTCCGCTCGTACTTCTCATCGTTTGGGAATTGCTAGCGCAGGCCGGCTGGCTCTCACCGCAGGTGCTGCCGGCTCCAAGCAAGGTGGTCCGAACGGCAGTCAAGCTCGCGACATCGGGGAGCCTCCTGAACGATCTCGGCGTCAGCCTGCTGCGCGCGGTGTCCGGGTTTGCGATCGGCGGCAGCATCGGGTTTGCACTCGGCATCCTGGTTGGCTTCTCGCGGATCGCGGAGGCTGCGATCGACCGCAGTATTCAGATGATCCGCGCGATCCCGTTCCTCGCCGCGCTGCCGCTGGTGATCGTCTGGCTCGGCGTCGGCGAAGCGCAGAAGATATTCCTGGTCGCGCTCGGCGTCGCCTTCCCGATCTACATCAACACCACGCTAGGAATCCGGCAGGTCGACCCAAAGCTGGTCGAGCTCGGCCGCGTCCAGGGCCTCGGCACATTTGAGCTGATCCGGCGCGTCATCCTGCCCGGTGCCCTGCCCTCGATCCTGACCGGCGTCCGCTATGCGCTGGCGACCGCGTGGCTGGCGCTGGTGGTCGCGGAGACCATCGGCGCCCAATCCGGCATCGGCTTCCTCGCGATGGATGCACGCGAATTCCTGCGCACGGACGTGATCGTGCTGACCATCGTGATCTATGCGCTGATCGGCGTCGCCGCCGACGGCATCGCGCGCGCCCTGGAGCGACGGCTGCTGGCCTGGCATCCGAACTATGGGAGTACGCGATGACCGTGCACGTGGCACCCTCATCGAGCGCGGCTGCACCCGCCGTCGTGGTGACCGGCCTGCGTCGGGCCTACGGCAATCGCGTCGTGATCGAGAACCTCAATCTGCGCATCGAGCGCGGCGAGTTCGTCGTCCTGCTCGGCGAGAGCGGTTGCGGCAAGACCACGCTGCTGCGGGCGCTGGCCGGCCTCGATCCGATCGACGGCGGGCGCATCACGGCGCCGCGGCGGCCGGCGGTCGTGTTCCAGGAGCACCGGCTGCTGCCGTGGGACAGCCTGTGGCGCAATGTCTCGCTCGGCCTCAACGCCACCGACGCCCGGCAGCGTGCCGCGAGCGCGCTCACCGAGGTCGGACTCGGCGACCGGCTCGATGACTGGCCGCGCAATCTCTCGGGCGGACAGGCGCAGCGCGTGGCGCTGGCACGCGCGCTGGTGCAGGAGCCGCAACTGCTTCTGCTCGACGAGCCCTTTGCCGCACTCGACGCGCTGACCCGGATTCGCATGCACGATCTGGTGCGCGAGCTGGTCGACGCGCATCGGCCCGGCGTTCTCTTGGTCACTCACGACGTCGACGAGGCGATTGCGCTTGCCGACCGCATCCTGGTGATGCGCGCAGGCCGGATTGCGTTCGAGCACCGCATGAAACGCGACGGCGCAGCGCCGATCGCACGCACCGACCTGCTCGCGGAGCTCGGCGTCGGCACCGCTCACCCCATCCCTGCTTGAGGACCATTCGATGTCTCCCTCCCAGCTCACCAAGCCCACCCGCCGTAGCTTCCTTGGCGGCGCGGCCTTCGGCATCGGCGCGCTCGCCGGCTTCGACTTCTGCGAGCCCGCGCAGGCGGCAAACGGCCGCGTCACCGACACGGTGCGGCTGACCTGGGGCCTGAGCGGGCTCAACCTGATCGCCAAGGAACGCGGCGAGTTCGAGAAGCTGCTGGCCAAGGACGGCATCAAGGTCGAGTGGCTGGGACCGTTTCCGAATCACGCCCCGACGCTGCAGGCGGTGACCGGCGGCAGCGCCGATTTCAGCTTCGGCGGCAGCACGACGCCGGCGCTCGCCGCGATCATTGCCGGCTCGCCGCTGGTGTTCACCCAGTTCGTGGTCTACGAGCCCCGCACCACTGCGATCATCGCGCGGGATGACTCCGGCATCACCAAGGTCGAGGACTTGGTCGGCAAGTCGGTGGCGGTGAACCGCTCCGGTCTCGGCGAATTCCTGCTGGTCGCAGCGCTCGAGAAGCACAACGTCGACCGCTCCAAGGTGAAGTTCGTCTATCTCAATCCGCCGGATGCAGCGCCGGCGCTGGCCTCCGGCAAGGTCGACGCCTGGTCGATGTGGAGCCCCGGCGTCGATATCGCCCGGCTCGAATACAAGGCGCACGACATCTTCCTGGAAGGCCGCGATCTCGAGTTCCAGATCGACTACACGTCCTATTTGACCACGAGGAAATTCGCGACCGACAATCCCGCACTGGTCCGCGCCGTCAATGATGCCTTCCGCGCCGAAGGCAAATGGATCTCCGAGAACAGCAAGGACGCCGAATACATCGCGCAGAAGGCCGGCAAGTACAGCGACCAGGTCCGCGACCAGTTCATCGCGCTGAAGCGGCAGTATCGCTACTTCGCCGCCAATGACGAGAGCTTCCTTGCCGAGCTGCAACGCGCCGCCGACTGGCTGGTCGCACGCAAAGTGCTCCCGGAGCCGATCAAGGTCACCGACCACCTGGCACAGGTCTGATCAACAACCGTCAACTCAATCACCGCCATTCGCGCCGCCATTCGGAAGACATCCATGAACAAGCCCGTCACCGCCACTTCGCTGGAGCCCTCCGACCGCCTCGGCAATCATGCGCTCGATATCGACGCGCTGCTCAGCCGTATCGCGGAAGGAGCCAGCGACCGCGAGCGCGAGCGCGTGCTGCCGTTTGCGGAGATCGATCTCATTCGCAAGGCCCGGCTCGGCGCACTCCGGCTTCCGCTCGAGGCCGGCGGCGCCGGCCTGTCGATCCGCGCCCTGTTCGAGATCGTCATCCGCCTCGGCGAAGCCGACGCCAATGTCGCGCATATCCTGCGCAACCATTTCAGCGTCGTCGAACGGCTGGTGCGTCGACCGAAGGACGAGCAGCACAGACAGTGGCAGAAGGCGGTCGCCGAGGGCGCGATCATCGGCCTTGCGGCGACCGAGCTCGACACGCCGAAGGTCGGCAATGTCACGCCGAACACGACACTCACCGCGGACGGCGACGATTACCTGCTCAACGGCACCAAATATTACAGCACCGGGACGCTGTATTCGGACTACGTGCTGGTCCGCACCGCCGATGCATCCGCGACCAACGCGGCCGTGCTGATTCCGGTCAAGCGCGACGGCATCGAGCTGGTCGACGACTGGGACGGCCTCGGGCAGCGGCTGACGGCGACCGGCACCACGCATTTCCGCAATGTGCGCGTCAAGCGGCAGGAGGTGGTGTTCGATGCACCGGATGCCGGCTACGGCATCCCCTACTCCAACACGTTTGCCCAGCTGTTCCTGACCGCGATCAATGCCGGCATCGCGCGCGCCGTGCTGCGGGACGCCACCGACCTGGTGCGCACCCGCAAGCGGACGTTCTACTATGCGCCGAGCGAGGTTCCGGCGGACGATCCGCTGCTGCAACAGACCGTCGGCCAGATCGCGAGCGGCGCGTTCGCCGCCGAGACCGTCGTGCTGGCGGCCGCCGAAGCGCTCGACGCCGCCACCGATGCCTTCGATGCCGGCGAGGCGAACGCCGGCGATGCCGCGCACAGGGCCGCACTGCTGTCGGCCAAGGCCAAGATCGTCGCGGACGAATTCGCGATCCGGAGCGGCAGCCTGCTATTCGACGTCGGCGGCGCATCCGCCACCAAGAAGGCGACCAATTTCGACCGGCACTGGCGCAACGCGCGCACGCTGGCGTCACACAATCCGAACACCTTCAAGACGCGCTCGATCGGACAATACGAGATCAGCGGCACGCCGCTGCCCGCCAAGGGCTTCTTCTAGGGCTCCGTTCCGATGCATCGGAACGGAGCCCTAGATTCCTGTTTGACGCGTTTTCTTCACGCGAACCGGTATCCACTTCGCTCGAAAATGCTCTAGCGAGGCCCGATCCGGCGAGGCAAGGCAAGGGAGTCACCGATGAGCAAGCCGGATATCCATCTCGTCGACGCCGACCACGAGATCGAGCGTCAATTCCGCCTTGTCATGCGCCGCCTCCCCGGCGGCGTCTGCATCATTACCGCCGGACAGGGCGAGGACATCACCGGCATGACCGTGACCTCGCTGACCTCGCTCAGCGCCAGTCCGCCCCGGCTCCTGGTCAGCATCAACCGGCAGGCATCGTCGTTCGCACCGATCGCCCGCCATCGGCTGTTTGGCGTCAACATCCTCGGCTCGGACCAGCAGGCCCTGGCCGAGCGCTTCAGCAACAGCCAGCTGAGAGGCCGTGAGCGCTTCGACGGCACCGACTGGACGCATGGCGCCTCCGGCGTGCCGCTGCTGCTGCAGTCGCTTGCCGTCGTCGAATGCCAGGTCGAGGAGATCATCGAGCGGCATTCCCACGGCATCATCGTCGGCCGCCTCTCCAGCATGGAATTGTCGCATCGGCTGTCCGGCCTCACCTACTGGAACGGACAGTATGTCCAAATCGATCACGAAGCCGATCTCGACCTGTTGGCCGAAGTCAGCATTCCCTTGGCGCATGTCCGTTAGGGCAGGAAGGGCACCGCATGAAGCGCGAAACACCACCACCGTCACCTCCGTCGTCCGCCGGCACGGTCGGCCGAGCGCCGGGTCGCTGGCAACTCGACCGGATCGTGGCCGAGTTGCGCACGTCGCGCGAGGAGACCCACAGCATCCGACGCGACGGCGAGCCTCGCCGTGCACCCTCGCGCGACGCGCTGGAGCTGATCCTCGATGGCCTCACCGAGGCGCTGTTTCCGCGTCACTACGGCCAATCGGATCTCGACGGCGAGAACATCGACTATTTCGTCGGCAACACGCTGAGCACGGCGCTGGATTCGCTCAGCGCGCAGATTCATCGCGGCGCATTGTTCGTCGGCGACGAGCTTGAGCCGGGCTTTGTGCAAGAGGAAGCGATCGAGCTGACGCGCGGCTTCGCCGCCCAGCTGCCTCAGGTGCGCGGGCTCCTGATCAACGATCTGCGGGCGGCGTTCGTCGGCGACCCGGCGGCGCGGAATTTTCCCGAGATCCTGATCGGCTATCCCGGGATGACCGCCATCATCCACCATCGCCTCGCCCACCTGCTCTATCAGATCGGCGCCCGGCTGGTGGCGCGCCTGATGTCGGAGATCGCCCACACCAGGACCGGCATCGATATTCATCCCGGCGCCCGGATCGGCTCCGGCTTCTTCATCGATCACGGCACCGGTGTCGTGATCGGCGAGACCGCCATCATCGGCAACAACGTCCGGGTCTATCAGGCGGTCACGCTCGGCGCGCGGCACTTCCCGACCGACGATGAAGGCCTTGTGATCAAGGGCGACGCGCGTCACCCGATCGTCGAAGACGACGTCGTGATCTATGCCGGCGCAACCATTCTCGGCCGGATCACGATCGGCCGCGGCTCGACCATCGGCGGCAACGTCTGGCTGACCAAGGACGTGCCGCCGAACAGCATTGTGACGCAGGCCACCGCACGAAACAGTTCGAGCGGCGCCTGAGCCGCCCCCTCCGATACAACAAGCAGAATCTGCGAGCCCCGACATGAGCAAACGGCAGCTTTCCCTCAACCTCTTCATCTATCCCGGCGGCCATCACGAGGCGGCTTGGCGCTACAAGGGGTCTGCCGCGGATCGCATCCTCGACGTCACCTACTACCAGGAACTGGCGCAGCGTGCCGAGGCCCAGAAATTCGACGCGATCTTCTTCGCCGACGGACCGGCCCTCGCCGACAATGTCCGCTATGCGCAACGCTTCCGCTTCGAGCCGATCACCTGGCTGGCCGCCATCGCGGTCGCGACCAAACGCATCGGCCTGATCGCGACCGCATCGACGACCTACACCGAGCCGTACAACCTTGCCCGCCTGTTCGCCTCGCTCGATCATCTCAGCGGCGGCCGCGCCGGCTGGAACATCGTCACCACGAGCACGGCGCAGGCGGCGCAGAACTTCGGCCTACCCGAGCATCCGCCGCACCACGAACGCTACGAGCGGGCGCGGGAATATCTCGATGTCATCACGCGGCTGTGGGATAGCTGGGAAGACGACGCCGTGGTGAACGATCCCGCGTCGGGCGTATTCGCCGACACCGGCAAGATTCACCCGATCGATCACGTCGGAAAGCATTTTCGGGTGCGCGGTCCGCTCAACATCTCGCGGACGCCGCAGGGACGGCCGGTCTATGTCCAGGCCGGCTCGTCCGACGATGGCCGCGCCTTTGCCGCGCGCTTTGCCGAGGCGATCTTTACCGCGCATCAGACGCTGGCCAGCGCCCAGGAATTCTATGCCGACATCAAGCGACAGGCCCGCGCTTTCGACCGTAACCCCGATCAGGTCAAGATCCTGCCCGGCATCAGCCCGTTCATCGCCAGCACGCAGGTTGAGGCCGACCGGCTGCAGGACGAGTTCAACGAGCTGATCCAGCCGGAATATTCGCTGACCCAGCTGCGCCAGATGATCGGGCTCGACCTCTCCGGCTTCGATCTCGACGTGCCCTTCCCGCGCCATCTGATCGACACCGGCAGTGCCCGCGGGGTGGCGAGCCGCTTCAAGCTCGTGGTCGATATCGTCGATCGAGAGAAGCCGACCATCCGTCAACTGGTGCAGCGGCTGGCGGGCGCCCGCGGTCACTGGGTGATCGCGGGTCCGCCGGAGAAGATCGCCGACAACATCCAGACCTGGTTCGAGAATGGCGCGGCCGACGGCTTCAACGTGATGCCGCCCTGGCTGCCTGGCGGCTTCGATCTCTTCGCCGAGCAGGTGGTGCCGATCCTGCGCAAGCGCGGCCTGTTCCGCGACGAGTACGCCGGCATGACGCTGCGCGACCATTACGGCTTGGACCGGCCGGAGAGCCTGTTCTCCGGATCGATCAAGGCGATCGCGTGATCGCGTGACGGTCTCAGGTGCGGCCGGCCCCGCGCTGGCCGCGGTCGATGTTTGCCTCAACAACCAAGGATCTGACGTTTCCAATGAAGACGATGCGTTTCCTGCTCCGTTCGGCCGTTCTCATGCTCGGCGTCCTCTCCGGCGCCGCCCTGCGCGCCGAGACTCCGGCCAAGCCCGATCTGAAGGTTGGCTTTGTGCCGGGCCCCTATATCGACGAGTTCAAGGTCGGCGTCGCACCGGAGCTGGAGAAGAAGGGCTACCATATCCGCTATGTCGAGTTCTCGACCGGGTTGGAGGCCAACAATGCCGTGTTCAAGGGCGAGATCGACGCCAATGTCATGCAGCACACGATCTTCCTGAACTCCTACAACGAGCGGCAGCAGACCGACCTGGTCGGCATCGTCCACGTTCCGACGCCGCCGATGGGGCTCTACTCGAAGAAGCACGCGGTGGGCTCGCCGATCAAGCCCGGCTCGACCGTGGCCGTGCCCAACGATCCCGTCAATCTGCAGCGTGCGCTCTGGATCCTGCGCGACCTCGGCCTCGTCGAGATCCGTGACTCCAAGCCGGTCGACGTCAGCGAACTCGACGTCATCAAGAATCCCGGCGGCATCAAGATCGTGCCGCTGGAAGCGGCACAGGCGCCCCGCGCGTTCGACGACGTCGATTTCGCCGCCATCCAGGGCAACTTCGCGATCTACAGCGGCTTGAAGTTGACCAATGCATTCGCGCTGGAAAAGATGACGACGCCCTATGTCAACGTGGTCGCGGTGAAGAAGGCCAATGCGGATTCTGCGTGGGCGCAGGATATCGTTGCCGGCTACAAATCGCAGACCTTCAAGACCGCGATCCTGTCGGATCGGTTCTATGACGGGTTTACGCTGCCGGATTACCTGAAATGACCGTCCGAGAGTTGTGACGGCCCCGCGAGCAGCCGTTACCCGCCGTAGCGCGGACGTCAGTCGAACTCGACCGGCTCGGCGCCAGGATAGGAATGGGCGACGAACTCGCAGAACGCGCGCGCCGCCGGCGACAGCTTCGCCTCGTTCTTCCAGGCCAGCCCGACATCCATGGTGTGGACATCGTCGTCGAGCGTCTTGAGGTCGATGCGATGTCCCTCCAGCGACCAGGGACGGTAGACCATGTCGGAAAGGATGGTGATGCCCATGCCGGTCGCGACCATGCTGCGAACCGCTTCGACCGACAGGGTGCGGAAGATGACGTTCGGCACATGCGCCGTATGTTGCCAGTAACGCATCGCCGAGCGTTCGGCTTCATCGACGGTCAGCATCAGATAGGGCTCGCTCGCCAGGTCGGTCAGCTTGATGCTGTCCTTGCGCAGCAGCGGATGATTGACGCATGTCCACAGCCGGCGCGGCGAGCGCAGCAGCAGCCGCGAGCGAATCGAGTTGCGGTCGTGCAGGTTCGCGATCAGCATGATCGCGGCATCGACGCTGCCGCTGATCAGGCTCTGCTCGATCGCGTCGCGTTGAAACTCGTGCAGCCGGACCGTGATGCCCGGAAAGGACCGCCAGAACCGCGACAGCAGCGGCGGCAGGAAATATCCGGCGACGGTGTAGCTCACGGCGACGTCGACCGTGCCGTCAACCTGTGTTCCCCAGCGATGCGGTCCCCGGATCGCATCTGACACGCTCGCCTCGATGGCGCGGGCGCGCTGCAGGAATTCGTGGCCGTCAAAGGTCAGCGTCACGCCATTGGAGTGGCGGTCGAACAGCTTGCGGCCGAGCTCGGCCTCGAGGGCCTTGATCGACGAGGTGACCGCCGACTGCGTCACGCTCAGCGCGGCCGCGGCCGCCGAAACGCGGCCGCTCTCCGCCGTCGCAATAAAATGCCGGACCTGACGGAACGTCAGAGACATAAAATTTTCCGATATCAGCGAACGATATTTCGAATTTTACAATCCCGCGACGGAACGGAAAGATCAATCTGCTGGGTGCGGGCGAAAAGGCGTTGAGATGATGGCGGACGGGTTGGAATTGGTCGCGCGCGATGTCAGCGTCCAATTCGAAGGCCTGAAGGCGCTGTCTGACGTTACATTGGCCGTGCCGCGCGGGCGCATAACCGGGCTGATCGGCCCCAACGGGGCCGGCAAAACCACCCTTATCAATGTGTTGACCGGTTTCCAGCCGCTCGGCGCTGGCACCGTGGAGCTCGAGGGCGAGACGCTCAACGGCATTGCGGCGCACAAATTGCGGCGCAAGGGCGTGGCGCGGACGTTCCAGTCGGGTCGACTATTCCGCGACTTGCCCGTCATGGACAACCTGGAAGTGACCGGCGTCGGCCTTGGCCATGGCCGGCCCGAGGCGATCAGCGAAGCCGAGCGGGTCATGGCCTGGCTCGGCATCTCGCATCTCGCCAACACCATTGCGGGCGCGCTGCCCTATACGGACGAGCGCCGTGTTGCGATCGGCCGCGCCATCATGTGCACGCCGCGATATCTGCTGCTCGACGAACCGGCGGCGGGAATGTCGGAACTCGAGAGCCACGAGCTCGCCGCCATCATCCGCCGGATCGCGGGCGAGCTCAATGTCGGCGTGCTGCTGATCGAGCACAATATCGGCCTCGTGCTCGAGCTCTGCGAGCGCATCTTCGTGCTCGACTCCGGCGAGGTCATCGAAGTCGGCCCACCGGCCCAGATCCGCGACAGCGACGCGGTGCGGCATGCCTATATGGGCACGCAACGCGACGAGTTGATTGCGCAGGTGACTGCCGAAGTGGCCGTCGCATCATGACCGCCCTCGCCGTCGACGACATCACGGTCAGCTATGGACGCCTGACGGCGCTCCGCGGCGTAACATTGACCGTCGACGAGGGCGAGATCCTGTTTGTGACCGGCCCGAACGGCGCCGGCAAGTCGACGCTGCTAAACGCCATCGCGGGCGTCGTACCGCCGGGGTCCGGTTCCATCATGATCGATGGCATGGAGATCAGGGGTGCCGCGCCCGAGGACATTGCCCGGCGCGGATTTTCGCTGGTGCCGGAGGGACGCAACGTCTTCGGCGCGCTGACGATCGAGGAAAATCTGAAAGTCGGAACCGGTATGCGGGCCGACCGCAAGAAGATCGCCGGCGACCTCGATCAGGTCTACCAGGAATTCCCGATGCTGGCGGAGCGCCGCCACACCCCGGCGGGCATGCTGTCCGGCGGCCAGCAGCAGATGCTGGTGATCGGCCGCGCGCTGATGGCCGCGCCGCGCATCATGGCCATCGACGAGCCGTCGCTCGGCCTTGCGCCGAAAATCATCGACCAGGTCTATGAGATCCTGCTGCGGTTGCGGGCCCAGCGTAAGCTCACGCTCCTGATCGTCGAGCAGAGCTCGACCCGCGCCCTGATGACGGGCGGGCGGATGGTGCTGATCCGCGGCGGACGCATCGTGCTCGAGGGCCCCGCGGCCGAGATGGTCAGGGACGATCGCCTGAGGCAGACCTATTTCGGCTTCGGAGATCACTGAGATGCGCGAGCTGCTCCAGATCATCTTCGACGCGCTGAGCCTCGGCAGCCTCTATGCCCTCGGCGCGCTCGGCATCGCCCTGATTTTCGGCGTGATGCGGCTGGTCAATTTCGCCCACGGCGATTTCATCGCCTTTTGCGTCTTCGCCATGCTGTGGCCGTCGATCGATGCGGCCGCGATCGTGTTTGCCGGCCAGCTGCCATTCTATCTGCTGATCCCGCTTCTGCTCTTGATCGGCGCCGGGCTGTCGATCCTGTCGGAGATCGTCGTGTTCCGCCGCTTCCGCAACGCCAATCCGGCGACGATGATGATCGCATCCTTCGCGCTCGGTTTCGTCATCCGCCATCTGCTGCTGATGCTGTTTTCCAGCCGGCCGAAGTCGATCACGCTGTGGCCGAGCCTCGGCCTGCCGGTCGAGTTCCTCGGCGCCCACATCCCGATGCTCCAGGTCGTGACCATCATCATCACGCTGGCCGTGCTGGTGATCCTCGTCCTCTTCCTCAAGCGCACGCGCTACGGGCTCGAGATGCGCGCGGCCGCCGACAATTTCACCATGGCACGCATGCTCGGAGTTCGCGCCAACGGCGTGATCCTGCTGGCTTTCGCCATTAGCGGCATGCTGGCGGCTGCGATCGGCCTGATCCTGGCGACCAATTCCGGCACCGCCGACATCGGCATGGGCGCCAATGTGATGCTGATCGCGTTCATCGCGACCGTGATCGGCGGCCTCGGCAGCATTCCCGGCGCCGTCGCCGCCGGCTTCCTGATCGGTGCCGCCAGCGTCGTGTTCCAGGCAACCCTGCCGCATGATGCCCGCGTGTTCCGCGACGCCTTCGTCTATGGCGCGGTCATCGTCGTCCTTCTGGTGCGGCCTCAGGGCCTGTTCGCACCGAAATCCGCCAAGCAGAGGGTCTGATGTCGCAGCGGCCGTCCGTCATCCGGCAAACGATCATCACGCCGATCGTGCTGATCGTGGCGCTGCTCATCATGGCCGCCCTGTCCTATCAATTCGGCAGCCGAGCGTTCAACCGCACTGTGGTCGAGATGTTTATCAACATCATGGTGGTGGTCGGGCTCTACGTCTTCGTCGGCAATTCCGGCCTGCTGTCGTTCGGCCATATCAGCTTCATGTGCCTCGGCGCCTATATGACCGCCTGGCTCACCATCCCACCGGTCATGAAGTCGATCACGCTCAAGGGCCTGCCGACATGGCTGCTCCACACCCAGCTGCCGATGTGGGTGGCAACGCCGATCTCGGGCCTGTTTGCGGCATTGTTCGCGCTGATCGTCGGGCGCGTCATCATGCGCCTGTCGGGCATTGCCGCCTCGATCGCGACCTTCGGCCTGCTCGGCGTCATCAACAATGTCTATTCGAACTGGGACTCGGTGACGGGCGGGCAAGGTTCGATCGTCGGCATTCCGCCCACCATGAACGTCTGGACCGGATGGATCGGCGGCGCGGTGGCGATCGCGATCGCCTATCTCTATTCGATCTCGCGCTCGGGCCTCGCGCTGCGCGCCACCCGCGACGAATCGGTCGCGGCCAGCGCCTCCGGCATCGATATCGTCCGCGAGCGGCTGATCGCCTTCGTCGTCAGCGCCTTCATCATCGGGCTCGCCGGCGCGCTGTATGCGCATTTCCTGAGCATCGTCAATCCCGGCGCATTCTATCTACGGACCACCTTCATCACGCTGTCGATGCTGGTGGTCGGCGGCATGTACAGCCTCAGCGGAGCCGTCTCGGGCGTGGTCGCGATATCGGTGCTGATCGAGCTGTTCCGCGACCTCGAGAAGGGCGTCAGCCTCGGCGGACACACCGTCGGCCTGCCGAACGGCGTCCAGGAGATCGCAATCGGCATCATCACCATCGCGATCCTGATCTACCTGCCGACCGGCTTGACCCGCAACCGGGAGTTCTCCTGGCGCCGATGGCCGTTGCAGCGGCGCCTGACGCGGCCGGTCCAGACCGCACTGAAGGAACTGCACTGACGCTTGTTTGTACAATTGGAGGAGTGGGGTTATGCGCGTTACGACATTACTCAGCATCTTGGCCGGAGCAGCCACGCTCTGGTTCACGTCGGCGCAGGCGGCCGACGAGATCGTGGTCGGATTTGCCACCGCGGCATCCGGCTTCATGCAGGCCTATGACAAGCCGGCGCAGGACGCGGCGCTGATCCGGATCGACGAGATCAACAAGGCCGGCGGCCTGCTCGGCAAGAAGATCAAGCCGGTGTTTGCCGACACCAAGACCGACCAGGCCGAAGGCGCCAAGGCTGGTCTTGCGGTGCTCGACCAGGGCGCCGATCTCGTGATCGTCTCCTGCGACTACGATTTCGGCGCGCCCGCGGCGCTGCAGGCGCAAGCCGCCGGCAAGGTTTCCTTCTTCCTTTGCGCCGAGTCGATCAAGGCCGGCATCCCCGGCGTCGGCCCGTTCTCGTTCTCGGCCTCGGTGCTGGCGGCGGTGCAGGGCGCGACGATGTCGGAATGGGCCTACACCAAGAAAAACGCGCGCAGCTTCTATCGGCTGCTCGACAGCTGGACGGTCTACAACAAGGGCATTTGCGACGGCTTCGACTGGATGCTGCCGCGCCTGAAGGAGGCCAAGCTGGTCGGCAGCGACACCTTCAAAAACGACGATGCCTCGATCGCCTCGCAGATCACGCGGATCAAGAGCCTGCCGACAGAACCTGACGCCATCATGCTCTGCACGATGATGCCGGGCGCCGTCTCCGCCATCAAGCAGATCCGCGCCGCCGGCATCAAGTCGATGATCCTCAACGGTTCGGGCGTCGACGGCAGCTACTGGATGAACGCCGTGCCGGACCTGTCGAACTTCTATGTTCCGGTGCAGGGCTCGGTCTATGGCGACGATCCCAACCCGAAGGTCAACGAGTTCAACAAGAAGTACAAGGAGGTCACCGGCGGCGACCCGTCCAGCCAGTACGTCTATCCGGGCTACGTCCTGATCGACGTCTGGGCCAAGGCGGTCGAACGCGCCAAGTCGACCGATGCGGCAGCCGTCGTGGCCGAGCTCGAGAAGATGAACAACGAGGCCACGCTGTTCGGGCCGCGCACCTTCAGCAAGGACATCCACCACCAGAACCAGGGCCGTTACCTGATCGTCGACACCGAGGCCGGCAAGCCGAAAGTGATCGACCAGTGGACGATCTCGGAGAAGATCCCACTCGATTATCTGGTGTCGAAATAAGCCGGCAACGCGCCGCGCCCGGCCGCACCTGCTGCGAACCGGGGCGGCGCAGCCTTCGTACTTTTGCAATGCTGCTGGAAGGAACCAAGGAGATGGTCGTGATCAACTGCGACATGGGCGAGGCCTACGGCCTCTACAAGATGGGCGACGACAAGGCATTGATGCCCCATATCGACGTCGCGAACGTCGCTTGCGGCTTTCATGCCTCCGACTTCAATCACATGCGCAAGACGGTGCAACTCGCCAGGCAGTTCGGCGTCAAGGTCGGCGCGCACCCCTCGCTGCCGGATCTGCAGGGCTTTGGCCGCCGCGAGATGAAGATCGACCGCGAGGAGCTGGCCAACTGCCTGCTCTACCAGATCGGCGCGCTCAAGGCGTTCCTCGATGCCGAAGGCATGCCGCTCAATCACATCAAGCCGCACGGTGCGCTCTACGGCATGGCCTCGCGCAACGAGGAGATCGCCGACGCCATCGCGGACGCCGCCGACGTCTACAAGGTTCCGCTGCTCGGCATGAAGGGAACGCTGCACCAGCAGGTCTACGAGCGGCGCGGCCACGCTTTCGTCGCCGAATATTACGCCGACCTCGACTACAATGGCGACGGCAGCCTGATCATCACCCGCGAGCACGAGGCCAAGGATCCGGCCGACGCTGCCACAAGGTGCGCAAGAGCGGTCAATGAGGGCAAGACGCGCACGGTGGCGGGAAACGATATCGTGGTCGGCGCCGATTCGATCTGCATCCACTCCGACACGCCGAATGCGGTCGCCATCGCCGAGGCCGTCCGCGAAGCGGTCCGCCCCTATCTCACCGCCCGCTGAACGGTCGCGGCAACGAAGCAAAGATTCTCAAAGAGGAAACCATGGCCACCCAGCAGATCTTCTCGCCGCTCCCGGGCATCTTTTATCGCAAGCCCGCGCCCGACAAGCCGGTCTACAAGAACGACGGCGACGTCGTCGCCGAGAGCGACACGATCGGGCTCATCGAGGTGATGAAATCGTTCAATGAGGTGAAGGCCGGCGTCACCGGCAAGATCATTGGATTCCTGGTCGAGAACGAGGACGCCGTGATGGCCGGCCAGCCGATCGCCGAAATCGACGTCTGATAAGCCATGACGATCAAGAAGCTCCTCATAGCCAATCGCGGCGAGATCGCGGTGCGCATCATCCGCGCGGCGCGCGATCTCGGCATTGCGACCGTTCAGGTCTACAGCAAGGCCGACAAGGATTCGCTCGCGGTCCGGCTCGCCGATGAGGCGATCGATATCGGTCCGCCGCAGGCGTCGAAATCTTATCTCAACCAGGCGACCATCCTGGCGGCGGCGCAGAGCACCGGCGCCGATGCCATCCATCCCGGCTACGGCTTCCTGGCCGAGAATGCCGAGTTCGCGGCCGCGGTCGAAGCAGCCGGACTGGTCTTCGTCGGCCCGACCGCGCAATCGATCCGGCTGATGGGCGACAAGGTCGCGGCACGCGAGGCTGCGGCCTCGGCGGGCGTGCCGACCGTTCCCGGTAGCCAGGGGCGGCTGGAGTCGGCGGACGCAGCCTTCGCGCTGGTCGAGACAACCGGTTTCCCCGTGATGATCAAGGCCGCCGCCGGCGGCGGCGGACGCGGGATCCGCATCGCACGATCCACGGAAGAATTCCATCATCTGATGCCGCAGGCGCAGGCCGAGGCGCTTGCGGCCTTCGGCGATGGCGGGCTCTATGTCGAAAAGCTGATCGAAGGCGCGCGGCATATCGAAGTGCAGGTCCTCGGCGACGGCCGCGACGTGATCCATTGCTTCGAGCGGGAATGCTCGTTGCAGCGCCGCCGCCAGAAGGTCTGGGAAGAAGCCCCCTCGCCCTCGCTGACCCAGGCCGTGCGCGAAAAGCTCTGCACCTCCGCGGTGGCACTGGCCAAGGCGGTGAACTACCGCGGCGCCGGGACGCTCGAATATCTCTACGACGATAGAACCGGCGAGTTCTACTTCCTCGAGATGAACACCCGCATCCAGGTCGAGCATCCCATCACCGAAATGATCACCGGCATCGACCTCGTGCGCGAGATGATCCGGATCGCCGGCGGCGAGCCGTTGCGCATCCGCCAGGAGGAGGTGCGCGTCAGCGGCCATTCGATCGAGGTCCGCATCAATGCCGAGGACCCGGCCAGGAATTTCCTGCCCAATCCGGGAACGGTGAGCGGGCTCGGCGTACCCGGCGGCGACGGCGTGCGCTTCGACAGCATGCTCTATCAGGGCTACACGGTGCCGCCGTTCTACGACAGCCTGCTCGGCAAGCTGATCGTGCACGACAAGGATCGGCCGAGCGCCATCGCCAAGCTCGAGCGCGCGCTCGCCGAGCTCAATGTCGACGGCATCTTCACGACCAAGCCGCTGCACCAGGCGCTGGCGCGCGACGCCGACGTCAAGGCCGGACGCTTCCATACCGCATGGCTCGAGCCGTGGCTGGAGTCCCACGCCGCGGCCCTTGCCACCACCTCACCGCCATCGGCTGCAAAGGCCGCGTCATGATCATGAGACGATCCGCCCCGTCAGCAACAGGAGGCCGCTAGTCATGCAAACCCGATTTTCCTTCGGCGGCGACGAGCACATCTTCGCCGAGGTCGGCGAGGCAATGTCGCTCGAGGCCTTTTTCAAGAGCCTCTTCATCACCAATGCGGTACGCGACGCCAGGATCAAGGGCGTCACCGAGATCTGTCCGGCCAACGCCTCCTATCAGGTCAAGTTCGATCCCGACCAGATCAAGCCCGACGATCTGCTCACCGAGCTGAAGCGGCTGGATTCCGCATCCGAGAAGTCGGAGCCGGTGATCAAGACGCGGATCATCGAGATCCCCGTGCTCTACAACGATCCCTGGACCCACGAGACACTGATGCGCTTCCGCGAGCGGCATCAGAATCCTGAAGGCACCGACCTCGAATACGCCGCCCGCATCAACGGCCTCGACAGCGTCGACGCCTTCATCAAGGCGCATTCCAGTGCGCCCTGGTTCGTCTCGATGGTCGGCTTCGTCGCCGGACTGCCCTTCCTCTACCAGATGGTCGAGCGAAAGCGGCAGCTGCAGGCGCCGAAATATCTGCGCCCGCGCACCGACACGCCGAAACTCACCGTCGGGCATGGCGGATGCTTCAGCTGCATCTACTCGGTGCGTGGGGCCGGCGGCTATCAGATGTTCGGCATCACGCCGATGCCGATCTATGATCCCAACCAGAGCATCAGCTATCTGCGCGACTTCATGTGCCTGTTCAAGCCGGGCGACATCGTGAAGTGGAAGTCCATCGACCGGGCGGCCTATGACGCCGCGGTCGCCGATGTCGACGCCGGGCGTTTTGCTCCAATCATCCGTGATGTCTCGTTCTCGCTGACCGAGTTCAACCGCGACATCGATGGCTATAACAGCAAGCTCGATGGAGTTCTCCATGGCCGTTAAGGTTTTGAAGCCGGGTCTTGCGACCACCGTGCAGGACCTCGGACGTCCCGGCTATTATCACATCGGCATCCCGCTCTCCGGCGGCATGGACCGTCACGCACTGGTCGCCGCCAACCTCCTGGTCGGCAACGAGGCGGGCGCGGCCGTGCTTGAAGCCGTGTTCATGGGACCCGAGCTCGAGTTCACCGAGGACGCGATCGTCGCAATCACCGGCGCGGAGCTGCCGCCGAAGCTCGACGGCGAGCCGCGCGAGACCTGGACCAGCTTCAAGGTGAAACGCGGCCAGATCCTTTCCTTCGACTTCCTCAAGCAGGGCGCGCGCGGCTACATCGCCGTCGCCGGCGGCATCGATGTGCCCGTGGTTCTCGGCTCGCGCTCGACTTATGCGCTCGGCGCGCTCGGCGGCTTCAAGGGCCGCAAGCTCGAGGCCGGCGACGAACTGCCGGTCGGCAGAGCCGCCGCGACCGTCAAGGACGGCCGCGCCGTTGCCAGGGAATTGCGCGGGCAACCGGCGGGAATGCCGACGGAACTGCGCGCAATGCCCGGCCTCTATTGGCACCGCATCACCGAGGCGGCCGGCACGGGGTTCTTCTCCGACACCTGGAAGGTCGCGCCGGAAGCGGACCGGATCGGCTACCGCTTCAAGGGCGGCAAGCCGCTCGAATTCGTGCCGCGCGAACCGCCGTTCGGCGCGGGCTCCGATCCGTCCAACATCACCGACGCCTGCTATCCCTACGGCTCGATCCAGGTTCCCGGCGGCACCGAGCCGATCGTGCTGCATCGTGACGCCGTCTCTGGCGGCGGCTACTTCATGGTCGGCACCGTGATCGCCGCCGATATGGATCTGATCGGCCAGCTGCAACCCAACACGCCGGTGAAGTTCGTCAAGGTCGACATGAACGAGGCGCTCGCGGCCCGCAAAAGCCGCTCGGAGTTGCTCGGCAGGCTGCACAGCGCACTGGCATAATTGCCAGTCACCTGCCCTGTTCGCCAACGACCGCGGTCATCGATTGGTGACCGCGCATGATCATGTCCTGCGCTTCGGCCGTCGGTTGCGGCCTCTCATGTCTGAAATCGGCATCACGGCGACTTCCCGGCCTGTCGGCACGAGAGTTGCAATGAATACCGCCGGGCTGAGGGGCGCCGCTCATGGGTTAGGCAACATCGGAGCAACCGCGATGTCCGTTTCTCTGAAACAAATCCGCTACTTTGTCGCCGCCGCCGAGACCGGTCGGATCAGCCAGGCGGCGATCGACCTCAATGTCTCGCAGTCCGCGGTCACTGCGGCCATTCAGCAGCTCGAAGCAACCGTCTGCGCGCGCCTGCTGGAACGCACGCCGAACGGTGTGACCGTCACCATGGAGGGCAGCCGGTTCCTGTCCCAGGGCCGTCAAATCCTCGCCACTGTCGCCGAAGCGGTGCGCAGCACGCAGATGGCCGCCGGACCCTTGTTCGGGACGATCCGCATCGGCGTCACCTATACCGTGTCGGGCTACTTCCTGCCGCGCCATCAGATGCGCTTCCAGGCGAGCTTCCCCGGCATCACAATCGAGCTGTTCGAGGCACCGCGCGACGTGCTCGAACGCGCGCTGGTCGACGGCGCGCTCGATCTCGCGGTGATGCTGGTTTCCAATTTGCGCGACAACGCCAAACTCACCAGCGAGACGTTGCTGCGATCGCCGCGCCGGCTGTGGCTGGCGCCGGAGCATCCGCTGACCCGCGCCGAGCGGGTTCATCTCGCCGAGATCGCGACCTATCCCTACGTCATGCTCACCGTCGACGAGGCCAAGCACACCTCGATGCGCTACTGGAGCAACGCCTCGCTCGAGCCGAAGACGATCTTCCGCACGTCCTCGGTCGAAGCCGTGCGCTCGATGGTCGCAGGCGGCATGGGGATCGCCATCCTCTCCGACCTGATCTACCGGCCCTGGTCGCTGGAAGGGCAGCGGATCGAGACCCGCGTCGTCGAGGACGAGGTGCCCACCATGGACATCGGCCTGGCCTGGCGTCGCGACACCAGGCCATCGGACGCCGCGATGGCATTCCGCGATTTCATGCGCTTTGCGGTTGCCGGCGTGGGGCCGGCCCGGCCCCCGGTCAGCATGGATCACCGGCACCGGGCCGAGGAGGCGATCGAAATCTAGAATATCTGTTTCCGTTTTATTCGACTTGACGCCGTCCGGCAGTCCTCGCCAAACTTTGACCCGGGGACGCGACGACCGGAGGCACAGCCGGCGGCGGGGAGTGAGACATGCAAGTCACCTACACGACCAACGACATCCCGTTGCAGAGCCGCCGCCAGTACTGGCAGGAGGTGGTCTCCCGAACCTATTACTCGCTCGACCTGCGCTTCCCGAGCACGCGCGACTTCAATGCGCGCCTCGGTGCCTGGTCGATGGGTCCCCTCTCGGTCTCGCGCAACATTGCAAACGGCCTGCTTTACAAGCGGCATGAGCGGCATCTGCTGAGCGAGCGGGAGGAATCCTTCCTGATCACGGTGCCGGAGCTTGCCGAAATCCGCTTCGAGCAGGACGGCAAGGTGGTGCACTGCCGGCCCGGCGCCTTCCTGATCGAGCGCAGCCATCTGCCCTACGAGTTCAGCCATCAGGATCCGACGGCGCTGTGGTGTTTGAAGATCCCGAGCGTGGTGCTGCGCGGGCGCATCACCCGCCCCGAGCGGCTCGCGACGCTGCAGTTCGACGCCAGCCGCAGCGTCGGCGCGCTGTTCGTCGACACGCTGCGGCTCTCCGCGGAGCGGATCGAGGAAATGGACGAGACGGCGCGGGCGATGATGGGCAAGCACCTGATCGAGCTGCTTGCGATGGCCATCGAATCCGACGACCGCGTGCTGACCGGCCATTCGTCCTCGGTGCGCAACGGCCATCTGCTGCGCTGCGAGCAGTTCATTCGCACACCCGCCTCGACGACATGCGGCTGACGCCGCAGATGATCGCCGATGGCTGCGGCATTTCGCTGCGCTATCTGCACCAGATCTTCGAAGGCGAAGGCCTGACCGTCTGCGCCTATATCCGCAACCAGCGACTGTCGATGTGCGACGCCCTGCTGCGCGATGCAAGCTGCCGCAAGAGCATTTCGGAGATCGCCTATCAATGGGGCTTTGCCGACCAGGCGCAGTTCAGCCGCAATTATCGCGGCCGGTTCGGCTGCACCCCCAGCGAGGCGCGTGCCACCTCGCGCGCCGCCAGCGCCTGACGGCGGCATCAGCCGCCTGATCGTTTCCTAGGCATCCCGCCGCCGGTCCGGGCACGTGTGCCCCCCTGCGGCTGCGCTCTCTCGCACAAATCTTCCTGCGCTCAGCGTCAAGAAGGCAAGCCGCCGCTCTGCCTAAGATCGGCGAAACGCTTGTTCGAAAGGAAGACGCATGGTGCAGGACCTTCGTGTGGCTGTCGATGTCGGGGGCACGTTCACCGACATCTGCATTATGGACGAGACCACCGGTCTCATCCGCATCGAAAAGACCTCCTCCACGCGCGATCCGATCGACGGGATCATGGGCGGCGTGTCCAAGGCCGGTATCGACCTGTCCAGGGTGGCGCTGTTCTCGCACGGCACGACGGTTGCCACCAACGCGCTGATCACGCGCCGCCTGCCGCGCACCGCCGTCGTCACTACCAAGGGGTTCCGCGACGTCATCGAGATCCGCCGCGCCAACAAGGAAGACCTCTGGGACACCTACAAGGACGTGGTCCGGCCCTATGTGCCGCGGCGCGACCGCCTGACCGTCCCCGAGCGCGTGGATGCTGCAGGCACCGTGATCGAGCCGCTCGACCTCGACGCCGCGCGCAACGTCGCGCGCATCCTCAAGCGTCGCGGCGTCGCCGCCGTCGCCGTCTGTTTCATGAACGCCTATCTCAACGGCGCCAATGAGCGCGCCATGCGCGACATCCTGCTGGCGGAGATGCCTGATATTCCGGTCTCGATCTCCTCGCAGGTGCTTCCCGAGATCTTCGAGCATGAGCGGTTCTCGACCACGGTCGCCAATGCGGTGGTGAGCCCGGTCGTCGTCAACTACACGAGCCGGCTCGGCGAACGCTTGGCGCAGGAAGGCTACAGCCGCGATCTGCTGCTGCTGCACACCGGCGGCGGCGTGATGACGCCGGCGAGCGTGAAGGATTTCGCGGCGCGCCTGGCTGGCTCCGGCATCGCCGCCGGCGCCATCGCCAGCCGCTATATCGCCGGCCTCTGCGGCTTTCCGAACTCGATCGGCCTCGACATGGGCGGCACCTCCACCGACGTGTCGCTGGCCTATGAGGGGCAGTCGCGCATCACCAAGGATTGGCACATCGAATTCGGCTATCCGATCCGCTTTGCCTCGATCGAAGTGCTCACCATCGGCGCCGGCGGCGGCTCGCTGGCGTGGACGGACCCGGCCGGCTCGCTGCGCAACGGACCGCAATCGGCCGGTGCGCACCCGGGACCGGCCTGCTATGGCAACGGCAATACGCAGCCGACCAACACCGACGCCAATGTGACGCTTGGCCGGCTCGGTACCGACCTCGCCGGCGGCAAGGTCAAGCTCGACCCCGCATTGGCTGAGCAGGCGGTCGAAGACGGCGTTGCAAAGCCGTTCGGCCTCGGCCTGCACGAAGCCGCCGACGCGATCGTCAAGGTCGCCAATGCCAACATGTCGGATGCGGTGCGGCTGATCTCGATCAGCCGCGGCTACGATCCGCGCGACTTTGCCCTGGTCGCATTCGGGGGCGCCGGCGCCCTGCATGGCGTCGACGTCGCGCGCGATCTTTCGATTCCTGTTGTGATCGTGCCGCCCAATCCCGGCGTGACCTCCGCGCTCGGCTGCCTGCTCGTCGACGTGCAGCACGATTTCTCGCAGAGCTGCATGGTCGATGCGGCCGACGCCGACGCCGCCGAGATCGAGGCGCAATTCGCGGAGCTCGAGAAAGCGGCGCTGGCACGGCTGACCCATGAGGGCGTCGCGCAGCAGGACATCGTGTTGCAGCGCTCGATCGACATGATGTATCGCGGCCAGTGGCGTTCGCTCGCGGTGAGCGCGCCGCGTCCGATCGCAGCGATTTCCGATCTGGTGCAGAGTTTCCACGCCGAACACCAGCGCGAATACAATTTCCGCCGCGACAGCGCGCCGGTCTCCTTCTTCCGTCTTAATCTGAAGGCCGTGGGTGTGGTTCCCAAGGCCGAGTTCGCCATTCACACGCCGACTGGCGCTAGCCCCGGGCCGGTCAGCCGCCGCAGGGTCTGGTTCGAGGGCAGCGGGCTCGATACGCCCGTCTATCAGCGCGACGACCTGCCCTGCGGCTTCTCCTTTCAAGGCCCCGCGATCATCGAGCAGGTCGATGCGACCACCGTCGTGCCGCCCGGCGCCAGCGCCGAGGTCGACAAATATCTCAACATCATCATCCGCGTGAAGGAGTGAGCCATGACCGGAGCTCTCCCGCTCGACCCCGTGACCTTCGAGGTTCTGAAGAACTCCTTCATCACCAGCGTCGACCAGATGGGCGAGCAGGTGTTGCGAACCTGCTACTCCTTCGTGATTTACAATCGCGATTTCTCAAGCGCGCTGCATGACGCCAATGGCGAATGCGCCGCGCAAGGCAACCAGGACATCGCGGTTCACGTCGGCACGCTGCATTTCACCTGCAAGGACGTCATGCGCCATTTCGAAGGCGACATGCATGAGGGCGACGTCTTCGCCATCAACGATCCTTATGCCGGCGGCACCCATTTCTCCGACGTGCGGCTGATCCGTCCGATCTTCGCCGACGGCAAGATCATCGCCTTCAGCCAGTCCAACGGACACTGGTCTGACGTCGGCGGCAGCGTGCCGGGATCGTTCGACGTCGCCGCCCGCGAGATGTTCCGCGAGGGCCTGCGCATCACGCCGGTCCGCCTCTTCGACAAGAATGGCTTGCGCAAGGACGTCGCGCATCTGATCGCGTCCAACACGCGCGACCCGGCCTCGATCATCGGCGACATCCAGGCCCAGGCCGAAGCCACCGCGGTGTGCGAACGCGAGATCCTGCGCCTAGTCGGCAAATACGGCCGCGATACGGTCGAGACCGGGCTTGCCGCCGTGCAGGACTATGTCGAGCGCTCGGCACGCCAGCGCATCGCAGCGCTCCCCGACGGCGAATGGGAGACAGTCGACTTCATCGACCGCGATCCGGCCGGCGGCGAAGGCATGATCCCGATCCGCATCAAGCTGACGATCAAGGGCGACCGCGCGATCTACGACTTCACCGGCAGCCACCCGACGATCGGCTCGATCTACAACTCGGCGTTCGGCGCGACCTTCTCCGCCGTTGCCGCCGGCATGAAGACCTTCTTCCCGGATCTGCCGCTCAATTCGGGCTTCTATCGCTGCTTCGAGATCATCGCCCCCGAAGGCTCGATCGTCGACGCCAAATGGCCGATTGCGGTCACCGGCTTCCTGATGCCGTTCGAAAAGATCATGAACTCGATCTACGAGATGTGGTCGAAGCTGATGCCGGAGCGCGCGCTCGCCTGCGCCTTCAATCTCGAATATCTGCTGACCGGCGGCCTCGACGCCCGCAGTTCCGACAAGCCAATCTTCATGTTCTACGACTGGCTGCCCGGCGGCTGGGGCGGACGCAATGGCAAGGACGGCAGCAACGTCACGACTGCCTGCTTCGGCACCGGGTTGATGTCGCAGCCGGTCGAGGGCCAGGAGCGCGCCAACCCGATCCTGACCACCGAATGCGAGATCCTCAGGGATTCACCCGGTCCCGGCAAATGGCGCGGCGGCGCCGGCGTGATGAAGACGTCGCGGATGCTGCAGGCCGAGAAGACCGTGATTTCCTATATCTGCGACCGCGAGCGCGCCATCGTGTGGGGCATCGAGGGTGGCCTGCCGTCGATGCCGCACGGCCTGACCCTGAAGCGCGCCGGCAGCACGGCCGAGGAACGGCTCGGCTCGATCTTCTCGGATGTCCCGATCGGCGAAGGCGACATCTTCTCGCGTCCGACCGCCGGCGGCGGCGGCTTTGGCGACCCGCTGGAGCGCGATCCGAATCTCGTGATCGAGGACATCAAGGACGATTATGTCTCGGTCGCGCGCGCCGCCAAGGACTACGGCGTCGTGGTGCACGCCATCGACGCCGAGCTCTGCAATTACGAGGTCGACAAGGTTGCGACTGCGGCGCTGCGCGCCAAGATCCGCGCCGAGCGCATTGCCAATGTGCGACTCGATCCCGAGCAGGTGGCACAACGCTACCGCAACGGCGAGCTCGACGCGCTCGACGTGATCCGCAGCCACGCGGTGATCCTCGACTGGGGCACCGGCGCCTTGCTTCCCGAATCCACCCGCCAATTCCGCGAAGCATTCGAGCGGCGCTCGGTCGCGATGTGGAAACCGGGCTGATTGCCATCGACGTCGGCGCCGCCGTCAGCGGCGCGGACTGTCTATCGAGAGAGGATTCGAAATCACCGCCCCTGCAGTTTCATTCGAACCATGAGGATTGCGCTATGACGATCACGACGTGCCTTTCTTCCAACCGACAATGGCCGATCCGCTCCGTGCTCGGCATCGCCGCCGGCCTCGCGCTTGCCAGCGCCGTCACTCCGGCACTGGCAGCGGCCGAGACGCCGTGGTTTCCCATGAAGGTCTACGATGCGTCATCCGGCACGCCGAAACCTGCTGAATACACGCCGCTGCCGAAAGCCGAGAAGCCCTACAAGCTCTGTGTGCTGTTTCCGCACATGAAGGACAGTTTCTGGGTCGCGGTCGCCTACGGCATCGTGAAACAGGCCGAGACGATGAACGTCAACATGAACCTCTACGAGGCCGGAGGTTACGAGAACCTGCCCAAGCAGCTGTCGCAATTCGACGACTGCATGGCGAGCGGGCCGGACGCGATCATCGTCGGCGCCATCTCCGATGCGGGCCTCAGCAAGAAGTTCGAGGAAGCCAAGGCCAAGGGCGTGCCGGTGGTCGGCGTCACCAACCCGCTGCCGCCCAATGCGCTGCCCGCGGCCAACTATGTCGACTTCGTCGCCATGGGCGAGGTCACCGGCGACGGCCTGCTGGCGCAGACCAAGCCCGGCGACAAGCTCAACATCGTGACGTTCCCCGGTCCGGCCGGCTCGGGCTGGGCGGAGTCGTTCAATGAGGGCTTCAAGAAGGCCGTCGCCAAGAACCCGAACGCCAAGATCCTGGCTGAGAAGTTCGGCGACTCCGGCGTCGCCGTGCAGCTTCAGCTGATCCAGGATGCGTTGCAGGCCTATCCCGGCATGAACGTGATCTGGGGCACCGCCCCCACCGCCGAGGCCGCCATCGGCGCGGTGGCCGAGGCCGGCCGAAGCGATCTGAAGATCGTGTCGTCCTACGAGAACCAGGCCATGCTCGACGCGCTGAACCGCGGCGACATCCTCGCCTTTGCGACCCAATATCCGGTCGGCGAAGGCGCCATCGCGATCGACCAGGCGGTGCGTCTCATCGAGAAGAAGCCGATCATGAGCCTGGTCCAGCCGGTGGCCGCGGTGATCGACAAGACCACCGTGCCGAAATTGCAGATGGATCTCGTGCTGGCGCCGGCAAGCTGGACGCCGGTCTACTCGGTCAAGGCCAAGTAACTGATCAAGAGCCGGCGTAAGGCGGGAGCAACGCTCTCGCCTTCGCCCACGACCCACCCCACGGAGCAGCGGATGGACGTCGAGATCGCCCCCAAGCCGGCCGAACCTCTGCTGCGATTGCGGGGGATATCGAAGCGATTCACCGGCGTCCGCGCGCTCGACCGCGTCGACCTCGATGTCCACGCCGGCGAGCTTCACGTGCTGTTCGGCGAGAACGGTGCTGGCAAGTCGACCCTGATCAATGTCATATCGGGTACCTTTCCAGCCGACGAAGGCACCTTCCATTTCGGCGGCGAGCAGATCCAGCATCTGACACCGCAACGGGCCCGCGAGATCGGCATCAGCCCGGTGTTCCAGGAATTCTCGCTGATCCCGAGTCTCACCGTCGAAGAGAACCTGTTCCTTGGCCGCGAGATTACCCATGGCGGGGTGCTGCGCTCGCGCGAGATGCGCAAGCGCGCCAGCGCACTGATCGACGAGCTCGGCTTCGATCTCGATCCGTCACAACGGATCGATGACCTCTCCCGCGCACATCAGCAGATGGCCGAGATCGCAAAAGCCCTGCTCGGTCGCGTCCGCCTTTTGATCCTCGACGAGCCGACCGCCTCTTTGACCGAACGCGAGACCGGACGACTGTTCGAGCTGATCGCGCGCCTGAAAAGCCAGAATGTCGGGCTGATCTATGTCTCGCACCGCATGCGCGAGATCCGCGCGCTTGCCGACCGCGTCACGGTGCTGCGCGACGGCCGTCATATCCAGACCCTCGATGCCGCCGGCTCGACGGATGGCGAACTGGTGGAATTGATGACCGGCCGCAAGATCGACCTGCTGTTTCCGACCATCGCGCATCGCCCCGACAAGGTGATGGTCGACATCGAAAGCCTGACGCTCGCCGACGGCAGCGTTCAGGGGGTGAATTTCCATGCCTGCGCCGGCGAGATCACCGGAATCGCCGGCCTCGTCGGCTGCGGCAAGTCGGAGCTGATCCGCGCGATCTACGGCATCGAACCCGCGACGTCCGGCGTGATCCGTATCGATGGTCTGCCTTACGAATTTCCGACGCCCAGGCGAAGTCTCAAGCGCGGTATCGCCTATTTTCCTGCCAACCGCATCGCCGAGGGTCTCGCGCTGTCGCGGCCGATCCGCGAGAACGCATCGATGACCGGGCTCGACCTACCCGCCTTCGCCCGCTTAGGCGTCTTGCGGCAGGCTGCCGAGCGCATGACGATTACAGGCATCATGGAGCAGCTGCAGCTACGGCCGCTGAACATCGAACGCAGCGCCGGCACATTGTCCGGCGGCAACCGCCAGAAGGTGATGCTGGGACCGCGCGCTGACGCGTGAACTGACCGTATTCCTCTTCGACGAGCCGAGCGTCGGGATCGACGTCGGCGCCAAGCTCGAAGTCTACGAGTTCATGAAACGCCTGATCGAGGCCGGCGCCGCCGTTATCGTGGTGTCGTCGGAATTGCCGGAGGTGCTGGCGCTGTCGAACCGGCTCTACGTGATGCACCACGGCCGCATCGCCGCCGAGCTGAAGGGCGCCGAGAAGACCGAGCAGAACGTGCTGTCGAGCTTCTTCCGCGATCACCTCGCCGCGGAGGTCGCATGACTACGGCGCTGGTCACCACCAACCCGCACGGCACGCTCAGCCTGCGATCGATGGCCGGCCGGATCGGATTCTTGCCGGCTTTGCTGGTGATGCTCGTGGCCGGCATGTCGGCGGTCGATCCGCAGTTCTATGGTATCATCAACGTCCTCAACATCCTGCGTAACGCCTCGCTGCTCGCGATCGTCGCCTGCGGCCAGGCACTGGTCATCATCGCCGGCGGCTTCGACCTTTCGGTCGGCGCGGTCGTCGCACTGGCGAGCGTCGTCACCGCAAAAACCATGGCGGCGACAGCTACGGCGTTTCCCGGCAACAATGCCCTTATCATCGCAAGCGGCGTCGCGGCCGGGCTCGGCTCCGGAGCCGTGGTCGGGCTCGTCAACGGCTTCTGCGTGGCCAAGCTCAAGGTCTCCGGCTTCGTGGTGACGCTCGGCACGATGTCGGCGACGGCGGGCGTCGGCTTGATGATCACCAACGGCATCCCGGTTTACGGCATGCCGGAGAGCTTCGTGAAAGGCTTTGGCCGCGCCCAGGCACTCGGGCTGCCGACCGCGGTTCATGTCGCGCTGATCGTAATCCTCCTGATGGTGTTTGCGCAGCGGCGTACGCTGTTCGGCCGTTACGTCTACGCGATCGGCGGCAATGTCGATGCCGCGGTGGTGTCGGGCGTGACGATTCAGCGCCATATCGTCGGCACCTATGTCGTCTCGAGCGTGCTTGCGGCATTGACCGGCATCCTGCTGACCGCGCAGGTCGGCTCCGGCCAGGCCAGCTTCGGCGGCGACCGGATGATGCTGCAATCGATCGCTGCCGCCGTGATCGGCGGCGTCAGCCTGCGCGGCGGCGTCGGGCGCGTCGAGATTGTCGCCGTCAGTGCGCTGTTCCTGACCATCCTCGGCAACGCCCTCAACCTGCTGCATGTCGATTCCCGCCTTCAGCCGGTCTTCCTCGGCGTCATCATGGTCGCAGCCGTGGCGCTCGACGAACTCAGCCGACGGAGCAAGCCGCGTGTCTGATCTCGAATTATCTGTCGGTGCCAAGGACCCCGATCGCCCGCAACTGACGGTGAGCCGCCGGCTCTGGAGCGCGGTCCTGCCGGCTGCCCTGGTGCTGCTGCTGCTCGGCTTTGCCATGGTCGACCACGGCGTGCTGTCGTCGGCCAACCTGCTCAACATCGCGCAGCAGACCAGCTACCTCGCCCTGTTCGCCATGGCGCAGACCGTCGTCATCCTCACCCGCGGCTTCGACCTCGCCCTTGGCCCGACCGTGTCGATGGTCAGCGTCGGCACTGCGCTGGCGATGGCCGGCGCCACCGCGTCGGGCCATGGCACGGCCGCCGTGCTGCTCGCCGGGCTCGCGGCCGGTTTCGCGCTCGGCATCGCGTGCGGCCTGTTCAACGGCGTGGTCATCGCGCTGCTCGGCGTCAATCCGTTCGTCGCGACGCTGGGCAGCTACAATATCGCGATCGGGATCGCGACCACCCTTTCGTCCGGACGGCCGGTGCAGGGCGTGCCGCCGCTGTTCTCGCAGATATTCTACGGCGGCAGCCTGTTCGGCGTGCCGGCGGCGATCGCGATCACCGTCGCGATCGGCGTCTTGCTTCATCTGCTGCTGGCACGCACCGTGTTCGGCCGGTCGCTCTATTTGATCGGCACCAACCCGCGCGCCGCGGCGGTCGCCGGCCTGCCGGTCAGGCGCATCCTGGTCGCGACCTACGTGCTGTGCTCGGGGCTTGCCGCGCTGGGTGCGATCATGATGACGGCGCGGACCGGCTCGGGCGAACCGAACCTCGGCGGCGCGCTTTCGCTGCAGGCGATCGCCGGCGCCGTGGTCGGCGGAACCAGCCTGGCAGGCGGGCGCGGCGGGGTCGGCACCGCCATCCTCGGCGCGCTGTTCATCACCATCCTGTCCAACGGCATGAACCTCACCCGGATCGACGGATACGTCCAGATGGTCGTGCTCGGCGCGATCGTCATCATCGGCGTCCTGCTGGATCGCCTGCGGCAGGAGCGACGCCAATGACGTCGGGCTCACCCATCCGGGACGGCGCGGTCGCGGCGCAGAACGCACCGGCATCGATCTACGTTGCGCCCTCGCTCGCCGCCGCGCTCGATGCACTGGGCGAAGTCGGTGCGGCCGGCGCTCCGTTTGCCGGCGGCACCTGGATCATGCGATCGCCGATCCGGCACCAGCCGCTCAAGACCCATTACGTCGCGATCGGACGAATAGCCGAGCTGAATGCGGTCCGGATCGGCAGCGATGCCATCGAGATCGGCGCGGCGGTCACGCATGCGGAGCTGACGGCGGCCCTGGCCGGTCATCCGGAGTTTGCCGGCCTCGCAGCGGCTGCCGGACACTCCGCCAACCCCGCGATCCGTGCCATGGCAACGATCGGCGGCAATCTCGCGACGTCTGATTTCGCCGCGGCGGATTGCGTGCCGGCGCTGCTCTGTCTCGATGCCGATGTCGAGATCGCGGACCGCAGCGGTCGCGAGCACCTCAGCCTGGCGGATTTCCTCAAGATCAGGTCAACGCTCGCACCCGGCCGCTTGGTGACACGGATCATCCTGCCCCGGACCTTGCGCAAGACGGTCCATGTCCGGCTGCCGCTGCGCAGAGCGGGCGACTATCCGGTCGCCATCGTCAGCCTTTCGGTCAGCCTCGATGCGGCGAGCCGTGTCCAGGCCGCGCGGATCGCCGTCGGTTCGGTCGAGGCGAGCGCACGGCGATGGCCGCGGCTGGAAGCGGCGCTGCTCGGACGGCCGCTCGACGCCGCAGAAGCAGCAAGGAGCGCGACCGAGTTGACGGACGAGTTCACCGGCCGCGACAGCGTCGATGCGCCCGGCTGGTATCGCGTCAGCGTGCTGCCTGGTCTCGTCCGCCGCGCTGCGACCGCAGCGCTCGGCTCCTGAACCCGCGGGGATCGACATGGGATTTAGCCTCACCGTCAACGGCGATCGCCTCTCCTGCACGGCGGACCCTGCCACGCCGCTGGTCGACATCCTGCGCGAGGAGCTGCATCTGACCGGCGCGAAACCGGTCTGTCGCGAAGGCTTTTGCGGTGCCTGCATGGTGCTGGTCGACGGCGAGCCCACGCCATCCTGCCTGCTGCCGGCCGCGTTGGCCGATGGCCGCGCGATCCACACGGTGGAAGGCCTCGCGCCGCACGGCGCACTGAACCGTATCCAGATAGCGCTCGAGGCCAGCGACGCCGTCCAGTGCGGCATGTGCTTTCCCGGCATGGTGGTGAGTTTGACACATCTCCTGACGACCCGGCCTGACGCGACCCGCGACGAGATCCGGGCTGCGCTGACCGGGAATATCTGCCGCTGCACCGGCTATGAACGCATTGTCGAGGCGACACTGCTCGCCTTGGCCACGAGATGATCGGGAGGCGCAGGGATGTCCGATGTTTCCGCGACGATGGATTTGCGCCGGCGCGACGCCGCCGACAAGCTGCGCGGCCGCACGCGCTACACCATCGATCGGTATCTGCCGGGCATGCTGCATGCCGCGGTGCTGCGCGCTACCGTGCCGTCGGGGCGGATCGTTCGTCTCGATACGTCGCGGGCTGCCCGCATGCCGGGGGTGCACGCGATCGTCACGGCAGCCGATGCGCCCGGCATGATCGGGATCGGCATCGCCGATCACCCGCTCTTCGCCCGCGACGTCATTCGCTACGATGGCGAACCGCTCGCCGCGGTCGCAGCCGTCACGTTGGCGCAGGCACAGGCCGCGCTGGCGGCGATCGACGTGGAGATCGAACCGCTGCCGGCAATATTGACCATGGCGGATGCACTGGCACCCGATGCGCCGCTGGTTCATCCGGACTGGCGGAGCTACGAGGTCCTGCTCGAAGGTGGCGCGCGTGGCGGCAACGTCGCCTGGGAGGCGACCGTCGTGCGCGGCGATGTCGATGCCGCGTTCGCGCGACCTGACGTCGAGATCGTCGAGAGCTGCTTTCGTGTCGGCCGGCAGAACCATGTGGCGTTCGAGCCGCGCGCGGTGGTCGCGAGCTACGAGGACGGCCGCTTCCACATCGAGACCTCGACTCAGGTCCCCTGGAGCATCCGCAACGCGACCGCGCGCCTGCTTGGCGTGCCGGCATCGCAGGTCCGCGTCACCGTGCCGCCGGTCGGCGGCGGCTTCGGTCTCAAGTTCGATCTGGCGGTTGAGCCCTTCGCTGCTCTGCTCGCCCGCGCCAGCGGTCGGCCGGTGCGCCTGGTCAATTCGCGCGAGGAGGAGATGCTGACCTGCCTGTTCCGCGAGAACGCCGACATCCGGATCCGCTCGGCGGTGACGCGCGAGGGCGACATCGTGGGCCGCGAAGCGGTCGTGCTGATGGATTGCGGCGCCTATGGCGGCGAACAGATCTTCCTGACCACCATGACCGCGCACACGCTGGGCGGCAACTACAAGCTCGGCAGCGTGCGCATGGTTTCACGCGCGGTCTATACCAACACGACGCCGAACGGTGCCTTTCGTTGCTGCAACGGCGTCTACAACACCTTTGCACTGGAGCGGCACACCGACGAGATCGCGGCGCGGATCGGCATGGATCCACTGGCCTTCCGCCGCCGCAACGTGCTCGGCGACAAGGATCTCGGCGCCACCGGCCAGGTGTTCGAAGGCAACGTGCTCGGCCCGATGCTCGCACGGATGGATACGCTGCGCGATGCGGCAACGCCAAGTCTCCCACGTGTCGACGGCCGGCTCCATGGACGCGCGACCACCGTCGGCACCTGGTTCGTCTTCGTCGGCCCGTCGGCGGCAACCGTGAACATGAATGCCGACGGCACGGCGACGCTGGTCACGTCGGGCGTGGAGATCGGGTCGGGCTCGATGATGCAGAGCCTGCCGCAGATCGTCGCCAGCACGCTCGGCATCGCGCCCGAGCACGTCATCGTCCGGGCCGCCGATACCGATGCGGCCGGCTATGATGTCGGCGTCGGCGGCGGCCGCACCACGGTTTCGCTCGGCGCCGCCAGCCTGTCGGCCGCGCAGGAGGTGCGCACCAAGCTCCTGAAGGTCGCCGCCGACATGATCGAGGCCGCGCCCGATGATCTCGTGATGCGCGACGGGCGGATCGAGATCGCGGGCGCGCCGGGCTCCGGCCGCACCGTCGCCGAGGTCGCGACCCGGGCCCAGACGCTAGGTGGTCCGGTTTCAGGCACCGGCGCCTTCACCGGCGCGGGCGTGCCGGCGATGCCGGGCTGCGTCGCCGGTCATTTCATCGACGCGATCGACATCCCCGTATTCGCAGTCCACGACTGCGAGGTCGCGGTCGATCCGGAAACCGGACATGTCGAGGTGCTCAGCTATCGCGTGGTGCAGGATGTCGGCCGTGCGCTAAATCCGCGCGCCATCCATGGCCAGATCCAGGGCGGTGTCGTGCAGGGGCTGGGTTATGCACTGCACGAGGAGGTCACGATCGGCGACAACGGCCGCGTCTGCCAGAACGGCTTCGAGACCTATCGGGTGCCGCTGGCGCTCGACGTCGTGCCGGTCGAGATCAGTCTTTACGAAGGGGCGCCGTCGATCGGACCGCTCGGCACCAAGGGCGCCGGCGAGGTGCCGATCCTCAATGTCGGCGCGGTCGTCGCCTGCGCTGTTGCGAACGCCACAGGCAAGCGCGTCCAGGCGCTACCATTGACCCCGCCGCGGGTGCTCGAGCTCCTGCTCGATCGAAAGCCGGAGCTGACCTTTCCCCACATTGCCGACAAATGGACGGATAATCTGATCCGCCCACACTGATGTCGTCAGACCCAGCCGCCGTCGACGATGTAGTTCTGGTTGGTGCAGGCGCCGCTGTCGTCCGCGGCGAAGAACAGCACGACGCGGGCGATGTCATCCGGCACCAGCTTGCGCTTGAGGCATTGCCGCTGCATCAGTTCGGCGACGCCTTCGGGCGTCAACCAATTGTCCTGCTGCCGCTGCGTCATGATCCATCCGGGCAGGATGGAATTGACCCGCACATTGTTCGGCCCGAGATCGCGGGCCAATGCACGGGTAAGGCCCTGCACCGCCGACTTGGCAGTCGTGTAGCAGGGCATGTTGCCCTGGCCGATCACCCAGCTCACCGACCCCATGTTGATGATCGAACCGCCGCCGGCCTGTTTCATGTCGGGTGCAACGGCCTGGGCGGCAAAGAACTGATGCTTCAGATTGGTGGCGAACCGCTCGTCCCAATATTCCGGCGTGACGTCCTCGATCGCGTGGCGGTCGTCGCGCGCTGCGTTGTTGACCAGGATGGTGATCGGCCCGAGCGCCTCGCGGATGCCGGCAATCGCGCGCCGCAGGGCCGCGATGTCGCGCAGATCGGCGTGCGCGAAATGGACGCGGGATTGCGCCGGCAGGTCGGCAAGCAACCGTTTCGAGGCCGTCTCGTCGATATCGATGAAGCCGACCCGTGCGCCCTGGTTGACGAACTGCCGGACGATCGCCTCGCCGATGCCGGAACCGCCACCGGTCACCAGGACGGTCCGGTCCTTGAGGCTTGGATAGATGGCACCCTGCATTGGCATACTCTCGATTGGACGCCTGAAGCGCGTCGGTTGCGTTGTTGCCGCGGCTCAAACCTGGGGCCGCAGCTCCCGAGATTTCACTCGGTTGTCTCCATGTGGCTTCGATCCACGACCCGCAGCGTCCGCCGCACCATGCCGTCGACAATCGTCGCCGACTCGCTGGGACGCACATGGACCGTCGTGGATTTGAGCAGCGACGGCAACACCGCCCGGTCGAGCCGCTCCTCGTAGGCGCTGCGCATCATGTCGAACGCTTCCAGGCCGGGGCCTGCGAGGATGAGATGATCCGGGCGCAGCACCGAAATCGTCGTGGCGACCGCCTCGGCAAGCGCGAGGCCGGCCTGCCGGAATAGCTGCTCGAGACGGGGGTCGCCGGCGCGTGCCCGCGCCCGCAACAGCGCCATCTGAGCCTCGGACGGCTGCTGCGACACCGCCGGCGGCAGGTCGAGAAAGGTGCGCGCGTCGCGGTAGAGCGCATAATCGGCAAGATGGGCCTCGATGCAGCCGCGTTGCCCGCAGCGGCATTGCGGACCGTTCATCGCCAACTTGACATGGCCGATCTCACTGCCCGCACCGGCTCTCCAGCTCGCTTCGCCATCGACAATGATACCCATGCCGACACCATGGCCCACCATGATCGTGGCGGTGAGGCCCTGTGCCAATGCGGGTTCGGCGGCCACAAGCGCCAGCGCAACGGCCACCGCGTCGTTCGCCATCACGACGTCGACGCCGAATGCCTCGCGCACGGGCTTCGCCAGATCGACGTCAGTGATCGACAGTGCCGGGCTCCACAAATGCCGGCCGCTGTCGGCGTCGACGATCCCCTGCAAGGCGATCCCGATTCCGAGCAGCCGATCGCGCGGCGTGGCCGTCTCATCGAGCATGGCTTCGATCTGGGCGATCACGAGATCGCACAACGCACCGGCATCGAGGCCGCGCGTCGTCAGTTCAAGCCGCGATTGCGCCAGGGCCGAGCCGCTGAAATCGGCGATCAATGTCTCGATCAGGTTCATGCGCAGCGAGACCGCGATGATCCGGCCGAACTCGGGATTGAGGGTGAGCAGCACCGCCGGCCGGCCGCGGCGGCGGCCGTTCAGCCCGTCCGCATCGTCCTCGTCGGTATCGTCGGTCCACAGCGCCGCCGCATCCGGCTCGGCTTCGCAGAGCAGGTCTTCCGCCATCAGTTTCGAGGTGATTGCCGAAATCGCCGGGAAGCTCAGCCCGGTGCTGCGTGCGAGCTCGACGCGCGGCAATGGCCCCTGACGCCGCAGGACCTCGACGAGACGACCGCGGCTCGACCCGCGAGCCACACTTGAAGCACGTCTCAGCGGTTCAGACTGCTCGTTCATGCCGACTTTTTTAATTCGCTCGATAAAATTATTCAACGTATGCGGCTCAGAAGTTGGTCAAAAATGGCGGATAGCGGCGAAAATACATCACCATCATACTATTATTACTTGAAGACGTCGGAATGAACACCCTTGACTGGACATTTTGTCGCGATAATTTATTAGCTGCGTGAATAAAATAAGGCGTGAAAAGCGCCGAGCGTGAAATCCCCTCACCGGGGGTGTCGTCAGGGAGGTGCATATGAATGACTCGATGAAAAGATTGATCGTGCCGCTGCTCGCGGGCGCAGCCGCGCTCGCGATGGCAACAGGGGTAGCACAGGCGCAGCAAAAAAAGACCATCGCCCTGGTGACCAATGTCGCCGCCGACTTCTGGACCATCGCGGGCCGCGGGCTCGAGAAGGCACAGAAGGAGCACCCGGAATACAATATCGAGCTGATCGTCACCAATGAAGGGACGGCGGCCGGCCAGCGCCGCGAACTGGACGATCTGCTGGTGCGTGGCGTCGCCGGCATCTCGATCTCGGTCGACGATGCGCCGCATGCGACCGAAGAGCTCAACAAGGTCGCAGCCAAGACCGTGCTGATCACGACCGACAGCGACGCGCCGCAGAGCAACCGCCTGGCCTATATCGGCACCGACAATGTCGCAGCGGGACGGCAGGCCGGCGAGGAGATCAAGAAGGCGCTGCCGAACGGCGGCAAGATCGCACTGTTCGTCGGCACGATGGATGCCGACAACGCCCGCGAGCGCGTACAGGGCATTAAGGAAGCGATCGCCGGCACCAAGGTCGAGCTGGTCGACGTCTTCACCGACCAGGTGGACTTCGCCAAGGCCAAGGCGAACATGGAGAACGTGCTCGTCAAATATCCCGACATCGCATTGCTGTCCGGGCTGTGGAGCTACGAAACGCCGCTGATCTATGACGCGGTGAAGGCCGCGGGCAAGGCCGGCAAGGTGAAGATCGTCGGCTTCGACGAGGACCAGCGCACGCTGCGCGGCATTTCCGACGGCACGATCGAATCCACGGTCGTGCAGCAGCCCTACGAGTTCGGTTATCTCTCGGCCACCAACATCATCAAGACGCTGAACGGCGACAAGTCCTGGATTCCGAAGGACAGCAAACTGATCGTTCCGACCAAGGTCATCAGCAAGACCAATGTCGCGGAGTTCGCCGGACAGATGAAGGAACTGCTGAAGAAATAACTTCAGTCGGCATCACCGCCCGGCCGCCGCAGGCAGCCGGGCGGATGCAGGAGGATATGCCGAATGGCGGAGACGCTGCTCGAACTCAGCGGAATCAGCAAGACCTACCCCGGCGTGCGGGCGCTGGACGACGTCAATTTGCGCGTCTGCCGCGGCGAGGTGCTTGGCCTGATCGGCGAGAACGGCGCCGGCAAATCGACGCTGATGCGCGTGCTGGCCGGCGTGATTGAACCGAGCGCGGGCGTGATCCGGATCGGGGGCAACGAGCACGCCCGGATGACGGTGAGCGAGGCCACGCAATGCGGCATCGCCTTCGTGCACCAGGAGCTGAATCTGTTCGAGAACCTCGACGTCGCGGCCAACGTCTTCATCGGGCGCGAGAAGCTTGCCGGCGGCCCGCTGAAGCTGGTGGACAATGCCGAGATGCGTGCCCGGGTGACGCCGTTGCTGGAACGTCTGGGCGCCGATTTCACGCCGAACACGCTGGTCGACAATCTGTCGATCGCGGAGCGTCAGATGGTGGAGATCGCCAAGGCGCTCTCGATCGACGCCCGCGTGATCATCATGGACGAGCCGACCTCCAGCCTGACGATTTCCGAAACCGAGCGGCTGCTCGAGGTGATCGCCGACCTGAAGGCGCACGGCATCTCGGTGATCTACATCTCCCACCGGCTCGGCGAGATCATGAGCTGCGCCGATCGCGTCGTGGTGCTGCGCGACGGGCGCACGGTCGGCGAGCTGGCGCGAGACGAGCTCAGCCACGCAGCGATGATCCGGCTGATGATCGGCCGCGACCTCAAGGCGCTGTATACGCCGCCGGCCCACGCGCCGCAGCCGGGCGGCTGCGATATCGAAGGCGTCGTGACATCGGCCTTTCCCGACCGGCAGGTCAACCTGTCGGTACGTCGCGGCGAGATCCTCGGCCTCGCCGGCCTGGTCGGCGCCGGCCGCACCTCGCTGGCCCGCGCCGTGTTCGGTGTCGACGCACTGCTGGCTGGCGAAATCAGGGTCGACAACATGCCGGTCGGCGTCGGCTCGCCGCGCGATGCGATCAGGCAAGGGATCTACCTGGTGCCGGAGGATCGCAAGAAATCCGGACTGGTGCTCGAATTGCCGATCCGGGAAAACGTCACGCTCGCGAGCCTGCTGGATCACGCGCGGATGTGGCTGGTCAACGGTACGGCTGAGCGCAAGATCGCCAAGGACCAGGCCCGGCGGCTGTCGATCAAGGCGCCGAGCGTCGACATTGAAGCCGTGACGCTGTCCGGCGGCAACCAGCAGAAAGTCGTGCTGGGCAAGTGGCTCTCGATGCAGCCGCGCGTGATGTTCTTCGACGAGCCGACCCGCGGCATCGACGTCGGCGCCAAGAGCGAGATCTACGCGCTGATGCGCAGCCTCGCCGACCAGGGCGTCGCGATCGTGATGATCTCCTCGGACATGGAGGAGGTCATCGGCGTCTCCGACCGGGTGGCGGTGATGCATGAAGGCAGTGTCAGCGGCGTGCTCGAGCGCGACCAGTTCAGCGAATACAACGTGTTGAGGCTGGCGGTCGGCCAAGCGCTCGAAATTCAGGAGGCCGCGGCGTCATGATGAAGAAGGAACTCGGCCTGTTCTTGCTGCTGGCGGTGATCTCGGCCATCACCGGTGTGATCAATCCGGCCTTCCTGTCGTTCGTGAACCTGCTGAACATGGCCAATCTGATCGGCCTGTTCGGCGTGTTCGCACTGGGCGAAGGGCTCGTCATCATCACCGGCGGCATCGATCTCTCGCTCGGCTCGATGTTCGCGCTGCTCGGCGTCGTCTTCATCGATCTGCTGACGACCTATCAAGTGCCCTGGCCGTTCGCGCTGCTGCTGGTGCTGATGGGCGGGCTGGCACTCGGCGGCATTCAGGGCTTCCTGATCACGCGGCTGAAGATGCAGCCCTTCATCGTGACGCTGTGCGGGCTTTTGATCTATCGCGGCGCGGCGCGCTACTACACCAGCGATTCGACCCGCGGCTTCGGCTACGGCGACGAGGCCAGCACGCTCAGCAACATCGCCTCCGGCAACGTCGCTGGCATTCCGAACACCTTCATCTTCCTGATCGTGCTTGCGCTGATCCTCGGCGTGCTGCTGCACCGTTCGGTCTACGGGCGCTGGCTCTATGCCGTGGGCAAGAACGAGGAAGCGGCACGCTTCTCCGGCATCAACACCAACCTCGTGATCGCGACCGCCTATGTCATCAGCGGCGTGCTCGCCGGTGTGTCGACCGTGATGTTCGTGTTCTATACCAACTCGGTCTCGCCGAGTTCGTTCGGCAATTTCTATGAGCTCTATGCGATCGCGGCGGCGGTTCTCGGCGGCTGCAGCCTGCGCGGCGGCGAGGGCTCGATTCTCGGCATCGTGCTGGGCACGGCGTTGCTGCAGGTGCTGCAGAACCTGGTGAACATCCTCGGCATCCCGAACTCCCTGAACTTCGCGGTGATGGGAACGGTGATCCTGATCGGCGTGCTGGCGGATCAGCAATTGCAGGCGCGGCGGCGGCGCAAGGCCGCGCTGGCTGGCCTCGCCCGCACGGCGCCGAAGGCGCCATCCGGCCAGGGAAAGCAGAGCACATCGACGCTCAGCGCGGCCGCGGTGCGGACGGGCACGGGCGAGCAGGCATGACGGTACGGCGCGACCGGGGAGCAGCATGGTCGCGGCGACTTGAGAAGAGGAGCTTGAGGGGAGCTCGACGCGCAAGGTCGCTTTTGCTGTGCGCGCCGTTTCTATCTCAAGTTGACGGATCGATACACGGGGCGCGTTTCGGCTGAGGGGCTTTGGGCCGGAACGCGACACAAACAGACAAAGCCGGGGACGCTGGGAGTGCAGAAAATGTCATCTTGGTCTGTGAGCACCGCGCGGGCGTGCGGCGTGGGGATCGCCCTGTTATCTCTGTTCGGCGGCGCGCGTGCTGCCGATCTGCTAACGAAGGCTCCGCCTGTGCCTTACACGGAGACCGACGATTTCTGGACGAGGCCGTATCTTTTCGGCGATCTCGGCAGAACGCAGCTGAAGGAGCGCGGAATCTCGCTGGCCCTGACGCTGGGTGACGAAGCCGTCGGTAACTTGTCGGGCGGCAACAGGAACACCGCGACCCAGGCCGGTCAGCTGTTCTTCCAGGCCAAGTTCGACATGGCAAAGCTCGCCGGCATCCAGGGCGCCACCGTCGGCCTCACGCTGGTCGACCGCTTCGGCCACAATCTGAATGACGAGGCAGGCATTCCGGCCTTGCAGCTGACCAACGAAGTGTTCGGCCGCGGCAACATTCTGCGCCTCACCGAACTCTACTGGTCGCAGAAGCTGTTCGATGATCGCCTCGAACTCAAGGGCGGCCGTCTCCCGGTCGGTTCCGACTTCTTCTTCGGCCTGTGCGAGTTCATCAACCTGACATTCTGCGGCGGTCAGCCCGGCAACATCCAGGGTGGCTACATCTACAACTGGCCGGTGAGCCAGTGGGGCGGTGTCGTTCACTACAACTTCACCAAGGAATGGCAGCTGTCGGTCGGCGTCTACGACGCCAATCCGAATTATCTGACGACGTCGGACTCCAGCGTCTACTTCCTGCCCGGCGCTCCCGGATCGAGCCCCGCCTCCGGCGTGCTGGTGCCGGTCGAGGTGGTCTGGGCGCCGAGCGGTCCGCTGAACGGGACCTGGCGCTTCGGCGGCTGGTATGACAACGCTTCGACCATCGACGGCGGCCTGCCGGGCATCATCGCGATCTCGCCGGGCATCGGTGGTGTCTCGGACCAGAACCTCGGCGATTCACGCGGTCGCTATGGCGTCTATGAATCGATCCTGCAGCGCTTGACCGTCGACGGCCCCAAGGCACAGGGCTGGTACACCTTCCTCAACACGACCGTCGCCGATCACCGGACGTCGTACCAGGATTACCAGATCGCCCTCGGCTTCAGGCACACCGGCACGTTCTCCTGGCGTCCGGACGACGAGGTCGGCTTTGCGGTGGGCACGACCCACGTGAACACGGCCGCGCTCACACCCAATGCCGGCGGCAACGAAGTTCCAATCGAAGCCTGGTACGGCTGGCAGGCGACCGGCTGGATGAACCTCAAGTTCGACGCCCAGTACGTGATCAATCCGGGCGGACGCGGCTACAACGCCGCCGGCGTGAAGACCGACAACGCCTGGATTCTCGGCCTGCGCACGCTGGTGCACTTCTGAGCTGCCGGCATATGTTCGAACGAGGCCAGCCATGGTAACCCCTCACGACGCCGGGCTGGCGGTCCTGGAGTTGAAGGGCATCGGCAAGGAGTTCGGCGCCATTCGCGCGTTGCATGGCGTCGACCTGCGCATCTCTCCCGGCGAAGTGGTCGGCCTGATGGGCGACAACGGCGCCGGCAAGTCGACGCTCGTCAAGATCATTGCCGGCAACTTCCCGCCAAGTCACGGCGAGATCCGCTTTGACGGCAAGTCGGTCCATTTCGCCCGTCCGATCGATGCCCGTGCGGTCGGTATCGAAGTGGTCTACCAGGACCTTGCCCTCGCCGACAACCTCACGGCCGCGGCCAATGTCTTCCTCGGCCGTGAGCTCAAGCGCAAGCTTGGTCCGTTCGCCTTGCTCGACCACAAGGCGATGGCGGCGCGTGCGCTGGAGCTGTTCGGCGAGCTACGTTCGGAGACCCGTCCGCATGACCTCGTCAAGCAGATGTCGGGCGGCCAGCGTCAGGCGGTCGCGATCGCCCGGACGCGGCTCTCCAATGCCAAGCTCGTGATGATGGACGAGCCGACGGCCGCGATCTCGGTCCGCCAGGTCGAGCAGGTGCTGGGCCTGATCCATCGTCTGAAGGAACAGGGCGTCGCGGTCATGTTGATCTCGCACCGCATGCCCGACGTGTTCGCGGTCTGCGACCGCGTCGTCGTGATGCGCCGCGGCGAGAAGCGCGCCGACAAAGCAATCGGCGACACCAGCCCCGAGGAGGTCACGTCCCTCATCACCGGAGCGAAGGAGGCTGCGTGATGGCCACGCCCCTGGACTCTCCGATCAGCTTCACCAATGTCGGCAAGGCCAGATGGTGGCAGAGCGGCTTCTTCGCCTCGCAGACCGGCTACGTCCTGCTGGCGCTGCTCGTGCTGTTCGTGGTGATGAACTTCGCCAGCCCCTATTTCCTCACCGAAGGCAACATCCAGAACGTTGCGAAGAACTTCTCCTTCATCGCCATCGCCACGCTCGGCATGACCTTCGTCATCATTACCGGCGGCATCGATCTCTCGGTCGGCTCGGTGATGTGCTTCTCCGCGATGATCACCTCGATGGTCATGACGCAGATCTCGACACCGGGTCTGCCCGGCGCTGACTGGTTCGTGCATCTGGGCGCTGACGGCAAGACCGCGGTCGCCAATTTGCCGGGCTTGATCCTGCTCGTCTCGGTGCTGGCCGGACTCGGCGTCGCGCTGATCGTCGGCCTCGTCAACGGCTTCTGCATCGCGGTGCTTGGGCTGTCGCCTTTCGTCACCACGCTCGGCATGCTGTCGATCGTGCGCGGTCTCGGCTACGTCGTCTCCAACGGCCGCGGCAGTTTT